>CAVYLG010000001.1:0-210173 GCA_963769315.1 Candidatus Omnitrophota bacterium
ATATAAACCCTCTGCAATTTATTAAATTACAGAGGGTTATGGAAAATTAACTCCCCGGTCACCCCCAAAATCCGAACTTTCTCTATGAGGTCATTTTGGGAATGACCAACGCTAAAAACGGTGAACGTTGGATTACTTTAAACTAAACACCCTGCAGAATAAAGGCCGCCAGAGACTGCCCTGACGGCCTTTATTAAAAACACCTACTACATTTTGCCAAAACTATGCGAGATCAAAACGATCCAGATTCATGACCTTGGCCCAAGCTGCCACAAAGTCATGGACGAACCGCTCCTGCGCATCCGCACTGCCGTAGACTTCAGCCAGGGCCCTGAGCTGGGAGTTTGAGCCGAAGATCAAATCGACACGGGTGCCGGTCCACTTCACTTTACCCGTCTTGCGATCACTCCCCTCAAACAGGTCTCCATCTTCCGAGGTCGCCTTCCAAATCGTACCCATATCGAGCAGGTTCACGAAGAAATCGTTGGTAAGCGACTCTGGCTTCTTGGTAAAGACACCGTGCCGGGTTTGACCGAAATTGGTATTCAAGACGCGCATACCACCAACAAGGACCGTCATCTCTGGCGCGGTCAGCGTCAGCAATTGCGCTTTATCAACCAACAGATCTTCGGCTGATACGGCATATTTAGTCTTCTGGTAGTTACGAAAACCATCCGCTTTCGGTTCAAGCACGGCGAAGGACTCCACATCGGTTTGTTCCTGTGAGGCGTCCATGCGGCCCGGTGTAAAGGGAACCACCACCTTATAACCGGCATTCTTCGCCGCTTTCTCAACGCCCGCACAACCCGCCAACACGATCAGGTCAGCGAGAGAGACTTTTTTGCCTTTCTTGCCGCCGTGTTGAATTTCTTCTGGATACCCTCAAGAGTTTCGAGCACTTTTGCCAGTTGATCCGGCTGGTTGACTTCCCAATCCTTCTGCGGCGCCAGACGTATACGGGCACCGTTGGCACCACCACGCTTATCAGAGCCACGGAAGGTAGACGCCGAGGCCCAAGCGGTCGAGACCAGCTGGGAGACGGACAGCCCTGAAGCAAGGATCTTGGCCTTGAGGGCGGCAATGTCCTTCTTGTCGATCAATTTATGATTGACCTTAGGGATGGGGTCTTGCCAGATGAGTTCTTCCTTAGGGACCTCGGGGCCAAGATAGCGCGCGCGAGGGCCCATGTCACGGTGCGTCAGCTTAAACCAGGCACGGGCAAACGCGTCCGCGAACTGATCCGGGTTCTCCATGAAGCGCCGCGAAATCTTTTCGTAGACGGGATCGAACCTCAAAGAAAGGTCGGTTGTCAGCATGGAAGGCGCAATACGCTTTGAGGGATCGTGTGCAGCCGGTACGGTGCCAGCGCCTGCGTCTACCCTTAGGCTTCCACTGTTGCGCGCCGGCAGGGCTCTTCGTCAGTTCCCATTCGTAGCCGAACAGGTTCTCAAAAAAGTCGTTGCTCCACTTTGTCGGTGTCGTGGTCCAGGTGACTTCCAGGCCGCTGGTGATGGTATCCCCGCCTTTGCCCGTGCCAAATTTGCTCTTCCAGCCCAAGACCTTGCTCCTCGATGCCGGCAGCTTCAGGCTCAGGCCCGACATTTTTAGCATCACCGGCACCGTGGGTTTTGCCGAAGGTATGGCCGCCTGCGATGAGTGCAACCGTCTCTTCATCGTTCATCGCCATGCGCGCGAAGGTCTCGCGAATATCCTTGGCCGCCGCGATTGGATCCGGATTCCCGTTGGGGCCTTCCGGATTGACGTAAATCAACCCCATCTGCACGGCAGCAAGCGGATTTTCGAGATCCCGGTCACCGGAATAGCGTTTGTCCTCCAGCCACTTTTTCTCAGAGCCCCAGTAGATGTCTTCCTCCGGCTCCCAGATGTCCTCACGACCGCCCCCGAAACCGAACGTCTTGAATCCCATCGATTCCAAAGCGACGTTGCCTGCGAGAATCATAAGATCGGCCCAGGAGATTTTCTTGCCATACTTCTTCTTGATCGGCCAAAGCAGCCTGCGCGCCTTGTCAAGATTGACGTTGTCGGGCCAACTGTTGAGGGGTGCAAAGCGCTGGTTGCCACGACCGCCACCCCCACGACCATCAGAAACGCGATACGTGCCGGCGCTATGCCATGCCATACGAATAAACAGAGGTCCGTAGTGGCCAAAGTCCGCCGGCCACCAGTCTTGTGAGTCGGTCATCAAAGCCAAAAGATCCTTCTTCACGGCCTTAAGGTTGAGGCTCTTAAATTCTTTAGCGTAATTGAAATCTTTCCCCATCGGATTGGACAAGAAGGAATGCTGGTGCAGGATATGAAGCCGTAATTGGTTCGGCCACCAGTCCCGGTTCGTGGTGCCAGCGCCGGTTGTTTGATGCATTGGGCATTTGTTTTCAGGCATGGCATTATCTCCTTTCGTGATCAAGACATATTTCTACTAAAAACGTAGTATAACAAAGGCGATACTCCTTTAGTAGGTTTATTTTTTTACAGACAAATAAAAATAGCCCTGATCAGAAAATCTTTCCAAATCAGGGCCATTTGATAGCTTAAATTCTGACAACTAACCACGCAGTCAGACGTCTAAGTGTATACAGCAAGCTCCCCCGCGAGGGCTCGTTGCCCTTCAGTCGTGCGCTATCGCGCACTCCTTGCGGGTCAGACCCTCGCCCTATAAACTCCTCCTACTCGTCGGAGTTTATAAACAGGGCTCACTTCGAGCCCTCGCTCAATGAGGAATTCAATAAAAAAGACCATCTAAAAATCAGATGGTCTTTTTTATTGAAAACTCCCCGGTCACCCCCAAAATCCGAACTTTTGCTATGAGGTCACATTGGGCCTGACCAATGCTAAAAGCAGTGAACGATGGGTCATTTTTAACTAAAAACCTATAAAACCCCTTTGATTACCTCTTGCATCAAGCTTTTGCCACCCCTTCCGGCTCTTTAGCAACATTTACACCCAACAATGGAAAAGGACTTTGGATATATCGGAAGCCGGTAATTGCCGGTATGAAGCCTTTAAAATTACTCTGTTCTAATTCATCAAGCTGGGCCGGATCGAACTGGACGTTGATTGTCTTGCCTGTATGTTTGACGTTGATTTGGTTAAGGTCGATACCGCCGTTTTCTACCGAATGAGTAAGTGGTACAGGTGTTTTATTAATCATTGCAGAATCATTGAGTATCATTTTGACAAATTGAGCAACACCTTTATTTTGTTTTTCACTATGGATTATTTTATCCAAAGAAACTCCATTAAAATTACGAGCCAATTCAACAAGCTCCCGAGCCAAATCCTTCCTATCTTCTCTGCCTAAAGATTCTATCAATTTAGAAACATTCCTCCAAAAATCAGGAGTTAGAGAATCAATGCCTTTAGGCAAAACATCACTTCTCAAATTTAAATCTCCTGTACCGTACTCTGAATAAATAACCAACCGCCAAATTTCTCCTAAAACATCTTTAATGACAGTTGATTTTGAAGACGGCACGTTATCATAGGATACGGTATGTCCTATAATCTCAACTTTTTGTCTTGCCCTTTCTGCTGATAAATCACTCTCTAAATATGCTTGAGTGCGTAATTGTCTTAAAGGCGTATTCATCACCATAATTTTAAATGGCGTATCATTCTTAAAAACTTCCTCCTGATCCAAAAGCCGTCTATAATTAAGAAAAACTTGATTGGTGCTTACAGAAGAATGACCAAAATAATTTGGTTCAACATTATCTAAAAGACGTTTGTCTCTCGAATAAGGATCGCCAACAGTTACAATAAACCCATCTCCTTCTTCTTTTAATTTCTTATCAAGATTCACGAAAATATATGGAAACTTTTTGATCATTTGAATAAGCAAATCTTTGATAATTTCTGCTTCACTATTTCTTATAAAATCTCTTTGATTTTTAGGTGTTATCTGTTTTTTATATAAAGGCCAGTTCGTTGAATTAACAGTAACCGTAGGAGAAATCTTGACATCCCAACCCAATGATACGGCCCTCTCGATCATGGGAATCGTAGCTCTACCGAATTCTCCCAATACAACAATTCTTTTCGCGAGACCTAAATTCATGACTTCAAGAGACTCTGAAAGAGTATCAAGCCGATCATTACCTATTAGAACCAAGTCATCAACCTTTTCCTTAGTCTCAAGCAATTTTATCATCTTTCGATCCTGTCTTACGAGTACATCCAAAATTTGACTTAGCGGTTTACGTTCATTTTCTTTTAACCCTTTAATAAGAAACATCTCTTTATTTTCTCCCCCGCCTCCACCAATAAGAAGGGGCGTTTGTTTAGGTTTATTAAATACTATCCTTAATGAAGGTGGCCCCATACGCATAATAGGAGCAGCACCAAAAACTCTCCTCAATTTCACATTTTCCACAAATCCAAGTTTTGTCATTAATCCCCTTAATTCCATAACAGAAAGATATGTAAAATATTGTGGCATAAAAGCATCCCTGCCCATGATTAAATTATGTCCAAAATAATCTTCCAAAGCATCAACTTGCAATTGCTGTTTTTGATTTAGCGCTAAATAGTCCTTAGATAATTTTAAATTATCATTATAAAATGACCCTTTAGGCCATGTTTGAGAGTTGTTTATTTCTTTCTCAAAATCACTCATAATATCTGTTTGATTTTGCTCTGCACCTAATGAATCAAATATAATTAAACGTCCACCCGGCTTTAATACACGCCATACACTACGCAAAAATGCTACTTGATCTTCAGGTGGCATATGATGCAAAACCCATTTCACAATAACAGCATTCAAAGAATTCGATGGTAAAGGTAAATATGTGCCGGATTCTTGTGTCACAAAAGCAAGGCGCTGATCAACATTACTGTCACGATCTGGCCAGTCATTTAAATCTGTTCCAATGACTTTTTTGATTCTTAAATTTTTCTCATCAGAAAACTCAAGAATAGCCTGACCTAAACGGTTTTTTCCAGCACCTATATCGGCTACAATACTTCTTGCAGGAACTCCATCTTTTAATACTTCCATGTCAAATTTGTCCATTTTAATCTTCATATAAGCATCGAATATTGCGTTAAGTTCAGGAGGACGTGCCATGTTAGGGAATTCTGCTCGAAATGCCTTTGATACCTCAAATGGATCTTCATTAATACGATCTACAAGAAAATTAACTAACAGATTTGCGTATTCTGACACCGTATATTGCTTACCATTGTGTGTCAATTTATCCGGGATGGTTCCCAGATGATAAACTTCTGAAAGGATCCGGACATCATATCTGCGTTCAACAATTTGTTGAAAAACATCCAGAATCTTCGGATCCTTTAATGCTGTTAATGGCATTCCCCCAGCTTTCATTATTCCAGGCGCATGGTCAGAATTCATCGCCGCATCATTTTGGGCATGTGTTCCATTTTGATTTAAAACTGATTGGGTTATAATAGCAGATGTACCTTGATATGATGTACTACTTAGCGCTAAAGCTAAATTCGACTTCGCCCCTAATAACCCTACTGTCAATAAAACAAGTGTACCAATTTTCTTAACCGCAGACAGGACTCCATCATGTCTTAATTTCACTACCCATTTAAATCCACCCGAAAAATACTTCCTCGGCACAACTCGATCTTCCAGCGTTGGATCTTCCTTAATGTAGTTAAATGCCCCTTTTTTGTACGCTTGAAGGTAGCGGTTATAAATTTGTTCCTTAACACCGGGATCGCGGACATTAATGCCGGCAATCATGTTTTTATTGATGTATAGGGTATCTAAGAGACCATTTTGAATTTTTTCCTTATACCATTTAGCTAAGATTAGCGCTTGGTAGATTTGACGTAATGGTGCAAAATTACGGCCTTGATTGACCTCTTTGCTGATTTCAGGAAGTATGATTTGACGGACTATTTGAGAACCGATTGAGTCTGTGCCATTATGCAGGGGTATGTGCTTTTGTAAAGCTGTATAGTCTTCATCCAACATTACCTTTAATGTTGATTTGGTGACATAGGCGGCGTTAATATTCTCATAGACTTGCGCCTGGTCAGGAAGGATCCACACCTTATTAAAAGTGTTTATTGGGATATTGGTTGTGCCAAACTGTTGTTGAGCGCGAGCGTATACCCTGCTCCAAAACTCTTTGCCTAAATCTTTTTCAGGATAGATAAGTGATGCGGTTAATTGCTTAAGGATATAGTCTTGAGCCAATAAATCGCGGCCTAAATCTGTTTGTCCCAAAGCTTCAGGGACCATGCGTTTTTTTTCATAAGGAGAGAGATTGACCCATAAATCCCCTTCGGGGATGGTCAGGCCTGCCAAAAAGTATTTTACTAATTGATTGGCTTGATCTTTAACTGATGCGGTATCTTGTGGGTCGCTGCCGGTATCAACGATGAACTGAAATTCTAAAGGTTTTTGAAGATTGATAACAATGCCTTTTAAAGCTAACGGCGTAAAAGGTGCAGATTCTCCTACCATTGTGCCCGGCACAGGAAGTTCATTGACGTTAAAGTCCTGAGCATAAACAGGCTGGTAATAGCTTAATATAAAACTAATTATTACAACAATAACAATAAGGCGTTTGAACATGTTTCCTTTTGAGATTTAATAGAATTCTCGGGTATAGTGGAAGTATGCCATATTTATATCATATTGGCAAATTTTTTTAGTCATTTATAGGAGGTTAGTTCGTATTTTGTCGACGGAGGAATAAAAAATGCCGTCTATAACCAATTGAAATACATAGACTTACAGACGGCATTCATGGAAACTCCCCCGCGAGGGCTCGTTGCCCTTCAGTCGTGCGCTATCGCGCACTCCTTGCGGGTCAGACCCTCGCCCTATAAACTCCTCCTACTCGTCGGAGTTTATAAACAGGGCTCACTTCGAGCCCTCGCTCAATGAGGAATTCAATAAAAAAGACCATCTAAAAATCAGATGGTCTTTTTTATTGAAAACTCCCCCGCGAGGGCTCGAACCTCGGACCCAGTGGTTACGATCTGACTTCAGTTACCTGAAGAGTCGGACTTTCTCTTCGCCCGGTTTATTACCTTAAGGGCGGCGGGTGTAAAGTCTCTGCACTTGCCCTCCCCGCCATAAATTTTGGCGAGGATGCTAGCTCAGGATTGCCCACTAAAATAATGGGTTTCCCTGAATTAGCCCGCTTTTCACTCCGGCATTTCTGCGGGAGGCTGCTAACTTTGCATGAAGTTCACGATGACAATTGGCGCATATTATAATGCATTTATCCAGCTCTTCTTGAACCCTTTCCCAGCTACGAGTATACCCTTTACTGGAGATGTTAAAGTCCTTTTGAGCCGGATCAATGTGATGAAATTCTAAAGCGTCAATACAGCGATTGTATCCGCATTGGGAACAACTCCCACCTTTGTACCTGACTGCCATAACACGCACTTTCTTTCTACGCGCATAGACAGCTTTGATGAGATACTCTTTGCGATCTTTGTATTTACGCCTGTCCTTCACCACTGTCACCATCCCTTGCATGCAGCGAAGTCAAACATTCGACGTCACTTAATCCGTCCTTGACGCTCGCTTCGCTCGCGAACAGCCACTTGCTCTACCTAGCTGAGCTACAGGGGAATAGATGTTTCTATATAAAGAACGGGATAAAAGCACGTTAATTATACTTAAAATGCCCTAGAAGTCAACCAATCTACGAGAGTTCATTGACATCGTTAATGTAGAAATATCAACGTATTCAACCGCGGATCCGACGGGGATGCCCAACCCGATCCGGCTGATGCGCACACCTAATTTTTTTAACTCTTTAGCCAAATATAATGCCGTCATTTCCCCTTCCGCATCCGGGTCAGTCGCAATTACAATTTCAACAATGCCTTCATCCTTGATACGGCCAATCAATTTAGGTAAATTCAAATCATCCGGGCCACGGCCTTCCGACGGGTTGATATTACCCAACAATACATAATAAATCCCCCGCCAACTTCCGGTCCGTTCGATAGCCAGCAGGTCTTTAGTGCTTTCAACCACACAAATGGTTTTCCGGTCACGGTTGGGATCCGAGCAAATCAAACACAATTCCTGCTCGCTTAAATGGTTACATAGTTTACAAAAACGCAACCCCTCTTTTAACTGCTGAATGCTGTCCGCCAAAGCCTTAACCTCCTGGGTATCCTGGGCCAACATCCAATACACGATCCGCTCGGCACTGCGACGGCCTATACCTGGCAGTTTTGTCAGCCTATCTATCAAATTTTCTATTAGTTTAGGGTACATAAAAATTTTTATTTCTGAGCATTAGGCCATTCTTTGACGACCTTGCCGCCAAACATTTCCAAAGCGGTCCTGACCACCGGCTCTTCCTGTTTAACACCGGAGTTCAATTTTTCTACAATTTTAAAACTTATAAAAATAGGGACATCTAACTTTTCCGAAAATAATTCTTCGATGAACTTCAAATTTTCTTTGGTGTTCAAACAGTCTTTGGCAAAGGTGTTTTCTTTTGCAAAACCAATCACCAGCCGGCCGGCCTTAAATTCACAAGGCGAACCTTCCTGTAAATAGGTGGCTAAAGCCATTTTCCGGCAAGCGACTTCATGTGTTAATGCATTCCAATGCGTTTGTATATCCTCCAATGATTGAGCCTTAATAATAACTTTGGACGCCTGTGGGGCCGCTCCTTGAACGTGGGCACGGGCGACAGCTATAGGAACTGTAACAGACTTAGCACCGCTGGTCGCAGATGAAATTGTTGGGGGTATTGAAGAAGGTATAACACCCGATGCTCCGCCATACGTCAATTTCGCAAAAGCCACTTCTAAAGGCATGCGCAGGGTCTCCATGACCTTGGCAGTCTCTTGGGCCTCGATTAAAAGTTCAATGGCTTTAAGGATTCCCGCAATGGTGATCTTTTCTGCTTGGGCGGCCAGACGGTGTTTGACTCCGGCCGGATAATCAATCAAGCCATTTAAACTTACCCCCCCTACCTTAACGATCATCAAATGCCTGAAATGTTCGGTTAAATCTTTGCCCAATTGCTTAATGTCTTTGCCGCGTTCAATGATCTGGTTAAAAATATCCAAGGCCCTGACACAACTGCGCGCAATCAATGCATCTGTCAGGTCAAATAGAAATTCGATTTCCACCATTCCCAGCATAGAGAATACATCAGCGACATCAATGCCCTTATCGCTTAAGGCGCTTAATTGGTCTAAAATACTCAAGGCATCCCGCATGCTCCCCTGCGAGGCCTTGGCAATGGCAAAGAAGGCCTCTTCATTGGCTTTCAAATTTTCCTTAATACAAATATTCTTAAGGTTAGCCATGATGATCTCAACCTGGATGCGCTTGAAATCAAAACGCTGGCAACGCGAAAGGATGGTGGCAGGCACCTTTTGAACTTCGGTAGTGGCAAAAATAAATTTTACATGCTCAGGAGGTTCTTCCAGGGTTTTTAAAAGAGCATTGAAAGCATCCGGGGTAAGCATATGGACTTCATCGATGATATAAATTTTATAACGTCCATAGCTAGGGGCAAATTTGACATTCTCACGAAGGGTGCGGATCTCATCAATGCCGCGGTTGGAAGCACCGTCAATCTCAATCACGTCAAAACTGTTACCGTTGGCGATTTCCAGGCAGGCGGAGCACTCGCCGCAAGGATTTAAAGTCAGGCCTTTCTGGCAGTTAAGCGACTTGGCCAAAATCCTGGCACAGGAGGTTTTGCCAATCCCGCGCGGCCCGCAAAACAAAAAGGCATGCGCGATGCGGCCGGATTCAATCGACTTTTTTAAAAGTTCGGTGATATGGGATTGCCCTACTAATTCCTCAAACCTTTGAGGCCGATATTTACGCGCTAAAACCAAATAAGACATATCAAGCAATTGCCCTTTTCAGGGCATCCTTTAAATCAGCAAAACGGAATTGATAACTGCTCTCTTGCAGCCGGCGAGGGACCACATAGGCGCCTTCCAATAACAAATTCTGCCCCATTTCCCCGAACAGCAAACGTATGACAAAGCCCGGGACAGGCAACAGCGTCGGACGATGGATCACCTGTCCTAAAATCTTAGTAAACCGGGCATTGCTGACAGGCTGCCCGGAAACAACGTTCACGGCACCTGCGATTTTATCGTTTTTAATTAAATAGTCAACCACATAAGGAATTTCATCTAAAGCCACCCAGCTTATTATCTGCCGGCCGTTCCCTAAAACGCCGCCGATCCCTAATTGAAAAGGAATCCACATTTTGCCTAAAGCCCCGCCGGTTTTGCTAAGGACAACACCTAGTCTCATGCATACAACCCGAATACCTGCTTGGGCGGCAAGACAAGTCGCTTCTTCCCATTGGCGGCAAACGTCCGCTAAAAAGCCTTTACCCGACGGGCTATTTTCATCCAATACTTCCTGCCCCGGATGATTGCCGTAAAAACCGATAGCTGAGGCACAAATCAAAAGCTTAGGTTTAGAAACCACCCTTGACAAACTCTCACACAAAAGCCTTGTTGACTGTACCCTGCTTTCTAAAATACTTTTCTTATATTCCCCGGCTCCAATATTCACCGATACTATTACCTGCCAAATGGATAACAACATCGAGGCCTTCTAACCGTTCGTTTTCTATATAATTTAGCGCCGGGTCCCAGACGATCACCGCCGTTTGGGACTGTTGATAAGAAATCCGACGGGTAATTACCGTAATCTGATGGCCTTGGGCCGACAAAAAAGCCGCTAACCTGCTTCCTATCATCCCGGTGGCGCCGGTTATGGCAATACGCATTTATAGTGTTGACTTTTTAACGGTTTCAGATTTTGTGTATTATAGCGTTATATTGGACAATAAACATCAGTTTTTTTGTTGCAGATATTAAACTCCGGCCAAAGGAATTATTTAATTCTTAATTTGAGAAAATTAATTAAAATTACCAACGGTACAGTTCTTTGCGGGGCGGGGCTTTAGGCTGTTGGTTGGTTTTCTTGGAAGGGTTTTTATTTTCACCGGTAAAGTTTTTCCGCATGGTTAAATTGATACGCTTGCGGGCAACATCGATTTCCGTGACCCATACCTTGACTTTTTGCCCTACTTTAAGAAAATCTGCCGGATTTTTAATATAGGTATTTGACATGGCGCTCTTATGCACCAGCCCATCCTGATGCACCCCCACATCCACAAAGGCCCCGAAATTAGTGATGTTTGTCACCACCCCGTTTAATTCCATGCCGGGCACCAAATCTTCTATTTTCTCAACACCCTCTCTAAACTGCACGGATTCAAAGCTGGCACGAGGGTCCCGCCCGGGTTTAGCCAGCTCATTTTTGATATCCATCAATGTGGGTAAGCCGACAAACACAGTCACATATTTGTGCACATCTATTTTCTTACGTAACTGCTCGTCCTTTATCAAGTCCGACACAGCCACCCCTAAATCACGGGCAATGCTTTCAACTACCCCATAACTCTCCGGATGAACAGCCGAAGAATCCAAAGGATTTTTGGCATTACGGATTCTTAAGAATCCGCCTGCCTGTTCAAAAGCTTTTGGCCCCAGCTTGGGAACTTTTTTTAATTTTTCGCGAGAGTCAAACACCCCATACACATTACGATATTCCACAATGGCCGCAGCCAAAGCAGGCCCCAGACCGGAAACATACATGAGCAATTGTTTACTGGCAGAATTGACTTCCACCCCCACCTGGTTAACGCAACTGATGACCACATCATCCAAACTTTTTTTTAGCTTTGACTGCTCAACATCATGTTGGTATTGGCCTACCCCGATGCTTTTGGGATCAATCTTGACCAACTCGGCCAAAGGGTCCTGGAGACGGCGGCCGATGGACACCGAACCGCGCACCGTAACGTCATAATCGGCAAATTCCTCTCGGGCCGCCTCCGAAGCAGAATAAATCGAGGCGCCGCTTTCATTGACCATTACCGTCTGGATATTCTCAAGTTTTAATGACTTTATAAAACTTTCGGTCTCGCGTCCGGCGGTGCCATGACCGATGGCAATGCATTCAATATGATAAAGCCGGCATAAATCTTTAATCGTCTTGGCCGCTTCTTCTTTCTGCTTGCCCGATTGACTGATGTAAATGACCGTATGATGTAATAATTTCCCCTGGCCATCCAGGCACACCACCTTACAGCCGGTGCGAAAACCCGGATCAAGGGCCAACACTTTCTTCTCCCCGAGCGGCGAGACCATCAATAATTGGCGTAAATTTCCCGCAAAAACCTTAATCGCTTCATCATCCGCCGCCTCTTTGGTCAGAAGACGGATTTCAGTCTCCATCGACAAAGACAAAAGCCGTTTAAAACTGTCTTCCATGGCCATCTGGACCTGAGAAACACACAGGTTAGACTTGTCGCTTTTGAGGAATATCTCCTTTAAAACCAACAAGGCATCTTCCTGGGGGACAACAATTCTCAGCATCAAAAACCCTTCCTTTTCTCCCCGACGTATGGCCAAAACCCTGTGAGACGGCGCCGTTTTAAGGGGCTCCTGCCAATCATAATAATCTTTGAATTTGACCCCTTCCTGCTCCTTGCCCTTAATGACCTTGGAGTCAAAAAGGCCCTTTTCCAAATACAGCTGACGGATAGCAGCCCTGGCCTTAGCATCTTCATTGATCAATTCCGCGATAATATCACGGGCACCGGCCAAGGCTTCATCGACGGATGCCACCTTCATTTCCACATTGATATATTTAACAGCCTCCGTCTTGGGATCAACCCCGGGCTTTTGCTCGAAGATGAGCAATGCCAAAGGCTCCAAGCCTTTTTCACGGGCCATGGTGGCGCGCGTTCGGCGTTTGGGCTTATAAGGCAGGTACAGGTCTTCCAAAGCTGACAGGGTTTCAGCGCCATTAATTTTTTCTTTTAATCCTTGATCAAGCTTGCCTTGTTTTTCAATGGATTCAAGGACAGCAGCCCTGCGCTCATCCAACTGCTGTAACTGCACTAACCGATCCCGGATGGCCGTGATAGCCACTTCATCCAAAGCTCCGGTGAGTTCCTTTCTATAACGGGCAATGAAAGGGACTGTCGAACCTTCTGCCAGCAGGCCCGCGGTGGCGCTGACTTGGCTTTCCCGTAAGTCCAATTCCTTGGTAATTTTGATTATATGGACAGGATTCATAAGTGACTATTTATACAACATGTTTTGTCGCTAATCAACGGTTATTGCAATATCCGGGTTTATTTGTTAAGAATATTCCCTATTGCTTGCTCGGCAAACCTGACCTATTAATATCTATGCTTGCTCGGCAAACCTGAGCTATTAATATTCCCTATTGCTTGCTCGGCAAACCTGAGTTATGATTGCGTCATGCTGAATCAATTGACTATCCGTAATTTCGGCCTTATCGACGAAATTTCCATAGAATTTACCAATGGATTTAATATCCTCACCGGCGAAACAGGTGCCGGCAAATCCATCCTTATTGATGCCCTGCGTTCGGTCTTAGGTGAACGGCTTGACACTTCCTCTATCCGTAATCCTCAAAACCCTTGTTTTATTGAAGCTGTTTTTGACATTACAGATAAAAAATTACGTGAATTGGAAATTATCAAGGAATTTTTAAACGACGGACGACCATCAAATCATCATCCAGCGCACTCATAGCGCTACAGCATCAGGAAAAATCAAAATCAACGGCCTTTCGGTCACTGTCGGCCAATTAAAGAATTTAGGCAATCATCTCATTGATTTCCACGGCCCCCATGACCATCAAATGCTTCTTTCCGAAGAACAGCATCTAGTGATGCTGGATCAATTGGTCAATTTCAAAAACACCAAGGAAGAATATCGCCAAGGTCTTTGCTGCCTATGAACAAACCCGCAAAGACCTCAACCATTTAAACGCCCTGGCCCAAACCCGCCAAAGGGATTTGGATTTATTGAGCCATCAGGTCAAAGAATTGGAAGCCCTGCCGCTTTCTGAAGAAAAATATAACGAATTGCTCCAGGAAGAAACCAAATTAAACAATGCTGAAAAACTGCATGAACATATTCAAAATTTACTGGGATTGCTGGATGATGAAGAAGCCGGGGCCAACACTTTATTGCGCAAGGCTTTCTCTCCTCTTAAATCCCTGACCCAAATCGATGAAAAATCATCCAATCTTTTAGATCAATTATCCGCCATTCAGGAGCAAACCAATGATCTGATAAGCCAATTAAACGATTATGCCGCCGGCCTTAATTTTGACGGGCAAACCGCCCAGAGCATCCATGACCAATGTGATGCCTACGCGGATATCAAACGCAAATACGGGCCCACTTTAGAAGAGGCCCAAAATTTCTACACGGAAGCAAAAGAAAAACTCGATCTTATTAAAAATTTTGAACACAATGACCAAAAACTCCGCGAAACCCTCAAATCCCAAGAAAAAGAATTGACCCAAATCGCCCAAAAAATGACGAAAGCCCGCCAAAAAGCCGCTGAAGATTTAAAAATCACCATTGAAAGCGAATTAAAAGAACTCGGCATCCTTCAGGTCAAATTTGAAGTACGTTTTGAAAAAGTCCCTTTTAACGCTGACGGCCATGACAAAATTGTTTTCTACATCAGCCCCAACGCCGGAGAAGATTTAAAACCGTTGGCCCAAATCGTATCCTCCGGAGAGGCCGCGCGCCTGATGCTGGCCCTTAAAAAAGCCCTGATCAAGGTCGATCCTATCCCGGTGCTTATTTTTGATGAAATCGATGCCCAGATCGGCGGACGTCTGGGGACCATCACCGGCAAAAAATTAAAAGAACTCTCAGGTCGCCGCCAGGTCATTCTCATCACCCACCTGCCCCAAATCGCTTCCTTTGCCGACCGGCATTTAAAAGTGTTCAAATCCGTCAAAGCCGGACGCGCAATTACCGACGTGCATGTTGCTGGAAGGCAAAAAACGCGTCGAAGAAATCGCCCAGATGATGAGCGGTACCAACGCCACCAAAATCGCCCTTTCCCACGCCCAAGACATGCTGGCCCAGGCGAAATGAAACAACATGATTGATGGGAAAATTCGGGGCTTCCCTGATTTATTGCAATATTGATTTCCCCGCTTTTTTATGTTAACTTAATGACTTCTGTTGTATATTAAAAAACTTTTTAAAGCGGAGCATAAAATGAAACGTATCGGCATTATTACTTCCGGTGGTGATTGCGGCGGGCTTAACGGTGTTATTAAAGGCGCGGCTTACATGGCCCTTTCCCACGGTGCTACCTGCTTTATCATCCCCAGCGGCTATGCGGGATTATATAATCTGGTGGATTTTGACGAACTTACGGAATTGACCCCGGAACGTTTGGACCAGATCGATGCCAATCTGGCAGGTTCCGAAGCCGGCCATTCGCGCGTCAAGATCAAGAAAATTGATGATCCCGAAAAATACCATCGCATCAAAAAAGGCATGGAAAAATTCAAACTCGACGGCCTTATCATCTCCGGCGGGGATGATTCCGGCAGCGTTCTGGTCGATCTAAACGAACAAGGCATTAAATGCGTCCATGCCCCCAAGACCATGGACATGGACCTGCAAACCTACTCCGTGGGCGCCGACTCCAGCATCAACCGCATCGCAGACTTTATCGAAGATTTAAAAACAACGGCCACCACCCATCGGCGTATCCTGGTTCATGGAAGTATTCGGCCGTTATGTCGGGCATACCGCTTTCCGCGGCGGGGTCGCCGCTGACGCGGATGCCATCATCATCCCTGAGATCCCCTGCGATTTCGATATCCTTTACAGCCACATGAAAGAACGTTATTTTTCGCGCATCATGAACTCCGACGTACGTTCAGGCACCTATTTGATCGTCGTAGCTGAAGGCATTAAAAACGCTTCCGGAGAAGATATTGTGGATGAAAATGCTCCTGCGGATGCTTTTGGGCACAAACGCTTGGCCGGTGCCGGCAATTATGTCTGCCAACAATTGATCAAACGCCTGAAAGCAGATCCTTCCATCAAAGATCTAATGAAAAAAACAGGCATGTATGTCAAAGGCATCAATGAAATCCCCGAAGTCCGGGCAGTAGCCCCCGGGCATTTGGTGCGTTGCGGGCATTCCAGCGCTTATGATGTTAACTTCGGCAAAGAAGATCGGCGCCGCCGCTTTTATCCTTTTGAATCAAGGCATTTCAGGCGTGACCATTTCCGGTATAAGCAATGGCAAAGTCATGCTACATAGAAACCAAGGAAGCAATCAAACAGCGTTTGGTGGATACCCATCAAGTGGCGATATACGAAGCGTTGGGGACCTGCTTTGGCCGCACTCCCGAAAAGATCCATGCCAAATCCGATCAATTAACCCAAGCAATGGAGAGGCATTGGTAAAATAGCGTAATTTTAATATCTCCGGCGTTCAAATAAACGATTATAATTTCATCGCTGCGGCTTTAGCAATTTTAATAGAGACATTTTTATAGCCGGGCGCCACACGCAATACTTTCCTATAACACTGCAAAGCAACATCATTTAAGTTCTTGGCCGCCACCTTGTCCCCTAATCTCATTAGAATTTCAGGGTCGGTCTCATCATTGATGATGCGATACGCGTATTTCTTTAAGTCAGCGAAATCGTTCTTTTGGGCATAAATATCAATTAACATTAATAAAGTATCCGTGTCATGGGGGGCAATATCAAGATTCTTAAGGCATAGATCGACGGCTTTTTGATATTCGGAATGTTTTAAAAAGATCGACACAAGACCGATCCTGGGTTTCAATAAAAGAGGGTTAAGCGCCAAAGATTGACGGAAATTTTCAGCGGCTTTGTCCAGTCGGCCTTCCGCGAAATAAACAGAAGCCAGATTATTATAAGCAATTGCCGAATTTGGACTAAACTTCATGGCCATTTTATATTTTGATTCCGCATCTTTGAAATGGCCATATGCTCTATCTATGACCCCCAGATTAATATATGCCTGTGCATCTAAAGGCCCTCCCGATAATGCCAGATGACAGTATTTTCTTGAATCTTTTAAATCCCCTTCCCTCATGTAAGCTTCCGCTAAATATAAATAGGTCGATTTTAAATTTGGCACCTGTTGTGACCAGTAAAAGGCATACGTTTTTTGGTCAACCCATAATTGATTATACGCATAGGACACCGCCCCCCAAGCGACAATTAAAACAGACAATAATATAAACCCGATATTTTTCATACGACCCAAAACAAATAAACAAAAATACGACGCCAAAATAAAAAATCCAATGGAAGAAAAAACAAACCAATGAGGTTCGATCATAGCGCCATTTTCAGGTTTTCTGAATGCCGCCAAACATACAGGGGCAAATCCAATGAAAAGCCAGGTCATCGCCAGCCGACATACCCCTTGCTTGAAAAACCTTAAAAAAAGAAATAAAAAAACCATAAACAACAAACACAACCCCAAAACATTGGGAATGATATGGTCATGCAAAATCGGTGTGGCCCACTGCATCACGATGCCCCCGGGATAAAATAACTTGCCGATATACCAGGCATAAACCCGAAACAGGGCCGCCAGATATTCCCCAACACCCATATGATAAAGCACCATTTTCTTCAAAATATGTTCATCGGTACCAAGGAAATTCAGTCTAAAAACAAGATAAGCGGCTGAAATTAAAAAATATGGCAGAAGACAAAATGTTTTTTCTTTCAAAGACCCTTTTTTAAATAATAAAACGGCCATGGAAACATAAAAGGGGGTCATGATCCCGCTTTCATGCCAAAAAACGGACAAAAAGGAAAACAGTAAACTAAAAAAATAGAGTGTCCGATTATTTTTTCTCTCCAAAGACCCTAAAAGCAATAATATGGCACCCAATATAAAGATCACCTGAAGCGCAAAAACGCTTGCGGAAATATAATTGACTACAATCCCGTTGATCGGATGAATAAGATAAAAAAGGCCCGTCAAAAAAGCCAAGTGATGATTCCCGGTCAAGTTTTTAATAAGCACATAAACTAGTGACGCCGCGAATACGAAAAGAAAAAGGTTTAAAAAATGATATTGCCAAAGATTGTTCTTAAAAGTAGCATAAGAAAAATTCAATAACATGTGGGCCATGGGGCGATAATACCGGGAATTCCCCAAACCTTCCAAAACGCCCAGCGCTTGCTCGCAATAAGGGTCCCATTGAGGAAAAATAAATTTTGTTTCGCTCAAGACAGGGTTACCTAAAAAAGCATAATCATCTATAATAAATCTGTTGTTTAGGCTATTAAAATAAACAAGCAGACCAAATACCATAAAAAGAAAGAATATACAAAACCAACTTTTCATAAACGAATTCAGCTTTCCATTGCCCTCTTTATTAACAAAGAAGGGGCCTAAAAAGATCGCCCCCTCACTCATTCCCTAATTGATATTATGAAGCGAAAAGAAAGGTGTGCCTCTTTATAAAATGAGGGGAAATATGAAGATCAACATTTCTCTAACCGACCTTATTAATTCTATACCAGGCAACGGTGCTCGCGATACCATCGGTAAAAGATACCCGCGGACGCCAACCCAATTTACGGATTTTTGTACAATCAACCGAGTACCTGAAATCATGACCCGGCCTGTCCGGCACAAATTGGATTAAATCCTCCTTCTTGCCGAGGCATTTTAAGATCGCTTTAACTGTTTCGATATTGCGCTGCTCAAAACAACTGCCTATATTATAGATCTCGCCTTCATTCCCCTTTTCTAAAGCAAGGAATATCCCTTCGGCGCAGTCAGAGACATGAAGCCATTCCCTGATTTGATGGCCTTTCCCATAAACAGGAACACGTTGGCCCTTTAAAGATCTCGAAATAATGACGGGAATGAGTTTTTCAGGGTATTGCCAGGGGCCATAATTATTGGAAGGACGGATGATGATAGCCGGCAAACCGAATGTATGGATGGCCGCCTGAACTAACAACTCCCCGGCGGTCTTAGTGACAGCGTAAGGATTGCGCGGTTTTAAAGGGCCTGATTCTTTGAAAAAACCTTTGACACTTTGGCCATAGACCTCATCCGTAGAAATATGAACGAAGGATTTCAAGCCATATTTCAGGGACAGGTCGATTAAACATTGTGTCCCCAAAATATTGGTACGTATAAAAGGCGTATTATCCTTAAGGCTTCGGTCAACATGGGTTTCTGCGGCAAAATGAACCAGACAATCAAATTTCTCACGACGAAATACAGCTTCTAGTTTCTCTTTGGAACAAATATCAATCTTATGAAATTGAATATTATCAGAAACTTCTTTGATCCTTTTGAAGTCACCCGCATAGGTGAGGCAATCAACAACAATCAGGTGGTAACCGCGCCGGACCCCTTGGCGGACAAACTCACTGCCGATAAAACCGGCACCTCCGGTGACTAATATTTTACGTATTGTTCTATGCATTCTTGCAAAACATCCTTGATGTTACGGACCTTAAATCCGGTTTTTTCTAATTTGCGCACGGACAATAATAAATTTGTCCGGTTGAGTTTGAGTTTCTTCAAAGGAAGAATGGTATATTTAAAATCAGGGACAAATTCTTTATAAACTTCCATTAATGCGGGGTATCTTAAACCTCCTTTGTTAGTAAGATTGAAGAGCCCTTTAGCATTGATTTTAAGTAGATGCTCTAAAGCCCTGATAAAATCCGGGATATAAGTTATGGAATTAGGTATATCAATGATCGTTCTATATTTAATGAGCTTGGTAAGGATATTGCGCGGATGGGGGGTATTGTCCAAAGGCACACGAATCCTGACAATCAAAACATTACATCTGTGCGACAAGGCATTTAGCACCCCTTCCGCATAAATCTTGGTGCGGCTATAAAATAAATTATAATAATCCGGCTCATCATCTTCCGTAATAGGTCTTTGCTTGTTATAATCATAATGATAAATGCACCCGCTGCTGATATGGACCAGTTTAACAGGGTTCCTAAAGGCCAGTTCCCCAAGCCAAATTGGGACCATGGTATTGGCCAATAAACATTTATCCCAATCGAGCTCACAGTCATCCACATTACGCGCCCCGGTATGCCCGATGCAATTGATCAGCACGTGCGGCTTATGTTTCTGAAACATGGAAACCGCATCCTGATAACTTAAGATTTTCTTATCATAAACCGGACAGTCCCATTGCTTGAGCAATTTGCTTGCAATATAACCATTGCCTAAAATAAGAATTTTATTTTTCACTAACGGCAATCCTTTCCAGATATTTTCCATAAGGCGTATTGATGGATGCTGCCAGGACGCGTAATTGTTTCCTGTTAATAAACTTCATGCGAAAAGCAACTTCCTCGATACAACCGATCTTTAGGCCTTGGCGCTCTTCGACTATTCTTATAAATATGGAAGCATCTAAAAGCGAATCCGGAGTCCCCGTATCCAGCCAGGCAAAACCTCTGCTTAACAACTGGACATTCAATTCTTTCTTTTTAAGATAAACCCGGTTGACGTCGGTAATTTCCAATTCCCCCCTGGCCGACGGCTTTAACCGTTTAGTGATATCAACGACATGGTGATCATAAAAATATAGACCGGTAACGGCCCAATCAGATAAGGGTCTGCTCGGTTTCTCCATAATGGAATTCGGGTTCCCCCTTTTATCAAAACCAATAACCCCATACCGTTGCGGATCCCTGACTTTATAAACGAAATTGGTGGCTCCTTTTTTATGGTTAGCGGCTTGACTTAAAACACTCCCCAGTTTATCTCCAAAGAAAATATTATCCCCAAGAATTAGCGCAACCCGTTGCCGGCCAATGAACTCTTCGGCGATTAAAAAAGCCTGAGCTATGCCCTGCGCTTGCGGTTGAACAGCATAGGAAATGTTTAAGCCCAATTGACGGCCGTCACTAAAAATATTCCGGAAATGCCCGATATCCCCGGGCGTTGAAATAATCAAAATATCCCGTATCCCGGCCAACATTAAGACCGACAAAGGATAATAAATCAAAGGTTTATCGTAAACGGGAAGCAACTGCTTACAAACACTTTTTGTAACAGGATAAAGTCTTGTTGCTTTCCCACCTGCAAGAATAATCCCTTTCATGAGTAAATTCCTTCCTGATCATCGGGTCCTGCTATGCGTGCCCCTGCAGCAAGATGATACCAATAAAAATTTTAATATTACCATTATTCAAACTGTTTAAAACGGAAACCGTGTTTATGCAAAAAGAATTTAAATAATGTTTTTAAAATACTCAAGCCATAAATAATCGACGGCCATAATTTGATCGATGAAGCTTCGTCAAAATACCGCGTTCGTATGGGGACTTCTTCAAATTTCATGTATTTCACAACCCCCTGTACGATGATTTCCGTATCAAAAACAAAGCCATTCGAATTAGCTTCATAATTAACGGCCCTAAGATATTTTGCGCTATAGGCTCTGAAGCCGGAATGATACTCCGTTAAATAAACACCTAAAACGACATTTTCAAGCGCAGTTAATAAAATATTGGCATTATGCTTCCATAACGGCATCCCGCCTTCCAACGCCCCGCCTTTCATCATGCGAGACCCAAACACAGCATCGGCGCGGCCCTTTAAAATCGGCTCAATTAACTTAGGGATGGCCGTCGGATCATACTGATAGTCGGGATGCAACATGACGACAATATCTGCCCCGCAAGCCAAGGCGTTATTATAACAAGTCTTCTGATTGCCTCCATAGCCGGTATTTTTATCATGAACGAAAACTTTCAAACCTAAACTGCGCGCTAATTCAACCGTATTGTCCTGACTGGCATCATCGACTAAGATAATTTCGTCAATGCCGGGCGGTATATCCGCCAATGTGCGTTTCAATGTTGAGGCTGCATTATACGCCGGCAGGACAACGCAAACTTTCATGGACTGCTTCGGTTTTTCCTTCTCTATAGGTAGTTCCAATTCATGAAGATATTTTAGTTCGCGGCTTTTACGGGCAAATATTTCAATCTGATCACCCAAATCAATGCATACTAATCTATTGGCCCAGGAAGGTTTTTTATCTAACCAAGAACGAACAAAGGCAAATTCCGGCCTTTGCCTAAGCAAATTATAAATCCAATAATTTAAAGTAAACGTCCTGGCATGAGAACGGATTTTAAGAGGAACGAATCCTGTCGCTTTAAACAGTGCGCTTAAATTTTTTTTATTGAAATAAAATAAATGTGACTGTTTAATCCCCCACCATTTCGCGCCCAATATTTTGCTGACTAGACTATCAATATCCGGCGTATTACAACATATGATTCCGTCAGGTTTTAAAACATGCCTTATTTGTTCCAGCGCTTCTTTCGGGTCTGTCAAATGTTCAATAACATCTTTAAGAACAACTACATCAAAGAAATTAGCCGGATAATTGGCCTCTTTTAATGAACCCTGGATGATATTAGGCAATTGTAACTTATTCTTTGCATAATCCACCGCCCATGCCGAGAGCTCTACCCCATAAACCTCCCAGCCACCTTTACGCGCTTGATCCAAAAGAAACCCTGTGGCACATCCCACATCCAGGATCCTGCCTTTTTTATTCATTTTTTTCAAATATTTTAAAATAGAATCGGCTGATTGGCGCCGACCGGCTTCCTCCTGAGTATAAAAATCGTCCGCCATGGACGCATAATTCATCTGAATTCTGCCGTGATCTGCCTGTGGATTCATGTAAATCAAACCACATTTACAACATTGAACTATCCTGACGGCCACATTCACAGAATGATCTGTAATTTTATAAGAATCGCTGTAATTATCTTCTTGTTCTTTGACAAGCGTGTCGTACACAACCGTGTAATGGTCAGACCCGCATAAATTACATAAAACTTTAATGGACATAGTTCTCTCGCGACCTTTGCATTAACTCAATCTTTATTCTACCCAAAACATCTTTGGAATCAGTTGGAATTCGCTTCCCTGTATTAAAATCAAAAAATCCGATTTTCAGAGACTTTAAACGTCTCTTTAGTCGTGGCGAAACGGAAATATACTGATGCTCTTTGATAAATTGCCCTAAGCCCCAAGCCTGGGTTGGCCATATTCTATAGCATAAAGGCCTGAATTGCCTATCAATAATATTGCCATTTTGATCCATGAAATCGATGAATAAATTAACATCCTTTGGTTGCGGTTTTAAAAGTTTCCAATAAAAAACAAGATGGATACGGTCTGAATGCATGCTGACATCATAACCGAATAACTCCATGCGATTATCTACATTCAAATTGACCGGATGCCCTGCGACAACTTGATCGCTTATAAAATCAAACAAGGGGTATTGGTTTTTTACACCCTTTTTAAACAAAACGACACTGTCCTGCACATCCACACTGCCCCATGGGCCCTGTTTTAAAAAACTTTCAATATTGCGATAATTACCGGGATTGTAAAAACTAAAAAATGTTAAAGGATCATTAAAATCAATCAAGGCATATTGAACATGCTCCGGCAGATGATACGGCTTTGTAAATAAAGTGTAAAACCCTGAATACACATGATGGAAAGAATAAAGATCCTGACGATGGGATAAATGAGACAAAAATTCAAAAGTAGCCACCACCGGAGCATCTTTAGGGATTTGTTCTATCAATCTTTCTTTTTGAACGACCCTATAGTCAAAAATAATGCGTTTCCAATCTTGCATTAAATGTAAATGAGGGCCTAAAACAAAATTGAGAACCAACGCATTCAAAAGAAGAATGCCGCCTAAATATTTGGATTTGGACGCAGAAGCGGTGATTCTCTTGACACCGAACACAAAAGCAACAAAAACAAACGGAATTAATTCTGCAGTATAATGATAATATAAACTCACTTCCTTGGGTCTAAAGGACAATAAGTGCTGTATAAATACCAACAATGCCGGCAGCAATGCTAAAGGACTAAAAAGGGGGATAAAAGCGACGCTGACAAAGAGTTGGAGCAAATAATATATTTTATACGGCTGAAACAGAAGAGATAAAACAAAAACCGGATGCAGGACACAGGTTTGTACGACCTTCCCCAAAGAGCTTCCTAAGGGACCGTAAATTTGAAAAAAATTAAATGTATTCTTGTTAAAGTTCGGCAAAATAATGTAAACACATAAAAGAAAATAGAGCAACCCCAAACAAGTTGGCCACAAAACCCATTTTAATTTCCTTCTTAAAACAAAAGCATAAATACCCCACATGACAAAAATTAAAGAAATATTTTCCTGGCATAATAGAGATAAAACCGTAAAAACGTTGAACAAAAAGAAATTTTCTTTATAGAAATAATAGCCCGCACACAAAAGGAAAAAAGTGGCAAAACAGGTGGGATGAAATTCAAATAAATTGGTATAACCCAGCCCCGGATAGACGAGATAAATAATACATATGACCAAGGACAATCTATAGTTGAGATATAGCCTGGCTAAGGCATATAAAGGGTAAACTCCGGCAGCTAAGAATACCGTCTGTAAAAAAAGTAAAAATAGCGGATGAGGGATAAACCGATATAAGGGGGCCACCAAAAAAGAGATGAAATGAACATGATTGCCTAAAAAATCGATCCCCAAAATGGAATTAAAAATCCTGGCATTCAGGATGTTCCAGATAATTTGATCATGGATGGCTAAATCAAAATCATCATAGACAAACCCATAGTATTTCAAACAACAGACGGAAAAAAACAACAGGACATAAACCGCCGCACTTAAAGACAATACCCTTAAAGCCACATTTTCGGTAAATAATCGATCAATTTTATTCAAGCAATGTTTAAGCATTCTTAAAAACATAAGGAATACATTCGATTATGTCTGAAGCGATCATTCCTCTTTTGTGTTTTAATTTAGCCGCAAGGTCTCCTGCCTTCCCATGTAAATACGCCCCCCAGCAAGCAGCATGATAAGGCGGATTCCCCTGCCCCAAAAAAGCCGTAACCATCCCTGTTAACACATCCCCGCTACCTGCGGTGGCCATCCCCACATTCCCGGTACGGTTGATATACGTTTCCCCTTGAGGGGAAGCAACAACCGTACGATGCCCTTTAAGCAGCAACACGCAATGGTAACGAAGAGCAAAGTCACGGGTAATCTTCAACCGGTTGGTTTCAATATCTGTGACGGACCGGCCGGTTAACCTGGACATTTCACCTGAATGCGGGGTCAACACACGTGACGCTTTTGCTTTTAGCAAGATTTGGGTATGCCCTGCCAAAGCAAACAAGGCATCTGCATCAATGACCAGTGGTTTAGGGCAATTGATGATAACCTGACGCGCTAACTGCTGAGTGCCGTGATCACGGCCGATTCCCGGCCCAATGGCCAGCGCATCAAAACGCTCCCATATTTTTTTAAGCTGACCATAAGCTTTTAAAGAAAAAGCCCCCTTCCTGCCCTGGGCCAGAGGCTTAGTCATCACCACATTGAGAATTTTCTTCTGGAGCGTTAGATTTGAACCTCGAGGGACAGCGGCCGTTACCAACCCCGCACCGCTGCGCATGGCTGCCCATGAGCTCAGTGCTGCCGCGCCTAACATCGACGGGGATCCGGCGATAACAAGCAGATGGCCAAAATCTTTTTTGGATGATCGGGCCTTAGCCCTCAACAATGGCGCTGGCAATGGCATAGTTTCTAGTGTGGGAAATGGAAATCAATAGGCGATGTTTGAAATCTATATTATTGTAATGGCAGACGGGTTTACCGTTTGAATCATTGATGATTGTAAGGTCATGCCAGGATAAATGGGAAATACCCATCGCTTTGAAAATTGCTTCTTTGGCGGCAAAACGACCCGCGTAATGCTGGTAAGGAAATTTAAACTTTTGGGCATTTTCGATTTCCAAAGGGCTAAAGACATGTTTTAAGAACAACTCCCCCCAGCGTTCCACTGCCTTTTGGATACGAACGATTTCAATGATGTCAACACCGGTGCCTAGAATCATATAGTGTTTCCTTCGCATCAACATATTGTAAAAAATAAATTTGTACTTTACGTACTCCCCTAAAAATAAAGTATTATTTGTCAAACTTTAAAAGGCTGATGCCGATATGTTGTCCTGCGTATAGAAATTTGACAACGTTGCTTTCGGCTTATCTTTTCGCGTGACCTCTCTTTTGGGCAACAACGATACCAGCGTGAAGGTCAAATTTTAGCAGGACAATTTATCGGTATCAGCCAAGACGGCTACTAAACAAAAAGAATAAATTTATACTCTTATGATAGCAATCATTTCACGGACGGCTTGCTTTAATCCGACAAAAACGGCCCGGCTCATAATGGCATGCCCTATGTTCAATTCTGCGATCCCTTTGATGCGGGCAATGGCGTAGGTATTTTCATAATTCAGGCCGTGCCCGGCATTGACCTTCATCCCCCGCCGGTGGGCGTAAAGAGTCATCGCCTTAATTTGGGCGAATTCATCAGTTCCAAAGCGACCGGCAAAGGCCCGCGCATAAGAACCGGTATGCAATTCAATGGTTTTGATCCCTATAGATGAAGCCGCATCTATCTGTTTTTTGTCCGGAGCAATAAAAAGGCTGACCTCAATGCCTTTCGCCCAAAGCATCCGGCTTACCTTCTTTATCCTCTTTAAATGACGGACAACGTCCAATCCGCCTTCGGTGGTGATTTCCTGACGGCGCTCCGGCACCAAGGTCGCCTGATCCGGCTTAACATCCAGCGCCACTTTCACAATGCCGGCATCCAAAGACATTTCCAGGTTAAAACGACTCTTGACTGCTTTACGCAAAAGCACAATATCACGGTCCTGTATATGCCTTCTATCTTCGCGCAAATGGGCAACAATGCTGTCACAACCCGCTTGTTCGCACAAACATGCCGCCATCACCGGATCAGGATCAAATTCTCCCCGGGCTTGGCGCAAGGTGGCTATATGGTCGACGTTAACGCCTAATTTAACCATTATGCATTCCCTTAACGTAAAACCAGGTAATGATTGCCAAGGCCAAAGCCACTAATTTCAACACTAAATTTGAACTAAACCAATTTTTCACGATTACTCTTCTTTTCAGGTACCAGAATCTGGTTGACGGTTTTCATAAAATATTCCTCATTATGCACTGCTATAAAATGCCCCTCAAAGGCAATACTGATTTCCCCCGTCTCTTCCGAAACCAAAATTATCAAGGCATCCGTATGCTCGCTTAAACCCAATGCCGCCCGATGACGGGTGCCCACCGTTTTGCCCACACTGGGGTTATCCGACAAAGGGAATAAACACGAACTTGCCGCCACACGCTCCCCCCTGATCACCACCCCGCCGTCATGTAAAGGCGTGCCCGGCATAAAAATACTTTGTAAAAGGGCCGAAGAAACCTTGCCATCAACAGTAATACCGCTTTCGATATATAAATCCAGCTTCATCTCGCGCTCAATGGCGATTAAACACCCGTTTTTGCGTTTGGAAAGCCGGACAACCGTATCGTAGATCTCATCCATGAGGGCTTTGATCTCCGGCTCCCCTAATGAAATCGTAAATAAATGCTGTTGGCCTAATCGGGCCAAGCCTGCCCGCAATTCATGTTGAAAAATAACAACAATAACAATGATCCATATGGAAAAGAAATTCCGCAAAAGCCAATTGAGAACTTCAAATCCCAAAACCTGGGAAACTAAAAGTGCAATGATCAAATACGTGATGCCCCTTAAAACTTGAAAAGCACGTGTACCTTCAAAGAACAATAAAATCCTGTAAAAGACCACCCATAAAATGGTCATTTCAATCACAGCTTTTGCTATTGCGACAACTATATCAGGTATGTGCATTAAGGATGGCATCGGTCACTTTCAGTGTTTCTTTAATTGCTTTCACATCATGGACACGGACAATATGCGCCCCCTGCATGACCCCCGCAGTCACCGTTGCCGCCGTGCCCATCAGACGTTTTCCCACATCCTTTTGTAAAATCTGCCCTATAAATGATTTGCGCGAAGTCCCAAATAAAATAGGACAATGTAAAATATTCAACCGGCTTAAATGGTTGATCAGCATTAAATTATGATCAACCGTTTTGGCAAAGCCAATGCCCGGATCAACAATGATCCTATCTTTCTTTATACCAATCTCCAAACATTTTTCAACCGATATTTGTAATTCTTCAATGACTTCATTGACTACATTTTTATAATGGGCTTTGGATTGCATCGTTGCCGGTGTGCCGCGCATATGCATGATGACAATCGAGGCCTTATAGTCACGCACCATTTTCAAAAAACCCGTGCTGCCCCCGCCATAACGGGATCCCGCAGTAGAGGTGGTTTGAGCGCCTCTGATATTATTGACTATAGATGCCCCTGCATCCAAAGCACGTTGTGCCACTTCTAATTTAGAAGTGTCAACCGAAATAGGGATTTTAGTATACGGGCTAAAACTTCAACCACAGGCATGACCCGCCTGATCTCTTCCTGAAGGGGCACGCTTAAAGCCCCCGGCCGGGTGGATTCACCGCCGATATCAAGGATGTCCGCTCCTTCACGGATGAGTTTGCGGGCATAGCGCAAGCAGGCGACAGTATTTATCCTGGCCCCTGGATGACCTAAGCTGTCCGTCGCCGCTAAAAGAGTCAGGCGTGCAATTAACTATACCCATGATCCGTGTCACATGCCCCAAGGTCAAAACAGTATCACGGGCATACAGATAACGGATGGGTCTCTTCATTAGCATTACTCAATTTATTTCTAGAAATGTGCCGATTCTTTAAAAATACAAACTCAGAATAACGGCGTTCATGTGTTTTGAGGTGTGTCTGTATGAAGATTGAGCTTATGTTCGGGGATCATAAGCAAAACCCTGGCTTCTTCGATGTCGATGGTCTCTTTTTCAATCAAACGCTTGGCCAGGAGATCCATTTTTTCACGATGATCGAGCAAAAGCTTTTTGGCTTTCTCATAAGACTCGTGCACGAGATTCTGTATTTCTTCGTCGATCTTACGGGCCGTTTCTTCGCTGTAATCTTTTTCATCAAACAAATCACGGCCTAAAAACATTTGATGGCCTTGTTTGCCGAATGCCAATTTATCAAGCTTATCGCTCATGCCGTATTGGCAGACCATGCTGCGGGCGATCTGGGAAACTTTTTGCAGATCATTGGATACGCCGGTGGTGGTGTCCTCCATATAGATCTCTTCACCGACCATGCCGCCCAGCAAAACAACCATCATGCCTTTTAATTCTTTCTTTGACATATAATGTTTGTCTTCCTTGGGCGGGGTCAGGGTATACCCGCCGGCCATGCCGCGGGGAATAATAGAAACCTTTGTAAAGGTATCGACCTCATCGATAAGCAGGGACAATAAAGCATGTCCGGCCTCATGATAGGCGGTCATTTCTTTTTCTTTTTTGGAAGTCACATGGCTTTTCTTCTCCGGCCCCATGGTCACCCGTTCAACCGCCGCAAGCATTTCTTCCATGCTGACTTTTTCCTTATTGCGGCGGGCCGCAAGCAAGGCCGCTTCATTACAAACATTGGCCAGATCCGCCCCGGAAAAATACACGGTCATCTGGGCAATGCGCCTTAAATTCACATCCTCGCCTAATTTGATGTTCTTGACATGGACCTTCAAAATACCTTCACGGCCGTTGATGTCCGGCAGGCCTACCACAATCTGACGGTCAAAACGTCCGGGACGCAAAAGTGCCGGGTCCAAGGTATCCGGACGGTTGGTGGCGGCGATCAAAATCAAGCCGCTGACCGTATTAAAACCATCCATCTCGACCAGCAAGGCATTAAGGGTCTGCTCGCGCTCATCATTGCCTCCGCCGATACCGGCAAAACGCTGACGGCCCACCGCGTCGATTTCATCAATAAAAATAATACTGCCCTTGCCTGAAACTTTAGCGGCTTTGCGGCCTTGCTCAAAAAGATCACGCACACGGGAAGCCCCCACCCCCACAAACATCTCAACGAAATCCGAACCGCTTAAAGAAAAAAACGGCACCCCTGCCTCACCGGCAACAGCTTTGGCCAATAAAGTTTTTCCGGTTCCCGGAGGCCCTACCAGCAAAACACCTTTAGGGATCTTGCCGCCCAAGCCTCTCAAATTTCTTAGGGTCTTTAAGGAATTCGATGACTTCCTGCAATTCTTCTTTGGCCTCATCCACCCCGGCCACATCCGCAAAAGTCACCTTACCGCCGCCCGTGACCTGGGCGCGCGACTTGCCGAAAGCAAAAATCTTATTGCCCATTTGCGAGCCGCGGTAAGACACAAACCAGATCAAGGCAAAAATCCCCAAAAACGGGATCAATTGAAAAAATAACTGGCTCCAGAACAATTCCGGGGGAACGACGCTAAAATCACTGACATTGTCACGGATCATTTTAATCAGATCATCGTCATGCTGAGGGATATTGAGCTTAAACTCCAAGCCATCGGCAAAAGTACCCTTTAACGTATTATCCGGGCCTTCTGTCAACTCCACATGCTTGATCTGATGCGTTTGGGGGTTGTCTTTTAAAATGGCATAAAATTCAGAGTAGGTCAGCACTTTCTCTGTTTTTAAATTCGACTTGTCTTGGATAGCCATGAGCAATAAAAAAACCACTCCCATGATCACCCAAAACCAAACATTGCCGTTGGGATTACGGGCAGGACGAGATCCTTTTTTAGTGGGAATATTTGTATTAGGTTGTGCCATCAAATGCCTCCCAAAATGCTAATAAATTTAATATCAGATATGTTCCGTTACCTCAATATTCTTAATTAAAAAATCGGCCTCCGTAGAAATAATTTAAATAAAGAAGTATTATATAGGAGAGAGAAATTAAATCAAGGATTTCTAAATTTCCGGCTAGGGAGTTACAGAGGTTGGCGGGGTCTGACGAGAGATCTTTACCCCCTCTTGATAGGTATCAATATAGGCCAAATTACCATTTTTATTATACAAACGGACAGTCCCGTTAAGCCGGCTGTTATGATAAACTTCCTCCGTCATGACCTCTCCGGATTTATAATACGATTTGCTGGGGCCATTTTCCATCCCATCTTCAATTGTCCATTGCTGCTTAAGCGCCCCATTATCATAAAATTCTTTCATTTCGCCATTTTTCACATCATTTTTAAAATTGACCGTCATCCACAAATACCCTTGCGGCGCGTATTCACGGGCAAGCCCATCTTTCAAATCATTTTTATAATTCCACTCCAGCCACAACTTGCCGTTATCACGGAACTGACGGCACACCCCTTCTTTCTTCCCGGCTGCATAATTGCATTCACTCTTTAAATTACCATTAGGCTGGAATTCCCGCACCATACCGTCAAATTGATTATTTTTATAATTGGCTTCGATCAAAAGCTTGCCGTCAGGGCTGAATTTTTTGCTGCCTCCCTGCAAATTGCCGTCCTTAAAAAACATCTCCCATTGCACCTGCCCGTTATTATAAAAGGTCTTTGCAGGCCCGTCTTTCTGGTCTATTTTATAATTCCAAATCGCATAAAGACTGCCGTCGGCGGCATACTCTTTAGAAATACCGTCGATATGGTCATCTTCATAATTGATTTCATTTTTCAGGGAACCGTCTTCGTTATATTCACGGCTGATCCCATTTAATTTGCCTTTTTTGAAATTCATGGCCATTTTTAAATTGCCGTTAGGGAAAAAGTATTGATTAAATCCATTGAGAGTATCGTAATAATAATTCTCGACACTTTTAGGGACCTCATTTTCATAATATTCACGGGAAGTCCCGTATAGCTGACCGTTGATATAATTCTTTTCAAAATACTCAGCACCGTCTTCATAATAAGATTTATAAGCCCCCTGTAAACTGCCCGTTCTTATACAAGCCAATGTTCATTAAATTGCCGTTGGGATAATATTCACGGAAAGGCCCGTTAAGCTGGCCGTTACGATAATTCTTTTCAGACTTGATCTTGCCATTATCATCATATTCCTTGATATCACCGTTTAAAACAGTATCCTGCGCATAAGATAACCGGAGCAAAGGTGACGTTAAGAGCAAAAATAATAGAAGATGCCCGGCCCTAAATAACAAGGATTGCAATAATACTCGAATGGGAGGCTTAAGCATAGGATAACTCCAAAAATTCATGGGTTTTAACAGCCTTTAAATGATGTGACAAATCAACCTTCCCTTGAGTGCTTTGAGCCGCCAAATTTTCCAAAGCACGGATATTTTCGAAAGAAAGCACTGCCGGATCCTTAGTCAAACTTTCCGCCATTTGCCGGAATATCAAACGGGAAATTGCCGGATGTTGCCCTCTGATACCCTTTAAATCCACCTTAACTTTCCTGCGGGAAATAGTCCCCATTTTTTCAAACTGCCTACGCGCATGGATTGAAAGGAATTCATAATCTTCCCCCGCTGTCTCCGCCAAATCTGATAAAGCATTGATAATTTGCGGATTGTACTCTTTGGTCAATAAAGGCAAAAGCTCAAGCCGCACTTTATTGCGCTCATACATCGTCTGGCGGTTAGTAGCATCCGTACAAAAAGGTATTTTCCGGGCTTTCAAATAATTTTCAACATCCCGACGATCGACATCGATCAGGGGCCGCACAAAAGAAATTCCTTCAATACATCGTCGCGGCAAAATTGCCCTTAACCCATAAAGACCGCTGCCACGCATCAAGCGCATCAGGACAGTTTCAGCCAAATCATTACGGGTATGCGCCAAGGCCACACATTGGGCGTTAAGGCACCTGGCTGTCTTGACAAAGAATTCAAACCTCATCTGCCGTGCATCATCCTCAGACAAATGCTTGATTTTACCGCCCTGCCTGCGCCCGACAGAAAGAGGAATATTTAATTGCTTGCACCACCTATCTACAAAGCGCTCATCCCGTCCCGCCTCCGGACGGAAGTGATGGTTAAAATGCGCCGCGTGCAACTGTACGCCTAAATCATGACGTAAACCCGTCAAGGCCAGCAACAACGCCATTGAATCAGCGCCGCCGGACACGCCCACGACCACCAAAATCCTGGGCACTATCAATTTATTTTTTCGAATAAACTGAAAAACTCGTTTTTCAAAATTCATGACGGACCTAATTGGTTCGACTTTGCTTACCACACAACATGTTAATACCACTTATTCGCCTTCCAGACCACGCTTTTCTTTTTTTGCTTCCTGGTAGGCCAAACGCAATTTTTCTTCATATTTGACATTGGGAGGAATGATCCTTAATTTCACAAAACCCATGCGCAATAACTCCGCATTGGCCATACGCCCATCGGGCAAATAAACATACGCATTAAGATAACCGCTGGTAGAACCGGCATCAACATCATATTCCAACCTTACTTTTTTATTTTCCAGCAAATCCTGTGCATAGGTCAAGGCCTGTTCCTGCAAAGGAATGGTGGGTTCCTCGGGTCTCTTCAATCACATGCGACCTTTGTCATCATATTTAACGATTTTAGGACGGCGGCATTCCCGCAGATTCGATCCCGATCAACTTGACGCGCCGTCCATCTTCCAGAACAATCAGATCGGAGGCGGTCACCTTGACAACCAAAGCTTCTTCCTGTTTTTTAGAATAATTAAAAAGATCATCGCTGTTGTCACTCCCCCAGCAAGGAACGCTTAATAAAAAAATCATTAATAGTAAACGTAAAATCATAAGTTTATCGTACTACGAATGTTTCAATACTTCAATCCTAACGACATAATCAAATCCGATAATTCTCAGTAACGCCACATGATAGAGATCGGCACAATTTTTAAGGATATCTTGATACGCGGCTTTACGGATAACACCGAAGGTCAAACGCTGTGTTTCAAGGATGCTTTTGATCTTATCGGTGGTGTCCAAAATAGGGATCGGATGAGGGCTAAAAAACGGTTTGCCTGAATAATCTACGACCGCTACATCCTGTCCCGTATAATAACGAATGCCACGCGCATTGGCTTTAGAAGTCAACACCGTCATAACTCCCCATGAGCGCTGTGGTATATATTCAGACGCTTCATAAGAAGACACATACCCTTCTATATCGGTCCGGATCATAAAAAGCTGTCAAAAATACAGGAAGAAGGCTCAGTGCCAATACATACAAAGCTGACTGGAAACGTTCTTTAAGGGCCAAAGTGATACCCAACCCTGATAAGACAATCAAAGAGCCTGAGAGAAAATACATCGGCAATAAAGAAGAAATATAATGCCGGTAAACTTTGTGCGCAGCCACCACCACAATACCCAAAATAGCCAATATGGTGAGGCTCGCGCACAATAAATTTTGCATTTTTTTGCGATGCTGGATTTGAGACAACGCATTACCCAAAAAATTCCCCGTCATCAAGGCTAAAGCCGGAAACAAAGGCAAAATATAACTGGCCAGCTTGGAATGCGCTACTTGAAAAATTATAAAAACCACCAGAACCCAACTGAGGCTCAAATAATCCATAACGGTGACGCGAACCTTTAAGCCGCTTAAATAAATCCACCCAAGCGGCCATTAAAAACAAACTCCAGGGGAAAACTCCGGCAAACATGGTCATCGGATAAAAAAACCAATGATCATTACCTCGATGCTCGGCTACCAGCAACCGCCGCCAGTGATCATTATAAAAAAACTCATGAATAAAAGCCTGGCCGTATTGCGAGTAGATATAGACATACCACGGTAAAGCCAAGCCTAAGCAAAGCAAAATCCCCGTCGGCACCCACCAGTTCATCAAAAAACTAATTTGACGCTGGTACAATAAAAAAAGCACAACGGCCAGTTGGGGGATCAAAAAACCAAGGGGGCTTTTGGTCAGGGTGCCCAAAGCGCAAAATACATAAAATCCGATGATGCCGATTGCTTGCTTGCGACGATCGGTAAAACCCAAGACAAACATGGTCATGGCGCATAAAATAAAAACCGAAAAAATCATATCCGTAAAGACCGTCTTGCCCATACCGGCATAAAACGCCGAACTGGCCAAAATCACGGCAGACAAAAAAGCCTTACGTTCGTCTTTAAAGCCCATCAAACCTAAAAGATAAACAGCCATGACCCCCAAGACCGCAAAAACAGCCGGAAAAAGGCGCGCCGTAAAAGCAGACTCCCCCCAGGTCTTAAAAGCAATTTCTAAAAGCCAATAGATTAAAGGCGGTTTTTCGAATTGGGGCTGGCCGAAAATAACAGGGGTCAGCCATTCATTTTTGGCGGACATTTCGTGGGCGGTCAAAGAATAAAAAACCTCATCCGGATCGGTGAGGCTGAAAAAATTATTGCCGAATAAAAATAAAGCGTAGCAGATCAAAAAAAGGATGGAAATTCGCTTGAGGTAGAATGGACGCATTTTGAAAATCTTGTTTAGATTAAGGTAAAGAAGTGGCGGCGAGTGGATTTAAACCACTGACCTGTCGGGTATGAACCGAATGCTCTATCAGCTGAGCTACGCCGCCAAAAATAAAACCTCAAAGAAAGATGATTTTAGACGAGAAAAATCGTATTAGCAAGTAATTTCTATATACAAAATTATGGGAATTAGTGTATCATACTCTCCTTGCCGGGTAGGATCCTCGGTTATAAATAATTTATGAAAATATCACTGAATACACAAATTTTCTTAGGCGCTCTTGGAGGAGTGGTCTTTGGGATCACCTTAGGCCACTGCGGTTTATCTTCACAGACCAGCTCAAATTTTCTTTTCGGCTTTGATCTTTTAGGCAAGATCTTTATCAATTTGCTTAAAATGATCCTGGTCCCTCTGGTACTTACCTCTATTACGGCCGGTATTGCCAACCTTCAAAACTCCCCCCAATCCGGACGCATATGGCCTGCCCTTATATGCTACTCTTTGACCACTACCGCTTTGGCCGCCACTACCGGCCTGATAACCATGAATTTTATAAAACCCGGCGTCGGACTTGATATCCATTTATTCAGGGAAAACCTGGATTCCTTTCATGCACACCCTGTTACCGTTGCTGATTTTGCCCACCAATTGATTAAAAGTATTTTCATGAATCCATTGGCTGCCATGGGGCAAAACAATATCCTTGCGGTAGTTGCATTTGCCGTGTTTTTAGGGGTGGCCATCGTCATTTTAGGTAAAAAAAGCCAATCTGTTTTAAAAATGGTCAATGGGCTGTTTGCCATCACCATGGCCATCGTGCGTTGGATCATGCGCCTGGCACCTGTTGGCATCATGGGTCTTTTAACGATACTCATCGCCCAGGCAAATACCAAATTACTTTTTGTCTTAAGTAAATATGTCCTGGTCGTCGTTGCGACGACCCTTTTTCACGGGATTGTCACTCTTCCTTCTATTTTATGGCTGATAACTAAAATTTCACTCCGGAGGTTTTTCCTGTCCTTAAAAGAAGCGTTCATAACCGCGTTTTCTACCAGTTCTTCGACGGCTACACTGCCTGTAAGCCTGCGTTGCATGACGGACAATCTGGGTGCGGACAAACATGTGGCCCGCTTTGTGCTACCGGTGGGAGCGGCCCTGAATATGGACGGGACTGCCATGTACGAAGCCATGGCCGCCTTATTTGTGTCCAATTTATGCGGCATCCATTTGACCCTGCCAGCGCAGGTAGTCGTGGTCCTGACAGCCATGATGGCATCCGTCGGGGCCCCCGGGATTCCCAGTGCCGGCATGGTGACCATGATCATGGTTTTACAATCCGTCGGTCTGCCGGCACAAGCCGTGGGCCTCCTCATTGCGATCGACCGCCCGTTGGACACGATCCGTACGGTGGTTAACGTCGAAGGAGATTGCGTCGGTGTCTGCGTGGTACAAAAAATAGCAGGATGTTGAAAACTAATGGCGGGCCGGTATAAGGGTTAAGACCCTCACCGGACTTTTTCTAACAGGATATGATAAATATCATCAAAATGAATGATGCCGCTTTTCACCTTTTGCAGGGCATCGATAGCCATCGATTGATAACCTTTAGCGATAGCAATATCTTCAATTTCTGTAATGGACGCTTTATTTACAATGGCCTCACGCAAATCTTCGGTAAATTGGACGACTTCAAACACCCCTGTCATCCCTAAATAACCTGTCCCTTTGCACATTTCACATCCGGCCCCTTTATAAAAAATGATATCCTCCACGGTACTAGGATTTTCCATCCCATAACTGATCTCTTCATTATCTGCTTTGGGAGCGGTATTGACGAATAATTGCGGATCAATGCCGCATTGAACACAGATGTTCTTAAACCTGTCGGTATCAATCTTATAGGAAGTACGGCAACTGTCACAGATGCGCGGCACTAAATGCTGGGATACCGCTCCAATCAGCGCATAGGCTATCATATGGCGTTCCAAACCCATGTTCGAAAGACGCGCCACCGTGCCTATAGCACTATTGGCGTGGATACTGGTCAAGACAAGGTGCCCTGTGATGGATGCCCGCAGGGCAATTTCTGCGCTTTCTAAATCACGGATCTCCCCTATTAAAATAACATCCGGATCCTGCCGCAATGTCGCTTTTAAAGCTGAGGTAAAGTCTTCACTGATCTTTTTATTAATGTCACATTGGTTGAGGCCGTCAATTTGATACTCAACCGGGTTCTCCAGGGTCACAATATTAACTGACGGGGAATTCAAACGGCCAAGGATGGAGTAAAGGGTGGTGGTTTTTCCTCCTCCCGTCGGCCCGCTGACAAGCAAAAGGCCGCTTTTCCTCTGGATGATCTGTTCAAGGATTGAGTAAGATTGCAGGCGCAGCCCGATTTTCTTTAAATCAATCAATTCCGAATTCTTGTTTAAAACACGGATGGCGATTTTTTCACCCATCAAAGTCGGGAAGGTGGCGACCCGAAAATCATATTGTTGATTAAAGATCGTCATGGAAAAACGGCTGTCCCATGATTTTCTGCTGCTGATATTGTCCGTCGGTATATTGGACAATATTTTAACTCTGGCAATTAGGTAAATTTCGGCATTCTCAACAAGTTCCAGCACGTTGTATAATTTCCCGTCTATACGAAAACGTATGCGGATAAAATCTTTCTGCGGTTCAAAATGAATATCGCTGGCCCTGTTTAAGACCGCTTCTGTTAAAATTAAATTAACGATTTCGCTGGTGAGGACGGATTCACCGGTTTGGGGGGACTTGCCCCAGCCGGTTTTCTTTTGGTCTTTGGCTTGGGCCAAAAGTTTACTGTATTTATCCTTTAACGTAATCATCGGTTAATTATCCTAACAAAAATACTGTTTTTCAATCATTTTCTATTAAATGGAGTTTACTGCTTTATAAGAATACTAAGACTTCTCAAAAACCGTCAGGGTGAACTCCAAAGGGACATAGCCCATGCTGCTTTGGGTAGTATGCGGTTGGCCCATGCTTAATCGTTGGGTGTCAAAACCGCAAGACACCAAAATATCTTGGACCATCTGGGAGCGTGCCTGGGCCAAGACACTTAGAGCCCCCTGGTCAGGCGGGGCGTTCTCTATTAATTGACGTTTAATCTCCTGGTCAAGTTTCTCATCGTTGTAAGCACCGACTCCCTCTTTATATTTTTTAGCCAAAGCCCATAAGGCCCGGATACCAAAACGACGCTGGTACAACTGCTGATAAACCTTCCCTTCCGAACGGCTGGATTTTTTTCTGAGTTCTTCATAATCTTTGGTAAAAACATCCGCCTGTACTGCCTTCCAATCCACCTGAGGGTCATAGGTGCCATTGATTTGAAGACGCAACTTGGGGCGCTGTTTCAGTCCTTTGACAAGGGTAATTAATTTCTGCTTTTCAGCGTCAGACAAATCAACCTTGCCGGGCAAAAACCGGACATAGCTCAATTCATCAGTGCCGTTATCAGAGGCCCCCAACATGGAAGCCAGGATTGAAAACGGTTTGGTGACAATCTTCATAAAAAAATTCCTGACCACCTGCCCTATCAAATGGAAATATTCAAACTTCGGATCACTCATGTCCCCTGTTACGGGCAAGGCAATATCAATGTGCCCTTGGGGGTCTTCCAACAGGGCCACGGCCAAACCAAACGGCAATGGCAAGGCGTCCTTGCTTTCGACTTTTTGCCCGAACTCGAAACGTTGAATAAGCAGCTTGTGACTGGCCGTTAGTTTATTGTCACCTATCCGGTAATCCATTCTAAAATCAAGTTTCCCGTCTTTTAACTGGTGCCCGGTATATTTGCCGGTATAAGGCGTCAGCACTTGCATGGCATAATCATTGAGAGTGCATGTGGCCTCCAATTGCAGCGGTTTGGCCAAGGGCTTGAGAATGGCTTCGGTTGAAATCTTCCCCTTCTCATCCAGGTTGGCTTGAAAAATAACCTTGGCTTCAGTCTCGGGATTGGTTGAGATATTAGTGATATGAACTTCTATATTGTCTAATGTTGTAAAGAAATTGGGCAAAAGAGTCTGGTCGGTAAAATGAATGTTCCCTTGATGTAAAGCAATACTATCAATAATAACCGCCGGCAAGGCCACCGGCGTTGCTGAAGAAGCAGCAGATTTTTTCTCCGGAAGGGACGTATTGGCAGGCACAAGATCCAACAGGTCCATGTGACCCCCGGCAAAGAGCGTCGCGTTTACTTTAAGGCCATCCAGCTCAATGGCCTCGACCCGAATGACCTTCTTGAACAGGTTGAGGAAACTGACATCCACAAAGAGCCTGTCAAAACCCACCATGACTTGTTTTTGGGCATTTAAAATCTCAAACCCTTTGATGTTAAGCTGCAATAAAATAGGATTAAAGGTAACAAAACGGACATGAACGGGTTGTTTCAGAAACTTGGTCCCCTGGCTGGGAATGGCCCACCACAAAACAAGAGGGATCAGGATAAAACCGGCAACCAAGTAAAACAAAACAATCCCCACAACAATCTTTGTCAGCACTCTTAACATTTTTTTAAGCACATTAAATTATATGAAACTTAAACATAAAAAAAGTAAGTAATAAGCTGAAGTAAATATAATCTCTACCTAAAATAAAGTCAAGTTTATAAGAATGTGAAAATTAAAATAGGAGCGGCTGCAAAAATAGCCCGTACCCCAAAAGTACAGTGGCAATAAAACCAAACACCAACCCAACTATCCACATTAATTTTCTACTAAGCAATGCGCTTACTGAAGAAAGCATAATACCTATTTGGAAAAAAACTACTGCTGCCGAGAAAAAATTGGCTTTTTGGGCCAAAAGATGATTGGACTTCGCAGTGTCCTCAGCTTCCTTCCTTATTTGATTCTTTTCTTTATCATATCGGCCGACTTCTTCTGATGCCGTCTTGATTTTTTCTGCATATAAATCTTTTTGTGCGGCATTAACCGCCCCTAGAATTTCAACTCCAAAAGCGTTAAGTTGTACTTCAGCTAAATTTTGTTTGATACTTTTTGCCTGATAGTATGCCCATTTACTTGATTCCAGAGCGGTCAAAAGCTGGGTCTTGGAGCCACAGGCGGCCCCACGGGCAGCTGCGATAGCGGTCATAACCGCCAAACAAGTTGTAGTAACAGCTACCCCCTTCATCCATTTTTCTTTTAATAATTCAGTCATATGCCCTCCTAAGGTATTAATTAGTTAAACTATTTTTTTGATTTTTAAACGCTCAAAATGACTTGACCCTGTTATTTAAAAAGATCCTTCCCAAGATCGCTTTGGCGATATTGCCGGCCAACAGATGATTCCCTTCAGGAGTAGCATGGCCGGTGTCACCTGACATCTTATCCAAAAAATAAAACTCATAGGACTTTTGACGAACGCCTTCATGAAAAACAGGCCCATTGTCTACAAAAATAATTTTCCCTCTATCGGGATCATTATCAAAGATCGACAATAGCGGCCGGATATTGCGCATGGGGTATTGCACAAAAACCGGCTGAATATCCTGCGACAAAAGAATATCTTTAATGGCTATATAATTCCTTCTGGTCAGCGGGGCATAATAACTGCTCTCTAACCCCATCTTATCCTGATAAATATCAGCCAGGTCTTTATGGCCCCCTTCTTCATAACAGGCGGAGACATACCCATAGACCAAAGGATCTACCCTCTCCTGAGTGACCATCCTTTCAATGGTCTGACGTACCCGCTCCATATGATCTTCCCCATGACAATAACCTTTGATCCAATCGAATAACCAGGAATCATAGGGAATATACTCCATAACCCTGACAAATTTGTCATACTCCCCTCTCTGGACTAAAAGATTCCCATATTGCTTGATCACCCAACGGTTGATCACGTCATTCTTATTATTTTGAAGGAATTTTTCATATAAAACTTCGGCCACATCCATCCGTCCGTCTGCCTTGACAAGGTTGATCAAGAAATACAATTTCTTCTGATCGTCCGGCTGTTGCACCATGGCATCATTAAACATATCATATTCAGTCGTAAACACTTTATTTTCCTTGACCGGAGGATGAATTTGTCTTTCCTGCCTTTGCACATATTCCTTCAAGCCAACCACGGCTTTTTGTTCAAGTTTTTTGAACAGTTGATACAATTTTATTTTTTCGACAAAGGCAGGTAAAGACTGCGGCGTATCTTGTTTTTGATTTTGCATAGGATCCAAAATACCGATCATGGCAATAACCATATCCGGACGGTACCTTTGCAGCCATTGAGGAAGTTGTTGGGAAATGGTAGTTGTACTGACTCCGGCCATTCCCTGGTTGATCACCTGAAATTGCATGCCGCCACCTGTTTGGTTGAGGATATTCTCTAATTGGGACGGATATGAATCTTTACCTCCTACCAAGGTGGTCGATTCCCCGATGCATAAGATTCGGTAAACATTTTTTTGACGGGCCTGCTGGACATTGCCCCAATATTGCCCTACCTGGGTCACCCAACTGCCGATCCAGAAATAAATCTCAAGAAAGACGAGAAATAGAAAAACAGACCTTAATATTCTCCAGGGAATTCGCATATACCGCCTAATCAAAATTGAAAATAAATAAATTCCTCGGCTGACATCACACCCCATCCAAACAAAAGATAGGCCATAAAAGAAAGAAGCATGATGCGCCAAAGACAATTCATATGATTGAAAATAAAAAACGTATCCTTAATCGTGAATTCGATATATTCCAATACGAAGATCGGAAAAGAAAAAGTCAGGAATTTAACCATCGAACCCCACGGCACACCCGACGGATTTGAATACACCAACAACCTTCCTAAAACCTCCGCTGCTTGGGTCAAAGATGATGAGCGAAAAAGGGTCATGCCCAAGGCCGTGATATTAAACATAAAAATAACACGCACCCAATACCAGACCGACTGACCTACGGGTGATTTAGGAGAGATCCAATGCCCCATACGGGAACGGACCACAATATAAAGGCACAACAACAAACCATAATACATGCCAAAAACAACGAAATTCCATGCGGCCCCATGCCACAATCCCAAAAGGGTCATGGAAATCATCAATGCCGTATAAACACGAAAATTCCCCTTAATGCCCCGTAATGTCCCCATTAACGGAAAATATAAATAATCCCTAATCCATTGACTCAGGCTGATATGCCATCGGTTCCAGAATTCCTGGACATTGGTCACCCAAAACGGTAAATTAAAATTTACCATGATCTTAAATCCCATCATGAAGCCCAAACCCCTGGCGATATTGCTATACCCCGCAAAATCACAAAATAACTGGATCACAAATGCATACATGGCAATTAAAATACCTAACCCCTGATAAGACGATGGAGAGGCAAAAACGGGATTAACGATGTGCGCTAGATTATCAGCGACGAACATTTTCTGGAATAAACCCAGAAAAATCAAATACGCTCCCTGTTTGACCTGTTGGGTATCCCACACCCTCGATTTGAGCACTTGCGGTAAAAGGTTGGTTGCGCGTTCGATCGGCCCTGCAACCAAATTCGGGAAGAAAGACACATAAACCATATAATCAAGAAAATTCCCTGTGGGCTTGACCACCCTGCGGTACACATCGATGGTATAACTCATGGCTTGAAAAGTAAAAAAAGAAATGCCCATCGGTAAAATAATATCAAAAGTCCTGCCTGTATAAGGCAGCCCCACGGCATGTAGCAATTGATAAAAACTATCGAGGAAGAAATTGAAATATTTAAAGAAGATCAAACAACCGAGATTAAATCCAAGGCCTGTCCAAAGCCACAGGCGCCTAATCACTGGACGATCGCTTGCCTGAATACGGTCTGCCGCATAATAAGAAACTGCCTTGCATAAAAAAAGCAACAACAAAAAGTGCCAGTTCCATGACGCATAGAAAATACAATTAGCAATCAACAGTAAAATATTCTGGCGATGGTGGGATAATAACCAGTATAGACAAAAAACAACGGTAAAAAAAACGAGGAACTCAATGGAATTAAAAAGCATAAATTATAGATCAAATAAATGGTGGCAACCCGCCTGTAATAAAAAATTTTTGCCCTGTGGTGTAATCAAAATGGGGGCCGGACAAAGCAATAATGGCCTGGGCCACATCAACGGTGGTCGGATGGCGCCCCAAAGGATTACTGCTGCGTATTTTATCACGAACTGCAGGCGGAATTGTTTTTGTAAGGTCCGTTTCTACCATGCTGGGCATCACCATATTGACCAAAATATGATGTCCGGCAAGTTCAACGGCTAAACTACGGGTCAAACCCATCAAAGCACTTTTGGCTATGACATATTGGGAATGACCGGCGGGAGGAATTTCCGTTGCCACAGTCCCAACGTTGATGATACGGCCACCGCCTTTCTTGATCATTAACGGGATGACTTCCTGGCAACAATGAAATGCCCCTTGCACGATTACATCAATGTCTCTTTGGACTTTCCCCCAAGTCAAATGTTGGAAGGGGACAACTAAAAAATCCGTGACCGCATTGTTGACTAAAATATCCACCCCGCCAAAAACCTCAACTGCTTTGGCAACCATGGCTTGCACCTGGTCGCGATCGCTAACATCAGCCTGAATGGCAATGGCACGCGCCCCATGGGCCATAATGTCCTCGACTACTTTTTGAGCTTCGGATGCACTGGCTAAATAATTGACCACCACATGTGCGCCCTGGCAGGCAAAAAGCCTGGCCGTAGTCGCTCCGATCCCGCGGCTGGCCCCGGTGATGATAACGACTTTCCCTTTTAGAGAATGATCGCCGGTATATTGGCTCAATTCTTTAAAATCCGGTAATGGCCTGGTTGGCTCATCTATTTTCACAGAAACCTTCCCTTGCCCCTGAATCTCCTCGGGATGTCCAGTATTGGAGATCTCTATTTTTTCAACGGCAATACGGGTGGCAGAAGAAACAAAATCCACCGTTGCTCCAAGAACATAAGAGGTATTAGACTGCAATGGTCTTATAAAATCAAAAGAAAAATCAAGGAACGTAGCCCTGCGGCCTGGCAGACGCATACCGACCAGGGTCGAACAAAGCATGACGGCGATCATTTCCGATAGGCCGGAATGATCACAAACAGCGTCTGCTTGCCCTATAACGTATTTTCTTAATTCCTTTAGCCAAGCCGTACATTTCCCCGATATTGTATCAAAAGTGACGGCCTCTGTATGCCCCTTTTTGATCTGTTCTAATTCTAAAACATTTTCTTTAACCACGCCCTGCAAAAAACTTCCCTCTACAGGTTCTATCAATGGGACAGAAGCATTTTGCCCAGGCAAATAGCTTAAAGTGACCGCGCCGTATGTGGCAGGTTCCCGTATAGAAGATGACCTAATACTAAAAACATATCTTTGCCCGTCGACAACACCCTTATCCTCCGGTTCTTTTGTCAATTCGACCGTTACTGTATCTCCCAAATAAACCGGGTACATAAAACGTCCGGAGATCTTTTTGATCGCCGCCACAGCAGGACCATGAAAAGGTTCCAGTAAAAGTAAGGCACTGACCGGCAGCATACCATGAACAACCCTTTGGTGGTACGCATGGCCCCTTGCCTGCTGCTTATCCATATGCAAGGAACTGAAATCTCCGGTCAAGCGCGCAAAGACATCAACCATCTGTTCTGTGACCTGAAAAGAGACATCCCAGGTTTTTGTTTGAGCATTCTGATTCAATACCATCGGTCAACCTTCAGCATGTCTGATAATAATATGCGGTGATGACGGATAAACGCCATCCATGTCCCAAATAAAGGTGTCCCCGTCTGTCTTATGAAAAACGGAACGTTCGTTCAAAAAATCCAGGCAAGGCTGATTTTTCTCCGTCCCGACATACACCGCTTTCAACTCCCGCAAATTTAATCGACGGGCCTGTTCAATCACTGTTTGAACCATTACATTTTCTATATGACGGCCGAAAACGCGGCAACTTAAAATAAAATCCACTATCCGGGCGCTGTGGCCATCATGCTCAAAACTGACAATTCCCGTTAATCCGGAATCCCCCAGCTTATCTTCCACCCGAAATACCCACACCCGGTGATTGGGGGCTTGGGACCAAGCCTTGAAATCTTGCTCACTTAAACGCCGGGTGGTCAAATTCATTTGATTCGTTTTATTTAAAAGCTGTGTGGCCCGGGGAAGATCCGCAGAAGTCAATGGAGCGACCGTCACCGTTGTTTTTAAAGAAGCCAGCCATTCCTGCTGGTTTTGCATTGACCCACGCAAGGCATTGCGGTGTTTCTGTTGGAGATACATCTCACTGCGTTTACGGTCATCGTCGCTGACAAAGACAGTATCAAAACAGGACAAAGACAACAGGGTCTTGGTGTATAAAAGGCTGTTTTGCGGCCATGGGGGCACCAAGATCCCTGGCAATGCCTCTTGAACGCGGTTACGTTCTGCCGGGTCATCATCAAGGAACACAGCCGCCTCCGGGGTCAAATTCAATTCTTTTAACAGATCCATGATATTCTCAACCTTGTCCATCCAATTGATCCTCCAGCCGACAAAATCTGAGCGTTTAAGCACCATTTCCGGGTGACGGTCCAATGCTTCCAACGCAATGTCTTGCTGATTCTTACTGACAATGGCAAGGATGATGCCGCGCTGTTTATAGCTTTTAAGTGCGCGTTGGAAATCCGCGTAAGATTCTCCTTGAGGATCATGGCCCCCTACCCGCAAATTCTGCCAGCCATCATCACCCACCACCCCTCCCCAAAGCGTATTGTCCAGATCAACGATGATCAATTTGCGAGTTTCTCCTAAACAAGCACGCAAAGCGGCCTTAATGTCCTGTGCCGCTAATTTAAAAACAGAAGGGTCAAAGGGGATCTTGCTCATAAACCAAAGCCTCGGATCACAGGCTTTTTCCCCAATGGCCTGCAACCATTTCTCGGCACTTAAAAGATAGACATTGGGAACATCAGCCAATCCCTCTGCCAAACGTTTATTAAGCGTCAGCAACGCATAACGCCAGCCATTTGTTTTACGCAGATCGATGGGTCCATAACCGCGAAAAAATTCCGGCAAGCTCCATGTGATTACAAAAACAAAACGGCCGCGGTCAGCCGCTTCTTTGACGGCATTAATAAATACATCGCATTCAGACGATAACTCCTGCAAGGGGACCTCTTCGAAATATAAAATTTTCTGAAATAAAGGGACCACTGCTGCGGCTTGCGTCCACACGACAACGAAATCATAAGGATCCTTCCAAACAGAATTGGAAGGATCTTCCAATACAGAGATGACCCCTCCAAAGGGAGCAAGCACAATAGAACAGGACGGGGATTCCGGAAGGTTAACAAGAAATGCTTTTAATACGTCTGATGTAAAATCAGAAACCAAAAGTCCTGATAATTTATTCTGCATAATTTCTAGAACTCATCAAAGCAACAATGTGATCAGAAAGGGCATGGATACTGCTGAATGGATTTTGTTCCCCCAACCCCATGGAATAATCGATCAGGGTGACGGATACAGACAACGTCTGCTCGATTTTTTGCTCGATAGCAACGATCAAGAGGGTCAACGTCAAAGAATCCACCACCCCTTGCGGACCATATAAAGGAGCATCCGGATCCGTACTGATCTGGCGGTCATGGGACAATGTCTGGTTGATCTCGATGACAGCGGCAGTAATCGCATCTTTTATCTTTATTTTATAATCCATCGTTGCCCCTTGGGAAAACATACGGCGTAGTCACCTATCGCAGAGGAATCTATCCCCGTTCGCGCCTTTATAATTTTGGCTACTATATCATAATAAAAAACAAACAGGGATAAAAAATTCAAAATTACGTCTAAAATATCTGCTTTTCAATCAAAAACAACTGTTTTATTGCCGTAACAAAGAATTTTTTTCTCCAGATGCCAGCGCACGGCACGGCTTAAAACGACCTTTTCCAGGTCTTCCCCTTTTCTCTTCATATCCTCCAGGGAATCGCGGTGACTGACAGCCACCGTATCCTGCGCAATAATGGGGCCATCATCTAACCCTTCGGTCACGTAATGGCTGGTGGCCCCGATGACTTTAACTCCTTTTTGGTAGGCCTGCAGATACGGGTTGCTTCCGGCAAACGCCGGCAAGAATGAATGATGGATATTGATAATCTGCGACGGAAAACGGTCAACAAATTGTTTCGTCAAAATTTGATGATACCGGGCCAGAACGACAAGGTCAACCTTCTGGGACTGCAGAAGTTCCATCTGCTTTAACTCCTGCTCAATTTTATTGTGCGGCACAATGATAAATTCAGCAAACTTGATGCCAAAATCTTTTGCAACCTGCCCGGCATCAGGATGATTGCTCAACAAAAGTACAATATCGCAGAAAAGCTGGCCCGTCTTGTGGCGGTACAAAAGGTCATACAGGCAATGCAAATGCTTGCTGACAAAAATGGCGACCCGCGTTTTTTGGTCCGAAAACGAAAGTTTCCACGTCATATTAAACGACTTGGCAATAACGGAAAATGCCTGCTTAATATCTTCCCGTTTTAGTTTAAAACCATCCAGCGTCCATTCAATCCGCATAAAAAACGTATTGCTCTGTTCATCAATGTGCTGGTCGGCGTGGATGATATTCCCCTGATGTTGAAATATAAAATTCGTGACGGCGGCGGTGATGCCTTTTTGGTCCCGGCAAGAAATTAATAAAATGGCATGATTCATGGCTTCCCCACACTGGCCTCGTTCATATACAAAGCAATCGCCTGGTCCTCAGGAACAGCTTTGCTGAAAAAGTACCCTTGGAAAAAGTCGCAGCCGTTTTTCGATAACTTTTTTAGCTGCAGCTCGGTTTCCACCCCCTCGGCTACGACGCGCAACTGAAGCTTATGGGCTAAATCAACAATCGCCGGGATCAAGATCCCCCCCTCAGTCTCTTTATCAATATCCTTGATAAAAAACCGGTCAATTTTAAGATGACCTATCGGTAATTGTCGAAGATGAATCAAAGACGAATACCCTTTCCCGAAATCATCCAGGGAGATTTGTACCCCCAACGACCGGATGTCCTTTAGGATCGCGATAGCGGTATCAAAAGACTCGATCATCAAGGTCTCGGTAATCTCAAGTTCCAAACACTCCGGCGGCAGTCCGCACTTGTTGATCGCGGAGCGGATCACATCGAGAAAATCTTTCCGCCTAAGCTGCTCAACCGATACGTTGACGGACACAACCGGTCTCCCTCCATACCCATCAATGAGCTTCTTATTAAATCGGCAGGCCTCATGCAAAACCCATTCACCGATCGGAACAATAAGCCCGTTCTCTTCTGCCGTAGGGATGAATTCATCCGGATAAATAGGTTCGCCTTCAGTAGGGAACCAGCGTAAAAGCGCCTCAAACCCGCGGATCTTCCCGGTCTCAACAGAGATGATGGGCTGATAAAAAAGCCGAAAATCGGCATTGGCCAGGGCTTGACGCAACCCGCGCTCAATGTGCATTTTCTTGACCGCCAGGCGGTTCATTTCCTGGTTAAAAAAGCTATAGGTGTTCTTCCCATTGTTCTTGGCCGAATACATCGCTGTATCGGCGTTTTTTAAAAGATCCTCCATCTCCTTGCCGTCATCGGGAAAGATGGCAATGCCGATGCTAGCTGTAACAAAAATATCATTGCCGGCAATCAAACGGGGGATGTTGAATTTCTCCCGAATACGTTCAGCGACATACCCGGCACTCTCACCGTTATCCAAATCACCCATAAAAATAATAAATTCATCGCCCCCTAAGCGGGCAAGGGTATCCATCTCCCGGACACATTCCTTAAGCTTTATAGACGTATCTTTAAGAAGCTCATCCCCCATCGAATGGCCCATCGTGTCATTAATACTCTTGGAATTGTCTAAATCGACAAAAAGGATGGCACAGTATTTCTTATCGCGTTTCGACAGGGCCAGGCCGGCACTCGCCCGGGCAAAAAATAATTCACGATTCGGAAGTCCTGTCAACACATCATAATGAGACAGATACTCCAGGTTTCCTTCCAATTCCTTTTTCTGCGTGATATCGCGAACATTACACTGGATAACTCTGGTATGATCAACCGAGTAAACATTACTCACGAACTCTACCAGTATAGTCTTCCCATCAGCTGTCTGAAGCGGTAAGTTATCGTAACGGACAAATCCTTTTTCCCGCAATTTTTTAAAAACTTCCAAACTTCTTATGTTATTCCCAAAAAATACCATATCCCAAAGATGTTTACCCAAAAGATCCTGACGCGGATACCCCAACAGATTGATCAAAAACGGATTGACGTCTTCGATCACGCCTGTCTCGGCATTGATCAAAAGTATCCCATCCTCAGCCGATTCAAAAAGACGGCGATAGCGCAACTCGGAAGCGATCAAGGCCGTTTCACCTTTCTTGCGATCGGTAATGTCAACCGTCAGCCCCAAAATATATCGTTCTGTGGCCAAATCAACCACCTCAGCTGATAAGATCACATCTTTAATCTGGCCGTCTTTCATACGGAACTGTGTTTCAAAAGCATCGACTCTGCCATGCGCACGGAGAGCCTCGACCATCCTTTCACGTTGTTCCAGGTGGACCCACATGTTTAATGCAAGCGGATTGCTGCCGATCACCGCCTCCCGCGACATAGCAAACAATTGCAAAAATTTATCATTGACATCCAAAAATTTTCCATCCGATAGCCTTGTCAGGCTACAGGCAATAGGGCTGGCACGAAAGACCGTGGCAAAACGCTGTTCGCTTTCCCTTAGAGCATCCTCTGCCTGCATTTGCGCATCCTCGTTGCCTACTGCGGAAGCTATGATCCCAAGGATCCTGCGGTCGTCATCGCTAGGCCGATAATCTGTCTGATAAACCACACAAAGCGAACCTATCGACCTGCCCTCACATTTGACCGGGCAGCCCATATAGGTCCTAAGGCCATAAGCACGCACATTGGGATCGGACTCAAAATACTTGGTCGCTGGCAGGTCGCAGATAACAATCACATCGTCTTTCACTTCACGGATAACATCGTAGCAAATATGCCCGTCGGGATTATCCCTCGCCTTAAACCCCGCCGGAGTATGCCATTGCCCCAGAGAGCAAAGCAGATTGTTCTCCAGACGGTTATAAAGCGCGCAAGTAGCTTGCAGTAGTTCACCGGTCAACGCAACCAGCCGGTCAATGTTAGCACGGTGGTCACTGCCAAATCCCAAAAGATAACTGTTGATCTTTTCCAGCCGGTCCCCGCTCTTTTTTTGTGCCTCCTGTGCTTTTACGCGATCAGTAATATCATAATTGACACCTGTTTGACGCAGGGGCTTGCCCTGCGGATCCCTGACCGTCTGGGCATATGCCTTAATGTGCCTGACCGTTCCGTCTGGCCAGATGATACGAAACTCCGTATCGTATTCTTTTTCACCTCGTAAGGCCTGCTGTAATTCTTCAACAGCGAAATTTTTGTCATCAGGATGAATGCTTTTTAACCAGTGGGCATGAACGCCACAAAAGTCTTCCTTTTTAATCCCATACAACTCGAACATCCGGGCATCCCAGATTAAATGATCTTTTTGAATATCCCAATCCCACACCCCGATACCGGCAGCAAGGGTGGCCAGATTATATCTTTCGATAACCGATTTCCGCGCCTGTTCCGCCAACTTCCTCTCAGTTATCACCTCGGTGTAGGAAATGACACCGCCGATCTTGCCGTCCAACTGATACCATGGTCGCATCTCCCAGCGGTTATAAGTAACGGACCCATCGGGCCGCTCGAAATAATCATCATCGTTACGCTCAATGGCGCCGGCCAAACATCGCTGGTGGATTTCCTTCCATCTTTGAGGAATCTCCGGAAATACTTCGTAGTGGCTCTTGCCGATGATATCCGATTGCTTGACATTGTAGTCCCGCAACCATCGGTCACTAGCCGCGATATAACACATATTAAGGTCATGGACCGCGACGGCGTAAGGATCATGTTTGACAACCTGCAGCAGAAGCTCTTGGCTTTTTCGCAACGCCTCTTCCGCCCGCTTGCGTTCGGTGATGTCGATGGCAAGCAGCAGCAAATGCTTCTCCCCTTTAGATTGAAAAGGCACTAACTGCAAATCCAAGCAAACATGCTTTCCGAATGAGCTTACAAAATCTCCCTCCAGTTGCTGCCGGATCCCTTGGGCCAAAGATATTTCTGCTGCTTTGAGTATCCCCGCCTCTTTCCAGGACCTCAAATGATGAAAATTTTGTGAGATAATCCCCTCAACGGTCGTTCCTATCATCTGGGCAATGGCTTCATTCGCCGATATACACTGACCGGATAAGTTGTAAGTTGATATACCGACAGTCGAAGCCATCAGGACCTTTTGGTTAAATTCAAGCGCATCGGAAATTTGGTTTTCCAGCAACTTGCGCTGGGCTTCTTTTTTTTCAATGTTTTGAGATATCCCCGACGATATCCGTATCATGGCGATATTGATCACCATAACGAAACCCAGGGTCAACAGTGCCGATATTGCAGCCGGGTTGACTTGACTGATAATCCTAAGTTTATAATCGAGAACACCCGTGAACACTATCGCAATGACAACCATGGGCAAAACATTCCTCATAAGTTGGGCGATCGGCGTATCTCCTGAAAATGGGGACAAAATAATGCTTTTTTCTGTGGATAATGCCACCAGACTTGATCCCAATAACATGAATGCACCGGCCGTGGTCAATGCCAATGGGGTAGCAGCGCTTCCATACAAAAGAGGAGCGTCAAACAAATACCCTAATGCCACCACAAACCCTGCTACACTTACAATTACCCCTAAACAGCCAATCGTATTCAATAATTTCAGCCGTCCCTTACCGTGTATCGATAACAGAATGGCGACTGCACTTAAGAAAAATAATGCGCCCGTAAATGGCGACATACGGCCAATAGGAAAACCACCGCCCTGCTTGGAGACCGGGAACAGATAATTTGTGAATGTAAGGTCAGCCTGTAAGAAAAATTCGATAAATTTCAATAGACCATATAAAGCAATAAATGAAAAAACCACTGTGAATGTTCTGATAATTTTCCTATCCTGCATATGTGCGGCAAAGAACAAATATCCGCCGCAAATGATAAACAGAACAGCAGTTTCCATGGGCATGGGAATATACTCAGGACGAATGCTGGAAAGGACACGCAATCCCGTAATCCAACCTAATAATACTAAAACGCCAAGCAATGCAACAGCAAATCCTAATAAGGACGCTGTGACACTAAGCATTGATGGGTGGCTGGTTTTAAATATTTTCAACATTATCGGTAATTATTGAAATATTGAAAGTTACATAGGTATAAACAGAAGAATTTATCCGGAAACTTTGAAAAAATCGTTCTTCCTAAGTTTATCCTTCATTTATTCTGAACATTTTACTACCCATCCCTTCTTCTAAGCAACACATTTATCATAACAAATTATAAAAATTGGTATTGAGCAAAATCGAAGTATTAAATTTTCGGATATATGCTTATCCCCAATTATAGTTATTATTGTCAAGGTTATAACAACTATTTTAATAATATTTTTGCTTTTGTAATTTTTCTTAATGTTTTCAGATCAATGGCTTAAGACATTTCAGGGAAACGTTTCCCTATCCTTGCCCCTACGAGCAATTTTTCCTAAATTTACCATATATACTTCCACAGGTGGTATATATGGCAAACTTGAGTCTAAAAAAGGTGGCTTTTTATATAACCCTTGGCATGTTTTGGGCTTTGGGCATTTTGTCTTGTGCGGCTCAACCTTTCTTGACAGGTGTTGCCCCTGACCCCGAAGTCTTGGTGGCACAAGCGCGGCCTTCAGATAATAATTCCGGGCAAAACCTAGAAACAACATTGGTTGATATTAAAGCTGTTGACCCACCGGCCTTACGCACCAAAAATGGCAGACTCGCAATGGCTTCCGAAGAACGTTATGGTCAGGGCATTATCATTGATTCTGCCGGCATCATTGCCACCAACAGACACATTATCGGTAATGCCCGGCATATTTATGTAATGCTCTCTGATAGAAAAACATATGAAGCCAATGTGCTGACTAACAGCCAAGCGGACTTGTGCTTAATAAGAATATCTGCTCCTTTTGCGCTCAGGGCGATCTCTTTGGCAGACTCTTCTGATATCCAAATAGGCAGCAATGTTATTGCTATTACCAAAGCTGGTCTTAACCCTAAGAGAATGCTTGGCGGTCAAATAATAAAAATATTCAAAGAAACCTCTTCCAATAACATAGAACTCTTAGAAATAAACATACCCCTTAAGCAGGGAGACAGCGGTGGCCCGATTTTAAATGAAGAAGGTTCTTTGCTGGGACTAATCATGGGCAAACAAATAAGTGACCCCTCCAAAAGTTATGCTATTGCTTCAAACAAGATACGGCAGGAATATTTTAAATATAGAAATTCCATCTTAGATTAGATTTAAAATTTGTCCAAAACACCCCTCCTGCAATCCAAAGTGGTGGCCGTCCATTATTATGAAGCCATCCTTGCCTGCCTGGCCATCCTTATCTGGCACTTTTATTTCACCATTTTTGATCCGGATGTTTACCCCATGAAATGGACATGGATTTCCGGTAAGAATGACCCTACCGATGATGAACGCACCGGCTCATGATGGCTGTATATTAATTTAAGAAGCCGTATCAACTCTCCGGGACATTATCCCCCTGTTGTGCCAAACGGAATAATAGGACCCCTAAATCAAAACTAAATCCTGCTTTGGACATCCAGCCGACCATTAACTTAGCACGGTCCATGACAATACTGTCCTGGACACTACCCTCGGTTGTCCCTTCGATCCTAAATGATTTTGCCTTTATGTTCTCTAGGACATATTGAATGCCCGGTTCTGTCTGTTGGTAAAATGTTGCCAAGCGTTCTTCAATGATTTCAAGCTTGTCGTCATCCCGTATTTCCGCAGGCCGGTTTTCCAAAGCTGCCTTGGCAATCTCTTCATTTATTCTCATTTGAGCACGCATTTTGAAAACTTCATCCCGTTCTTGAGGGATATGCGTATACACATACAGGTCAACGCTTAATGGCTTGCCCCGCCATAAAATTTTCCCTGATTGCAGGATCTTTACCTGGGCCAAATTGCGTGGGAACCCGTCGAAAAATAGACCTAAGGCATTTTTATAGGGCTCTGTCTTTAAGATGGCCGTGATCAAGTTAATGACGGTCTGGTCGCTTATCATTTTCCCGGCTTTCATAAAGGCCAAATCTTCGTCGGTGACTAAAGAAACCAGAGGGCCATATTCCTCCAGGTCTTGCTGGCCGGCACCGGCAGGATCTTTCCTGATTTTTAGGATTTTCCTAAAATAACTTCCCAAAACCAAGGTTTCATATCTGGAACCTTCGGGCAAAAGCTTGTTGAGTTCCTTGATAAACCATCCGGATAACGTGCCTTTGCCACAACCGGCTTTGCCCATAATCGTAAAAACACGCACCCTGGCAATAAATTTTTGCATCAAAATTTTGATAAATTTTTGGATTAATATATCCTTGTTTGATTCAGGATATCTTAAGGCCTGGAAAATACGTTTTCTGATGATACCTGATAAATCAAATTTTAGCCCTTGCATCTATCCCTCCGGAATATTTTTTAGGGTCCACTGACCCGTTTTATTGTATTCTTAAAAACAAAAACCTTCGCATAAAACTTCGGGTTCCGCGAAGGTTTTAAATCTTTACTACGGTATCTATTTGAAATATAGAGCAAAAAGGAACCCAAGTCAATTATAATCATTAATTTACTATCCTAAAAACCGGCTTGCAGATTCTGAAACTCTGGTAGAATAAAATCAAGGAGCATCAATGGGAATACTTTTTCCGATTATCTCAATATTGGCCCTTGCCTCTGTTTTTTATCACCGTTGGGGAATTGTCCTCCTTCGTGAAGCTTTTTTGTCAGCCATAGTGGTGCTTGGACTGTTCGCAGTTATATCAATTGAGATCTTGGGGTCTTTCCGTGCCTTGACCCCTACAGTGGTTAGATCACTATGGATTTTGACAGCTCTTTCATTAGGTTTGGGAGGGCTTCATACATGGCGAAGGCGTAGCCCTTCATTTTCTTCTCCTAAAGCCCCCCTTTTCTCCTTAACTCCGTTTGAACGTACCTGTGTTTTTATTTTGTTGGGCATTTTTGCCATAACAGCATTCATCGCCTTTGTTGCCCCGCCCAACAATTGGGATTCTATGACGTACCATCTGGCGCGTATCATGCATTGGGCGGAACAAAGATCTGTTTCAAATTTTCCGACCGATATTCCCCGCCAGAACCAGTATCCGCCGGGAGCTGAATACATCTTATTGCATATTTTTTTATTGACGTCTAATGACCGGTGGTTCAACTTCCTCCAATGGAGCGCATTGGCCGGAAGTTGTTTGGGGGTATCGCTGATAGCACAGGAACTTGGCGCCGGTCGCTGCGGGCAATTGCTTACCGCAGTTGTTGCCTCAACAGTACCGATGGCCATCTTGCAGTCTACCAGTACACAGACCGACCTGATTGAAACATTCTGGCTGGTGACGGCTATTACCTTTGCTTTGCGTTGCCGCAAAAACTGGTCTTGGTTTTCCTTCTTGATATCGTCCGTTGCCTTTGCGATAGGAGTGTTGACCAAGGGAACTTTTTTTGTCGCAATCCCTGTTTTAGTATGGGCATCTGCCGGTTATCATATACGGTGGAAGGGAAAAATAATTTTAGCAATACTATTTATCGGCATATTGGCATGTGTTATTGGCGGCTTTTGTTTGAGAGAAAATGCCCTCAATGGTAAAGCATCAAAAGAATTTATTGTTGATAGCGCGTCTTTCTCCTCGCTTGCGTTTAATGCTTTGCACCATGCCTCAGTGCATTGGATATTACCCTGGAAACAAGACTTCCCGGGAAGAAGCGAAATCCTTTTAGGGGCCCATTCTTTATTCAAAAAAGATGCTTCCGATTTAGAAGGGATCATCGTTAATCCGACCGGCGTTAAACCCGCGGTCATGGCACTCGACGAAGATTATGCCGGAAATTGCGTTCATTTCTTCCTTTATTTGATCTGTTTGTTGTCCTTAATTTTCTGTCCCAAAAATAAAAATATACAAAAATTTGCCTTTTTAGTGACTTTGGGTGGAACGTTTTTTATATTCTTTAAATGGCAAGAATTTATTAGCCGGATGCATCTTCCGGTGTTTATTCTTTTTGCACCGGTAGTCGCAACGCTGTTGGAAAAGAAACGGATTCTCCGTGCAGCGGTTATTTGTCTTCTGGCCGGCTCAGGGGCATTTTTCCTCTTCAATAACCAAACCCGGCCATTGATAGGCCCTGCCCGTCTGATGCAGGTACCGCGCAATTATTATTATTTTATGAAAAAACCATTTTATAACGCCTACGAACAGGCTTCTGAAATTATTTCATCGTCCCAATGTACTGATGTGGGTTTAATAGAAAGAGAGGATAGTTGGGAATATCCCTTATGGGCTTTTACGGGATTTGGATCCGTTAGATTTCACAGCATCAATGCAAAAATTAAAGGTGCCCCGCCGTGTCTGATTATAAAGGTAGACACCCCCCGTGAGGATTTAGTAACGGCAGAAGGCTCATCCTATGTGAAGATATGGGAAGGTTTTCCTTTGCAAATATTTGCCCATTCTAAATATAAATAAAGGTGACGAAATAAAGGTGACGGACACATTTATTCATAATTTGACAAAATCAAAATAAATGTGTCCGTCACCTTTATTTCAGGTCATTCCCCTTTAGGCAATGATTACTCCCTCTAAGTAGCCCCATCATAACCCAAAACAAAGAAGCAAGTTGGTACGAAAAAAGAAAGGTATCAACAAAACTAGAACAAAGAAAAGCAATAACAGCGCAAGACAGAATTAAGGACACAGGATTTTTATTTTCTTTATAACCAAAAATAGATGAAATTAACGTTTCAAAAATAATATAAAAGAAAATAGCCACTGAAATTAAACCTGCTTCAGCCCAAAGCTGCAAAAAACAATTATGAGCATAGCTAATATCTCCTGTAGGAGAAAAACTCCTAAACCAAGCCATAAAAGTCCCAATCCCATTGCCTAACAAAGGATGTTCTTTAATCATCCTCAAGCTAATACCCCAAAGCTTAAACCTGCCGGAATCATTGAACATAGAAAATTTAAAAAGAATAATCTTAAAGCTTAGAATAACCGTAATCATCAACGAGAAACATAAAAACCAGAATTTTTTCAGTAAAAAAGCCAGTAAAATGATTGCTAAAATAAAAGAAATACAACCTCCCCTTGAGTATGCGTGAGCTAAAATAAAAACACCTAATAAAAAAACAATAATGGCTATAGGCTTAATCAACTTCTGACCTTTAGAAAATACCCAATACAAAAAAACGATAAGCACGCAAATTAAATACGCGGCAAAATCATTATTATGCTTAAATGGACCGGTTACAGCCAAAATATTATCCGCATGTAAAATCATATGTCTTTGGTGAACAAATTCTAAATTAAAAAACAGCTGAAAGAAACAATCCAAAATGACTATAACTGCTCCAAAAGAAATCATTGCTAACGCGTATTTAATCCTGGGGGCAGTAATTAAGGTCTGAGAAATTATTAGATATAGTACAATATATTCCCCCCATTTAAAAAACAGCGCGTGTAAACTAATCGATAAATAGGGCCCGCTATCAATTAAAGAAAATGCAAGCGCAACAAAAAAGAACAGGGCTATCTTTCCCTTCTTTAAAAGTTGAATAAAAAGACCCCCGGAAGTAAATAACCTTCCCAAAAAGAAAAACAAAGAGAACCCAAAAAACGAGTTCTATTAAAGCAGCAGACATAGGAATAAAGAATATTAAAAGGTACAGGCTAATAACACAGGCCTGATCAAAAAATAAACTTAACTTTTCTTTATCCACTTCCATATTAGAAAATCAGCCTATGTTCCTTTTCCTTTAAAAATTTCCAAGGACAGTCATAAATATAATTTTCATATCTAACCCCAAAGACCAATTGTTAAGATACTCCAAATCATATTTTAATCTCTTTTCGAGAGAGGTGTTCCCGCGTAAACCCATGGACTTGCGCTAAGCCTGTTATCCCAGTCTTTACCGCATGGCGAAACATATAATGAGGATGAAGTTTCCTGAATTCCGCTATAAATTCCGGCCTTTCCGGCCGAGGTCCGACAATGCTCATCTCCCCTTTTAAAACATTTAAAAACTGAGGCAACTCATCAAGCCCTGTTTTACGTAACCAAACACCGATTTTTGTCCTTCGCGGGTCATTTTCAGCTGTCCACACCGGGCCGGTATGCTCCTCTGCATTCACCTTCATAGTCCGGAATTTAATAAGCCTGAACTTCTTCCCATTTAGACTGACTCTTTCTTGAAAATAAAATACCGTCCCCGGTGAAGAAATCTTAATAAGAATTCCAATCAAAACACAAAATGGTGCCGCAAAAATAACGATTATTAAGGCAAAAATAAAATCAAATATCCGTTTGATGATTTCCTGAAAACCGATAAGGCGGCTTTCTCGTAAAGTGATGATAGGGATACCGTCAATTTCAGAGATGCTATTCTTCACCAAAAAGAGCCCATCTATATCAAGGGCCACTTTAATATCAACCGGCTCATTATCAATTTTTTCAATTAAAAGACGCGTAAGCCGTTCTTCTTTCGCCGGCAGGGCAAAATAAACTATATCTACAGACTCTTGTAAAATGATTTTGTGCAGTTGATCATATGTTCCCAAGACTGGAATGCCCAAGCTATGAGCTATAGTTTGCTTTTTATTGGTTACAAAACCAACCACATTCAAGCCAAATTCACGGTGCTCTAAGAATTTTAGGGCAGACTTTCTTGCCAACTCTCCGCTTCCCACAATTAAAATTTTCCGTAAATTAAACCCTTTGATCCTAAAAGATTTCAATATATACTCAACTAAAATATGATATAAAAAAATCAAAACAACAGCAACGCCCCAAAAAATTAAAATAAAAATACGGTTATGATGTAAAGTTCTGGTAACGTATCCCAAAAAGAAAGATACAATAATGACAAATGACATGAGCCTTAAAATTTTAATAAACTCGGAAAAATAGTTACTGAATCTCCTGGGAGCATAAAAATCAAATTTCTGCGCGAAAAAGAGATAAACCGGAATAAAAATTAAAAAAATCCTGATTTGTTTTAAAAAATCTTCCAGTGATATAATGCGGCTGGAAGATAAATGTCCTGCTAAAATATACAAACCAACCCAAATAAAAAAAATCAACAGGATATCCGAACAAATAAATAAAGTTATAAATACCTGACCGTATTTTTTAAGCATAACTGCCTACAGTCCTATTAAGAAAATCCTTAATATTTTTCATAAAGATGGATTTATCAAATTTAGCAGCATGCTGTTGAATTGCGGAAGAATCAAATTTATTACTCTCTTTTTCAAACCGAAGCAACGCTTCTACAAGCGAAGGCTGCCGTCTGCTGTTGAAAAAAATTCACCTGTCAGCCCTTCAACTACAGTCTCCATAACCCCCCCGGCGCCAAAAGCTATCACCGGCCTTCCGGAGGCCATGGCTTCAAGAGGCACTATTCCAAAATCCTCTACCCCGCAAAATAGCAGGGCCTTACAACCGGATAAATACTGCCCGACTATTTCATCCGGCTGCCAGCCCAAGAACTCAACTGTTTTACCTGCTAACTTTCTTAAATAAACTTCTTCTTGTCCTTCACCAATAATCTTTAATGGCAATTTAAGATGATTACATGCTTCAATGGCAATATCGATACGTTTATAAGGAGCAAACGCAGAAACAACTAAATAATAATCACCAATCTTATCCTTTTTATGAAAACGGCCTGTTTCAATAAAAGGGTAAACCACTTCGGATCTGCGATTATAACATTTTTCAATGCGCTTCCCAACAAATTGCGAGATAGCGATAAAATGATGCACGCGTGAAGAACTTGATCTATCCCATTTTCTCAAATAAGAAGTTATAAATGATAGCGGGAATTGAGAGGCCTTACTGCCAAAATAATCCTCCTGCCGGTCCCATATATATCTCATGGGGCTAAAACAACAACAAATATGACTCGTGCCTAAAGCCGGTTTAATGCCCTTGGCAACACAGTGACTTAAAGAGATTACCAAATCAAATTCCTTTACATTCAAACTTTCAATTGCGGCCGGCATAAGCGGCAAGAGATATCTATACGATTTTTTATGTGCAAACACTTGAAGGAATGAAGTGTGGATTTTACGAGATTCAATAAGCGCAGAAACGGTGTTTTTAAAATGAAAAAGTGTAAATATTTCGGCTTCTGGAAAAAGCTCACAAAATGCCTCTAGAACCCTTTCCCCTCCCCTCATCCCGGTCAACCAATCATGGACAAGCGCCACTTTCATAAGTTATTTGCTTTCAATAACGTTGATTAAATTTATAGCGCATTTCCCCCAACTGAAACACTTAGATCGCTCTAGTCCTTTTTCCTTTAATGAAAAACGTAAATGGACATCCCTTGATATGTTTTTTAAGATGCCCCCTAACTCGTCAGGGTCGTTTGGATTAAAATATTTAATCGCATCTGCGCACACTTCTCTCACACTCGGTAAATCTGAAGCTACTACCGGACAACCACAAGCCATCGCCTCAAGAGGAGTAAGCCCAAACCCTTCAAAGAAAGAAGGCAAAACTAAAGCTTCCGCATGCGACATTAACAAGGGCAAATCACTGTTGGCGACATAATCAAGAAAAACAACTCTGTCCTTTAGCGAATTTCTTTTAATAGAATCGCGCAGAAATGGAAAATAACGCCGATCTTGATGTCCTACAATGACAAGGTGATACTCTGCCCCCAAAGCAGCCCGACGGAATGCTTCAATAAGCAATGCTAAATTCTTATGCGGTAATATATTGCCCACATAGAGAAAATATCTATCCAAAACAAATTTTCTTTTTGCCTCTTGCCCATGAGAAGGTTTAAATCTTTGCTCATCAAAGGCAATATGTATGGGATGGATTTTTTCATCTTTAATCTTAAAAAAACGGATAAGGTCATCTTTGGTAGCTTGCGAATTTGTCACTACTGACTTTGAACGGTCAAGAAGCCACGGAACAAATATACGAAAATTTAATTTTTGCAAAAAATGTGAACGCTTTGAAAGTATCGGAATGAGATCATGAACTACAGTAACTTGGATAATTTGTGTAAAAAATGGCCCTTCCGGTACAAGATTTAAAAGAATAGAAATGCCATCTCGTTTTAAACGCCAAGGGAAAACAATCTGTAACCATAAAATCCTCAAGAAATGTTTAACTTGATCAAGAGGTTCTACAGAAAATCCGATCTTATGTATCCGTTTTCTATTTTTATCACTTAGCTTTAAATCCTCTACAAATGAAGAATATAAAATAAAATCAATGCCCCGACGATCTAATTCTTCTATTATGTTCTTTGCATAAATGCCTAGTCCGGATGGCCTGCGCCCAAGTATAGTCCCGTTTATTCCAAGCATGACATTATGCCTTTAAAATTGGCTCAGCAGGTTTGGCTGCTTTTGATAAAAGAACCATGCTTATTACCTTGCGGGAAAGAAGTATCCGCACATAAGCAGCTTGAGCGTCTTTTCTAAATATTTTTAAAAAACAATACTCTAAAATACTCCCAAATCCTATAATCAAAAACTTTAAAAATAGAAACACGCGTATAAAAATCCCCCCTATTTTACCGTAGTATTTTCTAGCAAAGTAAAGCTGACTACGCCTGTATTCGAACCCGCACATCAAGACATTTTCCTTAACTGATCTACCGTGATAATGCACTATGGCCATTCCTGGAAAATAGCATACGCGCCAACCTTTATTACGGATCCTTGTACATAGGTCAACATCTTCCAAATATATAAATAATGCTTCATCTAAGAGGCCGGTTTGGCAAAGCGCACCGCGCCTTAAAAGCAAACATGAGCCCGAAAGCCAATCAACTTCTCTTTCCCTGGAACAGAATTCTTTTAAATACCGGCCAACAGCCGGATTATCGCGCAAAATACGATATTGAATAATTTGTCTTTTTATTTCTGTAAAGATTGTCGGAAATTCTCCGTAAGAAATCTGGAGCCTGCCTCCACTATCCAAATGGCGGGGACCAAGGGCCCCTATCTTAGGATGCGAGGACATAAATTCGATAAGTTGGTCCAAAACCGGTTCGATTATTTTAGTGTCATTATTTAAAAGCATGACGTATTCGCCGTGCGAATTTATAATACCCAAATTACTCGCCTTGCTAAATCCGGAATTATATCCGGCCTGAAAAAAACGGACATTGGGAAAATCTTTTGCAATACTTTCTTCAATCCCGTCAGCAGAGCCATTGTCAACGCAAATAATCTCGTAGGCAAAAGAAGGCTCAAAAGATTGTATTGACTTAAGGCATTCCAATGTTAATGAGCAATTTTTATAACAGACAATGATTATACTAAGCCGGCAGGATGGCATAAGGTTATCGATAAAATCCTAAGTACTCCATTAAAGCGCTCTTGGATTCATAAAGTTTTCTTCTAACCTTCTGGACAAAAGATCTATTCTTAAAATCGTAATCATAAGGAACAAAGCAAACTTGCTTAGATGAAAAACCCTGTTTTCCCGCAATTAAAACAAAAAGTCTCTCAATAGCATGGGCGAGTGTCCCATTTCTTCTTATCCTACGCCCCCCTTGAAAATCATTTGCTGTTAAGCCAAGCTTAAATAAAGGTCCTAAGGATTTCGGTCTAAACCAAAACATTGATCCGGCCGGAAAGTCCAACTGTTGATTTTTCTGGATAGATAAACCCAATCGTGAACTTAAATCACAGCATAAAGCCCAGTTCTCCTGCCACGGATTACCAATCAAAGACTCTTTAAGCGACGGGATAATTTCCGGATAAACCATGCCTAACCTTTCATCATCGCGGAACATTTTTATTATAGATTGAACTATGTCCGTAGAACCGGCCAGATTCTTAAGTAAATATTCACCCCAATCGCTGAGCCACTCCACATGTGAGCTTTTCTTCGTATGGATTTTAAGAACTAAATCATACGACGCATAGCAATCTTTAAATTCACAAACAAACGGCGCAATGTCAAAACCACGATTTTCAACAATCCTTAATGTAATCCGTTGCTCAGGAAAAGCTTCTGCTAAGAACGGCTGAATTACCTTATAGGCTATTGGAGAGGACGAAACATAAAGATCGAAATTAAAAGGGATATGCATCAAAAACCCAACAATTTCTTCCGCTTGTTGGGCATAAAAAAAATGAGCAACTATGCCTATCTTAAAATTCTTTTCCATTCAATCTGCTCTCTTGCTTTAATTCATCCTCCCAGAAAAAATTAAACGCTGAATATTCCTAAATTTTATACTTAGCCGCTAAGGCATCTCTATAAAACATTTTGACCGTATCAAGGGAATATTCACTCAAGTCATACCCAACCAACGATAGTTTCTTTAAAATGTCATTAGTCACAGTAATAACCTGGCACCCAATGTCATCTGCCTGGAAGATATTCAGCAATTCACGAGGGCTCGCCCAAATCAATTCGGCTGCTGGCGCAACTTTGAGTATTTTTACAGCAGCGGCCATTAACGGCACCGGATCACGCCCCGTATCCGCAATGCGACCGGCAAACACGGATACATAGCTTGGCACATTAGGATCCAATACAGCAACAAGATCCCTAACCTGTTCAAGCGTCATCATAGCAGTCACATTCAGTTTAACTTTTTGAGTAGCCAATTTTTTCACCAAGTTATAGCATGATTCCCGCTTGGTATTGGTAACCGGGATCTTGACATAAACATTATTCCCCCAACCGGCAATCTCCATGGCCTGGCGTTCCATTTCTTTAAAATCATCGGAAAACACCTCGAAAGAAAGGGGCTTATCTTTAATAACAGAAAGAATATCCTTGGCAAAAGCACGATAATCGGTAATTCCGGCCTTGTTCATCAACGTAGGGTTCGTCGTCAGCCCCTTGATGTAAGGCTTAGCATACATCTCAAGCATCCCAGCCTTATCTGCCCCATCCGCAAAAATCTTGACCTTCAATTCTTCAACCTTTTTCATTTTAATTCTCCCAAAATTATTTGTAATGCTTCCAAAAGAGAACTCACCCGATAATCAACTGGTTCTGGCTGTTTTTCAGTATAACCATCTGCCCGCCGCACCAGTGATAAGAACTCCTTCTTAATTTTGTCTGTTATTATATAACTCTCTTCAATATTAAAAAATTTACGGGGCAGTCGATAACACGCACAATTGATCCAAATAATAATTCACTTTTTTATGATCTTTTACATTCAGAAATATGTGCAGAACCTTCGGTAAATGACCTTTCTTTTGTGGAGTCCATTTAAATCCATTAATATCATCACTCCCAATTCGAAATATAAGCTCATATTTGAAGTTCGCAACCAGGGTATCTCCCGGATTATCATTAATCCAAGAATAAAACGCATGCCCCTCATCGTCCATTTCATAAACATAAATTGCCTTTAGGTCTTTGGGCCTATCCACCCATAAATCAATAGTAAATTGACCATTCTTCGGTAAAGGAAGCTCGATGCCGCCAAAATGATTGTCCGCCATTCCCTCAGCTTCAACGGAAACTCTAACAGGCCGCTTCCCATCAGAATCAAAAAAATATTCGTCATTAAGTTTGTAGGAAGTTTTTGTGTTTAATATCCATACAGTTTTAAGAGGGAAACTATTATTTTCGAATGATAAACATGCATCTTTTCGAACTGGTAAAATACGAATGAAAGAGTAATCGCTTGCTTTTAATAAATAAACAAGGTCCGAGTTTTCCTGAGACATCCGATCAGTCAATTTGTAATCTTGTGATTTAATGATGCGGAAATCAATCTTTTGTCCTGCGGTCATCAATGCTTTGATCATAGGTTCGTTCAAGAATGGAGTTGGATCAATAACATATTGCATAAATTGAGCCTGTTCGATATTAGACGTTACGATCGTCAATGAACGAATGGACAAGCCGCGGTTAGGTATAAATATCTGCTGATTCACATTGCTTACAATATTCGCAACCCACCGCCAGGCATAGCTATCTACATTCTGATTATGCGCATAGCCGTTAATCCCGATAACAAGCAGCGTGAATACCCAAAAACCAAGCAGTGACTCCCTCCCAGGTGCTTTATAGTCAAGACACATCGACAACAAAATGGCCACTGCAGCGACACCTTCGTAAATGTAGTATATAAAAGGCCTGGATATTAAAACAGTGGGGGCGATAATAATCAAGGCCCAAACTAAGCTGAATAAGCACCATTTTTTATAACGAATCCCTTTCAGAACCGTAATAATGAAAAGCACGGAGCCAAGAAAAAGAAAAAGAATTTCATAAATCCGGTGGCAAATTTTGTTACCCGTTATAAGAGTAGAAAAATCTCCCCGCCCGATAGAATCGGCATATGTTGGCGATATAGATAGATTCAAAAAAGCACCAGCATATATCAATGCATCCTTTAATGTTTTCACAATACTAAAATTTATCGCATAGGGGGCACTGCCACCGGCTTTTGGTAATCCTAAGATCGTAAAGCGAATAAGCAGATAGCCGCATGCGACTAAAATAAAAGGCAAAAACTTAAAAAAAGCTTCTCTCCAAGATTTGCGAACGGTGTAATTCCCATATGCAAAATAACAAAATAATACACCGATGACAAAAATAAATACTACGCTGTAATCTCTGGAAAACACTCCAAAAGTAAAGAAAATAAGGGACAGGAAATAATCCCTGTTTTTTTGTCCTTGAAAATAACGTATAAGGAACAAAAGCGTTAGCAGGAAATGTAGTAAGGTAACAATGATCTCTAGCGCGTTAATAAGGCCAATGGTTGTAAGATGAACCATAGAGACGGTAAAAAAAGCAATACCAATCAGGCGCGCAATACAGGATGCCGAAACCCTCAACATGATCCTATAAAGAAGAAAAAGATTGATCAGCGTGAAAAGAAAATTACGGATATGATGAACAAATGGGTCCCATGGTAAAACAAGTTGAGTGCCGATGACCCATAAAATTGATGCAGGCCGAAAAAATATCCCCGTAATAGGAGTGAACATTGCTTTAAAAAGATTTCCGTTTGCGGCTAGATAAAGCGACCTCCAATTAAAATCTTCACTCATAAAAAAGCCGTTGAATGCCGGCATATTAAGTAGAACGATGATCAACCCTGAAAGCGCTACTACGATAAGTGTCTCTTTATAACGAGAATCTGATCTTACCGGACGAGAATACAAATTTGCGCTTTCAAACGACTTTTCCTGATCATTAAGTTTATGAAATGCTCGAAACGGTATTTTGACGATACGTATAAACTCCTGGAAATAAGGCAATTTCATGGCTATTTCATTTAGATGCCCAGGCCCTTCTTCAAGCTTCTTGCCCAGAACCATCAATGCCGCAAATCTATTTCTATTAATAATACGCTCAACTCCTAGTGAAAAAAGTATGCATGATAATGTTAGCATTGGCCAATAATTATTTGCCACAGGAGGAATAAATTGCTTTAATTGATCGTGCGGAAGTATACGTAAATAATAGAAAATAAAATAAGAAACCTTCATCCCTAAGAAATGGAAACCTAAAACACTTAGGGTGCGCATGCCAAGATAAATAAATGCATCCTTAATTATTTTGGCACCAAGAATTAAATTGGATAAAACATAGGTTAAATATATACCTGCTAAGGAAGATAATATATTATTCAAAGGATTGGTTGAAAAGTCTCTGGTGGGCCAATTCATCGGAGCCCAATGAATTTTTGAAAAATAATACATGGCAAAAACGGCAGCCATTATAAATATGATTTTATTAAATTTTTCGAACAGGGAAAATCTTCTAAATAATAGGCCTAAAACAATATAAAATTGGGCATTTAAACATAGGTCAAGCGCATAATTTGAATAACTTTTTATCGAATAAAGATAATATCCCCATAACAACAGAAGTATTGAAACCGCAAATAAGGACCATACTTCAATCTCTTTGACTGGAATCCTTCTAAAGAACTTCTTACAAAAAGTAAATAAAATCTTTACTAAGATGGAAGCTTCAAAAAGGACAAGTAAAAACCAAGTTGCTCCGCCAAAAACCGGTCCGGCTCCATGTAAAAATAAATTTGAGATTGAATTCAATAATACTTGTATATGAAGAGGATCCGTCAAGAACTTGCTTAATTTTGTCCCTGTCAAAATTACATTAAGAACAAAAAAAATGATATTAATACTAAAGAATGGGATCATTAGACTTCGGATTCTTTTTAGAGCAAAAGCTTTGATTGATTCCTTATCAAAAGTTGTCGTAAAGCCAGATATAAAAAAAAAGGCTGGAACATGAAAAAGATAAATATAAACCGTTATGGGAGAGTTGGTATGCCCAATAACAACCAATAATATCGTGAGCCCCTTAAAAACATCTACCCATGCTATTCGTTTATTTAACATCATTATTTTTTCATCCCTCAAGATTCAAATTCGGAATTATCAGCAAAACTTAAAGAAACTTAACCGTTCTTTATTTAATATCAAAATCACCCACTTGCAGCCGAAACTTATACCCCAATCCTAATAATTATTCCCTGAGCTTATATGGCACCCAAGCACGTCCCCATTTCTCCTCATACTTTTTTCTATTTTCCTCAAATATTTTTTGGTACTTCCCATTTTCAATTTTCCCAAATGATACCCGTTGAAAATGGTGAATAAAAACATCCTCCGCACATACCACCCTTAATCCCTGCTGATGATAACGAACTGCCAGATCATCGTCTTCAAACATGCCTACCATATAGCGCTCATCCAAACCGCCTAAAAATTCGTATTGATTTTTTCGTGCCATCACGCAATAAAAAGCCAGCATACGAATATCAAACGAACGCATAGACATGGTAATGGCACGACCAAAGGCGAAAGCCTCCATTTCAGCTGGAGTGGTATAGCTAACCGGTATACGGGCTTCATTCCCTGTTGCATTGGTTACCGGACCGATCAATCCAATTCTATGGTCCCTTTGGAAGTGCGCTAAAAACCGTTCTATCCATCCTTGCGTGACAATGGTGTCATTATTTAAAAAAATTAAATATTCCCCTGCCGCTTCACGGGCAGCTTGATTATTTCCAACTGCAAATCCGAGGTTATCCGAGTTTAAGATCAATTTAAGATTAGAATGGGTACTGGAGTAGGCTTTTAGCCAAGCCGGTGTCTCATCACTAGACGCATTATCCACCACAATCACTTCAAAATTTGGATAGGTAGTATTGCAATAAATACTGCGAAGACAAAGCTTACTAACATCAAGATTGTTAAAGGTAAGAATTAGAATACTTACTTTTGGATATTTATCCCTATTAATATTTTCATTTAAAGGCTGAATAAACTCTTCCCGATGTTCATAAAAAGACAACCAGCCCTTTACTGATAAAGGGATAATCGGTTCTGCATCTACTTGCAGGGTACCAACTGGTAATCCATAGTTAGGCGACTTGACGCTTCTCTGACGGACAATTCGTAAACATTTTTGTAAATACTTATTCGTTTTTATAAAAAAATTCATATTGCTATCTTTGTATATCCGTGTCAAACCAAGGAAAATAAACGCAACGGTAATCAATTTGGTGGGATCGATCCCCGATCGGTTTTGCCGGGACACCAGCGACGATCCGATAGGGTTCTACGTCTTTGGTCACTACAGCTGCGGCAGCTACTACAGCTCCTTCACCGATGTGAACGCCCGGCAAAATCATTGCCCTTGATCCAATCCAGACATTGTCATCAATAGTCACTACGCCTCCTCGCGTAGCAAACATAGGATCATGGGGGTCATGTTCCATTGACAAAATATAAACTTCCGGTGAGATACTGACATTATTCTTTATTTTAATGCCCATTCGTCCATCAAGGTAAACCCTGCGATTAATTACAACATTATCCCCTATTTCTATATTTTGTCCCGTAACAAAAAGACCCATATGCAAACTGCTGTCCTTGCCTATTGAGTAATGCAAGATCCTCCGATAATACCAATGCCTTAAGCGAAATGAAGGCCAGTTTGTGACCCAATTTGTAGCAATATAAAATTTTAAACCACGCAGAAAAGAACTAAACTTATTAGACATGAGAAATATTCTCCAAATATTCGTAAAGTGAAAGTAAAAACCCTGTCAGACGTTGATTATCATAATTTTTTCTGGCTGCTACATAGGCGGCTTCCGCCATTCTCCTTGCCAGTTGCGGGTCCTTTAGGAGAGTAATAATTTTATTTGAGAATTCCAGGGCCGTATCAGCGCAAAAATAATCAACCCCATTTTTGAATATTAGATCAGTAGAAGCAATAGATGTGGCAACAAAGGGTCGACGCAATGCCGCGTATTCTATAACTTTTCCCCGCAGGCCTGTTCCCGATATCAGGGGCGCAATGCAGACCGACGCCTTCTGAATATAGGGGCGTACATCTGTAACAGCGCCTGTAATTATAATTTGTTTTCCATCTGCCCTACGTAGTAGTTCTTTGGTAGGATTAGTCCCCACTACATAAATACGAACATCTGGTATCCCCTTACGAATATTTTTCCATATTTCATTAAAGAAAAATTCCATTGCTTCTGCGTTAGGGTAATGTAGATAATTCCCAACGAATACTAAAGTATGCGGCTCTGCTTTAATATCCGGGAGGGTAAATTCATCAAAACCCAATCCGTGATTGAGCACAGAATATTCCTGAAAGGGGTATAAATGACTAAAGAATTTTGCATCTTTTTCTGTAACCGCAATACGGGCATCCACTTTAAATGCTTGAACGAATTCGAGCCACAATGCATAGGCTAATTGCTCAAATTTTTCTAACCAAATTACCGATAAAGGAGTAAGACGTTCCATATCCATCAATAATCGCAAACTTACAGCCTCCATAAACGTAAATATTTGAATCTTGCCCAAGCCGGCAACATAGTTTTCCAGCGAACGCGGCCATTCGTAATGAACAACATCAATGGTTTTTGCACCGAGCCATTTACGGATCTCATCCTGATTGCCGCCAAATCGGTCAAACGGGATCTTTAAAATTCCCCGACAATAGGCGGCAAGGCTCGGGAAGATATGCTCATGTTCTTGTGTTAAAAAAGCAGTACAAAGATAAATATTATTATCTTTACTGAGCGTCTTGATAAAATTCAGTACGCGATTCCCCCCGCCATGATAAGGGCTGGGGAATTCAGCCGTAATAAAAAGGATGTTCCTTTTACGAATTTGAGACAAATGGATCGGCAGCCGGGAAGCATGAATTAATGGATAAATGTGGCCATTATTCTGTTTAAAAATAAATTTTTCAACATCAACAATATTCGCCATTATCCGATTTGTTCTTTCCTGGCCAAACGTATTAATAAGCGAGTTGAGCACTTGCTCTGAATTAGAAGATATATTTAAACGATTTAAAATATTTTGTAAGGAAATGGGTAAAGAAGAACCAGCCTTGATTGTTTGGAGATTCTGTTTTACTCTATATCTGATCGTTAAGAATAATTTTTTTACCCCCTTTTCTTGGATGTAGTGAAAAAATTTATTCAAAACAAGAACAGTGCTTTTGAACTTTCCTGTGACTCCTCTGATAATTACGAGCACGTTTCTATACGCCGCCTTTGTGAATAATACAGGTGCGGCGACTTTCATGATCAGCTTCCATTTCTTGGAAGTATAAATACTATGTAATTCTCCCCTGGCCCTGCCAAACTCCAAATTGCGCTCGGTAATAGTTTGATTAAGCTCAGTGATCTTTCCATCACGCTCAGCCACAACTTTGTTCAAACCGGCGATCTGTTCCTCGCATTCAAGAATTTTCTTATTTTGAGATTGTCCCCAAGCTCCAAGCTTCCCGATTTCTTCCTGAAGTGTCTTAATTTGGTCATCACGCTCAGCCACAACTTTGTTCAGACCGGCGATCTGTCCGTTGCATTCAAGAATTTTCTTATTTTGAGATTGTCTCCAAGCACCAAGTTTCTCGATTTCTTCTTGAAGTTTCTTAATTCGGTCATCACGCTCACGAATGCTCTTCTCTTCGGCCTGTCCCCAAGCACCAACCTTCCCGATTTCTTCCTGAAGTGTCTTAATTCGGTCATCACGCTCACGAATGCTCTTCTCTTCGGCCTGTCCCCAAGCAGTAAGGTTCCCGATTTCCTCTTGAAGCTTCTTAATTCGGTCATCACGCTCACGAATGCTCTTCTCTTCGGTCTCTCCCCAAGCTCCAAGCTTCCCGATTTCTTCCTGAAGCGTCTTAATTCGGTGATCACGTTCGAGAATTATCGCAAGCAGCTCATTCGCCCTTTCCGACAAAAGACTCAATGCTGTGTCAAGTAACAGTGAATGCTCCAAAGTCTCCACCTTTACATTGGAGCAAATAGCTACGAGATAAAGAGCTTGCTTCTTCTGATCATCTGCAATAAACCTCTTTCCATCATTCGTGATCTGATATTCAACAAAAGAGCCCGCTCGCTTACTAGCATCTAGCAGCCACATGTCGGATCCAGTAAAAACCTTCTGCCCTAATAAGGAAACATGCTTGAAATCTTTACGTAAAAATTCGACAAATTCCTGCTCATAAAATTCTCTAAGATGAAACTCATTTTTGAATTTGGGGATATCCGAATAAAACAGCTTGTTGGGGGTAGAAATAACTAATACTCCGTCATCCTTCAAAAGACGTTTCACTTCTTTTAAAAAGCACTCCTGAACTGGGGCATCTACATGCTCAATGGTTTCAAAAGAAGCCACAACATCAAATTTCTTTACACCATCGATAGGAATCTTTTCTATTGATCCCTGCAAAAAGGAAAGATTACTTCGGGGATAGTGCTTTTTTGCAAAATCAATAGCTTCCTTGGAGATATCGACACCAATAACACTTTTGGCCGATTGAGCTATTAAATTCGCACCATATCCTTCCCCGCATGCAATATCAAGAACGTCCTTACCTTCAACGAATTGCGTTGCATAGAAATAACGGTGCCAATGCTCATAGCTAATCTGAGCGGAATTCAAATTGCTAACATATCGTTCACCGGTAAATTTCATTTTAGTACCTGACGTATTTGGGCAGTCTTCTCAAAAAAAACCGGTCCTTCAACAATAAAAGAATTCCCCAAGCATGCTATTGGCTTAGCATTAATGACCTGCAACATATACGCATCATGGACCCAATGCAACTGCACATGATTAAGCTGAGTTCCATCCGCGATCGCGGGATTAAAAAAATAAACACTGGGACGCAGAAAAGGAAATTTAAAAGAAAAACAAAATATTCGCTCCTCACCAGCACAAAACGCATCCAAAGAAATGCCTATGCTTTGGCTATTGTAACCCAGCACATGAACACCATGGTCGTCATTTAGGATAAAACCAATGATTGGTGATTCTATCCGCTGATGAACTTTAATCTTTACATAGTAACAGACATCTTCTCCTCCTTCGCACGTTGTGATCCGTTCCCCTCGGGCCTTAGAATAGAATGCGGTAGCTAAGATCGTCGCACCACCCTCTCCAAATGATTCGCATTTTGCAGTGCTTCCCCATTTTATTTCCTGACAAGAAGAATCAACCGCAGAACCTTCCTGGGATATTTCTTTAGAGCTCACTGTCTCCGTCTCAAAGCCATAGGCCATAAAAGAAAGATATTCTTTTGTTACCTCATCAGGCATGCCGGAACGCTTTACTTGGCCCTGCTCAAGCCAAATCGTTCTTTCGCAAAAAAGCTTCACTGCACTCAAATCATGAGATACAAAAAGAACCGTACGTTCATCATCACGGAATTTTTTGAGCTTACGAAAACACTTTTGTTGGAACCTGACATCGCCGACAGCAAGGGCTTCGTCTATAATAAGAACATCCGGGTCAACATTGATCGCCGCCGCGAAAGCAAGACGAACCATCATACCGCTCGAATAGATCTTCACCGGCTGATCGATAAATTCACCGATGTCGGCAAAGGCAGCGATTTCGTCAAATTTTTCATCCATCTCTACCCTTGAAAATCCCATAATCGCACCGTTCATGTAGACATTTTCCCTACCGGTAAATTCAGGGTTGAAGCCGCTGCCAAGCTCGAGAAGCGCCGCGATTTTGCCGTTCACATTAACGCTCCCGGTTGTCGGCGCAAGCGTTCCGGCGATGAGCTGAAGGAGTGTGCTTTTACCACCGCCGTTTTGACCGATGATGCCCAAACATTCGCCTTTTTTGAGTTCGAATGAAATGTCCTTAAGTGCCCAGAACTCCTTATAGAACTGCTTCCGACCTCGTAGAAGGGTCTGCAGAAGACGGTGATGCGGTGCATTATAAATTTCATAGCGTTTGCCGAGATTCTGTACATTTAAAACAATCTCAGAGGACATCGGCAAACCCCCGCTTGGTCTTCATAAACCAGAAATAACCAAGCTGAAACATCATCATAGACAGCATTGTCACAATCCCAAGATTAACCCAGCTCGGCCACCGGCCGTAAATCAAAACCAGCCTCACCGACTCTACGATCGGAGTTAAGGGATTAAAAAACAAAATGGGCCTAAATGACTCCGGAACCATTTCCACACTATAAAAGATCGGCGTCATAAAATATAACACCTGCAGGATGATTCCGATCACATAGGTCAGGTCACGGAAAAAAACTCCCAGCGATGCAACAAACCAGGCGATCCCACAGGAAAAAAGTATCAACGGAATAAAAATAAGCGGGAGGCAAACAGCGGCAAGACAAAATTGATGGATGAATAAAAAAATACCTAGAAACAATATCCCAATCCAGATCAACCCGAAAAAGCAAGCGCTGAACACAGCCGAGACCGGCAAAAGTTCTAAAGGGAAAACTACTTTTTTTACATAATTAGGGTTGCCTGTCACGATACCCACCGAACCATTTACACTTTCCGCAAAAATATTGAATACGGTCATTCCGCAAAACAGGAGCAAAGAAAACACGACTTTTGAATCACCGAACCCAACCCAACGGGCTTTAAAAACCATACCAAAAACAAAAGTATACACAGCGAGCATCACAAGCGGCGTCACCACCATCCAGATCAACCCCATAACAGTCCCTTTGTACCGGCTTTCGATGTTTCGCCAGACAAGCTGATTGAGCAGATCACGATATTTCCAGATCCCCCAAATAGTGCTCAATGGGTTGAGGTATTTCCAGCTCGGTTGTCGTTGTGTGATTTCTCTCATCTATTACATTTAGCCTGTATGATAGCCAGATCGTTATCCACCATCATTTTTACCAATTCCTGGAATTTAACTTTTGGCTTCCAGCCTAATTTCTTCCTGGCTTTAGAGTAATCACCCAATAAAATATGAGTTTCAGCCGGCCTGAAAAATTTCTTATCAATTTTTACAAATTCCTTGTAGTCAAGGCCGACATGGCTAAAGCTAAGCCGGACAAATTCTTTTACAGTGTGCGTTTCTCCGGTAGCAATAACATAATCATCGGGCCTTTCCTGCTGCAACATAAGCCACATGGCCTCAATATAATCTCTGGCAAATCCCCAATCCCTTTTTGCGTCTAAATTGCCAAGTCTTAGTTCCTTGTCCAACCCGAATTTTATTCGGGCAACGGCATGGGTTATTTTACGCGTTACGAATTCAAATCCTCTCCTGGGAGACTCATGATTAAAAAGTATGCCATTACAGGCAAACATGTCATAACTTTCCCGATAATTACGCGTTAAATCAAAACCGGCGACTTTTGATATGCCATAAGGAGACCTGGGATGAAACGGTGTATTTTCATTCTGGGGGGTTTCTCTGACTTTCCCGAACATCTCGCTGGACGCGGCAAAATAAAACTTACAGCGTGGAGCCAATTCCTTAATTGCAGCAAGGATATAAAGCGTACCATTAATGTTTGTATTGATGGTTGAGAACTCGTCCTCAAAAGAATAACTCACAAAACTCTGCCCTGCCAAATGATAGCATTCATCGGGTTTTATTTTATGGACGACTCTAAATAAACTTGCAAAACTTTCAAGGGAACCAAAATGCATGGTGATTTTATTTAAAATATGTTTTATTCTCCAAAGCCGATGCTCAGGGTCCTCCAAAGCAACTCTTCTGACAATACCATGAACCTGATAGCCTTTTTTAAGTAAAAATTCTGATAAATAGGAGCCGTCCTGACCATCAATTCCTGTAATAAGCGCCTTTTTCATTTTCCTCCCTCGGTCTATTAGGTAATTACTTCATTTAATCTGCGCTTGATCATCATCCAAGCGCTCTATATCATCTAAGCTAAAATAATCCCCAGTCTGAATCCCATATAAAAATAAGATACATTTTTAGAAAAATACCACTAAAAAAGTAACCGTTATCCAAAAAATATTAATATTTAATTGTTGAATATTAACACTACTTACTCTTTAAGTCAAACTATCCTAAATGCCCTATCAATACAAATAAAACCACGCAACCTGCTGATTCTTATATCTTTATAAAAATATCCTACAAGCAATCAAATGGCATCCGAGCAAAGAGGTCATTCAAAGCGGAAGTAATTTTTACCCCAAATCACCATCAAAACAATAAAAAAGCCACTTCTCAGGACTTGATTGTCCCTTGAAATGGCTTTAGTACTTTTTTGTTACAACTATTTGATATCTGTAAGAGTTGTGATACTTCTGAGGTTAATTTATTATAGTTACTTCTTGTACATAAAAAAATAGCAGAAAAAAAGAGATTAGATTTAAGTGTTATGGTTGTTATCCGATTCTATCCGTTGTTTAGACCTAAAATGGGCAGATTTTGGGCGCCTGAGAATACTGCTCTATTTTGGCAAAAGCTGACATTTTTTATGAAATCCACGAAGGCAGGATCTTATAAGGTTGCTTGCTTACGGAAATTCACACCTTTAGTAGCAGAAAGGATCGCTTGCTCCAAAAGAATGCTCAGCCAGCCCAAGACACCTCCTAAGACAAACCCGGCCAGAACATCACTTAAGTAATGTACCCCAAAATATACCCGCGAGAAACCAATCAAAACCACGAGAATAAAGACCGGAATGCGGACCCTGGGGAAGTGGAAGGTCAAGACCACGGCCATGGCCATGGCCAGCGTAGAATGGCTTGAAGGAAATGAAAAACCATGAGGAATTATTAAAGGGACCAATCCCTTGATCGTCAAAAAAGGCCTTGGACGATGGACAAAATTCTTGATCGCCTCATAACAACAACTAGATAGCCCCCTAGCTAAGACAAAAGAAACAACCGGCACCCTCAATGTTCCTGTGCGAAAGAAAAAGAAAAATACAAGAACAACTGCTACCACGTTCCAAAATTCAAGGGGTATAAAAACATTAAATAACTTGGTCAGCAGTTCACAGCGGATACCCTGAAAAAAGAGAACGATCTTTTCATCAATCCCCTGCATTGCGCCTCTTCTCTTTGGGTATTATTAATTAGGAGTTGTTTTGGTGAACTATTCTTTCGGCTGTCAGCCAGTCTTCAAGATCGTCACCGGCAGTACCGTTACGCTCCAAATATAATTCATACGCTTTCAAACGAATAGCTTCATTAAGTTCCTGAGGGTCCCGGGAAGATGTGGTAAGGATTTTTTTATTCTTTTTCACGTTTTTCATTAGAATCTCCGGATGAATGATTTGGTTTTATGATTTTATCCTAAAAGAAAAATATTAAGCTTAAATAAAGAAATAAAAAATAACTGATTAAAAAAGGACAAAATCCAAATCAAATGGCGGAGAGGGAGGGGGCCGTTCGAATACGAACCTCATTCTCCGTCGCTGTTACATCATTTTAACTATAAATTCCTTTATTACCAAAGACTTAGATATTCTAGATATCTTCTTGTATCTTAACTCTTTCCGGTTTACTTGACTCTCGTTTGTTACATTTTTGTCACAAAAAATTATTTACTGATTTCCCGTTTAGGTCACAAAAAATGAAATTGAATAAAACTCCTCGACCATACCCCCAATCAAATCTTCTGAAAATAGACCGCACTGCGATCCACTTTTATGATCTGTATTTTATCTTCCAAGCCTCTCTTCTTGAAAAAATTTGAAACAGCTTTCTTACAACCCTCTAGATAAAAATAATCATCGACAACAATATATCCTCCGATAACCACTTTATCATAAATGTATTCTAAGGAATCTTCTACACTTTTATACCAGTCCACGTCAATATGCAGCAAAGACACTTGTCCTAAATTGCTTTTCGGCAAAGTTTCTTTAATCCACCCCTTAACGATCTTCACATTATCAAATGGGACTGATAATTTATTAAAAACATGCTTAACCTTTTCCGTGTCCCCTTTACATATACCTTTAAAATAGATAAGGGTATCAGTTTCTGAATCCTTCTCACATGGTGACGGAAGGCCTTCAAAAGAATCAAACAGCCAAAATAACCTGTCATTCTTCCCTCCTCCATCCTTATAAGCCCTGGCCATCATAGCAGAAGATCCGCCGTTCCAGACCCCGCACTCAACGATATCACCTTTAAGGCCTGATCTTTGGATCTCCCTCATAAATCGATATAAAGTTAACAACCGTATGGTCGATAACTGGGAATACCACGGCTTTACCTTGAGAACCAAACCAAATAACCCCCAAAGCTCTGTTGATGGCTTACAAATCGAAAGTTTCAGCATTTCTCCCAGAGACCATGTTAAAGAAAAGATCTTCCCAAGAATATAATGTTGCGAAAATATCCTAATAAGGTTAATGCGAATTTTCATTTACCTATATCCATGTCGATGCTCAGCTTTATGGAGTATATAAAAAATGGCGGAGAGGGAGAGATTCCTTTATGAAGAAATCAATTCCTCGTCGCTATTTCCTGTTTCTTCGATAAACCCTTTAATTTCAGCGTTCTATATATCTTCCTTATTTTCGTCTATCTTCTATATCTTCGACTAAACTTCCTTTGGCAAGTCCCAGATTAGTCCCAAAAAATTCAATAATTGAAACGCTATTTTTAGGCATATCTCCACCTAAAATTTTATCTAATATAGCACAATATTAACCGAAGGTTGAAAAAATTACGCCCTTTTAATTTGACCATAAGAATATTCAAGGCAATAAAAAGGCGTATACCGTGACTACCTTACGATATACGCCTTTTTATTCATCAATTTGTGCTCTTGTTACACAGGCAGGGCCGCTTCTTCCGTATCTAATTTATACGTGCTTCTTCCACGCTTTGCCCTTCTTTTCAACCATTTCATAATTTCTATACGCACAAACCTGATTGACCCTTTGATGTTTCCGCCTAACTTCACGCGAGGGATATATCCCAATGCGCTCCACTTATAAATAGTAGATGGCTTTACGTTAATCCATCTGGCCAATTCCTGTGGTGTTAGTAATTGGTCTTGATAGCCAGTGATTTCCAAACTCAAGGCTATCTACCTGCCTTCCCTTTCTTGATTAGATTCATTGTTTTTTCCTTTCGGATAGTTACCCACCTGGGCAACGGGTTAGTGATTATCTTCTTCTTTCAAGTTTGGATTAAAAGCATAAATTTTATGTGCTAACCGTTGCTCTTTATCTTTAATCCACTTCCCATTCTTATTGGGCCTACGCTTAAACATCCCGAATGAAATAATCAGCGATAAATACCGCTTGTCAACATCAAGCAGTAACAAATTATCATCCGTTTCCCATTCGTCTAAAACAATCCCCCGTTCCTTCAATAGGGATAGGTTTGACCTACGGAATTTTTTGTCAAAGACAACCAGTTTTATAGTGCCTTTTGACCGCCTATATATTTCACAAAACTTGGTGATTAGAAAGTCATCACCACATTCATCCTTCCACAACATTTGCCTGTACTGCCCATTGATTAGTTCTTTCATTCCTTCTGATTTTGTTTTCATTGTCTCAACCCCTTTAACCGATTTTTCCTTTTTAGTGGCTGGTAAATTAAGGCTCGTCAAACCCGACCACTGACTGCTTGTTATTATTTGGTTTTTCCTGTACATCTTTGCTACTGTGTTCCAACCCTGCCAGTGTTGAAACTATGCCAAAGACCATATAAACAAAAAATCCGTACTTTTATTTTGCGTACGGATTATTTAACTCACCGACGCTTTTTACCACATTTATATAGCGGATGGGAATATGCTTCAAATCGCCGCTTACAGCACCCTCAATAAACATATAACATGAAATCTGTCCCGTGACCAGCAAACAAGGTCAAAAAATTTACTCGCAACCCCTTAATATGAAAAATGTTGCGAGAATCATCGTCGAGAGCAAGCGTTTTCACTAATGATTTTCAACAAAAATATCAAAAGGAAAGCAAAAAAGATTTCATATACTAATTGACCAATATCATCCCCTTGAATCCTACAAATGAAACACAAAGGGTACATGACCGCAAGGGTTAAAAGATAAGGATAACGGCGGGATAATGGCCCATTATACTTGTATAATAATCGTTTTAATTATTCCCCCTTGAGAATACCGTATTTTTTGGAGGACACGGGAAAACGGAAAAATCGCAAAAAATTGAAAAAGTTACTGTAAATACGGTATCATGTCAAAATATCCCGTTTAATTTCAAGGAGTTATAACAAAGGGGATGGTTAAAAAGTGAATTTTACCTGGAAAATGGACTTTTTTGGCCAGAAATGGGCCTATTTTTTGACATAATACCGCCAAATGGCGGGGAATAGACGGATTTGGCAAAAGTCCCTTTTGGGGTCATTATTTAAAGGTGTTCTTCGGATTATCATACAATGTCCACACCTTATTCTTGCCCCCTCCATGAGTGTGATGGCCCCCTGAACCTTTAGCAAAGGCACAGATATTAAAAGTTAAAGCCAGAAGCACTAACACTGATATTATTATTTTCACGGCACCCTCCTTTGAATCCATTTTTCGTCCCATATTCTCTGACATTTTCGCCCTTCTTCCTTTTCCCTTTGGTTGAAAATGCTCAAACTTTCTCCTCGTATTGAGTAAATAAACGAACGATTATTTAGATTTGCTTTTTCCATGATTCCCCCGCTTAAAATATCCTCGAAAACCACGGGAGGATTATTTGTTTTTAGCATAGCGTAGGTAATAACCAGACTTGGCCCTGGGCTTGGAATCCTTTCGGCCAAATGGCCTGCCCAACCGTTTCCCCTGTTTCCTGGCCCTTTGCAAGCCGTCCAGCGTCCTTGCTACGACTAACTCCCGCTCGTACTGACTCAATACCATGAGCATATTTAAAAACATCCGTCCTTCGGCTGTGTTGGTGTCTATATTTTGGGAAAGGGAAATGAAACTTACCTTACGATTGCGGAACTCATCAAAAAGATTAAGAAGATGCCTTAAACTTCTCCCAATTCTATCCAGCTTGTAACAAATGATACAATCCACCTTCCCTTGACGAATATCAAGCATTAACCGTTCAAAAGCTGGACGATTATTGTCTTTACCGCTAAAGCCGTGGTCTACATACTCCTTGACCTCCTTGTACCCTGCCCTTTGGCAGTATTCCCGCAGGGGGACAAGCTGGGTCTCAATAATTTGGTCGGAACTGCTCACTCTGGCGTAAATTGCTACTGGCATAAAAACCACCTCCTTTATTTATTGACCAATTTCTTTCAGAACTTTTAAATAAAATCTAACTGTTTGCTCACTCATTTCTGTTGAAGCCGTCTCAACCCAAGATTGAGCCTCTTGGGGACTGCCACAATATTTATAATTCACAAGCCAGCCATTTTCCCTAACCTCGGCTAAATAATGGCTGGTTGGATTCCCCCCTGTCTCTGGCCTATAAACTTGTCTTGTTATAGTGTTTTTCATAATCGCCCTTTCTTATTCTTGCGCCTTTTTGAATTCATTCTCGACGCTTCCACATTCTTTGAAAAAATCAAAGACCTCTTCCAATAATTCAAGGTCTTTACTTTTTAAAATAATTCTGGCCCAATCAAACCAATCCATAAACCAATACTCCACACGGTGAAGGGAGAAACTCGCATCCGTGTAGAACCTGAACTCATCCGACGGGCCGCCGTAGGAAATTTGATAGGTGAAGTAGCCTTCTTTCTGTCCGTCGAAGGTACCAGCGGGAACATAGTCAAAACTCAAACCGTGTTCACAAAAATTACCTGCTTCGCACTCCTCCTCTTTGCCCTCTTGATATGCTCTAAACATGGGGTTTAAATAACTGTGAATCTCCCTCCTTAATTCTGCCCTGACTCGTTGCTTGCATGTCTTTTGTTGGGTTTCCATGATTGCCCCCTTGATTTTTAACGGATAGGGCTTTTAAAACTGCTCTCATCCGCCTGTACTCTTGCGCTATTGCTCTGCGATTCATTTGTCCTAATGGATGAAATTTGTTATACATAACATTCACCCTCAATACGGTGTCACTACAATTTCAGACAAAAAAATATCAATCACTACACCGTCACTACGTTTTAAAACAAAAAAATATCTATTCCTTTTTCCCATACTTTCTAAACAACCATAAAAAAAATGCCGTCACCGTGTCAAACCCATTCTTTTTAGCATGAGCTTGGATTTCTTCTTTCTCTTGCTCAGTAACACGAATTTGAATAAATTTTTCTTTAATATCGTCTTTCATAATTTAAGTATAACATATCCTACTACATTGTCAATACGCTAACTAAAAATATTTCAAAATTTTTTCAAGAAGAATTTAAATCATTCACAGAATAATAACGGCTTGTGTGAATATTAAGCCTCCCTGGGGTGCAATTTGGTAAAATTAAAATCGCAGCCTTCAGATGACCCTACTATTATAAAACCCTCGTGGATGGGGATGCCCCCAGAGGTGCAATTTGCCAAAAGGTCTTTTCCTACGAAAATGGGCCACCCGCATGTTTATTTTAGGCCCTTTGAGAAACTCGCCAAAGCCCTCAAAACAACACCTGCTAAATTAATGAATTTTTAATCCCACCAGCTAATTAATATTTCAAATTAAATAAGTTGAAGTATAATGAATCCATTTGGGGGAGGAGTATGGATAAATTACAATTTATTTCTGCAATAGTGGCTTCATTGGCTTGGCCAGGAACTATTTTAGTTATCGTAGTAATTTTTAAGGTTCCTTTAAGGGCAGTGGTATCTTCTTTAGCTAAAGTAAAATATAAAGACGTAGAAATAGAATTTAAACATTTACAAGAGGTTGGCGGACACCTTCCGAAATTAATAAGAGCAAAAGAACTCCCAGAAAATGAGCGGCTACTTTATTCTTCACTTGAACAGCAAATACATGATGTTGTACCAACTTCACCAGAAAATGCCATACTTATTTGTTGGGCGACATTAGAAGTTGCTTTAAGTGAATCTGTTGCTCGGCTTGGAATTTCTGTTGTTCCCCAAACACCTCGTTCGGTAGTACATAATCTTAACTGTTTAAAGACATATTCAAAATTAGATGATAATAGTTTTATGACGATTGATGCTCTAAAAAATTTAAGAGACAGAATTGTTCATGGGAGCAGAGCAGATGTTGACCAAGCATTAACTTATGGGAAAATAACTACTAAAGTTATAGAAGCTTTACAAAATGTAGAAAAAAGATAAGGCTATTTTTAATATGAGAATTTTTATAGGTCATACCTTTGCAGATGGAGATAAAGTATTAGTTGATTCTATTATAAGCTTTATCACTAAAAAGGGCATGTCTTGTCAGACAGGAGAAAAAGCACAGAACAAATCTGTTTCGAGAGAAAGTAAGATTAAGGATAGACGACAATGAAGTATTTTTGGGTGTTTTTACTATTGACCAACAAATAAAACAACCCGAAGAAGAAAAAAAACCACAAACCTTTATTGATAAAATTTTTCCTACAAAGAAACCTCCCAAAATAAGCCTGCCAATCTTTACAACCTCAAATTGGGTATTACAAGAAAGTGGCTATGCAATAGCTAAAGGTAAGAAAATTATTTTGATGGTGAAAAATAGTGTTAATAAATTTCCAGAACTTCAGGGTGATTCAGAAATAATACCTTTTGATAAGGGTTCGTTAGACAAACCCTTTTTAAAATTGATAGAAATGCTTTTCGATAACTTTAAGTTAGGTCATGCAGGAACACAAACTATTCCCTCCCCTACAGAGTCTAAAGAAGAACCTGCGCCACAGAAGGTGAGCCCACCTCCATTAATGGAAATGTTTGATGCGCATGAGCAAAAAGATATAAAGAAAGCAGAAGAAATATATCAAAAAAAGGTCAGGCCAAGCTTGGCACCTGAAAAACAAAAATTTTGGGATGCCCTTCTTTTACGATGGCAATATAACGCAGGAGAGGCAAATAAATTTTCTGAATTAGAAAGAACTTATGATGAAACAAAAGAATACGATGTTGGGGTTCAATTAGGGTTGTGTTATGAAGATTTTGATAAATACAAAGAAGCAAAAGAAGTGTATTTGAAATGCCTCCAGAATATTACGGATGATAGGAAAAAATTTGATTGTTTTTTAAGGATTGCAAATTGCTATTCAAGTGAAAAAGATTACGACAAAGCAATAATTGCTATTTTAGAATTAGTAAATAATCCAATATTTTCTCAAATGAAAGAGGATGCGTTTCTAAAACTAATTAAAATAGCAGAAGAAAAGAAGGATGATTATTTATACTTTGTATTTGCAGAAAAGGCTTTAGACATAAACCCAGTTAATAATGGTTTACGTTTTAAGGTGGCTTATAAATATTCCAACATGGATAAAGAAGATTTGGCATTATATCATTATAAAAAATTGTTAGAAGGTTCGGAAGATATAATGGCCCTCAACAACATTGGTGTAGCATATTCAAATTTGGGCATGCCCTCCAAGAGCGTAGGATTTTATGAGAAGGCTTCAGAAAAAAAGAACACATTGGCCAACTCGAATCTTGCTTATAAATATTTGAATGTAGGATTTACAGAGCTTGCAGAGAAATTATTAAAGAGCGCAGATGAGTTAAGCAAAGAAGGAATAGAAGTTCACGAAAATATTGGTTATGCCAAGAGAGCTTTAAAAGAAAAGCTTGAGGCCGAAGATAAGAAAGAAGCTGATGTGTTGGCTCAAGTAGCTAAAGTGCATAATTTTAAAATAAAACATTCGGAGGCTTATTGTGAACCCATTAATAATACTCTTGATTTGTCAGGGAAATGGATGTTAGGTGAATGGGGTGAGGTAGAAGTAAATTGGAACAAAAATGATGGGAGTTTGACTGGGACGGCCTCAAAAGATATTTCAGTACCTACGTCAATTTCTTATGGGGAAGGGCTTTTGGGGCTTCTTACTCCTCCACCGACCATTAAGACGAGAGTTGTTGAAATAAAAGGCTCAATTCATAATTTAGCAGGAACCTTCAGATTAAAAGTAACGGAATCTGCAAAAGGAACCACTCCCAGTTTATTATCATCAGCGCTTGATGAAGTTTGTGATTCCAGCGGTCTCTTTATAGTTAATAGTTCTGGCGACCTAATAGATGTTATGGAGGAGATTAAAAATAAAGAAAGAACATATAATCAGTATAAAAAAGTGAGTTAATACGAGGCACAAAGAAAAGGACAGTAGAGCCCCCAGGAAAAAATCACAAATATCTGCAAATCATTCGCAAATAAAAACCCCAGCAACTTTTATGATGCAGGGGGAAAAAGACTAAAACTGGCAAAGAAATGTGACCTATTGTTTAATAGAGGGTGTTACATACTTATTATTAAAATAAACAAAAGCCTACAATTACTTTTAAGCGAATCTTTTATTAAAAAATTTCAGTTATATCGCTATATAGGTCGGGGAAACAATTTTGGCGAAGTCGAAATTTAGTTCCGTGATTATGCCCTGTACGTGCATCAAAATCAACAAGAACATTCCCAGTTTCAATGGCTTCCAAAAATCCTTCAAAATAAAATTTCCGAAGCATCAGCAACTTATTGTAGTGATAAAATTCTTTTCCATTTTCTTTTTTTACTTCGGCTTGTACGTAAAAACAATATAAAAGTTTTGTTCCTGCTTTATGTTATAAGTCATCAAACCCCCAATAAGGTTGTGGATTAAGTTCATTTAACCCAATCCTCTTTTCAACCGATTTGAGCCAAAGAGAATGTTTAGCAGAAACAGCAGATGAATCAAATGAAATTAAAATCTTTTGTGCTTCACGGTCAATCTTAACCATAAACCCTCTATCACTTGGATTTTGCCCATGAATTGTTTGTCTGAAACTCATTTCATTAGGGGGATAGTCTTTGCCCGCTTTCTTATGTTTCCAGCCATATTTAAGAAGCAGTGTTTCAGGTACAAATTTCATGGCTCTAGGAGAAGGCTCGATATGAAACAGCGTCGTTAAAGAGGACGTATCTGCTCTTTGTGTTTTAAGTTCCCATTCGGCGGCATTTGGGATTGGTAAATTATTCTCTCTAATTCCTAATAAATCTTCTAAAGTATTCCCAATTCCGCCTTGATTCCCATGTCTATTATTAGGAATCCAACCTTGTTTTGAGATTTCTTTTAATTTTTCAATCAGCAATTCTTTTGTATATTGGGGCATTTTAGACAAACAGTTCTCCTTGCGGGGTCAAAGCCAATAATTCACGATTATGTTTATTAAAATGCAACCGATTCCTTGCCCCTTCACAATAATCAGGAGAAATATCAATGCCAATAAAATTCCGTTTAAGTTCTTTAGCAACAACGGCGGTAGTTCCAGACCCCATAAACGGGATTTTTTTTTTTTTTTTTTTTTTTTTTTTTTTTTTTTTTTTTTTTTTTTTTTTTTTTTTTTTTTTTTTTTTTTTTTTTTTTTTTTTTTTTTTTTTTTTTTTTTTTTTTTTTTTTTTTTTTTTTTTTTTTTTTTTTTTTTTTTTTTTTTTTTTTTTTTTTTTTTTTTTTTTTTTTTTTTTTTTTTTTTTTTTTTTTTTTTTTTTTTTTTTTTTTTTTTTTTTTTTTTTTTTTTTTTTTTTTTTTTTTTTTTTTTTTTTTTTTTTTTTTTTTTTTTTTTTTTTTTTTTTTTTTTTTTTTTTTTTTTTTTTTTTTTTTTTTTTTTTTTTTTTTTTTTTTTTTTTTTTTTTTTTTTTTTTTTTTTTTTTTTTTTTTTTTTTTTTTTTTTTTTTTTTTTTTTTTTTTTTTTTTTTTTTTTTTTTTTTTTTTTTTTTTTTTTTTTTTTTTTTTTTTTTTTTTTTTTTTTTTTTTTTTTTTTTTTTTTTTTTTTTTTTTTTTTTTTTTTTTTTTTTTTTTTTTTTTTTTTTTTTTTTTTTTTTTTTTTTTTTTTTTTTTTTTTTTTTTTTTTTTTTTTTTTTTTTTTTTTTTTTTTTTTTTTTTTTTTTTTTTTTTTTTTTTTTTTTTTTTTTTTTTTTTTTTTTTTTTTTTTTTTTTTTTTTTTTTTTTTTTTTTTTTTTTTTTTTTTTTTTTTTTTTTTTTTTTTTTTTTTTTTTTTTTTTTTTTTTTTTTTTTTTTTTTTTTTTTTTTTTTTTTTTTTTTTTTTTTTTTTTTTTTTTTTTTTTTTTTTTTTTTTTTTTTTTTTTTTTTTTTTTTTTTTTTTTTTTTTTTTTTTTTTTTTTTTTTTTTTTTTTTTTTTTTTTTTTTTTTTTTTTTTTTTTTTTTTTTTTTTTTTTTTTTTTTTTTTTTTTTTTTTTTTTTTTTTTTTTTTTTTTTTTTTTTTTTTTTTTTTTTTTTTTTTTTTTTTTTTTTTTTTTTTTTTTTTTTTTTTTTTTTTTTTTTTTTTTTTTTTTTTTTTTTTTTTTTTTTTTTTTTTTTTTTTTTTTTTTTTTTTTTTTTTTTTTTTTTTTTTTTTTTTTTTTTTTTTTTTTTTTTTTTTTTTTTTTTTTTTTTTTTTTTTTTTTTTTTTTTTTTTTTTTTTTTTTTTTTTTTTTTTTTTTTTTTTTTTTTTTTTTTTTTTTTTTTTTTTTTTTTTTTTTTTTTTTTTTTTTTTTTTTTTTTTTTTTTTTTTTTTTTTTTTTTTTTTTTTTTTTTTTTTTTTTTTTTTTTTTTTTTTTTTTTTTTTTTTTTTTTTTTTTTTTTTTTTTTTTTTTTTTTTTTTTTTTTTTTTTTTTTTTTTTTTTTTTTTTTTTTTTTTTTTTTTTTTTTTTTTTTTTTTTTTTTTTTTTTTTAAAAAAAAAAAAAAAAAAAAAAAGAGGGGGGGGGGGGGGGGGGGGGGGGGGGGGGGGGGGGAGTGGTGTTGACATTGTCGCCTGTACTGTTCCTCTTTCATAGATTCGACCCCTGTGCCGCTTACTTGTCTCTTCATAGATCCCTTTTTTTTTTTTTTTTTTTTTTTTTTTTTTTTTTTTTTTTTTTTTTTTTTTTTTTTTTTTTTTTTTTTTTTTTTTTTTTTTTTTTTTTTTTTTTTTTTTTTTTTTTTTTTTTTTTTTTTTTTTTTTTTTTTTTTTTTTTTTTTTTTTTTTTTTTTTTTTTTTTTTTTTTTTTTTTTTTTTTAAAAAAAAAAAAAAAAAAAAAAAAGGAAAAGAGAAGGTTATTAATCTCTCCTACCCTATCATCATCTTTTATAATCCCTCGAAACCTATGTAAATTTTCTCGAATTAAAGAATGGTAGTTCATGAATCAGACTCAAACTCTTTCGTTGGATTCTTTTAAAATTCTTTTCAGTCGTAAATTAACGAAGATTTAGAACTATCCGCAAATAGAGGAAGCCTTCAAAATTAGCCCTGCCAAGTTATTGGATTTTTAAATTCCTTCAATGCAATATTCAACATGTTATATATTTTATTTTAAATCCACTGTCATCAATTTCTGCTTTTCTAAAAACTATAGAAGAACCAATGCGCCTATTAACTAAATCTTTTATTACTCTAATGTCACCAGCCTCACATTTCAATCCAAAATCTATTCCTACTATCGCTTTTAAATCAATCGGAACGAACATAATTTCCCTACCATCTACATTTTGCTCATTCACAACTTGGCGAGGAACTAACCACCTTTTTCATTTTCATATGACCAGACACTACTCTTAACCCTCATGACAGTTCCAATAATTTGATTAAGGAAATCCCGTCTTTTTATCCCCTTTCTTCCAATAATCACCAGATTTATATTGTGGCCGCTTCAATTGATAATTTATTTTGATAAGATTTTTAGGATTTGGGATAAGAGATTGTTTATTAAAAACAATTCTTATTCCCTTATGCGCATCTGCATAATGCGCCCACATCAATATTTCATGTTCTATTCCTTCTGCATGTTCACAAAAACATGCCACCAAAGCAATTTCTTCGGATTTTATTTTCGCCGCAAGAAAATTTCTATTCAATATTTTAGTACTGTTTGTTCTAACACTTTCAATCCATGCTCTGCGTTTAGACAGGTCACGCAAATTTCTTTTTATCTCCTCTAATGGCGGGTTACAATTCACACTGCAATTTTCATGTAAATCTTTTAATAGTTTATCATTATTAGCGAAATGCTCCTCAATATTTTATACGATGAATCAACTATGCTTTTAAGAAATTCAAATGGGTCATTAAAATCCTTCGGGCCACTAACTTTAATGCGGGCATTTTCTATTACATCACGAGCATATTTAGTTAAAAAATATTTATAAAGATATGGATTATTGTTTGCGTGAAATATAATATAATTTTGAAATAAAAGAAGATTAGGAAAAATACTATGAGTCCTAACCCAATCAAATAAATTAAATTGTTATGAACCACGATTCTACACCTAATAAGCCCTGCTAAATTATTGGATTTCTAAAGATTTATTTTCGCTGGGAACGTTTTTCCCATTCCTTTGTTATTCTGTTTATAGCAACATTTAATTTTTCGAAAAATTCCCCCTATTAAATTCAACACATTCACAATCCCTTTGTAATTTAGATTCATACTCATTTTTATCAACCCCCTCTTCAACCATTATTAATACCTGCCTTCCGTAAGCTATAGCTGTGCCTATTTCCATTAAGACCCATGGACTTGTTGAGTGTGTGCCATCGTCAAACTTCTTAACCTTTGTTAATAACGCAAGGAAGAATCCCGACTCTTTAATCTTATTTAGAATATCCTGACTTATAAACCCCAAATCTTCCACTTTCCCTTCTTTGAACTCAAATCCTATCGCCTTAATTTCTCATTTGACTTGGTCAATTAAATCCTTTTCAGAAAATTTGTGTGCGAGAAAAATCGTTTTATTTGAGGCAAACGGGATACAATTCTTAAATAAGCTGTCCATAAAACTATCCCTCTTTAATATTCTTTCTTGCATATCACCTATATATTTAGTCCTGCCTTTAGGCAATATCTTTATTTTATGTTCTCCTTTAGTCTAATACTTCTTCAGTAATCGGCGGACAGGAAATAAACCCTTCTTCATTCAAATAATTTAATTCATTCGATAATAAATTATCATCACACCAAACATAAGTCACCAATTCTTCTAATGAAACAACGCCATCTGGCTTTCTGTCTAAACAAGCAAGAATATCTTGTCGAATTTTCAATTTAGATATAAAAATTTCTTCCTGCGAATAAACGATAGGATTATTCTTTATTAATTCAATAACCTTTTCGTTAGCTATAGTAATGCCATCCAAATCATTATTATCAATTTTTTCTTTGACTATTTTGAAACCCTGTTCTAACAAAAAATCGTTAAGCCTATGCTGTGCATTTCCTAAAAGCCTATAAAGCTCATTACGAGTAGGAAGATTTATTTGAAAGGATACAGGGAAAATTTGTTTTGACATATCCTTATCCCAAGCGACAAAATTTATATATAAATCGTAAGCAGTGTCTTTTGAGTCCCAACCTATTAATATTTTCTTATCCTCTCTGCTTTTATATTTTGTAATAAACATTCTGCCTCCTTTTAGTTTGAATGTTAAACATTCTACTCCAAATCAAAACCCCCGCAACTTTTTATGAAGCAAGGGTTAAAAAAAACAGTTAAAATATAAAACCAGCCAATAAAGGAATCACGGGCTGGCAAACCATAACCCTATAGCAATCGTTACAAATCTCAATACCAAACCTTCCAATACCTGTAGCATGTGTTAGGTAAAGCTAACACATAGCATATAGTATTATAAGTTAATGTTTTGTTCTTCTTAAGAAGTAATGATGTTCTTTAAAAAAAGACATATTACTCTTTGAGAAAAAGCTATAATTATGTCTTTCAAGAAAGTCATACGAAGTATGACTAATACAACAAACTTCATTACTTCGTAGAAGTATTAAAGAGCTAACTACTTCGTAGTTAGGGATTTTATCGGAAACTAATTCATTTTCCCGAAAGTTGAACTACAGCCGTGTCAACGGCAAATGGCCCTCGCCTGACATTTTCTTACCCCTCCCAGGCCGTGAGTAAATAATAAGCTGAAAAAGGTTGGCATACCCCCCTCAAAAAATTTTCCTTTAAAAAGCCTCTCCATTGCAATTTTGAGGGGTGATTTAAGCCGCAAAGTGGACTAACAATGATTAGCTATGATTAGCTCTTATTAGCTATAGTTATTTTAAATTTGATACTTAAAAATCAAATGGGAACAGGCCAGACACCATTATCGCATTTAGCCTAAAATCGAAGCTTACTGACCGCATCTGAAAGGTGGTCTTGGGCCAGGTGAGAATAAATCATAGTAGTCTCAATATCCGCATGGCCCATAAATTTCTTAATTGTCGGTAAATCAGCACCGTTCATAACCAAATGACTTGCGAAGGTATGTCGAAGGGTATGAATTTTAGTTACATCACCAAAACCTGCCCTCTTGGTGACTTTCATAAGCTCTTTACGGAGCCTGTTCTTTTCAATCATCTTGCCCTCACCATCGTGAAACACTAAAGTGCCGATGGCTTTCTCTTTCAATTTTTGAAGAACTACAAACAGTCCCTTGCTTATAGGGATTTCCCTTTCATTGGTCTTTGGAGTCCAGTCATCCTTGACACGAATTTTAATTCTGCTACGGTTAAAATCAACGTCATCCCAAGTTAAATTTTCCAGTTCTCCTTTTCGCATACCCGTATGAATGAAAGCATAGAAAATCGGATAAAACCATTCATCACTAAATTCAAAAAGTTTAGCAACCTCGGCTTGAGTCAAGAACCTGGCCTCGGTCTTATCAATAATCTTGATAGGCCGAACATCTTGGGCAGGATTATGATTTATATAGTGCCATTTCACCGCCAAAATCATAATTGAATTGAGGGTCTGTAATTCAATGTTGATAGTTTTGGGCTTCGCCCCTTCGCCTTTACGGTGGGCTTTATAATCTTCAAATATTTTAGCGTCAAGTTGAGATAGTTTAGTGATATGAGGAAATCGCACAAGAAACTCTTTAAAATTGTCCAGATTGCCTTGTATCGCTTTAAAGTCCCTGGGGAATTATTTGTTTTAGTGCGTTTAAGAAATTCCTCGAAAAGCTTTTCTAAATCACTGTCTTTGGGAAGGAAACCTAATTCGTTCTTGGCGATTTTTACTTCAATATCTTTTAGTGCAAGTTCAGCTACCTGTTTGGAAGGGCCAATCCGCTTTTTAACACGTTTACGATTGACTACATAATCAACGTACCAAATCCGCCCACGTTTTCTGATTACGCCCATGATAATCTCCTTTCGGCTCTTGGCTGGAACTTTCTTTAAGTCCCAAATTAGTCCCAAATGCCTATTAAAAGATTACCATATTTGTAATTCATGTCAAATAATAAGTTAATATTTGACACTTTAAAAGAGCGGAGAAGGAGAGATTCGAACTCTCGAGACGCCTTTCGACGTCCACACGCTTTCCAGGCGTGCGCCTTAAACCACTCGGCCACCTCTCCAAATTTTCTTCGAAATCAAGCAGTATTCTGTCAAACTGCCGTACAACTGCTGCCTCTGCTCTTTAATACGGCTATCTTCCAAATATTCATCATACGGAATACCCATACGGTCAATACATCCGCTGGGAGTCAATTCAATGATGCGATTGGCCGCAGTCTGTACCAACTGATGATCATGGGAAGAAAATAAAATAGTCCCGGGAAAACTTTCCATGCCGCGGTTTAAAGCGGTGATCGCTTCCAGATCCAGATGATTGGTGGGCTCATCCAGAATCACCACATTGGCACCGGTCAGCATCATCCGGGCTAACATACAGCGCACTTTTTCCCCGCCGGAAAGCACCCGCACGCTTTTTAAACTTTCTTCACCGGTAAAAAGCATCCTTCCCAAAAATCCGCGTACAAAATTCTCATCCTTCTCAACGGAATATTGACGAAGCCAGTCGACAATATTAAGATCCACATCAAAATATTTGTGATTGTCTTTAGGGAAATACGTCTGGGTCGTGGATACCCCCCATTTAAAAGAACCGCTGTCAGCTTTTAATTCCCCCATCAAAATCTGAAACAAGGTGGTCTTAACCAGATCATTGGGCCCCACAAAAGCAATTTTATCACCCTTATGGGCATGCAAGGAAAAATTCTTGAACATCAATTGCCCATCAATAGACTTGGTCAGATTTTCAACATGCAAAACATCATTGCCGGCTTCGCGCTCAGGCTTAAAATTAATAAACGGATATTTGCGTGAAGACGGTTTGATCTCATCCAGGGTCAATTTTTCCAAAATCTTTTTACGGGAAGTCGCCTGACGGGCCTTGGAGGCATTGGCTGAAAAACGGGCGATAAAATCCTGTAATTCTTTGCGCTTGTCTTCTATCTTCTTATTGGAATCCGAGCGCTGCCTAAGCGCCAATTGGCTGGCCTCGATCCAAAAACTGTAATTGCCTGAATAACATCTGGATCTTCCCAAAATCAATATCGCAGACATGGGTGCAGACTTTATCCAAAAAATGGCGGTCATGGGAAACCACAATGGCCGTATTCTCAAAATTGATCAAGAATTCCTCAAGCCACATGCAGGTATCCACGTCCAGAGAGTTGGTCGGCTCATCAAGGATCAAAATGTCCGGATTGCCAAACAAGGCCTGGGCCAAAAGGACGCGCACCTTTTGGGAACCTTCCAATTGTTTCATTTGCTGCTGATGCAAATCTTCACTGATCCCCAGATCACTCAAAAGTTTGCCGGCCTCGGAATCCGCGTTCCAGCCGTTCATCTCGGCAAATTCAGCCTCAAGCTCAGAAGCGCGCAAGCCATCCGCATCGCTAAAATCCGGTTTACTGTAAAGCTCATCCTTTTCTTTCATCACCTTATAAAGCTCTTTATGCCCCATGACCACGGTCATCAGCACCGTAATTTCATCAAAGGCAAATTGGTCCTGCTTAAGCACGGAAATACGTTTCCCGCCGGCAACACTGACAGCTGCCTGAAGTGGTATCCAGATCACCGGAAAGGATCTTCAAGAAAGTGGATTTGCCCGAACCATTGGCTCCGATAATGCCATAGCAGTTGCCGGGATTAAAGGTGATATTAACCCCGTCAAACAGGATGCGCTTGCCAAACTGGAGTGATACATTATTAGCAGAAATCATAAGGACCTTATTTCATATGTCTCGAAAAGTAAAGGTGCCAAACTAGAATTAGTTTAATCAAATTTATAGAAGGCGGAATTATAGCATAACACCTGTAAACGCCAACGAGATTTCCTTATCCTTGCATATTTGCCCAAATAGTGTTAGTGCTTGATTAACTCTATAACTAATAGGTCAACTATCTTTTAAGAAAGATAAACTATGTCACAGAATGAACAGAACTTTTACGGGCTGGGTATTGCTCCTGCGATCCTTAGCGTCATCGAACGTTTAAAATTTACCGTTCCCACCAAAATCCAATATCAAGCTATCCCTATAGGCTTGCAAGGCCAGGATGTCATGGGTATTGCCCAAACCGGGACCGGCAAAACCATGGCCTTCGGTATTCCTTTAATACAGCGTTTGGCCCAAATCAAAGGCCGCGCTTTAGTGGTTGTCCCCACCCGTGAATTGGCCATACAAGTTGATGAAAGCCTTCGTAAAATCGCAACCGCGTTGGGACTCAAGACCGCGGTCTTGATCGGCGGGGACTCCATGGGCAAACAGATCCAAAGCTTAAAATCACATCCGCGTATTTTGATCGGCACACCGGGCCGTTTGATCGACCATATGCAGCAAAAAACAGTCAATTTCCATGATGCGCATATTTTAGTTTTAGATGAAGCTGACCGCATGCTCGATATGGGTTTTGGCCCGCAAATCGCCACCTTGCTGCGCCAAGTCCCGCATGACCGGCAGACAATGCTATTTTCAGCGACCATGCCTGAAGCTATCATGAATATCGCCAGAAGTTATATGAAACTGCCCGTGCGTGTGGAAGTGGCCCCCACCGGCACCATGGCGGATAAGATCACCCATGAATTGTTTATCGTACGCAAAGAATTAAAAAATGAATTATTAGAAAGCATCCTGGCTAAATATAAAGGATCAGTCCTTATCTTCTGCCGCACCAAATTCTCCGTGGCACGCCTGACCAGACAATTGCGCGGCATGAAGCATAACGCCGCGGAGATCCATTCGGACCGCTCGCTTGGTCAGCGCAAAGAAGCTTTGGAAGGTTTTAAACGCGGCAAATACCGTATTTTAGTGGCCACTGACATTGCCGCGCGCGGCATTGATGTCAAAGGGATAGAACTGGTGATCAATTATGACTTGCCCGATGATCCCGGAGAATTATGTGCACCGCATCGGCCGCACCGGCCGCGCGGGATTTGCCGGACATGCCGTGTCTTTTGCCACCCCTGACCAACGCTTGGACGTCAAGAATATCGAAAAGATCATCAATCAAACCCTGCCCGTGACTGACAGCCATCCGACGATCCCCTTGGAGAAATTCCATCATCCCAAGACCCCGGTGATGGCCTTTCAAACCCCGCGCCGCATGCGCATGCGCCGAAGATAAATCGTTAAATAACGCCATCACTGGTTCTTGATCCAGGTTTCTGTTTCCGGCGCTACATTGGATTTTTTCTTTAACACAATATACAGTTCATTCTTTTTATCCAACTCATCGCGGAATTTCTTCACATCCGCAAAGCCTTGCACAGGTATGGTGGCGCGTTTAAGGTGATAGACACTTTCCACCGTGATCGTCCCATCACCCTTGGTATACTTGACTGAGACCTGCATAAAATCCGTTTCCAAATTATAATCCGGCGGCACAAAGTTTATTTTCAAGCCTTCGGGAATATGGTAGGTGTTGCGATTAATGATCAAAGAATTAGTAGGGACAAAAATAGGATAATGGCGTTTATCTTCTGAAAAATCAGGGACATCCCCCTGCTGTTCTTCTCTTAAAAGGACCATATCATTGGCCACCTGATAAATATTGGATGCCGCATATTTAAAATTAAATTCAACAGGCCCATAACGATTTTCCAGTCCCTTGACATCGTGGTCGGTTATTTTCCGCCCTTGGGCGAAAGTGGCCTGCAAATTATCAAAAAATTTCTGTTTACTGCTGTCACTGGTGGGGTCCCAACTGTTTTTAAAATCCTCTGATGCTTCCACCGGCATTTGCACATGGACTTGAAAATTGGCTGAGCCATCATCACTCAAGGTGATATCGCTGGTAGATATTACGGAATGGAAAGATTCATCGGCAACGGGAAGATTCTTAAAATGATAGGAATCGGGCTCGATGATCAAGCACATGGGCATTGTCATAACTTGAAGGCAATTCTCCCAAATCAAATCCCTTGGCCTGCGGGTCCACGAAATATTCTTGATGATCGACATTGACCTCCAATATCACGTGATCAAAAGCCGAAGGATTAGGCAGCCGGTGCTGCGGATCGCCGTTAAACTCGCCGCTGAATAAACAAATATTGGCATCAATGCCGGCTATTTTCAGCATTTGCCTGGTCAATACCGTCAAATCTTTGCAGTCCCCATAATGATTTTTAAAAATTTCCGTGGTCTCATGCAGATCAACCGTATGGTCCCCCAGACTCATGGACACATAACGGAAATTATCCTGAATAAATTCCAGAATAGCGCGCAGCTTATCTTTAGAACTTGTTTTGCCTTTCACCAAATCCAAGGCTTTAGCGGTAATGGCCGGATCATCGACCGTATTTTTATTGATCGAATCACGCCACCAATCGGCCATCTGTTTCCAATCACTCATGGATGATAAAGACAGCACCCCTATAGTATCATCGGCAGGAGGCATAAAATCTTCATTCTCGCTGTAAGCGGTATCTTCAAAAATAAAGGAATATTTGACCGATCCCGTTGGCTTTTATCGATCAGCGGCTGTTTATCATTATTGTAAGCAGAAAAATGGATGGATTTATTTTCAGGAAAAACATAGGAGTAACGCGCGTATTTTGTAGGTATGGAAGGATATGTCACCTCATCCCAAAACTGATTTGGGATTTCTTCTTTAAAAACTTTGGTTTTGACCCTCACATCTATGACCGTGCCGATGCTTATCTGAGGAAAGGTAATGACCTTAAGGCGCATATCAGAGTACAACGGTGACTGATCATAGGCCGGCAAATCTTTAATGTCCGTGGCCTCAAGCTTCCTGCCGTCCGGGGTCTCTATAAAAGCCTTGATATCCGTAATTTCTTCGCGGGATTTATTGTAATAAATAGGCCACTGCCCCAGATTCTTGGCAGTCTCTTTCTGGATTTTGACACGGGCATGATAATCTTCATCAAAAGACCAGTCATCATGAATGGTCGTATCTGTTTCAGCTAAAAGACCGATATAAGGCTGATCGCTGTTTTTCTCTTCCCAGGCATTGGGATCGACCTGCTTTGTCTTCGATTTTGCTTAAATCCTGCGCAATGGCCTGGGTACGGTCCAAGGACGGTGTCTGTGCCTGTGCCAAAGCTGAAAAAAACGGCAAAAACAAAAGGAATATAAATTTTTTCATAAATCGTAAAACCCTCTCATCCATCAAAATATGCCGCTGGGTCAAAGGCTGTTTGAGGACAATCCCTTCCAGCGTCGTGCAGCGGCTTAAGGCCACATACATCTGCCCGTGTGAAAATGTGCCCCAGCCCACATCAATGATCACACGATCAAAGGTCTGGCCTTGAGATTTATGGATCGTCACAGCCCAGGCTAACTTAAGGGGATATTGGGTAAAATAGCCTATGACCTTGGAGGCCAAAGAATTGTTCACTTCATCAAAATAATATTGATAAATTTCCCAAGTATGCTTTTTGACATCGACTTGGGTGCCCGTTTTCCAATTCAACCATGATCACATCATCACCCTCGGTATCAGCGACTATGCTGAACGATCTTTCCCAAAGAGCCATTGACCCAGCGTTTTTCCGGATCATTGTTTAACATCATCACCTGCGCGCCTGATTTGAGCTCAAGGACTTCCGGGGTCGGCAGGGATTTACGCTCAAATTCACCGGATACCACACCCTGATAAATTTTGGGATAACCGGATAAACTTTGCAGACGCTGATTGTTGACACTATCCGCCAGGGCATTGGTGGTGGTAAGAACAATATAAAAATCTTCCGGTGAAAATTGATGGTCCGGTTTAAAACGGCGGTTGAGCGCCTCCCAATGATGATGCTCAACACTGTCATCCCTGACAGCGTTAAGCAGACGGATAAAATGTTCGTCCTTTTGGCGGTAAATTTTCTTTAATTGCATGATTTTAAAATCCAGCGACTCAAAAACCTTGGATGAAAAAAAGTATGGCGTGGGATAATGGGTCTTAAAAATATCTTCTTCCCCGTGCCCTACCACCGGCGGCAGTTGGAAAAGGTCTCCAAAGAATATCATCTGTATCCCGCCAAAAGGCCTGTCATAATCCGGCCCATAAAGACGCAGAAAAATATCAACGCAATCCATGAGGTCTGCCCGCACCATGGACACCTCATCAATGATAACAGCATCAAGTTCCTGATACATTTTTCGCTTGCGTTTGCGCACCGGTATGTCCCCCACACTTTCAGGGGTCACGTCCGGCTTAAAATTAAAAAATGAATGGATGGTTTGGCCTTTGATATTAATGGCCGCAACCCCTGTAGGGGCAAGTACCGCGACGTTCTTGGCGGTCTTTTCACGGAAATACTGCAGTAAGGTTGATTTGCCTGTGCCGGCCTTGCCGGTAATAAACATATGCTGACCGGTATTCTCCAGGGCCTCAAAAGCAGAGACAAATTCTTCGTTAAAATCAAGTTCTGAAAAATTCATCATGAGGACACTTCTGTCATAACTCTTTAATTCTAAGCTACTAGACTCTGCAAATAGAGCTTGATGTATTTTTAAATTTTCTTCGCGGCTGGTGATGACTTCAATGATCGTCGAGGTTTGCGATTTAAGCGCCTGGGTGTACACTTTCTTAAAATGCATCGGCATCCATAGGCTGGCTGTAATTAAGTTCAAACATCGATGCCGCGGCTGCCAAGGTATAGGGATGCGGCGTGCCCCAAAATTTTTCAAAACCTTCTTTAAATTCAGCAATGGGTAAAAAAGAAAATATCGCCGCCTCCGCCGTTATTAAGAAGAACAATGATCAAAGGAACCGGCAAATCACGCAACATGCTCAAAGAATTCAAATCATGCAAAGCCGCCAAATCGCCGATCATAAGGGTCACCGGCTTCTCCAATCCTCTTGCATACCCTGCCGCCGAAGCAATGATCCCGTCAATACCGCTGGCCCCGCGATTGCCATTGACAGAAACAACATTCCCCTTGAAATCCGCATAATTACCCATATCGCGGATAGGCATGCTATTGCTCAAAAATAACCCTTGGCCCTCAGGGATCAGTTGAGAGACCAAACGGGCAACATGGGGTTCACTGAGACGCTCATCTTCAGCTAAAAAATTTTCTATTGATTTATCCGCGATTTTGTTGGCCTTGGATAAGACCTTAAGCGCCGCGGAGCTCTTGCGCGGTTTGAGCAGCCCCATCACCGTCTGAATAAAATTGCTGACACTTGCCTCAATACGCAAGCTGACCTGATGATTGGGATCATTGCGCAAGGCATGATTAAGCACCATGATATATTCAGCAGGCTTTTGCTTTTGAATAAAATCATAATAGCGCTGTGAAGTCATCCGCCCGCCTAAATGAAGCACGCCGTCAAAAGACAATTTATTTAAAATTTTGTCGGATAAAAGCAAATGATCAAAATAATGGATAAGATTAGGATGGCTTTGCCCCAGGCGTAAACCTGAAGAAACATCCGCAAAAATCGGCCAGCCTAATTTTTCAGCCAAATGCAATACCAATTGTGCTTCATCGGCTCCCGCAATCTTTCCGACGACAATCACCCCATTCTTAATGGCATCAAGCCGCGCGGCAATTTTCTTACGGATGAGGCAATGCCACGGATTCAAAACCCGTGACATAATCCGTATAAGGCTTTTGAGATTTGACCCAGCGGTTTAAAGGCTTGATATAGGTTTTAAGATCTTCTGATGTTTTAACCAAGGTCAGCGGTTGACGGAACATGCAATTGATATGCACGACCCCATGATTGCGCACGGCCTGATACCAGGCCTGGTCAATCGTCGTCAAGACAAACTCGAGGATTGATCTTGGTATCCGGGCAAGGCATGTCGGTGGCCCATTGCGCGTATTTCCCATAATAGCCCAACCTGGTCAATGGTCTGCACGGCCCCTGTTTGCCTTAACTCCGGCGGGCGATCAGCGGTTATCACGATCAAAGGTAATTTTTTCTTGGAAGCTTCGATCACCGCCGGAAAAAAATTAGCCGCGGCCGTGCCTGAGGTGCAGATCAATACAGCCGGTTTTTTAGTAGCAGCGCTATAGCCCATGGCATGAAAGGCCAAGCCGCGCTCATCAAAATGCACAAAGCTTTTAACCTTCTTGTTTTGGGCCAAGGCAATGACCAAAGGTGAACTGCGCGACCCGGGAGCCACACAAAAATAATCCACCCCAAGGCGTGAAAGCTCCTCAATGATCAAAGTTCCCCAACAGTGATTAATATTGGACAAAATTCATCGAATAATTTTTATAAAATTACTGATTTTATTTTCCACTTCATCCCACTCGTCAGCGAGCTTCTGAGCCCTGCACAATCCCTGCCCCGGCAAAGACAGACAATTTTTTACCGCTGGCCAAGCCTGAACGGATCCCCACCACAAATTCAGCCCAATCCAAACCGACATAGCCGATCGGTGCCCCATACCAGCCCCGGGAAAATCCTTCAAGCTTACGGATAATGGCCATGGCTTGTTTTCTGGGGGTACCTCCTAATGCCGGAGTCGGATGAAGGAATTGTAAGATATCTTCATCATTTATGCCATCTTTTAATTGACCCTGAAATTTAGTAATCAAATGATGCCCGTTGGGCAAGGTCAAAATGCCCGGGTGCTTTTCACGGCTAAAAACTGGTGCAAAATTCTTTAAAAGAAGCATCGATGGCATCAACGACCAAGCGCATGTTCATGCTTATTTTTATCGGAATTTTGTAATATTTGAGGATCCATTGATTTAGGCATGGTGCCGGCCAAAGCTTCGGATTCGATGAAACGCGCATAACGGCGATAAAGACGCTCAGGCGAGGCCCCCAAAAAAACTGTTTTCTTAAATTGAAAGGCGAAATGATAGCTGTTAGGCGTAACTGCTTTTAATTGCCGCAGCATGGCCCAGGGATCAGGTGTCTGTTTAAAATAAAGAGAAGTTTTACGCGCCAGCACAACCTTTTCAACAGAACGTGTCCGCCAGAATATGATCAACATCCTTTTGCCAAAGTTTTTGATCAGGTTTATCAATCCGTCGGGTAATTGTCCAATCCTTCTTCACCCATTCAATGCCCGAATGACTTAGCGGTGACATTGGAATGACAATCTTGTTTAATTGTTTTAAAATATCCGTAATATTTTCACGCCCACCAAATTGCAGCAAAAAATCATTTTGCCGCTTTGGGCCGCTAATTCAAAACGCGGCAGGACAAAACGATACGCGCCAAATTCCTTCCAATCCGCATCCAGATGGCGTTCATCAAAACAAAAACCTCCGTACCATTGCAAATAAGGATATTTCGGCGACAAAAAAGAACGCAGTTGTTTAAAAACTTTTTTGAAAGTGCCTAATCGCCTGCCCGTAACACAAACAGCCTGTCCTATGCCGGCAATACTCACGGTATCGCTTTGATTGGCCCCGTAAATTTTAACTTCATCCTTCTGAAGAGAAAGCCAGGAAAGCATATCCACCGGATGGATTTTAATCTCAATACGCTCAATAGATTTGGATGGCTTATAAGCCGCGATCAAACGAAGACATCTGATCTTGGGCTTCTTTGAAGGAAAGAAGATTATTTTTGGGCGACATAAATGGTGGCGGCCCCTCCCATGAGGGGATGAGGCTCGATATTGACAAATCCCATCTGCTTTAGAATCTTACAAAAGCGATCTCCGTAGGGAAAAGTCTGTATGGTCTGATTTAAATAAGTGTACGCCTTAAAATTTCCGGAAAATAAAAATCCCACCAACGGCACAACCGTTTGCAAATAAAGCCAATGACCGCACTTTAACAAAGGATTTTCAGGTTTTGAAAATTCCAGAATCAAAACCCGTGCCGCCCTTTTTCGTGACCCTGTACATTTCCAAAAGGGCCAAACGCAAATCCGGGATATTACGGATGCCAAAAGCGATCGTGACACAATCAAAGGTCTCATCAAGAAAAGGCAAAGCTTGCGCATCACCCTGCTGAAGCATCAGGCGGTCATCCAAATGCTGATGCTTTGATTTTCTTGCGGCCGATCTCAAGCATTTTGATCGCCGGATCCACCCCAAAACCGCGATGGATCTTGGGATTGTCCTTTGGCAAAGACGATCAAAACATCCGCAGTGCCGGTCGCTAAATCCAGAATGGTTTGCCCATCAGAATCCGGCAAAAATTTCTTTAAAGCCTTACGCCAGCGGACGTCCTGCCCCAAGGACAACAGACGGTTTAAAAAATCATACCGCCCGGCAATGGCGTTAAACATTTTCCAGGAATCGGATTTGGGCAAAACTAAATTCTTATCAATTTCCATAATGAGGCCTATTATCCCTCTCTATGCTGATTTGTCAACTCAACTGGACTTAAAAAAGTGGGACAGAATCTTTCCCACTTAACCATTAACAGATTTAGCAGTATTTTGAAGTTCGGAAAAAATCGGCAGGCTTGTAGCGGGTCTGATATCAATAATAATGGGAATCAAACCATCAATATTGATATGTTCTAAATCCTGTTGGCTGATGGGCAACGGAACCCCCTTACCATCACGCTTGATCTGCAAATTCAAATTAGCAGCGTTGAAATCAATACCACCGTATTCTGATGGTTTTGATGCAAGGGAAGCCCAATCTGTTGAATAGCGATTTGCTGTCAGGAAAGGATTGACCCTTGTTTTAATTAGCTCTTCAAGATCATCAGCACCATGTTTTTTACCAATTTTATCTATTAACTCCGATTTTTCAGCTTCTGTTTTAGGTCTACTCTGATTGTAATTAAAGGATCTTATAGTCTTTATTAAATCATCCAAGGCTTCTTTTTGTGAATTGGTCAAAACGTTTTGTCCTTGTAATACTCGATCACTATATGTATCCAAAAAAAGTTCGTAGCCTTCGGCGATTTGATCTATATTACCTCTTAATGGATTAGACCTAACTTCTACTGGACTTGGTCGATTATTAACTCTTGCATTGGACAAATTAGACGAAATGCGAGGTTGTTTGCTATTTCTTAAATAATACTTAACTAATTCCCATAAATCATTGTTGGCCTTACCAAAATCATAATATCTATATCTTTCAGGATGAAAATAATTTAAACCATCGGGGACATTATCAATTTTAAGCTCCTCTTTAATCTCCTCGATCAATTTCGTAATAATATTATAAAAACTTCCTGAAGAATCAAGGTTCTGGTTTCCTTTAAGAGCTTCTTTACGTTTTTCAATTCTTTCCTTATATCTCTGATAGAGAGGACTATCTATAACTTTCATCGCTGCGTCCGAACTCATCGCCGCGTTTCCACTGTCAAGATAAGCCCTTAACAGGTCTCTAAAAGCCAATACTGGTCCCCTAAGAGCAGGTTCCCAGATTCCTGCGGTCTCCAAATTCGGAGAAGTGACTCCTGCCCCCTTGCTAGTAACCGCTTCCAGTATTCGCCGAGCGATCTCTCCACTTTTACCATACGTATTTAGCTCTGTTACATACTTACCCAAATTATTATACTGAAACAAGCTAAGTAACTCCACGACCTTTCCCACTCCGGACTTTGTATTTATCCAAGGCCCTAACTCATTTGATTGATCTATTTTATCCCAACGGTCGAGCATCACACTAATTAATTTATCTTTCAACTCCTCGGATTTGTAAATTTCTACCCAAGATTTAAACGGTAATAAAATCCGGTCCGTCCTCATCGCCGTGTCTTTCGAAAGAGGCTTTCTACCGGAATAAAGTATAGGGGAATGTTCACGGGAAGTTTTACGAAAACCTTCATATTTTAAAAAAGCTAACCGATATTTTTGATCTGAGACTAGATTTGCTCTTGATAAATCAACAGACATAAAATCCCCATTAGGACGTAAAGCTGATTCTTCCACTACTTGATCACTGCCATCCAGTACGAGCCCAACCTTAGCACGTAATATCTCTCGCGAACCATTTATTTCTGCTATTATTGTAAACAAACCGGAACCTTGAGATTCGACTGTCATAGTATAGGGGCCTTCTGTAAATGATGTCCTCCCACTTTCTGGAAAACTGCCGGTGAATTCAACTGCTCTCAACATACTATCCATAATTTCTGGTGTACGTGTCCTTTCTCGATTTGCTTCGTTTAGTGCTCGCATCGCCGCGTCTATAGTTCTAACAACCGGATATACTACTTTTTTCCCATCAAAAGAGCTAAGCACAATATTCTTTATTGTTCTATTTAAATTCCCATCTGGTTGTAGTAACCCATAAGTTATAAGATATTCAATATAACTCTGCTCACCAATATAACTCTGCTTATCAATTTCTTTATCGCGTTTTGCCTTCTCATATAACGCGAACAACACCATAGTTAGTGCTGGTACCCGCTCCATTATTTTTAATTGTTCCCAATAACGTGAAACATCAGACATTAATTCCTCTGATCCATTTCTTAATATAGCAATGGTAAGATCGTCGGAAACGATTTTGAAAGCTTTTTGTGCATTCTCTTCAGAAATTAATGTGTTCATCACAGACTTAAAATTATCGTCAAAATACCGATAATATAAATCCGAATTACGGCCTAATCCATCAATAAGTCTAGCACGTGCCTTATAAAATGGGGTTTCCCAGGTAGCCGATAAGGTTTCAGTTCCTCTTGTATTTTCAAAAACCTTCCACGCTCTCCAATACTCCATCACCATCGTGGGCGTTAACTCAATATCTCCGTTTCCCGTAAGGGCCACTTGCGCCTGCTTTTCCTCTTGCACCCACTTTTCCCTTTGTGCCCTTATTTCATCTTGTACCCATCTTCCCTCTTGCGCCCACTTTTCCTCTTGCATCCACTTTTCATCATTTAACTTTAACTGGCTGTACATAGCAAATATAAGCCGTTTTTGTGATGAGGTAAACAGCTTGATAGTAGCATCCTCTGCCGTCATCGCCGCGTTTCGAACACCTGTTCGGACTTCTCTTGCCTTTTGAGCAGCGTCAATGACTCCCGATTCTTCAACAGCCATTTGAGCATAATCATCTTTATCCTTTACTTCAGTTGCCATAGCTGCACTTTGGTCATGGGTAAGTTCTTCCGTTAGCACCCCACGACGAGCTAGCAATTTTGGATATTCATCGATAGCCCCTCCGGAAAAATACTTCCTTGGAATAACTTCATTAGTATATTTATCCACGTCTTCTTTAATATAGTTAAAAACGCCTTTCTTATAAGCACTTAAGTATTGCCGATAAATTTCTTCATTGGTTTTAGGGTCTTGGTCTACTCCTTTAACTTTGGCTTTATTCGCGTAAATCTTGCTTAATAAAGACTCTTTAAGCGCACGTTTATACCATGCTGCCAAAAGCATTCCGCTATAGACCTGTCTAAGAGTCGCAAAATTCTTGCCTTCATTAACTTCACGTTCCAATTCCGGAAGGACGATTTCCTTAACAATTTTGGAGGCAATAGTATGGGTTTTGTTGTCCACAGGTGCGCTTTGAATACCCGAATGCTTCTGTAACGACAAATAATCTTCTTCCAGCATCACTCTTAAATGGTTCTTTAAAACATAAGCCGTATTACCTTTTTCATAAATAAGCGCATCATCAGGCACAATCCACACCTTATTAAAAGTATTCACAGGAATACTGGTTGTCCCATATTGCTCTTGCGCTTCAGTGTAAACCCTATCCCAAAATTTCTTGCCTAAATTGTCCTCCGGATATATCAATGAAGCCGTGATCTGTTTGAGCATATAATCCTGGGCCAAAAGATCACGCCCCATCTCTGTTTTGCCAAAATCATCCTTAATAATACGATCTTTCTCATAAGGTGAAAGGTTCACCCATTGATCATCATCAGGGATCGCCAGCGAGGCTAAGAAGTATTTGGTTAGTTTGGTATATTCTTCTCTTTTTTGGGCATCAGTCAGCTCTTTGTCGCCTTTGTAAATAATAAAATCAAATTTAAGGGCATTTTCCGGATGGATCACTATCCCTTTTAAATAAGCAGGCGTGAATTCAGGGCTTAAATGCACCATCGCCCCGGGTTTTGGCATAAAGGGCATCTGATCTACTGATGCCATTTGGGCATAGGCTGGTGATTTTACAGAAGTCTGATAAAAGCCACCAAAATAGCTATAGAAATGACTTTTCGCAATTGTTTGAACATAATTTTAGTAACATTCTAGGAAATATGGGGTCATATTTCCCTCATATCCCATACTATAATAAAGTATGCCATATTTTAATGAGAGGAAAGCAAGGGTTAGGAAGGATAAGTAAATATGTTGTAACTTATTGCAGCACAAATGGTAAAGACAATAAATAACTATTATTCAAACATGGAAATGTATAAATCATTTCCGTATAAGCCTTGGACTCACCGTTCGATATTGATACGGTCTGATAAAAAATGTTCCAAATATTTGCGAGTGCCTTCCAACAATCCACCCACATAGCAAGGCTTAAGGGCCTGATCATAATCCGCTAAAAATTTAGGCGCTACCAAAACAGAATGTTTAAAACCAATTGCCTTAAAAGCCGGATAGTCATTACCCTCATTGGAGCCGTCGTCCCCAATATAAACCATATCCAAAACATGTTGATGAGATTTATCCTGAGCAAACATAAGTGCCTGCTTTCTATAAGCTGAAACAGGCATTGCCTCTCCTTCCGGATTCACATATACCAATTCCGCCCCGCCGTTGCCCGCAACCAAAATTCTGTAATAAACCTCTTTGGGCAAGGCATCCACTAAACGCTTAAATGAACGGTTAAGGTCATTACCCGAGACCAGCATAAATATGCCGCCGGCCTGCAAGTAGGCGCAAAGTGCGTCCCTGACCGGGCTTTCAGCCAAGGTCGGTAATAAACCCACACGCGGGCCATCATAAATCGTACCGTCCCCATCGGCAGCAATAACTGTTTTGCTTATGTAACTGTTGATGTGCGCCCCGGGTTGGTAATTCATCTCTTTAAGAACCGATTTAAAAGCACCTTGCAAATAACGGATAGGCAGGGACTTATCCACCCCATCCACATTAAATTCTATCGATGATGTCCCTGCTAATTTCAAATGCAGGCCCAGTTTCATCTTTTTGCATTTTTGGGAAATCTCAAGCGCGGCCTCATCACGTTTCGGGCCCCAAATACCCTTGGCCACCATTTGCGCGGCACCTTCCTGCATCATCCCACGCACTTCTATGCGCACGGGATAATTAATAGCTTCGATCGCATCACTGCCATAGACAACTAATTTATCATCGGAAAAATCTGAAGGATTGGCCACAAAAGAGGTAATGGCCATATGGGCTTCGCCTTTAAACCGGCAGGCATCAGCATGGGAAAGGAAGTCACGGATGGCTTGCCCGCTTAGCTTAATAATGGTCTGAAGTTTTTTATGCCCGATGGTCGTTAACATATCGCTTCAACTCCCCTTGCACCTTTTATAAAAAATAAGGGAATACAATGTTTCCAAAATCCACAAATATGGATGGACAGCTATTATGTATGAGGCACATTCAGGAATTTTTTGCCAAATGTCTGCAAAGTTTTACAGCGAGGATGCCGCGAATGTTCTAATATTCCCTATTGCTTGCTCGGCAATCCTGACCTTCTCATGCGTACGGCGAATAACTGTGAGTGTCCGACATGAGGACCAAAAATATTCTGTGCCGAATATATAATAGCTGTTCATCCATTCAGGTTCAGATATGCTCTTTGACTTTTGGTCCGCTGATGTAGCTGACAATATCGACGAACTCTTTCATTTTTTGGTGGTCTTTTTTGCCCGGAGACTCTTCCACACCGCTGTTGACGTCAACGGCATAGGGCTTTAAAACATTGACCGGCTCAATCACATTCTGGGCATTTAACCCTCCGGATAAAATGATCGGCACATCAGAAGATGCTTTGATCTGTTTTAAAATATTCCAATCAAACGTTTTCCCAGTGCCGCCGTAATTATATTGATCATAGGTGTCAAATAAAAAAGCATCCACATCAAAGGCCTCGACAATCTTAGGGTCAAAGTTTTCACCCACGCGAAAAACTTTAATGACCTTCACATTATAGGCCTTAAGCCTGTGGCAGAGATGATGGTCTTCTTCCCCGTGTAATTGTACCGCGCGCAAACCGCAATGATTGATGATGTCCCTCATGGCCCCGGCCTTATGGTTGACAAAAACACCGACGGGTGTGATAAAGGGCGGTAATTTCTCAATGATCTTTTTAGCTTTAAAAGGCGAAATAAAGCGCGGGCTTTTTTTATGGAAAATAAAACCTACGGCCCAGGCCCCTGCCCTGGCCGCCCTTAGGGCATCCAACTCATTGGTAATCCCACAAATTTTTACGCGCACCATTTTAGGTTTCCCCTTCCCTGGCCATCCCCTTTTAAGGGGGAGGAAAACATACTTACGGCCGAATTATTTACCGGCCATGACCTCTTTTATTTTGGAGGCAATGTCCGGTGAGCGCATGAAGACTTCACCGATCAACACGGCATGAGCTCCTGCCTCTTTGACCTGCAGGATATCTTCATGCGTTTTAAGGCCGCTTTCGGCCACAATGACAATGCCTTTGGGAATTTGCGGGATCAGGCCCAGGCAATTATTTAAATCCACATTGAGGTTTTGCAAATTGCGGTTATTGACCCCGATAATCTCAGCCCCGGCAGAAACTGCCCGCTTTACCTCCTGCCGGTCATGGGCCTCAACCAGACAATCCAATCCCAAACGATGCGCCACCTTTATTAATTCCTTTAACTGACTATCCGATAACATCGCCACGATCAACAACACCGCTGAAGCTCCGTAAAAAAGCCCTTCATATATCTGATATTCATGCACGATAAAATCTTTCATGAGCACCGGGACCGGGGCATTCTGGCTGATTTGGGCCAAATAAGAAAATTTCCCCAAGAAATATTTATCTTCCGTTAAAACAGAAATGGCTGCGGCATTATTTTTGATATAAATCCCGGCGATCTTGGCCGCATCGAAATCCTCACGGATCAATCCGGCAGACGGTGAAGCTTTTTTGATTTCAGCGATAAGGTTGATTTGCCCCTTTCGGGATATGGCTTTCTTAAAAATCTCATACCGGCGGTGGCCGGCGGGTTTCATATTTTTTATCAAATTCTCATAATATGATTTTTTAGCGGTCAAGACCTCTAATTTATGTTGGGCTATTATTTTTAAGAAATCAGCTGACACGGTTGGTAAATTCCTTTAATTCTTCTAATTTTTGTAAAGCGCGCTTGGAGTCAATGGCATGTTCGGCCATGCGCATGCCCAGCAGGAGATTTTGCACTGCCCCTGCCGTATAAAGCGCGTAAGCGGCGTTGACCACCACGATATCGCGCCGGGGACCCCGCTCACCTTTCAAGATCTTATACGCAATAGAAGCATTATCAGCGGCGTCACCGCCGGTCAAATCCTCTATTCGAGCACGCGCAATACCCAGTTCAACACAATCGATATCATAACTGATTATTTCCCGCCCGTTATACTCGCTGACAAAGGTTATATCCGTATTGGTGATTTCATCCAAGCCGTCATTGCCGTGCACGACCAAAACGCGCTTAAGTCCCAAATTTTTTAATACCAGGGCCATCGGCTCAAGCAAATCGCGGCTGTATACCCCCATCATCTGATGAGTGGCCTGCGCCGGATTGGTCAACGGCCCCAAAATATTAAAAATGGTCTTAACCCCCAACGATTGACGGGCAAAAGCGACATTCTTCATGGCCGGATGCAAGCGCTGGGCAAACAAAAATGCCAAACCGATCTTATCCAAACATTCGCCCAAATGTTTTTCCTCTATGTCCAGATTGATCCCCAACGCTTCCAGGACATCCGCGCTGCCGCAACGGCTGGTAATACGGCGGTTGCCGTGTTTGGCCACCGCCACCCCGCAGGCCGCTACAATAATCGCCGTCACCGTCGAAATATTAAAAGTGTTTTTATGGTCCCCACCGGTCCCAACTATGTCCAAAATAATTTCGTGATGGGTCCTGACCGGTATAACGAATTTTCGCATGATCAAGGCACAAGCAGTGATCTCTTCAACCGTAGGCCCTTTTTTATTAAGGGCCAACAAAAAATTCTTGACCTCTTCTACTGGGGCCTGGGCCGTCATGATCAGTTCCATGACTACAGTGATCTCATCATGGCTGAGATTTTCCCCTTGTTCGATCTGTGAAATATATTCGCGCATCATAAGTGAAGGAAGTTCTTAAGGATGCTCATACCTTGTTTGGTCAGAATCGATTCCGGATGAAATTGTACACCGTAAATAGGATAGGTTTTATGCTGTACGCCCATGATTTCACTGTCATCGGTGGTTGTTGCCGTGACGTTCAAGCATTCCGGGACATGCTTGGGGTCAATGACCAAAGAATGGTAACGGGTCGCTTCAAAGGGGTTGGGTAAACCTTGGAATATCCCTTGAGCATCATGTTTGATCATGGATGTCTTACCGTGCATCAGGCGTTTGGCATTGATGATCTTGCCGCCAAAGGCATAACCAATTCCCTGATGCCCCAGGCAGACACCTAAGATGGGGATTTCAGGGCCCAATTGTTTAATAATATCGACAGAAATGCCCGCGTCTTCCGGACGGCCGGGCCCCGGAGAGATGACGATTTTCTCAGGATTCATCTTCCGGATTTTCGCAATGGTCAAAGCATCATTGCGGTATACCTGCACCTTTGCCTTTAATTCGCCGAAATATTGCACGAGGTTATACGTAAAAGAATCGTAATTGTCGATCATTAAAATCATAAAAAGGTTTCCTACCCCACCCTTCGGGCCTAAGGCCCGTCCTATGGATTTACGATCCTTAATATCGGAGATAAAGGCCGGAGGCCTAACCTTCCCCTTCAAGGCGGAAGAAAGTACTTTCAAAACTATTTCTATTCTTTTTCCCTATAAACCTTGGCCCCAAGGCCGATCAATTTCCCATCGAGGTCCTCATAGCCTCGGTCGAGATGGTAAATACGGTGGACTTCGGTTTTCCCATGCGCCACCAAGCCCGCAATGACCAGGGCAGCCGAAGCGCGCAGGTCAGAAGCCATGACCGGTGCCCCGTATAAATGTTTGACCCCCTCGACAATGGCAACCCCGGCATCACGGCGGATCTGGGCGCCCATACGGTTAAGTTCGGCAATGTGCATGAAACGGTCCGGGAAGACCCTGTCGGTGATGATACTTACGCCCGGAGTGATGGCCATCAAAGCCATATATTGGGCCTGCAAATCCGTCGGAAAACCGGGATGCGGATGGGTGACAATATTGGCCGGGCGCAGGGTCCTCTTACATTTAACGCGGATGTCTGCCCCGTCTTTACGAACATCGACCCCGATCGATTGCAATTTATCAATCAACGCCAATAGATGATTATAATGCGCATCTTTGACCAAGATATCGCTTTTAGCGGCTGCGGCAAGAAGCAAAAATGTCCCGGCTTCGATACGGTCCGAACCCATCCTATAGATGATGCCTTTTAATTTTCGTACGCCATTGATGATGATCCGGGGAGTGCCTTGCCCTTCGATTTTGGCGCCCATGGCGCTTAAAAAATTCCCCAGGTCTTCGACCTCGGGCTCACATGCCGCGGATTCTATGATAGTCTCCCCGTGCGCCAAGACAGCCGCCATCATCACATTTGCCGTAGCCAATACCGATGATCCAAAGGTGCCGCCTAAATACATTTGCGCCCCTTTAAGTTTATGGGCCGTAGCGTCAACATACCCTCCCTCAAAATCCGTCTTTACGCCCAAGGCCATGATGCCTTTCATATGCAGATCGATCGGACGCACACCGATAATGCAACCACCCGGCATGGAGACACGGGCCTTGCCTAATTTGGCAAGCAAAGGCCCCAGGACGCAAAAAGAACCGCGCATGGTAGAAACTAATTTATAATCCGCCACATGGTTACTGGCACTGCCGGAAACAATCACTTTATTGGCGCTGATCTCAACTGTCTTGCCCAATGAGCGCAATAACTTGCACATAGTCAAGATGTCCCGCAATTTGGGGATATTACGGATCTCGCAAACTCCATCGGTCAGCAAAGTCGCCGCTAAAATCGGCAAGGTCGCATTTTTCGAGCCGCTGACCTTGATTTCTCCCTTAAGCGGTTTTGCGCCTTCAATAATAAATTTTTCCATGAGCCCTTCTTTCTATCGAATAGCCTTGATAATCCTGTCCCGTCCTGCCAAATCCTGAATAATTGCTATGCTTGAAAAAAACCGTTGGGCTTCAACCAGCTTTTTAACGGCTTCTGCCTGTCCGTCGCCAAGTTCCATCATAAGACAAGTGCCTGTTCTTAGCAAGCGGGGAGTATATTTTATAATATTCCGGTAAAAATTTAAACCATCTTCGCCGCCATCCAAAGCTATGGCAGGTTCTTTCTGGACATCCCTCGGCAAGAAACTCAACCGGCCCGTAGGGATATAGGGAGGGTTGGAAACAATCAGATCAAATGTGAGGTTCTTTGTCGCATTCAAAATAAGGTCTTCACATAAAATATCTCCGCAGATGAATTGGATGCGATCCTCAACTCCGTGATGGGCAGCATTGGTTTTTGCGAGTTTCAGGGCCTGCTCTGAGATGTCGATACTGATAATTTGGGATTGAGGGACGAATCGAGCCAGAGCTATGGCGATATTACCGGTGCCGGTACCTAAATCAAGTATCTGTATAATTTCCTTGTCTGGATTCCCGACGAACAACTGTGAGTGTCCAGTAGGAGGACCAGAAACATTCGGGGATGACAGAGTGAGATACTTAATCGCCGCGTCCACCAACTGCTCTGTCTCTGGCCTTGGAATCAATACCGATGGGTTAACAGATAGCTCCAAACCCATAAAATCGCAGGTGCCTAAAATATATTGCAAAGGCTCCCCGGCTTTTCGTCGGCATCGGTAATTCTCAAATTGTTCCTGCTGGAGGTTTGTCAATGCGGACTTATTAAGCACCAAATCGATCGGTCGGCATTCTAAGATATGCGTAAGGATAATTTCGTCTTCTGTCATTGTATTTCTCTCGCTGGCTGCAAAGTTAAAATTGCAGCGGGTGGATCGGAATTGATGTTAAGGGGCGGACGGTGACTGCTCTAAGGTCTAGTTAAGGTAAAACACCATCCTATACGCTGGTCACGTACGCGTTTCAATTAGGAGCACCTTAACAGCAAGTCCGAGACAGGACCCGCTCATTTCGTTTCAGCCTTCTCTTTGAGTTCTTTTTCGGCGGCCATCAGGGCATTGGTCAATTCATCCATGTCCCCGTTTAAAATACTCTCTAACCGGTGACTGGTATACCCGATGCGGTGGTCCGTGACCCGCCTGTCGGGGAAATTGTAAGTGCGGATTTTTTCACTGCGGTCGCCTGAACCCACCTGAGACTTGCGCAAAGCCGATTCCTTCTGGAAAGCTTCCTGCTGCATATGGTCCAAAATACGGGCACGCAAAATACGCATGGCCTTGGCACGGTTCTTCATCTGGGAACGCTCGTCCTGGCAGACCACCACCGTGTCCGTCGGTAAATATGTGATGCGCACCGCCGAGTCCGTCGTATTAACGCTTTGCCCGCCGGGACCGGAAGAACGGTACACGTCAATTTTCAAATCCTTGGGGTTGATTTCCAGGTCGATCTCTTCGGGCTCAAATAAAATGGCCACGGTGACGGCTGAGGTGTGTATTCGCCCGGAGGCTTCGGTCGTGGGGACACGCTGCACGCGATGCGTACCGCTTTCCCATTTAAGGCGACGGGAACATTCCTTGCCGCTTAAAGAAAATACCACTTCTTTAATTCCGCCGGCCTCGGTATCCACATAAGACATCAGTTCAAGCTTCCAGCCCTTAAGGTCCGCGTACTTGGTATACATACGGTAGAGGTCGCCGGCAAAAAGGCTGGCTTCCAAGCCGCCGGTCCCTGCCCTGATTTCAATAATAATATTCTTGTCCGGTTCATTCTTGGAAGGATCCAAATACTCCGTAAGCTGCCGGACACTATCTGTAACAGGGGCTCCAAATGCAAAAGCTCGCTTTGAGCGAGCTCTTTGAATTCGGCATCTCCCTTGGATTTGACGATCCCCTCTAATTCACGAATCTGGCTTAAGTTCTTTTGGTAAGAACGGTAAAGATCAATTATTCCGCTGAGATTGGAGAACTCTTTGGCGAGCTTACCGTACTGGCTGGAATCAGACAGGGCCTTCTCATCCGCAAGAAGCTTTTCCAGCTCAGAAAAACGCTCCTGGGCCTTGACCAATTTTGCTTCATCATTTGGTCTTAGCATAACGCTTTTTAAAACGTTCAATGCGGCCGGCCGTGTCCACAAACTTCTTGGCTCCGGTGAAAAACGGATGGCATTGGGAACAAATTTCCACACGGATCAGTTTTTTGGTTGCACGGGTATGGATCACATTCCCGCAGGCGCAGGTGATCGTGGCTGCCTCATAATTGGGATGGATATCGGCTTTCATCTGTTTTCTATCTCCTCATAACATAAATTTTTGAAGGCGTTATAATACCCTATTTATTCATATTTTGCAAGAACTCTGAATTGGTCTTAAATTTGGATATTTTATCGATCAAAAGTTCCATCGCTTCCGCGGAATTAAGGTCATTAAAGGCCTTACGCAAGAGCCAAGCGCGTTGCAGATCGCTTTCCGGCACCAGTAATTCTTCATGACGGGTATTGGAGCGCTTGATATCAATAGCCGGATAAATTCGGCGCTGGAACAGGTTACGGTCAAGCTGCAATTCCATGTTGCCGGTACCTTTAAACTCTTCGAAAATGACTTCATCCATGCGGCTGCCGGTATCAATCAAGGACGTAGCGATAATCGTCAAAGAACCGCCTTCCTCTATATTACGGGCCGCGCCAAAAAAACGCTTGGGCTTATGCAAGGCGTTGGAGTCCACACCGCCGGAAAGGATCTTACCGGAATGCGGGACCACGGTGTTATACGCACGGGCCAAACGGGTGATGCTGTCAAGAAGGATCACTACATCACGTTTATGCTCCACCAGGCGTTTGGCTTTTTCAATGACAACTTCGGCGATCTGGACATGGCGCTCGGCCGGTTCGTCAAAAGTCGAGGCAATGACCTCGCCCTTTACAGACCTTTGCATGTCCGTGACTTCTTCCGGACGCTCATCGATCAAAAGCACTATCAGGATGACTTCCGGATGGTTATGCACGATAGCGTTAGCCATCTTTTGCATGAGCACGGTCTTGCCGCTATAAGGCGGAGCAACGATCAATGCACGCTGGCCTTTGCCGATGGGGGTCAACAAATTGATGATCCGGGTGGATACTTCCTGCTGGACGGTTTCCAGATTTAGACGTTCTTTGGGATAAAGAGGGGTCAAGTTATCGAAAAAAATCTTGTCCTTGCATTTTTCGGGATTCTCAAAATTGACGGCTTCCACTTTCAAAAGGGCAAAATATTTCTCACCTTCCTTAGGCGGCCGGATTTGGCCGGAAACCGTGTCCCCTGTTTTAAGGTCAAAACGCCGGATTTGCGAAGGTGAAATATAAATGTCATCAGGGCAAGGCAGGTAATTATATTTGGCGCTCCTTAAAAAACCAAACCCTTCGGAAAGTATTTCCAAGGTGCCTTCACCGAACATCAGCCCTTCTTTTTCCGCCTGGACCTGAAGGATCTTGAACATCAGGTCTTGTTTCTTAAGGGCAGAAGCCCCCTGGATGTCCATTTCGCGGGCGAGCTTGCTCAGTTCCGCCATTTTCATGTCTTTTAACTGTTCTATATGAACCGTCTTCCCTTGAGGATTGGCGGGTTTATAGTCACCGTTTCCGTTTTCTTTAAATTCGTCTTTTTCCTGTTTTGTTTCTGTCCTGCTCATGTGTCTCTCCTTGGACCCCACTTGGCGGCGGGCATAAATTGTTTAACTCTTTCTTCTTTTTAATCTATTAATGATCGCATCAACTTGGTTCGCGTTTGCGCGAGGTCATGGCTGTTGTCGATGATAAAATCAGCCATGTCACATTTTTTCTTGATAGGCATTTGGTTCTTGAGACGGCGCATTACGTCGCTTCGGGTGATCCCCAAACGCTTTTGGGCGCGTTCAATCTGCAGGCGACGTTTGGCCTTAACCACAATGGTTGTATCAGCGATTTTGTCCCATCCGGATTCAAATAGAAGCGGTACATCTAAAACGACAAAGGGTTCATGCTTATATAGGGATATCTGACTTTTAACTACTTTGAGAGCCTCAGGATAAAGTATGTCGGTGAGTTTATGTAATTCACGCGGATGACTAAAAACAATCTTGGCCAATTCAGAGCGGTTAATCTTACTTGGGTTAAGTATAACACCTGGAAAAATTTTTGCCACCTTTTTTACACATTTTTTCCCGGGGGCCAATAGTCCCCTGGTAACGGCATCGGCATCAATAACCTTGGCGCCCCGCTTGGCAAACATGGAGGCAACCGTCGATTTGCCGCATCCCAAATTCCCTGTAAGGCCTATAATAAGCATTGCTTGCTTCCTAAAATAAAAGTAGTTGTGCCTTAGCTAAGACAAGGGATCTTCGCTTTTCTTAAAAGATTTAAGTCTGCGAACTCCTGTGAGTGTCCGGCATAAGGACCGAAGCTTGTTGATAAACCTTCACGTACTCCTTGGCTGATTTTTCCCAAGAGAAACGATAGCGCAAGGCCTGGTCCAGCAAATCTTCCATCTGGGTCTTATGACTATAGACCTTTAAGGCCTCTTCAATAGCTTTAATAAAGGCTTCCTCGGTATATTCGGTAAATATAAAACCGTTTCCGGTCTTATGGATGGAATCATAAAGGTGGATGGTGTCGGCCAAGCCGCCGGTCTTATGCACAATGGGGATGGACCCATAACGCAAAGCGATCATCTGCCCCAGGCCACAGGGCTCATAAAGAGAAGGCATCAAAAAGAAATCCGAGGCGGCATAAAATTTGTGGGCAATACGCTCGTCAAATTTCAGGTATTTGCCCACATGACGGGGATGGCGCAGGGCGGCATCCTCAACCATGCGATGATATTTTTTATCCCCCACGCCGCTGAAAATGATCTGCCCGTCCCTGGCAATGATTCCATCGATAGCTTCCAAAATGATATCCAAACCCTTTTGAATGCACAGCCTGCCCACAAAACCAAAGACCGGTATTTTTTCGTCCAAAGGCAAATCCAGGGCCGCCTGCACCACCAGTTTGTTTTGCTGCTTCTGTTCATAGACTTGGGATAAGGCAAAAGGAAAATCCAAAAACGGGTCATCTTTGGGGTTCCATGTATCATAATCCAACCCGTTTAAAATACCGTAAATGTCATGACTGCGGTTGCGCAAAACACCGTCGAGCGAACACCCCATGGCCTTGGTCTGAATTTCTTTTGAATACTGGGGTGAGACCGTGGTGATGACATCCGCAAAAATAATCCCGCCTTTAAGGATATTGATCTGGTCATAAAATTCCAGGCCTTGAGTGTGAAAGATGTGGCCATTGATGCCCAATCGATCGTATTGGTGCTTGGGAAAAACTCCCTGATAGGCCAAATTGTGGATCGTCAGCACGGAACGGGTGTTTTTAAAAAACGGGTCGTGATGATAATTGGTTTTCAACAAAATAGGGATCAAGGCCGTATGCCAATCATGGCAATGGATAATGTCGGGAGAGAATTTTATTTCTTTTAAAACCTGAAAACTTTTGTGGCAAAAATGCGCGAAACGCTCCATGTTATCCTGATATTCCCCGTCTGCCTCGCCGTATAAACCTTCCCTGCCGAAATAATAATTATTTTCAATAAAACAAACCCTCACATTCTCGCCTATTCTCACGACCGGTGAAGGGATCTGGATATTGGCAGTCTTATAGCGCGGGGTGATAATGACGACCTCATGGTCTAATTTCTCTAATACCGGAGGCAGCGCCCCGCACACATCAGCCAACCCGCCGGTTTTGGCAAAAGGAACAACTTCTGACGCACAGATGACGATTTTCATATATCCTCTAGCATGCCTTCATCTCCAGCCAATTGGGGCCGAACTTGACCGTTACCATCATGGGCACTGACAAGTCCATGGCCCCTTCCATTTCCTGACGGACCAGGGCCCCCATTTTCTTTAGTTCCTCCTGAGGCACATCAAAAACAAGCTCGTCATGGACCGTCATGATCATGGTTGAAGACAGTTTCTGCTTGCCCAATTGGCGGCTGATCTTGACCATGGCTATCTTGATAATGTCCGCGGCAGTTCCCTGCATAGGTGCATTGACGGCCTGGCGTTCGGCAAACTGGCGTAATCCGATATTACGGTTATGGATATCAGGCAAATAACGGCGACGGCCGAACAAGGTAGTCACATATCCCAAGTCCCTGGCTTTTTGGATCTCTCCGTCTAAAAAATGGCGCACCTTGGGGTAACGCAAAAAATATCTATCGATAAAATCCTGCGCTTGGGACATGGGCACGTCTAGGTCCTTGGCCAGTCCGAAGGCGCTCATGCCGTAAATGATGCCGAAATTGATCCGCTTGGCCGCGTATCGCATTTTTTCGTCCACTTTATTTTCAGGGACCTCAAAGATCAGGGAAGCGGTGTAACGGTGAATATCCCTTTCTCCGCGGCAAGCTTTTTTTAAATCTTCGTCCCCTGCCAAATGTGCCAGGATCCTCAATTCTATCTGGGAATAATCGGCAGAAAGCAAAACATGGCCTTTGGTATAAGGCACAAAGGCCTTACGGATCAGTTGCCCGAAATCCGTACGGATGGGAATATTTTGCAAATTAGGATTATTCGAACTCAAACGCCCGGTCTCAGCCCCGGTCTGGTTAAAAGTCGCGTGCAGACGTTTGCTTACGGGGTCCGCCAAAAGAGGCAAGGCGTCAATATAGGTGGATTTTAATTTTGCCATTTGCCGGTATTCCAAAATCAAAGCCGGTAAAGGGTGCTTGGAGGCAAGTTTAGTCAAGACCTCTTCATTCGTCGAGAACCCGGTTTTTATCTTTTTAATTGTGGGCAATTTCAGGCGTTCAAATAAGATTTCACTTAATTGCTTAGGGCTATTGACATTAAACGGTGCCCCCGCGATTTTAAACAACGACTCTTCCAATTGGCCGATCTTGGCCTGGCATTCCTTGGATAAATCTTCAAGCACCGCGACATCAAGCCTGACCCCATTAGCTTCCATCTCAAAGAGCACGTCGGACAACGGCATTTCTACGTCGTAAAAAAGAAACTCCAGGTTCTGTTCTTTCAACAGGCGTTGTTGGATCGCGTACAGCTCACGCATCCCATCGTCGCTGGCCCTGAGCGTCGGCAAATGGTATTGCCCCTGCCCTCCGGCCAATAAGTAATCCGCCAGGTAAACGTCAAAAATCTTATGTTTTAACTGGTGCTCATCGACCAATCCCGTTTTACGCAAAGATTTTAAATCATACGCGATAAAAACGGGCCCGCCTTTATCGCTGCCCTGAACCCAAATCTTCAGGTCTGCGAAAGACTGTTGGACAACAGCATGCGAAGGCGCATATTCCTGGGCGAGTCTCCGGAATTCCAATTCATTAAAAAGCGCATATAATTTCTCACGGTCAGGTTCGGGATAAGCCAAATCATCCAAATCAGCATCCAGGGGCACTTGGGTGTCCAAAGTAGCCAGTTCCTTGCTTAAAAAAGCTTCCGTTTTAGAAGCCTTTAATTTTTCCTGCAGTTTGGGCGGAAGGACTTGATCAACATGCTTATAGACCCCTTCTAAAGATTGGAACTTGCCGATGAGCTTGCGGGCCCCCACTTCCCCAATGCCTTTGACCCCCGGGATATTGTCGGACGGGTCGCCTGCCAAAGCGATATAATCCGTTATCCTTTCGGGTGTCACTCCGAATTTTTCCGCTACATCCTTAGCATCGACCACTTTTTCCTGCCGGGGGCTGTATAACTTAATATGCTCGTCCACCAACTGGGCCATGTCCTTATCATCAGTGGCAATGAAAACGTCCACATTCTTCTTGGCCAAACGCCGGCTCAACGTCGCCATCACATCATCCGCCTCGAAACCTTCCTGTTCAAAGATAGGAAAACCATAGGCGCTGACGACGTCACGGATGGTTTTCATTTGGACAACCAGGTCATCAGGCATGGCTTGCCGTTGGATCTTATAATCCGCGAATTTCTTTTGACGATGTGTTTCACGGCCCACGTCAAAACAGACCGCCACATGCGTCGGCTTGAAATCAGCAAGCATTTTTCGCAAAATGTTGCAGAAACCGAACACCGCGTTAGTCGGCTGGCCCTTGGAATTCTTCAGGGCCTTGACCGCGTAAAAAGCCCGGTAACAAAGGCCATGGGCATCAATAAGAAAAACACGCTGGGACATAGCACCCCCATCGAGCCTTTTGACACAATATTAAATAATCTCTTCTTCTCTGCCCGTGATATTGTCTTGACGCTGCAGTATCCCCAAAAGGCGCTCATTGTCCCGGGGCGCGTTAAAAACCACCGTCCCGACCAGGAAATCGCCATGGGCATAAATTTTCTTGTAGATATTTTGAGGACCGTCGAATTTTAAATACTCCCGTCCGCCTTCTGGTAATTTGGTCCATCCGGCCAAAAAACCGTCGAAAACATTAAGGCCGAAATGGACCGGCGCAAACGGCATCACAGGCGGCTTGAAACACTCTTCAATGCAAATCTTATCTTCACCGGTCAAAGAGGGTTCCGAAAGCAACCTCATGTCCACCCTGGCTTCATCAAAAATAACCGCATCGCAGGCCAGGACCTTGCCGGAGCTAAGCTTCACCGCCTTGACCTGGGCCTCACCCAAAATTTCTTCAACCGCGTTCTCGCTGACAACACGTATTCCTTTGCCTTCCAAAATCTGTTTGAGCAAGAGCCCGGTCTCTTCGTCAAAAATATCGGGCAAAAGGCCCATCTTCGAGGACACCACCGTCACCTCTTTTTTCAATTGACTCAGGGCACAAGCCATGTTCAAACCCTGAGGATTGGTGGCAGACACCGTCACAGTGTCCACAAAAGGCAATTGTTTTTTCATCTCTTTAACCGAAGATAAACGCCAACAATCAAAAACGCCCGCTCTTTGATGGCCGCGGACATTGGGTAAAATCAATTGTCCGGTGTCCACTACCACCAAACGGTCATATTCAATCTGTGTTTTTTGCTCGGTGGTTAAATACCCGCGTTTGACACTGATACGGACCAAAATTTCAGCGGTCACCACCTGAGGATGATGCGTCGCTAAAAAACCTTCCGAAGTTCCATATATCTGCTGTTGTGAAACCGAGTCTGCCACAAAAGCCGGCAGGAGAAAACGGTCATACGGCAAAACCCCTTCGGTAGCAAAAAGCATCACCTGTTCATCCTGGTGGAGACTAAAAATATTCTCAATAATAGGAAGAACGTCTAAAGAATTTCCAACGACAAGGGTTTTCATGGTTAAATTTGATTTTGGATTTTAAAAGCTTTAACGGCATTATTCATAAGCATGACGGCTGTCACCGGGCCGACTCCCCCGGGTACCGGCGTGATATACGAGGCTTTTTCTTGGGCAGAGGGAAAATCCACATCACCAACGAGCTTGCCGTCCACTTGATTGATCCCCACATCGACCACAATGGCCCCACTCTTGATCCATTCGCCTTTGACAAAACCGGGCTTACCCAGCGCCGCGATCACCACATCCGCCTCATGAATGACAAAGGGCAGATCAATGGTTTTGGAGTGACAAATGGTGACCGTCATATCTTCCTTGAGCAGCATCAGGGCCAAAGGTTTTCCCACAATTTCGGAACGGCCTATCACGACCGCGTGTTTGCCTTTTAAACTGACGCCGGAGTATTTGAGCAATTCCAACGCAGCCGCCGGAGTGCAAGGAAAAATCCCTTCTTCCCCCATGAGCAACAGCCCGAAATTCGTCAGGTCCATCCCTTCAATGTCCTTATAGGGTGAAATGGCATTGATAATGGTTTTAAAACTCATGTGCGCCGGCAGGGGCTTATTGACGATAATGCCATTGACATGATCATAGCTGTTTAACTCATTGATCAGGTTCAAAATATCCTGCTGGGGGGTCTCGGATTTAAAAACTTGCAATTCATAATGGATGCCCACAACTTGTGCGGTCTTTTGCTGTGAGGCCACGTACGAAAGACTGGCCGGATCATTGCCCACCACAATACTGAAAACCCGTGGAATCTCTTTGGCGGAATTCCTCAATTGTTTGATCTCGTCGATCAATCGTTCTTTAAGCTGGGCTGCCAATGCTTTACCGTCAAGGATTTTTGCGCTCATGAATTGATCCTCACCATGATCCTGGCGCCGTTAAATGCAGACACCAAAAGCTCGAGGGCCACTTCCACATCCGAAAGAAGATAGGGATTCCCTTTATCGGCCAGATAAGGGGTTAATCGCACGGCCTTGTAACACAGTTTACAAACTTCTTGCGGCACGGCCCTGGCTTCATTTGGCCGCCAGTTTCTGGGCTTTTTTATCTAAAGAGCGGGCCGCCGTAACTTTTAAATAAGCTTCACTGTCAAGGCTGGTCAATTCAAGCAACCTTAAGCGAATTTGTTCGCATTGCGCCAAGATCCCGGCCAAACGCTTTTCCGCGGCTTTGGTATTGGCTTTGCGGCCGATGGAATAATTGGTCACCATCGAAATCAGGCCCACGGCCATGGCTGCAGTCAAGGCCGCTGCCGAACCGCCTCCGGGCACAGGTTCACGACGGGAAAGTTGATCCAAATATTCTTGTAAGGTTTTTTCCTTAAAATTAATTGTCATGGGGAAAAACAAACCTGAAACTTATTGAAGCAATTTTATATTAACGGAAAGCCGGTCCTATTTCAAATTAAAAAACAAAAATCCGCATTTAAAAACAGGGGCATCTCCCTATTTTTTCAGCACATTCACGGGGAAAAACAGTTAGACGTCCCTATTTTTCAGGGATGGCATTCGCGATTAAAAAATGCTCGGCATCCAGGGCGGCCATGCAGCCGGTCCCGGCGGACGTGACGGCCTGACGGTAAACTTTATCCTGCACATCTCCTGCGGCAAAAACACCTTCAATGCTGGTTTTGGTGCTGCCGGGTTTAGTTTTAATATACCCCGTCTCATCCAATTCCAGCTGCCCTTCTAAAAATGCGGTGTTGGGTAAGTGCCCGATGGCATAAAATAAACCACCGACAGGCAAAATGGTTTCGGCATTGGTCAAGGACATTTTTAACTTTTAAGCCGGAAACACTTTGCTCGCCTAAAACTTCCAAAGGAAGGGTATTAAACAATATCTCGATCTTGGGATTATTTTTGGCGCGTTCCTGCATGACCATGGAAGCCCGCAACACGTCACGGCGCACGATCATCAGCACTTGGAGGCAAACTTTGTCAGATAGGTACGCCTCTTCAACGGCCGAATCCCCGCCTCCAACGACCGCCAACACTTTATTACGGAAAAACGGCAATGCGCCGTCGCAAACCGCACAGGCGGAAATGCCCTTCTGCCATAATTTCTCTTCCCCTGGAAGGTGCATGCGTTTGGCGGTGGCCCCCGTGGCAACAATCAATGCATTCGCCCGGTATTCCGCACCGGCGGCCCACACTTTAAAAGGCCTGTGGGACAAATCCACCTTATCAACGGTTTCCGTGACGATACGGGCCCCGCAATGCAGGGACTGCTGCGCGCATTTTATCCATTAAATGCGGCCCCGGAATCACCAAAAATCCGGGATAATTTTCCACCTCCGTTGTGGTTGTCAACTGCCCGCCGGCGGCAACACCGGCGGCCAAGATGCCCTTCAAACATCAAAGGATTTAATTTGGCGCGAGCGGCGTAAATGGCCGCTGTATGGCCGGCAGGGCCGGAGCCGATAATAATAAGATTTTCCATACATTAAATTAAAAAACTGTCCAAAATTTTTGACGGATCTTTTTTGACAGCTTTGTTTACCAGGTTATGCAGGATATCATCGTAACGGGGTTTATTTTTATTTTGGAAAAACAACCCAAAATACCGGCGGTCAGCAGCCCCGTACTGGAACGCTTGGGCCAAATTCGAAGGGTCATGCTCGACGACTTCGCGCTTTATCCGCCAGACGGCGGTCCGGATCAATGCCATGGGGGTGTTTTAAGAATGAAAACCAATCTGAATTTTTATGGTCAAAATTATTCGGGTCAAAATGCGGGCAGCGCTGGGAAATATGCACAAAGGCAAAACCCGGATGATCAAATGCCGATTTCATGGTATTGGTCAAATGATCAGGGATCCAGTCCGCGGTCGACGCCACAAAAGACGCCCCCAACCCCAGAGCCACCGTAATGGGATTTAAAGGATTCAAAAACGTACCCTGCGGCTGGGTAGTTGGTCGGATGGTCCCGGCGCGTCGTCGGAGACGTTTGGTTCTTGGTCAAGGCATAAATCTCATTGTCATACATCAAAAATACACATTTAAAATTCTTATTGATGCCATGGATTAAATGGTTCCCGCCGATACTTATGGCATCCCCGTCGCCGGAATGGACAAATAAATTCAAATCCGGACGGGCCAGGGCAATGCCTAAAGCAATGGGGATCGGACGGCCATGGATCGAATGCACGCCATAGGTGTTAAAATAATTGGGCGCGCGGCCTGAACAGCCGATACCCGAAACATTGACCGTTTGGGAAGGCGACAGCTGGCGTTCGACGATAAATCTTTTTAAACCCATGATAATGCCAAAATCCCCGCAACCTGCGCACCAACGGGGATTTTCGGTATTTAATTCTTTTATGGTGATCGGCCCGGAGCTGTTTTAGATGCAATGTCGGTCAGTCATTTAAGGGCCTCCTGAATTTTCTTCATAATAATTCTGGGACGCAACGGCCGGCCGGTTGCTTCGGCAATCAACGGATGGATGTCATTCAAGGTTTCTGTTCTTAATAATAAAGCCAGCGGTGAGGGTTTAAGCATATCCCCATAAGCGACTTCCACCGTCATCACTCTTTTATATTTGGCAAAAATATCTTTAAGCATCAGCGGCAAAGGATACACGATGCGAAAATGCATCCCGGAAGCCGGCACCCCATTTTTTTCGCACAAAGCTAATGGCTTCTTCAATGGCTCCGCGGGTCGAACCCCAACCCACGACCAAAATCTCATTCGTGTCTTTGCCGAACATTTCCGGTGTTGTCAACGCGCGGCGGACATGATGGATTTTTTCATTACGCACCCCGTGGGAACGCTGATGATGTTCGGAAAAATAATTGACCTTGCCGTCTTCATCCGTATTAAGACCGGTGATACGGCGCATCCCGCCCTCGGTGCCCGGCAGGTGTTTGCTGGGTGCGGACCATTTCGATAGGTTCCAGTCAAACGTTTCATATGGAAGCGCTCAAAGACAAAATCCGGGATATCATCCACATTCTTCATCTGTACCAAGGTGAAATTTAGCCACCACTTTATAACTGTTGGCCGTCTGGAAATCGCTTAAAATAAATACCGGTACGCGCAATTTTTCCGTCAGGTAGCGGGCCAAATGCGGCGCGTAGAAACAGTCAATGACATTGGAAACGCTGATAATGACCTTGGTATAATCACCATGACTGCCGCATAAGGCCGCCAATAGATCCGACTGCTCGGTTTTAGTCGGCATACCCGTTGACGGACCGGAACGCTGGACATCGACCAAGATCAAAGGGATTTCCGCGGCGGTGGCAAAACCGATAAATTCCTGTTTCAATGACAAGCCCGGGCCTGAGGTCACGGTCACCGCAGGCATGCCGGCATAATAAGAACCGATGGCAGTACCGATGGCCGCGATCTCATCTTCCGCTTGATGCACGACCCCGCCATAGGATGGAAAATTCTTGGCCAAGGTATGCATAATGGAAGAAGCCGGCGTGATGGGATATCCGGAAAACAATTTGATCCCGGCATCAATCATCCCCATGCTCATGGAAGTATTGCCATCGATAAGGATCTGCTCGACCTGGACGCTTATGGCTTTGCACATCGACACGGAAGAACACTTTTTCCTTAGCCAATTGATACCCGTTATGATAAAGGATGATGTTTTTGGCCAGGATGTCTTCTTTGAGTTTCTCGCCGAAAGTTTTTATGATCTCTTTTTGGACAATTTCCTCATCCATGTTGTAGATATACGCCAACATCCCCAAATAATACAAATTTTGTCCCTTCCCGCCTAATTCTTTGATAATGATCCTGGGATTCAGGGTCCACTTTAAAAGGAATGACGGTAAGTCCCAACTTGGTGCAACGCTTGAGCACTATTTCATAAGATTCGGGATTAGCTTCCTGGTCTCCCATATCCAATAAGATCTTGGCATTGGCATTGAATTCATTATCATCCAGACGGCGGTCCAAGACGATCTCATGGGCCGCCAGGATCAAATCCGTATCATTACCGATATTGGTGATGTCAAAATCCGCCAGACGGATAATGACGCCTGAAAGGGCCGCGACGGCTCCTGGCCGGCGGAGAAATTTCAGCAGGGATCATCGGCTCCACATAAACATATTGGCCCATGCCCACAAAAGCGCCCAACAGGATATCCCCCGCTTTTTGGGCACCTGTACCGGCATCCATGAGCAATTCAAATCTGGTGACAGGACGTTTTTCAAGTGACATGACGACCTCTTTTATCTTATGGAAAATAATAGAGTTAAAAAAGACAAACGCAACTAATATAACACCGGAAAACAGTTTATCAAGAAAAAACCAAAAAATGAAAGCTATTTTTGTATCTAAATAATTAAGTGTCATGGATTGTGGGACGCAATTCTTTAAGGCTCTTAAGCAAGGCCTTAGAGCCATCGCTGACAAGGTCTTGCTGGGTCAATTGCTCCTTTAAAAGCTCATCCAAGTCAGTTTCAGATTTTATACTAAAACCCGCATCCTTGATCATGCGCAACGTATGCGCATTCGAGCTGCCTTTAGCGTTTAAATATCCTTGCAAAAACAAAGAATTTGCCGGGTACAGGGCCATCACTTCCATAGAGCGCAAATGCAGCTCCCGTCCGGCCGCTACCCTGATTTCTGATGAAGGGTTCAAAAATCTAAACAAACACAAAACTCTTAAGATAAAATCCGGTGTCAAATTTGATTTTTGCGGGGACAGGACATTTCCTTCAATGGGCACCAACAAGTTGACCGGAATAGATTCTGCCTTCAATGCCCGCAGGCGTTTGGCCACGTCAATGATGTCCGCGTGCCTGTTCTCCCATGCCGACAATCACTCCGGAGCATATTTTAAGGCCGGCACTTTTGGCTGCCAAAAGGGTGTTAAGCCGGTCAGCAAAGGTATGGGTCGTGCAAATGTGCGGATAATAAGCTTCCGATGTATTCAAATTGTGGTTCAAGCGGTCCAGCCCCGCCCGTTTTAATTCGACCGCCCCTTCATTGGACACAAAACCCGTGGAGACACAGATTTCTTTATCGGGGAATTCGGATTTGATTTGGACTAAAACACGTTTAAGGCGGTCAATGCGGGATTGGGAAGCCGCGCGCCCGGCAAAAACCATGCAATAACAAGAGGCCCCTTTGGCATAAGCTGCACGTGCTTCCTGCATCATTTCCTCATCGGATTTCATGCCGTATTCTTCAATCTCAGCCCGGGATGATTTGGCTTGGGCGCAATAATGGCAATCTTCCTGGCAATGGCCGTTTTGCGCATTATTAAGGATATGCACATTGACTTCCCTGCCGAAATAGGCCTTGCGCACCTGGTAAGCCGCATCCAAAAGCGGCAAAATTTCAATTGAGGTGTCGGACAAGATCCTGGCACAGGTTGAATTATCCAGTTGGCGCCCATCTAAACTCTGGCGTGCCAATGTAGTATAAAAGAAACGGTCCATGGGGTTTATGAATATCACAGAAAAACGGCTAATTGTCAACAGTTCTCTTATATTTGGTTGACAATTCACACAGAAGCGCTCGTCCGGGGGGCACTATCGTTTTGGACACCTAAAAACCCTTGCAGATCAACCAAGGGCTTAATGCTGATAATAACCGGCACAAAACCGGTGGCATTTTGCAGCCGCTGAAGTTGGGCGGGGTCAAGATGAAATTTGATGGAAGTGCCGGCATTCCGCGTTTTTAAATTCATATTGGTACGGCTTAGATCAATACCACCTTTTAAATGCGCTGCCATGGCCGGATTCTTCGGTCCCTGAATCGCACTAACTTTGACCTTTCGTCCCAGCTGAACAAAATTCGATGTTTTAGGAACACCAAAAAGACCTTCCTGCCAAATATAACGACGGATTGAATTTGGCAGACTCTTATGGTAGATATCAAATCTGACAATCCCTGAAGAAATTCCCGGCATTGGACTGACTATGTTCCTGATCTCGAATGGATAATTCCTTAACTGGGTTAACTGGGCAATCCTTTCTGTCAATTGTTGCTCTGATAAGAACCTATGGGCAAAAGCTATCTGAAAATGATGCCTTGGGCTTAATTTATATTTAGTAAAAAGATCGTCAAATCGGCCCGGTATAACATTCAGATATTCATCCCCTGCAATATAAACAGAATCAATGGGTAAGTTATTATTTTGACCTAATAACCTCAATGCGTTTTCTTCACTTGAAACAGAGCTGTTAGATCCAATCTCAGAAAATTCCACAAGAGGAGAAAGTTTTCCGGCCAACAACTTTAGCATAGCATAGCGGTGTTTCTCCTCCAACAATCCCGGCTTATCTTGTGTGGGAATCCCCTGGGAAATTATTATTATTTTATCCAGTCTAAGATCAATAATTGTTTTTAACATCAAAGTGATATGTCCCCAAGTAGGAGGATTCCCTGTAAGCGGAAAAATCCCGATACGCATAGGACGTTTGATCACGGCTTGAGACCATACTTTCCCTTTATTGTTAACGTGAACATTGGGATAAATTTCGTTACGCTTGATCATGTGATCAATTTCCCCAAAATACCCTTGAACTTGGGTTTCGATAGCAGATAATCGTTTTTGTTCTTCGGGAGGAAGTAATGGATATTCCATACGAAACTCATTCTCAAAATCTTTCCATTCAACTAATTGGAAGCTGTTTTTGTCCCATGCTTTTTGGACATACTGATTTTCAATTGCCCCCAGATAAACAGCCTCTTGATTTAGCCAACGTTGGGTTAAATCATTGACATCGTACTCATGTGAAGCAGACTTCCCCTTGATCTTAATGCTGTAATGCCTTCCACTGTTATATTGAGTGTCCAGCCAATCCGCCCACTCCCAACCGTTAACTTTACCGTCATAACTTATCCCCTGTTTAGTATCATAATCATTCCATTTAAAGCCGGAGATTAAATCAAAACGCCCACCAATAAAATAACGTAAAAAGCGGGACGTCATGTTGCCCGCATGACTTACCTCATTGACGAACACAACATTATCAAAATCTTCATTGACACCTAACTGGCGCAATTGTGTTCTAAAATAATCTCCATAAATATCTATATCTTCCAGGTGTTTGTTTAATAAAGTCCCTGAAAAATCTATTAGGACAACGTCATTCTGCCTATGCACATAAGGCCCTTCTATATGAGTCAAAACGGTTAAAGCATCATAAATGGGATCTGCCGATTTTCCTAAAACTATGATTTTCTTGCCCCGGTACTTAGGTTGGTTTAAAATCCAACGGCTAAAATTATAAATGGCAGGGATATGTGTTTTAAATTGTTCAAAATATACCTTGTTTATGCCTCGCTTATTTTGTATGTGGGAAAGATTATCTCCCAAATCAGCTCTATTCCAGAAGACATTATTATTTAAGAATGGATTTTCTAAAATAAAACCCCAACGCAGATAATCCCTTCTGATCAATTGACCCAATTGTTTTGTGCCTTTCCCAAGCCGTTCTAGACGATGTAAGATTCTTGACTTAGCAATGCTAATTACTGTAGCACCCTTGAGCGTGGACGCTATCGCATCATCCTTTGACTCTGCCTTCATCGCCTGATTCGCCGTCTCTTGCCCGGCCTCTTTTGCTTCAGTGGGAACAATCCTCTTATACATTATAAATGGCGACTCATTGCCTTCTGTTTTAAAAATAATATACCTGTATTCTTCCGATCTGCTACCAACCAAATCATGAAGCATTTTTGAAATATTTATTCTCTCTTCAAGGTATCTCTTCAACAACGACATTCCTTTTTGACGACTACGTCTTAAAATATTCGCTTCTTCCAAAGATAGCGCAATATCCAAATATACACTCGATGCGGCAGACAATGATGGAAACATGTTTTTACTGAGACTCCCTTCAATCAAAATAATTGTGTTTTTATTGATAACCTGTTCTTCGTGACCAGGTAAAGCTATTCTTAAAGGCCTCTTTCCTGAGACAATATTTTCAACAAGTCTCACCGCTCTTTCATTTTCTCTGATAAATCTATTTAATCGATCAAAGTCTCTCTGCCAACTAAATAGAGTTCGAAAGTATATGTAAGGGAAGTGATAATACTCAAATATCATCTCTTTAAATGTGATGCTGTCCAACAGCCTGTTTGAAGAAATATTAACGACATCTTTCCCTTTATTTCTGAGAAATTCTTGAAATTTTTTGGACAAAAACGTTTTACCTGCACCTGATTGCCCGCCGATGAAAAAAATCGGGTTGGAGGTAACTTGGGCAGATTTATCTAATTCTTTCATCCATACATCAAAAATACCTTCCCATTTATCATAATTTTGGGTTATAAATTGAGCCCCTTGTTGACCGGGGACCAGGATCGTCTCGTCGTCTCCCGCTTTCATCGCCCGGTCCTTGGCTAATTGGGAGCTGTCCCCATTTTTCAAAAACATTTCAAAAAATACCCTATTATTCTTCTGCCCTCCCAAAAAAACACCTGCCCTGGTTAGTTCACGTGATCGTCCATCCGGTCCTGCAATAATATTCCACCCTAAACTTCCAGGCACCAGGGTAGTCCTGATTTCTTTTTGATTTCCTATAATTGCCACACCTCTTTGGGCTAATAATCGATCAGCTATGACTTGTAAAATTTTTTTAAAAATATCCTGATCCATGCTGATCGCAACATCTCCCCCTCCCAATCCCTTCTTCGGTACAGCGTCTGGAGCATAAAATAAAATTAAATCGTATTGATCTCTAAGATCATTTAACTGTCCGTCACCCGGGACTTTAAAAATATGAACACTGTCTTTAGCTGTTATTTCATTCTTTAATAGTTCAAAATTCTTTTGTGTATTATCTATCGATTCATCTTCGACATCAACAGCATCTATGTTAACCTGAAATCCCCTTCGCTTAGCTTGGTGAAAAGCTGTCATAACATCAAGACCGCTGCCGGATCCGATAACAAGTACTTTGAACATATTATTTTTTATTGTCCTTGGGTCCCATTGCTTTATATAGGAACTGATAATATCCATAAATTCTAAGGTCAGTCCATTATCCTGGAAGGGAGAATAAACCTTATGGCCAAGCAAAGCCGCTGTCAGGCCTGTTGTCCTTTGAAGCCTTTTAGCTAATTGAATATTATTCCCTCCTCCTATCAGACTATAGCCTTCCGGAACATTTACCGGAGAAACAGGTAAAAACGCTTCTGAAGGATTAAAATCTCCTTCAACCTCAACTAATTTCCCGGGAATAAAAGTATTAATGATTTCCCGCAAAGCTTTTGTAATAATTTTAGTAGCCTCTACCACTCTATAAATTCCCTTCATAGTAGTAGCCCCCATCGCAAAATTAACCCCTCCGGAAAAATACTTCCTCGGGATAGTTTCCTGAATCATAGGGTCGGATTCTTCTTTGATGTAGTTGAAGACCCCTCTCTTGAAGGCTTGCAGGTAGCGTTGATAGATGAATTCTACGTCGTTAGGTTCGTTCCTCCGGCTTGGGGATGCGTTCCTTGTAGTCTTGTTGGGAATTTGTCCCCTGGTCGGCGAAAGACCTTGGATTTTATTCTTATCGTCATAAACTTGCGCCAGGATGCTATCTTTGATTTTCTTCTTGTACCAGGTGGCAAGGATCAACGAATTGTAGACTTGGCGTAATTGGGCGAAATTCTTGCCTTCGTTAACTTCCTTGGTCAATTCGGGGATAACTATCTCACGGACGATTTGACTTCCTATGGCATTGACACTTTCACTTGTCGAACCGTTATTTACCTGGGATACTTTTAAACTGTTGATATTGGGGGCCTGCCCTCGGGTTTCCCCAGCGTGCTCGCTAAAGCCTGCGCTCGCTGGGGATGCCCCCTCCGAGCCTAAGGCCCGTAAGGGCCGGAGGCCTCCCTCGGTCACCCCAACATCCGCATGTTTACTCATGGCTAAATAATCCTGCTCAAGCATGACTTTTAATTTTGATTCCACTACATACGCCGTACCCGCCTGCGCATTTTCATAGACCACGGCTTTCTCAGGCACTATCCAAACCTTGTTGAACGTATTGACCGGGATATTCGTTGTCCCATACTTTTTAGCTGCTTCTTCGTATACCCGTTTCCAGAACTTTTTGCCTATTTCATCCTCAGGATAAATCAAACTCGCCGTTATCTGCTTGAGCATATAGTCTTCAGCCAACAAGTCCCTACCCATTTCCGTTAGGCCAAAACTCTTAGGGATGATGCGGTCTTTTTCGTAGGGGCTTAGATTGACCCAGAGGTCTTTTTCGGGGATGGTTAGAGAAGCAAGGAAGTATTTAATTAATTTATTAGCTTCCGTTCGCAATTCCTGCTCATCATCAGCTTCGTTCCTCTGGGTCGCTTTCGCATTCAGACCTACCTCGCTTGGTAACCTGCGAGCATCTGCGAGTGTCCGGTATGAGGACCTAGGGGACACGTTCTTGGCTGTTCTGTCTTGAAGGTGTCCCCTGGCTGGCATATCCCCTTTATCTAAAATAAAATCGAATCGAAATGGATTATCAGGATGGACTTTGATCCCTTTGAGGACAGGGGGTTCAAGAGGCGGACTTAAACGGACCATGACCCCGGGTGCCGGTAGACGAAACTCCCTGCCATCTGTTGAGGGAAATTGCTGTGCTCGAGCCAAAGGAATAGGGCAAATAGGGCCAATACAATTTAATAGAAAGACGAGTGTCTGGATTCCCGACAGAAACATTCGGGAATGACAAAAAAAAGACAGCCAAGGCCTAAAAAATGGGCCTTGCCCTAATACATATTGGGAATATGGGGCTCTTTTCATATCTGCATTAAGTATGTAATATAAATTAGCAAAAAACAAGGTCAAGACGCCCTTTTCAGACAATTGCCCATTCCCCTATTTTAAATATAAAATTTGTTTTTTAGATAACTTAGCGTATACTTAATCCATATGACCAAGCCAATTCACACCTTTCATATACCGGTTATGGGCACCGGATTTTCCATAGACACCCCCATTAAGGTGGCGCGCTATGGCATTCACTCGGTGATTTCCCTGGTGGATGACACCCTCATTGAACAAATGCGCAAGTTTTATTGCGAAAAAGAGGGTGAACCCTATGTCCCCATCACCAAAAATGACGAAGATTTCCGCGCACGGCGGATTACCGCATATTTGGACCTGGTCAATCGCATTGTCCAGCGCCAATTTGCCCAATTAAAAGCCTCTGCTTTTGAACCCGGCACTGAAATCACCAAATATTTTGAAATGCTTGCCTGAAGATTCTGTGCTTAAGGCCGCCTGGCGGCATATGCTTTCCTGTACCGATCCCAAATTAAAAGCGGACCTGCAAAAGAATTTACGCGAGTCCATCAAGCCCGGGGACATCAATGTCAATATCATGACCAAACTTGACCGGAATAATTATGACTCCCAAGGCGCACTTTTACCCGCGGAATTTTCCGATGCCCTCTCTGCCCTGCGCGGCTATGCCCAAAGCAGTTTGCAGTCAGCCATTGTGTTCTCCGCCGGTATTAACCGCCGCTTGTACACCTACGTCGAACAATTCAAAGATTTTTATGCCGATGCTACGGGCAATATCAAAAAACGGATCATTTTAAAAGTCACTGATTTCCGCTCTTCCATCGTGCAGGGAAAATTCTTTGCCAAAAAAGGGTTTGTGGATTTCCGAATATCGTGTGGAGTCAGGCCTTAACTGCGGCGGCCATGCCTTTGCCTCCGATGGATTCTTGATGGGCCCTATCCTGGAAGAATTCCGCGTCAAACGCCAGCAATTGATCGATGAATTGCATAAAATTTACAATGAAGCCTTGAAACTCAAAAACAAAGTCACTTTTGCCAAACCCCATGAGCTTAAAGTCACGGCCCAGGGCGGCATCGGCACTTACAACGAGGACAAATTCTTGCGTTTGCCATTATGGTTTAAATGCCACCGGCTGGGCGACACCATTTTTGCTTTGCCCGGAGGTCACCAACGTCGATCCTATCACCTTGGAAAAATTGTCCAAAGCCGGTGAAAAAGATCTGTATTTAAGCGATGTGTCCCCGCTGGGTGTCCCCTTTAACAGCTTGCGGGATTCTTTAAGCGATATTGAAAAAGACCTTAAGGTCATGCGCGGCCGTCCCGGCAGTGCCTGCCCCAAAAGCCACTTGGTGTCTAATACCGAATTTACCGAACAGCCGATTTGCACAGCCAGCCGCCAATATCAAAAACTGAAAATCGACCAGACTGCAACGCCTTAATTTGGATGAAAATGAATATAAAAAACGTTTTGATGCCGTTGTCATCAAGGCCTGTATCTGCCATGATTTGGGCCAAGCGGCTTTGATTAAAAATGCAATTGCGACAAAGGTCCCCGGATTTACCGCGGTTTGCCCGGGGCCCAATCTTGCTTATTTTTCTAAAATTGCCACTTTAAAAGAAATGACCGACCATATTTATGGCCGTACAAATCTGCTTAATGACACGCCGCGCCCGAATATGTTCATCAAGGAATTGGGCATGTACTTGGATTATCTTAAAAAAGATATCACCAAATCGCTTGAGATCATGAACGAACAAAAGATCAAATATTTTACGGAATTTAAAAATAATCTGTTGGAGGGGATTGAATATTACCGCAAACTTTTCCCCCAAATGATGGAAGAATCAGTGGAGTACCGCACCAAAATGCTTAATGATCTGGAAGAATGTAACCAGCGGCTGTTGGATATGGTGGAAGAATTTCGCAGTCGGCCATTCTGCCTTGCCGTGCTTATCGAGCATCCTATTTTTAAGTGTCTAGGACACTTAAAGTGTCCTTTTATAAGATCCCTTGTTCTAACTGTAAATCTCTCCGCCTTTTCCCTGAATTCCTGGGATTTTTCGTGCATGCCTTTTTCGGCGAATTCGCGGACGTCCTGGGTGATTTTCATGGAGCAGAAATTGGGCCCGCACATCGAACAAAAATGGGCCAGCTTCGCCCCTTCGGCGGGCAGGGTCTCGTCATGAAAACTTTCGGCAGTTTCAGGATCGAGACTGAGATGAAATTGGTCTTTCCAGCGGAATTCAAAACGGGCCTTGGAGAGCGCATCATCCCAAGCTTTGGCCCGGGATGGCCTTTGGCCAGATCAGCGGCATGGGCCGCGATCTTATAAGCAATGATCCCGTCTTTGACATCTTTTTTATTGGGCAGGCCCAAATGTTCTTTAGGGGTCACATAGCAAAGCATCGCCGTGCCAAACCAGCCGATCATGGCCGCGCCGATGGCTGAAGTGATATGGTCATAGCCCGGGGCCACGTCGGTGGTCAAAGGCCCTAAGGTATAAAACGGGGCTTCATGGCAAATGCTCAATTGCTTATCCATATTTTCTTTGATCAAATGCATGGGCACATGCCCCGGCCCTTCGATCATCACCTGCACATCATGCTTCCAGGCGATTTTGGTCAACTCCCCTAAAGTTTCCAGTTCACCGAATTGGGCCGCGTCATTGGCATCGGCAATACTGCCCGGACGAAGGCCGTCGCCCAAAGAAAAACTGACATCATAGGCTTTCATGATCTCGCAAATGTCTTCAAAATGAGTGTAAAGGAAATTTTCCTTGATGATGCGCCAGGCACCATTTGGCCAAAATGGAACCGCCGCGGGAAACAATCCCGGTCATGCGTTTGGCCGTCAAAGGAATGTACCTTAACAAGACACCCGCATGGATCGTAAAATAATCCACCCCCTGCTCAGCTTGCTCTATAAGCGTGTCGCGGTAAATTTCCCAGGTCAAATCTTCCGCCTTGCCGTTGACCTTTTCCAAGGCCTGATAAATAGGCACGGTGCCGATAGGCACCGGCGAATTGCGCAAAATCCATTCGCGGGTCTCGTGGATGTTCTTTCCCGTCGAGAGGTCCATCACCGTGTCCCCTCCCCAGCGTATGGACCAGGCCATTTTTTCGACTTCTTCGGCAATCGAGGAGGAGACCGCGGAATTGCCGATATTGGCATTGATCTTGACTAAAAAATTGCGGCCGATAATCATCGGCTCAATTTCAGGATGGTTGATGTTCGAAGGGATGATCGCGCGGCCACGAGCCACTTCATCACGCACAAATTCCGGCTTGCAGTTCTCGCGGATGGCAATAAATTCCATCTCCGGCGTGATGATGCCTCGACGGGCATAATGCATCTGTGTCACATTGCCGCCGGCTTTGGCGCATAAAGGCTTACGTACACCGGGAAAACGGATAGGCACTAAATCCAGGTCATTGTCCCTCTGCTTACGGTAATCAGAACTGGGCCCGCCCAGATATTCCACATCACCGCGTTCCAAAATCCATTTTAAACGAAGCGGGGCAGAGCCCCGGGTGATATCGACATGCACCGACGGGTCAGTATACGGGCCCGAAGTATCATAAAGCCTGACTGGCCGGGTTATGGGTCACCTTGCCGTTATGGTCCCTGGTAGTCAGAAAGCCCGATCTCACGAAAAGGCACTTGAATGTCCGGACGCGTCAGTCCTTGCTCATAAACTTTTTTGGATCCGGGCAATGGTTCAAACGACAAACGATTGGCATCGGGAAGGTCCTCATGGTCCTCAGGGCCCTCATGGTCCTCATGCCGGACACTCGCAGTTGCTCGCCGGACACTCGCAGTTGCTCGCCGGACACTCGCAGTTGCTCGCCGGGCGCTCGCAGTTGCTCGCCGTTGTGTCTTTAAGGTATTTAAGGTCTGTGGAGTCATGAAAAATCCTCGTTAATTCCTCTAAATATGGTGCCCTGTTGCGGGCAGTCAACGTATGGCGAAGGAGAATCAGCTAAAAGAAGTACCGCATCCGCAGCTGGTTTTGGCAATGGGGTTTCTGTATTTAAAACCGGATTCCCGCAGGGTATCCACGTAATCGATCTCAATGCCTTTGATGAATTCAACACTTTCCTGGTTGACAATGATATTGACCCCGTTTTGCTGGAAAGCAATATCATTGTCATACGGGATTTTTTGGAATTTCATTTCATAGGAAAGCCCAGCGCACCCGCCGGTGACAACACCAAAACGCAAAGCATAATCCGCCTTGCCATCTTTGAGCATCATCGCCCGGATTTTGGCGGCAGCCGCGTCCGTTAAAGTCACAATTGGTTTTTGTATTGTTTCTTCCATAGTTTTTTATTAAAAACTCGACCTCCCTAGAAATCTAATAATAACATAAATAAATAGGAACGTCTCCCATTTTTTGCGCTGAGGGGAGCTCCCCCAGAAAAATAGAGGGACGTCTCCTTGCTTTTTCGCTATTTTTCGGTAAACGGTCCTATTTACTTGATGGGAGAAATGCTGTCAATTTTTTCCCAAGCTTGAGTTAGTTGAGGATGTTCGACGGCAATCCTTATTTCCAAAATATTCAATACGGCCAAAAAATCTTTTACTTCCGAAATCAGCCCCTTATGGACGGTAAAAATCTTGATGAATTCCTTAAATGTCTCATGGGCTAATTTCTTGACGGGCTCGGAATTAACGGCCTTTTCCAGATACCTTATGATCTTGGCCAGCTCTCCGTGGGCCAACCATACTCCCTCGCATGATTGGCACTTATCAATAACGACCTTTGACTGGGAATAGGTCAGGGACTGCATTTTCTTGATGCATTGGGGGCATTGCTTGCCGTCAGAACCAACGCTCAGTTTTTCAACGTCCTTACCAAAGGGGTCAAAATCAAGCCATCTTAAACCATCATCAAGTTTGTTCTTGGCCAACATCAATTGGTTTCTTTCAAGCCACTTCCCTTTACATTTGAGACATTCATGGATATTGATGCCTTTTAATTTTGAAACCTTCAATTCACTCTGACAATCAGGACAATTCATAATTATCTCCGTTTTCTAAAACACCAAGGCCTTCAACTGTTTCTGCTGTGATTCGCTCATGGGGCCGACGATAGCAAGGTTGAGCCTTTGGGGATTTAGGATCTGTGCCGCCACGCGTTTGATATCAGCCTTGGTCACGGCCTTGATCTTTTTGACGGCATCCTCCATGCTCTTGACCTGATCATTGCTGATAACCACCCCTCCCATCCAAAGCATTTGGTCCATGGTATCTTCCAGTCCCAACAAAAATTGCCCCAAATAATATTCCTGGGCGCGCTTAAATTCATCTTCTTTAACGTCGCCGGCCGCAAGCTTGGCCAAAACTTTAAGGACCAACTCCAGGGCTTTAACGATCTTGGAATTATCTACCCCTGCCCGGATCATAAAACTCCCGGTGTCATTCAAGTTTTTCATGCCGCTGGAAATCGAATATGCCAGCCCGCGTTTTTCGCGTAACTCATTGAATAAACGGCTGGACATGTTGCCCCCTAGAATTATGCTCAGCAACGCCAACACATAATAATCTTTATGGTTTGTTTCATATGCCAAGTACCCGAGAGCCAAATGCATTTGTTCGGTCTGCTTGGTATATAAATGGACCGCCGGTTTTTCTTGGTTGCGGCGGGCAGGTAGGCAGGATGGCGCCAAGGGGGCGGTTAATTTCCCTAATTTTGCGCCGATCAATCCCACCAGTTCTTCATGCTTGATCGAGCCGCAGGCGGAGATCACCGTATTGGCCGGGACATAATGGGTTTTTTGGAAATTTCTCAAATCATCGGCGGACATTCCGCTCACCGATGTGGAGGTCCCCACGAGGCTTTGGCCCAAGGGATGGCCCGGCCATAAAAGCTCCTCAAGCAGTTCGCCCACATAATATTGCGGCAGGTCATGGTACATTTTGATCTCTTCCAAAATGACCGTGCGTTCTTTTTCCAAGCTTTTCGGGCTGATCTGAGGGAAAAAACTGATGTCTGCCAGGATATCGAAAGTCACCTTCAGGTGCGAGGCAGGGACCTTGGCGTAATAGCAGGTCTCTTCTTCGGCGGTAAATGCATTAAGATTACCTCCTACCCCCTCGACGAGTTGTTTGATCTCGTCACAAGAGTATCTAGCGCTGCCCTTGAAGGCCATATGTTCCAAAAAATGGGCCACTCCTTTATTGTCTTTGCCTTCATAGCGGCCGCCGACGGCCAGCCAAACACCGATAGAAGCGCTCTCACGGTCTTTGAACTCGCGGGTAACAATACGGATCTGATTGTGTAATTGAGTGATGCGGCGCATTAAACTTTTTTCCTGATCATCGGGCCCTGCCCCTGCCTGTTAGAATGCAAAAATTATCTATTTAAACTTTTGGCTAATGAACGGACATAGCGGGTAACCATGCCTACCAGGTCACGGTTTTTTTTGTGTCTATCAATGTATTTGACAATGGCGCTGCCGACAATAACGCCGTCAGCCGCGCGGCCAATATCTTTGACCTGTTGCGGGGTTGAAATCCCAAAACCCGCGCAGACCGGTTTTTGGGTAAAACGTTTAATATGACTAATCTGTTTGACCACCGATGACGCGACTGCTTTCTGGGTCCCTGTAATGCCGGTTAAGGCCAAGTAATAAACAAAACCGCTGGAAGCTTTGGAGTTGGCCTTAATGCGCCCATCCTGACTGGTGGGGGCCACAAAGAAAATAGTCGCTATATCATAACGCTTCGCCGCGCGGCGTAAATTTTGGGCTTCTTCCGGCGGCAGGTCAGGAACGATCACTCCGTCAACCCCCGTATCAGCGCAGGCCTTGATAAATTTTTCTTCACCGAAACGCAATACCGGATTATATGAGCTCATTAGCGCGATGGGGATGGACGATCTTAAGGCGAATACGCTTGACCGTTTCTAAAATTTTCTTGACCGTTGTCCCTTTATTTAAAGAGCGATAGAACGACGCTTGTATGGTCGGACCGTCGGCCAAAGAATCGGAAAAAGGAATGCCTAATTCAACAATATCAACACCGGCACCTTCAAAAGCCACGACCAAATTTTCAGTTATTTTTAAATTAGGGTCACCGGCGGCGATAAAGGCGATAAAGGCTTTCTTTTTCTGCTTATTAAGCTCCTGGAATTTTTTTTCGATTCTATTCATAAGACTGTAAGCGAAAAATAGGGCGTCTTTCGATTTTTCCTATTTTTCGATGAACTTAGAAATCTGGTTCATGTCCTTATCCCCGCGGCCGGAGAGGCAGACGATGACGGTGGACGTTTTCTTGACACGACGGGCCAATTTGTTTAAATACGCAATGGCATGGGACGTCTCCAGCGCCGGTATAATGCCCTCCAAACGGGATAAAAGCTTAAGCCCCTCTATGGCTTCCTTGTCCGTGACATTAACATACAAAGCGCGTTTGGTCGACTGGTAATATGCGTGCTCAGGGCCGACCCCCGGATAATCCAGCCCCGCGGCAACGGAATGCGCCACCTGCACCTGTCCGTCGCTGTTTTGCAGCAGCTTGCTTTTACTGCCATGCAAAACCCCGATATTGCCTTTCGTCAAGGTCGCGGCATGCTGATGGGTGCCAACGCCGAGGCCCGCGGCCTCCACTCCTATCATCTTGACCGACCGGTCAGCATAAAACTCATGAAATAACCCTAAGGCATTGCTGCCTCCCCCCACACAAGCTAAAAGAAAATCCGGCAACTTCCCTTCTTTGGCCAAGAATTGACGGCGAGCCTCACGCCCTATCACCGATTGAAAATCGCGTACCATGGCCGGATACGGATGAAACCCCGCCACCGAACCGATAATATAAAAAGTATCCGCCACATTGGTCACCCAGTCGCGCACAGCCTCGTTCATGGCATCCTTGAGCGTTTTAGAACCGCTTTCGACCGCAATAACCTGGGCCCCCATCAAGTTCATGCGAAACACATTAAGCGATTGGCGTTTAATATCCTCAGAGCCCATATAAACAACGCACTTAAGGCCAAACAAAGCCGCGGCAGTGGCCGTGGCTACACCATGCTGGCCGGCACCGGTCTCGGCGATGATGCGGGTCTTGCCCATCCGACGGGCGACCAAAATTTGTCCCAGGGTATTATTGATCTTATGCGCGCCGGTATGCAGCAGGTCTTCACGCTTCAAATATACTTTAAGTGTCTTTAAATGCGTGCTTAAGCGTTTGGCCAAATACAAGTTCGTCGGCCTTCCGGCATATTCCTTAAGATAAAACTCAAATTCTTTCCGGAAAGACTTGTCTTTTTTAATGGCCCGGTACTGATTTTCTAATTGAGATAAAACCGCCATCAGGGTTTCGGGAGCAAAACGCCCCCCGAAAGCACCGTAGTAGCCTTGTTTATCCGGATATTGATATTTTGTCACTTATTGTCCTCGTAACCTGTCATGGTCATCACGGAATTCATAAAACCAATGGTACCGGTGATGCGCAGCGGCCATTTATGCTCCGAGGCATCAAACCAGATCTTATATCTCGTCGGCTGGCTTTGCATATAATAACTATCGTAGGATTTATTGCCTATCTTAAACACCGAACGATTGACCAAACGGATCTTTAAATCCTTGGTTGGCAGGTTCATGTCAATGACATCCCCTATCTTAAACGACCCTTCCTTACGATAACGGTAAATAAAACCATAAATATTGTCGACGGCGCCGGCTTTCTTGATAACCTGACGGGTGATGCGTCTGCCTTCTGTCTTGGTAACAATGATCTCCCCTTGAGAAGATATATATTCTTCCAAATTTTTCCCGTGACCAAACCCCCTTAAATTATAATCACGCTCGACAAAAAGCGGTTTATAGGTTGTGGGGTCAACGTAAATATTTTCCTGGTCCCAATAATACTTACCGTGCGCTTTAAATTCGATCAAAAGTGTTTTTAAGCCTTTATAATCCTTGGGGCCGACCATGGTCAGGCTAGCCTGGCCGTCAAATCCCAATTGGCGGATCGAATAATAAATGGTTTCAGCCCGCAATGGCACAGAAAAAACGCAGCATGAAACCAATATCATCAAAAGTATTCTATAGACCATCATATGCCTTTATGAACCTTTCTAAAACCCTGGCCCCGTCATGGAGGGTTTTGATTTCTGCATATTCGTCATTAGCATGGATGACCCCATGGCTGCCCCAACCCGTGGAAAAAGCGGGAATGCCGTAATCCTGGAAAAAGGTGATCACCGTGGCCCCCTGACTGCCTTTTAAATCCGCCTTAAACCCCGTCTTCCGGCAGGTATCAACATAGGTTTTGACAAAAGGATGTTGCGGGTCAATGCCGTACGGCTTCTGGGTGTCATCAACGATCACTTTAAAATCCTTGGCCTCTTTGGCAATAACGCTCTTGATTTCCTTTAAAACCCCTTCCGCCTTCATGCCCGGCATAAAACGGATGTCCAGGGAAAACTCACAGAAATCCGCCACCATGTTCACTTTATCACCGCCGCGGATAGTACCGATGTTCTTTGTCGGAGGCACCAAGAGGGAATGTTTTTTATATTTAAACTGGTGCTTCTTCAGACGGTTGATCACCCGCGCGGCGATCTCGATGGCATTGACGCCCAGCCAATTATAAGCCCCATGCGCCTTTTTCCCGAATATCTGCACCCGGCAATGGAAAAGCCCTTTTTGCGCAATGATCGCCTCAAATTCTTCGGAGTCGACGATCAGGGCGGCTTTAGGGTGCAAAATGCCTTTTTTTAATAAAGGGATGACCCCCCGCTTGCTCCCGGTTTCTTCATCGGCGGTGGCCGCAAACACAATATCCCTTTGCAGGCGCACGCCATCTTCGACCAAACTATGCAAAGCTTCCATGCCTACCGCGCAATTGCCTTTATCATCGCTAGCTCCCCTGCCATAAATACGGCCCTTGCGGACGGTGGCCCCCAGCGGATTAAATTTCCATCCCTTCCCGAAAGGCACCGTATCATAATGCGGCGTTATCAACAGCGCTTCACGGGCCGCCTTGGAGCGCGGCCAAGTTCCTTTAAGAGTCGCGACCACATTGGGACGGTTTTTGGCAAATGAATACTTTTTAACGTCCAGGCCGATAGATCTTAAATCCCGTGCCACGAAATCAGCCACCGCCGCTTCATTGCCGGGAGGGTTGACGGAATTGATCTTTATCAGTTTGGAAAGAATTGTAACGAGGCGTTGTTTGTTGATCACCCTAAAATCCCTCTAGCTTTTTCCTCGCCTTCGATACGTTTGAAATCATCATAATCCACAAAAATAATTTGGGGCCTCTCATGGCTGATTTTAAGCATCTTAGGCATATGGTCCCTGACATTTTGGAAGGCGATGTACTTAAACTCGGTCTTGCACTCCGGGCAATGGGTCATGTCTATTTTCAGATCCATCTTTTTACAATTGGCACAAGTGCCGGACAGGGCCCCATAGCTCATCAAATGGGTCTTGACTTCATCAAGATGGAACTTTTTATGGATTCGGATAAACCGTTCGGACATAAGCCTGACGCTCCCTGCGCCATGCACGTTATCGAATTTGCGACTTTAAGGAATCCCCGGTATTGAGAGGACCATATTATAAACAGGCAACATTATAATAAAAAACCGACAGTGTCATCTATTTTATTTTTTGTCTGGCGTGCCCCGGCTAAATCCAGCGGGCCTGTCATGATTGATGTACCCTGTCGGTCTAATTCATTTATACCACTTAAATCAACTTTTAGCAAGGGCGACGCTTGCCTATTTTGGATAAAATTTGACGGAAATTCTTCTCGCTGGATATCAAATAATATTCTTTCATCTGCCAGATGGGTTCGCGGATAAACAGGTCAGCTTCCACCCTGTCCAAAACCCTACCATCGGAAACTCGGCGCAGGTCAAAGCCTGCCCGTCGGATGATCGGCCAGCTTCCGGCAAAATCCCATAAGTGGCAGCGTAAAAAACAGCCTGCCCCGCGGCCGACGGACGGCCAACAGAGATTGACCACGGCGCAGGCGTTGATCATGATGTGAAAATTCCTGTCGTTCCAAAGAAACTTGTCGAAAAAAGTGTCATTGCAGAAAAATATGGAACGCGGGGACAATTCTTCATCTAAGGGTACGATCCGTGCCCTGTTCTCTTGTGAGGTAAAAGGGTTTTGCACAAAATACGCTTCATGACCGTCACAATAAAAAAGTTCTTTGAGCAAGGGAAAATAAACCACCCCCAGCCAGGGCTTTAAATCCTTGATTAGTCCTATGGAAATCCCGAATAACGGCATGCGGTTGGCGTACAGGCGCGTTCCGTCGATGGGGTCCACGGCCCATATCAACGGAGATTGGTCAAGGCGCTTTTGGTCCAAATACTCAACGGCCCTGCCATCTTCCTCATCGATAAGAATGTGCTCCGGGTTCTGTAGAAAGTCGTTGAGTTTGGTACGGGCCAATTTCGAAATTGCGCTGTCAGCTAGTGTTATGACAGACAGGTCTTTTTTGAGACCGGGAGCGCCTTTGCCCATTAAATCCAAAGCGATGCCCCCTGCCTCGCGGGCAAAAGACATCATGCGTTCTAAATAAATGTCAGGAGAAACCATAACCAGTTCCGTTTAAGAGAGCCCCAAAATAGGGAGACTCCCCTATTTTTCAGACTGGTGATAAAATAACGCCATGCTATTGGTAAATCCGTGCAGGAAATTGATCCCCCCCACCGGACCAATTTCCCCCGCGCAAAAAAATCCTGCCGCCGGCAATGGACCTAAATGCTGCTGGATGATGGCGATATCATGATCGCGATCTTTAAATAAATTGATCCCGCGCCCGTTGCAGGAAAAAACAAAAAGCCCGTGAGCTGAGGTTGCCTGCTTTTTGTTTTTATATTGCTTTAACAACTCCTGTAAATCCTCATTAGCGGTCTTGGCATCGCGCAAATGAAACTGCACGGTTTGCCCCACCCTCATGGCATCACCGACAACGCCCGCACCGCTTTGAGGCTCCAGCCCCATAACCGCGCGGATCAAAAAATCTCCCCGCCTGAACTTATCTTTATATTCATTCATGGCAATGCCGACAAAAATAGCTTCATGGGCCAAATGACGGTCATAGTCCGTGCCATTATTCAACACTTCCTCCAACACTTTATAAAAAGGACGTCCGGCCAGTTCATAAACAATATTACGCTGGGCGCGGGTCACGATAAACGTCTCTCCGATCGGACGGCAACCTTGAGAGACCACGGTTTCAACTCTCAGGTTTCCGGAGAGACAAACACCGACGAGCCCTTCCCGCATGACTTCCCCGTCCAAAATCAATGTGTTCTCTCCGGGCCCGGAAGCGGCAGAGGCCAACCCTCCCACCATAGGCATTCCCGGATAGGCCTGATTCATTCCGGCCAAAAAACCGTTACTGTCAAAGGCAAACGGATCAATAAACACCAAAAAGGAAGGCTTTTCATTGGGATACACCTCAAGGAAATTATACCAATCTTCTTTCTCCTTTAATGTTTCCAGCATAGACTGATTTAAAATAAAAGGCACGATTTTAACCTGCGGCAAGCGCATCAGCATCAAGGATGCCGACGGGCGACCTTCAATTTCGTGCATCCCCCCGATAATCCCGGCACACGTGCAACATATCAAATGACGTATATTGCCCTTAGACTTCAGGCTTTGAAATAACTCCCCAGGATCATAAGGCGGCCAGGGGCAAACATATAAAATCCCCAGATCAAAATCACCCCGAATATCCATTAAAAGATCAGAAATGATTTGAGATAAATTTTTCGCTTCAGTTGTGCGATTGATAAATTCCATGGCTTCATTATAAAATGTCGGGGAACAATTGCAACAAAGGCCGTCTTTTTTATGGTGACAGGAAGGTCAGTGACGACTTTAACTTCTCCATTTGATCGAACAGCCCATCGAAGGGACCTGTTTGGGATTGACCGGCCGGCCGGATGCCATATTATTCATGGCCTCTTTCAATTCTTCACGGGTGACCGCCTTCTCGTCCTGCCAATTATCATCAATGCGGCCGTGGTAGACCAGTGCCTTGTTTTTGTCGAACAAATAAATGTCCGGCGTGCATTGGGCCCGAAAAGCATCCGCCACCTGCTGGGTCTCATCCACCAAATAAGGGAAATTGATGCCCAATTCCTTGATCTTAAGGACCATCTTATCAGGGGCATCATCAGGAAAATCGGGATTGATATTGGGGTTGATGGCCACACAATTGACCCTCATGCCCTTGCCGTATTGGGCCAGTTTTATGACCCTGGGCCAGACAGCCATGGCATACGGGCAATGGTTGCAAGTAAAAACGACCAACAGCCCGCGCTCGCCGAAAAGGCCGGCGGATTTATAGGATTTGCCGAACGCATCTTTCAATTCAAAATCCGGCATTGGTGTGCCTAAAGGGATTTTTATGGATTCTAATAGAGCCATTTGATTAACCTCCTATTATAAGATACAATGGAAAACTAAATGTCATTCTCAACCCCTGCCGCTTTGCTTTCTGCTTGCCGTCAGGCAGGCGCAAAGCGAAGCAGCAGGGGTCATGTCAATTATACGAGAGAGGTTTTTTATGTCAAGACTGCTCATCCAGCAATATGAAATAGGCCCGCTTGCCAACTTCCTCTATCTTTTAGGCGACCCTGAAACCAAGGAAATGGCCATCGTTGACCCGGCCTGGGATGTGGATTTCCTTTGCCGGGAAGCCAAACATCTGGGATATAAGATCACCAAGGCTTTCTTGACCCATGCCCATCCTGACCACGTCAACGGCCTGGATAAATTTCTAGCCATGCACCGGGTGCCGGTATATATCTCAAAATCTGAATACCCCCCCTTACGTCCCCATGTCCATGGCCTCGTAGATATAACGGACAAAGACAAATTATCGGTGGGAAAAATCACCTTCGACATCCTGCATACACCGGGGCACACCCCGGGCTGTCTGTGCTTCTTGGCCCAGGGGCAACTCATCAGCGGGGACACTCTTTTTATCAACGGATGCGGGAGATGTGACCTGCCGGGCAGCGACCCCAAGGTGATGTACAACAGCTTATACAATATCCTCATGAAGCTGCCCAATGAAACCGTCGTGCATTCAGGCCACAATTATGGCCCCACCCCGACGGACACCATGGGCAACCAAAAACAAACCAACCCTTATTTACAGTGCCACAATCTCAAAGAATTCCTTGTCGGGCGCATGGGATTCTAAAACTTCCGGACATACAAACCGATATGCCCCTGTTCTCTAATCAGTTGCCAGTCACCCAAAAATCGGGCTATCCTCAATGTAATTGTCTTCGCATCTGCGTGCATCCTGGACACCAGCCAAGGATCATCAAAATCAATTAATGCATAAGGGACCTCTTCAGGCAAAAAAAACCGCCGGCGGACATTCAGTTCACTTTTCCTGATCTGCCGCGGGTCCTGATAATAATCGTCAAATATTTTATGGAATGAATACACGTCCTTTCGCAAGGACAGCGGTGCCAAGAATTCGAAAGTTGCCACCACGCCCGCCCGAGAAGGTATGCTTCGGATCAACTCCCACCGCTTTTGATTAAGATAATCCTGGTGGACATTAATCCTCAGCTTAAAATCATGCGCATAATTTATTAAATTAAAAAAAGAGGCAAATAACAAGACGCTGACCATCGCTGTAAATAATGCCGGCCTCAACTTCGGTTTAATAAAGCATAACCCTTTGTAAGCGGATATAAAAATAACCGGTGCGATGGTCATGCCATAATGATAATAAACGGTATGTTCCTGCATGCTTGAAGACAACAGATGTTGGAACAAGATCGGCAGGCACACCAAAAGCCGGGAAAGGCCAAGCAAAGACGGGAACAACCACGGGCCAAACAATTGCGCTAAAAAAGGGATATGCCGGGCGGTAAATAGATAATGCATGAACATCTCTCCCGGCCTGCTTAGCATATTGAAAAAGATGCCCGTCAAGTCGTCCCCTAAATACCTATAGCGGACGGAAAATGCGTGGGTGGGCAGGTGACGGAAATACGGCACTAAAACAAAGGCAAAAAACCAAAAAACAAGAATAGACAAGGCCAACACCCATTGCGCGTGTTTCTTTTGCACACCATCTTTGGCCGTAATCCACCCATAAACACCAAAAGCCGCAGTCAACAAAACGAGGTTTTCTTTTGTTAACATCAGGCAAATGATGCTTATCCAAAACCATTTCCATCGTCGCTGATCAAACAGACCAAACATCAATACAATAAACGGCACGGCCAGGGATTCGGGGTTAAATTCATATAGCAGCGCAAAAAGATTGGCGGGCAATAAAATATACGCCAACATTAATCCCATCGCCATCCAAGGGCCTAATCCCCTTAAAAATATCCTGTAAAGCAAAAAAGCTGAAATGAAAAAGGCGGCCAGTTTTAAAACAAGAAGGGTTAAGGGGTGCGGGAAAAGTGCAAAGAAAGGAAGGATCAAAAACGTTATAAAATAAGAATGGTCCCCAAAATAATTGATCCCCACCAAAGAAACAAATTGGGACCCGTGCATCAAATTCCAACAAGCCTGGGTAAAAAATGCCAAGTCCCAATCATAATACCCCAAATGCGCATACTTATAAATCAACAGGCATAGCCACGTGCAAAAAAACAATGCGCAAATGAAAAGGGCGATTCTCTCGTATTTGGCTTGGATGTTTGGCGGCATAAAGAATGACGAATAACAAAGGGATTACTGCAATTGAAGCGAGCGGATCATTTCGTCCACATAGATGGCGTCATTGGCATATTTATTCATGTCCCCCAGAAAGGTCAAGATATAGGCCTGGCTGCTGCGCAAAACCCACGCATTGACCATTTTTAAATGGTCGGGCACAGGTGCCTCTATGGCCATCAAATGCCCCTCACGCCAGCCCCAATGGATCGGTTTGTCCTCGACAAACTTAATGTTCTTTTCGAAAACTGCGGACATTTGCGTTTTGATCCGGGCACTGAATGCCGCCAAAGTAAAAATATCGCTCGGCACCGGTTGAACGGTCACGTTAAAATTCTCTTGGATTGTATCTAAAGCCGATCTTTGGGACGCAGGAATAACACCGCCACATTTTCCTGCGGACGGATGACCACCTTCCAGGTTTTGGGATACTTGATGGAGAATTTATACCGGTCATCTTGGTATACGCTAAACTGCGACTTGAAATACAAAAGCCATCCCAAAGCCGCCAATAAAAGCAGCCCGGCGATTGATGCTATAACTATTAAAATTGTTTTTTTCCGGGAAGCGTCCATTCCCTGTCCCTGCCCCTCCCTCTGGGGAGGGAAATCTTTCAAGCTAATTATAAAACTTCTTACCCCTGCTGTTCAAATCCAAAATATACGCGCACGGCTTAAAGCGGCCGTCTTTAAAACGCTCTTCCAATTTTTCCAGTCCATCTACCAGCCGGTCGATGCCGATCGAATCTGCATAGCGCAAAAGCCCTCCGGTAAACGGAGGAAACCCCGTCCCCATGATCATGCCGATATCAACGGCATCAGGGCCGTCAACCAACTTCTCCTGCAATATCATAGCAGCTTCATTGACCATAATATAGACCATTCGTTGGATGGCTTCCTGCTCTTGCATTTTACCGCCGGCTTTGACGAGCACCTGCACCCGGCCATTGACCACACGTTTCTTGCCGTGAATATAAAACCCTTGGCCCGATTTTTTGCCAAGAATTTTTAGGGGAAGCACCTCATCAAAGATCTTTGCCGGCTTAAACCGGGCGCCCAACCCTGCTTCCAAAATATGCAACACCTTGATGCCCACATCCAAGCCAACCTCATCGGACAAGGTAAAAGGCCCCATGGGCAGGCCAAAATTGACGGCAAAGCGGTCAATCTCTTCAATAGACCCGCCTTCATCCAACATACGCCCCGATTCATTGATATACCCCAGCAAAATACGGTTGACCAGAAAGCCGGGCGCATCTTTGACAATCACCGGTGTCTTGCCTAATTTCTTGGCAAATTCCAGGGTTGAAACCAGGGTCTGCAGGGAAGTAAATTCCGTGGTGACAATTTCAATCAACGGCATGCGGTGCACCGGATTAAAGAAATGAAAGCCGATCACCCGCGAGGGGTCTTTGGAGGCGCGGGCCATGTCCGTCACTGATAAGGACGAAGTATTGGACGCCAATATGGCCTTGGAAGACAGCACGTTGCTTGCCTGGGCAAAAACATTTTTCTTGATATCCAAATTCTCAACCACCGCCTCAATGGCGATATCCGCATCGGCAAAACCGCTGTAATCAACCGTCCCGGAAATCATCGCCATTTTGGCCGCCACTTCATTCGCCCTTGCTTTTTTCCTTTTCATGGCCTGGGCATAGACGTCGTAGGCGGCTTTAAGACCCTTGGCAATGGCGTCATAATTGATGTCTTTAAGCCGCACCCATACCCCGCGGTCGCTTAATAACTGGGCTATCCCCCCGCCCATGATGCCGGCGCCTATGACGGCGGCCTTGGCCAAGGGCATGGGTTTGACATTTTCAGCGCCGGGGACAGATAATTTTTTATATTTTTCGGATAAATAAAACACCTTCACTAAATTTTTGGATACCGGTGTTATGGCCAATTGCGCAAAAGTGCCGGCTTCGATATCCAAAGCCTGCTCGCGGGTCAAATGCCTGGTCTTTCGTATCACCTCCACCGCTTTAAAAGGCGCCGGATAAAAACCCTTGGTGGCTTTTTGGACAGACTTGAGGGTTTCTTTAAATACTACCATCTGCCCCAAAGGATTTTTCTCCAACAATGCCTGAAACCCTTTTGGCGCTACCGGCTTAACAATGCGCTTTTTAGGTTCAATAGCGATCTCGTCGATGAATTCACGCACGCAATCCGGCAAACCTACGGAAGGATAAAGCCTGTCAACCAAACCGCACTTAAAGGCCGCCGAAGAATTGATGGGTACCCCGGAAACGATCATTTTCAATGCCTGCGTAAGCCCAAGCAGGCGCGGCAGGCGCCAGGTGCCGCCAAAGCCCGGCACAATACCCAAATTGACCTCCGGCAGGCCAATACGAATTTTGTCATTAAAGGTCATGACCCTGTAACGGCAGGCAAGGGCCAATTCACAACCGCCACCCAAAGCCACTCCGTCGATAACCGCCAAAGTGGGAGGACCCAAGTCTTCCAGCTTATTCATGATCTGCTGGCCGGCCTGGGACTTGGCTTTGCCGTCTTCAACTTCAGTGATATTTTCAATTTCTTTAATATCCGCGCCGGCGATAAAAATGTCCTTCTTGGCGCTTTGGATGACCAGAACTTTAAGATTTTTACCTTTGATATCGTCGAGGATCTTATCCAAGGCCAAAAGGACGGCCGAGTTTAAAACATTGACCTTAGAATCCGGTCTGGTCAAAGGTGATGATGCCGACATTACCTTCCTCTTTGTAAAAGACGGACATGCCCAACTCCTATCTTAAATTTCTGACCCGTACTCGATAAGTGACTTTGACTTCCTGATCTTTAGCAATACCAACATCAAACCGTATTGTCGTAGCATTAATTTTCTTATACGGCACAGAACTTTCAAGCACTTCCCAATCGCCATTTACAGGTTCAACTATTCCCACCATAATATTACTGTCTTTATGGTTACGGATCGCGACTTCCCATGCTGTTTCATAAGACCGAAAGTTCTGTCGAAAATCCATTTGCTGGCGTTCGGCCACAATATCAAAGGCCTCACCGGCTTTAATTTGTGCTTCTTCATCTTTAGGGGTGTGTCTGATAGTATCTTCGCCGGCAAATTCTAAACTATTCTGAGCATCTCTCTTGTAAAGCCTTATCGTGCCCGATGGCAAAGGCATCCCCATATGATTGGCCTTGGAATTCTTGAATTTCAAATAAACATTCACAGGGACCTTCATGGGCCCCCCCGAGCCGAAATTGCTATAAAAATAATTTTGTTCTCCGCGCACCAAATATTCTTTTTCAATACCAACGCCATCGGCCTGCAATAAATTGACCTGCTTGGTTTGATTATCCTTAATGGTAGTACGGCGTTGCAGGTCGTAAATATGATATTCAAAGAATGGTTGCTCCTGAAATTGCTCTCCGACAGCAGCCATGGCAACCGCTGCTAACCTGCCAGCTCTAAGCGGAGAATATTTATTCTCCTGCACACGATTGACTTGACCCGCCACTAATTTTAATTTGGCATTGTTGTAAGTAGCTCCACTTTTATTATCCAAAGTCACCCACCCACCAATATTAGCCGAGGTATCACCGTTATTGACCACCACCACATAATCTGCCTGCCAAGTGATATTATCGGTCAGGTAAGCCACTTGCACTATTTGTGGACTTGAGCTTTTATTATCATAAACCCAAGCCAAAGTCGGCTGGGCGATTAGATTTTCGGGGATCTCCGGCAAGATTTGGTATCCCGGATATCCTAAGTAAATCTCATTGTTAATTCTATAAATTTGTCCGTTATTATTGCTTAACAGCGTCGCGTCAACAATTTCCTTCTTATCTTGGTCCTTATTTATCGTCAAAAGTTTGATGTTTTTGCCCAGATATTTATCGAGCAATTTATCTGAATTCATTAGATCGTATTCATAATTTTGCTCAAGAACGGTTAAACTTCCGGGAGCATTGAGGGATTGGATTTGCACGGTGTAGGGAAGGATACTGGAAGCAACACCCCTAAACCTTATCTCACCTTCTCCCTGCGGCAGTCGCAGCTGCCGTGTATCCTTGACCAAACCAATATTGCTGTTATAAACCGTGACCTCAACCGACTGCTGATCATCAGTCGTGCTTGAAATGGCCGTTGCATAGACCGGACAATTAAATAACAGTAAACTTGCAAGATAAGATGTAATTATTTTTAGCATAATATTTTCCTTTGTTTTCATCTCTCTAAAACCACCGCTGCCCCTTGGCCACCGCCTATGCACAAAGACACCAACCCCGCATTAAGATTATTACGGTTTAAATTTTTAAGCATGGTCAAGATCAATCTTGAGCCCGTGGCCCCCACCGGATGGCCCAAGGCAATGGCCCCTCCGTGGACATTCAACTTTGCGGGATCGATCGTGCCGGTATAACCTTCAAAGCCGGATTCTTTGGCGAATTTTTCGGATGCCAAAGCACGAATCGCAAGCCAAGACCTGGGCGGCAAAGGCCTCGTTGATCTCAATGGCCTGCATATCGGAAAGTCTCATGCCGGCCTTTTTTAAGGCCATGGGTATGGCATGTGCAGGCCCAATCCCCATACGGTTAGGTTCAAGCCCCGGCAAAAGCAAAACTGCGGATATATCCCAACGGTTTCATGCCCAATTCTTTGGCCCGTGATTCGCTGACCACTAAGATCGCACAAGCACCGTCGGTCATCTGGCTGGAATTACCCGCGGTCACCGTCCCCGTCCCTTTTTCAAAAAACGGTTTTAATTTTGCCAGCGCTTCATAGGTCTGGCCTTCACGCGGGCCGTTGTCATCCACCACTGCTTCCTTATATAAAGGGCCCGGGATCACGGGCACGATCTCTTCCCTTAAAATCTCACGGGCAGCCATGGCCTTCTGATGACTGGCCAAGGAAAATTCATCCTGCTCACGGCGGGTAATGCCAAATTCTTTGGCCAACACCTCGGCTGTCTGCCCCATGTTCAGACCGCAAACAGGGTCGGTCAGGCCCAATTGCAATCCGATGCGCGGCACCAAAAAATGATGAGGGCGTATTTTGGCAAATCCCTGCAATTTGGCCGACAGGGTTTTGGCACGGGAAATCTCGGTCAAAATCTCCTGATACTCTTTGGAAAAATAAAACGGGATATTGCTCATGGACTCGGTGCCGCCGGTCAAATAACAGCTGCCTTCCCCCGCCTTGAATTTTAATGGCGGCATTGACCACATGCTTCAATGCCGGAGGCGCAATTGCGGTGCACCGTAAAAGCGGGCGTGGTTTTTGGGAACGCCTGCCAGCAAGGCAATGACGCGGGCGATGTTGGGCGCGTCCGCCGGCTGGCCGACACATCCGAATATCACCTCATCGATCAGTTTGACATCCAGCCCCTTACGCTCTATGAGTTCACGCGCGGCGATGCGCCCCAATTCCTGGGCGCTTAAATTATTGAAATTCGCGCCCATTTTGGAAAATGGGGTGCGAATACCGTCAATTATTGCTATCCTTTCCATGTGTCTCCTTCCTTTAACACAAAGAGGGGGTTAGAGGGAGTTCATTACCCTTTCGGCCTTAAATCTATTATACGCTTCTCCTTATTTGCCGTCTCTAATTCCAAGCGCCTGACCATTTCGTCCAAAGGGATAAATTTGATCTCATTGGGCGCAATTTCCGTGGCTCCGGTCAATTTATCTTTGATCAGTTGAGTAACGGCGTCGTGATTGGCCCCTGCCTGAGAGGTGACATACGCCACCATCTCATCAACTTCATAAGGGTCATTATTATGTTTGCGGATCTCCAACTGCCACTCCTCTACTTGAGGGATTCCGTTTAGCACCTCGGCAAAATGGCTCAAATTGACCAAGGTCCCTTTGACCTTGGAGAGATGTATATCTGTATTATCGGACAAACGCGAAATATCCGTAGACAAGCGAAAAGCCATACGGCCGCAATAAGGGCAAGGCCCGTGAGTAATGCCGCCTTTGACAAAGTCCCCTGTACGGTAACGCAGCATCACACTGGCACGCGCATCCAGGCTTGTATAAACCAATTCACCGTCCGCACCGTCATCTTTGACCTCGCCGGTCAAAGGGTCAATGATCTCGAAAATCTCTTTATCGGGATAAAGATGATAGCCGCTGGAGAGATGGTTCTCGGTGGGACATTCGCCCCAGGCACAACGCGCCTCGGTAAATCCATAAGTGCCGAAAATACAAAAATTCCGTGCCCCCTGGGCTCTTAACATGTCCGATAATTTTTGTTTATACGCCGGCATAACACGGGACGCACCCAGCACGATCTTTTTTAAAAAGGAAAGGTCCTGCCCTTTTTCCTGGGCGAGGCGCACCAGATGATAAATGTAGCTCGGCACCCCCAGGATGGTCGAAGGGTTTATCTTCATCAATGCCGTTAGATTGCCTTCGGTGCCCATGATCTTGCCGCCGCCGGTTGAAAGCGAAAAAATATTCGCTTCCACGGCCCCGAAAAAAGTCTGCCAAAAAGCCAAATGCGGGGCAAAGGGAAAAAGGTTTATGATCCGCTCATCACCCTTAATATCAAAAAGCCCGACCATCCGGTTACCGGAAAGATGCAAATTTTCCAGGTCATAACGGGTATAAATAAAAGGGACAGGGGTGTTGGTGGTGCCTGTGGTGAAGGTCATGAACACCGGGCGGTATTCTTTGATCAAAACTTCCTGTAAGCTGCGGCCCTGAAGAAAAGACTTTACCGCGAATATCAAAAGGCGCGATTTAGGCCAGTGACAGCGGATCTTTTCCTTATCCGGCTGCAGGATGAAATCCTTAAATTTTTGCGGATTCTCCTTATCGATGAGGTCAGACTTGCAAATATAAGGAATGCGCTTTAAGTCTTCCTTGGTACGGATATGCCGGGGATTGATCTTCTTCTCATCAAAAAGCTTGCGATAATAGGGGCTGAAAGGATAGACCTGGGTGTTGATAAAGGAGTGCAGGCGCTGGTTCTGTAGCTTCTTGATCTGGCAGTAAGTTAACGATGTTATCCCTTTCCAAGAATCCATGGCGTATAGTGTAATATATCCCTCAAAAGGCCGCTAGCAAAATCAACACTTCCAGCTACTCTTAAGTGTTCAAAAAATAACCCCCACCGCTTTGCTTCCTGCCTGCCGTCAGGCAGGTGAAAAACGAAGCAGTGGGGGTCGGATGATCAAAACTCTCTTAAAAAGGAGAATTATTGAGCCGCGTTAGCAGCTGGAGCTGCAGCATTTTCGGCATTCATCGCTACAGCATTATCGGCATTCATCGCTACAGCATTCTCAGCATTTGCCATAACACTGTTGTCGGTGGCATTGGCATCTTGAGCTTTCACAGTTTGGGCTAACATCAACCCTGCAGCACCGAAAAGCAAAGCGGCCACAACTACTAATTTCTTGTTCATGACTTCTCCTCCTTGATTATGATAAGAATTAATTTCTTACCGTTGTTAATATTGTGTCCCTCGGAATTTTCTTTGCAAGTATTCCTATATAATGTAACAAAATCTAAGAATAATTCCATTAAAATTTTCTAATTCTTTATTTCACCAATAACTGCCTGGATTTTTCCCTCGATGCATGCGGTCAATTCTTCAAAAGACTTCTCAAACGCCGCCAATCCTTCCTCAAGCAATTGGTTGCATACTATGCCGATATCAATGCCTTCCAGGCGCAACTGCTCAATTGTTCTCTGGGCAACCGCCACATCCCCCGGCATGACCGCCTTGGCAATCCCATGATCCAAAACAGCTTCCAGGGTCTTATCAGGAACCGTATTGACCGTATCAGCGGCTATTAATTCCGTAATATATTTGATATCGCTATAGCGGGGGTCCTTGGTGCCTGTTGAGGCCCAGAGAACACGCTGTACATGGGCGCCTTTAAGTTTCAAATCCTTAAATTCACTGCCACCGAAACTCTTTTGGAATTTATGGTAAATAATTTCGCAGTTATGGACCGCTGCCTTACCCCTCAGGGCTGTCAAGCCCTTCTCATCCAACTTTTTATCAACGCTGGTATCAATACGGCTGACGAATATGGAAGCCACGGAACGGACCTTCCTTATGTCCCCGCCGCTTTGGGCCAAATGATTTAAGCCCTTAAGATATGCCCAGACTACCTGCTGGTACTGCTCCGCAGAAAAGATCAAGGTGACATTGACATTAATACCTTTAGCGATCAGGCCTTCCGCCACCTTCAAACCGTTCTTGGTAGCAGGCACCTTGATCATCACATTTGGGCGGTTAAGCTTTTGCCACAAGCGCATGCCTTCTTTCAGCTGTGGTTCGAATTCATTGCCTAATTCGGGGTTGATCTCCAGGCTAACATAGCCATCCAGGCCTTTAGTGCTCTCATAAAGGCCCCTAAACAGGTCTGCCGCGTCCTGCACATCCTTGATGGTCAATTCATCGTAAATTTCAAAAGCGGATTTTCCCGCTTCGGCCAACTGCTGGATCTTGGCATCGTAATCGCTGCTTTGGCTGATGGCTTGTTTAAAAATAGTGGGATTAGATGTTTGCCCGCGCAGGCCCTGCTCGATAAGCAATTTAAGCTTACCGCTGGTGAGCATCGAACGGTTGATATTATCGATCCATAAGCTCTGCCCCAGCTGGGTTAAGTCATGTAATTTTGATTTTAATTTTATCATAAGAGGTCCTTCGCTTGATGGCTCAGGATGACATCTGACATTTCGTCAGATGTCATTTTACGCCCTTTCTTTTTATTACATTCTTTGTGTCATTGCGAGGAACGCAGTGACGAAGCAATTTTTTTTCTACTAATAACCTTTTTAACAGCTTCAACAATATTGACGTCCTTAAGCCCATAATGCGCCATTAACTGCCCAGGGCTGCCGCTTTCGCCAAACGAATCTTTGACACCCACCATCTCCAAAGGGCACGGATAATGCTGCCCCAACACCTCAGCCACCGCAGAGCCCAGGCCTCCTGCAAGCTGATGTTCTTCAGCGGTAACAATGGCGCCGGTCTGCCTGGCAGAATCAACAATCATCTGCACATCAATGGGCTTGATGGTATGCATGTTCACAACTTTTAAACTGATGCCCTCATCCTTTAAATTGTCAGCCGCTGATAACGCTTCAGAGACCATGACCCCGCAGGCAATGACTGTAGCATCATTCCCATCGAGTAAAACATTGGCCTTCCCTATTATAAAAGGGTCCTCTTCTTTAGTAAGGACGGGAAGCGGCGCCCTGGAGGTGCGCATATAAAAAGGGCCAAAGGTGTTGGTGATGGCGCGCGTGGCCTTTTTAGCCTCGATATAATCGGCAGGACAAATGACCCTCATGTTAGGCAAAACGCGCATGATGGCAAAATCTTCCAGGCATTGGGCGCTGGCGCCATCCTCACCGACGGTAAGCCCGCCGTGGGAGCATACGAACTTCACATTGCAATTATTGTAACAGACATCCAGGCGGATCATGTCATAGGCGCGGTTGGTCAAAAACACGGCGAAGGAAGTGGCAAAAACCACATAGCCCTGGGTGCTTAAGCCCGCGGCCGTGCCCACCATATCCTGCTCGGCGATGCCCAAATTAAAAAACCGCCCGGGAAATTCTTTCTTAAAATATTCGGCGCGCGTGGCATCTTCCAGATCACCGGAAGTCACGACTATATTAGGGTTGGTTTTTCCAAAGCCACCAGTTCTTCGCCGAAACCGTTTCTTGTAGGTGTAGGTGTTAAACCCATTTTATTCCCACCGTCGTTACCCCCTTTTTTTAAAGAGGGGTTAGGGGAGTTTAATTATTATCCTCCCCGTACCTTATTGCAGCTCTTTTAATGCGTCACCCAACTGTTGTCTATTCGGCGCCTTGCCATGCCAGGCGCTTTTACCCTCCATAAAAGAAACCCCTTTGCCTTTAACAGTGTTGGCAATTATTACCGTGGGTTTCCCCAAGGTGACGCTAAACTCATCAAAGGCCGCCTTCAGAGCTTTAAAATTATGACCGTCGACATCAAGAACATGCCAGCCGAAAGAAGCCCACTTTTGCTTTAACGGCTCCAAATTCTTAATTTCATTGGTAGGCCCGTTTTCCTGCACCTTGTTATAGTCTATGATGGCGCAGACATGGTCCAGTTTATAATGGGCCGCGGTCATGGCCGCCTCCCACACCGAGCCTTCCTGGCATTCCCCGTCCCCCATCACACAATAGACCCGGAAATTCTTACTGCGCATCCTGGCGCCCAAAGCGATCCCGTTGGCAAAAGACAAGCCATGGCCGAGCGAGCCTGTGTTAAATTCCACTCCCGGCACCTTGGTATGCACATGGCCCTGCAATCGCTCACCGAATTTCCTGAACATCTTTAATTCTTCTTTGGGGAAATAGCCGAAATTCGCCAGCGTCACATACACTACCGGTGAGGCATGGCCTTTGGAAACGATGACCCGGTCGCGCTCTTCCCAATTGGGATCATGAGGACTGATGGTTGACCTGATAACCGTACAAAGTAAGGAATATTTCAACGGCGGATAAGGAACCGCCGGGATGGCCGGAACCCGCGGCCTCCAGGGTCTCTAGGATTTCCCGACGGAAGATTACCGCTTTCCTTTTAAGGGACTCGATATCTATGGTTTTAGAGAGCATATCCTTACTCGAGAAAAATGGGCCATGCTGGACATCTCACGTCGCTCGCTCTGCTTATCGCAGAGTCTCGCTCCTCAAGGAAAACCTAACGGTTTCCCTTTGACGTCCCTCGCAAGCTCGGGACTGTTACCCTTCCCTTAATTATTTCTGCCAACCTTAAGAGAAAAACCATGTTTTTCTCTTAACAACTCTTTTCTGTTCGAGCCCAGTTCAATACAACATATTTTATAATTGCCCTGAAGGGCAATTATAAAATATGGGCCATGCTGGACTCGAACCAGCCACCCTCTGATTAAGAGTCAGATGCTCTACCGGATGAGCTAATGGCCCTGATAAATCTAAAAGTGAAAATCTTTTATACCAGATTTACCAAGCGCTGTAAAGAAACTCTTTCTAAAATGTCAACGCAAAGTTAAAATGTCCGGTTTTATCCCAAATAAAAACACCTGCAATTTATTAAAATCACAGGGGGCTATGTTGTTCAAATAGGCTTATTTACTTAAATTAGCTCTATGAAACACCTCGGATTGAATTTCATCAGCACAATAAACATACTTTTCTTCTTATAATCTACCTCCCATAGGGATTCCCTTGACTATCACCCGCATAGCCTTGGGTAATTCCTTCGGTTACCCCTCCAACGGCTTTTGCTCCTTGACCAACGTATGTGCCTGCTTGTTGGGTAGTCTGATGTACCGTTTCACATCCTGTAAAGAATATAATCAGAATAAAAAAAGATACGAATTTAAATATATTTTTCATGTTATTTCTCCGATACCATATCCCCTTTATTCACATCACCAGCAAGATTTCCAACAGGCGTTGCCTTCGAAAATTTCTCTTGCACCTCATTAATTTTTATCTGTCCTAATTTCTTATTTTCAGTACCTAACGACATGCCCGTATCTGGGTCAACTAAAGCTTCCCCTACTTTAGACACAAAGAATGTATCACCTTCTTTAAGCCCCGCGTTAGAACCTGAATTTACATATATAACACCATCTTTGACCAACATGACTTTACCACTCCAAGGGAGTTCGGAAGATTTAGTTGCAAGATAATCGACAGCTCTATCTATTGCCATTTGAACTGCCTTGCCTGCAGGAGTTTTTTGAAAATCAGAAGAGCCAAAATTAACAGCACCAGAATAACCTAAACTTGTTCCTCCTGCTGTAACATCTCCATCAACTCTCTTTGAATCAACGATTTGCCCTGTCGTTGAATCAATCAATTGAATTATAAGCCCAATATGTGCTGATGACTTTTTAGTACTAATAGACACCCCATATAAGCTAAGTCCTTGACCGCCACCAGATGTGCTCTGTTGAAATTCTGTAATCTTACCCTTCACAAGAAGCTGGGCTGGTATAATTTTTCCTGTGGCAGCTGTATTAGCCTTAGCAAAACGGTCACTATTTTCCATGTCCTGTTCAGCCATAACTGGAACTAAATCCTGTCTTGAAAGCACTATAAATTTCCCACTTTGAACAAGAGCATCTGACAGTTGCGTCCCGAAATCTTGTCCTAAAGTAGCATCTCCTTCCCAGCCTGAATCGTTCTTAAAATCGAAAACTGCTACAGTCTTTTTTAAAGCCTCAAAAGCAAAAACACTGCTGGTTTGATACAAAATACCTAAAATTACTCCTAAAATTAAAAATACCTTTCGCATATGTCCTCCTTAGTGACTATTGAGTGAGCCTATCAAAAAATAAAAAGTAGGCAAGCATTTTTAAGTCTACTTCCCAATTAATCCTTTGCGGTAATTCTACCCTTACAAGGGAATTTCGACAAGCTAAATGCGGATTAGGGGTTAGGGGGAAAAATACAGGTGTTCAAAATCTGCAAAAGATATCTACTGCTTGAAAAGTCAAAATCTCAAAAAATTAAGTATTGTGTCCCTCTATTTATGAAGGCTGTCTATTAAAGCCGGAGAAAATTCACGAATAAACATAACCCCCCCTACTTATCATAATCCCTTTCTTTAAAATTCAACTTACAGCTTGCAGATAGACGGCCTGGAGACAACCCTACTTATACACGCTCTCCAAGATGTTCTTCTCTAGGATATTTAAATATCGGCTTCATTGATTCTATCAATAATAAGATATAGGCATTTGCAGAAGGAGAATTGAGTATAACCGTCTTAGTTATATTTTTCCCCCCAAGAAATAATTGATTATGTCCGTAATAAAAAATCCCGTAAGAATGAATTTCATTTTTCTTTTTGTCAAATTCAAGCTGGAAGATTATATGCCCCATGGAATCTTTAACTTCTATTGCTCTATTATCATAATTAAAATCTTTGCCCGTCCAGTTTTTCCACTTTGTTTTAATAATCTGAAAAACTATTTGTCCATCGCCATCTCGCACAGTTCCGGTCAGATTAATTTTTCCATTTTCTGGCCATGCGTCCCATTTATCATATGTTCCCCATTCATCATTCCTAAACGCTAACGGGTTTGACATCATGCCCTTCCAAAAAACTGGTTTCTCTTTACTTTCCGTAGGAAAATTAAAAGTACCCCACGTTTTTGTAACTTTTTCATATTGCTGAATTTCTTCTTTTGCTTTAGCAAGTTGTCTTGTTATATCCATTAGTTCAATATTAGTTTCAGTAAGTTGGCTTCCTATATTTTTTAGTTCACTATGGGTCAGAAAACTATCCCCCCAACCCCAAATCGCTAGAATGGTAGAAACAATCGCCACCCGAAATAGAAATTTGTTTACGGGCCCTAATCTCCTTTCTCCTGCCCTAACACCTTTTCTTTTATCAGATTTCATATTCAATCTACACCAGCTTTATAATTTCCGCTGAAAAGCAGTTATTGTGGCAATTCTACTCTCCGGCCTAAGAACGGACAAGATAAATAAACGCATGCCTTAACCAATAAATACCTGACTGTCATTAGAGGGAGTATCGTTCCCGCCTGGGAGATACCCATGATTTTCTGAATCAATGGGAATTTCCATATCCAAAAGCATAAAGATAATTGCCAGTATGGTTCGAACATCTATTGTCACTCCATTGGTTCCAGTATGCCCACAACCCAACACTGGATAACCTTTCACCTTTTGCGTATACGGAGCCCCCAGGCCATTTAAATCCATAAAACAACTGCCCTTAACAACATAATCTCTTGTTCCCATAAACTCGTAAAACTTATCCACCCGATCTAAAAATAACTGCCTATTTGCTAAACTGTTTATTGCCTGCATAGGCTTAGAATTCGGGTCCATGTTTTCTGCCTGATTCTGTAGATAAAGTGGCATATTATCGAATTCTTTCATTATTTCAGGAGTATATGTTTCCAAAAATTCCAAAATTCCTCCCAAATCATCGCCCTGATGCGGGGTATCCGCAGTAATGCAGCGCTGACACCCCAACAATGAATCTGTTTGAATTAATGCGGCCCTAATATCAAGCCCCCCCATGCTGTAGCCGACTAAATCAAATTGTTTTTCACTACCAATTACAGCTGGTATTTGATTCCTCAGGAACGCGCCAAAATCCATAAAACTATTGCATGATGGCGATTCCTTCTCAAATGTAAGAAATGTCGCTTCTTCCTGGTTATCTGCTATTTGTTTTATCCATTGAGAAATTCCTTGCTTCCCTTCTTTAGGACCTATCCACCATGAACCAGACTCATCCTCATACCCAGAAACAAAAATGACTGGACGTCTTAAATGAATTTTTTTCGTCATAAATCCATTTAGTATGGCTGACGCTATACTTGTTTGCTTCTGAATTATAGCTTCTACTGGATCCTCATCTGGATTTTCATTCATAAATTGCCCTCCTATAAATAAAAAACCCTCGCCCAGACTCTCACCGGCGAAGGTTTTTATTATTTTAAAGTGGCGGATTTACCCCTCAAACTGCACCACTAATTTAAACTACTGATTTTATTATACTCTAATAATTCTTTGTGTCAAATAATGGATCGCTCGAAGTCCTAAGCCTTCGACGGACTCTTACACAAAGACGCGATACCGAATACGACTAATGCAATAAACATTATAAACAAAAAACCGCCTGCAGAATGAAAATGACCAAATCCATGCATAAAATTCTCCTTTCCAAATTGATTATCTCTGACTGTTCATCTATTTAGACATTATTGGCTATGAAAAAGTTCCCTCATCCCTAAAAAAACCCTGCAATTTTTTAAATCACAGGAGATTTCCAGCACTGCTAAATTATTGGATTTTCATCCCTCATCATCTGTTCTTACAATTTCTACATCTATTATTTTTATCTCGCTAGACTTTAATCTTTTTAGAATTATTTTTAAAATTATGCCTTCTTCCGTTTGTTCCATACTTCTTTCCAATTCATTATTACGAAATGCATTATCAATGCGCAATTTCTCAACCTCCAATCTCAATTTTTCCCTATTAAGTGGCCAGTTTTGCGCTTTTTCTATCAACTGCGCAAAGGCCCAAAGACTTCCTATACCTAAGCTTACAATTACTATTATGGTTTCTTGTTCCATTGTTTGTCCAAAAACTTATCAATGATTTGAAATATACATACATCAGTTTTGGTTCTAATTCCAGTTGCGCCGCCGATTGAAAATTCTTTCCCTTCTAAAAAAATAATTAATAGTCCAAAGACTGCAATTACCACAACCCAACCTTTAAATTTCATTGAAGCAAGTTGTTTTTTCATACTATTCCTTCAATAAAAAAACCTATACTCTGTGTTTATCACAAAGAATAGGTTCTTATCACTACCTAATGGTAACATTACACCCTAAAAATCCATTATGCAAGTCATGGGGGACGGGTTTTTAATTTTTTTGCCAATTGAGAAAACGTTTTCTTCGTCGGGGAATGGAAAATTATTTTAGTTTAAAAAATTTTTTTATGAGGTACTTAGGAAGAGCAGAAACCGTTAAGTTTTGGAAGACAGGTACAGTAGAGCTTCCACGTAAAATCCTACAAATCCCGCTAGCTATGACCCGCCGCCCTCTCCTGTGTCATCCATCATGATGACAACGGAAAGAGATTGTTTAACTCCCCTAACCCCTCTTTAAAAAAAGAGGGGGAAATAAAGAATTTAACCAATGCCGAGCATGCTGAATAATAATTGCCGGCTGCTGATCCCGTCTACCGGCCGCACTTCTTTGATATGCCGCGGCAGCAAAAGCCCGACCAATAAGCGCAGGACACCCGAAATTAAAAAGAGGGTCAAAATCTTATAACGAAATACGGTCGGCAAAAAACGGATCAGGCACCCTCCGGTAATTGCGCCGGCAGCCAGTCCAGTCCCGGTAATGAGGGTAAAATAGGCTACACAGCGTGTCCTCTTTGCCGGGGTGACGGAATCCAGGATAAAATTCGAAGTACACAGATTAAACCCTGCCCACAAAAATCCTGAAAACATTTCCACCAGAATTAAAAATACAGGGTTCTGGTTGATGATCCAAAGCAAAGGGCTTAAGCAAAATAACGGCGATATCAATTTAATGACCTTGACATTGCCCACGCGGTCGGCATGTTGCCCCCAACGGCTGATGGTGACATATAATGTCAATGCTGATAATGTGTTGACCAGTGAAAATAAAAGATAATTAAATTTCAGGTCCCGCAGCATCAGAACCGAAAAATATGGCGCCGCCAGATTCACGCAAAAATTCACGACCGCCACAAAAATGGTAAATCTTACGAAATTGCTAGTGCGGTATTGCCGGATAAATTCAAAAAAACTGAAATGATCTTGTTCGACGAATTTCAAATGCGGTTCCCTGATCTTTCTCAAGGACAGCCAGGAAAGACCGCTGAAAACCAAAGCAATGCTGAAAATAATCCAAAAACCATACCTCTTGTTGACCCCGCTCATGGCATAGATGATGAGCCCGGCGATGATGGTGGAAATAACGGTTATAAAGCCCAGATTACGGTTGCGCCAGCCAAAATATGTCCCCCACCGGTTGGGACGCACCATATCCGAGAGAAGGCTCAGCCAGCCCGGATTGATGAATGCCCCGAAAATATTGAAAAACACAACCGGAATAATAAAAATCGCGGGTTTGATCCCCTCCTCAAGGACAAGCCAGATAATGACCAGCAGGGACAATCCCTGTAACAGGCTAAAAAAGGACACCACTTTTTTACGCGAACCCATCTTGGCCGTTGCCTCGGCGCAAGCGGTCTGGAATATTGAAGAAAAAATATTGCTATAGGAGACCATAACGCCCACCTGCAGGGCACTTCCTCCCAATAAAAGTAAAAACGGCGTAAAGAAATCCTGGGTGAAGCCGATCATGCAGCAACGGAATGTGCCCATCCAGTAGGATAATTTCAGGTCGTGATTTATTTTGTGGTCTTCGATAGCCATCATCTGTGTAATTAAGCGAGGAAGAACGCTATTCTTAATTCTCTAAAAGTTTTTTGATGTTTTGATAAATACGCTCGGCCATCAATTTATAGCCTTCGGAGTTGGGGTGGACTTGGTCATATTTATACAGCGGGTTATCGATAATATCTTTCAAGATATTCGGAATAAGCAGGATATGTTCGTGACGGGCCAGTTCGGTAAAATCATCAATATAGGCATCCCCGAATATTCCCGTTTGGACCGTGGCCCAGACGACCATGGCGCCTCTTTCTTTGATGCGTTCAATGATTTTTTCCATATTCCCTATTATCTCTTCTTTTGGGACTTGCCGCAAAAAATCATTGGCCCCCAAGGTAATGATAACCAACCTTGGGTTTTGTGATAAAACATCCCTTGGCAATCTTTGCAAGGCATCTTGAGTGGTGTTGCCGGAAACCCCGGCATTTATCACAGGGAAATTGACTTTCTGACGCAAAAGGGATGGGTAATCATGCCCGGGCTCTGCCCCATACCCAGCGGTGAGGCTGTCTCCAAAACAAACAATGGTAGTTCCGCTTGAGTTACGATTATCGATCGGCTGCTGACAACCGGCTAAAAGAAAAATAAAAAACATAACAAATAGGTTCTTTCTCAATGCTTCCCCTGTCCTACTGGTCTTGTATGCTTACCCACAACTTCAATTGATCCGGAGTAAGAATTGAACTAAGTGCTTTGTCCTCATCGATAGTTAATTGCGTCCTCTGATTGACCATCGTCTTGCCATCAATATCTCCATGTCCCAATTTTTGCTGAAGGGCCCTGACTTTAACTATATTATCTTCTACGATCGGCCGTACGGCATTAATTTGGTCCTGGGTCAACTTCAAATTCGCGGTCATTTGGGAAATAACAGCTTCCGTTGATTTAACGACTATCTCATCCTTTGACACATCACCACTGTTGCTGCTGCTTTCTGTGTCATTCTGAGAAGAAGCACCATTATCAACGTCAGCATGCCGGGGGCTTTGATTCCCGGAATTGTCTAAATTCCCTTGGTCCGATGCCCCTGACGCGCTACTTCCCTCATTATTGCCCGTACTCTCCTGGTTTGTTCCTTGCTTCTTGGATAGGAGGAGAAACAAGGACCCCGGAATCGGATGAAGATTGATTGGAATCCTGGGCAAACCCCCAAGGAACCAACAGAAAAGATATACTAAATAACAAATACCCCGCCAATTTTTTCATAACTTTTTTCCTTTTTAAATTAAGTATTAGGTCCCTCTATTTACGGATAAGTTTGGCCGATGGGACGGATCAGGATCACTTTTATTTGTTTCATCGCTGGACCCTCACGCCATATTCCAAAGCGGTATCTTCGACATCCTGCCTGGCCTTGGACATCGCAGCTTCTACCCCCAAGGTATTGACTGTTATATTCCCGGATTTACCTGCACCGCTTTTATTCATCTGACTTAACTTCATTCCCAGTTCTTCCTCTTGCTCCCACGCCTGAACGAATTCATGCCATGCCTGTTGGAATTTCTTGGGACAATACGATGTATTGATCCTCTTTAACCCGTCCACATACTTATGCACATGGATTCGTTTAGTATACAACAGCCCTTCATGCGCAATCTGCATGGAGCCGTTGAAGGCCTTCACGTTTTGGTCAAATACCCTCCTGATAGACAAGATCTCAATGATCTTAAATGCGCAGAAAAGGAAAACCAAGGCAACGATTGCGTACTGGGCCGCTAATAATATGGGATGTTGTTTTTTCTCCATCTTTTTTTTGCAAAGAGTCCCTATTTCCCTCCTCCTTGAGGGGAGTAATAAAAAATTTTAATGTTTCCTACCTGACGCCTTTTTAAGCATCTGGTAAAAATTCTGGTCGACAGTGCTGCCCAATCCCTCTATTTTAAACACGTCCGCCCAAGCTTTGTCGTATTCTTTCAACTGGTAATAGACAAGCTCCCTGTTTTTATACGCTTTTATATAAAGAGGATTGATTCCGATGGCCATAGAATAATCCGAGACGGCTTGGGGCAAATTGCCTTTTTGGGCATAGGCACGACCGCGGTTATTAAAAGCCTCGGCGTTATTCAGATCATTGGCGATGGCCATGGTAAAATCGGCAATGGCCCTGTCTAAACTGCCCTCCAGGGCATAGGCAACCCCGCGGTTATCATAAGCCCTGGCAAGGTTGGGATTGACGTCAATGGCCTTGGTATATTCAAAAATGGCCTGGTCGTTATTCCTTTGGTTAAAGAAATCATTGCCGTCGCGCAAATACTCCTCCGCCGTCTTGGCATGAACAAAAGAAGCGCTTAAAAGTAATGCGCCTGATAAAACCAAGACCGTCTTTAAATGAGTGTCGGGCATAAAAGGAGGCTTAGCTCTTCTCCTCAAAAACACGATTGATGATCGCCGCGTCCCAACCGTAGCGCTGGAGATCATTTTTTAAGGTGACCAATTCTTCGGGAGTTTTAGAGCGGCATAATTCGCGTAGTAAATTGTAGTTAAACTGCTGTTGGGGATTGAAACGTATGCTTAACGGCCTCTCTTGGGCGCCTTTATTGAAGACCAAAGCGACCAGCGCCAGCAATAAAGGCAGGGCAACCACCGCTAAGGTGGAATAAAAATTAAAAAACGTGCGCAGGTTTAATAAAAACGGCAGGCCGGTCAAGAATGCGTCGACCAGATAATGAGCGGCGATCACGCACACAATGCCAAAACGCAAATAAAAGATCCCCATGATGATCCCGATACAGGTGACTTCCACCCCCCTAAACCACATAGGATAAATTTCATACCCCGTATGGCCAAAACCCCACATCGCGGCGCTCAAGATTACCGCCAGGATGGTCGGAACACCATATTGCTTGTAGAACTGCAGGAATTTCTTGAAAAAATTGATGGCAAACAAACGGAACATGGCCTCCTCTGAAAAAGAAGCCTGGATACCGATGGCCAGCGCCGTAAACGCCGGCAATATGGCCGTCGAAGCCTGGGTCAACCACGATAACTCATCCCAGACCCCGCAATACTTGAAACCCAAATTATAGATAAATGCCTGTGCCCCCAAGATCACTGCCGCCGCGATATATCCGACAATAAGCTGGCGGGCGATATTGGCCGAACAAAAAGAAGACAAAAGCGTATTTAAAAAACCCCTGTTCTTTTTCTCACAAGAGACCTCAAAACGCAAAGACTCCCCTGCCAGGGCCGGTAAAATAAAACCGACCGTTATAAAAAACGGGCCGATGATGCTCTCGATAAATTGCCTCACAACATAATCCCCCAGTGACTGGGTAGTGGGGTAATCATACAAAAGGTCCTGGTAGCTGTTTAAGACATCCAAGAACATCAGGACAAATATGCCGATGCCGATGGCGATGTAAAAGGGTTTCACGCTGCGGCTGACCACCTGGTGCTTGCGGTTGACAACGATCACAATGGCCATGGTCATAAGCGCCAGATAAAAGATACGGAATATCAGGGTCAGGTTTTGGCCGGTTTGTTTAAGGTTATCCACATAGCGGTTAAAACCGTCGGGAATTTCAAATTGGCTTTTATTAAAGCTAAGGATCTCCTGGCCGGATACGGTAACGCCATTCAGGAGTTTGGCCCGCCCTTTCTCATTGCTTTTGTTCCAGGGGATGTCTACGCCCTTGTCCTGCCAGCTGAAAGCATATTCCAGCCGGTTGTCATATTTTTTGACGTCTTCGCCGTGGACGATATACCGGGCGGGATTAAAGGCAAAAGTGGCTTTCAGGAAATTAATGGCGTGCTGACGGGCGATCTCCTTGTCGACCGAAGGCCTAAAAGCCGTGTCTTCGATAAAATGGTTGAAACCGATGACCTCCCCCGTCGCAGAACTGACGGCGACCTTGTATTCTTCCTTCTGTTTTTCCTTAAAAAAACGGATGACCCAGCAAAACAGGTCATAATGCAAGCGGCGGATCAATTGCTGCGAGCCGGCAATGCCTAAGGTTTTTTGCAAATACCGGTCCGTGCCTTCATCCACACTGAACATCAGGGCTATTTTATATTTGTCGGGATCGACCCCGCGTTGGGCCCTTAAATATTTTTGGGCAATGTCCACGGCTTTTGTCTGGCTGACGGACAAGTCAATGGACTGGTAGCGGGGCAAGGCCAGTCGGCACCATAAAAAAATGCCGCCCGCCGCCAAAACAAGCAATAAAAGCCATTCTAAACGTCTGATCATCTTCGGGCTCTCTTATAAGATTTGACCAATGCTTCTTTTTCCCGTCTGGTAAGTTTTTTTATCGATCTTTCCCGGGCCTGCGCTTCCCGGGCCGTTAAAAATTCTTTTTGGTAGACCAACTTGACCGGGCCCTTACCCCGCAGGTATTTGGCGCCTGTACCCTCGTTATGTGCCGCGATCCGGTTTATTATATCATTGGTCCAGCCGGTATAATAGGTGCCGTATTTGCACTGTACAATATAAGCAAAATAGGTGTTATCAGGCTTTTGTGGCGCCATCATCACAGGTCCAGTTGCTTGGCGGCCTCAATTAACAAGGTCTGCGGGTTCTGGACATAAACGATCACCGAGGATTGGGCAAGGTCAAAAATTTTGCCTAAAGGGATTTTGGCCTCGGAAGCTTCCCCTGTCAGGAAAAAAGTCTGGAATTCCCTGACCACATTGTCGTGATGGAGCGTACGTCCGGCATTTTCGCCCGCCGTCACGTCTGTTCTTAAGCCCCTTTCCACCAATGCGATATTGACCACATCCCCATCCGTAAACCCTTGAGCGCTATACTGAACAACGAGATAGTTATCAAGCTTTTTATAGCTTATGTGCAAAATGGCACCGGTAGGTATTGCCAATTCACGGTTTAAATCATCTTGCAGTTGTTGCTGGTTGGAACCGGGAAAGGCATCGCTGCCGTTGACAACGATCTGGGGCGTGTACATCCCCTGATCTCTGAAAACATGGGCATAATTGCTTTGCCTCTGTGTAAATTCTTCGCGGCTAAAAACATCCCGCCAGCCCTGGCTGTTCCAATAATCGACGTGAAAGACCAAGGGATAAACGGACTTATTGTTTTGCCTGGCCCAGGCCGTCAATTTGCTGACGATAAGGTCTGCAGAAGGACAACTGCTGCAACCCTCCGAGGTAAAAAGCTCGACGACGGCGAAAGGGTTGTCCTGGGTTTGCCCGGCGAAGGCCACAGGCAAAAATCCCGTCAAAACCGCGGATATGAACAAAAAATATCGCATGAAAATTAAGCCAGACCTTCCCTCCCTTACCCTCTCCACAAAAATGAAGGGAATTATAAAACCCTCCCACCTACCATCTGACCGTCGATACGTTCCAGACGGACAGGCAGGATTTGATTGCACAGGTCCCGGGAATCTTTGACTTTAACGCGCACATAATTATCGGTCAGGCCTTTTTGCCAGCCAGTGCTCTTGGCCTCTTCAAATAGCACCATTTGAGTGCTTCCAAGCAGGGATTCATAAAACTTACGCCGCTTGGCAGCGCTTAAGTTGCGCAGGACCTGGCTGCGCCCGGCGATCACTTCTGCGGGCAGGTTTTTCAACAAACGGCTTTTGGCCATATGCCGGGGCGAATAACTAAACACGTGCAAGTAATGGACAGGCAGCTCTTTTAAAATTTCTGCGGTGCGCTCAAAATGGACGTCAGTCTCGCCGGGAAAACCTACGATCACGTCTGTCCCGATACATATCTGCGGCACCCGGGTCTGGGCCTGAAAAACAAAATCGCTAAAGTCCTCAACGGTGTAATTGCGTTTCATCGCCCGCAGGATTTCGTCATCGCCGCTTTGCAAGGGAAGATGCAGGTAACGGCAAAGTTTCCCCACGGGGGCCATGTGGCTGAATATATCCTTCGAAACGGTGGTGGGCTCAACCGACGAAATGCGCAGGCGCTCCAAGCCTTCAAGGGCATCCATCCTTTTAATGACATCCGTAAGCGTTTTGCCCCGGTAAGAATAAGTGCCGATGTTAATGCCGGTCACAACCAGCTCTTTATGCCCGGCAGCCACCAGCGCTGCGGCTTCCGTGAAAATATCTTCGAACACCCGGCTGCGGGCGCGGCCACGGGCATAAGGGATCTCACAAAATGAACAGAAAAAATCGCAGCCGTCTTGGATCTTGATATTCGCCCGCGTATGGTCGCGGTCAACAGAAGCGACAGCCAAGCTGAAAGGCTCACGACCGATGCCGGGCGTGACAAGTTGTGCCTTCTCGGGCTTGGGATATTCATTGAATACCGATATCAAATCCATTTTACGGCCGTTGCCGACGATCCAACGGACGTTGGGCAGAGTTGGCCAATTGCTCTTTTTGTATCTGGGCCTGGCAGCCGACTAAGGCAATTCGTGCTGCAGGATTGAGCCGGTTGACCTTATGCACCAAATGACGGGTGTCGGCGTCTCCCCCTTCGGTCACGGTGCAGGTATTGATGACCACAATATCCGAAGGTTCATCAAAACCAACCACCTGATAACCGCCCTTCTCAAAAGAGTTCTGGATGGAAGCCGTCTCCGACTGGTTTAAGCGGCAGCCAAGCGTATAAAATGATATTTTCTTCATGTATAAAAGGCCCCAAAAGGCTCAATGGCGAGCAACTGCGAGCTCCTGCGAGTGTCCGGTATGAGGACCGAGTGTCGAGTACAATACGACCTAACAATTGTGAGTGTCCGGCGACTAACTTAGGAGTGTCCGGTATGAGGGCCATGAGGACCTTCCACTTCGTAAAGTTGTTTAAAAGGCGCGACTTCGTAAACTTATGTATACTGCGACAACTGTTTTATCCTCTTGAGCATATTCGGATGCGTGCTTAATAATTCCATCATCTTATCGCCCGTGCTCAGACGAATCTGTTTTCCTCTTAAGCTGAATAATTCCTGGCTGTTAATGGTTCCGCTTTTATCCCAATCCAGTTCGCTTAATTCATGGATCTCATTCATCGCCTGCGAAGGGTCATTGATAAAAAAGGCCTTCATCCCTTGGACTGCTCTCATGTCTTCATCGCCGGATTTGCGGGCACAGCCGTAGACCAGCTTATACAAGGCCGAGGCCAAGGCCGCCGGCTTGTTGCCCAACTCCACCGAGCCTTTATCGGCATAGTATTCACGGATGCGCGAGCCGTACAGGACCAAGAGATTGGTGATGAAATAAAACAAAAAAGCGATAAGCGCGATCAACATGCCGCTGGGCGCGTTGCGGTCTTGCCGTCGGCCGCCGCCGAACCACATCATTTGCCAGGCGATGCGGTATAAGATCATGGGGACCACCGAAAGCAAGGTGATGGTGATGACGTCATGGTTTTTCAAGTGTGTCAGCTCGTGGCCCAGCACGGCTTTTAATTCCTCATCGCTCAAAAGATTGAGGATCCCCTGGCAGACACAGACGCGGCCGTCATTGACGCTGCGGCCAAAGGCAAAGGCATTGGGCACGCTCGTGGGGGCGATACAAATGCGCGGCATGGGGATATTGGCCCGGCGGGCCAAATCTTCTACCATTGCAAACAACTGGGGATTATCTTCTTGTTTGATATATTTCACTTGCATAGTCCACTCAACGATATGGGGACCGATCATGTACTGGAACCACATGATCCCAAGTGAAATTAAAAGATAGAAATAAAAATCATAAATGCCCATGGCGGTACCTATGAGCACAATGGTGGCATAGATAATGGCGAATAATGCCACGACCAGTAATGTCATCCGGATTTGCAGCGAAACCATACCCCTCCTAAAAAATAGGGACGTTTCCCGATTTTTGCCCGTGAACTTATTAGAAAAAATCGGGAGACGGCCCTATTGCCCCAACCATTCTAAAGCTTGGTTTAACCCTTCACAAGTCAACTTGACACGTAAATCAAAATGTTTATTGCCGGATGTCCCCTTTTCAACATAAGCTTTAATAAAAGCGGCATTATCAATGGCTTTGGGTTTTTCGACCTTTTCTTCCGTCTCAACAGCCGGAGAATTTTTAACGGTCATTTCATGCCGCCGAAAACTGCCGTCTTTTTGCCTGGCGGACAACAACAAATTTAACTTCCTTCAACAATGGAAAACCTATTGTGCCTTCAATGCCGTTTCGCACCACAATTGTACCCCTAAAACCGGCACGCTCGGCTATGGTCACCATTTTTTCACCAAAAGGCGGATGAAAAGCGGAAACAATCAAAATATCCGCCTTTACCGGATTGATAAACCTTTCCAAAGTGGCTAAAAACGGCCGTTTGATGATTTGATGCCGCAAGTCTACCCAACGGTCCAAAGACCAGGACATCAACGACTGATGGAAAAACCAGCCAAAATCAGGCTTGTCCTTCGCTAAATCCGAATTACTTACGGCAGGCGTCGTCCCTAAAACCTTGGCAATATCCCACAAATTCATATCCAGTTTAGGCCCGCTGCTGCACCCCACCTGATGCACCACGCGATAACCTTTAGGCTGCAGGGCCTTCCCAAGCAAAGGCGTTATCATGTACGAATGGTCCACACCATCAAAAGGCTCCGCGATTTGGATAATGGGGTCTCCCTTAGGTGCCGGCCCCTTAAACGAGGGGACAAGGGTATCTCCCATCGCCCTCAGCAGGCCCTCATATTCGTCGTCGGTTTCATAACGTACCCGCAAAAAACTTGCCACCCAGCCCCGGGCGGCATCACCCGGCTCATCAGACAACAGGAATTTCCCTAGATCATAAGCGGTATTTTTGTCCAAGGTATAGCCCGTCAGCAATTGCCTGCAGACCCATTTAACAAATCCCGGTGCTTCAAATGCGATAGCATCCAGTAACTTGGAAGGGTCCTTCAAAGTGCCCGGTTCAAAGGCCCGCTCCAAAACTTCTTCCTGGGGTTCTATGCCTTTAGCGCATAAAGCGGCAAAAAAAGCCCCCTTAGCAGCATCGGAAACCTTGCCTGACTTTAAATCTTCGACGATTTCCAAAGCCAATTGAGGTGTCAGGGATTTGCTGCCTTTTTTCCCGATACCGACTGTCTTAATGCCGCGATTAATCGCAGGTTCTTTAGGGTCTAAAATAATAGCCATAGTTGTTAATTATAAACTAAATCTTCAAAAGGACACAATATTTAATTTATCTTTGGTTTCTAACTTAATTAAGTTTTGTGTCCCCGTGATTATTCAGTTATAATGGGCGGTTATGAAAATCGGGGCTATTGATATAGATAAGCCGCTTTGCCTGGCTCCCATGGAAGACGTCACGGAGCTGCCCTTTCGTTTGATCTGCAAACGCCTGGGGGCTGATATCGTGTACACGGAATTTACGTCTTCCGAGGGCATTATCCGCGATATCCCGCGCATCATGGAAAAAATCCAGATCGCCGAAGAAGAGCGTCCGGTGGCCATCCAAATTTTTGGCGGGCGGCCGGAGGCCATGGCCGGTGCTGCTGAGGCTATGGAAAAATTAAAGCCTGATTTTATTGATATTAATTGCGGCTGTTGGGTCAAAAACCATGTCGCCCGCAATGAAGGCGCCGGGCTTTTACGTGACCTGCCTTTATTTGAAAAAGTCGTCAAAGCCACGGTCAAGGGCACCAAATTACCGGTAACAGTCAAGACCCGTCTGGGTTGGGATGAAAAAAGCATTGTCATATTGGATGTCGCTAAAATGGTGGAAGCTGCCGGCGCCCAAGCCTTGACCCTGCACTGCCGCACGCGTTCGCAAGCGCACAGCGGCTTTGCGGACTGGTCATGGCTTGAAAAGATTAAAAAAGTGATCAGCATCCCTGTCATCGGAAATGGGGACATCACCTGCCCTGAAGATGTCCAGGCCATGCTGGAAACCGGCTGCGACGGGGTCATGATCGGACGGGGCGCCATTGCCAATCCCTGGATCTTCAAGCAAACCAAACATTTCCTTGAAACACGGCGAACATTTGCCGGAGCCGAGCATCGAAGAAAAAATCCAGATCTGCATTGAACATTTAAAATTAAATGTACAATATAAAGGTGAAAAATACGGGGTGCATGACCTTCCGCAAACATTATGTGGGCTATCTTAAAAGGATTGCCCAATATCGCAGCCGGTCAGAAGCGAATTGATGCAATATACAACGTTGGAACAAGTAGTCGAACGGTTAGAGAAATATTTAGAGGACAGTCTTTGATTATCTTCTATGAAAAAATTTGATGTCATCACGATCGGTTCCGGTGGCGGGGCTAAAATCTCTTCTCCTGCGGCTTCCATGGGACTTAAGGTCGCGGTCATTGAAAAAGACCGATTGGGCGGCACCTGCTTAAACCGCGGCTGTATCCCTTCAAAAATGCTCATTCATCCGGCGGACGTGGCCATTGAGATCAAGGAAGCCCACCGCTTTGATATCCATCATGACCCCGGACTTCAGCGTTGATTTTGCCAAACTCGTTGAACGCATTTCTCAAACCGTGGATGCGGATTCCGAACAAAATCGAGACAAGCTACAGCGAATCATCCCAATATCAGCCTTTTTCGGGGCAACGCCAAATTTATCGAGAATAAAATTATTGAGATCAATAACGAACAAATCACCGCGGATAAGATTTTTATTGCCGTCGGCACGCGCCCGACCATCCCCCATATCCCGGGACTTGTCCGGCACGCCGTTTATGACATCCACCGAGGCCTTGCGCAATACCACACTGCCCGCTTCGATGATCATCATCGGCGGCGGATATATCGGCTGTGAACTGGGCCATGCTTACGGCAGCCTTAGGCACCAAGACCACTTTTTTGGTGCGTTCAAAACTTTTACGTACCCAGGATGCGGAAATAGCTGCAGAATTCCAAAAAGTTTTCAGCCGCTATCATGATGTGCGCCTGGGAGCTGTCCCGACAAAGGTCGAATACAACAATAACACCTTTACCGTGCATTATACTCAGGATGGCAAAAACTCTTCTGTTACTGCGCCAGGCCCTGTTGATCGCCACCGGCATCACTTCCAATGCTGATACGCTTGATCTGATCAATACGGACATTGAATTGCAACCCGGTAATTTTATCAAGGTCAATGAACACTTGGAGACAAACGTTGCGGGCGTCTTTGCCTTGGGCGACTGCATCGGCAAATATTTTTTCCGCCACAGCGTTAATTTTGAAGGCGAATATCTTTTTGACTATGTGTTTGGCGGCAAACCTAAAAGCCCCATCCATTATCCCCCTATGCCCCATGCGGTTTTTACCCACCCGCAAGTGGCTGGTGTCGGGGCCACCGAAGAAGAATTAAAAGCCAAAGGCATTGATTATGTCGTCGGGCTTAATCCTTACAAAAGTTCGGCCATGGGCATGGCTTTGCTTTCTGAACATGGTTTTTGTAAAATCCTAGTCGAACGCAAAAGCCGGAAAATATTAGGCGGGCATATCATAGGGCCTGAAGCATCTGACATGATCCACATGATCATCGCTTACATGAATATGAACGCCACGCTTGATGACATGCTGCGTACCATTTATATTCATCCGGCTTTACCGGAAATCGTCCGTAACGCAGCCAGAAAAGCAAAAATGGCTTTGGATAAAAACGTTGTCAGGGTATAATGAACATTCAATGCATTAAATTATGCGCAATTCCGAACTAGCCATATCCATCAAAGGTCTCACCAAATTCTATAAAAATTTTCAAGCGTTGGACAAAATCTCATTTGAGGTCAAACGCGGGGATTTCTTTGCTTTTTTAGGGCCCTAACGGCGCCGGGAAAACCACCACCATCAATGTCTTGACCGGACTTTCCAATTATCAAAAGCGGTGAAGTGCAGGTCTTCGGATATAATGTCACTTCGGAATATCTCAACAGCCGCCGGCTTATCGGCCTGTGCGCCCAGGAATCCAATTTTGATCCTTTTTTGACCATCAATCAGCTTTTGATCTACCAGGCAGAATATTTCGGCGTCACCCCCTTGGGAAGCCAAGCGCCGGGCCAATGAATTGCTCGAACGTTTCGGGCTTTCCGACAAACGCAATTGTAAACACCGCGCGCTTTCCGGCGGCATGAAAAAACGATTACTGCTCTGCCGGGCCTTGATCCACGACCCGGAAATCCTGATCCTGGATGAACCCACTTCCGGATGCGACTTGGAATTAAAATTCCTGATCTGGGATTATTTGATCCAGCTTAATAAAGAAGGCAAAACCATTTTCCTCACCACCCATTACATGGAAGAAGCGGAAAAACTTTGCAAAACCATCGGCATCATCAATAACGGCAAGATCGTCCGCATCGGTGATAAAAAACAAATCTTGCAGGACAAATCATTGCAGGATGTATTTTTAGAAATAACAGGTATGAATAATGCATTAATAACTTAGTTAATTGCATCCTATGTCGGTGACACTAAATGCTATGATACACTTAGTCACAATCCTATCGGGGTTATGGCTCTGGCCAAAAGAGAAATACACCGCTTTTTCTCGGTGGCCAACCAGACCATTTTCCCTCCGCTGGTGTCTTCTGCTCTTTTTATGTATATTTTCGGCGTGGCCATCGGAAGCCGTGTCAATTTTTCTGCCACCGGATTGACCTATTTGCAATTCATCACTCCCGGACTTATGGCCATGCATTTGATTTCCAGCTCTTATGAAAATACTTCTTCGTCGCTGTTTATCGGCCGCTGGCATAACCATATCCAGGAAATCCTGCTTGCCCCCCTTTCTTATATTGAAATGGTCTTGGGATTGCTCGCCGGAGGTGTTGCCCGCGGCATTCTTGTCTGCATGGGCGTTTGGCTGGTTTCCTTATTGTTTACCCCAAGCCTCATTGCCCACCCGCTGGCCTTGCTTTATTTTATGCTGATGATCGCGGTGATATTTTCCTGTGCCGGGATGATGGGCGCTTTGTGGGCTGAAGATTTCGGCATGCTTTCCATGTGGAATACCTACTTGATCATCCCATTGGCCTTGCTCGGTGGAGTTTTTCATCCGCTTGTTCATGCTGCCGCCAACTTTGCAAATCATTTCGCATTTTAATCCCATCTATTATCTGGTTTCCGGCATTCGCTACAGCATGACCAATGTCACGGACACACCGGCCATGACCTGTGCCTTGGTCGCTCTGGGAATGGCAGGGGCCATTTTCCTGACAACGGTTTATCTGTTTAAAATCGGGTATAAATTAAGGACGTAATCGGATGCGCTCCTGTTAAAAAATCGGGAGACGTCCCTATTTTTCGCTCTTTGCTTAAATCATGATTTGGTATTATACTATGAATTCCCGATAAGGACGCCGACAACTATGAAATTAACGGTCAATCAAAATTTTTCGCAAGCCATATGCGTGCCCTGCATCCAGCTCAAGCAGGGACAAATCCACCAATGGCTTTTATCCCTTGAAAAGCACTACACCCCCTTTTACACATCGGTTGACATCCGTGACGCGGGCTTCAAGATCGCAGTGGTTGATACCAATCTTTTCCCGGCCGGTTTTAATAATCTTTGCGAACATGGTTTGGCCGACGCACAATTGCTCTTATCAAAAAGGCCATCCTCTCCCGCGTGCCCAATGCCACCGACATTTTGATCGTTGCCGAGGAACATACACGCAACACCTGGTATTTGGAAAATGTCCGCATCCTGCAGGAAATCATCATCAAGGCCGGATTTAACGCCAAGATTGCCACCTTTTTTACCCATGACTACAAGTTTGTGCGAACTGGGCTCCGGCGCCGTTGAACTGGAAACCGCCACCGGCCAAACGGTGAAAGTTTATTGCTTCAAACGCGTATTGGAAAAAATCAAAACAATGACGACGTGATTTTGACCTGATCATTATGAACAATGACCTCTCCGCCGGGATCCCCGAAGAATTAAAACAGATCAAGATCCCGATCTTCCCCTCTATTCACGCGGGCTGGCATTCGCGGCTTAAGTCTGAACATTTCCGCCATGCCAATGCCCTGATCAAAGAATTCGCCCATATCGTCGGCATTGACCCTTGGCAATTTTCCTGCCTTTATGAAGTGGTGGAACATGTGGATGTCAATTCCGAAGCTGACCAGAAACGCCTCTACCAAGCTGCCGTCAAACTCTTTGAAGATATCCAAAACAAATACCGCGAACATAATGTTGACGGCAAGCCCTTTATTTTTATCAAAGCTGATTCCGGGACTTACGGCATGGGTGTTGTTCCCATCGAAGACCCCGGCACAGATCCTGGAATTAAACCGAAAAAACGCAATGACCTTTTGCGCGGCAAAGATGCGCAGACCATCACGCATTTTCTCTTGCAGGAAGGAGTGCCCACCATCCATCGCTTTGAAGAAAACCCCTGCGAGGTATGCCTGTACCAGATCGACAATAATTTCGTAGGCGGGTTTTACCGCTATCACACCAGCAAGGGTTCACGGGAAAATTTAAATTCGCCCGGCGGCATGGAGTTTAAAAAAATGTGCCCGCATTTGGACAAATATGGCAAGGATTGCGGGATCGAGCACAATTTGAATATTTTTGACATTTACCGCATCTTGGGGCGCATTGCAGGCGCGGCCGCCGGAGAAGAGATCATGGATCTGGACTCCCGGTCCGGCGCGCCGACATAGGACTATTATGAAATTCATTTTTTTGATGGATCCTCTGGAAAAAGTTATTTTTGAAAAAGACACCACCTTTATGATGATGTTAAACGCGCATGCCCGCGGCCATGAGGTCTATTATTTACCTGAGGATGGCATCAGCCTCGTTGAAGGAAAAGTGTTTTTTCATGTCACCAAGGTCATTCCGCAAACAATTCCAAACCTGCCGTTTAAAGAAGAGTTCACCGCGCGTTTAAGCCAGGATGACATCCACGCGGTCTTCATCCGCCCTGACCCGCCGGTGGATGAACAATACCTAATGAACACCTGGCTCCTGGAGCATCTGCCCAAGCATATCCTTATCATTAATAGTCCTGCGGGCATACGCACCGTCAACGAAAAGGTGTGGGTCGCCCAATTCAAAAATATCACGCCCCCCACCATCATCTCCGCCAATAAAGGGGACTTGCTGGATTTTATCGCCAAACATCAAAACATCATCGCCAAACCCACCAATGCCTTCGGTGGCACAAGCGTATTCCACATCGAAAAAGGCAATACCAACACTAAAGTTATTCTGGAGACTTTGACCGAACGCTTTAACAAGGCCATTGTGGTCCAAAAATATATCCCTGAATCCCAAAACGGTGATAAACGCATCCTGCTTTTAGACGGGCAAGTCCTGGGCGTTTTGCTGCGCATGCATGAAGAGGGGGAACACCGCAATAATTTTTATGCCGGCGGCAAACCCATGCCCTCGACCATCAATGCCAACGATAAAAAAATTATCACCATCCTCAAACCCCATTTACAGGAGCTCGGCCTTTATTTTGTGGGGATCGACATCCTGGGAGATTATTTGATTGAAGTCAATGTCACCTCGCCGACCTGCCTGCAGGAAATGAACCGCTTGTACAATGTAAAGCTGGAAGAAAAAATCATTGATTTTGTGGAAAAATTGATAGAATAGGGCCCATGCCGGTACTTACTTTATATCATTTCGCGGGCTGCCCTTATTGCCAACGGGTGCGTGATTTTTTAGACAAAGAGGGAATTAAGGTGCCCATGAAGGACATCCGGGAAAACCCCGCCTATCGCGATGAGCTTATTAAGATCGGCGGCAAGCCCCAAGTGCCCTGCCTTGTTATCGACGGCAAAGCCCTTTACGAATCTTTGCATATCATCGAATGGTTCAAAAAAATTATAAAAAATGACCACAGATGAAATTAAACAACATATTGAAACGGCGCTGCCGGGCTGTCAGGCCCATGTGGTCGACCCCATGAATGACGGAATGCACCTGCAAGCTTTTGTCATCTCCAGTGCTTTTGAGGGAATACCCCTGTTTAAACAGCAACAAATGGTCATGACCGCCGTCAAAGATATTTTCCAAACAGTCCATGCCTTGGGCTTAAAGACTTTTACTCCGGCCAAATGGAGTGAGGTCAAATTTCAATACGGGTTTTAGAGTATCACAAAAACGCAAAGTTGGCTCTCGAAGGGCCCCGATGACCAAAACATAAGGAAGGACCGTTTATGTTGACAGAACAATTACGGCAAAAAATTGAGGATGATATCAAAAATAATAAAATAGTGATCTTTATGAAGGGCACGCCCGAAGCGCCCATGTGCGGGTTTTCCGGAAGGTCCGTGCAAATCCTGCAGTCTTACGGCACCCCTATCAAAAGCTATGATGTTCTTGCCAGCGAAGAGCTGCGCCAAGGTATCAAGGAATTCACCAACTGGCCCACCATCCCCCAAATTTTCATCAACGGGGAATTTATCGGTGGCGCAGACATTATCGCCCAAATGCATGAAAACGGCGAGTTAAAGCCATTGCTCAAATAAAAATAGGGACGTCTCCCTATTTTTTAAAGCTCCACTTTTCCTTTGGCAGCGAGAAGGGTTTATGGTAATATATCCACTTTACCTGAAGGGAACCTATCCTACTTCGCTAAAGGGCTTTCGCATTTAGCTTCGCAGGATTTCGCAACGCTAAAAAATCTAGGTGCTTCATGAATAAAGAACCAAAAAAACTATTTAAACCAGCAACTCCGGAACAGATTGAAAATAGGCCTAAAAAGCCCATCAACGGCGCGGAAGCCCTGATCAAATGTTTGGAGAATTTTGGAGTCGAACATATCTGGGGCTTATCCGGCGGTGCGGCTATCCCTATTTTCGATGCCCTGGTCGGCTCTAAAATCAAATTAATTTTAACCCGCCACGAGCAGGGCGCCACCCATATGGCCGACGGCTACGCCCGTGTTACCGGCAAACCCGGCGTCGTGCTGGTGACCTCGGGACCGGGAGCCACAAACACCGTCACAGGCATTCTGACTGCCATGATGGATTCTGTACCTATTATCGTGCTCACCGGACAAACCCTCAGCACCATGCTGGGCAAAGATGCCTTTCAGGAAGCCGATATTTCCGGTATCACTATGCCCGTGGTCAAGCACAGTTACTTGGTCAAAAACACCAATGATATCCCCCGTATTATTAAGGAAGCCTGGTATATCTGCCAGACCGGGCGGCCCGGCCCTGTGTTAGTTGATTTGCCTAAAGACATTACCTCTGCCCCTTTTACCGGCGAAACCCTTGATCCGGAAATGGACATCCCCGGATATAAAAAAGACACCCCCTCACCCCATAAAGCAGACATCGTCAAAATGGCCAAGCTTTTTCGTGGCAGTAAAAAACCTTTGCTGTTGGTGGGACATGGGGCAGTACTTTCCCGTGCGGCTGCTGCTATCAAAACATTTGCAGAAAAATTGGGCGCGCCCGTAACCAATACCCTCTTGGGCAAAGGCGAATTTCCTGAAACCCATCCCCTGTCCTTGGGAATGTTGGGGATGCACGGGACCGCTTATGCCAATAAGGCGCTCGTCAACTGCGATTTGATTTTGTCCATCGGCTCCCGCTGGGATGACCGTATTAACGGCAACAACAATGAATTTTGCGTGAATGCCAAAAAGCTGCATATCGACGTGGATTTTTCCGAAATCAATAAGATCGTTAAACCCGATGCCTGGGTCGTAGGCAACGCCAAAGAAGTGGTGGAAGAATTGACCAAGCTGGTGGGACCACTGGATACCGCCGACTGGCTTAAAGAATTGGAATACTATAAAAAAGAATTCCCTCTCAAATACAACACCAACAACGGCCTGACCGCCCAACATGTCATCGATACCTGTTATAAGGTGACCCAAGGCAAAGCCATAGTCACCACCGATGTAGGCCAACATCAAATGTGGGCGGCGCAATTCTACCTTTGCGAGAAAGGCAACCACTGGTTATCGTCCGGCGGTGCCGGCACCATGGGCTATGGTTTTCCGGCGGCCTTGGGCGCCCAGTTAGCTGCCCCCAACGAGCTGGTGGTGGCGATCGTAGGCGACGGCGGTTTTCAGATGACCTTGTATGAACTTTCGACGATGTTTGTGCATAAGCTGCCCGTTAAGGTGATCATCATCGATAACAAATATTTGGGTATGGTCCGCCAATGGCAGGAATTATTTTTTGATAATCGTCTCTCCGGCGTAGATTTGGAAGGCAACCCTGATTTCAAAAAATTGGCAGAAAGTTACGGGATCAAAGGCTTTCATATGAATAAGGCTGAACATTGTGAAGCGGTGATGCATGAGGCCATGGATTACAAAGGGCCCTGCGTTATTCATGCGGAAGTTATCAAGGAAGACAATGTATTCCCCATGATCCCCGCCGGTAAATCAGCGATACATATGATCGTGGAAAAGCCCGCGCTCAAAATGGAAAAACCGTCAGGGTCTACATAAAAATATGAATAAACTTCCATTACATACAATCAGCGTTTTGGTGGCCAATAAGCCGGGCGTGCTCGTTCGAATTGCGTTGGTGTTTGCCCGCCGCGGCTATAATATCGACTCCCTGGTGGTCTCGCCCACGGTCAATCCCAGATTTTCGCGCATGACCATTACGGCCAAAGGAGATCTGGAAATCTTGGAGCAGATCATCAAGAACGTCAATAAGCTTGTTGACGTCATCCATTGCGGGGAGCATCCTGCCAATACCGTGGAAAAAGAATTGGCCCTGCTTAAAACCAGGGCTTCCCCTGCCGTAAAAGCATTTGTAGCTAAAAACGCACGCAAATTCCATGTCCGCATTGATGATGCTTCTCAAGATTGTTACATCATTGAGCAAACCGGCACCACCGCCCAACTCGACGAGTTCGAGGCTCTCATCAAAAAATTCGGGATCTTAGAAATGATACGCACCGGTAAGGTCCTCATCACCCGCGGCCGTTCAGAAACTTAATAGCATTATAAGGGCTATATTTATTCTTTTCCCTCCTGGTCTATTCGGCCATTGTATTTCCTTCTCAGGCACGCTCGCCTCGTCCAGCGACTCGGCTTCGCTAGTCTCCGGGCTGCTTTGCCACCGCAAATAATTACTCAGGTGGACCTTGCCAAAGCAGCCCTCTACTACCTTCGAAGAAAACACAATGTCCTCATAGACACTCAAAAAAACAAATTTATCACTTACGCTTCTAACGTTAGAATGAATTACTATAAAAGCAGACTTTAAAAGTGATTTTTGAAAACTACTCTTGTCCCGTCAATCTTCATCGCCGATTCAGAAATACAGCCCGAAGGGCGTTGTATTTCTGAAATATTAGAAAAGATTGACGGAAAAAGACAAGCGTACTTGAAAAAATTACTTTTAAAGACTGCTTTTAGCTGCAGTCATAATAACTGTTCATCCGTTAGGATTACGCTCATTGAGGCTGCAGGGAAGGATTTTGGGGAGTTCTTTGGGAGGTAAAATCACGACCGCAATATCAATAAATTCATCGCCATGCTCGATGGAAGATATCTTGCAACGCTGGACATCAACCCCGGGATATTCCATGCCCAAATACTGCACGATCGCCGATTTAAGTGCCTCTAACTCCAAATACAAGATAAACTGAGCCTCCTCGTCGGCATTTAGGTCTAAGACCGAAACAAGCATCCTGAAATCCAAGTCGAGAACTTCTTCCAAAGTCTTTCCGGCGCAAAATTGGGACAGTTTTTTGCCCCTGCCGATCTCACTGGAACAAGTAATCTTGGCAAAATCGAACTTGACCAAGCGCCCATTTAGATCCAAGCGTATGTTAAGCCCTGAAGAGCTTTCGGAACATGGCATGGTTTTTATTATACACTAAATAGCCCGCAACCCGGATAATATCAAGGGAGCAAACTCTTAAAAATATTCTTAAAACTATTTTGGGCCTTTGGGCCGGAATCTTGCGAAGGAGTGTCCTGGTCTTGAGAAGATATTTGGCCGCCCTTCAAAAGAGCTCCCAGGATGTTGCCCCCCTCTGCCATCAAAGCCCTTTTGCTTTTCTTTCTGAAATCTTTATTCGGCTTGTATTTTAAATGAGGAATGACGCCCTTCAGGCTTGCGCCTATGGCGATACGTTTGCTGTCATCCGTCAAATACTCCAATCCCTTAAATTCATTGATCAAAGTAGCGGAAATATCACCGTTTAGAGCCAAGGTGGTTTGCATATCCATATTTAACCCCTGGTCCACCGAACCTTTGGCCTTAAATTCAAAAATATTGGTCTGGACCAAAGAATCATCAATGAAAACAGTCTTGTTATGAATTGAAAATTGGGCCTGTGCCTTTTCTATGACCGTATCCTTGGGCCCCAATGAATTTTTTAGCGGGCCTTCTAAAAGATTGTCAATATTCCTCTGCAGAGGGCCAAAGACTCCCAACGTATGGGAAAAAAGCGTTTGAATTACATTAAAATTCTTAATGACCCCGCCCGTGGTACTTATTCCCCCATTTGCCTCAAGCCCCTCGGGATCTCCCATTTCCAAACGGGCCATATTTAATTGTACAACCCCCGCGGTATTCTTCACAAGCGAGCTGTGGGAAATGTCAGGCGAAATGCCTTTGAGCCCGTCGATATCCAGCCGGGATAAATCCATCAACAATTTCAAGTCACGGATGAGGATAGAACGTTTTGACATATCCCAAAACACATCAGCGCTTGCATGCACATTGGGCGCATCATTATAAAAGCAACCGTCAATCGATAAATGAAAGGGTCTTGACAATGAAAAACCATTCAAGCCCTCCGGGCCTACGGCCCGTCCTTCGGATCTACGATCCGTTAGGATCAAAGATAAGGGCCGGAGGCTTGCATTGATGGCGTTAAGCCAAATATCCAAAGGGATGGCATGATTTTGATCAATAAAAGAAATAGAAGCGTCTTGTATTTTGATAGACCGAAAAGAAGGAGACGTCCCTATTTTTCGGGAAATGTCCCCGTTGGAAAACGGGGAGACACCCTCATTTTTTATTGGGGTCGACCGGACAGTGCTGTCAACAGAGGACGGGCTTGCTGAGCCAAGACTTTGGATATTAAAAAGACCTTCCTGAGAACGGATCAAATGAATTTGCGGCGACTGCAAAAGAATATCTGTTATATGAAATTCCTGACGAATTATTAAAGCGCCCCAATCCAAACTGATACGAACTCTACCGACTTGAATAAACGGTTGTGTGGTAAAGCCGGGATCATCCGCAACACTCAAAGGTCCTGCATCCAGAGTGATCCCCCGCAAAGACAATCCCAGCCCCAAATGCCCGACGGTGACCGGACGTCCCAAAGCAAAAGAAGCCTTCTTGGTAATTTGAGGCAGATATTGATCAGTATCAAAAATTTGAAAAAAAATAAGGATGCCGGCGGAGGCAATCAAAACCAAAGCCAATAAACTTAAATAAAAAATCTTGATTATTTTCATGGACAATCTTTATTTTACTGCGAGAATAAACCAAAAAAACTGGAGACGTCGCTATTTTTCCTTACCGGTTTCTCCGGGATTGCTGGTCCAGCATCCGCTGTTTTTGATCTTCGATGCGCTGCTGGATCATCGATTCTTGGTCTTCTTGCTTTTGATGCTCTTCATCGATCAAATCTTTGGCATGTTGCTGGGAATCTTTGGACAGTTCGATGGAATCTCTGGATTTTCTTTGACCATCCTCCCAAAGGGTCCTATTCCTCTCCTGATACTCAAGCAGTTTCGCCATATCATTATGTTCTTTATTCAATATACGATACATATGCACTTTGCATTTTTGCAGCTGCGCCGAGACCGAGGTATTATCAATCATGCCATTCAGCTTATCCCGCATCTTATCTATTTGATCTTGCACTTGTTGGTTCTGCTGGGCGACTTGGCTAAAAAAACCGGAAGCCTGGTTTTCCAGCGAAGCAGATCGCTGCTGCAGCGCATCCAGGGCGTTTTGGGTATCCATATTGGCCCAATCGACCTGTTCGGCGATCGCTTCCCTGCTTTTCGACAACTGATTGTTCAATGAAATCAGCTCCTGGCCCCGGGCCACCAGGAGGCGCTGCTGTTCTTGCATTTCCGACGACAAAGCTTTAAGCCGCAATATGTCTCGGCTGTCTTTATCACCTTCCTTTTGGGCCGCAAGCAAAATATCATCGACCCCTTTATTGGCATCTTTCAATATTTGCTGCTGATCCTGAATCTCATCCAAAAACTTGTTTTGTTCTGTGGCTAGGGTTTCCATCCGTTTGTGGATTTGCATGATCCCGTTAGTCGTCGTCATGCTGATTTGTTCGGATTTTTTGCGGTTGGACGCCATTATCGCGTCAAATCCGGTGCTTTCCATCATAAATTTCACGGGATTGACAGGCTTCGATGATGGGCTAAAATAGGCAAAAGACCCCGCCAATAACGTAATGATTAATAAGGCAAAGAAAATAAATTGTAGCATAAATCAAATCCTCTCGACGATCCCTTGTTTAAAGTCTTCAACGCTGCCAACGGGCGCTTGGCATATACCCCGGCAACAAATATGAGCTTGCCCGCTATCCGAGGAAAGGGTAAATTTGACGGCTTTAGAAGGTATGAAATATTTATACAATACTTTAAGCATTTTGGCAACCGTCGGATCACCCTCAGAGCCCTGGAAGGTAATTTCCAATGGCCCCTGCAGATGCCAATCCAGGGCGGATAATAAAAAACTATACGCGTAAGGCGCCGGGGCTATCGAGGATGCAAAACAACCGAATAAGGCTTCGGCATGGGAGTTATAAATTTCTTTTTTTGTTAAAGCATATAGTTTTAGTAAAATCAAGGCAGCGACTGAGTTCCCCGAGGGCAAAGCCCCGTCATAAACCTCCTTAGGCCTTATAATTAAACTCTCGGCATCACTGGCCGTCATATAAAAACCTCCCGCTTGATCGGAAAAAAGCCTGATCATCTCATCCGCCAATTCCTGGGCCGCCGCAAGATATTTGTCCCGGAAGGTGGCTTCATATGCCTCCAGAAGTCCGTAAATGAAAAAAGCATAATCCTCAAGAGTTGCCGTGATCCCCGCTTCACCTTCCCGCCAGCGGTGTACAAGGCGCCTTCCTTCCATCATGTGCGCCAAAATAAAATCAGAGGCCTTTGCGGCGGCTTGGGCATATCGGGGTTCTTCCAAAACCCGGCCGGCAAAGGCAAAACTGGCAATCATCAGACCGTTCCAATCGCACAACACCTTATTATCTTTGTGCGGGTGCGGCCTGTGAGTACGTAAATCCAATAGCTTGAATTGTCCTTCTTTAAGTATATCCTGAATTTCGTTGGTTTGCCTGTGAAATTTACCTGCCGCATCCTCTATACCATGGGCCCGATATAATATATTTTTCCCTCTAAATTCCCCGTGAGGGTCGAGGTCTGCATTGCCCTCAGGGCAGACCCCATAACAATAATTAAAAACCGCGGCTGACTCCTTGCCCAGCAATCCTTCGATTTCGTCCTGTGAAAAAATATAAAAAGCCCCTTCTTTTAAACCTCCGTCGGCCGGATCAAGGCTGTCCGCATCTTGGGCAGAATAAAAACCGCCCTGCTTGTCTGTCATATCCCTTTGCACATAATCAAGAATCTCACGCGCGACCCGGGCAAACTCCGGCGAGCCTGTGGCCTGGTAAGCCTCCAGATAGGCCCTTGACAACAGGGACTGGTCATAAAGCATCTTTTCAAAATGCGGCACATGCCAACGGGCGTCTGTCGAGTAGCGGTGAAAACCTCCGCTTAAATGGTCCCAAATGCCCCCCTGACTCATCGCCGTCAGAGTCTTTTTGACCATATCCAAAGCTTCCGGCTCCCCAAATGACTTATAATAACGCAATAAAAACGACAAATAATGCCCCATCGGAAATTTGGGGGCAGCCCCAAACCCTCCGTTGGTGGGATCAAACTGCCTTTTCAATTGCCCAAATGCACGGGCCAGGAAAGTCCCATCCGTTGTTTCAGGAGGTGTTGTGACTGATGCAGTCTGACGGAGATTCTGTGTTATCAGGCGGCCGGAAGACAAAATGCTTTCACGGTTCCGCTTCCACGCCACAGCAATTGAATTCAGCAGGTCTTTAAAACCGACACTCCCCCATTTAGCATTAGGCGGGAAATACGTCCCCCCATAAAAAGGGTCCCCTTGCGCGGTCAAAAAGACCGTCAAAGGCCATCCGCCCTGCCCGGTCATGGCGGTCGTGGCCTTCATATAAATATGGTCGATGTCAGGGCGCTCTTCACGGTCTACCTTGATAGCGATAAAATGGTCATTGATTATTTTCGCGATCTCGATATTTTCGAAGCTTTCATGGGCCATCACATGGCACCAGTGGCAGGTGGAATAACCGACCGACAATAATACCGGTTTGTCTTCAAATTTTGCTTTGTCAAAAGCGACCTGCCCCCAAGGGTACCAATCAACCGGGTTATGGGCATGCTGCAGCAGGTAAGGGCTTTGTTCGCTGATCAGATGGTTGGAATATCCGGAATTATTTGACATCGGAATCAAATAAATCCAATGCTTTGGAAACGATGTCCTGATGGGATAACACAGATGTCCCGGGCGTTGTGATGGGTGTCGCAGACGCGTTTGCGTTTAAAGATTTCAAACGGACTTTATCCAAATATTCTTCCGTGCGTTTATATCCGGGAAAAATGTCCTGCAGTACTTTGAATCCGTTCGCAGCTGCCGAATATTTCCCCTGTTTGTACAACTTCAGCGCATCCTGATACATGCCCTCAACGCCATCCAGGAACCGCTTGCGGACAGCCTCACGCCGGGCTTCCAATTGGGCCTGACGTTGGCGATCGGAAGCGGACAAGGAAACGGATGCCACCGGCGGAGTCACCACCACAGGCTGGGCTTGAGGCTTGGTTGCCGTTTCAATTTTATGGAAACGGAAAACTTCCTGCTGTTTCCTGTTTTCCTCTTCTTGTTTCAAACGTTTTGCTTCCTGACGCTCGCGTTCACGTTCCTGGGCCTTGAGCGTCTCTTCCTTGCGTAACTGCATCGAAAGGTTGTCTTCATAAAGGAGTTTCTGACGTTCCAGTTCTTCGGTCAGTTTCTTTTGACGCTGGCGTTCACGCTCCTGGATAATAAGCAGTTCGCGTTGGGCCTTCACTTGATCCGCTATGAATGCCGTACGCTCCCTTTCTTCCCTCTCTTCGCTCTTTAAAAGCTGTTGGGTAATGGCCCGGTCCGTCTTTTTAATCCAGACCTCAGCCCGACGATCGCGCTTCTGTGCCAACTCCTCAAACAAAAGCTTTGCTTGGGTGTATTGTTTATGTTGATAACAATCCACCCCTTCGTTAAAGATTATATTCTGTTCTTGCAGAATTTCACGGTGTCTGTAACTATCCACGTTATCAGGCGGAATTGCCGGACGATTTTCTTTTAGGGCTTGTCCATTATAATACTCATGGATTTGCTGATTTCCCTGTTTTTGGAAACTGAGCATTTCAGAGCGTCGGCGAGCTTCAAGGACCATCTCTTTTTCACGTTCCTGACGTCTCTGTGGTTTCATTTCATTTTTAAGCGTCATCAAAGCGGTAACCGTATTTTCTAGTTCTGCAAACTTCGCCTTCATAGCTTCATAATCCTGCTCTCGGGAAAGGCGAATGATATCATCATTAATATCAGAAGCCTTCTGGGCAAGTTTATTTAAGGATGCCTGCCGTTGCAACTCAATGTCATGCCTTTCCTGCGCTTCCTGGGCAAGACGCAACATCTCGGTACTTTCTTTACCCTGCGATAGCTGTAAATGCTCTACTTTGTTTTGTTCATAATGTGTGCCCTGTGCAGCTTGCGCCGTTTTCAGATCATTTTTAATGCGGCTTAAATAACTACGCGTGGCTTTATAATCAGGAATGACCGATTTGATTGCTTCAAATTTCATTATAGCCTCAGCAAATCTTTTATTTTTATATAATTCGACCGCCTGCTCGTAAACTTCCTCTGCTTGTCTATCAACCGCCTCTTGACGTTCCTCTTGCATTTCATGTAAAAGACGTTGTTTGTTTTCTTTTAAATTATTTAATATCTCATTGACCTTGGCCATTTTTTCCTTCGTCTGCAGCGTCGACCTATCATTGGCAATGTCAGCTATCTGACGATATAGCTTTGCTGATTTCTCAGCCAAAGCCGCAATGTCCTGCGCTTGTTTTTGCTGTTCCTCCAGGGAAAGAGGCATCTTTATCATGGGCGCCGCTACGGCAGGCTGAATTTGCGATGTCCCATTAACCGCTGCCGGCGCTGGCGCCGTCACAGAAAGCATTGGCCCGGGAGAATACAAGGCTTGCCGCTTTTGCTGTTCAAACTGCCGTTGTTCAATATGCGCCAGATAGGCCCTCGTCGACTTAAAATTCGGGAATAACTTTTCAATATCATTGAATTTCTCCAAAGCCCCATCCATGTCCCTCTTGTCATACAAACTGACCGCTGCTTTATATAAAAACTCTGCCTGCTCTTGCAGGGCTTTTTTACGCTGGCGTTCTTTGACTTCCAGATCCTTCTGTTGCTGGGCTTCCTGCTTTCTTTTCTGGGCCTCTTCTTCCCAACGCTGTTCCTGTAAAGCTTTCTCCTGCTCTCGGGCGACACGCTCCTGTTCTTGTTGGGCGTCCATGTCAATCCGGGCCAAATACTTCATGGTAGCTTTATAATCAGGGATGACCCAGCTGACTTCTTCAAATTTCTTTTTGGCCTCGGCAAATTTTCTTTTCTTATATAACTCGACCGCCTCGTCATAAACGTGCGCTGCCTGTTTGTCAACGGACTCTTTATGTTCTTTTTCTTTTTCTTCGATCTGCGCAAGCCATGCCTGCTTTTCCTTGGCGCGGGCGGCTTCAGCTTCTTTCTTCTGACGTTGTATCTCAAGCACCTGCTGTTTGGCGGCCAGGGCATCGGTCGCGATGATTTCCTGATCAATGATCTTCAAATAACTGTCGGTGGCCCGGTAATCAGGGGCAATTTCATTAACATGCTCAAATGCATCTTTGGCCGGATGGTACTTTTTCTGCTTATACAGATCAACTGCTTCCCTGTAAGCCTGCTCAACGTCTTCTTTGCGGGCATTCTCATCCTGTTTGACCTGCTTGTAATGGGCCTTTTCCTGGGCCCGCAGGGCGTTTTCCTGTCTTCTTAGCCGACGCTGACTTTCTTTAATATACCCCATCATTTCCGGATGCTCGGTAATGCGGATAGCTTTCTCGAAATAATCGCGGGCCTCATCGAGTTTCCCTTCATTGGCCAATTCCAGTCCCTTTTCATAATATTCACGGGCCCTTTCTTCGCGTTTTTGATTACGCTTCAGGACGGCTTCTTCCTTAATCTTTTCATTGACTTCTTTGATATTTTCGCGGGATTTTTCGATGAGTTTCTTTAAATCGTAAAGGTAGTTGGTTTGCCCGCCGGCAGCGGTCTGGTCCGCCGGTACTGCAGGCACTTGCACGGCCGAAGAAGCCGCCTGGTCCACCGAAGGTTTGTCGTCGAGCGAGGAGGTGGGTTGATCAGCAAAAGCAAATACACCCGCTGTGGAAAAAATAGCAGTTAATATAAATAAATAGAAAATCTTTTTCATTATATTAAAAATGCTTTTCCGTCGGGAAAAATCCCCCCTCTCTCAATGAGGCCATTGTCCAGTCATTGATGATTATTTTACCACACCCTTTGAAGCGTCTTCCACTACTTTCTCCCATATTTTTCGGGCCTTCACATATTCTCCACCCTTGAAATAATCCCGTCCGGTCTTATAAAGTTGCTGCAATTGTTCTTCAAAAGCAATCCGGCCGCGGATATATTCAGAGGCTTCGTTATACATCATTTGCCCTGCGGTAATGATGTCTTTATAAATCTGACGGGCTTCTTCCAGATGCCCCTGCCTTCTGACTTGTTTGGCCAAGGCGAACATGCGATTTAATTCCAGCACGATCTTGCTGTCTTTCTTGGAAAATTCTTTCCTGATCATAGCCCAGGCCCATTGATCGATCCTTGCATCCAGCCATTTAGCCCGTGCCCTGGCCCGCTCCTCGGGCGTTTCATCATAGAATTTACCGGTCATCCTGACAAACGGGCCCAGAGACGTATAGCTGAGATTGGTCAAATCATCACTATAACTGGTAAAATTCCATCCAATGGCAAGCTGGGTATTTGCATTAATATCACGGGTAGCTTCCAGTAAAATCCCTTGCTTATTGTCCTTGGCCTCAACCTGGGCCAAATCACGGTATTCTCCGCTGATAGTCCAATTACGGTCGATTTTATAATTAAGGCGGTTGATCACAAGCCAAGTATGTGTCTGGGTAAACGCAAAACCGGTGTCTTGCTCACTTTCAATACGAAGGGCCGCCTTTTCGGCTAATTGCCATTGATCATTAATGTCGTAAACCGCCTCCGCGCTAAAGACCTGAGCAATGGTCTGGTTTACATTAGTGTTTAACGCATCCGCCTGTTGCGTGCCTCCGCCATAACCACTCTGATAAGAATATTCAGTTATAAGGTTTAATTTATCAAAATTCACCGGGCGGTAGGCCATACCCAAAATAATTTCCTGATGACGTTCTGCCACGGCACCGGTGGTCACATCCAGAGTCTTGGAATAATCTACCTTGGCATTAACTGACCAATTATCCGTAATTTTCCCCTCAATCGCATCATACAACACATACTGGTGCAAAGTGTCGGTACCTACACCTTTATCCAATCGCAACTCGAGCTTGAGAGAATTTTTCAAACTTTCCACCGCTGTCTCGGTGTCTTTGAGCACATAACCGGCACCCAGGGTAAAATCCGTACGCTTTGTTTGGGTCCCGTCAAGATTCTGGACTTTGCCGCTTTCAACATTGCCGTTTAATGCCAGCTTGTCATTAACATCCCCGGACAAACCGTAAATATTCGACTGAGAAACGGAAGTGGGCAGAACGGCCGACTGTTGAGTGTAACTAGCTTCAGCTTTTTGTCCATTGACATTACGCACAAGGCCATATTTGGAACTATTGGTCGTTCCATTGTCCGGACTGAATGAAAAACTATTATTGGTAACAGCCTGCAACGCTTGATCAATTTGACTGGTATTCCCGAAACCAAACGTCGTGGTCTTTGCACCTGTAGATTCGTTGGCAACGTTCAATGATCCGTTGGTCGTGTTATTATTATCAACCTTGGTCGTGGCTTGCACCCCGAAGGAAGAGGTGGTCGTCACACCGGTGGTGCCTATACCCAACGCATCTGAAACGGAGGACCCGGCACCTCCGTTGATACCGCCCGAGGCAGTACCGGTAATCGTGGTGTTACCCATCTGGGTAGTACCATTCAAATTCACACTTGTCCCTCCCTGAACCTGCCCCATCGAATTCTGACTCTTACCCACACTCAAATCCATGCTCATGTTATCCGATATCTTGGCTTTTGTTCCGATGCTGGCTGTCGTGGTGTTTGCCCCTGTCGAAGAAGCCGTCTGGGCCACGGTGCCTGTAGTCGTTATATTTTTGCTGATTTGATCCGACACCATGACACTGGCTGTTTTGTCGACTTCACCGGTATTTAAATTGGTGAGGGTGTAATCAGTGGTTAAGGCTATTTTGGGGGTAAGCTGATTGGTAACACCGGCAGTAAGGGCATGACCCTGTTGGCTGAAGACTTCCTGGGCGTTTAATGTCATGTGATCGGTCGCGCGGGCCGCAATGCCTAAAGTGGTTGCAGTATTGTTTTTGTCCATTACGTCCACCTGCTGGCCCAAGGTCACCTTAATGCGGTCGGTCAAATCATACTGGGCCTGGCCGGCCATGGTTGCTCCCCGCTGATTAGTGGTTGACTCAATACCATTGACCACACTTTTAACCTCCGTCAACTGGAATTGCCCGGTCAATTTCAAACGTTCCTGGGTATGCACGATTTGCACCATTGTCGTGTCGGTCTCCGAAGCTCCGACCTGCGCGGAAGTCTGCAGGTTACCGCCGGCCATCAAACGCTGAATGTCTTCACTCGCGGTCAGGCGTGTCACCGGCGTCAAATCAAAGGTCATCGACAGACCCATCATCTCTTTGCCTTGTTGAGAAGTTGCGTCAGTCGCCCCAAAATCATTGCCGATCCACTTGTAATAAGTTTTTAACCCTACATTGTCAAACAGGCGAGTGTCACCTTTAATGCCGTAAGCTTTTCCGCTAACGGAGCTATTGAGCATCAGCGAGGTAAAGGTTATGCCTCCGTCGGTAGAAACATATGAACCGGTTTCCTGAGAGCTGGTTTGAGCATACTCCGCCTTGACCGTAGTATCCTTGTTCACATGCAAGGTTGCATCAGTGCCTTGAAGGGTATAATTCTGTCCACCGGAATTGTCCTGAATAAAGGTGCCCCCCAAAACCACATTGTCGCCGACTGCCTGGGCGATGCGGGCACCCTGGCTACCCTGAAGTTGCATGCCCGTAACCGCGTATTGATAATCAACGACGACATAAATCGGGTTGCCATTGATTAAATTATTCGAAATAATGGATTCCGACTGGGCGATCATGGCCACCGGCTGCCAGAACAAAATACGGCCTTCACTGTTATCAAGCTCGTAATCCGCGCCGTTGGTCATTGTTTGGCTGGCCAGCACCAAACCGGTGGTCTGGTCACGTACTTGAATAGTGATGGTATCGCTACCCTGCACGACGTTCTTATACTTAAGGAAATACAACGAACCGCCGGTAGCTAAAAATTCATTGTGGGAAGGCAGCTGCTGGATCTGGGCATGATAAACTACGATCTTGGTACGCGCATCCCCATAAGAGTTGTTGGCAACCGACTGATAATCAATCTTCCCGCCATAAAAAGTACGGCTAAAGGCAGCGAATTCCGTATCATTAAAATCAATAGCGTAATTGCCCAAAATGGCCGAAGACTTGTCCCATTCCACTTTCAGGTATAGAGGTCCCTGAGTGTCCGCGGCATCATAATTAATGGAAGATTTGTCCCCGTAAACCGGATAATAGGTGTTGGGATCCAGTTGCCTGAATAAGGCTTTCTGCTGGCGGTTCGAATCAAAACTGGACGTGATCAGGTATTTGCCCAGGATCTGTCCCTTGAGATAATATGCCCCTTTACCCTCCTTATAGAAACCGGGCTGCTGGGTAGAGTCCTGGATCGGCTCGATATTCCCGCGGTCAATATTATATCCAACCTGGGCATCACCTAAAGCTACGAACAAAATATAATCATCGCCAATTTGTAAAGGCCGGCTGTAATGTTCCAACGTCCCAGGCGGAGTCAAAGACACGGTCCGCGAAGGGACACCGCTGCTTAAAGGCGGCACGGTCTGCGCAAGCGGGGCTGAAGGTTTGGCAACAGAAGAATCATCAACCGGTTTTATACTTACCACATCCATGGTATAGCCCCCATTGGGCAAAATAACTTCCAGATTGTCCTTCTCATCATTCGACGAGAAACCACCGGCCATCAACTCATCCGGGGTCAATCCATACTGCTGGGTCAAAGGCAAGTCCAGGAATAATTGATTGCCCTTCATAATGTGCAAGGTTTTGACATCTGTACCCTGACGGTCAATATGAATGGTCTCGCCCTTCACCGGAATTAACTGGTGATCCAAATTATTGATGGTCACCTGTGCATCAAGCCACTTGCGGTAACGGTCTGCCCTGTCTTTGAGGACATCCTTGGTTTCTTCACGTTCTTTCTTGAGGGTGTCTTCATCCTTAATTTCCCGTATCGTAATGGGTTTCTCTTTAATGTCATCGCGGTTATTTTTGTCATCAGCCACAGAGGCTACGTAAGAATAGTTATGGTCGGTACTGATGAGCACATCCTGGTTGTCCCGTCCGTTCCAGAAAATCGGATCATTGATATTCAAAGGAGTCCCCTCAAAACTCTTGATTAGCTTCTTGGTGTCCGCGTCCATAATATCCAATCGCCAGCTGCTGATAAACGGAGAGTAATTAGTAAAAATCCTGAATTCCGCCTGACGCACCACCGCCCCTTCGTAAATGAGCACCTCCTCCGTCTTTGGCTTGGCATTCGCCGAGGCGTTAAATAAAGCGGCATTGAGCCTGGGGACAGGACGATTGCGGTCCTGTGTTAAACGGAGTTTTTCATTAAAGTACACCGCATCACGGCCGCTAACCTTGTTGCGATCGATATTGACGCCGAAATTGACCTTGGCGATGGAACCGGCGGTGACATCCATGATCACGGCTTTATCGGTCGTCAAATAAGCCCCCGGTGGCAAGGTGCGCTCATCCAGCCTGAAGAGATGGCGGCCCGGCAAAAGTCCCGGGATATTGTATTGCCCGTTGCGGTCGGTCGTGATAACGGTCCCGTCTTCCATGACGATCTGCACATTCGGCACAGGTCCCTCGACAGTGGTCTCGTGTGAGACAGAATCATAGTACGGCGCATCCTGGATACCGTTTTCATTCCAGTCATAAAAGACCTTCCCGATCACTGTGCCCATATCAAATAAAGTATCGGGAATGATTTTAACAGACGCCTCGGCAGGGTTGGAGATAATAATCCCTCCTATATATTGGGCCGTTGCCGTATTCTGGTAGGTGCCCATCGTCACCCCGCTGCCTATGACCAACTGGTATTGCAAGACGACGGTGGTTGCGGCCGGTACTGTCCCTACATTAAAAACCACAGGCCTCTGACCGGCGGGTTCACTGATGGGGGATCCGTTGAGTATAACGCGGTCCTTGATATATTTAAAACCGGGAGGGATTTTGTCACTAAGATAGGCATTGTTAACGGCATTGACGGACGAAAGGTTCTGGATATTAACGGTGTACATGACAATATCACCGACGTGGGCCTCTGACTTATTGGCGGTCTTGGTAATGTGCAATAAGGTGTTGTTACCGTCCATGGGCTGGTCAAGTTCAAAGACTTGGGATCCGACGGTAAATGTCTGTCCTTTGGAACCGGCACTGACACTGCGGCCCGAGGGAACGGTAGACTGGACAGAGGGATACGTATAACCCGGGGCCGCAACATTAATGTAATACTGGCCGGCCGGCGCCAGGAAACCGTAAAAACCGTCAGAGAGCGTGGTTAACGGATTGCCGGGCGGATTACCGGAAGTACAGACCCCCGAGGTACAACAATTACCCGACATATCACAACAAGTCCCCGCCGAGTTACAAGACTGGACTGCGGCAACTTGCTTGGTCGTCGCATCATAAAGGGTTACCGCGGCGCCTTGAATAGGCTGGTTGGTCACGGAGTTATAGACTATACCGGAAGGAACCGTCAAAGACACCTGAATCAAGGCGCTGGTTGTTTCATTACTGCTTGTTCCCACCGTTATCGAAAGATAGTTGGTAGCGCTGGGCAATGGTGCGGCGGAAGGCCAAGTCACGGAATACGTGCCATTGCCTGCCACGGTGCCAAGGGTGGTTGTTTCTATCAAATTACCACTAGCGTCAAGGGCCTGCCCTGTGACAACCTGTCCGGCTGCTCCCTTACCCGCAATGGTCGGGGTACTGCCGGTGATAAACTGGGTGCTGCTGGGATTTACAATAGTATGACCATTGAGTTGAGTAATAACAGGGACCTGACTCGTTGTAGGACTTGGGGTTACGGTCACGTTATTGGTATAACCCGGACTGGTCAGCGAACTTGTCAAATAAGGCGTCAGGCTGTTGGCACCCGTAGCCAACTGGGATGTGATAGCCAACTTTGTATTGGCAGCATCCTGACCGACGACTACGCGGAAATTGCCGTAGATATCTGACTTGGTCGTGGCCACCAGATTGCCGCTGATATCCCTGATATAAACAATGATATTGGGTGAAGCCTGGCCCAAAATCGTGGGAGTTTGTCCCACGGTGGTCCCGACTGCCGGAGAAATAATGGACAGGGTTTCAAACACCCAATTGGTATTATTATGAGAATCGACGCAATCGAGACACAGGACGGTATTGGTCGCGTCAGAACCCTCGACATTGACACCGACCTCTGACTGGGTATTGCTCAGGGCCAAATTCCATGGAGTAGTGAGGGAAGTGGAACTTAAAGTAATCAGGTTACCCTGCGTTCCCTGAATAATGAAGTTGTGGGTGACGGTTTGAGTACTTCCGGCGGCAACATGTATGTTTTTACCGGCAGCGGTGGAAACAAGGTTATAAAAGACCGTATCGCCGGTGATCACGGCAGGAGTGGTCGTGGTGAGCACAACGGTCCCCGAAGAATTATTAAACCCTGTAGGATGGGTTATGGGAACATAATTTCCGGCGTTATTGGTAAAGCTTGCGCCAACACTGAAGGAGCCGGCGGCAGGGGCCGTAAAGGTATCTCCGGACGCAATACTGACGGAACCGGCGACGGCAATATTGCTATTGGCCGCCGTCAACACCGACGAGGACCCGCCGAGGGTCAAGGCCCCGCCGACGGTCAGGGTATTGCTATGGGTGGAAATATCCAACGTCCCGGATGTCACCGTTACGTTCCCCGTGGTGGTGATATTAGTGGTAGTCTGGAAGGTATTAGTGCCGTTGAGAACCAAATTATAATAATCCGGGGACCCGAAACTGATGATGGGAATAACTGAAGTGGTACCGTTGCCCACATAAGTAAACGTGCCCTGGTCGGAAGGATTGGTGTCCTGCGTCAAAGAAACGGTCTCGGTGCCATCCAATATTAAATTGCCGTCGTTGACAAAGTTGCCGGCGCCCGTATTTACCGTCAAATTATTGCCACTAAGCGTCAGGGATGCCCCGCTTTGGATCGTCAATTTGCCGACCGACACGGCCGAGGTCAATACCGGCTGGTTCGTCGGTGCGCCGGGTATGATCACAACATCCCCGGGTTGAGGCACCACCCCCGTACTCCAGTTGGAAGGCGTATCCCAATTCGTCGACGTGGCTCCGGTCCAAGTGACCGTTATGCCCCCGAAGGCCCAATTGGTATTTGTTCCGGTGGGTGGTCCGTCCACCGAGTTATTACGCGCCACCAGCAAAACGCCTTTGGAGGCATTGGAATAAAACACATCAACATCACTGATGGTCTGGTTGCCTCCGTTCGTTAAGGCAATATAAGCCTGGGTACTAGGAATATTAGTATTGATAGTTAATAAATTAGTGGCACTACTGCCCGTCAAAGTGAGGTAGTTGGTAAAAGTTTGCAGGGCGTTGCTGGTGGCATCAAAAGTCAAAGTTTCGGGACTGGTGACACTCTTGGTAAATTGATAAAAGGTGGTACTCCCCAGAACGGTTTGATTGCCTCCGTTGAAGGTGACCAGGCCGTTATCGGCATTGAATGTACCGCTGTCATTCCAGTTGCCCGCCACCGTAAAGGCGGTACTGCTAGTCGAAGAAGGAGCTTTGAGGATGCCCGCGCTGCCGATGGTTACCGAGCCGCTGTCAGCAATACTAGCGCCGCTAGCGGAGGCGTCCAATGTCCCAGACGTCACCGTCAAGCTATCATTGACCGCCAATGCCCCGTTAATCGCAAAAACATCCCTGTCGGCCGTCACAGGATTGGGATCATCTATCACCAAATTATTGAAAGACACATTCGGACTGCAGGAGGTTGTGCAAATAGATATAGGAAGGTTGACCGGCGAATTGCCGCCTTCTCCGACATACGTAAAGGTACCGTGCGTTGAATCCATGGTCAGGGTCAACGTCTCATTCCCTTCGAGAATGACGTTACCGTTATTGTTGAACGTACCGGAGCCATTGATCCCTATTGTTAAATTCTGGCCGCTTAAGGTCAACGAAGCACCGGATTGTATGGTTAAACTGCCGACATTTGCTGCGACGCAGGAATAAACATGGCCGGAAGGACACAAATTCGGGTCATACGTTACTGTCCCTGATACAGGCGGAATAGTGACCGTATCGGTAGAGGTAGGCACCACAAGCGGGTTCCAGTTAAGGGGATTATTCCATTCACTGGACACCGTCCCGGTCCATGCGATCGCAGCACCGCCAAAATCCCAATTCGTGTTATTGCCGGAATTTGTCGATGTGGCCCGCGCCACCAAGGTCTGTTGTGTCGGAGGGGTACCCGCGTTGGAATCCTTCACGTTGACAAAACTGATGGACTGCATGCCGGTGGCGCTCAAAGCGATCGCCGCCGCGTGCCCCGAAGAATCGCTGTTAATGACAAGCTGCCCCCCGCTTACTCCCTGCATCGTCAAACTATTGGTAAACGTTTGTGTGCCCGTATGATCAAAGGTCAAGGTCGCGGCAGCGGTATTAACTTTAGAAAAGGTATAAAATGTCGTCGATCCTAAAACATCCTGGGTGGTGCCATTGGCACCGCCAAGCGTTACCGTATTGGTGCCGGGTATAAAACTAGCTGTGTTTTGCCAATTGCCGTCGACGGTCATGTTCAGATTATTGGCATTTAAACTGCCGGCGGTATTAGTGAAATTATTATTGATAAGGACACCGTTAGAAACTAATTGGACCGTGCCGGCGGCGTTGTGGGTGAGATTATAAAAAGCATCCGTCGCACCCACCCCTCCGCTGTTAATGGTTTGAGTACCACTGGCCGCATAAAAACTTACCGTACTTGTTCCCGCGCTAAATATGCCGGAATTAGTCCAATTACCGCTTACATTGATGGCCCCTGTCGTGGCAGAAAGCGTGCCGGCATTGGTGATATCACCGGGAACAGTCAAACGTCCGGTACTAACATTTAAGGAAGATCCGGAAGGCACAACAATACCTTGCGCCCATGCTTGTGACGGAATAAAGGCAACAAGGATGGCGCAGGCAATGAATTTTTTAAATTTAGAAAACATTTTCATGAGACAGACTCCGTCCTCAAAAAACAAAACAGCAATTTATTGTATTTGAATATAGGACGACAAACAACAATTCTTTAATATTTTTTACTAGTGTTATTTTTTATATATTTTTTAATATTGGGGGGTTGGCAGGCCCAAAGGAATATTTTACCGATAATGGAAAGTTAAGGCAGGCTTATAATTAATTTAGAGAAGTGACTTTGTTCCTTGCTACTGCGAGAATCCGCTAAATCACCCACCAATGTGCCCCGTCGCAGACTACCGTATAACTCTGATACTGTGAGGTCGTTGTAATGGAGTTGGAACCATCGATCGTTTCCGCTCCGCTACCCTGAATAATCATAGCATTAGTGGTAGCATCAGTTTTCTTGATCTGGTAAATACGTCCAGATGAACCCGTCACCGACGGCAGCGTGATCGTCACCGGCCCTGAAGCGGCGCTGACAAGGATCACGTGATCGCTAGAGGTGGCTAAGTAACTGGCGTTCTTGCTGACCGTAACCACTCCGATGGAACCAATAACATTAAAGGAAGAACTAGGCACCCAGGTGCCGATACCGACATTACCGTTAAGAACATCCATTCCGCCGCCATTTGGCGTTAAAGTCCCGATACCAACCAATTGAAATGGTGCAACCGGAGCCCATGTGCCGATGCCGACATTGCCGTTGCTCACTACAAATCCGCCCTGCGGTGTGGTGGTCCCTATCCCTACATTACCACCCGAAGTAACTACAAAAGGCGATGCTGTCGGACTATTGATCTGGAACAACCCTACAGGCACCCAGGTCCCTATACCTACATTACCATTGGTCACCACAAATCCGCCCTGCGGCGTTGATGTACCAATCCCTACATTCGCGCCATTAACGGTATTGATCCCCACATTGCCGCTGTTGGTGTTGTACAGTTTATTCCCCACCAATACCCATCCGCTGACCGACCCAGGTGATGACCATGTCGTATCTCCTGCGCTGTCGCTGGCGGTCAACACATACCCGCTGATTGGACTTGTGCTCATCGTCAGGCCTGTCATTCGCACCGTGCCGTACACATCCAGCGTCTGGCCGGGGGTCAATGAACCGATGCCGACGTTACCGCCACCTTTTACAATCAAATTCCCACCGAATGGATTAAAAGTGCCGATACCGATGTTGCCTTGTAATACTGTCGTAACAACCGAAGTATTCCCTAATGTAACAGTATTACTTCCGTTTCCTACTGCATTATATCCGACGACTATTTCATTAGTATCTCCGTTTGCCAAGGCCATTGTAGAATCACCAAGATAAACTGAATATTGGGAAGTCTGATTAATGTTAGATCCGCCCCCAGAGTAAAATTGGCCAGCATAATACCCTAGAGCCGAGTTATCAGTTCCTGTACTGATCTTCTGAAGAGCCCCAACCCCCACAGCAGTGTTATAGTTTCCTGTGTTCCAAGTAAGTGCTTGAAACCCTACAGCGGTGTTTTCACTTGCATATCCATTTTGTGTGAGAGTAGACCCCCCCACAGCGGTATTATGGTTTCCTTGATTTAACTGGAGAGCCTGAAACCCCACAGCTGTATCAACACCCCCAAGGGTGTTGGCGTTGAGAGCCAGGTATCCCACAGCGGTACTATTCAAACCTCCCCCTGTCGTTGAAGCTCCAGCTTGATACCCAACATAAATACTTGAAATGTCTGTACGCAAAGTTAAAATCGTGCTGGTAGTGCCAATGCCAATGAGATTGTACGCTGTACCGATGCCGATGTTGCCGCCAACCACGTCCAGTGAGTTCGCCGGTACCCACGTGCCAATCCCTACATTCCCGTTGGTCACCACAAAACCGCCTTGCGGGGTAATTGTTCCGATGCCCACATTGCCGCTGCTATTAACTACAAACGGGCTTCCCGATTGCTTATTAACTTGAAATAGGGCTACCGTCGCCCATGTCCCGATTCCCACATTTCCATTAGTGACGGCTAACCCGCTTTGCGGGGTTATTGTCCCTATCCCTACATTACCCGTCGAACTAACAACAAACGGTGAGTTAGCAGGATTATTGATTTGCAATAAGCCCGCAGGTGCCCAGGTCCCGATTCCAACGTTCCCATTAGTCACCACAAATCCACCCTGCGGCGTTGATGTCCCAATCCCTACATTCGCGCCATTCACCGTATTGATCCCCACATTGCCGCTGTTGGTGTTGTACAGATTATTCCCCACCATTACCCATCCGCTTACCGACCCCGGTGATGACCATGTCGTATCTCCTGCGCTGTCGCTGGCCGTTAATACATACCCGCTGATAGGACTTGCACTCATCGTCAAGCCTGTCATACGCACTGTGCCGTTGACATCTACCCTCTGTCCCGGCCATGCAGAGCCGATACCGACATTACCGCCGCCATTGACTATTAAGTTACCACCCGCCGCTGTCCAGGTGCCGATGCCCACATTACCATTCATCACGGCAAAACCTGCTTGCGGTGTGGTTGTTCCCAAACCTACATTACCGCTTACGATCAATCCATTAGCCGGTGCTGTGGTACTGGCATATGTCGCAGGTCCTATCCCTACCCCTCCAACTATCGACAACGTATTCGCCGCTGTCCAGGTGCCGATGCCTACATTACCATTTGCTATAGCTACGCCACTTTGCGGAGTTATCGTTCCAATACCTACATTGCCCGCCGAACTAACCACAAACGGTGATGCTGTGGGACTATTGATCTGGAATAACCCTACAGGCACCCATGTGCCGATACCTACATTACCATTAGTCACCACAAATCCACCCTGCGGCGTTGATGTCCCTATCCCTACATTCGCGCCATTCACCGTATTGATACCTACATTGCCGCTGTTGGTGTTGTACAGATTATTCCCCACCAATACCCATCCGCTTACCGACCCCGGTGATGACCATGTCGTATCTCCTGCGCTGTCGCTGGCCGTTAATACATACCCGCTGATAGGACTTGCGCTCATCGTCAAGCCTGTCATACGCACCGTGCCGTTGACATCTACCCTCTGTCCCGGCCATGCAGATCCGATACCGACATTGCCTCCGCCATTGACAATTAAATTGCCTCCGCCTGCCGTCCATGTCCCTATCCCTACATTTCCACCAACAACGCTTAACGATGTTTGTGGTGTGGTCGTACCGATACCAACGTTGCCGGATACAATAATTCCATTGGCGGGGGCGGCTGTACTGGCGTATGTTGCAGATCCAATGCCCATGCCTCCTATCACTGACAAATTATTTTGCGCAGCCCATGTCCCGATGCCGACATTGCCGCCGACAACACTAAACGATGTTTGTGGTGTGGTTGTGCCGATGCCAACGTTGCCCTGAACAATCAATCCGTTAGACGGAGCAACAGCATTTGCATATGTGGTAGAACCTATCGCCACTTGTCCAACAATAGATAAATCATTTGCTGCGGTCCATGTGCCGATACCAACATTAGCAAAAGGAACAACGAATCCGCTTTGCGGGGTGATTGTTCCAATTCCTACATTACCGCCAGAAGTAACTGTAAAAGGAGAATTTGTAAGACCGTTGACCTGCAATAAACCTGCCGGTATCCATGTGCCGATGCCCACATTGCCGTTAGTCACCACAAATCCGCCCTGCGGTGTTGATGTCCCTATCCCTACATTCGCGCCATTCACCGTATTGATACCTACATTGCCGCTGTTGGTGTTGTACAGATTATTCCCCACCAATACCCATCCGCTTACCGACCCCGGTGATGACCATGTTGTGTCTCCTGCGCTGTCGCTGGCGGTCAACACATACCCGCTGATAGGATTTTCTTGCGCTCATCGTCAGGCCTGTCATTCGCACCGTGCCATTGACATCTACCCTCTGTCCAGGCCATGCTGAGCCAATACCAACATTACCGCCACCATTGACTATCAAATTACCGCCCGCTGCTGCTCCATGTACCGATACCGACATTACCGTTCATCACGGCAAAACCATGCTTGCGGTGTTGTCGTCCCTAAACCAAGATTGCCGTAAACCATTAATTCTTTACCGTTTGGTATATACGCACCTGTTTATGGCCTCTACTGTGTGACTCTACCAATAAATCCTATGCATCCGACATTGTTCCAACTTTGTTAATAAAATGCAATAAGCTGCTAACTGGCGCCAATACATTAGTCCCACCACGTTCCCGATTCCATAAAACCTGCCATGCTGGTGTACAAGTAGCCAATGCCCACCTTTTGAGTCCCCATCTAACGTTGTTCCTTGATACCTACATTGCCGCTGTTGGTTGTTGTACAGATTATTCCCCACCAAAATCCATCCGCTTACCGACCCCGGTGATGACCATGTTGTGTCTCCTGCGCTGTCGCTGGCGGTCAACACATACCCGCTGATAGGACTTGCGCTCATCGTCAGGCCTGTCATTCGCACCGTGCCATTGACATCTACCCTCTGTCCAGGCCATGCTGAGCCGATACCAACATTACCGCCACCATTGACTATCAAATTACCGCCCGCTGCTGTCCAGGTACCGATGCCTACATTGCCGTTCATCACGGCAAAACCAGCTTGCGGTGTGGTCGTCCCCAAACCTACATTACCGCTAACTATTAACCCGTTAGCCGGTGCTGTGGTACTGGCATACGTCGCAGGTCCTATCCCTACCCCTCCAACGATTGATAATGCGTTAGCCGCTGTCCAAGTACCGATGCCCACGTTGCCGTTGTTGACGACAAACGCCCCTTGCGGATTCGTCGTCCCAATCCCTACATTACCGCTGACTATCAACCCGTTAGCCGGTGCTGTGGTACTGGCATACGTCGCCGGTCCTATACCTACTCCACCAACAATTGATAATGCGTTAGCCGCTGTCCAAGTGCCAATACCCACATTACCGTTTGTGACGTTCAATCCGCTTTGCGGTGTAACGGTCCCTATCCCTACATTGCCCACTGAAGTAACCACAAACGGTGATGCGCCAGGATTATTAACCTGCAACAATCCCGCCGGTACCCAGGTACCAACACCAACGTTGCCGTTCATGACTGCCAATGCAGAGGTTGTAGTTAAAGTTGTTCCGACACCGATGTTCCCGTTATGGTAAGTATCCCCTATCACAGTGAACGGTTTAACCGGTGACCATGTGCCTATCCCTACGTTGCCGTTGGTCACCACAAATCCGCCCTGCGGCGTTGATGTCCCTATCCCTACATTCGCGCCATTCACCGTATTGATACCTACATTGCCGCTGTTGGTGTTGTACAGATTATTCCCCACCATTACCCATCCGCTTACCGACCCCGGTGATGACCATGTTGTGTCTCCTGCGCTGTCGCTGGCTGTCAATACATACCCGCTAATAGGACTGCTTCCGCTCATCGTCATGCCTGTCATCCTCACCGTGCCATTGACATCCACCCTCTGTCCAGGCCATGCTGAACCAATACCAACATTACCGCCACCATTGACTATCAAATTACCGCCCGCTGCTGTCCAAGTACCGATGCCCACATTGCCGTTGTTGACAACAAATGCCCCTTGCGGATTCGTCGTCCCAATCCCTACATTACCGCTGACTATCAACCCGTTAGCCGGTGCTGTGGTACTGGCATACGTCGCAGGTCCTATCCCTACTCCACCAACAATTGATAATGCGTTAGCCGCTGTCCAAGTGCCAATACCCACATTACCGTTTGTGACGTTCAATCCGCTTTGCGGTGTAACGGTCCCTATCCCTACATTGCCCACTGAAGTAACCACAAACGGTGATGCGCCAGGATTATTAACCTGCAACAATCCCGCCGGTACCCAGGTACCAACACCAACGTTGCCGTTCATGACTGCCAATGCAGAGGTTGTAGTTAAAGTTGTTCCGACACCGATGTTCCCGTTATGGTAAGTATCCCCTATCACAGTGAACGGTTTAACCGGTGACCATGTGCCTATACCTACGTTTCCGTTGGTCACCACAAATCCGCCCTGCGGCGTTGATGTCCCTATCCCTACATTCGCGCCATTCACCGTATTGATACCTACATTGCCGCTGTTGGTGTTGTACAGATTATTCCCCACAAATACCCATCCGCTTACCGACCCCGGTGATGACCATGTCGTATCTCCTGCACTGTCGCTGGCTGTCAATACATACCCGCTAATAGGACTGCTTCCGCTCATCGTCATGCCTGTCATCCTCACCGTGCCATTGACATCCACCCTCTGTCCCGGCCATGCTGAACCAATACCAACATTGCCGCTTCCATTGACTATCAAATTACCACCCGCTGCTGTCCAGGTACCGATGCCTACATTGCCGTTCATCACGGCAAAACCAGCTTGCGGTGTGGTCGTCCCCAATCCCTACATTACCGCTGACTATCAACCCGTTAGCCGGTGCTGTGGTACTGGCATACGTCGCCGGTCCTATCCCTACTCCACCAACAATTGATAATGCGTTAGCCGCTGTCCAAGTGCCAATACCCACATTACCGTTTGTGACGTTCAATCCGCTTTGCGGTGTAACGGTCCCTATCCCTACATTGCCCACTGAAGTAACCACAAACGGTGATGCGCCAGGATTATTAACCTGCAACAATCCCGCCGGTACCCAGGTACCAACACCAACGTTGCCGTTCATGACTGCCAATGCAGAGGTTGTAGTTAAAGTTGTTCCGACACCGATGTTCCCGTTATGGTAAGTATCCCCTATCACAGTGAACGGTTTAACCGGTGACCATGTGCCTATCCCTACGTTGCCGTTGGTCACCACAAATCCGCCCTGCGGCGTTGATGTCCCTATCCCTACATTCGCGCCATTAACCGTATTGATTCCTACATTGCCGCTGTTGGTGTTGTACAGATTATTCCCCACAAATACCCATCCGCTTACCGACCCCGGTGATGACCATGTCGTATCTCCTGCACTGTCGCTGGCTGTCAATACATACCCGCTAATAGGACTGCTTCCGCTCATCGTCATGCCTGTCATCCTCACCGTGCCATTGACATCCACCCTCTGTCCCGGCCATGCTGAACCAATACCAACATTACCGCCTCCATTGACTATCAAATTACCACCCGCTGCTGTCCAGGTACCGATGCCTACATTGCCGTTCATCACGGCAAAACCAGCTTGCGGTTGGTCGTCCCCAAACCTACATTACCGCTAACTATTAACCCGTTAGCCGGTGCTGTGGTACTTGCATACGTCGCAGGTCCTATCCCTACTCCACCAACGATTGATAATGCGTTAGCCGCTGTCCAAGTACCGATGCCCACGTTGCCGTTGTTGACGACAAACGCCCTATTTATTTATGTTTATATTGTTATTATTACGAGCAAAATCTTGCGGATTCGTCGTCCCAATCCCTACATTACCGCTGACTATCAACCCGTTAGCCGGTGCTGTGGTACTGGCATACGTCGCCGGTCCTATACCTACTCCACCAACAATTGATAATGCGTTAGCCGCTGTCCAAGTGCCAATACCCACATTACCGTTTGTGACGTTCAATCCGCTTTGCGGTGTAACGGTCCCTATCCCTACATTGCCCACTGAAGTAACCACAAACGGTGATGCGCCAGGATTATTAACCTGCAACAATCCCGCCGGTACCCAGGTACCAACACCAACGTTGCCGTTCATGACTGCCAATGCAGAGGTTGTAGTTAAAGTTGTTCCGACACCGATGTTCCCGTTATGGTAAGTATCCCCTATCACAGTGAACGGTTTAACCGGTGACCATGTGCCTATCCCTACGTTGCCGTTGGTCACCACAAATCCGCCCTGCGGCGTTGATGTCCCTATCCCTACATTCGCGCCATTAACCGTATTGATACCTACATTGCCGCTGTTGGTGTTGTACAGATTATTCCCCACAAATACCCATCCGCTTACCGACCCCGGTGATGACCATGTCGTATCTCCTGCACTGTCGCTGGCTGTCAATACATACCCGCTAATAGGACTGCTTCCGCTCATCGTCATGCCTGTCATCCTCACCGTGCCATTGACATCTACCCTCTGTCCCGGCCATGCTGATCCAATACCAACATTACCGCCTCCATTGACTATCAAATTACCACCCGCCGCTGTCCAGGTACCGATGCCTACATTGCCGT
>CAVYLG010000002.1:0-125909 GCA_963769315.1 Candidatus Omnitrophota bacterium
GGTCTCAAAGGCCGACGGAGTCATCTGTGGTATTGAACTTGCCCGTGAAGTTTTTAAAACGTTGAATTCCAAGACTATTTTTCGCAAGTTTGTCAGCGACGGCCAACGGGTCTACCGGGGAGATGTCATCGCAGAAATTTCCGGCCCCACCAGGGCCCTACTTTCAGGAGAGCGGGTTGCGATTAATTTTTTGTCATTTTTGTCCGGCATTGCCACTCAAACCCGCCTTTTTGTTGAAAAGATCAAGCCTTATAAAACGAAGATCATGGACACCCGTAAGACCACCCCTTTATTGCGTTATTTGGAAAGATATGCCGTACGCAGTGCCGGAGGGGTCAACCACCGTTTTAATCTCAATGATATGGCCATGATCAAGGACAATCATCGTCTATCCTGCGGTGTTCGCAACATGAATGATGTTATTAAGGATTTAAAAAAGAAGGTTAAAACAAAAATTGAAGTAGAGGCGGATAACCTCAAGCACTTTAAAGAAATCCTTAATTCCAAGGCGGATATTATTTTATTGGATAATATGCCCCCAAAACAAATTATTCAGGCCGTTCAATGGCGTAATCAAGCCAAAAGCCGCGTCCTTTTGGAGGCCTCCGGCGGTATCACGTTAAAAAATGTCAAACAATATGCGGCGACCGGAGTCGATCGTATCTCCATAGGAGGCTTGACGCACTCTCGCCGAGTTTTGGATATTTCCATGGAATTTATACCGGCTTCATGAAAAATTTATATTTTTTATTAATATTTTTAACTTTATCGTCCTTTGCCCCTTTATGGGCCCAGGACAAAGATGATATTGATGAGGTGAACATCGCTTCCGGCGCCATTTTTGATGATAAGGCCCTTTTGGAAGGTTATGCTCAAAAATACGCAAGTGAACCCAGTGATATTTTGTTGGCGATGATTGCGGATGACTCTCTGGGGGCCTATAAATGCACCGCCGCGGTCAGGGTATTCAAAGAGAAATACGCCAATGAGGTTTTAAGTAATAATAAAAGTGCCGTCATCAGGGTTTTAATCCGACGGCTTAATCGCAGCGATTCTCCTTTTGTCCAAATTGAGATCATGCATACATTGATTGTTTTAGACCGGTTTCAATATTTTGAAACCATGGTCCCGGCCTTAATTCAAAAAATGGACCATTATAATCCCGTGGTCAGCACCATGGCTTATGATGATCTTCTTGAAACCACCAAAAGCAGTCTCTATCCCAGAGAAGCCAGGATTGTATTTGAAACACTACGCAAAATCTTTTTTTTGTCCCGTAATCGCCTGAAAAACATAGCAACTCCCAACGAAAAACTACAACAAAAACTGGACTTACTGCGCTGGTCCATCCGGATTTTAGGGACCCAAGAGCTCAAACGCCTGCCATCTGAAGTGATTAATTTGTTGTAACCAAAGCTTCGCAATCGTGGACGGTGATTTTTTAGAAAATCGATATATATATATCAATTAAGCATTAAATGGTGGCATTTTACTGCCTTTACAGTATACTTAAATTATGGATTCTTATAATATCTTGATTAAAATCTGTCCTTAAGATGTCTTAAAAAGAAAACGAATTTTTAATGAGGCTTCAATGCTGATAAAGACTAACAAAAGAAAAGAATTAAGACTAAATTATAAAAACACCATTCAGTATGAGGAATGCCTGGGGAATGAACTTTATGGCACTCCCGTTTCAACGAAAACTTTTGATATATCGGCAAGAGGCATTGGCTTTTATGCCGATAAAGAATTCAAATTGCAATCCCAGCTAAGAATCACTTGCTATATTTCCGATACCGAAAAAATATCTTTCATTTCTTCTGTTATTAGGATCCAGCTTGACAAAGCAAACCATCAACAATACCTCGTTGGCGTTGAAATAATAAATATCAGCGAACAATATAATGAAAAATTAAGAACTTTCTTGCAAGAGATAAATATCTATTCTCTTTTGGACACCATTAACCTGGACAATGTCATTGATATTCATTTCATGGCAGACTACCCCATTATCCTAAAAAAAGCAGGAAAATTAAAGACGGTCGGAAAGGTTTTAGATGAATTTACGATAAAAAATTTATTGCTCAACCTCTTGGATGAGAATAATTATGCCAGGTTCATGAAGTTAAAAGACATTAATTTTATCTTAACCTATAAGGACAAAAGGTTAAGGTTTAATATGCATTTCCAACTGGGGAAGGTGGAGGCTGTTTGCCGGATCGTAAATTCAAAAATTTTAACCCCTTCTCAATTAGGACTTCCCCCCGTTACGGAACGTTTGGTAAAAAACAATTCCAGAGGGCTCATCTTGATTTCCGGCCGGACAGGATCCGGGAAAACAACGACACTGGCTTCCCTTCTCGGTTATTTGAGTAAAATAATTAACGGTGTCATTATCAGCATTGAAGACCCTATTGAATACCTTCAAGAAAAAAGTCCCTGCATTATCAAACAAAGAGAACTTGGTGATGACACCGTTTCGTACGCATCAGCTTTACGCAATGCTTTAAGGCAAAACCCTGATGTGTTGACCATAGGAGAGGTTTTAGACAAAGAAACCATAGAGCTTCTATTGACTGCCGCCGAATCAGGGATGTTGGTTTTAACAACCATTCATTCGGCCACTGTTTCTCAGGTACTGGATCGCATCGTATCTTTTTTCCCTGTCGAAGCCCAGAAGCACATTTTAACCCGGCTTTCCCTGGTTTTAAAGGGGATTATTGTTCAAGACCTTTTCCCTCGTATCATCGGAGAGGAAGGCTTAGTGCTTGCATCGGAAGTATTTTTAGTCAACGAGACCGGGAAAAAAATTATCCGTGAGGGCGACTGGAAACAAATTCCCGATATTATTTTAAGGGGGAAAGCACAAGGGATGCAATCGATGAAAGATTCGATTGAGGAATTGGTTAATAAAGGAATTATTGATATGGGCTACTTAAAAGAATATTACCAGATTTCCAACTCATAATTAAAAGCCCCTTCGACCCGGTGTCAATAAGATCAACACCGGGTATTTTTTGAAATACTTGGGTAAAACCCTCATTTTTGCTATACTACACCCCATGTTACTTAACCCATTGACGCTGCATTTGCCCAAAACTTCCCTTGAAGCGGCCCGGCTTTATAAGGAATTGGAAGATTTCAAAGTCCTGGCCGGCGGGACCTTTTTGCTTAACACCATGAAATTGTTGAAAACAAAGGGAACCAGAACTGCCCGTAACATATTAAGTTTAGCCAAGGTTGATGAACTTAAAGGCGTTAGTTTCCAAGGGGAAACTCTGACCATCAAAGCAATGACCCGAATCAATGATCTTTTAGAAAGCTCCCTTACCTGAAGGTCATTTAAGAATATTACATACCGTCTGCCGTAATATTTCCACCAACCCTATCCGTAATATGGCGACCATGGGGGGTAATTTGACTTGCCGCTATACCTGGACTGAAATGGGCGCGGTGATGGTTGCTTTGGAGCGCAAAATGCATTTTTTAGGGGCTGATGGTAAAGAAGATGTTGTCGAGGCCGAAGATTTTTTTAAGAATGCGGCCCGTTCGGAAAAATTATTCACTCATGTGACCATTAAAGCCAACACTGCTTCCCGGACAGCTTATCGCCGGGTCAAAAAAACATTGCACGTTGACGTTCCATTGTTAGCCATATGCGTAAAATCTGATTTAAAAGGGAAGCAATGGCACAATACCAGGATCGGTATTAATAATGGAGTGGCATTTGCCCAAAGAGATCATTCTTTGGAAGAATTTTTAAATAAAAGTTCATCTTCACCGGATTTAGGCAAAAAAGCCCTGGAGCATTTGACTGCGGCGATTTATGATACACGTTCCAGTGAATATAAACAACATATGTTCAGGGTCAGTTTAAGATCCGCCATTGAAGAGATATGCCGTTTTTAAAATAATTATATGGACGTAAATTTAACGATCAATAAAAAGAAATACACCTTGAACCTAAAGGGCCATGAAACCCTCATGGAAGTCTTGCGTGATCATTTGACTTTGACAGGGACTAAAACCGCTTGTCAGGAAAGCGAATGCGGCACTTGTACGGTCATGATCAACGGTAAAGCAGTTTTGTCGTGTATTACTTTAGCGGCCAATGTCCAGGGTGATGAAATCACCACCATTGAAGGTTTGGCCCAGGGGGATGTCTTGCATCCGGTGCAACAGGCTTTTGTGGATCATGGGTCGGTGCAATGTGGTTTTTGTATTCCGGGCATGATCATGTCGTCAGTTGCTTTATTGGAAAAAAATCCCCAACCGACCCAGGAAGAAATTGAATATGCCTTGGATGGCAATATCTGCCGTTGTGCCGGTTACCCAAAAATTTTTGAAGCAGTGCGCGAGGCTGGCAAGAAGATGAATAAAGTAAACGCCAACCAGGGGACATGGCTTTAGCCGTGTCCCCATGTAGGTTGCCAAGGGATGTAGCGTTGAATGTGAAAACATCCCAGGTAAACCACTGTACGACAAACCAATATGGCCCTGACATCCAAATCTAAATTTGTAGACCAATATGTCGACCCTGTAGGCAAAAGCGTGCCGCGTATCGAAGGCAAGGGCATTGTCACGGGCCAGACCAAATATGTCTTTGATGTTTATTTCCCCAATATGCTGGTGGGGAAAATGCTGCGTTCTCCACATCCGCATGCGCGCATCATCAGCATTGATACATCCAGGGCCGAGGCTTTGCCCGGCGTGAAAGCTATTGTTACGCCTAAAGACACCTATCAGATTAAATTCGGTTCCAATGAATATTTTTTCCCGCATACGGTTGATCAAATGGCCCTTGAGGCCGATAAAGTCCGTTATATCGGCGATGAAGTGGCTGCCGTGGCGGCTGTAGATGAAGAAACAGCAGATGAAGCTTTACGTCTGATTGACGTTAAATATGAAATACTCCCCGGGGTTTTTGAAATTGAAGAAGCGATCAAGCCCGGCGCTCCCCAAATCCATGAATCTCTTAATAATATCGCGGTGATTTTGCCGGTGAATTTCGGTAATCCCGAACGCGTGATGAAAGAAGCAGATCATGTGCGCGAGGATAAATTTTGGTGCCCGGTGGCCCATCCCGCGGCCATGGAACCGCATGTCTGTGTCGGGCAGTGGGAGACTTTTACCAATAAAATTACCCTGTGGTCTTCATCCCAAGCGCCTTTTAAATGCCGGGAAGCCTTGGCTAAAACTTTAAAAATGGATTTGAATGACGTGCGGGTGATCAAAATGGCAGTTGGCGGCGGTTTTGGCGGGAAATTGGAAATGCTGCCTATGGATTTTGCCGCATGTCTGCTCTCTAAAAAAGCCGGTGGCTTGCCTGTTAAGATTTGTTTGACCCGTGAAGAAGAATTCACCACCACCCGGCGCAAGCACGGCATGATTTATAAAATTAAAACCGGTGTCAAAAAAGACGGGACTATCCTTGCTATAACCGGTGAGGTTTTAGCCGACGGGGGGGCTTATTGCAGTTATGGGCCGACTGTCCTGGCTGCGGCCATCATGCGTATTTTTATGGTCTATAAAATCCAGCATTTTCGCATGACCGGTTATCGGGTTTACACCAATAATCCCATCAGCGGAGCCATGCGCGGTTTCGGCGGGGTGCAAAGCGGTTTTGCCATTGAATCGCACATGGACATGATTGCCCAGGATTTGGGCATGGACCCGGTGGAATTCCGTCTTAAAAACATCACGACACCCAACATGGTCACCGTCAATAAAATGATATTTGACTACCAATGGCTTGCGTGAATGCATTGAAAAAGCCTGTGCAGCTTGTCGGTTGGAAAGAAAAACGCGGCAAAATGAAACATTTGAAGCGCGGGATAGGCATCGGCATTGCCGCGGATGTCATGGGCTCTAAAATGTATAAATCCCATGAATCCGCCGGGGCCATTGTAAAGGTGGAAGAAGACGGTTCAGTTTATTTGTTTACCGGTGCCGCGGATACAGGTCAAGGGTCTAATACCGCCTTGTCTCAGATAGCCGCCCATGAATTAGGTGTCAGTTATAGCCGTATCAAATGCAAGTCAGGTGACACGGAAATCACGCCTTTTGATACCGGATCATTTGCCAGCCGGGTGACCTTTATTTCCGGTAATGCGGCATTATTAGGCGGCAGGGACGCCAAGATGCAGATTTTGGAAATTGTCGCCAAGGATAATAATTTGAACATTGATGATTTGGACATCAAAGCTGAAAAAGTGATTTTTAAGAAAGACGGCAAACAGCTAATGAGTTTTGATAAGGCCCTGGAGCTTTGTTATTCTTTTAAGTATGGCAAACAAATTATCGGACGGGGCAGTTATAATCCCAAAACAACCCCGATTGATTTTCGTACCGGTGAGGGTAATGTTTCCGGAAGTTATGGTTTTGAAGCCCAGATTGCGGAAGTGGAAGTGGACACTGACACCGGTGAGTGTCAAGCTGCTGGAATTATGGGACGCGCATGATATCGGCAAGGCCATCAATCCCCAGTCGGTCGAAGGCGCAGATCGAAGGTTCGTTGGCCATGGGTATTGGGTATACATTTTATGAAGACTTAAGATTCAAGAACGGCCGGGTGCTCAATGCGAATTTTGCGGGTTATCGCGTGCCGCGTTCCATCGGTATCCCTAAAATGAACAGTATTTTGATTGAAACCAATGATCCCGAAGGTCCATTTGGCGCCAAAGGCATGGGAGAGGCATCATTATTGCCGACTTCAGCGGCGATCGCCAATGCCGTTGAAGATGCCATTGGTGTGCGCATCAAGGAATTACCCATAACCCCTGAAAAAATATCAAGGCGTTAAAAGAACAGGCGGTTCAAAAAATTTAAAATTTATTGTTTTCATTAAATTTGGTAATATAATCAATAGAATAATCTTAATCCATTCAGAGAGATAGGACACTTATGAAACGCATATTATTTACTTTTTTATTTTTAGTCATTTTTTCTTCGGGTTGCACTGTCTATCAAATTAACTCCAAAGAACGTCTCAAGATTATTATGTGCCTAAAACAAGTATTGATGATGTGGCTTATATTGAAAAGGTGGACAAGCCTTACACCGAAATCGGGACCGTGACTGTCACCACAGAACGTCGTCAGTCCTTTAGAAGATGTTTTACCTAAATTAAAACAAGAAGCCGGCATGCTTGGTGCTGATGCCATCACCGATGTTCAAAGTGATGCCACTGATATGTGGAAAACAATTCAAACCTCAAAAGCTTTTAGGCAACGCCTATATCCGCACGACCTATACTGCCAAAGCTATCGTTTGGAAATAAGACTAAATAATTCACTGTTTATGGGGATTTTTATTGCTTCTAATTCTTGAGGAGTATTAAAGGTTTTGACAATGCCGGGGTCATTGATCTCTATTGTTTGCGGCGGATGGTCGGTAAATAAAGAATTAAGCCCCAGATTCATAGGAAGATCAAGGACTTTTGATTTTAAACGTTGATGAAAGATAGGAGGATGGCCTTTTTTATTTTGATAAGTAGGGATCAATATATCAGGGTCATGTTCTTTAAAATGATCGAATGATCATATCAATACTTGATGCTTGCACTAAAGGACAATCCACAGGCAAAAACATAACCCCTTCAGATGAATTTCTGCCTGACGCCAGCCTTCTTGTACAGAAGATGTCTGTCCAAAATTGTAATCTTTATTATAGACAACACGAATTCGGCTGTGTATAAATATAGATGGGTAGTATTTGGTGGGCATGGGCTCCTAAAACCACGATGATTTCATCACAAGAGCTTGAAGCAAAGTATTTTGTAGATGTTGGATGACAGTGCTGCCCAGAGATGCTTGCCAAAGCTTTAGGTGACCCAAAGCGTTCACTTAGGCCCGCAGATAAAAGAATACAGGTAATCATAAAGATTGCATTATAAAACAGCTATTTAAGCTGTCCTAACTGTCAATGATAGAGCTGCCTTGCTAGGAACTTAAAGGAGGCAACATATGTTAATTCTTTACTTGGCTGTTTTAATTACAGCTTTGTATTGGGTAGTAAAAATGTTGTTTCCTGAAATGGCTAAACCTCCTTTACCCAAAACCGTCCAGAATCAGAATTTTCCGATGCTCCTCAATCTGAAGAATCCTGATAACAGAATAGATAAATTGGAAACTCTTTTGGCTGAAAAGAATAAGAATATCAATCTTTTACAAACAGAATTAAAAATTTTTCATGTCCAAGTACGTGATTTTGATAAAATCAAGATCACTGCTTGAAGAAGAAATCCATCGTTTGAGGGAACAAAACCGTATATTCAGGTCTGAATTGGGTTTACCCACAGTTCATGACCAAAGAAAATTCAATAACATAATTAAGTCAGAAGGAGAATTCTTATGGTCCGTATTTGTTGTTTGTTATTTTTTTGTATGTTCGTTATTATACCTTTTTCTCTAACCCAAGCACAGGAGTCTAACGTGAAATCAACCATCGTTGTTTTAGAAACAAATCAGGGGAATATCGAATTAACCTTATTTGCGGATAAAGCCCCAAAAACCGTGGAGAATTTTGTCGGTCTGGTCAAAAAAGGCTACTATAATGGCTTAATTTTTCATCGTGTCATCAAAGGTTTTATGATCCAGGGCGGAGACCCGACCGGAACAGGCAGCGGAGGGGCAAGCTTATGGGGAAAAGATTTTGCGGATGAAATCAGTCCGGACCTTACCTTTGATAAACCTGGTATTTTGGCCATGGCCAATCGCGGGCCTAATACCAACGGCAGCCAATTTTTTATTACCACCGTGCCCACTCCCTGGTTAAATGGCCATCATACGATTTTTGGTCAGGTTACGCAGGGCTATGATATTGTTTCCAAAATTGAAAATACACCGACAGGTCCAGGGGACCGTCCTGTACAGGACCAAAAGATCATCAAAGCTTATCGTTAAAATAATGTCTTTGGAAATTCTTTACAAAGCGCTTAAAGCCTCCCAAAAAGGGCAAAGTTATGCCTTTGCCACCATCACCGAAGCCACCCTAAAAGGCACTCCGCGTAAAACAGGCGCCAAGATGATTGTTTTTAACGATGGCACTTCTTTTGGGACTATCGGCGGCGGGCGCAATGAAAAAGCAGCCATTGCCGAATGCCTCAAAGCCATCAAGAAACAAAAACCTGCGACAGTCACCTATAATTATTTTGGACGCGAAGGGGAATCTGTTTGCGGCGGACAGATGAAGGTTTTTATTGAACCATTTGCTGCTAAGGACCATTTAATCATCTGTGGCGCAGGGCATATTGCTTTGCCTTTGTCTGCGATAGCTAAAATCCTTGGGTTTAGAGTTACGATCATCGATAACCGTCAGAGAATTTGCCAATAAAAAACGTTTCCCCCATGTTGATAAAATCATTGTTGGTAATCACGCCGATGAATTAGCCAAGATGCCTATTAAATCTAACACCTATCGTGACTATTGTCACACAGGGCAATGAATATGATTTTGAATGCCTTAAAGCAGTGATAAAATCTCCTGCGGCTTATATAGGCGTCATTTCCAGCAAGCCTAAGAGGGTCAAATTTTTCAGTCGTTTAAAAAAAGCCGGTATTGAAGAGAAATATTTAAAACGGGTGCATATCCCCATGGGGATTGATATCGGAGGCGCAAACCCCTGAAGAAATCGCAGTTTCCATCATGGCCCAGATCGTAGCGGTAAAAAATAAAGATTATATCGGAACAGATAAATTTAACCAATGAACCAAGAATGGTAAAAATCAAAGGAGGACTTCTCTATGAACAAAGAAGAAGCCATTGATATAATCCGTGATGCCGGTTTTGGTTTTTTGGCAACCGTTGACGGCAATAAGCCGCGTGTGCGTCCCATGATGCCGTATTTGAGTGAAGAGGGAGAGCTTTTATTGGCCCTTTTGGGCCGTTCCAGAACGATCCCTCAGATAAAAGCTAATCCTAACGTGGAAGTTTGTTTTGTGGACCGTAAAATGTGGTATTGCCGCGTGTCGGGGACCGCTGTTATCAGCAATGATATTTCCAAAAAACAGATTGTATTTGAAAATGTCCCCATGTTGCGCCAGTATTTCGCCGGAGCCGAAGACCCTAATTATCATTTGGCTGTTATAAAAATTAAATCCGTGGAAGCCATGACCCCTCATAGCAGGCTTCCTGAACAGATCAGCTTAGCTTAACATTATGATTGATGATCTCCGCCAACATAGAAGAATTGAAAAACCCTTGACCATGCATATTGTTTAGCTGATGTGTTGCCCATAAAGTGGGACATAACAAGCATTGGGAACATCAGCATCGGGGGGGTCAAATTCATAGCCCGCAATGACCTGAATTTAAATCATAAAACCGTTTTGTTGCAAATCAAGATCCCGCAATTAGCGCCGGACTCCCTGGTACTTGAAGCGATCGTTCTTAATGTCAAACCGCGCCCTAATACCAAAACCTCCGATGTGAGGGCAAAATTTATTAACCTTTCAGAGACAGATAAGGAGCAGCTCTCTGTCGTAGGAAAGGTCATAAATTCACAATATATTAAAAATACCCCAAAAGATGACGGGAAGAAGACGTGAGACCTTCAATGGAAGGATCTTTAGTGCTGTTGACTGCTTTTGAATTCCGCAACCAGGGCCTGTATGGTTTGTTTGGCGTCCCCAAAGATCATGCGGCAATTATCATAATAAAATAATTCATTTTCAATGCCGGCAAAACCCGTGGCCATGGAACGTTTAAGCACAAAAACGGTCTTGGCTTTATCAGCGTTGATGATGGGCATGCCGTAAATAGGGCTTGATTTGTCGTGACGTGAGGCAGGATTAACTACGTCATTGGCTCCGATAACAATGGCCACATCCACCGTATCCATCAATGGATTAATGGCATCCATTTCCAACAATTGGTCATAAGGGATATTCGCTTCCGCAAGCAAGACATTCATATGTCCGGGCATACGGCCTGCCACAGGATGGATAGCATATTTAACATCACAGCCGTTATTTTCCAAGAAGTTCGCTTAATTCCCTTACCGCATGCTGGGCCTGGGCCACGGCCATCCCATAACCGGGGATAAACACCACGGATTTAGCATTCTCCAGGATCAAAAAAGCATCTTCGACAGAAATGGATTTAGCTTCTTTTTTTTCATCGGTCCCTGTCTTTTTGACCACACTGCCGAAGGCCCCGAAAAGAACATTGCTGATCGAGCGGTTCATGGCTTTGCACATAATAATGCTTAAGATGATACCGTTGGCACCCACCAAGGAACCGACGACGATCAAAAGGGTGTTATGAATGACAAAACCGGTGGTACAGGCCACTATACCTGAATAACTATTTAAGACAGAAATGACCACCGGCATGTCCGCGCCGCCGATGGGAATGACCATAAAAATACCAAAAAGCATGGACAGCCCAAGGATGATGAGAAACAGATCATATCTGGACGGTTGAATGATAAACATAATGCCAAGAATAAGAATTGCGGTAATGATCGCCGTGTTAAGCCATTTTTGACCGGTAAATAAGATCGGCTTGCCGGAGATCTGTCCGCTTAATTTACCCCAGGCAATGGCGCTTCCGGTAACGGTCAAGCCGCCGATAACAATGGATAAATAAAGTGTAATGGTATTGGTTAAGTCGGTCGCGCCATGCACATGATAGGCTGACCAACCGACAAAAACGCTGGCCAAGGCACCGCAGCCATGCAAAAGGGCGATCATTTCCGGCATCTGGGTCATGGCTGCTTTAAAGGCAACAAAAGCCCCAAGACTCGCCACCGATAATAATGCCCGATAAGGATCCATTGAAAACTGATGATATGCCCGTTACAAAGAGTGGCAAGAACGGCCAACAACATCCCTAAGGCAGAAAGCATGTTGCCGCGCCTGGCCGTGACAGGGGAGCCTAAGAATTTTAACCCGAAAGCAAACAAGACGGAACTGATGATATAGACAATATTCATAAAAAATTCATTATTCATTATTTCCCTTATCCATCTTTTTTCTTGAACATTTTAAGCATGCGTTCAGTGACCAGATAACCGCCGACTACGTTAAAGGTAGCCAAGGCAACGGCAGAAGTCCCCAAAATAATAGTCAGTGGGCTGTTGGCATCCACACCGGCAGCGATCAGGCGCCGACAACAATGATCCCGCAAATAGCGTTGGCTTCAGACATCAAAGGGGTATGCAATAGCGGCGGCACGCGTGAAATCAGCGCAAATCCCAGGAATACGATAATACTAAAATAAACAATAGATAAATAAGCTCCATATTATGTCTCCGAAAGTGTCATTGCGAGGAGCGTTTTTCAGCGACGAACAACTGTGAGTGTCGGTCAATACGACCGAAGCAATCTTTTTAAAGAGATTGCTTCGTCCCCTTGGGCTCACAATGACAGTAAGTTATTTTATATTCTTTACCATTTCGTTCACAATTTGCCCCTGATGGGTGATCAGGGCGCCTTTGATGATTTCATCTTCAGGATTGATTTTAAAAGCTTTAGTATCTTTGTCCCAATATTCTTCCAGTAAATTGTGCAAATTGGCGGAATACATTTGGGAAGCATGGACTGCGACCGTGCCGGGAAGATTTCCCATGCCTAAAATGCGGACTCCATTGGAAGTGACAACTTCTTCATTAAGTTTGGAGCCTTCCACATTGCCGCCGGATTCAACGGCCATATCCACAATAATGGTTCCGGGCTTCATTTGGGCAATGATATCTTTAGTTAAAACTACAGGTGCCCGTCGGCCGAACAATTGGGCGGTGGTGATAATAACATCCGATTGCGCGCAAACCTTGGCCATGCCTTGACGCTGTTTCTCTAATTGTTCAGGAGTTAAAGCTTTGGCATACCCCTGAGCGGTTTGGCCTGTTTCACCTAAGTCAATTTCAACAAATTTAGCGCCTAGGGATTGAACTTGTTCTTTTACCACCGCACGGGTATCAAAGGCTTCCACACGGGCCCCCAAACGTTTGGCGGTGGCAATGGCCTGTAAACCTGCGACCCCGGCACCGATAATAAAAACACGGGCCGGGGCAATAGTGCCTGCCGGCGTCATAAGCATAGGGAATATTTTAGGTAGACGTTCGGCCGCTAAAATAACCGTCACATAACCGGCCAAATTCGCCTGAGAACTTAATGCGTCCATTTTCTGGGCACGGGTGGTACGCGGGATCATTTCCATGCTAAAAGCACTGATTTGGTTTTGCGCCAAAGCCCGCACCAATGCTTTTTCATTAAAAGGGTCAAGGAAGCTGATATGAATAGAGCCTTTTTTTAAGAGGCCGATTTCTTCCATAGGAGGTTTACGCAAGCGAAGGACAATATCAGCAGAAGATAACAGCGACTGGCGGTTGTTTTCAATGGAAGCACCCGCTTTTTTATATTCTTCATCAGCTATGCCGATGGAAGCCCCTAAACCTGTTTCTATAATAACCCGGGCTCCTTTTTTGACCAAACGATCCACCGAAGAAGGGATGAAAGCGACCCGTTTCTCTGTGTGATAAGTTTCTTTAGGGATTCCTATGATCATGTAATCTCCTCAATATTGTCATTCTAAGCCCCGCTTCTTGTGTTCTGCAAGGATGCAACGGGACTTAAAAGTGACATTTTCAACATTTCATTGGACGTCATTTTGTACCTAAGAGCCTTATAAGTCAAGATTAAGTTCTGTATTTTTCTTGTTTTCTCCAAATCGTTCGGTTAGAATAAGACTTTATTATAATCATAAGAAATTAGCAACGGTCTGCGCCGCTGGTTTTTAAGCGAAAAGTTAGACGGAGAAAAACATGTTTAAAGGTCAAAGTATTTTTGAAATTATCTCCGCCGGCGGATTTACCATATATATTCTTATTTTTTGTTCCGTTATTTCCATTGCCGTGATCATTGAACGCGTGGTTTATTATAATCGCCGTTCGCAGTTCTCCCGAGTCGATATTTAAATCAAATCCGTAAAGAATTTAGCAGCAACCATGTCCTTAATGCCATAGGTCTTTGCAAGAATATCGATACTCCTGTTGCTAGGGTGGCCCTGGCAGGCCTGAATTTGCATGGCCATGATGAAAAACTGATCTCTAATGCCATGGAACGTGAAATTACCGTTGAAACGATCAAATTGGAGCGATTTATAGGTATTGTGGGAAGTATCGGCGGAACTGCGGTGTATATCGGTCTTTTGGGTACGGTCATTGGGATTATGCGGGCCTTTAGTAATATTGCCAAAGCCGGCAGCGGCGGCATGGATGTGGTGACAGTCGGTATTGCGGAAGCCTTGGTGTGTACGGCCGCGGGACTTTTGGTGGCCATCCCGGCAGTCCTCAGCTATAACTGGTTTACCCGTAAAATTGACAATTTCGTGGTTGATATGGAATTGGCTGCTTCGGAGTTGGTTGATTTAATGTGCGTTAAGAAACAATCTTCGCGATTTTAAGATTTTATGAGAAAACGACAGCGCAATTCCAAATTGATTGCTGAAATTAAATCGCTCCTTTTACCGATGTTATTTTGGTGCTGTTGATCATTTTTATGGTCACCACCCCTTTGATTTACCGTTCCAGCATCAAAATTGCCTTGCCGCAAGTTTCCAATAATCAACAACCTGTAGAAAGTAAAGATATCAATGTCAGCATTACTTCCAATGGTGAAGTTTATATGGAAAATGAAAAATACAATCTTGAAACTGGATTTGGACGTTTTTAAATTTAAATTGAAACATATCATGAAAACCTATCAGTGACCCTGCGATTATCATCAATGGGGACCGCAATGTGAAATACGATTATGTGGTGCAGGTCATTGATGCGGCTTCCAAGGTGGGGATCAGACATTTGGTTTTAGCAACGGAGTTTAAGCGTTGAGAACAAGAGTGAAGCCCTTATCAAACGGAACAATATATGGCAATTAAATGCTGCCTGGTTGCCTGGAGCCTTTGAACGAATATAGTGATAAGTCTTTTCAAAAGTTCATAACCAAAATCATGGTCCTTTTCGCTTTTCTTCTTGACGACTTCTCCGTTGATGACCAGCATTTCGGTTGCTTCCAGGGCCCGTGCGCAAAATTGAGACTGATAAGGAGGGATCATCCAGGACCATGCCTACAATATCGCCCGTTGTTAAAGTTTGTATGGAAAATGGTTTGCCTTCAGGGGAAAGCATTTCAATGGAGACTTTACCTTTAAGAATTAAAAATAAATTTAAGGACTGTTCATTTTCCTTGACAATGTATTCGTTGACCTTAAAAGTATCTTGAGTCATGTGCAAGGAAAGAAATTTTAGGTGTTCGGTTTTCATGTTTTTAAAAAAAGAAAATTTATTTAAATCAATATCGGACATAAAGGCCTCCTTAAACAAAAAAGTGTTATCTATTTTTAGCATTCTACCTTTGGTTTTAAGGAAGGTCAAAAAATATTATTTATTTTGTTGCGTTTCGATGGCTATTTTATAACATAAGTTAAAATAAGAAGTATTAAATTGTTAAATAAAATTTGATATATTGTGAACCAAACTTTTTATCTTTCTAATTCTGATTTTGACCGATTCCTGGAAGTTTTGTCTTTGAGTTACCAGGTCTATGTCCCTATCAAAAAAGACAAACAGCGTTTTTATAAGAAATTTATTCCCGGTGAACCGGTGGTCGTCGGAGAAGTCCGTACCTTTGAGCCCTTGAAGGCTTTTTTTACCCGCGCGCGCGAGGTGGTGGCCCATGACTTCGATGAGGCGCTGCCGCATCCCCAGCAGAAACCTATCGCCATCGTAGGGGCCAAGGCCTGCGACCTTAAAGGGTTTAAAATTCAGGATTACGTTTTTTCCGGGAGGCTGGGTCAGGACATCGCCGATCCTTTTTATGTGTCCAATCGACAGGAAAATCTTATCATCAGCTCTGACTGCACCTGTGCTATTGAGACCTGTTTTTGCATGGCTTTGGGTCTTATGCCGCACCCTCAGGAGGGATTTGATATCAATCTTTCGCCCCTTGAAAAGGGATTTCTTGTTGAAAGCGCTTCTCAAAAAGGACAAAGCATCATCGAAAAGAATTTAAACTTATTCAAAGAAGCCTCGGAAGAGCATTTTAACCAGAGGGAAAGCGTGCGCTCCAAAACGGCCGCCCAAGTCATGGAAAATTTGAAAATAAATGATATCCCTCATCAGGACCGTTTTGAGGGCATTATTGAAAAGAATTTTGAGTCGGAAATCTGGAAGGAGGAGGCCCAAAGGTGTGTGGAGTGCGGTTGCTGTACTATTATCTGCCCGACTTGTCATTGTTTCCTTCTTTATGACCAAAAAAATGAGACGTCACAGGCCCGCTTACGTGTTTGGGATTCGTGTATGATCAAGGATTACGCGCAGGTTGCGGGCGGCGGAAACCCACGGCCTAAACTGTGGATGAGATTACGTAACCGTTTCGAAAAGAAATTTGATTTTTTCCCGAAAGTCGCCAAAGTTTATGCTTGTACGGGATGCGGCCGTTGCATTACCGGTTGCCCGGCGAAAATAGATATCCGTCAAGTCCTTCGCAAGTTGGTGAACAGCCATGTGTAAAAACATTTATCGGCCTATCAAAGCAGAGGTGTTGGACGTCATCACCGAAACGCCCAGCATCAAGACTATCCGTTTCCGGCCCCAGGAACCGATGAGTTTTAAAACCGGACAGTTTTTTGAGATTACAGTCCCGGGAGTAGGTGAGGCGCCGTTTACGCCGTCTTCCCGGCCTTCAATACCAAGATGTGTTTGAGGTCAGCGTCATGCGCGTCGGCAAATTGACCAGGGCCGTGCATGAACTAAAAGCAGGCGATACCATCGGGGTGCGCGGTCCCATGGGTAATGGTTATCCCCTCGATTATTTCCGGGGTAAGGAATTACTGGTCATGGGAGGCGGTTGCGGGTTTGCGCCGCTTGAGAAGTCTTATGTATTCTCTTTTTGATATGAGCGGACAGTTTAAGCAGTTGTATTTTCGCGGCGGTTGCAAGAACCCTGCTGAATTCCTTTACCGGCGGGAGATTGAAAGCTGGTATGAGCGCCGAGACCTTAATATACAGTTGACGGTCGACAAAGGCGATGAGACGTTGGAAAGGGAATGTGGGGTTGGTGCTCAACATTCTTGACAGTGTACATATTGACTATAAAACCGCCGTGGCCATTGTTTGCGGTCCGCCGGTCATGATGAAGTTTGGCACCAAAAAATTGCTTGAGATGGGTTTTCAGGAAGACAATATCTATCTTTCCATGGAAAAGAACATGTCGTGCGGCATCGGCAAATGCGGGCACTGCCGCATCGGCACGTATTATGCCTGCAAAGACGGTCCGGTTTTTACCTATTCAAAGATCAAGAATTTTCCGGAGATCTGGGATTAAATATGAGTACAAGCGCCCAACAATTGCACCAAGGACAAATGAACACGGCGCCCCAAAAGGGGCCGCAAATGCGCCTTTATATCGACCTTGATATTTGCTCGAGTCAATGCGAAAAATGCAAGGTCGAATGCAGCTATTATTATCATCAACAAAAACCCGTTAATAACGGCATCATTTCTGTCAAGGAATTGGCCACCTACGCGGTTGTCTGCCGTCGCTGTGAAGAGCCGCATTGCGTCAATGCCTGCCCCAAAGAGGCGCTTTCGCAGCAGAAAGAAAAGAACAAATTATTAGTCCGTCATTATATGCGTTGCGTCAGTTGCAAAACCTGCTCGCACGCGTGCCCTTACGGGACGATTTACCCGGAGCATGTGCCGTACTTGATCCATAATTGTGATTTTTGCCTTGATCGCAGGGATAAACCGGATGAGCCGTTGTGTATCAAAACCTGTCCTCATGGTGCTTTAAGCCTGAAGTCGGCCGAACGAAGAGCTTGGGGCCGATACGTTTTTGGTGGGGGACAATATCATTGTGCATTGCAAGCATTGGGAGTGGGAAAAGGCGTGAACTATCTTTTTATTTTTTTTGTTTTTGGATTTTTTTTGACGGCCATGGCAGGGCTTTTCGCCAGTTGGATCGACCGTAAAGTTACGGCGAGGGTGCAATATCGCGTGGGACCGCCTTTGCTGCAACCGCTTATTGATCTGGTGAAACTTTCCGGGAAGGAACTTTTAATTCCCGCGACAGCTTCCAGAACGACTTTTCTTGCCGCGCCGGTCATGGGGCTTTCAAGCGTGATTCTGGTCTCAACGCTTTTATGGATGAATGACCTTAATTTTGGCCAGACCTTTCTCGGAGACCTGATTGCAGCGATCTATCTGCTGATAATCCCGTCCATTAGCATTATGATGGGCGGTTTTGCCTCAGGCAATCCGCTGGCGAGCCTGGGCGCATCAAGGGAAATGAAGCTGGTCTTAGGTTATGAACTTCCCTTTGTGTTAGCCGTGATGGTGGCTGTGATCAAATCAGGCTTTGCTATCCGGATCGGCGATATTTTGGCATTTCAAGCGCAGCATGGTGCCATTATAGGCAGTCTATCCGGTTTTTTGGCCTTTCTGGTGGCTATCTTTTGCGTCCAGGCCAAACTGGGTCTCGTGCCGTTTGATATGCCTGAGGCGGAAACGGAGATCGTCAGCGGGCCTTTGATCGAATACTCCGGACCAGGACTTGCGATCTATAAGCTCATGAAGAACATGCTGCTTTTTGTCCTGCCGTTTTTTGTCATGGTCCTGTTTCTGGGAGGATGGCGATGGGATGGCGTTGATGGTTTTTGGGGACTTTTGAAATATATAGGGCTCGTGGCGTTGGTCACGGTTATCCGTAACACTAATCCGCGGCTTCGTATCGATCAGGCTATGCGGTTTTTTTGGGGCACGCTGACGGGGTTGGCCGCGATCGCGGTACTTCTGGCATTGATGGGGAAATAAGATGAGTATTAAAATGCGGGCGTTGTTGAAATCACCTTGGATCTTTCATATGTCGACGGGCAGTTGTAATAACTGCGACATTGAGCTTTTGGATTGCCTGACGCCGCGTTTTGATGTTGAACGTTTCGGGATGCTTTTGGCCGGCAGTATCAGGCATGCGGATGTTTTGATCGTGACCGGTTCCGCGAACCGCAAATGCATCCCCCGCATCAAACAGGTGTATGAACAGATGCCCAAGCCTTGTTTTGTGGTGGCGATCGGTGAATGCGCGCTTTCCAGAGGGATGTTCATTCACAGTTACAATTGTCCGCTGCCGATTGACAAAATCATTCCGGTAGATGTGTACATCCCGGGTTGTCCGCCTAAGCCTGAGGCGATCATCGCGGGGATAATGAAACTTATTAATAAGGCTGAAGAGGGACCTTAAAAACAATAAACAATAACCGGTTTTGACTATGACACGGCAAGAAATATTAAACAGCATACTGCAGGAAAAATTCAAAAACGATATCAAGAATTTTTTAGAGAAGTCGCCTAAAAGGGTTTATATCGAGATCCCATCAAGTGCGCTTTTGTCCATGGCAACTTATATTTTTAAAGACTTAGGCGCTCGTTTTAATATCGCCTCCGGGCATGGATACCCGTCAACATTTTGAGATCCTTTATCATTTCACCTTTGATGCCGTTGATTTGATCGTATCGTTGCGGGTCGTTTTGCCTAAGGACAAGCCCGAGATTGCTTCGCTGGTGCCGGTTTTTGAAGGGGCGAATTGGATCGAAAGAGAGATCACCGAGATGTTAGGAATTAATTTCATCGGCCATCCGGATATGCGCAGGCTGCTTTTGCCGCCGGAATGGCCTGAGGGCGTATATCCTTTGAGGCGTGATTATAAGGAATGGGACCCAAACGCCATTCGGGATAGGGGAGTGTGAAGCATGGCCAAAGACAATCGTGCCTATCGGACCTTATCATCCTTTGCAGGAAGAGCCGGAGTTTTTTACGCTTACGGTGGAGGGTGAAAGGATTGTGGCCATTGATGTCCAAGTGGGATACAACCATCGCGGCATCGAGAAACTTTCCGAGATGATGTCGTTTGACCAGTCGACCTTCGCGGTTGAGCGAATTTGCGGCATTTGTTCGACGAGCCATCCTTTCGCCTATACACAGGCCGTGGAAGACATCTTGTCCGTGGAGGTCCCGCCCAGGGCCAAATTTATCCGTGTGATCATAGCCGAGGCCGAGCGCATTCATTCGCATCTGTTGTGGCTGGGCCTGGCCGGGCATTTTTTGGGATACAATACAGTTTTTATGTGGGCTTGGAAACTGCGCGAAGAGATCCTGGACGTGATGGAGATCCTTTCCGGAAACCGCAATAACTATGCGATGTTTAAGCCGGGTGGAGTAAGGCGGGACATTAAGCCGGAGGATATTCCGGGAGTCCTTAAAAAGATCGATTCCATTGTCCCCACGCTTGAGATGCTCAAAAAAGCGGTGATGGATGACCCTGTGCTTCATGCGCGTACCAAAAATGTCGGGGTCCTTAGCAAAGAAGATGCCATCAACTTTTGTGCGCTGGGACCGACGGCCAGGGCTTCGGGTGTGGCGCGTGATGTCAGGAAAGATTCTCCTTATGCGGCCTATGATCAGTTTCCGTGGGAGATGATCACCTGTCAACAAGGCGATGTTTTTGACAAATTGGTCGTGAGGGTTTTGGAGACTTTTGAGTCTATTAAAATGGTGAAATATTGTCTTCAAAATTTGCCGGAAGGGCCGATCGATCTTAATATCAAAGATATTCCCGCCGGTGAAGGGATAGGCCATATTGAAGCGCCCAGGGGAGAGTGTTTTCATTATGTGCGCAGCGACGGCACAAACCGTCCGGCGCGCCACAAGGTCAGGGCGCCGACTTTCATGAACCTTCCGACCTACAAGGCCACCATTGTCGGTGAGACAATTTCTGATGCGACCATCATTTTGGCAGGCATTGATCCCTGTTACTGCTGTACGGAAAGGATGGCGGTGCGCGATGTCAAGGGTAAGAAAATGTATAATGGCGAAGATCTCATCCGCCTGTCCCAGGAAAAGACCGAAAAAATCAGAAACAAAATGGGTGTGAAATGAGTTCATTGGGCGTTTTCTTCAAATTCAATTATTTTTCTTTTTTTGTAGGGACATTTATTGTCTTCTTTTCCCTGCTTATCTTGCTTTATTCGTTGGGGGCCATGCGTGGACAGAAAGGCCTTGCGCGTTATTACTTTTATCTTTTATTGACGGCTTTGGTGTCGCTGGGGGCGGTGTTTAGCAACCATCTTATAGTTTTTCTTGTTTTTTGGGGTTTCCTGGGGCTTCTTTTATATCTTCTCATCGGTTTTGGCCAAAAGGAGAGGACCCCTCAAACAGCCAAGAAGGCCTTGATTATTGTGGCGGGCACAGATGCCCTCATGATACTGGGCATGGCTATTGTCTGGAAGCTGACCGGTTCCTGGCGTATGGATACGATTCACATTGCTTTTAACTTCACCGTTGGCGGTCGTGGCGTATCTTTGTTTTGCCGCGGCGGCTTTTGCCAAAGCCGGCGCCATGCCGTTTCATACCTGGATTCCTGACACGGCTGAAGATGCCCCGGTATCGGTGACCGCCTTTTTGCCGGCGGCCTTGGACAAACTTTTGGGTATTTATTTCCTGGTCCGTGTTTCGCTGGACCTTTTTCAGATGAATGCGGCCATGAACACATTTTTGATGGCCATTGGGAGTTTGACGATTGTTTGTGCGGTCATGATGGCCCTTGTTCAGCATGATCTTAAGAGGCTTTTGGGTTATCACGCGGTCAGTCAGGTCGGATACATGGTCCTTGGGATCGGCACCGGCAATCCCATCGGCATTGCCGGAGGCATATTTCATATGCTTAATAATGCTATTTACAAATCATGCCTTTTTCTTTCCGCGGGGGCCGTAGAAAAGAAAGCCGGAACAACGGACTTGGATAAGCTTGGGGGGCTGTCCAAAACAATGCCGGTGGTTTATGGGGCTTTTTTGATTGCATCATTGGCCATTTCCGGTGTCCCGCCATTGAATGGATTTGCTTCAAAATGGATGATTTATCTAGGCATCATTGAAACAGGCAGGCAAGGGAGCCATCTGTGGATTTTATGGCTCATGGCCGCGATGTTTGGAAGCGCTCTGACGCTGGCCAGTTTCATGAAACTCGTGCATGCCGTATTTTTAGGTCAATCTTCTTCAGAAAAGCCTCCATTGGCACCCGAGCAAAACAAAACGCCTATGACCATGTGGTTTCCGATTGTTTTTCTGGCGGGCCTTTGTGTTCTCTACGGAGTTTTTGCCAGGCAAATTCCTTTAGGGATCTTTATCCTGCCGAGTTTAAAACAGAACGTGGTTTTCTCCGGGACATGGAGCGCGTGTAGTGGCCACTGTTTTAATTCTTTTGGGTATTCTTGTCGGAGTCGTGATCTATCTTTTGGGCATGGCCGGCAAAGCAAGGACAACGGCGCCATTTATCGGCGGAGAAAACCTCAAGGAACATCCCGAAATGAGAATGTCGGGGACAGAATTTTACCGGACAATTCAGGACATGAGGGGTTTAAAAGGTATTTATGCATTGGCCCAAAAAAAGGTCTTTGATATTTATGAGATGGGCCTTAAGGGCGTGCAGGGGCTTTATGGTGTCTTGCGTTATTTTCATAACGGCATCCTGCCGACTTATATGGCCTGGTGTCTTTTGGGAATGATCGCGCTTTTTTATATTTTGCTAAAGTGAAAATATGATTGGACTCTATTTTCTTTTGATTTTTATGATTGTAGCCGCTATCCTGGCCATTGAACTGGAAGACCTCATTTCTTCGGTCGTGGCACTCATCGCGGTCGGGCTGTTTCTTTGCATTACTTTTATTGTGCTTAAAGCTCCGGATGTTGCCATCATGCAGCTGGTTGTCGAAACCCTGGCCCTGCTTATTCTTATAAAAGCGACATTACGGGTGGATTTGCCATTCTCTACATCAGGCAGATGGTATGTCAATACGTTTATCTACGTTGCTTTTTTTGTCACACTTGTTATCGTGGCCCTGAAATGTTTTAAAGACCTGCCGCCTTTTGGAAGTCCCTTGATGAAGGCTGCGGCGATTGCTTGGGCAGAATTTGCCTTAAGACGGGAAGAGACGAATTTGGTTTCGGTGGTCACTTTGAAATACCGTATTTTTGATTCTTTCGCGGAAGCAGCCATATTATTCGTTGCTGTTATAGCGGTTTTGGTTATCCTCATGCCCAAAGGGAAAAAGAAATGACTAAACAACAAGAACCCGGGATGTCATTGATTGTGCAGACGGCCACGAGGCTAAGCGTGGGTTTTGTTTTATTATATGGGATTAACATCTTCATTAAGGGACATGTTTCACCCGGAGGAGGATTTGTCGGAGGTGTCATCATTGCGCTGACTTTTATTAACATTATGTTGGCCTACGGGAAAAACGCCAGTTTAAAGAAATTGCCAAAGATGGTCTCGTTGTTTTTTAGCACCAGAGGGATTCTTTTGCTTTTTAGTCTTGTGCTTTTGTCCTTTGTCGTCGGGTATTTATTTTTAAATGTTATTTCCAACGGTGACCCGTTTAGTCTCTATAACGCGGGGATGATATCTTTTAGCCAAATAGAAATAGCGTTAAAGGCAGTCACAGGGATATTTGCCATTTTTTCCGTCGTCTTGCTTTTGCGGTATAAGAAAGAAGACGATTGATGGAGGGCCCTTTTTATGATGGTCTATTTGCTTTGCCTAATATTTTTTGGACTTGGGCTTTATTGTATTTTGAGAAAACGTAACATCATCAAAATGATCATCGGTGTTGTTATCGCGCAATATGCCGTGAAGTTTATTTTTTGTGTTGATCTCTTATCAACGCCCAAGGGGTGACTCCCAGCCATGTTGATCCTATTCCTCAGGCCGTGGTGCTGACTTCTATTGTCGTGGGCCTGGCCATGGTGATTGTGCTGATTGCTTTGGCCATGCGGATTTATGAAAAATATGGGACTTTTGATATCACCCAAATCAAGGATTTAAGAGGATGATGATAAGCTCTAATCTACTTTGCCTTTTTATTGTAATCCCCCTTGCCGGAGGATTTTTGATCACCCTGGTGGGAGACCGCAGCCAGAAATTTGCCCCTTATCTGGCGATCGTCACGACCTTGGGACAGCTTTTGACCGCTGTTGGTTTAGTGATTGTCATCAACCGTCAGGGCATTCTGGTCTACTGTACAGGCATTGGAAAATCAACAGTGGGGATTTCTCTGGTGCTTGACGGATTTTCTGTATTTATGAGCATCATCGTCAGTCTCATGGCATTTTTAATCTGCGGTCTATTCTGTGAATTATATTGAGAAATTCACCTCAACATGGAAATTTTACGCCTTATTTCTTTTTATGGTCGCCGGCATGAACGGCGTTATTATGACCGGTGACATATTTAACCTTTATGTTTTTCTTGAGATAGCTTCTGTGGCCAGTATTGCTTTGATCGCTTTTGGGGTTGAGCGTCACGAATTTGAAGCTGCCTTTAAGTATGCGATCATGAGCGTTATGGGTTCATTTTTTATACTGCTTGCCATTGCACTTCTTTATGGCTTTACTTCTACGTTAAATATGGCGCAGATGGCTTATGTCTTTGCGCATTCCGGCAAAACTAATATTGGTATGATGATCAGTGTTTTGTTTATCATGGGATTTGGACTTAAGGCGGCGCTTGTCCCTTTTCATGCTTGGTTGCCGGACGCTCATCCGTCGGCGCCGGCGCCGGTTTCGGCCATGCTTTCAGGGGTGCTGATTAAAGCTTTGGGGTTCTATACGATATGCCGGATTTTTTATAATGTGATTGGCGTTGGACCGGATATTTTAGGGGTATTTATGTTTTTGGGTGTTATGTCTATGGTCATAGGAGTGCTTCTGGCCATTGGCCAGTGGGACATCAAGAGGCTATTGGCTTGCCATTCAATCAGTCAGATGGGATATATTTTTTTAGGACTTGGGCTTGGCACGCCTCTGGGGATCCTTGGTGCGGTTTTTCATGTTTTTAATCATTCTTTATTTAAGTCGCTTTTGTTTTTAAATGCCGGGGCAGTGGAATATGCGACAGGTACACGCGATCTTAAGAAGCTTGGTGGATTGGGCCACAAGATGCCGGTAACAGGGATGACTCAGTTTATCGGCGCCATGTCTATATCAGGGGTTCCGCCGTTTAACGGATTTTGGAGTAAGCTTCATAATCATTATTGCTGCCGTTCAAGCCGGCCGTATTGGTTATGCTGCTTGGGCGGTGGTGGCCAGCCTTTTGACCTTGGGCTCTTTGATGAAGGTCGTCCGTTATGCCTTTCGAGGGCCCTTTAAGAACAGAATTTGCTCATGTTCAAGGAAGTGCCGATATTGATGCGTCTGCCTATGGAAGTGTTGGCGTTGGGCTGTGTGTTAGGAGGGTGCCTGCTTATTCCCGGGATCAGAGAGTTGTTTTTAGATCAGGCCGTGAACGTGATTCTTCACGGGAAAAATTACATGCATTTAGTTTTGCAGCATTTTATTTAATGGAATATAAAATTTCTCCTTTCTACGTATTTCCCCTCCTTTGTGGGGAGGGTTAGGGAGAGGGGAAGCAGAGGAGTGAAATATGAAAAAAATCATTTTATTTATAATCAGTCTTTTGACTTGGGCCTGTTTAGATTGGCCGCTGACACTATTGCAACTTGTGATCGGTGTTTTGGCTTCCGTTGTTGTGGTATACGTCGTCGGAGACCTTTGTCTGGAACATCCGGAGGTTTGGAAGCAGCCCAAGAGATATTTTTATTATTTTTCTTTGTACTTGCCTGCTGTGGTCTGGGAAATGACCAAGGCAAATATTGATGCGGCCGGGCGTATTCTGCATCCGGGGCGTTCCTTTGCGGCCGGGGATCGTAAAAGTCAAAACGACTTTAAAGAATGACATTGCCTTAACGGCTTTGGCTAATTCGATTTCCTATATGCCGGGGCTGATTGGTCGTCGACATTGACAAACACAACGGTTTTTTGTATGTCCACTGGAATGATGTAAAGGCAACAGATATCCAAACGGCAACAAAGATCATCGTTGAACGGTTTGAAAAAATTTTATTGAAGGTTTTCTTATTAGCGACCAGAGGCGGGCCTGTCAGGAGATAATGAAGCTTGTTCGCTGGATTTTGGGGGCAGTCATTTTGGCGGTGATTATAGGGGGGATTATTTTGGGCCCGATGCCGGTCATTCTTCCTTCACATTTGCCCTATACAGAGTTTGTCAGCCGTGCTTTTTATATTATACTTCTGGCTGCCATGATGTGTCTGTTTAGGATCATTATGGGGCCAAGCACGGCGGACAGGGTGGTCGCTGTTCATATTTTAGGGGTCATGATGGTAGGTATTTGTGCCTTGTTGGCGTTAAGTACCGGGCATTCCTGGTATATCGATATCGGTATTGCCTGGGGTTTGCAGGCGTTTATTTGCATCCTGGCACTGTCTAAAAATTTGGAAGGAAAGGGTATTGATGATTAATACGTTGGGATTAATTTTTATCAGCATTGGGCTTAGCCTTTGATGTCATCGGCTGCCTGGGGCTTGTCCGTTTGCCGGATGTTTATAATCGTCTGCAGGCAGCGGTCAAATGCGTTACCATAGGGACAAGCAACATTCTTTTAGGAGTGCTGTTGATAGAAGGGTTTAACTCTATTGGCATGAAAATTTTGGTTTGTGCGGTTTTTTTGATTTTTACGGCACCGGTTGCCGCGCACGCGCTTTTACGAGGCGCACACCGCTCCGGAGTGAAGATGTGTAAAGAAAGCATTGTGGACCAATACGAATCTGATAACGAGAAATCAAAAGAATAAATATGTTACCATTACCTAAATTACGGGAACTCAAGGAAGCTATTAAGGCGCTTATTATCGGGCCTTATACTTCCAAATTCCCTAAAGAACCGCATAAGCCCCATCCGAATTTCCGGGGACAACCGAAGTTTAATGATCAAAAATGTGTCGGCTGTCTGGCTTGCGAGGAAGTTTGTCCGGTAGCGGCCATTGCCCATGAGGACAAGATCGATGGCGAGAAAATCCCCAAACGGGTGATGATTCATTACACCGATACCTGTATCTTTTGCGGCCAGTGCGAGGCGGCGTGCATAGCTGATCATCTGGGTATTAAGCTATCTAATGACTGGGAACTTTCCTTTTTTGACCGCAAGAGAGCTTATGAGACCATTGAAAAGGAAATACAGCTTTGTGAGGTATGCGGTAAGATGGTGGCCTGCAAAGACCATCTCAAGTGGATCGCCGAAAAAATAGGGGAACTGACTTACTCGAATCCCACGCTTATACTTGTCTCGTCTGCAAGACCTTGAGCTCATCGATAAGAATTTGTTAAGCGCCTTCAAAGACCAGGGCCGTTCGGACCGCACGAAGATCCTGTGCGCGTCATGCCGCCGGTCGACAACTTTAACGACGAAATAGAATAACTGTCATTGCGAAGGGAATTAATTTCATGAGGAGCAATATTTGAATTGTTAAAGGCAAGGTGGTGATCGTTGGCATTGGCCATCCCTTGCGCGGGGACGATGCCCTGGGCCCATGTTTGATTAAGCGGCTTGGAGGGAACCTTGACGCTCTTTGTATCGATGCCGGAAGCGCGCCGGAGAATTATCTTGGGGAAAATCATCAAGGCGTCGCCGGATGTGGTCCTTTTCATTGACGCGGTTGACTTCAACAAAGAGCCGGGTTATTATAAAATTTTAGAGCAGGAAGAGATTTTAAAGACCGGTTTTACGACCCATGATCTTTCACCGAGGATGTTGATTGAATATTTGGCCGGGCAAACCAAGGCGCGGATATATTTGTTAGGTATTCAGCCGAAGGACTTAGGACTCGGCCAGGGGCTTTCTGCCCCTGTCCAAAAAGCTATAAGCGAAGTGGAACGTTTGTTAAAAGCCTGTTGTAAATTATAAAATTTTCTCCTCCCCTTGTGGGAGGAGTTAGGGGAGGGGAACTCTAATGCATGAGACCCACCTGATCGAGCCTATTATCAAGGGAATATTGGAACACGCCAAAAAGGAATCTGCCAAAACGGTCACTAAGGTCCATCTTAAGGTAGGATTTTTAACGGGCGTCAAAGAAGAATCTTTCAAAGAGACCTTTCGAATGCTGGCCCAAGGAACACTTCTGGAGAAAGCCCAATTGGAATTGACTTTTTTCCCCGGGACCAGGGTCGAAGTCATTTCATTTGAAATTGAATAGTGCAGAATTTCCTTATTAAATTATCCCCCCAGACATCGCCCATATTTGGTGATCAATTACAATAATCGAATCCAATTGCTTTTGACTATAGCAAATGTTATACTAAGTCAGAAAGTAGGAAAAAGTAGGAATATTCCTTAACTATTAATTAATCGGGAGAAATATATGGTTACAAGGATGAGAGAAAAAGGCCAGATAACGATACCGGTAAATATTCGGGAATCGTTACATTTATCAAGGGATTCTGTTTTGTCCGTTGCTAGAGTAGGGGACGGGATTCTTTTAACTCCTAAACCCTCGGTTTTTGAATCTGTGTCAGAAAAGTTTGTCAAGGCGGCTAAAACCAAAGGGATAACTTTGGATCATCTTTTAAAAGATTTAAAGAAAACTAGGCGTAACGAGACTTAATGGCGATTCCTCGATACAGAATTTTTTTTGATACCAGTGCGTATATTGCGGCTTTGATTTCTCCCAAGGGGGCCGCAAGGGAGCTTATACGCTTGGTTGAAGCGAAAGTTCTTCATATGGTTGTTTCTAATGAAGTTATTATTGAAACGGACAGGGTTCTGGCTTGGAAGTTTCCAGAGTTGGTTCAAGAAAACCGTAGACTTTGGAAATACCTGGCCCCTGAAATCGCCCCCAATCCAACAATAAGTCAAGCTAGACCCTTTTTGGAAAGTTTATCTAAGGGAGATGCTATTATTTTGTGTTCCGCGCATCTGGCTAAAGTTTCTGCTTTTGTCACATGGAATACACGTGATTTCATGGGGCAGCATATTTCATCACTTGTAGATTTCCCTATTGTGGTGCCTGCCGATGGGCTTAAGCTTTTCAGGAAATGGATAGAACCATTTTTAGATTAATCCGTTTTTTGATCTCCCCTAAAAACCAAAAAGTATTTGATAAAACCCGTCCCGCAGAGATTAATTTTACAAAAAGTTGAATACTTATTCTATACTATCATAACTATATGCATTTCAATATGTTATATAGCCTTCTATTGACCTGCCTGATTTGACAACTCCCAAATATATGTTACCCTTTATTAAGGTAACGCTTTCTCAAGCCTAGTAGCTTCCATTAAGGGAAATCAATGTTCAAACGCCTAATCGCTTCACTGGTTTGTCTTACTTTTAGTTTTAGCAATCTCCAGTATGTCCATGCCCAGGATTTCAGCATCAATCAGCTTCCTTTGCCCGGGACAATGGTAGGGAAGTCTGTACCTTTTGCTCCTTTAGCTTTAAAAGGACTGATTGTCAATCCCCAAAAGCCTCTTGAGTTTCAATTCATCGTAGATACCGGTCGCGGCCCGCAAGATATCGCATCAATTAAAGACCAAGCTAATCAATTAGTGAAATATTTTCTGGCAGGCCTGACCATCCCAGAAGGCGACTTATGGGTCAATTTAAGCCCATATGAGAAGAACCGCATGGTTCCAGAGGCGCTTGGTCAAACGGACCTAGGTCGTGATTTATTAGCACAGGACTATATTCTCAAGCAATTAACCGCTTCCTTAATTTATCCGGAGAAGGATTTAGGCAAAGAATTTTGGAGCAGGGTATATTCAAAAGCCCAAGCGCAATTCGGCACAACCAATATCCCTGTACACACTTTTAATAAGGTATGGATCCTGCCTGACCAGGCTCAGGTTTTTGAAAACGTCAATGCGGCGTATGTGACTAAATCTACTTTAAAAGTCATGTTAGATGAAGACTATTTGGCTATCAGTAAACACCCCCCTGCTGATTTACCTACGGTAAATCAAAGCGCAGGGGTGAACCCAAAAGACAAGGAAATCAATCGGTTGGGTTCACAAATCGTCCGCGAAATCGTCCTTCCTGAAATCGAAAAAGAAGTCAACACTGGTAAAAATTTTGCGCCGTTACGTCAAATCTACCAAGCCCTCATCCTAGCCAAATGGTATAAGGAAACCATCCAAAATGCTCTTTTGGATGCGTTGTATACCAACAAAAAGAAAATAGCTGGTGTCAATGTTAATGATCCTGCTGTTAAAGAACAAATTTATGAGCGTTACTTGAAGGCATATAAGAAGGGTGCCTTTAACTACATTAAGGAAGACCCAACACCGGACGGCCAAGTTATGCCGAGGAAATATTTTTCGGGGGGGGAAGTTCTGGTTATTAATTTAAAACGCACCAAAGATCCAGCTATGGTTGGCCAACCGGATGGGGCGATGATATCTATTCGTGTTATGTTAAATAAACTTTTTCAAATTTTTAAAGGTGAAAAAGCTGCTAGGAAGGAAGCGCTATCGCCAGTCAACAATGAGGACTGGATTAATCAAAGATCTGTCGGAGAGTTAATTGAGTACTTGGGGCGGCTACCCCGAGTAAAAGGGGAGCAATTTTACACCGGTGAGAGTAGGTTTTATGACGAACATATTGATATTTATGCCAGTATCATTCAAAGGTTAAAAAGTCTAGGTGAACCCGCTGTTGAGCATTTAATCGATACTATTCAATTAAGGCCAACTGGCGACTATGGCGGTTGGGGTGGCAGTTTGGCATTATCAGCTAGGGGGTCGGTGGCCATAACAGTACTTGGAGACATAGGCAATGAATTAGCCGTGCCTAGGCTTTTGTGGGTAGTAAACCCAAAGGAGAGCAGATACGACGTTTTTGAAGGACAAAAATTACGCGCAGTAGATGCTTTAAGGAAGATTGGTGGTGAAGCGGTTATTTCTGGCTTGATTAAAGTGAGGTCAAAGGTTATGCGCAGTAGGGAGGGGATACTTTTGGTAGCAATCGACATGGCACTGTCAAAATTGATGTTAGCCCAAACAGCAACGCCCAATTCTCGGGTAGCTACAGAAATACTTAATGTGCTTGCAGTGGTGGGGGATCACAAGTGGGCAATTGAGGGGGTGCTTCTGCATGATGACCTTCGTCGAGAGTTGATTAAGTCGATACAGACAGTTAAGGATAGATATTCTTCTGACGCGGGTATTGTTGAAGCCGCGAATAGAGCCGTGGCGCGGATAAAAGTTGACCAAGCCATGTCCAATCAAATGTCGCTTGAAAGTGTTAACTTACGTATAGCGCAGATTCAAAGAGAAATGGCTAATGCCAAAATTTACGATGTAACCAAGATCGCATCATTACCAATGGAGGTAGAGGATTATTTTAAAAGTAATTACGGTTCGATAGGGGAAGGGGGGTATGTTGCTAAGGGAGAATCCTATACTGTGGTGTTGGATGATGGTGGAGCTTATTTTATGTCCCCAGGGATAGATGGTGAGTTGAAATCTTCTGAGCGATTAGAGGGGCTCAGTTATTTACGTCGCGCTAGCGATAACCCTGGGGAGCCTATTATCGCAGAGCCATTAGTTAAAATTTCACCAGACGGGAGGTATTTCAAGATAGAAGATAGCGAGTATTATAGAGTAAATGGTTTGCCTAGAGGTATATTTTATAAAGTTGAGAAAAATGAAAAGAGTTTTCAAGCTATGAATGAGTTACAGGATCTCAAACATAGAAAGGCAGAGATTGATGCGCAGGCGCTCTCCCAAGAGACTACGATGATTATTTCAGAGGATGCAATATCGCAATATTTAAGGACAGATTTCCCTTCGCCTGACCAGTTTGAGCAACGGCTCCGCCAGGCAGCTTCACGCGTAAGTTATACCAGACATGACCTTGAGGTGGTACAAGATTTATCAGGAGTTGATATGTACAGCAGATTTGGAACAAAAATGACTACGGAAGAATATTGGCATGAAGGGGATGTTCAAAATATTACAACGATTATAGTCGATTTGGGTAAGGGAAATAAAGTAGGCGTAGTATTTGACGCAGCCATGTTCCACACACAAGTGCCAAATACCAACAAAAATGCAGCGATGCTTGGAGTAACAAAAGAAACTTTCGATTGGGAACAGGCCCGTCAGGCGATTTCAGCAATAGAGATGGATCGTCTTCGTGATAGCCCGCTTCTTACGGCAGAAGAAAGACAGGCTATTGTTTCGGTAGAAGATCATCATAGGCTGGCAGGTCCCGGATCATATGAAAGTGAGTATGATACGGCAAGACGGGTAAGAGAAAATCAAGGATTAATAAATGCATATAAGGCCGCTCGTAAGAAGCTAGATGAGATTGCCAAGCCCAAAGTCGATGAATTAGTGGAGAGAGTGCGTGAGAATTTTAATGCTTTGGTTGAGGGCAAAGAAGTTGTTGTGTTTACCAAGTCAGGTTCAGGCGTTGATATTGATCGAAAGATTGCTCAGGCATTTGGCTATCCCTTTAAAGATAAGGCAATGATTATATCAGAGGATGCGATGTTGAAATATTTAAGAGCGGGTTATCCTTCATCTGATCAGTTCGAAGAATGGCTGCATCAGGAAGCTCCTAGGGTAAGTTATACCAGACATGACCTTGGGGTGGTACAAGATTTATCAGGGGTTAATATGTACAGCAGGTTTGGGACAAAGATGACTACGGAAGAATATTGGCATGAAGGGGATGTTCAAAATATTACAACGATTATAGTCGATTTGGGTAAGGGAAATAAAGTAGGCGTAGTATTTGACGCAGCCATGTCTAATCCACAAGCATCAAATACTAACAAAAATGCGGCGATGCTTATACCTGGGATTTTTTTTGTTGGTAGGGAGTATCCGTTTAAAAAGCCTGAGGTAATATCGGCTTTTGAGCTTGAACCGATCATTAGTGAGAGGCTTGAAGCTCTTAAGGAAGCGCAAGAATTGTCTGCTCACAAAGACACTAAAAACAATGTAAAATTAGGAACGATGTCGATCAATCCGAATGATTATGAGATTTTTTATGATAGTGAGAATCAAAATCCCAGGCTTAACCATATTTTTGAACTTTTTTATATTGATCAATCTCGTCCCGAAATGGATTTACGACAAACCACCCTTAGTTATGTTAATGTAGCGCCTTGGATCTTGATTATCAGGAAAGCGGATAAGCAAAAGCTTATAGCCTATCTGCAATCAAAAATGGATGAGATGCGTAAAGATGCGAAAACAATTGAAAAAGTTTTACAGAATTCAAAACCGTTAGAAAAAACCATTGAAGAGAAACCTATTACAGATTTCGTAGTAGCAAAAATTTATAATAAAACGAGAGGGGGGCATGGGCAACATTCGGAGGGTGAGGATGAAGTTGTTTATTATAATTCTTCCGGACAGGAAATTTATTCACAAATAGCTTCTCCAATGGAAGCTAACAGATTTGTTGTTGGGCAAAGTGTTGAAGAAGCTATAAAACAAAGAAATGCGGCGATGATTACAGATGCACAAATTTTGGCTATTAAGTCTAGCCTAAGACAGAAAAAAGAAGTCCTTTTTGTTGAAGATAATCCCATTGATATGGAACTCGCTAAACAGTATTTTAAACGTCTGCCTAATCTAACTTTTCATTATGTAGGAAGTCTCGAAGAAGCAAGACAAATTATCACTGAGCATGGTCAAAACCTTGGTTTAGTGATCACTGACAATGGATATTACGATAAGAAAGATTTCAGAATAGCTGGATTTATCAGAGATGCCGGAGTAGGGTTAACCAGGGATCTTTCCAAACAGTTTCCTAATTTGCCAGTGATACTTACTTCGGGAATACCTGTTGAAGAAATTTTGCCTGCGAATGCAAGCTTTGTTCCAAAACAGATTTTACTAAACGCTATGGATTTAATATTTTCCTCCGCCAAGTCCCATCCTCAAAGACCAAATACCAACAAAAATGCTGCGATGACGGCGGGCAATGCCTTAAAGAGAATTAAGTTAGAGATTGCTGAAATTCAGCGGAACTTCGAACTAAAACGCTATCAAAATGAGCTGTTAAGTGCGGATCGTAAGGCGCTATTAAGTCCGCCCATAATCACAATTATCTATAATAATACAAAAGTTCTTAAGATGGCAGCTGACAAAGTGTCGTTTCCTGACTTGGAAAAAGATCTTCGAGCTGCGGGTCTCAATGGTGACCACGAGGTGCTTTTAAAAATAAATGGGAATTCTTTTACGATTACCAATGCGGCGATGACGGCAAAAGAGGGAAAAACAATCCTTGTTGTTGATGATGATCAAAGCGTTAGGGATAGTAAAAACGGACATTATCGCTCTTATGGATATCAAGTTCGACTAGCTTCAAATGGTCAAGAGGCATTGGAAATGGTAAAAGCCCATCCGGACATTAGCTGGGTCGATAGTGATTTAGAGATGCCGGGGATGAATGGAATAGAGCTGGCAATAGCTTTAAACAAATTAAATCCTAAATTACCGGTCACAATTTCCACAGGCAGTTTAAATAGTTCTGATATAGATAAAAAGACTGAAATTCGAAAAGCCTCTCCTAATATCAAAGAGGTTTTTTCTAAACCAGGGGAAATGTCGGAAAGCGTTGAATATGTTGATGCTAGATTACATCCCAATGCGGCGATGTTAGAGAGATTATTCCAAAATCGTCAGCTCACTGTTGTGGCTGACGATGATAAAAAGTTTCAATTTCATTATATTGATGGATTTACAGTTAGAGATGTGCCTGTGGATGATTATTTTTCTATTAGCGTTTCTCATGACGGACAAACTATTGGCCATATTGATGTTAAAGGGAATGTTGTTGATCTTTCTTTTGAATGGCTAGATTCTATGGTTTATCGTGATATAGGCTTTGAAAGTAAAGGACAAGCAATAGGCTATCGAGGAGTGGGGCGTACATTACTTGCTTTGGCTATGGGAATAAGCAGATTAAAAGGGAATCATCGGTTTGTTGCTTCTGACGTAACAAATCCCTATGCAGAGAAACTCTACTCAGGACTAGGGTTTAGTAAATCAGAGTGGGATAAAAAAGCGTGGGTTTTTGATTTAATATCCCATCCTTTACCGATAATAAAAATTGAAAAGATGCAAGACCACGCCATGCTCGAGCAGATACCAAAACGGATCCAAAAGGCAATTGCGGAATGGGAATTAACTGGTGATATGAATGGGATTATGACTGTGTTGAATAATAATACTGAATGGATTCGCCAAGACGCAATGGACACCATTGATGATAAATTTAAGGCCGACCCAGAGAAAAAGCTATCAATACTTAAGACATATTTATACCAGGTGTCTTGGCATTCTCCGGATGATGTTGTTTTGAGGGCAATGAAGGAGATCGATAGGTTAGTAACCGATCCAGAGAAAAAGTTACCGATACTTGAGGGATATTTACAGAGTGCTTCGTATTCTAGAGAGGATATAGTCTTGTGGGTAATGAAGGAGATAGATAGGTTGGTGACCGATCCGGATAAGAAGTTACGAATACTTACTTATGCTTTGAGCATTTCTAACTCTCAAGTTAATTTTTGGGCAATGAAGGAGATAGATAGGTTAGTGCCCGATCCAGAGAAAAAGATACCGATATTGCGGCAGGCCTTGGGAATTTCTCGTACTGATTCTTTGGTTCGTTTATGGGCAATGAAGGAGATAGATAGGTTGGTGGCCGATCGGCAGGATAAATTATCGATACTTGTTTCTCCATTGGCGGAAATGGAAAGAAACAGGATGTATGATGAGTATAACGAAATTACTGATTTTCTTAATAAACTTGGCTATCCTGAAGGTAATTCTTTTTATAGCTTTGAAAGTTATACGGGCCAGGACCAAGAACAACACCGTATGGCAAGAAAGTTAAGGCGAAATCCATTAAAAAAGTCCGAACCAAATAAAGCCATGAACGGCGGTATCGACCTCAACCAAATCAACGTCCTACGCAATGGCAAGACAGTTAACGTCCAATTCGACCCGGCCCAGCTTATTCAATTAGAGCAGGGGGGCTTTGAAGGCTTCACCCCGGTCATTGTTAATATGACCCGTATTTCAAACCCGTTTCAACTTTTGGGTATTAACGCTCCCCAACAAGAAGTACAACTAGTCAAAGCTTAAAATAAATGTGTCCGTCACCTTTATTTGTATTTTTTATTCCGTTTCGATTGAATCTACGATAAACTCCCGGCCAATGTCTGTCGCTACACCTAAAGTGTGGCATTGGGGGCATTCCAGGGACTTTCGGGGACGTTCAAACAGATTACCGCAGGAAGGACACTTGAGCTTGACCGGGATGAAGTTCACAACAATGATCGCACCTTCTACAGGCGTTCCTTCAGCTAAAGCCTCAAAATGAAGACGCACAGATTCTTCGTCCATGCCGAGTCCGCAACCTACCTTTAGGTTAATACAGCGAATACGTTTGGCATTTCTTTTAGCTGTTGCTTCGCAAATTTGGCGGATAGCACCCTGAATTAGATGACTCTCATGCATTTTTATGACTTGGCTCTTGACCGGTCCTTTTACGGGAAGGAGAGGCTTGTTCGGCCTCCATATAAAGACATTTTTTAGGGCACAATTCAACACAAGCCTTGCAATTGACACAGTGGAAATGGTCTATGGAAAAGATTTTATCTTTTATAGATACATAAATGGCCTTAGGAGGGCAACGTCTCATGCAAATGCCGCAGTAAATGCATCCAGGCATATCAATCACAATCTTGCCGCGCGCGTCTTTATAGGCAGGGCGTTTAACATAAGGATAACGGCGTGTGGAAGGCTTTTTGCCGAGTGTTTTAAAAATTGTAGATGTCATTTTAGCAATTGGCATACACTATCTTTCCGCGCAACTGATACAGGGGTCAATGGTTAAAACAAGAATAGGCACATCAGCCAACTGGCATCCGCCTAATATCTTAAGAAGCGGAGGTAAATTGGCGAAGGTCGGAGTCCTTACCCTGAAACGTTTTAAAAATTTGGTCCCGTCGGCTTTGACGTAATAAACCACCTCACCACGAGGCTGTTCGGCCCGGGCAAAGTATTCACCTTTGGGGAAACCAACTACTTTTATTTCTATAGGGCTATCAGGCATCTTGGCTGCAGCTTTTTTTATCAAGTCGCAGGACTGGAACAATTCCTTGATGCGTACCACGCAACGTCCGTAGCTGTCGCAAGTATCCTCAACCACAGGCATGAAATCCAATTCTTTGTAGGCTATATAACCGCTCATACGCACATCATAGGGAACACCGCTGGCACGGACCATGGGACCGACGGCCCCTAATTTATAGGCATCATCTTTGGAGAGGATCCCGACTCCCTTCAAACGGGATTTAACAGAAGAATCTTTTAAAAACACATCGGCGCATTCATGCATCTGGGCTTCAATGTCTTTTAATTCATTAAGAACATCTTTCATTTTATCCGCACTGATATCCCGGCGGACACCGCCAACCTTGCTTGCGCCAAAAATGACACGCCCGCCTGTGGTTTCTTCGATAATATCCAAAATGTGCTCCCGGATCCGCCAGGTATTCATAAAAAGGGCTTCAAAACCGAAAGCATCAGCCGTCAAACCAAGCCACAACAGGTGACTGTGGATACGGGAAAACTCGGACCAGATGACACGCAAGTATTGGGCACGGGGGGGTACTTCAATATTCATGACACCTTCAATGGCCAGACAGTAGGTCATCCCATGAATAAAGCTGCAAATACCGCATATACGGTCAGCAATGTGGACAAAATCCGTGAATTCTTTTTTTTCAACCAGCTTTTCTAAGCCCCGATGCACAAATCCGATTTTAGGGACCACATCAACGACTTTTTCGTCTTCACAGACGAGATCTAAATGAATCGGCTCCGGCAAAACCGGATGTTGAGGGCCAAAAGGGATGATCGTTTGTTTACCCATATATTTTATCCATTAAACGGTCTTTTAACGGCCATGGTGTAAAAATTACCTTTATAATCGATGGCATTACCTTTGACATTAATGCCAAATAAGTCATGCAGTTCATTTTCATACCCGAAAGCACCGAAATAAACATCAGTAATAGACGGGACTTCGATGTCTAAAGAAGGCAGAATAATACGCAACGTCATTAAATCATGTTCTTTGCCAAAACTATAACTTAATTCCAAAAGCTCTAATTTAGCGGCACAGATCTGCACCAGCCGCCAACCGCCCGCCATAAATTCTTTGGCCTTAGCAGGCAGTTCCTCAATTTTTATTTCTATCATCTCTTGCTTTCCCATAATTATTTCCTGCCTTTAGAGGTCTTTCTGTCCTTGCGGCGTTTTGCGTTCTTTTCTTCCAGGACAGCCAGGGCTTGAACAACGCCGCTGATAATATTTTCGGGTTTAGACGCGCATCCGGGCACGTAGATATCCACAGGTATGGCTTTGTCTACACCGCCGATAATATTGTAACATTCTGCGAAAATACCTCCGCTTAATGCACAGGTGCCTATCGCTACCACCACTTTAGGTTCAGGCATCTGGTTATAAATATTTTCTACAACGCTTTTACTTTGTTCGTTGATAGCTCCGGTAATAAGAAGGATGTCGGCATGTTTGGGGTTTCCGGTGTTGATAATACCAAAACGTTCAAGGTCATACATAGGCGTTAAACATGCCAGGACCTCAATATCGCAACCATTGCAACTTGAGGCATCGTAATGAATAATCCAAGGTGATTTCTTTAAAAATGACATAATGACCTGTTTAGAAATGATAAGACCAAGATATTCCCCATGCCGCAAACGAGTGTGGCAATCCATGCGGCTTTTAAGACCGTTTGCCAACGCAGACGAGCGAAGGTGTTATCAATAAGTACCACCATAAAGAATACCACACATTCAACCGCAAGACCCAGCCAGATATTATTAGGGAAAAAGAGAATAATGATCCCTAAAATTAAAATAAGTTCAAACCAATGCGCAATCTCCAAAAGGGCAAGCGTGGGGCCGGAAAATTCTGTGGTGATGCCTTTGACTAATTCCTGGTGTGCATGATGTGACATGGATAGGTCAAAGGGAGACTTGCGCATTTTGATAGGCAGAATAAACAAGAAGCCGATAAAAATCCCCGGCAGCTGCAGCAAAAGCGGTTTGCCCGTCATCATAATATCAAACACATTAAAACTATGGGCAGTCATATACATTCCGATGGCGGTTAATATCAGCATGGGTTCATAAGCCATCATTTGGATCAATTCCCGTTCAGAGCCAACGTGGGCATAAGGGGAAGAAGTCCTGTATCCTCCTAAAATAAAGAATACACCGGCCAAAGCAAAGGCAAACACAACTAAAAGTAAATCTCCGCCGCAAAAAAACAAAGCGCCGGTCAATATCAGGAACAACAGATGGAAAATAATGAAAAGATTCTGGGCTTTGCGGACGACCAAATTCTCTTTGGAAAAAAGTTTACCCACATCGTAAAACGGTTGCAGGATAGGAGGGCCGATACGGCTTTGCATCCGGGCTGTAATAATACGGTCCAAACCCGTCAGAAGGCCTCCTGTTACGGGAGCTAAAACTAAATAAGAAAGAAAAATTAAAGGTGTGTTCATTTTATAAATAATAGCCCAAACATGATCATTAATAATAACCAGGATATGCGAATACCCCAGGGATATAATTTTTTCTCAGCAAAAAATTCTTCCAACATATAATTTTTCATGGCATACGGCCTGGAATTTCCTAAAGAATCTTTAAACGTGCCGGGGGTGTCGGTATTGGCACCTCCTAAATAGGGAGCGACGCGCTTGGTGTTACGGTCGTAATTAACGGACATAAGCGGAAAAAGCAGAACAAGTCCAAGCATAATGAACATAATGGTAATGTTGCCGGCACTCATGCTTATCGGATGACCGTAAAACCTATACAAATACGGTTCGATATAATATGTAGATATTAAAGGGAATAAGGCGCATGCCACAATTGTTAGTACCGCTAAAGTTCCCAGTGAGAAAAATTCTTCACGAGAGACGTCTTTTTCTTCGCCTGTGGGGGGATTGATAGCCAAAAGAATTTTGCCCATCCATTTAACCCAGAAAAATAAATTTGCGGCACCGCCAAATGCAACTAATACCGCTAAAAGCGGACATACATCCACCAAGGCTTTTAACACGATCCACTTGCTGATAAGCATCCCGAACGGAGCTAAAAACATTCCAGCCATCCCAATCAGCATCAGGGTGGCTATGGTTGGCATGCTCGTAATTAAGCCTTCCATCATTTCAATTTCGCGGCTGAATTTGCGATGTTCCACGGTACCGACACACAAGAACAGAAGACCTTTAGCCACCGCATGGAAGATGATCAATAAAATACCTGCCCAGACAGCCTGTTGGGTGCCAATGCCGGCGCATAAAATCACTAACCCCAAGTTAGCAATGGTTGAATACGCTAAAACACGTTTGGCATTGTTTTCTGTGATGGCAATCAAAGAAGTAATCAAAAATGTTACGGCACCGATAAGGGCTATGACCAGCCCCATAGAAGAATCCTGCAAGATAGAAGCAAAGCGTAAAACGAGATAAACACCTGCCTTAACCATGGTGCTGGAATGCAATAAAGCTGAAACCGGGGTGGGGGCAACCATGGCCCCTAAAAGCCAGTCGCAGACCGGCAACTGAGCAGCTTTAGTCAAGCCCGCAATGGACATCAACGCCACAGGCGCCAAAGCTGCTAGCTTGGATATCTCAAAGAGTTTATTCATTTCTATGGTACCCACGCAATAGGTCAAAATACAAAGGGCTGCCACAAATCCTACTCCTCCAAAAAGATTGACTTCCAGGGCCCTAAAGGCGTTATGAGTTGCTTCCTCGGTCCTTGTGTAGCCTATTAATAGGAAGGAACAGGCTGTGGTCACTTCCCAAAAGAAAAAAAGCCAAACCAGATTATTGGCAAAGACAACACCAAACATAGCGGACAAGAACACGAATAATTGAAGGAAAAAGAATGGTCTGCGGTCCGGCAGGTTGGTATGATGATGCTGAAAATCTTTCATATACCCAATGGCAAAGACGCAGATAAGGGTACCGATAATACCTATAATAAGGGCCATAATGGCGGAAAATTTATCAATAAAGAGATTGTTTTGGACTTCAATATGATGGCCGGAAAAGAATTCAAGGAAGGTCATGGTGATGATCTGGACCAAGACCAATCCGACAACCAACGGACGTTTGTGCTTGATACCCTGGCTGATAAGATAAAGGGAAAGAAGGGCCTCCAGAACAAAAATGAGCTTATCCGCCCAAACGGTATGGGCCGGAAAATAAAAACTGTTGTCTTTAAGGACACCGGCGGCACAAACCACAGAAACCACTCCAATGACAGCCGCAGCAATTTTTACCAACCAATGGCGTAATGTATCTTTAGGACACAGATAAATACCAACGGCTGCAAGAGCAGGAAATAGAATAAGAAAAGTAATTTCTGGCAACATGGGAACCCATTATACACAAATTAAAATCTGTGGTAAATTATTTTAGATTATTTATTTTTTTAATCTTTTTTTGGGTCAAATCGATTTTGTAAAAATTGATATTGCTATTGTGTTTCTTTAGTTATTTGTTAATATATCACTGATTTTTCTAAAGAAACTACGAGCCTCAACCTATGATAGATTGTTTATATATCATCTTCTTTTTATTGTTGGGGATTACCTTTGTCGCTTCCGCTTCTGTGGTTTCTTGGGTCATACGCCCAAGAGCATCTAATAAAGCGAAGAAATCCCCCTATGAATGCGGTGAAGTTATTCAAGGTGATGCCAGAGTGCAATTTAATGTCCGTTATTATTTGTTTGCCCTTATTTTTGTTATTTTCGATGTAGAAATCCTCTTTACAATGCCTTGGGCAGTGGTGTTTCGCCAGTTAGGGCAGACGGCTTTTCTTGAAATGGCGGCTTTTATTCTTGTTTTGGGCTTAGGGCTTTTTTATGCCTGGAAAAAGGGAGCGCTGCAATGGCAGTAAATGAAAAAATCCCGGGAGCTCGTATTATAGAGATGTTTCCGGGTGGAGAGATCATTCTGGCCAAAAGCGAAGAATTGATGAAATGGGCCAAGGGTTCATCGTTGTGGCCGTTGACTTTCGGATTGTCCTGCTGTGCTATTGAGATGATGGCTACCGGCGCTTCCCGTTTTGATATTGACCGCCTCGGTTCCGGGGTGTTTCGCGGCTCTCCTCGCCAGTGTGATGTGATGATTATCGCAGGCACCATTTGTGTGAAAATGGGGGATTGCTTAAAGAAACTTTATGAACAGATGCCTGAGCCCAAATATGTGATTGCCATGGGCAATTGCGCCATCGGCGGGGGTATTTTTTATTATGACACGTATTCGGTGGTCAGGGGCACTGAAAAATTAGGGGTGCCCGTGGATGTTTATGTGGCGGGTTGTCCGCCTCGCCCCGAAGATTTATTGCATGGCATCATGAAATTACAGGAAAAGATCAAGAATGCAAAACAGTGAAATCCTGCAAAAAATAAAGAATAAATTCCCCGATATCCCAATCGAAGAACAGCCCAAAGCCCTGGTGATCCCCAAAAGCGTACTTTTGGCTGTCGCCCGTTTTCTTAAAAATGAAATGGGTTTCGAGAATTGCCATTGCGTGACGGCCGTTGACCGCAAGGACAAGATAGAGCTTGTTTATTTTTTGTATTCAACAGTCAATCATTTTATGCTGATCCTCAAGACCTTTGCTCCTTTGGATGATTTGACAGTGGAAACCGTCAGCGGGCTATGGCGCTCGGCCGATTGGCTGGAAAGAGAAGTATTTGACCTTTTCGGGGTTAAATTTTTAAACCATCCGGACTTAAGACGCATTATGAACCCGGATCACTGGACTGATTTTCCTTTACGTAAAGATTTTAAAAGGGAGGATTTTATTCCACGCCCGCAAAGTCGGGGACTTAAAGGTTAATTATGAGTGAATTATTGACCATTAACATGGGGCCGCAGCATCCCTCGACACACGGCGTGTTGTATCTGGAACTAAAAGTGGACGGTGAGATCGTTGTGGATTGTAAGCCCCATCTGGGATATCTCCACCGCAGTATCGAAAAAATAGCCGAGAACCGCACCTATACCCAATTTATCCCGTTTACCGACCGTTTGGATTATTTGGCTTCCATGAATAATAATCTCTGCTATTGCCTGGCCGTTGAGAAATTGCTGAATATCGAAGTTACCGACCGGGCCCAATATTTAAGGGTCATCATCGCGGAACTTAACCGTGTGGTTAGCCACCTGGTTGCGATCGGCACCTTTGCCCAGGACTTAGGGGCATATGCCACGCCTCTTTTTTATGCGTTCAGGGACAGGGAAAAGGTCGTTGAGATTTTTGACAGCATTTGCGGCAGCCGCCTCACCTATAATTATATGCGTATCGGCGGAGTCAGTGCTGACATCCCCGCCGGGACCGAGCAGGCCATCAAAGACTTTATTTCCTATGAACGCAAACAGCTGGTTGAATACAACGAACTTCTGACCTATAACGCTATTTTTTTGGCCCGTTCGAAAAACATTGGTATTTTATCCAAAGAAATTGCCGCCAATTATAGCGTTACAGGGCCTAATTTGCGCGCCTCGGGCGTCAAGTGGGACATTCGCAAGGAAGAACCGTATCTGGTTTATAACAAATTTGATTTTGATGTCCCTGTTGGCGCTCATGGGGACTCCTGGGACCGTTTTAAGATAAAGCTTGATGAGATCCTGCAGAGCATGCGGATCATCGAGCAAGCCATAGGGGCCATACCCGAGGGTAATCCTGTTTCCAAGGTCAATCGGGTATTTAGGGGCACCGGCGAAGCATATATTCGAACTGAGAATCCCCGGGGAGAACTTGGGTTTTATCTGGTCGCTGAAGGGGGATTTAACCCTTACCGCTGTAAAATTCGCTCTCCGTCTTTTTCTAATCTTAGTGTCCTTCCGGAGTTGATCAGAGGGCTTAATATTTCGGACGCTGTATGCGTTCTGGGAAGTTTGGATATTGTGATGGGAGAAATTGACCGATGACAGATGCGTCTCTATTATGGTCAATTGTTTTAAAAGGGTTGGCTTGTATTGGTTTTATATCCATCTCAGCGATGTTTTTAATTTGGCTTGAACGCAAAGTTTCGGCCCGCATTCAAAACCGCATGGGGCCTATGATGACGGGTTACCATGGGTCTTTACAGTCTCTGGCAGATACGATCAAGCTTCTCTTAAAGGAAAACATCGCACCTTCCGGCATTGATTCTTTGTCTTGGTGGTTGGCCCCGTTTGTGGTGACCGTTCCTGTGGTCGTGGCCTTTATCGTTATCCCGTTTAGTCCCAGCTTGATCGTATGTGATTTGAATGTCGGCGTTCTTTATATTTGTTCCATTACTTCTATTTGTGTGCTGGGGATCTTTATGGCCGGCTGGGGTTCCAATAATAAATATTCTTTATTAGGCGGTATGCGTTCAGCAGCGCAGATTATCAGCTATGAAGTGCCGTTACTGTTGTCTGTGTTGGTGGTTGTTATGCAGGCAGGCACTTTATCGATGCAGGGGATTGTGCGTTGTCAAGCGCACGGCTGGTTTATTTTAAAGCCTAACCTTGCCTTGGCATTTTTAATCTATCTCATTTCTTCGACGGCCGAAGTCAACAGGGTGCCGTTTGATATCCCGGAGGCGGAATCAGAGCTCGTGGCCGGTTATCATACGGAATATACCGGTATAAAATTCGCCATGTTTTTTGTGGCAGAATATACCAATATGTTTATTGTTTCAGCCGTTGCTGCCACCCTTTTTTTAGGGGGTTGGCAAGGGCCTTTTTTACCTGCTGTTATTTGGTTTCTGTTTAAGACTTACGGCTTGATTTTCTTTTTGATGTGGATGCGCTGGACGCTGCCTCGGGTGAGGATGGACCAGATGATGTCTTTTGCCTGGAAGGGTTTAACACCGCTCGCCTTGCTGAATTTGCTTATCAGCGGTTGGTTTATGGTTAAATGACCTTTGAAAATCATTTTTTCAACCACGGTTGGTCCTCATGCCGGACACTCACAGTTGTTCGTCTTTATCCGCCAATCTTTTCTAATTTTTCAGAAATACAACGGCCTTCGGCCTGTATTTCTGAATCGGTGACGTAGATTGTCGGGACAACAGTGGTCTTCAAAAATGATTTTCAAAGGCCATTGGCAGCTTGCTAGAATTAAGGTGACACAATACTTAATTGAATAACGTCACGACTAGACAGGACCCAAACTTGAATTTAGCAATGCCTAGCAAGAAATAGGGAATATTGAGAAGCGTTAAAATGGAAATTACATAAACCATGCAACATTTTATAATATATCTTAAAAGCGGAATTATCAGAATATACATGGGGATTTATAGCATCTTTAAAAGCTTTAAGGTTACTTTCAAGAACATTTTTAAGAAATCGGTCACCTTGAATTACCCGATTGACAAGAAACCGATGAGTTCACGCTTTCGCGGCATGGTGGACCTTGATCCCCCGAAGTGTGTCATCTGCTATCAATGTATTAAAATCTGCCCCACGGCAGCTTTGGATTTGGAGCACAAAATTTTAGAAGACAACAAAACCAAAAATATCACCAAATTTGTTTTTAACGCGGAACTCTGTTGTTTTTGCGGGTTGTGCGAGGAAATTTGCCCGACAGACGCTATTTACCTTAATAAAATGTATGAGGTTTCTTATTTCGACCACAAAGATATGCTTAATATCGACCTGATGAATAAAGATAAATACAAACACATTACGGGGGACGCCTAATGTACAATGCGATGTTTTATTTTATTGCAGCATGTACCTGCGTCTTTGCGGTATTGGCCGTAACGCAGCGTAATATTTTTCATTGTGCGTTGTGGTTGGCTATGATGCTTTGGAGCATTGCGGGGATCTATTTTTATTTAGGAGCGCCGTTTTTAGGGGTCATTCAGATCTTGGTTTATGTCGGAGGGATCGTGACGCTTTTTATTTTTACCATTATGCTGACTGCCCGTATTGAAGACAAAGCTATCAGGCAGACCAAGCAATTGTGGCCGTCGGCTTTGACGGTTTTTATTCTTTTTGGAATATTCTTTAAAGTCATACTTAAAGGGCCTTGGGCCAAAGCGGAATTTAAGGATGTTACTATGAGTATCGAAGGAATAGGCCGTGCCCTGATGACCCAGTATGTGGTGCCGTTTGAATTTATGGGAGTGATTTTACTGGCCGCAATGGTAGGGGCCATCGTTATCGGAAAGACCGGACAATCTTCGCAACCTCAAAATCCTTCAAAAGAAGCGAAGATCCCTTGATCCGAGCAAAGGCAGAGATGCTTTTTTAGGAGGCAAGCAATGATCCCTTTAAATTATTTTATTTTTATAAGTGCTTTTCTTTTTTGTGTAGGCATCTTCGGCGTTTTGACCCGTCGTAATGCTATCGGTGTTTTAATTTCAATTGAGTTGATTTTGAATGCGACCAATATTAATTTGGTTGCTTTTAATAAATATTGGGGAAGTCCTGACGGTCTGGGCCAGATATTTGCCCTTTTTGTAATAGCGATAGCCGCGGCTGCCAGTGTTGTTGGTCTGGTTTTAATTATTGCCATTTATCGTAATGCCAGGACTCTGTTTACGGATGGTTTTACTTTAATGAAAGAGTAGTAGTTCATGCATGCTGCACAATTTATTCCTTTGTTCCCGTTTTTAGCCTTCGTCATCAACATTCTTGCCGGACGCCGGTTAAAAATAGCCAGCGCTTATGTAGCGATAGGGGCCTGTGTACTTTCTTTTATGTTTTCCTTAAAGGTCCTTAAAGACTTTAACAACGGGGTAGGTTCCTATGATCTGGGGACATGGCTTGTCATTGCCGGCAAACCTTTGAATTTCGGCGTCATTGTCGATCCGCTGACGATCATGATGCTTTTTATAGTTTCTTTTATCGGCACCTTTATCCTGGTCTATTCTGTCGGGTATATGCATGATGATCCCAAATTCTCCCGGTATTTTGCCTATATTTCACTGTTTATGGCTTCCATGCTGGGGTTGGTGCTTGCGGATAATTTTATTTTTTTGCTTATTTTTTGGGAAGGCGTCGGACTATGTTCTTATTTGCTCATCGCATTCTGGCATGAAAAGCCTGCGGCCGCAGCTGCCGGTCTTAAGGCTTTTGTTACCACTAGAATAGGGGACACAGGATTTCTTATCGGAATGTTATTGTTGTTTTTTACCTGCGGGACATTTCATTTTAGTGATTTGAAATCATTAACTGGCCCCGAACCCTTGTTGACGATCGCGGCAATTTTGATCTTTATGGGAGCTGTCGGGAAATCCGCCCAATTCCCGTTGCATGTATGGCTGCCGGATGCCATGGAAGGCCCCACGGCAGTTTCAGCCCTTATCCATGCGGCAACCATGGTGGCGGCCGGTGTATATTTGGTAGCCCGTTGTTTTCCGCTTTTTGCGGCACACCCCATAGCTTTACAGACGGTGGCGTGTTATCGGAAGCATTTCAGCGCTTTTGGCAGCGAGCATGGCTGTTGTTAATAATGATATTAAACGTGTCTTAGCTTACTCGACGATCAGTCAACTGGGGCTGATGATGTTAGGTTTGGGATCGGGCGGGGTAAGTGCCGGGACATTTCATTTAATGACCCATGCTTTTTTTAAGGCGCTTTTGTTTTTGTGTGCTGGCAGCGTTATCCATTCAGTCGGTATCCAGGATATCCAAAAAATGGGAGGACTTTTTTCTAAAATGAAAATAACCGGGGTAACTTTCTGCATTGGTACGCTCGCTTTGGCAGGGGTTTTCCCGTTTGCAGGTTTTTGGTCTAAGGACGAGATTTTGCTGATCGCATGGAGACATCACCATCCGGTTTTCTTGGTAGTGGCCTTATTGACAAGCTTGTTGACCGCTTTTTATATGGCCCGTCTTATTTTTTTGGTTTTGTTTGGCACCCCTCGCAGTCAAATGCACGCGCATGAATCACCATTAAGCATGACCGTTCCCTTAATGGTATTATCGGTTTTTGCCTTTGGTGCCGGTTTTTGGGGGGCCCCGATCAAAGAAGCATTCGCTAGTGGGGAGGATTCAGGGGTTCATATGATCATGGGTATTTCCACCTTGGTAAGTCTGACCGGGTTGGGGGCAGCTTACCTTATATATATGCGCCGTCTTACTCTTGTGCCCGTATCCGTATTAAATTCCTTACAGGGGATCAAGAATATTTTAATCAACAAATATTATTTTGATGAAATTTACGATAAAATTTTGGTCCAACCATGCCTTCGCCTGTGCCGTGCTGCGTTTGATTTTGATTTTAATATTGTTGACGGCTTGGTCAATGCGGTGGCCTTTATCACGCAGTCATGTTCACAGATTGTCCGTCGCAGCCAGACAGGACTTATCCAGAATTATTTACTCATTCAGATATTCGGTGTGGTAGGGTTAATTATTTGGTTATTAAAATATGATCCCATTATTATCTTCCATCATTTTTTTACCTTTGGCCGGTATCGTCTTGGTTTTGATCACACCATCCCGTTGCCCGAAATGTATTAAATATACGGCCACGATCAGTGACCGGGGCTGTTTTGCTGTTAAGTATTTATTTGTTAATGCATTTTGATACTGCGCAATCCTTCCATGCAGTTTGTCGAATATAAACCTTGGCTTGGCGGATGGAATATCTGGTATTTTTTGGGAGTAGACGGCTTAAGCCTTGCCTTGATATTTTTGACATCACTTTTGGGTTTCCTGGCCTGTCTGGCTTCCTGGGGAATAGAAGAAACCGTAAAAGAATATTTTATTTTTTATCTTTTGTTGATGACAGGGATGTTGGGGACATTTTTGGCGCTGGATCTGGTTTTGTTTTATATTTTTTGGGAAGTGGTGCTTATCCCGATGTATTTTCTTATCGGCATATGGGGAGGCCCGCGGCGGGAATATGCGGCCATCAAATTTTTCCTGTATACCCTGGCCGGTTCTGTATTGATGTTGATCGGGATCTTATCACTATATTTCCTTTCCCAACCGCATACATTTAATATGCTGGAGATTGATCTCCAGAGGAGTAGATCCCCGCTGGCAGATGATCTTGTTTTTTGCGTTTTTTGTGGCTTTTGCGGTCAAGGTCCCGGCCTTTCCTTTCCATACGTGGCTTCCTGACGCCCATGTGGAGGCGCCGACACCTGTGAGTGTTTTGCTGGCCGGCGTTTTGCTTAAAATGGGGGGTACGGGATATTCCGTATTTGTCTTCCTATGTTTAAGATTGCGGCAGTAACCTTGGCTCCTGCGTTGGCTGTTTTGGCGGTCATTAATATCGTTTATGGCGCTTGTGTGGCCATGGCCCAGACTGATTTTAAAAAGATGGTGGCATATTCTTCAGTCAGCCATATGGGCTTTGTGCTTTTAGGCGCCGCGGCTTTAAATGTTACCGGTTTTAACGGCGCTATTCTGGAAATGTTTAACCACGGCATTATTACCGGAGGACTTTTCTTGCTGGTAGGGGTTTTATATGACCGCGCGCATACCCGTGAATTCAGCCAGTTTGGCGGGTTGTCTTTACCGATGCCGTTTTATGCTTTTTGTTTGACCTTTTTATCGCTGGCTTCCCTGGGACTGCCGGGCTTAAGCGGATTTGTAGGGGAATTTATGGCCTTGGCCGGTGCATTTGCCTTGCATCCGGGATTGGTTGCTGTCTCAGCAGTGGGTTTGATCGTTACCGTAGGTTATTTTCTGTTGATGATCCAGCGGGTATTGTTGGGTACAGTCAATCCTAAATGCTCGGGCTACCCGGACATGAATGTTCTTGAGCTTATAACGATCGTACCTTTGATCGTTATCACCCTGGTGGTTGGGTTTTATCCCCAGGTGGTTTTACATTTTCAGCAAATGGCCGTGGAGGGGATGGCTCGTTTATTTTAGTCCCGCCAGGTCGTTAGCGACCAAGCAGGCGGGGCCAGTTAGCCTATGACTATTCAATTTTTATATCCTGAAATCATTTTGTTTGTCCTTAGCCTGGGGGCGTTGATCGCAGGGGTCACTCCGTCTTTAAGAAAATTTACGGGCTTTATAGCTTTTGGCGCCATCTTGGCGGCTTTAACCGTGTTGCCATCGGTTTCTTATAGCTCGACGAAGGCTTTTTTCGGTCTTTTTGAGGCAGATGGCATTTCTGCTATTTTCAGCATGCTTATTCTGATAGGCACAGCATTCATTGTGCTTTTGTCCATGGGGAAAGACAGATCCAAGAACAGGATGCAGGGGAATATTATTTCTTTATTTTATGTTTGGCCTTTCGATGATGTTGGCCGTTTCTTCCGGGAATCTTTTGATGATCTATATCGCCATTGAAGCCACTTCCATTATTTCCTATATCCTGATCGCATTTTTTAAAAATGATGTTTTTTCTTCCGAAGCAGGTCTTAAATATTTTCTTTTTGGGGCCTTGTCTACAGGGATCATGCTTTACGGGGTGTCCTTGATTTATGGCCTGACAGGGTCTTTAAATATCATTGCGATTGCCCAGGCCTTGCAGACAGGGCATGTCTATTTGCCGGTTTTTATTTTGCGTTGGTCTTTATTCTTGCCGGGATCGGTTTTAAATGTTCCCTGGCCCCTTTTTATATGGCGGCTCCCGATGCATATCAGGGCGCGCCCACACCGGTCAGTGTTTTTCTGTCCATAGGCCCTAAGGCTATGGGTTTTGCTTTATTAGTGAGGGTTTTCTTTAATTATGCTACCCTGTTACGGCTATTCATTGGACGCAACTAACACAAATACTGGCGATCATCACCATGACTGCCGGCAATTTCATTGCTTTAAAACAGACCAATGTTAAACGTCTTTTGGCGTATTCTTCTATTGCTCATGCCGGATTTATGCTGATGGCTTTGACTGTGGCCAATACTGTCGGGATCAAGGCCCTGGTCTTTTATTTGTTCATTTATGTATTTATGAATGTAGGGGCTTTCGGCTCTGTGATTTTGACAAAAAGAGAAGAAATAGGGCAGTACGCCGGTCTTTCCCGGCAAAATCCTCTGGCTGCTTTAATCATGGCGGTATCATTGTTGTCTTTGGCCGGTATTCCTCCGCTGGCCGGGTTTATGGCGAAATTTGTGGTCATAGCCGTTGCCATACAGGCTAAATTGTATGTCCTGGCGATCATTGCTGTGGCCAATTCTGTGGTAGCTCTCTTTTATTATTTGCGTATTATCAAGGCCATGTATTTAAGCAAAGAAGATGTTTTTTTGCCCGTTAATACTTCTCCTATTCTTGTATTAACCTTGCTTTTGACCGTGGCAGCTAACTATCTTTTTTGGCCTGTGGCCGGTGGCTTTAATGCCCCATCTTTCGTTTTAGATGATATAATATTTCACAAAAAATAGGTAAAGATATGCCTATATCGCCGACACAACAAAGACCCTTACGTATTGCCATTGTCGGAGCCGGCCCTGCCGGCTTTTATACGGCGGACATCCTTTTAAAACAAGACATGCCTGTTAAGGTGGATGTGTTTGAAAAATTACCGGCGCCTTTCGGTCTTGTGCGTTACGGGGTGTCTCCTGACCATCAAAAAATAAAAAATGTCATCAAAATTTTTGAACAAACAGCTTCTGATAAAAGATTTTCATATTTCGGCAATGTGACCATAGGCCGTGATATCAGTGTTTTTGAGTTAAAAAAGTTTTATGATGCGACCATTTTTTGCTACGGGGCTGAATCTGACAGGCGTTTGGGCATTAAGGGGGAAAATTTAAAAGGAAGTTATACGGCTTCCCAGTTTATCGGTTGGTATAACGGCCATCCGCAATTTAGAGACTGTCAATTTGATTTTTCCAATGAGGTGGCTGTTATTATGGGGCAGGGGAATGTGGCCATCGATATTGCCCGTATTTTGTGCTTGACTAAGGAAGAATTGGCTAAAACTGATATCTGTCAGCATGCTTTGGATGTTTTGGCTGAAAGCAAAATAAAACAAGTGCATGTTTACGGACGCCGTTCGGCTGCTTACGCGGCCTTTACTCCTGCGGAAATCAAAGAAATGACAGAATTGGCGGATTGTTGTCCCGTGTTGGATCCTAAAGACTTAGAACTTGACCCAAATTCTTGCAAGGAATTGGAAGATCCTGCCAATGCTTTTCGTAAGAAAAATATTGAAATTTTAAAATCTTTTACGGTTTTTAATCGCGGATCTCGTCCATAAGAAATTTGTTTTGCATTTTAACAGGACCCCGTTGAGATCATCGGTGCATCTCAATGTGGAAAAGGTCAGGTTTGAGATCAACCAGGAAGGGCAAGCCCACCGGTCAATATGAAGAAATCAACTGCGGGGCTTTTTTTACAAGCATTGGCTATGTTGGGGTGCCTATTGAAGGGGTGCCGTTTTTGCATCAAAAGGGAATAGTGCCTAACCGTCAGGGACGTGTTTTAGATGGGGAAAAGGCTGTTAAGGGCTGGTATGTTTGCGGGTGGATCGCTCATGGGGCCAGTGGTGTTATAGGGACCAATAAATTGCGCGCGCAAGAGACGGTCAATTCCTTGATGGAAGACCTGCATGATTTGCCTGCTTGTGAAAAACCGGACACTGAAGAACTTCTTAAATTGCTTAGAGGGCGCGGGGTTATTCCGGTGACTTTTATCGATTGGAAAAAGATAGATGCTTATGAGATTATGATGGGCTTAAGCTTGGGAAAACCGAGGGAGAAGCTGACTAAGATTTCTCAAATGATTACTGTAGCCGGAGTCTATAAGGAGTAAGGGTTAGACCACTGATTGTTGAAAAATTATTCAAGGCTATTGATCCTGTTCTAATAAAAATTTAAAAAAAGTATTAGACTTTTCTAATGAAATAGGGTATATTATCATTCAAGTAATCTAACCCAAGATAAGGGGAAAAATTCCCCATGGGGGCTTTAAGGAGGTAATTCCTATGATCGGACCACATAACCAAGAATCAAATCAGAAGGCCCAACAGGAAGAAGAAGCTACATTCGCCTGGGATGAGGCTAATGTCTTAATTTAAATTTCTTTTCATTTGGGTATTTTTAAAGGGCATAAGCAATAGCTGATGCCCTTTTTTATTGTTTTGGAAGATGAGTTTTTATTTAAATAAAAATAGTTTTAATATTTTTATATAGCTTGTAAGTGTATTTGTTTCAATAAGTTACATAATTTCTATTTAGCCGTCCTGATTTGACAACCCCCCAATATATGTTATCCTTTTTAAGATAGCGCTTTCTTGAAATACCGTTATCAAAAACCGATATTATTCTATTTTTATTGCCGTCCTAGTTTTATTTGTCACCATAGGTTTAATTATCATCCTGGGATCGATTTGTTATCCTTGACTTAATTTGTCATCCTAAGTATAGCGGAGTATCCCAAAAGAATGGTCCTAATTGATTCCGATTATAATTTATCAATCAAGGGTTTATCAGAATGTCTAAGAAAATTTTAATCTTTACCATCATTTTTTGCTTCTTTCTAACAACCTTAGGTCTAATTTGCCCTATTGCTTGCTCAGCAGACGCAGAGTTGCTTTTGCCGGCACCAGGGAGCATGGTTAATATAACACCTGCCTACGTGCCGGTAATTGTCAAAGGCTTACGGGTCCATCCTGAAAATCCAATTCTGTTCGATTTTATTGTGGATACGGGAAATTCCGGTCTTACCACAAGTAGTCCGGAGCTTAAAAGTGAATCCGAAAGACTCATTAAATACTTTTTGGCCTCTCTGACCATCCCTGAAGATGATTTATGGGTCAATTTAAGCCCTTATGAAAAAGACCGTGTCATTCCTGACCAGCTAGGCCAGACAGAAATGGGCCGGGACATGCTGGCAGAGGACTATATTCTCAAGCAATTGACAGCTTCCTTAATATACCCGGAGAAAGATTTAGGTAAAAAATTCTGGAACAGGGTGTATTCAAAAGCCCAACAGGTTTACGGTTCAACCCAGGTGCCTGTAAACACATTTAATAAGGTATGGATTGTAGCGGACAAGGCCAAGGTGTATGTCCATGACAATACAGCCTTTATAGTAGCCAGCCATCTAAAAGTAATGCTGGAAGAGGATTATCTGGCGATGCAAAAGCATAATGTCATTCCGAAGAATTCTGTCATCCTGAGCCCTTCGCTTCGCTCAAGGGCAGGCTCCGCGAAGGATCTTAAGACGCCTTTAGATTCTTCGGCTGCGCCTCAGAATGACGTGAATGCCTTAGGATCCCCAAACCGGTTGCCAAGCGAGATAGTTTTGAATGCGAAAGCACCCCAGGGAAACAACTCCAACGCCTCACCAGCCACGAGTAGCTTAGGCTCCCAAATCATCCGTGCCATCATCCTGCCTGAACTCGAAAAAGAGGTCAATTCCGGCAAAAACTTTGCCAATCTCCGCCAAATCTTCCATTCCATGATATTAGCCGCCTGGTATAAGAAAAATCTAAAACAGGCTCTTTTAAATCAGGTTTATAGTAACAAGTCCAAAATTAACGGGGTTGATGTGGCTGATAAGACCATTAAGGAACAGATCTACCAGCAGTATTTAAAAGCCTATAAGAAAGGTGTGTTTAACTATATAAAGGAAGACATCCAAAACGGCCAGACCGTGCCCAGGAAGTATTTTTCGGGTGGTTTGCAGATAAATGCTGCACAAGCTACGGAAATTGTTGAAGCTGACAACCCAGCTGTATTGAAATTCAGGGCAAGGCCTTCCGTAGGAGATTTAGCCCTGGTATCCGCCGTAACACCTGAAGTAATAAATGTCCCCAACGCGGCGATGAGGGGATACAAAAACGAGACAATAGAAAATCTTTGGCAGATCAGGAATCTTCTAAATGATTTGGCAAAAAATCCTGATACAGTATTGGGCCTTATTGAATATAATAGGAAAAAAATTATAGAATATTTGGTAGAAGTTGGGAATGCTTTAAAAGCAAAAAATGCTTTTACTCTTGTCGCGTATCTTGCCAATTACAGGAATAAGATAAATGCCTTAGTTTGGGATGAAATGAATAAAATTGAACAAAAATTTCCTGTAGATAATCCATGGACGAATGATCCAAAGTTTATAGAAGAAGCTAAAAGGACGATAAGAATTTTAGAAGGAACGGAAATGAATGAAGAAGTGTCGAGTTTTAAGAAAAAGGAAGGGGTGCCGACATGGGATGATCGATTGTCATATGTGACATATTGGGAAGATCGATCGTTTTATGTGAGATCTGGTGTAAGTCTTTTTCCCAATATAAAGCTAGTATTACCGCAAGGAATTTATTCTAAAACGCGGGTTATGACTAGCAGCGGTAAAACGATAAGCGCACAAAAAGCTGAAGAGTTAGTAAGTTCAGGTAAAGGGAAAGTACTCGTAATTGATTATAATGCAAGATCCTATGCAATTTTTGCCCGTACAGACGCAGCGATGAGGGTACAAAGAAATGTAACGTTGATTCATTTTGGTTCTAGCATTTTTAGAACAAAAACTGAATTTATTCGTCTTTTAAATGCTATGAATGCTTTTGGGGAGGATTTAAAAGATATTACCTTAAAAAGAGAAAATTTAAATAAGGACCATATTGGACAAATCTATAACATCCCTCTTCCTCGACTTTCAGAATTTGATCAGAAATTGACATATGATTTTACCATAGAATATGGACGACTAATGGAAGAAAGGAAGGCGCTGTATTTACATGTTGAAATTGTTCCTATTGTACATGAGGATAGAGCGTTAGAATTAATAAGAAAGCAAATTAGCGACATTAGGAAACAATTACTGAATGACATAAAAAGATTAAAAAAAGTCGTGTCCAACCCAGCGATGACGGTTCCAACACGTACTTATCACATGATTGCAAGTTTTTCTATAAATCAAGACCGTTATCGGTTGGGTACTATAAATTATGGGGATGGGTGGCAGGCATTGAGGTTGAGCCGTATGGATTCAACCTATTTGAGAAGCAATGAAACAGCTCAAGAGATCCCGTATAGGACAGTTGTGGAAGTGCCTTTTCAAACAAATCGGATAGTTAACAGAGATTTGTCGAATGCTCCGGGGTTGGTCACGGGTTTGGTAAGAAATATTTTAAAAGGAAAAAATAAGAGAGAAGGGCTAGAAAAATTTCTATCTGAAGAGCTCAAAACAATTGGGATAGAACAGGGACTTCCAGAGGCGGAAAGCCCAATAGTCACACGGTGGTCGCCGGTGAAAAGTTTAGGATTGCCAAAACCTTTGGTCGCCGAATTAGAAAGACAAGGAATAGAACGTATTTATAATATTTTGGATAAAAAAGATATCCTTTTAAGCATGAAAGGGATTGAACCTACAGTACAAATTATCCGTGAAGCCATGCAAAAAAATGATATTTATTTTGAAGATGAAAAACCAGTAGAGCAAAACAAGGATTTTACGGCTGATACTCCAATAAGTAAATTACCATTAGGGATTTATGTGCATATCTTAGAAAGACAAAATATTAAAACAATCGGAAAGCTTACGGAAAAGACGTATTGGCAGGTAATGGAACTTTTGGGTAATAGGATAGATGCCACGGAAATGGTTCGCCGGGCGCTCATGAATAAGGGGTTTTATTTTAAACCACGGGACGCGGCGATGAGCGCGCCTTTGATGCCGGGTAGGACAGTTAGAATAGAGTTCAATAAACAAAAACAAACTGAATTTGATCTTGGTATTTTTGATGATGAATTTGTTGTTCAGTATGATGAAGATCTAGACCTTGCTAGAGTAGAGACAAGCAGTGGTGAAATGGAAGAGGTATATGTGGGGGACCCTTATGAACATAGAATTGATGGTGAGACAATAGTTAGAGTATTCTTTAAAAAGGGTAATCTGTATGCCCAAAATGTTAGTTATGAGGAAGTGACCTATAGAACTGTGGATAGAGCCATGAAATCGGGGCCTGTTCAAGTTTCTCCCAACGCGGCGATGACGAACATCGTAAATGAAAGGTATTCTGCCATAAATAAAGAGACAACGACATTGAGGCAAGCTAAAAAATTGATGAGAGAGTTGGAGACAATAACTCCTTTAACGGATAAGGAAAAAACCTTTATTAATAAAGCTAAAAACAAAGGCCAACTTTTGCTTATATTAAGAGCATTAACTCCGGGTGGTGCACCTTCGAGCCTAGACACATCACTTACTATTAATGGTGGACGCAGGATTAAGGAAAGGGATAGATTGGGGGATCATGATAGAAATGATCAAGCAATGAGGGGTCCAGGGGGTATCGACTTAAATTCCCGTAATATGCAATTGGATGGAACCGGAGAAAAGATCAATATCAAATTCGACAAGGCCACCATCGCCCAGTTTCAAAGCGGGGACTTCTTAGGGGTGCGTCCGGTCATCATGAGCATCACGCCGATTATTAATGTTTTACCCTTATTAGGCCTTAAAGAAAATGATCGTTTAGCCGGGCTTTAATTTTTTAAATTGTTTATATTAGCTTAAATTAGAGGCAGTTCTTCAAAAGAGCTGCCTTTTGATTTTGTATTCATCCTTAGCCAGCGTCGGCCTAAATAAATAAATTATAACTTCCAACACATATTATTTTTTTCATAAAGAAAATTGACATTAGAAAAATCGGAAGTAAGATAAAAGTATAGATATTTTATTAACAATATTATTGACTGAGGGTGATTTATGAAAAATTTGATTCTGGTTTTAGTGGTGATTTTTGGTTTAACAAGTTTCATCGGTTGTAATAAAAAGAAAAAAGAAGAGGCCGCTGATCTTAACGGCGTTGCAACGGAAAATGTGGTCTCTGTTACGGATAATTCCACCCAGAATGCTGAAACGGCTAATTCTGTTCCTGTCGTCGTCGAAAATACAGCCGCTTTGTCCACTGATGTTAATGAGCCTGCCATGGCTCCTGCTTCTTCAGATGTCACAGGCAAGCCCACAGACAAACAGATCCAGCAAGCTTTAAAGAATGCCGGGCTTTACGACGGTAAAATCGACGGTACGATCGGCCCCAGGACCAAAAAGGCCATTGAAGCGTTTCAAACCCAAAACGGTTTGAAAGCAGACGGTAAGGTAGGCCGAAAAACTTGGAAAGCGTTGTCGGTTTATTTGAATAAAAGTGCGGAAGTGTCCAACCCTTCCGCTGAGAGCCAAGCAGTAACGCAGTAAGGGGACATCACACATTCGAAATCCGCCCCGATGACTCATCAGGGCGAGATCTCCAATGGGGCCTTTTAAGAATTAATTGACAAGTAAATAAAAGTGAGGCATACTTTTGTAGGTATAAATGATGCAACAGTTATGTTTTCGATAAGAAGGAGGATCAAAGTAATGGCAAAAGGTAAAGTCAAATGGTTCAATAATCAAAAAGGTTATGGTTTCATCACCCCGGAAAATGGTAAAGATGTTTTCGTCCATCACACTGCGATCAAATCGGACGGCTACAGAACCCTTGAAGAGGGACAAGAAGTTGAATTTGACATTCAACAGGGCCCCAAGGGCGAACAAGCCGTGAACGTTACAAAAGCTTCATAAAGCTATTGTTATCCCAAGGCCTGGTTGAAAAACCAGGCCTATTTTTTTTATAAATTTATGCAAAAAGCATTAGTACGAGAAAAATTAGTACTTCCAGGCAATGCCAACAAATTGCTTTTACATTCCTGTTGTGCTCCTTGTTCCTGTGAATTGATGGAGTCCTTGTCTGCTTCAGGGATAAATTTTACGATTTTTTTCTATAACCCCAATATCCATCCCCGCCAAGAATATGAAATACGTAAAAATGAAAATATCCTTTTTGCCCAAAAAAACGGTGTCCCTTTTGTCGATGTTGATTACGATACCTTAAATTGGTTTGCTCATGTCAAAGGCATGGAATTCGAGCCTGAAAGAGGTGCGCGCTGCAGCGCCTGCTTTGACATGCGTCTAGAGCGAACAGCGTTGTACGCCCATGAGCATGGTTTTAAGGTCCTCACTTCTTCCTTAGGGTTATCCCGTTGGAAAGACATGGATCAAGTTAACACTTGCGGAGTGAGGGCTGCGGGGAAATATGAAGGCATGATTTACTGGACGTATAATTGGCGTAAAAAGGGCGGTTCAATGCGCATGTATGAAATCTCAAAACGTGAAAAATTCTATCAGCAGGAGTACTGCGGATGTGTTTATTCATTAAGGGATACCAATATACTGCGCATCCGAAGAGGTCTGGATCGTATCGAAATAGGGAAGAAATTTTATGGTTCGACGGGCACACCATTCAACGGAGTTAATTATGCCGTCAAGACCGATTAAGGTTACTGTCTCCGCCGGAGGGGTTGTCCTCAATCAGCAGGGAGAAATTTTAGTTATCAATCAAAACGGGACATCATGGTCACTGCCTAAAGGGCATGTTGCGCCCGGCGAAGAACCCATTCAAGCTGCCATCCGTGAAATTTCGGAAGAATCCGGAATTACCGACCTTCATCTTCAACAAATATTGGGAGCTTACGGGCGCTATAGGTTAGGTAAGAATACCGGTGAAGACAAAACCGAATGGAAGGTGCTTTTATTCTTTTTATTTAAAACCGGGCAAAATCAATTAAAGCCTAAGGACCCTCATAATCCTGAAGCCCGCTGGGTCAATCCTGATGAGGTTGAAGCTTTATTAACGCACCCTAAAGATAAAAAATTTTACAGAAGTATTCGCTCTCGGATAGGCGGTAAACAAAGCCCAACCGTCAAATAAGCCTTCCCGATTTACACTTTGAGCTTAATAAAAAATATGATATTGTTGGTCATGTGAGCTATAATACACCAAGAAAAATACCAGAAGTAGGCTCCATTTCTTAATTAAAAATTCATATTTTTATCATTATAATATAATAAAAATTAAATAAAATTCTAGAATGGCTAAAAAGAAAATCTTGGTGGTCGAAGACGACCGTGATATCAGCGAACTGATCGCCTATAACTTGGAACGTGAGGGCTATGATATTGCTTGTTTATATGACGGCAGTCAAGTGGTTGAATTTGTCCGTAAACGAAAGCCTGAATTAATTATCCTGGATTTGATGTTGCCGGAAGTTGACGGGATTGACATTTGCCGCACGCTTAAAAGCGATGTCGACACCAAACACATCCCTATTATCATGCTCACTGCCAAAAGTGAAGAAGCAGATGTGGTGGTTGGACTCCAAATGGGCGCGGATGACTATATCCCCAAACCTTTCAGTCCTAAGGTCCTGGCAGCCCGGATTAAAGCCATTATCCGTCGCATGACAGATTTGAATCACTCTTCGGCTACGGCTGAAAATGTACGCAGTTTCGGTCATTTTAATATAGATCTTTTAAAGCATAAAATTTCTTATAAAGGCAGGGAAATCAAATTAACCGCCATTGAATTTGATATTGTCGAATTCCTTTCCCGCTCACCCGGCAGGGTATGGTCACGTGAACAAATTTTGGATAACGTATGGAAAGAAGGCAAATTCATCATCGACCGGGCGGTCGATGTGCACGTGCGCGGTTTGCGCAAAAAACTAAATGAAGCTGAAGATTATATTGAAACAGTCAGGGGAGTCGGCTATCGCTTTAAGGATATCGAATAATGTGGATGTTTTGTATTTTTATCGTTTTTGTTGCCTCCATTTTGGTTTTCTTATCGTCCCGTTATTTTTACCACCGTCGTATCTCACAAATCCTGCATTCCCATGATAACGCCCGGGATGATTTTTTAAAACAACTTAAAATTTCTTCGGTTGACCGTGATAATCTTGAGACAATCCTCTCCAGTATGGTGGAGGGCGTCATTGTCATTAACTCAAAAGGCAAAATATTGCATGCCAGTCCCAACTTTTGTCAGTTATTAGAACTGCGTTCCCAAGAAACACAGGACAAACTATATTGGGAAATTATCTGGAACCAAGAGATCAATGATTCGATCAAAGAAGCCCTTTCGCATAAACGGGCAGTCAAAAAAGAGATCAACATCATTGGCCCCCAGGAGTCCTTTTTCAGCATGCAGATCTCTGTGGTCATGGACAAAACCGACAAACTATTGAGTTTAATCGCGGTTTTTCATGATATTACTGAACTAAAAAAATTAGAAAAGATACGCGCGGAATTTGTGGCCAACGTTTCCCATGAATTAAAAACCCCTCTGACGGCCATCAAAGGTTTTGTGGAAACTTTAAAAACCTCAGCTAAGGATGATCCTGCAGCCATGACGCGTTTTTTAGACATTATTGGCAAACAAACCCAACGTTTGGAAAACCTGGTCAATGATCTTTTGATCTTATCCTCCCTTGAATCCAAAGAAGTTAAAATGAATTTTCTGGCGGAACCTTTAAATAAAATCATCCATTCGGTCATGGCCTTGCAGAAAAAAAATATTGAAGATAAAGGGCATCAAGTAGAGGTAAATATCCCCCCGGATCTGCCTAATCTTCTGGCAGACCGCCAGAGAATAGAACAAGTGTTTTTGAATTTATTAGATAACGCGGTCAAATTTACACCACCCGGAGGCCTCATTACTATTCAAGGGAAGCAAGGAAAATCCTTATGTGTGTATTGAAATCAAAGATAATGGGATCGGAATCCCGGCAGAACACCTTTCCCGCGTATTTGAACGTTTTTACAGGGTTGACAAGGCCCGTTCCAGGGAAGCAGGGGGCACGGGTTTGGGATTAGCCATTGTGCGCCAAATCGTGTCCGCTCACCAAGGTAAAATTGAAGTAGAAAGTTCTCCTGACGTAGGTTCAACTTTCCGTATTTTCCTGCCCTGCCAAAGTTAACCCTTCGACTACGCTCAGGGTTAATCCTGAGTAAAATAGAAGGATAATATGGTATAATTAATTGCGGGTATTTTTACACAAATCAGCGTACAGAAAGCGCATGAGATCATGGGCTTGGGCGCTGTGATTATAGTCGATATAATGAAAATATACAGGGATCCAAACAGGTTTATAGCATTGAAGGCGGATGGGAAGAATGGAAGGCTATTGATGGTTAGGTATTTATTAAATTTTTTACTTATATTTTTAATGTTATCATCATTATCTTTTGCTAAAGTTGATGATGCTAAATTAAAAAAAGAATATGGGCCATACCTGACCCAAGTGCCGTTTTATTTACGGCATGCTTTCTATAAAAAATACCATAAAGATTGGGAAAAAACTTATTATTTTGAGCGTGAAGATTTTTTAAAAGATTATGAGATCAATTTAACCGCAGAACAGGCAAAAGAAAAAGCAGAAGCTAAAGCCGAAGCCAATAAAGAAAAAGAACGTTTATTCAAAAAGAAAGAAGCACTGCGTAAAGAAAAGGACAGGTTAAAAGCTGAATTGGCCGAGCAAAAATCCGAAAAAATTGCAAGTGCAGCGGAGCAAAAAGTATTTAATGAATCTGTAGCCGCCCAAAGAAAGAAAATCCAGGAAATGAAAGAAGAAATGGAACAAGAAAAACGAAATTCTCAGGTTATCAGATAAAAGCATGCCCCATTTTCCCCTGCAGCTTCGAATATCAACTTTCATATTTGACATGGATGGTGTTATCACTGATACCATGCCTTATCATTTTCGTGCCTGGAAGTCTGTATTTGCTTCTGAGGGGATAACGGCAAGCCATGAAGATATTTATAAACGTGAAGGACAAAAAGGGTTAGATAGCGTACGTGAATTATTTATTGAAAAAAAGAGATTTTATACACCAAAAATTGCCAAAAAACTTCTTCATGCGAAAGAAAAATTATTTAAGCATATTTTTAAACGTAAATTTATTGCAGGAAGCAGGACGTTCATCAAAACATCCGTTGCCCAAGGGTTTAAACTGGCATTGGTCACCGGGACTTCCCGTCATGAAGCCCAAAGGCTTCTTCCAAAGGAATTATGGAATTGCTTTGATGTGACTGTTTGCGGCTCTGACGTCCAAAACGGTAAACCTCATCCGGAACCTTACCTAAAAGCCTTGGCAAAACTTAAAGTCAATCCTCAAGGAGGCTGTTGTCTTTGAAAATGCGCCTTTTGGTATACGTTCAGCCAAGGCCGCCGGACTTTTTTGTGTGGCCTTGGAAACATCTCTGCCTTCTTCTTATTTAAAGGATGCGGATGCCATATTCCCTTCATTCAAAGAAATTAAATCGAAGGTCAAATTTTTATTAAAATAAATGTTAAACATACTTTTACTTTATAAAAACAGCACCTATGCCGGATATTTTTTAAGCGACCGCAAACGGTTGGCACAGCTGAAGGGACTATTGAATTCCGAAGAGATTAACCGTTTTCACCGCACGCATGAGAATCATTTTTGGTGCCTGTCTTATGTGGAAACAGTCTTAAAAAACCGCAAATTAAAATTTACTAAAGCTTGCAGGGGATCTTCCCTTGATTATAGCCGTTATGATCTGATCATCACGATTGGGGGCGATGGGACCTTTCTCGAAGCGGCCCGGCAGGTCAAGAATGAAATTGTTTGGGGCATTAATTCCGATCCCACCTGGAGCGTTGGGCGTTTTTGTTCGGGTAATCCCTAGAATTTTGAAATCATATTAGATAAAATTTTAGCCGGTAGGGCAGGGGTTAAAAAATTTAACCGTTTGAGCATATCCTTCAGTGATGGTACCCAATCAATGAATGTGCTTAATGATATTTTAATTTGCCATCAGAATCCCGGCGGCCATGAGCCGGTATTATTTGACGGTGGGAAGATCAGGGAAGAACAGCGTTCTTCCGGAGTATGGATTGCCACGGCCGCGGGTTCTTCGGGAGGGCTTCATTCGGCCGGAGGCAAAATTTTACCCCAGGAAGATAAAGAATTTCAATATAAACCGAGGGAGCTTTATTTTGGGAAGAAATACACATTATCATCTAAAAGGGGGCATACTTAAACCATCCCAAAAAATTACGCTGACTTCACTCATGCGGGAAGGGGTCGTTTTTGTGGACGGCTCCCATGTATGTTTGCCTTTTTCTTTTGGCGCCAAAATTTTTATCAAGCGTTCTGCTAACCCTTTAAAGATTATTCTTTGAATGAAAGCCGTTCTATTGGTCAGCCATGGAAGCTATTCACCTAAGACCAAGGAAGAAATTTCTTCCTTGGTTAACATTAATGCCCCAACGTCTGCCCGGGGCAATTGTTGAATATGCTTTTTTAGAAATGGAATCACCCAATATTCCTGAAGGGATAGACAAATGCGTGTCCCAAGGAGCCACCCAGGTCGTAGTTGCTTTAAATTTTCTAAATACCGGCCGGCATGTCAACGAAGATATCCCTGCCATCATCCGGGCTTCCCAAAAGAAGTATCCTCAAGTTAAATTTTTAATTAGCAAGCCTCTCGGACAGCATCCACAAATCCCTAACATTTTGATTGATCTGATCAATAATGCTAAAAAATAACAGTGCCATGGCAAAGGAGTCTTTCTCGACCGATTTAACCCATTGGTACGCCAAAAATAAACGCGATCTGCCTTGGCGCCGCACCAAAGACCCTTATAAAATTTGGGTTTCAGAGATCATGCTCCAGCAAACCACCATTAATACGGTCATACCTTATTATGAAAGATGGATCAAATTGTTCCCAACGATCCATGATTTGGCCAATGCCCCTTTACAAACGGTCTTAAAACAATGGCAGGGTTTAGGTTATTATAACCGTGCTAAAAATTTACATAAAACGGCCTTTATCCTTATTAATGAATATAAGGGGAAACTTCCTCAAGACCCCCAAATCATTCGCTCCTTGCCCGGTTTTGGGCCATATACCACCGGTTCGGTTTTAAGCATTGCTTATGATATTCCTTTAACGGTCATTGACACCAATGTCCGCCGAGTGGTAATGCGTTTATTGGCCTTGCCAGGGATGGCTGACACAAAGCAAGATTCTAAAATCAACGAATTTTTAAACAATGTTTTACCAGCTCAAGGTGCCGGTGATTTCAATCAAGCTTTAATGGAATTAGGCGCCTTGATTTGTCGTGTCAAAGAACCTGTTTGCATTTCCTGTCCGGTCAGTAAATATTGCCGGGCTTACAAAAGAGGCAAACAGAAAAAAATTCCCCAAACTAAAAAGAAAACCATTAAAAATATTCATGCAGTCATTGCCATTATTAAAAAAGATAATGATTATTTCATCCAAAAACGGCCTTCTATAGGCCTTTGGGCAGATTTGTGGGAATTCCCCGGTGGAAAGGTCCGAAGGGGGGAGTCAAAGAAAAAAGCTTTGGCCCGGGAGTTAAATGAAGAATTGGGGGTTTTATTAAAATCTTCAAAACATTTATTTGATGTGAAACATTATTATACGCAATTTAAGGTAAACCTCTCTGTATTTTCTTGCAACTTAAATGAGCGCCCTCGAATTGATGCCACCCATAGGTGGGTTTCCTTTAAGAATTTCTCTCAATATCCTATGCCTTCCGGTAGTGCAAAAATAATTGAAAAGCTATAATTTTTTCTTGACAGTCAAAAAATATAGTCTATAATCCCTATAGACTTAGGAGATATTATATGATTTCTAAAAAAGCCATATATGGTTTACAAGCAGTAATTTTATTGGCCAAATGTTATGATTCCGGTTGTGTTCTAATAACTGATTTGGCGCGTGAAGGCCGTATTCCTAAAAAATTTTTGGAAGCGATATTGTTGGAATTAAAAAAGAATGGGATTTTAAATAGCAAAAAAGGCAAAGGAGGAGGATACGTTCTTGCCAAAGATCCCCAAAATATCAATATTGGAGATATCCTTCGCGCCCTTGATGGCCCGTTTTCAGAAATTTATTTTGAAGACGAAACAAAAGAAAGTAATGAAATAAAAATGATTATGAGGGAAGTCAAGGATGCTATATCAAATATTTTAGATAAGACCAGTATAGCAGATGTTATCGAACGAGCTTTTAGTGGACAAAATGTATTAAATTTTGTAATCTAAGAAACTTAATATCTGCCTTGCAACAATATTTCCTGTTTTATTAATTGTATAAAAGGAGAAGAATGAAAAAATTCCTAAAAACGTTTATCCTTGCTGCAATTTTTGTAAGTATTACTACATCTCAACCGTTATGGGCAGATACGGCAAACGATACAGCAAGCTTAGAACAACGTTTAGATAATTTAGAGCGACAGGTGGCTGAACTTAAGCAAGAATTACAGCAACAAAAAGCCAAGGATGCCCAACAAGCAACAGTCACTCAAACAACTAATTCAACTGCTAACCAACCCCCGCCGGCCGCTTATGTTACGGCCAATAGCAAGGACGGCTTCTCTATTAAATCAGCGGATGGAAATTATAGCCTTAGAATTAACGGCTATACACAGCTAGAAGCCCGGGAATTCGCCGGTAATAATAAGGAAGAATTGGATGAGAACAGCAGTATTTTAGCCCGTCGCGTCAGACTTATTATCCAGGGAACATTAGACCGTGATTTCGATTATTACTTACAGCCTGATTTTGGCTACAATAATGCTTTTAGCAACATCACCAGTACCACCCCCAGTACGTATTCTGTGGCCCTTCAGGATGCATGGGTAGACTACAAATATTTCCCGGATGCTACAATCAAGGCCGGTAAGATGAAAACGCCTTTTGATTTGGAAAACTTGCAGGATACCAGGTATACAGACTTTGTCGAATTAGGTTTAACAGGCAACCTTTCCCCGCAGCGTGATATTGGTGTGCAAGTAGGCGGGAACTTGTACTATGACTGGATCCAGTACGCAGGCGGTATATTTGACGGCGCCGCTGACAAAGAAACCGGTTATGGCGGGTACAGCACAGTAGCGGGTGGAGATACGAATAATAGAAGCGGTACAGGCCGTATTTTTATCACACCATTTAAAGATACGAGCATTAATGCATTAAAAGGTTTAGGCGTTGGGTATGCAGCCAGTTATGGTAAACAGAAGGGCAGTGATTTGCCAAGCTTCATATCGCCAGGCCAGGCGCCGGTATTTACTTATAACAGCAACGTATCTGCAGCCGGTCCGCAGTTACGCACAGAACCCCAGGCTTATTTCTACTATAAATCTTTAGGGATATTAGGTGAAAAAGTTACTGATCAGGAATCATTGAAATATACAAGCGGCTCCCAAATTATACGTGATAAACCTAAAAACGAAGCCTGGTCAATAGAGGGTAGCTATGTATTAACAGGTGAGGATGCTTCTTATAACGGCGTAACACCTAAAAATGACCTTAATCCATCCCTCGGGCATTGGGGTGCGTTTGAATTGGTCGGCCGTTACGGGGAGTTGAAATTGGATAGTTCAATTTTTTCGGAAAATTTTGCTAACCTAAACACATCCATATCGTCTGAAAAAGCATGGGCCACAGGGATCAATTGGTATTTAAACAGAAATGTCAAGGTAACTTTTGCTTTTGAACAAACCAAGTTTGACCGCGGGGCGGTTAATGGTTCCAGCACTGACGATCGAAAAACTGAAAATCTTTTTACCTCTATGTTCCAGCTGAGCCTATAGCTCTAAACCTGATCTTTTTATTCTGGGGATTTGATTAAATGATCCATTTGGTGTTGAGTAAATTCGGAGGGTTTTATGTCTCATATGACAGCCAAAGACACTCATTGGAGAAGTCTGACTAAAGCGATTTCCTGGCGTATTACCGGTACGTTGGATACGATCATTATTTCCTGGATTATTACGCGCAAATTATACATCGCCCTTTCGATCGGATCTATAGAGCTTTTTACAAAAATGTTCCTTTATTATTTTCATGAACGAATTTGGGAGAGTGTTAAGATCGGACGTATTTTAATAGATTATGAAATTTAAAGAAGAACATCGGAATGATACGCAAAGAAATAGAAATTAAGGCCCCGCACGGATTACATTTACGTGTTGCAGCTAAAATTGTCAGGGCAAACAAGGATTCTAAAACAAAGGTTATGTTTATTAAAGACGGACAAATAGCTGATGCTTCTTCAATCTTAGAACTTTTACTTTTAGGAGCAGGGGAAAATTCCAGGGTCCACGTTACAGTGGATGGAGAGGATGAACAAATAGCAATTCAGAATGTTTCCGAAATTCTTATCGATGGGGCGGGAATTTAAAAAAGTTTTCAAGATTAAAAATTAATTTTAAACTTAAAGTAACACATTAATATAGGAGGACTTCAATGGCAAAAATAGCTAATGACATTACAGAATTGATCGGTAACACGCCGTTGGTACGATTAAATAAAGTTACCAAGGGCAGTTATGCGACAGTGGTAGCCAAACTTGAATTTTTTAACCCTTTACATTCCGTTAAGGACCGTATTGGTCTTAATATGATCCGCGCTGCTGAAAAGGCCGGTAAGATCAAAGCTGATACAGTGATTGTGGAGCCTACCTCCGGCAATACCGGTATTGCTTTGGCATTTGTTGCGGCTGTTAAAGGCTATAAATTACTTTTGACTATGCCTGAGACCATGAGCTTGGAGCGCCGGGCTTTGCTTAAAGCATTTGGAGCTGAATTGATCCTGACCCCGGGAGCGGAAGGCATGAAAGGGGCCATCAAAAAAGCCAAAGAAATTCATGATTCTGACCCGGCTAAATATTTTATGCCCCAGCAATTTGACAACCAAGCTAATGTGGAAATCCACCGTCTGACCACAGCTGAGGAAATCTGGCGCGATACCGATGGTAAGGTTGATTTTCTTGTTGCGGGTGTAGGCACAGGCGGTACTATCACCGGGGTTTCTCAAGTGATCAAACCGCGTAAACCATCATTTAAAGCTGTCGCGGTCGAGCCGGTTACATCCGCGGTCTTATCCGGAGGCCAACCGGGGCCACACAAAATCCAGGGTATTGGTGCCGGTTTTATCCCCAGCATTATGGACACCAAATTGATCGATGAAATCATTCAAGTGAGCAATGACGAAGCTTTTGCCATGGCCAAAAGGCTTATCCGTGAAGAAGGGATACTTTGTGGGATCTCTTCCGGCGGCAATGTGGCAGCGGCATTAAAGGTCGCAGCCCGGCCGGAAAACAAGGGCAAACTGATCGTGACCATTATTCCTTCGACCGGAGAGCGTTATTTGTCGACTGATTTATTTGCTGAATATAGGAGTTAATTAAATATTGTTCATATTTCAGGGTAATTCCTTTTAAAAGACGAACATGCAAACAGAACGTATTAAACAACTCAATGCAAAGGCAACCGGTCTTGATGCCATGGGTATCATTAAACTGGCTTATGATGAATTTTCCTCAAAAGTCACCTTTGCCACCAGTTTAGGTGAAGAAGACCAGGTCATCACGGATATGATCGCCAAAACAGCGCCGGGTATAGAAATATTTACCTTGGATACCGGACGCCTGTTTGCTGAAACCTATGAGCTGATGGCAAAAAATCAAAAGAAATATAGCGAACTCAATTTTAAGATCTATTACCCCGATACCAAAAGTGTAGAAGAGATGGTGCAAACAAAAGGCATTAATCTTTTTTATGAAAGCATTGAAAACCGTAAACTTTGCTGTCATGTCCGCAAGGTCGAGCCTTTACAGCGGGCCTTGGCCGACAAGGATGCCTGGATAGTGGGTCTAAGACGCGAACAGGCCAAACACGCGCTGTCCTTGAGCCTGTGGAATGGGACGAAGCTAATAAAAAGATCAAATTCAATCCGCTTTATAATTGGACTTTGGAGCAAGTGAGGGAGTTATATTAAAAAAAATAATGTGGATATTAATCCTTTACACGCCAAAGGGTTTATTTCCATCGGATGCGCGCCATGCACCCGTGCTATTAAGCCGGGTGAAGATATCCGTGCCGGCCGTTGGTGGTGGGAAAAGCCTGAGCAAAAAGAATGCGGCTTGCACAATAATCCTAAATGGAAGAAAAGCAGGTGACTCCAACGAATGCTGGAGTCATTGAGCAACCAGCGAAGGATCTTTAAGGGCAAAACAATGGATAAATTAGACGCTTTAGAATCCCAAAGCGTATATATTTTGCGCGAGGCTTACCGCGAATTTAAGTCTTTGGTCATGTTATGGTCCATCGGCAAAGACTCGACGGTATTGCTGTGGCTTGCGCGCAAGGCATTTTTCGGCCATGTGCCTTTTCCCTTGGTCCATATTGATACCAGCTATAAAATCCCTGAAATGATCAAATACCGTGACGAACTGGCCCTTAAATTCAAATTGAACATGATCGTAGGGCAAAATACCCAGGCCTTAAAAGACAAACGCACTTTTCCTGACGGGGCCTTGGACCGTATCAGCTGTTGCAAGGCGCTTAAAACCGATGCTTTGAAAAATACCTTGTCCGGCGCCTGGCCGCGCTTGCGTCTTAACCATAAAACCGGCCAATATGAAGTGGATACCAATACCGAGCCATATATCGGTGTTATTGTCGGCGCCCGCGCTGATGAGGAAGGCTCCCGCTCCAAAGAGCGTTATTTTTCCCCGCGCGACAGAAACAGCGACTGGGATGTCGGCGATCAGCCGCCGGAATTATGGAACCAGTTTAAGACTGATTTTGCGCCGGGCACGCATATCCGTATCCATCCTTTGCTCGACTGGACGGAATTGAATATTTGGGAATATATCCAACGTGAAAATATTCCCATTACGCATTTGTATTTTGATCAGGGCAATGGCAAACGTTACCGTTCTCTGGGCTGTTATCCCTGCACGACACCGGTGGATTCAACTGCCAAAAATGTGACGGAGATCGTCAAAGAATTGCGTGAAGGCAAATTTAAGAATATCGCCGAACGTTCCGGCCGCGCCCAGGACAAGGAAGACGGCGGCGGCCTTGAGACATTGCGTAAAGAAGGATACATGTAATGGAAATTCAACGCGAACAGATGAATGTGGTCATTGTCGGCCACGTAGACCATGGCAAAAGCACCCTGGTAGGCCGTCTTTTGGCTGATACAGGTTCTTTGCCTGAAGGTAAATTGGAAGCGGTTAAAGCGCAATGCAAGCGCAATGCCAAGCCTTTTGAATATGCTTTTTATTGGATGCTCTTAAAGATGAGCAGGCCCAGGGCATCACTATTGATACCGCGCGTTCATTTTTTAAATCCTCCAAGCGTGATTACATCATTATTGATGCTCCCGGGCATATTGAATTCCTTAAGAATATGATTTCCGGTGCCGCGCGCGCTGAGGCGGCATTATTGCTGATCGACGCCCATGAAGGCATTAAAGAAAATTCCAAACGCCACGGCTACATGATGCGCTTTTTAGGCATCAAAAATATCGCTGTCTGTGTCAATAAGATGGACCTGGTCAATTATGACCAAAAAGTATTTGAAAAGATCAAAGGCGATTACACTAAATTCTTAACTGAAATCGATCTTACCCCAAAATCATTTATCCCTATTGCTGCTTTTCATGGGGATAATATGATCTCCCCGTCTCAAAATATGCCCTGGTATAAAGGGGGAAGTGTTTTAGACGTGCTGGATAGTTTTGAAAAAGCGGCATCCCGTGATCAGTTGCCGTTTCGTATGCCGGTGCAGGATATTTATAAATTCACTGAAGAAGGGGATGAACGCCGTATTGTCGCCGGCAGGGTTGAAACAGGCACCATTAAAGTCGGAGACGATATCGTTTTTTTACCTTCCGGCAAAGAAAAACCGTATCAAATCCATGGAATATTTTAACGGCCCTGTTGCGCACGGAAGCTTCTGCCGGAGAAAGCATCGGTTTTACCTATGAGACTGAAATTTATATCCGTCCCGGAGAAATCCTTTGCAAAGTCTTCGGAAAAACTGCCACACGTCAGCAATAAATTCCGTGCAAATATATTTTGGATGGGCAAACAGCCCTTGGTCAAAGGTAAAACCTATAAATTGAAGATCGCCACCCAGCAAGTGCCGGTGATTGTTGCTGATATTATTCATGTGCTTAATGCCGCGGAATTAGCCTCCAGTCAAAAGCCTCATGTGGATCGCCATGAAGTAGGAGAGATCATTTTTGAAACCCTCAAACCAGTCGCTTTTGATGTGGTAGGTGATATTGCCCAGACCGGACGTTTTGTCCTGGTGGATAATTATGAGATCGCCGGAGGAGGGATCATTTTGCGCCGGTTTTTGACAGTGATTCAAGTTTAAACCAACAAATCAAAAAACGTGATTATGGCTGGGAACGTTCCCAGATCACTCCGCAGCTGCGCGCCCAAAAATACCAGCATAAATCCGCTTTTATCGTCATTGCCGGAAAAATTGATACAGGCAAACAACGCATTGCCAAAGCCCTGGAAGAGGCATTGTTTAATTTAGGAAAAAATGTTTATTTCTTGGGAATTTCCAATCGTTTGGTCTTGGCTGCACAGGATTCCAAAGATAAGACATTAGGTAAATATGATGCTCTAGTGCAATTAGGGGAATTGGCGCATTTGATGACCGATGCCGGTCTGATTTTGATCACCAGCGTCACGGATATTGACCAGTATGAACTGGCCATGCTTAAAAAACTCAATAGCCCCAACCGTACCTTGGTTGTTTGTGTCGGAGAAGATAACCGTTTTACGCCGGAAAGCATTGATCTGGCGCTTGTTGAAAATGAAGAATCCGAAGCGGCAGTTAAAAAAATAGTTGATCTTTTGATCAAAGCCGTTGTTTTGGATCCTGAATACGAGATTTGACTGTCTTACACCCTAACTGCTTACAACATGAGTTTTTTTTAATTTTACTTTAATCTTGCTTTAATCATTTGTAGAATATACTTCTTAATAAAAATATTTTAAAACATATCCTGCTTTTTCCAATACTGGTAAAAAGCAGGCCAAGAAGGAGAGGTTGGTATGAAAAAAGTTTTGATGTCATTGTTGTTTGGTGCTTTTATTTTAACAGGATCCAGTTATGCTCAAATCCACCACCGGCTGCGAGCCACTGCTGTTGCAGCTCCGGTTGCAGTCAAACCTGCGCATCACGATACGTCATCCGGAAATTCACAAGGCCATGCGTAAGTTAAAAGAAGCTAAGGAAGATTTGGAAAAAGCCGCCCATGACTATGGTGGACATAAAGTTAAGGCCATTGAAGCTATTAACCAGGCTTTAGCAGAATTACATGCCGGGTTGGAATTTGATAAATAAATATTAAACAAGTTAGATCAATTAAAAAAATAGGGACGTTTACCTGATTTTGTTTAACCAATTCACAAACAAAATAGGGAGACGTCTCTTTTTTATCTTCCCGGTAAGCTCCCTTTATTAATCAACAATACAGTCAGCAGGCAGGGTTTTGGCCATTAAATCAGCGGTGACGGGATTTTCTTTGAGGTAGGAAATAATGGCTTCCATCCCGATACGGCGGTGGAAATATCCGACACTTTCATGGGGTTTAGCATTGGCTTTCCAATTATTTAAGCAGAACATCAATGACCTGGGCCACCCTTTCGCGGGGGATGGATTTAAGATAAATGCTGTTACCGTCAGCAGAAACCATAGGCAAACCCTGATGGCGGGCATCTTCACTGCCCATCAATTTTAACTGATAGCGGTTAAAACCGGAACCAATCAAACCAAAAGTTTTGGTGGCGGGCCTGAAGCATTGGCGTTCACAGCCGGTGATCCCGATAGATTCTTTTAAATCACCCCAACCCATTGCTTCCAGCTGATCGATTAATTCCGGTTCAAATTTTTCCGAATCCGTATAAGTCAACCGGCAGGTATTGCGTCCGACACAAGCCCCGGAAAGTAAACGCAGGGTGGAATAGGCTTGCCATTGCGTTGTCCATAACCAAATTTTTTAAGATCAGCTTCAAAAGCGCGCTTTCATGCTCTTCAGGTAAATTGACAAATAAGGCATCCTGATTGGGAGTGATCATAAATTCAACCGGATAGGTATTCATCAGATGACTGCACAAGGACTTTCAGTTTGCCGTTAGGGGAGTTGTCGATGATACGGCCATTTTCAATATACATGCCAAAAGCCCATAAACCGTTGCTGGGCTGTTTAATCCAGCCATGATGCAAATGACGGGCCCCCGGATCCAAATGGGGGTCAGGTAATTCCAATTTACCCCAAGGATTTTTTCAACTTGTTCGCGGTACCAGTCAATCCCCATCTTTTTAACTACAAATTTGACACGCGCCCAGACACGGTTTTCACGGTCCCCCCAATGTTGATGTACTTTAACTACGGCATCCAATGTCTTTAATAAATCAGCTTCATCCACTTGGGCTAAGGGTTGGCCAAAACAGGCCATGGAAGGCTTGCCGTTGCGTTCGCCTTGGCCGCCTCCGACAAAAATCTGAAATTTACTTAACTTTATTGTTTTTAATAACAGGGACAACCCCCACATCATCACTTAAAACCTCGGCACAGTTATCAGGGATCAAATTCCCCTGATCATCCTTATGGACAGTAGCAAATCCGATTTTAAATTTACGGTTAAGCAAATTTTTACCGTACTTAAAAGATTCTCCGGGTTTGCGGATTTTATGAGGATCAATTTGCCATACTGAAATAAAAGGCTCCAACGGTAAGCTGGAAATAAGCGCCGCATTTTCGTGCCAAGGCATTGGTGTTTATAACATCTGAAAAATGGTCCAACGGGCAACCCATGACATTACGGGTATTATCCCCACAGCCGTTGAGCGTGTTAAGGCCTGATTCAGCCAAGGCTTTAACAATAAGAGGCACATTCTTCTTTTTAACCCAATGCAATTGGATATTTTGGCGGTTAGTGAGCCTTATGGAAGATTGTCCTTCCGGATTTTTGGTGTATTTTGTCAGTTAAATCATCAATCAGGTTATATTGTTGCCCGGTCAACGGACCGCCGCCGGGGATGCTGATGCGCAGCATGTAAATCCATTCTTTATTCCCCGCGGCTTCTTTATCACGGTTAAATTCCAAATAAATGCCATGGGATTTAGCCAATTGTTCAGTTTCCCAGGCAATATCATCGTGGCTCAAATCAGCAAAATCAGCACGTAAATTCCCTGCGATAGAGCCGGCATTGATCTTATTGAGCTCTTCTTTGGAGAATTTTTCAGGCGGAGTATTAAAATTTGGCGTGCAAGGTTTACGGTTCATAATGATTAAATATCTTAGCCCAGTAGCGACGAAAGTCAAAGGTATTTTACCCTAACCTTTCAAATTCAAAGGAACAGGGTTTTCGGTATTTTTATGGAAACTCGCAAATTTATGCTAATATAAATTCCTTATGAAAAACTTTTTTATCTCATGCAGCGCACCTACATTCTGCGCGGCTTTCTGGCCGTTATACCTCTTCTTTTATGTTTTATTGCCATATGGCTTTTATACGATTTCATTGATAAGCAGGTCATAAAATTTCTGTCGCAATTTTATTGATATACATCAAATCCCGGGTTTAGGCATTTTACTGCTTTTAATCAGCTTTATATTTTATCGGTTTGATATTCAGCAATGTGTTAGGCCGTCAAATCCTTAAGTTTATCGAAAATATCGCTGAACGTATCCCTATCATTAAAGTTCATTTATGGGGTCGGCAAACAGCTTTCTGAAACCCTGTCCGATGACTGATCCGCAAAAACAGGCTTTTAAAAAAGCTGTTCTGGTCAATACCTTTAACGGCAACGGATGGATGTTGGGTTTTGTAATAGGCAGTATCAAAGATCAAAATGGTGAAGAGTTGTTAAGAGTATTTGTGCCTTCTTCTCCTCATCCATTGACAGGCATTATTTTTATTGTTAAACCTTCCCAAACATTAGATTGCGGCTGGACGGTGGAAGAAGCTCTCAAGATGGTTGTTTCCATCGGCATCATATCACCTGAAGAAATCAAAAAAATATCCTAAATCTTATGCCGTATCTGGGTCGTTATTGGAATAAAACCGATGATGGCCGTCTGCAATGCCATCTTTGTCCGCGCCTGTGCACCTTGAGTCAAGGCCAGCGGGGATTTTGTTTTGTGCGTCAGAATATCGACGGCCAAATGGTCCTGACCACCTATGGCCGCTCAAGCGGATTCTGCCTTGATCCTGTTGAAAAAAAACCCCTGAACCATTTTCTTCCCGGGAACAGCAACTTTATCCTTTGGCACAGCCGGATGCAATTTAGGATGTAAATTCTGCCAAAATTGGGACATCAGCAAATCCAAAGAGTTTGACCGCCTGACCGAAGAAGCAACCCCGCAAAAAATCGCCCAAGCCGCCCATCGATTGAAGGCTAAAAGCATTGCCTTTACTTACAATGATCCGGTGATATTTGCCGAATATGCCATAGACACGGCCATCGAATGCCATAAACTGGGTATTAAAACCATCGCTGTCACCGCCGGCTACATAACCCCGCAGGCCAGGGGAGAATTTTATGAGCATATGGATGCCGCGAATGTGGACCTTAAAGGTTTTACGGAAGATTTCTATAATAAAATCACTTTAAGCCATTTACAGCCTGTTTTAGACACCTTGGTCTATTTAAAAAAAAAAACAAAGGTATGGTTTGAAATCACCAATTTAATGATCCCCGGGCTTAATGACCAAAAACAAGAAACAGCAGATATGTGCCAATGGATTGCGGATAATCTGGGGCGTGACGTGCCGTTGCATTTCACCGCTTTTCATCCGGATTATAAAATGCTGGATATCGAGCCTACCCCTATGAATACTTTGCAAGAGGCGCGGGACATTGCTTTATCCAAAGGGCTTCATTATGTTTATACCGGCAATGTGCATGATACGACAGGCTGCAAGCACCTATTGCCCGTCTTGTAAAAAATTATTGATTGAGCGTGATTGGTTTGTTTTAGGGGAGTATAATTTGCAGAAATAATACATGCGGTTTTTGCGGATATCCGTATCGCAGGTGTTTTTGAAACAAGCCCGGGGCATTGGGGAGGCAAAAGAGTGCCGGTTATCCTGAGTAGTGAAATATGAAAATATTATCCTGGAACGTCAATGGCATACGTGCCATAGAAAAAAAAGGGTTTTTCGAATGGCTTCAAAAAGAATCCCCGGATATCCTTTGCCTGCAAGAGACCAAGGCCCATCCCGGAACAATTAACCGAAAAATTTATTAAACCCGCAGGTTATCATTCTTATTGGTCTTCCGCAGAAAAAAAAGGTTATAGCGGGGTATGCTATTTATACTAAAATTCAACCCAAATCTGTCAGCGAAGGCTTGGGTATCAAAGAATTTGACACTGAAGGCCGCACGCTGATTGCGGATTACGGGGATTTTATTTTGTTTAATATTTATTATCCCAACGGCGGGGCCGGCAATAAACGGGTGCCTTTTAAAATGAAATTTTATGATGCGTTCCTGGCAAAAGTTGAAAAATTACGCAAAGAAGGCAAAAAAATAATCGTCACCGGGGACGTCAACACCGCCCACACTGAAATAGATTTGGCAAGGCCGAAAGAAAATGTAAAAAATACAGGCTTTCTTCCCGAAGAAAGGGAGTGGGTCAGTAAATTCATTAAATGCGGGTATGTGGACACCTTCCGTCATTTTACCAAAGAAGGCGGGCATTATACCTGGTGGGATTATTATACCGGTGCCCGGGCCCGGGATGTGGGCTGGCGTATTGATTATTTTTTTGTTACGGAAAACTTATTGCCCAAACTCAAAAAAGCCTTTATATTAAAAGAAGTGATGGGTTCGGACCATTGCCCGATGGGCATTGAATTAAAAAATTAGAAATATAATTTCCTCATCTTCAAGGGTGAAAAAATAGCTAAAGAAAGGGATGTCCTATGAAAAAACTCAATATAATTTTGATTCTGATTGGTGTGACATTTTTATCAGTAGGGTCTGCTTGGTCTGCTACAGCGACCGCCACACTTAAAGGTACTGCGCCGGATTCCAAAATTACAGGGGTAGTGACTTTAACTGAAAAAAAAGGTGGTTTGACCGTAGTAGCCAAGGTAGACAATGTCCCTCCGGGATCCCATGGCTTTCATATCCATGCCATCGGCAATTGCGGGGATATGGGCAGGGCCGCAGGCGGACATTTTAATCCGGATAAATCTCCTCACGGGTTATACCCTATGGACGGCCCTATGAAAGCCATGGCCGGAGATATGGGGAACATCGTTGCCGGAATCGATGGTACCGGTAACTTTTCCGTATTCATGCCCGGGCTAACTTTAAATACCGGCAAATATGCAGTAAACGGCTTATCGATCATTCTCCATGAAAAAAAGGATGATTTCAGCCAGCCTGCGGGTAACGCAGGGGGACGTATTGCCTGTGGTATTATTGAAGGCGTGCAAAAAAAATAATTGTCATTCTGAGCCCTTCGCTTCGCTCAAGGGCAGGCTCCGCGAAGAATCTTAAGACACCTTTAGATCCTTCACTGCGTCCAGGATGACATAGAAAATTTTTAACCATGTTAGACATTGAAAATACCGCATTAGCGGTAGTGGATGTTCAAGGCAAACTTGCAGCTTTGGTACACGATCATGAAAGGGTATTGACATATATTTATTATTTTATCAAGGCTTCCCAGTCATTCGCTCTGCCTATCCTATGGAGCGAACAGGCCCCCAATAAAATCGGTGAGACTGTTGCACCTATTAAGGCCCTGTTGCATCCCGCGATCAAACCTATCCATAAGCGAAGTTTTAGTTGCTGGGGCTCTGTTGAATACGTCAAACATCTTAAAAGCCTCAACAGGCGTCAAATTTTAGTGGCAGGTATTGAAACGCACGTGTGTGTTTATCAAACCGCTCGTGACCTACAGTGTCATGGTTATCAAGTGCATTTAATCGCTGACGCCGTATCATCACGCTATGAATTTGACCACCATATGGCCATTGCACGCATGCGTGATGAAGGAATTACCATTACCACCGCAGAAATGGCCATGTGTGAGTTGCTTAAAACAGCGGACAGCGCCAAATTCAAAGAAGTCATGGCGTTCATGAAGAGGTAATCACATTATTAAGAAGGAAGGGTTAAAAAAAGGGTGTCATGACAATGCCCAATGCTCCTGTTAGGCAATGTGTTGAATTAATCCTCCAATCTAAAAATACCTGCGTGTTAACAGGTGCCGGTATTTCCACCAACGCGGGCATTCCGGATTTTCGGGGGCCGCAGGGACTTTACACAAGCCGCCTGTACGATGCGGAAAAAATTTTTGATATTGTCTATTTTCTTAAAGATCCCAAACCTTTTTATGAATTTGCCCATGATTTTATCTCCCTTGAGGCAACAATTACGCCAACCGCAACCCATCACGCCTTATCCCTGCTTGAGACTGCCGGCAAAATCAAGGCCGTGATCACCCAAAATATTGACGGGTTGCATCAAAAAGCAGGATCACAAAAAGTACTGGATATGCACGGTAATTTTTTGACCAGCCATTGCCTCAAATGCCGTAAGGCTTATGATTACCATGAACTAAAGCCAATGGTATTGCAGCACATGATACCGCATTGCCCATGCCGGGGTATCATTAAACCGGATATTGTATTTTTTGGTGAAGATGTTAAATATTACCATCAAGCACTCGAGCTGGCCCAAGCCGCGGACTTGTTTTTTATTATCGGCACTTCCTGTGTGGTGTATCCCGCGGCTTCTTTGCCGCAATTTGTGCCGGGTAAAATAGTTATAGTCAATCATACAAAGTTAGATTTAAATATGTATAATATAGCTTTAGAAGTAGAAAGCGATATTGATGTGTTTTTTAATGAGACTGATGGGGGCATTGAAGAAGGAGTCGAGGATTTGAAACCTAACTTATTATTTTTATAGGACTTTTATTTCTCCTCATGCTGGTTTGGGCGGATCCAGTCTCAAATGATTTTCAGTTGACATCCACCGCCTTTAAAAACAATGCCGATATCCCTAAAAAATACACCTGCGATGGAGGGGATATAAACCCTCCTTTGACATTTAAAAATGTCCCTGTTAAAGCTCAAAGCCTGGCTTTAACTGTTTCTGATCCTGATGCGCCCGAAGGCACATGGTCCCACTGGGTCATCTATAATATCCCGCCTAACACCGGGGAAATCATTGAAAATACCAATCCCGGCACAGAAGGCTTAAGTGATTTCGGGAAATACACCTACGGCGGCCCTTGTCCGCCCGATGAGCAAGCTTCATCATTATATATTTCAAGCCTATGCCCTTAACATCATTTTAAACATTAATGAAGGACCGACCGTCAACGAAGTTGAAAAAGCCCTTCAAGGCCATATCATCGCACAAACCAAGTTAGTCGGCACCTATCAAAAACTCACCTTAAACGCTAAAAATTTAACTTGGCTTATCTTAGTACTTTATTATAATGAACCCATGTTATTAACTTCATCCATTGCCAAAAAACAAACAGTTGCCATAACCGGTTTTTATTGATTTTTTTTATTATCACCCATTTGGGCGGCAACTTGTTTATTTACGCCGGCCCCGATGTTTTTAATTCTTATGCCCATAAATTGCACAGCTTGGGGCCCTTGTTATTAATACCGCGTACGGTCCTTCTGGTTATTTTTTTGATCCATATTTTTGTCATCCATATTTTGGTCATCCAAAACATCAAAGCCCGCGGAGGCCTTAAGCGCTATGCCATTGATCAGGCAGTGGGCAAACGTACTTTAGGCTGAAAGGATCATACTTTGGAGCGGACTTTATATCCTTGTTTTCGTGATTTTTCATATACTTGATTTTGCCAGGGCCGACCAGCATGGCCCCCGCAGTTTTTTGTACGGTAAAAGTTATGGCCTTTACGGTGTTGTGTTTAATTCATTTAAAGACCCTGTTCATGGGATGCTTTATATTATTGCCGTATGTTTTTTGGGTTTGCATTTATCCCATGGGGTTCAAAGCATCGTACAGACCTGCGGTTTTCGTCCTAAATGGGCACATGTGATTCAAAAATGCAGTGATTATTTTGCCTTGATGCATGGTTCTTTGGTTATTAGTTCCTATTCCCTGATTTATGTTTATTGGTTGAGCCACTTAAGATTATGTTAGATCCTAAAATCCCATCCGGTGCTCTCAAAGACAAATGGATCAGCCATAAATTCAATGACAAGCTGGTCAACCCTGCCAACCGGCGTAAATACAAGATCATCGTCGTGGGTACAGGTTTAGCCGGTGCTTCGGCAGCGGCTTCATTGGCGGAAATGGGCTATCAGGTTGAATCTTTCTGCTTTCAGGATTCTCCTCGCCGGGCGCATTCCATTGCCGCCCAAGGCGGGATCAATGCCGCCAAAAATTATCCCAATGACGGGGACAGCGTCCGCCGTCTTGTTTTATGACACCATCAAAGGCGGGGATTTTCGTTCCCGTGAAGCCAATGTCTACCGTTTAGCCGAAGTGAGCAATAGCATCATTGACCAATGTGTGGCGCAGGGGGTGCCTTTTGCCCGTGAATACAGCGGTTATTTGGACAACCGTTCTTTTGGCGGAGCACAGGTGTCGCGTACCTTTTATGCCCGCGGTCAAACCGGCCAACAGCTTTTATTAGGCGCGTATCAGGCCTTGATGAAGGAAGTCGGCAAAAAGAATGTCACCTTGCATCCGCGCACGGAAATGCTGGATTTAGTGGTTATTGACGGGGTGGCCCGCGGCATTATCGTGCGTGATTTGATCACCGGAAAAATTGAATCTCATGCGGCCGATGCGGTGGTCTTGGCTACCGGCGGTTATAGTAATGTTTTTTATCTGTCCACCAATGCTAAAGGATGTAATGTCACTGCCACCTGGCGGGCGCATAAAAAAGGGGCTTTCTTTGCCAATCCCTGTTATACGCAAATCCATCCGACCTGTATCCCGGTCCATGGGGATTACCAATCCAAATTGACTTTAATGAGCGAATCTTTGCGCAATGACGGACGGGTGTGGGTGCCTAAAAAAGCAAAAGACACCCGACCAGCCCATGAAATCCCGGAAGAAGAACGCGATTATTTCCTGGAACGCAAATATCCGGCTTTTGGTAATCTGGTGCCGCGCGATATTGCCTCACGTAATGTCAAAGAACAATGTGACGCCGGCCGCGGGGTCGGGGATACCGGCATGGCCGTATATCTGGACTTAAAAGATGCCATTGCCCGCCTTGGGAGAAGAAGTTATTAAAGAACGTTATGGCAATTTGTTGGATATGTATGCCAAGATTACCGGAGACAGATCCTTATCAAACACCCATGATGATCTATCCGGCAGCGCATTACGCCATGGGCGGGCTATGGGTGGATTATAATTTGATGAGCAATTTACCCGGGCTTTTTGTCATCGGAGAAGCTAATTTTTCGGACCATGGGGCCAACCGTTTGGGCGCCTCTGCTTTGATGCAAGGCTTGGCTGACGGATATTTTATATTACCTTATACGATTGCAAATTATTTGGCCCAAGTGAAACCCAATGCCAAAGAAATGATCAGCAGGGATGAATTTAAACAAGCTGAAGGAGCAAGTGTCCGAAAAAATCAAAAAATTATTGTCCATTAAAGGTAAAACAACAGTGGATGAATTTCACCGGAAATTAGGCCGTTTGCTTTGGGAAAAATGCGGCATGGCCCGTAATGAAGCCGGATTAAAAGAAGCTTTAAAGATCAATTCCTGAGATCCGTGAGCGTTTTTGGAAGGATGTTTGTGTGCTGGGCAGCGGTGAAGAATTTAATCAGGCCTTGGAACGCGCCGGACGCGTGGCTGACTTTTTGGAATTTGCCGAATTGTTGTGCCTGGATGCTTTAGAACGCCAAGAATCCTGCGGCGGGCATTTCAGGGAAGAATACCAAACGCCGGAAGGCGAGGCCTTGCGCCGTGATGATCTTTTTTCCTATGTCGCCGCATGGCAATTTAATGGTGTGGGCCAAACGCCGACCTTGCATAAGGAAGAATTAAAATTTGAAGAAGTCCATTTAGCGCAACGGAAGTTATAAATAAATTCCATATGTCAAAAAAAATCAACCTTACTTTAAAAATCTGGCGTCAAAAAAACCAACAAACCCCCGGTAAATTTGAAATTTACCAGACCCAAGGCATTGATACGGACATGTCTTTTTTGGAAATGCTCGATGTGGTCAATGAAAAATTAACCAAAGAAGGCAAAGAACCCATTGCTTTTGACCATGATTGCCGGGAAGGCATTTGCGGCACCTGCGGGGCAGTGGTCAACGGCCAGCCGCATGGCCCTATGCGCGGGACAACCCTGTGCCAGCTGCATATGCGTCATTTTAAAGATGGTGAAACCCTGATCATTGAACCTTGGCGTGCCAAGGCTTTCCCTATCAATAAAGACCTTTCCGTTGACCGTTCTGCTTTTGACCGTATCATTACCGCGGGAGGATTTATTTCTGTTAAAACCGGTCAGGCTCCTGATGCCCATTCCATGCCTGTTCCCAAAGAAGTCTGCGGATATTGCCATGGATGCCGCCCAATGCATCGGCTGTGGCGCTTGTGTGGCGGCTTGTCCCAACGGTTCAGCCATGCTTTTTGTCGGGGCAAAAGTTTCCCACCTTAATAATCTTGCCTCAAGGGGCATCTGAGAAAAAAACACGCGTGCTTAACATGGTCAGCCAAATGGACAAAGAAGGTTTTGGCAATTGCTCCAACTCCTATGAATGTGAAGCTGCCTGCCCCAAAGAGATCAGTGTTGCCCACATCGCACGCATGAACAAAGATTACCGCCAGGTTAATTCCTTAACTAGCCATTCTCTAAACTTACATGTCAGACAAAAGTTTTCGAAGCTATGAATTCCGGGCATTTGGATTAATACTGTGGACTTTTCCGCCTTCGAATTACAATATTCTCCTATGTTGATAGATAAAAATACCCTTCAAAAATATGATGTCGCAGGGCCTCGATATACCAGTTATCCGACCGCGCCCCAATGGTCTGAGGATGTAACGGCGCGATGTTTATGCCTCGGCATTAACAGCTTTTGGCCAAAATGATAAAACCCTGTCGCTTTATATCCATATCCCTTTTTGTGAACAGCTTTGTTATTTTTGCGCCTGCAATAAAGTCATCCGCGCCAGAGAAGAAAAGGTAGGGGATGAATTTTTAGACCATCTTTTTAAAGAAATGGATATGGTGGCAGGCCTGATTCAGACGGCGCAAACTCATCCGTCAATTGCATTGGGGCGGAGGGACGCCTACTTATTTATCCGAAGAGCAAATCGAAAGGCTTTTTTCTAAAATCCAATCCGTTTTTGATATTGACCTTAACGAAGAGATCGCCATTGAAATCGACCCGCGCACGGTCACGCAAAATAAATTAAAAGTTTTACGCCAGCTTGGATTTAACCGCATTTCCATAGGGGTCCAGGATTTTGATGAAAAAGTGCAGGATGACATCAACCGTATCCAGCCTTATGAAGCAGGTGGCCCAAGTCCATCAATGGTGCCGTGACCTTAAATTTGAATCGGTCAATTATGATTTGATCTATGGCCTGCCTTATCAGACCAGGGAAACATTTAAAAAAACAGTGGATTTGGTCATCGGATTAAGGCCTGACCGTATCGCTCTTTACAGTTTTGCCTATGTGCCGTGGCTTTCCAAGCCGCAGAATAAATTTAATCTTGACGCCATTGCCTTGCACGATGAGAAATTGGATATTTTTATCCAGTCCCGCGAAAATTTGCTGGCGCATGGCTATCAAGCCATTGCCATGGACCATTTTGCCTTGACCACCGATGCCATGGCCAAAGCATTTAATGAAGGCACCCTGCACCGTAATTTTATGGGATATACTTTAAAACCCGCGGATGAATACATTGGTTTTGGGCCTTCGGCCATCGGTTTTTTGGAAAATACCTATATTCAAAATACAAAAATCTTGCCTGAATATTATGAATGGATCGCCCAAGGCCGCCTGCCTGTTGAAAGGGGCAAGCAATTAACCCAGGATGACCAAATCCGCCAATGGGTGATCAATAGCCTGATGTGCCAATTTCAAGTGGACAAACAGCTGTTTTTTGATAAATTTGGTTATGAGTTTGAAGATTATTTTTTAGAAGAAGGCAAACATATCCATGATTGCATCGAAGACGGATTAATTGATGAAAATTCACAACATATTCAAGTCACCGATCTGGGTAAAATTTTTATCCGTAATGTGTGTATGGGATTTGACTACTACCTGAGGCAAAAAAATGGCCACCAACGTTTCTCAAGAACAGTCTGACATTTTATTGGCGTTTCAAGGCAAGAATAAACGTGTGCCGGTCTGGTTTATGCGCCAGGCAGGGCGGTATTTGCCGCAATACCAGTCCCTCAAAGCCAACCGTCCTTTAAGCGAACTTTTTCGTGATCCGGAAATCGCGGGAGCCATCACCTTGCAGCCTTTGGAAATCCTGGGGGTGGATGCCGCGATTTTATTCGCGGATATTTTGACCATGCCTTCAGCCATGGGATTTAAGATTGAATTTGTCAATGGCAAGGGGCCGGTCGTCAATAATCCCATCCATCATCCCGGAGACTTGAAGCGTTTGGGTAAATTCAGCGGCTTAGAGCATGTCAGCCGCACCATCCAATTGATCAATGCGGTATTGCCGCCCTCAATCCCATTGATCGGTTTTGCCGGTTCTCCTTATACCGTGGCCACCTATTTGTGTTCAAAACACAACCACATGATGTATGAAAGCCCCTCAATCATTTCACCAATTAATGGATTTGCTGACGGACAATACCATTGCCTATCTTAAACAGCAAAAAGAAGCGGGCATCAAGGTGTTTCAGTTTTTTGATACCTGGGCCGGGAGCTTGCGCCATGAAGATTATGAGACCTTTGTATTGCCTTATGTGCAGAAAATTTTTAAAGCCGTTAAACTTCCGTCTATTTATTATTTAAAAAATTGCGCGCATTTGATGGATTTAATGGAAAAAAGCGGGGCGGAAATGCTTGTCCGTTTGCGAAACAGTCAATATTAAAGATATCAAAACCAAAAAAGGCATTCAGGGGAATTTTTTAAACAGTCTTTTGTATGCCGATGATAAAACAATCATTGAAGAAACACGCCGCATCCTTAAAGCGGCCAAGGCCAAACACCGCAAATATATTTTTAATCTTAACCACGGCGTGATGCCTGATGTCAATCCGTTAAAGTTAAAATTGATCGTCGAAGAAGTGCATAAATTTAAATGGATATAGAACGTAAGCGAGAATAAGCAATGAAACGCATCGCTATTATCGGTGGGGGAATTTCGGGCTTGACTGTTTTGCATTATTTAAAACAGCGTCTTGGAGATACCGTTGAAATCACGCTTTTTGAGCGTGAGGCATCGACAGGAGGGACCATCCGCAGTTTTAAAAAAGATTCCTGCCTTTTTGAATGGGGGCCTAACGGATTTTTGGATAATCAACCTGCCACTTTGCAATTAATCGAAGAACTTGGGCTTAACAGACCAGCTCATTGAAGCCCAAGCAACAGCATCGCCGGCGTTATATTCAAATTAAAGGAAACCTTCATGCTGTACCTATCGGATCCTCTTGATTTTATCCGGACACCGTTATTGCCTTTAAAAGATAAATGGTCTTTGATCACAGGTATTTTTAAAAAGAATATTTCGACAGACCGTTCCATTTATGATTATGTAAGCCAACGATTCTCCCCGCGATATCGCCGAAACCCTGGTTGACCCTTTTATCAGCGGTATTTATGCCGGAGATATCAAACGCCTGCATATGGCATCTGCTTTCCCTAAATTAAAACGCAAAGGATTCAAAAGAACCCGTATGCGTTCTTTTAAAGGGGGCATGGGACAGATCATCGAAGCCCTTGATAAACGTTACAAAAAACACATTCAAACGAATTCAGAAATATCTTCGGTCCAAATAAACGCTGATATCACTATAGTGGCGACACCTGCTTATGCCGCGGCCAAAATTGTTGAAAATATAAATCCTGTCCTGGCCCAAGTCCTTGACCCAAATTCCTTACGCGCCCATTGCTGTGGTGGCTTACTTTTTAAACAGGATTCCTTTAAGAAAAAACCGGATGGTTTTGGATATTTAATTCCTTCCAAAGAAAATAAAGATATTTTAGGGGTTTTGATCGAAAGCAATGTTTATGCCAAACGGGCAGGGGAAGATCAAATCATGATGCGCGTCATGTTAGGCGGGGCGCATCATCCGGCCATCATCAATGATGAGCCAAGAGCAAATCCTTGCCAAAGCGATCAAAGAAATTGACAGTATTTATGGCCTTATGCTCCAGCCCATAGGAAACATTTGTTAAATTATGGCCCAAAGCTATCCCGCAATATGAAATCAATTATCCTCATTGGCGTCAATCCATTGCCGAACAATGCGCCAAAACACCGGGTCTATATTTATGCGCCAATTACTTAGATGGCATTTCCTTCAATGACTGCATTAATAATGCCAAATCTCTTGCAGAAATTGTAAAAATTTGACCTTTCGAATAACCGGCCTTGAAGAGCTTCCATACTTGCTATCTGTACAATCTGTGAGATAATATTAATATGATTTCTCCTTCAGAAGCACACAGGCTTATTTTGCATAATGCCAAACTTTTTCCCATAGAAAATATCCCTCTGCAAAAAGCTGTGGGACGCGTTTTACGTGAAAACATCATCAGCGATCGTGACCAGCCGCCTTTTAACAAAAGCCTGATGGATGGCATTGCTATTTCTTACGACGCCTGGCAAAAAGGCCAAAGGACATTTCACGTTGAAGCTATAATACCGCCGGGCATTGCTCCCAAGCCTTTAAAAAATCATTTCCACTGTGTGCATATTATGACCGGGGCCGTTGTCCCCAAGGGTTGTGACTGTGTCATTCCCATTGAACAAATCCATTTGGAAGGAGACACCGCGCAGTCCAAAGATTGGACCATGATCAAAAAACACCAATCCATCCGCCTTCAAGCGGCTGACGGTAAAAAAGGGGAGGTTTTGCTAAAATCCGGCTGCCGGCTTTGGGCGCCGCATATCGGGATTGCCGCCAGTGTGGGAAAAGTTAAGATCAAGGTCAGCGCTCTGCCTAAAATCGCGGTGATCTCCACCGGTGATGAGCTGGTGGATATCCAGAAACCCATTAAACAATACCAAACCCGCTTATCCAATTCTTATGCCTTACAGGCATTATTGAACCAAGCCCAATTAGGGGATGTCCAAATTTTTCATCTGCGTGACAATCAAAAGCTGATGCTGCAAAGCATTAAAAATATTTTAGGCAAATTTGATTGTTTTGATCTTAAGCGGGGGAGTGTCCATGGGAGAATTTGATTATGTCCCCAGGGTCCTTGGCCAATTGGGGATCAAGCAATCTTTCCATAAAGTCTCCCAGAAACCCGGAAAACCTTTTTGGTTTGGCATGGCTAAAAATGGTAAAGCCGTTTTTGCCTTGCCCGGCAATCCGGTATCGACCCAAATCTGCGCCTACCGTTATGTCATCCCTTATTTAAAAAAAGCCAGCGGCCTGGAAGTCAAACAGGAATTTATTCCGGTATCGGACAAAGTTAATATTCAATCTGACTTAACCCATTTTTTACCGGTCGCCCAAGGGCGATTGATCACCATCAACGGATCCGGTGATTTTGCATCTTTGGCCCAGGCAGATGGATTTATTGAGTATGAAAGCCATAAAGCCCAAAATCTTTGGCCTTATTTTAGCTGGCGGGTATAGCCGCCGCATGGGGCAGGACAAAGCCCTGCTCGAATTTTATGGTAAGCCACAAATAGAACATATTTACGAACTGCTTCAAAACTACTGTTCTAAAATCTTCTTATCCAAAAGAGCTGATCAAAAAGCATACAAGAACATTGCCTCCATCAATGATAGCGATGAATTCTCCAATCACGGCCCTTTAGGCGGGATTTTGTCCGCTATGAAGGGATACCCGGGTTGCGGTTGGCTGGTTATAGCCTGTGACTTGCCATACATTACGGATGAAACCATTCAAACACTTATTGCTCATAGGGATCCCCAAAAAACAGCGACTGCTTTTATCAGCACCACAGACGCCTTACCCGAGCCTTTGTGTGCCATTTGGGAAGGGCATGCTTTCAATTCTATCCTGGAACTATTTAACCAAGGAATACATTGCCCGCGCAAAATTTTGATCAAAAGCAATCCCCATTTACTTAAACAAAACAACCCGCATTGGCTGGACAATATCAATACCCCTCAGGAATACGAACTAAATAAAAAAATTATTTTTTAGACCTCTATAATATTTATTATAAAGTTTTTGATTAGGTCATTTAAAATTTGATTGTCTGGTGAAATTTTGCTATAGTCCAATGTTAATATAACCCTTTAATTTCGCTAAAAGTTGATACCGTGTGATCCAAGCACTAATCCAAAAACAGGATTTTTTATGTTTATCGTAGGTATTAGCCACAAGACAGCTCCCATCGAAATCCGGGAGAAATTTTATTTAACCCCCCTTCAACAGGACCTGCTCTTAAGCGAGCTTAAGAATCATCCCCTGATCGCGGAGAGTTTTGTCCTATCAACATGTAACCGTATCGAAGTTTATTTAAAACGGGTGGACCCAACCGTCAATCCTTCTTTCATCATCTCCCTGATCGCCAAGATCAAAAAAATCGAACTTGATTCTAATCTTCTCTCTTATATTTATACCTACGAAGGAACCGAAGCTTTAGACCATCTTTTAAGGGTGGCTTGCGGTTTGGAATCCCTTGTTTTAGGAGAAAAACAAATTTTAGGACAGGTCAAAGATGCCGTTGGGCGGGCCCGTGAAGCCGGAACTTTATCACGCTATTTTAATATTTTGACAAATTTAGCCCTACGTACCGGTAAAAAGGCCCAATATGAGACAGCCATAAGCCATGGCGGATCTTCCATTTCTTGGGCAGCTATCGAAATGGCCCAAAAAGCTGTCGGCGACTTAAAGGAAAGGTCCGTACTGGTCATTGGTGCCGGTAAAATGGGGGAAATTGCCCTCAACCATCTTCATGATTTGGGAGTTAATAAAATCTTTTTGATGAACCGCACCGGCCAAAAAGCGGAAAAGCTGGCAGCCCAATACAATGGCATCGCGGCTTCCTTTTGGAATATCAAAGAGATCCTAAGCAAGTGGACATTTGTTTTTGCGCCTCAGGAGCTCCGCATTACATCTTGGATCAAGAAAAAATAGCCAACATTATGAGAATCCGTCAAGGTCAAAAGCTCATCCTCATTGATATTTCCATGCCTCGGAACATTGACCCCGAAGTCAAGTCCCTGCCGGGAGTTCATTTGAGTTCTATTGACGATTTACATGAAGTGGTTGATACCAGCATAAAAAAACGCGAAAGCGCCATTCAGGAAGTCGAAGGCATTATCCGCCAAAAGATCCTGGAGTTTAATAATAAAATTCTAAAATTACAGAATAATCCAGCCTCTGATTTTTTTATAACCAATGCCTGATAAAACTCCCCAGGGTCGCCCTGATTATATTCTATTGTCAAAACTCTGGAGTATAGGCGGTGGGATTGTATTTTTGACCGTGATCGGCTGGTTTTTAGATCAAAAATTACACACTTTTTATGTCTTAACACTGGTGGGGGCAACTTTAGGAATCATGTATTGTTTTTATGAAGTTTGGCAGGCTTTTAAGGAATAATATAATCCGAATTATTAACACAAATAAAAACGGTCATTGATGAATCCTTCTTTTAATTTAAGCGATTATATCATGCACCATGTCGTCAATTCTAATGAATGGCATCTGCCGTTTTTGGCCCCCATTCATTTGCCTGTTTTTTTGAGTTTACATGGCCTCATGATGGTCTTTTGCGCGTTAATATTAATAGTTGTTTTTTGCAGATTTTACCGGCATCAAGACAGGGTCCCCAGCGGATTAACCAATCTTTTGGAAGCGCTTGTTCAATTTGTAAGGGATGAAATTGCCGTCCCTTCCTTGGGACAAGAAGAGGGCGAACGTCTTACCCCCTTATTGTGCACATTTTTCTTCTTTATCCTTGGCCTTAATCTTTTAGGGCAAATCCCTTTGTTTGCGACAGCCACTGCCAATATAAGCGTCACGGCACCCTTGGCATTGATTACGTTCTATTTTATGACAGCGGATACCGTTCATAAAAACGGCCTGGGAGGTTTTTTTAAAGCCTTTATGCCTGCCGGCGTGCCTAAAATTATATTACCTTTTATTTTTTTTATGGAATTTATAGGCATCTTTATCAGGACATTTGCTTTAATGATCCGTCTTTTTGCCAATATGTTGGCCGGTCATATGCTCATCTTATCTTTGCTTGGCATGATTGTTTTGTTTGGTTGGTGGGCCCTTCCGGCCATTGTCTTGGCTGTGGGGATATCTTTGTTAGAACTCCTGATTGTTTTTTTACAAGCGTATATTTTTGTGTTATTATCGGCTGTTTTTATAGGCCAAATGTATCATCCGGAACATTAATAAGTCCCATCCCGATAGGGGTGGCCCATGGTTAACAATAAATACAGAAAGGAAACAATATGCAATCTTGGGAAATAGCTCATTTAGGCAGGCTTTTTGTCGGAATAGGGTTTGGTCTCTGCTCGGTAGGGGCCGGTATCGGAGTGGGTCTGATCGTAGCGGCCGCTTTACAAGGTATTGCCCGTCAACCCGAGCAATCCGGGAAAATTCAGACCGTTATGTTTGTCGGTGCCGCTTTAGTAGAAGGGGTGGCCTTATTGTGCGCGGTATTTTGTTTTTTGGCTCTTCAATCTTAATAAAGGATTAACTCAATTACCGCTGGAATTGATCCCGAACGTATTTCGTCCTCATGCTAAGGGACTACCAATGATCTGCCGGGAAAAATAAAAGCGGGTAAGGGATCGGTGGATGTTATGGAAAATGCAACGATGGGACATGCCGCATCTGCCGGCAGCCCTAATCTCTTGATGCCTGAAACACTCATGGTTATTTTAACATGGGTCACCTTTTTCATTGTTCTTTTTATCTTACAAAAATACGCCTGGAACCCTATTTTGGTGGGCCTCAAAAAACGGGAAGATTATATCCGCCAATCCCTGGAAGACGCGGATAAAATCAAAACCGAATTGGCCGAAGTTGAAGGTACCAAGAAAAAAATCCTCGATGAAGCGAAAGAGAAGGCCAATGCCATCATCGAACAGTCCCGTAAAATGGGCAATGAGCTTGGCCTTCAGATTGAAGGGCGGGCTAAAAAGACCGCGGAAGATATCATCAGCAGTGCCCATCAGGAAATTGAAGGGGACCGGGAACGTGTGCGTAATGCGCTAAAAAAAGAAAGCGCCCAAACAGCCATTCTTCTGGCCGAAAAAATCCTTAAAGAAAACCTCGATACGGAAAAAAACAGGAATTTAATCAATCAGGCAATTAAGGACCTGTAAATTTTATGAGTCAAACGGCCGACCGTTATGCAAAAGCGCTTTTAGAATTAGCCAAAGAACAGAATAATCTTGAGGCCATCCAAAGGTCTATGTCTGATATCAAAAAACTTATTGCCAACTTGGAAGATTTCCGTCACTTTTTAAGCAGTCCTTTGCTTTTTTATGAAGAACGCTGCGCTATCCTCAAAACCTTATTTGAAGGTAAAATCCCTGAACTTACCTTTAGGTTTCTCTTATTTATCACTTATAAAAACCGTTTGGCTATCTTAGAGAATATCATTGGATCTTTTGATGACATGTATTTATCCGAAACCCGTCAGATGAGGGCCTATATAAAAATAGCGTTACCCATCAAAGATGAAGACAAGGTTTTTATCAATCAACGTTTACATGATAAATTTCATCAACAAATGATCACCCAGTGGACCATCGATCCTGCTCTTATAGGAGGCTTTCGTATTTTCGCCCAAGGTAAAATTTACGATTATAGTTTTAAAAATCAATTAAATCATTTTTTTCAACAGACAACACAAGCGGTTTAAAAAGAAGGAACACTATGTCTCAACAATTAAATCCCGATGAAATATCTTCCATCCTCAAACAGCAATTAGCCAATTTCACCAGTAAGGTAGAAACCTCCGAGATCGGTACCGTGCTCAATGTCGGCGACGGGATTGCGCGTGTTTTTGGCCTGGCTAACGTTATGGCCGGAGAATTAGTCGAATTTTCCGACGGTATCAGGGGAATAGCTTTGAATTTGGAAAGTAATAATGTGGGGGTGGCCATTTTCGGTCAAGATTCCCATATTAAGGAAGGTGATGAAGTCAAACGCACCGGTAAAATCGCTTCTGTCCCTGTGGGGACAAGTCTTTTAGGCCGTATTGTGGATGCTTTAGGCACTCCTATCGACGGCAAACCCGCCTTTACTGCGAGCGCCATGCAGCCTATTGAAATTAAGGCCCCGGGCATTATTGACCGTAAAAACGTCCATGAGCCCCTGCAAACAGGGATCAAGGTCATTGACGCATTAACCCCTATCGGCCGCGGTCAGCGTGAATTGATCATCGGAGACCGTAAGACCGGCAAGACAACCTTGGCTATCGATACGATCATTAACCAAAAGGGCAAAGAGGTATTTTGTTTTTACGTGGCCATCGGCCAAAAAAGATCGACCGTGGTACAGGTTTATGAAACTTTGCGGAAATTCGGGGCCATGGAATACACAACAATCGTAGCCGCCACCGCTTCTGACCCCGCGCCCATGCAATTTTTAGCACCTTACGCCGGTTGCGCCATGGCGGAATATTACCGTGACAACGGCAAACATGCTTTGATCATTTACGATGATCTGACCAAACATGCCCAGTCTTATCGCCAAATGTCGCTCCTTTTGCGCCGTCCGCCCGGCCGTGAGGCCTATCCCGGTGATATTTTTTATCTGCATAGCAGGCTTCTGGAGCGTGCGGCTAAATTATCCGATCAGAAAGGCGCCGGCAGCCTGACGGCTTTACCAATTATCGAGACCCAAGCCGGGGACGTGTCCGCTTATATCCCTACCAACGTTATTTCAATCACCGACGGTCAAATTTTCCTGGAAGGTGATCTTTTTAATGCAGGACAGCGTCCGGCCATTAACGCAGGCCTTTCTGTTTCCCGCGTAGGGGGAGAGGCCCAAGTCAAAGCGATGAAACAAACCGCAGGGTCTTTGCGTCTGGATTTGGCCCAGTATCGCGAGTTGGCGGCTTTTTCACAATTCGCCTCAGATTTGGACCAGGCTACCAGCAAACAGCTCGAACGCGGCAAACGTTTGATGGAAATCATCAAGCAAGGCATTCATGTGCCCTTGCCGGTGGTCAAACAAGTGGCTATTATTTTCGCGGGCACCAACGGATATCTGGATGATATGCCCGCTCATAAAGTCCGTGATTTTGAAGAATATTTATCCACTCAAATAGACAGCCGCTACGATCATTTTGTAGGGTTATTTAATAAAACCCTGATACTTACTGATGAGCTCAAAGCTTCTCTCAAAGAAATAATCGAAGAGGTCAAGGGTACATTTAAAGCCTGATCTTCATTAAAAATCACTCCTCACCTAGCATGTGTATCTAGAGGAAAAATATGATAAGCATTAAAGAATTCAACAAAAAAATCACCTCTTTGAAAAACATGGGTAAAATGACCAGGACCATGAAAATGGTCTCGGCCAGCAAATTCAAGAAGGCCCATAAAGCCCAAGCAAACGCGAAAGTTTACGCCCATAAGCTTACGGAATTAATGGGACGTTTATCCGACTCAGGAGTCCCTATTAACCATCCTTTATTCATGACTAAAAAAGCAGTGACTAAAAGTTTGATTGTCTTATTTACCTCTGATAAAGGACTATGCGGCAGCTTTAATAATAACTTGATCAGGGAAACACGGCATTGGGTCAGGGAAAATACCTATAAATATACGACCATAGGCATGAGTTTTTGCGGTCGACAAGGATATATGTCTTTTCGGAAAACTGCCCAAATCGATAAATACTATAAAAACATCACCCTAAAGCCGTCTTTTAACGATGCCATCAGTGTCGCAAACGATATTACAGACTCCTTTATCAACGGTAATTATGAAAATGTCTTTCTGGCCTATAGTCGTTTTAACGGGCCATTGTCCCAAACACCGGTGATTGAAAAAATCCTGCCTTTGAATGCTTCCGTTTTCGCCAATCCTTCAACAATTTCAGTGACCAAAAGACCAAAATCCCAGGATTATAGTTATGAACCCGATGAGAAAGAAATATTATATTTGGTGATACCGAAATTTTTAAATTTCAAAATTTTCTTAACCCTTTTGGAAAACGCCACCGGTGAACACGGAGCACGCATGTCAGCAATGGACAAAGCTTCGCAAAACATTGAGGATTTAATAGACCGTTATATGCTATTGCGCAACCGGGCCAGGCAGGCATCCATTACAACGGAATTAATCGAAGTTGTTTCAGGAGCAGAAGCTCTAAAATAAATATTTTTCTCGGACCTTTAACATAATGAGGGGGAACAGGAAGGGGTCAATAATGGTTCAAGCGAATAAAAAACTTACCGGCAAAATCGTTCAGGTCCTGGGGCCTGTAGTGGATGTTCATTTTCCGACGGAAGGATTGCCGCCCATTGAATCGGCATTAAAAACAACCAATAAATCCATCAGTGATACTCCGGGTAATTTAACCCTCGAGGTTGCCCAGCATTTGGGGGACAATCTTGTCCGTACCATTGCCATGGACACCACTGAAGGTTTAGTGCGCGGCCAGGAAGTGATTAATACAGGTGAGGAGTTAATGATGCCCGTAGGTGAAGGGACCTTAGGCCGTGTCATGAATTTACTCGGAGAACCTGTTGACGAAGCAGGCCCGATCAAAGCCGCTAAGTATATGCCGATCCACTGTTTGGCGCCGGATATTGACGAACAGGACACGTCCAACGCTATCCTCGTAACCGGGATCAAGGTTGTTGATCTCCTGGCCCCTTACCGTAAGGGCGGCAAAATCGGTCTATTCGGCGGAGCAGGTGTCGGGAAAACCGTTATTATTCAGGAACTAATCCACAATATTGCCAAAGAACACGGCGGATATTCTGTTTTTGCCGGGGTGGGGGAACGTACCCGGGAAGGCACCGCCCTTTATAAAGAAATGAAAGATGCGGGGGTCCTTGATAAGACATCCCTGGTCTACGGCCAGATGAATGAACCTCCGGGCGCCCGTGCCCGTGTGGCTTTGTCTGCTTTAACCGTGGCAGAGTATTTCCGTGATGAAATGCATCAAGACGTTCTTTTATTTATTGATAATATTTTCCGTTTTACCCAAGCCGGTTCCGAAGTGTCGGTCCTTCTTGGCCGTATTCCTTCGGCAGTAGGTTACCAGCCGACCTTAGGCACGGACATGGGAGAGTTACAGGAGCGCATTACTTCCACCAAAAGCGGATCGATCACATCCATTCAAGCCATCTATGTCCCCGCTGACGATTATACGGACCCTGCTCCGGCGACCACTTTCGCCCATTTGGATGCCACCACGGAACTGTCACGTCCCATTGTTGAGCTGGGTATTTATCCGGCGGTAGATCCTTTGACTTCAACTTCAACTATTTTAGCCCCTGAAATCATCGGAGAAGAGCATTATAACGTCGCCCGCCGTGTGCAGGAAATTTTACAAAGATATAAAGAATTACAGGACATCATCGCGATCTTGGGGATGGATGAACTTTCGGAAGAAGATCGACTGACGGTCGAACGCGCCCGTAAAATCCAAAAATTCCTCTCCCAGCCGTTTCATGTGACAGAGCAATTCACGGGTTTTAAGGGCAAATATGTGCCTTTGGAAGAGACCATCCGTTCTTTCAAAGAAATTCTGGAAGGCAAGCATGACGCTATTCCTGAGCAGGCCTTTTACATGGTAGGTAATATTGACGAGGTCATCGCAAAAGCAAAAACATTATGAAATTTAAATTATTTATCGTTGCCCCCAGCGGCAAAATTTTCGATGATGCTATTGATTCCATCGCTGTCCCCGGTACTGAAGGTGCTTTTGAGGTCTATGGCGAACATATGCCCATCATTTCAACTTTGAAACCAGGACGTGTCCGTGTCCGCCAATCCGGACATGAAACCGCATATGAAATTACCGGCGGTATTTTAGAAGTCGATCTCGAACATAACGTGACCTTGTTAGCTGATCAAGCCACTGCAGTATAAATAAGGACGTCTCCTTGATTTAGCTATGAAAAAAATTAACGAAAAAACCGTTTACGAAGGCCAATGGCTTTCGGTGCATGAAACTATTTACCAAAACAAGCAAGGCCAAAAATTAAGTTGGGAAACAGTTCATCGCAGACGCTCCACCGTTGGTATGGTGATTGTCGCACGGCTGATGCCTTCAAAGCGCTTTATTCTTATTAAGCAATACCGGCCGGCTATTGACGGATATATCATTGCCTTCCCGGCAGGACTGGGGTTTGATGATCCTGAGCATGCTTTGGTTGAATTAAAAGAAGAAACCGGATATACAGGGAAAATAGTGGATGTAAGCCCTGTTTTAAAATCCGGGGCCTCGCTGATCAATGATAGCGCCAGGATCGTTTATATTGAAGTAGACGAAAATCTACCTATCAACCAAAACCCCATACAAAAACTGGAAGATGCCGAAGATATCCAGGTTTTCTTGGTAAGCAAAAAAGAGGCCAAAAATTTCTTGCTTGAACAAATAAAACAAGGCACCCATATTGCAGCCAATTTATGGTATGTTTTTGGTATTAATCACTGGACTGTTTAGGATACAAGCGTTCGTTAAGGATGAATAGTTATTATGTTTTCGGCACATTCAGGAATTTTTTGCCAAATGTCTGCAAGGATTTACAGCGAGGTTGCCGCGAATGCCTTAATATTCCCTATTGCTTGTTCGGTGATCCTAACTTTCTCATGCGTACGGCGAACAACTGTGAGTGTCCGTCATGAGGACCAAAAATATTCCGTGCCGAAAACATAATAACTATTCATCTCTAAATATGCGATGGAAAGAAACAATGAAAACGTTAATATTAGGATTCATTTTTAGCCTCACGTGTTACACTCATGCTTTTGCCGACGGTTCAATAGCGGGAACAATCAAATTCGAAGGCAATGTCCCTCATCCCAAATTCATCCACATGGATGCCGACCCTATCTGTTATGCGATCAATAAAGGCAATGTCCATTCTCAAGTGATCAATTTAGGAAAGGACAATACCTTAGGTAACGTATTTGTATATATTAAAAATGGTTTGACTAAGTCTGATTATCCCGCCCCTGAAGAAGTTGCGCTCATCAATCAAACAGGCTGCAATTATCATCCCCATGTGATCGGGGTGATGGTAGGGCAGAAGGTCAAATTCCTCAATCCTGACGGCACTTTACACAATGTACATGCGATGTGCCGGATAAATCCCGAATTTAACGCGACCATGCCCGATTTTCGCAAAGAAATGCAGGTCTCATTCGATAAGCCTGAATTCATGTTTCAAATCCGGTGTGATGTCCACCCATGGATGCAGGCATGGATGGCAGTCATGACACATCCTTTTTTTATGGTAACGGCCCCAGATGGCAAATTTGAACTCAAAAACATCCCTGACGGGACCTATGTGATCGAAGCCTGGCATGAAAAATTAGGGACCAAAACAGCGACAGTGACCGTGACTGATAATTCTGCCCAAAAATTAGATTTCACTTTTTCCGGACCTGAAAAGTGATAAAATAAAAATAAGAGGGATTTTATGGGAATTAAATACATTCACGTCTTTCTTATTATCCTTTCTATCGCCTTATGTATAGGTTTTGGCGTTTGGACTTTAAACCATAACTACGCAATCATCGGGTATTGTTCATTTGCCATAGCTCTCGCCTTAGGTGTCTATTGCGTGCAATTTATCAAAAAAATGAAGGCCCTATAAATGGTGTTCTGTTCTGTCTGTTTCGGAGATCCCACCTCGCCACTGACCCACGGATACAATCTTGCTGTTATTTTTTTATTGGCAGTGACGTTAATTGTATTAACGGCGTTTGGAATAATGTTTTTAAATTTCCGCAAAAAAACAAATAAACTTCACAACCTTTAAACCTTTTCATTGGATTTTTATTATTTTATGGTATAGTTTTGGGCTGTTAAGGTTTTATTCGGAGAATGATAAAAATGGGCGGTATCCCCAATCCCTCTCTCAGTGATTCATCCCACCACGATTCATTCCTCAGGAAATATATCTTTTCTACTGACCATAAAACAATAGGTATTCAATACCTGTTCATGAGCCTTTTTTTCCTGCTTTTTGGCTTTTTCTTAATGCTGCTTATGCGCTGGCAACTGGCTTACCCGGGACAACCCATGCCTTTTATAGGGAAAATGTTTGGCGAGAATAATATGCCGGGCGGCGTGATGCTCCCTGAATTTTACAATCAACTGGGAGCTATGCACGGGACAATCATGGTTTTCTTAGGGGTTGTTCCTTTAGGTTTTGCTGCATTTGGGAATTATCTGGTGCCTTTACAAATCGGCGCCAAGGACATGGCTTTCCCAAGGTTGAACATGCTTAGCGTCTGGTTATTTTTTATCGCAGGCATTATGATGCTTTTAAGTTTCTTTTTGCCCGGAGGGCCAACAGGTAACGGCTGGACATCTTATCCGCCCTTGTCGGATATTGCCCACGACGGCCAGACCATCTGGCTTTTGGCGATGTTCGTTATCATTATCTCTTCACTCCTTTCTTCCATTAATTTTATTGTTACCATTTTCCATCTTAAGGGCTCCCGGCATGACATTTGAACGCCTGCCATTCTTTGTGTGGGCCCAATTGGTGACCGCGTTTTTATTGCTTTTAGCTTTCCCGCCTCTTGAAGGGGCCGCCTTTTTACAATTATTTGATCGCCTGTTGGGGAGCAGTTTCTTTTTACCCAGCGGATTGTTCGTTAACGGCCAAGTTGCCAATGTCAGCGGAGGAGGCAACGCCCTTCTATGGCAGCATTTATTCTGGTTTTTAGGCCATCCCGAGGTCTATGTCATCATTCTTCCGCCCTTTAGGGATCGTGACTGAAATCATTGCTAATAATACCAGGAAAAATATCAATGGTTTTAACTTAATGCGTTATTCCGTCATCTTTTTAGGGTTTTTGTCCTTTATTGTTTGGTCCCACCATACCTATTTAACAGGGATGGGGACAAACATCACTGCTTTTTTCCAGACCACTACCATGATCATTTCTATCCCTTCCATCATCATCATCACATCCTTGTTCATTACTTTATGGGGAGGGTCAATCCGTTTTACTACCCCTATGCTTTTTGCTTTGGCATTTTTACCCATGTTCGGTTTTGGCGGCTTAACGGGCTTGCCATTAGGCCTTGCCGCCACGGACATTCCCTTGCATGACACTTACTATGTGATCGGGCATTTTCATTATGTGGTCGCTCCCGGTGTTATTTTAGGACTTTTCGCCGGAATTTATTATTGGTTTCCCAAAGCGACCGGCCGCAAGATGAATGATTTTTTAGGCCAGTTGCATTTTTGGCCGACCTTAATTACCATGAATTTAGTTTTCTTCCCTATGCTTATCCAAGGATTGGCCGGTGTCAACCGCAGAATGTATGACGGGGGAGCCACTTATTTATTTGCCCATAACGTGCTTTTTTGGAATGTGATCATAACTTGGGCAGCTTATGTCTTGGCCATTGCCCAGATCCCGTTTATTTTTAATTTTTTCTATAGCATTTTTAACGGTGAGAAGGTCACTTCCGATAATCCCTGGAAGGCGACCACGTTGGAATGGGCTACTCCGACGCCGCCGCCGCATGGGAATTTTATCAAGCCAATAACTGTTTACCGTGATCCGTACAGCTACAGCCTTGAGGGGGCCCCTAAAGATTATAGCCCCCAAAATCAAAAAGAAATTTGACTTAAGGCAATAAAATGCACGACTCCGATCTTGTCCCATATAAAATAAATCCCCGCGAAGAAACAGGACTTTATAATGCCAAATTCGGTATTTGGCTTTTTTTAGCTTCTGAAATCATGCTTTTTGGTTCATTGTTTTCTGCTTATATTCTCCTTAGGGTAGGTTCATTTTCCTGGCCGGTACAATCTGAATATCTTAATGTGCCTATTGGCGCTATCAACAGCGTCATTCTTCTAACATCCAGCATATTATTTATACGCGCATGGGTTGCGCTTAAAGCCGATGATATCGCCAGGTACAAAAAATTACTATGTGGCTGGTCATCGCATGTGCCGTTATTTTCCTATGTTTAAAAGGGGTGGAGTATTACCCAACATTTTAGCCATCATGAATTCCCTAAAACAAGTGTTTTTCTGGCACTTTATTTTTTATTGACGGGTTTGCATGCTTTGCACATTATCGGCGGCATCGCTGTGAATATTTATTATGCCGGGCCGGGAATGTACCTTCGAGCGGAAAATAAACAATGGTTTATTAATCGCGTCGAAGTTGCAGGCCTTTATTGGCATTTCGTGGATATTGTCTGGATTTTTTTATTTTCAACCCTTTACCTGCTCTAAAATATGGACCAACATCCCAATAGAACTGAATTTAAAAGAGATCTCCAAATCTATTTTACGATCATTGCCCTGACAGCCCTGATCTTAGTGATCCACCATTTAAATCTTGGGCCGTTAGGGATCGCTTTTATCGTTATAACAGCGATCATCGAAGCTGTGATCTTAGGCTATTTTTTCATGCACCTGATGACCAAAAAGAAAACAATTCATCTGGTCTTATTATTGACCATCATCGTTTTTTTAAGTCTGTTATTCTGGCCTGCCTGGGACATTGCGTATTCTCCGCGCACCCCCAGTGAATTTACGTCATTTTAACTATGAACAATATTCTTCAAAAAATCCTTCCCATGCAGCCTTTGGCTTCGGTGGAAGGCCGTGATAATGACACCTTGATGTATCTAATCCATGGTCTTATCCTTGTTCTTTTTGTGGGCTGGGCCATTTATTTTATTTTTGTTCTCATCAAATTTCGTAAATCCAAGAATCCTACGGTGATCCCCTCCCCAGGGGCGCACAAGGTCTCTTCAGCCGTTGAATGGGGGGTGGCTGCATTTGAATTTTTACTGCTTTTTGCCTTTTCCATTCCTTTTTGGGCGGTGCATCAAGCCAGTATGCCCATAGGTAAAAATATAATGGAAGTCAAGGTGGTGGCCCAACAATTCGCCTGGAACGTGCGTTATGCCGGGCCCGGACGGAAAATTTGGCCGGGCCAGCGCCAGATTTTTAAATGATAATCCCATGGGGCTTGATCCCAATGACCCTGACGACAAAAACAATATCACCACCATGAATCAAATTTATCTGCCGGTTGATAAACCGGTCGTCATCTCCTTAACCAGTAAAGACGTTATTCACAGTTTTGGGGTGCCTGCCATGCGGGTCAAACAGGATGTCATTCCGGGCATGACCACCCATGTCTGGTTTACTCCCAATAAAATCGGACAATTTGAAATAGCTTGTTCCCAATTATGCGGTCCGGGACATTACCGTATGAGGGGAATAATCAATGTTTTAAGCCAATCTGATTTTGACCAATGGATGCAGCAAAACAAGGGAATTCATGACTAATCACACATCTACTGGACGATCCCAAGAACCTGAGGACATTCAAAAACGTAATTTCATCAAAGGATTAATAGCGGGAGTTTTAGGGTTTATAACCCTTTTTTTTCCATGCCGTTTATTTCTTTTCTTATCCCGTCTTCCAATGAAGGTGTTGATGAAAAATTTATTAAAGTCCCCAATTTCCCGGCAATTGCCGTCGGAACTCCGACGAAGATGACATTTGAAGACGTAGACAAACAGGCCTTTATCACAAGTAATGTGGTTTACGATATTTGGGTGATCAAACATTCCGCCAGCGAAGCACGGTCTATTCTCCCTTGTGCCCTCATTTAAACTGCCGCTATACGTTCACGAATAATCAATTTGCCTGTCCCTGTCACGGGAGCATGTTTAATGAAGACAGGTAAAGTCATCGGAGGGCCGGCACCAAGGCCATTGGACACACTCCCTTATAAAATTGAGAATGGTGAATTATATGTCCAATGGAAATTGTACAAAGCAGGCATTCCGCAGAAGCTTGAGGCATGATCTTTTATGAAAACCTCCTTACTGCACAAAGTAAAGACTGGTTGAAGAACGTACCGGATTAATAAAAGCTTCTCTCTGAATTTCTCCATGAAGAGATCCCCGGAGGCACCAGCTTTTCCTATACCTTAGGCAGTGCCTGCATTTTCCTTTTGACCTTGCAAATTGTTACCGGCATCTGGCAGCTTTTTTATTATGTCCCTACCATTGATTACGCCTATTCCAGCTTAAGTTATCTGCGCCTGCAAGTGCCTTATGGTTGGCTTATCCATGGCATTCATTATTGGGGCGGCACTTTATTTACCATCATCGTCGGTCTGCACGTGTTGCGTGTTTTTATCTGGGGTTCTTATAAAAAACCCAGAGAGATGGTGTGGCTTATCGGTATAGTCCTCATCATTCTCACCGCTTTGTTTATGTTTACAGGCCCGGTACTTCCTTGGGATAAAAACGGTTATTGGGCAGGGCAGGTAGGTATCGGCATTGCCGGTTCCGTTCCTATTGTCGGACCTTTTACCCAAATGATCCTTCAAGGCGCCAATAAAATGGGACAGATGGCCTTGTTGCGTATTTATGTTCTTCATGTGGCCCTTCTTCCCGGCGCCATAGCCGCCTTTGTCATGCTGCATTTGATCGCTTTTCGAAAATACGGCGAATCAGGGCCATGGGACAATGAAAAAGTAAAAAAACCGGTTATTTTTGGCCGGAACAAATATTTAAAGATGTGTTGGTTTCCTTATTAATATTTCATTTTACTGGTTTATCTTTCTGCTTTTTTCCCGGCCCCTTTTTCAGGTTTAGCAGACCCCATGGATACGCTTGTCACGCCCAAACCGGCATGGAATTTTTTGTTCTTTTATCAAATATTAAAATTTCTTCCGGGGCCTTTGGAACCATTAGGGACTGCCGGCGTGCCCTTGATCATCGTTTTACTTTTTGCTTCATTGCCTTTCGCTGACAAGAGCCCCGAAAAGAATCCTTTTAAGCGCGGATTTGTTATTTTATGCGGTTTTGCTTTTGTCGGCTGTGATCCTGTATTTGACCTGGCTTGGCTATATTTATAGAAGCCCTGCGGAAGTGTCCCAAATGGAACATCCCAACCAAACGATCGTTGCCTTAACACATAAGAAATTACCAAGCATGGACCTTGAAAAAGCCATGCTCGCGGCAAACATTAATAAAAAAGTAACAGGCAAAGAGTTATTTAATACATTAGGTTGCACTGAGTGCCATACGACGACAGGATCTGCCGGTAATAAGCAAGGTCCTGATCTGGTCATGGCTAAAGGCTAATAATCGTACTCCTGCATGGCTGCATAATCAAATCATTGCGCCACAATCGCATAATCCCCGCACGATCATGCCGCCGTATTCTCAATTAAGTGATCAAAAAGTCGAACTTTTAGTTGGATTTCTAGAAAGCTTAAAACCTGCCGTGATCCCTGTATTGCAGCCTCCACCGACAACAACTAAAGAAAAAACCGATAATGAGACCGCTTTAATAAAATATGGTGAACAGTTATATAATGCCAAAGGTTGTGTTCAATGCCATACGATCCAGGGTTGCCCAAGTAATAAACCCGGCCCGGATTTGATCTTAGCCATTAAAAAGGATATGCCGACCAAAGATTGGCTTAAGACCCAATTAATGACACCACAAGCGCATAATCCTTTAAGTATCATGCCTTCATTTGCAAATCGTCTCAATGATGACCAGATAAATGCCATGATCCTTTTCCTTGGCAGCCTCTCGACCAGAAAGGCAACACCTTTACCGCCGGGAGTATCGGAAGCCTCTGCATGAAGCTCAATTAAATTCAGGGGCCCCTCCCAACAGTTATGCAGTCCAATCCATCGGCATTATCGGAGACAAGGAACATGGGGCTATTTTGTTCCATCAGTCCTGTATCATGTGCCATGGGCCTCACGGTATCCCTAAAACTCCTGGTTTTAACGCGCCCAAAGGAGTCCCATCTCTTAATCCTATCGACCGTAATGTCTTTAATACAGACCCCCAAAGTTTTGTTGAACATATAGACCAATTTATCCAGCATGGCATACCTAATACCGAAGGAGGGCCTAACATGCCTAATTTCGGTGATTCCCATGCTTTCACCCAAGCACAGATTGCTGACCTTGAGGCGTATGTTCTATCTCTTAATGGTGTTGATCGCACCCAAATCATTAATCCCGGGATTGAGCCCAAAGAATTCTTTTACATGCTGATAGGGATCTTGTCGGTAATAATATTAATTGCCGGTTTGTTTTGGTACATAATAAAGTTGCTAAAAATATGATTCACCCTATGAAGACTACAATCTATTCCTTTAAGACGTTATTCTAAATTTCTTTGCATCTTAACCTTATTTTTAATTGCCCTTGGAGCTTTGGTTAAAAGCACCGAATCAGGTTTATCTGTGCCTGACTGGCCAACCACCTACGGCAAATTCATGTTTGCCTATCCTCTTAATAAAATGGCAGGGGGGATCAAATATGAACACACCCACCGCATGTTGGCCTCTATCGTCGGACTTTTGACTTTAATTTTAACAATATGGTTGCTTCTTGTTAAAGACATGCCTGTTTGGATCAAACGTTTAGGTATTTTTGCTTTTTTGACAGTTGTTGCCCAGGGCGTTCTAGGCGGATTGACCGTGAAATTCTTTTTGCCGGTATGGCTGTCCACTTTACACGGGGTGCTGGCCCAAACATTTTTCCTGATCGTCATCCTGATTGCCTATGTCATTATCCGTTGAAAGGCACAACGCTGGAATATTGAGGAAGAAAGCTATGACCCGCGTTTTTTACAGTTGGCCTTTTTTTTAATGGTGATGATCTATATCCAATTGATCATCGGTAATATCATGCGCCATGCTCAGGCCGGTCTGGCAGTACCGGACTTTCCCACCATGGGCTGGACCCTATTACCGACATTTGACCAAGCCTGGCTTAAACAGGATCAATGCCTGGCGTTTTGAAAATAATCTAGATCCCGTCAATATGGGCCAGGTATTCATCCATCTTTTCCACCGTTTCTGGGCCCTTTTGATCATTAATAGATATCCTCTGGCTTAATAAGATTGCTTATGAAAGATGTTTAGACCGTCCTTTAATCCTTCAAGACGTTGTATTGGCTTAATATGGCGGTGATCTTGCAGATTACCTTAGGGATTTCTACGGTACTTGACCCATAAAGAGGTATATACGACGACCTTGCATGTAACCATGGGTGCCATTGTTTTAGGTCTAACATTTTTAATGGTCTTACGCTCAACTCCTTTGACCTGGCGCCAGTTTAAAACATTATTAACAAAACGATGAACCAAATCCCCAGTCTGCCAAATACAAATGATCGATAAAAATACTTATAAAGCTATTGGAGCATGACCAAGCCCGGCATCATGATGATGGTGCTTGTGACCACTGCATTAGGGTTTTATTTTGCTGATCACGGCATCCACAATCCTGGCTTACTGTTGTGGACCTTACTCGGATCCGCATTAACCTGCGGGGGAGCATCGGTGCTTAACCAATACCTTGAACGTGACGTAGATGCCCTTATGCAACGCACTCAAACACCGTCCCATCCCCATGGGCATTATTTCTCCTGCAAGATGCCATTGAGTTTTGGCATCAGTTTAATTTTAATCGGATTATTAATATTTTGCTGGAAGGTCAATTTATTAACGGCATTTTTAAGTTTGTTGACCTGCTTTTTATACATTTTGGTTTATACGCCCATGAAAAAATTGACCTGGCTTAATACCACCTTTGGCGCCATTCCGGGGGCCATTCCGCCGCTGGGAGGATGGGCTGCGGCCGCCAATCATTTAGACCCGGGAGCCTGGATATTATTTTTAATCATGTTTACCTGGCAGCATCCGCATTTTTACGCCATTGCCTGGTTATTAAAAGAGGATTATAAAAAGGCCGGTTTTAAAATGCTCCCCGTTGTTTATCCGGATGCAAAATTCACATTTTCACAAATCACAGCGTTTAGTTTTTTTTTGATCGCTTTTTCACTGATGCCTTCGTTGATGGGCATGTCCGGGAAGAATATATTTTTGGGGGGCTTTGGTCTTGGGAGCAGGGATTCTATATACTGCTTTTTTATTTCAACGCAGCCAATCTAATATAGATGCGCGTAAAATATTAGGAGCATCTATCATCTATCTTCCGCTTTTATTAGTTTTAATCATCGTAGACGGAATATTTTGAAAATCCCTTTTTATTATATAGAAAGGGCAGGGAAATCCATGCATCCACCGCTTTTACCAACCATCAATGCCAGCCTCAATGCTTCTGCCGGGATCTTTTTGATCTTAGGCGGCATAGCTATCAAAAATAAAGACCGTATCAGGCACAGGATGTTGATGATCTGTGCGTTTGCTTGTTCGACTCTTATTTTTATGTGCGTATCTTTATTATCACTTGACTTCGAGAGGGATTTCCCATTATCACGGCAAGGGGATATTAAGGACAATTTATTTCATTGTCTTAGGCACGCATACACCTTTAGCAGTGTTGATCGTGCCTTTTATTATCATGGCCATACGCCATGCTTTAAGAGGGGAATTTGAGCAAACACACCCGCATAACCCGCTGGCTTTATCCGACGTGGATATACGTGTCTGTAACAGGTGTGATAGTTTATTTAATGCTTTATATTTTTCCTGCCGGTTAAAAACCGCAGTCTTCCTGATAATCATCCCCAAAAAAAAGAAAATTGGCCAAGAAGAGTCCCGAAAATGATCAGTCCTACGTAATAGGCAGGTGGGATAATGGGGATATAGACAAGGATCTTGATCCAAAGAGGCGTTTTAGCTGTAATGCCGACTAAATGAAAAATAAACTTTACGCACAGGCATAATGAACATGCCTGCCAAGGAGAAGCTCAGCATGATCATCCAAAAATCCCATTCATTTTACATTTTGTTCTAAGGCGCAAATACTCAAAGATCACCTAAATACAGCAAATGGTAAAAGGAATATAGAAGGATTTATCCGAGGGTTTGTGTAATCCAAATAAATGCAGAATAAGGTGCTTAAAAGAAAATACCCAAGCCATGTAAAGGCCAGCAGACCTTCCAAAGTCCCAAACCTTTGATCTGCCGTTTAGTATTTAATTGTTCGATCAAACTCATTAAGACTCATTATTTTGGGGGGCCAAAGGGGTCTTCTTTTGAGTTATGACAGGTAGTTCTTTAGACTTCGTGGCGTTTAGCGCAATAAAGCTTTTATATTTTTCAGGCAGATCAGAATCAGCAAAAATGGCTTGAACAGGGCATTCAGGAATGCAGGCGCCGCAGTCAATACAGACTTCCGGATCAATGACCAACATTTCCGCATCTTCATGAAAACAATCCACGGGACAAACGGTAACACAGTCAGTGTATTTACATTTAAAACAAGGTTCAGCAACAATATGAGCCATATAAATCTCTCTTATTAGATCCTGACCCATGTTTTAAGGCAGGCGGATTTTATTTAAAATAAAATATACCAAATCAATGCACCGGTGTCAATACAGGGATATTTTGATTTTGAGTACGCACGCGGATGGTACGGTTTAAAAATTTGGTAGTCGGCTGATTTTCCGGACGCTTATCCTGAAAAGCCCTGAACATTTTTTGGGTGAAATAATGCACAAATGCTTTAAAGCCATGCAATTTACGCAAAAAATCACCGACTGAATTAATGGAAATGAACATGTTCCAAATCTGCCTTGGCCTTAAATAAAATTCTTTAAGACCGATATCAATATGCTCATCAATGTCTTTATGGGAAAATTGCGGATAAGAAAGCAGGGTGCGCTGTTCTCCGCATTCGGTCAGCCAGTCTTTCCAATCCTTGGCTAAAATATAATTATTTTCTTTGGCCCATTTATACAGCGATGTGCCCGGGTAGGAGGCCACACCGGTGAATCTGGATGGTATCCAAGGGCATGGATTTGGCAAAATCAATGGTTTTACGGGCACTTTCCTTGGTTTCGCCCGGGGCGCCGATCATAAAACAGCCATGGATGGTAAACCCAAGGCGATGGGCTTCTTTGGAATATTCACGGGCCATATCAATGGATACGCCGCCTTTGCGGATGACGCGCAAATTTTCATCAGTACCGAATTCAAAACCTGTCATCAGCATACGGCAGCCGGACTTGACGCATCAAAGGCAAAAGGCTCAAATCAGTATTCACGCGCATATTGCACGACCAGCTGATACGTTTATTAAGGCCTTTTTCAATGATCAAATTACAAACATCAATGACATGCTGGCGATCTGCCGCAAAAGTATCGGTTTCAAACATGATCTCACGGATCTGCGGATGAAGTTTTAGATCATATTCCATCTCAGCGACCACCAGATCCGCCCGGCGACTGCGTAATTTATAGCCATACATCAATTGAGGGTCCCGGCAAAAAGTGCAGGCATTATTACAGCCGCGGCCGGTGATCAAGGTCAAAAAGGGGAATTTCTTGCCGCCGTCAGGATACCATTCCGGCTCGATCAATTGCCAGGCAGGGAAAGGAAGTTCGTTGACATCAATATCAGGGCGGGGCATGTTCTTGATGACCTTGCCGTCTTTCACCCAGCAAAGCCCTAAATTTTTATCATCGGCAATACCATTGGCCAGATCACGCAAGGTATAATCATATTCACGGGGCAAAATATAATCCACCACTCCACGGCCGATCTCAAAAGTATTATCAACTTCAGCGGTGGCATGCTGGCCGACAAAAGCAACCTTGCATTTCGTTCTGGTTTTGATGATCTGAGCTTGCTCAATATCAGAATAAATGGAAGGGGTGGTCACATGCATGACCAAAAGGTCAGGCTTAAGGCTTACGGTTGTTTCAATAGATTCCTGGGCAGTGAAATTACGCGCGGCAGCTTCGATGAAATGGGTGTCATGACCGGCATCAATAAGAACTTGCGCGGCGGTCAGCAAATACTCAGGATGGCGCTGAACACGTCCTCGGGACTTGGCTGCCCAACGGGCCACGCGTACAAAATCATCACCAAAGGAAGGATTAAGAATTACGACTACCATAATCTACTACTTTTTAAATGATTTTTGAAATTACGCAAAAGTTATGAGGTGCCGTTTCATTGATATCCATATAAAAAACGGCCTTTAATGATGGTTCTATAGTACATCTGACGGTTTTACCCCGCAATAGTTATTTCAAATTTTAATATATATTGTGTTATAATACCCCCCGCAATGACAAAACTTTACAAAACGTAATAATTGGGCCTTATGAAAATATTTATTAGTTTAATACTTTTGATTCTTGTTTTTAGCTCATGCCAGCAGGGACCGATAAATCAGTTAAAATCCCTCTGGAAGCCTTATAGCCAAGAGGCGATTGAAGATTCTATGGCGCACCATAAACCTGTTGTGATTGATTTTTATGCCGAATGGTGCCCGATTTGTCATGAATTAGACCGGACTGTTTTTTCCCGGCCGGAAATCCAGGCCAAACTGGCCCAGGTTACTGCTTTGAGGATGGATGCCACCGATCAGGATGACCCCAATGTCCAAAAAATAGCCCAGGAATATGGGATCGAGGGCGTTCCTACAGTTGTCTTTTTAAACAGCCACGGAAAGGAAATCGATAATTCCAGGCTCATAGGTTTTGTTACACCGGATGAATTTTCTCAGGCATTTGCTCTATTAAATATATTCAAATAAGAATTATCACGCATGAATAAAATCGTATTAATCTTATTTCTAATAATCGTTTTCTATGGAGGTTTAGGTATGTCTCAACCAACTCAAGACACCATTGAAGTTTATGATGCTTCTACTAATACTTACATTCAAACTCAAAAAGTAGTAAAGACAGCAGAGCAATGGAAGAAGATATTAACCGCTCTGCAATATGAAGTGACCCGCCAGCAGGGCACAGAGGCCCCTTTTACCGGGGAATATGTCAATAACCACCGCAAAGGTATTTATAAATGCGCTTGCTGCGGGCTGGATTTATTCTCATCAGAAGATAAATTCGAATCCGGCACCGGCTGGCCCAGTTTTACTAAACCCATCAATAAATTTAATATGGTGAATATAAAGGATAATACTCTGTCGATGACCCGGATTGAAGTACGCTGCCCCCGTTGCGGAGCGCATTTAGGCCATGTCTTTGATGACGGCCCTGCGCCGACCGGAAAACGCTACTGCATCAATTCCGTGGCGCTGAAATTTACGGAGCAAAAGTGACCCCAACGTAAGGTTGGGGGGTCATCCTGAGCCAACTGGCGAAGGATCTCATAAGAATGACGAGTTGATGTTAATATGAAAATACTGTCATTGACCGTAGCAATTCTTCTAATTTCCAATTCATCATCAGCACAGGAGAAGGACATGCGCAATACACATTGGGAAACAGCAACTTTTGCCGGCGGCTGTTTTTGGTGCATGCAGCCTTTTTTTGACAACACCAAAGGAGTCAAAAAAACGACTGTCGGTTATACCGGAGGGCATCTTGCCAATCCCGGCTATGAAGAAGTTTCTTCGGGCACAACCGGCCATGCCGAGGCCATCCAGATAGAATTCGATCCTAAAGAAGTTTCCTATGAAAAATTATTAAACCTTTATTGGCATAATATTGACCCCACCCAAGCCAACGGCCAATTTGCGGATGAAGGCACCCAATACCGGACTGCCATTTTTTACCACAACGAAGAGCAAAAACGCATGGCCGAAAAATCCAAACAAGCTTTGGCTGCATCCGGACGTTTTGACAAACCGATCGTGACCCAAATTTTACCGGCATCCGCATTTTATCCGGCAGAAGATTATCATCAAAAATATTACCTGAAAAAAACCTTTCAATACAATATGTACCATGACAATTCCGGCCGGCCCCAATATCTGGAAAAGAAGTGGGGGAATGAATCTCACTAATGTCCAAGTTATATTTAGTCCCCAACTCCATCAATGAAACAAATAAAAATTTACTTCCTGACTATATTGCCCGTGAAATTAACGACGTGCGTGTGTTTTTTGTAGAAGAACCCAAATCCGGCCGCAGGCTTCTTAAAAGCCTGAACGCTCAATTCCCGTTAAACGATTGCCGGTTTTTTGATCTTAACGAGCATACCGACCTAAAACAAATCCAAACATATGCCAAAATCCTAAAAGAAGGGGATGGCGCCATTATTTCAGAGGCGGGATGTCCCTGTGTCGCTGACCCCGGCGCTGATTTGGTATTTTTAGCCCACCAAAACCAAATTGAGGTCATCCCCCTGGTGGGGCCATCATCCATTATCCTGGCCTTGATGGCTTCAGGCTTAACCGGCCAAAATTTCGCCTTTAACGGTTATTTGCCCAAAGACCGTCAGGAAAGAGTTCGGAAAATTAAAATGTTGGAAGACCGTTCTTCCAAGGAAAATCAAACTCAAATTTTTATGGAGGCGCCTTACCGCAATCAAAACATGCTGGAAGACATTTTGGCTTCTTGTCAGGATAAAACCAATCTTTGCATCGCCTGTGAAATATCCTGTCCCGGTCAAATCATCAAAACGATGAGCATCAAAGAATGGAAAAAGAATCCGATCGATTTCGATAAAAAACCCGCTTTATTCTTGCTCGCTTCTTGAGATGAACGGCTATTATGACTGCGGCTAAAAGCAGTCTTTAAAAGTAATTTTTTCAACTACGCTTGTCTTATTCCGTCAATCCTTTCTCAATGTTCAGAAATACAACGCCCTTCGGGCTGTATTTCTGAATCGGTGACGAAGATTGACGGGACAAGAGTAGTTTTCAAAAATCACTTTTAAAGCCTGCTTTTATAGTTATCCCTTACAATGCGTGCTACGGAAAAAATACAATGGCCGAATAGAACACGAAAGACACAGTCCTTATTGACGTCGGGAATATATAGCTTATAATAGGACGATTTGTGGGCAATGTGAACCGTATTAGAATAGAAGCTGTCCTATGGCCTTATTTGAAAAGAAATCCGTTGTAAAAAAGTTAAAAGTCAATTCATCCCAATTCACCATCTATTCTTTGCCTCAGTTCGCCAAAACACGGAATCTCGATATATCCAAGCTGCCATTTTCCATCCGTATTCTTTTAGAAAGCACCCTCCGCAATTTTGACAATTATCAAGTCACCACCAAAGATATCAATACGATCGTCAACTGGAAGCCTAACGAAAAAAAAGAAGAAATCGCCTTTAAACCCGGCCGTGTCATCCTCCAGGATTTTACCGGCGTTCCCTGTGTGGTGGACATGGCAGCCATGCGCGAGGCGATGAAAAACCTAGGGGGAGACATTAAAAAAATAAACCCCCAGGTCCAATGCGATCTGGTCATAGACCATTCCGTGCAGGTGGATGCTTTCGGCACCAATAAAGCATTAGGTGAAAATGTGACGTTGGAGTTTCAACGCAATAAAGAACGCTATGAATTCCTGAAATGGGGGCAGAGCGCTCTACACAATTTCAGGGTGGTGCCGCCGGCCACGGGCATTGTGCATCAGGTCAATCTTGAATATTTGGCCAAAGGCGTTTTAAAAAAGAAAACAGGCAAAGACATTGTCGCTTATCCCGACAGCCTGGTGGGGACTGATTCGCATACCACCATGATCAATGGCCTTGGGTTAGTCGGTTGGGGTGTCGGAGGCATAGAAGCTGAATCCGTCATGTTAGGTGAGCCTATTTATATGCTCTTGCCGGAAGTCGTCGGCTTTCGCATCAAAGGGAAATTAAAGGAGGGGGTCACCGCCACTGACCTGGTCCTCACCGTCACCCAAATTTTGCGTAAAAAAGGGGTGGTGGAAAAATTTGTGGAATTTTTTGGGGAAGGGTTGCGATATTTATCCCTGCCGGACAGGGCCACCATCGCTAACATGGCGCCGGAGTATGGGGCAACGATCGGCTTATTTCCCATAGATGATGAAACCCTTAATTATTTAAAATTATCAGGACGAAGTGCCGCGGAAGTGGCCTTAGTGGAAAAATATTATAAGGCCCAAGGGATGTTCTACACAGCCAAAACACCGGAATGTGTTTATTCCGATATTTTGGAATTAGACCTCTCAACGATCGAACCCTGCCTGGCAGGCCCCAAACGTCCGCAGGACAGGGTGCCTTTAAAAGATTTGAAATCCGGTTTCCTGCAATCATTGACCGCTGATATTGCTTCCCGTGGTTATGGCTTAGGCCCTGATGATTTATCGAAAACAGCTACGGTTCAAAACGGAGAAGCTGAGACGCTTGGCCATGGATCTGTTGTCATTGCGGCCATCACCAGTTGTACCAACACTTCAAATCCGTCGGTACTGATCGGTGCCGGGCTTTTGGCTAAAAAAGCCGTTGAAAAAGGACTGGCGCCTCCTCCTTATGTCAAAACTTCTTTCGCTCCGGGTTCGCAGGTAGTGGAAGACTATTTGAAAACAGCCGGGTTATTGAAATACCTGGAAAAAATCAGGTTTAATATCGTCGGCTATGGGTGCACGACATGTATCGGCAATTCCGGGCCATTGCCCGAGCCTGTGGCAAATGCCATTACCAAAGGTAATCTGGTTGCAGCCGCAGTGCTTTCCGGCAACCGCAATTTTGAAGGCCGCGTGAATCCGTATACCAAGGCCAGTTTTCTAGCGTCACCGCCTTTAGTCGTTGCTTATGCTTTGGCCGGACGCGTTGACATTGATTTAAACAACGAACCTCTTGGGCAAGGATAAAAAAGGCCAGGCGGTTTACCTCAAGGATATTTGGCCTTCCCCTCAAGAAATCGCCAGGGTTGCGCGCAAATTCGTCAAAGCTTCCATTTTCCGTCGATGCTATAAAAACGTGGACCATGGCAATAAAAACTGGAATGCCATCATGACCGCTAAATCCGATCTGTTTAACTGGGACGAGCAAAAGCACCTATATTCAAAATCCGCCCTATTTTACCGGCATGAAATCACAAATCGATCCTATCAACGGCATCAAACAGGCCAGATGCCTGGTCATGGCGGGTGATTCTGTTACCACTGACCATATTTCTCCCGCAGGCTCAATTGCCCAAGATTCGCCCGCCGGAAAATATCTTATGGAGCAGGGCGTTACTCCCAAAGAATTTAACAGTTACGGTGCCCGCCGCGGCAATGACCGGGTCATGACCAGGGGCACTTTTGCCAATATCCGCCTGCGTAATTTAACAGCCCCCGGCTCTGAAGGCCCGTGGACAACGTATTGGCCATCAAACGAAAAAATGTTCATTTATGATGCTGCCATGAAATACAAAGAAAACCATACACCGTTGATCGTTCTGGCCGGGAAAGAATACGGCACAGGTTCTTCCCGCGACTGGGCAGCCAAGGGGACCACCTTGCTTGGCATCCGGGCGGTCATCGCTGAAAGTTTTGAACGCATTCATCGCAGCAATTTATGCGGCATGGGTGTTTTACCATGTCAATTCAAAACAGGGGAAAGCTATGCCTCTTTAGGATTAAAGGGGGACGAGACTTTTGATTTTATCAATTTAGATGATGATTTAAAACCCCGTCAGGAAATAATGATTGAAGCGACTTCATCTGACGGTAGTAAAAAACAATTTAATGTCATTGCCCGGGTCGACACACCGGTTGAGGTGGATTACTTGCGTAACGGCGGCATTTTGCAGACGGTTTTAAGAAAATTGGCAAAAACTTAGAGACAAACAAGCCACCAGGCATATCTGTATCAGCCAAATGCTAATGGATAATTACTGAATCCTGGGGTAGCTAGTAGCAAAAGCACGCGTTTCATTGATAAAATTATCCATCGTCAGTTGGTCATGGTGGTGAATTGAATTAAAAATTATGCGTATATTATTATTAACCAATGATGACGGGATTTACGCTGAAGGTATTTATGCCGCTTATAAAGAACTCCGCAAATTCGCCGATGTGATGGTCGTTGCCCCTGATTCCGAGCAAAGTTCCGTCGGACATGGGATCACGCTTTTTTATCCGCTTTTTGTCAAAAAAATCTCCCTGAAAAACCACTTTGACGGTCACGCCATCACCGGAAAGCCTGCTGACTGCGTTAAATTCGCCGTTAGCGTGCTTTTAAAAGGTAAAAAGCCCGATCTGGTCATTTCCGGTATTAATTTCGGCGGCAATGACGGCTGCAGCGTGTTTTATTCCGGGACAGTGGCGGCGGCGCGCGAAGGCGCTTTAATGGGTGTTAACTCTTTGGCTGTCTCATTAGACTCTTTTGATAATCCTGATTTTTCCACGGCCGCAAAATTTACGGCCAAATTGGCCCAATGGGTCTATAAAAATAATCTGCCTGCGGGCACTTTCCTTAATGTGAATGTCCCTCCCGGAAAACCTAAAGGTACACGCTTTACCCGTCAGGGGACAGAGCCGATTCATGAGACCTTTGAAAAACGCAAAACCCCCCATGACAAGCATTATTACTGGATGGGGGCTAAAATGCCCGTTCATAAGAATGATAATAAAATAGATACTTATGCTTTAAAAAATAAATATATTACCATAACCCCCATACATTCGGATTTGACGGATGAGGGTTTTTTAGATAAAGTAAAAACACTATGATTTCTGATGAAAAAATCTTTGCAGCCAGAATCCTCGCCATTGATGATAATATCCTCAATATTCAAATCCTCAAAAAAATCCTTTCCAATGCCGGGTTTATCAATATCACCACAACCACGGATCCGACCCAGGCCGTTGCTCTTTACAAAGAAATGCAGCCTGATCTGATCCTGCTCGATCTAAATATGCCCAAGATGGACGGCTTTGCGGTCATGGTCCAGTTGTCCATCCTTAATCCTGATGATTATCTTCCTTTATTGATATTAACCGCCGAAGAGGAATCTATCCGTTTTAAAGCCTTGCAAAGCGGTGCTAAAGATTTTTTACATAAACCTTATGAACATCTCGACGTGCTTCTTAAAAGCCGCAATATCATCGAAGTAAGGCTTTTGTACAACCAGATCAAAAATCATAATGTTTCTTTGGACCAACAGGTCAATGACCGGATCAAAGAGATCAGGGACACCCGCCTGGAAGTCATCCAGCGTCTGGCCATAGCTGCGGAATTAAGGGATGCAGGCACCGGAAAACATATTTACCGCATGAGCCGTTATTGCCAACTTTTAGCCTTGGCCATCGGTTTCACAAAAGAGCAGGGGGAATTGCTTTTAACGACTTCCCCTTTGCATGATATCGGTAAAATAGCCATCCCGGATTCCATTTTATTAAAACCTTCGGCCCTTGAACCTCATGAATTTGAAATCATCAAAACACATACTACTCTGGGGGCTAAAATGCTTTCAGGGAGTGACTCTGTTTTTCTAAAAATGGCGGAAACCATTGCTTTGAGCCATCATGAAAAATGGGATGGCACAGGGTATCCTCATGGGATCAAAGGCGAAGAAATACCCTTGGTAGGCCGCATTTGTGCCGTCGCAGATGTATTTGATGCTCTAAGTTCCGACAGGCCGTATAAGCAAGCCTGGAGTTTTGAAAAAACCATGGCAGAAATAAGGCAATTGAAAGGGACCCATTTTGACCCCAAATTAGTTGATGCTTTTGAAGACATCAGCAAGGACATTAAAGAAGTTCATGATCAGAATTAACCGTGTTATAATCATGGCTTATTTTACGGAGAATATCAAAACACACCAAGGGGGACATTTATGGCGGACAATGTTCAAATCAATATTGACGGAAAAACACTGGAATGTCCCATCATTGTCGGCACAGAAGGTGAAAAGGCTATTGATATCGAGAAATTACGCGCTCAAACAGGTTATATCACCATGGATCCGGGTTTTAGCAACACGGGTTCCTGCAAAAGCGCCATTACCTATCTTGACGGAGAAAAAGGGATTTTGCGTTACCGCGGCATCCCCATCGAACAATTGGCCGAAAAATCCACCTTTGTGGAAACATCCTATCTTTTGATTTACGGCAAATTACCTAATCAAAAGGAATTAAAAGCTTTTTCAGAGGCCTTCAATGAACATTCCATGATCCATGAAGATATGATCAATTTTTTTCATCCTTATCCGTCTTCTTCACACCCTATGCCCATCCTTTCGGCCATGGTCTGTTCCATGTCCGCTTATTATCCGGAATTGATCAAAGAAAACCCTACCAAAGAAAGAAATCGACCATATCGCCGTCCAGCTTTTATCCAAGGTGCGCACCATTTGCGCTTTTTCCTACAAAAAATCCATCGGTGAGCCGTTTGTCTATCCCCGGCATGATCTGCGTTATGTGCCTAATTTCTTAAACATGATGTTCTCTTCCCCGACAAAGCCTTATAAAATCATTGATGAAGTGGTGCGCGCCATTGAAGGTGCTCTTGATTTTGCACGCTGATCATGAACAAAATTGCTCAACCTCCACCGTGCGTTTAGTGGGCATCTTCGCGCGCGAATTTATACGCGTCCATTTCCGCCGGGATATGCGCCTTGTGGGGGCCTTTGCACGGAGGGGCAAATCAGGCGGTCATTGAAATGCTGGAAATGATCCAAAAAGACGGCGGAGATGTCAAGAAGTACATCGCCAAAGCCAAAGATAAAAATGATCATTTCCGTTTGATGGGTTTTGGCCATCGGGTTTATAAAAATTTCGACCCGCGCGCTAAAATCATCAAAAAATGTGCCGATGATCTTGCTTAATAAATTAGGCATCCATGATCCCTTGCTTGACTTGGCCAAACACATGGAAGAAGCCGCTCTCAAAGACGATTATTTTATAGAACGTAAACTATACCCCAATGTTGATTTTTACAGCGGCATTATTTACCGTGCCATCGGCATACCTTTGAACATGTTCCCGGTGATGTTTGCCATAGGCCGTATGCCGGGCTGGATCGCCCATTGGAAAGAAATGATCGAGGACCCGACAACAAAGATCGGCAGGCCGTTCCAAATTTATACAGGCGCGCCTAAAACAGATTACGTCCCGATAGAAACAACGTTAACAAAAGTGATCCGCACCAATAAAAAAATTAAATAAGGAGATCATGTGATTTTATTCCGTCCTCAGGCAAAATATGATAAAGACGCAACCGTGGTGCTTTTGACCTCCGGTCAAAAACAGCCCACTTTAAGAAAGAATTAGAAAAAGGAGAAATTTATCCTGTCCTTGAAGGATCCAAGACTTTTCTATTTGTTGGTTTAGGGAAAACGGATAAATTGTCTTTAACTGACCTGCGCATACAGGTACGCAAAGCCTTCTATCCGGCTATCTCAAAAAAGCCAAAACAGTTGAAATTATCCCTCACAGTAAAGATGATGCGGCCATTATTGCCATCATTGAGGGAGTGGCCATCGGCACCTATGTCTGGGACAAATATAAATCCAAGGATAAAAATGATAAAACAGTCAAAGATAAACAATAACGATAGCTGTTGAGGCAAAAAAAACATTCACAGATGCCGTCGCTGTTTGCCAGGGTGTAAACTTGACCCGTGACCTGGTCAATGACAATGCCGATACGATCACATCGGACTATCTGGAAAAAACGGTCCGGGGCCTTATTAAAGGCAAAAAGAATATGCGTTTAGAAATCTTAAACCGCAAGGAATTAAAAGCCAAAGGCCTTAATCTTCATTTGGCGGTCAATCAAGCCAGTAATAAGGAACCCAAACTTATCATTGTCCGTTATAGCGGCGGTAAAAAGAATGAAGGCTACACGGCGATTATCGGTAAAGGCATGACCTTTGATACAGGCGGATTGAATTTAAAACCCACCGGCAGTATTGAAACGATGAAGACCGACATGTCCGGGGCCGCGGCTGTTTGCGGTGTATTAAAAAATGTCCTGACTTTAAAAATAAAAAAGAATTTGCTTTTTGTTTTAGGGGTCGCCGAAAATTCCATCGGTTCAGCCGCCTATAAACCCGGTGATGTGATTACCGGATATGCGGGCAAATCCGTTGAAATCGGCAATACCGATGCTGAAGGCCGCCTGGTTTTGGCGGATGCTATTCGCCTATATCGTCAAAAACTATAAGCCGGCCAAGATGATCGATCTGGCGACTTTAACCGGGGCCTGTGTGGTGGCCTTGGGATTTGATTATTCCGGTTTGTTTTCCAACTGTGATGAGTTGGCCCGTCAATTGCTGGAAGCTTCCCATAAAACCGATGACCGCGCCTGGCGTCTGCCTATTTATCCGGAACTCAAAGAATATATCAAATCACCGATCGCGGATTTAAAAAATATCAGCAGTATCAAAGGCGGGGGAGCATGTACCGCAGCGGAATTTTTGCACCAGTTTACAGAAGGCACCACCTGGGCCCATTTGGATATTGCCGGAAGCGCGTACGCGGAAGGAACAGGGCGCATGTATTTTGGCCATGGCGCCACAGGCGCCGGTGTTCGCTTATTGACGCATTATTTATTAAACTCGTAAAGACGCCGTTAATGGTGTCTCCACGAATGCCTTTAGGAGGTCATTATGGAAACTTTTCTAATATCAATAGGGATTATACTTTTTATTTTTATAACCGGTATCCGCATTATCCGCCCAACCTCGCGGGGACTTATCGAACGTTTTGGAAAATATAATCGCTTTGCTTCTCCGGGATTTAATTGGGTCATCCCTTTGGTGGAAAATGTATACATGGTCAATATCACCGAGCAATTGGTCAATGCCGAGACGCAGGAAATCATCACCAATGACAATTTAAACGCTAAAGTCGATGCCCAGGTTTACTTTAAAGTCAAACCCGATGAAGAAAGCGTTAAGAACTGCCAATATAATGTCGGCAATTACCAATGGCAGATCGTCAATCTGGCGCGTACCACCTTGCGTAATATCATCGGTACCATGACCTTAAAAAGCGCCAACAGCGAACGCGGACGAATTAATACTGATCTCCATCAAATTTTGGAGCGTGAAACCGCCAATTGGGGTTTGGAAATTGTCCGCACGGAACTAAAAGAAATTGACCCTCCCAAAGATGTCCAGGAAACCATGAACAAGGTTGTCAAAGCGGAAAATGAAAAGATTGCCGCCATTGACTTTGCCACAGCGACTGAAACAGCGGCTGACGGCCAAAAACGGGCAGAGATTAAAAAAGCCGAAGGCATCAAACAGGCCAGGATTTTGCAGGCTGAAGGAGAGGCAGAAGCCATCCGTCTGGTCAATGAGGCCGCGGAAAAATATTTTGTAGGCAATGCTCAGCTTTTACGCCGTTTGGAAACGGTTGAAAAAGCATTATCTCAAAACGCCAAAATTGTCGTGCCTGTTAATAGCGAATTGGTCAACGTGATCGGTGACCTGGCCGGCATTGTCCCTATTAAAAAGAACTGATCGAGGAAAACGTGGGGAAAAATGTGACACTTCAAACTACCTTGTCATCAGTTATTCTTTTTAATTTTCTTGCCTTGTTTTTTTTATCCGGTGATATCATTGCTGCACCCATTAATCCAGTTACCAACGAAACCAATGTCCGTACATTTGTCGGTCAAGGATGGGCCTTAGAGAACCAGGGAAAAGCACAAGAAGCCCTGGCTCTTTATGATCAAGCCTTGCAACTCAATCCTAATAATTTTTTGGTACATAAACATTTAGGCATTCATTGGATTAGAGAAGGAAATTTCGCGCAAGGGATCCGGGAACTCAATAAAGCTGTTGAGCTCAACCCATCAGACCCATCATCTTTCTATAATCTTGGTTTAGCTTATCATTTGGCACATCAGTACCGCAATGCGCTGACCTGCTATACGCAGGCAATCAAGCTAAATCCCAAGTATTACAATGCTATTCATAATCGCGGAATCGTATACCTGAAATTAAGGGATTATAAAGAAGCGATCAAAGATTATGCCAGTTCTATGGCAATGTCAAAAGACTTTATGCAGACTATTCCATTTATCCTTTTATTTCTCTTTATTCTTGTTGTGACCCTGTCAAAGCAGGCCAAAATGAATGCTACCATCAATAACAATCTGCGGATGGCAGCCGGTATTCTTCATTCCGATATTACCAGTCAACCGTTAGGACGGATCAAATCCATAGAAGGGATGTATAAGGGAAGAAAAATTATCATTGAAAACCATTCCTGGGCCAAAGGAAGGAAGGTTTATCTCAAGGCTCTCCTTCAATTGCCTGCACAGCAAGAACAAAAACCTATTGATCCGTTTTTTAAATTTTTCCAAATACCTTTCCGTCGACCGACAAAATTTACGAATCTGATAGGTAATGAAATTTTTTATGGTGAATCGCCACGAAATCTATATACAAACTATGAATGGCAGCAGAAATGCCTCTCGCAGGAAGATGTGATCCTCATGTTTGACCGCCTTATGGAAGGGGCTAATCTTGTCGAATCCGGTGGTCAAAATCAGGAAACGATCCCCCAAAAAGTTGTTTTTTCTCAGAAAATATTCATCATCTGGATGGGCCTGATCTTTATCGGTGTATTGTTTCTAAACCGGAAACTACAATATAATCCCAAGGACTTGAAAGAATATCTTATTATATTATTAATAGCAGTCGGATTATTCTTTATTCGACGGTAACTTAAAGGATTGATCATGGATTATCGCATAGAAACCGACAGCATGGGGGAGATCAAGGTCCCCGCAGATAAATACTGGGGCGCTCAAACCCAGCGTTCCCTTGAGAATTTTAAAATCGGCGGCGACAAATTCCCCAGAGAAATGATCAGGGCCCTGGGCATCCTTAAAAAAGCCGCGGCCATGACCAATCAAGAGCTGGGGACATTGCCTGCTGATAAAGCGGCTTTAATTATCCGCGCGGCTGATGAAGTCATCGAAGGCAAACTCGACAGTCATTTTCCTCTGGTTATCTGGCAAACCGGTTCAGGCACCCAGACGAACATGAATGCCAATGAAGTGATATCCAACCGCGCCATTGAATTGGCCGGCGGGGTCATGGGCAGCAAAAAACCTGTCCATCCCAATGATGATGTCAACAAAGCCCAATCTTCCAATGACACCTTTCCGACAGCCATGCATATTGCCGCGGTTGAAGAGATCCATCGCCGCCTGGTCCCCATGGTCAAAAAATTGCGTGATGCCTTGCACAAAAAAGAAACGGAATTCAAAGATATCATCAAAATCGGACGCACCCATTTAATGGATGCCACGCCTTTGACCTTGGGGCAGGAAATTTCCGGGTATGTGCAACAACTCAACAGCGGCCTGGAACGCATTGAAGCGGCCTTGCCGCATCTGTATGAATTGGCATTAGGGGGCACAGCCGTCGGTACAGGGCTTAACACGCATCCGCAATTTGCCGTTAAATCCGCCGAAAAAATAGCCCAAATCACAGGCAAACCTTTTAAAACCGCCCGCAATAAATTTGAAGCTTTGGCCTGCCATGACACCATGGTGAACTTAAGCGGGGTATTGAACACCCTGGCCGTCTCATTAATGAAAATCGCCAATGATATACGCTGGCTGGCTTCAGGCCCCCGTTCGGGTATCGGAGAACTGCATTTGCCGGAAAATGAGCCGGGCTCTTCGATCATGCCGGGCAAGGTCAACCCCACCCAATGCGAGGCCATGACCATGGTCTGTGTACAGGTATTTGGCAATAATACGGCAGTGACAGTCGCCGGGTCAAACGGGAATTTTGAATTAAACGTCTATAAACCGGTGATCATCTTCAATGTCCTTAATTCCATACGGCTTTTAGTCGGATGCCTGTGAAAGTTTTACTGACCATTGCGTCGTTGGCATTGAAGCCAATCGTCTTAATATCAAAAAACATCTGGATAATTCACTGATGCTTGTCACTGCCTTAAATCCGCATATCGGTTATGATAATGCCGCCAAGGTGGCTAAAAAAGCATTCGCGGAAAATATCACCCTAAAAGAAGCTGCCGTTGCTTTAGGGTTGTTGACTGCTGAAAAATTTGATTCCCTGGTCCGTCCTCAGGACATGATAGGGCCTAAATAATCAGATATCATGATCATCGGCATCCCTAAAGAAATCAAAAATAATGAATGCCGTGTGAGCATTTTACCGGTAGGTGTTGAATCCCTGGTGCGTGCCGGGCATCAGGTCATTATCGAACACAATGCCGGCTTGGGCAGCGGCATTACCGACGTTGATTATGAGACAGTAGGGGGAGAAATCATAGAAACCCCTGAAGCGGTCTTTTCCCAGGCCCAGATGATCGTCAAAATCAAAGAACCGCAGCCTTCCGAATATAAATTTCTTAAAAAAGACCAAATTATATTTACCTATTTTCACTTTGCGGCCAGCCGTGAATTAACAGAGGCCATGCTGGAGCGAAAAATCACGGCCCTGGCCTATGAAACCCTTCAGACTGAAGCAGGGGAATTGCCTTGCTTGACGCCCATGTCTGAAGTTGCCGGCCGCATGGCTGTGCATGAAGGGGCTAAATATTTGGAAGAACCGATGCAGGGCAGGGGAATTTTGTTAGCCGGCGTTCCGGGCGTTTATCCGGCGGAAGTGGCTATTCTCGGTGCCGGTGTGGTGGGGTCCAATGCCTGTAAAATGGCAGCCGGATTAGGGGCCAATGTAACGGTTTTGGATATTAATTTAAACCGCCTGCGGCATCTGGAAGAGATCATGCCTCCTAATGTCCATACCCTCATGAGCAATTCCCACAATATCCGTGAAGCCGTGCTCAGGGCGGATCTGGTCATCAGCTCTGTTTTGATCCGCGGGGCCAAAGCCCCATGCCTGATCGACCGTAAATTGGTCTCCCAGATGAAAAAAGGGGCCGTGATCGTTGATGTGGCCATCGACCAGGGGGGATCTGTGGAAACTTCACGGCCCACCACCCATGAAAATCCTGTTTATGTGATTGATGGGGTGGTGCATTATTGCGTGACCAATATGCCCGGAGCTGTCGCGCGCACCAGCACCTATGCTTTGACTAATGCCACTTTTCCCTACATCCTGAAAGTTGCCAACGACGGTTATAAAAAATGGGTCAAAGACTCCCATGAAATCCGCACGGCCTTAAATATGACGGAAGGGCATTTAACCATCAAAGAAGTGGCTGAAACCTTTGATATCCCTTATAAAAAATTTTTAGTAAAAAAAACAGCAAGGGTTATTTACAACAAACAATAAAATCATTGACGGAAAGAATAAAGAAAATAGAATAGGTATATGGCCGACCAAACAAACATTTTTTGAAGAACGCCGTGACAGTATGCGTGCCAAGCGTATCATTACTGTCCGCCACCGGCTGGTCAAGCACAACAACCGCAAAGTGGACTCCATGTGGCAGTTGGCCACCACTGAAAATATGTCGCTCTAGCGGTTTGCTTTTTGTGAGCGCATTGGCTTATCATCCCGGGGACATTATCGAACTTCAGGTTGTGATGTCCGGTGTCCTTGATATTTTTAACGGTTTTGGAAAAGTTGTCCGTATTTCCCGCAATAAAGGCGGTTATTATCAAGTTGGCGTAAAATATGTCGATCTGAAAACCAGACGCCGTCCGGCTAAATCTATCTTAGCCTCCATAAATAATATTTCCGAAAGTTGTATTAAAATTGAGTCTAATATTTTTTTAAATACTGACACTAATTTAAATCTACGGAATGAATTGATGAGTAAGGAAAATTCTCGATGGCTGACGGCTTTATGGATATTTTTTGCTTTTGCGGCTTGGATTTTTGCCTTCCGCGGGTATTTAACTTCAAAATTTGAGCTTACCAGCGACGCGCTTTCCTATTACGACCACACGAAATTCTTTATCGAAAATTTAGGTCACGGCATTTACCCTTTATGGGACCCTTTTTGGTATAACGGGGCTTCCAATGATTTTTTCCTCAGGCGCATCGGCGCTTTTAACCCCTTTTATTCTATCATCCTGGTTTTAAAATCCATAGGGATCCCGTACACCTTGTCTTATCTTTGGTTTTTAGGCGGTCTATTATTGGGGCGGCATGATCGCTTTTTATTTATTGGCCATGCGTATTTATCATGACCGTTTCATCGCTTATGCGGGTTATCTGATGCTTTTGTTTTCTTCTTTAGGCACCAGGCTTTTTGATTCTTACATGATGCTGGTGACAGTGCCTTTGATCTGGTTTTTTTATTTTTTGGTGGCTTTTACCCAGACACCGCGAAAACATTTCTTTTTAGGGATGGCCTTGTCATTCATGATTTTGGCGCGGACCTATATCCCGTTTTATTTTTTAATTATCCTCGGCTTTTTTTTATTCTTCTTTTCCCTGGTTTATTTTGACCAAATACCGCAAATCCTTCGCTGCTGGGTGATTTTTTTCAAAAAAAATAAAACATTCGTTCTTTTGTCCCTATCGGCCATGCTTTTCTCA
>CAVYLG010000003.1:0-1293655 GCA_963769315.1 Candidatus Omnitrophota bacterium
CACTGCACCTGTCAACCCTGTCAGTGTCAGGTAATTAGCTGCGGCTGGTGTTATCACAAAGACCCTGTCCGGTTTCCGGTAATCGAAGACGTTACGGTATCGGTCACCGTGACTGACTGGCTGCCCGCTGTCGTCAGCGTCACGCCATCGGTAAATGTCTTCAACCCATTATCCCCGGCTAAGAACGTATAGTTGTCCGGCAGCTGAGTAAAGGTGTTTGTATCACTTGAAGTAAATTGTACTGTCCCTAAATAACCCGTCGCTACGTTGTTGTATTATTTATACGCCGTCACTGTCGCTGTCTGTGGTGTCCCTGCCACTGCACCTGTCAACCCTGTCAGTGTCAGGTAATTAGCTGCGGCTGGTGTTATCACAAGACCTGTCTGGTTTCCGGTAATCGAAGACGTTACGGTATCGGTCACCGTGACGCACTTGCTGCCCGCTGTCGTCAGCGTCACGCCATCGGTAAATGTCTTCACCCCATTATCCCCGGCTACAAACGTATAGTTGTCCGGCAGCTGAGTAAAGGTGTTTGTATCACTTGAAGTAAATTGTACTGTCCCTAAATAACCCGTCGCTACGTTGTTGTATTGATCATACGCCGTCACTGTCGCTGTCTGTGGTGTCCCTGCCACTGCACCTGTCAACCCTGTCAGTGTCAGGTAATTAGCTGCGGCTGGTGTTATCACAAGACCTGTCTGGTTTCCGGTAATCGAAGACGTTACGGTATCGGTCACCGTGACTGACTGGCTGCCCGCTGTCGTCAGCGTCACGCCATCGGTAAATGCTTCCACCCTATTATCCCCGGCTACAAACGTATAGTTGTCCGGCAGCTGAGTAAAGGTGTTTGTATCACTTGAAGTAAATTGTACTGTCCCTAAATAACCCGTCGCTACGTTGTTGTATTCATCATACGCTGTCACTGTCGCTGTCTGTGGTGTCCCTGCCACTGCACCTGTCAACCCTGTCAGTGTCAGGTAATTAGCTGCGGCTGGTGTTATCACAAGACCTGTCTGGTTTCCGGTAATCGAAGACGTTACGGTATCGGTCACCGTGACTGACTGGCTGCCCGCTGTCGTCAGCGTCACGCCATCGGTAAATGTCTTCACCCCATTATCCCCGGCTACAAACGTATAGTTGTCCGGCAGCTGAGTAAAGGTGTTTGTATCACTTGAAGTAAATTGTACTGTCCCTAAATAACCCTGAGTCGCTACGTTGTTGTATTGATCATACGCCGTCACTGTCGCTGTCTGTGGTGTCCCTGCCACTGCACCTGTCAACCCTGTCAGTGTCAGGTAATTAGCTGCGGCTGGTGTTATCACAAGACCTGTCTGGTTTCCGGTAATCGAAGACGTTACGGTATCGGTCACCGTGACTGACTGGCTGCCCGCTGTCGTCAGCGTCACGCCATCGGTAAATGTCTTCACCCCATTATCCCCGGCTACAAACGTATAGTTGTCCGGCAGCTGAGTAAAGGTGTTTGTATCACTTGAAGTAAATTGTACTGTCCCTAAATAACCCGTCGCTACGTTGTTGTATTGATCATACGCCGTCACTGTCGCTGTCTGTGGTGTCCCTGCCACTGCACCTGTCAACCCTGTCAGTGTCAGGTAATTAGCTGCGGCTGGTGTTATCACAAGACCTGTCTGGTTTCCGGTAATCGAAGACGTTACGGTATCGGTCACCGTGACTGACTGGCTGCCCGCTGTCGTCAGCGTCACGCCATCGGTAAATGTCTTCACCCCATTATCCCCGGCTACAAACGTAAGTTGTCCGGAGCCGAGTAAAGGTGTTTGTATCACTTGAAGTAAATTGTACTGTCCCTAAATAACCCGTCGCTACGTTCTTGAATTGATCATACGCCGTCACTGTCGCTGTCTGTGGTGTCCCTGCCACTGCACCTGTCAACCCTGTCAGTGTCAGGTAATTAGCTGCGGCTGGTGTTATCACAAGACCTGTCTGGTTTCCGGTAATCGAAGACGTTACGGTATCGGTCACCGTGACTGACTGGCTGCCCGCTGTCGTCAGCGTCACGCCATCGGTAAATGTCTTCACCCCATTATCCCCGGCTACAAACGTATAGTTGTCCGGCAGCTGAGTAAAGGTGTTTGTATCACTTGAAGTAAATTGTACTGTCCCTAAATAACCCGTCGCTACGTTGTTGTATTGATCAGACGCCGTCACTGTCGCTGTCTGTGGTGTCCCTGCCACTGCACCTGTCAACCCTGTCAGTGTCAGGTAATTAGCTGCGGCTGGTGTTATCACAAGACCTGTCTGGTTTCCGGTAATCGAAGACGTTACGGTATCGGTCACCGTGACTGACTGGCTGCCCGCTGTCGTCAGCGTCACGCCATCGGTAAATGTCTTCACCCCATTATCCCCGGCTACAAACGTATAGTTGTCCGGCAGCTGAGTAAAGGTGTTTGTATCACTTGAAGTAAATTGTACTGTCCCTAAATAACCCGTCGCTACGTTGTTGTATTGATCAGACGCCGTCACTGTCGCTGTCTGTGGTGTCCCTGCCACTGCACCTGTCAACCCTGTCAGTGTCAGGTAATTAGCTGCGGCTGGTGTTATCACAAGACCTGTCTGGTTTCCGGTAATCGAAGACGTTACGGTATCGGTCACCGTGACTGACTGGCTGCCCGCTGTCGTCAGCGTCACGCCATCGGTAAATGTCTTCACCCCATTATCCCCGGCTACAAACGTATAGTTGTCCGGCAGCTGAGTAAAGGTGTTTGTATCACTTGAAGTAAATTGTACTGTCCCTAAATAACCCGTCGCTACGTTGTTGTATTGATCATACGCCGTCACTGTCGCTGTCTGTGGTGTCCCTGCCACTGCACCTGTCAACCCTGTCAGTGTCAGGTAATTAGCTGCGGCTGGTGTTATCACAAGACCTGTCTGGTTTCCGGTAATCGAAGACGTTACGGTATCGGTCACCGTGACTGACGGGCTGCCCGCTGTCGTCAGCGTCACGCCATCGGTAAATGTCTTCACCCCATTATCCCCGGCTACAAACGTATAGTTGTCCGGCAGCTGAGTAAAGGTGTTTGTATCACTTGAAGTAAATTGTACTGTCCCTAAATAACCCGTCGCTACGTTGTTGTATTGATCATACGCCGTCACTGTCGCTGTCTGTGGTGTCCCTGCCACTGCACCTGTCAACCCTGTCAGTGTCAGGTAATTAGCTGCGGCTGGTGTTATCACAAGACCTGTCTGGTTTCCGGTAATCGAAGACGTTACGGTATCGGTCACCGTGACTGACTGGCTGCCCGCTGTCGTCAGCGTCACGCCATCGGTAAATGTCTTCACCCCATTATCCCCGGCTACAAACGTATAGTTGTCCGGCAGCTGAGTAAAGGTGTTTGTATCACTTGAAGTAAATTGTACTGTCCCTAAATAACCCGTCGCTACGTTGTTGTATTGATCATACGCCGTCACTGTCGCTGTCTGTGGTGTCCCTGCCACTGCACCTGTCAACCCTGTCAGTGTCAGGTAATTAGCTGCGGCTGGTGTTATCACAAGACCTGTCTGGTTTCCGGTAATCGAAGACGTTACGGTATCGGTCACCGTGACTGACTGGCTGCCCGCTGTCGTCAGCGTCACGCCATCGGTAAATGTCTTCACCCCATTATCCCCGGCTACAAACGTATAGTTGTCCGGCAGCTGAGTAAAGGTGTTTGTATCACTTGAAGTAAATTGTACTGTCCCTAAATAACCCGTCGCTACGTTGTTGTATTGATCATACGCCGTCACTGTCGCTGTCTGTGGTGTCCCTGCCACTGCACCTGTCAACCCTGTCAGTGTCAGGTAATTAGCTGCGGCTGGTGTTATCACAAGACCTGTCTGGTTTCCGGTAATCGAAGACGTTACGGTATCGGTCACCGTGACTGACTGGCTGCCCGCTGTCGTCAGCGTCACGCCATCGGTAAATGTCTTCACCCCATTATCCCCGGCTACAAACGTATAGTTGTCCGGCAGCTGAGTAAAGGTGTTTGTATCACTTGAAGTAAATTGTACTGTCCCTAAATAACCCGTCGCTACGTTGTTGTATTGATCATACGCCGTCACTGTCGCTGTCTGTGGTGTCCCTGCCACTGCACCTGTCAACCCTGTCAGTGTCAGGTAATTAGCTGCGGCTGGTGTTATCACAAGACCTGTCTGGTTTCCGGTAATCGAAGACGTTACGGTATCGGTCACCGTGACTGACTGGCTGCCCGCTGTCGTCAGCGTCACGCCATCGGTAAATGTCTTCACCCCATTATCCCCGGCTACAAACGTATAGTTGTCCGGCAGCTGAGTAAAGGTGTTTGTATCACTTGAAGTAAATTGTACTGTCCCTAAATAACCCGTCGCTACGTTGTTGTATTGATCATACGCCGTCACTGTCGCTGTCTGTGGTGTCCCTGCCACTGCACCTGTCAACCCTGTCAGTGTCAGGTAATTAGCTGCGGCTGGTGTTATCACAAGACCTGTCTGGTTTCCGGTAATCGAAGACGTTACGGTATCGGTCACCGTGACTGACTGGCTGCCCGCTGTCGTCAGCGTCACGCCATCGGTAAATGTCTTCACCCCATTATCCCCGGCTACAAACGTATAGTTGTCCGGCAGCTGAGTAAAGGTGTTTGTATCACTTGAAGTAAATTGTACTGTCCCTAAATAACCCGTCGCTACGTTGTTGTATTGATCATACGCCGTCACTGTCGCTGTCTGTGGTGTCCCTGCCACTGCACCTGTCAACCCTGTCAGTGTCAGGTAATTAGCTGCGGCTGGTGTTATCACAAGACCTGTCTGGTTTCCGGTAATCGAAGACGTTACGGTATCGGTCACCGTGACTGACTGGCTGCCCGCTGTCGTCAGCGTCACGCCATCGGTAAATGTCTTCACCCCATTATCCCCGGCTACAAACGTATAGTTGTCCGGCAGCTGAGTAAAGGTGTTTGTATCACTTGAAGTAAATTGTACTGTCCCTAAATAACCCGTCGCTACGTTGTTGTATTGATCATACGCCGTCACTGTCGCTGTCTGTGGTGTCCCTGCCACTGCACCTGTCAACCCTGTCAGTGTCAGGTAATTAGCTGCGGCTGGTGTTATCACAAGACCTGTCTGGTTTCCGGTAATCGAAGACGTTACGGTATCGGTCACCGTGACTGACTGGCTGCCCGCTGTCGTCAGCGTCACGCCATCGGTAAATGTCTTCACCCCATTATCCCCGGCTACAAACGTATAGTTGTCCGGCAGCTGAGTAAAGGTGTTTGTATCACTTGAAGTAAATTGTACTGTCCCTAAATAACCCGTCGCTACGTTGTTGTATTGATCATACGCCGTCACTGTCGCTGTCTGTGGTGTCCCTGCCACTGCACCTGTCAACCCTGTCAGTGTCAGGTAATTAGCTGCGGCTGGTGTTATCACAAGACCTGTCTGGTTTCCGGTAATCGAAGACGTTACGGTATCGGTCACCGTGACTGACTGGCTGCCCGCTGTCGTCAGCGTCACGCCATCGGTAAATGTCTTCACCCCATTATCCCCGGCTACAAACGTATAGTTGTCCGGCAGCTGAGTAAAGGTGTTTGTATCACTTGAAGTAAATTGTACTGTCCCTAAATAACCCGTCGCTACGTTGTTGTATTGATCATACGCCGTCACTGTCGCTGTCTGTGGTGTCCCTGCCACTGCACCTGTCAACCCTGTCAGTGTCAGGTAATTAGCTGCGGCTGGTGTAACTGTTAAAGATAAACCGTTCCCTGATGTAAAAGAATCATGCGTCCCGTCCGTCACATTCACCGTCGTGCTCTCTGCTTTGTACGCCGTCAAAATTGTTGTCCCGATATTAGATACCCCTGATGTGAATGTTACGCTTTGTGCTATGCCTATGTTGGTCCCTGATACATTCGCATGCTGTCCAGTCAACGCATTTGCTGGTCCTGAAAAGATCAAACTAGGACTGCTATTGTAATTGGTATCCACATTCCCAAAGGCGTCATAGGCGGTAACGGTCAATGTATCCGTGCCCCCAGCTGTCATGGAAGATGCCCCTGTCACTGAATAATGATCCAACCCTGCTGGATTAACTGAGATCCCGCTCTCGGCTTCCGGTAATCGAAGTCGTTACTGTATCTGTCGCTGTGACACTATATGGTCCGCCAGCCGTATCAAGCTGTACCCCATTAATAAAGGTCTTAGTACCGCTGGTTAATGTAGAATTACCGGGCAGGATATTGCCCGCGTTCGCCGGGTCGGTCGTGCTAAACTGCACTGTTCCTGCATACCCTGTCGCTACGTTGCCGTATAAGTCTTTGGCGGTTACTGTAATATCATAGTTACTGCCCGCGGTCATGCTCGTGGAACTTGTGGTTACCGTCAACGATACTGCTGTTGACGGGCTGACCGTAATCCCGCTCTGGCTTCCGGTAATCGAAGGCGTTACTGTATCTGTCGCTGTGACGCTATATGGTCCGCCAGCCGTATCAAGCTGTACCCCATTACTAAAGGTCTTAGTACCGCTGGTTAATGTAGAATTACCGGGCAGGATATTGCCCGCGTTCGCCGGGTCGGTCGTGCTAAACTGCACTGTCCCCGTATACCCTGTCGCTACGTTGCCGTATAAGTCTTTGGCGGTTACTGTAATATCATAGTTACTGCCCGCGGTCATGCTCGTGGAACTTGTGGTTACCGTCAACGATACTGCTGTTGACGGGCTGACCGTAATCCCGCTCTGGCTTCCGGTTATTGAACTCGTTACTGTATCTGTCGCTGTGACACTATGTGGTCCGCCAGCCGTATCAAGCTGTACCCCACTACTAAAGGTCTTAGTCCCGCTGGTTAATGTCGAAGGCCCAGGCAGAACATTGCCCGCGTTCGCCGGGTCGGTCGTGCTAAACTGCACTGTTCCTGTATACCCTGTCGCTACGTTACCGTATAAGTCTTTGGCGGTTACTGTAATATCGTAGTTACTGCCCGCGGTCATGCTCGTACTGCTGGTGCTTACCGTAAATGTTGCCGCTCCTGCCGGGCTGACCGTAATCCCGCTCTGGCTTCCGGTAATCGAAGTCGTTACTGTATCTGTCGCTGTCACACTATATGGTCCGCCAGCCGTATCAAGCTGTACGCCATTAATAAAGGTCTTAGTACCGCTGGTTAATGTAGAATTACCGGGCAGAACATTGCCCGCGTTCGCCGGGTCGGTCGTGCTAAACTGCACTGTTCCTGCATACCCTGTCGCTACGTTACCGTATAAGTCTTTGGCGGTTACTGTAATATTGTAGTTGTTGCCCGCGGTCATGCTCGTGCTGCTAGTACTAACCGTCAATGATACCGCTGCTCCTGGATTAATCGTCTCTATTTGCGTCGCCGCTGTCCATGCCGGAACAGGGGTCGCAGTAATTGTAGGACTAGCTGCCTTTGTATCTGTATAGAAGAAACTTACCGAGTTTGATCCAACAGGTATCGTTACAGAAGTTGTCGAAGCCCCCGGAACCCCTCCATTGTTTAAATAGAATGTCGCCGTCCCCAAAGAATTTGATGTTAAATTTACTGTGGTGCTACTGGCTACGTTAATCGCAGTTCCAGACGAATTCTGAGTTTGAATAGTCATAATGCCGGATGGCTGACCCGCGGTTATGCCCTGTGCTGAAGTTGTAAATACAATTTTCGAAATAACTGTATTCGCCGAAACATTCAGAAAGCCGGTCGTCGCGGCGAAGTACGTGTTATTTTTATTGGTCGCAACGGAACTAGTGGAACCCCAAGTGCCGTTAATTTGACCCAGACCTCCAAGTGCCAGACTCCCTACATTGAGAGCAGTCCCAGCGGCCAAACTGGCTTGACCACTTGCTATGTTAAGATTGCCATTAATCATGGCTGTTGGTGAAGTGCCGGTAAAATAAATATTGTCTGATGTATTAGTCGCACCTGCAGTCAACCCTCCTGGAGCGGTACTGGGTAATGCTACGTATCCTCCTTGGTTTTCGTAATACCGTGTGGCTCCTGTAACTGTATTATGGGTTATCCCAGAAGTAGAGCTAATATTGAAAGCTAACCAATAAATGCCCGTGGGAAGATAGGTAGGGGTTATTGATATGGTAGTCGAGCTACCGTTGCTGACACCGGTTGAAGCTGAACTAACTATTAAATTTCCTGGTGAACCTCCTGCGCCTGAGTTATCGTAAATTCCAACATAAGCATTCCCTCCTCCGGTACCATATGTAGTGATTGATGTTACAGTAAGAGGCTGAGTTGTGGTGTATTTATCAAACTCAATGTAGCCGGAACTATTTGTAGCTGTTCCACTAGTAGTTTGATTACCAATTAGGGTGCTGGTTGTTGATAATTGGTATGTTAGGACGCCTGAACCGGACTGGATGATATTGTTGTAGGTTTGGGAAGCAGTAAAAGTCTGGGCAGAATTGCTGGTAAAGTTGATAGTACCGTTATTAGCGTTGAAGGTCCCTCCTGTATCATTCCAATTTCCGCCAACCGAGATGGTGCCTGAAGTTGAATTGAACGTCCCTCCTGAGAGGGTGAAAGCACCCAAGTCTGTAATGCTGGAAGCATTACCGGTAAAGGTCCCTGCGCCTTGAGAATAAGAGCCGACAGATAAGCTATAATTTGAGGAGGAAGTAGTGAAGATGCCGCTATTGGTAAATGTACCATTCACTGTCAAATTACCGCCAGCCGTATCGGTGCCGCTGGTGTTGCTTATGGTTAAGTTACTGTAAGTACCGGCAACAATGGTCTGTGACCCGGTTGTGGCATTGTATTGGATCGTCCCGCCCCATGTCTTACTTGGTGTTAACGGCGTCGGGGAGGTATTTTGTGTTTGAATCGTCCCGGAATTATTTATACTTGCAACTGATAAAGCATATGTTCCCATGTTCAATATGCCGCTGGCAGCGGTAGTTAAAGTCCCATTAACCGTTAAAGCCCCCCGGCGGTATCGGTACCGCTGGTATTGCTTAAGGTTAAGTTATTATAAGTACCGACAACGATGGTCTGTACTCCGGTTGTCGCTCCATATATAATTGTACCGCCCCAGCTCTTCCCTGTTGATAATGGAGTCGAGGAAGTATTTTGTGTTTGAATCGTCCCGGTATTACTTACACTTCCAACAGATAAAGTGTTTGTTCCCATGTTCAATGTGCCGCCGGTAGTCGTTAAAGTGCCATTTACTGTCAAATTACCACCCGCGGTATCAGTGCCGCTGGTATTATTTAAGGTTAAGTTATAATAAGTTACCCCTGCTACAGTTTGACCACCAGCAGTAGCGGTATAATTAACGGAATTACCAACGGCTGTTGCTGTAAGGGTTCCAATACCAGAAGTCCCTCCGATATTTAAAATACCGGTAGTACCTTGAGTTACTCCACCAGTCCCCGATAGTGCGGTACTAGCAGTTATAGTTCCATTGTTTGTTAGCGTCACACTACTACCAGTGACAGTTAGCAAAGTAGAAACTATCAACGTCCCGCTATTAGTGTAGGCCCCTGTGAATGTTGCTGTTGGAATTGCAATGGTAGTTGACCCACTAATGGTTTTTGTTGCGCCACTAAATGTGTGCGTCCCCGTGCTGGCGGTGTAAGTTCCGTTATCTGTAAGGCTCCCTGCGATACCAACGGTTGCAGCCCCGTATTCCGTTAACGTACCATTGATAGTAACATCCGATCCAAAAGAAAGTGTGGCAGCGGCACTTTCGGTAATGGCTGCTCCGCTATTGATCGTCACTGCTCCGGTAAAGGTCTTTGTGCCTGTAGCAGAAGTTATGTTCAAAATACCACTCGTACCATTACCTACAGTTGTAGTACCAGTTACGGTCAAGGCATAACCAGCAGCATTAAAGGTAGTGCCGTCTCCAACAGAGAGATTGCCGCCAATTGTCAAACCGGCAACTGTAGTAGTAGATACAGTTCCGCTTAAGGTCAGGTTGCCAGTAATCGAAGTCGTTCCGGATTGTAAGATATCGGTGCCGCTTCCGCTCAATGTTAAATTAGAGTAACTCGTACTAAAAACTGTTTGATTTGCCCCCGTATAATTGACTGTACTACCTGTAGCAGTTGTTAATGTCCCCCCAGTAGTTAAAAGTGCGCCACCTACTTCTAGAAGTCCTGCACCTGAAAACGAAATTGTAGCACTTGCACCAGAATTATCAGTAGTAATATCACCCGTAACATCAACAGTTCCGGTAGAAATCGTAATCTGATGGTGATTAGTACCCCCACCGCTTGTAAATGCAATGCTTCCGGCATTTAAAGTACCAGCGCCAACAATAATTTGATTGAAACTAGAGCCTGATCTAGGGATGGTGATGGCCCCTGAAACGGTCAGTGTAAATCCCGTATTGATAGTTAATGAAGTCGCCGTAGCTGTAGTGAAAGTTATGGATGCACAAGCTGCATTTGCAGCAGTTACTGTGACGTTATGACCTCCTTCAATAGTTACAAAATCACCAGCCACAGGAACGCTCGCCCCTGGCGCTCCTCCGGAAGTCGCAGACCAAGTACTGGTTGCATTCCAGTTACCGGTTGCCACCGAATAGCGATAGTTTGGAAACAACCAGTTCGTATTGTTGGTGCCATCCGTTGAATTAACGGCTGATATAGTATTACCGCTTGACGCATTTGAATAACTTACGTATACGTAGGACACTGTCGAAGTATTAGCATTAATGTACCAAACTATTGCAGCTGTGGCGGGAGCAAGAGTTATTAAGCTGCCGGAAGATCCGTTAATGTTAAAGGTCGTTATAGTATTGGGAGAAAGCGGGCTTGCGGCACTGAATGATATAGTCTTAACACCGCTAGAGGCATTAAGAACGCTGGTATCAAGGGTGTCCGCAAATGTCACGCCGGCAGATGAACTATTTGTAATAGTAATTATATTGAAACTGCTTCCCCCTGAAGTTACAGATTGTGCGCCTGCTCCATTAAACGTAACTGTGCCTGTTCCTGAAGTGAATGTGTCCCCGTTATTGATCCAATTGCCTGAGAGGTTGATGTTGGCAGGAGCGGTGAAGCTTGTAAGTGAACCAAGAGTAAGATTACCTGTAATAACTAAGGTAGTTGTAGAGCCGCCAGTGCTTAAGGCACTGTTATTAGAGGTAGTAAGATTATTAAAAGTCTGTGAAGCGGCTGTGCCTTCAATCGCCTGGGCACCGGTACCATTAAAAGTTACTGTGCCTGTTCCTGGAGTGAATGTCCCGCCGTTATTGGTCCAATTGCCTGAAATATTAGTGTTGGCCCCAGCTGTAAAGGTCCCTGCAGTTAAGATAAGATTACCATTAATGTTTAAAGTTGCCGGTGCAGTGAAGTTGCCGGTTGTTTCAGTGAGATTATTAACCGTTAAACTTGTGGTGCTGCCTGACACGCTTAAAGCAAAGCCAGTTGTTAAATTGACAACTAAATTATAAAATGTCTGGCTTGCGGCAGTACCGTTAATCGCTTGAGCTGCTGTGCCTTTAAAGGTAACAGTATTTGTTCCTGGAGTGAATGTCCCCCCGTTATTGGTCCAGTTACCTAAGATATTCGTGTTGATTCCAGCCGTGAAAGTCCCTGCAGTTAAAATAAGATTACCATTAATGTTTAAAGTTGCCGGAGCAGTGAAGTTGCCGGTTGTTTCAGTGAGATTATTGACAGTTAAACTCGTGGTGTTGCCTGACACGTTTAAAAGCTGGCCGGCTGTTAAATTGACAACTACATTATAAAATGTCTGGCTTGCGGCAGTACCATTAATCGCTTGGGCGTCTGTACTGTTAAATGTTACTGTATTTGTTCCGGGAGTAAAAGTGCCACCGTTGTTGGTCCAGTTGCCTGAAATATTAGTATTGGCCCCAGCTGTAAATGTTCCTGCATTTAAGATAAGATTACCATTAATGTTTAAGGTTGCCGGAGCAGCGAAGTTGCCGGTTGTTTCAGTGAGATTATTGACAGTTAAACTCGTGGTGCTGCCTGACACGCTTAAAGTCAGTCCAGATGTCATATTGACAACTATATTGTTAAATGCCTGGCTTGCGGCAGAACCGTTAATCGCTTGGGCTGCTGTGCCGTTAAAGGTTACTGTATTTGTTCCGGGAGTAAAAGTGCCACCGTTGTTGGTCCAATTGCCTGAGACATTGAATGTCCCTGATGGTGCTGTAAGTATCCCCGAAGATAAGGTCAAGTTGGTGATTGTTACGTTCCCTGAGGAACCGGTAAAAGAACCACCGCTTATAGTCAAGCCGCCATTAAAAGTTTGGGTTGCTGTTTGGGCCAAATAACTACCACTGCCACTTAAGGTCACAAGACCGCCAAATGTGGACGCTAAATTATTGGCATCATAATTACCGGTATTGCTATTGGTAAATGTCCCCGTTGTTGTCAATGCATTACCAGTTAGTTGTAATAGACCGGTTCCTGAGTGAAAAATATTGTAAAAATTGCTGCCTCCTGAGTTTAATGTCTGTGTACCACTGCCATTAAAGGTAACTGTATTAGTTCCTGGGGTAAATGTGCCGTTATTGATGAAATTACCGGTCAAGTTCCACGCACCCGAGGTTGATGATAGAGTACCGGCGCTGATCGTAAGATTATTCAGCGTAACGGTACCGGCTCCGAAACTTAACGTACCAGGCGCGGTCTTAGTGAGATTGTAATTGTTACCGCTAATCCCATTGCTCAGTGTGACCGTACCGACAGTAGCATTACTACCGCCGATCTGAAAGGTCAAGTCGCCGGTAAGGGTCGGATAGGTGCCGCTGAAAGTAATGGCCGTGGTCACCTGGTCGTCCTGATTGAAGATCATAGTGCCCGCGGACGGGAATGTCACGTTGGTGCCTACGGTCAAGGTGCCGGAGCGGTTGGCCAGGCAGGCACCTGAAGCGAACGTCATGGTATTAGTCGGCGAGGCCCCACCGCTGACATTGAAATCGAGCGTGGCACCGTTCTGGACAGCGATAGAGGAACCGTTGATCGAACCAAGGGTGAACACAAAGAGCCGGCCGCTGGTCACGGTGATCGCGCCGATGGCGTTATTGCCCGACGATCTATTCATAATGAGGTCGCTTCCGCCGGTCGTAAGCCCGCCACTACCACTGATATTACCGGTCAGTTGCATGGTAGGACCTGACATGGTGATCACACCGCCGCCACTGCTAAATGCAATGGGCTGTGTCCAAGTCTGCCCACCAGTACCCGTATTGAGCAGCGTACCGCCATTGGTGAAGGTGAGCGTGCTTGAGGTGTTGCCCAAATTGCTTTCCGCAGTGACTGAAAGGGTCCCAGCGTTAATCGTCGTGCCGCCAGAGTAGGTGTTAGTCCCATTCAAGGTCAGCAGGTTGCCGGTGCCGCTCTCGACCAAGCTACCGCTGCCACTGATGAGGCCATTGGCCACGCCATTCCCAACGGTCAATGTCTGGCCGCTGCTGATCGAAACGGTGCTGCCAGAATTGAGTACAAACCAACTTAATGGAACTGAGGCCGATGTACCCACCGTCACTGTGAAGCCGCCCTGGACGTTAATTTCTCCAGTAAAACCAGACGCTGGCGCAGAACCCGCCGCGGCCCAAGCCGAGCCGTTCCAAATTTGCCAAGTGCCCGCAGTAGCCCAGGTGCCGGTGGCAATGGAGCGATAGTCGCCGCTGAGTGGATTTATGGTCACGCTGCCGGTACTGCCGGTCTTCGAATTCGCATCCGTAGCCGTGATGGTGACGGTCTCGAAATAATTGTCCAAGCTGCTAATGGTGAACGTGCCGCTAGAGAGGGTATTTGGGTTGCCGGTAAACTGCACATTGCCGGTGCTGCTGGTCAGGGTCACCACGGTCGAGTTATCGGTTGTCACCGTGTTCCCCCCCGCGTCTTTCGCTGTAACGGTAACGTTGAATGCCGTTCCACGCGTCAGCGGTGTACCGGTGGTCACGGAATAACTGGCAATCGGTCCGAGCACAACTGTCAGCGTGCCGGAATCAGCCGTTTGCGCAGGCGAAGTCAGGACAGCATGAAGCGTCGCAGTCCCAATCAAGTGACCTGTAAAAGTGGAGCTGGTGCCGGAGGTCGGTGTTAAATCGCCGTTGGCAACGCTGCCTGTTTGATTCGTCAGGGACCAAGTCACGCTGGGATTGCTTATGTTGCCGTAGGTATCGCGTGCCACGGCATAGACGGTAAGCGAATTACCCGCGCTGATATTCTGTGTTCCCACGACCGAACCGCTGCCATTGGCGGCGGTCTCAATACTAAGGCTAATCGTGGTGCTGGGGCTGACAGTGAGAATAGAACTAGCTGCACCCGTCAGTCCTGAAATGTTGGCCGTAATCGTCGGCGTCTCGGCCTTTACCAAGGTGGTGGCCACAAGAGTGGCTTGGCCGTAGGTGAATGTCACAGACGAGGTATAAGTGGGAGTTGCGCCGCCAGGTGCATTGACCGGGCCGCTGTAAGTCACGCTCTTTAGGCCTGTATAGGACGCATCAATCCAGTTGTTGGCATCCGTTGCTGTGAGCGTGATATTGAACGGAGTCCCGGCGGTCTGGTTGGTGACGCTCCCTGAGTTGCCAGTGCCTGGCGTAAAAGTTTGACCGGGCAGCGTAACGACCAATTGTGTCGCCGATGACCCGGAAGTGACGTTCAGGTTACCGAGTGTCGTTGCGTTGAAGTATGTGGTGTTGATGTTGACCGCGCCGGAGCCAGTACCACCCCAAGTGTTCGGAACTTGCAGCACCCCGTTGAGTGTGAGGTTCCCCACGTTGATGGTGAGGTTGTTTGCAACGGTTGCTGTGACTCCGGATGCGATGCTCAAGCTGCCAGTAATCGCAGTTGTTCCGGATTGTAAGGACTTGGCGCCGCTTCCGCTCAATGTTAAATTATAGTAATTCGTATTAAAAACTGATTGACCGGCACCCGTATAATTAACGGTATTGCCAATAGCTGAAGCCGTAAGCGTAGAAATAGTTGAAGTACCGCCTAGATTGAGTATTCCTGTTGCCCCGTTGGTCAATACACCACCTGTACCTGTCAGTGCATTCCCAACAGTTAATGTTCCGTTGTTGGTATAAGTACCAGTAATTGCAACATTAGGAATCGATGTGGCAGTTGTCCCACTAATCGTCAATCCGGTGCCACTAAAAGTATGCGTCCCTGTGCTAGCTGTAAAAGTTGTACCATTGTTTGTAAAGTTTCCTGCATAACTGATAGCCGCAACGCCAGTCTCATTCCAAACTCCACCACTATTGATGGTGACATCTCCGGTAAAGGTTTTAGTGCCTGTGTTAGCAAGCGTTAGGGTCCCCGTAAGTGATGTAGTACCAGTAACTGTAAGAGTCCAAGAACTTGTAGTGCCTGTAGCAAAAGTTGTTCCAGATCCAACAACAAGATTTCCTGAAATAGTTAAAGCAGCTGCGGTGGTCGCGGTAGCAGACCCGCTTAAGGTCAGGTTGCCACCAATCGTTGTGATTGCACCAAAAGTCTCAGCTCCTCCACTTAAAGTAAGATTGTAATAAGAAATCACTTTTAGCGTTTGGCCGGTGCCATTGTAATTTACTGTATTACCAACGGCTGTTGCTACAAGTGTTGGCGTAATTGATGAACCACCGAAGTTTAATGTACCTGTATTGGTAAGCGTGCTCGATCCTGCCAATGTATTGCTCACAATCAGAGTACCACTATTTGTTGTTGTTCCGTTTATAGTCAGGTATGGAATAGCAGTGGCCGTAGTTCCACTAAGCGTCTTGGCTGTACCAGTAAATGTATGTACTGCCGTCGAATTATTTTGGGCAGTAAAAGTTGTGGCATTGTTCGTAAAGTTACCGCCAAAGCTGAAAATAGCAACCGCCCCTGTGTTAGTTTCATTCCATACGGCGCCGCTATTGAGTGTAACATCCCCTGTGAAAGTCATGGTGCGATTGGTGCCGCTAGTAGAGCCGAAGTTTATCGTACCACTTATTGATGTGGTTCCGCTTACGGTGAAAGGACGATACATGGTAAGTGTTGCGCCACTATTGATTGTGAGACTGGCGCAAGTAATTGTGCCTGAAGAAGTAGTAACTGAATTTGCTCCCGTTGTTGCAATTACGACCGAATCTGTTGAGGCAGGTGCAACACCACCTACCCATGTTGATCCTGTAGCCCAATCGCCACCTGAAGCAGTGCTTGTAATCGTGGCATCCGTAAATGCAGTTTGTGCCGTGGTCCCGGAAGTCTGCCCTGTCCCTGTAAGAGTAAACCCTACCCCGCGGTCATTCGCCTGTGCAGTGAAACTTGAATTAGAAATATTGCCGTTTGCATCTGCAACCGCGGTAAGCGTTGTGTTACTTAGGGAAGGATTGTTTGGTTGCAGGACCAGTGTGATAGTCTCACCAGGGGTCCAGCCTGAACCTAAAATGGTTACTGTTTGTCCGGGTTGATAATCAAGCAAGTCGGTTGCCAGTGTTGCCGCATAGCCGCTTGTGCCCTTAGGATCAATAATGAATGTGCCAATAGTTCCGTTTGTGGCAAGCGCATTGACAAAACCGTTAAAATCCAAAGTTCCGGCACTAGTAACCTGGACAAATCCGCCATTACCACTAATTGAGCCGCCATTAGCACTAATATTGCCAAAATACTGGGTGATCCCATTAGACCAAACAATGACCTTGCCACCATTTCCTTGGGCTATGGCATCGGCATTAATAAAGGAATCACGGCTTACATAGACATTGGTGGCATTGGGTACCGTGCCATTCCCCTGGAAATCGCCCCCGATTAAAACTGTTCCCCCGCCATTAGTTCCTGAGGCATTGATCTGCGTGCCGATCAGTTCAACCTGGTTACCCAAAACTTCAACCAGGCCGCCAACGATTCCGGATGCATCAATTACAGTCCCGGAATTTAAAAGAGTAAGGCCGTTAATGCTATTAAGAATAACGGAATTACCTGTAAGCGCGCCTTGAATAGTTATATTTTGATTTGCTGTAAAAGAAAGTGAATTTGCGGAAAGACTGACCCCTTGGTCTTCGGTAATACTTGCCATTTTGTGCTACTAAACTAAGATTTGTATCAGAATTATAAATGAAAGAACCAAATCCGGCAGGAGGACCGGTTATCATCACACTTGAGCCTATTGGCTGTGAACCTGCTAAATCGATATCTCCTGAAGGGGTGGTAAAATTAATATTAGCGGCATCAATGGCTACGGGTAAACCTGCAGAACCAAGATTATTGGCTGTGATATTGACCTGATTGGCCTTAATGACCGGGGTCGGAATGGTGTTTTGGAACGGTACCGTTGTGCTGACATCACCCGCTGTGATGTCTATGGTGCTGTCCGCGGAAATCAAACCGTCCTGCTGGACATTCAATGCCGAAATAGAAACATTGCCCGAATTCAGCAGGCCGGCGCTTAATTGGCTTATGACCTGCCCTTGATTGATAAAGGTGGAATCCGGGACATTGATATTAATCTGGTTGGCTTTAATCGTACCTGTGTTTATAACAGGAGCTCCAGAAGCAACCAATTCCACAACTCCGTTATTATTCTGAAAAGAAGTGGCCTGAACGACCCCGCTGTTATTTACTGCATAATCAAAGACATCGTTAAGGACCTTGGCGGTTAGAAGCACCTTCCCGCCGTTTGCCTGAATAGTGCCGCTGTTCTGTATGGCGCTCTTGATTTGCTGGCCATCCGGGCCTATGACCTCGCTTTGTACGGCATCATCTATTGCTACGGAAATCTGCGCCTGACTATCAAGTGCGATAGTCATTTTTTCGCCCGCGGCGAGCGCAACTGAACCAAGGTCAGCTATAATAACTCCTTGATTATTAACAGCTTGGGACAAAAGCGCGATATAACCACCGGGCGAAGCGGCAAGCCTGCCCTGATTGATGATGAAAGCGCTTCCTCCATTTTTAAAAAAATAATAATTGCCGTTTAAGAAATCATTATTATTTATATCAAGGGTTGAAGCAATAATTGCAGGAGCATTGACTGAAGAATTTGGGCCGAAGATAATACCGTTGGGATTGACTAAAAATAATTTTCCGTTAGAAGACAGGCTTCCGTAAATGTCAGAAGGGTTAACGCCAACAACTCTATTTAAAACGGCAGAAGTGGCACTTGGCTGGTTAATGATTGTGCTTTCATTGGTGGCAATGCTAAAACTGTTGTAATTAATAATGGTGTTATTTGATGCGGTATTTACGGTAAGTGTATTGGGTGTGGAACGGTCAAAAGTGGCGCTCCCTGCAACTACATTCTCTCCCTATGGGTTAGCGTAGGCAATTAGGGAAACGCCTAAGAGCTGAAGAATTGTAACAAAAAGAATTTTACTTCGGAAATTCATGTACTATTTCCTTAGAGTAAAACATGCTTAAAGCTTTAGAGTTACATTATCTCTTTTGAGTTAATTTGGCAGTAAGGGAAAGGATAACACATATTTAGGCGTTGTCAAGTTAAGTAAACAAAAAAGAATGCGGTATAACATATTGAAATTAATATTGTTACAACGCATATAAAAAATACTTCAAATTTTTCTTGAAATTATTTCCTGACTATGTCCGAAATCGAAAGGCAAGAACTTTTTGCGGGATTTGTTTTAAAACTATTTCAAAAATATTTGGATATTTCTTTTGAAGCTAGCAAGAAGTTTGGGGGCGGTCTTAACAAGAGGCTGCATTCTGTCAGCTTCAAGATTAAAGGCATATGCATGGCTAAAGAAATGACGGAAAGCCAAAAACTGCTTAAGAGAACTCCAGACTGTCTTATTGATAACCCTATGTTTCAAAGCTAAATCTAACAAATCCCTATGCCAATTCTGACCTTTAGGAATATTGGTGACTTTTGCAGCAACAATTTGTTTGATTACATTCTCAATGCCATTATAAAAATTATGTAAAAGGGTGGCAACTCCAGCTAATTCCAATGCTTTAATAGAAGATAATTTGTGAGCAGGGGGCAAACGGTTTAGGACTTCCTGAATATTATCTAGTTCTGCTTCGATAAGATCGTGGAGCTTAGCCATAAATCGCAAGTCCTTCTTGACGGACTAGACGATTAAACTTTGAGTCACGAGAAAGGTCAATGAGATCGACCGGTTTAGGAAGGCTAAAAAGTAAATCCCCATAAAACTTAAAAAAACTCTCAGCCGGAATCCCTTCAACAGCTAAATCAATATCGCGAGAGGATTTTTTATAAAGACTGGAACCAAAAAGCAAAACTCGTTTAGCACGATAACGGTTTGCAAGCTTTTTGATGATTGATTTTTCTCGTATTGAAATCATATTAAAATTTTATCCTAAAACCGCAATATTTGCCACTTATTTAATGTTAAAACGTCAGGGTGATCTCAAGCCAAAAGTCTCTTGTATTTCTTCACCAGCCCATAGACACGGGCACGGTTCGACTCATTAAGGACTTCGAGCCAGCCATCCTTAACCCAGCCCGCCGTCAGCAACCGTGCCATCCTATTGGAAAGTCCAAGGCTGCCCGCAATTTCTTTAACGGAAACACGGTCTTGTTTAGCAAAAAGGGCGAAAATAGTTCTGGCACGGCGGTCAAGCTTCATCAATTCCTGTGGCTCGGTAACAACTGCTTGCGCTCCACCCGCCCGCAATGCCTCGTCACGGGCTTGGCTAAATACCTTGGCAAGGAGCTTCACAAAGTACTCCACCCAGGGCGTCAAGTCCGCCTCTGCCCGACCGTGATAATAATTATGATGCTTATAAACAGTAAGTGCGCGGTAATAGCCATCAAGGTCACTGGCATGGTGTTCTTCCAGCGAGAAAAACCCATTCAACCCGTATCCGTCCCGCTGGAGGATAAAAGTCGCGAGCAACCGGGCCGTCCGCCCGTTTCCGTCATAAAAGGGGTGTATTGTTACGAACTGGTAATGTAAAAGTGCGGCAATGACAGGCGGCGCAACGCCTTCTTTCTGGGCATTCTTGACCCAACGTACCATCGCCGCCATAAGTGGATCGACATCTTTTGCTTCGGGTGGAAGATAAACAACACCGCCAGAAACAGAATCACGGACAACATTCTGCCCTTCACGGTAAGGCGTCGGTTTTGCCCGTTTCCCCTTTTCAACCAGAGCGTGCAGACGGTGAATAAGTTCTTCGCTTAGCTCCATTTTCTTTGCAGCCCAATCCTCAACCTTCAACAGAGCATCCCAGTAATTACGAACTTCGTTGACATCCCGCTCGCGTCCGTGGAAGTTGGCTTTCTTCTCGGCAATGACTTTCTCTGCTTCCTTGAGCGTCAAACGGTTACCTTCAATACGGGTGGAATAATGAGTGGAACGAACCCGGGCCTTATGGCGAAGATCGGCTTGAACAGCGGGAGATAATGGGGCCTTCTCAACAACTGTCTTGACTGCCTCAATATCCATCAAGGCACGGACAATAGCGGAATTAAGCTGGTAAACGGGCTTCCAAAGCATAGCGGACTCCTCGAAAAAGTTCAGCAACTTGTTTCAATTATACCCGCATTGCCGATAAATTGCCAGTAAATTACCGTTAAATTGCCGATAAATCTGACCGTAATGACGGAAGGAAGGACTTGCTGCAGAATTCGTTTTAAAACGTTATGGTGATTTCAAACCAGTGATGGACGCCCTTTCCATCAGCAGGCTTTCCGGCCAAGGGCCAGCCTATTTCATACTGGACATATAAATTTTTCAAAATATTGATCCTTATGCCGCAGCCGGCAGAGCTTAATGTCGTGTTTTTTCTTTCTCCCGGCTGTATGGAGTTTAAATGGACGTTGGACCAGTCATAAAACTCCACAAACCTGATGGCATCATAAATTTTGGCATCTGTATAAGGAACATTCCAATGTTTCGGCACAAAATAGGGAGGTTCTGACAGCTCCCAAGACATGGTATAACCCTTATCTCCGACAGCTTCTGCTACAGAATAACCCCTATTATTTGCCGGACCGCCGATTTGATACTGTTCACTCGAGGTAAGCTTGCTTGAGGAATATTGGAACATATTCTTCCAAAGCAAGGTCATATCATAAAAAAGTTTCTGTAATCTCAACAGGTTGAGGGTGTTCTTAACAAACTGTCCTCCTGCCCCTGCCCGGGAAGTAGGCGTATCGGTGGCATTTAAATGCTCATTGGTCCCTCCCATGATACCCGGAATACCATAATTATAATCTTCGGTAATAAGGGTGCGTCCCCAATCATCACTTACGTCAACATCAACGCCTGCTTTGGCAACGCGTAACAGGTCCCGGCTTGAAAGGCTTCCTTGAAGGAAGTTATAATTATCTATATAGTCAAAACCAAAATTAAGATGTGAATTTATATTATCGTTTTTAAAAAGCTCCTGGCTGCCATAAGCGCCGTACATACTGCTTGTGCCGCGTGAACCAACATCAGCAAATTGTCCCCCCAAAACTTCCTCAGAACGGCTGTAATAGACCCCCATATCCAAACCCTTGGTTACAGGATAAAGATAGTGGGTGCTATAGGAATAGTAGGAATTGGCATCTGAGCGCTCATAGTCGAAAGTCAGGATATCATCCTGGCCCAATAGATTATTGTCCGTAAAAGTAGAACTATAGATATTGTGCCCTAAAAAACTGGAAAGGTAATTGTTGTAGCCCAACTGAATATGGACAGGCAAGGAATCCTTTTCATTTAAGATAATATCAGTTGTGCCCGGCTCTGTGCCCGCAGCCAGTACCGATTTAACGGTACGGTCCGGATGATCATTAATTTTATCCAAGTCCTTTTTAAGATCGTTGTAATTAAAAAAATCCCCCTTTTTAATGGTTAGATAGCTCTTGATCAATTTAGTAGAATAATAACGATTGCCTTTTAACTGAATGTCCCCGATCTTTGACTCTATGACTTTAACCTCAAGAACGCCGCCTTCCATTTTCTGCGCAGGTATATAGGCCCGGGAAATAACATACCCCTTATTTCTATATAGATCAGTGATGTTATCGGCTATTTTCTGGATTTCTTTGAAGGTAAGTTCTTTGTTTTCGTACTGGCTGGTTATGGCCCTGATTGCTATATTAGGGAAAAGAGTCACTCCGGTTACATCAATGCTTTTAACAAGGACCTTTTGGACTGTCGGGGCCTCAGGCGCTTCCGGCGCGGGTTTTTCTTCTTTTTTTGCTTTAAATCTTGGCTGCTCAATCAAATACATTAAATTTTCTTGTTCCTCCTGCATTTGGCGGGCACGCTGTTGTCCGCTCATCTGCAGGCTGGCCGGCGGATTGGCGGCAAAAATATAGGTAGGAAATAAAAATACAAAAGATGGAATTAATATAAGTGCGGCAGCAACTTTTTTCACAAACATGGTTTTATTTTACCATTCAAAATCTTTTTTCCCAAGGCCAAAGCAAATTATTTTTTTAAAAAATATTTGCAACTATTATCGGGGAATTTTGTATTTCTCAATCAAGATAAATGCCAAATCAAATGGCGGGGAGGTTAGGGGTCCGTCGTAAGTTAACTATTTTGTCTTCGATAAACCCCCTGTCTTATGAATTACGGTTGTTGTTATACGTGCATTCGATTAATGACGTTGGTCTTTTCAATTGAATCCCACATGGTCCAGTACAAATACTGACCTATATCAACACAAACGTATGGGGTTCCTTGAATTGTGATAACATAACCATGCTTTTTGATGTGAATAACTAAATTTTCAAATTCAGCCAGGTTATGGGGTTCACAAACATAATATTCATGGCTTTTGTCTTCACTTGTTTCCCAATGAAATGTCTCAAGGAACAGTTCAGTTTCTGTCATAATCTCTTTAAAACATTCCGATTTTTTTCTGCTAATCCTTCCTAACTTGCCAAATTGGCTTAACCCATCTTGAACTTACCCTCTTTAATAGACAGATTATGTAATCCTATAAATTATTATACCTCCGCCTTATCAATTGCCAATAAATATCAAAAAAATTTTTCCCAACTAATTCAGCAAAAAAGGGCGATAAAAAATCGCAAGCCACTATATTCTAATGACTTGCGATTAATAATTTTAAAAATTATCCCAAAAAGCAAAAGAGTTGCAACGTCTTGGCATGACCACTTATGAAATTGCTAAGCACTGAAAATAAGTCTGGAGACTATTCAACGAGCTTGCAAGGCCAATAAATAACTTGTGCTTCGTCCACCAGCAACATCCTTAATAAGGACTTTTCTTTTCAATAAGATCAAGAATATCCCGGAAAGCAGTGTCCTGGGAACATTTAGCGATCTTCGCCCATTTAGAAGACGTAAGCTTGCCTTCAAATCCATCAAATAATTTATTGATTAATTTTATTTGACGTTTATTAAAAGAACTTTCAGGATGAGCTTCCCAAAAACGCGCTTTTTGGAGAACACCCGCCAATGTATTTTCTGTTTCGCTAATCGCCCTACTCAAACAAGCTAAAAACCATTCCATCCAAGCCGTGATATCCATGTCAGTGTTTTTTTGAATTTTCTCCAGCACGTTATAATAAACGCTTCTTTCCTGACGAATTTGAACGGACATGCTATAAAAACGTTGTGCACTGCCATCGGCACGCGCAAGTTGCATGTCAGTGATGGCCCGAGCTATACGGCCATTACCATCTTCAAAAGGGTGAATAGTCACAAACCATAAATGGGAAATAGCGGCCTTAAGCACAGGGTCTATACCTGTCTGCTGATTGAACCAAGCAATAAAATTCTTCATTTCCGTATTAAGTCTTGATGCATCCGGCGCTTGAAAATGTATCCTCTGACGCCCTAATGGTCCGGAAACAACCTGCATAGGGCCATGCTTATCATCACGCCAAGAACCGACCACTATTTTTTGCATGCCGCTGCGGCCAGTGGGAAAAAGGCTCGCATGCCAACCTAATAAACGATCTTTAGTCAGCGGTTTATTAAATTGCTGGGTAGCATCCAACATCATTTCCACCACCCCATCCACATTACGATCGGAAGAAATAAGTCCGCCAATGTCCATCCCGAGTCTTCGTGCGATGGATGAACGAACTTGAGCAGGGTCAAGAATTTCCCCTTCAATTTCACTGCTCTTTAAAACATCAAGAGTAAGAGTTTGTAAGATCGCTTCCGAGCGTAAAGGGAACCCTAAGGATTCCATGCGCCCGATCAGCCGACCTTGGGCGTTGCGCACTTGCCCTAGTAAAGGCATGATCTGTTGATCATCCCAAACAAATTTTGGCCAATTATTTAAGTTGATGAATATAACGCATTATTCTCCGCACTCCTTGCGTAGAATATAACATGTATTCTCCGCATATGCAACCCCTTTTTTTCAAATTGGGCACCTTTTGGGCACCAAAATACTTAAATATGCTTTTCACCCTTGACCGCCCCAGCCTCCCACTTTCCTACGCCCGCCATTACATCCTTAAAACACAATTTCCCCAACTCATCAAAATTACTCTCTAAAATGCGCTGGATTCTTCCTGGTTTTGAATAAAATTCACGCATACCCCAGGCTCCCAACCTGCCCAAATCCTCAATACTTAAATGATCGGTTGGCACAACGGGGTGAAGGAAATCCCACTTGAGCATATCAATCTTATGGGGATCGATCCATCCGCGTTTTATCCCGTCTGCCCAGATAGGAGATCCGGGAGGGGGTGTCAAATATCCCACCCACATAACATCAGGGTCAACTTGGTCGGCAAACTCAAAACGCCTTTTAATGATTGCTTCATTATCATAGTCGAAACCGATCATAATGTCCCCCACAATGGCAATATCATTTTTCCGAAGTATCTCAATGGTCTTGTAAATTTGATCGACCGTAATCCCCTTTTCCAATTTGCGTAATTCGTCATCACTGGCCACTTCAATTCCAAAGACAGCCATGAACAATCCCGCCTTTTTCATAAGAGGAATATCATTCTCAAGTTTTACCCAATCGCTGGCACACCCCAAGCATACCCATTTCATTTTAAGATCTCGCTTGATCTTTTCTTCACAAAATTCTCTGACGCGTTTTGGGTTCAAAAGAAAATTGTCCTCCTGAATTACAACCACCTTAACACCGAACTTCTTTTCCAATAATTCCACCTCATCGATGACTTTGGGAGCTGATTTGGCACGCCAACGATTAAAATGGTTAAGTGACCTGGGATCGTGTTCGCTCCACTCATAGCAAAACGTGCAGCCATGCGTACACCCGCGTGAAGTAACGATCTCAACAAACGGCTTCCAATAGGTATGCCCGACATATTGATCCATAGGAAAAAGGTCATAGGCAGGAATAGGAAGAATATCTAGATCCTTAATGAGCGGCCGTACCGGTCCAAAAACAGCTGAACCATTTTGACGGGATGAAAGCCCCGGAATATCGCTAAAATCTGTTTTCCCTTTATTTAATGCATCCATCAATTCATTAAATGTTATCTCCCCTTCTCCCATAACAACGAAATCAATGTCTGAGTTCTTATCAAGCGTTTCCTTGCCGAAAAAGGAATACCACAACCCGCCGACAACGATTTTGGTATTTGGAAGGATCTTTCTTACCGCTTGGGCCGTGTCATTAAAATACTTCTGTACCGCAAATCCGCCATATGAATGCAAAATATCTCCTAAGACAACCACCTCAGGATTTTTCGCCTTGACTTGATCGAGCATCGCCTCAAATGGGATCTCAAAGGCTTTACAATCTAAAACCTCCGGCTGAATTGTCCCCATCTGGCGGGCATAAGCTGCCCATTGTGCGTGCATTTGATTTGGTGCAACGTGATGGCCATGCGTTGCCCATGAACCTAACTTCGGTGTTAAAAAAAGAACTTTCATTTTTTACCCTCTTTCACAATACCTTTTGACCAAATATCCATAACGGTTTCCAACGCCTGCTGAAACGTTATCCCTTCCCGCTGTAAAATCTCTGGATTGATGATATTATTCACCGCGCCCAAATAGGCTCGGACAGCTAAAGTCGGATTAACCTGACGGAATTCCCCTTTTTTGATGCCTGCGGCAACGAGTTTTTCAAGTTCCATGACCTTCTCGGTACGAAAATCAACAAACTCCTGCCATAATTCCGGCAACTCATGTTGAATATCTTTTAAAAAAAGCTCAAACCAAGGCGCTAATTCCTGCTGTAAAAAAAGGATATTTAACGAAATGATTTTTAACGGGTCTTTCTCGTTTTTTTCGATCTCTACTTGATGAACATTGATCCTATTTCTTATTCTTGCAACCAACCCCTTTGCGATAGCTATTTTGCTGGGAAAATGCAGGTAGATCGTGTTTTTGCTCATCCGAAGATCAGCCGCGATCTCATCCATGGTGACCTTATGGTATCCGAAACGGACCATACGGATCTGAGCGGCAGATAAAATTTTATCAACTATTGGGTTAGATGTTTTCATTATAATACTCAATAATACTAATTTAGTATTTTTAGTATTATATCGAAAAACTTTGCCATGTCAATAAAAAACCCCCTTCTAATCTTGCGATCATAAGGGGGCAATTAAATAAGCCTTTATTCAAAACTAACTATATTGCTCACATTTAGTAATACTCAATAGCAGCGGGCGATGTATCGCTCTGTTTATTCTTCAAATAATCAAATTGTACACCTTTTGTCGTTCCTTGCTGGATTATGCGTTCAGTTTGGGTCGTTTCAATAACTTTTCCGTTCGCGTCTTTTTTCACTTGAACTTCTTTAGTAACCAACGTCCTCACGCACCCTGATAGGGCCAAACACATCATTACAACAAAAAATCTTTTCATAAAGCCCCTCCGATACAGTCCAGCAATTCAATGCGATATTATCTGCAAATATAAAACAAATTTTAACCTAAAGAATAAAAATTATAGTATTAATTTAATTTATATGCAATCTATATAAAACAACATAACGTTTACCAAATAAATGGCACCAGACGATATCGAATTTTTTGACAATACTCCTTATAGCCGGATAGCCCTTGGGACAAAAACTTCTCTTCATCGAGAAGTCGCCACACTATAATGAAGGTTAACGGGATGAAGATAAGGAGTCCCCACCATGACCCCAGCGCAAGAGGCGTACCAAAAAGAATAACAATCGCCCCTAAATACATAGGATGGCGAACGATCGCGTACGGCCCCGTTGAAATAACTTTGTGGCCAGGGGTTACTTCAATTGTTGCGGCGGCAAAAGTGTTCTCTTTGAGCACAATAAAGATGATGAGATACCCGAGTGCCACTAAAACGTCCCCTATCATCACTACTAAAAACGGAACATCTGACCACAAAAAACGATGATCAAAAGAAGAAAGAATAAATACGCTAATATATGTAATGAATATATAAAACTGTATCAACTTTTGACTTTTTTCTTTCTCTGTCCTGTTCAATCGGCGTTCGAGTAGCTTCGGATCATTCTTATATAAATAGGCGAATATCAGCACAATGGATGTGCCAAAAATGAACAAGTAGACCCATGCCTGCCAAAAATCAATTGTCCATGCAGGGACAAAAAGCAAAATTCCTAAACCAATAATAAGTTGTATAATTCCAATGGTGGTTTTTCTGGCTACATTGTTCATGTTTTTCTTATTTCCAATAGAACTCATTACATAAAAAAAGGAGCGGCATAGGGAGCAGCGGCTACACCTGCGCTCACAGCAGTACTGACAATAGAACCAAGGAGATCAATAGGTATCTCCAACAAACCACAACCTGTTTGGGTTATACATAATAGTAACCAGCAGACTAACATTAAAGTTTTCTTTAAAAATGACATTTAATAAATATCTCAATTGCGCTAATTCTATCCTTTAAATACAATTTCATTCCCAACACACAAATCTACAAATGATTTTAACTGGCGGAGAGGTCGGGACGCTGCTCCATTCCTATATAAAATGCCCCTTTTACCAATTTCATTACCACTTTTGTTGGTGATCCATTTACAAATTGTCATATTACCTTAACTCAATCGAATAGTGAGTTCTTTCCCCAAAACATGGGCAATACGTTTTAGTGTGCCAATAGTCACATTTTCTGTGCCTGCTTCCAATTTGGAAATAAATTGTTGAATAACTCCTAATTTATCGGCCATCTGGGCCTGCGTATACCTCATTTTAACACGCACATTCTTGATCTGTTGGGCAATATCCATTCTTTCGGCAGGAATACTTATTATCTCTTCGTACTTCTTCTGCCAAAAATCAGCTTTTTGTTTAACCCATTTATCTTTTTCAATCCTTTGTTTAATAGCAGGCCATTGATGATAAAAGATTTCTTTAGGGACATAGCTGAAAGCTGTTTTAGGATTCCTGACACGGGAAAACAATTTTTCAGCATAGATATAGAATCGAGGGTCATTCTCGTTCTTCAAGATTTTCTTAACTCTTGTTTCACTCAGTCTTGTATCCCACAACCAATGGACCTTCATTAGGATCACCTCAATTTATCCGGGATTTTCTTTAAAATCTGATCATCCAAATATCTAAAGATCTTGGCCGAATCAACATCCGCAACCAAATCCATAAGGCTTAACTTTGTCTCGGTTCTATCAAAACCCCTATACCAGTTATCCAATTTTTCAGATTGATTATAGGCAAAGTATTCAAAAAAGACTTCAGACAATGGCTTATACTCAGAAGAAAGATAATAAATATCAAATAAATCTTTTACGCTCTGCCTGCCTGTGGCTATGGAACGCCCCGTTTCTGATTCTTTAGCTTCCATGCCAATGGCCGCATACATTTTCCGCAAATAAATATCGTCTATCGAATGTAATCCGCCCTTTATTTCTTGAACATTTCTTACAAAATCTTTTACAAAATCCGCCTTTAATAACTGCTTACCTTTTAATTTTAAGAAATATACTCTCATAGGGACTAATTTCGCATCATCTTGCACAGAATCTAACTGATATTCAAATCCCGTTTCTTTCGCGATATATTTCATGATCTTCTCAGGGGCATTCTTTTGATATTTCTGACTAAAAAAATCCAGATCCTCTGAAAAACGATGCCCAAAATAAAATGCCAGGGCCGTCCCGCCGGTTAAATAGTAATCTGTAAATTTTTTAGTTACTAAATCGGCTATTCGCTTCTGCTCTTTTAGCACATAAGCCATCTTTTTATCCATAATTCACCCCATTGAGAGTATACTATCTATAGGTAGTATTGTCAAAATATTATTTAACTAATCTTTAAAAAACAAAAAAACCGCTGTAACTATATAAGTTACAACGGTTTGTAAATGGCGGAGAGGTCGGGAATCCTTCGAAGAATTTTTCCTAACCTGCTCGTATCTAACACTTCAACATTTTTACCGTCGATAAACTACTATTTTATAAATTACGGTTGTTATCCGATGTTATCCGATTCTATCCGATCATTTCTTTCAAACCATTTGCCTTTGCACGAAGCTCACTTATGAATGGCAACTCCCTTGAGCTTGGAAACTTGCAACTCATTCTTACAGTCCGGGCGTTTCATCTATCTACCTTATTTAATTTCCTCAACATTGCCTGAGCCGAACATACGGTATGGGCCAGTGTACTTTAATTTAAGCACTTGATCTTTGGCTATAACAATATCCTTCTTATGCGGCTCGCCCCAAACAACCTTATCGCTTTCTGCTGGATTATCTGAGGTGCCATAAAACATTAAGGAGTGTTTGCCAGCGTTAATCTTGATGGTAACATCGCTTTGCTTCTCAACAACCAGCGGAGGATTGGAATCTATCTTGATAGCATATTTAGCGACTGCCATCTGGTAAGACGGCTGTCTGGTTTGGACGAATAATGTGCCGACATCTGCTCCTGGCGTTGATACGTCAAAACTAAAGTTTTGTACCTTAGGAGGAGCCGCTTGGTTGGCAGCCTGCTGAGCGACCATGGTTGTAACGCATCCACATAAAGACATGAGCATCAGACCGCTGACTAACATAAAAATTTTTCTTTTCATTTTGATATCTCCTCTATAGATGGGTTTTAAAGAAAAGTCCCCCTAAGCACTTAAAAAAAATTTTTTATTAGAATACTCTTATAATTATTTTATGTCAATTTGATTAAACGAAGAGGCTATTTATACCAAATTAAAAAAATCGCAAGCCATTCATAACGAACAACTTGCGATTAGTGATTTTTAATGGCGGAGAGGTCGGGATTCGAACCCGAGGACCCAGTTACCCGGGTCAATTGCTTAGCAGGCAACTGCATTCAACCACTCTGCCACCTCTCCTTACCAAAACATTACTATCAAATGCAAAATTACTATTCAAATACATCTAGAACAAGGAGAGGTGTTGTGTCGCTGAATGTTTCTTCATAGATTCGACCCACCTCTCCACCTTTGGTGGCGAACTCTCCTAAGCTAATTCTCTAAAATCCTATTGGCCTTGCGTTTCTCTTTAAAAAAATCGCTGACTACGCTCGAACATTCCTCGGCTAAAATACCGCCTTTTACTTCCATACGATGGTTTAAGGACTTATGATTTGCAATATTGATCACCGAACCGCAGGCCCCTGTCTTGGGCTCCCTGGCCCCAAAACAAACCCGAGATAAACGCGCTAAAACCAAAGCTCCGGTGCACATCGAACAAGGCTCGATTGTAACATAGAGGGTACATTCCTGCAACCACTTCGATGAGAGATAATTCGTCGCTTGCGTAATGGCTATCATCTCGGCATGCGCCGTGGGGTCTTTTAATGTTTCTATCTGATTATGTGCTTGGGCGATAATTTTTCGTTCATATACAATCACGGCACCCACCGGCACTTCATCATCCGCGGCAGCCATCTTGGCCTGACGGATCGCTTCTCTCATAAATATCTCATCATCTTTTAGCACATTCACCCCTGCGTTAGCCTGCCTAGCGGCAAGCAGAACTGCTATAAGCCCCTCTTAAGGAATATTTTTATTCGGATTTATGTACCGGAAGAAAAATCTGAACAGTAGTTCCCTTGCGCAGGGAACTTTTAATATGAATAGATCCGCCGGCGGCCTCGATAATTGAACGGATAATAGAAAGGCCAAAGCCGGAACTTTTATCAATGCCGGATTCTTTGGTTGTAAAAAACGGCTCAAACACCCTGGACAAATGGTCCGGTGTTATTCCCACCCCTTCATCAGTGACATTAATACCGATACCCCCATGAGTTCTATCTAAAAATGTTTTTACCTTAATAACACCCCCTCCGGGCATGGCCTGTATGGAATTAATGATCACCTTATGAATGATTCGGTTACATTCGACAGGACCTATGGTGGCTCTTGGCAGTTGTTTCCCCAGTTGTGACACTAATTTAATGCGTGAGGATTTTAATTGATGGTTTAACTTACCGACGACATTCTTGACAATATCATTGATTTGGCAATTATTCTTTTCCCTCCGGGCATGCCGGTTGCCCACATTCAGCATACGACTGGCCGTCCGCGAACAATGTTCAAGCTGACGTTCCAATTCCTCCAAGGTGGAAATCATGACCTTGAAATCTTTATAAGAAATAAATTCAAAATCACGGTTTTTATAATCATTGATGAGTTTGCGGGTACGCGCCAGGATAGATTTCAAAGGCGAGTCCAGTTCATGGGCCAAACCGGAAATGACCGTAAAAGAGTTGGGTGTCGGAAAATTAGGTTTCATATAAAATAATTAAACAATGCTTTCAATGTGATTTTCTTAAATTGCCGATCGATTTTAAATCAACGTATTATATGTAAACATCTTTCCGGTGTCCAATTTTAACGACATAAACAATTAGCACTACATCTTCGATCGAATAAAGAATTCGATAATCACCGCAACGGACTCGGTATTTTTCTTGACTTGATAGTTTTTTGCATCCGGCTTGCCGGGGATTTTCACTTAAAGAGCCGATTTTTTCAAGAACAGCCTGTAAATCTCTTTTGGGCAGTTTTTCAATTTCTTTGACAGCAGATTTCTTGATTTCAACTTTATATTTTCCCATCGGCCTTTAATTTCTTTAATAAATTTTCATAAGATATCGTAGCTTCTTTAGCTCTTTTAGAAAAAGCCGCCAAATCTTCTTGGTCCTCGGCCAATTCATGGCATAAGGCTTCGTTGATAATCTCAGAAATAGAATGCTCCGTCTCAACAGACTTGATCTTGAGGGCTCGATGGAGAGAAGGGTCAAAATATATTGTTGCTCGTTTAGTTAATGTGGCCATGGCCATACCTCCTTTCCTTTCTATGGAAAGTATACCACTTAAACGTTATAACGTCAAAACGTTTTAACGTTATTTGTAAATAAATGAAACAGGAGGATAAAACCCGCACCTGACTCTCCTTCGCTAATCACTTATCGTGTTTAGCTTCCCAGGAGTTCAGAAGCAGTTCCTACGAAGCTCAAAGCTGAAAAGTTCTCCTTCGCTAAAGCTTTGGAGGAATCTCGCCAAAGCCTTGGCGAAGGCGGACTTTGAGCGAAGTAGAACGCGCCTGACAAGATTCGAACTTGTAACCCTCAGTTCCGTAGACTGATGCTCTATCCAGTTGAGCTACAGGCGCGAAACAGTTAACGGTTTATCCTATATCGCACATTCGAAATAGAAATCTTTTTATACCAGACTTACAGCTAGCTGTAAAGAAGGATTTATTATGGATTTATTATGAAAATATTATGAAGATTATTTGTTTAGGTCTTTTAACATGCCTTCGCGGTCAAGGCCGATTTTGACCATGGCCTCTTTGGGGTGTACGGCATAATAGCGGCAAAAAGTGGAAACTTCTTTAATAGTATGAATGTCCCGGTCATCCAAAGCCTTAAGTATTGCCGCACGAATCCAGGTTTCATTAATGATATCGCGCGGTGTAAGGCCGGTTTCCAGGGCCAGGCGGTCGCGGAAAAGAGTGCTGGGAGAGACAGAAGCAACACGGTTTTGCTCATAATTATATTTAAAAACGTGGGATAAGAGCACTTTATTGTCCATGCCGCTGGTTTCAGAAATCTCGTCTATGACGCGATATAGCTTACCCTTCACATGATACCGTTTAAGTATAATAAACACATCGATCAAATTGATCAGCGCCTCAGGTATGTTCATTGGCTCGTTATGAAGTCGAGTGATGGTCTCACGGGCACTAAGGGAGTGAATGGTGCCCATACAGTATTTGCCGATATTGACCGCAGTGATCATGTCCCGGGCCTCGCTTCCACGCACCTCCCCTACGATAATGCGTTCCGGCCGCATGCGAAGGCTGTTTTTGACCAAATCCGAGAGATTTAACTCATCATCAGTTTCCAGACGGGAACAGCCGTCATCCATAAAGGTATTTAATTCCAGGGTATCTTCGATCACCACGACACGGTCTTTCTCGGGAATAAAACTCAATAAGGCATTGAGCAAGGTGGTCTTGCCGGTACCCGGCCCTCCGGAGATAATGATATTGGCCGGCCTGACCGAAAGTCCTTCCAGATAAAGCCATAACTGACCGGCAGCCTCATAACCCATGGTCTGATGGCGGATCAGATCAATAATGCTTAAAGGGTCCATTTTAGCTTTGGTGATGGTCAACTGGGCCCCTAAAGGAGCATCTACGATATTGACCCGCCCGGCAAGATTGGCCAATTCCAGGTTTGCGATCTTGTGGTAATTCCCCCTTCCGGAAAAAACCAAAAGTTTCTTGATAAAAGTATTAAACTCTTTTTGGTTTTGAAAGGATTTATCCGTGACAATAAAACCTTTTTGAGCGTGATGAACATAAATAGGCTTTAAGGCATTGATAATAATGTCTTCAACATCAGGGTCGTAAATCAGGTCTTCAATGATGCCGTAAGAGAAAAGCTCCTTGATAAAAACATCCTTGTCATCGGCAGAATTGAAAGAACCGGCAAAGGCCTTCCCCTCATCTTTGAGCACCTCTTCCAAGGCTATTTTGAAAAGGCTTTCCCGCTCAGCATCCGTCAGCATCAGGTTCATTTTGCCGACGAGCCTTTGTAGGGTCAACATTTCCAAATCAAGATAGTCGCTCTTATTCATCATTTTTAGTTCAATCTTTTTTCTTATGATACTCATCCAAAAGACGGCGAATGTCCGTGGATGAGTTTTTCACGATTTGGGAGCAAACAAAGATCAGCAGCGAAAGCTGCCAAACTTCGTCCGGCCCGCAAATCAAGCCGGCAGAAGTGTTCTCCTCCCTCTGCAGGCGATTGCCATAAACCCCGATAGCGTCATCTATTTTACCTTCAAAAACGTTCAAAGAGAAAATTTTATTATCATATTTCATGGAGGGCAAGGTGATCCCCCTGACCATCAGAAAATTGATCATCGTATCTTCTTTAAAAGAATCATCACTCTCAAAATCAAAACCTTCGAACTGAGGGATGTTGGGGGGCAAGATCAAAGACGGACGATGGACAAGCACCTCTCCCCTGCGCACCACGGTGTCCCCAACATTGATCGTAGACGGTGATAAAAGGATATAAGGAACATGGGTTTCGCTGAAGGTCTGCAGTCCCATGACCCTTGAACGGATGATGTTTGTTTCCCGCAGAGCTTTTTCCCAGGCTGACGTACTGTCCATTTTAATATTCCCTGTTACTTCGTTCGGCAAGTTTTAAGGATATCAATGACGAAGGACCCTTATCCTTAAATTAGATATCAAGGAGACATTCTTTTGGGCAACAATTTGAACTTCCAGGATATCAGGTCTGCCCTTTTGGCGGCGGAAAAGCAAATCGCCGATATCATCCGCAATCAACACACAGCCCCCCCTGTTGACCCGAAACAACCGCCCTTCCTTAAGGATATACTCCAAAGCGCCTTGCCGGACGCTGACAAAAGCGATACGGTGGTGCCACAGCCCATCGGCAGGCACATCCAGAATAGAGTTTTCACGCGCTTCGAGTAAATCGAAAATCAGATGATCCAGCACTTTTCGTATTTCGTGTGCTAAAACAGCCTTCTGTCGAAATTCCTCATTGTTTTTTAATTTCAAGAGATTTAAAGCTATTAAAACAAGAAAGGAAATAACCAGACAAACTAATATGATTTTTATTTTATTCATAAATTATTAAGCTTATGAATGTCCGGCATGAGGACCCATTAAATTCAGGTTACTATATCATAAAAAGTAGGGACAGACACTACTTTCTGTTAAGAGAAAGTAGTGTCTGTCCCTACTTTTACGCATCTTTAGCCACAAAGCGGCGATTAATGACTTTCGCTCTTATGAAACATTATATTATCCAAGGCGAATTCCGCCGGCGATAATTCCATGGCCTTTTGATTAAAAATCTGCCCGCGACTGGTATCACCTAGCGCCTCATAGATTTTGCTAAGGGCAAAATAATTATAATAAACTTTGGGTGAACGGCGAATGGCCTCAAGATAGTCAATGGCCGCCAGTTTAAGAAAATTATTAATCCTCGTACTACCATATTCCTCTAGATGAATACTTGCTGCACCAGCCGGAAGATAGCTGCTCCAAGGGTCCAAAGCTTTTGCCTGATTAAGCATTTCTAACGCACTACTATAGCTGCCTGGCTTTTTTGTACTCATGGCCTTGTAGTAAAGCATGTACCCGCACATAATGCGCGACAGAAAAACGAACATGAGTATCAATACTGTCATCCTAAGCATAGCGAAGGATCTTAAAGTTCCTTTAGATTCTTCACTTCGTTCAGAATGACGGCCCAAATTATTCATCGCACAGAAAACGGCCAGCATCGTCCACCAATAAAGAGCGACATTGGGCTTCAAAATAGTGTAACTGAATAAATTATCAATGAGAAAGGCCATGAGCCCCCAAGCAATAGCGACAAAAATCCAATAATCCTTTTGCCCTGCATACGCAATGACGCGGTCCTTTGCCTGACGAAACATTCCCACCATCAATAACACAATGCCCAAAAAACCAATAATTCCTGTCTCCAGCCAAATTTGAAGATAAGAGTTATGGATATAGGCGCTCAAATTGTTCGTGTCTGTAGTCAGCTGTCGGCAAAAAATCCCGAAGGAGTCCCAGCCGTAACCCCATAAAGGATTTTGGCCAAGAAGCAGAAAAGCTGCCTTGTAATAAAATAGTCTGGGTGATAAGGACATCAGAAAGTTTTTGCGAAGGATGACTAAAATAAAAAGAATAAAAATACTAAAAAAACCATAAAAAAGCATTCTCTTCTTCTCTTTAGGCCATATTTTGATACCAAGATTTTTCCAAAAAAATGGCAAAAGCACGATGGTGGAAAGCAAAAAACTCAACCATCCAAGAAAAGAAAGAGTGTAGAGGAAACAGACCGAGGCTAAAAATAAACCGGCCATGGCCGCGGCCTTAGCCCAAGTCTTCTTTAAATGAAACGGAAGAACTATCGACAGTGGAAGGAATAAAAGCAGATACCCCGCAAGGACATTGGGCCAGCCCAAAAATGACACTGCCCGATGATGGACCAAAAGATAATAAAGACCTATGTTCGTCTGCGCAAGTCCAATATCCTCCGGCATGGGAGGCCGCATCCAAAACGCAAAAAAAGTTATTATTCCATACACGGATACAAAAAAAGTCATGCCTAAAAGGAAAGTCAAGGACCAGCGAAGGCGTGATGGCGTATCGATGAGGTCCAGGAGCATATAAAAAAACGTGACCTCTGCTCCAAGGACAAGCACCCCTTTTAAGGATGAAGAAAAATCAGGCGCGTAAAACAATGAGCCTGTCGCGGCTGCGATAAGAAAAAAAATAGGCAGCTCTAATCCGCTTTTTTTGAAAGATTGGCGATTGAGGAGCTTAGGGAGCAACCAAAGGATACCCAACAAAAGGATGAGAAATGCAACAACTAAGTCTGAAAATTCCTCCCTAAAGAAAACTTCTGTAGTACGAAAGAATTGCCAGATGACCAGTCTTAGGACGAGGATGCCCCCAAGAAAGGCAAGAAGAATGTTAGGCCAGGCGAGCGTCCATGGTGAGCGAGGACGGATCATTACTCGATTTTCAAAATGACCGTACTATTGTTTTTGGTATTGAGAAGCTCAACTTCTTTAGGGTAAATCTTTTTAAGGACAAGATAGTCGATCGTCCCCCCAATTTTCAAAAGCTTGCCGTTGACAATGGCCATGGAATTCTCACCGGCATCGATGACACCGTCAAGACCATAGGTCCCCGGCGCACGCTTCGGCTTGACCGGCGCAGCTGCTGTCACAGGAACTTGAGCAGTGCTAACAGTGTTTACAGCCGTTTGTACAACTGCTGTTTTCTTAGGTCCTCCCAAAGAGGCCTTAATCTGATAGAAAACAACGGCAAAAACAACCAGCACAGCAACCAAAAGAGCTACGGACTTGATGTTTCCCGGCAACCCTTCGACTTGCACAGAATTGTCTTTTTCCGGACCCTTTACGTCAAGACCTGCCGCTTTCTTGCGCTCTGCTTCAGCTTTTCTTAAAGCATCATACATTGTACTCATACGATTTCCTTAATTGAATCCCGTAAGATGGTCTCATCCAGGCGTGATTTCTCACGCACATATCCCATTAAAAGGGCCCGATCACACAACATGTTAATAAGGCGGGGAACCCCGCCGGAAAATTCATAAATGATTTTATAACAATCATCATCGATCACTTTATCTTTTTTCCCGACATCATGAAGACGGACATGGATATACTCCCGAATTTCATCTTCCTGCAGCGGCATAAGCTTATGCTTTACAAAGATCCGCTGGCGGATTTGCCGCAGCCGGTACTTGGAAAGATTTTCAATGAGCTCCGGCTGACCCACCAAAACAAGCTGCAGGAGTTTCTCATCAGATGTTTCCAAATTCGAAAGTAAGCGCACCTGCTCAAGTTGACGGGCCGTCAAATGTTGGGCCTCATCGATGATAAGAACGGCATTGCCGCCATGAGCATGCTGCTCAAGTAAGAAAATGTTTAGGGCCTTAATGATTTCCAGACGATTTTTCTTTTGGATCGATATCCCAAAATCTTCAACGATCGCCTGTAAAAGCTGCATATCACTGAAATAGGGATTAAGGACCAAAGACACCTTCACGTTTTTCTCCAGCCGGCTCAAAAGCTTCTTGCATAGCGTTGTTTTTCCGGTCCCCACTTCCCCGGTGATTAAGATGATGCCCTTACGCTGGCTGATCCCAAACTCGATTGCCGCATAGGCTTCCCGGTGCGAATCACTCTCAAAAAAGAAATCAGGATCGCTGGTCGCACTAAAAGGCATTTTTTTAAATCCATAGTACCGGCAATACATTAGTATGGGATCTCCGATTTTTTCTTACATTGTCCCCCCCGAATGTCTTAGTCGGGGAGCCAGTGTTTATAACTCAACGCATTAACTATTTCTTCACTTTCTATTATTAAAATGCCTCTCCATCCCTTTGGTGTCAATAATAGCAGGCGATACCTGTTCATCAGGTGCCATGATATGGGCCGTAATAAAAATAATCAGCTCCGTCTTCTGTTTAGTCTTAACAGTAGTGCGGAAAAATTGTCCTATAAAAGGGAGCTTGTCCAAAAACGGCACTCCAATGACCTGAGAGCCCTTCTGATCTTTGATTAATCCACCCATCATGACGGTGCCGTTATCAGGAACGATCAGTTGCGTTTCTGCTTCCTGGGTATCAATAATGGGATACTGATTAAGGGGCGTAGAATTATCCGTCCCTCCGAGAATAGTCACAGTGCTGGTGGTAGTAGAAACGACCGGATGGACGATCAGGTTGATATAATCTTCTTTCTCACCCCAGATTTGCGGGACCACCTTCAACTGAATTCCGATATCTTGATAGTACTGCAACGACCCGCCAACGACATTATTAGTATTAGAACTGACCGTGGTCTGGGTAATAGGAAATTGTTCCCCAACAAGGATGGTCGCTTCCTGATTATTCAAGGCCATCAAGATAGGCGCGGAAAGCGTATCCGTCTTTGTATTCTCTTCCAGAGCGTTCAAAATAACCTGGGCTTGCGCTCCGCTAAGTTGCTGGTAACTAAACTGCAATCCGCCATTGCCCGATGCCACCGTGCCGGGTGTCACAGTGCCGGGTGGTGTCAATCCCACCCCTGAAAGTGCTGAAGGTATCAATGTCGATGTTAGCGCATTGGCAGCAAATGAGGATGGTATCGGCGATAAAGATTGCCCGGTAAACACTGCGCTTGAGTTCATTTTGTTTGTTGACCATTGCAACCCAAGGTCCTTTACAAAATTATAATCAACTTCAAGGATGCGCGCTTTAATGAGGATCTGCTTGGGCATCACGTCCAACTGATCTAAAAGGGTCGAGATCTTATCCAAACGCTCGGCAGAATCTGATACCACCAAGACATTGGTCCTTTTAAGTTTTTTATCTGTCGTTGCATTTGTTGTACCTGACTGTGACTGTGTTGAACCAACCGTCACTGAGCCGAATTCCCAGCCTGATTGACCGGTCGTCTCAAGCACTGCGGTCTTTCCGTTTGTTGATAGAATTGGAGCAATCGCTTTTAATGCATCATTTGCGTCGATATATTTTAGATTAAAGACCTTGACCTGGATCTCATTCTTAGCGACACTCCCTTCCGGGCCGATAGGATTGACCATAATCACGTTTGCCTGGCGATAAGCATCCAAATTATAAGTATGCAAAATGACATTCAAAGCGGTATCCCAATCGACCTGGGTGAGATCTATATTAACAATCCCTGTCACTGTTGGTCCGGGGACAATATTGATGTCCTTGCCTTCACTTTTGGCTAATTGGGCAATGCCCTGAAGCACGACCTTGATGTCCGTATTCTTGAAAGTGAAATTACTGGTGGGCTGTGCCTGCGCACTCATAACAATCGCCCAACCCAAGACACCTGTCATTACGGCTCCTTTAAAAATGATTTTCATGGGCAAATCCTCCTTTATTTTCCCCTTGTCATTCCCGCGAAAGCGGGAATCTCCGCCAGCAAAGCTGGCGAGAACTCGCCAATCCAAAAGATTGGCAGTCATTTAATTCATTGTTCAAGGTCCAACTTAATACATTTATTAACTGACCCGGCATTGCAAAGTGTCACGGCATACCTTGTAATCGTGATCACCTTTTTGCCATCTATTGTATCCCCGACTTTAACAAGCGTATTATTAATGACAGCCAATTGCTGGTCCTTATCCGAAATGATGCCATTGAGAGTCAAACTTACGCCATTAACAAGCACTTTTGCAGGACCGATTTTGGCCTCCAATGCGGGGATCTGGGCGATGATGGCCTGCTTATCATAGATATCTTTAAGCGCCAGACTCTGCCATAGACATAGGCGAATTAATACAAGACAAAAAACCACTACGATCACAGAGAAAATACAAACCGACCGAAAAGAAACATCTTTAAGAAAAGAATACAAATATTTATTATCCATGAGTCAAACGCCTTACTTGTTCTTGCAGTTTAAGAGCCCGATTGTAATCGCTCATATTGATCTTGAGACTAGCATCATGGAGTTTAATGTACCCGTTGGCAAAATGCCATACCAGAAAAATACATAATAATGCAGAAATTACAAAAACCAAATAAAAAATAAAGACTAATCTCTCACGCTCTGCCAGCCCACAGACGAACTTCCCAAAAAGATTCAAGCCCGTCAGATCAACCGGAGCTTCCTCGGCCGATATAGGCTGAACTGAGGAAGGATTCTCCAGCAGTTTTAAACTCTTAATTAAATCGTCCTTGCCCTTAAGTTCTCCGATAAAATAAATATGATCGATATTCTTACTGGCGCTTTGACTGCAGGAATAACGAATGGTGTCAGTAACTTTATCCTTAAAATCACCATCGCTTAGATCATAAAGCTCACGAAAGAAGGTCGGCCTGGCATTGGTAAAAATAATAATGTTAACCGCGTGAGAATTTAAAAAATTCACCAGGCAAAAATTATTCCCGGAAATGTCCTGATTAAAAAAATCAATGACCGCGCCAATGGCTGAAGATGTTAAAGAAACCGGAATCAGCGGGGAGGTCTTAAAGCATTCCAGATATTCCGTAAGCAAATGGCGCGGCATGGCTAAAAAAATACCATTCACGCCCTGCTCATCCGTGTCTGTAATCTGATAGGCCACTTCCACATCAGCCGCGCCAGATAAGGTCTCGGCAGCTTCCATCTTTAGGCCGGCAATCAAATCCCGCGTTGAAGTTTTTGGAAAATTAAATTGCCGTGTCAGAACGTTGGGGCCAAAAACCCGAACGCTTGCAAAACACGCCCCATTTTGTTCGTGGCTCGCCAAGGCCTCCCGCAGTTCATCAGGAGAAGACACTTCAAAATATATTATCTGTTTTTCCATATTATTCTTTTATCATTCCCGCTAAAGCGGGAATCCATTTTAACAAGGCGCTGTCCCCTATTAATTCGTCTTTTACGAGCTTTCTGTCCAATTCGTTAACGTAGGGGTGAGAGAGTTAGAATCAGAATAATTACTTAAACTTGAATCATAGAAAAATAGAGTGATATTTTCCGTTGTTATATTATTCCCGACTATTGATCCTGTTCCTCCTGTTCAACGAAAGCTTACAAGAATATTAGCTTGAGGCGCATAAATAGCACCCAGAAATCCAGACGCGGATATGTTAACCCCATAATCACTAGAATTTGTCGAAACATAGTTACTATATATAAGGAATTGTCTCGAAGTCCCAGAAAATTCGACAAAGTTCCGGACATATTAACCTGCCCATTGACATAAAGTGTCAGAGAACCTCCGTTTTGAATGGTTATTATTGAGTTTGTGTCATTCAAACTGACTAATGGCGTCCCGCACCCGTCAAATAAACTCTCACAACACCTGTGACATTAAGCCTTACGCTATTAGACAATGTAATATTTGTACCCTCGTAATCACCGGCTGACAAAGTTATAACGTTGTTTACTACGGCCGGAATTGGCTTTGGGTTTGAGCTGAAACCAATAGGGGGAATCACAACCGAAGGGAGAGTTAAATTTTCATGCTGTGGTTTGCTACCCCAAGAACCATTCCAGATGAGGAACCATTGTATACGGCATTTCCAGAAAGAAAAGTTAAACCATTAGAATTTAAATTGCCCCCGGCAACAAGGCCAGAAAAAGGAGTTGACGGCATACAATTAGCTTTTACTATCCGTTTCTCACCATTCACGGTACCCGTAGCAGTCAAAAGACCCCCAGCCACCACTGTACCAGATGGAGTAACACTATACGTTCCAGGTCCAAATGAGGTTGGTGTGGATGGCGCCGTACCAGATAAACAGACTGATAGCAATCCCGCATCTGCTATCCAGAATGCTTGAGTATTTGCTATTTGGGTAGTCGCAAATTGTCTTTGCCCTCCTCCATATTCAAGCGCCCCTACTCCCATCGCGCTAAAAAGAAAGAGCATACTTAATGCAATGGCTAAAGTAGAACCTTTGGAGTTATTCATGGATTTCTCCTCGTAACATAAATCGAATAACTATATAATGTCGCGCCATTCTTATTAGTAGCGCTCAAAATCACGTTCACAAGCGGCAAAGCACTTACATTTGGGGTAAACGTAAGGTTCGTCACACCAGCAGAGATGATCGTTCTGTTGGTTGCGCTTGTGGTATTGCCACACGGGCCGGTAATACTATAAATCAAGCTGTTTGTCCCATTACGATAAAAATAATCATTAGTAGTGGATGTTACAGGAACTTCCAAACATGTGCTTGTAGGAGTCGTCGGTGCCCCCGTGGATCGCCGCACAGCTTCACGAATGATCTGCAAAGCAAATTGCGAATCATTATAAACACCCGAATTGCTACGTAAGCCATTATAAGATTTATAAGCCAAGCTGCCAAGAGCGGCAACCATCAGGACAATAATGCCTGTAACTATTAGCCCCACCATAAGTTCTACGAGTGAAAGTCCTTTATTATTATCCATTTTCATCAGGCTCCCACATATGTTACTAATCCAACATTACTGCTATTGGCAGTACTTCCTGGCTCTGTCCAACTCACACATATACCAACAGCCGTAGGTGGTTGTGATGAACATGCTTTTGTAGTTGACGCCACCAAACACGGATCTTGTGTTGGTGGATTCGGCCAAGTAATTTTTAAAGTTCCTTTCAAATTACCAATAGTAACAGAAGAACCCGTATTTTGAGCCGTTTTACCGCAGCCAACGTTTTTGATCTGCTCCATTTGAGAATCCGCCAACCACGTTGCTATCTGAGTATGCAACCCACGATAATATATTGCGTTAGAATAGCCAAAAAAAGACATGCTCCCGGCCATAATAATGCCCAGGATGATGATGGCAATCAAGGATTCTATAAGTGAGAAGCCCTTATTGCTATCTTTTACCTTAGAAAAATCAAAAAAAATACTAAAAGGTATACCAGGTAGTCGAACCATTAATTGGGCCCTGAGTATATATCACCTGTCCACTATTATCCATCTGAACTATATAACCACCAACAGCCGTATTGTTTGAAGCACCATCCGTATCGGCACTACTCAGTGCTACACTATTAGAACCTGTTACTGTAATTAAAAAATCTAAAGGCGTTTGTAATGTAACACCACTCGGTGTACCGCCCCAAGAAAGCGCAGTAGTAGCAACTGTATACGCATCGGGTGAAAAATACTTGTTACCATGGATCTGGACCCCGAGCAGATTGCTCTGGTTACCACTTTGAGTACCAAAATAAGTTGCTCCAAGGGCAGCAGAGGTAACTGCAAGATATCCATTATTCTGCGAATAGTAGGTGCGTTCGCCCGCACGGATTGACCCGGCTCCGGCGACAGCTTCGGAAACCTTGGCTTTGACAGTGTTGGCTGAAAATAACGGTGCAGCAACCGCAGCCAGGATGCCGATAATCAAAAGCACCGTCAGTAATTCAATCATTGAAAAACCTTTTACGTTTAATTTTGTCATACCCAATTTCCCCCTTCGTTCCTTGTAGCAATCAGGGATTCCACATGCGAGAACCCCTGATTGCTTGTGAGGAATAACCGCAATTCATAAAATTAATACTTACTCCAAGAACTACCCCCATTTGACGACCAAATGGTTTGACCGGAATTATCCATCTCAACCCTGATATTACTTACATCCCCAGCATTCGCCGCGCCGTCTACAGGATCGGTGGCCAATGAAGTGTTGGGACTAGCGCCGGTTACATCAATCACATACCCGGAAGGAGTGGTAGAAACACCACTCACTGAAGCTGCCCAAGTTCCAGGAACAGTAACTGAATATGCCGCAGGTGAGAAATACTTCATGTTATTAAACGTAACTCCAAGAATAGTACTCTGGTTACCACCTTCAGTACCAAAATATGTTTCTCCATCGGTAGCAGCAACCTGAAAATATCCGCTATTATTCTGTGCTAAGTAATTACGCTCAGCCGTACGGATAGAACCAGCTCCGGTGACTGCTTCGGAAGCCCTGGTTTTGTCTGCATTCTGCAGAAAAAATGGAGCAGCAATGGCGGCCAGGATGCCGATGATCAAAAGCACCACCAGCAATTCAATCATTGAAAAACCTTTTACGTTTAATTTTGTCATACCCAATTTCCCCCTTCGTTCCTTGTAGCAATCAGGGATTCCACATGCGAGAACCCCTGATTGCTTGTGAGGAATAACCGCAATTCATAAAATTAATACTTACTCCAAGAACTACCCCCATTTGACGACCAAATGGTTTGACCGGAATTATCCATCTCAACCCTGATATTACTTACATCCCCAGCATTCGCCGCGCCGTCTACAGGATCGGTGGCCAATGAAGTGTTGGGACTAGCACCGGTTACATCAATCACATACCCGGAAGGAGTGGTAGAAACACCACTCACTGAAGCTGCCCAAGTGCCAGGAACAGTAACTGAATATGCCGCAGGTGAGAAATACTTCATGTTATTAAACGTAACTCCAAGAATAGTACTCTGGTTACCACCTTCAGTACCAAAATATGTTTCTCCATCGGTAGCAGCAACCTGAAAATATCCGCTATTATTCTGTGCTAAGTAATTACGCTCAGCCGTACGGATAGAACCAGCTCCGGAGACTGCTTCGGAAGCCCTGGTTTTGTCTGCATTCTGCAGAAAAAACGGAGCAGCAATGGCGGCCAAGATGCCTATGATCAAAAGCACCACCAGCAATTCAATCATTGAAAAACCCTGCTTACGTAACTTTCTCATTCTATTCTCCTTTGTTTTTGGTTTTCTTTGAATTGAGTGTGACTTCGATATAATGAAATATGAATCACCCTCCCCAACCTCCTCCCATCAAGGGAGGGAAAATTCCTTGTTTTTAATGCACCGCCGAAGACATCATGAATATAGGAAGGTATAAGGCCAGAGCTACAACCAGTACAATGCCCCCTATAAAAATAATAAAAACGGGTTCTAAGATAGAATTGATATTATTTAAAAAAGTATCCACCTCTTGGTCATAAAAGTCACCTAAACGTTTGAGCATAGAGCCTAACATACCAGACTTTTCACCGACTGCAACCATTTTAATCAGAAGCCGCGGCATATCCGCATGAGAATACATCGCTGTATTAAGTAAAACTCCTGCCACGACACTCTGACGGATATCCTCGATGACATATTTAAGATAAAAATTCTCTACGACATTCTTTGAAAGAGCAAGCGCCGGGATAATGCCGACGCCTCCTTCCAAGAGCATGGATAATGTCTGACAAAAACGAGCGATAAAACTCTTACGAAGGATATTCCCGATAATCGGAATGTGCAGAAGCATATAATCGACCATAAACCGTACCCTAAAAATTTGCAAAGCCCTCCATGCCGCGAAAACGATCAATGCGATGCCAATGATGATCAATACAAAATAATGCAAAGAAAATTCGCTTACTCCCACGACAATGCGTGTCAGAAGAGGCAGCTGGATATGGGCCCCCTCAAAAATAGCCTTAAATTTCGGGATCAAAAACAATACAATCCCCGAAACAATACAGAACACAAAAGACATAAGAAAAATCGGGTATCGAACCGCCGCGATAAATTTCAAACGCATCTTTGCATCGTCTTCCATAAAGGTCGCCAAATTCCCTATGGTTTTTCCCAAGAGGCCAATCGCTTCCCCGGAATTAACAATCGCCACATAATAGGGAAAGAATATCGAAGGATGTCGAGCCAGGGCGTTTGAATAACTTTCGCCGGCGTGAATATGAAGAATAACATCATGAAGGACACCGGCAAAATACTTATTCTCCATATTATCGGCAATTGTTTCCATCGCATCGCTTAAAAGCACCCCCGCACTAAGCATAGTCCCTAACTGGCGCGTAAAGACCACCCGTTCCTTGGCCGTAACACGCTTAGGGCCCGAAAAAAATCTCTCAACTAAATTAGGTGCCTGCTCTTTTTTAAGCTGTGTAATCTTAAGCGGCTTTCCACCGGAATTGCGCAAAGAAGCTGCCACCGCAGCTGTGGATTCTGCCTTCATAAAAGATTGGACGCGTTTACCTTCTTTATCAATAACAACGTATTCAAATTCCATAAGTTAATCTTCCTGAAATTCCTGGGTGACCCGAAGGACATCATCAACCGTCGTGATACCTTCTTTCATTTTCTCAACGCCGCTCTGCGATAAAGTTTTCATCCCATAGGCCTGGGCTTCCTTGCGGATCTCATCGCTTGAAGCACTTGCAGTAATAAGTTTACGTATCGATTCATTGACAGTCAAAACCTCAAAAAGCGCGGTGCGTCCCTTATAGCCTCTCCTAAAACAAGTGGGGCATCCTTTGCCGTGATAAGCCTTGACCTCACCCTCTCTAAGACCAATTCGTTTCCACACCTCTTTGGGGACATGCTGTTCCTGGCGACAATCAGGACAGATTTTACGAACGAGCCGCTGGGCCAAGACTCCGATCAGGGACGAAGCTAAAAGAAACGGTTCAACCCCCATATTGACCAAACGCACCGCGGCACCTGCCGCATCATTAGTATGCAAGGTGGAAAACACCAAATGCCCGGTCAAGGATGCATGGATTGCGATTTCCGCGGTTTCGCGGTCGCGAATTTCACCCACCATGATAATATCCGGGTCCTGACGTAGAATTGAACGCAGCCCCCTGGCAAAATCAAACCCGATACCGGGATGGACCTGAGACTGCTGAAGAAACGGCAGACGATACTCAACAGGGTCTTCAATGGTAATCATATTTTTATCAGAAGATTTAATTTCGTTTAATGATGTATAAAGTGTTGTTGTTTTCCCGCTGCCGGTAGGCCCTGTAACAAGGATCAGGCCATACGGCCGACGAATAGACCGTCGATACTGCGCTAAATTTTCCGGTGCCATCCCCAATTGCTCAAGCCCCATAAGAGCATTGGATGTATTTAATAAACGCATGACAATGCTTTCGCCATAAATGGTCGGAAAACAGGATACGCGAATATCCAGATTCTGACCACCGATTTGCATCTTGAATCGGCCGTCCTGAGGCAGGCGGCGCTCGGCAATATCCAAGCCCGCAAGGATTTTAATACGAGTCACAATCGCAGGGAACATGCTCTTGGGCGGTGGGTCATAATCATATAAAATCGAATCAATACGGATACGCAGTTCAACCTTATCCTGTTTTGGGCTAATATGAATATCACTGGCTTCTGAATTAACAGCCTGGACCACCAGATGATGGACATATTTGACAACCGGAGGGTCGCTGGCTTCGACACGAAGCTTGTCCAGTGAATCTGTCTCCTCCCAATGCGGGGCAGTATCCTGGTCCATAAATTTAACAATATGATCGCTTAACTGCGGTAATTGATGATAACAATATTCAATGGCCTCATGGATATCGCCCTCAAAAGCGACCGTGCGCTTGACCTTTAAACCCGTCTTGATCCTAACTGTATCCTCAGCAACGACATCCAAAGGATCAGACATGGCAATAGTCAAAACATCACCGGATAAAGATACGGGAAGGATTGTAAAGCGTTGGGCTAATTCTTCAGGGATAAGACGAATTATAGCAGAATCAATAGTTTTATAAATTGGTTTTAGATGAACAAAAGGCAGATTAAAATGAATCGCAATAAACCTGGCCATCTGCTCAGAATGAAGGAACCCCTTCTTAATGATGATGTCACCCAACCGTTCCTTAGTTTTCTGCTGTTCCTCAATTGCGATTGTAAGCTGGCCCGGTTCGATCAAACTTTCAGCTAAAAGAGCTTCACCTATTCTCATATCACATTACCTCATAAAGGGTTAAGTCATTTTTTAAAAAATAAAACACTTCCGAAAATCAGGTAATTTTTACCGATTTTCAGTAATCTAATTTCAAATTGGGGATTTAGCCAATTTTAGAGAAAACGCTACCTGTGAAAGGATAACACATATTCTGAAAATGTCAAATTTTTTTATTAAATGAATAGGATTATAACATATTTAAATACATAAGCTTATGCGGTTTTCTTAAAAATTTTTTATCTAATTATAAAATTAATCTCTCCCCCATCCTTGTGCTTACTAATAGCTTCTTCCAAAAAGTAGGGACAGACACTACTTTTTTAAATAAAACAAGTGTCTATCCATACTTTTATACTAGGAACCGTTCCTTCGAAGCCCCAACACAAAAGTATTGGGGCGAAGTAGAACGGAGAGGGAGAGATTTGAACTCTCGGTCCAAGTTACCCTGGACAACGGTTTTCGAGACCGCCCCATTCAACCACTCTGGCACCTCTCCATTTAACAGCGAAATTTGAGCCATATTAACATCCAAGCCCATTCCCGTCAAACTTCAAGAATCGACAAAAAGCATATGATAAACAGATTTATAAAGATGGAATGTATGCGAGGATAAGGATCTGACAAAACCCACCAGGGAATATTCAGGGATCGCCCACGCCAAAAGCAGGGAAATAATAAAAAAATTAATTATAAGAATGGCCCCGAACAAAACCAAATAATGCGCCTTAAAAACACTGTTATCTGATTGGTATATTTCATGCGCTGTTAAGACCAAATGCATGGTGAGCAAAAAAGCGAGGGCAAATAAAAAATAGGGCTGCAAGGCTGCCCCTCGACCCAATATCCATGCAATCACATAGATGATTATCAAAAAAATGGGATAGATTGGGATTACATACCCCGCAGGTTTGAAGAAGGGTGATATTTTCTCAACCAGGGAATTCCCATAAATATAAATATTTTTAAAATCATAAACAAAAAGATTCAATGCAATATATGACCCGGCGCCCCAAAGCAGCCATGCCTCTTTATTTACAGGCAATGCCAGGACTTGATTTTGGAAAGCGATAATGGAAGCAATGATCAAAGGCAAAATCAGCAGAAACCCCAATATTTTTAAAATTGCCCAAAAAATTTCTTTCATAAAGAATCCTTACTCCCTCCCACCGCTTAAGTCTTGCAGCAGGCGGGCTCCCTTAACGGCGCGTGATTCTTTCCAAACCGCCCATATAAGGCACGCAAAACTTCGGGAATGATCACATCCCCATCGGAGGTCTGATAATTTTCAAGGATTGCAACCATGGTGCGCGGCAGGGCTACCCCCGAACCGTTTAAGGTATGCACAAACCCTTTTTTCTTGCCATCCTTGCCCTTATAGGAAATATTCCCGCGCCGGGCCTGAAAATCTTCAAAATTCGAACAACTGGAAGCTTCCAGCCATTTATCCAAACCCGCGGCATAAACTTCGATATCATAACATTTGGCAGCCGCAAAACTCAAATCTCCGCTGGCTAAAAGCAAAACCCGGTAAGGGATTTTTAAAAGCTCAAAAACACGGCAGGCATTGCCCAAAAGTGATTCCAGCTCCTGGTAAGAAGTTTCCGGTTTGACAAATTTGACCAGTTCCACCTTATCAAACTGATGAATGCGCACAAGCCCCCGGGTGTCCTTGCCATAAGAACCGGCCTCCCGTCGGAAACATGTGGTATAAGCCGTATAATACAAGGGTAAATCTTCTTCATTAAGCATTTCATCACGGTGGATATTCGTCACCGGGACTTCGGCGGTGGGGATCAGGTACAAATCATCATCGCTCCCCAGGCGATACATATCGTCCTTCATTTTAGGGAGCTGGCCGGTGGTCGTCATTGAAGCGGTATTAACCACAACGGGCGGTGACATTTCACGATAGCCGTGCTGTTGAGTATGCAAGTCCAGCATAAAATTATACAAGGCCCGCTCAAGCCTGGCTCCCCCATCTTTATAAAGAATAAAATTCGAACCGCTTAATTTTGTCCCGCGTTTAAAATCGATGATATCCAGGCTTTCAGCGATTTCAATATGTGTCTTGGGTTTAAAATCAAAAACAGGTTTGCCCCCTGAGTAGGTTACAATTTGATTGGCCTCCGGGCCGCCGACAGGGACCGAATGATGCGGGATATTGGGGACAAACAAAAGAACATTTTGGATCTGTTCCTCCAATGCCCTGATTTGCGGTTCAAGCTTGTCAATTTCAGCAGCAATGGATTTCATCGAGGCAATGGTGGGCTTGGGGTCTTTTTTGTCCTTGATCAAACGGCTGATATCGTCATTGGCGGCGTTCTTTTTTGATTTTAATTCATCAATTTTAGCGATCAACTGACGCCGGCGGGTGTCCGTCTGTAATAAAGCATCCAAATCAACAGCCACGTGTTTGGTGTCTAAAGCAGCTTTAACCTTGCCCGGGTTTTCCCGGATAAATTTTAAATCCAGCATATTAATTGGAGATTTTTGAGTTTTTGAGAATCAAATTGATTTGTTTTAAAAGGGCCCTGGAAGAAATAGGCTTGGCTAAATAATTTTCACCTTGCTCAAAACAGTTAATAACATTGTCCGGGCCGGTCAAACCGGTTAGATACAGGACCGGGATTTGTTGGGTATCCAAATGCGCCTTTAAAATCTTGCACACCTCAGGCCCTTGGGTATCCGGCAAATTATAATCAAGGATGATCAAATGCGGCTTTTGCTCTTTGGCCAATTCAAAACCGCTTTTGCCGTCATTGGCTTTAAGGGCCGTATACCCGCCCCGTTCAATGGCCGAGCAGACCAAATGCCTGTCAACATCAGTATCTTCAATGACCAGGATCTTAATATGCTTCTGCAAATTTTTACTGGGTTTAAAAATAGACAAAATATTTTTTAACATCGGATAGTATCGTAACGCATGAATACCGACGTGTCAATTCAAAAGGCTGCTATGTTGGCGTTAAGGTAATATCTTTATCGGCAGGTACTTCTCAAACAACTTGAAATCAGCATCAACCGTCAACAGAGCACAATGATAGTGCTCGGCTGTGGCACATATCAAAAAATCAACATGCCTGCCATTCATCCCGTGGCTTTTGCAAATATGGTAATATTCAGCGGCTTTCATGCAGATCTCCTTGGTTATGGACAAATGGTCGAAGACACAGAGCATTTCAGCGATTGTTTTAAAATCTGTTTTATTTTTGATCCCGGAAAGGATCTCCTGAAAAATTGGCCCGATTAAAACAACACGGTTATCAAAAATTAAATCCTTCATCAATTTTGACAATTCGCTATCAGGCTTTTCAGTACGTAATACTTTTAACCAAACGCAAGTATCAACCAATACTTTCATCATATATGAAAATTATTCGAAGCGCCCGGCGGTTTTTCGGCGTTGATCGCAAGGCAGCCCCCGTGGCCTATCGGCTCCGGACGCCTTTAAGCCTTCTGCCTGCGGTCAAGTGGGCACCCGAATAATTTATTTAAGGTAAACAGACCATTAAGACCTATGGGCTTATCTGGGCGAAAATCTCGCCGCAGCACAAAGCTCCCTTTATTCACCAGCAAGTTCGTGATCTTCCGTGAAGTCAGATACCCCGTAAGCTTCAAACACCTTTTGGGTAATCAAAGAACGGATGTCCTTATTCAAGCAACGCACCCTTTCATACCAACGTTCATTCTTGCCTTGCTCCGTAGGCATGGAAACAAATAATCCCTTCTTGCCCTGGACTATTCTTATACCTTTGATCATAAGGGCGTCATTAATCCCTAAATCAACAAAAGCTTTCACACGGCTGTCCTGCGTAAGACGATGTATCTTAAGGACCTTGATATCTATAGTTTCGACTGGCATAGACTTTTCTCCGTTATTTGGGGGGTAATTAATTTGGTTGCACAAAGTATAACCAATATTTGATTATTTGTCAAATAAAATATTGATTAAAAGTTAATGATTAAAATTTGCTTGTAAATTTATCAAAAAATGTTAAACTAAAAACTAAATAGTCATCATACCTAAATAAAAAGGACGCTATATGTATATCGGAGAAAAATTACACGCTATCCGCAAGGCCAAAAGAATCTCATTAACCGAACTTTCGGAAAAAAGCGGGGTTCAGATGGCGACTTTAAGCCGTATCGAAAATAAAAAAATGGTGGGGACTTTGGAGTCTCACATGCAAATTGCCAAGGCCCTTGGGATAGATGTCACCGAGCTTTACCAGGGATTGAGCCACCAAAATGCCCTGATCGATTTCGGCCAGGATAAAAATACCGATATGTTTACCCATAACGATCAATCTTCGTTCGAAATCCTGACTAAAAATATCATGAACAAAAAAATGATGCCTACCCTTGTGCGCATCGAAGAAGGCGGTAAAACCAACAAAGAACAATCCCAAGGCGGCGCTGAAAAGTTTATTTTTGTCTTGGACGGGCATGTGGAAGTCAATATCAATAATCAGGAATTTATTTTACATAAACTCAATACCCTTTATTTCGATGCCTCCCTACCGCATTATTTCCGTAATTTAGGCAAAGGAATTGTCAGACTCATTTGTGTCGGGACCCCCGTATCTTTATAAACGAGCATCAAATCAGGAAGGAATTTCTTATATGACAAACCATAAAATCCTTATCTGCGATGATGAGGAAGGAATTCGTGAATCCTTAAAACTCATTTTGGGGGACCATTACGATCTGATAGCGGTTGATTCCGGAGAAATGGCACTGAAAGTTTTGTCGCACGGCAAGGACATCAGGGTCATACTTTTGGACATCAAAATGCCCAAAATCCACGGGCTTAACATCCTGCAGGAAATAAAAAATAAATTCCCTCACGTGAAAATCATCATGGTCACCGGCTATAATTCCGTGGAAACGGCAGCCGAAGCCACCCGTCTGGGCGCCAACGGTTACATCGTCAAACCGTTTAAATCACAGGAAATATTGGAGACGGTAAAGAAAAATCTGGGCTAATTATGAACTTATTTAGCCTTGAAAATCTATTAATAACAATATTTTGTCTTATCCTCGCCTGTTTTATCGCTAAATATGCTGAAAACAAAACTCACCGCATCTGGGCTTATTTTAATTGTGCGATAGCTACATGGTCCTTTGGGGCATTTCTGGCAGGCACCTCTAAAACTCCCGAACAAGCTCTGATCAATTGGAAATTAGCTTATTTAGGTGCAATATTTATTTCTGTTCTATTTTACCATTTCGTCTGCTCCTATTGTGAACTTAAGCGAAAAACTATTCTTATCTTATTATATACACAGGGATCTGTTTCTTGTTTAATAAACCTCTTTTCTAATTTATTTGTTAATAATGTGTACTTGGCGTTCAATAGTTTTTATTATAGTAAAGCTACTTTCTTTATCAATATATGGTGGTTTATATGGAATATAACTGTTATTCTTGCATTTTATGAATTTATAACCCACATTAAAAATGATAGAGCCCATCGTGTTCCTTCTCTAATTATGTTTTGGGCTATGTTGATTGGTTTTACAGGAGGAATATCAACAACATTACCAATGTATGAAATAATGATTTATCCAGGATATCAAATCAGTATATGCCTGTATGCTTTTCTAGTAACTTATGGAATTTTTTATCATCGTCTTTTGCCCATTGATATTGTCATTAAACGCAGTATCATGTATTCATTATTAGCAGCTACTATCTCATTAACTTATTTATTGAGCGTTCTCATTTCCCAACGGCTATTCAGTCAATATTTCGGCTACTCCAGCACCATTATCGGTTCCGTTGTCATTGCTATTGCATTTATTCCCTTAAAAAATAGGATCCAAAACCTTATAGACCGGTTTTTCCTGAAAGCAACTCCCATGGAAATGGCCCAGCAAAATGAACAACTACGTCAGGAAGTCACTCAATCAGAACATATGAAATCAATTGCCATCTTAGCCAGCGGCATGGCTCATGAAATTAAAAACCCGCTTACTCCCATCAAAACCTTCAGCGAACAGCTTCCTTCAAGGCTTGATGACAAAGAGTTCTTGTTCAAATTTTCCAAGATCATCAACAAAGAAGTGGACCGCATTGACAGCTTGGTCCAGGAACTTCTAAGTTTCGCTAAACCTACCCCGCCACAATTAAGGCAGGTAAACATTCATCAGCTCATCGGACAAACCTTAGACCTCTTAAACAATGAAATCATTCGTCACAAAATCAATTTGAACATTTCGTTTGAAAATAAAAATGTTCTTATTAATATTGACCCCCAACAAATCAAACAAGCACTTTTAAACATCTTCCTAAATGCCATTGATGCCATGCCCAATGGCGGCCTATTGACCGTCAAGACCAAGGTCAAAAGGCCCAATTCCATCGACACCGCAGAGTTTTCTTCAAGTGTCATTGCGAACCCTTCTTCCAGTGTCATTGCGGGTGAAGCGAAGCAATCTCTTATCATCGAAATTTCTGACACCGGCTGCGGTATTAATCCCAAAGATCTCCCTCACATTTTTGATCCTTTCTTCACCAAAAAAGACCACGGGACAGGTTTGGGCCTGTCCATAACCCACGAAATAATCAAAAATCATCATGGAAAAATTTTAGCTGAAAGTGAATTGGGAAAGGGAACCGGTTTTAGAATTGAATTTCCGCTTTAATACCCTAAAGTTCGCCTCTATGATAAAGCTCAACTAAGGCATCAACAGGCTTGCGGTTAAATTGCTTATGGATACATTCCTGAATTTCTTTAATAGCTTTTTCTTTATTTAACCCCTTACGGTAAGGCCTGTCTGTTGTCATGGCATCAAAAGTATCTGCCACTGCAATAATGGCCGCAATCATGGGAATATCTTCCCCTTTTAAACCTTTGGGATATCCTTTACCGTCGTAACGTTCATGATGATATTGGACGCCATTGATAACTTCTTCAAATCCGGTCAATGGAGCCAGGATTTCAGCGCCGCGGGTGGTATGGCCTTTCATAATTTCGTATTCTTCGGGTGTCAAGGTGTCCCGTTTGGACAGAATAGACTCCGGCACACCGATTTTCCCGATATCATGCAAAAGACCGGCAATATATAAATTTTCAAAAAATTTATACGGAAAATTATATGCTTTAGAAGATTCCATCTGACGGCCTATGGCCAAAGCATATTTGGTCACCCGCTCAGTGTGGCCATGCGTATAAATATCCTTGGCTTCAATAGCTGAACCTAAAGCAATTGTGGTTTGAATAAACAAATTACGATTGCGCTCCGCCTCTCTTTTGAGATCCTCAAATAACTGGGCATTGCGGATAGCCATGGCCACATCAGAGGCCAAAGCCGCAAAGAAATCCAATTCTTCCTGGTCAAAACGACTGCCATCCTGCTTTTCCCCAAGCAGTAAAATAGCCAAAAGCATATGCTGATGATAGGCAGGCACACAAGCCACTGCATTGAGTTTGGGCAATTGTTCACTGACACTGTGTAAAAGCTGTTTGCTGCCATTCCCGTTAGAAATGACACTTTCCTGCCAGAGAAGTTTATTTATATCTTCAGCAACAATGGCATGGCGATTCTCAAAAATATATTTATATTCTTTTTGGATAAAAAGCTTTACCAAGGGATTGGTTTTGTTAAAACGGATCAAACCTTCCGGGATACGCTCGCCTATTTCCCCCCGGGAAATAGACAAAACATAAGAATCTTTATCAGGATCATAAAGGATCATCCCTGCGTGTTGGATACGGACTTTTTGAACAAGGGAACGGACGATAAGCTTGATCAATAAACGGGGATCATGGATCAAGATCATCCCTTTGGATGCGGATTCCAGCTCTCGTTTATAATCAATTTTGATGGCAGTCATATCAGTTGTTCAAGTGTTCCAGAACGATCTTCTCAAGCTCTTCGAGGATAAACGGTTTGTGAATATACCCGATCACACCCAGAGCATTGGCTTCTTTAATGGTTTCTTCATCTTCAACCCCGGAAACCATAAGGACTTTAACAGACGGGGTCCTTTTACGAAGTTCACGTAAAACTTCAATGCCGGTCATTTCTTCCATCCTGACATCAAGCAATATCAAATCAGGGTTCTCTGCAGCGATTAAATCCAAAGCCTGACGGCCTCCGGAAGCTACAAAAACCTCTATCCGCCGTTTTTTAAAGAAATTACGGGCAAACTCACGGATATCAGATTCATCATCAACGATCAATAATTTAGCCATATAAAATTCCACTGTTATTCCTGCAGAAACAGGAATCTTTTTTTAGTTTACCTAAAACCTTATTCAATAGCAATAGGCAAACGTAATTTCATCTGTGTGCCGTGCATATACTTGGAAACCATCTCCACCTGGCCTTTATGATTATCTTCAACTATTTTCTTAATCACATAAAGACCCAACCCGGTGCCTTTTTTGCTGGAAAGTTTGGTAGTAAAAAATGGTGTAAATATTTTAGGCATGTCCTCTTCTTTAATGCCGATGCCGTTGTCTTCAAAAATAATCTGCGCCTGATGGTCTTCCTTTAAAATGCGCACTGTCAAGGTGGCCTGGTACGAAGCCTCTTTTTTTTCGTACTTTCTTTGCATCATGGCATCATAGCCGTTATCGATCAGATTAAAAAACACTTCCTGCAGCTGTGTGAAATTCCCTTTTATTTTAGGGATAGTCGCGGCATCATATTCACGGACTATTTTTAACTCATATATCTTGATCTTTAACTGTACCATTTCCAAAGCAGCCTTCAGCACCGCATCCACATCAACAGCTGCAAAGCCGGCTTCTCCTTTACGGGTATATTTCAAAAGTCCCTGAACAATTTCCCCTCCTTGGAGCACATTATCCTGCACGCGCACAAAAGCACGTTCTAATTCCGTCATTATTTCCTTCATCTTCTCCGGTGAGATTTCTTTTTGATTCAAATGAATCGTATCCAAGGCATCCCCGGCAATAAATCCCAAGGAATGAAAACGATTATTGATTTGATGGGAGAGGCCGTCTGCCATCGTACCGATAGTAGCCATTTTTTCTGCCTGAAATAATTGCTCATGGGTCTTTTTCATACTCTCATAAAATTCGGCATTTTCAATGGCCAGGGCCGTTTGATTGGCCAAAATACTGAAAACCCCTATATCATCCTCGTTATATATTTTTCCTGACTCTTTTTTACCCATCACAATAATAGCAACAAGATTTTGGTCAATAAAAATAGGGACAACTAATGCCCCCACGAGAGAAGAAATAATCTGTACAACTTCAGTTAATTCCAAATCCTTATTATCCTGAGATCTTTCCTTGATTTCTTCAAAAATAATAAGACTTTTATTTCTCAATAAATATTGCACTAAAGGGGATTTTTCTTCAATAATGTCTACGAATTGTTTGTTGCCGGATTTATTCTTGGAAGCGCCTAAAACGTATTGTTTTTGACCCTTGTCATTAATATAAACCAATGCATGTTCAATTTGAATGGCATGTGTCAGCACATAAACAATCATGTTTAATAACTTCTTTAAATCCTTGATTTTCCCCATCCCAGCCGATGCCTGACGTAAGGTAGATTGATATCGCCGCTGTTCTTGCAATAAACGATTTTCCGTTCTTCTCTGAAAATATAAATATATAAAAGGACCTGCTGTTGCAAGAATTCCCATAAAAATTAATGAAATTAATTTAAACTCTATTGCATATAAATAGAAAGGCACCCCCAGGACAAGGGTATAAACTGCAATGAAAATTGCCGTGTTTGATATTACAATACGGACGTCTAAAAACTGATAACGAAAAATTGCATATGCCGAAACGAGAAGATACAACCCAACTAAAGCATAACCTGCAGGATATATCAGAATACCAAAGGATGGCAAGATGGTTAAAATCCCTCCAAAATAACCCAAAAAAGCCCCTAATATTAAATAACTTGCTTGAATCCTTTTTATTCCACTAGAAACTTTAATAAATTTCCAAAGTTCTATAAAACCAAAACTTGCAAAAATGGCCCATATGCTTAAACCAAAAACATACCATAAACTTGCTTTGTAATAAAAGAGATTGCCAAAAACCGGGGTAACTTGATTTATCAATATATTTGAGAAAAGAAATAATAAAGAAAAAATTATAGCTATCGCATAACTCAAACGTAAAATGATTCGTTGAGGCCTTTTGCAAAAAACCAAAACTAAATGATTAAGTGTAGGAGAAATGAACATAATAGAAGCATGCGCCACCCTCCAGGCAATTAATGCTTGCTCACTATTACCCGCTTCCCAGACAAAGAATAATCCCGCTCCCCATGAAGCCAAAACCAAATTTAAAAAAGCCCATAAACGATGAACATCCCTTTTTCTTTTTAAAAAAACATAGATTGCCAGAATAAGGCAAGGGAATGCAACAATAAGGCTAATTAACGATAAAAGCTTCATTTTCTTCCTTAAGGTCCTTACAGACCATTAAACTTTTTAGGCATCTCAGAAACAATCGGGTCAAGCTTTAAATTACGCCCGACCCAAAGCATTGATGTACGGGCAACTGCAAGCTTAAGATTTCCTTGTTTCATAGGCCCAAAAACCTCAAAATGGAAGTTCATTCCTCGCTCAAACATCTCTTCTAAATACATTTTTACAACAATTTCATCAAAGGGCATTGATTCTCTAAGGTGTTCGAGTTCACAATTAAGACACAAGAATTCGCCCTTCGGAGATCCAGTAAAAAACTCCGGGATAGTCTTATAAAAATACGCGTCCATAGTTCTTCCAAGCCATTTAGGATAATTAGCAAAATATATATTCCCAATAAGATTGGCATCTTCTAACGCTGTCTTAAAACTTTCCTGAAAAATCAACAAACCCTTCTTGGGAGAATCTAAAATTGCTTCCCCTTGAGAGAATCCTTTTAACGTCTCCGGGAGAAATGGCAAAGGCCTAATCGTCTCAAATTTTGGCTTCATAGAGTCAACGAAATCCCTTAAAAAATTAGGTATATCACCCGAGACAGCGACCCCACGTCCAGTTATTTGAATCCAAGTTGATTGAAGCTTACTAATGGCAACTCTTTCAAATTTATTATTCTCAAGAACTTTTCTCCATTCAAAAACAGTATCAAAGCTCCCTCCCTTTAATCCACTGACTTTCTCGAACCATAGTCGCACTTCAACAACATCATGGGCTTGAAGCTCCCCTAAAATTTTCGTGCTTGAAGAATTTGTAGCAACTCCCCATTCACCAGTCTCAGCCAAATTGGTGAGTCTTTTCATTATGGGAGAAAGTCCAGTTTCACGGACTTCCCCCATCCAACCGAAATAATTTGTAAAATAAACCCTTCGACTTATGCTCTGATTATTTTTAAATGTTACCGGAAATCTTTGAATATAAACAAGTTGTCCCTGGGGGCCATTCCCGTCTGCATCAATCCCAAATATATTTTTGTTATATCCCATTCTTGAGAGAATTTTGCTTCCCAAAGATTCTTGTTCCAATGACTTGCCTTTCATACGTGTCGCAAACGAAAATACAATCTTCTTACCAGAGGTTAATAGTGTCGTAACTGCAATTATCTGCCATCTATCAGCAGCACTAAAAAAAACACATTGATTGTTTGATTTCAAATACTCAATATCTCCGCTAAAGTCCTGAGAAATCTTCTTAGCTGTTTCAATGCCAGTCCATACCAAAGCCCCAGCTATATCAGCATCCATCCCTTTGTTGACAAGAACTTTCAATAATTTATGCTTTGCTTCTCCCAGCAAAACCAACCAATCATGATCTGTTCTCTTTACTATCGACTCGACATCACACCCTTGCTCCTCATTACCCACCATAATCAACAGGAAGCTCCCATCATGGGACACAGACACGCCAACGTCTTTGACACTTCGCCCCGTCACGACCGGCTTGCCATTCTTTTGCCAACCAATCTTAAAGCCCCCCACTAGCTTTTTATCACGCTTAAACAGTTCAATCACTGCCTCTTTAATCAATGGAGTTTCAATTTTGTGACGAAACTCTTTCTTCGCATCGACCAACCGATTATCATATAGGCACCGTATAACTGGAACTTCGAAACTAATCTCCTGAGTTAATTCACTTAGCTTGTTCTCAATAATTCTTTGATCCCGCGACGTCGGATTGACCAAATCATATGCCGAAGGCCGTTCGGGAATAGTTTGTAGAATCTTTAAATCGCAATCCTTAATCCTAAAAAAAAGTCTGTCACCACTAAAAACTTCGGCATCCCCGATACCCTGCTCATTACTGACCTTAAACATCTTGAGACTAATAATATATTCATTGTTTTCTTTAATTTGATTCAGTGAAACAATATCAATCTCAGCAATCTTTTTAGGTAGGGACAAATCTTGAGGGATAATAAGCTGCATTGCTTGCAAAGCGGAATCAAGCAGGAATGGATCTCCAATAAGATAATAATTATTAAATCTAGGTAAAGTCTTAATAAAATCCGCCCTCGATTCCTCACGCAAAGCAGTTAGCAAAGCCTGCCCTTTACGTGTTTTCATGTTATACATAAGCTCATGAATTTTATTAATATATTGAAACATCTTCCCTTGGAATAGAATTGGGCCATATAATCCTGTTTGAGGATCAATATCTAGAATATTCTTTGACCTGGCTACAAAATCTTTATTGATATTTTCTACTGGGATTTTTTTATCTACCTCAAAAATTTCCGAAAAATGCGGTTCTTGATAAGCCGTTTCTTGCGAATAGATCTCTACCTTTACTTGTGTATATCCATTATCCTTTTCCTGCTCCAAAACCTGTGCATGGATTTCTATGGTGGTCTCTGACCCTTGAGGAACTGTAATCGGTCTCAGTAAATTAATATCCTTAGCTTTGATATGATCAAATTTTTCAATACCTAAAACATAAGCCACCGCTTGAGCCATAGCCTCAAACCCAAAAACAAACGGGAATAATAATGACCCTTTCCAATTATGATCCAACAAATATGGATCATCTTCGATGTTAAGATTTGCCCGGGCAATCAGTTCGACACCCGGAAGGATATATTCAATCTTCTCAAGAAATCTGAAATTATTTGGCTTTAATTCTTGGGACTTCCAAGTAGGGATGCCGGCGACTCTTGCGGCAACTACCACTTGCTGGGTTCCCGGGTCACCTTCAACTAATTGTTGGAAATGTCTAATTCCTTCTTTAACAGGAATGGCCCCGATCCCTTTTTCCGCAAGGCGACTGATACTGCCTAACTTGGTCCCCATCCCGATCTCATCCCAAATGCTGTAGGCAATCGTCACAACATCTGTATCCGGATTCTGATTTTTGAACTGATGAAGATAAAGATTTAGGATTTCATTAGAAAAGCCGTACCATCCGCTTCCTTCCATTCCGGTTAAGCCGATAATGGAGGTAATTCCAACTATTAATTTAAGGTGAGTTTGTCCCCCATCCCTACCCCTCCCCGCCAGGGGACGGGAATAAGATAATGCTTTGCAAATATTAACAGCACCCATGACCTTAGGGAGGGCTTCTTGAAATACTTCTTGAACATTTGTCTGCTTCAGGCGTTTTAAACTATTTAACCCGGCCCCATGAATAACACCGGTAATTTTACCCAGCTTCTTTTCAATCTTCCCGATGGTGCTGACAACGTCCTTTTCGCTGGAAACATCGCAACTGTAATACCTGGCAATTAAATTTTCCTTCTCAAATTGTTTTAATGTTTGTACAATTTCATTGGAATCATCTTTTTTATTCTCCGGCACCGGAGAGCGGCCAATCAGGGCCATCTGCGCCTTCGACGAACGCGCAAATTCCAAAGCGCATTGCGCGGTTATCCCCTTTGCGCCGCCGGTCACCAAAACAACATCTTCCTTCGACCATGATATTTTTCGTTTCTTATAATCTGACAGGATGAGAATTTTCATAATAAATAACCCGGCGCTCTAATCGGGCATCATAACTGACTGCACTGAAAGGCTCATACGTCTGAAGCTCATCGATAATTCTTTGAGAAATTTTATTTTCATCCGCTATTTCATCAAAATCAATGACTCTAACCTTTAAATCCGGCCGCTCTAAGAACAGCTGTTGAGGCAAGGGCTGTCGCACCTCCTCCAAATTGTACAAAAACAACAAAAGAATCTTTATCTAATCTGTTTGAAGTGGCCAGGTCTGTAATTTGATGCAATTGCTCGATGATCGATTTGAGCGACGGCCTGTCTAATTCAGGATTTATTTTCCCTTTGGGTAAAATCGTTATTAAACAATCAATACGATTATCTTTTTGCGCTTTCAGGTCACTATCACCGAAGTATCTTCTTTGTATCTTAACTTTTGGACCTTTAAATTCACTTTCAATCGTTTTAACTAAACTCTCTTCATTTTTTCCGGAAAGGAAAACAATGTTCTTCAAACCCTTCAATTGGTTCACATTTTTAGTCTTTATTTCTTCGGGCCTAAAATCCAATACAAAATTCCTGACCCATGTTTTATCGTGATACCGCTTTAAAATATCACCTACAGATTCCTTTAAAGACCCTGTCTTTGCGGCAGCTACTAATTCATTTAATCGATCACGGATTTGTCCCAGGGTATTATTGGATAACAAGGAAGGGTCTACTTGTCCGGCAATCCCTAAATTTCTGGCCGCCTGACCGATAAGTTCCGCCGCTTTAATTGAATCTAAATTCAGATCATCCAAGAGTCTTAAATTTAAAGAGATCGATTCCCGGTCAAAACCTGTAATATCATGGGTTAAATTAATCAATAAATCCGCAATATGGTTCTTGCCCTCAACTTCCGGCAGGCCTCCCGGGATGATCTCTTCCGGCTGATTTGCTTCTTCTTTAACTTGTAAAAGGACCGGCAAAAATTTATTATCAAGGACCTGATTATCGATTTTTAACGGACGCTCGCATTGATTTTCTATGAATTTCTTTCTTGATGCCGGCACAAATGTCTTAATAAGCCTATTTTTATAAAGCTCTTCCCATTTAACAGGAACATTGCGGACAAAAATTTCTGCCAACGCTAAATTTAAATCCCGTTCATTTTGCGCAATAGACTTTCGATAGGCATGCACAAAGGGCCTTGTTCTTTGTTAATGCCTTTGACCAAATCCGTCAACACCCGTCCCGGACCGACTTCAATCAAAAATCACAATTCTTGCTGATAGATTCAACGACTCCAATAAAATTAACAGGAGAAATCACTTGCTTTGAAAAATACTCCTTTAAATTTATTTTATCCCCCGCTTTTCTTATTCCGTCGGATAAATACACATCGATATCCGGCTTTTTATACCCCTCGGGCAAGATCTTGCTGGTTTTAATTTTATTCGAAGCATTCTGCATGAATGAAGAATGAAAAGCATTGGAGACATTTAATTGGTAAGCCGGAGATGTTTTCTTTTTTGGCCAATTCTGTGATTTTTTCTATCTCCTTGTTCCCGCCGGATACAACGTTTGAACGGGACTGTTGATATTGGCAATAACGATATTCCCCGATACTTTGCCGATCAATTCTTCTGCTTTGTCCCTTGAACAGAATAAACTCACCATGCTTCCGGCCAAACGCCCTTCGGCCGCCATCAAGCCCTCCGCGTAATTCGGCAAATTTAATCAAAATTTCATTATTAAAAGCCCCTGCCTTATAAAATGCCGTCAATTCCCCTAAGCTATGCCCCGCAACAGCGATAGGTTCAATGCCAAGCTTTGATAAGAATTCCGTCCAAATAAGAGAACTCAGAATAACAGCCGGCTGAGTGATTCTTGTATCAGCCAATTGCTTTTCAAATTCCTGCTGTTCTTCTTTAGTAAGAAATTTATCGGTCGCCTTATAGATATGTTCATAAAAGAGGTAATTTTGATAAGTCAAATAAGTCCTTGGCCCACTTGTAACGTTCCACCATGGTCCGCGTCATGTTTAAACGCTGTGATCCCTGGCCCGGGTATAAAAACCCTATGCGGCATTTTTTAACACCATTACTTAAAATAATACTCGTCATAGGGTCCAAGGATTTGACCCTATGGATTTTCCCTTCTTCTAATTGGACATTTTGTATTTCCTGCTCGATTGCAACCAATGCTTCGTACAGATGTTCCGGTGAATCAGTGACAATGGCAGCTTTGATGGGAAGACGATTCTTGACTTTTTTATTCAGCAAGGCGGCCAGATCAGCCATTTCCGCGATACTGATATTGCGCAGGTCTTCTTTGAACTTCTGTATGATTTTCTCTAAATGAATGGTCGTCCTGGACGTAAAAACAAAAACTTCCGTTTCTTGATGGCTGACAAATAATGCGCCTTCATCTAATTTGGATTTTAATTCTTTCTTGGGTTCATCTTTTGATTCAACGGTTATATGGCAGTTGATCCCCCCAAAACCCGCCGATGAAATACCGGCCCTGACTATTTGGTCTGGCGGTAATTTGCCCCCTTGAATGATAGGGTATAAATGCTTTGCTTTATCATTAAAAACCTCGTTAGGATTAGTGCAATTCGCGGTAGGAGGCAACACCCGTTGATTAACAGCCAAAATAGCTTTAATTAAACCGCCAACACCTGCAGCAGCCTTTGTATGCCCCACAATAGACTTAAAAGAAGTAATCCCGCATCCTCTTTTATTGTCATCCCCTTTTTTAATTGTTTTATCAATGGCCGTGGCAATCCCTTCAAGCTCAACCCTGTCACCTTTGGTTGTTCCTGTGCCATGGCCTTCCACAAAATCAACATCAGATATCTTATATTCCAAATCTTTGTATGCACGGCCAATGGCAAAAGACTGCCCGCTGGATGACGGTTCCATAATGCCTCCACGACCGTCTGAAGAGATGCCCCAACCTTTAATCACGGCATAAACATAATTCTTGTCACGAATGGCATCATTCAACCTTTTTAAAAGAACAAATCCACATCCTTCGCCGGGCAAGAAACCATTAGCTTTTTGGTCATAAACACGCATCTGGTCTTTTGCCAATGCCCCTGCTCTGGAAAAACCAACCAGCTCAAACGGGTCCAAACTGATATCTACCCCGCCTGCCAAGGCCAAATCCATATTACCCATTTTTAAAGCATCTGCCGCTGTGGCTACTGCCAACAAAGACGATGAACAAGCCCCATCAACGATATATCCGCCACCTTTTAGATTTAAATAATTACAAATACGGCCTGCAATGGTGTTAGCAAGCCCTCCGGCCAATGAATCTTCTGTAACCGGATAAAAGGCTGATTTATAAATCTTTTCCATTTCGGAAGCGATTTGGCTGCGCTCTTCGATGCTTTTGCCTAAATGCCCAAGTGTCGCATTTAATACCTTTTGAACATAGGGCCAGCGCAGGCGCAAGGATTGAGAACGGGTCTGTTCGCCCGTAAGGGTATTACCAACGATAACACCTGTGTTTTGAAGAGGAATTTCACTTAACTTATAGCCGGCATCCTCAAATGTTTTTAAAGCAATGTCCAAGGCAAGCCAATGGACTATATCAGTTGATTCAACGGTTTTCTTAGGGATGCGGAGGCGTCCCCAATCAAATTGAAAATTTTCAAGAAAGGCGGCTTTAGTCAGATAGGTTTTGTCAGTTGACTTTGGATCTTCATCGTAATAATCGCTTAAAGGAAGCCTTTGATCAAGCATCCTGCGGAATTGCACCCTTCGAGCCAAAATATTTTCCCATAGCTCGGAAACATTGGCAGCCCCGGGGTAATAACAACCAACACCGATAACAGCAATGTCCGAACATAAAGAAGCTGTTTCAAATGTTTCATTGTCTCGTTCTTGGGAGATGGGCAGGTTCTTTTTTAATAAAAAATTGGTAATTAATCTCTTATAGGCTTGCGTAATATGGCCGGACTTTTTCCAACGCCGGTAGGTAAGCGGATATATCCCCAACAATCTGCATAACGCGAGTTTGGATAATCCGTTTTTTTTGCGGAAACCTTCGAGTTTATTGATTAATTGTCCACTCATACGTACATGTCCCTATTGATACATTTGTACTAAGAACAATTGTACTTTATGATAGGACCTTGTCAAGTTAAGTTTACATTAAGTTGATAATTCTCTAGGACTTGGGAGTTAAAGGCGGCATTTAAAAAAGACAGTAAATACCCTGCAGCCTTATGCTCCAGGGTATTTACTTTAAGAAACAACTAGAATTTATACGTCAACGACATTGTCCCGATATTAATAAATGCACTGTATTTCCCGCTTAAAGACGCCCCAAAGACACTGTCCACACTATTGACTGCATTACGAGACTCATAAAAATCAGCTACATAAGCTATATCTATGGTCAGGTTCTTTGTTATATCATACCCAATACCGGCTGAATATGCATTCGAATCACTATCAGGGAATTCTGTGTCAACAGTAAGCTCAGGAATAGGCGTTTGATGATGCTGATACCCTGCACGTATCCTAAATTTATCAGTCACAGCATATTGCACACCTAATGACTCAGACCAAACTGATGTCCAATCCCTTGGCTGAGGGTTGCCATAGGCCAATATAGCTGCCTGTAAGGGATTCGCATTTGGGTAAAATATCGTTTGCTGTTTATACTGAGACCAGTCTGTCCATTCCAGATCAAAATTAATTGTCCATTTATTCGTAGGTTTTAAACTGTAGCCTAAGGTAACACTTTGAGGCAGTGTTAATTTCTGGATAGCTTCTGTTGAGAAAGATGAACCGTCGAATACATTCGCATAGCCGCCATAAGGCCCAAAAATAGGGACGGCGTTAAGATTATTCAAATACAAGGTGCCGTCATAGGTATGATGGATTGGGCTTTTATAGTCTAAACCAAATTGATTCTGAGCATTTAATTTAAACATGGTCGCTAAATCAAAACCCCAGGCATTATCATTAGCTTTAAATAAGGCATCCCCATTAACACTCGCTTGGATATAATGCCTGATCATGTTCAAAGTGTGACTGATCATTAGTTGCTCCGGCAGCCAAAGACCATTGATCAGTGATTTTATATGCCGCCACTAGCCTATAATCTTGATCTTCCATACTGTTTTTATGGTGGCATATTGCGAGAAACCATTCGCTTCCCAGTCAACCCCTCCCCCAAAATCAGAGCTTTCTCCTAGACCAATATAAAATTTATCTTTAATTATAGGAATTGTAACAAAAACATCTGGGAAAAAATAGTTGTCTGTCTTCATCAAGGACGTGTCACCGTTATTTGGTGCTAATGATTCAAATTTAATTTGAGGCTGCAACCAGGTTAAGCCCGCGGTTGCTTCAATAGTATCCATTTGAACGATACCGGCAGGGTTATAATACACGGCCGAAGGCCTGTCAGCTTCTCCCGTAAAGGCCCCTCCCATACCAACAGCCGCAGCATCCGGAAGCTCTAATTTAATTATCCCGGTGTCACTGGCAAAAGCATTTTGACTTAGAAAAACCACTAAAAAAGCACAAATAGCGACGACAATTATTCGGAATGATAACATTTTGCCCTCCGTTTATTTAAGGGTTTAGCACAATAATATATGAATACAGGTAAAATTATACTTCGACGAATGTCCGACGGGAAGAAAAATAGTAAATATTTTAATACGCCGAATCAAAAGCATTTTTGATGTGTTGGATGCTGAGGGAGTTTTTTTTCTGAACAATGGAAATCACATCGAATCTTGAAGGGATTTCCAGGGAATGATATTGATGCTTTAGATAAAACGCGGCCATCCGGGAGAGTTGGCGGATTTTCCAAAAATTCACGGCTTCATAAGGCTGGCCCTGATTTAAGGATTGGCGGGTTTTGACTTCAACAAAGCAGATTGTTTTGCCATCCTGCGCGATTAAATCGATTTCCCCTAATTTATTGCGGAAATTTTCCTCTAATATTCTATAGCCCCGGGCTTTCAAGTACTCTTTTGCCAAAGATTCACCGTAATGCCCAAGGGTTTTATTAGACATAATTATTAGTGAATTAGGAAATCAAGGATTCACTATAAAGCCAATTTTAGTTTTCTTATACCCCTCATCTGGAGTACTCATTAGCCTCTTTATAGCTTCAAAAATGGCCCGAATCTCCTGATCATGCCCGCCCACCTTGCCTTCAAGTTGTTCGATTTTAAGGGCTAAATCTTTATGTGAAAGTAAAATTTCTTTCAACTTAACAAACACCCGCATAATTTGAATATTAACCTGAATCGACCGTCTGGATTTAAGCACGGTTGATAACATGGCAACCCCTTGTTCCGTAAAAGCAAGAGGTAGGTATTTAGAATGCTGACCTTGTTTTAAGGTTCCAATTTGGAACCTTAGAAGCCGATACTCTTCTTTTGTAAGCTCTATCATAAAGTCACCAGGAAATCGTTCAAGATTTCGCCGAACAGCTTTATTTAAGTTTTTTGTCATAACACCGTATAGTTCGGCCAAATCCTTATCGAGCATAACTTTATGCCCTCGAATAAAATAAATCTTACTCTGGATGATTTGTGTAGGCACAAAACTTTCTGGCCTGTTTATCTTCGAAGCTTTGTTCATAAACAAAGCTTAGCAGAACAATGTCAATTCGTCAATTATTATCTTGATAAATTATCAATAATTATATGAGGATGAAAATGATGGGATTCAATGATAGAACGAAAAATAAGATAGTAATAGAACATGCAGGCAAGACAAACCACGACAACTATTACTCCGGCCCAAGAAAATTTTCTATTCATAAGCCTAAAGATCCTTCGGGGAGATTACCCCCGAATGTTTAATCGGGGGCTTAGGATGACAGCAATCGTTCTGACGAACGATCCAGAACTATTTGCTTTAAGCATTCAACCCAGGTGGAGTGCGCGTTAAGACTTTCCGCTAACTGCCAAACCTCTCCCCCGTGCTCTAAAAAGAGCTTTTTATATTCCACCCCGATCTCGATAGAGGTCTCAAGGCAATCCGCCACAAAGGACGGAGAAAAGACCAAGATTTTTTTAAGGCCACGGCCTGCCAATTGCTTGATAACCTCATCCGTATACGGCTTGATCCACGGCTGTCTGTCCTAATCGAGATTGAAAACAAATCGTATGATCTTGTTTTTTGATGCCCAGCTCCTTGACTAACAAGCGCGTGGTCTCAAAACATTGGGCTCGGTAACAATACTGATTTTTTCCGCTATACACCCAACAGCAATCTCCCAGATGGCAATAATTATCGCAGGAAGACTTTAGAATTTGATGTTCAGGCAAACCGTGATAACTAAACAAATAATGATCATATTTCTCTTGGGCCATATATTTCTTACCGATTTCCGCCAGCGACTTGATAAAAAGCGGATGATCAAAAAATTGGCTGACAAGATTGATCTCCGGGATTACTTCCCAACCCTTGACCGCCTTCATCACTTCTTCCAGCGTCGAACCGCTTGATGAGGATGCGTATTGCGGATATAAAGGAATAACAACCAATTGGTTAAAACCTTTGTCCTTAAAATGGGACAAAACAGACTTGATACTTGGGTTTTGATAACGCATGGCAAATTTAACTAGGAAATCCTCACCCAATGCCTGCTGTAATAATTTTTCAAGTCCCAGGCCATAAACTTTCAAAGGGGAACCTTGGGAGCTCCACAATTCACGATAGCCTTTAGCAGATCCGGGGGCACGGAAAGGTGCTATGATAAAATTGATGAGCAAAAATCTGCGCCAAAAAGGGATATCCATCACCCTTTTGTCCATCAGGAATTCACGCAGATATTTGCGCACATCCGCTACAGAAGGGCTGTCAGGAGTGCCTAAATTGATGATCAAAACGCCGGTTTTAAGTTTAACATGATTAGGCATTATACGGCATCGGGAGTATTTTTAAAAGAGTCAAAAAAACGCCGGGTATTTTTACCCGGCGTCAGTTAAAAGAAGAGCTTATTTGTGAATTACGTCCAATGGGGCGGTAACCACATCCAAGGTCCCGGTCACAATTTGCTTGGCCATATAAAAACTGCCTTTAAGAACACCCCCGACAAGGGCAAACGGCAAGAATTTGGCATTAGCTGTTTCCGCCTTCACATTATCGCTGACTTGCAAAGGAGACGTCAGCACATCCTTAATACCACTCTGGAATCTTGTGAACGGTATCTGCAGAACACGGCACGCTTAAACACACAAGCGCTAAAACAATAAGAAAAGAGATTTTGCGTTTCAAATAACCCTTCCTTTGTCAGATGTACTGCCCCGCCCGACAGCGGCAAAACCATGAATGAATTACCACTCCAAAGCGCCGCCGGTTTGGTATTCGGTAACACGGGTTTCAAAGAAATTCTTTTCTTTCTTCAAATCAATGACTTCACTCATCCAGGGAAAAGGATTATTGCTATTATATTGCTTGGGCAGGCGAAGTTTTTCCAGCCGACGGTCAGCGATGTATTGCACATATTCACGCAACATGGCCACATTCAACCCCAAAACCCCGCGCGGCAGGCATTCCTGGGCATAATTACATTCCAATTCCACCGCCAGCTTGATACGTTTGATAAGATAATCCTTAAACTCAGCGGTCCAGCAATAAGGATTTTCATCGATGATGGTATTGATCAGTTCAATACCGAAATTCATATGGATACTTTCATCGCGCAAAATATATTGGATTTGCTCGCAGGTGCCGGGCATGCGGTTTTGGCGGCCAAAAGACAAGAGCGTCACAAAACCACTGTAAAAGAAAATCCCCTCGGTAACCACATAAAAAGCCACCAAATTATCAATGAATTTTTGCAAGCCCTCGCGGGTGGACAGATCCACATTTGTGTCAAGAATCCCGTCGGTACAGCTCATGGAGAATTCGTCTTTTTCATAAATGGCCTTGTTTTCCCGGTACATATTAAAAATTTCGGTCTCATCCAAAGACAAGGACTCCACGATATATTGGAAGGTATGCACGTGCACAGCCTCTTCAAAGGCCTGGCGCAGCAAATACTGACGGCATTCCGGGTTGTCCACCATCCTGTAAATGGACAAGACGATATTATTCCCCACCAAGGTCTCCGCGGTTGAGAAGAAACCTAAATTGCGCTTGATCACATGGCGTTCATCAGGCGTGAATGCATTCGCATTTTTCCATTGTTCGATATCGCGCTGCATGGAAACTTCCGTCGGCATCCAGCTGTTGGCACAGCCATCCAGATAATAATGCCAGGCCCATTTATATTTAATGGGGACCAGTTGATTGACATCCACCGTGCGGTTATTAAGGATGATACGTTTATTGTCGGCGGAAACACGCTCGCGCGTCATGCGTATGCCGCCGGAGCATTCGGAAGCGCTGGTATCGGAAGCAGCCTTGGGATTTTCTGACATCCTACATTCTCCTGATAAAAAATTATTGGCAAGATTCGCAATCTTTGATCGGTTCAACACTGGGCTTAGGCTTCGGCGTATCCACCACCTTGCCTTTCTCATCACGCTGGCGCTGGCCGACCACATTCGCATATTTATTGATGTCCAGGGTGCTTTTTTCGATACGGGTCGCGCCCATGGAACGCAAATAATACGTGGTCTTCAAACCCTTTTCCCAGGCGTACATGTACATATCACTGATCTTCTTGCCGCTGGGTTTGGCCTGGTACAAATTTAAGGACTGGCCCATGTCGATCCACTTCTGACGGCGGCTGGCCGCCTCAATGATCCATTCATAATCAATTTCAAAAGCCGTGGCGTATTTGGCCTTAAGAGACGCCGGCACGCGGGTGATCTCCTGCACGCTGCCGTCAAAATATTTCAAATCATCGATCATCTCCTGGTCCCAAATACCTAATTTCTTAAGGTCTTCGAACCAAACATTCATTGATCACCGTAAATTCACCGGAAAGGTTGCTTTTGACAAAGACATTCTTATACATCGGCTCAATGGACTGGGTGACGCCGGTGATATTACCGATGGTGGCCGTCGGAGCAATGGCCATGACCAAACTGTTGCGCAAGCCCGATTTGTTTGATGGCCGCGCGTAAAGGTGGCCAATCCATCCTTGATTTACGGTCCATGTCCAAATAACCGCCCCGCTCTTTTTCCAAAAGCTCAATGGTATCAATGGGGAAATAGCCGCGGTCCCACTTGGACCCTTTAAAGCTTGAATAGACCCCTCGTTCACGGGCCAATTCCATAGAAGCCTGCAAGGCATAATAGGAAACAGCTTCCATGCTTTCATCAGCAAATTCTACTGCTTCCTGAGAAGCATAACTGAAATTAAGGCTGTACAAGGCATCCTGAAAACCCATGATTCCCAAACCTACCGGACGATGACGCTGATTGGCCGCCTTGGATTCAACGGTGGGATAAAAATTGATATCAACGACATTATCCAGCATGCGCACCGCACGTGGTGACTGTTTCCTTGAGCTTTTTAATATCAATGCCCTTGTCGCTTACATGGGCGGCAAGATTGACAGAGCCCAAATTGCATACGGCCGTTTCATCTTTGGAAGTATTCAATAAAATCTCCGTGCACAAATTCGAACTATGCACCACCCCGACGTGGTCCTGCGGTGAACGCACATTGGATGGGTCTTTCCAGGTGATCCAGGGATGGCCGGTTTCAAAAACCATGCTTAGCATTTTGCGCCACAACTGTACCGCGGAAATCGTTTTAAAATTCCTGATCTTCCCTTCTTTGGCCGATTGTTCATACTCTTCATAGCGTTTTTCAAAAGCCCGGCCATAGATATGATGCAAGCTCCGGGGTCTCGGAAGGTGAAAATAACGTCCAATCCGCATTGGCCTTCACCCTTTTCATGAACAAATCAGGGATCCAGGCGGCCGTATGCATATCGTGCGTGCGTCGGCGTTCATCACCGGTATTCTTACGCAATTCCAGAAATTCCTCAACATCCAAATGCCATACTTCCAAATAGGCGCACATCGCTCCCTGGCGCTTGCCCCCTTGATTAACGGCCAACGCTGTGTCATTGGCCACCTTTAAAAACGGAATGATGCCCTGGCTTTTGCCGTTAGTGCCTTTGATACGGCTGCCCATGGCCCGCACATTGGTCCAATCATTGCCTAACCCCCCGCTCCATTTAGAAAGCATGGCATCATCCTGAATGCATTTAAAAATATGGAACAAATCATCCTCGACTAGTGGTCAAAAAACAGGATGATAACTGGGGATGGCGGGTGCCGGAATTAAACAGCGTCGGGGTAGATGACATGAAGCGGAAGGTCGAAAGGATATTATAAAATTCAATGGCTTTTTGGTTCTTCAGGTTCCCCTCATTAATGGCCAGCCCCATGGATACTCTCATCCAGAAAGCCTGGGGCAATTCAATGCGGTGGTCTTCCCAATGGATAAAATAACGGTCATACAGGGTCTGCAATCCCATATAACGGAAAATAAAATCACGCTCAGGGACAATGGCCTTGCCTAATAACTTCATATCAAAAAGCTTTAAAGCCGGGTCCAGCAACTCATAACGAACGCCGTCATTGAATATAAGCTGCCAAATAATCGGGATATTCGGCCCGCATACGCTCAAATGAAGTTTCATGACCCAAGTGCTTCCTGATATTCCATTAAAAGCAACAAACGGGCTGCCACAAACCCGTAATTCGGCTCTTTCTCAATAAAAGAACGCGCGGCCATGACATTGGCCTGGAATAACTGGTGCTCCGTCATGCCGTTGAAATAATTCTTAGCGGCCTCTTTAAAAAGTTTCTCCGCAGAAACATCTGTCAGGGCTTTGCAGCAAGTTTCAAATTTAAAACGTACTTCATCCAGGTCAATAGGCCGTTCGACGCCATTTTCATTCTTGATGACGATATTCTTGACCCACTCAATGGATTGTTCAATCTGGACCTTGCTGCGGTTACGGCGGGCTTTGGCGCGGTCTTCCCTATAGATAATATAACGCTTGGCTACTTCATGATAACCTGCAGCCATGATCACTTTTTCGGCAATATCCTGCACTTCTTCAATATGGACGGATTTACCATCCGGCCAACGGGTACGGATCTCCGAGACGGCCTTTTCGGTAAGCTCATGGGCTTTTTCGATCAAAATCTCATTATAGACACCCTTATTTTGGGCGATCAGGGCCTTGGCAATGGCCAAAGCGATTTTTTCCTGTTTGAAAGAAACCACCTTACCGTCACGTTTGATGACAGAGTATAATTCAAATAATTTGCGGTTCTCCGCGTGATAGCGGCGATAACTGGCATAACGCTCGCCGATCTCCTTATATCCGTTTTCATACAACTGACGGATCACTTCATCCTGGATCTCTTCAACCGTTAAAAAAGGCCTATGGATTCCCCGCTCTTTAAGGACCACCACCACACAATCCGTGACCTTTTGGGCATTGTTCATGATTTCTTCACTAAGTTCAGATTCACGCGGAAGTCCTATCTGTTCTTTAAAAGAATTGGCTATGGCATTGGTGATACGGCTGGGGATAAATTCGATGATCTGGCCGTTGCGTTTCTGGACCTTAATGTCCCCATCGGCGGCAGTTGTTTGCGGCGAAGGAGCGCCTGCCTGTTTTTGCCCAGGGTAAGAATCTTTGTTTTTTTTGGAAGACTCCGGTGAGTGTCCGGCATGAGGACCGAAATTTTCTTGAGACATCCGACTTCACCTCCTAAAATAAAAATAACAAAAATTTAACCAACCCTTGACCTGGTTATACTATTGTAGTCCTGAGACATGTCTGCCGCGAGGTGAGCGAACAAACTTGAACGAAAAAATTGATAAAAAAGATGATGCGGTATGAATCATAAAAAACGCTATATATACGCCTATATCAAGCTACTCAATACTACATATAGTAGTTTGAAAAAATATTGACGTCAAATTCTTTTTAAAATCTTTTGCCTGTTTTTACCGGCATGTAAATGCCAGTTAAAAAAACAGGCCCTCGGGCCGCAACTAAACCGCTGTTATTTTTTAATTGAGTTAAAACGTCTTTCGACTTCCTGCCAGTTAACGACATTCCAAAAAGCAGCGACGTAATCGGGCCGACGATTTTGATAATGCAGATAATAGGCATGCTCCCAAACATCAATACCTAAAATGGGAGTTTTCCCTTCCATCAAAGGACTGTCCTGATTAGGCGTTGAAGAAACCTCCAACTTGCCGTCCTTGGTGACACTCAACCAAGCCCACCCACTGCCAAAACGGGTAGTTGCCGCTTGTGCAAACTTTTCTTTGAAGGCATCAAAAGAACCAAAAGCCTGATTGATCGCTGCCGCTACCTTGCCTTTTGGCTGACCACCGGCCTTGGGGCCCATGATAGTCCAAAAAAACGTGTGGTTGGCATGTCCGCCGCCATTATTACGCACGACGTTGCGGATATCTTCCGGGATGGCATTAATACTAGCGATCAATTCTTCAACGGACTTGCTTTCCAAATCCGCCTTGCCCTTAATGGCATTGTTGACATTATTAATGTAGGCTTGATGGTGTTTAGTGTGGTGAATTTCCATCGTACGCGCATCGATATGGGGTTCCAAGGCATTGTACGGATAGGCTAAGGGGGGTAAGGTATAGGCCATAGTTCTCTCCTTAATAGTTAACAGTTACAAGTCACATGTCACAAGTATAAAAAACATCAGTGCAACGCATTTCCCTGTTCCTGTGGCTTGTAGCTTATGTCTTGTGACTTTAGAAATTAATGATGCCCGTCACAACCGCAGGCTTGAGCTCTGACGGCTTTTAATACTTCATCATAATTCGGTTCACTGGCTACTTCTTTGACCAGCTGGGTATAGATGACCTTGCCGGCTTCATCAATCACGAATATACTACGGGCCAAAAGATTCAAACCCTTGATCAACACCCCATAGGTCTCGCCAAAATTACCGCGATAATCAGACAGGGTCTTGACAGCTGTGGCCCCAGCCAACCCGCACCAGCGTTTTTGGGCGAAAGGCAAGTCCTTACTGACAGTCAAAACCACGATCCCCGAAAGTAAAGACGCTTCCTTGTTAAACCTTTTGGTTTGAAGGTCACAAACCGGCGTATCTAACGACGGGACAACCGATAAAATGACTTTTTGACCTTTAAAAGAAGACAACTTGACCTCCGAAAGATCATTAGCCACCAGGGTGACATCAGGCGCCTTGTCCCCCACCTTGATTTCATGACCGGTCAGGGTTAAGGGATTCCCCTTCATGGTAATTGCACCGACACGCTCTGCCATTAAACACTCCTTTGATCAACATTATTTTCTTAAAAGTGTTCCCAGAAAGGTTATGCGCAATAACAAATGCTCATATTTTCCGGAAAATTTTTGACCGAAGACATAATACAATCTTCTTTGTATTTGTCAATGATTTGCTATAATCAAAACCATCCCCCTGTGCCCCAATGCTTGGGTTCCGGCGGATTTCGCAAAAGCTCATTAAACAAGGTGCCCATGTTTACTTATAAAACAAAGGTCCGGCTGCACGATACGGATGCCGCCGGTATTCTTTTCTTTGCCAATCAGTTTAAAATCATCCATGATGCCTATGAAGAATTACTGGAAAAATTTGGGTTGGATCTGCAGACAATAATCAAAGGGACAAAGTATTTTCAGCCCATCGTGCATGCTGAGTCTGATTTCAAAGCCCCCCTCCTGGCAGGTGATAAAATTGCCGTTACCGTCAAGTTGGGACATATCGGAAAGACTTCCTTTTCCTTTGAATACACCATCAAGCGGGGAAAAGTCCTGGTGGGAACAGCCCATACCGTGCATGTGGCCATCGATCAAAAAACCCGCAAAAAAATTCCCCTGCCCCCTGGGCTGCGGCGGGCGCTGATCAAATGCCGATAAACCCTTAAATAGCCGGGGCATGGCAAAGAAGAAATCAACGGCAAGGCACAATTCTTAAAAATTCCTGACGGGAAATTTTATGCCCTTGGCTTATTAAATTCTGCGGCCAGGGGAAAAATGCGACGGGGATTTTAAAACGCGGTAAATCTGCCTGTAGGCAACGGATGATGTGGACTTCCCCTAACGGCTCTCCTTCAAATTTAACAAAAGCAACGGGCCGTTGGCCAAATTCCTTGTCCTCTTTGGGAACAACGATGGCTTGACAGATCCCTTTGATGCCCAAAAGGACCTTTTCGATTTCTTCCGGATAAATATTCTCCCCTCCGGAAATAAACATGTTGTCACGCCGGCCGGTTACGCAGAGACACCCCTCTTTGTCCATTTGTCCCATATCACCGGTGGGAAACCAAAGATTATTGACACTGGAAATAAGCGGCAAATGAAATTTTGTACCGGCGACATAACCCTTAAATAACACCTCACCTTTGACCAAAATTTCGCCCTCAGAAGAAATGCTTAATTGCCGATAGGGCAAAACCTGGACGCATGCCCGATTTGTTCCGGTGACCTTGCCCGTCGCCACCTGAGAAGACATTTCCGTCAACCCATAACTTAAATAAATAGGCAAACCTAATTTTACGGAAGTATCGATAAGCGTCTGAGGTATGGCAGCTCCCCCCAGTAAAATGCACTTGAGAGAACGCAATAAAGCATGGTTTTTCTCGTCAACCAAAATTCTCTGCAATTGAGTACTGACCAGGGAAACATGCGTTGCCCTGCTTTGTTCTATGCCATCTCATCAAATCCTCATCATTGGCAATCGCTAAGCCTGCCCCGGACAATAAACAACGTACCGTAATGGCAATGCCGGAAACATGATACAACGGCAAGGATAAAAGCCAACGGTCCGTGAATGTCAAAGGGATGCTCTCATTCGAACCCTTGGCACTATAAAAATGGTTCCCCCAGGTATGGACTGCGGCCTTGGCTTCACCGCTGGAACCCGAAGTGGCAATGATAGTCACCTCCTGCTCCAAGTCCAAATCCTTGTGCCCCTTGGCTTCCAAATGTTGACGGGCATCATAACAAACAGCACGTTTGATGTCCGCGGAACGAAACAAATGCCGGGCATTGACCCTGGCCACATACGATGCTATGGTTTTATCCGGCCAGCGGGGGTTGATGGGGACCGCAACGGCCTTTATTTGCCACAAAGCCATCAACAAAATCACATACTCAACGCTGGTTTCAGCGCAAATAGCAATCCGATCAAAGGCTTTAATCCCCATGCCTCTTAATTGTTTAACGGCACAGGCCAGATACAATGATATTTGCTGGTGTCTGATTTGCCGCGTGCCCCAGATGATGGAGAAGTGTTCGTTCATTATAAAAGATGCTTCGCCCGCAATGAAATAACTTTACAAAATCAATGCAATTGGGCCTTTTCACATATTAATTATATTAAAAATATCCTTTGAATGATCCCATCCTCGCTGACAATGGTTTTGGGATTCTTAAACCATCGTTCGGTCCCCAAACCTGTGATTTGGTCGCTTAAGCATGCTATATTGGCCAATACCTTAAAACCCAACGGTGATTCAAAGGCAGAGCTGATAATAGCCTTGCGCTGTAAAAGTTCAGCCTCTTCCATCCAATCCAAAGAGGGAATAAGGCCTAAGATCATGGGTTTTATCACATAGGCCGTGACTCCTTCATGCCTTGCCAAAGGCGAAGAACAACGTCCCGGCGCCCGGATGCCGCTTTGTACCGCCGCAAGGGTCTCATCCAAAGCGATCCGCATGTGGGTCTGTTCATAAAAAGCATCCAGCCGGGTAACATCATTAACAGGCTCTTCAATAAATTCAATCTTTTGATTGCCTGCCAATTGAGCAAATATACAAGCCTCCTCAAAACTCCATTTCCGATTACCGTCTAAGCGTAAATAAGACTCATCATCCAAAAGTAGGCGGATATCTTGGATTTTTTTAACATCCAAAGCGATATTACGGTCCCCTACCTTTAGTTTGAATACCTTGATACCTCGTTGCGAAAAGCGTTTGACATCAGCAATCACTTCCTGGTGCGTCCCTTGAAGCAAAACGGCAGTCTGTAGGTCTTTTAAACCGGCCCCTAAAAATTCCGCCAAACTCTTATTTCCCGCTTTTGAAGCCAGCATCAAAATAGCAGACTCAATGCCGAAACGTACCGAGGGACATACGTTCAAAATATGCGGGTCCTGCCTTACCAGGTCCAGCAATTCATCCTTTTGAAGGGGAATCTTAAACTCCGTCAAATAAGAGCAGGTTTCCTTCAAGTCATGCCTGGTACGCCGGATGGTTTCTTGGCTGATACCTTCTAAAGGAGCGATCTCACCCTGAGCGCTCAGGCCGCCGGACGTTTTGAGTGTTAGATAAAAACCGCTTCGTTCAACGGCAGTAATTCCGGCAAAGGTCAAAGGTTTAAGAAAAGGGATTTTAAAAGACGAAAAATCAGAGTGGCTTATAATTAACGGCTGCACAACACCCATCCTATGGAAAACAAGACAGTATAGATCAACAGCAGGCGTCCGGTATGAGCTAAAACCCTATTAAGACCGGAGCCATCCAAATGCGTAAAAGCCGCTTTCACGCAAGGGATGGCACAAAATCCTACCAAAGAAGCCGCGGCTATGCCTTGATGGTCACCCGTAATAAGGACCACCGCAAAGGGTATTAAAGTCGCGGCCATGATGCAAAAAAGGTATTCGCTCATGGCAAATCCTCTTCCGAAGCGCACCGCCAAAGTAAGCTTCCCTACCCGTCGGTCAGTATCAATGTCCCGCAGGTTATTCACGGCTAAAATGGCCGTAGATAAAAAACCGGGAGCTAAGCCCGCGACAATGACCGCCCAATTGATTTCCAACCCTTGCGTAAAATATGTCCCTCCGACGGCCACGGGACCGAAAAAAATCAATACAAATAAATCTCCAAGCCCCAGATATCCCAAGGGGATGGGACCCGCCGTATAGAAAATACCGGCCCCAATGGAAGCTATCGCAATGATCAAAATGCACGCTCCCGCACGATTGATCAGATAAATAGAGGACAAAGCGGCCAATGCGAAAAAAACGATTGATGCGATAAGGACCACGTGAGGTTTGATCAACCCGGCTTGGGTTACCCGCAGCGGCCCCATACGATCAGCCGTGTCCGCCCCTTTTTTAAAATCAAAATAATCATTGGCTAAATTGGTGCCGATTTGAATGCACAATGCAGCCGACAAAGCCATCAGAGCTGAGGGGCCGTGAAAAAGACCGTCGCCAAAAGCCATGGCTGTGCCAATGACCACCGGAGCTATGGCCGCAGATAAGGTTTTAGGGCGGATGGCTAAGATCCAATTTTTTAGCATAAAAGGAATGGGAAAATTTTTTAAGGTCTCTTCGGGAATTTGGAAAAGTCGGGTTTACGTTTTTGCACGAAGGCGTTGCGGCCTTCCTGCCCTTCCTGGGTCATATAAAATAAAAGAGTGGCATTCCCTGCCAGTTCCTGCAAACCGGCCTGCCCGTCGCAATCCGCGTTCATGGCAGACTTAATGCAACGGATGGCCAAGGGCGAATGCTGCAGGATTTCCCGGCACCACAGCACTGTTTCTTCTTCTAACTTTTTATAGGGGACAACGGTGTTGACCAACCCCATTTGCAGCGCTTGCCGGGCATTGTACTGACGACAGAGATACCAAATCTCACGGGCTTTTTTCTGGCCGACGATACGGGCCATATAGCTTGAGCCAAAACCCCCATCAAAAGAACCGACCTTAGGGCCGGTCTGTCCGAACACCGCATTGTCCGCCGCGATGGTAAGATCACAAATCATTTGCAAAATCTGACCGCCGCCGATGGCATACCCTGCCACCATGGCAATCACCGGTTTAGGGCAGGACCGGATCTGCCGCTGGAAATCCAAAACGTTTAAACGATTGGTGCCGTCCTTGTCCTTATAGCCTGCATCGCCGCGGAATTTCTGGTCTCCGCCTGAACAAAACGCTTCTTTACCCTCCCCGGTCAAGATGACCACCCCTGTTCTTTCATCGTCACGGGCATCATCTAGGGCGCCCATCATTTCCCTGACCGTTACCGGCGTAAAAGCATTGCGCCGTTGGGGCCGGTTGATGGTGATTTTAGCAATGCCCTCCATCTTATGATATTTAATCTCTTCGTATTCCTTAGCTATTTTCCAAGGGAATTTCGGCATACCCTTCCTTTTCAATCAATGAATTAACGTCCGCAGATTGACGATTTGACCATGATAGCGGGGCAGTAAATGCACGTGGGCATGCATAACAATTTGACCGGCGACCCCGCCGCAGTTGGCCACGATATTAAATCCGTCCGGCTTATATTCCTTTAATAACAATTCTTTGGCCTTTTGGATCAATTCAAAAACAGCTTTCAGTTCCTCGGGTGTTGACTCAAAAATATCCACATGATGCCTCTTGGGGATAAAAAGCATATGTCCCTGGGTTATCGGTTTAATATCGTATAGGCAATAAGCTAATTCATTTTCCAAAACCCTGGGCAAATTCTTACAAAATATGCAGTCACTCATGATCCCCCCTAGCTATTAGATTGCTCCTCACTATTAGACGGCGGCCAGGCGTCACTTCCGTCATTTTGCTGCTGAGGCACTGCCCCGTCATCTGCATTTTTTAGGTCTTGTTCCATTTGAGGGAACGGATTAAAATCCGAATTTGAAGAAGTATCGGCCAAAACCCTCGCGGGGCGATAATCAAAATAGAAATGAATATGGTAAGGATTAGATCTCTCATAGGGAGAGTTTAAACTTTAAGGCTGCGTTCAAGTTCTTCGATATCTTTTTTGGCTTTATCAGGTGTGGTTTGAAAAATTTCGCGATAGACCTGAATGGCTAATTCTTTCTCGCCTTCCATCAATAATTGGCGCACATCATACATGGTGGCACGGCCTTTGGGCGGCAATTTGCCGCGGCGACGGGCATCAATAAAAAACCAGGCGCGGTAGGTATTCAAAAGGACCAATAGACAAACTAAAAAAATAAGGACCGTATATAAAACAACCATCAGGGACCTCTTCGGTTATTCGCTTTCCCTTGATTCCTTGGCAAAATCATCGACTACCTGCTTGACTTCCATCTCAGCCTTGTCGATCTTTGCCTTGCACAGCTTGATTAAATTAACAGCTTCCTTGACTCTGGTAGCCAATTCATCGACATCTATATCATCGCTTTCAATTTTGCCGATAATTTCATCAAGCCGCTCGATAGCTTTATTATACTTAACTTCAGCCATATCAACTCTTTACCTGTTTGATCTCACTGTCAATTATACCGTCCACCAACTGTGTCGCTATGCCTTTGATTTCCTTGGCATCTTTGATGCTTCGTATTAAACGGCCCTCTTGGCTCCTGGTGATGCTAAACCCGCGCTTAAGCGTATTATGAGGATCTGCCATCTGGACTAATTTCTGATAATGGCCTATTTTAGTCCTTGAATTTTGAAGGTGCAAATAAATAATTCTCTTTATATGTTCTGTGGTATCTCCCAGTGATTTTCTGGATTCCTTAACTCTCACCGCCGGGGTCCGTTTAAGGGCCTCGGAGATACCCGCCAGCCGCTGATGGTGGCTTTTGATCAATCCCAGCGTCTGATTTTGCAGAAAAAAAGCACTGTCCTTAAGCCGGGTGCGTTTGAGGTTTATGGCCTGGCGCAGGATTTCAATAATACGTTCTTGACGCGCATCAACGCCTTCCATAAATCCCTTGATACGTTCCACTAAAAATTTGGCGATGGCTGTCGGCGTCTTGACAAAGGTATGGGCTGCCAAATCCGTAACAGTCGTGTTGATTTCATGGCCGATGCCGCTTAAGACCGGAATGCCTGACTGGGCAATGGCCATGGCGATTTTCTCGCTGTCAAAACAACTTAGCTCCGCGATGGAACCGCCGCCCCGGGTGATGACGATCACATCCACCTTCCCAATGCTTCCCAAAATTTTCAAAGATTTAATAACAGAACTCTCGGTATTTTTCCCCTGCATGATCGAATTGACCAAAAATATTTTAAAAGCATACCCGCTGCGTTTGAACTCGGAAATAAAATCATGATAAGCTGCGGAATCATAAGAAGTAATAAGGCCTACGTTCAAAATCACATCAGGAAGTGCCAATTGCTTGTTCTTATCCAATGTCCCTTTTTGTTTCAACAATGAAATTAAACGCTGACGGTCCTGGGCGATCTTACCCAAGGTATGAACGGGGTCTATGCTCTCGACGATCAGGCGCACCTGACCATGGCCGGGATAAAAATCCACCTTGCATAAGAATTTGACTTCAATATCATCTTTTAATTCAAAAGCATTCTCCGCTTTCTTGAGGATGGCATCAATCTTAGGACGGATTTGGGCAAAGATCACAAGCCCTATGCGGGCCGTGATATCGCGGGTGGCAGGGTCTTTTTCGCATAATTCGAAAAATACATGCTTTTTATCTTTTCCTCGGTCATAGCCCTGTATTTCCCCGCAAACCCACAGAGCTTTAGGAAAACCGCTGTTTAAAACATCACGGATAAAATGATTTAGCTCTGATACTGTTAGAAATTCATCACTCATGATTTTAATAGACCCAATCGTAACATTTCCCGCTCGAGGTCTTGTCCGGCGGGGATGATCACGGCTTCTAATCCTTTAACTCGTTGGTCCAACTCAGATTTAAGGGCATGCAATTTGCGGGCATTTTCCGGAGTTTTATTATTGATATCCCCGGCATACCAATTCTCATAATCTTTATAAGCTTTAAAAGAATTATTGAAATCCTCCATGGCCTTGGCGTACACGGCCATGGTTTCATGCCGCTTGATGATATCCATGTCTTTGACCAAAGGCCAGACATTTGTCAAAAACCCGTGAGTGACAAACTGGCGCTGGTCCATCACATAGTAGAATTCCAGGTTCTTTTCCATTTCTACTAAAAAATCGAATAGATTTCTTCTTAATGGCCTGACTTCCGAATTCTTTTTAAATATTGAAAACATGTCCCACCGTTTCTTATAGGGTCCCTTATATTACCTGCGTTAGAATAAATGACTATAAAAGCTGTTCATCTTTCACTACACTACCAAGTCAATGGTTTAAAGGTTTTCAGCGAAACTCCTGGTTCGTCCATACAAATTATAAGGTAAATAAAACCTTTGTCATTGAAAAAAAATATCAATGCGAACGGTTTCTTGATGCGTCAATGGGGCTATAAAGAAAATTTGACCTTGCTTAACCCAACTGATAGAATTCCCAAAATGAAAATTTCCCGCCAATTTAAAAAAAGCCGTCTTCGAACACGGGTGATCAGGAAAATTGAGGAAGTGTCCGCCGATGAATGGAATAAAATTTTCCCGAACGTCCCGGAAAGTTATTTTTTCTTAAAAACCCTGGATGAATCAAATTTTGACCAGTTTTCTTTTTACTATATCCTCGTTTATGAACACAAAAAATTAGGTCCTCCTGCCGGACACTCGTCATTACTCGTCGGTGCCGCGCCCTGCTTTAGCGTAAACTATTCTCTGGATACCAGCATCAACGGCCCCTTGCGTCAATTGTCAAATGCGATCAAAAAAACCTTCCCCCGTCTTTTTAGCATCAAAGCTCTGGTATGCGGCATTCCCATGGGCCAAGGACAAATAGGGAATATACCCTGTTCCTTCGGCGTCGTGGAGGCCATTGTGCAACGCATGGAAGCTCTCGCACGTAAAATTCATGCCCCTGTTATTGCCTTCAAAGACCTTGACCTTTCCTATAACAAACTTTTTGATCCTTTGCTAAAAAATGGTTTTCTTAAGATTAACAGTCTGCCCATGACCCGCCTGAAGTTGGACTTTTCCGATTTTGAAGACTATTTAAGAACCCTTAGCGGTCCCACCCGTTATGATTTTCGAAGAAAGCTTAAAAAAGCCTCAAGCGTTAAAATCGAATCAAGCCTGGTAACCGTTCTGGATGAAGGCACCCTCGATGAAGTCTACAACCTGTACCTGCAAGCCGTTGAGGCCCACGATATGGGCTTTGAAATTGTCCCTAAACAATTTTTTCGCTTGATTTCAAAAAATATGCCCCAAGAAACTAAATTTTTTCTTTGGCGGATCAATGGCAAGTTAGTCACATTCGTATTCTGCTTAGTTTCAAAAGATATTTTACTCGATTATTATCTGGGATTTGACTATACTCCTGCTCATGAATATCATCTGTATTTTGTTAAATTTAAAGAGGTCTTTAATTGGTGCCTCAAGCACGGTATTAAAACATACGAAATGGGTGCGACCGGTTATGAGCCCAAACGCAGGCTCAAATTTGATTTTGTGCCGGTCTATCTTTATGTCAAGGCCCGTTATAAAATAATGCGCCTTTTTTTAAAATGTTTATGCGCTCTGCTTAAATTCGAAAATTTTGACCCGGAACTTAAACGATGGGAAAGATCGCAAAAATAAACCAACTGCCGCTTAAAATACTCCTTTTTCTTGTGATCAACGATCTGTTGGACACGACCGCCCAACTTTTGATGAAAAAAGGCGTTCATCATCTTTTTAATCTTGCCCATCACGATTTTTACCTGTTTTGGATAGGCGTGGCCATCTATCTTTCTAATTTCTTTTTATGGATGTATATCCTTTCCAAAACGGATTTAAGCATTGCCCTTCCCCTGGCAAGCATCGGTTATATTTTAATACCGTTCGCAGCGATTATTTTCCTGCATGAGGTTGTTCCGGCGATGCGCTGGCTGGGGCTTGTCTTCATCGTGCTCGGCATATTCTATGTTTCCAAAAGTAAACCCTCACGAGGTATGCCATGAATAAAGCCCTTGTTCTGGTCCTCATCGCTGAATTCTGGATAACCATCGGACAAATTTGTTTCAAGAAAAGCGCGAACCGGATCAACATTGAGAAAACGGCCTCCAAGCCCTGGGTCATGCGATTGCTGGGATGTGTTTTATCTTATCCGGTTCTTTGGATGGGGGCTTTTTCGATGCTGGGGGGATTACTCTTTTGGTTTGCGGCCTTGGCGAGCGGTGAATTAAATTTTGTCTATTTATTGGGAAGCATTCAATACATCTTCGCCCTTTTTGCTGCGCACTTCTTCCTGCACGAAAAAATCGATGCCCCAAAATTAACCGGGACCCTGCTTATCATGTTGGGGATTATTATGACAGCGGTCAGCTAAATCACTTAGTTTAACACCGTGTCCGTTAATGACAGATATTGGAATTACGCCAAAGCTTTTTGGAGGGCTTCTTCGAAGAGCATTACCGACAGATCAATTTCCTCTTCGGTGATATAAAGCGAAGGAGCAAGGGTAAAGACGTTTTTATAATATCCGCCGATATCGAGCACTATGCCGCGCCTTTTACCGCCGGAACGGAGTTCTCCTTTTAAACCGATGTTCATGATGGTATCCGTCAATTCGCGGTTGGGCGTGAAGCCGTCTTTTTGGCACATTTCAATACGCAAGGCAAGCCCCAGGCCGTCCACATCTCCGATATAGGGATACTTTTTCTGCAAGGCCCGGAGTTTCTTTAAGAAATACGCTCCTTTTTTGGGGACGTCCACATCAAAATTTGATTCTTCGATAAGCTCCATGACCGCCAGGCCGCAAGCTGTCCCCAGCGGATTGGAAGAAAAGGTCGAATGGGTCATGCCCGCAGGAAAAACGTCCGGCGAGATAAGTTCTTCCTTGGCCCATATCCCTGATATAGGGTTAAGGCCATTGGTCAGGGATTTGCCAAAAACAATGATATCCGGGACCACATCAAAATGCTCAATGGACCATAACTTGCCGGTACGGTAAAAACCCATCTGTACTTCATCCGCAACAAACAAGATATGATGTTGATCAAGAATTTTCTTTAACTCCTTAAAATAATTCATCGGCGGGACAATGTAGCCGCCGGTCCCCTGCACAGGTTCGACAAAAAAAGCCCCGTATTCACAATTATTATTTTTAGGATTGACAACGGAATAATATTCCGACTCAAATAATTTCTCAAAGGGCTTTAAACAGGAAAGATCGCAACAGGATTCTTTCTTATGACTGGCCGTACAGCGAAAACGGTAAGGGTAAGGGACAAAATGGGCCCGGTCGGAAAAATGGCCATAATGCTCCCGGTAACGGTAACTGGAAGTAATGGCTGTTGCCGCAAGCGTACGCCCGTGATACCCCCCCATAAAGGCAAAAACCGGGATCTTGCCTGTGTGATTGCGCACGACTTTAATGGCATCCTCTATGGCCTGCGCTCCTCCGACGTTAAAATGCACCCGGCCTTTACATCCAAATTTCTTCTCAATGTCCTGGGAAATTTTAGCGGCTAATCTGATCTTTTCTTCATGTAAATATTGGCAGGTTAACTGCGGAAGGGTATCGATCTGTTTTTTAAGAGCATCATTAAGGCGTTTATTTTTATACCCAAAATTAGCTGCGGAATACCACATCTGCAAATCCACATATTCCACGCCTTGGGTATCATACAAATACATGCCTTCAGCTCTGCGAAAAATATTCAAATGCTTGGCATAATGGACGGTGTCTCCCCAAGAGCAATATTTCGACTCCAGGGCCAGCAATTCTTTATCACTCATTTGATCGGTATTTTGTTTAACGGCTTTTCCGGCCATGGGTCAATACCTCCTGAAAATAATCATGCACATCACCCAAATCTTTAAAAGAAATAAACGGTAGTTCTTCCTTCATCATAAAACGCAATAAATTGTCCTTGGCAAAAACGATGTCCGAAACACGTGCCGGACAAAAATCCGAACGGCCATCACCGACGTAAACAATCAATTTATTATCTGTCTTATCCTTGGTTAAATGGATCTTTTTGCAATGGGCGCAGGTCAGGCAAAAAGGATTGTCATAAGGGAATGACGGGATGATATGCCCGCGATAAAAACGCAGGGTATTGCCGTAAACCTTCAGGTCCTTGATGCCGTTATATTTCAAAATCAGATCAATGATGTAGCTAAAATTATCGCTCAAAACAACCGGCTTGATGCCCTCACGGACAAGCAGGGCCAAAAGCTGGTGGCAATGAGGGTCAAGCTCGACCTTTTTAAGGAATTTATGCAATGCGCTTTTGGTGATCCGCACATTCCTTAATTGCCCCTCCAGGCATTCTTTAGTGCCGATTTTTTCTTCCTGCCACGCCTTTTCCAGGGCCATCCATTGGTCGTTAATGGAAAAGCGCTGGATGACATCATCCAGCACGTCGGAGGTGGTCATGGTATTGTCAAAATCAAAAAAAACACGGCAGTTAGATAAAACAATCGGTGATTTGACATGAAGCTTTGATTCTAATTGATTAAGACGATTAATAAGTGTCATATTATTTTATGAGGGATTGGGTTGTCCGCAGAAAAAGCGCTGCATGTGCATGGCCACTGAATTGCGTTCCTGGTCAGCGGTAATGATATGGTAAGAATTATGCAAAAGGACTAACTCTTTACGGTGGGACCTGACCCGGTTATAGATATATTGGGAATTGCGTACAGAGCTCATATCGTCATCTTGGGCCTGAATCAGCTGGACAGGTATAGAAATACCCTGCAAACGGCCGCTTAAATGTTTTACCAATTTTTCCAGCTGATACAACAAAGTTAAAGGGAAAAAAGGATACCCGTATTGATTAACTTGCTCCATATTATGCAGATCAGCCCTGCTATAAAACTCATGAATGCGACGGCGTACTGCTTCATTTTTAATGCCGTAAGGCGGCTCTTCCTTGAAATAGAAAAAATATTTCAAAGGAGTTTTATAGGCCAAAGGAAGCAAAAAACGATACCAGGGGGAATTCCAACCGTCATAAAATAAGGTAGGTGAAAGACAGCTGACACCGGCTATTTCACTTTTAAACTCATCCGCCAAAAGCAAGGCCAATAAAGCACCCATCGAAAGGCCTCCGGCGTAAATATGCTTATACTGGCTGCGGATTTGAAGATAACATTGGCGGACCGTTTGATAAAAATCCTGCCATTTGCTCATTTGCAGAATATGAATCGGCGCCCCGTGATTGGCCAAACGCGGGCAATAAATGGCATAGCCCTGGCGGTTTAAATAATTGGCCAAGAACCTCATTTCATGGGGGGTCCCTGTCATGCCGTGAATGAGAATGATGGCTTCCCCGTTTTGGCCCGGCAATTCAAACCCGTTGTCAGGCAAATCCGACTTTACAGCGGGCCTGAAAAAATTTTTTAAATCAGCATAAAATCTGACAGCCATAATCTTTACTTTCCTTCTTTCTGAGATGCGATATAATCCACGATATTTTTGACAGTCTTGGCCTCATAAAGAGCCGCATCCGGGATTTTGATATCAAATTTTTCTTCCAATTCAAAAGCAATTTCCACTGACCCGAAAGAATCCACCCCCAGATCTTCAACCAAACGCGAGTCCAAATTAATACTCCCCACTGCCATGGTTAATTGTTTGGCTAAAACTTCTTTAACAGCCCCCTCAACTTCACTATAGGTCATGGGTTTTGGCCTCCTATTAACGCTATTGTCCTCTTTTACCGAGGCTCCTTTAGGTCGCTTTAAATACGTGCCTATAGCAAAGATCTACAGGCCTTTAAAATCTGAAAAAACAATACACGCATTGCAATTGCCGAATCCAAATGAATTGGATAAAACTGTATTCAACCCGGCACGACGTCCTTCAAGGGGGACATAATCCAAATCACATTCCGGATCTTTATCTTTATAATTGATGGTTGGCGGAATGAATTTATTCTTAATGGCTAAAGCACAAACCACCGCTTCAATGCCTCCCGCGGCCCCGAGACTGTGACCGATCATGGATTTCGTTGAAGAAATCGGGATTTTATAAGCTTGTTGGCCAAACACATTTTTTATGGCCTTGGTCTCCGCACGATCATTAGCCACGGTTGAGGTGGCATGGGCGTTAATATAATCAACACGCAAACGGTCTATATTCGCGTCCTTCAAAGCATCTGCCATGACCCGGGCCGCATCTTCACCGCTCAAATCAGGCATGACCATATGATGCGCTCCTGAGTTACTGGCATACCCGGTCACTTCCGCGTAAATCGGCGCATTTCTCTCAAGGGCATGGTTTAATTCTTCCAAAATTAGCCCACCGCCGCCTTCGCTTAAAACAAAGCCGTCACGTTGTAAATCAAAAGGACGAGAGGCTTCCTCAGGGACATCATTTTTCTTAGATACCACTCTTAACGCGCAATACGCTCCAAAATTTAAACGTGTCAAGGGCGCTTCAACCCCTCCGGTCACGCATAGATCCATATCGTCCCACTGGATTTTTCGAAAAGCCTCCCCGATGGCATGACTCGCAGAGGCACAGGCCGTCGAAATAACCATATTGGGCCCCAGAAAACCATACCGAATGGCAATGTGACTGGACACCGCGTTAGGAGAAATTCTCGGCACTGAAGAAGGGTTAATGCGATTGGTTCCTTTTACAAGAACCGCCACCATTTGTTCTTCATGAAACAGCATCCCTCCCAAGCCGGAACCGATAATAACCCCTATCCTATGCCTGTCTTCCTTTTCTAGGTCTAACCGGCTGTCCTGCATGGCCATCTTGGTGCAAGCCAGCCCAAAATGGACGAACCTGTCAACCTTTTTGGCCACCTCTGCAGGCATGTATTGGCAAGGGTCAAAACCCCTGATCTCACCCGCTATTTTGGTATCAAAGGCATCGGTGTTAAAACTGGTAATTTGACCTATCCCCGAACGTCCTTCAATATTGGCCTGCCAAAAATTGTCTTTGCCAATACCATTGCAAGCAACTACGCCCAAACCGGTAATAACCACACGCCGTTTATTCATTGTAAAAGAGCCCTAACTATATTAGGTATTAATTCTAGACAAATTAAGGTTAAAAATCAATTAGTTAATAATTATAAAAATTTAATTATCTGACCCAAGTCCTTTGTTTACTTATAGAAGCGCCTGCAAGGATAATAATATAGGGTGGTACTATAGCACAATAATCGCCAAAAAAAGAAAAATTTTTATCAATATGTCTTCAAATCAAAATTTAAAATTCGCCCCGGTTGCCGTTAAACCGGCCCCCTCATCAACTACGCTTTCCCCGCTATCCGGATTGAGTGTTGCCATCAAATTTTCCTTATTGATCCATTTCTTCATCTGCTCTTCGCTTAAAATTTTTCCTACTTTCTGATACTCCTCTTCTTTTAATCCCTTCAAAGTAGCTTTTACGGTGACATGATCAACAATACCCTCTCCTGCCACTTCCTGTAACACCGCTTCACGCTTGGCAAAATAATCTTTGATAATCGGCCTTATGGCAACTGCTTGGCTGTCCGTCAAATTTAACTCTTTTTTCATTTTGCTAACCTTATAATTCACTTTTGAAACCAGATCCTCATCCTGGGCGAATATAGATGTACCCAAACCCAAAAATAGAACCAAAAAAAATGCTAAATATTTGCGTACCATACCTTTCCCCTTATCCTCGGACCATGTCCCAGGGCAGACTTATTAAACGTAAATATCGGAATAACTACTTTCTTTTATCCCTATTTAGGGACTTAAAATCAGGCATAAACCACTTAGACCCATTTTTTATCCAACGCCTGCGAAACTCTGCGAATACTTCAGGGTCATTGCCCCCATCAAATCCGAATTCAAAACCACAGCACGGACAAATTTCATGAGACGGTTCATTCCTGAGACTAAAAGGTTCTTCCTTTAGGCCGTCAAATCCGCATACCGGACAGATATGTTTTCCCCTCATTGTCTTAACCAGTATCCGTAATCCGTCTTAAAATAAGTACGGATCCGTCCTCTTTTAGTCATTACCGCAAATTCACCGGTACTTACCCTAAAATGCTCAATATCGCCATTATACCTGATTTTCTCTAAAACATCTACTCCCACAGAGGCATCTAAGAGCGCCTGGGCACCCTGCAAATATTGTTCCTGGGTAATATGTCCGAATTGGTACCCATGTTTTAAATAATGCGCCTCCAATTGGCCCGGGGCAAAATGACCTGCTTTGACAACCTCGAGATCCGCCACTTGTGTGCCTTGTGCATAACCAAAAGGCGTCCAGACACTTATAGCAATAAAAAAGAAATACCCCAAAATATATTGACGGATAAGATTATTCATCAGCGGTTGAAATGTGCCGGCACCGGGCCGCTATTGATTGGTAAAGTGACATTATAAATCTTATAAAACCTATTGTCCCAAACCCTGTTGACATATAATTCGTCATGACCGACCCTAAAACGAAAATGGTTATATTGACTTATCGAATCTAAACGTTTGTCCACGATCAAATAATTGATATGTAAAGGATTAATACGTTTGTACCAATCACCCATGTTTTGTTGATACGCCCCAAAAGAGTATCCGGTCCGGTGGGTCAAAAACCCTAATGCCCGCGGATGTGAGAACATATAATTTTCGCCAGGCTTAATATGAAGCTTGACCCACTGCATCATTTCTAAGGCCTCTTTTTGATAAATATCATCATCGTTGAATTTAAAATTAGCGGCAATAACGAAAACATTCTGAAGAATTAAAAATAAAAAAATAACCACGGCTAATTTTCGCCAAGCCGGTTTGACCCATTCAATAAGATAAATTGTCATGGGAACCATGACCGGCAAAAGATAACGGAACCCTTCGTGAACAGGCCAGAAAACAGCCCCTATGAGGTACAAAGAGACAAAACATCCCATAAAGCTGATCTTCCTCTGATATAAACGATAAAGAAATATCCCCGCCATTACCAAAAAAAACACTCCGACGGTGTTATTGATCAAGACAAATACGGCGGGAGTTATCATTGTCGAAAAATACTTTTCATCTGAAATATACAACTTAAGGATGACCTGAAGGGTATATGTCAGATAAGACCAGCTTACCCAAAACCATTGTTGAAAAAGTAAAACCGTCGTTTTCGTAAAATACCCGGCCACCCAGCAGCCGCATTGAAACGCAATGAAGAAGGAAACGGCCGCACCGAGAATAAAAACCAAAGATCCCTTCCAGTCCCTTTTAACGACAAGAAAATATAATACAACGGCCAAAATTAAACTTATTCCCGCCCATCGAATTAAAAGCGCATAACTCATGCAAAAAATTGACGACAATAAAAATATCCGGCTTGAATCACTTAAACCCTTTTCTTGGTACTCCTCAAATTTCATAAAACTTAAAGTTGACAATAAGACAAAACACATGAAAGGGATGTCTGATAGGACATTCTGCTTAAAAAAGAAGAATAACGGGGAGGTTAAAAACCAAACCGTGATCATCCTTGCCCAAAAAAGATCCAGCCTTCTTAAAGCCAAACCATAAGCGGCAAGGGCGCCCAAAGCCCAAAACAAAACATTCAAAAATTTAAGGACTTTGAAATTAATGCCAAACCAGTAGATCATTGAGGACAAAAGAAAAGGAAAACCCGGCGGATAAGCAACCCAAAGGTCATAAGAAATACCGGAGGCGTAGGGCTTGTGCTCAACCAGATTTATGGCATGCTGGATATATTGGGCAAAATCATCCCCCCAATTATGGCCGTCATTCAGGGTAATTATATTTATAAAGAAAAAAAGACCAAAAATGGCGAGTGCTGCGATCTTATATAAATTTTTCATCTCAAAGAAGCAATATCAATGACAAAGCGGTATTTCACGTCTGCCTTGATTACCCTTTCGTAAGCTTCATTGATCTTGTCCATAGGTATCAATTCAATGTCCGAGGCAATATTATGCTTGCCGCAGAAATCCAGCATCTCCTGGGTTTCCTTAATTCCGCCGATCAAGGATCCTGCTAAACTGCGGCGGGCCATGATCAGGGGAAAGGCGTGAAGCTGGGGAGCATCGGCGGGAACGCCCAAAAGCACCATGTGGCCGTCGCGTTTAAGCAACCCTAAATACTGCCCCCAATCCAATTTTACGGATACGGTATTAATGATCAGATCAAAATGCTTAGACAGCTTTTCAAATGTCTTGGGATCACTGGTGGCATACACATGGCTGGCCCCCAGACGCACGGCGTCATCTTTCTTAGCCAGGGTCCTGGTTAAAACCGTAACCTCTGCCTTCATGGCATGGGCGATCTTGACAGCCATATGGCCCAAACCCCCTAAACCAATGATGGCCACCCGTTTTCCCGGGCCGGCATGCCAATGATGCAAGGGCGAATACGTAGTAATACCGGCGCACAGAAGCGGCGCTGATTTATCAAGAGGAAGATTTTTAGGAATGCGAAGGACAAAATCCTGATGCACAATGATCTTGGTGGAATAACCGCCATGGGCTAAGGTTTTATTGTCTTTTTCAAGACTATTATAGGTAAAAACAGGTCTCGAGCAAAACTGCTCCAGTCCTTCCTTGCAATCAGGGCACTCGCGGCAGGAGTCGACCAAACAGCCCACTCCCACCTTATCCCCGGCTTTAAACCGTTTCACTTTTGCACCCACATTCGTTACTGTCCCCACAATCTCATGCCCCGGCACCATGGGATAAAGGGAATTGCCCCATTCATTACGTGCCTGATGAATGTCGGAATGGCAGACACCGCAATAAGCAATATCAATAGCTACGTCATCGGCACCGGTATCCCGACGGGTAATTTGTAATGGCTTTAAGGCATCGGCCGCACTTAAAACCCCATAAGCTTTGATCTGTTGCATAACTACCCCCTGGTTATTTAATTCAGAGACCTTTCATGGGCCTCTTGATTCGATGATGAAACGCAATCGGAAACTACCACCGGGAAAAATCCCCTGTTGGATGCATCGCGAGCGGAGGATTCAACGCCCATTTCAGTTGCTATCCCTCTCCACCGAAACTTGAACGAGAGCCCAAGCGGCTAAAGAAAATCATTCTACAATAAAACGTCTCTTAATAGGTAGGATTTTTATTGTGCCATTGCGGAAGAATTTTTCGGCGGTGAATTAACCCCTAAAAATACCCTCAAATCCGTCATCGGCTGGATATTGATGATGACCGGCACAAAGCCGGGGGCGTCCTTCAATTGCTGAAGTTGGGCAGGGTCAAGATGAAATTTAATGCCTGCACCATATTGAAAATAAAAACCCGCACCTATCTTCTTGCACAAGAAGATTAAAACCGAGGAACACGACCTCTAGGTTTATATCAGGTGCGGGTGGAACTTATTTATCCGTTTCAGGAGGATCTATTTCCCATACATAAGCCTTAATTGTGAAACCTTGGGCAATTCCGGATAAAATTCTCCCTGCGGACCAACAAAACCATTACCCGATCTTTTAAGGTTCACGGTTATATACCCGCCTTTATCATTAGGAATATTAACCGTAATAACATTATCGTTCACTTGGGTTGCGGTTACCGCAGGTTGCAAAGCGGTCACAACAGTAGCCCCAACAGGAAGCGTCACTACAACATACCCACGAGGGGTATAGTCATAGTAAAGGCCATCGTAATAATAGTACTGATGCCCGGCAATCCAAAGTGCCGTAGCAGTGGCTCCTAATGCAACTGCTCCCACTACCGGCCATCCCCACCCCCATCCACCTCTCCAGCCCCATCCATCTCTCCACCATGCAAAGGCTTGGGCAGGTTGCACTAAAAACGCCAAACAAATTACCCCCACTATGACAATTTTACTTAAATGACTTTTAATTACCATATTACCCTCCTTATTCCAACAATTTTTGTGATGATAAAATCTTTAATCATTATCATAATAATGTCCGTTATCACCCCCATGCTTATGATAATTCCCATACCCGCCACCATATTGATATCCCCTATAGTCATGATGATGTCTGCAATGCCCGCCAAAATCACAATACCTATGCCCCCAACCAGAATTTCTTTCTCCCCTATGGGAACGACCGGAAAATTTGTACTTCTGGAATTCAAGGTACTTGCCGAATTGTTCCGGAGTTAGGATCTTTTTGACTTCCAGCGTCGAATTCAGACGATTATCCGCCATCTGGGCTTGAAGAGTTTTCCATTGTGCCTGAAGGGCATTGATCTTATTCATATCCGTTGTTGGCCCAAGAAGTTCTTTATGAAGGCCCTCTCTGTTTGCCTTTATTTGTTCAAACGTTGCCTTCATTGTTTCCCGTTGTTTATGCCAAATATCTTTCAACTGTTTCTTTTGATCATCAGTCAGGTTTAATTGACGAATGAACCTGCTTTTCATGTAATGACCATGCCTTCCCCATTGCCCATGCTTCCATCCGTGGTCCCCCTTCCAAGAGGATGATTGGTCATCAGAAACAGCCGACTGTCCCCCTGATAAATTGCCTCCATTCCCGTTGTCAGCATAAACAACCGGTGCTGATAAAGCCAGTATCACGGTCAACAAGAACCCCATCATTTTTGTCTTTGTTATTATCATATAAACCCCCTATTTTAAATCTGCCCAAAACGTTTAACTGCTGTTCATTTACAAAAAATATTTTTCAATAGGCGTCTGTAAATCGCCTCCGTTATTGCCGGCAACGTCCGCGGGTTCATCTATTAAAGTACTAAGATACCTCACCTGATCCTGTCCGTTAATTGTCACCAACCGGCTTGCCATAAATAATTGACCTGTTACCCCAACCATAAAGATCATCGTTACAATTGAAGCAAGGGCAAAGGCCGGCCTGGGAATATAAAAAACAAATCTTAATTTTTCCCAGAAATCAGGTATAAAACCTTTCCCTTCCTGCCGCTCTTGGACCTCCTCAATGGTCCGCTTTATCCGGGACCAAAGGAATTCATCAGGAACAAATTTTTGGCCAATTCTAAAAGGATTAACAGCCCCGTTTTTAAGGCTTATCAGGAATTCCTCACAAACATGACAATGGGCCAGATGTTGATCGATGAGGCTCTTTTGCTTATCCCCCATCTGGTCATCAATATAGTCGGTTATGATATATTCTTGTATTTTTTTACAATCCATTGCCAGCCACCTTGCCCTTAAGCCATACAAACCTGCTGTATGGCCCTTTCACTCTTTTAGACAACAAACAGGGCCCAAAAGTTCCTTTTTTGCAACTTAAAATGAACTGCCGCAAATGACGGAGGCATTACTTAAACGGGGTTAATGAAGAGGCAGGTGGCTAATTTGGGACTAATGAGGGGCCCCGAGACAAGTACACGTTGGGCCTGAAAACATGGGCCATTGAAATGAATAACCGGGATATCCTTGGTCAGTGCATTTTTTCTCGCAGGCGATCGTTTTAAGGCCGGATTCTTGGTTCTTTTGGTAGGCGCTATACAACAACCAGATAATAATCGGAATGAAAATAAGAGCTATGACCATGGTGCGGAAAAAAGTATCTTCTTTATTATTTTGATCCTTCTGATCGTCCACGTTTATAGTATAACAATAAAAACGGACTTTTCAATATTATTACTATCATAATAATTTCAACACCTGAGGGCTAAAAATATCAAGATATTGCTTCCCAAGACAAGTCAAGTGAGTAATATAAATAATATGAAACCTGAACCGTTTTTAAATACCGTGAATTCGAAAGACAAAGAATTATTCTTCGTTACTTCTATCGAAGAAGTTTCCGTTCTGCGCAAATTCGCCATTCTCTTTCTTTTATCGTCCATTATCCCTATGAGCCTTCTTTATTATGTGTATTTTAAAAACACCAAGATCGGCATCATCCCCATGGTTCTAATGGTATTCGGCGTTTTAATCGGATACTTTTCTGTCCGTTCGATATTGATCAAAGCCACCGGTATCGCCAAAGAAAACCGCAAGGCCATCGAACCTTTTTTAAGCCCGGAAACCGTCAAAGAACTCAACCAGGGGGAAAATGAACTGGTGGTTCTAAGCCGTACTTTTTCCGCCGTGACAAAGCAACTGGAAGCTAACATCAACGAATTAAAAATAAAAAACGAAGAACTCAAGGCTTTGGATGAACTTAAGGACGATTTTGTCAATACCGTCTCCCATGAGTTCCGCCTGCCATTGACCATCGTTCAAGAAAGTATCCGTCAAATAGCCGAAGGGATGTTTGGAGAAGTTAACGAGGAACAACAGAAATATTTTAATATGTCGTTAAGGAATATCCATCGTTTGAAAGCGCTCATCGATAATATGCTGGATATTACCAAAATCGAGAAGGGTAAATTAGAGATCTTTAAAAAGAACATTGATCTGGGCGAAATCATCAAAGAAGTCATGTCTGATTTTTCGCACAAAATTGAACAAAAAGGTCTGAGCATCAGTTCTGATTTGCCGCCGCAAAAAGTAGAAATCCTGGCCGATAAAGATAAAATCACCCAGGTTTTGATAAACCTGGTAGGCAATGCGTGTAAATTCACCGAAAAAGGTGAAATTAAAATATCTCTCCGGGACAACGGAGGGTTTATTGAATGCAGTATCGAGGATTCGGGAATTGGAATTGCCCCCAAAGACATCCCCCTTTTGTTCTCAAAATTCCATCAGCTCGGCCGATCCAAAGGCCAGCAAGAAAAAGGGACAGGGCTGGGGCTGGTTATTTCCAAATACATTATTGAATTGCATAACGGACAGATCACGGTGGAAAGCAAAGAAGGGGTAGGCACAAAGTTTGCTTTTACACTGCCTAAACCTACATCAGAACCCCCAAGAAAGGAAGAAGCATGATTGTTAGGAAAAAAATATTGATCATCGATGACGATGTGGATATCATCGACCTGGTTGAAAACAGGTTAAAAAAAAATAATTATGACGTCATTACCGCCAACGACGGCGATAATGGGATAAAAAAAGCCATCCAACTAAAACCCGACCTAATCATTATGGATGTCATGATGCCTCAGATGAACGGAGGAGAAGCGGTCAAACTTTTAAAATCAAATGAGGTCACCAAAAACATACCGGTTCTTTTTTTTACCGCCATGGTTTCATATTCATCCAACAGTACCGAACTTGAGCAAATCAATGTCAACGGTCAATTGTATCCGGCCCTTATGAAACCATTCGAACCAAACAAGTTGTTGTCTGCCGTAAAATTAATGTTAGGTCAATAGAAATCCCCCATTTATAAAGGGATTATTCCCCCACACCTTTTTAAATCTTTTCTTAGCCTTTTGAGCAAGGATGGATTCAAGTTCTAAAAGCCTGCTTAAATGGAGAGATTGATGGGACATCTCCAGTTGTGATAATATCTTTATAGAACTTACAGCATCCCGATACTCGCCTAATAAATCTTGCAATATAACAATACGCCGAATTGTCCGGTTCATCCTTTTATGACTATAACGGCTGAAAAATTCATAAATATAGCGCAGCTCTTTTAAGGCTATGCGAATTTTATGAAAATTGGCTGATGAAAAACTTGCTCTTTTTAGTTTTATAATCCTTCTTTTTACGTCATTCCTTAAATCCTTCCCTTCTTTTTTCGTCTTTATATGCAACAACGACCCCAGATCCGTTAACATTTGGGAATACCAAGAAGAACGCAACATGCAGACCAATGTTCGACGAACTTCTGCCCTCTTTAACCCTATGACTTTTTGTATCTGCCGTTTTTTTACAGCTGCTATTTCCACGCTCTTGAAATCATTTTCCGTACGAAAAGACAATACATCAAATTTGCGTGCTTGTCCCATGGTCCTCCGTGCGTATTTAAGCCTGTCTTTGATTTTCTTGTTCTTATCAATATCCGTCAATTCCCGGAAGAGTTTCAAAACAAAACCGGTCCGCAAGACCTCAACGCGTAAATCATGCAAAAATTCAGGATTAACACTATGTAAAACCTTGTTTGTGTTGGCCCGTACACGCTTCAATTGAACGCCCAAAACGCTTTTAAAAAAATCTAAATTTAATTTGAAGGTATTCTTCATTTAACTCTTTTCTGCCTGTATGCTAAACTATTGCCATATGCAAAACCTTGCCCTGAAAATTATTGAAACCTCCGATAAATCGTTTCAAGACCGCATTGAAGCAGGGCAATTGCTCGGACGGGCATTAAAAAATATGCATTTAACGGCGGAGGCCGTTTTAGGCATCCCCCGCGGAGGAATGATTATCGCCCAGCAAGTGGCACAAATATTGAATACAGAACTTGATATTATTTTAACACGAAAAATAGGAATGCCATACAATCCTGAATTGGCCATCGGTTCCGTAAGTGAAGACGGCCACCTGTACCTCAATGATGATCTGGTCGAACGTGCGCAGGCTGATGACGAGTATATTAGAAAAGAAAAAGAACATCAATTGGTTAATATTGCCCAACACAAGGCTTTGTTCCGCAAACTGCGCCCCAAGGTCCAGGCGAAAGGAAAAACGATTATCATTACCGATGATGGTGTGGCTACCGGAGCAACCATCCAAGCCGCCGTCTGGACAGTCCGTCAGGAAAACCCTAAAAGAATCATCGTGGCCGTGCCGGTAGGGGCCCTAAGTTCCCTGAAACGGTTGGCAGAAAATGCCGACCAGGTCATTTGCCTGCGTGCGCCGGTATACTTTAGGGCTTTAAGTGAATTTTATGATTATTTTGACCAAACCGACGACAACCGGGTACAGGAAATTTTACGGCATGCTCCCTAATTTTGAATCTCGTGTACGACAACCGCTTCCTTGGAAGATTTGATGACAGGAAAAAGCATGACCAACGGCAGGAGTGCTATAAACATAATCATCAGAAAGATGGAAGTATCGTTATAGGCCATCATATCTGCCTGCCTGTTGACCATATACTGGGCCAGGGCCAACATTTTTGGTTTCACATCAACGGGCGAAATCCCCTGCTGGACTAAAAAACCTTGAGCTTGATGATAAAACCCTATAAAATTCTTATTTAACTGGCTTATATTTTCTACTAAATACGCATGGTGTGCTTGCGACTGCCTCTCTATAACGGTCACGACCAAGGCATAACCGATATTCCCTCCCACTTGCTGGAATAAATTATAGATGCCTGATGCTGATGTCATGTCTTGTTTGGGTATAGAAGAAACTGCCACCGTTGTCAACGTTACAAACATAAACGGCATTCCCAGCCCCATCAAAATTAAAATCGGTACAATGCTTGTATCCGATGCGCTTAAAGACAACCCTGCCAACTGCCAATAAGACAAGCTCACAATCAGGATCCCCGTCACCATCATGACCCTTGAATCTATAAAATTAAAGAGCCTGCCCACCAACGGAAGAACGAAAAACAGGGTCACGGCGCGGGGCATTAAAATCAAACCCGCTTGGAATGCCGGATAACCCAATAGCTGCTGGGTAAATTGCGGTAAAATAAACGTCGTGCCGTACAACGTAACCCCAAAAACCAATACAATCAATACCCCCATCCTTAACTGTATGTTCTTTAACAAACGAAAGTTCACGACCGGTTCGTTTTGCAGCAATTCCCAAATCACCAATGCCACCAGCGATATAAGCGTAATAATGCTGAAAGTGATGATCATCGACGAATCAAACCAATTTTCCTGCTGACCGCGTTCCAGGACCGTCTGTAAACAGGTCAACCCTACGGTCAAAAGGATGATCCCCCCCCAGTCAATTTTCTTTATACCCCGACGAAGATACGAAGGATCATAAACATAAAGCCAAACCAAGAACATCCCCAACAAACTCACCGGAATATTAATATAAAAAATCCACGGCCAGCCATAATTGTCGGTAAGCCACCCTCCTATCACCGGACCAAAAGCAGGGGCCAGCACGACCCCCATAGAAAAAATGGCCATGGCCATACCCTGTTCTTTTTTAGGGAAACTCTCCCGCAAAATAGCCTGCGAAATAGGTATTAAACTGCCTCCTCCGATGCCTTGAATGACCCGGTAAATAATCATCGAGGTAAAATCATGGGCCGTCGCCGCAAGGATGGAGCCGATTGTAAAAATAGCAAAGGAAGCCAGATAAAAATTCTTACGCCCCACCAGAGTTGCCCACCAGCCCGACATGGTCAACATGATGATGGCCGCGATATTATAGGCAGTGGCCACCCATGTGATAGCTGAGAGGGTCTGGCCAAAATTCCCCATCATATGAGGCAAAGCGACATTGACTACACTTATGTCCATGACCGCCATAAACGCGCCGAACATTACAGCCGTGGCGATCAGCCATTTACTGACATTATTGGCTGTTTCTTCTTGTACGGAGGCTTGTTCCATTAGGCTTTCCTTATTTTAATTTGACAACCGGTACAACGGACATGCCCAAAGATAAGGAATCGTCATTTTGTGAAGAATCGATAAGGATTTTGACCGGTATTCGCTGTACCACTTTAACATAATTACCTGTGGCATTCTCCGGAGGAAGCAAACTAAACCGGGCCCCTGTCCCCCGCTGAATACTATCCACGTGCCCGTAAAATTCCCTCTGGGGATAAGCATCAACATGAATGGTCACCTGCTGGCCTGGTTGCATATAGGTCAATTGTGTCTCTTTAAAATTAGCGATCACCCAACGTTGCGGCGTTACGATAGCAAGCAGGCCTTGTCCGACCTGCACAAAGTCTCCCTCTTCTACCGATTTACGTGTTATTCGCCCCTCGGTATTAGCTATAATTTTAGTATAGGAAAGATTTAACTGCGCCTGTCTTACCCTGGCCTTAGTGATATCCAACTTGGCTGCGGCGGTGTCCGCCCGTAAAATAGCCCTGTCCAACTGCTGCTTTGAAATATCCCCCGAAGCGAAAAGCTTACTATAACGCCCCAAATCCTCCCTTGACTGCTTCAATTCCGCCTGGGCTTCAGCCATTTGCGCCTTTGCCAGGTCAAAGGACACGGCATAATCCCTTTCATCGATTTGTGCTAAAAAGTCCCCTTGATGAACAAGCTGATTATCCTGTATATAAACCTTAAGGATATGCCCGGAAACTTGAGGACTGACCATGATGACGTGCCCTTCAATAAAAGCATCGTCAGTAGATTCGTGAGGAAAAAAATAATTGTACCCAAAAAACAACAGGGTTAACACTGCCGCCACCGCAATGATAATGGCAATGGTCTTTTTCCGATTTTGACCGTTGAACTTTTCTAATATTCTTTCCATAACCTATCCCCGCCTTTCAACGAATAACAATCACAAATAAAAATTCTCAATATTCCCTATGGCCGAATAATAATTCATTCGCGCCAGATGATATTGTGTCAAAGCTGCCGTATATGATTCACGGGCTTCCGCCAATCTCGTTTGGGCCGTTATGACCCCAAGATTATCACTTAATCCGGAAGCAAACTGGTTTTTTGCCAATTTCACTTCCTCAGTGGCTAAAACCACAGTCTCTTCTGCCGCCAACACCTGTTGTTTGCTGCTGGTCAACGTCTTTAAAGCCAACCGTACGTCTTCCTCAACCTGGATTTGAGTATCATCCCGGATCATTTCATTTTCTTTTTTCTTACCGGCAGCCTCTTTGACTTTACCCAAAATGAAGCCGCCATCAAATATAGGCCATTTAACCTGTACCCCGATCTCACTCACCTCACTTGTTTTTTGTGAAAGCTCCGTTCCCGCACGGCCGTAATCTCCTACCAATGAAACTTGCGGAAGATTTTGGTTTCTTGCTTCTTGAAACTTATACTTGGCGTATTGCACTTCTTGTCCGGTGATTTTAATTTCTATACGATTGTCCTCAGCCGTAATAATGGCCTCTTGCAACGGCAAGACAGTTTGCTCAAAAAATTTCAGCGTGTCAGTGAGCTCAAGAGGACTTCCTAACGGAAGGGTCGTAATACGCTTTAATTGAAGATAGGCCTTATCTAAATCCAGCTGGCCTTCTTGGTATAAGAATTCTTCTTGGGCTAGACGGGTTTTGGCACGGGTAACATCAATCTGGGGGGCAATGCCATCGTCAAATTGATGCTGGGCTAATGTCAAAATCTGTTGGGCCAGGGCTTTATCTTTCACTATGGCTTGAAGACGTTCTTGCGAATACAAAACTTCCAAGTAAGCCATAGCTGCAGTCAGGGTCACTTGCTGGTGGGCCAAATCCTGCTCATAATCAGCTATCTTAAGTTCAACACTACCTGCCTGATGGCGTGAAAGTGCGCTTAAATCAAAAACCCGCTGGACCAGTTGTGCCCTGGCATCTAAAGTCCTCAATGGCCCGAGATTCCCTCCTCCGGGGAACCCCAAAGAATCCAGATTTTCCCTAAAAACCTTCATTTGGGTTCCGCCCAAAGATAGATCGGGCAAAAGATCTGAATCTGCCTGCTGTTTGCGCCCCGCGGCTTCCCGTACTTGCTGTCTGGCCACTCTTATAAGTAAACTATTATCCTGGGCCCTGACCAAGGCCTGCGATAAACTTAATTTCAAAGAGGAAATATCATTTGGGACACCTTCAGAGCTAAAAGCTGATGGCACATAGATTGTGACCATCAAGAGTATAAAAATATAAAAGAATGCCCCTACCCTATTGTCAGGTATTACGTTTTGTAGTTTTGGGCTCTGATTTTTCATTTTTGAGTTTTTTTAACCTATCGTTGATACTCGAACGCATCTTCACTAATAATGCGTTCAGTTGTTGTTTTTCTTTATTCGATAAATTTGAAAACAAGGCCGTGGCGTATTCATAATATTTCGGTAAAAAGGACGCTACCAATTCCTCGCCCTTTTTAGAAATCCTGGCTATACAAATACGCCTGTCATTTTCGTCGTAAACCCTTTCGACCAATCCCTGACGAATAAGCCCGTCGATCAAACCGGTGATGTTGGCCCGGCTGACTAATAATAATTTGCTGATCTCGTAGTGTTTACATCCCTTTTTGCCTTCACTGCGGTCCAAAATCGAAAGCACATTTAAGGCCGCCCGGGACAGGCCATGTTCTCGTGTTTTATGTGAGAGAACGGAATCCAACAGATTATACGTAAAATTTGAATTAAGCAGCACTTCCATGGCAATCCAATCGAAATGCTTATGGCTTTCCCCGAAAGCACGGATCCTTTGCCAATAGTAGTTAAAATTTTTATCGAGCTCTTCTTGGGCTGTCATCATTATTCCCTCCCCTACCATAAAATATAAAACATACGGCCCTATTTGTCAACCCCTTAATTATTAACTCCTTAACTATTCCTTAGACAAAAAAATAACCCCTTACTTTTTAATCATTAAGAGGTTCTAAATTAGAAATTAATTCCCTTTAAGACACATTCCCATGGTCTGAAGACCCATATCCCGCCGAAGACCCGCTGTCCACTGAAGGCCAGACCCCCGTAGAGGAAGACTCGCTTCCCATGGAAGGCTCTCTGGATTGCGCAAAACAAACAGTTGCTGCACATATCCCTAAGATCAAAAACATCATAATTTTAAATCTCATAAACCCTCCTGTTTGACCCATCAGGTGGGGCTTTTGTAATGGGCCGCCCTCTATTAAATGTACCACGTTTCCTGGTTGCTTACCAAGGCACTTCTTTACGGTCGCGAAAAATTTTACCGGTAGGCCCTCCGTCAGGTAAGGTCGAAAGCCATACGGCTGTATCCGCACCCTCTTCCACTGAGCGCGTGGCACCCTCACCACCCATGCGGGTTTTGACCCATCCGGGACACATGCTATTAACTAAAATATTGGTCCCGGCAAGTTCCGCCGCTAAAATTCTGGTTATGACATTGATCGCTGTCTTGGACATCCGATAAGCAGGATAACCGCCGCCCATATCGTTTAATTGTCCCAGACCGCTTGAAATATTGACAATACGGCCATAATTGTTCTTTTTCATAAGCGGCACCAAGGCCTGGCAAAGCAAATAGGGCCCATAAACATTTGTTTCCATGGTTTGGCGCACAGTGGCCATATCCGTATTGAAAAAATTACCGTCTTTATTATCAAGAAAGATGCCCGCATTGTTGACTAAACAATCACAGCGGCCGAATTCTTGGGTTAAAAAATCCTTTAACTTTAAAATCTGCGATAGGATTAGTCACATCCAATTGGTGATAACGCACAGGCAATTCACGTTTATTAAAATTGGCGACAGCTTGCATCCCATCTTTTTCATGACGGGAAGTAAGGACGACGACACAAATCCAACTCAGGCCAACTGACGACAAATCTCATGTCCTATCCCGCGATTGCCTCCGGTAACAACAACGACACGTTCTTTCATAGAACACCTCTTTACCCACATCAGGCTGACTTCAATACCCGATAAATATGAGCCATTTATTTATGATTATTTTAGCTCTTTTATTTTAGAAATTCTATGCAAAATTATTTGCGGGTTTCTGAAGTTGGGATCAGCCCTTGCGATTTCGACAAGGCTTGACTGATATCGGCAATGATATCATCCACATGCTCAATACCGATCGAGAGACGGACAAAGTCCGGAGTGACCCCGGTTGCCGCTTGCTCTTGCGGGGACAACTGAGAATGCGTGGTGGTGGCCGGGTGAATGGCCAAGGTCTTGGCATCGCCAATGTTCGCCAAGTGGGAAATCATTTGAAGGGATTCAATGAACTTTTTACCTCCCTGTGCACCACCTTTGATCCCAAATCCGATCAACGCCCCAGCCCCTTTAGATAAATATTGGTCCGCAAGTTTTTTATACGGGCTGTCCGGCAATCCGGGATAATTGACCCAATTGACGAGCTTATGCTTTGACAAAAATCGCGCCACCTTCAAGGCATTCTCACAATGCCTCGGCATGCGCAAATGAAGCGTCTCTAAACCCTGCAAAAACAAAAACGAATTAAACGGTGATACCGTCGGCCCCATCGGCCGCAACAAAGAAAACCGCGCTTTGATAATGTAGGCGACATTTCCTAAATGAGCAAAAGTCTTGACAAAATTCATGCCATGATACGCCGCATCATCATCAGCAATCAACGGGAATTTACCGTTGGTCCAATCAAATTTTCCGGAATCAACAATCACTCCTCCGATGGAACTGCCGTGCCCGCCGATAAATTTAGTGGCAGAATATACCACAATATCCGTCCCAAAATCAAAAGGACGGACAATATAAGGAGTGGCCGTATTATCCAACACTAACGGGATCCCGTTTTTATGCGAAATGGCAGCCACCTTTTTGATGTCCAACACATTAAGTTTCGGATTCCCCACCGTTTCAGCAAACACGGCCTTTGTTTTAGGCCCAATGGCCTTATCCAGAGCTTTAAGGTCTTCGGAATCGACAAATTTAACGGTGATCCCCATGCGCGGAAAGACATTGCGAAAAAGAGAGTATGATCCCCCGTAAAGGTTATCCATGGAAACGATCTCATCCCCGTTCTTGGCTATATTCATAAGAGCGATCATTACGGCCGACATGCCGCTTGAGACCGCCAGCGCTCCCACACCGCCCTCCAAAAGGGCCATGCGTTTTTCAAAGACATCGGTCGTCGGGTTCATTAAACGCGTGTAGGTATTACCGAATTCTTTGAGAGCAAACATGTTCGCGGCATGTTCTGTTGATTTAAAATTGTATGAGGTCGTTTGATAGATGGGAACAACGCGCGCTCCGGTTGTCGGGTCAGGCTCCTGCCCTCCGTGAAGCAATAACGATTCTAATTTCAATTGAGCATCAATTTTTGACATACCATTTCCTTTGGTAGAAAAACTTCCAGTAATTCTATTGGCACCTGTCTTCGCTTCTTTAACTATTCTTTTCCAAATGATTCAGGGATGATGCCGTTTCCTTATCTGAATTTTGCTCCCATCTTAATCCTAAAAAAATCAAAACCGGCAACCCCAATGACGCCAATAAAGCTGAAATCAAAAGTAATATTCTCAAAAATGAATGCGGCCAGTACTGGATGAGGATTTTATGCTCTCCGCGGGTAAGCGGGAATCCGATAAAACTTTTATCAACACGATAATAGGTAACCGGCTGTCCGTCTACGGATATTCTCCATTTGCTATCATAAGGATAATGGGCCACCAACCAGCCGTCCCTCTTGGCCCTGTAGGTGATCCCTAAATTGTCAAATTGCCTGCGCCATAACCCTTCCACACCCTGATTTTCACTGGATGGATAAAGCAAAACAGCTTTTCGGTGCAAAGGAAAATCATTCACAGGAAAAGCCGCTTTCAGATCACCTTTCTTGATATTCTGTACATCGAAAGTGTAAGGCCTGATCAGTTCACCTTGTGTAGGCTGCAGTTCCTTCCATGCTTCTGTTGTTCCTTCAACCAAAAAGCGCAAATAACGCTGTTCTGAGGGGAACAATGAACTCGCCAAATGGGCGGGAAAACTGGAAGGTAGATGCCAGGTAAATACAATCATATCCCCCTGCAGATGATACTCCGATTGGTAGGTAACATCTTCCAATGCCGCCAAAAGTTGACTATACTTCAAATCTTCCTGATCTTTGTTTATGATACCCTCGGGCCATTGGTCGGGTAGATTTAACTTATGTTGGGGATCTCCCACCTCTACAACCTGACGGGCCAAACCGGCCGAACAAATTCGACTGAGAGCATCCGGTGAAGCATTGATCCCTGCCTGGGCTAAAAAAATAAATTCATTGTTCTGCATAAGGTAGGTCGCCATTTGCGGATCATTTAACCATTTCGCAAATTCCACATGCCGTGGATTATACGCGTTCAAATAAACATAATTCAACCCTTGATTGATAACATGATAAAAATCAGAGGATACGCTATGAGGAAACCACAAATAGATTTCATCTCTATAAGAAAAATGAAGCGTGTACGAGTACCTATAAGGAAAAATAGAAGGGTTCTGGAAATCATACTCCACCATTCCCATCTGCGGGGATACGTCCAATACAGTGGGTTTACGGATGAATTGAGCAATTTTCGTTTTTGATTGGTGAATAATAAGAAGAACATCAATGACAACCAAAAAACAAACGGCCCCTAACAAAAAAGTCCTCGTGCGCGAAGAGTCCCTGAAATGGATCCCAGCTATTCCCGCCAGGATCAGGACGGTGCAAATGATCAAATAAACTTTCGACCCAAGAGGCAAAGTGGCAATGCTGATCAACAGCACACAAAACATCGATGCCCCCAGCATCAATAACGAAAAACCGGAATATTTTTTCCCCCCATATAATTCACGAAGAGCTTCAATACCCATAACCACCAAAGGCATCAACAAGTAAGGAAGCATGGACTGAAAAGCATATGGAAAGGCGCGGGGAATTGTTTTTAATGGATTTGTCAGAGCATTGATCCAATGCGCGATAAGGCCGATGTTTATGCCTTCACGCGGGAAACTCAAAAGCCATAGAAAAGCGACCCCTATCGCAAAAAACCATTTTAATGTATTACGGCCCAGAACAAGCCCTACCAGCCCTAAGAAAAGGAATGATATTCCCAAATAAAAAGTATCAGATCCCCACTGAAAATTTAAAATCGCGCTAAAAAAAGAGCTGGGGTCTCCCGGATAGAAATCCGGATTATGAAAATACCATAAAGGATTAAACGGGTGACTGATGCGGCTATTGGCCTGGTTAAAAGCAAGGTCAGTAAATCCAAATTTAATAATATACGCATACGGCGCTATAACAAGAATCGCCACCAAGATGACCCATGCAATATCCCTCCACCGCACTCTATCCCAAAAATGGCCGTTAATGGGATTGCGGGACGCGGGATTGATAAAAATCCTCCATATCATTCCCGAAATAATAAAAAAATGCATCGGCAGATACATATACCCGCCATAATGCATCCCGTTGCCCAGGCATATAATAAAGAATAAAAACATGGCGGCGAAATAACGCCATTGCATCCCCTGAAAAAAACGGACGATAAAATACATGCCTAAAGGGAAGTAACTCATATAGAAACCTCCCTTGATAAAAGCCCATTGACAAAAGAAAACTGCAAAAATGACCGTTCCCGCCGTCAAAATAACACGGTTTCTCGTCACGGTTTTCAAAAGCAAAAAAATACCAACGAGCCTTATAAATAAAAGCGTCATCAAATTGGCCCAGGCAAAAACATGATGGAAAAGCCGGCCGGAATCGTCTGAAAACGGTGCCAACACATAATAAGTGATCGCCGTTATCACGTTGGGGAATTTAAATAAACCAAAAACCGCGTAAGTATGGAAAAACGGCATCTGTCCGAAATAATCCCATAGTTGAATCCCCCCCTGATAAAAAAAAGTAGTCAAAACAAAAGTCAAGGGGTAATCGATGCAATAATCATTCCACAAAACAAAACTTGTTTTAAAGGTGACAAACACTTCCGGGTAGATTGCCAGTAAACCTAAGACAGCCATCAGAAACAAGGCAATCACGGTGACAAAATTTGACTGAAAATATTTTTTCATCGGCCACCACTCTTCATAAAAATTATTCGCCTTTCCCTGCCACCATAATGCTGTGTGTCCACAGGTCTTTGATCCCAAAATAATATTCTTTCACCTTAAACCCTGCCTGCTCAAAAATTCCGACCATATGCTCCCTGGATTTAATGCGCGTAATTTCATCCGGATGCAATTTCACCTTCAAACGCAGGACATCGTTTAATAAATAATTCGCCGCACATAAAAACCGCGTGGCTAAACCAAAATTCGGCGGCCAAAAAATAACTGCTTTCCCCCGCGGTTTTAATACCCGATGAATTTCCTTTAAAATTTGCTGAATTTCGCTTTCTGTAAAATGCTCCATGACCCCTAAATTATAAACCCCGTCGACTTCATTATCCCTTAGAGGCAAATGAAAAATATCTGCCCACAATAATTCATAAACTCCGGGGTTATATTTTTTATAGATCTTCAAGGCTGTGTCGGAAATATCCACGGCATACACCTTGTATTCTTTGGAAATATCCACATCCACCTGGCCGCTGCCGCAGCCTGCGTGTAATAGCATGGACGTCGGCGGGAAATATTTCCAGATAAAATGATTCAAGGCCCCTTTGATAATACAAAAACGATAAAAACAAGACACGGCATCATAAAATACGTTGATTGATTGTCTGTCTTTTTTCCAGTATGCGTTCCAATCCCGCTCTACTTGGGCAGCGCTCAATTGGCCATGCTCGACATACGCCTGGCTTGTCGAGTCGAATTGCTTGGTTAATGAAACATCCGAATATATAAATTCATGCCGTTTAAACAAAGTTATCCCATAGAGGGTCATCAAATACAAAAAACTTCTGTAGGCGGCCTTCAGGGTCATTTTAGAGTGTCCATACGTCCGCGCAGGCAGGAAAAGAGGAAATTCTTTAATGATCAAACCATTGAGCATCAAAATATACAAACTCTCAAAAAAGAAAGAATATCCCTCCGAACCCGCCAGATGAAAAATGCCTTGGGGAATATGGTCCAGATTATATAATCGAAATGCCCCCGTCGCATCATAAGGCATCTTTAATAGCGAATGTGTCAAAAAATGCCCCATATGGGTCAGCATTTTACGACAAAAATTCCACTCTTTGAGACTGCCATCTTCCATGTAGCGGGACCCCACAATGATATCCCCATTCCCGGAAAGCTCAATAAAACTCTTAATATAAGAAGGTGAATGCGAAAAATCGCAGTCCATGGTAATCAGGTGATGGTACCCTTTCGCGTACGCCCAGTCGATCCCCTGCCTATGCGCAGTGCCTATCCCCCATTTCCCTTCACGGTGAATAACAAATACCCGCTGATCCGAAGCGCAAATCTCGTCAATAATTTTTCCCGTGCCGTCGGGAGAATTGTCATCACAAAATAACAAGTCTGCATCCAGGTTAAGGGCCTTGATCTGTTCATAAATCATCCGTACATTTTCCGCTTCATTATAAGTAGGTATAAAAATCAATAACTTCATATTGTTCCTTGTTCTTCCAGCAAAAGCTTAATCATCCCGCAAAAATCAATCATGGGATGCCGGCCGGTCGCCTGCGTCAATTTTGGGGTATTCCCCACCAGCGCTTTTCGTTTTCTGGTCATAATATTACGGTTTTCATTGACCAACCGTCTCCAGCTCAGGTAAAGGGAAAAAAAGCTTCCCTCCGCTTTTTAGGTATGCCTGTTCACGGGCAATGATATTTTCTTTAAAATGCCATGGCAAAACCATCATGTAATCAGGTTTCATTCCTCTTGCTTCTTCTTCCGAAATAATAGGGATATGCGTGCCGGGAGTATAGGAACCGATTTTATCCTTATTGACCTCGGCAATAAAAGGAATATCTTTAGATGTAAAACCGCAAAACTGTAAAATCACATTGCCCTTGGTAGAGGCCCCATAACCGATAATTCTTTTCCCTTCGGAATTGAACCGTTGCACTGCTGCGCGTAAATTATCCCTATGGGTAAAAACTTTTTTCTCAAAGCTCTCATAGGGACTATGCGCTGCTAATCTCATGCGTTCTTCTTTGGCCAATAAATCCTCAATCCGTCGAGCTTCCAGTTTTCCCGGCTGACGTTTTTTAGCAAGAACTAACTCAAAACTACCTCCGTTAGTATCATTAAGCCTCACCCTAATGATGTTAAAACCGACCTTCTGGGCCATCCAGGCAATCTGCTTGAGCCCGTAATATTCCAAATGTTCATGGCACACGGTATCATAGGCCATCTGCTCAAGCATGGTAGGCAAATAGCTTTGTTCCAATAGCCATATCCCCTCATCGTCCAAAATATCATAGACCTGCCGCATAAATTCAACGGGAGCTCTTAAATCATAGAACATGGCGATGGACGTCAATACTTTCGCTTTGCTCGAACCATAGGCCGATTTCACCAGATCTGCCGAAAAAAAATCCGGCAGAAGATTAATATGCTTGGGGTAGTAGTGTTTCATGGCCCTGCCTGTCGGATCCACCCCAACAAGAGTAAATTGATCAGAGGGATACTGCTTAAGAAAAGTTCCGTCATTGCTTCCGACATCAATCACCAAGTCGCCGGATTTAAGAATGCCTTGGGATAGGATATCATCGGCCTTGGCTTTAAGGTGATTGACCATTGATTTATTCAAGGACGAGCGATAGCCGTAACCGTCCCCGTATAAAGCCGTGGATTCATAAGAATGCTTCAATTGCACAAGACCGCAATTTTTACTGTTGTTTTGGTCGTCGCATTTAACTAATTCCAAAGGACCGCAGGGAATTTCCTGTTCTATGGTTTTCGGGAATACACCGGTCAAACACTGTTGATCCAAATGTAAAATAGAAATCAGATTCTTATTGCTGCATATCCTGCATTTAGTTATCTCCTGATATATTTTTTTCATACTCTTTATATTTGATCTCTTTCAAAAAATATTTTCGCGCAAAAAATGTTTCTCATTATAAAGAAAATATTAAACAATTGCCATCATTTTGGAACGCTTAAAGGTTGTTTTATGCTTCTAAGCTTCTAAATATTCTCCCATCATATACGGCGTATGCTGCGCTCGCACGTAGGCAACGATGGGTATGATATTTTCAGATTTATCCTGCCGAAGCTGGTCAATGGCTTTGCTGTTAAAACGTTCGGTGCTGGTGTGCGTAAAATTCTCCGGCAAGCTCCGCATGTATTGGAACTGTGAGATAAGCAAAGAGAAAAAATAAAAAAACGGAGAGGGTGAGATTCGAACTCACGGCCCCTTGCGAGGCAACGGTTTTCAAGACCGCCGCATTCGACCACTCTGCCACCTCTCCATCTAAAGCCTAACTATCAAATTCCAAAATTTCTATTCAAATAAATTCAGAAAAGGAGCGGTGTTGTGTCGTTGCGGTTTCCATAGATTCGACCCACCTCTCCTACCAAAGATCTACTATCAAATACTAAATTTACTATTCAAATACATTCAGAAATGGAGAGGTGTTGTGTCGTTGCGGTTTCCATAGATTCGACCCACCTCTCCTTACTAAAGCATTGCTATATCATAGATTCGACCACCTCTCTTTACAACAAAATATCCTTGAATGATAATGATATTCTTTCGTGACTTTATTTTTTCGCAACTATTAACAACACCTCTCCGCGTTTTGAAAAATATAGCAATAGATTGATTATAAGACATAATGGCATAAGTAATATGAGAAAAAAACCGTGAATGACGGTTATATAATTTAGTTCACCACTCTGAAGCATTCTAAAAAAAACACTATCACTGTGTGTAAGGGCGTTTATTATGCTTTGAGCGGAAGTAAATGCTGAGTATTCCATCGAAAATGTATGCACATTCATGATCTCAAACCCGTATTTTATAAGTAAGGAGGACAACGTTTGCGGTGTGAAAAAAAATAAGTGATGTTCTATATCAAAACTCAGCCAATATGGGGCCGTAAGAATTCTTGTCCACGAATTAAAATTCGGCACCTCAATTATTAATTTGCCATGATTCTCAAGAAGGTCATACATTTTCTCAATGTACTCCTCAGGTTTCTGGACATGTTCAAGAACATGCCAGATCGTTATCATATCAAAACTGGCATTCTCTAGAGGAAGATTTAGTAGGTCTTTATCATAAATCTCCAACCCTAGTTTGTCCCGTGAAAATATAAAGGCGTTTTTAGATATCTGGGTCCCGACCGTTCTCTTATATTTGTAAAGATTTTTTAGATAAAAAAGAGTGAATCCTCGTCCGCTTCCTACATCGAGAATTTTTTGGGCACGGGGAGATATGGTAAAAATTTTAAAGGCCCGGAAAAACCGGAATAATCTAACTATATGTTCGAGACCGAAACCAAACCTGCTAGCCATTTCATTCTTATAATATTTTTTGTAATGGGACCCCGGGTCAAAGCTCTTGGAATATCTATCGCTAAAAATAACCCCACAAGCATTGCACTTAAGAAGGAGTGCTGTTTTAAGTTTATATATTTCTTTTGAGCTCAAATGTTCGCATTTTGTATTATTCTTTTTGGATATCGTCATTTTTAGGGTCATCGGATAAATCAATTTAATTTCAATGATTCGGCTTTAACAATACTATTTCTGAATCGCTGATCAGATGGATCTATTTTAGATCCCAATTTCCAAATATGAATAGCTTCATTCAATTTACCCATATTTGCAAATAAAGTTCCTACAACCAAATAGGCGTCCTTATAATCTGGGGCTACGCGTAGAACCCTTTCAAAACAGTCCAAGGCAAGCGAAGGAAAGTTATCCTTTAACAGATGAATCCCCAGCCTCATCAATAATGCAGGATCTGATTCAGAATGTATAAAGAGGTGCACATATTTTTTTAGATTAATTAAATCGTTCTGGTATATAAATATTTCAATCAACATTAATAACGTATTCGAATCATCATTGACAATATTGAGATTCGTAAGACACAGCTTAACAGCCTCCTTATATTGTGAATGTTTTATAAGAATGGATGCAAGTCCAATCCTAGGGTCCAAAAAAAGAGGATCAATCAAAAGTGAGTGATTAAAACTATCCTTGGCTTTGTCCAATCGGTCTTCTGCATAATAAATAGTGCCAAGGTTATCATAAGCGATTGCCGAATATGGATAGACCTTTAAGGCCATTTTATAATTAATTTCAGCATCTTTTAAATAACCTTCCGCTTGATCGATCCTGCCCAAGTTAATATAAATTAACTCTTTGTTAGAGTAAGTTGATAAAATCATCCTATAATATTTCCGGGCTTCTTTTAAATTCCCTTCCTTGGTATAAGCCTCAGCTATAAAAAAATAAGGCATTGTTAAATTAGGGACCTGCTGAGACCAATACAGCGCGTATGTTTTTTGGTTAGCCCATAATTGATTATGCTTATAGGATGCTGACCCCCAGAAAGAAATTAATACTAATAACAACACTAAACCTGCTTTTTTAAACCTATTAAAAAAATTTAAACAGAAAAAAGCAGTCAAAATAAAGAACCCAATAGAAGAAAAAACAAACCATTGCGGTTCAATCATTACGCCATTATCAGGCTCTCTGAATGCCGCCAAACAAGCAGGAGCAAAACCGATTAAAATCCAGACTATAGCAAGATAGCATATTTTTTCTTTAGAAAATTTGATTAAAAGTAATAAAAAAAGGGTAAACAATAAAAACGCCCCAAAAAGATTTAAAATAATTTGGTCATGTAAAACAGGAGTGGACCACAACATCACTATACTTCTAGGATAAAATAAATTGCTGATATACCAGCCAAAAACTCGAAATAAAATTGCCGGAAACTCCCAAATGGTCATATGATAACGCATTATTTTCTCTAAAATATGCTCATTAAGTCCAAAAAAATTAAGTCTTAAAATAAGATAGGTAAAGATAATTAAAAAATATGGTACAAAATACAACATTTTCTCTTTTAAAGTGTCTTGCCTAAATAATAAAATGAATGCAAGGACATAAAACGCAATCATCACTCCGTTTTCATTCCAAAATAATGATAAAAAACAAAACACTATACTTAAAATATATAATGTTAAGTTATTTTTTCTTAACAAAGATTCCCAAAGTAATAAGATGGTGCCAAGCATAAAAATTACCATAAAAGCAAAGGAACTGCCGGGAAGTATATAATCGACCGCGATCCCATTGATCGGATGAATAACATAAAAGAGACCTGACAAAAAAGCTAATTTGTTATTTCCGGTTATCTTGTCAATAAGCAGATATACCAACGAAGAAGCAAACACAAAAATAAAAATATTAAAAAGATGATATCGCCAAAGATTGTGTTTAAAAATAATTCTGGAAAGGATCGATGCAATATGGGCCAGGGGTCGATAATACGGAAATTTTCCAGAAGTGTCCAAAACGCCTAACCCTTGCTCCTGGAATGGATTCCATTGAGAAAGTATAAACTTTGTTTGGCTCATTACAGGGTTGGCGATAAACACATTATCGTCAATAAGAAATTTGTTATTAAAGCTATTGTGATAAATTGATAGACCTAATATCAAAAAGAGAAAAAACACCAAAAACCATTTTCCCACTTTTATCTCTCCCTTTTCTAATAACATGGTGGAGCATCTAATATTGGGGCAACTCCATCGGTGAATACATAATCTTAAAAGACTTTGTTAAAACTTTTTACTGTGCTAAAACATAAAAAAATTTGCCGTTATCAGGCTTCCAATGGCATTAATTGAATTTCTATTTCACGTCAGAATACGCGCCTTTTGTAATAGCAAGTGATGACTGTTGCAATATTGAATGTCGGAGAAGACGACTCTCCACCATTGTACCCCCTCGAATTTTTATTTTTATATTGATTCCTTTGCTTAATTGTATTACAAAATCTTCTGTTTGCGAGACGACGATTTACATGTCCCTGCCTGATACCTTTTTTAAGTCATCGAAAAATTTAGGATTAATTTTAATCCCCAATAATTCCGCTTTATATACATCTTCCCAAGCTCTATCGTATTTTTTTAACTGATAATAGGTAACAGCTCGATTGAAATATCCCTCTGCATAGTTGGGGTTTATGGCAATAGCCTTATTATAATCTGACAAAGCTTGAATGAAGTCACCTTGTTGGGCATAACAAGTGCCACGGTTAATATAGACCTCTGTATCCTCAGAATTTATTGTAATGGCCTTATTATAATCTGACATAGCTTGAGTGAAGTCTGATTGTTGGGCAAAGATAATACCGCGATTAATATAAGCTTTGACATAGTTCGGTTTTATTTTAATAGCTTTACTAAAATCAAACATGGCTTGAGTGAAATTACCTTGTTGGGCAAAGAGAAGACCACGGTTATAATAGTTACCTGCCACATGGGGGTTTATTTCAATGGCTTTGGTAAAATTAGAAATGGCTTTATCCTTGCTTTGTCGGCTATAAATAACCCTACGGTTATTATACGCATCTGAATAATTAGGGTTTATTTCAATAGCTCTGTTATAATCTGACAGAGCTTGAATGAAATACCCTTGCTTATCGTAGAAAATACCACGGTAATAATATGCATCTGCATAGTAAACGTTTATTTCAATGGCTTTATTATAATCGGACAAAGCTTGAGCGAGATTACCCTCTTCATAGTAGATAATACCACGGTTAGTATACGCCTCTGCATAATTAGGATTTATTTCAATAGCTTTGTTTAAGTCAAACATGGCTTGAGTATAGTTGCCTTGTTTAGAGTAAGTGTTGCCACGGTTGTTATATGCCTCTGCGAATTTAGGGTTTATGGCAATGGCTTTATTAAAATCGGACAGAGATTGGGTGAAATCACCTTGCTTACCGTAGGCAACGCCAAGACCGTTGTACGGCCTTGCTTTGTAAGGAGATTTTTTAACTACATCATTCCAAAGCGTTAGCTCGTTTTTCCATACCTCATTACGTAGAAAACTCAACAAAGATAATACGACAATCATCGTTATCAAAAGTCCAACTAACAATTTTCTCTGGCGAATGATAATAAATAAAGCACTAACCATTATCAGCAAAAATCCAAAAGAAATTAAGTAGAGTTTATGTTCAAAAATGACATTGGCACGAGGAGCCAAATTAATAGAAAATGTGATTAATATCCAGGCCAGGCCAAAGGCGATTAAGGGCCATTCTTTACGTAATCTAAAGATTAAAAAAGAACTAAAACCAATCAAACAAAGGCCCAACAAAGTAAGCGGCGGATTAAGAAGACCTGTTGATAACGGGTAATCGTAGTCGACGTTCTGATTGATCGGAAGTATTAACAATCGTAAAAAAGTTAAAAATACACGCATTTGTGTCAAAAGATAACTTTTTGTTGTAATCACATCACCGTTATGGGATTCGGAAGGAATTGGATGGAAATGAAAAAAAATATTTAAATCCGTTCGTACCAGTTTTATAAATATCATAAAGAATAAAGATCCCCCAACCGCCAAAACGATACAGATTTTCCAAAAGTCTGCTTTTTTCAAACTTTTTTGGCACGATTCAATGATTCTAAGGGAATTTCCATTAAAAAAAATGAACTCAGTCGCCAGAATCATCAATGGGATGGTCGCCGCTACCTCTTTGGTAGATATCCCAAGAATGGCAAACCCTACGGAGCAAGAAAATAAAATTATTTTATGGGCCTTTGAAGTTGATATCCGTCCGCATAGATAAGAATAAATACTGCCAAGATAAAATACGGTAGCCATAGATTCAAAACGCTGGGAGATATATGTCACCGCTTGTGTCTGGCAAGGGTGAACAAGAAATATCACAGCGATAACAAACGGAAGCTCTTGAGGAACCCATTCAACTGATTGTGAGGATACGTGTGTAGCTGTTTCCTTGACAGTCATAGCACGTATTTTTCTTCGCTGATTCTTGTCCCCCTTCCTTTTCAACAATTTCATTGTTAGGGATGATTCTGTCACTCCCCTGACCTTAAAAGGAGACCATCCTACAATTTTAAAAAGCACCGCGGCAGTAGCCCACACTAACCCTACCGCTAAAAGATGAATTACAAAATTAAAAATGTGATACCCCTGCGGATTTAACTGATTAATACGGTAATTTAATGCGAAGGAATATATACCTACCAAGCGGGTCTTGGGGAGAATAGCCCATATTTGATTAATTTTATCAAAACTTCTAATGTAGGGAGTATTAAGCATAAAAAAATTGTCGTCAAATACGAAATCAAACCCGAATGTCCGGACATAGATTGCCAAACCTAAAAGGATGAGAACAAACCAGTGTAAGGGGTAATACCATCTGGAGGATGGATTAAAAAAAGAATGGATTATAGTCATCAGATACTGTGTTTCTCAAACATTATTCAAATTTAATCAAGCTTTAAATATCAACAGCACCCGGTCTTTTTTTGAAATAATGAATTATAAAAAACACCCTTACCTCCTAAAGTGTTTTCTGCTTTGGAACAGATCTTTCATCAATTTACCTTTGATAAAAAAATATTAATGCCGCTTGGGGCTAATGCCCTTAAACATAAAAAGAATTGCAATAAGGTAACTACTTAAAGCAACCATATAGAGAATATTCAAACCCCAAATCATTGAAAAGTATTCCATAAACCCACCCAGAACGGCTCCGATAAGATTTGATCCTAAAGCCAGACTAATATTATCTGTGCGCTTAATTAATATGGCAAAAACAAAAGAAGAAAAGAAAATTGGCAAAGCGATCAATAACGCCGAAATAAAAATCTTCGTTAAAAAATTGAGGTTTAACAAAGAGGTGATCGGGAAAAAATAAAGAACAACTAACGATATGATTAAACCAACCAAGAGCCATCGAACTTTTTCTAAATGCCTGGCTTCGACAAACCAATTGGCTAATAAAGCGATGGCTAAAATGGCAGAAAAAGTAATGGCATTGACAATCCAAGTCGAACCAAAAAGCAAAGAATATGTTGTTATACTTTTTGTTTCCAAAAGCAGGAATCCCGCTCCTAAAAAGAAAAAAATTGGGTCCCATTTGCTGATTTTCATAGGTGTAAAGATAAATGCCATAGCTAAAGAAATACCTATAATGAAAGCTAAAGTATCTATATAAAGCTTGGGAATTTCATGTTTGGCTAAATACAGGTTGGGCCAATCATCCGTAGGAACAGGGACATCTTGCTCTTTTGGTAAAACCCTTAAAACCTGCGATAGTTGGGGTTTTTGGGCAAGCATGTCTTTTAACCCGGGGCCGGCAACCAACACCAAATTAAATAATGAATTATCTGTTATAAAGCACCGGGAGTCCTGCGAACTAAAAACAGCGTTGACCAAACCAAAAATTCTATTTCCTATCCATTCTGTCGGGACAGAAAATAATAAAACAATAACGCCGTCCGGATTAAGCAGTCTTTTGGCTTCTTCTAATGATTGCTGGGTGTACACATAATTATCCAATCGAATTGAGGAAGCGACCGAAAGGCTGGCATGGGAATCAAGTGTCCCAAAAACAATCATGTCATATCGATTGGTCGCTTGATGCATAAAAGAACGCGCATCATCAATAAAAATTTTGACTTTATTGCTGTCGTAGGGATTCTGCGGGTGCCCTAATTGACGAATGACAGGATCAATCTCAACAGCATCGATCTGCTGTGCACCAGATTGCCTTGCCACCCACACATCATTACCGGTCCCCGAACCAATAATTAATACTTTTCGGGGCTGGACCCATTGATAAGGTTCTAAATATTTTAAGAATAACGCCGGTTCTTCTGTGAAATTGATTGTTTGCTGATGGAGAAGTTGATTAACAAAAACAGAAAAGGAACCATTATTTACCTTTCTAACATTTATCGCATAATAGGGAGACCATATGATATCTTTTTCAACAATGCCAATTATTAAAACAATACCAACGATCAGGAAAGTATTTAAAAAAATCCCCTTTTCTTTTAAAGTTATGGCAACAAAAAGTCCGCCTGCTATGAAAAACCATGCCCACGCTGGCAAGTGAAAGAATGAAGCCATGCCAAAACCGATAACACCAATCAGGCTTCCAAGAATATTCATCGAATAGGCCAATAACGGTTTGAGACCTTTCATTAACTGACCTATTTTTTGTCCAAGAGGAACAAAAAGGAATGTGGTAAGAAAAAAAACACCACAGATAAGCTGTGTCAGAGAGATCTTTAAAAGAAACGAATTGTTCAATCGATTCCCATAATAATAACTCCAAATCCATTCTTGGACATTGGACGGAAGGTTGATGTTGATATATTGCGACAAAAGGACAGCCATCACGTAAATCGTCAAGATGACGGGAAAGAATTTAAATAAATTGACTTTGTAGTCGGAAACAAGAAGCCCAAGGCCCAATCCAAAAAAAGATGCAATTAAAACAATGTTTGAAAAGAATGCAATTGAAAACACATGGGCAGGAAGCCATCTAATAAGGCCTAATTCTAAAAAAAGGCCCAAAATACTAACAAAAACCAGTTTAGATTTCTGGGAAAGCATAACTATGATAAAAATGCAGGAATTTTTCTTTTGCAAACAGTATAACAGTGTTCAACTTACAATCTGAACTTATTTTTGATTAAATTGTTTCAAAACCTATTGACCGCAGACCCGTTGCGCCCAACCCTCATTAGATTCGCCTTAACTCTTTTCTTCATAGTTTCCACCTTCTAGGATTGAAACCAGTTCGACATAATTATAAATTTTTGCACCAATTCTCTTAACCAAAAAGACTACCTTATAAAACCGGAACTAACACCGATACCCAACAATTCCGCCTTTTGCAGGTCACCCCGGGCTTTGTCAAATTTTTTCAAATGATAATATAGCATTCCCCTATTATAGTAAGCAGCGGCATATTTCGGGTCTACTTCAAGAGCTTTTGTAAAAAAAGATACTGCTTCATTATATCGGCCCTGTTTAGCGTAAATAAACCCAAGATTATCATAGGCTGGAACAAATCTGGAATTTAGTTTAACTGCTTTAATGAGGTCTTTAATCGCCAAATCGAGGTCCCCTAATCTAAAGTATAAACAGCCGCGGTTATAGTAAGGGATTTCGGAAGCGGTTTTGATTTCAATAGCGTTATTATATTCAGTTATAGCCTGATTTAATTTACCTGATTTGATATAAAATTCGGCGAGATTATTATAGTATTCTACTAACTGGATATTGGTAACGGTATTAAGTGAAGAAAATGATATAAACCATTTCATGGTCATGTCTTGCGGCAAATACTGTCTTAAATATAAAAACCGCTGAGGCCAGGAACAAATAAATAAAAAACTTATCAAGACAGCTGTCGTGACAAGACCTGTTTTGACTGTTTGATGGAAAATTTTAGAAATAATAACCCTGAAACCAGGCATCAGCAAAGCCCTTTATAAATTGACTAAACAAAATCACTATAAAAAAAACCAAATAAACCCCCCTCCAGAAAAACGACCCTTTTGAACGAGACCAAAGATCGCTAAACATGGCAGGTATCAAAACAACGCCCAAAGCAGCTAGAAATAAGAAATGCCTGTCATAGATGGGGGTCCCCTTATGTACCCCTGCCCAACGCCAATGAACATAAACAAGAAAAATGATTGAAAGAAAAAAACATATCGTCAAATTCCAAAGATGCGCCAATCCCTTCCATGCGTTTTGATCATCATTTTTGCTATTCCAAATTCTACGAGAAAAGAATGCTAAAAAATAAAAAAATAAAATTGACAACTGTTCAACAGAAAAATTTGAACTAATAATATCCACAGGGTCCGTTGCTATATCAAATATTTTGCTCGAAGACAGTTTCGTCAAAGAACGCATCCCAAAATAAAATAGCGCTATGCAGATAGGTAATACGCCCGCCCGAAGATGGTACCCCAAACGACGTTGGCCAAATAAAAAAAGGATTATTTGAGCTATAATAATCTGAAAAAGACCCAATGTCACTGTGACGGCCAAAAAACAATGACATAGTGTTAAATAGTTCTTAACCCTAACTGAAGATCGTAAACCCTGAGACAAAATCTCAATAAGAATGAGCGATTGAAGTAAAGTCAATAAAAACCAGAGAGAATAAGGCCTCGCCTCAACCCAATATCTCCATACCATCCCTACACTCAATGCGCTCAAAAGAGCCATCAACCCTGGCACAAGCCCGTCTCTGATCCAAAAAAAGCGCACCAACAAAACAATAGCGGTGGTCATAAAAATATCAGGCAGCAAACGCAACAATATTTGCCCCTTAGGATACACGTAAAGGAAATATTTTCTTTTTTCAACGGAAAGCTGTGAATCTTTTATAAAATCATCAGGAAACGTCAAACTGACCATTGATGTAATGGCCTTTTGAAGGACATAATATAACGGTGGATTATTAAGTTCATGGATTTGCCCAATTAGAATTTGCGACCAGGAACTCTGTTCAATCGCCATTTTCTGGCTGCATAGTTCGTCACTCCACAGGGGTCTATGCATGGCAAGCCACATCCCCACAACAAACAGAATGACCCATATAGTTCCACATACCCGATTGATTGTCATTTTAGATATAAATATACCCCTTGATCTGGAATAAAAATGTCATACAAATCGCCCCCTCTTCTAGCCAACACCAAAGAGATTGGATTTTAACCAAATAAATTTTGTATGATTCAATGATGGCAGGAGTGGAATTCAATATAATAAACACCGTTTATTTTACGGATTTGCCCGATTAATTAGGTAAACAAAATGATATAGAGCAGAATTCCGATAATGGCGAGGGCTATCAAATAAAAATCATAAAAATAAAAAAAGTCGCGCACGCGTTCTCTCTTAGAGTAGCTCACAACGGTATTTTCAGAAACAACCTGGCCTGTGGATCGAATATTAACGATTTCATTGCGTTTAAACGTAAAAATTGGTCCGCAATCTTGTAGGCTTGCAAATTACCGCTTTCAATTAAATCCATGACTTTTTTTTCGGACACGGCCAAAATCTGCGCTGTTTCACGGACGGTGATATATTGACTGCTCATGATTTAACCCTACCTGAAGAGGCCCACTGTTCAATTTGGACCCGTTCAAATTTCCAGGTATCCCCCTCTTTGATAGCAGGTATCTTACCGGTGGTGGCCAATTCCAAAATGGCAGGTATTTCAATTTCCAAATATTGCGCTAAATCATCAATGCTTAAAACATCTTCTAACATATGGCAATGGCCCTGAAAAACGGCCCCTTCAACAATATTCAATTTAGATGTTGAAATGTCCCCGTGTAATACAGCCGATGGCATAAGGACCAACATCTTCTTGGCAACGACATTCCCTTTAACTTTACCGGCGATAATGATATTTTCACCGACGATATTAGCCTCCACCTGTGCGTTTTGTCCGATGGTCAAAGTACCGCGGGTATCAAGCTTGCCCGTATAACGGCCGTAAATTTTTAAGTTTACCGGATCAGCAAAAGTCAAAGTCCCTTCCATCTGGGCATTGATTTCAATGATCTTTTCTTCAGGTGTTTCTTTATGTTCTTTACGGTTAAAGGCCATAGCGACCTCTCCTTTGGTCTCCCGCCACTTGTCATGAATGGCAGAGGGAACTCATTAAAAATGGTTAAATTCTTATTTAATATTATAACAAAATAAGCCTCAAGCTCAAATATGTCAAATGCGATAATGATAGGCTAATCCTGCGATCATAGCCGCATTATCCAGGCATAAATCCATCGAAGGGAAAAAAACATCCACTCCTTGGGATCGGGCCTGGATTTGTAATTGACGGCGCAAGGCAGAATTAGCCGCTACCCCGCCGCCGACCAAAAGTGTTTTGACTTTAAACTTACGGCAGGCCTTAAGAGATTTTTCCGCCAAAACAGCGACAACACTTTCTTGAAACGCATAAGCTACTTTTGCCACAGAATAATCCGGTTTATTTTTATTCTTCTGGGTATAATAAAGCACCGCCGTTTTGGTCCCGCTAAAAGAAAAATCATAACTGCCTTTCATCGGTGCTGGGGGAAATTTGATATCGTTCATTGATACCATCAGAAGCCAAACGGTCGATCACAGGGCCGCCGGGATAACCCAAACCCAAAATACGCGCCACTTTATCAAAAGCCTCACCTGCCGCATCGTCGCGTGTCGCACCCAACAATTTAAAATTCTTAAAATTTTTGACATAGAAAAGACTGGAATGCCCTCCGGAGACCACCAGCCCTATCGCCGGCAGACGATTTTGTGGGCAAGCCTCCCCTTCTTTAGGCAATTGTAAATAATTAGCATAGAGATGGGCTTTGATATGGTCAATTTCGAAAAGGGGCTTGGCCGTGGCACGGCTTAAACCGCGGGCAAACATAAGTCCTACCAGCAAGGAACCGATCAATCCGGGAGCGCGGGTCACGGCGATGGCATCGATATCTTTAAGCGTCATTCGGGCTTTAGTTAAACTTTCAGCCACCACCCAATGGATGAATTCTATCTGACGGCGGGAAGCGATTTCCGGGATGATACCACCAAAACGCTGATGATCTTTGAGACTGGTGGCCATAACATTGGAAAAAACTTTTAACCCATCGGACACAACCGCGGCTGCAGTCTCATCACAGGAAGTTTCAATGCCTAGAATATTCACGGAACCCTCAAAATATTATTAGCCCACAGACAGATGGTGAACGGAGTCGAAGACATTCATCTGTTCTTCAGAAGTTCTTTGATGCTGACAATGGCAAAACCTTGCTTTTCCAGCCAAGGGATCTCTTCTTTGAGTATCTGCATGGTCAAACGCCGCTCATGGCCGATGGCCACGGCATAGCCTCTGCTGCGGGCTTTTTGGGCAAGGATCATGATCTGCTTAGTGATCGCTTCCCTGGTATTGATATTATCCAAAAAGACATCCCTCTTGCCAAAAGGCAACCCCATCTCCTGGGCTAATGCGACAGAAACAGTATTATGAGATGTCATACTGTCGACAAAAAATAACCCCCTTCTCTTTATTCTTTTAAAAATGATCCGCATCAAGGATTTGTCCCCGGTGGCTTTTGAACCCATATGGTTGTTGACCCCTTCAATGGAAGGCAGCTGGTCTAAATCATCCTCGACAATTTTGACAACAAGATCCGGTTTCATCGCTCGTCTTGATAATATAATCCGGCGGATAAAAATCATTATTATGCATGGCTTCCAAAGGCAGATGAAGCATGGTCAATTTATGATAAAGTTTAGCACAATTGGCCACATCCTTGGTATGACGCAAGCCCGGCAATATGGAAACTGCTAACGGCTCAGGCATTTCTTTTAAATACTTACAATTAGCCGTCGACTGCCCCCAATCATCTATAATCAATGCGATCTTCCCTCCCGAACCCGGGATTCTTCCAAGCGATATGGGCTTAATGGGTTGAGGTGAAACCTTAAAAGGTTTATTGTATTCATCGGGATTATAAACCTCATTGGTCATTTCACTTGGAAATTTCAACGGACTCGTTGAGGGCCTGGAACATTCTTCCTTGTGGGATTCTTTGGCCTTTGAAAATACAAAGAATATTATAACGACCGCCGCAAACAAGCCCGACCACAATAGCGGCGATCTTTACATCATCCTGGGGAACTGCTGTTTTTTTCTTTTTAGCCATGCGGGTGAATAACGTAAATTGGAACAATCTTCAAATAAATGTTATGGCTATTGAAATTGACGGTAGATCTTGATACCTTTAATCACATTAATAGCACTTTGCAGTTGTACATCCTCTTGTTCTTTTTTCTTTAAATCCATCTTCTTGGTGTCTTCGGAAGGCGATATCTTATTTTTATCTTCTTTATGTTCGAGATCGGAAAATACGGTATCCACATCCTCATAATTTCCTTTAGTGACTTTATTTTCGTCAGTATCTTGATCCATCTTAAAAATCCCCTCCTCAATCACCACATCCGGATTGATCCCCACGCCGTTAATGCACACTCCTGAGGGAGTAAAATACTTTGCCGTAGTCAAACGCAAACCTGAACCGTCGGGTAACGGTATTACAGATTGCACTGAGCCTTTACCAAAAGATTTGACCCCCACCAACACCGCTCTTTTATTATCCCGTAAAGCACCGGCTACAATTTCGCTTCCCGAGGCGGAACCTTCATTGATCAAGACCGCCATCGGCCAATTCAGAAAAATCCCGTTATCGTTTTCAGACTTTGGCCACGGCGTCCTCAGACGAATGCCGGCCTTTAGTTGAAACAATCGTCTTTCCCGTAGGTAAAAAATCTTCGGCGATCTTGATGGCCACCTCCAAAAGTCCTCCGGGATTATTGCGCAAATCCAAAATCAAACTATCCGCACCCAGGGCCTTTAATTTTTCCAAAGCCTGGTGTAATTCATGGTAAGAGTTCTCACGGAATTCTGTCAGGCGAACATAACCGATATGGTCGCCTATGATATGAGGGTCCTTGACATCATTCACACGGATAATTTCTCGGGTAATAATAAAATCTTTGACCAAATTCTCTTTTTCCCGAAAGACGGTAATCGTGACCTTGGTCCCGGGATCTCCTCTCAATCTCTTAACAGCGTCATCCAGGCCCATGTCTCGGGTGACATCATGGCCGATCTTGACGATCCGATCCCCGGATTTGATGCCCGCACGCCAAGCCGGCGTATCTTCCACCGGAGCAATGACCGTCAATAAATTATCTTTGAGGGCTATTTCAACGCCCAGGCCGCCGAACTTTCCCTCCGTCTCGCTTTTCAGGTCTTTGTACTCATCAGGATCCATGAATTCACTGTGAGGATCAAGCGATGAAAGCATGCCTTTAAGCGCTCCATAGATTAAGGCCTGCGGATTTTTATCATCCACATATTCGGACTGGATGGTCGTCAGCGCATAACTGAAGATCTCGACTTGAGAGTATAAATCTTTCTTGTTCTGGGCTGTGACCTGCGATATACCGACGGTCGTGATTCCCAGTAAAGCTACGAAAAAAATCCCCAATACAATGTTTTTTTTAGACACTTTTGATTCTCCGGGTTATGAGTTCATTTAATTTCTTAGGGTTGGCGCGACCCCCTGATTTCTTCATGGCCTGTCCCACTAAAAATCCGGCAGCATTAGGCTTACCGGATTTAATTTGTTCAACCACGGCCGGATTCTGGGCAATGACTTCATCAATAATAATAAGCAGGGCCGAATCATCCGAAACCTGGGCTAATCCTTTTTCCTTAATAACCTCAGACGCGCTTTTGCCTTCATCCAACATCAAGGTCAAAACTTCCTTGCCGGCCAAATTACTGACCACCCCTTCATCAACCTGGGCGATCAAAGAAACCAAGTCTTTAGGCGTTAATTTTAACTCACGGATCTGCACTTTACGATTGTTAAGTTCCATGAGGACCGGTCCTGCCATCCAGTTGGCTATTTTCTTAGCCTGGGGATATTCTTTAAGCGCCGCCTCAAAAAAATCAGCCATGCCGGCATCAGCAACCAAAATATTGGCATCGTATTCTGAAAGACCATATTGGCTTAAAAAACGTAAGAATTTCGCCTGCGGAAGTTCAGGTAATTCGGCGCGCACGCCATCAATAATTTTATAATCGATCATAAAAGGCACCAGATCAGGGTCAGGGAAATAACGGTAATCATGCGCCTCCTCCTTAGAACGCATGGTAATGGTGACACCTTTCGCGTCATCCCATAACAAAGTCTCCTGTACTACTTTATCACCGGAAGTGATTACCTGCTCGTGACGGCGTACCTCAAATTCCAAAGCATTTTTTACCGCACGGAAAGAATTCATGTTTTTTAATTCTGTCTTGACCCCTAAGCTTTTTTGACCTATCGGGCGAATGGAAACATTGGCATCGCATCGCAAACTGCCCTTTTCCATATCGCAATCCGAAACTCCCAAATACTGCAATGTTAACTTCAAGGCATTAAGATAATCATAAGCTTCCTGCGGTGAGCGCAAGATCCGGTTCAGTTACGATCTCGATAAGCGGGGTACCGGTACGGTTGAAATCAACCAAGGAACAGGAACCGGAATTATCATGCACTAATTTACCGGCATCCTCCTCTAGATGGGCCCGCTTGATGCCGATGCGCCTTTCCCGTGGACCGCTTTTAATTTTCAAAAACCCGTTCTTCGCTACGGGAAAATCATACTGAGAAATTTGATAGCCTTTGGGTAAATCCGGATAAAAATAATTTTTGCGGTCGAATTTGATCAAGGAATTGATTTCCGCGTTAAGCGCCAATCCAACCCTGATGGCATACAAAAGGGCTTGATGATTCAATACCGGCAAGGTGCCGGGTAGCCCTAAACATACCGGGCAGACATTGGTATTAGGGGCACAGCCATATTGATTGACACAAGAACAAAAAATCTTAGTTCTGGTGCTTAACTGTAAATGGACTTCCAGCCCTATGACGGTTTCAAATGGGGTCATATATTTGGTTTCTTTAAATGCCATTCTGTATTTTGTTCATACGTATAGGAAACCCTCAATAGCATTTCTTCATCAAAAGCCCTGCCCATCAATTGCAAGCCAACAGGCAAACCGCTATTGGAAAAACCGCAAGGGATAGAAATCGCCGGGATACCGGCCAAATTGGCCGGGATCGTATAAATATCCGATAAGTACATGCTTAAAGGATCGCTGATTTTCTCCCCCACTTTAAAAGCCACCGTGGGAGAAGTCGGAGTAATAATCACATCACAATCCTTGAAAACCTCATCCAAATCATTTTTAATCAGGGTCCGTACTTTTTGACCGCGCAAATAATAGGCATCATAATAACCTGATGATAAGGCATAGGTCCCGAGCATAATACGGCGTTTGGCTTCATCGCCAAAACCCCTGGCACGGGTTTCTTCGTACATATCAACCAAGGCATTTTTACGCAGACCGGCAGGATGGGCACGTAAACCATAGCGCACCCCGTCAAAACGCGCCAAATTAGAACTGGCTTCGGCCGTGGCCACAATATAATAAGTAGCTACGGCATAAGGCGTATGGGGCAGAGACACTTCTTTGATAACAGCACCCAGTTTTTTAAGAAGGTCCAGCGCGTCTTCCACACAACGGCGAACTTCAGAATCCAGCCCTGGCGCAAATGCTTCTTGAGGAATGCCGATCTTAAGGCCCTTCACGTCATTGACCAAGGCCTTAGTATAATCCGGCACGGGCTCATTGACAGACGTGGAATCACGCTCATCATATCCGGAAATAATATTTAACAACAAGGCGCAATCCCGCACATCCTTGGTCAAAGGCCCGATTTGATCCAGGCTTGAGGCAAAGGCAATAAGACCATACCGTGAAACACGGCCATAAGTAGGCTTTAAGCCCACAATACCGCAAAAAGATGCGGGCTGACGGATAGACCCGCCGGTGTCTGAACCCAAGGCCCATATAGCTTCATCCGCGGCCACTGAAGCGGCACTTCCGCCGCTGGAACCGCCGGGGACACATCCTAAATTCCAAGGATTAAAAGTGGGGCCGTAACAGGATGTTTCACAGGACGAACCAAAAGCAAACTCATCCATGTTCACAATTCCCAAAATAGCCCCGCCGCTTTTCTTGACCTTTTCTATAACTCCGGCGTCGTACGGAGAAACAAATCCTTTTAAAATACGCGAAGCACAGGTAATCTCCTCTTTCTTGGTACATAAATTGTCTTTGATGGCAATAGGAATGGACATCTCCCCAAGAAAATCCGGTTCTTGATGGGCCATATGCACATAGGCTCTGACCTTTGGGTCAATAGCCTTGATCCGTCTCACGACATCCGCATAAGCTTCCTTGGGCGTGACTTGGCCGGTTTTAAAAAGGTCTAATAAAGCATGGGCAGTATGTTGGTGCGGTTTCATTCGATGACTAAAGGCACTTTAAAGGAACCGTCTTTTGCCTCAACGGCAATAGCGAGGGCTTCCTGATTGGTTAATGAAGGTTTGACCACGTCAGGGCGAAAAACATTCCCTACAGGCACAGCATGGCTGGTAGGTTTGACATTATCTAAGTCGAGCTTTTGCAACTGCTCCACGTATCGGACGATCTCACCAAAAATCTTGGTAAAGCCTTCCAGCTTATCTTCAGGCATATCAACCCGGGCTAAAGCTGCGATATATTTGACATCCTTTTTGGAAATAGACATAAAACACCTGAAATTTTTCTCGTTGCGAAATCCCGCCGAAGCTCTGGCGAAGACAGATGAAAAAATACTATCATCAAAGGCGGGTAAAAACAAGGGTTAGTTGAAGAGTATTATCATCGCAGGCATGAGGTAGAAGATAAATAAGTTGAATCTAAATTAAATTTAAAGGGAGCCAATACCAAATTGAGTGATAAATATTATGTCCTTTTAAATTTATTTCCCTTTAAATTTAATTTAGATTCAAATGGCTAATTTTTCCCTTAAATCATCAGGAATGGCGGTGGGTTTAAAATCCGCGTTTAAACAAACCAGAGAAACTTCGGCTTCGATAATCAATCGGCCGTCTTTTTTATCATGGACGGTCTGCTCAAAAATCAATTGAGAAGCTCCTATTTTCTTTAATTTAGCATCGCAAATAATTATATCACCATAGCGTGCAGGCGAACGGTAACTGACATTGCATTGGCGCACCACGTAAGCAAAGCCACGCTCCCTGAAGACCTCGACACTTAATCCCCTCTTTTCCAGGAATTCCGTACGCGCTTCTTCCAGGTAACATAAATACTCCCCGTAATAAACAATGCCGCCTGCATCGGTGTCATGATAATAAATCCGTTTTTCCATCTTCCCCCTACCTGTCCCCCCATCTTTTCATTAATGATTCGGGAGGTTAGTTAATTGCTTCAAAATTAAGACAGCTGTTTCTCGCATAAAGGGCTGATCACTTATCTTCAACCCTTTAATCAAATCCTCGACTCCGGCACCCTTGTAGCCTAGATTAAATAATGTTGCACCAGTGAAAAATACATCCACAGAACCAACGGATGGATGATAAAATTCTTGTGACATTGAAACATTACTTCTCTCGGCTAATCTCTTGAGAGTTCGCAAATCGTCATTAGAGACATGATGTGATTTTAACAATACTTCAAACCCATTCAATTCTTTAGGTAAATGAAATTCCCCCCTTTTTACATAAATCACGACAGGACCGTCTACTGAAATCAATTGCCACGTAGGTTGAGCATTAAGATATTTAACAAATTTAAGATCCAAATCATTGGTTGTACTATAAATAACTATTTTAAAATTATATTCCTTCTCAGCTCTTGGCCAAATTTCTTTAGGATTTAATACAATCGCCCAAGTGTTATTAAATCTTTCTTGGGAACTATTGCGCCCATCCATAAAGGGCCTCAAGTCAGGATATCCTAACCATATGATTTGCCCGCCTAATAAATCCTTATTAAAAACAGGGCCTTTAATTTTGTTTTTTATCAGCAATTTAATGGGAGTCTCAGTAATAAGATTGACTGTAAGGGATCTATTATTAATCCACTGGCCGTTAAAATAACTTTTTTGGTTCCAAAGATTGGAGATCTGGATCAATAAAAAAAGAGCAAGCCCTATCAATACAAGGCCGTCAACAATCTTCGAATACCGGAAACTTTGCCAAAGATCATTAAACTTTGTACGTTGGGCACCCTCTACGGTAACATAAGCGCAAACCAGGGCAAAAAAACTCGAATTTCTTTGCATATAAAAAAATGCGAATAGAGAAAACAATAAAAGAATGGTAAGAGAAAAATTGTTTTTCTTATTAAAAAAAAGGACCGAAAGTCCAAATATAAACAAGAAAAAGTAATAAAAATAATCAAAAGAAATAAAAAGATAACCAGGAGGTTGCATTTCTTCTATGACCCTGGTTAAGTTTAAATACCCGACAAATTTAGGCAACAAAAAAACCTTCCAAGGATATAAAAATCCTTCCATTCCATAAGGGTTCACTACATAAGTGACTAAAAATATTAGTGCCGTTAATGCCAAATCTTTTATTTGTCTCTTGGCATTCAGTTTTTGGACAGCGATACTGTGTTCTGGATTCAAATTAAAATATCTAAGGCATGCCGATAGAAAGAAAACAAACAATAACAGCGCCCCGTAAATAAAACTTCCTAAATGAATATTTAACCAAATAATATTTAAGATGGGCAAAATCCAAAGTCTTTGACGATTACCGTTATTCTCATAGTCAAAAAGATTTATGAGAAAAATCTGGATAAAAATGAAGTTAAATATATCAGGCCTGAGAAAACTTCGGTTAGCAAGTCCGAAAGTCACCAACAAAATTAAAATAGTAAGTAATGAAAAAGGCAGGCGTTTATAAGAGTAGCGAAATAAAATACCGATAACAAAAATAAAAAGTAAAGACCTAAAGACTTTTAAACCCAGTAACCCTCCTGTTTTAACAATCAAATACAGGATTACGCTCCCCAGCCATTCATAATTACATAACCAAGATGTTGTTTCATTCGCAAACGGAAACACGTCCACACGAGGCACTTGCCAATGCTCCCATATCCATTTGCCCGTACTTAAATGCCACCAGACATCTTCCGTTTCAATAAGTTTAAAAAAATAAAGAAAAATATAAATTCCCAAACATAAAAGGAAAAATGTTTGAAAAATATTTTTTTTAATAAAACTTGCTTGCATTATGCTTTTAAAATAATCCCGGAGCTATACGATAATAATTTTTCTCTCTCTTAAAAAAATTATAACACGAGATGATTGCAAAGGCCTATGTAATTTGACAAAGTTAAATTTTCCGGGCGGGCGTTGAAATTGATCTCCAGCGTTTTAAGCGACTGTTCTACTTTTCCCTTACTCACCAGACCTTTAAGGGAATTGACGATAGTTTTCCGTCGCTGTTGGAAGGCCGTTTGGATTAATTTAAACAAAAAAGCTTCATCAGTTGCAAGGGCTTGCCTTTGAGGCCTCATCATTAAACGCAAAAAACAGGAATCCACTTTGGGGACCGGCTTAAAGCAGGTATTTTTGATTTTAAAAAGCATTTGAATATCTGCATAATACTGCGCAAAACAACTTAATGACCCGTAATCCTTGCCTCCTGACTTGGCCGTTAAGCGTTGTCCAAATTCTAATTGCACGGTCAAAAAAACCGCCGATATTTTTTCTCTGTTTTCAATTAATTTCTCAATAATAGGCGTGGAAATATAATAAGGAATATTACCGATAATTTTAACCTTTCCGATCAAATGGCCCATGTCCCATTTAAGAAAATCAGCATGGACAATTTCTGCTGAGGAAGGAAGGCTTGAACGCAAAGGTTCGATCAGGTCACGGTCAGCCTCCACACAGATAAGCCTCTGAACTTGAGGGGCAATTAACCGCGTCAAAACCCCCTGCCCGGGACCGATCTCCACCACCATATCTTGGGAATTAAGATCGCAATTTTGAATGATCTTTTGTTGGATACGGACATCGGTAAGAAAATTCTGACCTAGATTCTTTTTGAGACGATGTTTCGCCATCTATTTTCCTGTCTTAACCCCGCCGATCCCCGCCTTCGGCGAGGCAAGCTCCCCCATCAAGAGAAGGAATCAACTATTGAGTCAGTTCACAGGCAAGCCTGAGAGCTGAAAACATGGAGGAAGGATCAGCTTTGTTTTTTCCGGCTATGTCAAAAGCAGTGCCATGTGCCGGAGATGTCCGTACAAAGGGCAGACCTGCGGTAAAATTCACCAACTCTTTCATATACATTCCCTTAAGCGGTGCCAAACCTTGGTCATGGTACATGGCAATAATGCCGTCGTATGAACTCCCTCGCCTTTTGCTGACGCGGGGCTGACAATGAAACGCGAAAAAAGTATCAGGGGATATAGGCCCTACGGCATTGATGCCATGAGCATGGGCTTGGCGGATGGCAGGAACAATAGACCTGATATCTTCATAACCTAAAATCCCACCTTCCCCGGCGTGAGGATTAAGGCCAAGTACGGCAATTTTCGGTCTCCCGATCTTAAATTTATCTTTTAGAGTCCGGTCCATCAAAACAATGGAACCGAAAACAGCTTTGGGAGTAATTAATTTAGGCACGTCTTTTAAAGGCACATGACGGGTCACAGTCGTCAAACGCACATGATCCGCGATAAACATCATGTCAAAATTCTTAACCCCAAAAGCCTCTGCCAAATATTCGGTATGCCCCACAAAATTCTTGTGATAACGGCTGACCGCTTCTTTAGACAAAGGTGCGGTCACCAATGCATCGGCCATCCCTCCTTTAATCAAAGAAATGGCCTTATCCAAAAATTTCAGCGCTCCTTCACCAGGTGATTTGTACCTTAAATCCACCACCTCTACCGATGAATGGATGCGTCCTAATTTCTTCCTGTCCCCGATGACAATAAAACGGCACCGGGCAAGCAAGGACTTAGACGGACAACGGCGAGTGCCTGGTTTGAGGACCTTGAGGGCCGCCAGAGCTTTGCGGATGACCTCCGGGCCTATACCTTGAGGGTCACCCATGGTAATAGCAATGACCTTATTGCTGGATCCGAAGCAATGGGGCCTTTTGACCTTTTTATTTAATCTCGACATAGGCCTTCTCGCGCAGTTTGTTGACCCATTCCTTGAATTTAGTCTGAAATTGTTCATCCAACAACTTGCTATAGATACGGTCTTTGACCTCGGCCAAAGTCTGCTGTTTACCCGGGGAGATCCCGACAACTTTAAAAACATAAATCCCGTTTTCCACCTCAATCGGATCTGAAACTTCCTCAAGTTTTAAACTAAAAACAACCTTTTCCACGGCGTCGGTCATTTGACCTTGTTCAATTTCTCCGATGGATGAGCTATCTGAATATTTTGGGAAAACTTTATCAAAATCTTCACCTGCTTTTAAACGCGAGCGCGCCTCATCAGCACGGTTGCGCGCCTCCTGCTTACCGTACTTATCAAAAGAAACAAAAATAGATTGCAAATCCACCATAGGTTTACGGTTAAACTCACTCATATGGTTATTATAATATTCGGTAACATCTTGCGGATTGACAAAAATCTTATCACGCACTTCCATATCAACCTCATATTTGACTTTCAATTGATCTGTCAATTTCTGTTGCAGGTCACTGACCGTCATCCCTTCAGCATTAAGCGATTTTAAAAAATCGTCTTCGCTGACATAGCGGTCCTTGATCTCCTTCATGCGTTTATCGACAATTTCACTACGGACTTCGATGCCTTTATCATTGGCTGCGGCTAAAATCAATTTGTCTTCGATCAATTTATCCAGGCCTTTTTGCTCATAATCCTCCATAATCTGCCGGATTTCCTCAGGCGATTTATTTTCAACCCTGAGCTGACTGGCAATGCTCGCTATATATTGACGCAAATCTTTTAAAGTAATGACATCGTCATTGACAACGGCAATAATGGCATCGCTGGAAACAACCTTGGCAAAAACAGGGCAGGCCAAAACGAACATTAACACAAGCAAAACACCTTGAATAATGGTCGGCGCTTGACGGTTCATGGTTTTATCTCCATTCCTCCAAAAATTTTGCAGAAATTTTTGGAGAGATCTCGCCGAAATTACCTTATAATTTCGGCGGTCTCATTCTTTAGATGTTCGATAGATTCTTTTAACAGACGGCAGTACAGGTCAAACCCGATGCTGGTGATAAAACCATGCTGCTGGGCCCCCAACAAATTTCCGGCACCGCGGATCTGTAAATCTTCAAAAGCAATATGGAACCCCGCTCCCAAATCACTGTGTTTTTCAATGGCTTTGAGTCGTTGACGGGTAATTTCAGATTGAAGTTCACGCTTGGGCACGATAAAATATGCGTAGGCCTGAATATCCAGACGACCGACCCTTCCGCGCAATTGATGCAAATCTGCCAACCCGAATTTATCGGCATTATTAACGATGAGCGTATTGGCCATGGGCACATCGATGCCGGATTCGATGATCGTCGTGCATACTAAAATATCAATCTCATGTTTTAGAAATTTTAACATAATTTCTTCCAAAAGGCGACCTCTCATTTGTCCGTGTCCTACGCCCACCCGCGCCTGAGGTACCAATTTTTTAATATTATTGGCAACGGCATCAATATTCTCAACGCGGTTATGCAGGAAAAACACCTGGCCCTGGCGCGCCAGTTCCCTCTCAATGGCCTCTTGAATGATCTCTTCATCAAAACCAATAACTTGAGTTTTGACGGCCAAACGATTGGTCGGCGGGGTTGAAATCACCGACATATCACGAGCCCCCGAAAGGGCCATATACAAGGTGCGGGGTATCGGTGTTGCCGTCAATGTCATCACATCCGCCAATAATCTAAGATGTTTCAGCTTTTCTTTAGACTTGACCCCAAAACGCTGTTCCTCATCGATAATAACCAGCCCCAGGTCCTTAAAAGAAACGTCTTTGGAAAGCAGCCGATGCGTGCCGATCACTATATCGACCTTACCTTCACTTGTTTCCTTGACTATCATTTTCTGCTCATGCTTGGTGCGAAAACGGGATAACATCCCCACCTTGACCGGAAAATTCCCTAAGCGTTTGCTGAAATTATAATAATGCTGTTCCGCCAAAATCGTCGTGGGGACCAAAATGGCCACCTGCTTATTGTCCATGACCGCTTTAAAAGCCGCGCGCATGGCCACCTCGGTTTTGCCGTATCCGACATCTCCGCAAATAAGCCGGTCCATCGGCCTAGGGGATTCCATATCCGCCTTGGTCTCAAGGGTGGATTTGACCTGGTCGGGGGTTTCTTTATAAGGAAACTTGGCTTCAAATTCTTTTTGCCATTCATTGTCTTTAGAAAAAGCAAACCCCGCCAATTGTGCCCTTAACGCCTGAGTGCGCAAAAGCTCAGCCGCCAAAAGCCTTAATTTCTTCTCTACGGCCCGCCGGGTTGCTAGCCATTCTTTGCTTCCCAATTGATGCATGCGGGCCGGACGTTTGGTGAATGATACATATTTCTGCACCAGATGGACATCATGCTTAGGAACGAATAACTTGTCCCCGTCCTTATATTCGATGACCAGGTGTTCTTTTTTCTGGCGATCGATATCAAATTCCTTAATACCGATAAAACGGCCTATGCCGTGATTGTTATGCACGACATAGTCACCCTGCTGGATATCAACAAAATTATTTAAAGGGACATCAGAGGAAAAAACAGACTTGGAAGAAGTCTTGAACGGCAAAACCAGGACGATCGTGTGCTCATCGATATTCTGGGCGGTGAGAGGATCATACCCATGGATGGCAAGGACGGTATCATCATCCAAGTCCAGGCGCAGCGGGATTTCAAAATTGGCCGGATAAATATCAAGCACGCCCCCGCGCAGGGCAAACTCACCTTCCCTAAAAACTTTCGTCGCCCGGGTATACCCAAAGGCGACGAGAATTTGAAGGACTTCATCAATGTTGACCTTCTGGCCAACGAGGAATTCTAAGGATTTAAACATCTATGGCATACTACCATTTTTTCTTGCCCTGCCACCACAAGAACAGCGGAGATACGATCCACACCGTCGAATATGTCCCGAAGAGAAAACCACGGATCAACACAAAAGCAAAGGTATTGAGCACTTCTCCTCCAAAAAAATACAGGGACACGGCGGATAATGTCGTCATAAAGGTGGTCAAGACGGTCCGTCCCTAAGGTTTGGTTGATGCTTTCATTGATCACATCAGCCAGGGATTTATTGCGCATCTTGGGCACATTTTCGCGCACACGGTCATAAATGATGATCGCATCATTGGTGGAATAACCCGTGATCGTTAATATGGCCGTAATGACCAAAAGATCGATCTGACGGCCCGCAAGAAGGATCAAGGACAAGGTGATCAACACATCATGAAAAATGGCCACCACCGTGGCCGCCCCGAAAGTATAATGCTTGAAACGAAAGCCGATATAAATCAACATCCCGCCCAATGCCAGAACAATGGCCAAAACAGCTTTGGTGCGCAGTGCTTGTCCGACGACCGGTCCCACCTTTTCAATACGCAATACCTGGAAACTATTATCCGGCATTTTACTCTTTAAAATAGCAGCCACTTGGTCATGGGTGTCCTCGGAAGTCCGGATGATGACATTCTCAGGGGCATTGGGGAAGGTTTGAATGACGGCATTCTCCACTCTTCGCTTCCTTAAGCAGATCGCGCAAACTATCAGCCGTTATGGGTTTGGCGAATTTAAATTCCTGGATCTGCCCTCCGGCAAAATCAATACCGAAAGCCGCATCTTTTTTATGCATAAAATCAATGGCCCCGGCAATGATAATGGAGGCGGAGATGGCAAAACAAATATATTTCTTGTTTAAAAAATTAAAATTCGGTTTCTTGAAAAGATGCATCATCGGCAATGATCTTAATGATCCTCTCCGAAATCAGCCAATTAAAAAAAGTGCGGGTGACATAGATGGAACTGAACAAACTGGCGATCAAACCTGTTGATAAGGTGATGGCAAACCCTTTGATGGGCCCGGAACCGAATTGAAACAGGAAAAACGCGGCAATCAGAGAAGTCACGTGTGAATCAAGGATCGCTGACCAGGCGCGGGCATAACCGGTATTGACCGACGCGGCCAAAGGCCTGCCATTATCAATTTCTTCCCGGATACGCTCATTGATAAGCACGTTAGCGTCAACCGCCATGCCCAGGGTCAAAATAATACCCGCGATGCCGGGCAAGGTCAAAGTCACCTGGGAATCAGGCATGAGAATATTAAGCAAGCCCATGCTCCCTAAAATCATCAGCAAATTGATGGCCAACGCCACCGAGGCAATGAACCCTCCGATGAAATAATAAATACACATAAAGAACACGATCGCAATACCGCCTAAAATCGTGGCTTTGATACCGGCTTCAATGGAATCCTTCCCTAATAAAGGACCGATGGTGCGCTCTTCTTCAATATTCATGGGAACAGGTAAAGCGCCGGTGCGCAAGGCCAGGGCCAAAAGGGAAGCTTCTTCAAATTTAAAATCTCCGGTGATTTCCGCATCACCGGTTAAAATAGGCTCACGGATATTAGGCGCGGATAAAACTTCATTGTCCAGGACAATGGCCAGACGTTCATTGACGTGGGCCGTGGTCAAATCACCAAAATCTTTGGTCCCCTTATCATTAAAGGCCATGGTGATCTTAGGCTGCATGCCGGTACGGTCAAAATCCACACGGGCATCTTTAATGCCTTCTCCTCCCATAGCCACATCTTTATTAATCAAAATCGGTGAGCCGCCTTCTCTTTTCATGATCATCAGTTCTTCACCATCAGGCACATGACCGGCCAAAGCATCCTTTAATTTGCTTTCATCAGCATCAACCAAATGGAATTCCAAACGCGCGACACGGCCGATCATATCAAGGGCTTTATCACGGTCCGTGACCCCGGGCAGCTGCAATAAAATCTGATTGTCCCCCTGACGTTGGATTAAAGTCTCCCCCACCCCCAGGCCGTCAATACGGTTACGCAAAACTTCCATGGATTTGAGAACAGCATCTTCACGGGCCGCTGCGGTGGGAAGATTATCGTTCTGGACCCTTAAGACCAAATGCATGCCGCCTTTAAGGTCAAGCCCCAGATTGATGCGTTTATTGATAGGGAATAAGGGAAGCAACACAGCCTGCGATGACGGCCAATATGATAAAAAAACGTTTGCGTAATTCAGGGCTCATTTCGACCACCTCAGGTTTGACTTCACCGCTTTTCACTGAAGCAATGGATTCGCGGTCAAATTCAATGCGGCATCCTTCATCCACGCGTAACAACCACCGTTTTATCTTTGACAATGGCCACTGTCCCGTGAATTCCGGAAGTGGTAACGACTTCATCGTTCTTTTTAAGATTATCCAGCATCTCTTTAATTTTCTTTTGCTGCTGACGTTGAGGACGGATGATCAAAAAATAAAAAATCAAAATAATAGGAACATACATGAACAAAATCTGTGTCAATCCTGACTGTTGAGGCATATACATCCTTTCAATATAAACTTCCTCCCCTTGACTTTGAGAAGGAACGCCATTTTATTTCGTTTTTTTCATCAAACTTCTGACGGTATCGCTCATCTGGGCACCTTTGGCGACCCATGCCGTGATCTTTTCTTTTTTGAGCAGAAAAATAGGATTTCTTGGCAGGATCATAATAACCCAAAATATCCAGGGTACGGCCGTCGCGGCCTTCTTTTCCGCCCATCGCAACAACGCGGTAATTATAAGCCTTATTGGATGCTTTACCTGCTTTTTGTAAACGAATTCTAACTTCCATGTGATTTAACTTCCTTTCATTATATTTTCCTCCTTTGTTGCCAACAATAAGAATGTCTTTGCCCTCCGGCTATCTCGCCTAAGGATCGTGATCCGTAGGACGGCTCTAGGTCGGAGGTCGCTTCACTTTATGCATGCGCCAATTCAATAGCTCTTATTTGTGCTTTGGCTTTGTTCATCGTTTCTGTGTATTCCGTGGCAGGATCGGAATCAGCTACTATTCCGGCCCCGGCCTGGACATAAGCCTTGCCTTTATGAACCACTATTGTACGTATAGTTATGCAAGTATCAAGGTTTTTCGAAAAACTAAAATAACCGACAGCCCCCCCGTAAGGCCCCCGTTTTTGGGTTTCCAAATCCTCAATGATTTCCATGGCCCTGATCTTTGGCGCTCCGGACAGCGTCCCGGCAGGAAATGCCGCTTCTAAAACATCCAAAGCATCCATATCTTTGCGTAATTTCCCTTGCACATTACTGACAATATGCATCACATGGGAATATTTTTCAACTGCCATAAATTCCGAAAGACGCACCGTCCCTTTGTCACATACACGGCCTAAGATCATTGCGCCCTAAATCCACCAGCATAATATGCTCGGCCTTTTCTTTGGGGTCAGCCAAAAGACTTTTCATCAAAGCCTGGTCCTCTGCCTCATTGTTCCCGCGCGGCCGCGTGCCTGCGATAGGCCGGGTTTCCACCAAACCGCCTTCACAGCGCACCAAAAGTTCAGGAGAAGCCCCCACCAGCTGCAACCCGTCAAAATTCAGATAAAACATATAGGGTGAAGGGTTAAGCACACGCAAACAACGGTAAATCTCAAAAGCATCAACGCTGATGTCAACTTTTAAAGCGCTGGGATAAAACAATCTGAAAAATATCCCCGGCTTTGATATGCGCTTTGCCTTTGATGACCATTTGCTCATATTGTGCCTTGGTGCAATTTGAAGTGACATGGATATTTTTTTTGTGCTCTTTTTAGACACAGGCACTGATAAAGGTTTTTGCAGATCTGCGATCAAAGCATCAATGATCTTATGGGCAGCATTATATTTTTTAATTTTTGCATCCCGGCTGTCCTCTTTGGCTAAATGCACACAGCTGACCACCTTGATCGTATGATGACGATGATCAAAAACCACCAAATGACGGGCCAGGGCCAAACAAATATCAGGCAAGTTTAGATCATCCGCGGTTTTATCAGGCAGGCGTTCAAAAAAACGGACACAGTCATAACCCAAATATCCCACCATGCCGCCATAAAAACGCGGCAGGCCTGCCACCTCCACGGCACGGTAATCTTTCATCAATTCACGCACCACGGACAAAGGAGAGCCGCTAAAAGAAATTTTTTCAGGCTTATGCTGCCCCTTCACAAAACGCAGGATCCGGGCTTCATGGGCTTTAGAGGTAAAAACCAATTCAGGGTCACGGGCAATAAAGGAGTATCGGGCAACTTTTTCTTCGCCTTCCACCGATTCCAATAAAAAAGAATAGGCGCTGCGGCCTGCTAATTTGTAATACGCCGACACCGGCGTTTCCAAATCCCCGGGCACTTCCCTGTAAACAGGGATCAAATTGCCTTTCGAGCTTAATTTTAAAAATTCTTCTTGAGACAAATAGTCCGTCATTTTTGAATTTTCCTGTAAAAACAACTGCGTTGATTGGTATGACAGGCGGCGCCTATTTGGTCCACCTTCATTAAAAGCACATCGCAATCACAGTCATAATAAATTTCTTTCACATGTTGAAAATGCCCTGAGGTCTCGCCCTTGACCCAATAGGTCTTACGCGAACGCGACCAATAAGAGGCCTTGCCGCTTTTTAAAGTATCGCGCAAGGGAATCAATATTCATCCAGGCCATCATCAAGACCTCATTGGTCTTATAGTCCTGGGCAATGGCAGGGATGAGCCCTTCGGAATTAAATTTCAACTTTTCAAGATTGTCCTTGGTGATCTGAATTGTTTCTATTTCAGGATTAGCACTCATCGCACATTCACTTTCTTTTGTTTTAAGAAGGTTTTAACTTCAGGAATCGAGATTTCCCCGTAATGAAACACCGACGCCGCCAATGCCGCGTCTGCCGCGCCTTCGACAAAAACCTGGTAAAAATGTTCCAGATTCCCCGCCCCTCCGGAAGCAATCACAGGAATACTGACCGCTGCTGTCACAGCTCTGGTCAAAGGCAAATCAAAGCCGTTTTTGGTGCCGTCCGCATCCATGCTGGTCAATAAAATTTCTCCGGCCCCACGGGCTTGGGCATCTTTAGCCCAGACAACCGCATCCCGGCCGGTGGCGCGTACGCCCGCCGTGCGTAAAAACTTCCCAGCGGTTGCCGTCGCGTTTGGCATCAATGGCCACTACAATGCATTGAGCGCCAAACATATTGGCGGCCTGGCGGATCAAGCCCGGATCGTTGACCGCAGAAGTATTCATCGAAACCTTATCCGCGCCGGCATTAAGCAAATTGCGGATATCACTGACATTGTTGATGCCTCCCCCAACGGTCAATGGCATAAACACGCATTCCGCGGTTTTTTGCACCACATCCAAAAAGATCTTTCGATTCTCATGACTGGCAGTGATGTCCAAAAAAACCAATTCATCGGCACCGCCCTGGTCATAGGCTTTGGCACAGTCCACCGGATCGCCGGCATCTTTAAGGGAAACAAAATTAACCCCCTTGACCACCCGCCCGTCTTTGACATCCAAACATGGAATAATGCGTTTATTGAGCATAATAATGTTCTGTCCATCTCAATGGGGGGGTTTCTTCGTTTCGCTCGCAATGGCACGAAGGGCCTCTTTAAAATCCAACTTGCCTTCGTAAATCGCCTTCCCGGTAATGGCCGCGGCAATGCCTTTCATAGACGCTAATTTACGCACGTCTTCAATCGTTGTGATGCCGCCGGAGGCAATTAAATTAATTTTCTTGACTGTGTTGAGCATCGTCTGCAATTGCTCAAAATTAGGGCCCGCTAAAACTCCATCGCGGGCAATATCAGTATAAATCATCCACTGTAACCCCATCGTCTTCGAATTCAATGGCTAGATCAACGGCTTTAATTTGGGTAACAGAAGCCCAGCCATGCTCTGTCACAAAACCGTTGGCGCAATCCAGGCTGACACAAATCTTCTCACCATAAAGGGACAGCATATTTTTTAAGAATTTACGGTCTTCAATGGCCCTTGTCCCTAAAATCACCCGCTTGACACCTGCGTTAATTAAATCCGTCCACCGTCTCTATGTCCCGGATGCCACCACCTGCCTGGACAGAGACATTCAGTTTTTCCGCAATATAAATGACATGGTTTTTATTATTCATTACCCCGTTTTTAGCACCATCCAAATCCACCAAATGAAGCCATGTAGCACCCATATCGCACCATCGTTTGGCCGCCATTAAAGGATAAGGATCATAGTCCGTCTGTCTATTAAAGTCACCCTGGAACAAACGGACTACATGACCCTCTTTGATGTCAATGGCAGGGATAAGTATCATAATCCTCCAAAATTCTTCAAAATTTGTAACCCGACCTTTTGGCTTTTTTCCGGATGAAACTGTACTCCCCAGATATTGTCACGGACAACAGCAGAGACAAAATCAATCCCGTAATTAGTAATACCGGCGTTAATGGAAATATCCTGGGGCTTTACAAAATAAGAATGACAAAAATAAAAATTATCGTCGGATGAAAGACCTTGGAACATCCGGTTTCCGGCCGGCTGAACTTTGAGTTGATTCCAACCCATATGCGGGACCTTTAGCTTTGTGAAGCGCTCAACACTGCCTTTTAAGATTTTAAGCCCCTCGGAAAAACCACCTTCAGAGCTTCTTTCAAATAATAATTGCAGGCCCAGACAAATGCCTAAAAATGGCTTCCCCTCTTGTATAACTTTACGGATAGGGCCGATTAAAGCCAACTCCTGTAATTTCTGCATGGCCGGTCCCATAGCCCCGACACCCGGCAGAACCACTTTATCTGCTTTTAAGATGTCACCGACAATATGGGTCACCTGCGTCTGGGCACCGACAGCTTCAAATGCTTTGCACACACTGCGCAAATTCCCCATCCCATAATCAATTATCGCTATCATAACCTTAGACCGTTTCTAAATATCTCATTATGTATCAACGCCTTCTGATAGAAGTGTCCCCTTCTTACTTTTCCTTTAAAAGGGACACTTCTGCCATAACCTCTTAAATTGCTAATGCCCAGCAAGAAACGGTCTAATCAATGATTCCTTTAGTGGAAGGCACTTGACCTGATCGACGAGGATCAATAGTTATTGCCTGATCCAACGCCAAGCCCAAAGACTTGAACATCGTCTCCAAATTAGTATGCAAATCATCGCTGGGATTTTGCAAAGAAAAACTAAGAGTTGCCCCTAAGTTGAGAGCAAAGCTTTCCATGAAATGTTCAAAATGAGAAAATTTATACCCTTCTTGAGCAACTAACATAAAATTACGCGAATCGCCAGAAGGATTAAATTTATAGTACCCACGTCCGGAAATGTCAATGACGCACAGGCCAACCGTCGCCTCCATCGGCGCGTAGGCATAGCCAAAACGTTTAATACCGCTTTTCCCTTCTCCCAGGGCTTTTTTAAATGCCTTACCCAAAACAATTCCTATATCCTCATTAGTGTGGTGAATGTCAATATGGGTATCCCCTGACACGGATAAATCCAAGTCAAAATAGCCGTGAAAGGCAAACAGTTCAAGCATATGATCCAAAAATCCTATAGGGCTTTTGATCTTTGTTTTCCCGGTACCGTCGACATTTAATGATACCTTGATTTGCGTTTCTTTGCTTTTGCGTTCAATTTCCGCTTTACGTTGCATATCTTATCCTTTTTTATTTGAATCTAACATTCACTGATTCTGAGTGCTTGGTCATGCCTTCTAAATTGGCCACTTCTTCCAAAGGTATACGGACTTTTTCCAGCGCTTTCTTGCTGTAGGCAATCACGTGGCTGGACTTGGTAAAGCTAGACAAAGACAGCCCAGAGAAAAACCGCGCCGTACCCATGGTGGGCAACACGTGGCTGGGGCCCGCCGCGTAATCACCCAAAGCTGTAGGGCTATAGGGCCCCAAAAAAATCGCGCCGGCATGCCTGATCTGCCTGGCAATACTGACCGCATTATGAGTGGCGATCTGCAAATGTTCGGGGGCTATGCGGTTGGCGATCTCAATGGCTTCATCCACATTCTTGCAATAAATGCAATAACCATGGGCCACACGCTTGTGGACAATGCGCTTGCGTACCTCCTTAATCAATTGCTTGGATGTACTCAATAAAATTGACAAGCCGCCCACATGCTCCATTTGGGCTTCCAAATCTCCCACCACAAAATCCGCATTGCTATAACGATTGGCAATGACCACCAGTTCCGTAGGCCCGGCTAACATATCGATGTCTACATAACCGAATAATTGGCGTTTAGCCTCAGTAACATACAAATTGCCCGGTCCAATAATTTTATCTACTTTGGGAATAGTTTTCGTACCCAACGCCAAAGCCGCGACGGCCTGTGCCCCTCCTATTTTATAAATTTCGCTGACCTTCAATAAATTAGCCACAGCCAAAATATAAGGATTAACATTTCCCTCTTTATTGGGAGGAGTCACAATGACCACCCTCTCGACACCGGCGATAATGGCTGGTACCGCCGTCATATATACGGAAGATATCAATGGGGCCGTACCCGCCGGAATATAAATACCAACGGAATCCAAAGGCCTCACTTCTTCTTTAAGTAAAATTCCGTCATGACCATGAACCTTGCATGGGGGTTTAAGTTGTTTTCTATAATACGTGGAAACATTATTGATAATGGTTTTTAAATGTCCCACAAATTCCGGTGTAATACTCTGATAAGCCGCGGAAATCTCACTTTCAGCCACACACAACTGACGAGGAGTTAATTTAACCTTATCGAAACGCCGGGTATATTTGATCAACGCATCATCGCCGTTTAAACGCACATCGTCAATGATAGTGCGCACTTTTTCCTCGATATATTTTTTACGAGCGATCCGGCTACGGTTATAAAGCTTCTCAATATTTAAACCTGTTTGTTTAATGAGTTTCATAGTTTAGCTTTCACGAAGATTCCCTGTTTTTTGGTTGTCATTACATTCCTCGTAGTGTCGTAAGGATTATATCTCTTGCTCTAGACAATGCCCCGTCTAATTTTTGCGGTTGTTTGCTTCCGGCTTGGGCCAACTGCGGCCTGCCTCCACCGCTGCCCTCCATTAACGGCGTTATTTGATTCATCAACTCATTGGCTTTGATGCCGCGCGCCACCAAATCATCCGTCACCGAAAGAATGACAGAAACATCCTGGGTCCCCTTAGAACCCAAAATAAAAATACCAGATTTTACCTTTTGCTTAAGCAGGTCGGAAAGTTTGCGCAAAAGCGCAATATCAATATTCTCTAAAGAACGGATAATGAGATTGGCCCCTTTTATATTCTCACCGGCTTTGATCATTTCGTCTACAGAAGACTTTAACTGATCAAAATTAACATTCTGTATTTCTTTTTCCTGTTGTTTTTTTCGCTCTGCCAGTTCCATCATGGCTGATTCATCCTGCTTCTGCTTTAAAAACCGCTCAACATTAGCTCTACCGGTAACCGCTTCCACACGCCGTATCCCTTGAGCTACCGATCCCTCAGATACGATCTTCATGGCCTCAATCTCACCCGTCGAGGAAACATGCGTCCCCCCGCAAAATTCCCTGGAATAATCACCGATAGCAATCACCCTCACGGTCTGACCATACTTTTCGGCAAAAAATGCCAATGCGCCTTTTTTCTTGGCTTCTTCAAGAGCTAAAATCTCGGTTATCACCGGATCGGACCGACGGATAAACTCATCAACCCTGTTCTCGATTTTTTTTATCTCACCGGGCTTAACGCCCTTCGGATGCGTAAAATCAAAACGGAAACGGCCTTCTTCCACCAAGGAACCCTGCTGCTTGATATGCGTCCCTAAGGTCTCGCGTAAAGCCGCCTGTAATAAATGCGTCGCCGTATGATTACGCATAATCGCCCGACGGCGGGATTCATCAATCATGGCCTTAACTTTGTCCCCGGCCTTAATACTCCCCTGTTCAATCACCCCGCTGTGAATGTAAATATCATTGGTCTTTTGTGTATCAAACACACGCACCTTGCCGTTGACGGATACCAGGAAACCGCTATCACCCACCTGCCCGCCAGCTTCGGCATAAAACGGTGTACAGTTTAAAATAATTTTAACCGTTTGAGAACCGTGAATTTCTGGTGTTTCTCCCTGATCACTTAAAATTTTTAAAACTTGAGCCTCAGTCTTAGTTTCTTTATAACCCAAAAATTCAGTCTTAGGCATATCCAAAGCAAAATCCTGATTGACATAAACATCACCGGTCATTTTGCTGCCGGCACGGGAACGTTCTTGTTGGTCCCTCATCAACTTCTCATAAATCTTAAAGGTTTCTTTTAAATCTTCATTTGAAATTCCTTCTTCGATCAAGACGGATCTAATAGTTTCTAAGGTTAAACCCTCAGTATCTCTCATAAAAAAAATAAAAGATCCTAATTCTCCAATATTGCCACTTCGTGGTGCGGCAGTATTTATTATTGAATGATAGTGCTCTCTTACTTTGGGAATTTTTTCCCGACGTGCTTTAATAAATGTCTCTTCAATCCGTTTAATAATTTCCTTGATCTCACTCGCTTTGCCTGACAAATCCGAATAAGGATCTCCCAGACGTTCAATAACTATGCCTGTAAAAGTATAAACAATAGGTTTCTCGATACCAGCTTTAATAACCAAATCGCTCATATCCACAATAAGCTTTCGTATCACATAGCCGCGGCCTTCATTGGATGGCATTACGCCATCGGCGATACCAACCGTAACTGCCCGTATATGATCAGCAATAATGCGGTATTCGCTTTCACTGGCTTTAACCCCATGGGCTGTAAAAGCATCTTTAATCACTTTCAAAATCGCAACAAAATTATCCGTCTCATAATTGCTCTTTTTACCCTGCGCCACGGCGGCCAGACGTTCCAAACCCATACCTGTATCAATATTCTTCGCAGGCAAAGGCTCTAAAACGCCGCCATCTTTTCTGTTAAATTGCGTAAAAACCAAATTCCACACTTCTGAAAAGCGCCCGCAAGAACATTCAGGGTTACAGTCTTTGCCCTTAGGGCAATTAGGATTTACCCCATAATCATAAAAAATTTCCGAGCAAGGGCCACAAGGGCCATTAGGACCTTTCTGTTTAGCTTCTGACGGCCAAAAATTGCTCTTATCTCCTAATTTAAGGATACGTCCTGTCGGTATCTTAATTTCATTGGCCCAAATACCATAAGCTTCCGCGTCGTCTTGATAAACCGAAACCCAGAGCTTCTCTTTAGCCAGTTTTAATTCATGCGTCAAAAATTCCCAGGCCCAATGGATGGCATCTTTCTTAAAATAATCACCAAAAGAAAAATTCCCCAGCATTTCAAAAAAGGTATGGTGAAAATCCGTTTTGCCGACAACATCAAGGTCATCGGTGCGCAGGCATTTCTGACAGGTCGCGGCCCGGGTAAATCCGTCAATATGCCCCAAAAATTGCGGCTTAAACTGTTGCATGCCCGCGGTTGTAAAAAGCACGGTAGGGTCATCCTTGGGCACCAAAGAATCACTCGCAACAATGCTGTGGCCATGGGACTTAAAGAAATTCAAGAATTTTGTCCTGATTTCGTTGGTTGTCATATTTACTTTTACAGTCATTGCGATCCCTGCTTTTAATGCGCGGGTGGCTCGGAATTGATGTTAAGGAGCGGACGGTGACTGATCTACGGTCTAATTAAGGTAAATCACCATCCTATACGCTGGTAACATACTCATTTCAATTAGGAGCACCTTAACAGCAAGGCCGAGACAGGACCCTCTGGATTTATAGATTGCTCCATCGCTAAAAAACGCTTCTCGCAATAACACCTATCTTAATTTTTTTAATACCCTTATTACCACACCCTCTTCAAACCCCCGGCGCAGAAGAAAATCCGAGATCTTTTTCTTCTTTTTCTGGAGGTCAATGGCCGGTATTCTTTCCCAACGCCGCCGGGCCAATTCCAGCGCCACATTCTCCGGGCTATAATTATCCTTGATCTCAGCTAAGGCCTGCTCGATAATCTCCGGGTCAATGCCTTTGTCTTTGAGCTCTTGGATGATCCTTCTAAAACCAAACGGCCGGGCTAAACGATAATTGATCCAGCTTTTCGTAAAAACCCGGTCGTCCAATAATCCCGATGCCACTAAATCATTTATGGTACTTTCTATTTCGGATGCAGAAAAGCCTTTTGCCATAAGCTTCTCTTTTAATTCCGCAATGCTGCGCGGCCTGACCTTCAAAAACCGCAGGGCCGCGGCTTTAACGCCCTTATTCATTAAACTTTAGGCTTGGCCTTGATCTTCTCAATGACCAGCTTCTTGATCTTATGCATTACCTTCGGATTATCCTTGAGATATTTACGGGTACTTTCCCGGCCTTGGCCGATTTTCTCATTTTCAAAGGAAAACCAAGTCCCGCTTTTTTGCACAACCTCATGAGTCACGGCTAAATCCAAAATATCCGCAGCTTCGGAAATGCCTTCATTAAAATAGATCTCAAATTCCGCTTCTTTAAAGGGAGAAGCTACCTTATTTTTAACCACCTTGGCCTTGACACGATTGCCGATGATATCTTCGCCGGACTTAATAGATTCAATTTTTCTTAAGTCAATGCGTACAGACGCGTAGAATTTCAACGCCCGCCCGCCGGTGGTGGTTTCCGGATTGCCAAACATGACCCCTATTTTCATACGGATCTGGTTTATAAAAACAACACAGCAACGGGATTTGCTGATGGCCCCGGTCAATTTACGCAATGCTTGGCTCATCAAACGCGCTTGCAGGCCCATGTGGGCGTCCCCCATCTCGCCTTCAATTTCCGCGCGGGGGGTAAGGGCCGCGACTGAGTCAATAACAACCAGATCAACGGCATTGGAACGGACCAGGGTTTCGGCAATTTCCAAAGCCTGCTCACCGGTGTCCGGTTGGGAAACTAAAAGATCATCTAATTTGACACCTAAAGTCCTGGCATAATTGGCATCAAAGGCATGTTCAGCATCAATGAAAGCAGCTACCCCACCGCTTAACTGCAATTGCTTAATGACGCTTAAAGTCAGAGTCGTTTTACCGGACGACTCCGGACCGTAAATCTCGATCACGCGGCCGCGGGGAATACCCCACACCCCTAAAGCCAAATCAAGGGTCAGAGAGCCTGTCGGAATAACCGGAATATCCGCTGATACATTACTATCCATACGCATGATCGAACCCTTGCCAAACTGCTTTTCGATTTGCGCCAAAGCTAGATCCAAAGCTTTCAGGCGATTGTCACGCTCGACACTCGCTGTTTTTTCACCGGCTGTTTTTTCAACTTTTTCTGCTACTGTTTTGTCATGAGCCATGAGTCCTCCCAAAATAATTTAAATCATTTATAAAGCTAAAAATTATACCTTTTCGAGGGTTATATTGTCAATTCCAAAGGGGATTGGAAATTATATTGCTTCAAGTATACACCGGCAATGATGCCTACCGCAATCATTTTATTTTCCAGACAAGGCTTCATTCCCCGTTAATAGAGTTTTAATATAGCTTTAACGAGCAATTAACTTCTGTATAGGAATTTGACCAAAGCCACGGTAGCTATGGCCGCGGTTTCGACCTTTAAGACCGTGTCCCCCAGAGACACCGGTACACAACCGTATTGAACGGCCAATCCCACTTCATCAGGAGTAAAATCCCCTTCCGGGCCTATAAAAATGGTCACCGGTTTTTGCTTATCCGCCTTCAAAAGCACATCACAGATATGCTTCGAATGGTGATGAAGCGACGGGAATAAATGTAGGCCATTGGGATCCAGGTTTTGCAAAACCTGGGGCAAAAGCATCATGGGATAAATATGGGGGACCTTGACCCTTTGAGACTGCTTGGCAGCATTGACCGCCACTGTCTCAAAACGGCTGAGCTTGGCCTGCATTTTATCCCCTTTAAATACAACTTCCGTGCGTTTTGTTTTCAGAGGGATAATGCTATCAACACCGAGTTCCGTACATTTTTCAATGATAAATTCAAATTTACCCTTTTTAGGCGGCGCACAGGCCAAAATTATTTTGCCCTCTCCCTCTTCATTGTCTTTGACCTTTTCTATGCGCACTTGAATGGAGGTCCCATTAATCTGTTCAATAACAGCATCCGCTTGTTGGGACCGGGCATTAAAAATTTGGATCAAAGAGCCATTTTTAAGACGGAGAACGTCTTTGATATGATGGATTTCATGAGAATCGGTGATCGAAACGGAAGGTTTTGTAAAATCAGCACCCGGACAATAAAAACGGTACATAGTTAAATCCCTGCGAAGCTTCAGTACGAAAGTATTGAAGCGAAAAAGAATGGATCGGGGGGGGATCGAACCCCCGGCCTCATCATTGCGAACGATGCGCTCTCCCAAACTGAGCTACCGACCCAAATTACAAAAAACTGTCTTTTACAAATTTATAAGGGGTTATCCTATCAAAAGGTTTAAAGATTGACAAGGGAAGTTATTAGGGACTTAATTCATAAGGCTCGACTGAAACTAAGGACTCATTACAAGATGTTTTTACCATAAATCGCAAATCTGGTGTGCGGCACTGAATAAATCGGATAATCCTTTGCTAAATCGTTCAGATAGAAAAATACTTCTTTATGAATAATATAATCGAAATCATGCCAGACAATAACGCCCTGGTCTGAAAGCATTTTATAGGCATTCTCGGTATCTCTCTTAAGATATTCCAGAGAATGGTTCCCATCAATAAATACTATGTCTATTTTTCCGAAATAATCGGAAAAATCAAAAACGGCAGAATTCCCGTATAATTCAGTAATTTTGCTTTCGAAAGGATGCTTTTTATAAAACCTTTGATTAATCGTTTTCTGACTTAATTGAATGACCAATACGTCATCATAAGAACTGGCCCCAAGCTTCTGTACATCATAATCAGGAGGTAAATCAAGAGTAAAAATTTGACATGACTTAGGACTATTTACCGCTAAATGCAAAGTCGTAAAACCATTATAGGTGCCAATCTCGAAAATAGTTTGGGGGTTCAGTTCTTTAACTAACGTCGCTAAAAAATGCGTTTCCATGAACCTTGTCACTTTAACATCCCTATTAAATAAATTACTTTGGGCAAAAACAAAGTGACCTGATAGTTGTTGGAAGAATTTCGTTTCTTCGAAATCCTTTAGACGGCCGAAGGCCATTTGATGAAATTCATTGGTATAAGAAAAAATAGAAAACAGGAATGCTTTGAATTTTTTGGGATGAAAAATAAAATATATAAAAAGATTAAAGCCTGCCCACAGAAAATTTAAAAGCTTCCCTAAATACCATCGACATTTCTTTAACATCAACTCTCCTGTCCCTATTTTACTATTGCACACGGGTCATCTTAACTCCATTGCCCTGGCTTTAGCAATACTGTTTTTGAACCGCTGATCAGACGGATCTATCTCTAGCCCCAATTCCCAAATACGGATAGCATCCTCATATTTACCAAACTTTTCTAATAATACACCCAGTTCATAATAAACACCTTGATAATCCGGCGCCACACGCAATACTTTTTCATAACAGTCCATAGCAACGTCATTGATGTTCATCCCGGCCATCTTGCTTGCCAAGCCCATTAAAATTTCAGGATCAACGCTATCATTAATGATGCGATAAGCATATTTTTTTACGTTAACGAGCTCTTTCTTATTAGCATAAATATCAATTAAAAGTAATAAGGTTTTTGTATCGTTATGCACAATATTGAGATTCCCAAGACACAGATTAATGGCCTTCTGATATTCAAAATGTTTTAGAAAAATCATGGCAAGCCCAATTCTGGACTGTGTCTGAAAAGGGTTAAGCATCAAGGATCGATCAAAACTTTCCTTGGCCTTGTCTTCCAGGCCTTGTGCACCATAAATAGCACCTAAATTATTATAAGCACCTGCCGAATATGGGTTGATCTTCAAGGCCATTTTACAATCTGATTCTGCATCCTTGAGATGGCCTTCTATTTGATCAATAGCGGCGAGATTAATATAGGCAAACACATCGACCGGATACCCTGATAATGACATTTTAAAATATTTCTTGGATTCCTTAAGGGCTCCTTCTTTCCTGTAAGAAACCGCTAAATAACAATAAGCCATTTTTGAATTTGGGACCTGCCGTGACCAGTATAAGGAGTACGTTTTTTGATCAGCCCATAATTGATTACAGGCATGGGAGACTGCCCCCCAAGCAAGAATGATTATACACAAGACAACTATCCCGATTTTTTTCATCGGTTCCAAAACAATTAAACAAATATAAGCTGCTAAAATAAAGAACCCCATGGAAGAAAAAACAAACCAATGCGGTTCAATCATGACGCCATTCTCGGGCCTCCTAAATGCGGCTAAACAAACGGGAGCAAAGCCGATTAAAATCCAGGCCATGGCAAGCTGACATATTTTTTGGGAATGAAATTTTACAAAAAGTAATAAAAAAAACATAAGCAATATACACAATCCTAATACATTCAAAACGATATGATCATGTAAGATCGGCGTGGTCCAGGCCATTACTATACCATTCGGATAAAATAACCTGATGATATACCAGCTCAAAATTTGAAATAAACCGGCCAAATACTCCCATCCGTCCATATGCAAAAGGCCCATCTGTTTTAAAACAGATTCATTAAGACTCACAAAAAAGAACCTAAAAACAATGTATGCAATAACAACTAAAAAATAAGGGAATAGATACAGGGCTTTGTCTTTAAAAGAATCTTTCCTGAAAAATAAAATGACCGCACAAATATAAAAAGGAATCATAATTCCGGTTTCATTCCAAAAGAATGACAAAAACGAAAACAATAAACTTAAAAAATAAAGCGCCCGGTTACTTTTCTTTTCCAAAGACTCCCAAAGCAATAAAATGGTGACAAGCATAAAAATGACTTGAAAAGCAAAAACGCTCGCGGAAATATAATTGACCACAATCCCGTTGATCGGATGAACGAGATAAAAGAGACTGGCCAAGAAAGCTAAATGATAATTTCCGGTCAGTTTTTTAATAAGCACATAAACTAATGAAGAGGCGAATACAAAAAGGAAAAGGTTTAAAAGATGATATTGCCAATAATTATTTTTAAAAGTGGCATAAGAAAAATTTAATGCCATATGGGCCAAGGGACGATAATACGCAAGTCTTTCCTGGCTATCCAGAACGCCCAACTTTTGTTCTCGGAAAGGGTTCCATTGGGAAAAAATAAATTTTGTTTGACTCATGACAGGGTTACTTAAAAAAACAAAATCATCCATAAGAAATTTGTTGTTTAGGCTATTGGAATAAACCAATAGTCCCAATATAAAAAAAAGAAAAAATACCTTAAACCAATTTTTCATCAAATCCCACTTTCCCTTTACCGCCGGATTGTCCAGAAATCGTCAGCCAAGGTCTCCAGATAGGCATAGGGCATGGTGAAATAACCTGCCTGCCCCCACTGAGGCCCCCAAGAATTACGCACCATAAAACGCTTTTGCTTTTGGTCATACCCCGCGGCCATGACCGCGTGGCCGCCCAATGCTCTTTCGGTTTTTTTAGGCATGGGAACAAGGCCGGTTTGGGCCACCTTAAAACTTTCAAAACTTTCATAAACAGTAAAACCAAACACAAATGGAAACCCCTCGGCCAAACAATTGAGCATCTCCCCCAGCGTTTGAAGGCGATGATAACTATTGATGCGGCGCTTAAGCCCTTCCTTATAACAAACTGCGGTAGGCTTACGGGTAAATTTAGCTATATCATAGGGCCAGCTTGCCTCCGGGCAGACGCCGTATTTAGCCAGCACCTTTATGCCGTCGCGGATCATGGCACCGGAATCAAACCCGACCGTCCCCTCAATGGCGCGTTCATTATAATAAATAAAAAGCCGGCTTAGGTCCTTATAGGCTTCCCTGCTGGCTACTTCCAAAAATTGCAAATTGCCTGCCAGGGCATTGGCCGTACAAGACCCTAATCGGCCCTGATTTTCTATTGGCGAGCATTGACTCCTTAAATCCACTTTAGCCGGCAGCTTGATTTTGGGGGCGATGGCGCTATACATAAAGTCTCTGTGATCCGGCCTGTCCGGGATCCAGCCATAAGCTTGAACATGCTTCATCAAAGGCTCCTTATCTCCGCTAAGACACGGATTGGGGGGTGGATTTTACATGCTTTCTTGTGATGGAATTACACTTCCTGAAAGCTGAACTTCGGGATTACCAGTCGGATCTGATGAAACTCCCATTCCGCTACCATTACAACTTGATGCAGAATTATTTAAACAATTTAAGATATTAATGCTAAATAACAGTGGACCACTGGTGTTAAAGTAAGGAGAAGAAGGAAGGGTCGTTCCTGCGGTTTGAGTGATGCTATTTGCCGTTCCCAAAAATTGCCATGAAGGAGGATTACAAGCACCATTAGACCCACGATAACCTGTAGCATCGTTAGGATTATACGTCTTGTTACAATATAAAACTTGTTGATAAGTGGCACTTGCCGCATTAGTGTCTAATTTATAGCATGCCCAGATATCAGAACCAGAACCATTCGGCTGTTGATGCATGCAAAATGAATTGTTATTCAATCCTGGCCCCATTTGGGCCCCGATAACAATACCTAGATCAGGAACAGATGGGGTGCCCGTATTAGCAGCGCTGCCAACAGCCAAGGCTGCATCATTAAGAATGCGATTTAAAGTGGTCTGCGTTTGTGATTTAACTAAATACCTCTGGCCGTAATCCTGATTATTATTACTAAGCACCATTTGGATCGAGATAATGCCAAACAGGACAACAGTAACAAGCAATCCTGAGACAATCAATTCAATTAAAGTAAAGGCTGTCTTAGAAAATATCCTCTTCATGTTACGCATGCTCCCGTTATGAAATTCCACCATTTTATATTCAAAGAAACCATATGGGCAACATTAATGCTACTACAAGGAGGAGTAGTGCTGTTATTATCCGCACAATAGACCGTATAGTTCAAGTTGGCATTACATGTTGTCAAAGATGTTGGCCAGCTTAGACCCGCCGTCGCTTGCAGAGTTGCAGGGGATACTTGATGAACACCCACCTCTAAATCAAAATTCTGACAAGGAGTAGTAGCACAAATGCCGTAATAGGACGCTGAATCGGTTACCTGTGAATACAAGGCATCCGACACCTGCTTGCCAAAAACAACCGCTGCCAATTGATTTTCCTTGTTAATCACCGGCCCGCGCACGGCATTCAAAGTGGCGAAAAGCCCCGCAACGGAAACAACAAAAATGACAGATGCTAATAACACTTCCAACAAAGAAAAAGCTGTATTAACGTGGATTCGGGATAAAGAATGCCGTTTTTTATTTTTTAAATTTTTTAGCCGCATAAGCTTTAAGGACACCAAATGGTAGTCCCCGCACAAGTTGGATTTGGATTTGCACCGCTCTTATTTAATTGAATAGGCTTATTGAATCACGGTAAGGGTTAACGCGCCCGGACCGTTATTCCTCGATGCCGTACAGGTGAACCCCGTTGCGTTGGTACAAGAATAGAGGTACATTCTGTCATCCTGAATATTCAAAGACAAATTACAATTGATCGAAGCCAAGTCCGGAGCGCAGGTAGGGCTCCCGGCTTCTGCACATGTGGGTTCCGGGTTAGGCGTCAAAGAGGTAGTGCAATAGCCGCCCTTATCATTATTATAATTGTGCTCTGCGGAATAAATGGCCAATAAATTATTCTGTGCATTGAGTGCCCTTGCCTGTTCGGTGGGTGCAGTAAAATTGGGGAAAAAAAAGGCAACGGTAATGCCCAATATGATTAAAACAACGATGGTCTCAAATAATGTCACCCCGGCTTTGTTCAACATCACAAACACCCCCTGATTAAATTTATAACATATAAAAGTAGCCAGGTCAAATAGGGTAATATTTAAATCGTGGTGAGATTGTGTCGAACTGTTAAAGCGGACAATCACCGTTAGGGCGGACAATAACCGCTAGGGACACAGGTTACACTGACACCGGTCCCGTTTGCATTAACGCTTAAAGTCAAAGTGTCTTTGGTGTCACTGGCAGTACATTGATACGCAGTGCCAGCAGTCGTACAGGTATAACTAAACCCGTCCGTAATACTCAAACGTAAGCCAGTATTAAGATTAGCCGTAGTGTTTCCGCAACCGGCCTGAACACAATAAGAACCTTTGTCTTCATAATATCTTTGCTGGGCGGCGGCAATAGCGTATAAATTATTCCGGGCCACCTGCGCCCTTGTCAACTCCGTAGAATTAAGCAAATTGGGGATAATGACTGCAGCAAGAACCCCTGCAATAATTAAAAGAGCTATTATCTCTAGTAAACTAAATCCATGCTTGGCTGCCATTAAATTGCCTCTGTGTTTTGTCACCCCGCCTGACCCTGCTGGCCGGCCGGCATGCGCCACCATTGAAGGGGGAGAAATCCTTATGTCAAACTCACATTAAATATATAGCACGCAGGATAAAGAACGTCAATCGGGAATAACAAAATAAAAAGGCAACATCATAATTCGATGTTGCCTTTTTAATTGGTTTAATGCCCTTATATACTAACAGGAACCCGCAAGGACACCTGCCCCTACGCAAGTATAAGCTGTTGACAAATTAGGCCAAACAGCCGCAGTTTTGGTCCATGTTATAGTATCAGTATTAGCAAGGGCTCCTGTTCCTGTTGCTGTAATAGCATAACCTGTACTGGCTGAAGCAGCAGGCGCCGTTATGGCGTAAGTAAAATTAGCAGTGGCTACAGGGTTCCCCAGGTTAGCGGCATTACAGTTATTATCATTAACACCGCCTTGTTTTAATATGCAGCCTTCGATTGTCGGTCTCTCGGAAGATATGGTAGACAATGCTTCCGCTGCCCTACTTTTTTGAACGTTGCTAAATAGGTTGGGTAAAGCAATCGCTGCCAGGATACCGACTATGATCAAAACTACGATAATTTCTATCAAGGTAAAACCGCTTTTATTATTGATCTTGGTCATTATTTTCTCCTTGTTTAACGTATTATTAATATAAATAAAACTTCCAAATCTAGTATAACATGACTGGAGAGGTTGTCAAATGTTTGAGTAAGAATATTTGAGAAAGAGCTTATTGGGTCTGTATAGGATTTTTACGCTCAAAAATTTTAAATCCCGCAATGTCAATGTTGAATCGAGGCCCCTTGGCCGAGTTTAAATAAGGGAAGAAATATCGATATCACTATGGTACCTATCATGGCGGCCATAAAAACCAGCATAAAAGGCTCAATAAGCGTCCCAAAACGCTTCATAAAAGATTCGACATTGGCTTGATAAAATTGAGCCACATGTTTAAGCATTTTTCCAAGCTCACCGGTTTCTTCTCCCACCTTTATCATCTGTACCGCCATCATAGGGAAAAAAGGGTCTTCCAACAAGGCATCTGCCATCCCCTTACCTTCGCGCACCCCTTCACGCACCGTGGTTATCACCAAACTGCAGGTCCTATTTTCCACCAGTTTTTCCGTAATTTCCAAAGAGTATAAAATAGGCACCCCGCTTTCGATTAAAATCGCCATCTGGGACGCAAAACGTTCGACAACGATCAATTTGGTGATTTCCCCAAAGACAGGAAGCGAATAGATCATTGCCTCAAATTGCAGCAGACCCACCGGAGTTGAAATATAAGCCCTGGCAATAATAAAAAAAACAAATAGCCCGCCGAAAATTAATAAAATATAGCTTTTAATAAAACCAAAAGTCCTCAAAAGACAAACGGTCATGATCGGCAAATGGGCATGCATCGAATTAAAAATACTTTCGAATCTAGGCCCCACCACCAAAGCAAAAAATATCACCGCCCCTATACAGACCACAAAAAGGATCAAAGGATAAATCATGGCCGAGATAATGGCAGACCGAAACGCCGCTTCCCTCTCTACATGTTCGGCCAATTTGTTGAGCACCAAAGGCATTGTACCGGACGCCTCTCCTACCTCAGCCAAACTGACCCAAAATTGGTTAAAAATTCTAGGATGCTTGGCCAAAACGGCACTTAACGAAGACCCTTGTTCAATTTGATCATGGGCTTGAGAGACCGCCGTATAAAGCTCTTTGCTCTGGATTTGGGACAAAATAACGTCCAAGCTGCGCATCATGGTGACGCCCGCCTCCAGCATGGTTGCCAACTGACGGGAAAAAACCAAAAGATCTTCTATCTTACACTTGTCATGATCAAACTTCGGCTTCGACCCCTTTTTATCGACCTTGGGGACAACCTTATGCTTTGCCAAACGGACACTGACAACAAAATAGCCTTCACTTTGCAGTTTTTCAACCAGAGCCTCTTCGTTGATAGCATCTAAAGTGTCTGTTTTCGTATTGCCTGCGTTGTCTATTACTTCATAAAAATAATTAGGCATAAAATCGTCCTCTTTCCCCTGTGCCTAACCCTGCCTCGCCCCTGCCGGCCAAGCCAGAGGCTGGCTCCGATAACGTGGCATCTTCGATCAAGCGGTCGTCACACCCAAAATTTCGTCAATACTGGTAATACCTTCCTCCACTTTTTTCATACCCGACTCAAAAAGCGTGTCCATATCATTCCTCCTTGCCGCATCTTTGAGTTGGTTATAGCCGGCAGAATGCGAAATCAAACTGCGGATTTCATCATTAATGGCCATCACTTCCGAGACAACCAAACGGCCCCTATAACCGGTATGGCTGCATTCATTACAGCCTTTGGCGCGGTAAATCAAATCACTTTTAATCTTGTAGTCCCCAACCATCAAACCGTTAGCTTCGTATGGTTCTTTGCATTTAAGGCAAAGCTTGCGGGCCAAACGCTGGGCCACGATCATCACCAGGGAAGGCGTCAGCAAATAATGCGGAACACCTATATCTATTAACCTCGCCACCGCGGAGGGCGCATCATTGGTATGAAGGGTGGAGAGGACCAAATGCCCTGTCAAAGCCGCACGCAAGCAAATTTGGGCGGTTTCCAAATCACGAACTTCACCCACCATGATGATATCCGGGTCTTGACGCAAAAAAGCTCGCAGGGCTGACGCAAAGGTAAGCCCGATATCCGAACGCACAGAAACCTGGTTGACCCCATCCAGTTTGAATTCCACAGGGTCTTCACAAGTCAAAATGTTTAAACTGGGATCAAAGACTTCATTCAGGCAGGAATACAGGGTCGTTGATTTTCCGCTTCCCGTCGGACCGGTGACAAAAAACAAACCGTAAGAGCTTTTTAGGGCCTTGCGTATGGCTTCCAGTTGTTTGGCATCATACCCTAAATTGACAAGTTCAAGCTTCACAGACCCCTTATCCAAAAGACGCAAAACAACTTTTTCTCCATAGACCGTCGGTATCGTGGAGACACGCAAGTCCACCACCCGGTCTTCCAGCTTGGCGGAAATAGCCCCGTCCTGAGGCAGGCGCTTTTCGGCGATATCCATTTTGGCCAAAATCTTGATGCGTGAAACAATGGGCAAATGCAAATTCGCCGCCGGAGGAGGGATTTGATACAAAACCCCGTCGATCCGGTACCGGATTTCCAACCTGTCTTTAAAAGGCTCGATATGGATATCACTGGCCCTTTCATCAATGGCTTGGCGAATGACTAAATCAACAAGCTTAACGACAGGGGCTTCCCCTGCCTTGGCAATCAAGCGGTCAATGCTTAACTCTGAATCGGCAACAACTCCTTTGTCTTCGACCTTGCTGGTGCGCTCTCCTTCCACATAGCTTTTCTGAAGAGCCTGGTCCAGTATAGAACCACCTTCCTTTTCTCCCGCTTCCCTGCCGGTCACATAAAACTCGTCAATGGCCTTGGAGATATCCGTCTTGGTGGTAATGATAAAATTCAGGTCGCACCCCGTGAGGATCTTTAAATTGTCCAAAACAAAATAATCCAGGGGATCGAATATGGCACAAGTCAGGGAATGCAAATTTTTGCTTAAAGGAAGGACTAAATTCTTTTTAGCAAATTCATAACTTACCAGCTTTTCCAAATTTTGGTCATGTTTCGGTTTGAGCAAGCCAGAGGCGTAGGACGCAAAAGGTACTGATAAATGGGTGCCTAAGGCAACGGCAAAATCTTCTTCTTTGATCATGCCCACTTGGATCAAAATCTCACCGATACGGCTGCCTTTTTGCTGCCTCTGAATATTAAGGGCCTCTTGTAACTGATTTTCCGTAATCAGTCCCTGCTTGATGAGCAATTCACCGATTCTGATACGTGCCATAGGTCAATTTCTTTTTATTTTACGTCGAGGTTGTTTAAACTATTATTGATTTCTTGGGCGCGGTCAGAGGCATTTTGTATATCCAAAGCTGTTTGGACCGACAATGGTTTATTCTCTAAAAGGGCCGTTTGATTGTTCTCATCAATGATATGGGGAGTAAGAAAAATGATTAATTCACGTTCAGCTTTTGTTTTGTTGGAATAACGAAACGCGGCACCAATAACCGGGAGATCCCCCAAAAAAGGAATTTTGCTGGCCTTGTTATTATACTGATTGGTCATTAATCCGCCGATCACCATGCTCTGACCGTCTTTAAGCTCCAACAGAGAATCGGAACCGCGGGTCTCGGGATCATAAATGGGTGTTGCCCCGCTACCCGTTTGCTGAACCTGAGATAGAATAACATCAATAACCTTGGGAGAAACAGCCATAATTATTTCACGTGTCAATAGATTGGCCTGAGGAGTGACCCTTAAGATCACGCCGGTTGTGACCCGCTCAGGGGCAACGGTATTCGTAGACGAACCTACGGTCGTCGAGCTGCTGACTTGTTGGATACTGATGGCTTGATCAGTGGAAATTTCGATTTGAGCCGTCTGGTTATTTAAAGTCAATATCCTTGGACGCGCCAGGGTCCGGGCATCGGTCTGGGTGGATAAAAAATTCAATTCCGCTGTCATGGTGGTAGCGTTGAACATACCGGCTGTAAAGGGACTAGTCCCTGTGTTTGAGCTTGAACTGGAAGCGGAAGAGCTAGAACTACTGGTAGAAGATGGTATAGCATGAGACGTGCTGAAAGGATAATTCACAGCTTTTTGCGCACCCTGAAAGGATATAGGGGTTGCCCCAAATGCAATCCCTATCTGATCTCCTACACTCTTGGAAACATCCAGCATTTCCACCTCAATAAGAATCTGCGGAACAGGAACATCCAGCTTGGCGATAGTGCTTTCGATGATCTCAAACTGAGCAGGCACATCAGTAATGATCAGGCTGTTGGTACGGGGGTCTTCTATCACCTTACCATCCGGGGAAAGAGCATCATTGATCGCCTGTTCCAGGCCTCCTGCCGAAGACGAAGAAGTTGCCGTAGTGCCGCTGGAAGCGGAAGAAGTGGATGTTGATGTACCGGTACTCGTTCCCCCCGAAAAAGTAAGAGTGGTATTTAATTTTGATGAGGAAACCGTGGCATATTTAAGCTGATAAACCCTTGTAATTTTGGTCTTTTCCGTTTTCCACTTGGTCATGATGACAAAAACATTGCCGTTACTCTGCATTTGATAAGTTAAATCATTGGCATCCAATATCGTTTGTAAAGCCTGATTTAACGGAACTTTATTAAGATAAAGAGTTACTCTTCTGTCTTTAACATCCTGGGCCGCTATAAAACTCAAACCGGATTGCTTGGAAATAATTTTCAAGACATCTACCAAGGAAACATCTTTAACATCAATAAAAATATTTTTGGAGGTGGAAATATCGGGATTAATGAAACGATCCTCCATCTGGTCCCCGGACCATCCCTGAGTTGCGCTCAACATAAAAAACGTTACCCCAAAACATATTGTAAGAATAGATTTAAACATCATTACTCCGTTTATACTATTACCTACCCGATCACGTATTTGCCGCCGGTCGATGCACGATTTATCGTCCCATATGAAAAAACCGATGAATCCACCCCTACTCACGTTAACAAATATATAAAAACTAATCAACTTTTAAAAAGAATTTTTTCCCCTTGTAAAATAACTCCACCCCCCGGTTACTCACAGAAACAACTCGGGCCCCCTCAATGGTCCCTTGCAAAGGCACAATTTGGTTATTGATAATCGCCTCATGCATATCTTCACCCACCATAACACCCTGTAGTCTAAGATCAGGAAGTCCCACCGGCAAAGGAACCGGTTTGGGCCTTGGCTTTGGCTTTGGCTTTGACGTTGGCGCTTGGGGATGATCAATGGGCTTAATCGAAATAGCAGCAACCGGCTTGGGCAAACCATCCTCAAAAGGATTCTTGATATTATTCAACTCATTCATCAATTCCTGATCTTTCCCAAGCATTTCATCAGCCCTAAGTGAATAACTGCCCATCAAAAGAAATATCATCAAAGAAATTAATTTTATCATGGATGAATATGCACAGCACTGGTTCCTATATCAAAAGAAATTTTCCCATCTTCCCCCGGGCTGCCCGTCCATGTATCAATCCTTAAAGGAAGATCGGATTTTTCTATATTTCTCAAAAAAAGCATCATGCTTTTAAAGCTATTGGATACCGCAGTAAAGCTGAAATTGAGGGCGTCATATAAACCCATGTCCTTTTTCTCAGGAGGTCTAAAAGAAACGATTGTCACATGGTAAAGATTGGCATAATTCGAAATCTGCGTAATTAATTCAAACTGATCGATTTCCTTTGGGTTAGAAGATTTAAAATTGTTAAGATCCACAATGGCTGCATCGCGGGATTTAATAACCCCCAGTTTCTCTTGCTCTTGAGACATCCGGGCACGTAAATTCTGTTCCTTAATACGATAGTCCTTAAACATCCCTCCTGCTATCAACAGGGCCCCTATAAAAATAATAATCATAACAATCTTCTGATTTTCAATCAGAATTTTGGGGATTTGGGTAAAATCTAAATTATTTATGTCGAGATTTGAATTTAATTTATCAAGATTGATCATAATATCCATTCTTCCGAAACTTTAGCAAAAGAGGATCATGAACAATGAACAACAAACCCTGTGGCCTCTTTATCATTATACATCGCACGGTTTAAAGAAACCAGGCTCACGTCATTAATAAACCGAAGCAATTCTTTGTCATTCTTTAAATCCGCAAACACTTGATTAACAACTGCTATCTGCTCAGTAAAGGCCCCATTGACAACCATGCCCTGAATATCAATATTCATATGTTCATTATTGGAATCGCCCTGACTATAACTTATGCTCAATGAAGTAAGTAAAGTGCCCTTAGGCAAATGGGACGCCACCCTAAGAATAACGGAAACCACATCACTTTTCGTTCTAATATTCTTATATTGATTCAACTTATCAATGTTTTGTTGCAATTCGGCTTGGACACTGTCTTGAGTCTCGCTCGCATATGCCCCCTCTTGGGCAGATAATCGATTATATTGATTCTGGACCAATTTCAATTGCGTCAGAAAAAAAACATAAACACCTGTTAAAAAAGACACACACATCAACAACGCAAATATAGTCTTTTTGTATGGCTTGAGGATTTCAAAGATTTCCATTGCCAATCCGGGCTTAGCAACTTTATCCTCCATAAAATTAAATTTTGAAAGTGATTCTAGGGGAGGGGAAACGCAAGCCCCCATGGCATAAATGGCATCCATGTCACTGCTTTGGTTTTTTCTCACCGTATTAATGACCGGAGAAAATTTTATTACTTTTAATTTTAGTTCTGCCTCCAAGATATCTAACAAATCCTTCTGCAAGGTCTCGGATGAAACCAGCACCTGATTTATCCTGTCTCCGCTGAATTGTCTTCCGTAAAAATCAAAAGAATTCCCCACTTCGTTCACAATTTTTAAATTCAAGACTTCTTGGCTTTCATTTGTTTCCTCTGACTGCGAGGGAGAGCTGATAGGAAATTCGCGGATAAACTGCGGTACCCCGCTATCAATAAAACAGATGCTCCCTAGATTCTTATCTAAAACTAAAAAAGCGAGATTGTCTGCCGGTTTGATCTCTTTCCTGAACAATAAAGACTTGGCCAAACTCACCATATAAGGTTCACTATAATTAAATTCGATATTGATCTGCTGGGCAATACGTTCATACCGGGACAATACCTCTTTGCGTGCGGCAAAAAAAATGACCTGTAAACGTTTGTTTTGACCTTCCGTAAAAGGGATTGTATGGAAAACATAAGACAAATCCTGAATTTCAAAAGGCACATACCTCTTGGCTTCAAATTTAACGGCATTATAAATATCCCCCTGCTTAACAAAAGGGATGACAAAAGAACGCAGGATGATCTCTTTCAAAGGCAGAGAAACATAAAAAGCACCGCCCTTAATCTGATTATCCAGTAACATTTTTTTAAGAATTGCCGTAATTTGAATTTCTTCGGTAAGATTGGAACTAAATGGCGATGATTTATTGGTTTTTGAGCCCAATGGCGAGATAACCACCTGAACAGGTCCGTTTTTCTCAAACTCAACCAGGGTTACCTTATCGTCACCTAAGAATAAACCTAATCTTTTTGAAGAAGCCATACTCTCTCTAATCTAAGATATAAATTATTAAAATTAGTGGAGATACAGACTAATTTTTATTAGACAATAGTTAATAGGGTTTGTCAATGCGTTTCAGAGAAATATTCGCCCCTCACACCGGACACCCGGAAAAATTCGAAGGCTCAAAAATGAAAATTACAAACAGAAATAAAGACAAACAGGACTTTCAGGCAGGCGATTATTGAAAAGTATCGTAGGTACAACTTATTTGCCAGGTGTTGCCCCCCGAAGCATTAACAGTTGAAACCGGGGTTATCGTATACGTTCTTCCACCTATGACGGTGCTAATGCCGACATTCTGCATACTATTCGAAGCATACGAACTCCATAAAAAACCTTTTTTCAGCTGATCACAATTGATTTGGTCGATCTGCTGTTGCGCATAATTGATCTCATTCAAGCTCTGGGTCAATACGCCTAGGCTATAGATCATAATTATTATGGCCGTCATCAGGACAATAAAAAGGACTACGCCGGATTCATTATTAATTCTTTTAAATTGAGGAAACATATAACCCCTAATCTTGGTAACTGCCGCAACGCGGACAAGTCCCAGGCGCTTTTTTAAAATAATCAAAATACAAATAACCGCAAAACCCACACTGCCTAAAAAACTCCCGATCGCTCAGATTCTCCATGCGCCCTCCATTTAAAGTATAAAACACCCAGAGGACAATCACAATCCCTAAACTTAAAGTTATTCCAAGGGCTGTTATAACATTAAAATCCCAAATGATCATCAATTGACCTTCGAAGGGTTTCTATTGGTCCTTACCCAACCGTTCATCATAAGTAATAGGCTTTGATGGCTCCCTGAGTCTGATCCAATGGTTAAAATAAGATGCTTCAAGACGATCAACGGCAAATTGATCGGATGCTTTACCTTTTGGCCATGCTTCCTCTGGCCTGCTGCCGCTATCCCCTGCAGGAAACTCCCCCTCATAAATAAATACCGCGGGAGGCTTAGGGACAGGGGCAGAGAACCCCACCCACACGAGACCTGCCCCAACGAGATGAAATATAAAAACACCTGTAAAAACTTTAAAGAATCGTACTGACATTGACACTGGCCCCCAAAATACCCCGGCATAGATCGAGAATATCTGCCACACGCCCCATAGAAGCCCGGGCGTCCACTTTAATCATTAAAGCATTTTTCCTGAAATTCCCTTGAGCTAAGAAACGCCTGAGCTCATTTAAAGTAACCACACGACCGTCAATATAAATAACATTTTCACCGGTGACTGTGATCACCACTCCCCGTCCTGACGGATTGATCCCCTCCCTCAATGAAGGGAACTCCATCTGCACTCCTGAAGGCCTGGCAAAAATCGTCGCGGACATAATTAAAATGGTGACCATTAAAACAAAATTAATAAAACCAACCGCTACTATCGGATGGATGATGTTCCCTTTAACTTGAAAGCGCTCAAGACTCATGGCTCAACAGACCCTTCCTTACGGTCCAGCTCCGATACGGCTTGCAGGAGCCCTACAGCCTCACTGATGGTTTGCTCGAAAACCATCACCACGTCATTGACCCTGCTCGCGGTAAAACTGTAAACGGCAAAACTGATGATCCCCACCGATAGTCCCGCTGAGGTTGTCACTAACGCCTGCCAAATGCCCGAGGACATGTCCCCCAGGCTCAAAGGATTGAGCGCATTGGAACGCATCTGGACGGCGTGAAACACGACACACAAGCTCGTCGTCGTGCCTAATAGACCCAACAAAGGGGCCGCGTTAACAATAAAAGCCAAAAGGTTTAAACGTTGTTTTAGTATGTGGATCTCAAAACCTGCGGCTTCTTCCATCGAGCCTTTTATCAAATCAACCGAAGATCCGAATTTCATAAGCCCGGCTTTGCAAATGGCCCCTAAGCCAAAAGCATTCTCTTCACAAATGCCCAGCGCGTCTTTCATACGGTTCTCCCTCACGGCTTTGAAAAAAACAGGTTTGAACATCCTTATGTTCTTCTGGAGAGCAGTCAAAAATAAGAATTTTTCGATGCCCACCGTGATGGCCAATATGGAAAGCAAAAATATCGGCCACATCATCGGCCCCCCTTTTAACAATATCCCCCATACATTGATAAAAGCAACTGTCATAATATCCTCAACTTCCTGGCGTTATTTTTGATCCAGTCCAACCTTTCCTGCGCATAGGCGGCTTCCGGGGTTTTTAACTGGATGATTTTTTGATAAGTAACACGTGCCCCCTCCCAATCTTCGCCTTCTTCATAAATTTTAGCAACCCGAAAATAAGCTTTCACGACCCATGCCTGCTCTCCCGGATACAAATCCGGAATTTTTAAATATCCCGCAATCGCATCCTCGGTCCGGCTCATTAATTCCAAAGTATCCGCCAAATTAAATTGTATCTGGGCGCGGTCAATTTGACCCTGCCTGGAAGTGAGGGCCCTTTGATAAACGTCCATTTCCTTTTCATAATCCTGCGCGTTACGGTAGAGTTGCCCTAATTTTAAATAGGCCTCGCCGGCATAATCCGGTGAAGTGGTAATAATGTTTTCATAGGCCGCGATGGCCCTCTGAGGGTCAAGGTCCTTGGACATGATCCCGGCGATGGCAAGCCTGGTTTTACCCGTCAATAATTCATCACGGGCCGAAATGGCCTGGTACTGCTCCAAGGCGTCATCGGACTGCCCCTGGATCTCATAAGCCTGACCTAATTCATAATGGATTTGATCAATTTGCGGGGAATCAGGAAACTCGTCAATGATCGAACGATAATATTCAGCGGCAGAATTGGCATCGGCATTTTTCAAATAATACTGAGCTAGCCACAAAAGAGCCTCAAATCCCGTATCTGTTTTGGGGTATTTATAAACAATCAATTTGAACCTTTTGACAGCTTCCCGGCCCTGCCCCAGCTCAAATTGGCATTTGGCAATGCCGATATCGGCATTCTTGGCAATATCAATATCATTAGGATAAAGCCTTAAAATCTTCTGAAAATATTTCAAAGCTTCCTCCGGCTCCTTTGAATTTAAATAAGACAAAGCCAGAATGTAATTAGCATCCGGGGCAAATTGACTGGGGCGTGTCAGGCTTTTTAGAAACCGTCCCATCATTTGAGCGCTCTTTTGCCAATCTCCTTTCTTAAAGCTGATAACCCCCATATAGTAATCAATGTCGTCAAGATATTTACTATGGGCGAAGTTCTCTTGTAAATTTTTTAAATTATCTAACGCAGCATCGATTTTCCCGGACTTTAATAAAGCGATTGTTTGGCGGTAAAGCACATAATCCATCATACCATTATTAGGATACATTTTCTTGACCCGTTCATACATTCCGGCAGCCTCATCCCATCGATCACTTTCCTGATAAACATCCGCCATTTGAATCAAGGCATTGGCGCGAACTTCCCCGTCGCTACTTTTATCGAAAACTTCCTGAAATTGGCCAATCGCCCCTGCCAGGTCCCCCAATTTCAATTCACTCCATCCCAGGCCGAACCTGCATTTCACAAAGGTATCCGGGTCTTTTTGGTCTAACAAACGAAGATAATCCATGCGCGCCTCATCATACCTTTTTAAAGAATAGAAAACATTCGCCCGTCCCAGATACCCCTGGGTCCAATGCGGATTCCGGGGGTAATCTTTAATGAAATCCGTAAACAAACCTAAGGCCTTATCATAAAGCCCGAGGCTGTAGTCCAGATTGGCCTGGCCTAAAACCACTTCTTGTGCGGACAAACCTTTGGCCTTACTGAAATTTTTCGCCTTCGAAAAAACGTCCTGGGCGTCATTAAATTTACCCATATTGATATAGCTCCATCCTTCTGCCGTATACGCCGCAAGTTTTAAATTATCATCGCAAGGGGCCTCAATCGTCTTTTGATAAAACCCGGTCGCGGAATCGAACCTGTCAAGATAATATAAACTCTCGGCAATGTTAAAATCAGCTTCGCACAGATGATCGGATTTGGGATATTTGGCCGTAAATTTTCGGAAATCCTCTATCGCATCCTTGAATCGGCCGGAATTGTAATCACATTCCGCGATCTTTAAGGCAGCATCCTCGCTTAATTGATGATTAGGGAACAGTGCTGTCAGATGGGAAAAGACCGCCTTAGCCTGATCGAAATTTTTTTGCTGGAAAAAAGACCAGCCTAAAGAGTAGTAGGCCTGCGGCACATAGGCGGATTGAGGGAAATCATTGATCACCGCTTGATAATCGTGTTGGGCATCAGACAAACGGTTTTCTTTTAAGTAAGTTTCCCCTCGCCAGAAAAAAATTTCATCCCTTTTATCCGACTGCTGACTTAATTCCTCAAACAATTCTAATGCTTTGTCGTATTCTCCGCGCAGGAAATCACATTGCCCCAACAATAATTTAGCGGTCGGCAAATGAGGGCTTTGAGGGTACTTGTTTAAAAAATCTTCCAGATACCGCTTGGCCACATCGCTAAATCCGTCATTAAAAGCCTGCTGGGCCGCGGATAAAAGATCGGTCTCCGTGCTTTGGGCAAAGCCAAAATGGGGCGCGCAGACCAAGGTGATCGTGAGAAAAAAATAAACAATATACCGATGGATCATAAAAATATTTTAGCCGATAACTTCCCTAAAATTTTTATAGCGATAAATTTATTTTTTTCGCTCCACGGGTCGATTTCTTAACGCCGACGTTCCTCGGCTCACTCGGTGCCTCAGCAACTCGTCCTTAAATCTTCTGAGCTTTAAGGACTCGAACAGCTTCGACATTTCTCGCCCTTCGGCTCGAAACATAGCCTCGTTCCCTCGGCCTGCGTCGGCTAAAATCGACAGTGTCGCTTCAAAGAACAAATTTACCCTTACAATGTATGTATTAAAGATGAACAGCTATTATGTGTGAGGAACATTCAGGGATTTTTCGGCAAAAGTCAATATTCCCTGTTCCTTCGGAGTCGTTACCTTTATTAACAAGCGAACGCCTTTATATATGTTAACGCTTTACCAAGGAAGTATTGCCATTGACATATAAATATCCCGTTTTGAATCACATAATAGCTGTTCATCTAAATGAGCAAACATGAAAAATGGTATTTAGTAAATGGGAAGATATTATAGCAAGATTACCTGGATTTGTTTAAGAATTGTTTTAGGTATTGCCCCGTATATGAGGTGGGATGGCGCACAATGTCCTCAGGCGTCCCCGCAAAAACAACCTGTCCTCCCTTATCGCCCCCGTCAGGCCCAAGATCAATGATATAATCCGCACTTTTAACCACGTCTAAATTATGCTCGATGACCAACACCGTATTGCCCCGGTCAACCAAACGCTGCAAGACCTGCAGGAGTTTATCCACATCGGCAAAATGCAGGCCTGTGGTGGGCTCATCCAAAATGTAGAACGTACGGCCCGTGGCCGGCTTGCACAATTCGCTGGCAAGCTTTACCCTTTGCGCTTCCCCTCCGGAGAGGGTCGTCGCCGCCTGCCCCAAACGGATATACCCTAACCCCACATCATTAAGTGTCTGTAAAACTTCCTTAATGCGGGGAATGCTGTCGAAAAGTTCCAGCGCTTCTAGCACAGAAAGGTTAAGCACATCCGCAATATTTTTGCCCTTGAATTCCACCTCCAAGGTCTGGTCCGTAAAACGCTTGCCCTTACAGACTTCACATTCAACATACACATCCGGCAAAAAATGCATTTCGATCTTTTTGATCCCGTCGCCGCCGCAGGCTTCGCAGCGGCCGCCTTTGACATTAAAACTAAAACGTCCGGGCTTGTACCCGCGCATTTTGGACTCCGGCAATTGTGCGAACAGGTCACGGATATCGCTAAAAACACCTGTATAGGTCGCCGGATTAGAACGCGGGCGTGCGGCCGATAGGCGACTGGTCCACCACAATGACCTTATCAATATGCTGGATGCCTTCAATTTTCTTATACCGGCCCGGATTCACCTTACTGCCATAAATTTTATGGACCAAAGCATTATAAAGAATATCCGTCACCAGGGTGGATTTACCCGAACCGGAAACACCCGTCACACAAACAAAGGTCCCCAACGGAATGCTGACATCCACATTTTTTAAATTATGCTGGGATGCCCCGATGATCTTTAAAAAATGCGTATTCATGATATCCCGTCGCTTAAGAGGCCTTCGGATTTGATAATCACCTGCCAAATACCGTCCGGTCAACGATTCCCGGCACTGTATCAGACCATCAACCCCGCCGGCATAAATCACCTCTCCGCCATGCTCGCCGGCACCCGGGCCTAGATCAATCACATAATCTGCCCGGCGAATGGTCTCCTCATCATGCTCAACAACAATCAAGGTATTCCCCAGATCACGCAGGGCATGCAGGGTGGCTAAAAGGCGGTCATTGTCCTTTTGATGCAAACCGATACTGGGCTCATCCAAAACATAGATCACCCCCACCAGGCCCGAACCCACCTGGGTGGCCAGGCGTATGCGCTCTGCTTCTCCGCCGGAAAGTGTGGCGCTGCGCCTGTCTAAACTCAAATACTCAAGGCCCACATTGATACAAAAATCCAAACGGCGGTTGATCTCTTTTAAAATCTCCTCGCTGATGGTTTTTTTGTCTTTACTAAGGCTTAAATGACTAAAAAATTGTTTGGCATCTTTGATCGAAAGGCCTGTCAGTTGGGCTATATGTTTTATCCGCGACCTTGACCGCCAAAGATTCTTTTTTAAGGCGCAGCCCTTGGCATCCCGGACAAGGCGACTCCGACATAAACGACGCTATTTCTTCTTTGAGCCAATCACTGTCTGTTTCCCTGAACAGCCGCTCCAGGTATTTAACCACCCCTTCAAATGTCCTTCCCCAAATTTCGTCATCAGAGCCATAAAAAATAATGCGTTTGAATTTTTTATCCAACGCATTAAACGGCAGACGGGGATCTACCCTGTAAATACGGGCCATTTCCCGTAATACAGCGCGATAATACATCATGTACCCGCGCTGGCCTTTTTTCCAGGGAGCAATGGCACTGACCCAAGGCTTGGAGGTATCCGGCACCAAGGCCAGCGGATCAATCTCCATCTTTGTCCCTAAGCCATTGCATTCGGGACAAGCGCCATAAGGAGTATTAAAAGAAAAAATGCGAGGGCTCATCTCACTTAAAGAGGTCCCGCAATCCGCGCAAGCGTATTTCTCACTGAAGATCTGATCAGGCTTTTAATCCGTTAAAATCCACCATGACCATGCCCTCACCGGTCTTTAAAGCCGTTTCAACGGAATCAGACAATCTCTTGCGTATATCCGGACGTATGGTGAGGCGGTCCACCACCACTTCGATATGATGGATTTTATATTTGTCGAGTTTGACCGGATCACCCGTTTCATAAATTTTGCCGTTAATGCGCATGCGGGCAAATCCGGATTGGGCGATTTGCTTTCCTATATTGCGGTATTCTCCCTTACGGCCGCGTATCAAGGGTGCCAGAAGATTGATTTTTGATCCCTGCGGCAAAAGCCAAAATAATGTCCACGATCTGCTGGGCGCTTTGCTGTTCAATTTTCTTGCCGCAGGAAGGGCAATGCGGGGTGCCGATACGGGCAAACAAAAGGCGCAGATAATCATAAATTTCTGTTTGGGTGGCGACCGTGGAACGCGGGTTGCGGCTGACTGTCTTTTGCTCAATGGAGATCGTCGGAGAAAGCCCTTCGATATGCTCCACCGCCGGCTTTTGCAGCTGGTCTAAAAACTGGCGGGCATACGCCGAGAGGCTCTCCACGTATCGCCGTTGGCCTTCGGCATAAATGGTATCAAAAGCCAGGGACGATTTACCCGAACCGCTTAAACCGGTAATGACCACAAATTGATTGCGGGGAATGGTCAAATCAAAATTCTTAAGATTGTGTTCGCGCGCTCCGCGGATGATGATGCTGTCTGATTTCATAAGGGAACATTTTATATAAAAGACAACCCCTGTACCATAAAAATGTACAGGGGTTGTATTGTAAAACAGTGTCACCCCTCCATTTGCGACTGCTGCTCAGCTTCTCCGCCATCGACGAGAGGAAATACAGGGCCTTATTTGCGTTCTTGGTGGCTTTCCTTTTAGAGACTTCTTGGCGCTCTTTTTCTTCTTGGTTCCGCCGCGGACCATTTTGGCGCAGGAAATATCACCTTGCTTATCAATGAAATAAAGATACCCGACTTCTCTCTTGATACCTACCTTGGCAACTTTCTTAGGCGCGCCGCCTTTTTTGTCGCCGCGGGCCATCTTGGCACAGGAAATATCCCCTTGTTTGTCAACGAAATAAAGGATATCCCTTTTCTTTCTTGATGCCGACTTTTGCAACTTTTTTAGTAGCCATGCTATTGTCCTCCTTGTTGTGGTTGATTTATAGTTTCAGGTCCCTATTTTTACTCCCTGAAAATATTCTTTTAAGGTGCGCACCGCCGAAAGGACCGCCAGATAACTGGTTTTGGGATTATCCGGGCAGACGACATTTTCAGTTTTTGTCACCAGACGGCCGAATTCACCCACCACTTCGATCTCATGCGAATTGACTTTAAACTCCGGTGAAGTGGCAATACGGATGCGCAATTTATCTTTGGCATTGGAAGCTAAGGCGATGGTCGCCGCCACATTGATATTTTGGGGGAAACATTTGACGGCCTCACGCACATTACCGTCAAAAAGGATGGTTTCCTTTTTGATCTGCGATAAATTGATCCGCTTTCCTGAACATAGGTATTATCGGCAAATCCATAAATCGGTTTGCGGGTTGTTAAGGTGATGCGATCAATGCGCTGCAGGCTGGCTGCTTTGATGGCATCAATGCCCGCGATGGCCCCCGAGGGAATAAGCACCCTGACCCCCTGCTTTTGGGCCAATTTAAAAATAGACTCGCCTTCGATGAATTTACCGACACTCATGACCAAAACGTCTTTTTTAGCTAATAGTGCCTGACGCACCAGCTGATGGGTATCAGGGGCATTAACGGCCTCAACAACCAGATCGCTGTTGTTTAAAAGTTCCGGATAAGATTTTTTAACGATATTTTTTTGAGGGATATATTTTTGAAGATTTTGGGCTTTGGCAGGATTGATATCAAAAAGGGCCGCGACAATGGCGTGATCATCGCATTGCGTCTTAATGCTTTTGGCGATGCGCGAGCCAATGGCCCCGCAACCTAAAATACCTACTCTAATATTAGACTTTCCGTGTTTTTTTAATGGGAACGATGACATTATCAATAAGCCGTGTTTTACCAAAAAAAACGCCAATGCGATCAAAACTTTGCCTTTAAGTATTTTTAAAGGCTCGAGTGTATCTGCATCCACACATGCGACGTATTGAATTTTTCCGCTGGAGTGTTGCGTAATCGTTTTTTGAATAATACCGATGATTTTAGAAGCCGAACGCTCGCCCTTTTGAATACGCAGAGCGGCATCGCACAGGGCCCTGTACAAAACAGGGGCTTGGGCACGCTCTTGGAGGGACAAATAAATATTGCGCGAACTCATGGCCAGTCCGTCTTTTTCACGGGCGGTCGGCACCACACGGATAGAAACCGGAAAATTCAAATCCGCAGCCATTTGCTTAAGCACCACCACCTGCTGCGCGTCTTTTTGCCCCAGATACATCACATCCGGCTGGACCATATTCAAAAGTTTGGCCACAACCGTCGCCACTCCTTTGAAATGCCCGGGCCGGTATTTGCCGCAAAGCGTGTTGGAAATTTTTTCTACGTCGATGTATGTCAAATAGCAATTTGGATAAACGACATTATCCGACGGAATAAAAAGAATGTCAACATTTTCTTTTTTAAGCATCATCCTATCCCGTTTAATATCCCGAGGGTAACGGCCGAAATCTTCCTTGGGGCCGAATTGTTTGGGGTTGACATAAATACTCACAACAGTAATATCACACTCCTTGCGGGACTGGCGCATCAGGGAAAGATGCCCTTCATGAAAATACCCCATCGTCGGGACAAAGCCAATCTTTTGCCCCTTGCGGCGGGCTTCATTGAGGAATTGACGCAATTGTTTTATGGTTTTAACGATGCGCATAATTCCGGAGTCTATCTCCTCTAAAGGCTGCATCACAAAGGGGCGTTCCAAGCATCCGCGGATGAGGGATCAATAATCGGTGAGTGATCAATTTAATATCATCATACAATAAAATATCAATGTCAATGACCCGCGGCCCACGGAATATTTTTTTGACACGCCCAAGTTTGCGTTCAATAGCCTTGCGTGATCAACATGCAATTCTTCGGGAGAATGATGTGTCTTGCTTTCAAAACCGCATTAAGGAATTTGCCTTGCGGCAGGTGCCTGCCGACAGGTTCAGTTTCGATGACGGTCGAAAATTTCAATACTTTCAAACCGCAAGTCTTCAAGCTCTGCAACGGCCTTTTGAATATATTGAAGGCGATCGCCTAAATTAGAACCTAATGCTAGATAGACAATGGACATAACTTAATTAATCTCTAATACGGCAGTCCTGTCTCGGCCTTGAAGTTATAAAATTTTCGCCAATCGCGCGACGGCTTGATGGATGCGGTCGGTACGGTCAGGGTCAGGGACATGCGCACATAGCCTTCGCCTGCTTTGCCGAAACCTATTCCGGGCGTTACCACAATATCCGCCTCATCCAAAAACGCTTTGGCACAGCTCATCGAATCATTGAATTTCGAAGGTAATTTAGCCCAGACATAAAATGCGGCCTTGGGCGGATCTATTTTCCAGCCGATGGCACGCAGGCCATTGATCAAGGCATCGCGGCGGGTCTGATATTCAGCGCGCATATCGTCAATATCGCGCGGGTCCATATTTAAAGCCGCAATACCCGCATATTGAATGGCATTAAAAATACCGGAGTCACAATTGGATTTGACACGGGCCAAAGCAGACACCAGCGTCGGATTACCGCAAGCCCAGCCTAAGCGCCAGCCGGTCATATAATAAGTTTTTGAAAATGAATGGAATTCAATGGCAATATCACGGGCCCCCTCCACTTCCAAAATGCTCGGCGGCTTGATGCCGTCATAATAAACTTCAGAATAAGCTAAATCCGAAACAATGATGATCCCTTTGGACTTGCAAACAGCCACCAAATCCTGATAAAACTTTTTATCCGCCGTGGCCGCGGTGGGATTATTGGGATAGCAAACAAAAATGGCTTTGGCATTTTTTAAATTTTCAATGTCTTCCATTTTGGGCAAAAAGCCGTGGGAAGCTTTGAGCGGCAGATACTGGATTTTACCGCCGGCAAAAGTCACTGCCGCCTGATAAGCCGGATACGCCGGCTCGGTCAAAACAACCTTGTCGCCGGGATTGATGATCCCCAGCGGCAGATGGGCAATGCCTTCCTTAGAACCGATCAAAGGATAAATTTCCGTCTGGGGTTCTAATTCCACGCCAAAACGGTTTTTAAACCATTTGGCGATTTCCACACGCAATTGCGGCACCCCCGCATCAAAAGGATAATGATGATTGTTGACATCCTCGGCGGCTTTTTTAAGCGCGTCAATGATCACCTGATGGGTGCGCTGGTCAGGGTCGCCGACGCCTAAATTAATGATATCGCGGCCGGCGGCAATGGCCGCACGCCGGGCATTATCGATTTCCACAAACAGATACGGCGGCAATGATTGTAAACGTTCGGAAAATTCAATTTTAAATTCAGCGGCGGTAGACATTAATTTCAACTCCTGTTTTTCGCTTTTTCCCTGATCATCGGGTCCTGTCCATATTCCCTATTGCTTCGTTTTGCAACGCACGCTTCCCACGGTGAGCTTATCCTATTGCAAATTTAATAGCCTGTCTGCCGTAGAGAGCGGCAGACCGCCCCATGATACGCTATTAAAAAATTTCTACTGTAACCCCAACACATCCTGCATATTAAACAGGCCTTTTTTCTTTTTAGACAGGAATTTCGCCGCAACCAAAGCCCCTTGCGCAAAAATATCACGGGTCTTGGCATGGTGATGAATGGAGATCAAATCCACCGGGCTTTCAAAAGTGATGGTGTGGTCGCCAATGACTTCTCCCTCACGGATGGATTCAATTTCTTTAACTTTAGTTTTGGAGAATCGCTCGGCGATTTCAGCCATGGTTTTGGCAGTCCCCGAGGGAGCGTCTTTTTTATGCACATGATGTGTTTCGCTTAAAGTAATGGCATAATCTTTTCCGCGTAATTTGCGCGGCTTGACGGATGAGACCAAAGACCAGATTGACCCCCACCGACATATTAGAAGAAAAAACAATGGCAATTTTGGAAGATGCTTTTTTAATTTGCGCGATCTGCGCCTTGGTAAAACCAGTGGTGCCGATGACCATGTTGACACCGTATTTCTGGCAGGATTTCAGATGCCGATCGTTGCCTCAGGGGTTGTGAATTCAATAAGCACATCACTTCCCTTTAATGCCGTATCTTCAAAATTGACCGGGATATTATGTGACAACAAAGGCACATCAGGCCGGTTCTTATTTTCTAAAAGCGCGGAGATCTTAAAAGCTTTATCTTGAAGCGCCAAGGCGGTGATGCGTTGGCCCATCCTGCCCTGACAGCCGGAAATTGCGAGTTTGATCATATCGGTATGTCCTTACTTTTTTAATAAACCGTAATTACTTAATGCTTGTTTTAATTTAGCCAAATTGGCTTCTTCCATATCGCACAAGGGAAGACGAAGAGCTCCGCTGCATAACCCCATCAACTCACACGCTTTTTTAACGGGAATAGGATTGGTTTCAATAAACAAGGCCCGGACCAACGGCATGAATTTAAAATTGATTTCCTGGGCTTTTTTCAAATCACCTTGATTAAAAGCATTAATGAGCGCCGCCACATCACGAGGAACAATATTTGCCGCGACCGAAATCACCCCTATCCCGCCGATGGCTAAAATAGGCTAAGGTCAAAGCATCATCCCCGGAGGTCAAGAAAAAATCTTTCGGACACAGTTCTTTAATACGAATCATTTGATCTAATGATCCTGATGCCTCCTTGACGCCGACAATATTCTTAAAATCAGAAGCTAATTTAGCCATCAATTCCGGATCGATGTTCTTGCCTGTGCGCCCGGCGATATTGTAAAGGATAATGGGAATATTAACACTTTCACTGACTGCTTTATAATGCAGATAAATGCCTTTTTTAGTCGGCTTATTATAATAAGGAGTGACCACCAAAGCCGCATCCGCACCAACCTTGGCCGCGTGCTTGGTCATATGCACCGCCTCGCTGGTCGAATTAGAACCAGTACCCGCAATGACAGGTATCCTTTTAGCTACAGCTTGCACACAAAGCTCAATGACCTGCTCATGTTCTTTCTCAGAGAGCGTCGGAGATTCACCGGTTGTCCCGCAGGGAACAATGCCGTTAGTCCCTTCTTTAATTTGCCAATCAACGAGTTTTTTATAAGCCGCTTCGTCAACACGATCGCCTTTAAAAGGCGTTACCAAAGCCACAATAGAACCTTTAAACATAAAAATACTCTCCTTTAGCGATCAGCTTCGCTGAGCCCTTAAGCCACACATTATCTATCTTGTAACCTTCATCCAAATCAAAAGTGATTTCCAAAATTTCTTTGCTCGCCGTCGATACCTTCATGAACGCACCCTTTTGTTTTTTGACATTAGGGTTAGCATGAAGATAGGCGACCAACGCTGCGGCCACGGCCCCCGTACCGCAGGCCAAGGTTTCCGCTTCCACCCCGCGCTCGTAGGTGCGCACCGATACCATGCCCTCCCGCGTATGTTCAACAAAATTGACATTCGTGCCGCGCGGGGCAAAACGCGGATGATTGCGGATCAAAGCCCCCAAGCTGTTGGCATCCACTTCCTGCAATCCGTCGACAAAAACAACCGTATGCGGGACACCTGTATCAATATAATGCACTTCCAATTTTTGATTGGCCACGGTGATATTCAAATTCGGCCTGTAATCTTTAGGATTAGACAAACGCACACGGGCCACTTCCCCCTGGGCTTGGGCCAAAATCTCACCGGCCAAGGTTTCCATACCGAATAAGGCTTTGACCGGCTTCAAATTGGCCACGATATACGCGGCCATGCAACGGGCCCCATTGCCGCACATCTCCGCCTCTGAGCCGTCGGCATTGATGATGCGCATGCGGTAATCTGATTGCGCGGATTTATCCAATACCAAAACACCGTCGGCACCGATACCGTTTTGACGCGCACAAACAGCCTTGGCGAATTTGGCATAATCTAAATCCTTACGCGCCTCAATGATGATAAAATCATTGCCCGCGCCTACCATTTTTACAAAAGGAATGCTTACCATCTTGACGATTTTCTCCCCGCGCATTAAATCTTTAAATGTTTCCCGCTCTTTAACGATCTTAAATTTATTGCCCTTCACCATGACTTCCGGCACGCGCGGACGCACATTATAATTGCTGGCCATCACATAACCATAAGCGCCGGCACTCATAACAGCCAGCAAATCATTCTTCTTGACCTTGGGCAAAAGACGGTCATGGGCAAAAAAATCTCCGCTTTCGCAAATAGGGCCCACCACATCAAATTTTTGTTTGGCGCTTTTGTTTTGGATCACAGGCACGATCTCATGATACGCGTCATAAAGCATCGGCCGGATCAGATCATTCATGCCGCCATCCACAATCACAAATTTCTTCAAACCATTGTCCTTGACATAAAGGACCTTGGTGACAAAAATACCGGCATTGCCGACAATAAAACGCCCGGGCTCCATGATGATCTTCAAGCCTGTCTTCTCTAATATAGGCACCACATGATCGGCATACTGCTGGGCGGTTTGCGGGTTTTCATCCTTATAAATAATTCCCAGGCCCCCGCCGATATCCAAATATTCGATTTTTATCCCTTCGGCGCGCAACTCATCAATGAAGGCAATCACTTTTTTGATGGCCCCGACAAAAGGCGCCCCTGAAGTAATTTGAGAGCCGATATGAATATGCACGCCGTTGATCTTCACATGGCTGTATTTTTTCTGGGCCTTAAAAATTTGACGGGTGGTACGCAAATCAATGCCGAATTTCTTTTTTAAAGAGCCGGTATTGGTATACTCATGCGTTGGTGCCGGGACATCAGGATTGATCCTTAACGCCGCCTGCACCTTCTTGCCCATTTTAACGGCAATGCGGTTGATCTCGGCTAATTCCGGCTCGGACTCAACATTAAACAATAAAATACCTGTTTTAATGGCAAAAGCAATTTCTTCCTCGGTTTTTCCGACGGAAGCAAACACGATCTTTTTAGGGTCTGCCCCGGCCAGCAAAGCTTTTCCTAATTCGCCGATGGAAACAATATCAATGCCGGCGCCTAAATCCACCAGGCTTTTGATGACACTCAGATTGCCGTTGGATTTCATGGCAAAGCAAATGATGGGATCAAGCTTGGCAAAAGCCCTTTGGATCTTTAAAAAATGATCGGTGAGCGTCTTATAGCTGTAAAGATAAAAAGGCGTCCCCACACGTTTGGCAATGGATGACACCTTGACATCTCTCACAGCAAAGCTCGCCCTGCCTTAAATTCAAAATCATGCATGTAACTTCTTACTCCATTGATTTAACTGTTGGGCAACCAAACTCGGATTTGTCGACCCAAAGAAGATTTAATTTTAACAGACATTTGGGGATTGAAAAGTTTTTTTACATCCGCGTCTAACGCCGGAGAATATTGCTTTAACTCTTCCAGCTTAACGAGGATATGGCCTTGCCTCTGATCCAAACAATCTTTGACCATCCGTCCTAAAATATCATGCGCATCGCGATAAGAAACACCCTTTTTGACCAAATAATCCATCACATCAACGGTAAAAAAACTTTCATCCAAGTACCCGTTTGGCCGCATTGTCTTTTTTAACTTTCATAGAATCAAAAATCTTACCTAAAACCAAAAGCATGTTCTTGGTGGTATCAACACTGTCAAACAAAGCCGGTCTTATCCAACTGCAAATCCCGGTTATAGGTCAAAGGCAAGCCCTTTAATAAAACATGGATTTGGGTCAAATGCCCGTACGACTTTAGCACGAACTGCCCCGGACTAATTCCAGCACATCCGGATTTTTCTTATGCGGCATAATGGATGAGCCGGTACAAAAACTGCTGTCAATATCAACAAGATCAAATTCTTTGGTCGCCCACAAGATCAAATCCTCAGCCACGCGGGAAAGATGTGTTGAGATCATGGCACAAACGCTGATCAACTCAACAATAAAATCCCGGTCAGAAACAGCATCCATGCTGTTGGCCGCAACCTGGCTAAACCCAAGAAGTTTGGCCAAATAGACACGGTCAGTTTTAAGCGATGTGCCTGATAAGGCGCAAGAGCCTAAAGGCATAGAAGTCCGTGCGTTTGGCACAATCAACAAGACGGGTTTTATCCCGCTCAAGCATCTCGACATAGGCCAGCATATGATGCGCTAACAATACACCACCTGTGCCGCCTGCAAATGCGTATACGCCGGGATAATGACATCTTTATTTTTATTGGCAAAATCCAGGATCGCTTTTTGCAAATGAGCGATGGCTGCTATAAGCTGGGCAATTTCATCCCGGCAATAAAGCTTCATATCCAAAACAACTTGATCATTGCGCGAACGGGCTGTATGCAATTTATCCGCGGGTTTACCGATGAGCGCTTTAAGCCGGTTTTGAATATCCGTATGAATGTCCTCGGCCTTTGGATCATATTTGAATTTACCCGCCTCAATTTGCACAAGAATTTTCTTAAGACCCGCGATGATCTTGGCCGCATCCGTTTTGGGAATGATCCCCTGCTTGCCCAACATCCGGGCATGGGCTATCGAACCCACCACATCATATTTAGCCAAACGATGGTCATAGCTAATGCTGAAGGTAAATAGATCAGCCAGCGGATCAGACTTCTTATCAAACCGCGCACCCCAGAGTTTAGTCATATATACTCCTTCCTGAAATAATAGGGACATCTTCTAATACGGCATGCCCCAAATCCGGATGAAGCCTTCGGAAAGTTTGGGATCAAAAATATCTTTATCGCCGTAGGTCGCCAGTTCTTCTTTGTAACGTGAGAACTTGGATTTGCGCCCCGCCACCTGGCAGCTTCCTTTAAATAATTTCAACTTCACAACTCCGCTGACACGTTCCTGGGTCTTGTTAATGAACGCATCCAACTGATGCCTTAAAGGTGTCTCCCACAATCCATAATACGTCAACTCGGCATAGCGAGGAGAAATCAATTCTTTATAATGCAAGGTCTCACGGTCAAGCACCAGGGCTTCAAGTTCTTTATGCGCTGTCATCAAAATAGTGCCTGCGGGATTTTCATAAATCTCGCGGGATTTAATGCCCACCAAACGGTTTTCCACCATATCCACACGTCCCACCCCGTTGCGTCCGCCGATCTCATTGAGCTTGATGATCAACTCCACAGGACTATACGCCTTGCCATTCACTTTAACCGGGATCCCTTTGGCAAATTCCACCTCAACATATTCCGGACGATTAGGGCATTTAAGCGGATCTTTGGTCATCGCATAAATTTCTTCCGGCGGCTCAACCCAAGGGTCTTCCAAAACACCGCATTCAATGGAACGGCCGTAAAGATTGATATCCGTCGAATACGGACTTTTTTTAGTGACATCAATAGGGATCTTATGCTTATGCGCGTATTCAATTTCCTGCTCGCGGGTTTTAAATTCCCATGTGCGCAAAGGCGCCAATAATTCCAAATGCGGCGCCAAAATTTTAGCGGTCACTTCAAAACGCACCTGGTCATTGCCTTTGCCGGTACAGCCATGAGCGATCGCCGTTGCTTTTTCTTTTTTGGCCACAGCCACCTGATGCTTGGCGATCAAAGGACGCGACAAGGCGGTCGCCAAAAAATATTTGCCTTCATAAACCGCATTGGCTTTTATCGCCGGAAACACATAATCTTTGACGAATTCCTGCTTCAAATCCAGGATATAAACTTTTGAGGCGCCGGTTGCCAAAGCGCGTTTTTCTATTGCCTTAAAATCACTGCCCTGCCCCACATCCGCCATAAAAGCAATGACTTCATAATCTTTATCTTTCAGCCAACGGATAAGACAGCTGGTGTCCAACCCGCCGGAATATGCTAAAACAACTTTTTTCATAATAATCCCTTTCTTTCCTGTGACTATACATATTATTTCAATAACTTTAAAAAAACCGCCTTTTGCGCATGCAAGCGGTTTTCGGCCTGGTCAAAAATCACCGAATGTTTTCCGTCGATGATATCCGCGGTCACTTCCAGGCCGCGATGCGCCGGCAGGCAATGCATAAAAATATAATTTTTATCGGCCAATTTCACCAAATCCTCATTGATCTGATAGCCCTTAAATTCTTTGATGCGTTTGGCTGTTTCTTTTTCCTGGCCCATGCTGACCCATACATCGGAATAAATCACATCCGCGCCCTTAACAGCTTCTTTAGGGTCCCTGCCCTAATTCAATCGTGCATTTATTCTTTTTGGCAATACTCCCTTGCATGATGCACAATCTCAGGCATTAGGATCATAGCCTTTGGGGCCGGCAAAACGCACATTGATCCCCACCTTGGCACAGGCCATCATCAGCGAATGAAACACATTATTCCCGTCGCCCACATAAGCCAGGGTCAAGCCCTTAAACTACCCAAACTGCTCACGGATAGTTTGAATATCCGCCAGCGCCTGGCAGGGATGATACAAATCGCACAAGGCATTGATGACCGGCACATCCGCGTGTTGGGCCAGCTCGACGATATCTTTATTATTAAAAACCCGCGCCACAATGCAATGCACATAACGCGACAGGGTCTTGGCCACATCATGGGTGGACTCGCGCTTGCCCAAATTGATCTCATCCGGCCCCAAATAAAGGCAATGCCCGCCTAATTCATAAACGCCCACCTCAAAAGAAACCCGCGTGCGGTTAGATGGTTTTTGAAACACCAGCGCCACTGACTTGCCTTTCAAGTCCGAGCGCAGTTTACCCTTTTGTTTTTTTAACCGGTCAGCTGAATCAATCAAGCTCAAAATTTCAGCACTGGAATAATCCAATAATGTGATCAAATCGCGTTTCATAATGACTGCCTTTCTGCTGACAGCTGCTTCGCCACGACCGCTGGCCATCGCCCCGTCTAAAATATGAATGGCTTTATTAATTTGCCGACGGGTCACATTAAGCGCCGGCATGATACGCAGCACATTGCCCTGCGTGCAATTGATGATCAATCCCCGGTTAAAACATTCCTTAAAAATAGCCGTGCCGTCTATGGTCAATTCAACGCCGATCATAAGCCCCAGGCCGCGCACTTCTTTAATAATGTCATATTTAGATTTCAATTCATTTAACTTCTCCATCAAATAAGGCCCTTGAGCTTTGACATTCTTCATCATTTTTTCGGCATAAATGGCTTTGATAACCCCCAAAGCAGCCTTGCATACCAAAGGACTGCCGGCAAAGGTCGAGCCATGCATGCCCGGCTTAAAAACATCCGCCAATTCTTTTTTAACGATCATGGCCCCGATGGGCAAGCCCCCGCCTAAAGCCTTGGCCAAACACATCACATCCGGCGTAATGCCATAATGCTTAAAGGCAAAAATCTCACCGGTACGCGCCATGCCTGTCTGCACTTCATCAAGGATCAGCAAAATCTTTTTCTCATCACAGATCTGGCGTATGGCCTTCACATATTCTTTAGTCGCGACATTGATCCCGCCCTCACCCTGAATAAGCTCAAGCATAATGGCAGCGGTTTGATCATTGACCGCGGCTTTTAAGGCATTAATATCATTAAACGGCACATATTTAAAGCCCGGCACAAGAGGGGTAAAACCTTTTTGATGTTTTTCCTGGCCCGTCGCTGTCAAAGCCCCCATGGTGCGGCCATGAAAAGCATTAATGGTCGTGATGATCTCAAATTTTTTGCCCTCGCCGTACATCCTGGCGAATTTAATGGCTGCTTCAATCGCTTCGGTCCCGCTGTTGCAAAAGAAAATCTTGCCTTCAAAAGCAATACGGACCAATTCTTTGGCCAATTTGGCCTGATGAGGATTATACAAATTATTCGGGATATGGATCAATTTCCCGATCTGCTCACGCACCGCGCCCATGACCTTAGGATGGCAATGCCCTAAATTGCTGACCCCCCAGCCCGGGAAAAAATCCAAATATTTCTTGCCCTGGATGTCCGTCAGCACAGACCCCTTGCCTTTGACAAAGATCGCGGGCATGCGGGTGTATGTCAGAAGGATATGGTCGTTATATTCTTGAAAAATTTCGTCAGCTTTCATGATTTTATAATCTGCGTTCCAACCCCCTGATCCGTAAAGAACTCCAAAAGTAATGCGTGCGGCATACGGGCATCAACGATGTGGGTTTTATTGACCCCGCCGCCCTTTAAGGGCTTCGACGCAGGAATTTACTTTCGGGATCATGCCTCCTGCAATAACATCGCTTTTGATCAATTCATCCACTTGGGCCAAGGTCAGCGTTGACATTAATGTGCTCATATCTTTTAAATCGCGCATGACTCCGGGCACATCGGTCAAAAGGACCAATTTTTCCGCCTTCATGGAATTGGCGATGGCACTGGCCACTTCATCCGCATTGACATTATGCGGCTGTTTTTCCATCGTCATCCCCATCGGAGAAACCACCGTGATCTGCCCCTGGGCCAAATGCGCCTCCAAATGCTCTTTATTGACCGAGGTGATCGTCCCCACAAAGCCCAAATCTTTGACGGCTTTTTTCTTTTTTACAAAAATAATATTCTCCTGGCCCCGAAGCCCGGTGACATCTCCTTTGAGGGATTTGATTTCCGCGACGATCTGCCGGTTGAGTTTTTCCAATTCTTCACCGACAATCGTCAGCGTCTCTTTGTCCGTCACCCGGATGCCGTCGACAAATTCATTCTTTAATCCCTTTTCCTTCATGCGCGCTGAAATATGCGGGCCCCCGCCATGCACAATGATAATACGGATCCCCACATAACTTAAAAACACAATGTCCTGCAAAACATTATGACGGATCTTAGGATCGTCCAAAATACTGCCGCCGTATTTAATGACAAAAATCTTGCGGCGAAAAGCATGGATATAAGGAATAGCTTCGATCAGAATGGAAGCTTTTTTAACAATTTGATCCATTCAATTATATTCTCCATTAATACGCACATACTCATAAGAAAAATCACAGGTGTAAACCGTGGCACTGGCACGGCCCAAAGGCAACTCGACGGTAATGGCAATCTCTTTTTTATCAAACGGTGAAAAAGTAATTTTCATATTATATTCATTGATCTTATTGATCCCCAAAGAACCCACTGCCGCACCCACCCGTCCCCAATTAGGATTACTGCCAAAAGCCGCGGTTTTAACCAGGGCGGAATTGGCAATGGTCTTGGCGATTTTCCTGGCCTGTATTTCATTGGCGGCCCCTTTGACATCAATCGTCAAAAATTTGGTCGCCCCTTCACCGTCGTGGACAATTTTCTTGGCCAAATCAATGCACACAAATTCAAGCGCCTGATAAAACTTTTTAAAATCCCCGTCTTCTGTCACGATCTTTTTATTTCCTGCCAATCCGTTGGCCTGCAGGGTGACCATATCATTGGTGCTCATGCACCCGTCGACAGTAATACTGTTAAATGACCGCTCAGTCGCACGCTTTAAAGCAAGTTTCAACATTTTATGAGAAATCGCCGCATCCGTCGTGATAAACCCCAGCATGGTCGCCATATTAGGCTCAATCATCCCTGAACCTTTGGCGCAGCCGCCGATGGTCACCTTTTTGCCGCCAATCATGATTTCAACCGCAATTTCTTTAACTTTCAAATCCGTGGTCATGATCGCCCGGGCAAATTTACCGCCGCCCTTCGGGCTTAAACCCTTGATCAAAACCGGCGCCGCATCAACAATTTTATTATAGGGCAATGGCTTGCCGATAATACCTGTTGATGTCACTAAAACATCCGTAGGGCTTACCCCAAGAAGTTTGGCCACAAGTTCCGTCGAGCCTTGAGCATATTTCAAACCGGATTACCGGTATAACAATTGGCATTGCCGGAATTAACCAATACCGCCCGGCCCACACCTTTTTTAATATGCTTCATGCTGACAACAAGCGGTGCCGCCTTGATCGAGCTCTTGGTAAAAACACCGGCGGTGACAGCCGGAAGCTCTGAAACAATGATACCCAAATCCGGCTTGCCTGAACGTTTGATGCCCGCTGATAGGCCGTTGGCTAAAAAACCTTTAGGCGCCGTTACTCCGCCTTTAATGATTTTCATAACAGCCCCTCGATTTCATTAAATCCATACATAATATTCATATTCTGCACCGCCTGCCCTGCCGCGCCTTTGACCAAATTATCAATGGCAGAAGTAATGACCACCATTTTTTTATCAGGACTGACGGCCAAACCTATATCGCAAAAATTAGTATTGGCCACATTCTTGATTTCCGGCTGGCTCGCCAAGCGGATGAAGCCGCACAAAAGGCTCCATCTTATAAAATTTCTTATACAAACTGTGCAATTGATTTAAGGTGATGCCCTCTTTTAATTGCACATACATGGTATTTAAAATCCCCCGCGTGATGGGAAGCAAATGCGCCACAAAATGGATATGCGTCGCACGTGCCGGCCAATTGGGACAAATACTGCTCAATTTCCGGCGCATGCTGATGGCTTAACACCTTATACGCTTTAAAATTCTCATTGGCTTCAGAAAAAAGCAAACCTACAGAAGCCTTGCGCCCGGCACCGGAAACCCCTGATTTAGCATCCACCACGATCGACTGAATGTCCCGACGGGTGGAAATCAAAGGCGCCAGCCCTAAAATAGCGGCCGTCGGATAACAGCCGGGATTGGCAATGAAATCGGCCTTCTTGATCTTCTGCCGGAATAATTCCGGCAGGCCATAAATCGCCTTGCTTAAATTCTTCGTGTCCGTATGCTTGTGGCCATACCAGGTTTCATAAACTTTGGCGCTTTTAAACCGGTAATCCGCGCTTAAATCAATCACCTTAAGCCCTGCCTTTAATAATTTCGGCGCCACATTCATGGATTCGGTATGCGGCAGGGCCAAAAACACCACATCGCATTTTTCCACCGTTTTTTTAATATCGAACTTTTGGCAAACCAGGGTCGTGCGGTTTAAGAATTCCGGATAAATTTCCGCCATGGGGCCTTGGGTATTATTGGCCGCCACATAGGTCAGCCGCACGCCGGGATGCTTTAAAAGCAAGGCAAAGACCTCGCGGCCGGTATAGCCGCTGACGCCTAAAATACCGGCACGTATGGTTTTCAAAGGATAATCCAAGTTTTTATTCTTCATATATTTCCCGTCGGCAAAAGCCTTTAAGTGAATTCATTTATAATAAATAAAAAAGCCCATCTCGTCAACGTATTTCGAAGGGAGATGGGCTTTATTATTTTATATTTTAATTGGCGTTAACGTTTAACCCATTGGAATTTACGGCGCGCTCCCTTTTGACCAGGTTTCTTTCTTTCTTTCATTCTGCTGTCTCTGGTCAAGCAGCTGGCCTTTTTCAAAATACCACGGGTCAAAGGATCGCAAGAAATGATGGCGCGTGACAGGCCTAATTTAAAAGCGCCCGCCTGGCCGGTGGAACCACCGCCGGTGACACGCACGGCAATATCAAATTTATTTTCCAAATTCACCAATTTTAAAGGATGTCATAATAGAAATACGGTCCGTTTCGCGGGGAAAATAATTCAAAAACTCACGTTTATTGACCATGATCTTGCCGCTCCCGGGAGTTAAAACCACCCGGGCAACTGAACTTTTACGACGACCTGTACCTGCATATTTGACAACTTCAACCATGAAACTCTCCTAATAACGTGTCATGGCCAAGGCGTGCAACTTTAATTTAAATTTCTAATGCAATAGGTTTTTGTGCCGCATGCGGATGGACTTCACCCGCATAAACTTTCAATTTGGCTGTCTGCTTATAAGCTAAAGGCCCGCTTGGGAACATACGGGAAACCGCCAATTCCAAAACTTTGGCCGGAGCTTTCTGTCAACATATACGCCTAAGGTCATTTCCCTTGAACCGCTGGGATAACCTGTATAACGGCTATAAACTTTATCCGTTAATTTCTTGCCGGTCACCTTGACTTTTTCGGCATTAATGATGATAACGGTGTCCCCGGTATCCAAAAACGGCGTAAAAATGCGTTTGTGTTTGCCGCGCAGCACAGAAGCCGCCTTGGCCGCGACCTTGCCTAAGATCTTGTCCTTGGCATCGATCACATAACACTTATGTTCAATTTCATTAACTTTCGGTAAATACGTCTTCATAAATAACCTTAAATATAAACCGAAACTTCTAATAAATATCATCCCTGAATCTTCTTTCTCAATCTCATGTCTCATACCGACATCATCCCCGGACACTCTACGTCGTCGTATCCGGTTGAAACAAGATTCTAAAATATAACACCTTTCCGCCAAATGTCAAATATTTTTAATATTTTACCGTCATCAGGCACAAGCCCTCTGCAGGCGCAGTGTCCCAGGCGGCTTTACGGTTTTTAGCCTTCAATATTTTAGGCATATCATCCAGCGGCAATTGCCCTGAGCCTATGGCCAAAAGCGTTCCCGCGATATTGCGTACCATTTTATAAAGAAAACCATCGGCCGTGACATCGATATAGATCAAGTCCCCTTCTTTTTTGATCACTATTTTCTTGATCGTGCGCACTGTCTGGCGTTCGGCCCGCAGCGGATCATAGGCCTGAAAAGATTTAAAATCATGGCGTCCGATCAAATATTTAGCGGCTTTGCGCATACTTGAAATATTCAACGGATAAGGATAAAAATAAACCCGGTCTCTTAAAAATACCGAGCGGTACTTACGATTTAAAACCGTATAGCGGTAGGTCTTTTCTTTGACGCTGTACTGGGCATGAAAATCGCTTTTGACCTCCTGGGCCTCATGCACGGCAATATCCGCCGGCAAAAGACTGTTTAAGGCCCGTTGAATTTCCAAAGGCTTCATGCGAGTGTCCGCCTTAAAAGAAACCACCTGGCCCCTGCGCATGCACCCCGCTGTCCGTGCGGCCTGAAGCAATGACCTTAACGGGCTGTTTAAAAACTTTTAAAAGAACAGCCTCCATCTCTCCCTGGACCGTCCGCTCACCCTGGGCCTGGGTCTGCCATCCGCAAAAACCGGCACCATCATATTCAAAAGTAATCTTAAAATTACGCATATTTTGCCTTCTAAAAAAGACCCCGATAAGGTTCTGATCCGCCATTAATCGCCTTCAAAAATGCCGGAAACGTTCGAGAAGGAATGGTCATTTCCGTGACTTTTTCATTGGTCACATCCTCAAAGATCATCGTCATTCCCCGCTTGCCTTCGTCATCCGTAAAATGCTTGATGTACACGCTGAAATGCGAACCCAAATAATCCCATTCGACCAAATCTTGCAGTTTGGACATAAAATCCTTCCCTTCTCTGGTCCTCCGGGCCTTCGGCCCGTAGGGCTGGAGCTCTTCGCAATAAAACTTAAAATGATTAAGCTTGCCAGAATTGTTTTGTATCTACATCCATGATCGTAAGCCGTGCGCCCCAGCCGGCACCGGTGTCTAAGTCCCAAACATTACAAAATTTCTGCGGCTTCGCTTTTCCCAAAATTCATCGTTGGGGTATGCCCGATAAAAATCTCGTCATAATTTCCAAATTTATAATCCGGACGAGATCAGATGAAGCTCTTGTGCTTTTTCTAATAAACTCCTGTCCCAAATAAAGATTTCCTTGGGGGTTTCTTCAAGAGGACATTCCGGGTCAAAACCGCCGTGGACAAATAGTCTGTTTTTATCAACAAACTAAAGCAGTGCCTCGGACAAGAAATCGAATATGCTCCTTGGGCATTCCAGTGCCTTTATAAGACTTCACCGTCTGGGCTCCTCCCTGGTCCCACCATTCTTGAGGGATTTTTCCGTCAATCGCCCACTCTAAGGCCCAGGCATCATGGTTCCCCAAAATATAAACACAATTAGGAATAGTCAAAAGCTCATCAATACACTCTTTAACCTGTTGTCCCCCGATCGCAAACATCGCCCAAACAGATAAGCCGATCTTTTTTCTTATCGAATTTAGATAATTCTAAACATTGAAGCAGGGCTTTGTAGGCCCGTGGATATCGCCGATGACGAAGGTTTTCATATCGTTTATCTCAAAATACATTCGATTAAATTTATTTACTCTTGATCAGAATTTCCGCGATTTGGACGGCGTTGAGGGCGGCGCCTTTTCGCAGATTGTCTGAAACCACCCACAGGTTCAATCCATTGGGAATGGAAATGTCCTCGCGGATGCGGCCGACAAAGGTCTCATCACGGCCGTCAGCCATGATCGGCAGCGGATACTTGGATGACTTGACATCATCGACGACCACAACCCCCGGCGCCTTGCTTAAAATCTTGATCGCTTGGGCACGGGTGATCTTTTTTTTGGTCTCGATATTGACAGACTCAGAATGGCTGTTTTTGACAGGCACCCGCACACAGGTGCGGACAAACCTGGATCTTGGGATCATGAAACATTTTGCGGGTCTCATTGACCATTTTCATTTCTTCCTTGGTATAAAAATTATCCGTAAACACATCAATCTGCGGGATCAAATTATGCGCGATTTGATGCGGGAATTTCTTAATGGTCTTCTGGCCGGCCAATTGATCTTCCAATTCCGCCACAGCCTCGGCACCGGCACCGGAAACCGCCTGATAGGTGGAAACCACAATGCGTTTGATCTTGCCAAAATCATGCAAAGGCTTTAAAGCCACCAGCATTTGTATGGTCGAGCAATTAGGATTGGCAATAATCCCCTTATGCTTCTTGATATCTTCAGGATTAACTTCAGGCACCACCAAAGGAACGTCAGGGTCCATACGGAATTGTGAAGTATTATCGATCACAACCGCCCCGGCCTTGGCCGCGATAGGCGCCCATATTTTAGAGATCTCCGCCCCCGGCGAAGACAAAACAATGTCCACCCCGTTAAAAACATCCTTGGTCAGCGGCACATATTTATGGCCTTCCAATTCGCCGCCGGCGCCGCTGGGTGAAATTAATATCAATTTATTAACGGGAAATTTGCGTTCTTTGACAATGCGGTACATGCATTGGCCGACTGCTCCGCGGATGCCTAAAATGGCAACATTGTATTTTTTCATTTTGATCTCCCTAAACTCAGTTCTTTAACAACCAAATCTCCGACTTCTGAGGTGGAATAACCCATTTTCCCGGCAGCTAAATCTTTGATCTTGGTTAAAACCACGTGTTTGACTGCTTCCTCGATGGCAGACGCGGCTTTATCCTCTCCCACTTGCCTTAAAAGCATGGCGCCGGCACAAATCGCTGCCAAAGGATTAATAACATTCTTGCCCGTATATTTAGGGGCTGAGCCGCCGATGGGCTCAAACATGGAAACACCTTTAGGATTAATATTGCCTCCCGCGGCAATTCCCATGCCGCCTTGGATCATGGCGCCCAAATCAGTGATGATGTCCCCAAACATATTATCCGTCACAATCACATCAAACCACTCCGGATTTTTCACAAACCACATCGTGGTCGCATCCACGTGAGTATATTCTGTTTTGACATCAGGATATTCATTGGCAACTTCATAAAATGTACGTTCCCAAAGGTCAAAGGCAAACGTCAATACATTGGTCTTACCGCAAAGGGTCAACTTCTTCTTTTTCCCATGCTGACGGGTATATTCAAAAGCATAACGAATGCAACGCTCCACCCCGCGCCTGGTATTATGAGAAATCTGGATAGCGACTTCATCGGCCGTCCCTTTATTTTGAAATTCTCCAAGCCCTTTGTACAGCCCTTCGGAATTCTCACGAACAACCACAAAATCAATATCCTGCGGCTTTTTATTTTTCAAAGGACAAAAGCGTTCATCAAAAAGCGTGACCGGCCGTAAATTGATATATTGGTCCAAATCAAAACGCAAGCGCAACAATATCCCTTTTTCCAGGATCCCCGGCTTCACATCAGGATGGCCGATAGCTCCCAGATAGATGGCATCAAATTTCTTTAATTCAGGAATCGCCGAATCCGGCAAAACTTCTTTAGTGCGCAAATATCTTTCTCCGCCAAAATCATAGGTATGCGTTTCATATTTAAAACCGAATTTGGAGGAGGCTGCCTGCATGACCTTAAGGCCTTCTCTGATAACTTCAGGGCCTGTGCCGTCACCGGGGATAACAGCAATTTTATATGTTTTCATAATTACTCCCTTATTCTTTAATATCTTTTAACCACCAGCGTGGCGTTGTGGCCGCCGAAGCCCAGGGAATTGGACAAGGCCACATCCACCTGCACCTTGCGGGCGACATTGGGCACATAATCCAAATCACAATCCGGGTCCGGAGTTTCATAATTGATCGTCGGATGCACGATATTATCCCGGATCGACATCACACAAGCCACAAGCTCAATACCGCCGGCCGCCCCCAGCAGATGCCCGGTCATTGATTTGGTCGAAGAAACAGGGATTTTCTTGGCATGCTCGCCGAATAATTTCTTGATCGCCAAGGTTTCAATCTGATCATTAAGTTTAGTCGAAGTCCCATGCGCATTAATATAATTGATATCTGTCGTTTTTAAACCGGCGTCTTTGATCGCCATATCCATGGCCTTAATCGCCCCCAAACCTTCCGCATGAGGCGCTGTGATATGATACGCATCCGAGGTGCGGCCATAACCGGCTAATTCCGCTAAAATTTTTGCCCCGCGGGCCTTGGCAAACTCAAGACTTTCTAAAATCACGATCCCCGCCCCTTCACCCATAACAAAACCGTCACGGTTTAAATCAAAAGGCCGGCTGGCTTTGGCCGGTTCATCATTTCTCTTTGTTAAAGCTTTCAAAGCGCAAAAACCGCCTAACCCAAGTTTGGAAGTCGCACTTTCCGTGCCTCCGGCAATCACCACATCCGCCTCACCGTGCTGGATCATACGCATGCCTTCACCGATACAATTATTGGCCGTGGCACAGGCCGTGGCAATCGCAAAACAAGGGCCGGTGGCCCCTGTATTGATAGACACTTGGCCCGCGGCTTCATTAATGATCATGCGCGTAATAAAAAATGGCGAAATACGGCCCGGCCCCTTCTCTAAATATTTATCATATTCTTCTTCCGCAGAAAAAATACTCCCGATGCCTGATCCAATAATCACCGCGGCGCGGGAAGTGTCCATTTGACGGATATCTAATTTGGCATGGGCCAAGGCTTCATTGGCTGCCACCACCCCAAATTGGATAAAACGGGACATATTACGGGCGTCTTTGGAATTAAAATGCGCTAGAGGATCATAATCAATGACATCCCCATTGATGCGCGAATCAAAAGCAGAGGCATCAAAATGACTGACCGTACGAATACCGCTTTGGCCTTTGAGCAAAGCCTGCCAAAATTTTTCAACCCCGCATCCCACGGGTGAAATGACTCCCATACCGGTTATGACCACACGTTTTTTCTGCATTGGATTAAAGACCCCCTATTAAAGGTTTGCCCCTGCGTCTTGTCTTGCGACAAGACGAGGCTGCAGGGGCAAGTCATGAAAACTAAAAACGCTTCAAAAATATTAAGCGTTAGCTTTTTCTTCAATGTATTTGATCGCGTCACCGACGGTCTTCATCTTTTCAGCATCTTCATCGGGAATTTCGATATTAAATTCCTCTTCCAATGCCATGATAAGCTCGACGGTATCCAAAGAATCCGCACCTAAATCATCCACAAAAGACGCAGTCGGCGTAACTTCTTCGGGCTTAACACCCAATTGTTCCGCGATAATTGTCTTGATTTTGCTTTCTACTGCCATGTATTCCTCCTTGATTAGTTCTCCCTATTATACCGTCAAACCGCCATCTACTACTATCGTCTGTCCGGTAATGTAATCGGCCGCCGGTGAAGCTAAGAACAAACAAACCCCGCCACATCAGCAACTTCCCCAAACCGGGACAAAGGAATATGTTCCAGGACTTTCTGCTGTACTTCCTCAGATATTTTAGCCGTCATGCTCGTACGGATATATCCCGGGGCTACACAATTAACCGTGATATTTCTGTAAGCAAATTCCTTGGCTACTGATTTAGAAAAAGCGATGACCCCTGCTTTGCTGGCCGCATAATTGGCCTGACCTATATTGCCTGTCATTCCAATAACCGATGCGATACTGATAATCTTTCCCTTGCGGGCCTTTAACATCGCCTTGGCTACAACCTTGGTGACATTAAAGGTCCCCTTAAGATTGACCTTAATGACATCATCCCAATCATTTTCATCAAGTCTCAAGAGCAAATTATCACGCGTTATGCCAGCGTTGTTGACTAATATATCAATGCGTTTATGAATGTCAAGAATTTTATTAACAGTTTCTTGCACATTGGCCAGATTGGTCACATCACAGCCAAATCCATCTGCCAAATAACCTTGTGTCTTGAGCTGGGCCGCAACCTCTTGGGTCTGCTGTTCATTAAGGTCAATGATAATGACCAAAGCCCCTTGCTGGGCAAAGGCTTGGGCTATATTTAAGCCTATCCCGCGGGCGGATCCGGTCACTAAAACCACTTTATCTTTAAATTGCATACAACTCCTCAATCTTTGAATCGATCAAGCAAAATACTTTAACAAAATGAGATAACCGTATATTACCAATGAAAAGCTTATCTGCAAGTAAAATTTTAAAGAATTTTACTTTCACGCTCTGCGCTGAAAGCTCGAAAGAAACACATCTGGCTTGGGGCAAGGCATGGGGTTTGTCAACACGCACATAGGCCGCTCTGCACCCTGCGATCAGACATGATGCCTGCCAAAAGCTTGGCGGCTAACTTCTCTAATAAGGTATACCGCGAACGCTCGGCTAGTTTTGATGACCTTGGCGGCCACGGACTCATAATTAAGCGCGTCTTTAAGCTTATCGGAAAGGCAAGCTTTAGAAGCATCGTATTCAATGGTAATATTAATGACCAATTCCTGTTTATTGACCCTCTCCCAGGGATAAGCACCGATCAATGGTCCTGACTTTCAAATCATTGATCCTGATAACAGCCATACTTCTACATTCTCCCTTATATTAAATCAAATTTTCCCCGCCGTCATTAGCAATGATCTGGCCGGTCAAATAATCATTATCCAATAAAAATTGAACACTCTGCAGGATATTGCGAGGATTTCCGGTCCTTTGCAAAGGGATTTGACGCGCGCGCTTTAAGCGGTCATCCGGCTGATTATTGACCGGGGCTAAAATCATCCCCGGTGATATGCCGTTGACCCTGATACGCGGCCCCCATTGCACCGCGGCCATTTTAGTAAATTCCAGCAAAGCTTTTTTAGTCATCAGATAATCCGCATACTTGGTCTTATACTTGACGACATTGGCATCGACAAAATTGATCACCTGCCCCTTTTTGACCAACCGCGCAAACTCACAAGTCAAAATATACGGGGCTTTAAAATTAATATCCCAATGGGTTTTAAAAAGCGTCAAATCACCTGCGCCAAACTGATTAGGGATAAAAATCGAAGCGCTGTTGACCAAAACATTCAAATTAGGGAAAGCTTTAAATACCTGCGGCACCAAGTTTAAGGACTTGGGCTTCATCCGCCAGATCACAGCAAAAAAGTTCACAGCGCATTCCGGTTTTATAAATGGCCTTGGCCGTTGACATAGCCTCAGGCTTGGAGTGATGATAATGCAAAGCAATCTGATACCCTGCTTGAGCCAAATGCAAAGCCACTTGCGGCCAATGCGTTTGGCCGCACCTGTTACCAAGGCTGTTCCTTTAATTTTAGAAGGCATATTTTTAAGCGATAAGCGCCAGGAATTCCTTACGGGTCGCGTCTTCCTTACGAAAGACCCCCAGAAGGCAGGAAGTTTTCATGATCGAATTTTGTTTTTCAACCCCGCGCATCATCATGCATAAATGCTGGGCTTCGATCACAACCCCCACCCCCAATGCACCGGTGACATCCATCAAGGTTTGGGCGATCTCTTTGGTTAAATTCTCCTGCACTTGCAGGCGGCGGGCATACATGTCCACAATGCGGGCGATTTTGGAAAGACCGATGATTTTCCCCTTAGGGATATACCCCACATGGGCCTTGCCAAAAAACGGCAAAAGATGATGTTCGCACAAAGAATACAATTCAATATTCTTGACAATGACCATTTCATCATTGTCAGAAGTAAAAATAGCCCCATTGACAATGTCATCGACATTCTTTTTATACCCCTGGGTCATAAATTCAAAGGCCCGGGCAGCCCGCAAAGGCGTTTTCAAAAGCCCTTCGCGCTTGGGGTCTTCCCCTATATACTCAAGCATTTTACGAAAATATTGGTCCATATTTTTTTTCCGTAACGTCCTCTGGTCCTTCCATTCAATGCTCTCTACTTGAACCTCTTCCCCTCTGCAACGTCATTTCATAAACTCGACCCTAACATCCCTGTACATGCTAAATGAAATATTACCATAAGGCCATTCCTTCGTATCAAAATTGAAATATTACCATATTGACTATTTCCTGTCTATGTTATAATCTTCTCCTATGATTCCTTACGCCGACTATCACATGCACACCCCTCTTTGCGGTCATGCCATTGGCGACCCCTGAAGAGTACGTTAAACAAGCCATTAAAATCGGGCTTAAAGAAATCGGGTTCTCCGACCATGCGCCCATGGTGCATAAACCTATGCCTGAGATAACCATGTCCTTTGACGAACTCCCTAAATATCATGCCATGATCGAAGATGTCCGCAAGCGCTATGCTTCTCAAATCAGCATTAAAATCGGCCTGGAATCGGATTTTCTGCCCGGATATGAAAGCAAAACTAAATCCATCATTGACAGCTACCCTTATGATTACATCATCGGCTCGGTGCATTTTATCGATGACTGGGCTTTTGACGACCCTGCTACCCGCGAATACTGGAAAAAACATGATGTCAATGAAGTCTACCGTAAATACTACGCGCTTTTAAGGCAATCAGCCAAAACCGGGTTCTTTCAAATCATAGGCCATTGCGATTTGCCTAAAAAATTCGGCGCCAGGCCGAGCGTTGACCTGACCGATGAGATCAAAGCTACCGCCAAAGTCTTTAAAGAAACCGGTGTGGCCGTTGAAATCAATACCGCGGGATTACGCAAACCCATCGGTGAAATGTACCCTGCCCTCAATTGCCTGAAAATATATCGTGAAGCCGGCGTACCTTTGACCTTCGGCTCTGACGCGCATGACCCGCAAGATGTGGGCAGAGATTTTGACAAGGCCGTGGACTTGGCCAAATCAGCCGGATATAACGAATATTTGATTTTCAAAAAGAAAAAAATAGAAAAAAGAATAAAAATTTAAAGGGATTTCAATGATTAACATTCAAGGTATTGATCATGTGGCTTTCAATGTGCGGGATTTAGATAAGTCCCTGGAATTTTATACCAAGGTGATCGGCCTTAAAGTTACCGAACGTGAATGTTCCAAACCCGGAATTGAATATTTTTTAGATTGCGGGCCTTCGCTGTTGGGAATTATCCAAGCCAAGGATTTAAACAGCAGCCACCCTTTTGCCAATGAAGGCTTGGGAGCCAATCATTTTTCCTTTCGAATACATAGCCGTGATTTTGAGGCCATGATCGCGCATTTGGAAGCTCATCACGTCACAATCGAATTTGCCAAAAAACGCCCGAAATCCTGGTCACTTTATTTCTACGATATCGATGGGAATAAACTGGAAGCTACCGCCTGGCCCCTGGAAGACGGCATCGCAAAGAATAAAATGGTCAAAGAAATTTACAATAGTAAAACACGGTCCTGGAAGCCTTACTAATCCCCTTAAAGGGGACACTTTAAAGTGTCCCCTTTCCCAACATAGAAAGGTTTGATATGCCTATACCGCAAGAAGGAAGTAAAGCTCCTGATTTTAATTTACCTGCCAGTAATGGGGGGAACATTGCTTTGGGAGATTTAATAGGCAGAAATGTCGTTGTCTATTTTTATCCCAAAGACGATACGCCGGGATGCACGGTCGAAGCATGTGGATTGCGCGACAGTTTTAAAGAAATCGAAAAACTCAATGCAGTAGTCTTAGGCGTCAGCCCGGACTCGGTCGAGTCCCATGGAAAATTCATCAACAAATTCCAACTGCCCTTTACCCTTCTAGCTGATGAAGATAAGAAAATGTGCCGGGATTACGGCGTATGGGTGGAAAAATCCATGTACGGCAAGAAACACATGGGGGTCGCCCGCACCACGTTTATCGTCGACAAGAACGGAAAAATCGCCAAGGTTTTTGAGAAGGTCAAACCCGAAGGCCACAATCAGGAAATTATTGCAGTACTTAAAAAACCTTTAAAGGGGACACTTTAAAGTGTCCCCTAACGCGCTAACGCGGAATGAAGTCCATTTTAGGCGTGATCTCTAAAATAGTTTCCGCGATCAATTGGGCGCAAGATTCCAAATCATCCAGAGAACAGGTTTCCACCATCGTGTGCATGTAGCGGTTAGGCACGCTGATCAAAGCGGTGGCCACCCCTTCGCGGCTTAATTGCATGGCGCCGGTATCAGTCCCGTCAGGCCGGCCAAGCGACGAAAATTGATATGGGATTTTTTTACGTTTGGCAACATCAATAAACATTTTTCCAAGAGCGCGGTTTATGGCAGGCCCTGCATGCAAGACCGGCCCTTTGCCCAAGGACACCTCCCCTACGATGCGTTTATCAATGCCCGGTGTATCCGAGGCAAAACCCACGTCCACCGCAATACCGACTTGGGGATTAATCCCATAAGCACTGGTGCGTGCTCCGCGCAAGCCCACTTCTTCCTGAACTGTTGACACCCCGTAGACCCCGATGTCCTTACGCAATTTCTTGCCGCTTAAAATCTTGATCACTTCAGAAACCACAAAGGCACCGGTTTTATCATCGCAGCCTTTAGAAGAAAAAATATTATTGCGTAATTCCATATAATTGGGCGCGAAAGAAACCGCATCGCCTAAAGCCACGACTTTAAGGGCGTCTTCCCTGTCTTTGGCGCCGATATCCACCCACAAATCTTTGATGGGCACGCTTTTATTGCGATCGCATTCTTCCATCAGATGGATGGGTTTCTTGCCGATAACACCGTCGATCAACCCTTTTTCAGTCTGCACCTTGACCTGACTACCCGGCAAAACACCGCTGTCAATGCCGCCTACCGGCACCACGCATAAAAACCCTTCGCTGGTAATATGACTGATGATAAAACCAATCTCATCGCAGTGCCCCGCGATCATAATTTTATAATCAGCTTTATTGTTTAAAACAGCGATGGCATTGCCGTGCACATCCCGCTTGATGTCTCGCGCGTATTGTTTGGTCCGCTTGGCCCACACATTTTGGCTGGCCTCTTCAAAACCTGAAGGGCCGCATTGACTTAAAAAATCACGTAAAAATTTCTTGGATTCACTGTTCATACAACATCCTTCCCTAACCCCTCTATCAAGAAAGGGGAACATTCTAGTTATATCGTTTCTTAATATAATCTTCCAAAATCTCGATAAACTCTTCCTTAATATGGTCACCTTTTAAGGTCTTAAATTCTTTGCCGTCTATGTACACCGGCGCAATCGGGTTTTCTGATGCGCCGGGAAGGCTGATGCCGATGTCTGCGTGACGGCTCTCTCCGGGACCGTTGACCACACATCCCATGACCGCAATCTTCATTTCTTCAATACCCGGGTATTGCTTTTGCCACAAGGGCATTTTTAATTTAATATGACTGTTGATGTCCTGGGCCAAATATTGAAAATAATCGGAAACTGGTACGTCCGCAGCCGGGACAGCTTGTCACCGACGGAGAAAAATAACGAAATCCCATGGATTGCAAAAGCTCTTTGCAGACTTCCACTTCTCTGGAACGCGGAACATCAGGTTGAGGTGTTAACGAAACACGGATCGTATCCCCTATGCCCTGCTGCAGCAAAATCGAAAGCGCTGCGGCAGAAGACACTGCGCCTTTGATGTCAGCTCCAGCTTCCGTTAAGCCAAGATGCAGGACAAAATCGCAAGTCCCGGCCAACTGTTGATAAACCGCGACCATATCCTGCAATCCTGACATCTTGACGCTTAAAACCAATTTTTCCCTGGGTAAACCTAACTTTAAAGCATATTCCGCCGACCGCAAAGCACTTTGCACCATGGCATCAAGGGTGACCTCGCTAAAATCTTTAGGGTCAGAGGATTTGGCATTACGATCCATTAATTCGGTCAATAATTCCTGGTCCAATGACCCCCAGTTAACACCGATACGCACAGCCTTGCCGTTATCAACCGCGATTTTAATGATCTGGGCAAAATTATCATCGTGCAAACGGCCGCGCCCTACATTACCGGGATTGATACGGTACTTGTCTAACAATTGAGCAGTTTGCGGATTTTTGCTAAGAAGAGTGTGCCCGTTAAAATGAAAGTCCCCGATGATGGGGGTTGTAATGCCTTCCGCACGCAAGACGGCTGATAGCCTCAGCAGCACCCTTGGCCGCGTCATGATCATTGATTGTCCAGCGCACCAGCTCAGAGCCGGCGGCAATCAATTCCTTGGTTTGAGACAAGGTCGCCTCAACATCAGCCGTCGGGGTATCCGTCATGGACTGAATGCGTATCGGATAATCCTGCCCCAAGGCTAAAGAACCAATAAGGACAGCAGGGGTTTTTCGACGATGAATAAGGGCCATAATTTGAATTTACACCTTACGACAAAATGCTATAATTGTTTACTTTGAGGCGCTATTATAAGAAACATAGACAAAAAAAGCAAGTTAAGAAGATTGTCGCGTAAAGATTCGGTCCTCATGCGGACACTACAGTAGTTCGTCGCTAAAAACGCTCCGCCAGGCCCGTCCTGTGGATCTACGATCCGTTAGGACCAAAGATAAAGGCCGACTGCTTGACACTGACGCAAAATAACTTATGGAAATATTTTTAGCCAAAACTCAAGGATTTTGTGCCGGGGTTGCCAGCGCTATCGATATTGTCGAACTGGCCCTTAAAACTTACGGCACCCCTTTGTACGTCTACCATGACATCGTGCACAACACCTCGGTGGTTGAGGACATGAAAAGCCGCGGGGTGATATTCGTCGAAGACTTAAAAGACGTCCCGCAAGGCTCACGGATTATTTTTAGCGCTCATGGCATTCCGCCTGATCTCATCAATGAGGCCCGCGAACGTCATTTAAAATATGTCGATGCCACCTGTCCTCTGGTGACAAAAGTCCACAAAGAAGCCGTCAAATTTTCCGACCAAAAGATGGATACTGTGCTCATCGGCCATGTGGGCCATCAAGAATTGATCGGCACCTCGGGGTATGTGCATCCGGATTTACTGCACATCATTGAAAACGAAAAAGATATCGATGCTTTAAACATCGACCCCCAAAAAACCGTTGCCTACATCACACAGACCACACTGTCCGTTGATGAAACCAACGGCATCATTGAAAAATTAAAATTAAAATTCCCTAAACTGATCGGCCCCTCGCGTTCGGATATCTGTTATGCCACCCAAAACCGCCAGGATGCTGTCAAAGAATTGGCCGGCTTTCTGCGACATCATTATCATTTGCGGTTCCCCTCACTCTTCCAACAGCAATCGCCTGCGGGAAACCGGCGAGCAAATGGGTGTGGCCAGCTACATCGTTGACACGGCCGCAGAATTGGATTGCTCAATTTTAAAAGGCAAACAAAGGGTGGGTTTAAGTTCCGGGGCCTCTGTCCCCCGTTATCTGGTGGATGAAATCATTGATAAAATCAAAGACCTTTGCACCTCAATCGATCGTCCACGAATTTAGCAACCCGGAAAAGAATATCGTGTTTCCGGTTTTGCAATTTAAGGAATAGATGGGAAAAACATGGCAAAATTAATCATCGACAATATCACTTACGAAATACCCGACGGTCAACAAATAGCCGAGGCCTGCGAGGCTGCGGGCATTCCATTTTCCTGCAATTCCGGCGTATGCGGCACCTGCCAAATTGAAATTCTGGAAGGCGCTGAAAATATCAATGAATTAAACAGGGAAGAGATAGAATTGGCCATGGACCGTACTCACCGTCTGGGGTGCCAATGCAAAATTTTAAGCGGGACAGTAAAGGTAACCTATTAAATGTTCATACTTCAAGAAAACCCCATAGATTCGTCCCAAGCAAGGAATATGTGCCGCAATTCTGCCAATGGGGCTGTTGTCATTTTTGAAGGTATGGTCAGGGCTGATGAACAGCAAAACCACACAGTCAGTGAACTTTTGTATATTGCCGATAATGCCTCTGTCCTTGCAGAAGGCGAAAAAATAATTAAGGAAGCCCTTTCTAAATTTTCCATCACCGAAGCGGTATGCATCCAAAGGGTCGGTCAATTAAAAACCACAGAAACCGCCGTATGGATCGGCGTGTGGGCCCCCACAGGGATGAAGCTTTTAAAGGCTGCCGCTACATCATCGAAGAAATCAAAAAAAGACTGCTCATCTGGAAAAAAGAATTTTACACCGATGGCACCACTGCGTGGATCCAGAAAACCCCAAAACCTGTTATCTCCTGACATGAAAATACATTCTCCTGCCCTGCTATCTGACTTACACCACTTTTCAATTAGGAGGGCCTTGCCCTTGTTTAGTCGAATGCGCCACACCGGATGAACTCATCCAGACAGTCCAAAAATTCAAAAAAGAAAACACACCTTTTTTATTAATCGGCGGCGGATCTAATTTAGTGGTCTCTGACCATGGCCTGAAGACGAGCGTCATCCGTTACCTGTCTCCTACTCCCCTCATTGAACGCTCAGGCAATGATATCACTGTCTCAGCGAGCACTGTCCTGGATGATCTGGCTCATTTTTTGCGTTGATGAGGGGTTTGGAAGGTTTAAATTTTACGACCGGTATCCCGGGAACTGTCGGAGGCGCTGTGGTAGGCAATGCCGGCGCCTGGGGCAAACAGGTTGGAGATGTATTAAAATCCGCCACCATCCTTGATGATCAAGGCAAAACCAAAACCGTGGGGCCTGATTATTTTGCTTTTTCTTACCGTCATTCGCGCCTTAAAGAAACAAATGAAATTATTGTTTCCGTTACCTTTGCTTTGACGCCGAGTGATCCTGTTACTTTGGCCCAAGAGCGTGCCGAGATACTTAAAAAACGCTCTGAAAAACATCCTAATTTATCCACTCAACCATGCGCCGGTTCTTTTTTTCGCAACATTGAACCCACCTCAAAAGCAGAACGTCGTCAGGCAGCAGGATGGTTTCTGGAACAAGCCGGAGGCAAAAACTTAAAAGTCGGCGGTGCTTATATTTTTGAAAAACACGCCAATATCATCATCAAAGGTCCCAATGCCAGCGCCCAGGACGTGCACGACCTGCATTTAAAAATGATTGATGCGGTAAAAAGAAAATTCGGTCTGCAATTAATCCGTGAAGTCCGTTTTGCGGGAAAATTCAACAATGCCCTGCATGCCAATCAGGAAGGTTTTTGGTAAAAAGGAGACACTTTAAAGTGTTCCCTTTTTACCCGCCGATCTGGTACATTTCAATTTTGGTGATGCGTGGGAATGGTGGCGGATCTCGGAACGGATTTCAGAATAACGGTCTTCACGTTTCATCCAGACCTCACGGATCAAATGCCCCAAAAACTCATCCGTAGCACCATTCCTTAAATGTCCGCCTAAATCCATGCCATGAGTGGCAAAAAGACAAGTATAAATTTTACCATCGGCAGATAAACGCAAACGACTGCAGGTGCCGCAAAAAGCCTTGGTGACTGAAGAAATAAAACCGACTTCACCCTGCCCGTCTTTAAAACGATAAACCTCCGAAGTGTCCCCTGCTTGTGTGCCTTGAATACGTTGTAAAGGAAACTGAGCATGTATCAAGGAAATGATTTCGCTGGATGCAACCACCTGGGAGATATCCCAATGGTTTTGATTACCTACATCCATATATTCGATAAAGCGTAAACTATGAGGGGTACCGCGAAAATATTCGACCAAATCCAAAATCGTATGATCATTGATCCCCCGCTGTATGACCGCATTGATCTTAATTGAATCAAATCCGGCCTCTTCAGCCGCACGAATCCCTTCCAGCACCTCTTTAACTGAACCCTTTTCCCCATTCATCTGGTAAAAAATAGATTCATCTAAAGTGTCCAAACTTACCGTCAAACGGCGCAAGCCCCGCGGCTTTCAAGCGTTGTGCCCATTGAGCAAGCATGGAACCATTGGTGGTCAAAGCTAAATCCTCAACGCCGGGGATGACTGATAGTTGACGGATAAGCAGATCAAGATCCGGCCTCAACAAAGGTTCTCCGCCGGTTAATCGCAATTTGGAAACCCCAAGACCAACAAAAATCCGTACCAGACGCACAATCTCTTCAAAGCTTAACCATTGTTTTTTATCAAGGAACTGGTAGGCATGATGAAATTTTTCCGACGGCATGCAATAGGGGCAGCGGAAATTACAGCGATCGATCAAAGAAATCCGCAAATCCCGCAAAGGCCTGTTTAATGTGTCTGTAATGCGCATAAATATGATCTTAGACCGTTTCTACCTGAGCCTTAGAGCTACATAAGGTTACAGCAGAAGTGTCCCCGTCTAACAAAATAACCATGGGGACACTTCTATCAGAACATGTTGATATTACTGGGGATAATTAGAAACGGTCTAACTATCTTGAAACGGTCTAACTATCTTTTTAGGCTATTCAGTAGATACGGTTTTAGTATTCTCCAGCGCTCCGTGCATGGTATGCCAGCCTAAAGAAGCACATTTGACCCGTGCGGGATATTGCCAGATCCCGGAAAAAACAGTTAATTTACCCAAATGATTAGGCTGCTCATCAGGCTTAAGCTCACCGATAACCAACTTATGAAATTCCTCAAACAACACCTTGGCCTCCTCGATACTTTTACCCTTAAGAGCCACTGTCATCATCGAAGCTGATGCTTTGGATATGGCACAGCCGGAACCTTCAAAAGCAGCATCTTCAATGATCCCGCCGGGATTGACCTTCACATACACCCACAAATGGTCCCCGCATAAAGGATTATACCCCTCTGCCACATGCGTTGCTCCCTCAAGCTTCCTAAAATTACGCGGATTACGGTTATGTTCCAGAATAGTTTGCTGGTAAAGTTCTTCACGCATGAAAAATTTCCTTGGCCCGATAAATGGCTTTGACTAAAATATCAAGTTCTTCTTTGGTGTTATAAAACGCCAGTGAAGCCCGGGCGGTGGCCGGAACTTTAAAAAATTCCATCACCGGCTGGGTGCAATGATGCCCGGTGCGGATAGCCACCCCTTCCTCGTCGACAAGGTCCCCAAATCATGAGGATGAATGCCTTCAACCACAAAAGATAATAATGGATGTTTTTTCTTGGGCAGTACCAATCGATCCGCACACCGTTAATAGATAACAAGACCTTGGTGCCATAATCAACAATTCCTGTTTATACTGCTTCATGCCATATTCCCAAGCCAATGGTTTGGACATAATTCAAGTGCTGACCGCAAGCCGATGACCTCGGCAATAGCCGGTGTGCCTGCCTCAAATTTATAAGGCAAAACATTATAGGTTGTCTTGGCAAAGGTCACTGATGTAATCATGTCCCCGCCGCCCTGATAAGGCGGCATGGATTCCAATCATTTCTCCTTGCCGTAAAGAACCCCTACTGCCGGTGGGCCCAAAAATCTTATGCCCTGAAAAAACCAAAAAATCACAGTCTAAGCTCCTGCACATCCACCGGCTGATGGGTCACGGCCTGGGCCCGTCGATTAAGACCGGACTGCCCCCGGCTATGCGCGGCTTCAATCACGGCCTTGACAGGATTAACTGTCCCCAAAGAATTCGAAACCCACACCATAGAAACTAAATTGTGTTTTAGTCTGATAAAAACGGATAAATTCCTCAAAGATAATTTCGCCCTTGTCATTGATAGGAACGACTTTAACACACATCCTATCTGCTGGCAAAGCATCTGCCAGGGCACAATATTGGAATGATGCTCCATATGGGAAATGATGATCTCATCGCCTCTTTTAAGAAATGCCCGGCCAAAAGACTGGGCAACAGATTAATCGACTCGGTCGTCCCCCTTGGTAAAAATAATTTCCTGCGCCTTTCGGGCATGAAGGAATTCCTTGACCACCTGGCGGGAATCTTCAAAAGCCTGCGGTGGCCTGTTCGCTTAAATAATGTACCCCCCGATGCACATTGGAAGTCCCGTGACATAATAAGTCACTGACCGCATCAATCACGCAATGGGGCTTAAGGGTGGTGGCGGCATTGTCCAGATAAACCAAGGGCTTGCCATGGACCTTAAGATTAAGGTTAGGAAAATCCTGACGAAGTTTTTGAACGTTAAAGGCAGACATTGCCCCTCCTCCCTCCCATCAAGGAAGAATAATTAACTAAATTTTAACTTCCGGAAATTTCTTAAGCAATAGACGGCTTAATTTACCGCGGATGGAATCACTCTTGATGGTATTGATAATATCGTCAATAAATCCCTTTGACAATAATTGAATGGCCATCTGCTTGGGTAATACAGCGGCTTTGCAAATAAAAAATTTCTTCTTCGGCTAACTGGCCGATGGTCGCCCCATGCGTACATTTGACATCATCCGCAAAAATTTCCAGCTGCGGCTTTGTGTCCACACGCGCTTCCTTGCCTAACAATAAATGTTTATTAAGCTGATACGCGTTGGTTTTTTGGGCAATAGCATGCACATAAATCTTGCCGTTAAAAACAGCCCTGGACTTGCCATTAAGCAATCCTTTATAAAGCTGATAACTGGTGCAATTAGGATGCTGAATATCCAGCAAGGTATGATTATCGACATGCTGATTGCCGTCAATGCCGTAAAGACCGTTCATGATCGTATTGGTCCCCTCGCCTTTAATCAAAACCGAAAATTATTGCGGGACAAGCATTCCGCCATGATTAAAAGAAAAAGAATCAAGAGAACTTGCCCTTTCCTGCCAGATGCGGGTTGTGCCGATATGCACGGCCTGATGGCTTTCTGCCTGGGCTTTGCAATAACCGACCACGGCATTGGAGGCGATTTTCATATCTGTCACCGCATTAGACAAATACGACACAGGCTCAAAACAGATATGACTTTCCAAAATATTCACCTGCGCCGCCTCCTCCAACGCTGATAAAACTGCGGGGAAAAACCATTGTGTCAGGCAGCAATGCCGCTGGTCACGTGAATAATATGGACCAACGGTTCAATACGGCGTTTTTGGCGACTTGAATAAAAACCCCGTCTAAAAAAAGCGCCTGGTTCATCCACAAAAACGCTTTGTGTCATTGGGAGTTAATTTTGAAATAGTGTCCTGAATTTCAGTATTGTTATGCGCCAATGCCTCATTTAATGAAGAAACCGTCAAGCCCATGCGGCAAATGTTTTAAATCTGATAATTCACTCCACAAAACACCGTTGACTAAAACAATATTGATATCTCTCTTGTCGCGGTAATTCTCAAATTGCTTGTCCTCGATCAATTGATGATGCGCAGGCAATTTGAAAACGGCGATTGACCACATCAGCCAAAGACGTATATTTCCATTCCTCATCTTTGATCGTCGGCATGCCGATCTGCGGCCCATTGATCAAAACTTTTCTGACGAAAAGCCTTAAGCCAGGCGCCGGAGGCGTTTTCTAATTTAGACTGGTAAAGTTCTAACCCTTCAATGTTCAAGGGTAACTGCTGAGTCATCATCTTTCCTATTTTTGATTAACCAATCATAGCCGCGGCTTTCAACTTCCAAAGCCAATTCTTTGCCTTCGGATTTGACAATTTTACCATCGTAGAGAATATGGACAAAATCAGGCTGGATATAATTAAGCAGGCGCTGATAATGGGTGATCAAAATAATGGCATTGTCCTTGCGGCGCAGTTTATTGACCCCTTCGGCCACGATTTTCATGGAATCGATGTCAAGGCCGGAATCCGTTTCATCCAACACAGCCAAACGCGGATTTAAAACCGCCATCTGCAGGATTTCATTGCGTTTCTTCTCTCCGCCGGAAAAATCCACATTGACCGGCCGGTCAATGAATTTTTCATCCATGCTCAATAATTTCATTTTTTCACGCAGGTATTTGTCAAAATCAATAGGGTCCATTTCTTCGGCCCCTTGATGGCGGCAAATGGCATTAAAAGCCGCGCGTAAAAATACAGAACTTGGCACCCCGGGAATTTCAACAGGATATTGAAACGCTAAAAACACGCCTTCACGGGCGCGCAGGTCAGGCTCCATCCCCACCAAATTGATTTTCTTAAAATTGACTTCATAATCAATGGAACCGCCGGTGACTTCATATTGCGGATGACCCGCGATCACCTTGGACAAAGTGCTTTTGCCCGAACCGTTAGGCCCCATGATCGCGTGCACTTCACCGGCATTGACCTTCAAATTGATCCCCTTTAATATTTCTTTGCCTTCGATACCGGCATGTAAATCTTTGATTTCTAACATTACCCTACACTCCCTTCCAATTTCATCTCCAATAATTTAACCGCCTCCACCGAAAATTCCAGAGGCAGTTCTTTAAAAACATCCTTGCAAAAACCGTTAATGATCAATGAAACGGACTCTTCCAAATCCAGACCGCGTGAACGCAAATAAAACATCTGCTCCGCATTGATTTTGGAAGTAGATGCCTCATGTTCCAGGACAGCCGTATTGTTTTTGACCTCAATATAAGGGAAGGTATTGGCAGAGCAATTGTTCCCCACCAGCATGGAGTCGCATTGGGAAAAATTACGCGCCCCATCCGCCGTCGGCATGATCTTGACCAAACCGCGATAACTATTATGCGCGAAATCCGAAGAAATCCCTTTGGAGACAATGGTGCTTTTGGTGTTCTTCCCGATATGGATCATCTTGGTGCCCGTATCCGCGATCATATGATTATTGGTCAAGGCCACGGAATAAAATTTACCGACGGAATTGTCCCCCTGCAAAATGACGCTGGGATATTTCCAGGTAATGGCACTGCCTGCTTCCACCTGGGTCCAGGAAATCTTGGAATTGACTCCCGCGCATTTGCCGCGCTTGGTGACAAAATTATAGATACCGCCGCGGCCTTCTTTGTCCCCGGAATACCAATTTTGCACCGTCGAATATTTGATCTCGGCATTGTCCAAAGCCACCAGCTCAACGACCGCCGCGTGCAGTTGGTTGGTGTCGCGCATCGGCGCGGTACAGCCTTCCAGATAACTGACATAACTGCTCTCTTCGGCAATGATCAAGGTGCGCTCAAACTGGCCGGTATCTTCGGCATTGATGCGAAAATACGTGGAAAGCTCCAGCGGACAGCGCACGCCTTTGGGAATATAGCAGAATGACCCGTCGGAAAAGACCGCCGAATTTAAGGACGCAAAAAAATTATCCGTATAAGGCACCACCGACCCCAAATATTTTTTGACCAGATCCGGATGATGGATGACGGCCTCAGACATGGAACAAAAAATAATGCCGTGTTTGGCCAATTCCCCCTGATGGGTTGTCCCCACGGAAATACTGTCAAAAACCGCGTCAACAGCCACCCCGGTCAGGCGCTTCTGTTCACTCAAAGGAATGCCCAGACGGTCAAAGGTCTTGAGCAATTCTTCATCAACCTCTTCCAAGCTTGCGGGGCTTTCTTTTTTCTGCTTGGGGGCGGAATAATAAAAAATATCCTGATAGTCAATAGGCCCATATTCAAAATTGGGCCACGTAGGCTCCTGCATTTTCTGCCAATGACGAAAAGCCTTCAAGCGCCACTCGAGCATCCACTCAGGCTCTTTTTTCTTGGCGGAAATAAGGCGCACAGTATCTTCATTAAGGCCTTTGGGCGGTTTATCTTCCGCGATATCCGTATGGAACCCATAACGGTATTCACCCTGCCGGCTAATTTATTGTCTTCTAAATCTTTTTGTTTAACGACATCTGACATATCTTATTCCTTTACTTCAACTTGCCTGCAAAAGGTTTGGAACGGATTTGTCTTTCACCTTGATTGCGCGAAGAGATCAGCTCGCGCACATTGATGGTCTTAAACAACTCTGAAATCCGTTCATTCAAATTAAGCATGGGCGAAATGACATTGCAACTGGAGGTCATATCGCAATGCGAATAATTGCCATGAAAACAATTAACGATCTTGATCGGCCCTTCGATGATTTGGGTCAAATCATAAAGCGTGATCTTCGAAAGGTCCTTGAGGATCTGGTAGCCGCCATGGGCCCCTTGCTCGGCACGAACGATCTCATTCTGGGCCATGATCTGCAAAACGCGCGAGGTCGGGTCAAAAGGCGTATGGTAAATATCACAAATTTCCTTGGCCGAAGTCAACTGGCCGGGCGATTTGCTGCTCATATGCCTTAAGGAGATCAAGGCATATTCTAATTTACGATTAATTTTAAACATATTTGTCTTACCTTCACTCCATCTTAATTGATTGATCTTAGCGGCCACAATCAGATCATTCTCGGTAACTCCGCCAAGCGCATGCGTATATAAAACCACTTTTAAATTTTTATACCCGGTCAAATGCAAATCCGGATGGTGCATTTCATCCTCGGCAATGTCTTTGATTTTATTGATAAGATTAACGCAGGCGACAAAATTCTTCAAAGTAAAGGCGCGTTCAATACTTTTGCCATCGTCAGCCAAAACCCAGCCGGGAATTTCACCCAAGCGAGATTGAACTTCTCAGAAGCGTATAAGCCCGGCCGATACCTTCACAAGGCACGCATTTTTTATTAGTAAGCTGTTCCATATTCATGCTCCTGCAAACTTCCTTCGGTCTGCACCGTGATTTCAGGATTATATTGGTCGCGCAAAATACTCTCAATGGCCTTGAGCGTTCCCATGGTGGAACTGGGACACGAACCGCACGCCCCCTGATAATTAACCGTCAAATTCATTCCATCAAAACTCACAATCTGAATGTCCCCGCCGTCCATTTGAAGGCCCGGACGGATGGTATTATCCAAAATCGCATTGATCTTGGCAATTTCGGGATCATCGGAAACTACCGTTGACGGGTTTTTTATCTTCCTCAACCTGAAAATCAGGATCATGGTCCGGCGGCATATTCCAGAATGACCTTCTTGATCTGCTCTTCAATTTGGTCCCAATCCACATTGCCGTCCTGGGTCACGGTAATATAATTATCAAAAAAATAAACTTCCGTAATATTGGGAATGGTAAACAAAGCCGCGGCCATGGGATTATGCTTGCATTGATCGGCATTTTTATACGTCACCTTGCCCTCGGTTTTAACCGGTACATTTAAAACAAATTTAAGCGCGTTTGGGTTTGGCGTGCTCTGAACCATCGTTTTGATTTCCATGTCTTATCCACTCTCCTTACAGGCTTGCCTCTACTTGAGCCCTGGCTTCAAGCAGGTTTAAATACTTCAAATTTTGACTTATTTAGGATAGCACGAATTAAACGGTTTGACAAGTGTGGATTAAACAAAGGTGCCGGCAGGATCCCCGGCATTTCCGGCAAATTCTGCAGCGGAATCACCTAAAGGGAAGAAAAACAAGGCGGCAGGACTGCCTTTTGCAGGAATGGCAAAGGGGTCATCTGTTCACTAATGCTTTAATGGCGGGCAGGGCTTTTTGGGCGGCTTCTTCGCCGCGTTTGATCAATTCATTGACTTCATACAATTCAAACCAACTGATACCTCTTAAGTCCGGATGGATCAAGAACATCGGCCTGTTTGGCGCTTTGTTCGGCGATCACAAATTCGGTTGCCTGCAAGGTGCGCACGACAATGTCGGCGATATTAGGCGTAAAAATTTTCGACACGAGCCTGCCTAAACGAAAACCTATGAATTTAAAAGGATGTTTGGAAAAAGGTATATCAAAACACTTGATAAGATTTTCATCTTCCTTTTTTTGCGACCAATCAACTTCTTCCGGTGACTGCAGCACATTGACCGCGATAATTTTTTTAACACCCATATCCGCCAATACATTCGTCGGCAAAGGATTTAATACCCCGCCATCGATGATCATTTGTTTGCCTTCCATGACCGGTTTAATAACACCGGGGATGGCAATGCTTTTGCGCACAGCGTCCACCAAAGACCCCTGGTCTATGACAATTTCCTTGCGGTGGAACAGGTCATAGGCCACGATCCTCAAAGGGATTTTTGTGTCATGGAATGTTTTATCACCAAGCTTTACTTTAAGCCAGCGGCCTATGGCCTCGCCCTGCACCAGCCCTGATATCGGCAAAAGCGCCAAGGGTATCACCAAAAACATAAACAGGATGCCGATCCAAAACAATTTAAAGATCATGAATAACAAAACCAATAAAAATAAAATGATAGCACGCCGTATCGGCGGGTCATAAAGTTTCAAAATACCTGATTTTCTTTCGAATTCCCTGCCGAATTTTTCTATCTCATCCGCAGTGTGTCCGACAGACCATAAACTGGCGATCAAGGCCCCCATACTGCTGCCGACGACAATATCAATGGGAATCCCTTCACGTTCCAAAACCCGGATAATACCGATATGCGCCATGCCTAAAGCCGCCCCGCCGCCTAAGACCAGGCCGATCATCACCTTGCTGATCTGGCGCGAGAGCCGGCGTATGGTTTGGGCATATTCACTTTTGGCATCCACTTCAACAAAAGCAAAACCGGGAATGACTTTTTTATAAGTAAACTCCGAAGGCTTGCAAATGCGGCAAGAAACAGAAAGACATCATAGTTGAGTATTTTTTTTATTTCTTGAGGAGAAATGCGGTTCTCGGTGTTGACCCCGCTGATGATGACCTGCACACGCTCGGCGTGAAACCTTTCTTTAAGCTGTTCGCTAAGCTTGTCAATCACATGACGGGTGGTATCCAGATCTTTTTCATTGTCAATGCTGACCAAATGAATAACATCTGACTGTGTCAGCGTTTTCATGACCACATCATCCATTTCATTGGGCAAATCCAGGACAATATAATTGTAGTCATTGACCAGCGCGCTGACAAATTGGCTGATCTTGCCCATGAGCATCGTATTTTGCGGATCAAATTTGACGCTTAAAAGATCCACCGTCAGCACACCCTTGGTGATCGTATTCAAGATAGAATGATGATCGCCGACGATATTCGCCAAATCGACCCGTTCTTCATTCTTATCGGAAGACAGGCTCAACAGTAAAATCTTTTTATCCGTCTGCTCTTTTAAACTCAAAGCCAAATTCGTCGCGTAAGTGGAAGCTCCCGACCCTTTCACAGGCGCGTAAACGGCAATAATGGTGCTTTCCTGGGTATTTTTGGTATGGGTGACATGACTGCGGATACGTTGGGACAAACTCTGGCTTAAGGCCACTGCCAGCTGGGGTGTTGATTTAAGCAGTTGAGAAAAACTGTCTTTGTTGATCTTGATAACAACGGAATCATTGATGGCTTCATAGGTATGGGAATGGTTTTCCCCGGTCAAAGTCGAAATAATGCCAAAATGCATCCCGCGCAGGATAAAATCAACATCTTCTTTATGCCCGGCAGGATTAAGGCTGTAGGAATAAACCCGTCCCGAAACCAGGGCATAAAAAGCATCCGCAGGCGCCCCCTGCTGGCAGATGATGTCCCCTTTGTTAAAATCAACAATTTCGACATGACGGCTGATGCGGTTTAATGCAAACCAGTTTAAGCCCTGAAAAATAGGGATTTGTTTTAAAATGGGTAGTTTATTGTTAAAAAAAGACGGTAAGGCGGTCATAGGTTGAGCTTTTTATTTCCCTCGCTCGAAGGGAGAGGAATTTTTGCATTACTTGATAATCTGATTTTCCATCCATTCAAATTCTTTAGCTAAAATCTTTTTGGCTATTTTTAAATTCTGACGATCGGTATTATGCACCCCTTCTTTAAATAAAGCATCAATGCGCTTGCGCGCATCACAACAAAAACTATCTGCCAGGTCCACGGCATTGGCTTGGCCCTCTTTAGCCAACATCGCCGCATAAGAACATACCGCCGAGATAGCAAACAATTCTGTGCCGATATCCACAATGCGGTTTAAAATGCTTTGCTTGCTTTCTAATTTTTGCTGATATTTAGTCATCTTATGAAATATTTCGCGGGCCAATTTCTTGCTGGCCCTCTTGAACAAAAATCATGTGTTGTCCCAAAGGTTGCGGCAAACCGCTGATCTCACTGTTCCCAAACGACGGCAGCCATAATTGAGGATACCATCCGGCATAAAAGCCGGCCATTTTAAGAGCAGCCCCTATTTTGACATTGACCGGCACCTTGCTGCTGAGTAACGGTTTGATCTTGGATAAATGCGGGTCCAAGGCTTCCCGGGCAATGAACAAATGCATGATTTCAGTGGTACCCTCAATGATGCGGTTGATACGCACATCCCGAAGGGCACGTTCCACCGGCCAGAAATCCATGCCGCGCTTTGCCAAAGACGAAGATGTTTCATAGCCCTGCCCGCCGCGGATCTGTAAAGTTTCATCGACAATTTTCCAGCATACTTCCGTGCAAAAGGACTTGGCAATGGCCGCTTCCAGACGGATATCACGGTGCTTATCATCAGCCATCGCTGAGGTGAGCCATGTCACTGCATCCATGGCAAAGGTATGCGAGGCAATATAACTTAATTTTAATGCCACGGCTTCATGCTCGCCGATGGCACTGCCCCATTGACGGCGTTTGGTCGCCCATTGGCGGGCCACATTCAAACACCATTTGCCAATGCCCGTCGATGCGGCCGGCAAGGTCAACCGTCCGGTGTTTAAGGTCACCAAGGCTAATTTCAAACCTTCTCCTTCGCCTAAAATAATATTTTCACGGGGCACTTTGACATTATTAAAACGGATAAGGCCGTTTTGGATACCATGCAGCCCCATAAAAGTGCAGCGATGGATCTTTTCAATACCCGGGATATGTCCCTTCGACAATAAAAGCGGTGATCTGTTTGATCTCTTTTCCCTTAATAATTTTAGGAGGTGTCACTGCCATGACCACCATCAAATCCGCGATCAGGCCATTGGTGCACCAAAGTTTTTCACCATTAAGCAAGAAGGATTTCCCATCTTCCGTGGGAGTTGCGGTGGTGGTCATATTCCGCGGGTCTGAACCGGCCTCGGGTTCAGTCAAAGCAAAACCTGAAATAGCCCCTTTGGCAAACCTGGGCAAATATTTTTTCTTTTGTTCGGGTGTTCCAAAAAGCTTTAAAGGCTGCGGCACCCCGATGCTTTGATGCGCGGAAAGTAATACCGCCGTGGAACCGCAATAACTGGAGATCAAATGCATGATGCGGTTATAACTATATTGGCTAAAGCCCATGCCGTCGTATTCTTTAGGGATTTTTAAAGCAAAAGCGCCAAGGTCGGCTAAACCTTTATATACTTTCTGGGGAATCTCACCGGTCAAATCAACTTCATCCGGATTAAGATTTTCACGTAAAAATTTCTCAATTTTAACCATGTACTCATCGCACAGCTTTTTTCTGCTCGAGGATCTTCTTTAGGGAAAGGATGGATCAAATTGAAATCAAGGGAACCATGAAAAAGTTTGAGGGCAAAACTCGGGGCCTTCCATTCCTGTTCGCGGGCAGCTTCAGCAAATTCAAGGCTTTTGAGTTTTTCCTGGCTGATATTCTTATCAAACATGCTCATAGGTGCCCTCCCGATAAAGACAAGGAATGCAAACTACTTGAAAATATTAAGGTTATGAAAACATTTATTTTTAGTATAGACGGCATACAAATAAAATGCAATCACTCCTTCGTGTTTTTCTATCATTTTTTTAACGCGTCTTTTTCTTAGCAGTACGTTTTAAAGCTTTAGCCATACGGGCCATAGCTTGTTCTTTACTTCTGCCTTCGGTTAAATGTCCCCCGCAAATTGCGGCGTAACCACTGCGGTTTTTGATTTTGAAAATAGTAGTTCTCTTTTTAGCCATACCCACCCTCCCTCTTCACCCCCACCTAAGCGCCTGCCTGCCGGCAGGCTTCTCCCCCATCAAGAGGGAGTAACATCAAGGGGGAATTTCTGTTTATGGTTTATCCGGTCTTTGGACAGTTAATATTTCCCCTAAAAGCGAATAATGATTCCCGCCTAAACGCGCCAGAGGGTTAACTTTGGCGGGATCAATAACAATACGGTTTTTATTCTGACTGGCAACTTCTTCGTCAATCCAAATGCGATTGATCTTACCCATTATCAAGCCTTGAGGGTTGTTGCCTATTTCATAAATGGCATATTTTTCGCAGAGGAATGCGATCTTGGTGCCTTTAACCTTGGGCAGCGGCCAGCCTTCGACATTCTCCACCGTAATATGAAATTTATCAATTTCGGGAACCCCGTGAGGCAAAACAGATGCAGAATTACTGACATCATGCACTTGCCCACCACAAGGGATATGCACTACAAAATCTTTGCGTTTACTGATATTAACCCAGGTATCCTTGCGAACGGTCTCGTCCTTCCACCCTACCGAAAGCATGAGAATGGGCGGGTTACCGGTGATGGCATTAAAAAATGAAAATGGCGCCAAGTTATAAGTGCCGTTGCCATTGTCAGAAAGCACCCAGGCAATAGGCCTTGGAATGACAAGTTGGATCAGTAAAAAGTACATCTGATCCGGACTGTATTGACCACAATCAATAATCATATCTTTGAGGGGGGAAAAGTAGTGTCTGTCCCTACTTTTTATTCCCCGATGCAGTATTTAATGCTTCAATAAAATCAGGATTAACCGTGACCCCTAACTCTTGCGACTTGTGCACATCAGCCCAAGCCTTATCATATTGTTTTAACTGATAATAGGCCACAGCCCGATTATAATAAGCCCTTGTATAACTTTTATCTAATTCCATGACCTTGGTCAAATCAGCAATGGCTTCATTATTTTTGTTCTCCCGAAGGTAGGTTAAGGCACGGCTCATATAGCTTCTTGCATCTTTAGGATTTAGGACAATGGCTTGACTATAATCAGAAACAGCTTGAACATAATTACCCTGATCATAATAGATGGTCCCACGGATATAATACGCCGGGTTGTCTTTAGGATTGATGGCAATGGCTTTATTATAATCAGTCATAGCATCTGACAAATCGCCTTTTTTGATATAGATAATACCACGATCTGTGTAAAGAGATGCGGCATTGGGACGTATTTCAATAGCTTTGTTATAATCAGACAAGGCTTGATTTAAATAACCTTGTTTGACATAGGCATTGCCGCGATTAACATAAGCAGATATATCTTTCGGATCGATTTCAATGGCATTAGCATAGTCAGAAAGGGCAGCGGAGATCCTGCCTTGCTTATTGTAGATAATGCCCCGGTTGACATAGCTCCTTGCATATTTAGTGTCTAATTCAATAGCTTTAGTAAAATCAGCAATGGCGGCAGTGATATTGCCTTGTAAAGCATTGGCTGTGCCGCGATTATTGTAAGCAATGACAAATTTAGGATTTATCCTTATAGCTTCGTTGTAATCCGATATAGCGGCAGTGATATTGCCTTGTCTGGCATAGAATTGACCGCGGTTGGCATAGGCCTCAAAATCTTTAGGATTGATTTCAATGGCTTGGGTAGAATCAGAAATAGCATCTGTTAAATCGCCTTGTTTGGCATAGGTAAGGGCGCGGTTGGTATAGCCTGTGGCATTTTGATGGTCTTCTGCAATGGCTTTTGTAAATTCAGAGATGGCTGCGGTGAAATTGTTTTGTCTGAGATAGTTCAAGCCCAGATCGTTATGCTCCTTGACCGTTTGTGCATAGATAGATGAGACGCCCAAGAATAAAAACGCTCCAACGAATATGGATCCCGGTTTTAAGAGCGCTTGTAATGACATTATTCTACTTACCCCCACCTACCCTCTCCCGTCAAAGAGGGAGGGCCTCATCGTCCTCATATCGGACACTCGCAGTTGCTCGCCGAACACTCACAGTAGTTCGGAATGTTTATGTCGAAATTAAATACTCTGTTTCCTATTTTATATATTTATCCGCCAATTGAGGGACATCTTCCAGGCGCACTTCGCTATGCCAAATATTCTCGGGATAGACCATGATATTGACACCCTTAGCACACTGACCTAAACATTTGGCTTGGGCCACGCGGATGTTCGGATGCAACTTGCGCTCCTTGGCGATCTCGCGCAATTGACGGAAAATCTCTTCGCCCTTATGATCCCCGCAGGAAACTTTTTCTCCGTTGGCATTATTAACGCATACAAAAAGCTGACGCTGATAAGGAGTTTTATTTGTCTGCATAAAGAATTCTCCTGAAAATATTTTCGATTAAACGCGGTGGTAATATTTTCTGCATCATGATGCGCATCCATGACGAAAAATCGGAAACATAACGTAATCGCGGACGAGGTTCATTGACGATATTTTCAATAAGCCTGGCCACATCATCAGGATCACGTTTAAGCTTTTTGACCATATTTTGCGAAGAATTCTTCAATTTTTGGCTAAAATGAAAATAAGGACTTTGGGTATTGTTAAAATTCTTGGCATAATGCGCATTCTGAGTAAAAATATTAGTGGGATAAGAACCCGGCTCAACCAAAACAACTGAAATCCCGAACAAAGCCAACTCAAAATAAAGACTTTCGCTAAAACCTTCCAGTGCCCATTTGCTGGCATTATACGCACCCAAACATGGGCTGGCCACTTGACCGGCAATACTGGAAATATTGATAATTTTCCCCTGTGAGCGTTTACGCATCAAAGGGATGACTTCACGGCAGACATTCTGTACTCCGAAAAAATTAATTTCCATCTGTGCGCGGATTTCTTCATCGCTTAAGTCTTCAAAGAATCCGCCGATGCCATAACCCGCGTTGTTGATAAGAACATCAATATGAAAATGCCTTTCTTGAATTTCCTCGACGACATTCTTAATGGTGGAAGGTTTGGTGACATCAAGCTCACGGATAAAGGCCTGTGCTTGACGCTTGGCTAATTCATTTTCTAAGGGCTGTTTCTTGGAAAGATCCCGCATGGTCGCCCAGACAAAATGACCTTGGGCCGCCAGACGCACGGCTGTCAGTAGACCAAAACCGCTCGAGCAGCCAGTGATTAGGATGACTTTTTGATTATCCATGCTGTTCTGTGGAAAGTTTCAGTAAAATAGGGGCGCCACCCTATTTTTCTTATTTTACAAATTGGTGGCTTTTTGGATCAATAAACAATCGACGAGTGTCAGGGCGATCATGGCTTCGGCCACCGGGACAACCCTCGGCGCCAAGCAAGGATCATGGCGGCCTTTGACCTTGACCTCAACTTCCTGATGCTTTTCATTGAGTGTTTTTTGCAGCAGAGATATGGATGACGGCGGCTTTAAAGCCATGCGTATCATGATGTCTTCCCCGGTGGATATGCCCCCCATGATGCCGCCGGAATGATTGGTGGCGGTCGCCACCTCTTGTCCTTTAAGGATAAAGCGGTCATTGTTCACAGAACCTGTTAACCGGCTGGCCCCAAACCCGTCGCCGAATTCAATACCTTTGACGGTGGCAATGGACATCAATGCCTGCGCCAGACGGGCATTGAGCTTATCAAAGCAGGGATCTCCTAAACCCGGCGGACAATTTTTAATGACACACTGCAAGAATACTGCCTAACGAATCACCTTTTTTACGGGCTTCTTCGATCTTGGCGATCATGACAGAGGCCGCTTTAGCATCAGCCGTACGCACGGCATTTTGTTCGATAATTTTATAATCAATATTTTTGGCATAAACATCCCCCACCGCCAAGGTATAAACAATGATTTGGACCTTATGTTTGGCTAAAATCTTTTTGGCCACGGCATCCGGCAGCCACACGGCAAGCTGTCTCACGTCCGGATGAACGCCCGCCACCGCGATAATCACGTATACCGTATTTGGCCATATAACTAAAGTCCGCATGGCCGGGACGGAACACGTCTTTGATATTCTCATAATCTTTGGAACGAGCATCTTCATTACGGATAAGAATGGCCAAAGGTGCTCCGGTAGTCTGGCCTTCAAAGACACCTGAGAGAATTTCGGCTTTATCGGGCTCTTTGCGCTGGGTGGTGATTTTGCTTTGTCCGGGCCGGCGGCGGTCCAGGTCTTTTTGAATATCCGCTTCGGATAAAGGCAATTTGGGTGGAACGCCATCGATAACAACTCCGATGGCAGGCCCATGGCTTTCGCCAAAGGTGGTAATCTTAAAAAGTTGTCCGAACGAATTTCCGGCCATAATTAATCCGTCACTGCCCCTCTTGAGGCGCTGGTTACCAGTTTAGCATATTTTGCCAAAACGCCATGCGTATATTTTGATTTTGGTGCTTTCCAAGCTTTTTGGCGTTTTTTGATTTCTGACGCAGATAAATTTAAATTGATTTGCCGCTTTTTCGCATCAATGGTGATGGTATCCCCATTTTTGACAATGGCCAAAAGGCCGCCGTTAAAAGCTTCAGGAGTGATATGCCCCACCACAAAACCATGGCTGCCGCCGGAAAAACGGCCGTCGGTAATCAACGCCACGTCCTTGCCCAAGCCTCTGTCCTGAAATGGCAGAAGTGGGAGAAAGCATTTCCCGCATACCCGGCCCCCCGCGAGGCCCTTCATAACGGATCACAACCACATCTCCCTTGACGATCTTGCCGTTCAAGATATGCCTTAAGCGCAGCCTCCTCCGATTCAAAAACCTTGGCTTTTCCGGTAAAGGACAATCCTTCTTTACCGGTAATCTTGGCAACAGCCCCCTCGGTGGCCAAGTTGCCGTACAGCATGACCAAATGCCCTTCTTTCTTAATAGGATTATCAAAAGGACGGATGATCTGCTGCCCATCAGGGTAAGGTTGGACATCTTTTAAATTTTCACGCACGGTTTTGCCGGTCACCGTCATACAATCACCATGCAATAAACCTTTATCCAAAAGCATTTTCATTAAAGGCACAAGCCCGCCGATGGCGGCTAATTCCGCCGTCACAAAGCGGCCGCTGGGCTTAAGGTCAGCCAAGACCGGCGTTTTCTTGCCGATGCGGGTAAAATCATCAAGGGTCAATTTGACCCCGGCGGCATGGGCGATGGCGATCAAATGCAAAACAGCATTGGTAGACCCGCCCAAAGCCGTCACCACTGCAATGGCGTTTTCAAAAGCTTTCTTGGTCATGATGTCGCGGGGCTTAATATCCTTCTTCATTAAATTTAAAACAGCCTGACCGGCATTGAAGCAATCCAGTTCCTTTTCCCTGGAGACCGCAATTTGCATGGAACTGTTAGGCAGGCTCATGCCCATAGCTTCGATGGCGCTGGCCATGGTATTGGCCGTATACATGCCGCCGCAAGAACCGGGTCCGGGGATGGCACAGGTTTCAATATCTTTTAAGTTCCTGGTCGGAGATTTTTTGAGCAGCGTGCTTACCCACCGCTTCGAAAACCGAAACAATGTCCACGTTCAGGCCATTATGGCAACCGGGCAAGATCGTGCCGCCGTAGACAAACACCGACGGACGATTTAAACGGGCCATGGCCATAACACAGCCGGGCATATTTTTATCGCAGCCGCCGATGGCCACCAGCCCGTCAAAACCTTCGCAACCGGTAACGGTTTCCACCGAATCGGCAATCACCTCACGGGACACCAAGGAATATTTCATCCCTTCGGTGCCCATGGAAATACCGTCGGCGACCGTGATCGTCCCGAAAATAATCCCCTTGCCGCCGGCTGCATCCGTACCCTCAACGGCCTTTAATGCTAGTTTATCGATATGCATGTTGCAGGGAGTCAGCATGCTCCAGGTGGAAACAACGCCAATTTGCGGCTTCTGGAAATCTTCATCCTTAAAGCCGGTGGCCCGCAGCATGGAGCGATTGGGCGCGCGGTCATTACCGTCGACAACTATGGAAGAAAATTTTCTCATTTCAGACATAATTATCCTCTCGAAAGCCATGGATGCTTAAGTTTAATTTTATTTTCATAAGCTGCGATCTTATCCTGAAATTGCATCGTCCAACCGATGCCGTCCAGGCCCTTAAGCAGGCATTCCTTATTAAAAGCGTCCATTTGAAAATGGTAGGTCTTGCCGCCCGCGGTGACTGTTTGTGCCGGTAAATCAGCACTGATAGTGGCCCCTTTATTCTTCCCGACGAAGGTGAATATCTCGTCGACTTCCTGCGGTTTTAAACGTGCCAGTAAAATACCGTTCTTAACGCAATTATTGTAAAAAATATCCCCGAATGAAGGGGCGATGATCAATTTAAATCCGAAATCCGCCAAAGCCCAAGGCGCATGCTCGCGGCTGGAACCGCAGCCAAAATTATCCCGCGCCAAAAGCACCGTGGCCTGGCGGTACGGCTCTTGATTCAAAATAAAATCAGGATTCTCCCTCGTGCCTTCATAATCCCTATAGCGCCATTCATGAAAAAGATGTTTGCCAAAGCCAATCTTTTCAATTTTTCTTAAAAACTGCTTGGGGATGATGGCATCCGTATCAACGTTGACACGGTTTAAAGGCGCTGCGATACCTGTGTGAGTGTTAAAAGCTTGCATATAACTCCCCTGACCCCTCTTTGAAATAAAGAAGAAAAAATTAAATTTTGAACTTTCTAATATCCGAAATTTTCCCTTCCAAAGCAGCGAGAGCGGCCATTTGAGGGCTCATTAAATGCGTACGCCCTCCGGGCCCTTGCCTGCCTTCAAAATTGCGATTGCTGCTTGAGGCACAACGTTCACCTTTTTTCAATTGATCATCATTCATGCCCAAACACATGGAACAACCGGCAAAGCGCCACTCCAGGCCGGCATTTATAAAAATTTTATCCAACCCTTCTTTTTCAGCCTGATGGCGCACGCGTCCAGAACCGGGGACGACAATAGCCGTGACCCCGCCGGCCACCTTCCTGCCTTTGACAATCTGGGCGGCGGCACGTAAATCTTCAATACGCCCGTTGGTGCAGGACCCGATAAAAACTTTATCAATCTTGATGTCCGATATTTTAGTACCCGGCTTCAAATCCATATAAGCTAAGGCGGTATGTCCAGAATTTCGGTCAACAGGGTTTGTAAAAGCCTCCGGATCAGGAACAACCCCATCAACGGATGTGACCTGCCCCGGAGATGTCCCCCAAGTTACCATCGGTTTAATATCTTCGGCTTTTATATTAATGACCCTGTCAAACTTAGCACCCTTGTCACTGGGCAAGGTTTTCCAATAAGCAATTGCTTTGTCCCAATCAGGACCTTTAGGGGCAAAGTCCCTGCCTTTGATATAATTAAAAGTCGTTTCATCAGGAGCGATCATCCCTGCACGGGCTCCTGCCTCGATGGACATATTGCAAATGGTCATGCGGGCTTCCATTGACAGGGCGCGTATCGCAGAACCTGCATACTCGATGACAAAACCCGTGCCTCCGGCTGTGCCGATCCTGCCAATAATATACAAAATAATATCTTTGGAGGTCACACCTTTACCCAATTTTCCTTCAATGTTAATCAGCATGATTTTGGTTTTATTCTGCTGTAACGTCTGTGTTGCTAAGACATGTTCTACCTCAGAGGTGCCGATGCCGAAAGCCAATGCACCGAAAGCACCGTGTGTCGCGGTATGAGAATCGCCGCAGACAATGGTAAGACCCGGCAAGGTCAATCCCTGTTCAGGACCTATGACATGCACGATCCCCTGGTCACGGTCCGCGAAATCAAATAAGCGGATACCGAATTCACGGCAATTTTTAGACAAGGTATCCATTTGCGTGCGGGAAACTGCATCAACCTTGGTGATATCCTTGGTGCGTGTCGATACGTTATGGTCCATGGTTGCCACTGTTTTCTGCGGACAGCGCACAGTCCTTTTATTTTCCCTTAATCCCGCAAAAGCCTGCGGAGAAGTTACTTCATGCACCAGATGCAAATCAATATAAATAAGGGAAGTGTCCCCTTGAGATTCCCGCACCAGATGGTCCTGCCAAATTTTATCAAACATGGTTTTGCTCATAGTATCCCCGAATGCTTCTTTCCATTTGTCACCCCCGAAAGTAGTAGTCGGGGGTCCAGTTCATGCGTGTCTGCCCGCCAATCTTTTGGATAGGCGAGGTCTCGCCAGCTTCGCTGGCGGAGATTCCCTCTTTCATGGGAATGACATTTTGAATTTGAGTTTTTAATTATATAGAAAGGCTTACCGTATGTCAATTATGGTTCAGGGAATGCTTCAGGAGGGATTCCCAAACAAAGACCGAATATCTGCAGGCTGCATATTAATGATCACAGGAATGACCTCAGGCATGCCTTCGCGCTCAACACGCGCGATCAAGGCCGGGTCTACATTGACCTTGACCCCGCCATTGGCATCTTTCTCGACACGCAAGGCCGCATCCTGTTGGCTTAAATCAATACCACCTCGCATAGCAGACAAAGCGGCTTTATCTACTTTATGTTTATCTAATTCTTCCAACGCTTTTGTTGCTTTAATTACTAGGTCATCTGAATAAATTCCTTCAGTATTTTTCCCCACCTTTTCTAAGAACTTTCGTCCCTCAGCTTTAGGATCATTTGGATCAGTAATCTTTTCCGAACCCAAAATATCTATCGCTGTTCTACGTTTTTCTATCGGATAAGATGGATCATCTGCAGCATTAATTACCTCCTGGACCCCATTTTCTTTTTCATTAATAATTGGAATAAAATATGTGTCCATATTAACAGGGTCATCGGTGATCAAAGTAATTTGATCTCGGACTACTTTTTTAATTGCCATCTCATCTGTTTCCTTTTTCAGTTTATACCCCCCCACTAGTCCAACTACGCCTGTCGCACCCATAAGGATAAACAATGCCTGTCTTCGATCCATCGCCATTGCTTTATCAATAGAAGGCGAATTTTTTCGTAATAAGGCCCTACGCGAATTTAAATCATTTAACGCATTCTTCGCCTCTTGCTGATCATAAAAATCAAATTTTCTTGGGATAGAAGTATCGTTTATCACATCAACAACTAAGAATTCTCGAACTTTGGCATCATTTGGATCAGCAATCGCCCCTAATAACCGTATCGCCCATCTACGGGAATTTTTGTACCCAGGAGGCGGAATGCTTTTCCCTGTTTTCATTAACACATCAACTGCCGATTCATTTAATCCATTAATTCGTTCACTCAGTGTTTTATTTTGCCTAATCTTTCCATAATCATCATAATTGTTTAATTCAGCAAGCAATTTTAGAATTTCATCTGTTCTTTCACTTTCATTAATTTCATAACCTATCCCTGCGGCTAATCCTAAAACCGCGAGCCATGGAAGAACTTTTTTAAAAAATTCTCTTCGATTGGTATTAGTCATTGCCTTATCAGCTGGGTGTTCCTGTTGATTTAGTTTCTTTCGTTGATTTAGTTTCTCTCGTAACCTTTTTAACAATTCCCCCGCCCTATTAACTGCTCTGGGTTTTAAATAAATATGATACTTGGCCATTTCCTCTAAGGTCTTTTTAGCCAAGGACAAATCAAGATCAGTACTATTAGGATCATTAATCTTGTCTTCTATGGAATTCAGAAGCTCATTAATATTAGTAATATTTGGTGATACTGGAGGGGCAGCAGGACGCTGCACAGGACTTTCTATCTGCTGCGGAGTTTTTGGTATAGGCGACACCCCTATGCTTACAAGGGTAGGCCCTACTGCCTTTCTTATTTGAAGACCTGCAACTACTGCCAACACAGCCAAAGCAAACGTCAGCCCCACTTTTTTCCATTCCTCAGTAGTCATCGCCGCGTTGGCTTTAGATTTTTCTATAGATCCCTGTCCCAGTTGACTGAAGAAGCTTTCAGCACTATCAATAACTATTTCAAAACCTTTTGGAGATATAGGAGTAATACGTACATTAGTAATGGAACCTGCCATTACCGCTTTTAATATTTCAAAATATTCTTTATACGATTTCCCTTCAGCTTTTATTAAATCCTCTTTTTGTTTTTGTGTACGTTTATTAGGGGGTAACTCATCAATGGCTTTTCTGCTTAATAATTGATCTACCAATTGGTATTTTATGTGTCCTCGCGCTACTAAAATAGCATATAATTCATCCTGTTCATCTTTCGTCCAGACATCAATATCAGGTAACACTCTGATCTCGCATGTAATTCTTTTGGTTACTTTTTTGCCGTTCTCCTCTGCAGACTCTTCTCTAAAATTCGCATAGTCTGTAACTAAATGGTCTTCTAATTTTAATCCTCCGAATTTATCCTGGTGAGGAGGCAGATGTTGTTCAGAATTATTAGATTCAGAAAACCTATCTAATATTCTTTTGCCAGTAAATCCAACGACAATACCGGCTGTAAGCCCAGCAGCACCGCCAATAAGAAAAGTTCTTCGATTGATCATTGCCGCATCTTTCGGCTGGACAGCCACGACTGCAAAATCAATATCTTTTTGAGCATCCACCATTGCCGTATCAGAAAGTCTCTCGGGTTTAATGGTCAATTGTGCCAAATCTCCAAATCCGCCGGAAAAATATTTACGCGGCAAGGTCTCTTGTGTCACAGGATCTATGTCTTCCTGGATAAAGTTAAATACGCCTTTTCTGTAAGCTTTCAGGTATTGATGGTAAATCGCTTCATTGGTCGCCGCATCATTCTGGTCTATGCCTTTGACAGTGCCTTTATTGGCATATACTTGATTGAGCAGGGCCTGCTTTAAATTGCGTTTAAACCACACGGCCAAAACCTGGGCGTAAAAAATCTGGCGCAAGGTGGCAAAATTCTTGCCTTCGTTGATTTCTTTTTCGATTTCGGGAAGGATGACTGCACGGATGATTTGGCTGGCTAAGGCGTTAGGGGGATTACCCTTGGTTTTTTCTTGTGCCCCTAATACATTGATGTTGGGGTCCTGCCCTCGGGTTTCCCCAGCGTGCTCGCCAAAGCCTGCGCTCGCTGGGGATGCCCCTCCCTCGGTCACCCCAACATTCGATGTTTACGCATGGCCAAATAATCTTCTTCCAACATGACTTTCAGATGACCGCTTACGATAAATGCTGTTTGGCCGTGTTCATAGATACCGGCTTTTTGCGGCACTATCCATACCTTGTTAAAGGTATTAACAGGGATTTGGGTCGTACCATACATTTCTTTAGCTTTTGTGTAAACTTTCTCCCAGAACGTCTTGCCTAAGGCTTTCTGCGGATAAATCAAAGAAGCGGTCAATTGTTTGAGCAAATAATCCTGGGCCAATAAATCACGGCCCATGGCTGTTTGCCCCAAAGATACAGGAATCATCCGGTCTTTTTCGTAAGGGCTTAAGTTGACCCAAATATCTTTATCCGGTATGGTCAAAGCGGCAAAAAAATACTTGATCATCCGCTCAGATTCGTCTTTTAGGGCCTGCTTTGGATAATTTAGATTGGCCTGGGTCTACGATGAAATCGAATAAAAAAGGATTATCCTGATGGACCGTCAAACCCCTAATCAAGGCCGGCTCAAAGCTGGGGCTGACAGAAACCATGCTGCCCGGGACAGGTAGATTCAAAACCGCCTGGGCATAGAGATTCTGCGCAGGGGTAATTAAGGTTGAGACAAAACTAATGATAATCCAAAAACAAAGCAAGCGGCGTAACATAAAATTCGCATCCTTTTATCTCAATTATCTAAATCTAAGATAAATGTAACTAATAATAAATGTTGGTAACGACAGAAAACGCTTACCTAATAGAAAGGATAACATATTAGATGTAAAAAGCAAACTTTACACCCCCACCTTCCCTCCCCCATCAAGGGGGAGGAATCATGAAATTATCGCTCATCATCGGGTGGCCTGCCGCTCGTCTCGCGGCAGGCAGGTTATCGAATTTGCGAACAACTGTAAGTGTCCGATATGAGGACCAATAGTATAAACACGCCGAGAGAGGAAATTAAAAAAGGGGACACATTAAAGCGTCCCCTTTTTCCTGAAATTGTCCCCTTTTTCCTGATTACTTTAGAATTTTGATGGATTTGGCAATATTAATGCCTTCAGATGTGGTGAGGTAAATTATATTCACACGGCTTCGAACTACTATTTTATCCGGCATGATGGCTTTTGCGTCTGCATCCCAGAGAGTAGTGGTCGAAGTTACTAAAATATGAGTGGGGTTTTTCGTGGCATCCATCACAACAATTTCAGATTTTGTGCCTTTAATTGGATCTGCCCAAGAAACAGAATTGACCACACCCGCCGATATTGTATGCGTAGAAACTGTCAGCATTGCGGCCATCGCTGAATCTTCTGCCCTACCTTGGGCAACACTGACAACTAAAATGCATAAAGTTAGGATAACTGTTTTCATTATTGTTATGTTTCACCCCCACCCTCTGGGCCTAAGGCCCGTAAGGGCCGGAGGCCTAACCTCCCCCGTCAAGGGAGAGGAATACTTATGGCCCCTATTAAAGGGAAGAAATACTTATGATGTCCCCCTCAAATGAAAAAAATACTTATAGTACCCACATCAAACGGAAGGAATCCTTAGGAAGCGTACCCGAATTTGTATTAGTTTAAATCGTCTCGTATTAGACAGTCATTAGAATAAAATTAAAATTCTATAACCTACTTAATTGGTTTTATTGGAAGAGAGACGGTAAAAATTGTTCCTTGGGGTAAATTGGGCTTGGCAGAAATTTTTCCTCCATGTGCCATGGCGATAGACTGGGCAATACTTAAGCCTAAACCAAACCCGATGCTGCTACGGGATTTGTCGACCCTGTAAAAACGGTCAAAAATATGGGGCAATTCACTCTCAGGGATGCCGATGCCGGTATCTGTAATATCAATATCCGCCGAATCCTTCTGTTGGCGAAGATCAATGGAAATCTTGCCTCCGGGCGACGTGTATTTAATGGCATTATCCAAAATATTAAGGACCAGCCTCTTGATCTGATTTTTGTCGGCCATGATATCTACCGTATGGGCACTATTATATTCAAGCGTTATTTCTTTCTGGACAGCTAACACCTGAATGTCTTCCACAGTGTCTTTAATCAATAAATTAAGGTCTAGGAGTTGGGCATGAAGTGTGGTGGTTTTTGCATCGAAACGTGCCAGCGTCAAAAGATTTTCCACAATGCCTGCCAGTCGATTGACCTCCTCGAGGCTGCTGTGTAGGGCCGTTTCATATTCCTGGGGCGAGCGGATCTTTTTCAAAGTGACTTCCAACTCTCCCTTTAAAACGGACAAAGGAGTCTTGAGTTCATGGGAAATATCTTCCATAAATTGCCGTTGGGAGCTAAAGGCTTCATCGAGACGGGCAATCATTTGGTTAAACGTCTTTGCCAACGACTCTATTTCATCCTTGGTGCCCGGGATCTCGAGCCGCAGTTTTAAATTTTCCGCCGTGATCTGATGAATGGTTTCTATCATCTGATCAACGGGCCTGAGCGTCAACTGGACCAAAAAAACACCGCTTAATCCCGTCAGAAAGACCGTTAAGGGCAATAAAAAGAATAACGAAAAACTTAAATTACGAAACACCTCGTGCTGCTGGGCCAGGGGGCTGGCCACCTGCACAATATAAGAAAGTCTCTTGTTTTCCATGACCGGGGTGGTAAAGATCCTAAACGAAGTAGGTCTCCCGTTGACATCAAGATAGTCATTCTCAAAATGGTCAGCCCCTTTTTTAATATCATGGAAAATACGTAAGTTAAGATGCTCGGTAGGGATATTCCTGGAAGAAGCGATCGGGCTGCCGTGGGCGTCAAAAATACGGACAATGATATTGATCAAATTGGGATCACTGATCTTTTCCCCCACCCAACGCCTGGCGATCTTGATGAAATTAATATTATCCTCTTTAGTGAAATGGACCTTTAGGTTGCCTTCCGCAATCTCCATGCTTTCCGCTGCCCAATAGGTATCGATAGATTGTTCGATGCCTTTGGCACGGGAACGCAAAATATCGTCGGTGTCCTGGGAAATTTTTCGATGGAGATTTTGATAAAGCACCATCCCGAAAATAAACAGGGCCAATGACAGGATGAACATGTGCCACAGGACAATTTTAAAACGGATGGATTGAAGAAGCATGGTCTACTTTTTAAGAAGGTAACCTTTACCGCGCACGGTGTGGATCATTTTATTCTCAAAATCGCTGTCAATCTTGTTGCGCAGGTAATTGATATAGACATCAATAACATTGGTGAAGGTGTCGAAATTAATGTCCCATACGTGCTCGGATATCATGGTGCGGGTGACGATGTTCCCGGCATTGCGCATCAAATATTCCAATAGCGCATATTCCTTGACGGTCAAGTCGATCTCACGATCGCCCCGTGTGACTTTATGGGTCAACAGATCCAGGGTCAAGTCATCCACTTTCAGTTGGGTCTGCACACGGCTGTCTTTTTTACGCAATAATACACGCACACGCGCCAGCAATTCTTCAAATGCAAAAGGCTTAGGCAAATAATCATCCGCCCCGGAATCCAGGCCCTTGACCTTATCTTTGACCGTATCCTTGGCCGTCAGCATGATAATGGGAGTTTGATTGCCTTCTTTGCGTAATGTACGGCAAAGGGTCAACCCGTCTATCTTGGGAAGCATCAAATCCAGAATGATGGCATCATATTCATTGGAACTTAACATAAAATGTCCCTCTTCACCGTCACTGGCAACATCAACGGCGTAGCCTTCTTCTTTAAGGCCGCGCTTGATGAATTGGGCTATTTTAACTTCATCTTCTATGACCAGGATACGCATATATTTATACCAGTTTGATAAGCTGTTGGACGAGTTTTTCTATCCCCTCGCTGACTTCGCTGATACGGGCATCCAGCATATAACAAGGGGTTGTTACAATTTTATTGTCATGATCAATAACAATGCTGCGGGCATCGGTATTGATGGTTTTTGTCCCTGATTTTTGAAAAATAGCGTTGATCTTTTCATCTTTGCCAAAGGTCACGGTCACCTTTTTCAACACTTTAGCAATGATCACGGGTGATATGCACAAGGCCCCGATAGGCTTGCCTGCCGCGTGCATGGCACGCACAGCGGCCTCCACTTGCGGCAAGACAGTCATTCTATCACCATCAACGGCAAAGGTGCAAAGATTATATGCCACTCCGCTGCCGCCGGGCATGACCAAAATATCAAAATCCTCTTGGGCGAAATCAGACAACGGCTTGATTTTACTGCGCGCAATACGGGCCGACTCAAGAAGCACATTGCGTTTTTCTTTCATTTCTTCATTGGTCAAAAAATTAATCACGCGGCCTTGCGGCACGTCAGGAGCAAAGCACTGGTATTGATGACCGGCCCGGTCAATGCTCAAAAGCGTCAAGACGGATTCATGGATCTCCGCGCCGTCTTTATTGCCGCAGCCGGCTAAAATAACTGCGAAACGTAAGATTTTTGGCTCATATTCTCATTTCACATTTATCTCTAACTCTTAGAATCTCATAGAACCTTACAATACCTACTCCCTCCAAAAATATAACGCGGCGGTCAGGCCTATGCCGATGGCAAAAACCAAAAAAGTATTGGAAACAAAATACGGATAAACCATCAGCACAATACCTATCACCATCGGACGCATGCTTTTTTCTCTTTTCCCATGCATAAAAGCATACCAGCCGATAATACTAAAAATAATGCCGCCCATGATATTCCACCAATTAATACCGCCTCCGCTGCCAAGAGGACTGGAAACGCCATAAGCATTTAAGACTGCATTTAAAGTTTGAGCATCAGGCATTAGATTTTACTCCAAAATAATAACAGGTTGATATTGCCGGTCTAACCAACGCAGGATTTTGCGCAGATTCCTTTGATTAAGCGCCACACAGCCTGCCGTCGGACTATCATACCTGCGCCAAACATGCATAAAAATAGCGCTTCCGGCACCGGGTATGACCGGATGCATATTATACCCGATGACAATCCCGTATTGATAAAGATCATCAGGACGTTTCAAGCGTTCAAAAGAACCGGCGGCAGGCGTGCCTCTTACCCATTGATTATATTGCATAGATCGCACATCATCCACCCAAAAATCAAAATCTCCTACCTGTCTGTATCGAAGGCCTGTAGCTATCGAGGGCGCATAACCAAAAGCCGGTCCCAAGGGATATATACCCGACGGCGTTTTGCCATCCCCTTCTTTTTTTCACCGGCAGGGGCCAAGCCATTCCTGCCGATCACGGCGCTGACAAAAAATAAACGATGCCAGCACTGTCCTTGCCCTGCCTTTGCCATGCGCTTAATTGGGCTTGATGGAATCCTTTCTTTACCGGATGAACAACAATAGCCTGACTGATAGATCCATCAAGCCCGTGAAGTGCTTGAGGAGTAACGGTAGAACAGCCCTGCATGGCCAAAAGATAAAACAAAACGATTTTATGCCACAAATATTAATTGTCACCCTCGCAATCTTCATAGGCAAGACTCAGAAAAATAGAGACGTCTCCTATTGTTCCACACATTCTGTACCCGCTGTGACATCCAATTTTTTCCGCCAAGGATACGGGCGACCAGCATACTGCTCACATTGTCTCCGATAGCATTAACCATGGTGGCGGGCGGATCGACCAGGGTGCCTATCATGGAAATGATGGGCATGGCGATAATAGGAAAACCATAAAGAGTGACGATCATCAATTCTCCCAAAAATCCGCCTCCCGGGATACCGCTCATGACCGTACCGCTTAAAAGAGCGACACCGACGGCCGTGACCATGGCCCAGGGGGATGAAAAATCCATATGAAACAATCCGAAAAGTACGGCTGTTTTAAGAACAGCGGAAAGACAGGAACCATCCATATGAATGGTTGAACCGATGGGAATGACCATCTCGCGGATATCCTGAGGCACGCCGACACGTTCGGCCGCTTCTAAATTGACCGGAATGGTGGCCATACTGCTGCTGGTCGCCAAGGCTGTCACTGCCGCGGGCATAATATTGGGCCAAAAAATCTTTAATCCCTTTCTGCCTGCGGCTAAAAACACGTAAAAGGAAAAACCGATAAAAAAATAAGCAATGGCCATGGGATAATAAATCGTCATGGCGCGCACATAGGTGCCCAACAACTGCGGCCCCAACACACCAATCAGATACGCAAAATAAGCCCCCAATCCGATGGGCGCATAGAGCATGATATAGGAAATGGCTTTCATCATCACGGCATTGCCGGACAATAAAAATGCGGTGAACGCCTTTGCTTTTTCTCCCAAAGTGCAGGCACTAAGACCTATCAACAAAGCAAAAATGATCAAGGCCAAGCATGTTCTTCTTGGACAAAAAGATCAGAAAAATCAGAAACAGTAAAAGCTTTGACGATTTGATCAGACACATTCAAATGTTCAAAATGAACATTGCTAGGCAAGGTGATATTGATACCTTGTGCCGGCGGATAAAGCTGAACGGCAATCAACATGAGGACTGAGGCAATAATACCGGTCACGGTAAAAACCACCATCATCCATAAAATAATCTTTCCCAGCCGTTGTATATTGTTCATGGAAGCAACTGCCGAGGAAATGGAAAAAAAGACCAGCGGGACAACAATGGTAAAAAGCAAATTAAGGAAAATGTCGCCGAAAGGCTTAAAAATAACTGCTTTTTCTTTAAAAATCAATCCCAACACGCATCCGAAGGAAATAGCACCGAGGAGGATTAAAGATGAACCATAATGTTTAAGGAATGATAATTGTCGCTGGGTATATGCATTTATAACCATCCGCAAAAAGCAAGGGCACAAATGCTCTTGGCATCCATGAGTTTCCCCTTGGCTCATAAGTTGCCGCACCTTGGGTCTGGTCATAGGGATGATTTCAATAACTTCATATTCTTCCGGTTGAGCTGGGTCAGGGTCAATTGCTCGGCTTTAAAGATATGAATGACTTCCGTCGAATAACCGGGCACCGGATAAATGGCCCCTAATTTAGTCAATTTTTTTGTTTTAAGGCCGGTTTCTTCCAGAAGTTCCCGACGGGCACAGGTCAGCTATGGATTCATTGGGATCAAGCGTGCCTGCAGGCAATTCATAAATATATTTCTTAAGCGCCGGACGGAATTGGCGCATCATGACAACCGTATTCTTATTCAAGAATGGGGCTATGATAACAGCACCGGGATGATTAATAAAAGTAATGCGGATGGTGCGGCCATTGGGCAGTTTAACTGCTTGATTTCGTCTGATATCGAATTTACGGCGTGCCAAGATTCCCTGTCCTTTGGTTACCGAGAACTTCCTTTAGGTCGTCACCGGAATTGTTTGGGCCATGCTGGGACGTTGAGAAATTTCTTCAAACCATTGGGCCAAAGCCCCCTGCGCTTTCAAATGAGGCAGACGAAAATGGATATACCCGATAGCTGAGGCAACGGCTATAGGGGCCAAATTAAATTTGTGTAGTTTGGGCAAATTCTTACTCGATATACCCATAGGCTGAAAGAATGCTTGCTTCCAGGGTTGCAGTAAAATCTTTATTAAAATCTTAGAGTGACGGACTTTTTCCATATAAAGATTAATGGCCGAGGCCGTTAAATCATCCGCAAAAGCCTCCCACTTTAAAACGCTCGATACACTCGGACGCCTCGCGGGGAATCATTATTGGTTTATCATGAAGGTTATCCAAATACTGACAGATGACCGGGCTGTCAAAGACCGTTGTCCCGTTATCCAAGACCAGCGTCGGGACCTTCCCCAAAGGATTGGCATCCAAAAGCCGTTGGGATTTTTTGTGCAAATCTTCATCAATTAAATCTAAAGGGATATTTTTTTCCAGAGCAATGACCCTGACCTTACGGGCATAAGGTGAACGTTTGGTGTAGAGTAATTTCATAATCAGCCCTTCCCCTTACCCCCTCCCGCCAGCGAAGGGGAATCATTATTGAAGTTCTATAACAACCCACGAAGCATTATCTAACGGGAAATTCCCCAATGAAGTCCTGGCGCTGGTTAGGATCTTTTGGGGATATCCCAGCAATTTCAGAGGAACTGTAATGCTAATATCATTGGGGTTCCTGACAACCTTTACCACCCCCTGGTCCAGACGTTTGTTCTGGTCATAAACACTATAGCTTAAAACGCCCAAACGAACATTAATTTTGGGCATTTGTCCAAAAGGTATTTTACTGCTGTATCCAAAAAAATAAATCGATGCTTCCACATCCTGTGCCAAGGGCTTGGAAAGCCCGATGGTGACAATCAGATTTTCAGGCTCCCAGCGTAAAGACTTCCAATCAACACCAACAAAGGCAGAGCGCTCCCGATCATTTAATTCTTCCGGTAATTCCATCGTCGTCATCAACTTCTTCTGCCCCGAAATGATGGAAACATTTTCATTCAAATGCAGTTTCAAAGGCGGAAAATCACCAAAAAGTTCATTAAATTTGACAAAGGACAAAAGATACTTGGGGCTGGAAAAATATTGGGTCTTATGCGCCTGCAGAGCTTTTTTCTTGTTTACTATTTGTAAGGCGCTTAAATGATATTGCTGCCAATTTTCATCACTGACTAAAGCGTCCGGCGGTCTTAAGTCCTTTTCAGGATGAAAACCTTTAGGTTTAGGCCATGTCAAATAATGGATGAGATACGGATACAGCGGGACATCCATCCCCTCGTCCCAAAGAGCCACCCGTAAATACAAATATAATGCCAAATGGTCTCCGTTATGGTCTGCCGGATGGGAAACAAAAATCTTAGTCGGTTTAAATTCCCTTAAAATGGACCTAAGGTCCCTGACAATTTCTTCTCCCTTATACGGCGCGCCAAAGCGATAGGCCCCTTTATAAGGGACTGCGGTCACGCGGGTCATAATACTTCTATACGCAGGACGCTGATTCCAATGATAATACCAGATATTTAACGTACCAAAATCCGGATAACCCAAAAATATCAAATTCCGCGGATCTACCCCTAAAATACGGGAAGCATTGATCGCTTCATCATGCCGTACTAATCCCATCGTTTCCACAGCACCGGGAAAAACTACCGGATGCTTACGATAAAGAAGAAAAGACCATTGATTGCTGTCCCCGTAGGTAAAAAAAATAATTTTTAGAGGCAATTTCATGGCCACAGCCTGCTGGATCACGCCCCCCGCCCCTAAGACTTCATCATCCGGATGAGGGGCTAGCACCAAAATACGGTCCTTTACTGACAAAGCCACAGTGCCGATCTTTAACTGATCGGCGAAAACAGTTGCGCTCAATAATCCCCATACAAGAACAATTAAGCTAATGAGATGAAATTGTTTTGACATATAAAAGCGAATGATAATGCTCCTCCTTCCCATCACGAATAAGGACCATCGGATAACGCTCAACGATCACAAAACCTTGGGCCTCAAAAAAAAGACCGGCTGCTTTATTAGCATCATGGACCGATGCTGCCAATTCAGTAATGCCCGACTTTGCAGCATGCTCCACCAAGGTCTGCACCAAATTCCGGCCCACCTGCTGACCGCGAAAATCTCCCGCAATACCGATATGCAAATGTCCTTGATGACTATGAAAAGAGCTCTTACGCCAAACAAAAATCCTGCGCCAATTTTTTAATATCCCACACAATAGCTGACGGATTTCAGGCCGAAAAAAAATACCATGTTTAAAAGCTTTGATCAGCAATGCCGGCCTCAAGAGCCAAAACATCACCAGCCCATAACGGCGATTATCCATGCAACCATTGATATAACCGACCAAACGACCGTCGTCCTCGGCCACAAAGGTCGATTGAGGCTCATAATCCGTATAATACTTTGTCAAAAAATCCGCAGCCACATCGCGGAAGGGGAAAAAATTCTCAATGGGATTCCCGCGGTCCGCCACATCGCAACAAAGCGTACGCAAAGCTTCACGATCCCCTGTTTTATAAGGTCTAATATTTATATTATTCATAAAAATTTATGAGAAAATAGTAAATACTTATGTTTCGCGCGTCAAGGATAAATATATCTAATTCCACAACAGCACACCTTTGCCGTAAGAGACAAATACTTTCTTTATTCATTGTCGCTATTCTATTCCCTTCTTCTTACGCCCGGGCAGAAAGCAACCTGATCGATCGTATCCAGCAAACAGAAAAATCTATCGTGACCGTTCGGACAGAATTGACCAGGGTCATGCATACCACCCCACCGCAAACGGCTACTTTTTATCGCACGGCTGCGGGCCTTGTCATTGACTCCTCCGGCATTATCGTGACCAATACACATACGATAATCAACGCTCCTTTTATATTCGTAATTCTGCGGGACGGGACCAAGCTGCCGGCACAGGTTCTTTTCGCCTCCGGAGAGTATGACTTTAGTTTCCTGAGGATCCATCCGCCCCATCCCCTATACCGCGTTCAATGGGCAGACTCTTCGCTTGTTAATATCGGAGACCCTATCATCGCAGTCGGAAATTCAGACTACGACAACCAATCGATTATGTCGGGCCATGTTAAAAGCATTCTGCAAAACCGCTCCAGCGCATCTAATGAATTTCTTGAATTGGACCTTGATCTCTACCATGGCGACAGCGGTGGGCCTGTCCTTGATTATCAGGGACGGCTGCTCGGGATGATCATGGCTAAACGCGAGTCCCAATTAAACTCAAGTATAGCCATCGCTTCCAATAAAATCCACCAGCAGTATTTGCAATATAAAAAAAATATGCCATAATCCTCATGCGTAATATTAACTATATAAATTTGTTATCGATTACACTATAGGGATAAATTTGTTCTTTGAAGCGACACTGTCGATTTTAGCCAAAGCAGCTCATGCTTTGAGGGAATCCCGAGCCGAAGGGCGAGGGATGGCTGAACTGTTCGAACCTTGAAGTTCTAGAGAACTTCAAGGTGAGTTGTTCAGACACCGAAGAAGCATGAGACCTTTGGCGTTAAAAAATCGACCCGTGGAGCGAAAAGAATAAATTTAGGTGATTATAAAAGATTTGGCACAAAATTAGCCATTAATTTGGTTAATAAGAGGTACAAATTTTTGTTACGATTATTGTATCTGTATTCCAGTTCTTTCAAATACAACGGGAACTTATCTTTTGATACCCCGTGATGTTTCATTAAGCGCTCTTTGGCAAAACTCCAGAAGCCTTCTAGGCCGTTGATGTAAACTTTACCATTGGCAAAATACTTGCGATGATCAACTTTAAGGTGCCTGTATCCACAGAACATGAGAGAATCATAGCTAACATATTTGTCTGTGTAAACAATGGATCCACGGCGCACTTTTTTGATTGTCATATCCATCAACGCTTTGGCGCCTACATCGGGAACTACGTCAACTGATACAAGACCATTACGTTCGAGTATCCCGAAGACGGGAACCTTGTTTTTTGCGCCTCGGCCTCTTGGACCTTTGCGTTTGCCGCCAAAGTATGATTCATCAACTTCAACCTCACCTTTGAGCAAGAGTTCATAATCTTTACACTGGGTAAGGATGGCTTGGCGGATGACAGTAGTTGCTTTAAGAGCCGTAGGGTAACTAATCTTTAATTCTTTAGCAATCCTAAGGCTTGAGATTTCTAATTCAAAGAGCTTTATCAACCATAACCAATTGCTGGCTGATAAATTTAATTGTCCATACCAACGGTTAGTAAATAGCCTGAAGCGTTGGTGGCATCGTTTACATCGATACCTTTTGTCTGTTGTTCGATAGACTTTTCGACTTTGACAAAATGGGCAAGGTCGGTGTCCATTATTTGTGCTAATTTGTGACAGGTATTTAATAGCATCTTTTTCGTTCTTTATATTCTGATATACGTCGAGAAGTCGCATAGGCATATTTTAACCGTGGGGTTAAATCTATGCCAAACTTTTTATAATTACCTAAATTTATCTCTTACAATGCGTGCCTGTAAAAAAATATAATAGCCGAATAGAATCATTAATCACTATGAACAAAAAATCTAAATTTTGGCCCTGGATGCTGGCTTGGTTTATGCTGGCCATCCTTAGCTGCTATATCCGTATGTATCCGTTACGGTCGCATATGTGGGACGATGCCCGCGAGCAGGCGACTCTCATTGTTATCTACAATATCAAGCAGACCTTTCTTAAACAGATCCTGACTGAAGCACCGAATATCCCTCCGGCCCTGGCTAATCATCTGGCCGAAGAAAAACTCAATGAAACCATGCATAAAGAAAATCAAAAAGTCATGGATGCGATCGACAGGGTCACCTTAAATTTAGCTAATCAGCCTAATGCCCAACCTCAAAAAATCTATCTCCTGGAATCCGACCCTTATGATTTTTATAATTTGACTGAAAACATCGTCACCAAAGGCCGTATAGCGGACATTATTAAAGGAAGTAAATATTTTAATCCGTTGATGTGCGCCCCCTTTGGCTATTGGCAACCTTTTACCCTGCATCCCTATTGGGGATTTGTTATTTACAAAATCCTGCAATTATTTGACCCTAATATTCCTCTAATGACAGCGGTGGCTTATACACCGTTATTTAGCTACCTTTTTATATTAATTGCTTTTTTATGGGTTTGCCGGGTGTTGAACTATTCCGTAATAGCGTCATTTATCGGGGCTTTATTCCTGATCATGGCGCCAATTAATTTAAAGCGCGGGTCCTTGGGGTGGTTTCGTACCGACCCCTATAATATTTTATTTCCTTTGTTGCTTTTAGCTTGTCTCTTTTTAGCTTTAAGGCCTGCCTCAAAAAAAGATGGCTTTCTATGGGCGGTCATTTTCGGTTTGACCTTATCCGTCTACGCATTATTTTGGCAAGGCTGGGGATTATTATTTTTTATCGGTGTGGCCTGCGCCTTGAGCGCGGCAGCTTATAATTTTTTCATTAAAAAAGACCAAATCCACACCCGCCAAAATTTGTTATTCTTATCCCTATTTATAGGCACCACCCTTTTGATGATAAGCATGTGTTTTTCTTTCCAGGATTTCTTTGTCCTGTTTAAAGAAGGCTTCGGAGAATTAAGAAAATTCACTCATCGCGGGCTTGACTTATGGCCCAATCAATTTTTGAGCCGTCGGAGAATTAAAAAAAACCAGCCTTGGAAGTATTACCACCTCAGCCGGCGGCCCCGTTTTTATGCTGCTGGCCCTGGGAGGCTGGTTTTATAGTCTGCGTATGGCCTTCAAAAATTTCCGTCAAGCACGTGCTATTGATACTCTCATTCTGACAATTTTTCTTTTTGTAACCATGACCCTTAGTTTCATAGGGGAACGGTTTATACTTTTTGCCACCATTCCTTTAAGCGTTCTGGCAGCCGCGGCTGCTAACCGTTTTATAACTTTAAGGCCGATCGGCCTGCCATTGGCCGGTCTTTTAGTTGCTTTAATTCTTTTTAACGCTAACCGCGACATCCGCACAGTATTGACTCCCATCTTTAACTCAACATGGGAAGAAGCTTTGACCAAAATTAAAACTGATACCCCCAAGGATAGTATTGTTAATACCTGGTGGGCTCCGGGGCATTTTATCAAAGCTATTGCCCATCGCAGCGTGCCTTTTGACGGAGCATCTTTAGATCAAAGCGCAGTAGGTTATTGGATGGCGAATATGTTTTTAAGCCAGGACGAAGACCAGGCACGGGGAATATTGCGCATGCTTAATTCCAGCGGCAATAAGCCTGCAGAATTCTTAGTAAAATGCGGTTTAAAACTCTCTGATGCCACCGCCCTGCTTCTGGCCATTGCGTCTGAAAATAAAAACCAGGCAACCCAAACTCTCAAAGGTATTATCAGTGATGATCAAATCCGTACTTTGTTGTCGATGACCCACGACATACATCCGCATAGTTACGTACTGGTCTACACCGAACTTATCGATGATAACCTTATGATTGCCTTCACAGGTCGTTGGAATATCAGGAAAATTGAGGAAATCAATTCGAATCCTGAAATATTAAAGAATGTGCCGGACCGTAACTCACATGATTTTATAGAATTTTTATGGAACACGATGGGAGGCCCCCCAAAATACAGCGACGCCCTACCCCTCCTGGGAGAAGATAACAATCAATTGATCTTCCGTGAAAATTTATCCATTGACCTAAACACCATGGATGCCAAGATCCAATCTTCCCAATACGGTGAAGGCCATCCTCTCAGCGTTTTCTATCTGAAAGATAATAAAGTAGAAGAACATGATAAACCCTGAAGGAAGTTTAAATTATTCGGTCCTGCTCTACCAAGAGGACGGTCAATATGTTGCCAGGCTTATGGACCGCTCGCTGGCAAATTCCCTGATCATGAAACTCTATTTCTTCGACGGACATGGCCTGCAATACTTTAAACCTCTCATCTTAAGCCACGACCTGACCGGCCGCACCCGCATCAAAGTTTTTGAAGTCCGGTACGAATAATGGACCGTATTTTTACTAACAAATTCTGGGGAGCTGTTCGCCGCTGATCATATCTAAAATACGATTAGCACCGATGAAACTTTTAAGAATGACTGCCGGCTTCCTTTCTTCTAATACCTTACCTATACAAGCCGCCGGCAGGCCTAAAGAAAATTTTTTTAGAATTTCTAATGCTTGGGGCCTGTGATTCTGCGGAATAAAAATAACAAAGCGGCCTTCATTGGCTACGTACAAAGGATCAAAACCAAGCATGGCGCAGGCTGAGGCCACATCTTCGCGCACAGGCACAGCAGCTTCTTCAATGGCAATAGAATACTTGGCAGCTTCAGAAATCTCATTGAGCGCGCTGGCCAAACCGCCGCGGGTTAAATCACGCATGCAATGGATCTCAATACCGGCATCAAGTAATGCCTTAACAGAAGCATTTAAAGGCGCACAGTCGCTTTCGATAACGGTTTCAAATTCAAGTCCCGCCCGGGAAGCCATGATAGCAATGCCGTGACGGCCAACATCACCGTTAATAATGACAACATCCCCCGGTTTAATACTTACAGGGGCTATATTATATTCATGCTCAATAATCCCTATCCCTGAGGTATTAATGTAAACTCCATCACCCTTGCCCCTGTCGACAACCTTGGTATCTCCCGTAACTATTTGAACACCCGCACTATCAGCGGCCTTCTTAATGGACTGGACCACTTCCCAAAGAGCCTGCATCGCCAGACCTTCTTCCAGGATAAATCCTAAACTCAAATACAAAGGTTTTGCTCCTGACATGGCCAAGTCATTGACGGTGCCATAAACAGCCAAACTGCCGATATCTCCGCCGGGAAAAAATAACGGATGCACCACAAAAGAATCCGTCGTAAAAGCGATCTTGGATTTAGATAATTTCAATACGGCAGAATCGAGTAACCCATCCTTGGGTTTGGGGCCAAAGGCAACGGCAAACATATTTTCAATAAGCTGTTGCATAAGCTTCCCGCCGCCTCCATGGGCCAGAAGCACCTGTGGGTACTGCTGAATGGGAAAGGGACAGGCCAATGAATCCATCACGAAGTCCTTTTATTAATGATTAGCTGATCATCGGGTCCTGTCCATATTCCCTATTGCTTTGTTTTGCGATAACAACTGCTCTATCGCACGCCGAAGCAACAGGGATATGACGCTGGGGGACATCTCCCTCGGCGTGTTTATACTATTGCAAATTCGATAACCTGCATGCCGCAGAGAGCGGCAGGCCACCCAATGATATACATGAATATCTCTATATCTACGTCCTTTTATATCTAAAATACGCCGCACAAGCCCCTTCAGAAGAAACCATCGTGGCCCCCAAAGGATGCTCGGGCGTGCACTTCTTGCCGAAAGACAGGCATTGATTAGGTTTTTTAACACCTTGCAAAATAAGCCCGCTAATACAATCCGGACTTTCTAAAGATTGAATCCCTGTTAAATGAAATTTAATCTCAGCATCGTATTTCTTGTATTCATCCCGCAGACCTAAACCGCTTTGAGGGATTTCCCCTATCCCCCGCCATTTACGAGAGACAACACAAAAGACCTTGTTGACCAGCTCCTGGGCAGGGCGATTGCCCTGCTCGGTGACAGAACGCACATACTGATTTTCTACTTCATAACGACCTTCTTCTAGTTGTTTAACGCACATGGCAATGCCTTGTAAAATATCTAACGGCTCAAAGCCGGTAACAACAATAGGCACCTTATACTTGGCCGCTATCGGAGGGTATTCGTTATATCCCATGACCGCACAAACATGCCCTGCAGCCAAAAACCCCTGCACCCGGTTATTCTTTGACGATAAAATAGCTTCCATCGCCGGAGGAACTAAAACATGCGAGACAAGCAGGGAAAAATTCTTTAAACCTAACGTCTTCGCTTGATAAACAGCCAGGGCATTGGCCGGCGCGGTTGTTTCAAATCCAACGGCAAAAAAGACAATTTCCCGATCATGATTTTCTTGGGCTATTTTAACGGCATCTAAAGGAGAGTAGACAATACGCACATCCCCTCCCTGAGCTTTAACGGAAAGCAAATCCGTTGTAGAGCCCGGGACACGCAACATGTCCCCAAAAGAACAAAAAATGACATCACGACGGCTGGCAATTGATAAAGCACGGTCAATCATTTCAAGCGGGGTCACGCATACAGGGCAACCGGGGCCATGAACCAATTCGATTTGTTTGGGAAGAAACGTATCGATTCCGTATTTCACAATAGCATGCGTCTGCCCGCCGCAGACTTCCATGATGGTCCAATGTCGGGTGGTGATTTTATGGATAAGACCGGACAGCTTCTTTGCTAACTCCGGATCCCGGTATTCGTCTAAGTATTTCATAATATAAAACCTTTAAAGAATTAAGGAGACGTCTCTATTTTTTACAATCCCTCCAACTCTCCCATCTGCCTTAAATACTCAAACACCTTGGCCGCCTCCTGTGGGTCAACGATACTTAAGGCAAAACCGACATGGACAATAACATAATCCCCCACCTTGGCTTCAGGCACATAGGCCAGGGAAACTTCTTTAAAAATACCGCCAAAATTCACGCGGCCTTTTTTATTTAAGGCATCATTATCAAAACTCATGATGCTTTCAATTTTTCCCGGAATTGCCAGACACATCTTTAAGCCTCCTTGCAGCCACGAACATCTGCCCTAAAGAAATCCCGCCATCATTAGCAGGAACTTTTTTTTGCCAATAAGGGCTAAAACCTTCCTGCCGTAAACGATCTACAGCGACCTCTGTCAAAAACTTATTCTGAAAACATCCGCCTGTTAAAGCCACCTTATTGTTACCCGTTAAACGGGCAATCTCAACAATCACCTCCGCCAGTGTCCGATGAAAACGTGTGGAGATAATCGAGGACTCCTGTCCTTGGCGAAAATCTTCAATGATTTCCCGTATCATCTGAGTCCAATCAATGATCATACTTTTCCCCTTAGGGCCATGGGTTATATTATAGCAATATAAAGGTAAAGCAAGTGTATTGCTTGCCTTAAACTCCAAACTCATCGCCGCTTGCCCCTCAAAGCTGGCCTTATGACACAAACCAATTATTGAGGCAACACCATCGAATAAACGCCCCATGCTTGAAGTCAGGGGCGTATTGATTTTCTGTTCAATCATTTTTTTAATTAAAGTCAGCTGGGATTCATTAAACTCTTTAACACAAGGCAAGTCTTTAAACTCCCCCCATCTTCCCTGACATAATTCAAAAAGCAGTCCGAGTGCCGAACGCCTGGGTTCCTTGGCCGCCACCTCCCCTCCGGGTAAGGTAAATAAATTTAAATGGGCCAGTCGCTCGTAATCATCTCCGTTGGTTTTCAAAAATTCTCCACCCCAAACAGTCGCATCGGGGCCGTAGCCTGTCCCATCCCAACAAACGCCTAAGACATCTTCTTTAATATCATGTTCGGCCATACAAGAAGCTAGGTGAGCATGGTGATGCTGGACTTCAATTGTTTTTATGTTCAGTGAACGGGCAAAACGGCTTGAGGCATAATCAGGATGTTGATCACAAACAACATTTACGATCGGAGCATCATAAATGGATTCTAAAGAATCTATGGTCCTGGCAAAAGCTTCGCAGGAGATTTCGTTGTCCAGATCACCTATATGTTGGCTTATAACGACCCCCTGCTCTAAACCGATGGCAATAGAATTCTTTTGATGGGCTCCCACTGCTAAAATTCCGCTGGTATCAAAGCCAATATCAAAGGGCAAAGGGGCATATCCCCGGGACCGTCGAAGCATGGAAGACTCTCCACAAAAAATTTGCATAACGGAATCATCCACCTGCCGGACAATGGGACGATTATGGACCAAAAAGAAATCAGCAATGCCCTTTAAACGGCCCAATGCTTCATTATTATCAATGCAAACGGGTTCTTCGCTGAAATTGCCACTGGTGGCAACAATGGGCCTATCAAGCTTTCTCATAAGAATATGATGTAATGGCATGCAGGGAAGCATGATTCCAAGATAAGGATTATCAGGGGCCACCGCATCGGAAACTTTCAACCCCTCCTCATGCTTATTTAACAAAATGATAGGGGCTGCAGGCGACTGGAGATTTTGCGCTTCTAAAAAAGAAACCTGGCAATATTGGCTGGCCATGTTTAACGACGGCATCATGACTGCAAAAGGCTTATGAGGCCGCTCTTTTCTGCGACGAAGAAGCAATATTGCTTGGGACTTAAGGGCATCCGCCATTAGATGAAAACCTCCGATCCCTTTGACCGCAACAATATGTCCCTGTTTAATCAAATCGACAACTTTATCTAAAGCATCTTTGAAAGAGGCTATTTTTTGCCCTTGACCATCCCAAAGGGAAATTTGCGGACCGCATACAGGACAAGCATTAGGCTGGGCATGAAACCGGCGATTGAGGGGATCGTCATACTCTGCCTGACAACTTGGGCACATTCGGAAACTTTTCATGGAGGTGTTGCATCTATCATAAGGCAATGCTTCAATGATGGAATACCGCGGGCCGCAGTGGGTACAATTGGTAAACGGATATAGATATCTTGGATTGGAAGGATCAAAAATTTCTTTAAGGCACTGTGAACAGGTTGCTATGTCGGGTAAAACCAAAGCCCCGTGCCGATGGTCGTCATGGCTGGATAAAATTTGAAATTGATCAAACCCTTGGGGCTTGATATCTGTCAAATGGCATTGGGTAATGACACAATGGACAGGGGGCTGCGTTTGGATGGCTTTTATAAAATCTTCGACACTTTTCTCTTCACCCTCGATTTCAATGCAAGACCCCGAAGATGTGTTTTGGACAAAGCCTTTAAGTTCTAATCGGTGGGCAAGGCGGTACACCCAAGGTCTGAAACCTACCCCTTGAACGGTCCCACGCATGTCCATGCGCAAGGATTTCATAAATCTTCCAGTTCTACCTTTTCAATGGTAATTTTATTCCCGAGCACAGGCTTGACCTGACGGGAATGGCAAAACGGACAAAGCAGGAGATGATGATCCTCGACAGGCCCTTGTTTTTGGCATTGGCTGCATAAAACCTGCATTGGCTCTTCAATCAAATTAAGTTTAACGCTCTGTAATGCGGACCCCTTGGTGAGGACATCATAATGCATCAGGACCGACTCCGGCACCAAGTGAAATACTTCCCCTACCCTCACGGTCACAGACCTGACCTTGGCCTTAGGGTATGGGGCCAATTCCCGCAAAATGCCCTCGACAATCTGTTGGGTAAAGTGGCCTTCATGCATCTGTCAGCTCTCCATGATCGAAGAGCATATTAACTCAATAGCTTTTTTGGCACAATAAAGAACTTCCGGGGAGATTTTATCTCCTACCTCAAAATTGCTCCCACGAATCGAACAAACATGTATATCCAATTCTTTGCGATAAATATTGCGCGCCATCTTCACCAGCATTTCTGCAGATAAATGATGCGATGATGAAGGCCCTGCCTGATCAATGCCATGGGCCTGCCGAAAATCAACGACAGGGCCTGAGGTGGAAGCGTCTATCAAAATGACCCTGGAAAAAGAAAGCATGGAATCCAAATCTTCGACGTGAAGCTGTTGGGTCACCCACACCTTAATATTATTGAATCCTTTAGCTTCAATGGATTCAGCGATGAACGAACCGACCCCATCATCACTGCGTAAGGAATTGCCGACACCGACAACCAGAATGGAACCTTTATTAGTCTCTTTGGATGACATTAACGGTCTCTCCACAGTGGTCTTTGATTTCTATGGCCAGGGGCATGCTGCCGACAGCATGCGTCGAACAGGACAGGCAAGGGTCATAACAGCGGATGGCCGCTTCCACACGGTTTAAAGCGCCTTCTTTGACGTCCTTGCCATGCACATACTGTTTGGCAACTTCAAAAACAGAACGGTTCATTGCCGGATTATTCTGACCGGTGGCAATTAAAAGATTGACCTTTTTCAATTTCCCCGTCTCATCAATGACGTAATGGTGGAACAATGTTCCGCGAGGCGCTTCACAACTGCCAATCCCCTCATAAAAATTATATCTTCCGATCGCTTGAGTGTCTTCATCGGTAATCTTGGGGTCTTTAAGGATATATTCTGCTTCCTCGATACTGCCCAGCGTTTCAATGAGCCTGGCGTAATGAAAATAAAAAGTACCGTGAACCGGCTTCCCATTACCTAAAGCCTTAAAATTCAAAAATTCATTCTGGGCCTTGGGGGTCTTCATCTTAGATGCAACATTTAAGCGGGCCAAAGGTCCGACCCGGTAAAAACCTTTTTCATACCCATAAGGCTTGTAATAAGGATACTTTAAATAAGACCAGTCCACCGAGCGCTCAGCTATATAGTCCAGGTACTTGGCCGGGTCTACCCGGTCTTTGATGATCTTGCCGTTCTCATCGATGAACCTTAATTTCCCGTCATAAAACTCATTTTCGCCATCCGGGCCAACGGTACCCAGATAAAGACTCGGGAAATTGGCAAAAGAATCGACCATCTTTTTATTTTCATCTTGATATTTCTTGATCAACTCAAGGCCCATTTGAACGGTTTTAACGGCCTCGGGCACCCCAGCGAGCAACGCACGGCGATTGGCCTCCGTCAGGGGATAACTCATCCCTCCGGGAATGATCCCCATAACATGGATCTTTTTACCCGTAATCCTCTCGCTTATTTCTTGACCAAACTTACGAAGACGAATCCCGCGAATGGCCAACTCCGGGTATTTTTCAGCAACGCCTAAGATATTGCGCGTGGCGGGATCACTGTCCCAACCTAAAAGAAAATCAGGTGAAGACAAATGGAAAAAAGACAGCGCATGCGATGAAACATTTTGGCCGATATGAATGAGCCGTCTTAACAAGTTGCCTGAATAAGTCGGCTTGATCCCCATGATCATTTCACAGGCCTTGGCGGAAGCCACGGAATGGCTGACAGGGCATATGCCGCAGATACGGGGGGAAATGGTCGGCATTTCCGTAAACATACGCCCTTCACAAAATTTCTCAAAACCGCGAAATTCATTGACATGAAAGCGAACGTCTTTAACTGTTTGGTCACCATTGAGCATAATCGTAATCTTGGCATGCCCCTCAATGCGGGTAACAGGAGAAATTAAAATTAAATTTTTGTCTTTATTTTGATTATCCATACTTCAACTTCCTTTCCGCAGATAAATCCGGCACGCGGTCACTGAGAAGTTCAAAGATGACATAAAAAATAGCATCTGCCGAAGGCGGACAACCAGGAATGACATAATCCACATGGACCACTTCATGCAAAGGCACCACCTTGTCAAGCAAATTCAAAAGCACCCAATGTGAAGGAACTTTTCCTTCCTTGTCATTGCTTATCGCGTCTTTATAGGCGTAATTGAGCACATCCTCTTTGGCTAATTGATTGCGCATCCCCGTGACATTGGTCGTCAAGGCGCAATCCCCCAAGGAAATCAATACCTTGCTATTTTTACGGATATGTTCCAATTCATGCCAATGTTCGTCACTGGTGACGGCCCCTTCCACCAAAGCCACATCAACTTTAGGAAAATCTTTACCGTCTACCACGGGACATTTGACGATATCCGCCAGTTTCGCCACTTCGAGAATACGCTCATCGATATCTAGCAAAGACATATGACATCCTGAGCATCCGCCCAGCCAAACCGTTGCAATTCTCTTTTTTGTCATAAATTCATCTTCCTTTTTTCAACAAGGTCCGCAATCATTTTAGGATTCCTCTTTAATTGACCTTGCACAATGGCTTTGGGCCAAATGGCTCCGGTGGGGCATGAATGGACACATTTCGAACAAGCCGTACAGGTGGTGGAATCTCCCCAGGGAGTATTGAAATCGGAAATAATCCTTGCTTGGACCCCGCGGTTCATCACTCCCCAATTATGCGCACCTTCCACTTCAGAACATGTACGCACACAACGGGTACACATGATGCAACGGTTATGATCTAAAACATACCAAGGGTGAGAGGTATCCACTTCGCATTTAGGGAAAAGGTAAGGAAAACGCACATGCGTCATCCCTACCTTATAGCCTAAATCTTGGAGTTCACAACTCCCGTTGGCGACACAGACAGAGCAGACGTGATTGCGTTCGGCAAAAAAAAGTTCCGTCGTGATCTTTTGATATTTTTGAAGCCTCTGTGTTTTGGTTTTAATGACCTGATTAGCTGCCACCTTGGTCGTACAAGCAGGTAAAAGTTTATTAACCCCTTCGACTTCTACCAGGCACAAACGGCATGCCCCCACATCCCCAATCCCCTCCAAATGGCACATTGTTAGAATTTCAATATCGTTGGCTTTACACACCTCAAGGATCGTTTTACCGGTTTCCGCTTCCAAAGCCTTACCGTCGATATTTACAGGGATTTTAGCCATTACCGCCCCCTTGATTTGTTCATTATTCCCTCTCCCTTGAGGGGAGGGTAGTGTCAAAAGTCTGATAATATACATGAACGGATGACACCGATATGTTCCTCCTGCTAAAATTTGACGCTCACGCTGGAAACGTTGTTGCCCAATAAATTGGTCACGCGATTGCTCCTGCCGAATCCAACGTTGTCAAATTTTCATACGCAGGAGAAACATATCGGTATCATCCTTAAGCATGAGTCCCTAACGGCTATGCAAACCTTGAGCAAGCTGATGGCGATATGTTTTTCTGCGTGAGAAATCCGACCCCTTCGCTTTCGGCTATCCTTATCGCGTGACCTCTCTTTTGGGCTCCAACGCTATCAGCGTGAAAGAAGGATTTTAGCAGAAAAATATATCACCATCAGCCGTCCATGAGTTTCATAAAACTTTTGACACTACCCTGCTTGCCTAACCCTCCCTCAAGGCGAGGGGAATAAAATTTCATATAAAACTACCCTTTTTCATTCTTCTTTAAATGATTTTCATATTCATTCCTAAAATACCTTAGCGTACTCATTAAAGGATTGGGAGCAGACATACCAAGACCGCATAAACTGGCCTCTTTCACGTAAACTGCCAGCTCTTCAAGCCTGTCGATATCATTCTTGGTCCCCTGGCCATTACAGATTTTAGTCAACAGGTCAAACAACATCTTGGTCCCCACCCGGCAAGGCACACATCTGCCACAGGACTCATCCATACAAAACTCCATGAAAAACCGCGCCACGTCAACCATGTCGGAAGTATCATCCATGATGATCAAACCGCCGGAACCCATAATGGAACCAAGGCCTACCAGGGATTCGTAGTCGACCTTCACATCCAAATGTTCTTTAGGGATGCATCCGCCCGAGGGGCCGCCGGTTTGGGCCGCTTTAAACTTTCTGCCGCCGGGCACGCCGCCGCCGATATCAAAAACAATTTCCCGCAAGCTCGTTCCCATGGGCACTTCAATCAGGCCGGAATAATTAATTTTTCCCGCCAGGGCAAAGACCTTGGTGCCGGCACTTTTGGGAGTCCCAATTTCGCTGTACCATTCTCCGCCGCGATTAATGATAGGGACAACGCTCGCAAGTGTCTCAACGTTGTTAATAAGGGTCGGCTTCCCCCACAGGCCTGACTCTGCCGGAAACGGAGGTCTTGGCCTAGGTGTACCGCGTTTGCCTTCTATGGAAGCAATAAGGGCGGTCTCTTCCCCGCAAACGAACGCTCCGGCCCCGATTCTAACCTCTACATCAAAGGAAAAAGTGCTTCCCAAAATATTAGGCCCCAAAAGCCCGAGCTTCTTGGCCTGCTTAATGGCTGACTCAAAATGTTTGATGGCCAACGGATATTCCCCCCGGATATAGGCGTATCCTTTGTTGGCACCGACGGCGTATCCCGCAATGATCATCCCCTCTAAAACCCGGTGAGGGTTACCTTCCAGTACGCTGCGGTCCATGAATGCCCCCGGGTCCCCTTCATCGCCGTTACAGACGACATATTTTTGATCCGACACATATTTATAAACCATCTCCCACTTGATGCCCGTCGGGAAACCTGCTCCGCCTCGCCCGCGCAAGCGGCTATGCTTGATTTCTGAAATCACTTCCTCCGCAGACATCTGGAACAAAACCTTATCCAAGGCCTTGTAGCCGTCGCGCACAATGTAATCTTCAATGACATCCGGATTGATATCCCCGCAGTCTTCCAAAACAATCTTCATTTGCTTTTTAAAAAAAGGATCTTCTAAGGCGTTGACAAAGGGTTTGGGACGGGAATCCGCAAACAACAATAAATCTTCAATGGGTTTCTTTTCCACCAGCTGGCTTTGCACCACCCGGGCAATGTTGCCACAATTGACCTTCTGATAAATGGTGTATTCCGGCATCACCTTGACCAACGGCCCTTGATTGCAGGGTCCCATGCAACCTGAAGGGACCACCTCGATTTCATTTGCCAAACCTCTGTTTTTGACTTCATCCTGAAGTTTTTTCAAAACAGCCTCGGACCCTGAGGAAATGCACCCGGCCCCGCAGCAAACGCACACCTTCTGCTTGAATTGATTATGTTTTGCTTTTAGCGTCTCGGCGATGGTTTTTAAGTCATGGCGGTTCATGCGTTCGCTCCGATTTTAGAAAGGACCGTATTTTTAATTTCTTCCGGTTTGACCTTAGCATGCACCTGATCGTCGATCACAACCGCCGGCGCCAAACCGCAGGCCCCGATACAACGGGCTGTTTGTATCCCTAATTTGTTATCGGCACTGACCTGCCCGGATTTCAGGCCAAAACCTTTTTCCAATTCATCAAGGATGACCTGGGCGCCTTTCACATAGCAGGCGGTCCCGGTACAAACCAGACAAGTATGCTCTCCTTTGGATTTTAGGGAAAAGAAATGGTAGAACGTCACCGTTGAATAAACACGGCTGGGGGGAACTTTAAGTTCCTTGGTGATAAAGACCAGCACATTCATCGGCAAATAGCCATAGGCATTCTGGGCCGCATGCAGGATCTCGATTAACGCATCCGGACGATAATTTTCCTTTTTGATCTTCGCCATCAACAATTTCACGCGCGGATCTGTCTTGGGAAGTTCTATGTCTAAAATCGATTTCTTTGCTTTCATAAAAGTCCCTTTCCATCTGATGGCCACAACCGCCGCCTTAACGAAAACCGGGATACTCTACCGCATCGCCTATTTTTTAATGTTTAATAACCCTCTTTATGTTATACTCTTCGATAAGTTTTACTTATCGGGACCTCATTAAACCGTATGATTGATCTATTCTTCGTTAAAAGTTTTGTCGCTGTCGCCCAAACCGGCTCTTTCAGGTTGGCTGCCCAACGAAATAACATCACCCAACCGGCCGTAACCCAGCATATCCATGTGTTGGAAAAAAAACTCAATTGTTCCTTATTTGAGCGCTCCCCCAAAAGAACGGTATTGACCCCTGCCGGAAAAATTTTCCTGGTTTACGCCCAACAAATGCTCGACTCTTACCAAAAGGCCGAAAGTGATATTGAAAAAACCAATAATCTCCTCATTGGTTCAATCCGAATTGCTTCGATCTATAGCATCGGTCTTTACCAATTAAAACCCGTCGTCCAACTTTTCTTAAAACAATACCCCAAAATAAATATCCATCTGGAATATTGCCCTCCTAATCATATTTACCAAATGGTGCAAGACAAGGTGGTTGACTTTGCGCTGGTTGCTTTCCCAAAAGAAATCAAAGGCTTTACATATAAAATATTTACTTTTGACCAGCTTGTCCTGGTGCAATCTCCCAAATACCGGGTCATTAAAGCGAAGAAAACCTCTCTGGAAAAACTGAACAAAGTCAACTTCATTGGATTTGAACCTGCCACTCCGACGGGCATTGCCATCAACCACTTTTTCAAAGACCATAAAATTCAAGTCAATATTCTTAAAGAATATGGCAATATCGAAACAATCAAGAATGCCGTTGAGGTCGGAATGGGGTGCTCTATACTCCCAAAAACAACTATCCTTCAGGAGTTAGAAAATAAAAGCTTAGAAATTATTGCTGTGGAAAAACTTGACCTTAAAAGACCTTTGGCTATCGTTTATAGAAATACAAAAATATTTACCAAAGCCGCCCAAATCTTCCTTGATGCTATTTCAAAATAATCAGTGCCTTCCCCCTCCGGCCAAGTTTGCCGGACTATCCATATTTAACACAATTCTGGCATCTACAGCATACGAGCCTTCTTGATTGGTCAATAATGGATTAATGTCGATCTCCTTTACATGAAAAGCCAGTTTTTGTACCGCTAACAAAGTCCTAATAATGGAAGGCTTATCCGCCTTCATCCCGCGAAAACCTTCCAAGATCTTTCTGGCTTTGATTTCTTCTACCATCCGTTGGGCTTCCGCTCCGTCAAAAGGAACGGCCCGGAAAGATACGTCCTTAAGGGCTTCCACGAAAACCCCGCCTAAACCAAACATCACCGCCGGGCCAAATTGCGGGTCTTGGGTAATACCGACTATACATTCAATACCGCTGCCCATCTTTATCAAATTGACCCCCAATAATCTTGCGCTAGGCATGGCCTTTTTGATCCTGGCCATCATGGCTTCATACTTTTCACTTAATTCCTGACTATCACGGATATTAAGTACAACGCCACCCACATCGGATTTATGGACAATATCAACAGATGCTATCTTCATGGCCAAGGGATACAATTTTTTAGATTCTGCAATTTGTACAGCCTCTTTAACAGATTTGGCAAACCCCCAAGGAAGTGTGGGCACACCGCAAAGCTCCATGACCTCACGGGCCTCATGTTCCATTAAAATGTCCCTTCCCTGGGCCTTGACTGCGTCAAGAATTTTGGCTGCTTGTGAAGGCAAAGGTTCTAAAACGGCCTGCGATGGTGCGCGGGATTTAATCTCGGCCCATTTATAAACAGCCTTAAGGGCAGAAACGGACACATCAACCAAGCTGGAGGCAGGAATGTAATTCTCATTTAAATAAACAAGGGCATCACGTGTTCGTACCCCGCCGATCATGGCAACAACTACCGGCTTATTTCGCCCTGCCCCTTCAAACGCATCCTTGACAGCCTTGGCAATATCCATGGGATCGGTCACGGCCGTTTCACAATAAAGGACAATGATGGATTTGACCCTATCCTCTGCAAAAGCGATCTTCAAGGCCTGCCGATAACCTTCAACCCCTGCCCCTCCGGTGACATCAATAGGATTTTTGGTGCTACCAAAATCCGGCATGGTGGAACGGAATTTTTTCTCTAACCATTCGGGATCATCCAATATTTTGATGCCGCTGGCCTCACACTCGTCGGTAGTAGCCACCCCTATCCCCCCTCCGTTAGTGATAATAAGGGTATCTTCCCCTTTGGGTAAAGGAAGTGATAACGCCCTGGCCCAACTGAAGGCTTCTATAAAGGTGCTTGCCCGCATGATCCCTAACTGCTTAAAAACTCCGTCATAAATTTTATCTGATCCTGATAGTGACCCTGTATGTGAAGCTGCCGCCTTGGCACCTCTGGATGAGCGGCCGACTTTAAGCACCACTGTCGGTTTTTCAATCTTGGCTTCTAAAAATTTACGCCCATCCTTAAGCCCTTCCATATACAACAAAAGGACGTTGGCTTCCTTATCCTTATTAAAATAGGCAATTAAATCTGCTTCATCAATATCCGCCTTGTTGCCGATGCTCACCAACGCCGTCAGTCCTATTTTTTTCATGAACGTCCAGCCCATAAGGCCGATCCCCAAGGCCCCGCTCTGGGTGATAAACACGATTTTACCGGGATAAATGTCCTTAGGGCCGAAACTGGCATTCAGTTTACAAGGGGCGTAAGCTAATCCAAATATATTGGGGCCTAATAAGGCAATATTATTGTCATTTGCTATTTTTGTTAATTTTTCCTCTTCCGCCGTGTTCCCCACTTCAGCAAATCCTGAGGTAATGATGGCAACCCCTCCCACCTTACGTTGGGCACACTCCTGCATAGCTTTTACTACCAATGCAGCCGGAATAGCAATAAGGACCAGATCAACCCCCTCCTTGACATCACTAAGGGACCGATATGCCTTATGGCCCAGTACGGTATCGGCGGTAGGATGGATGGGGATAATTTCCCCTTGATATCCTCCTTCTATAAGATTCTTGAGGATTTGATGGCCGATCTTTTTGGGGTCGGGTGAAGCGCCGATAATGGCAACCCGATGGGGTTTAAAAACGCAATCGAGGTTTTTCATAGTTGATATTTTACTTTCTAATTGTTAGGTTAGCAACTCGGTTTATATTATTCCTCCCATAAGAATTTCTTATCGATAAAAACCTGACCAAATCCCCCCTCTGGCGGGAATGAAATCGGACAAACATTTTAGACAGTTCCTGTCGCCCAGATTGGCAAGAACAGTTGACAGATCAAAGAATAACAGTATAATAAAATCTTCGACGAGAAACTCTAACATTTTTGACCATGATCACAACCAACATCCAATTAGTGCAAATTATGCAATCCTCAGTTGCCCCTTGTGTCCTTATCTCAGGAGCCGGATTGCTGTTATTGGTATTGGCCAACCGCTTGACCAGGCCCATTGACCGGGCCAGGCATCTATGCGCCTTGGTTAAAAGACATCCGGGGCCTGAAGGAGAAAGCTACAGGCAACAAATCAAGATATTTTATAAACGCTGCCATTTATTGCGTAATTCCGTTGCATCAAATGTGATATGCTTAGTCGGCATTGCTACCGTAATCCTGTTATTATTCTTAAGCAGTTTGTTTGACGTGTCCTTAATTATTCCGATCACGGTTTGTTTTATCGTTGGAGTATTGGCCCTCATTTTCTCCTTACTGTTTTTATTAAACGATCTTTTCCTGACCCTCAAGTCCCTGGAAATCGAGATTAAAGAAACCGGTTGCGGTTAAATTAATAACTGTGGTCGTCGATCTTGACCTTCCCCCTAAAAATCCAATAAATGCTGGTGGTATAGGCCAAAACAAGGGGCATGCCGATCAAGGCTATGATGAGCATGATCTGCAACGTTTTGAGCGAAGAAGAAGCATTATAGATAGTCAGGCTGTACTGGGCATTGGGATTCGAATAGACCATATCGGGGAATATCCCGAAACCAAAAAGGAACATAAAAAGCGCAATCGTAACCGATGAAGACAAAAACGCCAGAAAATCCCTCTTATGATAAATTTCCCTGGGAATATTGGCGATGATCAACAGCTGTGCCACCGGAATCAAGAACAGGACCGGATGAATTCTGAAATTTTCAACCATGCGGGGAGCATACAACATGGTAGCCATTGTCATAAGCACATACATAATGGCGAAAAAAATAATGGAATTCTTGACCCATTCACGCGCCTTATCATGGAACTGCCCTTCCGTCTTCATGACGATATAGATAGAACCGTGCATTATGCATACAGAGGTGACCGTCAAGCCCGTCAGCAACGCATAGGGATGAAGCAAACTAAAGAAAGTGCCTTGGAATTCTTTATCAGCCCCCAAAGGGACCCCCCAAATCAAATTCCCAAGGACCACTCCAAATAAAAACGCACAGAGAATGCTGGCCACACAAAAGGCCACATCCCACGACTTGCGCCACCATGCAAAGGGCTGTTTGCTGCGAAATTCAATAGCCACTGCCCTGAATATTAATGAAAAAATAAGAAGGAATACCGCTAAATAAAAACCGGAAGCCAGTGTGGCATACACATCAGGAAACGCGGCAAATAGTGCACCACCTCCGGTGACAAGCCAAACCTCATTACCGTCCCAGACAGGCCCAATGGAATTGATCATCAAGCGGCGCTCATGATCGCCCTTGGCAAACAGATGCAAGGCGCCGACCCCCAGATCAAAACCATCGAGTATAGCGTAACCGGATAATAAAACCCCCAACAAAATAAACCAAATTAAATGTAGATCCATATGTTAGGCCCTATGTGTTTGTGTGTCGTGTTTTGCGGCTTCCGGACCGAGTTTAATTTTTTGGTCCAATAAAAAAATAAACAACACAAATAAAAGTAAATAAATGAAGGTGAACATGATCAACGATGTCAGGACAGCATTGGCTTTGACTGCTTTTGATAATCCGTCTGAAGTGCGAAGCAAACCATAGACGATCCATGGCTGACGGCCGACCTCGGCTGTGACCCATCCCATCTGATTGGCCAATTGCGGCAAAAGCACGGCAGGTACCAAAATTTTCAAATACCATTGACTTTCAAACAACTCCCCTCTTAAAAGCAGTACCCCTCCTATGAGTGCAAGTAAAAATAGCAGGATACCGATAATGATCATCCCGTGATAAGTTTGAAAGGTAATGGCTACCGGGGGCCTGTCTTGTTTCTTAAATGCCTGTAATCCGACAACTGGTTTACCGCTGTCGCCATACATCAAGAAACTCACCATCCCATTGATCTTAAGGCCGTTAACCTGTTCGTTTTTCTCATCCACCTGCCCGAAGAGATACAAATCTGCCGGCGCATTAGCGGCATAATGACCTTCCATGGCCGCCAGCTTGGTCGGTTGATTCCTGGCCACTCCTTCTGCGCTGATGCGCCCCGCGATTATCTGTCCTACCGTCGATACAAACGCCAGACATAAAGCAATCTTCAAGGAAGATTTAGCAAACTCGATATGTTTTTTCTTTAACAGATAATAAGCGCTGATAGAAAGCACCATGAATGCCCCCATCACCCACGCTCCCAAAACCACATGGCAAAGCCGCTGCATGGAAGAAGGGTTAAAGACCATGGCCCAGAAATCCGTGATCTCAGCGCGGGCATGCATGCCGCTGCCGACAATGTGATATCCGGCAGGTGTCTGCATCCAGGAATTGGCCACCACGATCCAGATAGCACTAAAATGCGCGCCAAGACAGACCAGGATCGCTGAGATCCAATGCATGGTGCGGCTAACCTTGTCCCAGCCAAAAAGCAATATGGCCAGAAACCCTGATTCCAAGAAAAACGCAAAAACACCTTCGGCAGCAAGAGCGCTACCAAAGACGTCACCGACATAACGGGAATAAGTAGCCCAATTGGTGCCAAATTCGAATTCCATAACAATACCCGTTGCGACACCAATGGCAAAATTAAGCCCAAAAATCTTGACCCAAAACCTGGTCATCTTGTGGTACAAAGGGTTATTGGTAATGATGTACATCGTTTCCATAATAACGATGATAACCCCAAGCCCTATACTGATGGGCGGATAAATATAGTGGAACATTATTGTTAAACTAAATTGAATCCTGGAAAGAGTAAGGAGATCCATAAATTTACCGTTTTTTATTATTATTCAGAATTTTAATGATGCTTAGGAACGGGGGCTTTTTTCTAGATATAGTATACGTAATCAATTATGGGGACACAATACTTATCTGCTTTGCCTGATCAAAACCAATTAAGTATCGTGTCCCTTTATCTCTTCATCCGCTTGGCTCACTTGCAACACATTTCTATCATTCCTGAGTGAGATTGGCATTATCAAATTAAAATTAGGCATTTCTGATCCATAAGGAACTAGTTCGACCGCATCCTGCACTTCAATCGCCTGACCCGCTTGTAATATATGACTGTCATGGGTATACGCAGAGAAGATCAAGTTTTCTTTTTGATTTTGATAAGGCAGCCCTGATATAAAAATATCCGGAGTTTTCAAAGGATGAACGATAATCCAACTGTTGATACCCCCTTCATCATTGTTAGTCTTGGACCCGTTAGAAGACGCCTGATCATTATCCTCAAGTTGAGTAAACTGATTAATGAGAGCCACCGGAAGCGGTATAGGCGGAGTAACCGTCACACTCAATGCATTACTCGTTAAACTGCCCTGTGTTGCAGTCACTAATGCTGTTTCTACATCATACAATGTCATCAATCCACCCGCAGAACTAACACCATTTAAAAATGCCAAAGTTTCCGGTGTGCCAAAGTCTATTGCAGTTCCTGTCTTATCCGTTACTGTCGGAACATAAAGCCCGATGCTGTTGGCTCCGCTAAATGTAAAGTTTGCTTCATCCCCCGTGTAACTCGTCGCGGTATTGCCATAAACGTCTTTAGCAGTTATCGTCAGTTGATCTGTTGAACCTGTAACGGGTGTTGTGCTCGCTGCGGATAATGTTAAACTGCTTACATTTAAAGGCGCCACTGTTATGCCCAATGCATTAGAAGTTAAACTGCCCTGCGTTGCTGTCACTGATGCCGTCTCTGCTTTATACAAGGTCATATCTCCACCCAAACTGCTCACCCCATTGTTGAATGTCAGGGTTTCCGGTATTCCAAAGTCTACTGGGGTTCCGGAATTATCGGTTACGGTCGGAATATAGCTGCTAATGCTGTTTGCACCACTAAATATGTACCCGCTTTCAGCTCCCGTGTAACCGGTCGCTATATTATCGTACAGGTCATAAGCAGTGAGTGTTAACTGGTCTGTTGACCCTGCATTTGGGGTTGTTGTGACCGCAGATAAAGTTAGGCTATTGGCACTGGCAGGATTGACTGTCAAACTTAATGTATGCCCTGTAGCATTAAGGTTACCATTAGTCACTCCCACTGATGCCGTTTCTGCCTTATATGCCTTAAGCGTTGCCGCTCCGTTGTTCGATACCCCTGCCGTAAAATCTACATCCGTCAAACTCCCAATATCTACTCCAGCCACAGTCGGAATCTGACCTGTGATGGCATCAGATAACCCTGAAAAAGTTAATCCCTTTGCTCCCGCATAACTTGTATTTACTGCTCCATAGTCATCATAGGAAGTTATTACAAGATCATCTGTTGTTCCTGCTGTCATCGGTGAAGTCCCTGTCATAGCCAAATATCCAAATGACCAATTGGTGTTATTCCCTAAATCAATGGAAGTGTGCGGACTGATCACGGTGGCATTGATATTGTCGGAATCCTTTGCATCCACATCACCTATATTTTTGGTGCCTTGCGGGTCAATGTTCCATGCTGTCCCATTGGAAGAAGAGCGTAATGATAACAAATCCCCAGAAGCCCCTTGTAATGTCAACGTATGTTCAATGGTCTGTGTTGAACCGGCTTCAAAGGTCAGGGTGTCTGCAGAGCTGACTGTCTTGGTTAAATTATAGAATGTCGTATTGCCACTTATGCTTTGAGCAGTACCGTCAAGCGTAACGGTATACGTGCCCGGATCAAATGTCCCCCCAATCCTATCCCAGGCGCCAGATACATTAAATTCTCCTGACGGCGCTGTTAGTGTCCCACTGGATAAGGTCAAATCAGTGGTGCTGACATCCCCACCGGCACCGGTAAATATTCCACCTGATACCGTCAACCCGCCACTGAATATTTGTGTTGCAGTTGAAGCGCTATACGTTCCGCCACTGATAGTTGTTAATCCTGTCACCATGTCCATCTGTCCGTTAGCATCTAATTCCCCAGCTTGAATATTTAAATTGTCATTCACACTTAATGCATCTGCTAATGTATAGGTCCCCGAAGCATTGACATTTAAGTTATTAAACAAAGTGCTGCCGGAGTTGATCGTTCCTGAACCTGTGAAAGTAACGGGTTGGCTTCCGGCATTGAAAGTACCACCGTTATTGACGTAACTACCATTGATAGAAAGATTGGTGTTTTGATTGAATGTCCCTCCACCTTGAACATAACTACCAGTTATAGTCAGGTCATTATTCTGAGCAATACTGCCGGTATAGCCGGATGTGATCACAAGGCTCGCAATGTCTCCCCCAAAAGCATCAATGGTAGAATCATTCAGGCTCGTGGCATTAAACAAGACCTTGCTTGTTTGTGTCGGTACAATATCCTTGCTCCAGTTGGAGGCATTAGACCAACTGCCGGATCCGGACCAGATATCATAAGTGAACAGAAGATCAGGATATGTAAGACCTGTGGCTACCCAAGTATTAATGAAATCCCAGGGATTGGTGCCGTTGTAGACAGCTTGGACTTGATTAAAGAAATCACTGGTGCTGTTAGCTTCCTGCCAATGCCCAACGCTTACATTGGGACCATTGCTTCCTATGCCATTAATTAAGGAATTGTACCACCAATTATTCGTCAGAGTATTGCTGCCATCGTCATATCCTATAAGCCCGCCGACATTACTACTGCCGCTGACACTGCCAGTGACATAGCTGTTGTCGATGCTGCTTGAATTATAATTACCGCCAACAAACCCGCCGACATTACTACTACCGCTCACTCTGCCACTGGCATAGCTGTTGGCGATACTGCTTGAATTATTAAAACCAACAAGGCCGCCGACATTATTAGCACTCCCGTTTACACTTCCTGTGGCATAGCTGTTGGTGATGTTGCTTAAATAATTATAACCAACAAGGCCTCCGACATATTCACCACTCCCACTTACACTGCCTGTGGCATAGCTGTTGTCAATGCTTCCATGATAATTTACACCAACAAGGCCGCCGACATATTCACCACTCCCACTTACACTGCCTGTGGCATAGCTGTTGGAGATGCTGCTAAAAGGATTACTACCAACAAGGCCACCGATATAATAATTCCCGCTTACACTGCCGGTGGCATAGCTGTTGGAAATGCTTGAATCATTCACACCAACAAGGCCGCCGACATAACCACTACCGCTGCCACCGCTTACATTACCGGTGGCATAGCTATTGGAGATGCTTGAATCATTCACACCAACAAGGCCGCCGACATAATCACTACCGCTGCCACCGCTTACACTGCCAGTAGCATAGCTGTTGTCAATACTGCTTGAATTAGTATTATAACCAACAAGGGCTCCAACACCACTTTGTCCCATAATGTTAGCGTTAAGAAGTCCGACATTCTCTATGGTAGCTCCTGATGTATATCCAAAAAGACCAACACCATTCGTTGTGGGAAGACTGATGAATAAATCAGAAATCGTGTAATTGTTGCCGTTGAAGGTGCCGGTGAATGGTGTGGAACTGTTTCCAACGGGAGTAAATCCTGCATCAGAATTCCAGCTTGATGTTGTAGAAGCATCAATGTCGCCAGTCAGTTTAAAATAAGAGCTTAAATCATAGGACATGAATTGAAGTTCATTCACATCAGAAATCTGGAATGGATGCAAACTGGAGCCGCCGATAAAGGCAGAGCCGTCACCCATGTCCTGCCACAAGAGATGGGGATATTCATTAGTGTTGATTGCCCAGAGGCCATTAAAATCCCATCCGGCACCCGTGTAAGTTGATTCAGTTTGCATGTTAGCCGTGGATTCGCCGCTGATGCCTGAGACATTGCCATTATTGCCAGTACCCGCCAATGACGAATTGACAGTATGGTTAAAAAAGTTGGCGGAGTAAGTGCCCCCATTATCATAACCTACAAGTCCCCCAAGGTTTGTGCTTCCCGAGACAAATCCAGTGGCATAGCTGTTATCGATACTACTTGAAGTAATATTATAACCAACAAGACCGCCGGCTTTGTTAATTCCGCTTACACTACCGGTGGCATAGCTGTTGTCGATGCTGCTTGAAGAATAATTACCACCAACAAGGCCGCCGACTCCATTGCCACCTCCGCTTACACTGCCGGTGGCATAGCTGTTATCAATTTTGCTTGAATTGCCATTATAACCAGCAAGGCCGCCGATACCATTCCCACTGCTAAACCCACTTACACTGCCTGTCGCATAACTGTTAGAGATGCTACTTCTCCAATTATCACCAACAAGGCCGCCGACTCCATAAGTCCCACTTACACTACCGGTGGCATAACTATTGTCGATGCTGCTTGAATTATAATTTCCACCAACAAGGCCGCCGACTCCATAACCCCCACTATCGCCGCTTACACTACCGGTGGCATAACTATTAGTAATGCTGCTTGAATTATTATTATCACCAACAAGGCCGCCGACACCACCCCTTCCGCTTACACTGCCAGTGGCATAGCTGTTGTCGATGCTGCTTGAATTATAATTACCACCAACAAGGCCGCCGACTTCCCAACCCCCACTCCCATCACTTACACTGCTGGTGGCATAACTGTTGTCAATACTGCTTGAATGATCATTATAACCAACAAGACCACCGATATAATAAAGACTCCCACTGACACTGCCAGTGGCATAGCTGTTGTCGATTCTGCTCGAATTATTACTATAACCAACAAGGCTGCCAACATTAGTTTGTCCTGTGATATTAGCATTAAGAAGTCCAACATTCTCAATGGTAGCACCTGAAGTCTCTCCAAAAAGACCGACATTATTCATTGTGGGAAGATTGATAAATAAATTAGAAATCGTGTAATTATCACCGTTAAAGGTTCCAGTAAATGGTGTGGAACTGTTTCCAACGGGAGTAAACCCTGCACCAGAATTCCAGTTTAATGTCACTGATGCATCAACGTTATGGCCAAGTCCAAAGGTGTTAGACAGAAATCCTCCCATCCCTTGAAGTCCGTAAACGTCATAAATAAGGTACGGGTCTAATCCTGTTCCCAAACCGGTAAAGCGGCTGAATGTCCCTCCGCTTAATGAAAAACTATTGCCTACTGTAAAAGTATTGGCAGGGTTTGAGACGAAAGCACCACTGTTTTGTGAGAAATTACCAACAATAGAAAGATTGGCATTTTGATCGAATGTACCGCCGCCTTGGGCATAGTTGCCAGATAATGTCAGAACACCGTCTTGAGTGAAGGTGCCGGAGCTCATAAATAAATTAGCTAATGTGGTAGTTGTACTGAGGGTAGGTTCATTGATCCCGTTATAAATGATGACTGTTGAATCAATTCCCGGGACAAGATCATCAGACCAGTTGGATGCTGTGTCAAAATCGATGGATGTTGTTCCAAGCCAATAAGGAGTCAGGTTGCCTGAATGATGCTCCCAATGCAGATGTGGCAGTTCGTCCGTATAAGTATCCCATATTGGAGTAAAAATATCCCACCCGCCTGGCGTACCTACAGCATAAACCGGGTTTGCGGGAGAATAAAAGTCTGCAACGCTGCCTGCCTCCTGCCAATGCCCAACGCTAGTATTGGAACCATTGTTTCCAATGCCATTGTCCAGCGAATTGTTCCACCAATTATTCGTCAGGGTATTGCTGCCATCATCATATCCAATTAGCCCTCCGACATCAGTACTGCCGCTTACACTGCCAACGGCAAAGCTGTTGGTGATGTTGCTTGAACCATAATTATAACCAACAAGCCCGCCAACATAATAACTATCACTCCCACCGCTTACACTACCAGTGGCGTAGCTGTTGGAGATGCTTGAATAATAATTATAACCAACAAGGCCGCCAACATAATAACTATCACTCCCACCGCTTACATTGCCTGTGGAATAACTGTTGCTGATGCTATTTTCACTTTCAATTTCACCAACAAGGCCGCCGACACATTCACTCCCGCTTACACTCCCAGTAGCATAGCTGTTGTCGATACTGGTTGAATGACCACTGTACCCTGCAAGGCCACCGACACTATAATAACCACTTACATTGCCTGTGGCATAGCTATTGGCGATGCTGCTTGAAATATAATTATCACCAACAAGACCACCAACATAATAACTATCACTCCCACCGATTACATTGCCTGTGGCATAACTGTTGTCAATGCTGCTTGAATTTCGATTATAGCCAACAAGACCACCAATATTTTCACCACTCCCGCTTACACTACCCGTCGCATAGCTGTTATCGATACTGCTAGAACCATAATTATCTCCGACGAGACCGCCGACTTCGCTTTGCCCCGTGATGTTGTCATTGAGCAGTCCCACATTCTCAATTGCTGCACCAGATGTATACCCAAAAAGACCGACATAATTCGTCGATGGCCTGTCGATAAATAAATTTGAAATCGTGTAATTATTGCCGTTGAAAATTCCGGTGAATGGAGTAGAGCTGTTGCCAACGGGAGTAAATCCCTCACCAGAGTTCCAGCTTGTTGTTTCAGAAGCATCGATGTCGCCAGTCAGTTCAAAATAAGAGCTTAAATCATAGGACATGAATTGCAGTTCATTCACATCAGAAATCCGGAATGGATGCAAACTGGTCCCGCCGATAAAGGCAGAACCGTCTCCCATATCCTGCCACAACAGATGCGGATATTCATAAGAGTTGATTGCCCAGAGACCATTAAAATCCCAACCAACACCCGCGAAAGTAGATTCGGTCTGCATGCTGGCCGTGGATTCAGCACTTATGCCCGAGACATTGCCATTATTACCCGTGCCTGTCAATGAAGAATTGACAGTATGATCAAAAAAATTGGTGGTATAACTTCCGCCACCATCATCACCTACAAATCCTCCAACATTTGTGGTTCCTGTAACAAGTCCAACGGCATAACTGTTGTCGATACTACTTGAACCATCGTTGTAACCCACAAGGCCGCCGATATTACTACTTCCGCTTACACTGCCAGTGGCATAACTGTTATCAATGCTGCTTGAAAAACGATTATAACCAACAAGGCCGCCGATATTACTACTTCCACTTACACTACCAGTGGCATAACTGTTATCAATACTACTTGAATTATAAATACCCCCAACAAGGCCGCCAACAGCACCGCTCCCGATTACTCTGCCAGTGGCATAGCTATTAGCGATATTGCTTGAATTATTATAACCCACAAGACCACCGACACCATAACTTCCACTACCACCATTTACACTGCCGGTGGCATAGCTGTTGTCGATGCTGCTTGAACTATGATTATATCCAACAAAACCACCGACACCATCACTCCCGTTCCCACTTACACTGCCAGTGGCATAGCTGTTATCAATTCTGCTTGAATTATAATTCCCACCAACAAAACCGCCTATACCATAACCTCCATTACTGCCACTTACACTGCCAGAAGCATAGCTGTTGTCGATGCTACTTGTAAAACTATTATAACCAACTAGACCGCCGATTCTATTGCTTCCGCTTACATTGCCTGTGGAATAGCTGTTGGCGATGTTACTTGTACTAACATTGTAACCAACAAGACCGCCGATACCATTATTCCCGCTTACATTACCGGTAGAATAGCTATTGTCGATACTACTTGAATCACGGTTATAACCGACAAGACCACCAACATAATAATTACCGCTTACAATGTCGGTAGCATAGCTGTTGGCGATGCTGCTTGAACTACTATTTAAACCAACAAGGCCGCCAACATAAAAACCACTCCCGCTTACACTACCAGTGGCATAGCTGTTGTCTATGCTGCTTGAATATCGATTATAACCAATGAGGCCGCCGATTAAATCTTGTCCTGTGATATTTACGTTAAGAATTCCGACATTTTCTATAGTGGCACTATGTATGTACCCAAATAGACCAACACCACTTGAAGATGGAAGATTGATGATTAAATTAGAAATCGTGTAACTGTTGCCGTTAAAGGCACCGGTGAATGATGTAGAACTGTTCCCAATAGGAGTAAAACCTGCACCTGAATTCCAGTTGCTTGTAGATGATGCATCAATGTTATTAGCAAGGCCAAAGGTGCTTGAGAGAAATCCGCCCATCCCTTGAAGGCCGTAGACGTCATATATAAGGTAGGGATCTAGCGACGTTCCTAAACCGGTAAAGCGGCTGAATGTCCCTCCGCTTAAAGCAAAACTATTGCCCACTGTAAAAGTTTTAGTCGGGTCTGAATTAAAAGCACCGCCACCCTGAGTGAAATTACTGCCGATAGAAAGATTGGCGTTTTGATTATATGTACCGCCAGCCTGGACAAAGTTGCCAGTTAATGTTAAAGCACCGTCTTGGGTAAAAATGCCGGAGCCTATAAGTAAATCAGCTAATGTTGTAGTTGCATTGAGGTTGGGTTCATTGGTCCCGCTTGCGATGATAGCCGTTGAACTACTCCCCGGTACTGAATTAGTAGACCAGTTGGATGCAGTATCAAAATCACTAGAACTTGTCCCCAACCATAAAGGATTCAAGCTGCCTGAATGATTTTCCCAATGCAGATGAGGCAGTTCATCCGTATAGGTGTCCCATATGGGAGTAAAGATATCCCATTCGCCTGCCGTACCTATCGCATAAACCGGATTTAAGGGAGAATAAAAATCTGAAGCCCCATTGGGATCAAAAATACCATGACCATTCTGATGATTGGAATCTGTGTAGTAGGAGTTATCGATGCTTGCGCCATCATTATAACCCACAAGGCCACCAATATGATTACCACTCCCGCTTACATTGCCAGTGGTATAGCTGTTAGAAATGTTGCTTGAATTACTAATGCCAACAAGGCCACCGACATCGCTACTTCCGCTTACACTTCCAGTAGAATAGCTGTTGTTGATGTTGCTTGATGCTTCATTATATCCAACAAGACCGCCAACAGAAATATCTCCATTCACGCTTCCAGTAGCATAGCTGTTGTCAATTCTACTAAAATTATTAATACCAACAAGGCCACCAACATAATTACTTCCACTTACACTGCCGGTGGCATAACTATTGTTGATACTGCTTGCATTATCATTTTGACCAACAAGACCACCAACACCTAAACTTCCACTTACACTACCAGTGGCATAACTATTTGTGATAGAAGAATTATTATAACCAACAAGCCCACCAACATAATAACCTCCACCACTTACACCACCGTTAGCATAACTGTTATCAATATTACTTGAAAAATTATTATAACCAACAAACCCGCCAATATCATTACCACTCCCGCTAACACTGCCTGTGGAATAGCTATAGGTGATATTGCTTGAATTATTATAGCCAACAAGTCCGCCAATATCACTACCACTCCCAATTACATTGCCGCTGGCATAACTGTTGACAATGCTTGAATATTGATTTGCACCAACAAGAGCACCGACATAATTTTGTCCCGTGATACTAGCATTTAGCAGACCAACATTTTCAATGGTAGCTCCTGATGTCTCCCCAAAAAGACCAACGTTATTCGTCGTTGGAAGATTGATGAATAAATCAGATATTGTAAAATTATTGCCATTAAAGGTGCCTGTGAAGGGTGTTGAGCTATTTCCAATAGGGACAAATCCTGCGCTTGAATTCCAGTTACTTGTCGATGATGCATCAATGTTATTGTGAAGTCCAAAGTTGCTCGAGAGAAACCCTCCCATCCCTTGCAAGCCGAAAACATCATAAACAAAATACGGATCTGATCCTGTACCCAAACCAGTAAAGCGGTTGAATGTTCCACTACTTAAAGAAAAACTGTTGCCCACTGAAAAAGTCTTGGTGGGATCTGAAACAAAAGCACCATCGCTCTGAGAGAAGTTGCCACCAATAGCAAGATTGGCATTTTGATCATATGTGCCACCACCTTGAGCATAGTTACCGGATAATGTCAAAGCAGCATCTTGAGTGAAGGTGCCCGAACCCATGAGTAAATTAGCTAAGGTAGTATTTGCACTGAGGATGGGTTCATTGGCCCCGCTTAAGATGATAGCTGTTGAGCCAATCCCCGGCACAACATCGTTAGACCAATTGGAAGCCAAATCAAAATCACTGGATATTGTTCCCAGCCAATAAGGAGTGAAGTTGCCTGAATGATTTTCCCAAGCCAGATGAGGTAATTCATCCGTATAAGAATCCCATATGGGAGTAAAAAAATCCCAACCGCCTAGTGTCCCAACAGCGTAAACGGGATTTGCGGGAGAATAAAAGTCCGCAACGCTGCCAGCCTCCTGCCAATGCCCAATGCTTGTATTAGGGCCATAGTTTCCTATGCCATTGTTCAGAGAATTGTACCACCAGTTATTCGTCAGGGTATTGCTGCTATCGTCATCCCCTATAAGCCCCCCGACACTAGTACTACCGCTAACATTGCCGACAGCATAGCTATTAGTTATGCTGCTTGAGTTAACATTAGAACCAACAAGCCCGCCGACATCACTATTACCGCTTACATTGCCACTAGCATAGCTGTTGTCGATGCTGCCTGATCCTAAAAAATAACCATTATAACCAACAAGGCCACCGACATCATTACCGCTACCGATTACACTGCCGGTGGCATAGCTGTTGGCGATGCTTGAATATGTTTCATTAGAACCAACAAGGCCGCCGACATCATTACCGCTACCGATTACATTGCCGGTGGCATAACTGTTGGCGATGCTTGAATTCCAATTAGAACCAACAAGGCCGCCGACTTGAACACTTCCACTTACATTGCCGGTGGCATAGCTGTCGGCGATGCTTGAATTAATATTAAAACCGACAAGGCCGCCGACTTGACCACCTCCACTTACGCTGCCTGTGGCATAACTGCTGGCGATGTTGCTTGAATTTTGATTTATACCAACAAGGCCGCCGATATAGTAATTGCCGCTTACAGTGCCGGTGGCATAGCTATTGTCGATACTGCTTGAATTATAATTTCCACCAACAAGGCCGCCGACACTATAACCACTCCCGCTTATATTGCCGGTAGCATAGCTGTTGTCGATACTGCTTGAATTATAATTTTCACCAACAAGGCTGCCGACATTATTTTGTCCTGTGATGTTAACGTTAAGAAGTCCAACATTCTCAATGGTAGCTCCTGAAGTCTCTCCAAAAAGCCCAACATAATCTGTTGATGGAAGACTGATAAATAAATCAGATATCGTGAAATTGTCACCATTAAAAGTGCCGGTGAATGGGGTTGTGCTATTGCCAACGGGCGTAAAGCCTGTATCAGAATCCCAACCTGATGTTGCGCTTGCATCAATATCGGAAGCTAATTGGAAAGAATCGCTTAGGGCATAGCCCATAAATTGCAGTTGATTCACATTATGAATGAGAAAAGGAATTGAGGCAGTGCCGCCGATAAAGGAGCCATTGTTCATGCCCTGCCATATTAAGGTAGGATACGTAACTCCTGCACTATCTTTCCATAAACCCTTAAAGTCCCAAGTTGAATACACCGCCTGCGAGGAACTATAGAAATCACTGGCGCTGCCCGCCTCCTGCCAATGCCCGCTACTTGTATTGGGGCCATAATTCCCTATCCCATTGCTTAGGGAATTGTACCACCAATTATTTGTCAGGGTATTGCTGCCATCGTCAACTCCTATAAGCCCGCCGACATCACTACCGCCGCTTACACTGCCGGTGGCATAGCTGTTGTCGATGCTGCTTGAAGTATAATTTTCACCAACAAGGCCGCCGACATCCCTACCAATCCCGCTTACACTGCCGGTGGCATAGCTGTTGTCGATGCTGCCTGAATTATTATTTTGACCAACAAGGCCGCCGACTTCTAGGCTACCCCTTACACTGCCGGTGGCATAGCTGTTGTCGATGCTGCTTGAATAACCATTTACACCAACAAGGCCGCCGACTTGACCACCCCCGCTTACACTGCCTGTGGCATAGCTGTTGGTGATGCTTGAACTACCATTCAAACCAACAAGGCCGCCGACATTATTACCACCACTACTTACACTGCCGGTGGCGTAGCTGTTGGTAATGCTGCTTGAATTAGCATTTTCACCAGCAAGGCCGCCGACTCTATTGCCACTCCCGCTTACACTGCCGGTGGCATAGCTGTTGTCGATGCTGCTTGAATTAGTATTAACACCAACAAGGCCGCCGACAGTAGCACTACTCCCGCTTACAGTGCCGGTGGCATAGCTATTATTGATACTTGATTCAAAATTAAAACCAACAAGGCCGCCGACAGTATCGCTCCCGCTTACACTGCCCGTGGCATAGCTGTTGGAGATGCTACTTGAATTTACATTCCAACCAACAAGGCCGCCAGTATAACTAGCACCACTTACATTACCGGTGGCATAACTGTTGTCGATGTTGCTTGAACTAACATTATATCCAACAAGGCCGCCGACTTCATTAGCATTCCCGATTACGCTACCAGTGGCATAGCTGTTGGCGATGCTACCTGAACGATTATTACCAACAAGGCCTCCGACAGCATTATTCCCGCTTACACTGCCGTTGGCATAACTGTTGTCGATGCTTGAATTACCATTATAACCAATAAGACCACCGATAGCATAACTCCCGCTTATAGAGCCAGTGGCATAGCTGTTAGCGATACTGCCATAATTAGCGCCAACAAGGCCGCCAACATAATAACTCCCGCTAACATTACCAGTGGAATAGCTATTGTCGATGCCACTTGTATTCCAACCAATAAGGCCACCGACATAATTAGCACCCCCGCTTACATTGACATTGGCATAGCTGTTTGCAATGCTACCACCATTACCATTACAACCAACAAGGCCGCCGACACCAGTACTATTACTACCGCTTACACTGCCAGTGACATAGCTGTTGTCAATGCTGCTTAAATTTTCAAGACCAACAAGGCCACCGACATTATTTTGTCCCGTGATGTTAACGTTAAGAAGTCCAGCATTTTCAATGGTAGCTCCTGAAGTATACCCAAACAGTCCGACATCATTCGTTGTCGGAAGATTGATGAATAAATTTGATATCGTATAATTATTGCCGTCAAAGGTACCGGTGAATGTCCCTATAGGAGTAAATCCTGCACCATAGTTCCAATTAGACGTGCTTGATGCATCAATGTCATTGGCAAGCCCGAAGATGCTCGAAAGATATTCCTCCATCGCTTGAAGGCCGTAGACGTCATAAATAAGATACGGATCAATTCCTGTACCCAAACCGGTAAAGCGGCTGAATGTCCCTCCGTTTAATGAAAAACTATTGCCCACTGTAAAGGTCTTGGTAGGATCTGAAATGAATGAACCTCCACCTTGTGTGAAGTTGCCACCAATAGAGAGATCGGCGTTTTGATTATACGTCCCGCCTGCCTGGGCATAGCTACCGGTTAATGTTAAAGCACCGTTTTGGGTGAAGGTGCCGGAGCCAATAAGTAAATCAGCTAAGGTAGTCGTTGCACTTAGGGTGGGTTCATTGCTTGCGTTTACGATGATGGCAGTTGAGTCAATTCCCGGCACAGAATCATCAGACCAGTTAGAAGCCGTATCAAAATCGCTGGAACTCGTCCCCAACCATATAGGATTCAAGCTGCCTGCGTGGTATTCCCAATGCAGATGAGGCAATTCATTGGTATAGGTATCCCATACGGAAGTAAAGATATCCCATTCGCCTTCAGTACCTATAGCATAAACCGGGTTTGCGGGAGTATAAAAGTCTGCGATGCTGCCGGCCTCCTGCCATTGCCCAAGGCTTATATTAGAGCCATTGTTTCCGATGCCTTGGCTTAAGGAATTGTACCACCAATTATTCGTCAGGGTATTGGTGCCATCATCATACCCTATAAGCCCACCAACATCACTGCTGCCGCTTACACTGCCAATGGCAAAACTGTTGATGATGGTGCTTGAATTAAAATTATCCCCCACAAGACCACCGACATAATTACCACCACTTACATTGCCAGTGGCATAGCTGTTGTCGATGCTGCTTAATGATTATAACCAACAAGGCCACCGACATAATTACCACCCCTTACATTGCCGGTGGCATAGCTGTTGGCGATGCTGCTTGAATTATTATAACCAACAAGGCCACCGACATAATTTCCACTCCCGCTTTACGCTGCCAGTGGCATAGCTATTAGCGATGCTTGCATTAGTATTAATAGCAACAAGGCCGCCAACAACACTAACCACCACTCACACTGCCAATGGCATAGCTGTTGTCGATGCTGCTTGAATAACCACTCAAACCAACAAGACCGCCGAACGTATCAGCTCCCGCTTACATTGCCAGTGGCATAGCTATTGGCAGATGCTGCTTGAATAAGTATTAAAACCAGCAAGACCACCAACACCGGTAATCAGCATTTACATTGCCGGTGGCATAGCTGTCGTCGATGCTGCTTGAATTACCATTAAAACCAACAAGGCCGCCGACTTACTATCATTACCGCTTACATTGCCAGTGGCATAGCTGTTGTCGATGCTACTGGAATTATTAAAACCAACAAGCCCGCCAACATAATTACCACCCCCGATTACAGTACCAGTGGCATAGCTGTTATCGATGTTGCTTGAATTACGATTATAACCAACAAGGGCACCAACATTATTTTGTCCCGTGATGTTAGCAGTTAAGAAGTCCCACATTTTCAATGGTAGATCTTGATGTATACCCAAAAAGTCCAACATCATTCGTTGTTGGAAGATTGATGAACAAATTAGAAATTGTGTAATTATTGCCGTTAAAGATACCGATGAATGGCGTAGAGCTATTGCCAACGGGCATAAACCCTGCACCTGAATTCCAGTTTGATGTACTTGATGCATCAATATCATTGGCAAGCCCAAAGGTACTCGAGAGAAATTCTCCCATACCTTGAAGGCCGTAGACGTCATAAATAAGATACGGGTTTCTACCTGTTCCTGAACCGGTAAAGCGACTGAATGTCCCTCCATTTAATGAAAAACTATTGCCCACAGTAAAAGTGTTGGTAGGGGGTGAGACAAAAGCCCCTCCGCTCTGATAGAAATTGTTAATAGAAAAACGGCGTTTTGGTCATATGTCCCGCCGCCTTGGGCATAAAGGCCAGACAATGTCAGAGATAGCATCTTGGGTGAAGGTGCCGGAGCCTACAAGTAAATTAGCTAAGATGGTAGTTGTGCTTAAGGTGGGTTGATTGATCCCGCTAAAAATAATGACTGTTGAATCAATCCCCGGGACAGAATCATTAGACCAGTTGGTAGCTGTATCGAAATCACTGGAAGTTATGCCCAGCCAATAAGGGGTCGAATCACCTGCATGATGTTCCCAATGCAGATGAGGAAGTTCATCTAAATAGGTGTCCCATATAGGAGTATAGATGTCCCAACCACCCGGTGTGCCAACAGCATAAACCGGGTCTAAGAGGGAATAAAAATCGGCAATGCCACCAGCCTCTTGCCAATGCCCAACGCTTGTATTGGAACCATTGTTTCCAATACCTTGGCTCAAAGAATTGTACCACCAGTTATTTGTCAGAGTCGTGGTACCGTCATCATTTCCTATAAGCCCACCGACGTTACTGCTGCCACTTACACTACCAACAGCAAAGCTATTAGTGATACTACCTGATTGACTATTAAAACCAACAAGGCCGCCGACATTACTAGTACCATTTACTGTGCCATTGGCATAGCTGTTGTCGATGCTGCTATGATAATTATTCCAACCAACAAGTCCGCCAACATAACTACCCCCGCTTACACTGCCGGTGGCATAGCTGTTATCGATGCTGCTTGAACTAACATTATATCCAACAAGGCCGCCGACATCATTACCGCTCCCGCTTACACTGCCGGTGGCATAGCTGTTGGAGATGCTGCTTGAACCACTAAAACCAGCACCATTAGAACCAACAAGGCCACCGATATTACTGCTCCCGCTTACACTGCCTGTGGCATAGCTGTTGTCGATACTGCTGAAACTATTATTAAGACCGACAAGGCCGCCGACATAGCCATAATACCCACTTACACTGCCTATGGCATAGCTGTTGTCGATACGGCTCCATCTACTATTAATACCAACAAGACCGCCGGCACTCAAAGCGCCGTTTACACTGCCGGTGGCATAACTGTTGTCGATGCTGCTTGAACTATTATTATAACCAACAAGGCCGCCGGCACCCTGCCCCCCCCCGCTTACACTAACGGAGGCATAGCTGTTGGCGATGCTTCCTGAATTATAATTTTGGCCAACAAGGCCGCCGATATAATAATACCCGTTTACATTGCCGGTGGTATAGCTGTTGGCGATGCTTCCTGACCAATTCCAACCAACAAGGCCGCCGACATTATTGTGTCCCGTGATGTTAACGCTCACAAGTCCCACATTCTCTATAGTAGCGCCACGGGTATATCCAAAAAGACCGACATTATTCGTTGTTGGAAGATTGATGAATAAATCAGAAATCGTGTAATTGTTACCATTAAAGGTGCCGGTGAATGGCGTGCCGCTATTTCCAATGGGAATAAATCCTTCGCCTGAATTCCAATTGCTTGTAATTGTTGCATCAATGTCATTAGCTAGTCCAAAGGTGCTGGACAGAAATCCTCCCATCCCTTGAAGACCGTAAACATCATATATAAGGTAGGGATCTAGTGACGTTCCCAAACCGGTAAAGCGGCTGAATGTCCCTCCCATTAAAGAAAAATTATTGCCCACGCTAAATGTGTTGGCAGAATTTGAGACAAAGGCACCCCCGAACTGGGAAAAGTTATTTCCAAAAGTAAGATCAGCGTTTTGATCATAGATGCCGCCGCTCTGTAAATAGTTACCGGATACGCTCAAAGCTCCGTTTTGGGTGAAGGTACCGGAACCTATGCTAAAATCGGCTATTGATGTATTAGAACTTAATGTGGGCTCATAGGTGCCGCTAAAAATCACTACCCCCGAGCTTATTCCCGGAACAGAGTTAAGAGTCCAGTTGGTAGCGGTGTCCCAATCAGTTGAGTTTGAGCCAATCCATATGGAATTTAAATTACCTGAATGATTTTCCCAATGCAAATGAGGCAATTCATCTACATAGGTGTCCCATATGGGAGTAAAGATATCCCACTGGCCTGCCGTACCTATAGCATAAACCGGGTTTGCGGGAGAATAAAAATCTGCAACGCTACCTGTCTCCTGCCAATGCCCAACGCTTATATTAGAGCCATTGTTTCCTATGCCATTGTTCAGAGAATTGTACCACCAATTATTCGTTAGGGTATTACTGCCGTCGTCATATCCTATAAGACCGCCGATACCAACACTCCCTCCTACACTGCCAGTGGCATAGTTGTTTTTGATGCTGCTTAAATCAAGATTATAACCCACAAGGCCGCCGACATACTCCCCTCCGCTTACACTGCCAGTGGCATAACTGTTGTCAATGCTACTTGATTGATTAACACCAACAAGGCCGCCGACGCTATAACTACTTCCTATTACATTGCCCGTAGCATAGCTGTTAGAGATATTGCTTAAATTATTATTATAACCAACAAGGCCGCCGACACCATAAGCACTTCCTATAACATTGCCCGTAGCATAGCTGTTGTCAATGCTGCTTGAATTGTTATTATAACCAACAAGGCCGCCGACGTCATAACCACTTCCTATTACATTGCCCGTAGCATAGCTGTTATCGATGCTGCTTGAATTGTTATTATAACCAACAAGGGTACCAACATTATTTTGTCCCGTGATATTAGCATTAATAAGTCCGACATTCTCTATATTAGAACCTGAAGTCTTTCCAAAAAGACCTACATCATTAGTTGTGGGAAGGTTGATGAATAAATCAGATATCGTATAATTATCACCGTTAAAAGTGCCGGTGAATGGAGTCGAACTGTTGCCAACGGGAGTAAATCCTGCGCCAGAATTCCAGCCGGAGGTGGCACTCGCGTCAATATCAGAAGCTAATTGGAAAGAATCGCTAAGGGCATACTCCATAAACTGCAGTTGATTTACATTATGAATGAGAAAAGGAATGGAGGCAGTGCCACCGATAAAGGAGCCATTGTTCATGCCCTGCCATATTAAGGTGGGATACGTAAGTCCTGCTCCGTCCTTCCATAAACCATTAAAATCCCAAGTTGAATACACCGCCTGCGAGGAGCTATAGAAATCACTGGCACTGTTTGCCTCTTGCCAATGCCCAGCGCTTGTATCAGGGCCATTATTTCCTATACCATTATTCAGGGAATTGTACCACCAATTATTCGTCAGTGTATTGCTAGTATCATCATATCCTATAAGCCCACCGACATTAGTACTGCTGTTGACACTTCCAGTAGCAAAACTGTTGGCGATGCTGCTTGAATCATAATTATAACCAACAAGACCGCCGACCCAATCATTACCGCTTACACTGCCGGTGGCATAGCTGTCGTCGATGCTTGCCTTATAGTTAGTACCAACAAGGCCGCCGACAGAACCACCACTGCCGCTTACATTGCCGGTAGCATAGCTATTGTCGATGCTGCTTGAATTACGATTATAACCAACAAGGCCGCCGACATTATTTCCCCCGCTTACACTGCCGGTGGCATAGCTGTTGGTGATGCTGCTTGAAACATTATAACCCACAAGGCCGCCGACATATTCATCATACCCGCCCGCAGTGCTGACATTGCCGGTAGCAAAGCTGTTGGTGATGCTGCTTGAACTAATACTAAAACCAACAAGACCGCCGACAATATAACTCCCGCTTACACTGCCAGTGGCATAGCTGTCGTCGATGCTACCACCCTCAGCAAGACCAACAAGGCCGCCGACACTACCACTATCGCTTACACCGCCGGTTACTTTACCGATGGCATAGCTGTTGTCGATGATGCTTGAATTCCGGCCCACAAGGCCGCCGACATTACTTCCCCCGCTTACACTGCCGGTGGCATAGCTGTTGTCGATGTTGCTTGAATTAATACTTTTACCAACAAGGCCGCCGACATAACTATCACCGCTTACACTGCCGGTGGCATAGCTGTTGTCGATGCTGCTTCCATTAAGATTATAACCAACAAGGCCACCGACGAGCTGCCACCATGTTTACACTACCCGTGGCATAACTGTTGGTGATGCTGCTTCCATTAAGATTATAACCAACAAGGCCGCCAGCATAACTACTTCCGTTTACACTACCTGTAGCATAACTATTGTCGATGCGCTTGAATTGCCATTAGCCCCAACAAGGCCGCCGGCAGCATAATTACTGCCAATTACAGTGCCCGTGGCATAGCTATTAGTCGATACTAGCTAAATTATAATTACCACCAACAAGGCCACCGACATCATTATTACCCGATTACACTGCCAGTGGCATAGCTATTATCGATGCTACTTGAAGGATACATTAGATCCAACAAGACCGCCGACACAATTATCACCGCTTACAGTACCAATGGCATAGCTGTTGGTGATGCTGCTGCTTAATTATTAGAACCAACAAGGCCGCCGACATTCCATTGCCCCGTAATGTTATCATTAAACAGTCCGACATTATCGATGTTGGCTCCCGAAGTCTCTCCAAAAAGACCAACATCATTCGTTGTCGGAAGATTGATGAGTAAATCAGAAATCGTGTAATTATTGCCATTGAAAGTGCCGGTGAATGGCGTAGAATTATTGCCTATGGGAGTAAATCCTGCACCATAGTTCCAATTAGGCGTACTTGATGCATCAATGTCATTGGCAAGGCCAAAGCTGCTCGAGAGAAATCCTCCCATCCCTTGAAGGCCGTAGACATCATATATAAGGTAGGGATCTAGTGAGGTCCCCAAACCGGTAAAGCGGCTGAATGTCCCTCCACTTAAAGAAAAACTGTTGCCCACTGTAAAAGTCTTGGTGGGATCTGAGACAAAAGCACCGGCATCTTGTGAGAAATTGCTACCAATAGAAAAATTGGCATTTTGATCGTATGTCCCACCGGCCTGGACATAACTTCCAGATAATGTCAAGGCAGCATTTTGAGTGAAGGTACCAGAGCCCATAATTAAATCAGCTAAGGTGGTAGTTGTGCTGAGAGTGGGTTCATTGGTCCCGCTAAGAATGATGGCTGTTGAATCAATTCCCGGCACAGAATCGTCAGACCAGTTAGCAGGCATGTCAAAATCGCTGGATATTGTTCCCAGCCAATATGGAGTAAAGTTGCCTGAATGATTTTCCCAATGCAGGTGGGGTAATTCATCCGTATAGGTATCCCAAATGGGAGTAAAGATATCCCATTCGCCCGGCGTACCTATCGCATAAACTGACTGCGCGGGAGAATAAAAGTCTGAGACGCTCCCCGCTTCCTGCCAATGTCCCAGACTAGTATTAGAAACATTGTTTCCGATACCCTGGTTCATGGAATTATACCACCAGTTATTCGTCAGGGTATTAGTGCCATCGTCATTACCTATAAGCCCACCGACATTACTACTTCCGCTTACACTTCCCGTAGCATAACTATTAGTGATGCTGTTTGAATTAGCATTAGCACCAACAAGCCCTCCGACATCGTTACTCCCGCTTACACTGCCGGCGGAATAGCTGTTAGCAATGCTGCTTGAATTATAATTACCACCAACAAGGCCACCGACATTAATACTTCCACTCACATTGCCACTGGCATAGCTATTGTCAATACTACTTGAATAACTATACCCAACAAGGCCACCGACATTATTAACACCACTTACACTGCCGGTAGCATAGCTGTTATCAATGTTACTTGAACTAGTGTTATAACCAACAAGACCGCCAGCTGCAAAACTCCCACTTCCAGCGTTTACACTGCCAGTGGCATAGCTGTTGGCAATACTGCTTGAATTAAGATTATAACCAACAAGGCCGCCAACAGCAAAACTCCCACTCCCACCATTTACACTGCCAGTAGCATAGCTGTTGGCAATACTGCTTGAATTACAATTCCCACCAACAAGACCGCCGATACGTGTAGACCCGCTTACACTGCCGGTGGCATAGCTATTGTCAATGCTGCTTGAACCAAAATTATAACCAACAAGACCGCCGACTTCATTACTCCCGCTTACACTGCCGGTGGCATAGCTATAGTCAACGATTGAACCACCATTCAAACCAACAAGAGCGCCGACCTTATATTGTCCCATGACATTAGCATTTATCAGTCCGACATTTTCTATAGTAGATCCTGATGTATACCCAAAAAGACCAACATAATTCGTTGATGGAAGATTGATGAATAGATCGGAAATCGTATAATTGTTGCCGTTGAAGGTTCCGGTAAATGGTATTGAATTATTGCCAATAGGAATAAAACCTGCCCCTACGTTCCAATTACTTGTCTCTGATGCATCAATGTCATTGGCAAGACCAAAAGTATTTGAGAGAAATCCTCCCATCCCTTGAAGGCCGTAGACGTCATAAATAAGATACGGGTCTATTCCTGTTCCCAAACCGGTAAAGCGGCTGAATGTCCCTCCGCTTAGTGAAAAACTATTGCCTACTGTAAAAGTCTTGGTGGTATCTGAAACAAAAGTACCACCACTCTGGGAGAAATTGTTACTTGAAAAATTGGCATTTTGGTCGAATGTTCCGCCGCCTTGGGCATAGAGACCAGTTAAAGTCAGAGCGCCGTCTTGAGTGAAGGTGCCGGAGCCCACAATTAAATTTGCTAAGGTGGTAGTTGCACTAAGGGTGGGTTCATTGGTCCCGCTAAAAATGATAGCTGTGGAACCAATCCCCGGTACAGAATCATCAGACCAGTTAGTAGCCAAGTCAAAATCGCTGGAATTTGTGCCAACCCAGTAAGGAGTCAAGTCGCCTGCATGATGTTCCCAATGCAGATGAGGCAATTCATCCGTATACGTGTCCCATATTGGAGTAAAGACATCCCACCCGCCTGTTGTTCCTATAGCATAAACCGGATGTAAGGGAGAATAAAAGGCCGCAGTACCACCAAGCTCAAATATGCCAATGCCATTTTCATGACCAGAGTCAGTGTAATAGGAATTATCGATGGTGGTGGAACCATTGTTGTAACCCACAAGTCCGCCGACATAACTGCTGCCACTTACAGTACTGGTGGCAAAACTGTTAGAGATGCTGTCTGTTGCCTCATTATAACCAACAAGGCCACCCACATTACTACTACCGCTTACATTGCCACTGGCATAGCTGTTAGTGATACTTGAATTACCTTCACCACCATTATATCCAACAAGACCGCCAACAAAATTACCACTCCCGTTTACAGTGCCTGTGGCATAGCTGTTGGCAATAGTACTTAAACATAATTCGCACCGACAAGGCCGCCAATTCATTATTCCCGCTTACACTGCCCATGGCATAGCTATCTGAAATGCTATTAATTCCAATTGTTGATCGCCAACCAGGCCGCCGATTCATAACCATACCACTTACACTGCCGGTAGCATAGCTGTTGTTAATGCTACTGGAAGCATAATCTGCACCAACAAGACCACCGACAGAATCCCACCCGCTTGCACATTGCCTGTGGCATAACTATTGTCAATGCTGCTTACTAACGAAAGCACTATTAGAACCAACAAGACCACCGATATAATTACTATTCCCACTTACATTGCCTATGGCGTAGCTGTTGTCGATGCTACTTGAATTATAATTTAAACCAACAAGGCCGCCGACATTCTCTCCACTCCCGCTTACACTGCCTGTGGTATAACTGTTGTTGATGCTACCTTCATAATTGACACCAACTAAGGCCACCGATACCGACAGTCCAATTTCCCACCCCGCTAACATTTCCATGTGGCATATGTATTGTCGATGGTGCTTGAATTAGCATTAGACCCAACAAGCCACCGACATGATTTTGCCCCGTGATATTGGCATTTACTAGTCCGACATTCTCAATGGTAGCGCCTGATGTCTCTCCAAACAAACCAACATCATTCGTTGATGGAAGACTGATGAATAAATTAGATATCGTATAATTGTTGCCGTTGAAGGTACCGGTGAATGGTAGTAGAGCTGTTTCCAATGGGAATAAATCCTTCACCTGAGTTCCAGTTACTTGTAGTTGATGCATCAATGTTATTGGCAAGTCCAAAGCTGCTCGAAAGAAATTCTTCCATCCCTTGAAGTCCGTAGACGTCATAAACAAAATACGGATACGACCCTGTTCCTAAACCGGTATAGCGGCTGAATGTCCCACCGCTCAATGAAAAATTGTTGCCCAAGGAAAAAGTATAGGCAGGTCTTGAGTCAAATGTTCCACCACTTTGTGAGAAATTGCCATCAATGGAAAAATCTGCGAGTTGATCAAATCTCCCGCCAACTTGGAGGTAATTGCCGGTTATAGTTAAAGCACTGTCTTGGGTGAAGGTGCCGGAATCCATAAGAATATCGGCCAGAGTGGTGCCTTCACTTAGAATGGGTTCATTGGTCGCTGCTTTCGATGATGGCTGTTGAATCAATGCCCGGCACTGAACCGGTAGACCAGTTGGATGCGGTATCGAAATCGTTGGATGTTGTTCCCAAGCCATATAGGATTCAGACTGCCTGAATGATTTTCCCAATGTAGATGAGGCAATTCATTTGTATAGGTGTCCCAAATGGGAGTAAAAATGTCCCATCCGCCACCCGTACCTATTGCATAGACAGGGTTTGTGGGAGAATAAAAGGCGGCGACGTTGCCAGCCTCCTGCCAATGCCCAATGCTTGTATCAGAACCATTGTTGCCTATACCATTATTCAGGGAATTGTACCACCAATTATTCGTCAGTGTATTGGTGCCATCGTCATTCCCTATAAGCCCACCGACATTAGTACTACCGTTTACACTACCGACAGCATAGCTATTAGTTATACTGCTTGAATTAACATTAGAACCAACAAAGCCGCCGACATCAGTACTACCGCTTACATTGCCAGAGGCATAGCTGTTGGCAATGGTGCTAGAACCATAAATACCACTATTAGAACCAACGAAGCCACCGACATCAGTACTACCGCTTACACTGCCGGTGGCATAGCTGTTGGTGATGCTGCTTCTAGCAATATTAGATCCAGCAAGGCCGCCGACATCGTTTCCACTTCCGCTTACACTGCCGGTGGCATAGCTGTTGGCGATGCTACTGCTTGCATAATTACCTCCAACAAGGCCGCCGACATCGTTTCCACTTCCGCTTACACTGCCAACGGCAAAGCTGTTAGTGATGCTGCTTCCACTCTCATTATAACCAACAAGGCCTCCGACATTATAAATTCCACTTACACTACCGGTGGCATAGCTGTTATCAACGCTACTTGCTCTATAATTATATCCTACAAGGCCGCCAGCACCACTCCCACTTACACTGACACTGGCATAGCTGTTGGCGATGCTGCTTAAATTATTAAAACCAACAAGGCCGCCAACACCACCATATGCGCCGCTTACAGTACCAGTGGCATAGCTGTTGTCGATGCTGCTTGAATTATAATTCCCTCCAACAAGGGCTCCGGTATTATTTCGCCCCGTGATGTTGGCATTTATCAACCCGACATTCTCAATAGTAGCACCTGATGTCATTCCAAAAAGGCCAACATCATTTGTTGATGGAAGATTGATGAATAAATCAGAAATCGTGTAACTTTCACCGTTAAAAATACCAGTGAATGGGGTCGTGCTGTTACCAACGGGTGTGAAGCCTGTATCAGAATTCCAGCTTAAGGTGGCACTTGCATCAATATCAGATGCTAATTGGAAGGAGTCGCTTAGGGCATACTCCATGAACTGTAGTTGATTTACATTAGAAATCTGGAATGGATGCGCACTGGTCCCGCCGATAAAAGCAGAGCCGTCTCCCATGTCCTGCCATATTAAGGTAGGATACGCAACTCCTGCACCATCCTTCCATAAGCCGTTAAAGTCCCAAGTTGAATACACCGCCTGCGAAGAACTATAAAAATCACTGGCGCTGCCCGTTTCCTGCCAATGACCAACGCTTGTATTGGGACCATAATTACCTATACCATTGCTTAGGTTGTTGTACCACCAGTTATTCGTCAGAGTATTGCTTTCGTCGTCATATCCGATAAGCCCACCGAGATAACCATACTCAGCACTTACACTGCCGGTGGCATAGCTATTGTCGATGCTGCTTGAGAGTGTATTATAACCAACAAGGCCGCCGACACCATACCCGCTTACAGAGCCAGTGGCATAGCTATTGTCAATACTGCTTGAATTAGCATTAGTACCAACAAGCCCACCGGCAGCAACACCGCTTACACTGCCGGTGGCATAGCTGTTGTCGATGCTGCTTGAAGAATAATTCCAACCAACAAGGCCGCCGACATTATAAGCACCGCTTACACTGCCAATGGCATAACTGTTGGCGATGCTGCTTGAACTATTAGCACCAACAAGGCCGCCGATACCACCTCCACTGCCGCTAACATTCCCACTGGCATAGCTGTTGATGATGCTTGAATTTCCATTAGAACCAACAAGGCCACCGACATAATAATTACCGCTTACACTACCACTGGTATAACTATTGGAGATGCTTGAATTATCATTAGAACCAACAAGGCCACCGGCGCCACTACCACCGCTTATATTGCCAGTGGTATAGCTGTTGTCGATGCTGCTTGAATTATAATTACCACCAACAAGGCCACCGACACTACCACTTCCGCTTACATTGCCAGTGGTATAGGTGTCGGTAATGCTTGAATTAAGATTATTACCAACAAGACCGCCGACTCGAGAATACCCACTTACATTGCCAGTGACATAGCTGTTGTCAATGCTTGAACCAGTATTAAAACCAACAAGGCCCCCGACATAATAAGCACCACCAGCATTTACACTACCGGAGGCATAGCTATTATCAATGCTGCTTGAACTATTAGCACCAACAAGGCCGCCGACAAGACCACCCCCGCTTACACTGCCGATAGCATAACTGTTGGCGATAATGCTAAAATAGCCATTATATCCAACAAGGCCACCAACATTACTACCCCCGCTTACACTTCCTGTGGAATGGCTATTAGTGATACTGCTTGACCAACTATAACCAACAAGGCCACCGACATTATTACCACTCCCGCTTACATTGTCTGTGGCATAGCTGTTGGCGATACTTGCATTACCAATAGAACCAACAAGGCCGCCAATAATATCATTCCCACTTACACTGCCAGAGGCAAAGCTGTTGATGATGTTGCTCGAACTATTATTATATCCAACAAGGCCGCCAACATAATTACTTCCACTTACACTGCCACTGGCAAAGCTGTTTTCGATGTTGCTTGAATTGTTGTTTAAACCAACAAGAGGGCCGACATTATTTTGTCCATTAATGTTAGCGTTAAGAAGTCCGACATTTTCAATGGTAGCATGGGATGTCTCTCCAAAAAGACCGACATTATTCGTTGTTGGAAGATTGATGAATAAATCAGATATCGTGTAATTGTTGCCGTTAAAACTACCGGTGAATGTCCCAATGGGAGTAAACCCTGCATCAGCATTCCAGCCGTAGGTGGCGCTTGCGTCAATATCAGAAGCTAATTGGAAGGAATCGCTTAGGGCATACTCCATAAACTGCAGTTGATTTACATTATGGATGAGAAAAGGAATGGAGGCAGTGCCACCAATAAAGGAGCCATTATTCATCCCTTGCCATACTAAGGTGGGGTACGAAGATCCTGTTGCAGACCATAAACCGTTAAAGTCCCATGTTGAATAAACCGCGACGCCTGTTCCGCTTCCGGTGCCGTAAAAATCGTTTGCGCTGCTGGCCTTCTGCCAATGGCCAACGCTTGTATTGGAAGTATCTCCGGCTCCGCCTCCTATGCCATTGTTTAAGGAATTGTACCACCAGTTATTTGTCAGGGTAGTAGTGCCATCGTCATATCCTATAAGACCACCGACACCACCACTCCCACTTACAGTGCCAGTGGCATAGCTATTGTCGATGCTTGAAGAACCATAGGTGTTACTATTCCAGCCAACAAGACCGCCTACATTATTAACACCGCTTACATTGCCGGTGGCATAGCTGTTATCGATGCTGGTTGAATTATGAGTAAAACCAATAAGGCCGCCGACATAATTAGCACCGCTTACATTACCAGTAGCATAGCTGTTGGTAATGCTACTTTCATTACCTAAACCAACAAGGCCACCAACATAATTACCTCCGCCGATTACACTGCCTGTGGCATAGCTGTTGGTGATAATACTTGAATCATTAAAACCAACAAGGCCGCCGACAGTACCATTCCCGCTTACACTGCCGGTGTCATAGCTGTTGGTGATGATACTATAAACACTCAGACCAACAAGGCCGCCGACACCACCATTCCCGCTTACACTACCGGTGGCATAGCTGTTGGAGATGTTGCTTGACCAATTAGAACCAACAAGGCCACCGACATTATTACCACCACTTATTACACTACCAGTGGTATAGCTGTTGGCGATGCTACTTGCATCATTATAACCAACAAGGCCGCCGATACCATTTCCACTTCCGATTACACTGCCGGTGGCATAGCTGTTGTCAATACTGCTTGAAATACGACTATAACCAACAAGGCCGCCAACATAATTAGCACCTCTTACATTACCAGTAGCATAGCTGTTGGTGATGTTAGCTGTAGTATTGTAACCAACAAGACCCCCAGCACGCAAACTACTACCGCTAACATTGCCGGTAGCATAGCTGTTATCAATGCTGCTTGAATGATAATTTCTACCGGCAAGGCCGCCGACATTAACACCCCCACTGACACTGCCAGTGGCATAGCTGTTGTCGATGCTGCTTGAATCATTATTAATACCAACAAGGCCTCCAATAGTGGCATCCCCACCGCTGACATTACCAATAGCATAGCTATTGTCGATGATGCCTGAATTGATATTATAACCAGCAAGACCGCCAACGTAACTACCACCGCCTACACTACTATTGGTATAGCTATTGGTGATGCTACTTCCATTACTATTTATTCCAACAAGGCCACCAATAGCATCATATCCGCTAACATTGCCAGTAAAATAACTGTTGTTGATACTGCTTGAATTATTATTTATACCAACAAGGCCACCAACATTATAATGCCCCATGATGTTAGCATTAAGAAGTCCAACATTTTCAATGGTAGATCCTGAAGTCTGTCCAAAAAGACCAACATCATTCGTGGTGGGAAGGTCGATGAATAAATTAGATATCGTGTAATTATCGCCATTGAAGGTGCCGGTGAATGGTGAGCTGATTCCAATAGGAGCAAAGCCTGCTCCCAAGTTCCAGTTTGAAGTCTCTGTGGCATCAATATTGTTAGCAAGCGTATAACTCGCCGCTAAATTAAGGAACATCAACTGAAGTTGGTAAGGATCCTGAATGGTTGTGGAGTATCTGAATTGTAAAAGCGGCAAAGCATCATCGTCACCTGACATGGCCCAGACATGGCCCAAGTTTGATGAGATGTCCCATGGGTTTACGCCGTTATAAACAGGCTGGCTAGAGTTAAAGAAATCACTAGCGCTGCCTGCCTTCTGCCATTGCCCAACGCTGATATTGGAAGTATCTCCAGCTCCACCCCCTATGCCATTACTAAGGGAATTGTACCACCAATTATTCGTCAGGGTGTTGGTGCCGTCGTCATTTCCTATAAGACCGCCGACATTGCCGCTGCCGGTTACGCTGCCGGTGGCAAAACTGTTGGTGATGTTGCTTGAATTACCATTACCACCAACAAGGCCGCCGACATTACTACCGCTTACACTGCCTGTGGCATAGCTGTTGTCGATGCTGCTAGAATAAAGATTAAGACCAACAAGGCCTCCGACCCCCCTACTCCCGTTTACATTGCCTGTGGCATAGCTGTTGGTGATGCTGCTTGAAAAAAGATTATAACCAACAAGGCCGCCGGTATAATTACTACTCCCGCTTACATTGCCGGTGGCATAGCTGTTGGCGATGCTTGCGAATTCATTAACACCAACAAGGCCGCCGACACCCCAACCACTCCCGCTCCCGCTTACATTGCCAGTAGCATAGCTGTTGTCGAGTTGAACCACCATTACACCAACAAGGCCTCCGACACCCCAACACTGCCACTTCCGCTTACATTGCCGGTTGCATAGCTGTTGGTGATGCTGCTTGAATTATTACCAACAAGGCCGCCTACATATCCATCACCACTGCTTACCCTGCCCGTGGCATAGCTGTTGTCGATGCTACTTGAATTATTATATCCGATAAGGCCGCCGACTAAACTACTACCGCTTACACTGCCAGTGGCATAACTATTGGCGATGCTGCTTAAATTATTATTATAACCTACAAGCTCACCGACATTATTTTGTCCAGTTATGTTAGCATTAAGAAGTCCGATATTTTCAATAGTTGCTTCGGATGTATACCCAAAAAGTCCAATATCATTCGTTGTCAGACGATCAATGAAAAAATTAGATATCGTGTAATTGTCACCGTTGAAAGTGCCGGTGAATGGGGCTCCCGCTGCTTCCTATGGGAGCAAAGCCTGCTCCCAAGTTCCAATTTGAAGTTTCTGTGGCATCAATATTGTTAGCGACCGTGTAGCTGGCTCCCTAAATTAAGAAACATCAACTGAAGTTGATACGCATCATGAAGGGTGGTGGAATATCTGAATTGTAACAGCGGAAAAGCATCATCGTCGCCTGACATCGCCCAGATATGTCCAGTCGTTGATGAGATGTCCCATGGACGTGCCATATAAACAGGCTGGGCTTGAACTGAAGAAATCACTCACCGTACCAGCCTCATTGCCAAGCCAAGGGAAGGAAGAATTGTTTCCCACACCGACACTATTTATTGCATTATACCACCAATTATTTGTCAGGGTATTACTGCCATCATCAGACCGATCAAGCCGCCTGACATGTATAACCTCCGGTTATGTCGCCACTCCTGTGGCATAAGAATTGTCGATAGCTGAATGAACGTAATTATCCACCGACAAGACCACCTATCGTGCTATTACTCCCATTACATTTCCTATAGCGCAACTATTTAAATGGTAGAATGAAAAAATTCCACCCCAACAAGCCGCCTACCTCATTAACGCCCGTCACATTTCCATATGCGTAAGAGTTAGAGATAGTAAATGTAAGTAATTAGCCCCCACTAGACCACCTATCATATAACCGCTTCCCATCACAGTTCCAGTAGCATAGGAATTATCGACAGTAGAATACCAGGTGTTATACCCAACCAAGCCACCTACTACATAACCTCCTGTAACGCCTCCACTGGCATAGGAATTAGAAATGCTGAGAATGTAGTAATTATCGCCTACCAAGGCCGCCTACACCAAATATTACCCGTCACAGTTCCAGTAGCATAGCAATTGTCGATGCTGCTCGAACCCATATTAATTCCCACAAGGCCCCCTACACTAAAAGTACCATTACCGCTAACAGTGCCACTGAGCATAAGAATTGGCGATACTAGCTATGAAGGTTTCCCCCACCAGACCTCCTACATCATTAGCGCCCATCACAGTTCCGCTGGCGTAGGATATTATCTATAGAAGATTCTTTGTTATACCCCGTCAAGCCACCTACATAATTTGCCCCATGTTATATTCATATTGGTCAAGCCTACACCTTGAATAATCGCGCCACTGGTGTATCCAAAAAGACCTATATTATCCGTTGATGGAAGATTGATGAATAAATTAGAAATCGTATAATTGTTGCCGTTGAAGGTGCCGGTGAATGGTGTGGAGCTATTTCCAATAGGGTTAAACCCTGTACCGGAATTCCAACTCTTGTTCCTGATGCATTAATATTATTGGCAAGTCCAAAGGTACTCGATAGATAATCTTCCGATAGCCTGAAGGCCATAGACGTCATAAACAAGATACGGGTCTACCCCTGTCCCCAAGCCGGTAAAACGGTTAAATGTCCCTCCACTTAAAGAAAAACTATTATCCACTGTAAAAGTGTTAGCAAGGTTTGAGACAAAAGTTCCTCCCGCCTGAACATAGTCACCTAATACAGACAAGTTACTATTTTGAGCAATGCTGCCTGTATAGCCGGAAGTGATTACAAGTTTCGCAATGCTTCCACCAAAAGAATTGATAGTAGAATCATCTAAGCTCGTGCCATTAAACAAAACCTTGCTTGTTGCTGTCGGCACAACATCCTTGCTCCAGTTGGCAGCATCAGACCAATTGCCGGAGCCGGACCAGATGTTATAAGAGAAAATTAGATCGGGATACATGGCGCCCGGAGCCACCCAGACATTAGTGAAATCCCAAGGGCCTGAACCATTGTAAACAGCTTGCGCTGTATTAAAGAAATCACTGGCACTAGTGGCCTCCTGCCAATGCCCAACGCTTATATTAAAACCATTGTTGCCTATACCATTACTAAGGGAATTGTACCACCAGTTATTCGTCAGAGTGCTAGTGCCAACGTAATATCCTATAAGCCCTCCGACATTGCTACCGCCACTTACATTACCCGTGGCAAAACTGTTATCGATACCATTTGAAAGATTAATTATCACCACCAACAAGACCACCGACATCACTACTACCGCTTACATTGCCAGTGGCATAGCTGTTGGTAATACTGAATAATGGTTATTATAACCAATAAGGCCGCCGACTTCATTACTCCCGCTTACACTGCCAGTGGCATAGCTATTAGTGATGCTAATTATTGCATTACACCAAAAAGCCCTCCAACATTATTACCTCCACTTACGCTTCCAATGGCATAGCTATTGTCGATGTCTTGAAATTCCCATTCCCCCAACAAGGCCACCAACATAACCAGCCCCCTCTTACATTGCCGGTGGCATAGCTGTTATCGATATTACCTCTCAACCATAACTATAATTACTGATTCCAACAAGTCCACCAGACAAAGCATTGCCGTACACATTGCCAGTGGCATAGCTATTATCGATATCTGAACATAATTATTACCAACTAGACCACCGACATTATCACCCCCACTAACACTCCCAGTGGCATAATTATTAGAGATAGTACTTCTACTATCATTACCACCAACAAGGCCGCCGACTTCATTACTCCCGCTTACATTGCCGGTAGCAAAGCTATTATCAATACTGCTTGAATTGCCATTATAACCAACCAGACCTCCTACATCTAAATATCCGATTACTATACCAGTAGCATAACTGTTATCGATACTGCTTGAATAAATATTAGTACCTACAAGGCCACCGATTGCATTATTTCCTCCACTGACATTCCCAGTAGCATAACTGTTGGTAATACTTCCTCCATAATTATTACTGCCAACAAGGCCGCCGATTCCACTATAGCCACCACTAACATTGCCGGTGGCATAGCTATTGTTAATACTTCCTCCCCAAGAATTATTACCAACAAGACCACCAACACCAATGTTCCCCCCTCCATCATTCGTAAGACTAACATTGCCGGTGGCATAGCTGTTGGTAATGGTGCTTCCATTGGCATTTAAACCAGCGAGGCCGCCAGCAACAGCTCCCGCGCTTACAGTACCTGTGGAATAACTGCTACTGATACTGCTTCCATTAAGATTTTGACCAACAAGACCGCCGACAGTATAACCGGTCCCGCTTACACTACCTGTGGTATAGCTGTTAGTGACGCTGCTTGAAGTATCACTATAGCCAACCAGAGCACCGACATTAGTTTGTCCCGTGATATTGGCATTTTCCAGTCCGACATTCTCAATGGTAGCTCCTGAAGTCTCTCCAAAAAGACCGACATCATTCGTTGATGGAAGATTGATGGATAAATTGTAAATTATGAGATCGTTCCCGTTGAAGGTGCCGGTAAATGGGGTCGTACTGTTTCCAATAGGAGTAAATCCTGCATCAGAATTCCAGCTCGATGTCCCTGTTGCGTCAATGGTATTATTGAGTTCAAATACACTGGAAAGATGCGTATTCATTCCCTCAAGCCCATAAACGTCGTAAACAAGATACGGAGAAATACCCGTGCCTGCTCCTGTATACCGGTTAAAATCTCCGCCTAATAACAAATCCCCTCCCCAAGAAAAACTTTGAGTGTGGTCTGAATTGAATGTCCCTCCGCTTTGGGCGTAGGTGCCATTAACGCTGAAAGCAGCATTTTGATCATAGGTTCCGCCACCTTGAACGTAGTTACCGGATAATGTCAGAGCATTGTTTTGAGTAATGTTGCCGATATAAGCAGAGGTGATCACAAGGTTGGCAATGTCTCCCCCAAAAGCATTAATGGTGGAATCATCTATACTCGTGCCATTAAACAAAACCTTGCTTGTTGCTGTCGGCACAACATCCTTGCTCCAGTTGGCAGCATCAGACCAATTGCCGGAGCCGGACCAGATGTTATAAGAGAAGATAAGATCGGGATACATGGCCCCAGGAGCCACCCAGATATTAGTGAAATCCCAGGGACCTGAACCATTATAGACAGATTGCGCTGGATTATAGAAATCACTAGCGCTAGTAGCCTCCTGCCAATGACCAACGCTTGTATCGGGACCATAGTTTCCAATACCATTGCTCAAATTATCGTACCACCAATTATTCGTCAGGGTGCTAGTGCCATTGTAAGATCCTATAAGCCCACCGACATTACTACTACCACTTACATTACCGGTAGCATAACTGTTATCAATGCTGCCGCCTGCATAATTGACAAAACCAACAAGGCCTCCGACATCACTACTACCACTTACACTGCCAATGGCATAGCTGTTGGAGATGTTTGAAGCACCATTAGATCCAACAAGGCCGCCGACATCATTACTCCTCCCGCTTACATTGCCAGTGGCATAGCTGTTGGAGATGCTGCTTATTTGATTATTACCAACTAGGCCGCCGACACCACTATTTCCATTTACACTGCCAATGGCATAACTATTGTCGATAATTGTATTGCCCTCTAGACCAACAAGACCACCGACATAATTAGCACCACTCACAGTACCAGTGGCAAAGCTGTTGTCGATGCTGCCATCTCGACCACCATAACCGCTAGAGCCCACAAGGCCTCCGACAGCATTATAACTCCCGCTTACACTGCCAGTAGCATAGCTGTTGGAGATGCTGCTTCCAATATTTTGACCAACAAGACCGCCGACATACTGAACACCGCTTACATTGCCAGTGGCATAGCTGTTGTCGATGCTGCTTGAACTAGTATTAACACCAACAAGCCCACCGACATAACTTCCACTCCCCCCGCTTACACTACCAGTGGCATAGCTGTTGGAGATGCTACTTGAATAATTCCAACCAACAAGGCCGCCGATATAATTACCACTACCGATTACTGTGCCTGTGGCATAGCTGTTATCGATGCTGCTTGAAATATTATTATAACCAACAAGGCCGCCTACTTCATCATCACTCCCGCTTACACTGCCGGTGGCATAGCTGTTGGCGATGCTGCTTGAATAACCATTAAAACCAACAAAACCGCCAACATAATAATTCCCGCTTACACTGCCGGTGGCATAGCTGTTGGCGATGCTGCTTGAATTATAATTAAGACCAACAAGGCCACCGACTTTATCACTCCCGCTTACACTGCCGGTGGCATAGCTGTTGGCGATGCTGCTTGAATGACTATTATAACCAACAAGGCCACCGACTTCATCACCCCCGCTTACACTGCCGGTGGCATAGCTGTTATCGATGCTGCTTGAATTATTATTTAAACCAACAAGGCTACCGACATTCTGTTGTCCCGTGATATTGGCATTTACCAATCCGACATTTTCAATGATAGCACCTGATGTATACCCAAAAAGACCTACACCATTAGTTGATGGAAGATTGATGAACAAATTTGATATAGTGTAACTGTTGCCGTTAAAGGTGCCGGTGAATGGTGGGCTGTTTCCAATGGGAGTAAATCCCGCATCAGCATTCCAGCCGGAGGTGGCGCTCGCGTCAATATCGGAAGCTAATTGGAAAAAATCGCTTAGGGCATAGCCCATAAACTGCAGTTGGTTGACATTGGAAATTTGGAAAGGATGCAAGGATGTGCCGCCGATAAAGGCACTGCCATCACCCATACCTTGCCACATTAGAGTAGGATAAATTGAATTATTATTGGCCCAAAGGCCATTAAAATCCCATGTTGAATAAACCGCCCCACCCGCTCCGCTACCAATGCCATAAAAATCACTTATACCACCAGCCTCCTGCCAATGCCCAACACTTATATCGGAACCATTGTTTCCGATACCTTGGCTCAAGGAATTGTACCACCAATTATTCGTCAGAATATTGCCGCCAGAGTCATATCCTATAAGCCCACCGACATAACTACCGCCGCTTACACTACCGGTGGCATAGCTGTTATCGATGCTGCTTGAACGATTAATATAACCCACAAGGCCGCCGACATAACTACTTCCGCTTACGCTGCCGGTGGCATAGCTGTTGGAGATGCTGCCTGACAAATCATTTATACCAACAAGGCCCCCGACCCAACCGTAACTCCCGTTTACGCTGCCGGTGGCGTAGCTGTTGACGATACTTGAGTAGATCCAATTATAACCCACAAGGCCGCCGACACCATTACTACCGCTTACAGTGCCAGTGGCATAACTGTTGTCAATGCTGCTGTAATTATCATTCCAACCAACAAGACCACCCACATAATCACCGCTCCCCATTACACTGCCAGCTGGCATAGCTGTTGGCGATACTGCTATGATCATTACCCCCAGCAAGGCCACCGACAAAATCACCACTCCCACTAACACTACTAATGGCATAGCACTTATCGATGCTTGCATGAATACTATAACCCACAAGGCCGCCGACACCATTACTACCGCTTACACTGCCGGTGGCATAGCTGTTGTCGATGCTACTTGAATAATAATTCCCACCAACAAGGCCACCAACATTATTTTGTCCCCGTGACATTGGCATTTACCAGTCCGACATTTTCTATGGTAGCTCCTAATGAATATCCAAAAAGGCCAACATCATTTGTTGTGGGAAGATTGATGAATAAATTTGATATCGTAAAACCGTTGCCATTGAAGGTACCTGTGAATGGTGAACTGATTCCTATGGGAGCAAAACCGTTACCCGCGTTCCAATTTGAAGTTTCTGTGGCATCTATGTCGTTTGCCAAACTATAGCTTGCCCCCAAATTAAGGAACATTAACTGCAATTGATCTAGATCCTTGATGGTCGTGGAATATCTGAATTGTAACAAAGGATAGGCATCAATGTCACCTGACATGGCCCAACTATGTCCAACCGTTGATGAGATATCCCATGAATCTATGCCATTGTAGACAGCTTGGGCTTGATTAAAGAAATCGCTTGCGCTGCCTGCCTCCTGCCATTGCCCAATACTTGTGTTGGAACCATTGTTACCAATTCCTTGGGTCAAGGAATTGTACCACCAATTATTCGTCAGAGTTGTTGTGCCATCGTCAGCACCTATAAGACCGCCAACATTGGTACCACCGCTCACACTACCCGTGGCAAAGCTGTTATTAATGACACTTGAACTAATATTATCCCCAACAAGGCCTCCGACAACATTAGTACCACTTACACTGCCTGTGGCATAGCTGTTATCTATGACGCTTGAAATAAGATTATAACCAACAAGACCTCCGACATAATTTGCCCCTCCATGTACATTGCCACTAGCATAGCTATTGTCGATGATACTTGCATGTGAATTATATCCAACCAGGCCACCGGCATAACCTACACCGTTTACACTTCCGGTTGCGTAACTATTAGTGATACTGCTTGTCTTATAATTAACACCAACAAGACCGCCGATAAAACTTCCAGCGTTTACGCTGCCGGTGGCATAGCTATTATCGATGCTGCTTGAATTGCCATTCCAACCAACAAGACCACCGACATTATTAACCCCCACTACATTGCTGGTTGTATAGCTATTGTCGATGTTGCTTGAAGTATAATTTAAACCAACAAGGCCGCCGATATTATTACCGGTTCCAGTCACATTGCCGGTGGTAAAACTGTTGTCAATACTTGAATTATAATTTGCACCAACAAGAGTACCGACTCTATTTTGTCCTGTTATATCTGCATTTAATAGTCCAACATTCTCAATGCTGGCACCTAATGTGTACCCAAACAAGCCTACATAACGAGTTAACGGCAGATTGATGAATAAATCAGATATCGTAAAATTATTGCCGTTGAGGGTTCCGGTGAATGGTGTGATGTTGTTCCCAATGGGAGTAAAGCCTGCACCAGAGTTCCAACTTGATGTTTCAGCGGAATTTATGTTATTGGCTAATTCATAATAAGCGCTAAGGCTTTCCGTAGGGATATACTGCAAACCACCCACCGCATTTGAAACCGAATAAATCATATACGGATCAAGTGAAGTTCCTGTTCCCTGTGAACGGGAAAAAAGCGCATACTCGTTGGTTTGCAATGTGCTCACACTAAAAGAAGCTCCTGTGGAGGTAAAGGTCTTGTTGTTGGCAGTTGAAGAATTAAGTGTTAGCAGATTAACGCCTGTGATGGAGCCGTCTAACGTATCATTCTCTCCTGTATAAAGCGTCAGGTTGAAATCATTGCCTGTCAATGAATTGGTGTTCATCACAATTTTACCCGATTGATTAGCGTCGGAATCTGCCTGCAAGGTAGTGTCCCCGGTCAGGCTTACTGCTCCTGTCAAATCGATGTCCCCTACATCAGAATACATACCGCTTATTTCTCCTGAAATATTGATCGCTTTATCCAGATTATCAAAATATCCATGCCCTACATCCAAACTCCTGTTGATTCAAACGTGTATCCGCTTTCATTTAATTGCGAGCCGCTGATCGTCCCGACTGTTGTCAATCCCCCCATCCGCCACCAGTTCTATCATACCCTTCTTGTTCACCGCACTATTGGCTTCGATGATCCCACTATTGTTGACTATGCTCTTTAAGGTCGTTTCCAGTAATTTGGCTGTTAATTGTATTCTCCCGCCATCTGCTTTTATCGTCCCCTTATTGACTATCTGATCTACTGTCTCTCCTTGTGAATTGGTCAATTGTTGGGCTAACCCTTTGTTCACCACCAGATTAACAAGTCCGCTTTGGTCAAAATTGACTGTGATATTTTGTCCCGAGCCAAAGGCCACTGACCCCAAATACGCTGTAATCGTACCTCCATTGACTACCCTGTCTGCCATAAATACCACATACCCGCCATCCTTCACCGTTATATTGGCTTCATTAAGTATTTGGGCGACATTGACCCCATTGACCTTCTGGAACTTATACTGGCCTGTCAGAAATGCTTCATTTTGGATATCCAACGTTGAGGCAATCAAAGACTGGACATTGATGTTAGCGGATTTGGCAATGTAAATCCCATTGGTGTTGATCAAGACCACATTGCCCTGGGCCAAAAGAGTACCCAGCCAATTGGTCTGTAGACCTGCTCGTGTCTCTTAAAAGAGTATTGCTGGAGCCGATAATATCAACAATTTGATTGGCTGCAATGCTGGTATTGCCTTGCAAAACAGCATTGCTCTTTACGTTAATCGTCGTGGTGTTGCCTGAGCTGGACACAGTGGCACTGCCGGCAGTGACGGTAACGTTAAAGGCAGAAACGGGAGAAATAGAAAAGAAAAAGAAGAATAATGCGGTAGAGGCGGAAAGTAATTTTTTAAGGAATGTATGACTCATATAAAATTATGTATGTATACCAAAAAACATTCCGCTGCGACCTGCTAAGTGAAGTATGCCATAGATTATTTATAATAACAACTTATGGGCAAATGGTGACGGCTGCCAATTATTAACTCCCCCTAACCCCCTCTTTATAATAAAGAGGGGGGAATAGTCCTACCACCCCCGTCGAGGGAGAAGAATTAAAGACATAAAAACACACAGTAACATATTATATATTTTACTACCAAGCCACTAAGTATCTATAAATTTACTGATTATTTTTGAGGTTAATTTAAGGCGGGTTGGGTATAACGTTCTCTGGCGGGACTATCCAATTCCATCCTGTGCTTCATCCGCTTGGCTCACTTGCAACACATTTCTATCATTCCTGAGTGAAATTGGCATTATCAAATTAAAATTAGGCATTTCTGTTTCATAAGGAACTAGTTCGACCGCATCCTGCACTTCAATCGCCTGACCCGCTTGTAATATATGACTGTCATGGGTATACGCAGAGAAGATCAAGTTTTCTTTTTGATTTTGATAAGGAAGCCCTGATATAAAAATATCCGGAGTTTTCAAAGGATGAACGATAATCCAACTGTTAATGCCCCCTTCATCATTGTTAGTCTTGGACCCGTTAGAAGACGCCTGATCATTATCCTCTAGTTGAGTAAACTGATTAATGAGAGCCACCGGAAGCGGTATAGGCGGAGTAACCGTCACACTCAATGCATTACTCGTTAAACTGCCCTGTGTTGCAGTCACTAATGCTGTTTCTACATCATACAATGTCATCAATCCACCCGCAGAACTGACACCATTTAAAAATGTCAAAGTTTCCGGTGTGCCAAAGTCTATTGCAGTTCCTGTCTTATCCGTTACTGTCGGAACATAAAGTCCGATGCTGTTGGCTCCGCTGAATGTAAAGTTTGCTTCATCCCCCGAATAACTCGTCGCTGTATTACCATACATGTCTTTTGCCGTGATCGTCAGTTGATCTGTTGAACCTGTAACGGGTGTTGTGCTCGCTGCGGATAATGTTAAACTGCTTACACTTAAAGGTGCCACTGTCAAGCCCAATGCATTAGAAGTTAAACTACCCTGCGTTGCTGTCACTGATGCCGTCTCTGCTTTATACAGTGTCATATTCCCACCCAAACTACTCACCCCATTGCTGAAGGTCAGGGTTTCCGGAGTACCAAAGTCTACTGGGGTTCCGGAATTATCGGTTACGGTCGGAATATAGCTGCTAATGCTGTTTACACCACTAAATATGTACCCGCTTTCAGCTCCCGTGTAACCGGTCGCTATATTATCGTACAGGTCATAAGCAGTGAGTGTTAACTGGTCTGTTGACCCTGCATTTGGGGTTGTTGTGACCGCAGATAAAGTTAGGCTATTGGCACTGGCAGGATTGACTGTCAAACTTAATGTATGCCCTGTAGCATTAAGGTTACCATCAGTCACTCCCACTGATGCCGTTTCTGCCTTATATGCCTTAAGCGTTGCCGCTCCGTTGTTCGATACCCCTGCCGTAAAATCTACATCCGTCAAACTCCCGATATCTATCCCCGCCACCGTCGGAATTTGTCCCGTAATGGCATTAGATATACCTGAAAAAGTTAATCCCTTTGCTCCCGCATAACTTGTATTTACTGCTCCATAGTCATCATAGGAAGTTATTACAAGATCATCTGTTGTCCCTGCTGTCATCGGTGAGGCCCCTGTCACAGCCAAATACCCAAATGACCAACTGGTGTTATTACCTGAATCAATGGAAGTGTGCGGACTGATCACGGTGGCATTGATATTGTCGGAATCCTTTGCATCCACATCACCTATATTTTTGGTGCCTTGCGGGTCAATGTTCCATGCTGTCCCATTGGAAGAAGAGCGTAATGATAACAAATTCCCAGAAGCCCCTTGTAATGTCAACGTATGTTCAATGGTCTGTGTTGAACCGGCTTCAAAGGTCAGGGTGTCTGCAGAGCTGACTGTCTTGGTTAAATTATAGAATGTCGTATTGCCGCTGATAGTTTGATCAGTACCGTCAAGCGTAACGGTATACGTGCCCGGATCAAATGTCCCTCCAATCCTATCCCAGGCGCCGGATACATCAAAGTTCCCTGACGGCGCTGTTAGAGTTCCGCTGGATAAAGTCAAATCTGTAGTACTGACATCCCCACCGGAACCGCTAAATATCCCCCCTGAGATCGTCAACCCACCACTGAATGTTTGTGTTGCAGTTGAAGCGCTATACGTTCCGCCACTGATAGTTGTTAATCCTGTCACCATGTCCATCTGTCCGTTAGCATCTAATTCCCCAGCTTGAATATTTAAATTGTCATTCACACTTAATGCATCTGCTAATGTATAGGTCCCCGAAGCATTGACATTTAAGTTATTAAACAAAGTGCTGCCGGAGTTGATCGTTCCTGAACCTGTGAAAGTAACGGGTTGGCTTCCGGCATTGAAAGTACCACCGTTATTGACGTAACTACCATTGATAGAAAGATTGGTGTTTTGATTGAATGTCCCTCCACCTTGAACATAACTACCAGTTATAGTCAGGTCATTATTCTGAGCAATACTGCCGGTATAGCCGGATGTGATCACAAGGCTCGCAATGTCTCCCCCAAAAGCATCAATGGTAGAATCATTCAGGCTCGTGGCATTAAACAAGACCTTGCTTGTTTGTGTCGGTACAATATCCTTACTCCAGTTGGCGGCATTAGACCAACTGCCGGACCCGGACCAGATATCATAAGTGAACAGAAGATCAGGATATGTAAGACCTGTGGCTACCCAAGTATTAATGAAATCCCAGGGATTGGTGCCGTTGTAGACAGCTTGGGCTTGATTAAAGAAATCACTGGCGCTACCGGCTTCCTGCCAATGACCAACGTTTGTATCGGAAGCATTGTTCCCAATACCTTGGCTCAAGGAATTGTACCACCAATTATTTGTCAGGGTATTAGTGCCATCATCATATCCTATAAGCCCGCCAACATTACTACTGCCGCTTACACTGCCGGTGGCATAGCTGTTGGCGATACTGCTTGAATAACCATTCGAACTAACAAGGCCGCCGACATAACTACCACCGCTTACACTGCCAGTGGCATAGCTGTTAGCGATGGTGCTTGCAAAATTATAGCCAACAAGGCCGCCGACATAGTTACCCCCACTTACTTTACCAGTGGCATAGCTGTTGTCGATGTTGCTTGAATTAGTATTATAGCCAACAAGGCCACCGACACCATTACCATTCCCGCTTACATTGCCAGTGGCATAGCTGTTATCGATTATTGAAGACGAATTATCACCAACAAGGCCGCCGACATACCCACTCCCAGTCACAGACACTGTGGCGTAGGAATTGTTAATAGATGTATGGTCGTTGATTCCCACTAGCGCGCCAACGTTGGATCCTGTCACTGAACCACTAACTATCCCTAAATCATGTATGTTGCTCCCCTGAGCATAACCAAAAAACCCTATGTCAACGTTATTAGGTAAATCAATGCTTAGATTACTGATTGTTTTAGAATTCCCGTTAAATTCCTCTACCCCCAGGTAAGGAATATAAAGCCCAGCAAAGCCGGTTAAATCAAGATTATTGGTCAGTTCGAATTTATCTGTATTGTCATTGGATTCAGAAAAACCTAAGAAATTCTTAAGGTCATTAACATTGGAAATCTGATAATAACCCCCGCTTAAAGTCAGGTAATTGTCAATCATCAGAAATTTACCATGGTTCATCCAATCCTGATACTGACTGTCATAAATCCCCCCCATGGTCACTAGATGGCCGCCATTGATTGACACACTATCAATATCATAAAAGGAGTTGGAAATTGTACTATTTTCCCACATGCCTCCCACTAGGCCGCCGACGCACCCACCCCCACTTACACTGTCGGTGGCATAGCTATTGTCGATACTGCTTGAATAACCATTATAACCCACAAGACCGCCGACTCTATTAATCCCGCTTACACTGCCGGTGGTATAGCTGTTGTCAATGCTTGAAATACCATTATAACCAACAAGGCCACCGACATAATTAGCACCACTTACACTGCCACTGGCATAGCTGTTGTCGATGCTGCTTGAATTATTCCTACCAACAAGGCCGCCGATCCCATTACCACTGCCGCTTACACTGCCAATAGCATAGCTGTTGTCAATGCTGCTTGAATTATTAAAACCAACTATGCCACCGACATAATTTGCTCCCGTGATATTGGCACTTGTCAGTCCAACATTCTCAATGGTAGCGCCCGATGTCTGCCCAAAAAGACCAACATCATCTGTTCTTGGAAGATTGATAAATAAATTAGAAACCGTGTAATTGTTTCCGTTGAAGGTGCCGGTGAATGGAAAGCTGATTCCAATAGGAGCAAAGCCACCTCCCGCGTTCCAGTTTGATGTCTCTGAGGCATCAATATTGTTAGCTAACGTATAGCTGGCCCCTAAATTAAGGAACATCAACTGAAGCTGGTAGTCATCACTAATGGTCGTGGAATATCTGAATTGTAATAGAGGAAAAGCATCATTGTCCCCTGACATGGCCCAGATGTGGCCGGTCGTTGATGAAATGTCCCATGGGCTTGTGCCATTGTAAACAGCTTGGGCTTGATTAAAGAAATCACTGGCGCTACCGACTTCCTGCCAATGCCCAACGCTTACATTAGGGCCATAGTTTCCTATACCATTGCTCAAGGAGTTATACCACCAGTTATTCGTCAGGGTATTAGTGCCGTCGTCATATCCTATAAGCCCACCGACATTGTTACTGCCGCTTACACTGCCCGTGGCATAACTATTGTCAATGCTGCTTGAATTAGTATTATAGCCAACAAGGCCGCCGACATAACTACTCCCGCTTACACTGCCGGTGGCATAGCTATGGTCGATGCTGCTGGAATTACCATTAAAACCAACAAGGCCGCCGACATAACTACTTCCGCTTACACTGCCAGTGGCATAGCTGTTGTCGATGCTGCTTGAATTATAATTTAAACCAACAAGACCTCCAACTTGATAACCTCCATTTACGGTGCCATTGGCGTAGCTGTTAGCGATGCTGCTTGAACTATCATTATAACCAACAAGCCCACCGATTTGATACCCATTCCCGCTTACACTGCCAGTGGCATAGCTGTTGTCGATGCTTGATTTACCATTATAACCAACAAGGCCACCGACATCACCACTACCACTTACATTGCCTGTAGCATAGCTGTTAGCGATGCTGCTTGAATAATTATACCCAACAAGGCCGCCGACATTACCAGTACCGCTTACACTGCCTGTGGCATAGCTGTTATCTATGCTGCTTGAGTTATAATTATAACCAACAAGGCCACCGACTCCATCAATACCGCTTACACTACCAGTGGCATAGCTGTTAGCGATGCTGCTTGAATTATTACTATAACCCACAAGATCGCCGACATGATATTCTCCTGTAATGTTAGCGTTAAGGAGTCCGACATTCTCAATAGTAGCACCTGATGTATACCCGAAAAGTCCGACATCATTCGTTGTAGGAAGATTGATGAATAAATCAGATATCGTATAATTGTTGCCGTTGAAACTTCCGCTGAATGGCGTAGAGCTGTTGCCAACAGGAATAAATCCTGCGCCTGAATTCCAGTTGCTTGTTCCTGACGCATCGATGTCATTGGCAAGCCCAAACGTGCTCAACAAAAATCCTCCCATCCCTTGAAGGCCGTAAACGTCGTAAATAAAATATGGGTCTATTCCTGTTCCCAAACCGGTAAAGCGGCTGAATATTCCGCCGCTTAAGGAAAAACTGTTGCCCACTGTAAAAATGTTAACGGGGTTTGAGACAAATGTACCACCGCCTTGAAAGAAATTACCACCAATAGAAAGATCGGCGTTTTGATTATATATCCCTCCAGCTTGAGCATAGTTACCAGTTAATGTCAAAGCAGCATCTTGAGTGAAGGTGCCGGAGCCCATGAGTAAATCAGCTAATGTGGTAATTGAACTGAGGGTGGGTTCATTGCTTGCGTTTGCGATAATAACGGTCGAATCAACTCCCGGAACAGAATTAGTAGACCAGTTGGAAGCCGTGTCAAAATCGCTGGATATTGTCCCCAGCCATAAAGGATTCAAACTGCCTGAATGATGTTCCCAATGCAGGTGAGGCAGTTGATCCGTATAGGTGTCCCATATGGGAGTAAAGATATCCCACCCGCCTGCGGTACCTATAGCATAAACCGGGTTCGCGGGAGAATAAAAGTCCGATGCACCATTGGAATCATAGGTGCCAAGGCCATTTACATTACCGGAGTCGGTATAATAGGAATTGGTAATGGTACTTGAAGAATTCAAACCAACAAGGCCGCCGACATTACTGCCCCCGCTTGAAGTGCCAGTGGCAAAGCTGTTAGTGATGCTGCTTGAATTTTCATTCCAACCAACAAGGCCGCCGACATCACTACCACTCCCGCTTACACTGCCGGTAGCATAGCTGTTAGTGATGCTACTCGAATAATTATTAAGACCAACAAGGCCGCCAACTTCGCCACTATTACTGCTTATACTGTTGGTGGTATAGCTGTTGTCAATACTGCTTGAAGCACCATTATAACCAACAAGGCCACCGACAACTACGCGTCCGCTTACACTGCCGGTGGCATAGCTGTTGTCAATGCTGCTTGAATTAAAATTAAGACCAACAAGACCGCCGACATAATAACCACTCCCGCTTACACTGCCGGCGGCATAACTGTTGTCGATGCTGCTTGAATTATAATTACCACCAACAAGGCCGCCGACATCACCACTACCACTACCACCGCTCACATTGCCACTGGCATAGCTGTTGGTGATACTGCTTGAATTATTATTTAAACCAACAAGGCCGCCGACATATTCACTACTCCCACTTACATTGCCTGTGGCATAACTGTTGTCGATGCTTGAATTGCTATTATTACCAACAAGGCCTCCGACATAACTACTGCCGATTACACTACCGGTGGCATAGCTGTTGTCGATGCTGCTTGAATAACGATTATAACCCACCAGGCCTCCGACATTTTCTTGTCCCGTGATATTGACATTTACTAGTCCAACATTCTCAATGGTAGCGCCTGATGTCTGCCCAAAAAGTCCCACATCATTCGTTGATGGAAGATTGATGAATAAATCAGATATCGTGTAATTGTTGCCGTTGAAGGTGCCGGTGAATGGTGTGGAGTTGTTGCCAATAGGAATAAATCCTGCACTAGAATTCCAGCTTGAGGTGGCACTTGCATCTATATCGGAATCTAATTGGAAGGAATCATTAAGGGCATAGCCCATAAACTGCAGTTGATTTACATTATGGATGAGAAATGGAATAGTTTCAGTGCCACCGATAAAGGAGCCATTGTTCATGCCCTGCCATACTAAGGTAGGATACGCAACTCCTGCGCCGTCCTTCCATAAACCGTTAAAGTCCCAAGTTGAATACACCGCCTGTGTGGAACTGTAGAAATCACTTGTACCGCCTGCTTCCTGCCATTGCCCAACGCTTGTATCTGGACCATAGTTCCCTATGCCATTGCTCAGGGAATTGTACCACCAGTTATTTGTCAGGGTATTGCTGGTATCGTCATATCCTATAAGCCCACCGACATTACTACCGCCGCTGACACTGCCGGTAGCATAGCTATTGACAATGCTGCTTGAAGAAATATTATAACCAACAAGACCGCCGACATCATAACTACTCGAGCTTACACTGCCAGTGGCATAACTATTGGAGATGCCTGAATTATAATTAAAACCAACAAGGCCACCAACAGCCCAACTCCCATTCCCATTTACACTTCCAGTGGCATAGCTGTTGATGATACTACTTGAGCTATAATTAACACCAACAAGGCCGCCAATATAATAATTGCTACCGCTTACACTGCCAGTGGCATAGCTGTTGGCAATGATACTTGAATTTATATTACGACCAACAAGGCCACCGACATAACCATACCCGATTACACTGTCAACGGCATAGCTGTTGTCGATATTTGAATTATAATTTCCACCAACAAGGCCACCGATCAATGCATCACCGCTTACGGTACCAGTGGCATAGCTGTTATCGATACTGCTTGAATAATTATAACCAACAAGACCACCGACTTGACTATTCCCGCTTACACTTCCGGTGGCATAGCTGTTGTCAATTCTGCTTGAAATATTAAAACCAACAAGGGCACCGATCCCATAATATCCCGTGATATTGGCATTTATTAGTCCAACATTTTCTATGATAGCTCCCGATGTGTATCCAAATAAACCGACCTTATCCGTTGTTGGAAGATCGATAAATAAATTAGAAACCGTGAAACTATTGCCGTTAAAAGTGCCTGTGAATGGTGTAGGGCTAATGCCAACAGGTGTAAATCCTGCTCCTGAATTCCAATTGCTTGTCCCTGATGCATCAATGTCATTAGCAAGTCCAAAAGAACTCGAGAGAAATCCTCCCATGCCTTGAAGGCCGTAGACGTCATAAATAAGATACGGGTCTATTCCTGTGCCCAAACCGGTAGAGCGGCTAAATGTCCCTCCACTTAAAGAAAAACTGTTAGCTACTGTAAAAGTGTCGGTGGGGTTTGAAATAAAAGCACCGCCACTCTGGGAGAAATTGCCGCCAATAGAAAGAGCGGCGTTTTGATTATATGTCCCTCCGCTTTGGACATAATCACCAGATAATGTTAAAGCAGCATTTTGAGTGAAAGTGCCTGAGCCCATGAGTAAATTAGCTAATGTAGTAATTGCACTAAGGGTAGGTTCATTGCTTGCGTTTGCGATGATGGCAGTCGAACCAACTCCCGGAATAGAACTGGTTGACCAGTTGGAAGCCGTGTCAAAATCGCTGGATATTGTCCCCAGCCATAAAGGATTCAAGCTGCCTAAATGATGTTCCCAATGCAGATGAGGCAGTTCATTTGTATAGGTATCCCATGTAGGGGTAAAGAAATCCCACCCGCCTGGTGGACCTATCGCATAGACTGGATTTAAAGGAGAATAAAAGGACGCTACGCTCGCAGCCTCCTGCCAATGTCCAACGCTTGTATCGGAACCATTGTTTCCGATACCTTGGCTTAGGGAATTGTACCACCAATTATTCGTCAGGGTATTGCTGCCGTCGTCATTTCCTATAAGTCCGCCGACATTACTACTGCCGGTTACAGTGCCAACGGCAAAACTATTAGTGATGCTGCTTGAATTATAATTAAGACCGACAAGCCCACCGACATTATTACTACCATTTACACTGCCAATGGCATAGCTATTGTCAATGCTGCTTGAATTAGTATTATAGCCAACAAGTCCGCCGACATCATTACCATTCCCGCTTACACTACCGGTGGCATAGCTGTTGGCGAGGCTACTTGAATAATAATTACCACCAACAAGGCCGCCGACTCCCTCACTTCCGCTCCCACCGCTTACACTGCCCGTGGCATAACTGTTGGCAATGCTGCTTAAATAATTATAACCAACAAGGCCACCGACATCATAACTCCCGATCCCGCTGCTTACACTGCCTGTGGCATAGCTGTTGTCGATTCTGCTTAAATAAGTATTATAGCCAACAAGGCCGCCGACTCCCTCACTTCCGCTCCCACCGCTTACACTGCCTGTGGCATAGCTGTTGGTGATGCTACCTGAATAATTTTCACCAACAAGGCCGCCGATCCAATAACTATCCCCACTTACACTTCCTGTAGCATAGCTGTTGTTGATGGTGCTATAAAACCCATTATAACCAACAAGACCGCCGACATAATGACCATTCCCACTCACACTGCTTATGGCATAGCTGTTATCGACGCTGCTTGAATAATCACTAAAACCAGCAAGGCCGCCGACACCATAACCGCCGCTTACACTGCCGATGGCATAGCTGTTGTCGATGCTGCTTGAATTACAATTACCGCCAACAAGGCCGCCAACATAATTACCACCCCCGATTACACTGCCAGTGACATAGCTGTTGTCGATGCTGCTTGAATTATTATTATAACCAACAAGGCCACCAACATAATTACTACCGCTTACGCTACCTGTGGCATAGCTGTTGTAAATGCTACTTGAATTATTGTTATAACCAACAAGGGCTCCGACACTATTTTGTCCGGTGATATTAACGTCAAGAAATCCGACATTTTCAATGGTAGATCCTGATGTCCACCCAAATAAACCTACACCATCCGTTGACGGACGATTGATGAATAAATCAGATATCGTGTAATTGTCACCGTTAAAAGTACCGGTGAATGGTGTAGAACTATTTCCAACAGGCGTAAATCCTGCGCTAGAATTCCAGCCGGAGGTGGCACTTGCGTCAATATCGGAAGCTAATTGGAAAGAATCACTTAGGGCATAGTCCATAAACTGCAGTTGATTCACATTATGGATAAGGAATGGAATAACCTCAGTGCCGCCGATAAAGGTGCCATTGTTCATGTCCTGCCATATTAAGGTAGGATACGTAACTCCTGCGCCGTCTTTCCATAAACCGTTAAAGTCCCAAGTTGAATACACTGACTGTGATGAACTATAGAAATCACTGGCACTGCCAGCTTCCTGCCAATGGCCAACGCTTGTGTCGGGGCCATAACTTCCTATGCCATTGCTTAAGGAATTGTACCACCAATTATTAGTCAGGGTATTGCTGCCATCATCATATCCTATAAGACCACCGACATTAGTATTGCCGCTTACACTGCCGGTGGCATAGTTGTTGTCTATGCTGCTTGAATCAGTATTTTCACCAACAAGTCCGCCGACATAATTAGCACCCCTTACACTGCCAGTGGCATAGCTGTTGGTAATGCTGCTTGTATTACCATTCCAACCAACAAGGCCACCGACACGCCGATCACTACCGTTTACACTGCCGGTGGCATAGCTATTAGTGATGCTGCTTGAATTCCAGTTTATGCCAACAAGACCTCCTACACTAGACCTACCACTCCCGCTTACACTGCCAGTGGCATAGCTGTTGTCGATGCTTGAACTACCATTAAAACCAACAAGGCCACCAACATAACTACTACCGTTTACACTACCTGTGGCATAACTATTGTCAATGGCGCTTAAATAAGTAGAACCAACAAGGCCGCCAACATAACTACTACCATTTACACTGCCGGTGGCATAGCTATTATCAATAATGCTTGAATAATTACCACCAAGAAGGCCACCGGCATTATAACCGCTACCGATTACAGTGCCTGTGGCATAGCTGTTGGCAATACTGCTTGAATTATAATTAAAACCAACAAGGCCGCCAACATTGTTACTCCCGCTTACACTACCGGTGGCATAGCTGTTATCGATGCTGCTTGAATTTTTACTATAACCTACAAGACCGCCGACATTATTATTCCCGCTTACAGTGCCGGCGGCATAAGTATTAATGATGCTACTTGAATTATTATAACCAACAAGGGTGCCGACATTATTTTGTCCCGTGATATTAGCGTTAATGAGTCCGACATTCTCAATGGTAGAGCCTGAAGTCTTTCCAAACAGACCTATATCATTAGTTAATAGAAGATTGATGAATAAATTAGATATCGTATAATTGTTGCCGTTAAAAGTACCGGTGAATGGTGTGGAGCTGTTGCCAACGGGGGTAAATCCAGTATCGGAATTCCAACTTAATGTTGCGCTTGCATCAATATCGGAAGCTAATTGGAAGGAATCGCTTAGGGCATAGCCCATGAACTGCAGTTGATTCACATTATGAATGAAAAAAGGAATAGACTTGGTGCCGCCGATAAAGGAGCCATTGTTCATGTCATGCCATATTAAGGTAGGATGCGTAATCCCTGCGCCGTCTTTCCATAAACCGTTAAAGTCCCAAGATGAATATACTGCTTGTGTGGAATTATAGAAATCACTTGCCCCACCTGCCTCCTGCCATTGCCCAACGCTTGTATTGGAGCCATTGTTCCCGATACCTTGGCTTAAGGAGTTGTACCACCAATTATTTATCAGATTATTGCTACCATCATCATATCCTATAAGTCCGCCGACATAAACACTGCCATTTACTGTGCTGATGGCATAGCTGCTGTCGATGCTGCTTGAACTTAGATTATAACCAACAAGGCCGCCGACAGAATAACTACCGCTTACACTACAAGCGGCATAGCTGTTGGAGATACTTGAATTATGATTAAACCCAACAAGGCCGCCCACACCACTACTACCGCTTACGCTGCCTGTGGCATAGCTGTTGTCGATGATGCTTGATATATTTTGACCAACAAGGCCGCCAACACCACCTCCACTGCCATTTACATTGCCTGTAGCATAGCTATTGTCGATGCTACTTGAATTATTTTGACCAACAAGGCCGCCAACAGCACCACCACTACCACTTACACTGCCTGTGGCATAGCTGTTGTCGATTCTGCTTGAATTATAATTACCACCAACAAGCCCACCGACATTATAACTGCTACCGCCTACAGTACCGGTGGCATAGCTGTTATTGATGCTGCTTGAACTTCCATTACCACCAACAAGCCCACCGACACCCTCACTACCACTTACACTGTCAATGGCATAACTATTATCGATGCTGCTTAAATAAGCATTCCTACCAACAAGGCCGCCGACCTGACTACTCCCGCTTACACTGCCAGTGGCATAGCTATTGTCGATGCTGCTTGAACTATAATTATAACCAACAAGGCCACCGATATCATTTTGTCCCGTAATACTGACATTTATCAGTCCGACATTCTCAATGGTAGCTCCTGATGTATAGCCAAACAATCCTACACCACTCGTTGTTGGACGATTGATGAATAAATTAGAGATCGTGTAATTGTTACCGTTAAAGGTGCCGGTAAATGGTGTAGAATTGTTTCCAACGGCAGTAAAGCCTGCGCCAGAGTTCCAGCTTGATGTTGCAGATGCATTGATGTTGCTAATTAGTTTAAAATCAGAGCTTAAACCATATTCCATGAATTGAAGTTCATTCACGTTAGCGATTTGAAATGGATGCTCACTGCTGCCTCCGATAAAGGCAGAACCGTCTCCCATGTCCTGCCACAAGAGATGCGGGTATTCGTTAATATTGATAGCCCAGAGGCCGTTAAAATCCCAAGTTGAATACACCGACTGTGAGAACTATAGAAATCACTGGCACTGCTAGCCTCCTGCCAATGCCCAGAGCTTGTATTAGATCCATTATTTCCGATACCTTGGCTTAAAGAATTGTACCACCAGTTATTCGTCAGGGTATTAGTGCCATCATCATTTCCTATAAGCCCTCCGACATCAGTACTGCCGCTTACACTGCCAGTAGCATAGCTGTTGTCGATGCTGCTTGAATTATAATTTTTACCAACAAGGCCACCAACAACACTACTTACCATTTACACTGCCTGTGGCATAGCTGTTGTCGATACTGCTTGCATGATATTATAACCAACAAGGCCGCCAACAGTATTACCACTCCCACTTACACTGCCAGTGGCATAGCTATTATCGATACTGCTTGAATAAGCGTTATAAACCAACAAGACCACCAAGCTGATAACCACTCCCGCTTACACTGCCAGTGGCATAACTGTTATTCGATACTGCTTGATACATTGTCACCAACAAGACCGCCAACACCATTATTACTCCCGCTTACATTGCCGGTAGCATAACTGTTGTCGATACTGCTTAATATTATAACCAACAAGACCACCGACAGCATAGCCACTCCCGCTTACACTACCAGTGGCATAGCTGTTGGCAATTCTACTTGAACTATAATTATAACCAACCAGGCCACCGACACGATATCCGCCACTTACATTGCCGATGGCATAGCTGTTGTCGATACTACTTGAATAAGCATTATAACCAACAAGACCGCCGACACCACCACTCCCACCTACACTGCCGGTGGCATAGCTGTTAATGATCCTGCTTGAATTATTATTATAACCCACAAGGGCACCGACAGTATATTGTCCCGTGATATTGACATTTACTAATCCAATATTTTCTATAGTAGCCCCTGATGTACTCCCAAAAAGACCAACAAAATTCGTTGATTGGAGATTGATGAATAAATTAGATATCGTGTAATTGTTGCCGTTAAAAGTGCCGATGAATTGTGTTGTATAGTAGTTCCCAATGGGAGTAAACCCTGCACCCGAATTCCAGCCAGAGGTGGCGTTTGCGTCAATATCAGTAGCTAATTGAAAAAAATCGCTTAGGGCATAGCCCATAAATTGCAGTTGATTCACATTATGAATGAGAAACGGAATAGACTCAGTTCCACCGATAAAAAAGCCATTGCTCATGCCCTGCCATATTAAGGTAGGATACGTAACTCCTGCACCGTCCTTCCATAAACCATTAAAGTCCCAAGTAGGACTCCCAGTGTAAACGGCCTGGCTTGTACTATAGAAATCACTGGCGCTGCCTGCCTCCTGCCAATGACCAGAGCTTGTATCGGGACCATAGTTTCCTATGCCATTACTCAGGGAATTGTACCACCAATTATTCGTCAGAGTATTGGAGGTGTCGTCATATCCAATAAGACCACCGACATTACTACTGCCGCTTACAGTGCCGGTGGAATAGCTGTTGTCAATGCTGCTTGAATTACGATTATACCCAACAAGCCCGCCGACTTGAGAACTCCCGCTTACACTGCCAGTGGCATAGCTGTTGGCGATACTGCTTGAACTATTATTAGAACCAACAAGGCCGCCGACTACATTACCAGTCCCGCTTACACTGCCGGTGGCATAGCTGTTGGCGATACTACTTGAATTATCATTAGAACCAACAAGACCGCCAACTTCACCACTCCCACTCACACTGCCGGTGGCATAACTGTAGTCAATGCTTCCTGAATAATAATTAGCACCAACAAGACCACCGACATCAAAACTTCCACTCCCACTTACACTACCAGTAGCATAACTGTTGGCGATGCTTGAACTTCTATTTAAACCAACAAGGCCGCCAACATAAGTACTACTACCATTTACACTACCAGTGGCATAGCTATTGTCGATGTTGCTTGAACTATAGTTAGTGCCAACAAGGCCACCAACGATAAATTGCCCGCTCACACCACCAGTGGCATAACTGTTGTCGATTTTGCTTGAATTATAACTTCCACCAACAAGGCTGCCGACTACATCCTGTCCAGTGATACTAGCATTAAGAAGTCCTACATTTTCAATGGTAGCTCCTGATATATACCCAAAAAGACCGACATCATCCATTGATGGAAAATTGATGAATAAATTAGAAGTCGTATAATTGTTGCCGTTAAAAGTGCCAGTGAATGGTGTGAGGTTTTTTCCAATGGGAATAAATCCTTCGCCTGAGTTCCAATTACTTGTAGCTGATGCATCAATGTCATTGTGAAGGCCAAAGGTGCTCGAAAGAAATCCTCTCATCCCTTGAAGACCATAGACGTCATAAATAAGATACGGGTCTGATCCTGTGCCCAAACCGGTAAAGCGGCTGAATGTCCCGCCGGTTAAAGAAAAATTGTTACCTACTGTAAAAGTGTTGGCAGGGTTTGAGACAAAAGCACCGCCACCCTGGGAGAAATTACCGCCAATGGAAAGAGCGGCGTTTTGATTATACGTTCCACCGACTTGTCCGTAGTTACCAGATAATGTCAAAGTAGCATCTTGATTGAAGGTGCCGGAGCCTATGATAAAATTAGCTAATGTGGTAGTTTCATTCAGGATAGGTTCATTGGTCCCGCTTGCAATGATAACCGTTGAACTACTTCCCGGGACTGAATCGGTAGACCAGTTGGATGCCGTATCAAAATCGCTGGAACTTGTCCCCAACCATAAAGGATTCATACTGCCTGAATGGTTTTCCCAATGCAGATGAGGCAATTCATTCGTATAAGTATCCCATACAGGAGAAAAGATATTCCAACCGCCTGCGGAACCTATAGCATAAACCGGGTTTGCGGGAGAATAAAAATCTGCAGCACCATTGGGATCAAATGTACCAAGGCCATTTTGATGATTAGAGTCAGTGTAGTAAGAGTTACTAATGCTACCAGCGTCAAAAAGAACACCACCAATAAGCCCGCCGACCCTACTACTACCGCTTACACTGCCAGTGGCATAGCTGTTATCAATACGGCCATCATAAATTTCACCAACAAGGCCACCTACATAATCAGTACCGCTTACACTGCCAGTGGCATAGCTGTTGGAGATGCTTGAATAATTATTATAACCAACAAGGCCGCCGACACTACCAATCCCGCTTACATTGCCAGTGGCATAGCTGTTGTCGATGCTACTTGAATTATTATTCTCACCAACAAGCCCCCCCACAAAATCACTACTCCCACTTACGCTGCCTGTGGCATAGCTATTGTCGATGCTGCTTCCTGCCCAATTAGAACCAACGAGGCCGCCAACATAACTGCTCCCGCTTACATTGCCAGTAGCATAGCTATTGTCGATGCTACTTGTATATTGATTTACACCAACAAGGCCACCAACATAATTAGCACCGCAAACACTACCGGTAGCATAGCTGTTAGCGATTGAACCAATATTATTACCAGCAAGACCTCCAACTTGACTACCACTCCCGCTTACACTGCCCGCAGCATAGCTGTTAGCGATTGAACCAATATTATTGCCAACAAGGCCGCCGACATCATTACTACCGCTTACACTGCCAGTGGCATAACTATTGTCGATGTTTGAATTATTATTATAACCAACAAGGGCACCGACATTATTTTGTCCTGTAATATTAGCATTAAGAAGTCCGACATTTTCTATAGTGGCACCATAGGTGTATCCAAACAGACCAACATAATTTGTTAATGGAAGATTGATGAATAAATCAGAAATCGTGTAATTGTTGCCGTTAAAAGTGCCGGTGAATGGTGTAGATTGAATTCCAACGGGAATAAATCCAGTACCTGAGTTCCAGCTGCTTGTTACTGATGCATCGATGTTTTGGCCAAGTCCAAACGTGCTCGAGAAAAAACCTCCCATCCCTTGAAGACCGTAGACGTCATAAATAAGATACGGGTCTATTCCTATTCCCAAACCAGTAAAGCGGCTGAATGTCCCTCCACTTAAAGAAAAACTGTTGCCCACTGTAAAAGTGTCGGCGGGGTTTGAGACAAAGGCACCGCCCCCCTGAGCGAAATTACCGCCAATAGAAAGAGCGGCGTTTTGATTATATGTCCCGCCGACTTGGACATAGTCACCGGATAATGTCAAAGTAGCATCTTGCGTAAAGGTGCCAGAGCCGATGAGAAAATTGTCTAATGTGGTAATTCCACTAAGGGTGGGTTCATTGGTCCCTCTTGCGATGATAACCGTTGAACTGCTTCCTGGCACTGAATTAGTAGACCAGTTGGAAGCCGTATCAAAATCGCTGGAAGTCGTGCCCAGCCAATAAGGATTCAAATCGCCTGCATGATGTTCCCAATGCAGGTGAGGCAGTTCATCCGTATAGGTGTCCCATAGGGGAGTAAAGATATCCCACCCGCCTGGCGTACCTATAGCATAGACCGGATTTAAGGGTGAATAAAAATCGGCAACGCTACCAGCCTCCTGCCAATGCCCAACGCTTATATCGGGGCCATAGTTTCCTATGCCATTGCTCAAGGAATTGTACCACCAATTATTCGTCAGGGTATTGCTACCATCGTCATATCCAATAAGCCCACCGACATTGCTGCTACCACTTGCATTGACAACGGCAAAACTATTGTCGATACTGCTTGAACTATAATTCCCACCAACAAGGCCTCCGACCTGAATAGTACCGCTTACAGTACCGGTGGCATAGCTGTTGTCAATGCTGCTTAAACCATTACTACCAACAAGTCCACCGACTTCGCCACTACCACTTACACTGCCAGTGGCAAAACTGTTGTCAATACTGCTTAAATTAAAATTAATGCCAACAAGGCCGCCGACATTATAACCAGTTCCGACCACAGTGCCACTGGCATAGCTGTTGTCGATGCTGCTTGAATAATTATTTGCACCAACAAGGCCACCGACAATACCATTACCGCTTACACTGCCTGTGGCATAGCTGTTGTCGATGCTGCTTGAATTATGATTTGAACCAACAAGCCCGCCAACACTATAACTGCTACCGATTACGGTGCCGGTAGCATAGCTGTTGTCGATGCTGCTTGAATTATTATTGTAACCCACAAGCGCACCGACATTATTTTGTCCCGTGACATTGGCATTTATTAATCCGACATTCTCAATAGCAGCGCCTTTTGTATAGCCAAACAGCCCTACATTATCCGTTGTGGGAAGGTTGATGAATAAGTTAGAAATTGTATAATTGTTGCCGTTAAAGATGCCGGTAAATGGGGTAGTGCTGTTACCAACAGGAGAGAACCCTGCTCCAGAGTTCCAGCCGGAAGTGGCACTGGCGTCAATATCAGAAGCTAATTGGAAGGAATCGCTTAGGGCATAGCCCATAAACTGCAGTTGATTTACATCATGGATGAGAAATGGAATGGAATCGGTGCCGCCGATAAAGGAGCCATTGTTCATGTCCTGCCATATTAAGGTAGGATATGTAATCCCTGCACCGTCTTTCCATAAACCGTTAAAATCCCAAGTTGAATAAACCGCCTGCGAGGAACTATAGAAATCACTGGCGCTGCCTGCCTCCTGCCATTGCCCAGCGCTTATATCAGGGCCATAGTTTCCTATACCATTGCTCAAGGAATTGTACCACCAATTATTCGTCAGGGTGTTACTGGTATCATCATACCCGATTAGCCCGCCGACATTGCTACCGCCGGTCACACTGCCTGTGGCATAGCTATTGACGATGCTGCTTGAAGAAATATTATAACCAACAAGACCGCCAACATAATTACCACTGCCGCTTACACTGCCGGTGGCATAGCTATTGGCGATGCTGCTTGAATAAGCATTATAACCAACAAGTCCGCCGACTTTATCACCACTGCCGCTTACACTGCCTGTGGCATAGCTGTTGACGATACTGCTTGAATGCCAATTAAAACCAGCAAGACCGCCGACATAGTTACCACTACTGCTGCTTACATTGCCAGTGGCATAGCTGTTGGCAATGCTACTTATATAATCACCACCAACAAGGCCTCCGACATAAGCACTCCCGCTTACACTGCCGGTGGCATAGCTGTTATCGATGCTGCCTGAATAAGAATTTTGACCGGCAAGGCCACCTTCTTCTTCGAACCCACTTACGCTGCCAGTGGCATAGCTGTTATCGATACTGCTTGAATGACCATTATAACCAACAAGGCCCCCGGTACAATTACCACTCCCGCTTGCACTGCCCGTGGTATAACTATTGTCGATGCTGCTGGAATAATAATTAGTACCTACAAGACCGCCAACACCATTATTCCCGCTTACACTACCTGTAGCATAACTGTTGAAAATACTGCTTGAACTGCTCCAACCAACAAGGCCTCCGACATAATTTTGTCCGATGATATTATCATTAACAAGTCCTACATTCTCAATAGTAGCACCTGTTGTATACCCAAAAAGACCAACATTATCCGTTGAAGGAAGATCGATGAATAAATTAGAAATCGTATAACTGTTGCCGTTAAAGGTGCCGCTGAATGGTGTAGAACTGTTTCCAATAGGAGCAAATCCTGCGCCTGAGTTCCAACTACTTGCAATTGAAGCATCAATGCTATTGTGAAGGCCAAAGGTGTTTGAAAGATACTCTCCCATCCCTTGAAGGCCATATATGTCATAAATAAAATACGGATCTGTTCCTGTACCTGAGCCTGTGAATCTGTTAAATTCCCCTCCTTGCAGGGAGAAATTACCTCCAACGGAGAATGTTGTTTCCGTTGGATCAGCGACAAAGATACCGCTTGTTTGGGTAAAATCTCCAGTAGTTGTGATTCCGTCAGTGATGGTATAGGTCCCTGTGGCACTGATAATCAAATTATTGAAAGAAGTACTTCCCAAGGTGATCGTCCCTGAGCCTGTGAAAGTGACGGGATTGACTTCCGGCATTGAAAGTCCCTCCAGTATTGGCATAACTGCCACCGATAGAAAGGTTGGCATTTTGATTGAATGTCCCGCCACTTTGAGAGTAGTTACCTAATATATTTAAGAGCACTATTTTGAGTAATGCTGCCGGTATAGCCGGATGCGATCACAAGACTACCAATATCTTCTCCAAAAGCATCAATAGTAGAATCATTTAAACTACTGGCATTAAACAAGACATTGCTTGTTGAAGAAGGCACAGCATCCTTGCTCCAGTTAGCCGGATTAGACCAGTTGCCGGAACCGGACCAGATATCAACTGAGAAGGAAAGAAGAGGATAGGTGTTCCCCGAGGCCAGCCAGGCAGCAGAAAAGTCCCAGGGAGTATTTCCCGTGTAAACAGGATCAGCGGGGTTGAAGAAAGCACTGGCACTGCCTGCCTTCTGCCAATGCCCCATGCTTGTATCGGAAGCATTGTTCCCTATGCCATTGTTCAGGGAATTGTACCACCAATTGTTCGTCAGGGTGTTTGTGCCAACGTCATTTCCTATAAGCCCGCCGACATCACTACTCCCGCTTACACTGCCAGTGGCATAGCTGTTAGTGATACTGTTTGAATTAAGATTAAATCCAACAAGGCCTCCGACAGAATTATAACTCCCGCTTACGTTGCCGCTGGCATAGCTGTTGTCGATACTACTTCCACTATTAGCACCAACAAGGCCGCCGACATAATTACCACCGCCAATTACATTGCCGGTGGCATAGCTATTGGCGATGCTACTTGAATTACCATTAGCACCAACAAGGCCACCGACATCATAACTAATTCCGCTTACACTACCACTGGCATAGCTGTTGGCGATGCTACTTCCACTATTAACACCAACAAGGCCACCGACTTCAGAACTACCACTTACAGTGCCTGTAGCATAGCTGTTGTCGATGCTGCCTGAATTATTATTATAAGCAACAAGGCCGCCGACATGATTACTGCCGCTTACACTGCCTGTGGCATAGCTGTTATCGATGCTACTTGAAGAACCATTATAACCAACTAGGCCACCGACAAGAAAACTAGCGCCGCTTACACTGCCAGTGGCATAGCTGTTGGCGATACTGCTTGAATTATTATTTAAACCAACAAGCCCACCGATATACCAACTGCTCCCGCTTACATTACCTGTGGCATAACTGTTGTCAATGCTGCTTCCAATATTATAACCAACAAGACCACCGACAGCATAACCACTCCCGCTTACACTACCAGTGGCATAACTATTGGCGATGCTACTTGAATTATTATATCCAACAAGACCGCCGACAGAATTTTGTCCCGTGATATTGGCATTTACCAATCCGACATTCTCTATGGTAGCTCCCGATGTCTTTCCAAACAGACCGACATCATTCGTTGTTGGAAGATTGATGAATAAATCAGAAATCGTGTAACTGTTGCCGTTGAGGGTGCCGGTAAATGGTGTGGAGCTGTTGCCAACGGGAGTAAACCCTGCATCAGAATTCCATCCGGAAGTGGCGCTTGCGTCAATATCAGAAGCTAATTGGAAGGAGTCGCTTAGGGCATACTCCATAAACTGCAGTTGATTGACATTATTTATGAGAAAAGGAATAAAGGAAGTGCCGCCGATAAAGGAGCCATTGTTCATATCTTGCCATATTAAGGTAGGATACTCAACTCCTTCACCGTCCTTCCATAAACAATTAAAGTCCCAAGTTGAATATACCGATTGCGAAGAACTATAGAAATCACTGGCGCTACCTGCCTTCTGCCAATGCCCAACGCTTGTATTGGGACCAGGGCTTCCTATGCCATTGCTCAAAGAATTGTACCACCAATTATTCGTCAGGGTATTGGTGCCGTCGTCATGTCCTATAAGCCCACCGACATAACTACTACCGCTTACACTGCTAGTGGCATAACTGTTATCGATGCTGCTTGAGAATTTATTATAACCAACAAGGCCACCGACTTCATAACTACTCCCGCTTACACTGCCAATGGCATAACTGTTGGCGATACTTGAACTACCATTAACACCAACAAGGCCACCGACATCACTACTTCCGGTAACATCGCCGGTAGCATAACTGTTGTCGATGTTACTTGAATTACGATTATAACCAACAAGGCCTCCAACATAAAGATTACCGCTTACACTGCCGGTGGCATAACTGTTGATAATGCTGCTTGAATAACCATTTTGACCAACAAGGCCACCAACATCATAATCCCCACTCCCGCTTACACTGCCAATGGCATAGCTGTTGTCAATGCTACTTGAAGTATTATTACCAACAAGGCCGCCGACATTACCACTCCCGCTTACACTGCCAATGGCATAGCTGTTGTCAATGCTGGCTGAATAATAATTACCACCAACAAGGCCGCCAACACTAAAACCACTCCCGTTTACGCTACCGGTGGCATAGCTGTTGACGATGCTACTTGAATAATTACCACCAACAAGGCCACCGACATTATTTCCACTTCCGCTTACACTGCCAGTGGCATAGCTATTGGTGATGCTGCTTGAATAATTATAACCAACTAGACCGCCGACATTATTACCACTCCCGTTTACATTGCCAATGGCATAGCTGTTGGTAATGCTTGAATTAAAACTTCTACCAACAAGACCACCGACACCCCCCCATCCACTTACACTGTCAGCGGCATAGCTGTTGTCAATGTTTGCATTTTGATTGTAACCAACTAGACCTCCAACATAATTACCACCGCCACTTACAGCGCCAGTGGCATAGCTGTTGGAGATGTTTGAATTATAATTATTACCAACAAGGCTACCTACAGCATTTTCTCCCGTAATATTAGCATTTATCAATCTGACTTTTTCTATAGCAGCTCCTGATGTATACCCAAACAGACCAATATTAGAAGTTGTTGGAAGATTGATAAATAAATTAAAAATTGTGTAATTATTGCCATTGAAGGTGCCGATGAATGGTGGAATAAGAAAATTCCCAATGGGTGTAAATCCTGCACCAGAGTTCCAGCTGGAGGTGGCGCTTGCGTCAATATCAGAAGCTAATTGGAAGGAATCGCCAAGGGCATAGCCCATAAACTGCAGTTGATTCACATTATGAATGAGAAAGGGAATAGATTCAGTGCCGCCGATAAAGGAGCCATTGTTCATGCCCTGCCATATTAAGGTAGGATACGTGACTCCTGCGCCATCCTTCCATAAACCGTTAAAGTCCCAGGGAGTATCTCCAATGTAGACAGGATTAGAGGTGTTGAAAAAATCACTCGGGCCGGCGGAATCATACGTGCCAAGGCCATTTTGATGGCTGGAGTCTGTGTAGTAGGAGTTATCAATACTGCCTGAATCATTCAATCCAACAAGGCCACCAACATAACTGCTACCGTTTACATTGCCAGTGGCAAAACTATTAGTAATGCTGCTTACCCAGATACCACCAACAAGGCCGCCGACTTCACCACTACCGCTTACACTACCGGTGGCAGAGCTGTTGTCGATGCTGCTTGAACCACTATAACCAACAAGGCCTCCAACATCATAACTACCGCTTATACTGCCGGTGGCATAGCTGTTGTCGATGCTGCTTGACCAATTCCAACCAACAAGGCCACCGACACCTCTACCACTCCCGCTTACATTGCCACTGGCGTAGCTATTGTCAATGCTGCTTAAATTATTATCACCAACAAGGCCACCAACATAATTACTTCCGCTTACGCTACCTATGGCATAGGTGTTGGCGATGCTGCTTGAATTATAATTACCACCAACAAGACCGCCGACCCAACTACCGCCACTTTCATTGTCGATGGCATAACTGTTATCGATTCTGCTTAAACTATTATCACCAACAAGGCCGCCAACATAATTACCACCGCTTACACTGCCAGTGGCATAGCTGTTGCCAACGGTGCTTGAATTATAATTAAAACCAACAAGACTGCCGACATAATTTTGTCCCGTGATATTAACATTTACCAGTCCGACATTCTCAATAGTCGCTCCTGATGTATAACCAAAAAGTCCGACATCATTCGTTGTTGGAAGATTAATGAATAAATTAGAGATCGTGTAATTATTGCCGTTGAAGGTGCCGGTGAATGGTGTGATGTTGTTCCCAATGGGAGTAAAGCCTGCACCAGAGTTCCAACTTGATGTTTCAGCGGCATTTATGTTATTGGCTAATTCATAATAAGCGCCAAGGCTTTCCGTAGGGATATACTGCAAGCCACCCACCGCATTTGAAACCGAATAGATCATGTACGGATCAAGTGCTGTTCCTGAGCCTTGTGAGCGGGAGAAAATTGTGCCGTAGTTGGTTTGAAGTGTATTTACACTAAAGGATGAGCCTGTTGAGAGGAAGGTTTCAGGGGTGCCGGAGGATGAGTTTAAGGTCAACAAATTTACCCCTGTAATCGAGCCGTTTAGGGTATCAATGTTGCTGTCTCCGGAATACGATGCGTCAAGCGTCAGATTGTAATTACCTCCTGCCAGGCTATAGCCATTCATTACTACCTCTCCGGAGTTGGCGCCATTGAGGTCTGCCTGAAGTGTAGTGTCACCTGTCAGGGTCACATCTCCGATAAAATTAACATTGTCCACGTCTGAATATGTCCCTGATATGTCTCCTGAAATATCTGATCGCTTTGTCCAGATTATCAAAATACCCATGCCCTACATCCAACACCCCTGTTGATTCAAACGTGTATCCGCTTTCATTTAATTGCGAGCCGCTAATCGTCCCACTGTTCTCTATCCCCCCATCTGCTACCAGTTCTATCACACCCTTCTGGTTCACCGCACTATTGGCTTCGATGATCCCACTATTGTTGACTATGCTCTTTAAGGTCGTTTCCAGTAATTTGGCTGTTAATTGTATTCTCCCGCCATCCGCTTTTATCGTCCCCTTATTGACTATCTGCTCTACTGTCTCTCCTTGTGAATTGGTCAATTGTTGGGCTAATCCTTTGTTCACCACCAGATTAACAAGTCCGCTTTGGTCAAAATTGACTGTGATATTCTGTCCCGAACCAAAGGCCACTGAGCCCAAATAAGCTGTAATCGTACCTCCATTGACTACCCTGTCTGCCATAAATACCACATACCCGCCATCCTTCACCGTTATATTGGCTTCATTGAGTATTTGGGCGACATTGACCCCGTTGACCTTCTGGAACTTATACTGGCCTGTCAAAAATGCTTCATTTTGGATATCCAACGTTGAGGCAATCAAAGACTGGACATTGATGTTAGCGGATTTGGCAATGTAAATCCCATTGGTGTTGATTAAGACCACATTACCTTGGGCTAAAAGAGTGCCTAGCCAATTGGTCTGTAGGCCGCTGGTGTCTCTCAAGAGGGTATTGCTGGAGCCGATGATATCAACAACCTGATTAGCTGCAATGCTGGTATTGCCTTGCAAGACAGCATTGCTCTTTACGTTAATCGTCGTGGTATTGCCTGAGCTGGACACAGTGGCATTGCCGGCAGTGACGGTAACGTTAAAGGCAGAAACGGGAGAAATAGAAAAGAAAAAGAAGAATAATGCGGTAGAGGCGGAAAGTAATTTTTTAAGGAATGTATGACTCATATAAAATTATGTATGTATACCAAAAAACATTCCGCTGCGACATCCCAAGTGAAGTATGCCATAGATTATTTATAATAACAACTTAGGGGGTAAATAGTGACGTCTATTAATTAACAACTCCCCCTAACCCCCTCTTTATAATAAAGAGGGGGGAATAGTCCTACCACCCCCGTCGAGGGGGAGGAACTAAAGGCATAAAAAGACATAATAACTCATCATATATATTTTACTCCCAAGCCATTAAGTATCTATAAATTTATGAATTATTTTCGAGATAACTCGACGTGGATTAATAATCTGACAATTTGCCGCGCAGGCGGACTTGCGTGCCTGTCGGTTTATCAGGGGTGGGACTAAGCGGGCCTAAACCTGGAGGCTGTGGAAGACGGGCCACCGGCTTCAGATTCGGTTTCAGTGTTGACGTGAGCTATTCTCGCGCATGGATTTCTCCAGACGGGAAGCCAAGTCATCCTCTTCCCATCTCATGCAATTTCGTGATCATATCCATCGCTTCTTCACGCTGATTGCTGGCAAAATACGCCGAACCCATGCCATAATAAATTTTGGGGTCCTGGCTGACCTCCAATACCATTTTAAAATATTTAAGGCAGTCATTGGCTTTGACCTGATTAATAAATTGATCCATGCAAGGCTTAATTGGGCACTGGTTAGATTAGGATCAATTTTCAAGGCTTTTTCAAAATACTCCTGGGCATGATCCACATCCTGACGGCCATAATAAATCCGTCCCAAATTATCATAGGCTTGGCTCATTTTAGGGTCATAGCTGATCGCTGTTTTTAAATATTCAATGGTTTTATCTTCATCCCCTGAGGCGGCCTGATTGGCCAAGGCCATCCCGTTATAAGCCGGAGCAAAAGCTAGGGGCAATTTTGATTATCTGCTGATAAAGGTCGATGGCCTGATCATACTGCTGCTTGTTGTAGGCATTCACCGCGCGCTCATAAATATCCTTGAGGACTTCTACCTGGGCATGGGCGTCGGAATAGAGAATAAGAAAAAAAGATACAATCAGACAAAAAATTCAATGCGATTGCAGATACCGCTTTCGCAGGAATGACAGCAATGACTTCATGTAACTAATAACTCTTATGGAGATAGCGGGCGGGTTGGGCTGATGGCGACATTGGCATCCTGGGCCTTGGGAGGCATGGGCTTGTCAGTCACCACGATTTTTTCAATCGTCATGGTGGCCTTGATCTCATCTGTATCGGATTTTTTGCCGCTAAAATTAAATTTATCGACCTTCATCAAATCAGTATCGGAATTAACCGAATGCATAAAAGAAATCACATCCGCCAGATTACCGGAACATTCCAAATCAGCCTGATATTTCCAGTATTCCGCATCCTGTTCGCCGGGGGCAGGGTTGATCTTGATCAGGTTGACCTTCGATCTGAGCTGGCCAAACTTTCGATCTTCTTTAAGAAATGCCGCGATCATCTCCTCATCAGTCAACATATTCTTGGTCAAATAAGGGGCGATTTCTTTGCTCTCCTTGCAGGATACGGTCTTTATACCCCAAAAAACGGATGTCCTGCTTGATCGTTGCTTCTTCTTTGGTAATATCCTCTTCGATAGAAGACAAACGCGACATCGTGGGGCTGATCAAAAGCCGGTCAAAAAGGGCCGCGATCACGATCACCACCGCGATAACCAACAGTTTCTTTTGGTTATCATTAAGGCCTGCGATAAATTTGTTGATCTCGTTCACGCCGGCTCCTTTGTGGAATGAAGTCAATCATTCAATTTAAACTCAATTTCAAAAGCGGCAACATCCTTGCCGTTATCTTTTTTGGTCGAGGTGGATTTGGTTTTGGCCTCTTTGAACATGGTCGAATCATCCAACGATTTAACATAAGAAAACACCTGCGACATTGAATCCGAAATACCGTCAATAGTGACGGTGCCGTCATCATCCACCGCAATATTATTAAGATAAATCGTATGGGGGGTAATGGCATACAACTCATGGATAATATCAAGAGAGACCATGCGTTTCTTGATATACCCGCGCACCAACTTTGCTTTGTTCATTTGCTCTTGAAGCACTTGAACCTGTGCTTTTTGAGGGGCGAATTGTTCACGTAAATTCTTGTTTAAAATGTGTCCTTAAAATAAATATTGCTCATGATCATGGCGCCGACAAGCACCATGATAATGATCGCGGCCACACCGGATTTGCTTACTTCCTTGCTCTGGCGGTCCACCGTCTTTTTTAAAATCATCTCTTCAGGCATCAAATTAATTTCGCATCTTGGCTGCAGTCGAGGCCGGGGCTATCACATCAAGAAAAGAATCATCGCCAAAATCACTCTGTAATTTTTTACGCACATCCACCGAGCCCTTGATAAAATTCGAAAACGCATTGACCTGAAATTCAATCTTCAGGCCTTCTTTTAAAACAGGTAAAATATTGTTCACCGCTTCATGGTGCGTGGTCACCACATAAGAGGCCGGAGCCTCGTTGCCGTCCTCCTGCATAAAAGCATCCATTGATTTCTTAAGTTCATCCTGCAATTTCGCCGGCGCATCCGCCCCTTCCATGATGGCTTTAATGCCGATGGGAATGTGCCTTACAAAAAGCAAAGTGCCTTTAGATATGACAATATAACTGGTGGCATTTAAAGAAAAATCAATGATCCCGAGAGGCGGCGCTTCTTTTTTTAAATTCAGCGCTTTGGCATAAAAACGCGCCTGGGCTTCCGGCACAAAAAGAATCTTATCCACATCCAGTCCCGCTTTCTCCAAGATCGAAATCCGCTCCTTGACAATATCGCGATGCACAATCACCAGCAAAAGACGGGTATTGTTGGAAGCATTCATGCCTAAATTAATATAGCTGATCAATACCTCTTCCCTGGAATAAGGCGTATGCCGGCTGGCTTGCAAATTAATGATGGATTTGATTTCTTCAGGATCTGATCGAGGGGACTTCGATATTCTTGGCGGTGGCCGCACTGGCCGGGATAACACATATCACAGGGAGCTTGCGGTTAAAAGGAGCCAATAAAGATTTAAGCGCCTTTGCCGCTTCATCCCGCCGGGAATTTGCAGTAAATGAACCGCGAGCGACCTTTCCAGATCTTCCGGAAGAGGTGGCTTGGGCAATCTTAATAACACCGTCGTTAATGGAAATGGTTAAATATTTTTTATCTGCACCAAACATTGTATACTCCCTATAATATTTAAATTTATTATAACCATTTTTTTAAGCATAACCATTAGAAAAACAAATATTTTATCTCTCTTTCCAATATACAATTTTATCATCCCGGGATGAATAAACCGCACGCACTGATCTTGGTCGTCAGACCTGCTGGCAAGCTTGCCTGTGGCCTCAATGGTATAATAAAAAGAATTGGTGGTTAAAAGCCCCTTCATATTTAAGGCGTCAATGGCCTGCGCTTCGTCCAACGTCAAAGGGATAACAGCATTAATATCGGCAGCAATTTCAAAAGTTTTTAAAAACACATGGTCATCCGCCGTGCCATCAATACCGTCCTTGCCGCGACGCACAGTCAAAATCTTATCTACAAGAGCTCTCCGTCAACCCCAAGGCCTCAAGGACTTCTTTGGAAGCTGTATTGATATTCACGGCCCCGTCCCCGTAAATAGTCACAAAATTAATAAGCTTGTCATACATCTGTTTATTCATTCCCTTGACCAACAATATTTCATCCAAGGTTTCATAATCGGCGCTTTTTTTAGGATACGGATATTGCAAATTAGAATAATAATCATCGCTAAAAAAACCGGTGATCTCACTTTCGCCGTATTGACGCCAATCCAAAAGCGCCTGCGCCAGTTTTGCGGCATCTTCGTCATTAAGCGACAGCACGTTGATCAATAAATTTGTCAAGGTCTGCACGTCTGTTTTGTTAAGATTGATCTTGCTTTCTTCATCCACCACCCCCCAACGCAAGGATGTATCGTCCCCCGACAGGCGACATAACCGACGCCTGCGCTGTCATGCCCCAGCATGATCTGAAGACAATTCATCGGCATTGTTAAGCAAATTCATTTTAACTGCCGGTGTAAACTCAAAAGAAGAAATCTTCCATTTCCTGATGGATATACCCGGCGGTTTTTTTCACCGCTGCTTCCAGAAGATAATTCATGCGGCTGCGTTCATCGAGACGGGCGACCAAAAAAATCTTCTGACGTATGCCCGCGGCCACACTCACCGCCAAAATCGTCAAAATCCCAAGCACCCACAAAGCAAAAACCAAGACCATGCCTCGACGAGCACTGACGGGCCTTCATATGCCTCCCCCGACAGGAATGATCAAAAACCTGCGCATATGGCACGATTTGGCCTTCCACCAAAAATTGCACATCGATCATGACTCCCATAGGAATCCCTTCATCTGTTTGACTTTTGACGTCAAGCCCGCGGTCCGCTTTAAAATAATAACGCAAGGAAATATCTTCAATCAGGGTCGCCACTTCGACAGGGTCTGGACCATTGCGATTTAAGCGCTTGTCCGTAGGTGGCCTGATAGCGGAAAATTTTCTTTTCGGAAGGGTCAAAGGTGTAGCGCACCGCCCCGATCTGATCTGCCGGTCTCTTCCTTAGCGCGGGAACCATTACTGTCGGTGGGGGCCAAGATAATGGCAGGAAAAGAAAACTTGTGTGCTGTCCCTTTAAACGGAATGCCGCTGATGATAACCGTCTGACGCAAATCTTCGGCGATCCGGTCCAAAAAAATAGCCATGTTCCCTTCCACCATGACATGCTGTCCGCGGGCCCATAATTTAAAACCATTGGAAAAAGCATTAAACACCGCAAGGCTGATGACCGCAAACATGGCCGAAACCAAAAGCATTTCCGTTAATGTAAATCCTCGACGGTGATTTTTCATAACTTTCATTAATGGTCATATTGATTTCGTGAACTTATGACGCTGATAATTTGTTTACTTATCTTATCATATACGCACTGCGCTGCACGTGCATGTTCCTTGGGCCATCCGCCCAGGAAAGCTTGACATCCAGCTGCCAGACGCTTTTAACGTCGGTCAAGGGCGCTAAATTAATGTCATAGTTAAAACGGACAGGTTTATGATTAATCTCAAGAGTGACAGAGGTATTCCCGAAATCCAAATCCTTGGCCGGCCACTCGGCAAAAGATTTGGAAATATCCCCGATCTTTTCATCGATCAGGGAAGAAGCGTAAAGACGGCAGGTAAATTATTTAAATAATCGGCGCACAAAAAGAAGGATTTATAAATCAGTACAATGCCGCAGCACAGAACCACCAAACTGACCATGACTTCGACGAAGGTGAAGCCTTTACCTCCTGGAGGGAATATTTATTGCCAGTTGCTGATTTCGTCCTTGTCGGAAGTCCCATCTTTTCCTTTCGAGGAGAGATCATAGTCTGAGCGGTGTTCGCCGGGAGACACATAAATGTAGGGACGCCCCCAAGGATCAATAGGGTCTTTTTCAATATAAGGGCCATTCCAATTTTGAGGCAAAGGGTTGGTGTTAGGTTTAACACGCAATGCCGCCAGCCCCTGTTCGGTGGTGGGATATGAACCATTGTCCAATTCATAAAGCTTTAAAGCAGTGGCCAAATTAGCGTCAATATCGGATTTAGCCACCTTGACTTTGGCTTCTTCTCCCCGTCCGGAAAGACGCGGGATGATCATCGCGGCCAAAGCGCCGATAATAATGACAACCAGCATGATTTCAACCAAGGTAAATCCGGCTCTTGGCAGCATTGTTTTTATTTTCATATCAATTCTCCTTGATCCCCTCTTTAAAAAAGGGGCAGAATTATAAATATTGTTTGGCATATTCAAACCATTTTTCCTGCAATGTTTGCATCGAATCAATCGTCGGATAATAAGAACTTTTTAAGGCCTGCTCAAAACTGTCTCCGTCCCTTAAATGACGGCACATTTCTTTAAAAGCATCCTTACCATAAGTTTTAACCAAAAAATCAACAATGTAAAGACTTTCTACATAAAAAATTGAAACAGACTCCGCGTCATTTTTATGGGCCACAAGGTCATAAGCTAACAAATCCTGCAAAGGGATGATCTTGCCTCCCACGATCAAACGGGCCATCACATCCATATGACTTAAGCTATCGTCTTTTTGCTCGAGCTGTGCCACCCCCTCGTCGAAAAACCTGGGGATGGGCCGGTCAAATCCGATAAAATCATGCAAGATCAAATGAGTGATCTCATGAGGCAAGATCACCTCTAAAAAATTCGGCTGACCCTTATAACTGACAATGATCCTTGATTTGAATAATTCCGAATATATGGACGCAAACCCATTCGACCATGGCGGCTGGCCGGTTTGTCGGACATAAGATTCCTGGTCATGAAAAAGAATGATTTTAACACGATTATCCCAGGTCCAAAAATTATGATAACGCGAATAACCGATATCATCCGCAATATCATTATAATAATCTTCCGCATGATTCAGGATATCATGGGCCATATCCTCATCGTCGCTGGAGGCACAAAGGACCACAAAATGATCCCCTTCGAATTTAAGCCACCCGCCGGCTCAAAGGAAGCATCAATGCGCCCGCGCTTGGCCTGTCATGCCAAAGAACAAAAAAACGATTAAAAAAGTATAATTCATGTTTCGATGCTCTTAATGCGCCATGATGTCCATGGAAAAAATCGGCAGCAGCATGGCAAAGACAATGAACCCCACCACCGCACCCACCGCCAAAATCATCACCGGCTCCAAAACAGTCGTGATCAATTTGGTCGTTTCATTGATATCCGCCTCATAACTTTCAGCGATATCCTTCAAGGATTCCTGCAGGGACCCGGATTCTTCCCCCACCGTGATCAACTGCACCATCATCGGCGGAATCAAATTTGATTTGGCCAAACACTGGCCTAAATTTTCTCCCCCTGCCAAACTCTGAACACAAACAAGCAAATCCATTTTCAATTGGGGATTATGCATCGTCGGGATGGCCATTTCAATGGAACGAATGATGGTCAGACCGCTTTCCAATAATAAAGACATGGTCCTGGTAAAACGCGCCAAATCCACTTTTAAAACAAAACCGCGCACACAAGGAAGATTTAACAAAAATTGGCCGATGACAATTGAGCCCCTGGGCGTTGCCCGCCAGCGATTGAAGGCCAATAAACCAATGCCCGCCACAATAAGCGACCCAGACCCCATACGCTTTAAAAAAATGACTTATACTCATCACCACCCTGGTGGGCCAAGGCAAGACTCTGCCCCGCATCCATAAAAATCACGGACATTTTAGGCATCACAAAGGTCAAAATAAAAATAACCGTCGACACTCCGATGACCAACATAAAAACCGGATAAACCATGGCTGAACGCACTTTCGAAGAGAATTCTTCCTGGGCTTTAAGAAAATCAGCGACACTATTAAGCATCTGCCGCAATTTGCCCATCTCCTCTCCTGCGCGCACCATGGCCACAAACAAAGGCGAAAAAATGGCCGGATAATCCGAAAGGCAGGCTGAAAAAGAACGCCCGCTTTTAACCCCGATGGATATTTCGCCTAAAACCCTGGAAAAATAAATACTTTTAGTTTGTTCGGATAAAACTTCCAAGGCCTTCAACAGGGTCACTCCGGATTTAAGAAGATTGGCCAATTGTTTACTGAAAAGATATAATTCCTTGTCCTTGATCTTGACTTCACGGATATCGCTGAATAAAACACCCTCTGCGTTGCTTTCTTCGATAGACACCGGAATAAGGCCCAGCTGATGAATGATTTCCAAAGCATCTTCCTCATTTTGGGCATTGATCTGCCCGGTGATGGCATTGACTGCGTCTTTTTTGGCTTTATAAATATAGGAAGGCATAGGTGGTTAACGACTTTTAAAAAAGATTACTGCTTCATTCATAACAGCGAAGCTTTGTGATGCCAAAGGCCGGTGTCTTTTGACCAATCATCTTTGGAAGTCACATATAAAACTTCAGATACCGTGGTAACCCCTCCGGCAACACATTGCCAGCCGTTTTGCCTTAAGGTGGCCATGCCGTTTTTCATGGCCGCATGCTTGACACGTTCCGTACTGGGCTTGCTTGTCAACATCGCCCGGATAGTCTCATCCATTTGAAGAATTTCATAAATCGCCGTACGGCCGTAATAACCGGTCTTATTGCACATCTCACAGCCCCGGCCATGATAAACCTTGACCTGCTCCGGCGGGATCCCAAGCGAACGGGCCATTTCCTGGCGGACCGTATCAGGGACCTTGGTATCTTCTTCTTTGCACTGAGGACAAATCAAACGGACCAGGCGCTGGGCCACAAAAGCTTCGACGGAAGAAGCCACCAGATAAGGCTCAACCCCCATGTCGATCAGGCGCGTAATGCCGCTGGCCGCGTCATTGGTATGCAGGGTTGAAAACACCAAATGACCGGTCAAAGCCGTGCGGATGGCTATTTCCGCGGTGTCCAAATCACGCACCTCTCCCACCATGATAATATCCGGATCATGGCGTAATATGCTCCTTAAACCTTCCGCAAAACTGAAATTCAATTTAGGGCTGATCTGGATTTGGGTGATGCCTTCCATCTCATATTCAATAGGGTCTTCAATGGTGATTATTTTTTGATCATCACGGTTTAACTCATGCAAACAGGCATAGAGCGTGGTTGTTTTACCGCTGCCGGTGGGGCCTGTGACAAAAATGATCCCGTGGGAAGATTGGATCAATTCCCTGAATTTACGGGCATTCTTCTCATTGAGCCCCAAATCTTCCAGGCGGGTACGCATGGATTTGGTCGGCAGGATACGGATGACCATGCTCTCCCCGCGCAAAGCCGGCATGGTTGAAATGCGCAGATCCAAGTCCTGGTCCTTGGTGCGCACGACCGTGCTGCCGTCCTGCGGCAATCTTTTTTCCGTAATACTTAAATTCGACATGATCTTGATACGCGAAACCATGGGGAGCAAAAAATGCCTGGCTTCCGGCGGCAAATTGGCATCCATCAAAATCCCGTCAATCCGGTAACGCAGGCGCATCTTATCACGGTAAGGTTCAATGTGAATGTCCGTGGCCCTTTTCTGATAGGCTTCCAGGATGATCTGGTTGACCAGCTTGGCCACCGAAGGGTCTTCGCTTTTTTTCTCAATGTCTTCGACCCATGCTTCCTGATTACCGTCGGACTTTCGTTTATTCGGGTCTTTGGTCAGGATGCGGTCAATGGTGTCCGACGCTAAACCATAATATTTTTTAAGGGCCTCATTGATATCGCTGCGAAGGGCCAACACCCCCTGGGGCTCAAGGCCTAAATGCACCCTGATATCATCTTCCATCCGCACATCCAGCGGTGAGGATATGGCCAGGGTGAGCACATTGCCTTCAATGGCAACAGGCATGAATTTGTAAAAGGAAGCGAATTTCACCGGCACGCGGTCAATGACGGCTTGAGGGATCTCTTTTTCTTTTAAATCCAGGACGGGTAAATTTAATTCTTTGGACAAGGCATCGACGATTTCACGGTCGGTCAGGATCCCGTGACGGATCAGGTAACTGTTGAGATTTTTATGTTCCTGCTTGGCGGATTGGACGTAATTATCGGCATCTTCGACGCTGATAAGCCCTGATTTGACCAAAACATCGACGAGCATTTTGTTGGCTACGGGCTTGTACATATCAATGCTCCATATCATCCGTAGCAGTTGAATGATCGTATACATGGACATACAGCTAAATCCTGGGGGATTTGCCGATCATGTAAAAATCCTGCGCTTCCATGTGGTCATAATCCCCGCGCAAAATCCTTTCACAACCGATAATATTATCTTCCAGAGGGACATATTCGCCTTTTTTCCCGGTAAAAACTTCGGAAACCGTAAAAGGCTGGGTCATAAAATTATATAATTTTTCCGCCCGCTTATAAATCTTCTGGTCCTCTTTGCTTAACTCTTCCAAACCGATGACCGCCACAATACGCTTAAGGGAATTATGTTTGTTAAAATGCTGAATGACCTGCTGGGAAACTTCATAATGGCGGCGGCCCACCACGTTGGTATCAAGGTTGGTGCATGAGCTTTGCAGAGGATCAATGGCCGGATACATGCCGCGCTGGACCAGATCACGGGAAAGCACCACGACCCCGTCGAGCGTGGCGAAAATAGACACGACCGCAGGGTCTGTCATATCATCCGCAGGCACATACACCGCCTGCATGGCAGTAATGGAACCCCCGCCTTCCACCGAACGGATACGTTCCTGGACAGTATTGACCTCGGAGGCCATGGTCGGCTGATACCCGGTTTCCGCCGGGACACGGCCTAAAAGTGTAGAAACTTCCTGGCCTGCCTGGATAAAACGATACAAATTATCCATGAACAAAAGCACGTCTTTATTTTTGGCCAGCAGATATTCCGCCATGGTAAGCCCCGCGTTGACAACTTCCGCACGGGCGCCCGGCGGCTGGTCCATTTGGCCAAAAGCCAGCATGACCTTGGGCAACAAATGGCTTTCTTCCAATTCATAATACAATTCATTGCCTTCACGGATACGCTCACCGATGCCGGTAAACACGCAGGCCCCGCCATGGGCCTTGACGATATTATTGATAAGCTCCAGAATAACAACGGTTTTCCCGCAACCTGCCCCTCCCAAAACCCCTGTCTTGCTTCCCTTGATCATCGGATAAACAAATCGATATATTTGATGCCCGTTTCCAAAAGCTCGGGAATTTCACGACCCTTTTTCTTAAGATCAAAACTGATCTGCGTAACCGGTTTACGGATAGGGACCGTTTCCGGACAGTCATAAGGGCCTGCCTTCATCCAAAGGACGGCCGGACGCATCCATGACACGGCCGAAACATCCATCCCCGATGGGAATGGCAGTCGGACGCTTGGTATTCGTACACGGCGCCCCTAATTGTAAATTCAAAGTTTCGTTAAAAGAAACACAACGCACCAAACCAGGGCCTAAATGTTCGGCTGTTTGCAAAATAACTTTCTTGCCGTCAAAGGTATGCGTTATAATACAGTCATACACCGCCGGAGCTTCTTCGTCCTCGGGAAAGCGCACGTCCACCACCGGGCCCTGAACAGCGGCAACACGGCCGGTATTTGCTATCACCCCGGCGGTAACGGCTCTTCAGGGATCGGTTTATCTGATTTTTCCATATCTTTCACTCCCACTTAACTCCGCTTCGCATCAACTCCCCACAAGGAAATCCATTATTTTGCAACCATCATGCTGGCTGAAAAAATTTCACGTAAACTCTTATCAATGTCCCCGCGCCTGGCTTTGCGGTATTTTAATTTGACCACATCCCGCTCTTTACGCATTTTATCCAAACTGTTATCCAAATGCTGGGTCTGCGCCGCGGCCGCAGCCAAATTAGTATCAAAAAAAATTTCATAGATCTTAGATGACAGCCACAAATCCGCCAAATAACCTGTCATATCCACAGGGTCTGACTCTTCAATGACTTGACGGAATTTCTCGACGGTCTGGGTCTGCTTGGGCAAAAGGTCCTCGCAGGGCAACAATTTGACCGCGCGGGGCTTGGTCACGGTATAATCTTTAGGCCATGGGTAAACGATAATGACCTTGCCCATCCTGCCTTCCATCACTTCTTTAACTAAATATGTTTTAATGTCAACAGCCACTTCATAAAAACCACGTTCCTCAACATCTTCATAAGTTTTAAGCATTTTTTGCCCCAGGCCTTCGAATTTCATAATACCTTTTTTCCCAACCACCACAAACTGAGACTGAGGATTTTTTTCCTTTTCCTCCATGGCGCGTCCGACGACACGGCTGTTAAGGTCCCCGACAAAACCCCGTTCAGTTGAAATCACCAAGATGATCGAATTGGGATTGCTGTTATTAACTAAAGGATGCTGGACCTGAGAGAAGCCGACCAAACTAAAAAATTCTGTAAAAGATTCATTAAAACGGTTAAATTTGACCCTTTGGGCTGCCAGGGCATGGTATTTCATATCCGCGACGTCTTTAAGGACCTGTATCAGATCCACCAGATCGCGGACTTCCATGACTTCAGCTTTGACCTTACTGGCTTTACCCAATTGCCCTCCTTACCCCTTATCCCTTAATTCGCATACTGTCTTCTCCACCTGTTGCTTTAAAGCATTCGCGGATTCCTTAAGGGCATTTTGTAAACTGCCGTCTAATTGAAGGCTTTCAAACATTAAAATAACCCCTCCCACCACCTTAGGATCGATCTTGGGATTTAATTTAATATCCCGGGAAAGTTTATCTTTGAAAACTTTGGCGATATCTGCCAATAAAGATTCAGGTATCGGCTGTCGCGGAAATCACATCCGCAACCTTTATATCCACACTGATACGGCTCATATCACCTTGTTTAATTTTTCGATAAATTCAGCTATCAAATATTTATCCAAGGCTTCTTTGACTTTGACACTTAAAACCTCCGTGGTAATACCCGCGGCATAATCAATGATCTTTATTTCCATCGTCTTTTCAATTTCGCGGCGGATGCCTTCACGGGCGTTTTGGGCCTTGGTGATGATCTCTTCAGCCTCCGTGCGGGCTTTATTAATCATCTCTTCTTTTTGTTTGTTGGTCTGCTCTTCCAACTCTTGACGCATTTTCTTTTCCATCACGTCCAATTCTTTATTGCGCCTTTGCAATTCAGCATCTGCTTCCTTGATCTTCTGGTTTAATTCCGCCTCCCTTTTACGGGCGGCCTCGGCATCACGGTCCAGGCGCTGTTTGGCCCCGTCCACGGTCCTGATCAAGACCATGTAAAGAGCAAAAATGATCCCGCCGGAGATGACCACCGTCAAAATCAAAAATTGAATAAGTCAAATTCCACCCCATAGAAAACTCTCCTTTTGTCTGATCCCACATTCCGCTCCAATGGCATTCAAACTATTTTCAATCGTTTTGGAGGTTAAATAAAAATATATACAAACCTATCAATAAAATAAAAGAAACTATTTCCACCAAAATATCTTCCACCGGCTGCTGCCTGAATTTGAGCGCTTTTAGAAGGGAAATTCCCCAAGTCATTGATCATCCTGGACCCCCATAAGCCTATAAAAAAACAAGGCAAAGCCACGACCACCAAAAACATACCAATCATCTCCAACCCTTGAAACCAATGTTTAAAACCCATCAGTGCCCCTTAGTTCGAAAATAACTGAAATATAATAAGGATCGCCACAATGGAAATAGCTTCCACAAACACCAGCATGACCGCCATGCCCACAAAAATCTTTGACGCGGCCGAAGGGTTACGCCCCAAAGCCTTGATGACCGCATAGCCCAAAACCGCAATGACAATGGACGGCCCCATCACTGCAATAAACATAATTGTCAAAATAATAAATGTTTCAGCTATCATAAAATTCTCTCACGTTTCCTGAATGCCCGATGAATAACTATGATTATCCGGCTATTCCATTGGTTTTTGAGCTGCCTTAACTGTCTTATCGGTTTCTTCCACTAAAATGGTGCATTCATTGGCAAAAAAACGTAAAATCCCCGAACGTATCGGCACACGCCGCTTCCAATCAATAATAATATCCCCTTGCTGCACCAAACCGATCAAAGGATAATGATACGCCAAAAGTTCATACTCAGTGCGGTCCCCCATGATAAAAAGACTGTTGACTTCATTTTCAAAAATCAATTCTTAGGACTTAAAATAACACAGCGAAAATTATTTTTAATTTAGCCATATACTATTTTTTGGCTGAAGCCATAGCCCCCGATTTGTCGGAGGTGTCCACATAATCATCAAATTTATCCGGCGTGTACTTTGACGCGTCTGGTTAATAATTTCCTGGACAAAAACCTTCACCATATCAGTCATGCCTTTTTCGATTTCCGGTTCAAGTTTGCGTTTTTCACGGATCAATTTCAAAAGACCGGGACTTGTTTTGCTGGCATAATCAAAAAGATCATCCTGAAAAACACGCACTTCAGGAATGGTCAATTCATTCATCATTTTTTTATTAAACGCGTAAAAAATAATGACCTGGACTTCCTGGGGAACAGGTTTGTCTTTATCCTGACGGAGAATTTCCGTCAAGATGGCCCCGCGTTTAAGCTTTTCCAAAGTCTCATCCGAATGCCCGGTGGTTTTTAACTTTGAAATACGCAACAATTCGCGGTATTGCAAATATTCCAAACGCAAAGGACCGGAAAGGGTCTTGATCGCAGGCCATTGGACCTTGGAGCCGACCCGGGACACCGACAAGCCCCAAATCCAAGGCGGGTTTTTGCCCTTCTCCGAACAAAGATGAACTCAAATAAATCTGCCCGTCGGTCATGGAAATTAAATTTGACGGCACGAAAGCCGTCAAGTCCCCTTCCAGGATCTCAACAATAGGGAAAAAGGTGATCGAACCTCCTCCCCGTTTTTCATCCAGATAACAGGCGCGTTCGATCATTTTGGAATGCAGATAAAAAATGTCTCCCGGATAAGAGTCACGGCCCGGCGGCCGTCCCAGAAGCAAGAGAGATTTCACGGTAACACCAGGCATGCTTGGTAAAATCATCAAACCCTATAAAAACATTCTTGCCCTGATGAAGAAAATATTCCGCGATGGAACAAGCCACATAAGGGGCCAGGTATTGCTGGCCCGGCGGGGCCGATGCCCCCGCGGAAATAATAAGACTGTATTTAAAACATTCATGGTCTTTGAATAATTGCACGATTTTGGCCAAGGCCGAACGCGGCTTCCCGATGGCGCAATAAATACAAATGACACCCGTATTTTTTTGATTAAGGATGGTATCGGTGACAAAGGTGGTTTTCCCCGTGCTTTTATCCCCCATGATCAACTCACGCTGGCCCCATACCGATAGGGATCATCGCATCAAGGACCTTGATGCCGGTTTCCAGGGTTTTTTTAAGCGGCTGGCGCACCAGGATGGGCGGAGACTCCGGGAAAATCGGATTTTTCTTGACCCACTCAATAGGCCCCAAGCCATCCAACGGCTCAGCCAAAGGGCTTAAAATACGCCCGATAAAATTTTCACCGACGGGCGTTTCAAAAGGTTCAATGGAAGCGACCGCCTTGTCCCCGGTTTTTATTTTTTCCGTTTCTTTAATGATCAACACCTGGGCTTCCTGCTCATTAAAACCAACGATCATCCCGATGGTGCCATAACCGAATTTGATCAGTTGGCCGTTGATACAATTACGAAAACCGCGGACAAAAACAATGCAACCGCGCATGGCCTTGACTGTTCCGACTTCCGTATATTGCAATTGTATACTGCTCATAAATTCCTCATTGTACAATATTCTAAGGTTTGTGACGACTTTCTTCGACGGTGGTCTCGTCTTTTATTTTTTTATCTTTGGAACGAACAATGCCAAACCACAAAATTGACCAACGTCAAAAAACCCACAAAAAGCAAAATCCATCCTATAAAACTCCAGGCCGTGCTGGATTCGAATTTCTTGTTGAACATCACTTTGGAAACATCCGAAACACTTTTCAGCGATTGTATTTTCTGCAGAATGTTCTCCACCTTGCTCTTTTCAAGGTCTTCGCGGAAAACAGCCAGCAATTTCTCCAGAGTCTCCACATCTTTCTGGCATCATTATAGATGCTCTTATTGGCGCGATAAGCGCTGATATGTTCCAGGATCGGCCTCTGCACGGCTTGGGAAGTTTCAATATCCTTCAAATTGGCCGTTATGCGGTCCATCAAAACTTGGCACTGTCTTCAAATTTGGAATCTTTAAGAAAATCAAAAGCATAATTGGCACGGGAACGCAAATAATCAATGTCTTTTTGATCAATACACCAAATATCCAGAATACCGATGGAATATTTCTTCTTCTCACCGGGGTCTAAATCTTCTTCCTTAAAAAGAAAAGGCAATTGTTTGATCTGGTCATAACGACTTCAAAATCTTCAGCCTCCACCACATCTTCGGGTTTTACTTCCTGCAGGCAGATAATCCTTATGTTTAAAATGCTTGATGACCTTGGTAGGATTGTTCTACTTCAATGGTCAAATGGATGAGCTTGGGCCTCTTCTCAACACCCGGGTCAGACCGCCAATAAGCCACACTCAATGCGTCATTTTGTATCCTTTTCATTTCTTTGGCATAAGTCCTGTAAGCATCAATACGTTTATCAATGCTGTCCGACATTGGTGCTTTGCAGATTGACAATATAGTCTACTTTTGACATCAAACGGTCCTTTAAGAATATCCGCTTTTTGAGGCATCATGCGGCTTACCCAGGGTCTCATAACCCTGCTCAATTTGTTTCTTGAGATCCGCAACCTGATCGGCGGTCACCATCCATTTATCTTTAATATGAACACGGAAGGTCTTGGATTCTTTGGCCTTGAGGGTCACGTCCCCGTAAACAAAATAATCCGCATCATCGACGCTGTAATCCAATTGCAGGCCGTTGGTATCCAGGATATCATCCGCCGTGAGCTCACCGGGAAGATCAAATTTGATCGAGGAAGTTTTAGGGGTATCAGCGCCATTGACCGCCACGACATTGATATAAATATCAGCAAAAGCCCAAGACATCATTCCCAAATAAAGAATGATGCCGCCATGGATGCTTTAAAAATATAAGGAATATCCTATATTAATTACTTATCAGTCTATTATTAATCGCTTTCATAGTAGCTCTTGACCACTACATCCTGGACATTCATCGCTTCACGTAAGGCATCGATCTTGGCCTTAATCTCTTCTAATTTTTCGTTTACTTTTTCCATATCCTTGGATTCTTTTGCAGAAAGAGCCTCGACGCTCATGGTCTTTTGCAAGCCAGCTTGTTGAGCTTGCTGGTTAAGGAATTGAGTTAAGTTTATCTGATGGTTTCTTGGGTCAATCCCGGAACGACATTATTGGCGCCGCCGCCCGGGCATTATTAATGCCACTAGTCAACTGAGTGGTGGCAGTCTGAATATTCTGAATGGCGTCTTCAAGATTCTTCAGCTTCGTGATAAACATTGGGTGTTGCACCATTGACACCCAGATCATTAATAATCTGCTGGGCAAAGCTATGGCAGCGGCGGCATTGTTAGCTGCCTGGCAGTTATTGGCCATTGAACTGCCGAATAATGTGCTGTTTGAATTACTTGCAGAAGTCCCGATCAAACTTTGCATGGATTTAATATTCCCAAAGACCGTAGTGGTGTTGGCTGCCGTATCAGTGGTAGACCCTAAAGTACTGAGAATAGTTTGGACCGTGGCATAAATTTGGTCAATGGTACTGGTTGTAGAAATACTGGTGATGTTCTGAGAAATAATATACAGTTCACCAAATAATGTCTGGTAGCGTTGTATCGCTGGGGGTCCCGACCCGGTTAAATACAGTTTGCACATTGTTCATCAAGTATTAATACCGCTCCAATTAATGCCGGAAGTGCTGGAAACAGCTAAATCTTGCCAATTGACACCGCCATGGCTCTCTGAGGCCACATCTTCCCAATTAATACTGCTTGTGGTTTCCACGGCAATATCATTCCAGTTAATACCTGCATTTGACATTTGACTAAAGTTTTCAAAATTAATACCGCTATTAGACAATTGGCTGATACCGACCCAATTCACATTAGCATTGGAAAGTAAACTAATGCCCTGCCAATTAACATTGGCGTTAGCCAAATCCTCAAGACCTGTCCAATTAACATTACTGGTAGACAAATCACTGATACTGTCCCAATTGATCCCTGCATTGCTCAAAACATTCAAATCATTCCAATTAATACCGGTGGTTGATATTTTTCTAAAATCTTCCCAATTGATCCCGTTATTGCTCAAGACAGCAAAGTCATCCCAATTAACATTAGCACTGGCCAAAACCGCAATCCCTGCCCAATTGATCCCGGAATTTGACATATTACTCAAAGAATCCCAGTTAATATTGAGCAGCTGACAACTGTTTGATATCCTCCCAATTGACACCGGCTTGTGACAAAGTGCCAATACCACTCCAATTAACGTCAGTTGTTGACATAACTCCCAAATCACTCCAATTAATACCAGCATCTGCCAAGTGCAGCTATTGACGCCCAGTTAATACCATTCTTTGATAAAACTCCGAAATCCGACCAATTAATACCTGTACGGCTTAACACATTAAAATCATTCCAATTAATTCCTGTACGGCTTAACATATTTAAGTCATTCCAGTTAATATTGCTATTGCTAAACACCCCAAAATCATTCCAATTAATCCCGGTCTTGCTTATGACATCCAAATCGTTCCAGTTAATATCTGGTCTGGCTGAAGACCCCCAGATCATCCCAATTGATCCCGCGTCTGTCAAGACTCCCAAATCATTCCAGTTAATCCCTACCTTTGAATAACACTGCCAAATCATTCCAGTTAATCCCGTACGGGTTAAGACATTCATGTCATTCCAATTAATGCCGTTCTTACTCATTACCTCAAAATCATTCCAGTTAATCCCTGTATTGCTCCATACCCCAAAATCATTCCAATTAATCCCTGTATGGCTTATGACATCCAAATCCTTCCAATTAATCCCCACATGGCTCAATACTTCAAAATCATTCCAATTAATTCCTGTCTTGCTTAACACTCCGAAATCATTCCAGTTAATCCCTGTATGGCTTAACACATTGAAATCATTCCAGTTAATCCCTGTACGGCTTAAAACCCCAAAATCATTCCAATTGATCACCTGTCTTGCTCAACACCCCGAAATCATTCCAGTTAATCCTGTCTTACTTAACACTTCGAAATCATTCCAGTTAATCCCTGTATGGCTTAACACATTTATATCATTCCAGTTAATACCATTACTGCTTAACACCTCAAAATCATTCCAGTTGATCCCTGCATAGCTTATCGCATAAATATCATTCCAATTAATCCCTGTCTTGCTTAACACCCCAAAATCATTCCAATTGACACCTGTCTTGCTCATCACTCCAAAATCATTCCAATTAATTCCTGTCTTGCTCAATATTGCTAAATCATTCCAATTAATTCCAACCTTTGTCATCACTGCCAAATCATTCCAATTGATCCCTGCTTCAGATAATGTGTTGATGTAACTGCCCAAATCCAACCAATTAATTCCCGCAGTTGTTAATACCTGGAGATCATTCCAATTGATTCCTGTCCGGCTCAATACCCCAAAATCATTCCAGTTAACACCTGCCTTGCTTAACACCCCCAAATCATCCCAATTAATTCCTGTATAGCTTAACACATCGATATCATTCCAATTAATTCCCGTCTTGCTTAATACCCCAAAATCATTCCAGTTAATACCCATCTTGCTCATCACAGCGAAATTATTCCAATTAATTCCTGTATTGCTTAACACTTGCAAATCATTCCAGTTGATCCCTGTCTTGCTCAACACCCCCAAATCATTCCAGTTGATCCCTGTCTTGCTTAACACCCCCAAATCATTCCAATTAATCCCTGTATTGCTTAACACTTCGAAATCATTCCAATTGATCCCTGTCCTGCTTAACGCCTCAAAATCATTCCAGTTAATGCCTACATTACTCATGACCCCAAAATCATACCAATTAATTCCTGTATTGCTTAATGCATAGATATCATTCCAATTAATCCCTGTCTTGCTTAACACCTCAAAATCATTCCAGTTAATGCCCACCTTGCCCAACACTCCGAAATCATTCCAGTTAATCCCTGCCTTACTCAAAACTCCCAAATCATTCCAGTTAATCCCTGTGTAACTGATTACATCGATTGTCATTCCAATTAATTCCCGTCTTACTTAACACCCCCAAATCATTCCAGTTGATCCCTGTCTTGGTCAACACCCCAAAATCATTCCAGTTTATTCCTGTCTTACTCAACACCGACAAATCAAGCCAATTCATCCCAACTTTTGTCATCACTGCCAAGTCACTCCAATTGATCCCTGCTTCTGACAATGTATTGATATAACTGCCCAAATCCGACCAGTTAATGCCCGTGGTTGACAATACCTGCAGGTCATTCCAATTAATTCCCGTCTTACTCCACACCGCAAAATCATTCCAATTAATTCCTGCCTTGCTTAACACTCCGAAATCATTCCAGTTAATCCCTGTGTGGCTTACTACATCGATATCATTCCAGTTAATTCCTGTTTTGCTTAACACCCCAAAATCATTCCAGTTAATCCCTGTCTTGCTCAGCACTCCAAAATCATTCCAGTTAATTCCGGTCTTGCTCAACACTGACAAATCAATCCAATTCATCCCAACCTTTGTCATCACTGCCAAATCACTCCAATTGATCCCTGCTTCTGACAATGTATTGATGTAGCTGCCCAAATCCGACCAGTTAATTCCCGTAGTTGACAATACCTGCAGATCATTCCAGTTAATGCCCGTCTTGCTCCACACCGCAAAATCATTCCAGTTGATGCCTACATTGCTCATGGCACCAAAACTATCCCAATTAATTCCTGTATGGCTTAAAACATACATGTCATTCCAATTAAGACCCGTCTTGCTAAACATCCCAAAATCATTCCAGTTGATCCCTGCCTTGCTTAAAACTCCGAAATCATTCCAGTTAATCCCTGTACGGCTTACTACATACATGTCATTCCAGTTAATCCCTGTCTTGCTTAATACCCCCAAATCATTCCAATTAATTCCAGTACGGGTTAACACATTCATGTCATACCAATTAATCCCGTTACGTGTTAGAACATTCAAGTCATACCAATTAATCCCTACCTTAGTCAATAGCCCAAAATCATTCCAATTGATCCCATTACGTGTTAATACATTCAGGTCATACCAGTTAATCCCAGTACGTGTCAACACATTCATGTCATTCCAATTGATCCCATTACGTGTTAATACATTCAGGTCATACCAATTAACCCCTACTTTAGTTAATACGCCCAAATCATTCCAATTAATCCCTGTTTTGCTCAATACAGCTAAGTCACTCCAGTTAACGGCTCTATTGGTAAGTACCCCGAAGTCTTGCCAGTTAATACCAGATTCAGTTAATACTGCTAAATTAGACCAGTTAACACCTGCTGCGGTAAACACCTCCAGGGCACTCCAGTTAACAGCAGAAGTTGTCATAAGCCCTAATGCATTCCAATTGACGCCCGCCTTGGTCATCACCCCTAAATCATTCCAATTAATACCCGTCTTACTTAATACCCCGAAATCATTCCAGTTGATCCCTGTGCGGCTTAAGACATTAATGTCATTCCAGTTGATCCCTGTCTTGCTTAACACCCCAAAATCATTCCAGTTAATTCCTGTTTTGCTCAAGACTCCGAAATCATTCCAATTAATCCCTGTACGGCTTATCACATTCAAATCATTCCAGTTGATCCCTGTCTTTGTCAACACCCCGAAATCATTCCAGTTGATCCCTACTTTGCTTAATACTCCAAAATCATTCCAATTAATCCCTGTACGGCTTAACACATATATGTCATTCCAATTAACTCCCGTCTTGCTTAACACCCCGAAATCATTCCAGTTGATCCCTGTCTTTGTCAACACCCCGAAATCATTCCAGTTTACTCCTGTCTTGCTCAACGCTGACAAATCAATCCAATTCACACCAACCTTTGTCATCACTGCCAAGTCACTCCAATTGATCCCTGCTTTTGACAATGTATTGATGTAGCTGCCCAAATCCGACCAATTAATTCCTGTCTTGCTCAACACTGCAAAATCATTCCAGTTGATTCCCGTCTTGCTCCACACCGCAAAATCATTCCAGTTAATCCCCACATTGCTCATGGCACCAAAACTATCCCAATTAATTCCGGTACGGCTTACCACATTCAGATCATTCCAGTTGATCCCTATCTTGCTTAACACTCCGAAATCATTCCAATTAATCCCTGTCTTGCTTAAAACCCCGAAATCATACCAGTTAATCCCTATACGGCTTACCACATTCAGATCATTCCAATTGATCCCTGTCTTGGTTAATACCCCAAAATCATTCCAGTTAATCCCCGCCTTGCTTAATACTCCGAAATCATTCCAGTTGATCCCTGTATAACTTATGACATCAATTGTATTCCAGTTAATCCCTGTCTTACTTAACACTCCCAAATCATTCCAGTTGATCCCTGTCTTGCTCATCACCCCGAAATCATTCCAATTTACTCCTGTCTTGGTTAATACTGAAAAATCACTCCAATTCACACCCACCCTTGTCATCACTGCAAAATCACTCCAATTGATCCCTGCTTCAGACAATGTATTAATGTAACTGCCCAAATCCGACCAATTAATTCCAACTCTTGTCATTATCTGCAGATCATTCCAGTTGATCCCTGTACGAGTGAATACATTCAGGTCATTCCAATTGATCCCGTTACGGGTTAACACACTCATATCATACCAATTAATTCCCGTCTTACTTAACACACCGAAATCATTCCAATTAATCCCTGTGCGGCTCAACACATTCATGTCATTCCAGTTGATCCCCGCTTTGGTTAACACCCCGAAATCATTCCAGTTGATGCCTGTATGGCTCACCACATATAAATCATTCCAGTTAAGCCCTATATGGCTTAATACATTCAGGTCATTCCAATTGATCCCGTTACGGGTTAACACACTCATATCATACCAATTAATTCCTGTCTTACTTAACACACCGAAATCATTCCAGTTAATTCCCGTGCGGCTTAATACATTCATGTCATTCCAATTAATGCCCGTCTTGCTCAACACCCCGAAATCATTCCAATTAATTCCTGTCTTACTTAAGACCCCGAAATCATTCCAGTTGATCCCTGTGCGACTTACCACATTCAGATCATTCCAGTTGATCCCCGTCTTTGTCAACACCCCGAAATCATTCCAGTTAATTCCCGTTTTGCTCAACACTCCGAAATCATTCCAATTAATCCCTGTGCGGCTCAACACATTAATGTCATTCCAGTTGATCCCTGTCTTACTTAACACTCCGAAATCACTCCAGTTAATTCCTGTCTTACCTAAAACCCCGAAATCATTCCAGTTTAACCCTGTCTTGGTCAATACTGACAAATCAAGCCAATTCATCCCAACCTTTGTCATCACTGCCAAATCGCTCCAATTGATCCCTGCTTTTGACAATGTATTGATGTAACTGCCCAAATCCGACCAGTTAATGCCCGTAGTTGTCAATACCTGCAGGTCGTTCCAATTAATGCCTGTCTTGCTCCACACCGCAAAATCATTCCAGTTAATCCCCACATTGCTCATGACACCAAAACTAGCCCAATTAATTCCGGTACGGCTTACCACATTCAGATCATTCCAGTTGATCCCTATCTTGGTTAATACCCCAAAATCATTCCAATTGATCCCTGCCTTGCTTAATACTCCGAAATCATTCCAGTTGATCCCTGTATAACTTATGACATCAATTGTATTCCAGTTAATCCCTGCCTTGCTTAACACTCCAAAATCATTCCAGTTGATCCCTGTCTTGCTCATCACTCCGAAATCATTCCAATTTACTCCTGTCTTGGTTAATACTGAAAAATCACTCCAATTCACACCCACCCTTGTCATCACTGCAAAATCACTCCAATTGATACCCGCTTCAGACAATGTATTGATGTAACTGCCCAAATCCGACCAATTGATTCCCGTTCTTGTCATGGTCTGCAGATCGTTCCAGTTGATCCCTGTACGAGTGAATACATTCAGGTCATTCCAATTGATCCCGTTACGGGTTAACACACTCATATCATACCAATTAATTCCTGTCTTACTTAACACACCGAAATCATTCCAATTAATCCCTGTGCGGCTCAACACATTCATGTCATTCCAGTTGATCCCCGCTTTGGTTAACACCCCGAAATCATTCCAGTTGATCCCTGTATGGCTTACCATATATAAATCATTCCAGTTGAGCCCAATATGGCTTAACACATATAAATCATTCCAGTTAATCCCTGTCTTAGTTAACACTCCGAAATCGTTCCAATTAATGCCCGTCTTGCTTAATACCCCGAAATCATTCCAATTAATGCCCGTTTTGCTTAACACTCCGAAATCATTCCAGTTAATTCCCGTGCGGCTTAATACATTCATGTCATTCCAGTTGATCCCTACTTTGCTTAATACTCCAAAATCATTCCAGTTGATCCCTGTATGGCTTACCACATATAGATCATTCCAATTAATTCCTGTCTTAGTTAACACTCCGAAATCATTCCAATTAATGCCCGTCTTGCTTAACACTCCGAAATCATTCCAGTTAATTCCCGTGCGGCTTAATACATATATGTCATTCCAGTTGATCCCTGTCTTGCTTAACACTCCAAAATCATTCCAGTTGATCCCTGTCTTGCTTAAAACCCCGAAATCATTCCAGTTTACTCCTGTCTTGCTCAACGCTGACAAATCAAGCCAATTCACACCGACCTTTGTCATCACTGCCAAGTCACTCCAATTGATCCCTGCTTTTGACAATGTATTGATGTAGCTGCCCAAATCCGACCAATTAATTCCTGTCTTGCTCAACACTGCAAAATCAGTCCAGTTGATCCCAGCCTTGCCCCACACCGCAAAATCATTCCAGTTAATCCCCACATTGCTCATGATACCAAAACTAGCCCAATTAATTCCTGTACGGCTTACCACATTCAGATCATTCCAGTTAATCCCTGTCTTGGTTAACACTCCAAAATCATTCCAGTTGATCCCTGTCTTGCTTAAAACCCCGAAATCATTCCAATTAATCCCTGTGCGGCTTACCACATTCAGGTCATTCCAGTTGATCCCTGTTTTGCTTAATACTCCGAAATCATTCCAGTTGATCCCTGTTTTGCTTAATACTCCGAAATCATTCCAGTTAATACCCGTATGACTTACCACATACATGTCATTCCAGTTGATCCCTATCTTGCTTAACACTCCGAAATCATTCCAGTTGATCCCTGTCTTGCTTAAAACCCCGAAATCATTCCAGTTTACTCCTGTCTTGCTCAACACTGATAAATCAAGCCAATTCACGCCGATCTTTGTCATCACTGCCAAGTCACTCCAATTGATCCCTGCTTCTGACAATGTATTGATGTAGCTGCCCAAATCCGACCAATTAATACCCGTAGTTGACAATACCTGCAGATCGCTCCAATTAATACCCGTCTTGCTCCACACCGCAAAATCATTCCAGTTAATCCCCACATTGCTCATGACACCAAAACTAGCCCAATTAATTCCTGTATGGCTTACCACATACAAGTCATTCCAATTAAGCCCCGTCTTACTTAGGACTCCAAAATCATTCCAGTTAATCCCTGTCTTGCTCAACACACCGAAGTCATTCCAGTTAATCCCTGTCTTGCTCAACACACCGAAGTCATTCCAGTTAATCCCTGTATGACTTAACACATAGATATCATTCCAGTTGATCCCATTACGTGTTAATACATTCAGGTCATACCAATTCATCCCAACCTTACTCATTACTCCAAAATCATTCCAGTTGATCCCTGTCTTGCTTAACACTCCAAAATCATTCCAGTTAATTCCTGTATTGGTTAACACTCCAAAATCATTCCAGTTAATCCCTGTCTTGGTCAACACCCCGAAATCATTCCAGTTGATCCCTGTCTTGCTCAACACCCCGAAATCATTCCAGTTGATCCCTGTCTTACTCAACACCCCGAAATCATTCCAGTTAATCCCTGTCTTACTCAACACCCCGAAATCATTCCAATTGATGCCTGTATGACTTAGAACATACAGGTCATTCCAATTGATCCCTGTCTTGCTCAACACTCCAAAATCATTCCAATTAATCCCTGTCTTGCTCAACACTCCAAAGTCATTCCAATTAATCCTGTATGACTTAGACACATACAGATCATTCCAATTAATCCCTGTCTTGGTCAACACCCCAAAATCATTCCAATTAATCCCTGTCTTGCTTAACACCCCAAAATCATTCCAATTAATCCCTGTCTTGCTCAACACTCCAAAATCATTCCAGTTAATCCCTGTCTTGCTCAACACCCCAAAATCATTCCAGTTAATCCCTGTATGACTTAACACATTACATATCATTCCAATTGATCCCCATCTTACTTAATACTCCAAAATCATTCCAGTTAATCCCTGTCTTGCTCAACACACCCTAAATCATTCCAGTTAATCCCTGTCTTGCTCAATACCCCAAAATCATTCCAGTTAATTCCTGTGTGACTTAACACGTACATGTCATTCCAATTAATTCCCGTCTTAGCTTAATACTCCAAAATCATTCCAGTTGATCCCTGTACGGCTTAACACATTCAGATCATTCCAGTTGATTCCAGTCTTGCTCAATACTCCAAAATCATTCCAATTAATTCCCGTGTGGCTTAACACACAACATGTCATTCCAATTGATCCCCGTATGGCTTAACACGTATATATCATTCCAGTTAATCCCATTACGTGTCAATACATTCAAATCATTCCAATTAATCCCTACCTTAGTTAATACCCCAAATCATTCCAGTTGATCCCGTTGTGTGTCAATACATTCATGTCATTCCAATTAATCCCCGTCTTGCTTAATATCCCAAAGTCATTCCAGTTGATCCCGTTGTGTGTCAACACATTCAGGTCATTCCAATTAATCCCTGCCTTAGCTTAATACCCCGAAATCATTCCAGTTGATCCCGTTACGTGTCAATACATTCATGTCATTCCAATTAATCCCCGTCTTACTTAATACCCCAAAGTCATTCCAGTTGATCCCGTTACGGGTCAATACATTCAGATCATTCCAATTAATCCCCGTCTTGCTTAATACTCCAAAATCATTCCAGTTAATACCCGTATGGCTTAACACATACATGTCATTCCAGTTGATTCCCGTCTTACTTAATACCCCAAAATCATTCCAGTTAATCCCTGTCTTGCTTAATACCCCAAAATCATTCCAATTAATCCCTACCTTACTTAATACTCCAAAATCATTCCAATTGATCCCTGTCTTGGTTAACACTTCGAAATCATTCCAGTTAATACCCGTGCGTGCTTAATACACTCAAACTCATTCCAGTTAATGCCTACTATTAGTCAATACGCCAAAGTCATCTCCAGTTAATTCCGGAGCTGCTTAATATCGCTAAATTATGACCAGTTGACACCTGCTGCGGTAAACAACTCCAAGATCATCCCAGTTAACACCCGAAGTTGTCAACATCCCTAATCCATTCCAATTGATTCCTGTCTTACTCAATACCCCAAAATCATTCCAGTTAATCCCTGTCTTGCTTAACACTCCAAAATCATTCCAGTTAATCCCTGTCTGACTTAACACCTTCATATCATTCCAATTAATCCCTGTCTTGCTTAACACCCCAAAATCATTCCAGTTGATCCCTGTCTTGCTTAACACTCCAAAATCATTCCAGTTAATCCCTGTGCGGCTTAACACATTCATGTCATTCCAATTAATCCCTGTCTTTGCTTAACACCCCAAAATCATTCCAGTTGATCCCTGTCTTGCTTAACACTCCGAAATCATTCCAGTTAATCCCTGTCTTGCTCAACATTGCCCAATCATTCCAATTAATACCGACCTTTGTCATTACTGCCAAATCATTCCAGTTAATCCCTGCTTCGGACAATGTATTATGTAGCTGCCCAAATCCATTCCAATTAATTCCTGTCTTGCTCAACACTCCAAAATCATTCCAGTTAATCCCCGTCTTGCTCAATACCCCAAAATCATTCCAGTTAATCCCTGCTTGCTCATAACACCAAAATCATTCCAATTAATCCCTGTATGGCTTAACACATTCAAAATCATTCCAATTAATCCCCGTCTTACTTAACACTCCAAAATCATTCCAGTTGATCCCTGTCTTGGTTAATACTCCAAAATCATTCCAGTTGATCCCTGTATGGCTTAATACATTCATGTCATTCCAATTAATCCCCGTCTTAGCTAAACACTCCAAAATCATTCCAGTTAATTCCTGTCTTGCTCAATCACTCCAAAATCATTCCAATTAATTCCTGTCTTGCTCAACACGCTCAAAATCATTCCAGTTAATCCCTGTATGGCTTAATACATTCATAATCATTCCAATTAATGCCCGTCTTACTTAACACCCCAAAATCATTCCAATTGATCCCTGTCTTGACTTAACACATCCAAATCATTCCAGTTGATCCCTGTCTTGCTCAACACTCCAAAATCATTCCAGTTAATCCCTGTATGGCTTAATACATTCATGTCATTCCAATTAATCCTGTCTTAGCTTAACACCCCAAAATCATTCCAGTTAATCCCTGTCTTGCTTAACACTCCAAAATCATTCCAGTTAATCCCTGTCTTGCTTAACACTCCAAAATCATTCCAGTTAATCCCTGTCTCTGCTTAACACTCCAAAATCATTCCAGTTAATCCCTGTCTTGCTTAACACTCCAAATCATTCCAATTAATCCCCGTCTTGCTTAACACCCCAAAATCATTCCAGTTGATCCCTGTCTTGCTTAACACTCCAAAATCATTCCAGTTAATCCCTGTATGGCTTAACACATTCATATCATTCCAATTAATCCCGTCTTACTTAATACCCCAAAATCATTCCAGTTAATCCCTGTATGGCTTAACACATTCATATCATTCCAATTAATCCCTGTCTTGCTTAACACCCCAAAATCATTCCAGTTAATCCCTGTATTGCTTAACACATTCAAATCATTCCAATTAATCCCTGTCTTGCGTTAACACATTCAAATCATTCCAATTAATCCCTACTTACGCGTTAATACATCCAAATCATTCCAATTAATCCCATTACGCGTTAACACATTCATATCATTCCAATTAATCCCTACCTTGCTTAACACTCCAAAATCATTCCAGTTAATTCCTGTCTTGGTCAATACCCCCAAATCATTCCAATTAATCCCTGTCTTTGCTCAACACTGCCAAAATCATTCCAGTTGATCCCTGCTTTGACAATTATCGATATAACTCCCAAATCATTCCAATTAATTCCCGTCTTGCTTAATACCTCCAAATCATTCCAGTTAATTCCTGTCTTGCTCAACACCCCAAAATCATTCCAGTTGATCCCTGTCATTGCTCAATACCCCAAAATCATTCCAATTAATTCCTGTATGGCTTAACACATATCAAATCATTCCAGTTAATCCTGTCTTGCTCAACACCCCAAAATCATTCCAATTAATCCCTATCTTAGTTAATACTCCAAAATCATTCCAGTTAATCCCTGTATGGCTTAACACATTCATGTCATTCCAATTAATTCCTGTCTTGCTCAACACTCCAAAATCATTCCAGTTAATCCCTGTCTTACTCAACACTCCAAAATCATTCCAGTTGATCCCTGTATGGCTTAACACATTCAAATCATTCCAATTAATTCCTGTCTTACTTAACACTCCAAAATCATTCCAGTTGATTCCTGTCTTGCTTAACACTCCAAAATCATTCCAGTTAATCCCTGTCTTGCTTAATACCCCAAAATCATTCCAGTTGATCCCTGTCTTACTTAACACATCCAAAATCATTCCAGTTGATCCCTGTACTTGCTCAACACATTCAAAATCATTCCAGTTAATCCCTGTACTTGCTCAACACTCCAAAATCATTCCAATTGATCCCTGTACTTGTCAATACATTCATATCATTCCAATTGATCCCCGACCTTGCTTAACACTCCAAAATCATTCCAGTTAATCCCTGTCTTGGTTAACACCCCAAAATCATTCCAGTTAATCCCTGTCTTGCTTAACACTCCAAAATCATTCCAATTAATCCCTGTCTTGACTTAACACATCCAAAATCATTCCAGTTGATCCCTGTCTTGCTTAACACATTCAAAGTCATTCCAATTAATCCCGTTCTTGTTAATACATTCAAATCATTCCAATTGACTCCCGTCTTGCTCAACACTCCAAAATCATTCCAATTAATCCCTGTACTTGCTTAACACTCCAAAATCATTCCAGTTGATCCCGTGTACGTGCTTAATACATCCAAATCATTCCAATTAATCCCTGTCTTGCTCAACACCCCAAAATCATTCCAGTTGATCCCTGTCTTAGTTAATACTCCAAAATCATTCCAGTTGATCCCTGTATTGCTTAACACATTCAATATCATTCCAGTTGATCCCTGTACTTGCTCAACACATCCAAAATCATTCCAATTGATCCCTGTATTGCTTAACACATTCATATCATTCCAATTGATCCCGTTACGTGTCAACACATTCAAGTCATTCCAATTGATCCCTGCCTTGCTTAATACTCCAAATCATTCCAATTAATTCCTGTCTTGCTTAACACCCCAAAATCATTCCAGTTAATCCCTGTACGGCTTAACACATTCATATCATTCCAATTAATCCCTGTTTTGCTTAACACTCCAAAATCATTCCAATTAATCCCTGTCTTGCTTAACACTCCAAAATCATTCCAGTTAATCCCTGTCTTGCTCAACACTCCAAAATCATTCCAGTTAATCCCTGTATGGCTTAATACATTCAAATCATTCCAATTGATCCCTGTCTTGCTTAACACTCCAAAATCATTCCAATTAATGCCTGTCTTGGTCAACACATCCAAAATCATTCCAGTTAATCCCTGTCTTGCTCAACACTCCAAAATCATTCCAGTTAATCCCTGTCTTGCTCAACACTCCAAAATCATTCCAGTTAACTCCTGTCTTAGTCAACACTGCCAAATCATTCCAATTCATCCCTATCTTTGTCATCACTGCCAAATCACTCCAGTTAATCCCTGCTTCTGATAATGTATTAATATAACTGCCCAAATCCGTCCAATTAATTCCTGTACTTGTCAATACCTCTAAATCATTCCAGTTAATCCCTGTCTTGCTCAACACTCCAAAATCATTCCAATTAATTCCTGTCTTGCTTAACACTCCAAAATCATTCCAGTTAATCCCTGTACGGCTCAACACATTCATATCATTCCAATTGATCCCTGTCTTGTTAACACTCCAAAATCATTCCAGTTAATCCCTGTCTTGCTCAACACTCCAAAATCATTCCAGTTAATTCCTGTCTTGCTTAACACACCAAAATCATTCCAATTGATCCCTGTCTTACTCAACACTCCAAAATCATTCCAGTTGATTCCTGTCTTGCTTAACACTCCAAAATCATTCCAATTAATTCCTGTTTTGCTTAATACCCCAAAGTCATTCCAATTGATTCCTGTCTTACTCAATACTCCAAAATCATTCCAGTTAATTCCGGATGCAGTTAATACGTCAAATCATTCCAATTGATACCTGCTTGCAGTTAATATCTCCAAGTCATACCAGTTAATCCAGAACTTGTCAACATCCCAAATCATTCCAATTGATCCCTGTCTTACTCAATACCCCAAAATCATTCCAGTTAATCCCTGTCTTGCTCAACACTCCAAAATCATTCCAATTAATCCCTGTGCGGCTTAACACATTCATATCATTCCAATTAATCCCTGTCTTGCTTAACACTCCAAAATCATTCCAGTTAATCCCTGTCTTGCTTAACACTCCAAAATCATTCCAATTGATCCCTGTACGACTTAACACATTCATGTCATTCCAATTAATCCCTGTCTTGCTTAACACTCCAAAATCATTCCAATTGATCCCGTTACGGGTCAACACATTCATGTCATTCCAATTGATCCCTGTCTTGGTTAACACTCCAAAATCATTCCAGTTAATCCCTGTCTTGCTTAACACATTCAAATCATTCCAATTAATCCCTGTCTTGCTCAATACTCCAAAATCATTCCAATTAATCCCCGTCTTTGCTTAATAATTCCAAAATCATTCCAGTTAATCCCTGTATGACTTAACACATTCATGTCATTCCAATTAATCCCTGTCTTACTTAACACCCCAAAATCATTCCAGTTAATCCCTGTATGGCTTAACACATTCATATCATTCCAATTAATCCCTGTCTTGCTTAACACTCCAAAATCATTCCAGTTGATCCCTGTATGGGTTAACACATTCATATCATTCCAATTGATTCCATTTCTTGCTTAATACATCCAAATCATTCCAGTTAATCCCTGTCTTAGTTAACACTCCAAAATCATTCCAATTAATCCCTGTCTGGGTTAACACATTCATATCATTCCAGTTGATCCCGTTACTTGTTAACACATTCATATCATTCCAATTAATCCCTGTCTTGCTTAATACTCCAAAATCATTCCAGTTAATCCCGTTACGTGCTTAACACATTCATATCATTCCAATTAATCCCTGTCTTGCTTAACACTCCAAAATCATTCCAGTTGATCCCGTTACGTGCTCAATACATTCAAATCATTCCAGTTAATCCCTGTCTTACTTAATACTCCCAAATCATTCCAATTAATTCCTGTCTTGCTTAACACTCCAAAATCATTCCAGTTAATCCCTGTCTTGCTTAACACTCCAAAATCATTCCAGTTAATCCCTGTCTTGCTTAACACTCCAAAATCATTCCAGTTAATCCCCGTTTTGCTTAATACCCCAAAATCATTCCAGTTAATCCCTGTCTTGGTCAATATCCCAAAATCATTCCAATTAATTCCGGTCTTGGTTAATACATTCAAATCATTCCAATTAATCCCTGTCTTGAGTAAACATCTCCAAAATCATTCCAGTTAATCCCCGTCTTTGTCAACACTCCCAAATCATTCCAGTTAATTCCTGTCTTGCTCAATACTCCAAAATCATTCCAATTAATTCCTGTCTTACTTAATACCCCAAAATCATTCCAATTAATCCCTGTATGGCTTAACACATTCATATCATTCCAATTGATCCCGTTACGTGTTAATACATTCATATCATTCCAATTAATCCCTACCTTGCTCAACACTCCCAAATCATTCCAATTAATCCCTGTCTTACTTAACACTCCAAAATCATTCCAGTTAATCCCTGTCTTGCTTAACACTCCAAAATCATTCCAGTTAATCCCTGTCTTGCTTAACACTCCAAAATCATTCCAATTGATCCCTGTCTTGCTTAACACATTCAAATCATTCCAATTGATCCCTGTCTTGCTTAACACATTCAAATCATTCCAATTGATCCCGTTTCGTGTTAATACATTCAAGTCATTCCAATTAATCCCTGTCTTGCTCAATACCCCAAAATCATTCCAGTTAATCCCTGTCTTGCTTAACACATCCAAAATCATTCCAGTTGATCCCTGTACTGGCTTAACACATTCAAGATCATTCCAATTGATCCCTGTCTTGCTTAATACATCCAAAATCATTCCAGTTGATCCCTGTCTTGCTTAACACCCCAAAATCATTCCAGTTGATCCCTGTCTTGCTTAACACTCCAAAATCATTCCAATTAATCCCTGTCTTGCTTAACACTCCAAAATCATTCCAATTAATCCCTGTGTTGCTTAACACTCCAAAATCATTCCAATTAATCCCTGTATGGGTCAACACATTCAAATCATTCCAATTGATCCCGTTACGTGTTAACACATTCAAGATCATTCCAATTAACTCCTATCTTGCTTAACACCCCAAAATCATTCCAGTTAATCCCTGTCTTGCTTAACACTCCAAAATCATTCCAATTAATTCCTGTCTCGGCTCAACACATTCAAATCATTCCAATTAATCCCGTTACGTGTTAATACATTCAAATCATTCCAATTAATCCCTGCCTTGCTTAACACTCCAAAATCATTCCAGTTAATCCCTGTCTTGCTTAACACTCCAAAATCATTCCAGTTAATCCCTGTCTTGCTTAACACATCCAAATCATTCCAGTTAATCCCTGTCTTGGTTAACACATCCAAATCATTCCAATTAATCCCTGTCTTGCTTAACACTCCAAAATCATTCCAGTTAATCCCTGTCATGGCTTAACACATCCATATCATTCCAGTTAATCCCTGTCTTGCTTAACACTCCAAAATCATTCCAGTTGATCCCTGTACGGGTCAACACATTCATATCATTCCAATTGATCCCGTTACGTGTTAATACATTCATGTCATACCAATTCACTCCTGTCTTGCTCAACACTCCCAAATCATTCCAATTAATCCCTGTCTTGCTTAACACCCCAAAATCATTCCAGTTGATCCCTGTATTGCTTAACACATACATATCATTCCAATTAATCCCGTTACTTGCTTAATACATTCAAGTCATTCCAATTAATCCCTATCTTGCTTAACACTCCCAAATCATTCCAATTAATCCCTGTCTTGCTTAACACTCCAAAATCATTCCAATTGATCCCTGTCTTGCTTAATACTCCAAAATCATTCCAATTAATCCCTGTACGTGGTCAACACATTCAAATCATTCCAATTGATCCCGTTACGTGTTAACACATTCATATCATACCAATTAACTCCCGTCTTGCTCAACACTCCAAAATCATTCCAATTAATTCCTGTCTTACTTAACACTCCAAAATCATTCCAGTTAATCCCTGTATGGCTTAACACATACATATCATTCCAATTGATCCCTGTCTTGCTTAACACTCCAAAATCATTCCAGTTGATCCCTGTACTTGCTTAACACATTCAAAATCATTCCAATTAATCCCGTTACGTGTTAATACATTCATGTCATTCCAATTAATTCCTGCCTTGCTCAATACTCCAAAATCATTCCAGTTAATCCCTGTCTTGGCTCAATACTCCAAAATCATTCCAGTTAATCCCTGTCTTGGCTCAATACTCCAAAATCATTCCAATTAATCCCTGTCTTGCTCAACACTCCAAAATCATTCCAATTAATCCCTGTCTTGCTCAACACTCCAAAATCATTCCAATTAATCCCTGTCTTGCTCAACACTCCAAAATCATTCCAATTAATCCCGTCTTGCTTAACACCCCAAAATCATTCCAGTTAATCCCTGTCTTACTTAACACCCCAAAATCATTCCAGTTAATCCCTGTACTGGTTAACACATTCAAATCATTCCAGTTGATCCCGTTACTTGTCAATACATTCAAATCATTCCAATTAATCCCTGTCTTGCTTAACACTCCCAAATCATTCCAATTGATCCTGTCTTGCTCAATACATCAAAATCATTCCAGTTAATCCCTGTCTTGCTTAATACTCCAAAATCATTCCAGTTAATTCCTGCTTCGTTAATACTTCAATCATTCCAATTAACCAGCTTGTCAATCCCAATTCATTCCAATTAATTCCTGTCTTGCTCAACACTCCAAAATCATTCCAGTTAATTCCCGTACGTGTCAACACATTCAAATCATTCCAATTAATCCCGTTACTTGCTCAATACATTCAAATCATTCCAATTAATCCCTGTCTTGCTTAACACTCCAAAATCATTCCAGTTAATTCCTGTATTGCTTAACACATTAATATCATTCCAGTTAATCCCTGTCTTGCTCAATACTCCAAAATCATTCCAATTAATCCCTGTCTTGCGTTAACACTCCAAAATCATTCCAATTAATCCCTGTATGGCTTAACACATTCAAATCATTCCAATTAATCCCTGTCTTGCTCAACACCCCAAAATCATTCCAATTAATCCCTGTCTTACTTAACACATTCAAATCATTCCAGTTGATCCCTGTCTTGCTTAATACTCCAAAATCATTCCAATTAATCCCTGTACGGCTTAACACATTCATGTCATTCCAGTTAATCCCTGTCTTGCTTAACACTCCAAAATCATTCCAATTAATCCCTGTACTGGCTTAACACATTCATATCATTCCAATTGATCCCTGTCTTGCTCAATACTCCAAAATCATTCCAGTTAATCCCTGTCTTGCTCAATACACCCAAAATCATTCCAATTAATTCCCGTACTGGCTTAACACATCCAAAGTCATTCCAATTAATCCCTGTCTTACTCAATACTCCAAAATCATTCCAGTTAATCCCTGTCTTGCTCAACACTTCAAAATCATTCCAGTTAATCCCTGTCTTGCTCAACACTCCAAAATCATTCCAGTTAATCCCTGTCTTGCTCAACACCCCGAAATCATTCCAATTAATCCCTGTACGTGCTTAATACATTCAAATCATTCCAATTGATCCCTGTCTTGCTCAACACCCCAAAATCATTCCAATTAATCCCGTTACGTGTTAATACATTCAAATCATTCCAATTAATCCCTGTCTTGCTTAACACCCCAAAATCATTCCAGTTAATCCCTGTCTTGCTTAACACATTCAAATCATTCCAGTTAATCCCTGTCTTACTCAATACTCCAAAATCATTCCAATTGATCCCTGTTACGTGTTAACACATTCAAATCATTCCAGTTAATCCCTGTCTTGCTCAACACCCCAAAATCATTCCAATTAATCCCCGTCTTGCTCAACACTCCCAAATCATTCCAATTAATCCCTGTCTTGCTCAACACTCCAAAATCATTCCAGTTAATCCCGTACTTGCTTAACACACTAAAATCATTCCAGTTAATCCCTGTCTTACTTAACACTCCAAAATCATTCCAGTTAATCCCCGTATTGCTTAACACATAAAATCATTCCAATTAATCCCTGTCTTAGTTAACACTCCAAAATCATTCCAGTTAATCCCGTACGGCTCAACACATTAGATGTCATTCCAATTAATCCCTGTCTTGCTTAACACTCCAAAATCATTCCAATTAATCCCGTTACGTGTTAATACATTCAAATCATTCCAGTTAATCCCTGTCTTGCTTAACACTCCGAAATCATTCCAATTAATCCCTGTCTTACTTAACACTCCAAATCATTCCAGTTAATCCCTGTTGCGACTTAACACATTCATATCATTCCAATTGATTCCTGTCTTACTTATCACTCCGAAATCATTCCAATTAATCCCTGTCTTGCTTAACACTCCAAAATCATTCCAGTTAATCCCGTACGTGCTTAACACATTCATATCATTCCAATTAATCCCTGTCTTAGCTCAATACCCCAAAATCATTCCAGTTAATCCCTGTCTTGCTTAACACATCAAATATCATTCCAATTAATCCCCGTCTTGCTCAACACCTCCAAAATCATTCCAATTAATCCCTGTACGGCTTAACACATTCAAATCATTCCAATTAATCCCGATTCGTGTTAATACATTCAGATCATTCCAATTAATACCCGCCTTACTTAACACTCCAAAATCATTCCAGTTAATACCCGTATGGCTTAACAAATCAGATGTCATTCCAATTAATCCCTGTCTTAGTCAACACTCCAAAATCATTCCAATTAATGCCCGTTTTACTTAATACCCCAAAATCATTCCAGTTAATCCCTGTATGGCTTAACACAATAGATGTCATTCCAATTAATCCTGTCTTGGTCAATACCCCAAAATCATTCCAATTAATGCCCGTCTTGCTTAACACTCCTAAATCATTCCAGTTAATACCCGTTTGAGATAACACATCATATCATTCCAATTGATCCCTGTCTTGGTCAATACCCCAAAATCATTCCAATTAATTCCCGTCTTGGTTAACACTCCAAAATCATTCCAGTTAATCCCCGTTTGACTTAACACATACATATCATTCCAATTAATTCCTGTCTTGCTTAATACTCCAAAATCATTCCAGTTAACCGTACTATTGGTAAGCACCGCAAAGTCTTCCCAGTTAACTCCAGAATCAGTTAATGATGAAATAGATGCCCAGTTAATACCTGATTGGGTAAATAGCCCCAGAGCTCCCCAGTTAACACCGGAAGTTGTTAGGGCCCCTAATGACCCCCAATTGACCCCTGACTTGGTCATTACCCCCAAATCATTCCAGTTAACTCCTACCTTGCTCAATATTCCAAAATCATTCCAGTTAATACCCGTGCGGGTTAACACATTCATGTCATACCAATTGATTCCTACCTTGGTTAATACCCCAAAATCATTCCAATTGATCCCTGTACGGGTTAGCACATTCAAGTCATACCAATTAATCCCGCTACGTGTTAATACATTCAGGCTATACCAATTAACCCCTACTTTGCTTAACACTCCGAAATCATTCCAATTAATTCCTGTCTTGCCTAATACTCCGAAATCATTCCAATTAATCCCTGCCTTAGTTAGCACTCCGAAATCATTCCAGTTAATTCCCGTTTTGCCTAACACTCCGAAATCATTCCAATTAATCCCTGCCTTAGTTAACACTCCGAAATCATTCCAGTTAATACCTGCCTTGGTTAACACTCCGAAAGAATTCCAATTAATGCCTGCCTTGGTTAACACTCCAAAGTCATTCCAGTTAATACCCGTCTTGGTTAACACTCCGAAATCATTCCAATTAATTCCTACCTTGGTTAACACTCCAAAGTCATTCCAATTAATTCCTGTATGGCTTAGCGCATACAAATCAATCCAATTAATCCCTGTGTGGCTTAACACCCCGAAATCCTCCCAATTGATTCCTGTTTGGCTTAACACATACATATCATTCCAGTTAATGCCTGTATTACTAAACACTTCAAAATCATTCCAGTTAATGCCTGTATTGCTCAATACATACAAGTCATTCCAGTTAACCCCGACATTACTTAATACTCCAAAATCATTCCAATTAATACCTGTATTAGTTAACATCCAAAAATCATTCCAGTTAATTCCTGAACTTGTTAGCTCCTCAAAAACTGACCAGTTAACCCCCGTCTGGGTTAATACACTAAAATCATTCCAATTAATTCCCGCGTTGCTCATATCTGACCAGGCAGTCCAGTTGATCCCGGCCGTGGACATGAGATACATGTCTTCCCAATTAATCGGGTCAAGCATTACCGCTAAATCCTGCCAATTCACGCCTGTTCGGGTCAATACTCCTAAATCATACCAATTCACACCCGCCTTACTCATCACTCCAATATCATTCCAGTTAATTCCGGTCTTCGTTAACACTCCAAAATCCGTCCAATTAACCCCTTTCTTAGTCAGCACTCCAAAATCTGTCCAATTAATGCCTGTACGGGTTATCACATTCATGTCCTGCCAATTAATACCCGTCTTACTAAGGCCCCCTAAATCACTCCAGTTAACACCTGACTTAGTTAACACTCCGAAATCATTCCAATTAATCCCTACCTTACTTAACACTCCGAAATCATTCCAATTAATCCCTACCTTAGTTAACACTCCGAAAGAATTCCAATTAATCCCTGCCTTGGTTAACACTCCGAAATCATTCCAATTGATCCCCGTCTTACTCAACATTCCGAAATCATTCCAATTAATACCCGCCTTGGTTAGCGCTCCGAAATCATTCCAGTTAACTCCTGTATGACTTAACACATACATATCATTCCAGTTGACCCCGGTCTTACTTAATACCCCAAAATCATTCCAGTTGATCCCCGTCTTGCTTAACAGATACAAATCATTCCAGTTGAGCCCAGTCTTGCTTAATACCCCAAAATCATTCCAATTGACCCCTGTACGGGTTAATATATTCAAATCATTCCAATTGACCCCTGCCTTGCTTAATACCCCAAAATCATTCCAGTTTATCCCCATCTTGCTTAACACCCCGAAATCACCCCAATTAATTCCTGTGTGGCTTACCACATACATATCATTCCAGTTGACCCCGGTCTTGCTTAACACTCCGAAATCACTCCAGTTAATTCCCGTCTTACTTAAGACCCCGAAATCATTCCAATTGACTCCTGTCTTAGCCAACACTGACAAATCAAGCCAATTCATACCAACCTTTGTCATCACTGCCAAATCACTCCAGTTAATCCCTGCTTCAGATAAAGTATTGATGTAACTTCCCAAATCCACCCAATTAATTCCCGAAGTTGTCAATACCTGCAGATCATTCCAGTTAACTCCTGTATGGCTTAATACATACATGTCATTCCAATTGATCCCGCTCTTGGTTAACACCCCTAAGTCATTCCAGTTGATCCCTGTCTTGCTCAATACTCCGAAATCATTCCAGTTGAGCCCTGTATGACTTAACAAATACATGTCATTCCAATTAACCCCTGTCTTGGTTAACACCCCTAAGTCATTCCAGTTGATCCCTGTCTTACTTAATACTCCGAAATCATTCCAGTTGAGCCCCGTATGACTTAACAAATACATGTCATTCCAGTTGACCCCGGTCTTGCTTAATACCCCAAAATCATTCCAGTTAATACCAATGGTAGTAAACACAGCAAAGTCGGTCCAGTTAACCCCAGAATTACTTAATACTGTTAAATATGACCAGTTGACACCTGCTTGGGTAAAAACTCCTAATGAACTCCAGTTAACAGCAGAACTTGTCAAAATCTCTAATGCATTCCAGTTGACTCCTGCCTTGGTCATTACACCAAAATCATTCCAATTAATTCCTGTACGGGTTAACCTATTGATGTCATACCAATTAATCCCGTTACGTGTTAATACATTCAAGTCATACCAATTAACCCCCACCTTACTTAACACTCCAAGATCATTCCAATTAATTCCTGTCCTGGTTAAGACCCCGAAATCATTCCAATTAATCCCTGCCTTGGTTAACACTCCGAAATCATTCCAATTGACCCCCATCTTGCTTAACACGCCGAAATCATTCCAATTAATCCCTGTACGGCCCAATACATACAGATCATTCCAATTGATCCCTGTTTTAGCTAATACTCCAAAATCATTCCAGTTAATCCCTGTACGGCTCAACACATACAGATCATTCCAATTGATCCCGTTGCGTGTTAATACATTCAAGTCATTCCAATTAACCCCTACCTTAGTTAATACCCCGAAATCGTTCCAATTAATACCCGTCTTACTTAACACTCCAAAATCATTCCAGTTGAGCCCTGTATGACTTAACAAATACATGTCATTCCAATTAACCCCTGTCTTGGTTAACACCACTAAGTCATTCCAGTTGATCCCTGTCTTGCTTAATACTCCGAAATCATTCCAATTGATCCCCGTATGACTTAACAGATACATGTCATTCCAGTTGATCCCTGTCCTGGTTAACACTCCGAAATCATTCCAGTTAATACCAATGGTAGTAAACACAGCAAAGTCGGTCCAGTTAACCCCAGAATTACTTAATACTGTTAAATATGCCCAGTTAACACCTGCTTGGGTAAAAACTCCTAGTGAACTCCAGTTAACAGCAGAACTTGTCAAAATCTCTAATGCATTCCAATTGACCCCTGCCTTGGTCATTACCCCAAAATCATTCCAGTTAATCCCCGTCTTGCTTAACACCCCAAAATCATTCCAGTTGATCCCCGTCTTGCTCAACACTCCGAAATCATTCCAGTTGATACCCGTCTTGCTTAACACTCCGAAATCATTCCAATTAATCCCCGTCTTGCTCAACACTCCGAAATCATTCCAGTTAATGCCTGTATGACTTACCGCATACATGTCATTCCAGTTGACCCCGGTCTTGCTTAACACTCCAAAATCATTCCAATTGATCCCTGTACGGGTCAACACATTCAGGTCATTCCAATTGATCCCGTTGTGTGTTAACACATTGATGTCATACCAATTAACCCCTACCTTAGTTAACACGCCAAAATCATTCCAGTTAATACCTGTGTGACTTAACACATACATGTCATTCCAATTAACCCCTGTCTTGGTTAACACTCCCAAATCATTCCAATTAAGTCCTGTATGGGTTAACACATATATGTCATTCCAATTGATCCCGGTCTTACTCAACACTCCGAAATCATTCCAGTTGATCCCTACCTTAGTTAACACTCCGAAATCATTCCAATTAATCCCCGTCTTGCTCAACACTCCGAAATCATTCCAGTTGATCCCTACCTTAGTTAACATTCCGAAATCATTCCAGTTGATCCCTACCTTAGTTAACACTCCAAAATCATTCCAGTTAATCCCTATCTTGGTTAGCACTCCGAAATCATTCCAATTAATCCCTACCTTGGTTAACACTCCGAAAGAATTCCAATTGATCCCTGTACGGGTCATCACATTCAGGTCATACCAATTGAGCCCGTTACGTGTTAATACATTGATGTCATTCCAATTAACACCTACCTTGGTTAATACTCCGAAATCATTCCAGTTGATCCCTACCTTAGTTAACACTCCAAAATCATTCCAGTTGATCCCTGCCTTGGTCAACACTCCGAAATCATTCCAGTTAATACCTACCTTGGTCAACACTCCGAAATCATTCCAGTTGATACCTGCCTTGGTCAACACTCCGAAATCATTCCAGTTAATACCTACCTTGGTTAACACTCCGAAAGAATTCCAATTAATGCCTGCCTTACTTAACACTCCGAAATCATTCCAGTTAATGCCCGTTTTACTCATCACTCCAAAGTCATTCCAGTTGATCCCGTTACGTGTCAATACCTTCAGGTCATTCCAATTAATCCCCGTATTACTTAATACATACATGTCATTCCAGTTGATCCCGGTATTGCTCAACGCTCCGATATCACTCCAATTAATCCCCGTATTACTTAATACATACATGTCATTCCAGTTGATCCCGGTATTGCTCAACGCTCCAATATCACTCCAATTAATCCCCGTATTACTTAACACATACATGTCATTCCAGTTGATCCCGGTATTGCTCAACGCTCCAATATCACTCCAATTAATCCCCGTATTACTTAATACATACATGTCATTCCAGTTGATCCCGGTATTGCTCAACGCTCCAATATCACTCCAATTAATCCCCGTATTACTTAACACATACATGTCATTCCAGTTGATCCCGGTATTGCTCAACGCTCCAATATCACTCCAATTAATCCCCGTATTACTTAATACATACATGTCATTCCAGTTGATCCCGGTATTGCTCAACGCTCCAATATCACTCCAATTAATCCCCGTATTACTTAACACATACATGTCATTCCAGTTGATCCCGGTGTTACTTAACACCCCAAAATCATTCCAGTTGATCCCGGTATTGCTTAACACATACATGTCATTCCAGTTGATCCCGGTATTACTTAACACTCCAAAATCATTCCAATTAATGCCTGTTTTACTTAATACCCCAAAATCATTCCAGTTTATCCCAGTCTTGGTTAACACTCCGAAGTCATTCCAATTAATGCCGGTGCGGGTCAACACATACAGGTCATTCCAATTGATCCCTACCTTGCTTAACACTCCAAAAGAATTCCAATTAATCCCGTTACGTGTTAATACATTCAAGTCATTCCAATTGAGCCCGTTACGTGTTAACACATTCAAGTCATTCCAATTAACCCCTGCCTTACTCAACACTCCGAAATCATTCCAGTTAATGCCGGTACGGGTTAACACATTCAAGTCATTCCAATTGATCCCTACCTTGGTCAACACTCCGAAAGCATTCCAATTGATCCCTGTGCGGGTCATCACATTCAGGTCATACCAATTAATCCCGTTACGTGTGAATACATTCAAGTCATTCCAATTAACCCCTGCCTTACTTAACACTCCGAAATCATTCCAATTAACCCCTGCCTTACTTAACACTCCGAAGTCATTCCAATTAATCCCTACCTTAGTTAACACTCCGAAGGAATTCCAATTAATCCCTGCCTTGGTTAACACTCCGAAATCATTCCAGTTAATCCCTATCTTGGTTAGCGCTCCGAAATCATTCCAGTTAATGCCCGTTTTACTCATGACTCCAAAGTCATTCCAGTTAATCCCTATCTTGGTTAGCACCCCAAAATCATTCCAATTAACCCCTACCTTACTTAACACTCCGAAGTCATTCCAATTAACGCCTACCTTACTTAGCACTCCGAAGTCATTCCAGTTAATCCCTGTATGACTTACCACATAGAGGTCATTCCAGTTGATCCCTGTCTGGGTCAACATTCCTAAATCATTCCAATTGATCCCTGTCTGGGTTAACAATTCCAAATCATTCCAATTGACCCCCTTATTGGTCAATACTGACAAATCATTCCAATTCATGCCAATCTTTGTCATTACTGCAAAATCACTCCAATTAATACCTGCTTCGGATAATGTATTGATGTAGCTACCCAAATCCGACCAGTTAATGCCCGTAGATGTCATAATCTGCAGATCATTCCAATTGATCCCTGTCTTGCTCCACACCGCAAGATCATTCCAGTTGATGCCTACATTGCTCAGGGCACCAAAATTAGTCCAATTAATCCCTGTGTGGCTTTCCACATACAAATCATTCCAATTAATCCCTGTCTTACTTAGCACTCCAAAATCATTCCAATTAATCCCTGTCTTACTTAGCACTCCAAAATCATTCCAATTAATCCCTGTCTTACTTAGCACTCCAAAATCATTCCAGTTAATCCCTACCTTGCTTAATACCCCGAAAGAATTCCAATTGATCCCGTTACGCGTTAATACATTCAGGTCATTCCAATTGATACCGTTACGTGTTAAAATATTCAAGTCATACCAATTAACCCCTGCCTTACTTAACACTCCGAAATCATTCCAGTTAATCCCTACCTTACTTAACACTCCAAAATCATTCCAATTAATCCCTACCTTAGTTAATACTCCAAAAGCATTCCAATTGATCCCGTTACGCGTTAATACATTCAGGTCATTCCAATTGATCCCGTTACGTGTTAAGACATTCAAGTCGTTCCAATTAACCCCTGCCTTACTTAACACTCCGAAATCATTCCAATTGATCCCTGCCTTACTTAACACTCCAAAATCATTCCAATTGATCCCTACCTTGGTTAACACTCCGAAAGAATTCCAATTTATGCCTGCCTTGGTTAACACGCCGAAATCATTCCAATTGATCCCTACCTTGGTTAACACTCCGAAATCATTCCAGTTAATGCCTGTTTTACTCATCACTCCAAAGTCATTCCAGTTAATCCCTGTATGGCTTACCACATAGAGGTCATTCCAGTTGATCCCGGTATTGCTTAACACATACATGTCATTCCAGTTGATCCCGGTATTGCTTAACACATACATGTCATTCCAGTTGATCCCGGTATTGCTTAACACATACATGTCATTCCAGTTGATCCCGGTATTGCTTAACACATACATGTCATTCCAGTTGATCCCGGTATTGCTTAACACATACATGTCATTCCAGTTGATCCCGGTATTGCTTAACACATACATGTCATTCCAGTTGATCCCGGTATTGCTTAACACATACATGTCATTCCAGTTGATCCCAGTATTGCTTAACACATACATGTCACTCCAGTTGATCCCAGTATTGCTTAACACATACATGTCACTCCAGTTGATCCCGGTATTGCTTAACACATACATGTCATTCCAGTTGATCCCGGTATTGCTTAACACATACATGTCATTCCAGTTAATACCTGTGTTACTTAACGCTCCCAAATCATTCCAATTAATGCCGGTAAGAGTTAACACATTCAGGTCATACCAATTAATCCCTACCTTAGTTAACACTCCGAAATCATTCCAATTGATGCCTGTTTTACTTAATACCCCCAAATCGTTCCAGTTGATCCCTGTCTTAGTTAACACTCCGAAATCATTCCAATTAATCCCTACCCTACCTAACACTCCGAAATCATTCCAGTTAATCCCTACCTTACTTAACACTCCGAAAGAATTCCAATTGATCCCATTACGTGTTAATACATTCAGGTCATTCCAATTGATACCGTTACGTGTTAATACATTCAGGTCATTCCAATTAACCCCTGCCTTACTTAACACTCCGAAATCATTCCAGTTAATACCGATACGGGTTAACACATTCAAGTCATTCCAATTGATCCCTACCTTACTTAATACTCCGAAAGCATTCCAATTAATGCCGGTGCGGGTCATCACATTCATGTCATACCAATTGATCCCGTTACGTGTGAATACATTCAAGTCATTCCAATTAACCCCTGCCTTACTTAACACTCCGAAATCATTCCAATTAACCCCTGCCTTACTTAACACTCCGAAATCGTTCCAATTAATCCCTACCTTGGTTAACACTCCGAAAGAATTCCAATTAATCCCTGCCTTGGTTAACACTCCGAAATCATTCCAGTTAATTCCTGTCCTGGTCAACACCCCGAAATCATTCCAATTGATACCCGTTTTACTCATCACTCCAAAATCATTCCAGTTAATCCCTGTATGGCTTACCACATAGAGGTCATTCCAGTTGACCCCTGTATGGCTTACCACATAGAGGTCATTCCAATTGATCCCTGTATGGCTTACCACATAGAGGTCATTCCAATTGATTCCTGTATTACTTAATACATACATGTCATTCCAGTTGATCCCGGTATGGCTTAACACGTTTAGGTCATTCCAATTGATCCCAGTATGGCTTAACACGTTTAGATCATTCCAATTGATTCCTGTATTACTTAATACATACATGTTATTCCAATTAATCCCGGTGTTACTTAATACTCCAAAATCATTCCAGTTAATCCCGGTATGGCTTAACACGTTTAGGTCATTCCAATTGATTCCTGTATTACTTAATACATACATGTTATTCCAGTTGATCCCGGTATTACTTAACACATACATGTCATTCCAGTTGATCCCGGTATTACTTAATACCCCGAAATTACTCCAATTGATCCCTGTCTTAGTTAACACTGTAAAATCATTCCAATTGATCCCTGTCCTACTCAATACCCCAAAATCATTCCAGTTGATGCCCGTCTTAGTTAACACTCCAAAATCACTCCAATTGATGCCTGTTTTGCTCAATATCCCAAAATCATTCCAGTTGATGCCCGTCTTGGCTAACACTCCGAAGTCATTCCAATTAAGCCCTGCCTTAGTTAATACCCCCAAATCATTCCAATTAATCCCTACCTTACTTAACACTCCGAAATCATTCCAGTTAATCCCTACCTTGCGTTAACACTCCGAAATAATTCCAATTAATCCCTGCCTTACTTAACACGCCGAAATCATTCCAATTAAGCCCTGCCTTGGTTAACACTCCGAAATCATTCCAATTAATCCCTACCTTAGTTAACACTCCGAAATCATTCCAGTTAATCCCTACCTTACTTAATACTCCGAAAGAATTCCAATTGATCCCTGTACGGGTCATCACATTCATGTCATTCCAATTGAGCCCGTTACGTGTTAATACATTCAAGTCATTCCAATTAACCCCTGCCTTGCTTAACACTCCGAAATCATTCCAATTAACCCCTGCCTTGCTTAACACTCCGAAATCATTCCAGTTAATCCCTACCTTGGTTAACACTCCGAAAGAATTCCAATTAATGCCTGCCTTGCTTAACACTCCGAAATCATTCCAGTTAATCCCTGCCTTACTTAACACTCCGAAATCATTCCAGTTAATGCCCGTTTTACTCAACACCCCAAAGTCATTCCAATTGAGCCCGGTATGGCTTAGCACATACATGTCATTCCAATTAAGCCCGGTATTACTCAACACTCCGATATCACTCCAATTAATTCCCGTATTACTTAATACATACATGTCATTCCAGTTGAGCCCTGTATTACTCAACACTCCGAAATCACTCCAATTAATTCCCGTATTACTTAATACATACATGTCATTCCAATTGATCCCGGTATTACTTAACACCTAAATATCATTCCAGTTGAGTCCCGTCTTACTCAATACCCCAATATCACTCCAGTTAATCCCGATATTGCTTAACACATACATGTCATTCCAGTTGAGTCCCGTATTACTCAATACCCCAATATCACTCCAGTTAATCCCGATATTGCTTAACACATACATGTCATTCCAGTTAATACCTGTGTTACTTAACACTCCCAAATCATTCCAATTGATGCCTGTTTTACTTAATACCCCAAAATCATTCCAATTGATCCCTGTCTTGGTTAACACCCCGAAATCATTCCAATTAATCCCTGTCTTGGTTAACACTCCAAAATCATTCCAATTAATCCCTACCTTAGCTTAACACTCCGAAATCATTCCAATTGATCCCGTTACGTGTTAACACATTCAGATCATTCCAGTTGATCCCGTTACGTGTTAATACATTCAAGTCATTCCAATTAACCCCCACCTTACTTAACACTCCAAAATCATTCCAGTTAATGCCCGTTTTACTCAACACTCCAAAATCATTCCAGTTGATCCCTACCTTGGTCAACACTCCGAAATAATTCCAATTAATCCCTGCCTTGCTTAACACCCCGAAATCATTCCAGTTAATCCCTGTCTTGGTTAACACCCCGAAATCATTCCAATTAATCCCTGTCTTGGTTAACACTCCAAAATCATTCCAATTAATCCCTACCTTACTTAACACTCCGAAATCATTCCAATTAATCCCTACCTTAGTTAACACTCCGAAATCATTCCAATTGATCCCTGTTCGGGTCATCACATTCATGTCATTCCAATTGATCCCGTTACGTGTTAATACATTCAAGTCATTCCAATTAATCCCTGCCTTACTTAACACCCCAAAATCATTCCAGTTAATGCCTGTCTTGCTTAACACTCCGAAATCATTCCAATTGACCCCTGTCTTGGTTAACACTCCAAAATCATTCCAGTTGATGCCATCGCTGGTCATTACAGCAAAGTCACTCCAGTTGATCCCGAACTGCTTAATACTGCCAAATCATGACCAGTTAACCCCTGTTTGGGTAAATACACCTAGGATCATTCCAATTGACAGCAGAAGATGCCAAAAGTTCCATATGCATCCCAATTGACCCCTGCCATGGTCATAACCGCAATATCATTCCAGTTAATCCCTGCTATGGTTGACACTCCTAAATCATTCCAATTAATCCCTGTATGAGTTAAGAGATACAAATCATTCCAATTCATCCCTGTTTTGCTTAATACCCCAAAATCATTCCAATTAATTCCCGTCTTGCTTAACACCCCAAAATCATTCCAATTAATCCCTGTACGGCTCAGCACATACATGTCATTCCAATTAAGTCCCATCTTAGTCAACACTCCAAAATCATTCCAGTTGATCCCTGTCTTACTTAACACTCCAAAATCATTCCAATTGATCCCTGTCTTACTCAACACTCCAAAATCATTCCAATTAACCCCTACCTTGGTTAACACTCCAAAATCATTCCAATTAATCCCTACCTTCGTTAACACTCCAAAATCATTCCAATTAATCCCTACCTTTGTTAACACTCCAAAATCATTCCAATTGATCCCGTTACGTGTTAATACATTCAGATCATTCCAATTGATCCCTACCTTGCTTAATACCCCAAAATCATTCCAGTTAATCCCTGTCTTGCTCATCACTCCAAAATCATTCCAATTAATCCCTGTACGGCTTAACACATAGAGATCATTCCAATTAAGCCCCATCTTGGTCAAGACGCCGAAATCATTCCAGTTAATTCCTGTCTTCCCTAAAACTCCGAAATCATTCCAGTTAATTCCCGTATGGGCTAATACATTCAAATCATTCCAATTAATCCCTACCTTGCTTAATACGCCGAAATCATTCCAGTTGATCCCGTATGGCTTAACACATAGAAATCATTCCAATTAAGCCCTGTTTTGGTTAACACTCCGAAATCATTCCAATTAATTCCTGCGTTGGTCAATACTCCGAAATCATTCCAATTAATCCTGTCTTGCCTAACACTCCGAAATCATTCCAATTAATTCCCAGTAGTGCTCATGAGACCAAAACTGGACCAATTAATCCCCGTACGAGTTAACACATCCATAGTCATTCCAATTGATCCCGTTACGTGTTAATACATTTATATCATTCCAATTAACCCCTACCTTAGTTAATACTCCGAAATCATTCCAGTTATCCCCGTCTTGGCTTAACACTCCGAAATCATTCCAGTTAATCCCCGTCTGTGCTGAGCACTCCGAAATCATTCCAGTTTACTCCTGAATTGCTTAACACATTTAAATCATTCCAGTTAATCCCTGCGTTGGTCAACATTCCCAAACTATTCCAGTTAAATCCCGAAGTGCTCACAATACTCAAATTAGCCCAATTAATGCCTGTATGGGTTTGCACATACATATCATTCCAATTGACCCCTGCCTTGGTCAATACCCCAAAATCATTCCAGTTAATTCCTGACGTGGTCAATATTTCGAAATTATTCCAATTAACCCCCGAGTTGCTTAACACATTTAAACCGTTCCAATTAATTCCTGCTGACTTAACACATTCAAATCATTCCAGTTAATTCCTGACTTGCTCAATATCTCGAAATCATTCCAATTAATCCCCGTGTAACTTAACGTATTCAAATCATTCCAGTTAATTCCTGAAGTGGTTAACAATGCCAAATCATTCCAGTTAATCCCGACGTAGTCATAACTCCAAAATCATCCAGTTAATTCCTGACCGGCTTTCCACATACAAATCATTCCAGTTAATCCCGGTCTGGCTCAAAACTCCCAAATCATTCCAATTAATCCCGCTTTTGTTAATACCCCAAAATCATTCCAATTAACCACTGTATTTGATAAACACTGACATGCCAATCCAATTCACATTAACCTGCTTGTCAATCACCCCCAAATCATTCCAGTTAATCCCTGCTTCAGACAATGTCATTGATGTAACTCCCAAATCCTACCAGTTAATTCCCGTTTTACTTAACACTCCGAAATCATTCCAGTTGATCCCTGTCTTGCTCAACACCCCAAAATCATTCCAGTTAATCCCTGCCTTCGTTAAAACCCCCAAATCATTCCAGTTGACCCCTGTCTGGCTTAATCACAGTTAATCCATCCAGTTGATCCCTGCTTTCGATAAAACTCCAAAATCATTCCAATTGATGCCTGTCATTACTCAATGACCCCAAAATCATTCCAATTAATTCCTGTTCTGGCTCATCACATTCATGATCATTCCAATTAATACCTGCATTACTTAAAACACTAAAATCATTCCAATTAATTCCGGCAGTAGCTCCAAACACGAAAATCATTCCAATTGATGTTATTACTGGACATGACCGTCAAATTTTGCCAATTGACACCAGCATTGGTCAAAGCCGCCAAACTATACCAATTGATCCGGTCGGTCCAGTTGATCCTGGCGCTGGTCATGATCGCCATATCGTACCAATTAATACCTGCCTTGCTGGAAACCCCCAAATCATCCCAGTTGATACCGGCACTGTACCTAATACAGCCAGATCATCCCAATTGATGCCCAGTCTGTAGAAAGCCTCTGAATATCCGTCCAATTGATCCCTTTTCTGGTTACAACATTAAAATCCTGCCAGTTAACGCCGATATTGGTAAGAACGTTCATGTCCGTCCAGTTGATGCCCTTAACGGATCAATGGCGCAATATCTTTCCAATTAACGCCAACATTGGTTTGTACGGCGAAATCCTGCCAGTTGATGCCCGTATTGATTCATAGCGGTATTAAAGGAATTAATAGTACTGACGATTGCTAAGAACACCATATCTGTGCCAGTTTAGCCTATCGAGTTGTGCTTTAATGACTCCGATATCCTGCCAGTTGAGGTATTGGTTTCGGCTTTGATGACCCCGATATCCTGCCAGTTGATCGTGGTGCCGAAAGAATCTTGAATAACAGTCCCGCTGCCGGTTAATGGGAAAGGAATTGTAGCAGTACAGGGATTGGTCCTTGGATAGGAACTGGTGCGTAGTACCAGTTCCGCAAGGGGTAGCTCCAGTTATAGTCACATGGCTGTATAACCATTAGCAGAGATTTACTAGCCATTAATAGGCAGTCGGGGTCCATGTAGAATTAGATTTACACCAATTATTGATAGTATTGGCTGTAAAAGAAGCTGAACCAAGCGTAATACCATTCTGTGTCGCCGTCCGGATTATAAATTACTTATGGAACACTGATCGCCAAGACCACCGTTATCAGCCGTAGCAAAAGGTTCTTTTTGATTATCTGACTGCGGCCCATACATAAATCCAATAGCCGCATTAGCTGAGTTATCCCATACAGCTGAAACTACGGGACCGGTACCGGATTAATATTAAAAGTAGCTGAAATGCCCGGAGTAAGACTGCCGGATGTGGCTTGAAGAGTATACAATTGGCCGGCCGCATTAATAGCCAAATCGGTAAATTGGGCCAGACCATTAACAACCGTAACAGTGGTTGTCCCCATCAGACTGCCATTACCAGGATTACTAAGGATAGCAACTGTTACCTGATCAGTATTATCATTGGCAACCACATTGCCATAAGCATCTTCAACGGCCACGACCGGTTGACGGGAAAATGGAAAAGAGTGATTAGTATCTGACGGGCTGACTGTAAAAACTAATTGGGTCGGTGTTCCATAAGACAAAGTGCCCGTTGATCCTGAAGTGGAATACGGAGAATTGTTCTGTGCACCGCCGTTGTAGATATCACTGCCGATGGAAGACTCAGCGGGACCGGTGGTTTCATCACCGCCGCTGTATTGCGCAAAGGCCGAGAGAGCCACAGAAAAGCGCCCACTATGAAAAATGCCAAAAAGGCAAAAATTTTCCATGGGCATAGTGTCTTGATTTCAATTTTAAACTTGTTTTTATTAGACATGCAATCTTAACTAATAATACCAAAAATACAATAATCATCTATGAAGCGTTTCTGCCTAAACGCCCGCCTTGAAAAACTCCGCAACTTGGATCATAACGCTCTAAACAACCCTGTGAATCAGGATCTTTGACCGCGTAAGTACGCGCGGATGTCGCATAAACCGTTGAATTAGGCGACTGAAAATCCCCGCCGCGATAACCAATGCCAACAGTACCGTCAACTCCATTAGCTATTGTTGGAATCCATGCCCGGCCAATCAATATTGGTAGCAAATCCCAAAGAGGTTAATATTCCTGTACCATTCGTACCTTGAAAAATAAGACCTTCGGGCCTGCCAACGGTCACGACCGGCTCTGCCAAATTACCGGAAAGTTCCATATTACCGTAAAACCCGGCACCACTGCTGACACGAGGATTAGTGGAATTAGCAACACTGGCCGCAAAAATGCCGACACGCAAAGGCCCGGTTTGTCCGGCGGCAATACCGCCGCTGCGGCCGTCACCCGAACTCCAGGCAAGCGCATTGCTGTTGATATTCGCCGTATCATTCAAAGTTTCCGCGCCATTTTCATCCGTATTGGGAATAATGTCCCCGGGATTCGGCGCTGTGAATGAAGTTGTCCCCCAAACAAATTCACCCGGTGTAGGCGGATTATCCATGCCCCGCGCCGCTTTTTCATATTCCAATTCAGTGATCGGCCGAAGCGCCGCCCACTCGGCATAAGCCGCCACATCCGGCCAGGACACATAGCTGACCGGACGGGAAGGTCTTAATGTCACGGCCGGGGAAGTCGGTATGGCAGAATTCCAGGAAATCGTGTTACGGTTAACAACGCCTTGAGAATTTTTACCGCCTATCCTCGCATTGCCTGAAGTGATATCGCGATAAGGTTTGGCAGTCACGGGAAGCGTATTAAAAAAGGCCACCCATTGGCCTTCGGTCAATTGCATATTTCATCAAATAAAAAGCCCCATAACCTTTAGGAAAAGAAGCGGGAATTAAAAATGAAGCTCCGCTGGGAAATTCATCACCCTTGGCCCCTGTATTTTGATAATAATAACGTTCCGCTCGCAGCGCCCGTGGTTTGAATGGCGTTTTCATTTTGAATATACCACGGAGTAGTGACCGCACTGCCTTGCGTGAAAGCATATTCTGTAGAACTATTTGAACTTCCGTCCCCCGCATAAAAAGCGCCTTGAGGGATATAGACCATTTCAATGCCATAAATGGTATGCAAGGTATTGGCCGCCTGGGCCACCGCTGCTGAAACTCCGTCCAAACCATAATTCCAAACAAATTGAATGCCTGTTAAAGCAATGCTTCCGGTGGCCTGGCCTGACCTTTGCACAAAAAATCCTTTTTGATCCGAAGGGACCATGATCTCAAATTGGCTCTGAAATTGAGTAGGGATTGAAAAACCGGCCGGGTTAATTCCGGTCCCGGCCATGGAAGCATGATGCCATGTTGCCCCGCCGTCAGTCGAATATTTCATAAAAACCCATACGGCATCATAATTGGTCTGGTTGCGCCAACTATTGTCCTGTGTCAAATTAAAAGAAAATGTTATGGTGCCTGCCGCTGTGTTGGCACTGACTTCATCTAAATTACTCAATTGCAAATTACTGGCCCATGCCGCTGGAAATGCGGCCATGCACATAAAAAGTAAAAGAAAGCAAAAATATTTTTAATTACCATCATAAGTCCTGACCCCGCGGCCTCCAAAAGTATTTAAGAGCAGCTGTTGATGTTAAAGCTGCCTCAGTACGATCTGATGTTCTTAAATAATTGGCACTATCTGCCCATGAACCGCCGCGAAATCCTGAACCCGTTGCCCCGTCAACGCCATTTTGAGGTTGCGCATCCATCCCCGGCCAGCCGGTTACATTGGCATTGCCTTCATAACCGGTCGTAGTATTAAGAACTCCGGTGCCTTCACTTCCCGTAAAAACCAATCCCGCGCTGTTGCCGATAGTTACAACACGTTCTTTCAAATTACCGCCCAAATCCATGACCCCGTAATAAGAAGCGCCGGAACTCATCCTCGTTGAATTAGAACCCGCAAAAATACCCCCGCGCAAAGGGCCCTGATTATAACCAGCCCCTAGGGAAGCATCCCCGCCGGTAAAAGTCGTATTATTGTAATTGGCATTAGCATTGGTGGGTGCAGTTATGGTCTCTGTTCCGTCTTCCGTTGTGCCGCTAATCGCAGTCAGCTGCCGTAATAGTCTGATTCCCCCAAATATATTCGCCGGCATTCGGCAAAAGCGGGCCACGGGACATTTTTTCAAACTCTAATTCTGTCATGGGACGCAAGGCATCCCAATCCAAAAATGCCGCCAAATCCATCCAGCTTAAATAACTAACCGCCCGTGACGGCCTCTGGGTTGAACACAACAAAGGCGTGCCGGAACAGCTGATGGTATTACGATAGACCACACTGGTAGAATTTTTATGATTATTGTCCGCCAAATCACGATTGACGCGGGCAGCTGCCGGCAAAGAATTAACAAATTCCACCCATTGCCCTTCATTTATTTCATACTTCATAACATAAAAAGCGTTATATCCTTTAGGGAAGGCAGCCGGGATGGTAAATGATGCGCCTGTGGCGAATTCTCCCGGATTACCGGCAGAAACATACTGATAACCTCCGGAAGTCGCATTAGTAACAGGAATGGGATTTTCACTGCTGATATTCCAGGGGGTGGCATCCGCAGTGCCGCTATTTAAGGAAGCGGCACTGGTGTTATAGTCACCCGCGTAAAAAGAGCCCTGGGGAATAAAGACCATTTCCAGACCAAAAACACTCGCATAAATCTGATCAGTATCGCTAAATCCGCAACTTTGATAATTAATGGTCAACTGCACATTTTGGGTATTTACATTCCCCACAAAACCGGTAGCGGAAGGCTGCAAAAAAGCGCCGGTCGCATCTTGAGGCACATAAATTTGCAAATTAGAGCCATTTCCCGGCGAAGTGCCGGCCGGATTTAAACCGGTAGCCGTGATTTGACATAATACTGCATTGGTAGGCGTCACCTGGCTGTTATTCAAACGCACGGTCAGCCAGGCGGCATCATAGTTGATTTTATTACGCCAGGAATTTTGCCAACTGACATTAAAAGTCACCACCACTGTCTTGGCATTGGGGTCGCGTGTACCTAAAGTCACATTCGTAACCGACAAATTGTTCGCATAACTTGGCACGCTCAAAAAGCAATCCCAGCACTGCTGCCATCAAAATTTTTCCGAAATTTTCGGTCATAAAAAATAATTCTAACGGGTTAAGTTAAAATTACCGTCATTTTTATCCAACGGGGAATCAATTTTACTGCGCAAACTAAGTTTAGCCTCAAAATTTTTTCTTTAACAGCGGGAGCATCCGGCGCATTAGGCTTAAGATACAAATACCATTGATAATGCTTAAGGGCGGTTTCCTGATCTCCTAAATACTCGCCGCTGACAAAAGCCAGATTGTAATGGGTGTCCGGGTCATTAGGCGTCAAATCCACCGCTTGGTAATATTCCACCACGGCCCTCTGATACTCGCCGCGTTCAAAATAAATATTACCCATGTTGTAATGGGCCTTGGCCAATTCTTCCCTGAAATTCTGATCCTGCGGGTCCATGTCCCCGCCTTTAGAGAGCATTTCATTGGTCTTGGCTTCCAATTCCTGGGTCGTCTGCTGGCTTTGCTCTTGAGCAACTTCTTTTTTAGAATTTTCATCCTGCTGGGCCGCCAGTTTATCTTCCAAATCCTGCATGCGTTTTTGATAATCAGCATCTTTATCAGCCAACAAGGCGCGGATATCCTGAATTTCCTTGGTGTATTTTTTATTGAGATTTTCCACCCGGCGGATCTCTTTGACAAATTCCTCACGTTCAGCCTGTGCTTCATCGGCGTTACTGCCCACCGTCTGCTGGGGCGGCAGGACATCGGCCGCATCCTGGGCACTGCGCACGCCAAGCGTTTCCCAAAAGGGCAAAAATAAAAACCATTGCCGTGAACTGCCCAGATCCTTATTTGAATTATTTAAAATCCTCTGCATAGTTTGCCCATAAGTTTGATCTCCGTCCTTGGAATTATTTGGATTCGCCGCCCGTCCGGTGCGGCAGGCTCATTCGGTTGAATACTTTCGTTATAAGTTTTGGCCCCTTTGATGGTGCCGATTGTTTTTTCATAATCATCAGTGCCTTTGACAATATGAGGCGTGATTAAAATGACAATTTCCGTATTGGTCAGCGTATCGGAAGTGCGGCTGAAGGCCCCGCCTATAAAAGGAATATCCATCAGCCCCGGAATGCCTTTTTTCGTATGCACTTTATTCTGATTACGCAAACCGGCCATCACAATGGTTTGGCCATCCTTGACCATGACAGAGGTTTCTACTTCGGTTTTGTTCACTTGAGGAATAGTGCTGCCTTCGGCTGATTTGATGGTCGCAACCACTTCGGAAATTTCCGGCGTCAGTTTCATGGTCACCATGCCGTCATCATTGATAGTGGGAACAACGCTCAATTTCAAACCGACATCAACAAAACGCACATCATCGGAGGTAATCGCATTTGTCCCCGTACCGTTGGTGGTGGCCACGATATAAGGGACAGTGTCCCCGATATGGATCTTGGCTTCTTCATTATTAGTCACCAAGATCTGGGGAGTGGAAAGGATTTTGGTATCACTGACCTGCTGCAAAGCGCGTATCGCCGCCGTAAATTGATTGGCGTTGAAATTCCCCACCGCAATCCTGCCGAAATTATTTGCCAAATTATCCGCTGAAGAACCGCCAGCAGCAGCGGCATTCAAAGCGGCCTCATCCAGAGCGCTGCTCGATAAACTGAATATTGTTTTGCCATTGTTGGTGATCGGAGCTGTGATATCCATCCCGACATCATAGGTGGGATTAAAAACAATCTGCAGGACCCGGGCCTCGATCAAAACTTCCTTGGTGGGGACATCCAGACTGCGAATGATCTTTTCCACTTCATCGCGGCGGCCCGGGAAATACCCGCACCAAAATTTGATTGGAACGCTCATCCGCGGTGATAGAACCCACGGCCTTGGCATCAATGCGGGAACGCAACTTTTCGGCAACCACATCCGCTTTGGCATATTTCAAATCAAAGACCATGGTATCCAGCGGCTGCTCGATTTGCTCAATGGCTTTTTTCATCAAAGCAATGGATTGCGGGGTGTCCACCAAAACCACGGAACCGGTGTCTTCATCAATGATGATCTTGCCGCGGTTGCTGCGCATATTGTCAAGCGCCGCCAGCACATAACTGGGTTTGGCATACTGCAGATGCACAATGCTCACCTGTGTCTTATCGCTAAACTGTTTGCCGTACATGGCCTCATATTCACTGGCGGACATCACCTGGACAATATCATCATCGATGTGATACGCCAGTTTGTTGGAAATGATGACAATGTCCAGCGCGTCTTTGATGTCCACGTCATGCAAAAGCACCGTGCTGCGGCCTTCCACCGACGGGGCAATGATGACGTTAAATTCCCCCTTTTGGGCGAGGAATTTGATCACGTCCACGATGTTCATATCGCGCACATCGAGCGTGATCTTGCGCGCCATCCTTTCGTCCAAAGAGTCCTTGGGCTCGGTCATGATGATGGGCTTGATGGCCTGCCCCTCATCGTCCGTTTGCGCTTTGGCAAACGTCAAAAAAGCGATTGAGCCCGCAAGGCCAACCACAAAAATAATCAAAAACTTGAGTTTAGGGATGTGTTTGCTCATAGCTTGATTGTCGTCTCCTCATTTTCGTGACTGAAGACCGCTCTATCCGTATAGATGGTCTTGACAGTGACGCCTTCTAATTGTTCACCTTGCTTAAGAAAGAAAGTTTCTTTTTTCTGTGTATCTTCGATCATGATAGAAGCTGTTTCCGGCAAATCCAACCAGGCGATGCCGACTAATTTATACTTGGACATCAGCTGCGCCAAACCCTGTGCCGCCGCTTTTTTGACAGATTTTAGGGACATAAGGTTTAAAAATATTACGCTCGTTGATTTTCTGCAAATAATAATCAACGCTTTGGGCGGAAGGCAAGGCGATATCAGACAATGAAACATTCAGTTTTTGATTCGGCAGGGAATTCAACCGCTTGATTAAGCAAAGAAAACCCGGAACGCATCTCAAACACCAATGCGACGATACAAGCAATAATCCCTAAAAATAAAAATGTATTTAAAGCGCTGATAGCTGAAAGTGAACTTGAATTTCTTTTTGACAGGGACGGTACAGATGGCTTAACAGCGACGGAAGGAGATGATTTTTGCATCATCTTCAGCAACTTTTCTTCTGCGGATTCTTTAGCCATAAGAAAACCTGTGTTAGTTTCTCCGTCGATAAATTTGATTTTTAAATATAATAACAGCAAACTTTTAAAATATTTTTTTTATTATACTTATCATCTTAACATAGGCGATAGTGTTTCAAGGGATTATTAAAATATTTTTACCATTTTTTTAAACAAAAAAGACAAAATTCCCGTCGAGAAACCAAACATGCGCGCAAAGGCCCGAAACAAAAGAACAAAACCGAAGAAAATCCCTTCAAAAAAACAATGCGTCATGAAAAACGCGCATAAAATTTCAAATAACAAAAAAGGAAATAATATAAAATATCCGACATCGCTCAATCTCACGCAATGAAAAACACTTAAAACAACCCCGCCAAAAAACACCCCGCTAAAGGCATCTCAATGATATCTTTCCAGAACGTATACCCATCCCCGCGCATCATGCGCGGATGGTCCCTGTACATCTTCACCCGCCAGAAGCCATGCCGAAATTGTTCTTTCAAATATTTGACCACCCGGGTCGGATGATAATGGTCCACCAGGGCTTTGCGCTGAAAATAAATCCGCCAGCCTGACTGTATGATCTTATAACTAAGATCATTATCTTCTCCGCTGGCGTGACGGTAATCGGTATTAAAGCCTCCCACCGCTTCAAAAACATTTTTTTTGACGCAAAAGTTATAGCTGCCAAAAGCATTAGGAAAATCCGGCATTAAATGGTTATGGCGCCAGAGGATCTCTGTGTAAATACACCGGGCCAGCAGGCTTTCGGGATTGGCGATCCCGTAACTTCCGGCAACCACCCCCACCTGCTGCTCGGCCAAAGCCTTCCATCAACTGTGAAATCCAATCCTCATGCGGGATACAATCAGAATCAGTAAAAGCCAAAAATTCACCCTGCGCCAGTTGGGCCCCATGATTGCGGGCAGAGGCCGGACCGGCATTATCCTGACGCACATAACTTGCACCGACGGCAAATGAACGGACAATATCCGCCGTGTTATCAACGGAGCCGTCATCCACCACGATCACTTCAAAGGGCTGGGAACAATTTTGTTTGGATAAAGCTTCAAGGGTACGGCCGATGGTGGCTGAGGCATTGTAGGCAGGAACAATAACGCTGACGCAAATAGGGTTCATATCATTCGAATTCAAACATGCATCGTGACTTGCTCATCACTCATTCATAATCCTATCTTTCAATTTCTTTTTCAATTCCTTAAGTCTCAAATTCCAGCAAGGCGATTTTTTGGGCCATCACATCGTTGCGGTTGTTTTGCTGGCACAAAAACACCGTCAGCAAAAGGCTTAAAAAACAAACACGCAAAACAACGCGAAAAAAATAAAATTGCTGGGCAATTCAAAACCAAGCAGGGCCGCGCAGGCAAAAAGCAAACGGTAAAATATCGCAAAAAAAATCGCCCCGGCAGAAACCAAAAGCCAGCCCACCGCATACTTAAACGTCAATCGCCGCCGGCGCACCAGATCAATGACAAATAAAAAAATCGCCACCGAAACCACGAACGCCACCACATGAATATTCATGTCTTTAGCCTCCTCCTTTGACGGATCATATGCAAAAGAATCGCCAGCGTTACTTTGGCCATATAGTACAACGTTTTAAAATAACGGATGGAACTGTTGCCCGCCTCTCTGGGACGCATGACGACCGGCAATTCCACAATCCGCGCTCCGGCCTGTTGGGCCACCACAATAGCTTCAGGTTCAGGAAAATCATGCGGATAATATTCGGAAAATAACGCGATCATTTTTTTATTGTACGCCCGAAATCCCGAAGTCGGGTCATTGACCTTGACCCCCGTCAGCCCATTGATCAGATGCACAAAAAAATTAATCCCCACCCTGCGGCTAAACGATGATTGAAAACCGCCGGTATTTTCTCAAGAAAGCGGCTGCCGACGACCATGTCCGCCTCATCACGGACTAATGGGCTCAACGATCTTATCTAAAAAAGCCGCATCATGCTGACCATCGCCGTCAATCTGTACGGCAATATCATACTGATGCTTTTGGGCATATTGAAATCCGGTCTGCACCGCGGCCCCGATCCCCAAATTAAACGGCAAAGAAACCACCATGCCCCCGGCCTGACGCGGCCTCCTGTGCGGTGGCATCCAAAGAGCCGTCATCAATGACCAAAATATCCACATCCTTCGCCGCCTTACGGATTTCTTCGACCGTGCGGCCGATATTGCCGCACTCATTAAAAGCAGGAACAATGACAAGAATTTTTTTGCGCGAAGCATTCATAACCAAAAATTCTGCAAACGGCTTGGAAAGGCTGAAATCCAAAAGAAGATCCCCCACCGCAATGACGACCCCGCCTTTAAGGGCGGCATCCTCTTGAAAATCCAAATTCGCCTGGGGGAATTTACGTTGTCTTATGGATTCAAAATGATTTTTGAACTCATCACTGAGGGTTGATGGCAGAACGCACGGTGATCTCTTTGATATCCGGCGAAGTTTTACAGGATTCAAATTTCTCAAGTGCCGCCCCCATCAATTCCCTGTCCAAAAGTTTTTTCAAAACAAAAAACACGACAACGGCAAAAACACATTGACCGAAAAATAAAATCAAAAAAATGAGACATCCTTAATCCTCGGTTCCTCTTATTGCCTGACTTTCATCGCAATATAGGCCGCGGCCAAATTAATCAACCCGTCTTTAGGAGCATCGGTGATTATTTTATCGGGAGTTATCCCGTCAAAACCAAACACCTGGCCGTCAGGATAATACCCGCGGGCCGTCACCAAAGCCACCATGGAGCCATCCTCCAAAGGGAACATGCTTTTAAGCAAAATCTGACCCGCCGTATTGACCCCCAAAACAACCGCCCTGCCCCCTAAACTGCATAATACCGGTAAATAATTCCGCGGCAGATGCCGGTATCAGCATCGACGAGAATGACGATGGGACCGGTAAATTGATATTGGGGGTCAATGATCCGGAACGTCCAAATCGGCCTTGGGCGAGTTGCGCTTTTGAAAATAAGCAAATTCATCCCCGCCTTTCAGGAAAAAGGCGGAAATTTCCCTTGCCGCTAAAGGCGGGCCTCCGGGATTACCCCGCAAGTCCAATACCAACCCTTTAGGGTTCTGCTCTTCTATCAATTTCAAAAAACGGTACATGTCTTCGCCGGTCATACGGTTAAATTTAGGGACTTCCAGACAAAACACGCCCTCTACCGGCACCGGATGCAGAAACACCGTCTGTTTGAAATATTCTTTGCTGACAGCTTCAATTGTCTTTTGTGTCTTGGTCTCATTGCTCAGATAGGATAATTTGACTTGCGTATTTACCAGCGGTGTTAATTTACTTTCGATGGCCTCCTGCGTCATGCCTTGGACACCCTGCTCCGTCGATCTGCAGGATAATATCATCTTCACGCAAGCCTTTTTCATAAGCATCCGACCGCGGTTCCATGCGGGTCACCAAAAAACCGATATCATTTTTTTTGCCTTCAATGCCCAGATCGATCTTTTCGCCCAAGAGCTTCATGCTCGAATTTCACGGCGGGTTTGGGCGGATAAAATTGGGTAAACTTGTCATCCTTGGATCTTAAAGCGTCCACCAAATACCAGGCGCTGCGCCAACGGACATAATCATTGCTTTTACCTTCGCTTTTAAGCTGCGCGTAAATATTGCTGTTAAACTTTTTCAAAAAATGGTCATAAACTTTACGGTCAGGTGCCAGATAATAATTGTCTTCAAAAGTTTTATAAACCTTCTCAAAAAAATCCGTATATTGCTGATAACCTTTATCAGAACTGCCTGTCACGGGGCCAGCAGCAACTGGGGGGGGTGCAATACAAAAACTCATAATCATCAACAAAAGACATGAAATTTTTACAGGCATAGTTTTATGCTAACAAATTTAAATGAAATATCATTATTAATTTAAAAATTCTTGCCCTACTCCAATGCTTTTTTAAGGGCGCCGCGGAAATCAGGATTAACAGCAACTCCTAACTCTTCTGCCCTTTGCACATCCGCCAAAGCTTTGTCGTATACTTTTAACTCATAATAAAAAACAGCTCGATTGTAATAGGCCTCTGCATAATTCGGGTCTATTTCAATGGTTTTGGTAAAATCAAAGATAGTTTGAGCATAGTTACCTTGTTTGCTGTAAGCAATCCCACGGTTGTAATAGTAGCCTGCAATATCAGGGTTTATTTCAATGGCTTTGGTAAAATCAGAAATGGCTTGAGTATAATTGCCTAGTCGACTATAAATAAACCCGCGATTGTTATAGGCATCCGCATAGTTGGAGTTTATGACAATGGCTATACTATAATCGGACAAAGCGCCAGTGAAATTGCCCAGCTTGTCGTATACACAGCCACGGTTGTAATAAGCATCTGCATAGCTACTGTAGTAACTTTTAATTACCTCCCCAGCTGAAGCTGTTTTAGGCCTGTCAAGCCAAATGGTAAGATCTGTTGGGACCGCCACCGCAGGGTATATTTCAATAGCTTTATTATAGTTGGACAGAGCTTGGATGAAATTACCTTGCTTAACGTAGATACTGCCACGGTTGGTATAGGCCTGTGCATAGTCAGGGTTTAATTCAATGGCTTTGTTATAATCCGACAAGGCACCAGTGAGATTGTTTTGTTTCGCGTAGGCATCCCCGCGATTGTAATAGGCCTCTGCAACGTTAGGGTTTATTTTAATAGCTTTGTTATAATCTGACAGAGCGGCAGTGAGATTACCTTCTTCATAGTAGATAATACCACGGTTGATATAGGCCTCTACATAGCCAGGGTTTATTTCAATGGCTTTGTTAAAATCAGGTATTGCTTTAATAAAATTGCCTCGATTAAAATACGCAAATCCACGGTTGTAGCGCGGCCTTGCTTTATAAGGAGATTTCCGAGATACATCCTCCCAAAGAGTTAAATCGTTTTTCCATACTTGATTGCGCTTGTAACTTGCTAAAGACAATACAACAATGAGCATAATCAAAAGACCAAATAAAATTTTACGGTCTTTAATGATAGTTGATAGGGTACTAACTGTTGCCAGAAAAAACCCGAATGAAATCAGATATAGTTTATGTTCAAAGATCACATTAACCCGGGGAGCGGTGTTGATAGAAAAAATGATTAAAATCCAAGCGAAACCAAAGGCGATTAAAGGCCATTGTTTGCGCAATCTAAAAATTAAAAAGGTAATAAAACCAACCAAACAAAGTCCAACCAATGTAAGGGGCGGATGAAGAAGGCCCGTCGATAACGGGTAATCGTAGTCTGCGTTCTGATTGACCGGAAGTATTAACAACCGTAAAAAAGTCAAAAAGACGCGCATTTGGGTCAGAACATATTTGCCGCCGGTGATCATATCTCCATTGTGAGATTCCGAAGGCGCGGAAAAATGAAAATATATATCGACAAAATTAGTCCGTACCATTTTCATAAATAAAAAAACAAATAGTGCGCCTAAAACAGTTATCAGTAGGTACAGCTTCCAGGACGGAGATTTTTTGAAATTAAAAGGACTTCTATTTAAGAGAATAAATTCAACCGCCAGAATCATCAATGGGATGGTCACCGCCACTTCTTTGGTCAATATTCCAAGGACGGCAAACCCGACGGAGCAGGTGAATAGAAAAATCCTACGCCTCTTTGAAGATGATATCCGTCCGCACAGATAAGAATAAATACTGCCGATATAAAATACGGTGGCCATCGATTCAAAACGTTGGGAGATATAGGTCACGGCTTGTGTCTGGCAAGGGTGAACAAGAAAAAGCAGGGCAATAATAAACGGAAGATCTTGCGGAATCCATCCGACGATTTTAAAAAGCACCGCTGCCGTAGCCCACACTAACCCTACCGCTAAAAGATGAATACCAAAATTAAAAATATGGTACCCTTGCGGATTTAACCGGTTAATACAATAATTTAAAGCGAAGGAATATACGCCTACCATGCGGGTTTTGGGGAAAATAGTCCATATTTGATTTATTTTATCAAAACCCCTGATATAAGGAGTATTGAACATAAAATAGTTATCATCAAATACAAAACTAAACCCAAATGTTTGGGCATAGATTGCCAAACCTAAAAGGATGAGGACCAGCCAGCGCAAGGGGTAATACCATCGGGAAGATGGATTAAAAAAAGAATGGACTATAGTCATCATTAGAAATTTATTTACCCAAAATATGTTTCAAATGATCACGCTTCATTTGAGCAATGGGATCTCCTTGAGAAAAAAAACAAGCCAAATTATAATCTTCCAGAGCCTTTTGAATTTCTCCCATAACAAAATAAATATCCCCCCGCGTTATTAACGCGTGGTAAGGATAAAGCCCAAATCTGATAGCATTTGTATAATCTTTTAAAGCTAAATCGTATTGTTTTTGTTGAAGATAAATGATGCCTCGATTATTGTAAGCATTGTCATAATTAGGATACATAGAAATGGTTTTGTTAAATACCTCCATGGCTTTCTCAAAGTTCCCTTCATTCAAATAAATAATCCCAAGATCATTAAGTATTTTCACATTATGAGGGTCTTCTTTTAAAGACCTTTTAAAGTCCTCTTCGGCCATATGAAACTGATTTAATACTTGATAAGTTTTCCCCCGTTTATAATAACAACCTGCTAACTCATTTTTTAATGAAATTGACCGGGTGAAATCATCGATGGCATTCTTATATTCCCCTAAACTGTAATATAACAAACCACGCTGAACATAGATCCTGCCTGATTGGGGGGTTAATTGGATTGCTTTATCTAACCAGTTTAACGCTTGATTTGTCTTATGCATACCTCTTAAGATCTTTGCTATCTGAATATAGGCCAAAGGATTATCCGGTTTCAACACAACGGCCTTATTAAAATCATCCAAAGCTTTTTTATCTTCTCCCCTTAAAGCATACAACTGACCGCGCATGTCGTAGGCCTTATAGTTTGACGGATCAATTCTTACAGCTTTATTAAAATCGCTAAAAGCTAAATAATAATCCTCTTCCTGCCAAAGGTCTTCTCCTCTTTCAAGATAATTCTTGGCTTCAAACGGGTTTTTATCAATGGCCTCGTCCAGTCTCTTGTAATCAGAAATTCTACCAATTGGATCATAAATCGCCGCATCCTGATCTGCCTTTGCAAGCACATTTTTAGGATCATGGCTCAATACCCATGTCCAAAGCGTCAGATCATTCCTCCATATATAACATTGATTGAACGTTAAATATCCCCAAACAATAATCATCAATAAGGCAAGGACTTTGAATCTTGATAAATAAAACCCAAGCAAAAGGCAGAAACCCAATGAAGGCAAATACATGAAACGGTCTGCCACAATGTTATTATCCGCAAAATCAAATCTCCAAAAGAAAAAAATTGTCCCTATCCAAAACAAACACCCAAAAACAAATAAACGGTTTTTACGCCATAAGAACATGGAACAGATAAAAATGATAAAAATAATCAGCGACTTCAGGTAAATAAAATTTGATAATGATACGGGCACAGCCGGTGAATAAGCAGGAAGAAGGTTAAACGGAAAGATAAATTTTTCTAAATACCACGAAAAAGACCATAAACCGATAAGAACGGAAGTATGCGCAATATTCGGGTGGGGCGATAACGTTAAAAACGTTATGGAAGCAACGGGAAAAATCAAAATGGCAAAAGGTAATTTATCTAATAATACCGTTTTACTCCAGCGTCTTTGATAATACCAATCCAACAGCAGCAATACCCACGGTATACTTACGGCCATGGCCTTGGTTAAAATACTTATAAAACCCAAGAGTAGGCTTAAACCGTAATGCCTCTTCGATTTGCTTTGAAGATACAACCAGTATTGTTTAAGGCATAACACATAGAACAAAACACCTAAAACATCCTTGCGTTCGGACACCCAAGCGACAGATTCAACGTGTATGGGGTGAATCGCAAAAATAACACCGGCGATAAAACTTTCCCAAGGAGAAAATTTCAATTTCATCGCAAAATCAAAAATCACCAGTACAATCACCAAATGCAAAAGAATATTTATTAAATGGGCGATCAAAGGGGAAAGGCCAAATAAGTGATATTCCAAATTAAAAGAAAGAGTTGTTAAAGGGATATAAGTTTCATTGATGGTTTGTTGGAAGAGATTACAGATATTGTTCCAAGAAAGACTATAAACACAGGGGTTGGTAACAAAATGCCCATAGTCATCCCAATGTAAAAATTGACATTTTACGCAAGGACTGAGGACCACCAGCACCAGAACAGTCAGAAGAATTAAAAATAACGGGATCGATTTTTGCTGATTGATATTCTTGATAACCTCTCCTAATAGGTCCCTTCCATACCAAACAAATACAAAAAAATAATATACCACTAAATAAAAAATTCGTCACTAATATACAACTTACCAACACATTACTTTCAAAATAATACCAGAGAGGTTCCGTTTCTTTAATTATTCCTATGAAAAAATCAGCCTTCTATGACGAGCCCTGACGTAAGAAATTTTTCAGCGATGAAAGCTCTTGGGCGCTGGGGGGTTGCAGTGTTGAGGCCTGAAAAATTTGTGCCAGATGATCTTTAAAAACACGAAGGTCAATGGGGATATTGGTGACAAAATCCGTATGAGAACGGTGCCTGCGGTATTCAGGAATGTCCTTAGGCATATTCAAATAGCGGCTAATAAGGGATAAATCAAAATTGTAGAGAATGGTGCCGTGATACAAAATATAACGCTTCCCACGGTGCTGGGCATTGCCGGAAAATTTTTTCTCATCTGAGCCTATGGCCAGATCTGACGTAGGCCTGAAATACGCCTCCAACCCTTCTTGACGCAGGGCTTCAATGACTTGAGCACTGATCCATTCATAGGATTTTCGTAAATCATTACATTGGGGATGCTTTTGTTTCGAAAGGATCAGGGTGTAATTAAGGCAGCCCGGCCCTTGAAGGACTGTCCCTCCCCCTGAAGAACGCCTTAACACAGGAATATTGTCTTTGCGAGTAGTTGCGGAATTGACATCCGTTTCCGCGCGGCCGATACGGCCCAGGACGATAAAAATTCGGGAAGACTCCCAAAAACGTAAATATTCATCGCCCGGATGCATTTGGGCCAAGGACAATAAAACCTCGTCAAAAGCGATGTTTTCATGCGGGGAAGGAAAAGAAATGTCTCTTAGCTGCATCCGTCGTGCTCCGTCAACTAAATTGTTAGGAACTTGTAGCAGGGTCTGCCAAAAAAAAACTGGTCTTGACATCACGCGCGGCCTTGACTTCATCCGGACGCGTGATCGGCATGGTCTTGGGAAAATCTTTAAACGCTGCGGGGTTGGTTTGAGAAAGTTTATCCGCCTCGATCATTTTCTCGATGAAATGGTCCATGGTTTGCTTGGACTCCGTCTCGGTAGGCTCGATCATGATAGCTTCAGAAACGCTGATGGGGAAATACACCGTCGGCGGATGGATATTCTGATCAATAAGGAATTTGGCAATGTCAATGGCTGCCACCCCGCGCTCGGCCTGCCTGGAGGCAGAAAAAACACATTCATGCATGCAAATGCGGTCAAAACAAATTTTATAATAAGGCTCCAGCTTGCTTTTAATGTAATTGGCGTTAAGCACCGCGTGGTTGGCCGTATCGATCAGACCCTCCTTACCCAGCATCAGCATGTATGCATACGCCCGCACCAAAATCCCGAAATTACCGTAAAAAGAAGAAATATAACCGATGGATCCATCATAATTATAATCCAGCGCGTAAAGGCCGTTATTCTGTTTGACCACCCGGGAGATCGGCAGGAATTTGGCCAGCTTTTCATTGACCCCGACGGGCCCGGCCCCGGGACCGCCTCCTCCGTGAGGCGTCGTAAAAGTCTTGTGCGTGTTGATATGCATCACATCAAAACCGATGTCCCCCGGACGGCACCGCCCCAAGACCGCGTTTAAATTGGCCCCGTCATAATACATAATACCGTCAACGGCATGGATGATCCTGGCGATGGCACCGATGTTGGGCTCAAACACCCCATAGGTGCTGGGGACCGTCATCATCAGGCCGGCAGTCTCCTCATTGACAGCGTCTTTAAGCGCCTCCAAATCCATGCCGCCGTCCTTATTGGAAGGGATGGAAATCGTTTCATACCCCGCCAACGCGGCAGAGGCCGGGTTGGTGCCATGGGCCGAATCGGGAATGATGACGTATTTTTTCTTGAAGGCGCCTTTGGACTTATGGTAGGCTGCCATGAGCATGATGCCGGTCAATTCTCCATGGGCGCCGGCCAAAGGCTGCATGGTAAAGTTACTAAAACCGGTCATTTCACACATCCACTTCTCCAACTCATAGAGAATCTGCAAAGCCCCCTGGGTCCATTGTTCACCTCCGGACAATTGGGCTAAAAGCGGATGCAGGTCCGTGAAGCCCGACAAACGCGCCAGACTTTCCGTGAACTTCGGGTTGTATTTCATGGTGCAGGAGCCCAGCGGATAAAAATGCGTATCAATGGAAAAATTCCTCTGCGATAAACAGGTGTAATGGCGCACCACGTCAAGTTCGGAGACTTCCGGCAAGGGGGAGTCCTGGGCCCTTGCATATTTGGAGGCAACGTTCATATGCACAGGGACATCCGAAGGACCGAAACAAAACCCCCTTCTTCCTGCTATCGATTTTTCAAAAATTAGTTCCATTAGCTATTACCAATTCTATTCCCTTTACATGTATGCTTTGTTAGCGATAAATTTATTTTTTTCGCTCCACGGGTCGATTTTTTAACGCCGACGTTCCTCGGTCACTCGGTGCCTCAGCAACTCGTCCTTAAATCTTCTGAGATTTAAGGACTCGAACAGCTTCGGCATTTCTCGCCCTTCGGCTCGAAACATGGCCTCGTTCCCTCGGCCTGCGTCGGCTAAAATCGACAGTGTCGCTTCAAAAAACAAATTTATCACTTAATCAGCCTACATGAAAATGATTGCCTCTAAAAGCAGGCTTTAAAAGTAATTTTTGAAAACTACTCTTGTCCCATCAATCTTCGTCACCGACTCAGAAATACAGCCCGAAGGGCGTTGTATTTCTGAAAAATTAGAAAAGATTGACGGAATAAGACAAGCGTAGTTGAAAAAATTACTTTTAAAGACTGCTTTTAGCCGCAGTCATAATAGCTGTTCATCTATTTACGCAAACAATGACAATTAATCCAATACCTCCCGCAATGCCTTTGCGTAATTATCGATTTCTTCCTTGGTCCTCTTCTCCGTTACGGCAACGAGCAAATAACGTTCCATCCCCGGATAATAACGTCCCAGCGGGAATCCTGCCGCAAACCCCTTTTTCATCATGGCCCAGACCACCTGGGAGGCATCCTTGGGCAGATGCACGGTGAATTCATTGAAGGTCGGCGCGGAACGTTTGACCTCAACGCCCTTGATCTTGGACAAAATTTGTTTGGCATATTCGGCTTTGTCCAAATTCAATTGCGCCATTTCCTTCAGTCCGCTTTTGCCGACTATCGCCATAAAGATAGCCGCCTGTATGGCGCATAAAGACACATTGGTACAAATATTAGACGTGGCCTTTTCACGACGGATATGCTGTTCACGTGCCTGCAAGGTGTTGACGAAACAACGCTCTCCCCTGGAATCCAGTGTTTCCCCGACAATACGCCCGGGCATTTTGCGGATATATTTTTTACTGGCACACATAAAACCTAAATAAGGGCCGCCGAAATTAAGCGGCAACCCCAAAGATTGGCCCTCACCGGTGACAATATCGGCACCCATTTGCGCCGGTGTTTTTACCAACCCCAATGAAATGGGATACACGCTGACAACAGCCAGTGCGCCGACACGGTGGACTTTTTGGATGATGTCCGTCAGATCATCAATGGCCCCAAAAAAATTAGGGTTCTGCAATATAACGACCGCGGTGTCCTTGTCCAAGAGACGGCCTATTTCTTCCCGGCTGCTTGTGCCATGCACGACAGGAGTTTCTTCAAATTGGTATGACAAATGATGGGTGTATGTTTTGATGATCTTGCGGTAAATGGGACTGACCCCTCCGTCCATGATCACTTTATGGCGCCCGGTAATGCGGATGGCCATCATCATGGCCTCATAAAGGGCCGTCCCCCCGTCGTACAAAGAGGCATTAGAAACTTCCATACCGGTCAGGGCGCACATAGAACTTTGATATTCGAAGAGGGCTTGCAAAGTCCCCTGGGCACATTCGGGTTGATAGGGGGTATAGGCCGTGTAAAATTCTCCCCGGGCAGTCAAAGACAGCACCGCCGTCGGAATATAGTGATCGTAATAACCCCCGCCGATAAAGGGAACGACATGCACATTATTCTTTAAAGACAAGGCCGTCACATGGCGTACGACTTCATATTCTGAAAGGCCCTGGGGTAGATCAAACGATACGGGCTTATGCTCAGGCTTAATGTCGGCAAAAAGGGCATCGATGTTCTTGACACCGATGTCTTTAAGCATTTGCTCGACTTCTGGGCGGGTGTTGGTGATATAAGGGTTCAATTCAAATCCTAATCATTGGGCAAGGATTCCAAATAACTGCGGTATTCATCCGCGCTCATCAAATTAGTGCTTTCATCCATGTCGCGCACTTCGATCTTGGCAATCCATCCTTTGCCGTAACAATCCTTATTGATTAATGCCGGGGAGTCTTCCAGCCTGCGGTTGACTTCCGTCACCTTGCCGGCCATCGGCGCATAAATGTCACTGGCCGCCTTGACCGACTCAACGGAAACAAATTGTTCAAACTGTTCTACTTCCGTTTCCAGCTCGGGCAACTCAACGTAGGTCACATCGCCCAAAGCATCCTGGGCGTAATCGGTGATGCCCATCGTGGCGATGTTATCCTCGATTGAGACCCATTCATGTTCTTTCGTATAAAGGAAAGTTTCTTCGATCTCCATACCCGTCTCCTGTAATTATTAAACTCTAAACAATGATCCAGAATCACAATGATCAAATTACAAATCACAAACAAATTACAAAATTAAAGATTACAAACTGACCAACCTGGCTTCCAAAGTTAAACAGTTCTTTATTACTGGTTCGTGGATTGTTACTTGTTTACTGTTTGTAATTTGTTATTTGTGACTTGTAATTTATTAATTAAAATTTTAAAGTTCCGTTTTTATAAAAAGGCCTTTGGGCAACACTGGCCGCGGCTTTATTCTTTTCATCTCCAAAGAATATTGGTGTACCGACATCCATACGGTGGCGACTCATGAATCCTATACCGATACCTAACTGTAGTGCCGGTGAAAAAGTGCCGCTGGTCACCACCCCCAAACAAAAGCCCGAGGCATCAAAAATCTTATTGCCTTCCCTGGGACTTTTACGCGAGGCGCTGACAAAATAACCAACGGTACGCTTCAAGGGCCGTGCCGACAAGGCCCGGCGGCCGATAAAATCTTTCTGACCGTCGATAAATTTGTCCAACCCTGCTTCCCGCGCGGAGACGGCCTCTGTCAATTCGTGGCCATAAAGGCTATAGCACATCTCAATGCGCAGCACATCACGCACCCCTAAACCGGTTGGTTTTACTGTAGCATTGTTCAAAATCGTTTTCCATATTTCTTTCGCTTTTTCCCAAGGGCAATAAATTTCATAACCCAGCTCGCCGGTGTACCCGGTGCGGCTGATCAAACAAGGTATCCCTTTTAGATGAAATTGGCCAAACGTATAATACGTCAATTTTTCTATGCCCGGCACCAAGTCCTTTAATACGTCGCGCGAGCGGGGGCCTTGCACATCCAGCTTGGCTGTTTTAAAAGAGGCGTCCTCAAAATGAGCGTTAGAATTCAAATGAGCGCGAAAGTGCCGGGCGTCCTTCTCTATATTAGCAGCGTTGACAACAATCATCCAGTCTTGAGGCCCTTTGCGGTAAACAATCAAATCATCAATAACCCCGCCGTCATCATTGAGCATGGCCCCATAACGGCAGGTATTAACGGGCATATCCGCGATGGCCTGCATCACAATTGCGTCCAAACCGCAGGTCTTCGCATCGCCTTTAATCATAAACTCCCCCATGTGGGAACAATCAAAAAGGGAAGCCGTTTTGCGGTTATATTCCCATTCGGCAAGGATGCTCTCATACTGCAAAGGCATGTTCCAGCCGCCAAAACCGACTATTTTGGCGCCCAAAGCCACATGCACATCTGTTAAAGGAGTATTATAAAAGGAAGTTTCCACAGGCATTGAAAAAAACTATAGCCAAAAGTTATTTTAAAGTAAAGATAAAAATCAATAAACCGATGAATGAGAAATTCCGGGGAATTCTCAGAATTTAAAATTATCGCTTCAAAAGTACTATGCTGCCATAACTTTTAATTACCTGCCAATGGCCTTCCCGCAGGAACATCCGTATCCTTTGGGAGGTCTCTTGAGGCCAAAATTTAAGAGACTGTTTTAACCAGGGATCCTTAAAATCAATTAAGGCATAATGTACCTGATCCGGCAAAATAAATGATTGGCCCGTATTTAATTCATTGGCCTTCATTTCTTGCGAATTTTGATAAGACTCATTATAAATTTTATGAAAAGCATATAGATTTTTACGTAAAGACAGCGGTGCCAAATAATCAAAGGTGCTGATCACCCCTGCTTGGGGAGGGACAGCACTGACAAAATCCCAACGCACCGCATCCAGACGGTCATTACGATGGTAATCAAGCTTATAAACAAACGGGTCTAAAAAGCAGTATAAAAACGTGATTAAGGAAAAAACCAACAAAAATAAAATAGCATTAAAGACTTTTCGGCTGAATTTCCCGAGACATAAACCTAAAGTACGCATGACAGCCAAAAAGATAAACGGGGCTATGGTGGAACCATAATGATAATAAATAGTGTGTTCGGACGGATTATCCGCAAGCATATGCTGCAATAAAACAGGTAACACCGGAAACAATAACGGCCAGCCGAATAAAACAGGCAGAAGTAAGGGGCCGAACAGCGATTTAATATACCCGGCATTCAACCCCGTAAAAATCATATTCATGACCTTTGAGGGTTGGGTCAACAGATTAAATATTATTTCCCGGAGACTATGACCCAAATATTCATAACGGACAATAAACGGATGGTAGGGAAGATGGCGAAAATACGGGACCACATCCGCAACCAAAATATAAAATGTCACGGCCCCCAGGATTAAAGTCAACCATGCTACCGGGGAAGGGCATTTTTTATTGAAAATACCATACAAACCATAGGCACATACAATCAACGCCATGTTTTCTTTGATCAACATCAATAAAACGGAAGCCATAAAAAAAGACCTCCATTGTTGCTTCTGAAAAGACATGAACATCCAGAATAAAAAGGGCGGCGCCAGGCCCTCAACATTAAACTCATAAAGAACGGAAAAAATATTCGCCGGAAATACAATGTATAAAACCATCAAAATCAATGCCGTTGTCTGTCCTAAAGTTTCAGCAGCAATTTTATAAAACAGATAGGCGGCGACAAGATAAGCTGTTAACTTTAATAACACTAAAGTCAACGGATGCGGGAACAATGCAAAAAAAGGCAAAATGAAAAGTGTTATAAAATAAGAATGGTCGCCGAAGTAATTGATCCCCGCGAGAGAGGTAAATTGAGAACCGTGAAGCAACTGCCAGCAGGCTTGGGTGAAAAAGGCCAAGTCCCAATCATTGTAGCCAAAATGGGCATATTTATAAAACAGCAAAAGACACCAGGTAAAAAATGCAACTGTACATACCGCTACAGGCAAATAACGATTACTCAGCATTTTATGGCCTTACCTTGGAATTAAAAAATGCGCCATATCCCCTATTGCTTCGTTTGGCGGGCAGTATATTAAAGCGCGCCTGGGCCGACTCGAACGGCCAACACCTAGTTCCGAAGACTAGTGCTCTATCCAGTTGAGCTACAGGCGCATCGCTCACTACGACCTGCCTTCGGCAGGCCTCCGTTTCGCTCTTCAAGGAAAACCTAACGGTTTTCCTATGACGCTCGCCCCCTTGGGACTCGCTGTACCTTTCCCTTAATTCCAAACGCCTTCCTTAAGGAGAAAACGGATTTTCTCCTTAACAACCTCTTTCCACGTACTCGCCCCTTCGGAGCTCGTCCGTTCACTCACCTTTTCAGGCCCATCTGCGGCGCTCACATAAATATCTTAATGTTAACGTATGGTACCACAATATAAAAAACCAGCCAATGAAGGCAATTTTTTAATTTTTTAAATATATCCCCCCAAATTGTGCTATCCTAAATGCCAGGTCATCAATATTAACGCTGATTTTCTGATAAACAAAACATTATTATTCTGAAATTATTTTGAAAATATTGTCTAAAGAAGGAGACAATGATATGAGAACTATAGCCCCGATTTTGATTATTTCAGCGATAGCCTTGAACCCAATCTCTTTCGCGCAAACAACCCCCCAAGCGCCGGCTTCCTGGGTCGCTTTCCAACAACAAGAAAACGCCAAACGGGTTGCCTTCAATCAGCAAATGAAAGCCGATAGGGAAGCTTTCCTACGCGCTAATCCGGATGTGCAATCCTATCTTGATCAGATGCGCGCCATTGCTAAACAACGAATGGCCACATTTAGGAACGAACATCGGCCAAAAAATTCGGCATATGCCCCTGCGCCCTCCGGCCTTTAGTTATTCATGTAAATCAATATTGATGGTTTAATATTTCTGGAATTCGTAGGTCACAAAGAAGCTGTCATTGGTAACGCGCGCCACTTGGGCTTCCATATCTTTATTGCCCTTGGAGTCTGTGAGTACGATGTTGCCGCGGGCATGGGCCAAAGACCCGGTCTCCATATTCTTAAGTGTAGCCAAGAAATATCCTTCCCCCACGCCGGGTACAATAATTTCCCAAGGGCGAAGGGTATAATCAATGCTTTTAAGTTCATTGATCAACGATCTCATCGCCTGGGAAGGGCCAAACCCTTTGAGCATCACCTGCTCTGAGTCCTTCATCATGCCTTGGGTCGGTGTAAACCATACCATGGCATCATACCTGCGCTGGTAATATACCGCGATATCCTGAGAAACATTCTCCCCTACGATGACCACCCGGCGGTCTTGGCTATAGCCCAGGTTCCCGCTGAACCCGGGCGGTGTAACACACCCGCAGAACATTAGGGAGCTTAAGGCAAATAAATATAATGTCCTTATTATGGGCATAAAAAATATTGATTTAAAAACAGCTCCTCCTATAATAAAAGAAAAAGGAGATCCTTATGGGACAAAGTGATTTGATGTATAAAATCAGGCAATGGGACAACCGCGCCGCGCAATGGATGGGGCGCCATTTTTACATCATATTATTTGAAATCATTTTGGCCATTATCTTCATATTGGCCTTTATCATTGCCTTAAAAATCCTTAATATCAGATTTGATGTCCATAAGGATAATGTCGCTGATCAATTATTATTGACCCTGTCAATCAACTCTACCCTGATAGTCATGCTTCTGGTATTGATTGCCCTGGGAATTTTAAATATTATCAATAACAATACCAGACTTCGCGGTGCCATCAAAAATATAGAATACAATTTAAGTAAACGCCGCTCAGACCAAAAGTCGCAAGAAGATTAACCCCGCTTTGCATACCGGAAACACCGAACATTATAATAATTCACGAATTAAAGAGACACAATACTTAATTCATCTTTGCCTCCGGCCCTAAAAACCCTTCTGCCCTTGACAGTCCCTTTTGATGTGGCATACTTTATTTTATCTAGAAAATGTAAAGGAAACTGGTGGTCTCCTGCACCAAACATACTCATAAAACAATGTATATACGAATACATAAAGCCATTTCTATTGTTGTTTTAGTCGCGTTTATATTGACTTCGGTCAGAAATCCGGCTTATGCCCAAGAGGCTCAACAAACAATAATGCCTTGGATGCCCAGGCCCGGTGCCATGGTTTATTTAAGCCTGCCCCTTGATCCGCCGGCCCTTAAGGGTATCAAGGTCCACGCTGACAACCCCCTTCGATTTGATTTCATTCTTGATAAAGGCGAAAGCCAATTAAGCAATGACCGGCTTAAAGAAGAATCCAACAAGCTCATCAAATATTTTCTCGCCAGTTTAACCATTCCCGAGAATGATCTATGGGTTAACCTATCCCCCTACGAGAAAGACCGCATTATCCCCGATACCTTTGGGTTGACCGAGATGGGCCGCGACCTGCTGGCCGAAGATTACGTGCTCAAACAAATCACTGCCTCGTTAATTTATCCGGAAAATGAAATCGGCAAGAAGTTTTGGAAGCGGGTGTATGAGGAAGCACAAAAGAAATACGGGACAACAAATATTCCGGTCAACACCTTCAACAAGGTCTGGATCGTGCCTGATAAGGCGATTGTTTATGAAAATGCCAAAACAGGAACGGCGTATGTGGCGGAAAGCAAATTAAAAGTGATGCTTGAAGAGGATTATTTAGCGCTTGAAAAGAACCGCCGCCAACCAGAGGACATGGCTTTAGCCGTGTCCCCTAGCATGTTGCCAAGCGACTCAGCTTTGAATGCGAAAGCACCCCAGGAAAAACACCATAACGCCTCACAAGCCACGAATGCCCTAGCTTCACAAATAGTCCGTGAAATCGTCATTCCCCAATTGACCCAAGAGATCAATAAAGGCAAAAATTTTGCACCCTTAAGACAGATATATGCCTCCGTGGTCCTTGCGGCCTGGTATAAAAGAAGGATCAAAGACAGCATTTTTAACCGTGTATACATTGACCGGAATAAAATCGCCGGAGTGGACATCAATGACCCGCTGGCAAAAGAAAAAATATACGAAAGATATTTGCAGGCGTTCAAAAAAGGAGCCTTCAACTTTATTAAAGAGGACCTTGACCCTTCAACGCAAGAAATGGTCCCTAGAAAGTATTTCTCCGGGGGGGCAAGTTTTGGTTTTAAACAGATAAATGAAGCCATGGTCGTCCGGCCTATTGAAAATCCCTTACCTAATTTTCAAAATTATTATGAAATAGATGCTGATTTTAATTTTAGTAGGGAGAACCGCCGGACTTTCTTAAAAAAGAGTATTTTATTGGCAACAGCGATTGGGATCTCTCTAAACGATATTTTGGGTAAATCCAGTAATAAAATTAAGAATTATCCTGACACTAAAGAAAGTATTGTCGGATTAAAATATCCGCTCCCTCCGTTTTCATCAATCAAAGAACTAGGAGAACGAAACCCCGAAGTTGCCGAAGCTTTAGCACAATGGAATAATTTTAGAGGAAGCCCCAATAATCACGACACCAATATATTTATACTCCCCAAAGATTCAAATCAATATAACGCGGTTCTAGATCAGCTAAAAAAACTCAATGATGTTCTTAAAAAACATAATGTTTTACTTTTGCCTTCCCATTCAAATAAAAATTATTATGAATGTTATATTCATGAAACTTTAGATTTTAAAGTCGGGGCTATTACAAAGCGACAGGTTGAGAAAGCCGGACTTAATTGGAACAACGTTTCCCAAAAATTAATCGAAAATGGTTGGGGTTGGCAAAGCAACTCAAATGAAGCATATGTTTTAACGCCCGATTTTGATCAAGAAAAAGATCGATTGTTAAAAGATGAAAAATTCTCAACAATTTGGCCCATTTTAGGACAGTCCCAAGGTTTAAAAATCTTTTATATCCTTCCCCTTAACCCTGAACAAAAAAGCTTAGAGCTTGATTACGACCAAGTCCCTAATTTTCAAGATGGATTACCTCTCACTATAGAGATACAAGAGATGGAAGATATAGCAGTTACTCCCATTGTGGAGTGGGCCGTAGGACTTCGCAAAGGAAAACATAAATTTTCACAGGATTTAACTTTGCGACAATGGCCCAAAAGAATAATCGATCTTGAGCAATTTCGCGATAGCATTAAGCGGATAACAGCTATTCGGGCATATTACCGATGCTTAGGGAACGAGGGCATCCCCATGGATTGTTTCCCCTTGATCCTATCCCCTACCCCCTTGTTTTTCTTTATAGATCTCTGGCATAAAGCAGAAAAAAATAAAGAGCGTGGGGTACACAGTGAGGATGTTTATATTCAGGAGCAAATGATTCAAAAGGCAAATAAAAAAAACGCGAATGATTTTATAAATTATTTATTGCATCTTAATAAAGCCGAAGCAGAACAAACAGTTCAGTTACTTGCTTTAAAAGTGTTTATATCCGCGACACATCGTGCTTTTTTTGATTATTTAACTATTAAGGCCGGGAGCAGCTTAATACCTGACTCTTTAAAAAGTCTCCAAGAACAAGAATCCGTTTTCCTGTTGGATACGACCTTAGAAGAGATTGCGGTTAAAAACCCGAAGACCAATTTTAGTATTGTCAATGCTATCGCGAACTATAGTTTAGATAAATTAGAAGTAGACGCCACCCGTAAAGGCCCTGATGTTGTTGGAATAGATGATAAGCAGAGATTCCTTAAGATGTTTACAGACAGTCAAGCGACAAAGCATATTGAAACAAAGATAAGTATATTTTGTGCAGTATGGTCTGACCTGAAGCTTCCTTACAATAAAAGAATAAGTGAAACCGAATTGCTTGAGGCGATCAATGCCGGAATTGATATCTTTAATCGGTTTATCATAATGGCGAGATTAAAACACAAAATGCTTACTTTAAAACAGGTCCACCTGAAAACCAACGCCATATCGGCTAATCAGGCAATGTCAAGCGAAACCGGCGGTATTAATTTAACAACCGGTAAAATAAATTTAGAACTTGATGATACCAACGGAGGGATTTGGTTGGATGTCTCGCCTGCCATGATCGCCCAGCTAGAAGGAGCCTCCGGATGTGTGCCCGTCATTACAGGCATCCGCCCCCTTGCCAGCCTTAACGAATTCATGGAAAAACCGTAAATAGGACGCTTGAATTAAGCAGAATTAATTAAGTGTCCCCTTAATTAGTTAATTCATGCACTCTTGTTGATTAGGTGAGCAATAATATCCGCAGCAGTAACTCATACTACCTGAACAACACATCCCGTTACAGCAAGTACCATTATAAGAGCCACCTGTGCAGCTACTTATGCACTTGTAAGTGCTGCCCTGTAATTGGCAACTTTCGCATAGGTTATTAATTAAGGGGACACAATACTTAAGGGTAAAGTGTCAATTTAACCACCTGAATCTATGGTACAAGTACGTTTTTGAATTAGTTTAATAAGCTGTTGAACTTGTTCTTCAACAGACAATTTTCTATGGTTATAACGCCAAACATATTCAGCCAAGTAAAGAGGCAATCGTTCTCTGCGGATGCCACCCTTTGCAGCGAGTCTTCGCTTAAGATAACCCCAAAACCCTTCCAATCCGTTAATATGACGCTCTCCTTTTCCATAGCGATGGCGAGCAGGGACGTGTTTAACAAGACGATGGACATAACCTTTAGTAGCAATTCCTGTGTAACTACCAAGGGTATCAGACCAGACTATCGAACCGGGCTTAACTTGTCGACGGATAAGCCCTTGGAGAGTGGCTTGAGTAATATCAGGCACAACTTGAGCCCAAACTTGGCCGCCTCTACACAGAATTCCAAAGACCGGAGTTTTCAATGTTGTTCCACGGCCAGGAGGCGACACGCGTTTATTAGTCCTAGAACGACGGTTCCTCCAAGAGCCTCCCAGGTAAGTTTCGTCAACTTCAACGGTACCTTTAAACACAGGTGGAATCTCTTTCATCATTGTTTCACGCAATATCATAAGAGCTCGCAGGACCCTTTGCCGATTAATAGCTGTTTCACGGCTTATATTCTGGCTGCTGAGACCTCGGACATGCCATCGCAACAGGCTTCGCCACTGATGGCGAGAAAGTCGCAATGGAAGACCTGGTCGCCAATCGTGCCTGCATCTGGCACATCGAAGGGTATTCCGTCGTATAACCCATGCCCGAGTATAGCCACAACGGGGACACTGGTGACGCTTTGTCATGGTTGAATTGTATCATAACAGGTGGTAAGAATAACACTTTACCCATACTTAATTCACCTTTGGTTTTGGCCCGGGCTTTTGCTTACTAATTATTCTGCCAAGTATATGTTCAATATTTTCTATAAATTCTTTCGATCCTAAAGGCCTTCCCGTTCTTTCATGCTTCCGTATCTGTTCAATATCGTTGACCTCTTCATTTAAATAGGCTTTCCAATTATGTATCTTATCCTGTAAAAAACATCGAACAACCAAATTATCACCTCGAGCATTAACATGATATTTTGCGCTGGAAAAATAATACTCTTCTGCCCGACGGACCATATTAGCTCGAACAGGATTATTTTCCACATACCTTACAGTCGCATAACAATACGCCTCATCCATCACAAAACTAGCAAATCGTCCTTGCCATAAATACCCCCGCCATCCTTCTCTTAAATTAATCATCTGCGTATACCGCCGGTTCGTCTCTGCCACCGCCCTAAAACTTTCTTTATTTTGAGGAACCACCACCAAATGCACATGATTATCCATCAAACAATAGGCCCAAAATTTAAGGCCGTATTCTTGGGACTGTTCTTTAAGCAATTTAATATAAATAAACTTATCTTTATCCGAAAAAAAGACCTTCTGTAGACGATTACCGCGTTGAATAATATGATGCGGATAACCGGGCATAACAACCCTGGCAATTCTGGACATAACACACCTTATATTATTTTTTTTGGGGGGGGTTATTAAAACAGCTGTTGGGGAAACAACTGGTCTTTCTAAATGTTTTGATCCACAAAATTCTAATTTATGCAATTATGATAATCATGAAATTCTATTTATCAAGAAAAAAAATTAAGTATGAATTAAGTATTGTGTCCCTTTAATTTCCTTTAATTAGTTCATGCACTCTATATAATTAGGCGCGCAATAATATCCGCAGCAGTAACTCATACTACCTGAACAACACATCCCGTTACAGCAAGTACCACTACAGGTAGATACACAAGAGTAAGTGCTGCCCGATAATTGGCAGTTTGAGCATGTATTTTGATAATCGCAATACCAGCAATTATAACCGCAACCATCAGTAGTACCGCAAGCACCGTATGTACCACAAGGGCTAGTACATGCTTGACAGAGATTGGAAACGGTCCAAGTTCCACCTGTCGGACTTGCACTTGCATTACAAATAGCAGAAGGAGCAGTCCCTCCTGAATAAGGCTTCACCGTCGTTTCTGCCCCGGAATTATAATAGTCCTGTGGACACCACCCTGTCACGTTTGTCCCAATCAAACTTGCCGGAAAATAATATGATTTTGTGCCATCTGCAGAAATGACTAAGCTCTGTCCGGGGCAATATGGCCCAATGATTACATCACAATTGCTGTCAGGTTTTCCCGGATTCCCACATGAAGAATATGCAGAATAGGGATCTAATAACATACCAGGGGAATTAATACTCGCACCGGTAGCAGGGCACCATACAAAACTTTGATTGTTAATTATAACGGTTAAATTACCGCTTGAATATAAATAAACGTTAACCGAGCAGGAACAAACAGAGCAGGTGGTTGTACTGGTAGAAGGACAGTTTGCTGGGGTCTTGCAGGGAGCTGATACCGTGGAACACGTGGCCCCTACGCAAGACTTTGCCCCATCTATGGGCATATCCCAGCAACCGGAAAAAGAACCGCTCCAGGTCATTGGTTCAGCTACCCTCATAGATTTCAATAAGTAACCACATCCCGAGCCCGATCCGCAATTAAGTGTACCGCCACAGCCATCTGGAATGGGACCACAAGCGGTCCCTGGACAGGTGGTAGTAGGCTGACAAGAACAAGGCTCATGGCAGTTATCGGTACAAGTCGGAGAACCACATTGCGGACATGCGGTTGGCGTACAACAGGTATTATTAGTAGGGTCGCAGTCCTCACTAGCACTACAGGCGCATGTATATGTATCGCAGGTAGTTGTGCCACAACTACAGTTATTAGGGAGGTTGCTATACCCAGTACAACCAATTCCACAACTCGGCGTGCAACATGACCCAGTAACAGTATCACATACTTGAGGAGAAGAACAAGAGGTTGGAGTCTGTGTAACGCAAACATAATTAGATGGTATAGGTTGCGGTATTTTATATTCAGTTGGAGGATTAGGGGATATTAAAGTATTGGGAAATGATATAGTATATGGGTTAAGACAGTTAGTGCATGTTGAATCGTAACAAAGTTGAGGATTCAATGGTATTGATTTGACGCTAGGGCTGCTGCCGGCCGGCTGACAAACATCGCAGGTAGTAGAAGTGCAGCTGCTAGCCCCGGTGCATTGAGGATTAGCACAGCCCCAAGCAAGAGCCACCTTAGCCGGCAAAACCACGCCTGCCAGCATCAGCACAAATACGTTGAGAACAAATATATTCCCACGATTCATTTTTGTTTTTCCAACATCTTTACTTTTTCCTGCAAAGCGTCTATTTGTTCCTGCATCCCATTCATCCGGCTTTTTAGTTCTTTGACCGACTGCAATAGCACAGCGGTAAATTTGCCGTAATCAACGAACAAATATCCCCCATTCTCACTTTTAGCAGATTTGACCAGCTGAGGATAGACTTTCTGCAACTCTTGGGCGATTATGCCTATGGCTTGTTCATCTTCTTTCTGCCCTATCGTGGCAGCCAAATGGTTCCATTGGAAAGATACACCCCTGATTTGGTCAAGATTGGATAGTGTGCCAACCAGAGGTACAATATTCTTTTTTAGACGCATGTCAGAAGGGGAAAGACAGGAACCACCAGGGACGCCGACACAAGTGTTCGAAAAAATATTACCGGTCGTAGTAATAGTGGTCGCATTAATAGCACCGTTAACTTGCAAATTCCCGGTAATAGTCGCACTATTGTTAACTTGCAGGGGACCATTAAGAGTAGTAGTCCCTGAAACGCTGGCATTGCCCGTAACAGCCACGCCGCCATTTAATGAAGAAAGACCTGATACGTTGGCAGGGCCCGTAACATTTACACCGCCATTTAATGAAGAAAGACCTGTTACGGTGGCAGTGCCTGATACGGTGGCATTGCCCGTAACAGCCACGCCGCCGTTTAATGAAGCAAGACCTGCTACGCTGGCAGTACTGAGCATGGCGGTCGCTCCTGTTATGCCTGCGGTGCCGGTAACCTCAAAGTTATATGCAGGAAGAGTATTCATCCCAATTCCGACATTTTCTGTATTATAACTCGTAGGATACATGTATGTGCCGGTGCCGGTCCATAAACCCATAGCAGTTACAGCAACCATTCCAGTTGAATCGCATAAGTTTAACTTCCCACCAATATCAACTAAATTTACAACATTACCTGCTGCATTACAAGTATACGCCGGTGGTGACGGATATGGCTCAAATGTTAAAACATCATTGACCGTCATATTCTTGTAATTCCCCTGAGGTGCCGGGTAATAAGTGGTCAAGGTTTGGTTACCAGCATATAAAGGTGTTAATATCATCAAACAGGAAAGAAAGAAAAAGCAGGATATAGAACGTATCATAGGCACACCCCCTTCACTTAGAATATATATGAATTCCTTCCCAAAAGCAACCGCATTTACGCAATTATAGGGAACACAGTACTTAAAAGATTGCTTCGTCCCCCGACCGCTTTGCTTCGCAAAGCGAAGCTATCGGGGCCCTCGCAATGACACCCCACTATTAAGGGAATAATTAAGTATTGTGTCCCCTTAATTAAAGACATCTTATGATCCTTCGCTACGCTCAGGATGACATGGTAACCCTGTAGCAAACTACAGGGAATTATCAAGTTAAAAATACTCTTGGCATAATTCTTTAACACTGTTGACTATTTTGTCTTTAAGGTTTAGCGGCGTCCTGATCCCGATGCTCTCCCGGACTTTCTTCAAATAATGCATCCTGCCCAAACCGATGGTGGCCGCGTACACCGCTGAATTATTAAGGCCCGGGGTGGCCGCTCCCATGCGCACCGGCGTGTTAATGCGCTCTTCAATGCGCTCGATGGCCCCCGGCAATAAAGCCCCCCCTCCTACCATCACGATCCCTTTGTTCAAATGGTGGTACAAATTCGAGCCCTTGACGACCGTTTCCAGATGGGTCAAAAAATTCTCAATTTCCCAGTTGACCGCCTCGCACACCGATTCCCGACGGATAGGAATATAGCCTTTCTCCCGTTTGACTAAAATCTCGCCGGACACTTCCTTGGGGTTGGGCTGATTGGCCACCGCGTGTGTTTTTTTAATTTCTTCGGCCAGGTCAACAGTCAAGCTCAAACGCTCCGCAATGCTCTGGGTCACGAAGTCCCCACCCCAGGGAATGAATTGGACATCCCCCACAATGCCGTTCTTAAAAAAGATGACCGAAGTGATATTGGCCCCGATATCGACCAGCGCGCATCCCTGGGCCTTATCTTCCTTATCGACGACCACATCACTGGCCGCATACCCGCCAAAAGCCACACTGTTGACCTCAAATCCGGCCTGATGCACGGCCTTGGTCAAATTACGCATGCGCAAGGCCTGGGCCGTCAATAACAAAAGGCTGGATTCTATTTTCCGTCCGATCAGTCCCGTAGGGTTGATTGACGTGTTGATGTCGTCGACCTTATACCATTGCGGGAAGTCATGGATGATTTCCTCATCCAGGTTTACCCCCAACATTTTTGCCTGATGGTCCACGCGGCGCAGGTCAAACTTGGAAATCACCTTGGTCCCGCTGTCAACCAAAGGAATGACCGCCGAGGTACGTCGGGTAGCCAAAAAACTCCCGCTGACCCCCAATTGTACGGCATGGATCCTGATGCCTGTCTTTTGCATGACCCCCTGCACCGTGCGTTGTATGCAATCGGCAAGTTCGGTAATATCATCAATCGAAGCCTCTTTAAAACCGGTCGTCCGGGTCTCAAAAACACCCAGCAAGTCCAGATTTTCCTCGTCCTTGGCGCAGACAATGCTGGACTTCATGGTATGCGTGCCTAAATCTAACCCGCAAAAATACTGCTGTTGTGCCATTCTTTTAAACATCCCTCATCCCTTATTATCTGTGATTGCTTCGCCTTGTCCCTCCCGGTACCAAAGGCTATTTCACTTTTGATCTTCTATGTTGTTGGCTATCACCGGTTCCTTAAACCTTAGGTCAATGTATTTGACTTTATTCAAATCAATTTTATTGGAAGAAACCAACATCTGCAACAACTCTATCTTATCCTGGGTGTCCTCCTGGTCAAGGATGACATGCATATTCTCACCGACGGATAAATCAATCTTCGAGAGATTGCCCGCTTGCACGGTATGAATGCACCAATGCCTTAAATAGGGTGACTGTTTAAACATGTTGAGGATATCCACGACCTTATTCAATTCCGGGCCCCGGATATGCCCCCCTAAAAACAACCAACTGTGTTCAAGGGGAATCCCGTAGACCTGCGGCAAGGAAGCGGGCTGGGGGGTAAAATATAAAGCTACTCCCTCGGTGTCCAAAAGCAGGTATTTATTCTTAAAATAGATCTGCATCAAGGGCTCCCGTTTTTTAGCCAGGACCAAAATGCGGTCCGGCAATTGGCGTACCACCCTTAATTGAGCGATATAGGGATACCGTTGGGCGATCTGACGGTGGACTTTTTGGATATCCACCTTGAAAATATTGGTGCCTTTCAGGTCCTTCAAGGCGCGAAGGTCGATAAACTGGATTGAGCGGTCGATCAAGACATCTTTAACTTCAAACAAGGGGGAGCTCGTGAGAAATTCAACGGCAGCTACAAAGCGCGTAAATAAAAAATAACCGATAACTAAAAAAACGATGACACGGATGACCGTGATCATGGATATATTAACGCTGGACTTTCTTGCCATAGGCCAAATCTAACAATTTTTCACACACTTGCACGAAACTATATCCCGCCTCACGGGCCGCTTTCGGGAAAAGGCTTGTTCCCGTAAATCCGGGGATGGTATTGACCTCCAAAATGAAGGGCTGTTCATCTTCATCAACGCGCAAATCCACCCTTGCAAATCCTTCGCAATCCAACACGTCGTAGGCCCGCAGAGACAATTCTTTGATTCGGCGGGTCAAATTTTCGGGAATTGCCGCCGGACATATGTATTGGGTCAGCCCTTTTTGATATTTGGCGGTATAGCTGAAAAAATTGGAATTAGGGCAGATTTCGACCAAGGGCAAGACCTCGCGGTCAAAAAGCCCGGCGGTGAATTCACGGCCCTTGATATATTGCTCGATGATGACCTGCGGCCCATAACTCAAGGCATCCTTAAACGCCGGCTCCCACTCGGAGGGGTGGCGCACAATATGGACACCGATGCTCGAACCTTCGCAGGCAGGCTTGACCACCACCGGTGTCGACTTGATCTGGGCCCAGGCGGTCTTAAAATCCACATTCCGTCCGTCGGTAATGCAATAATTCTCCGCCACCGGTAAACCGGCCGATTGCAGGGCCTTTTGGGTCAAAATTTTGTTGAATGCCAATTGGCTGGCCTTGACGCCGGAGCCGGTATAAGGAATGTCTAGTTTTTCCAGTATTCCTTGAATAATGCCATCCTCACCCAGACGGCCGTGCAGGGCGATAAACGCAATATCCAGGGGGACATCCTGAATTTGCCGGATAATTTGGTCAGCATCATCCGAGGTAATGTCCAACGGCAAAACACGGTGGCCTTCCATGGCCAGAGCATCAGCCACTGCCTGGCCGGAACGCAAAGAAATTTCCCGCTCCGAGGAGTAACCACCCATTAACACGCCTATGGTCCCAAATTGACGAGAGCTCATAATATTTTTTAAAAAATAGGGACGTCTTCCTATTTTTCTGTTGGTACCCCAACCCGTGTCCTTGTGACACTTAAAATTTTAACCAACTCATCCGAAAGGTGATAAATGTCCCCGGCGCCTAAAAAAATCACCATGTCTCCGGGTTGGACATAATCTTGCAAATATTTCAGGATGTCTTCTTTTTTTAAAAAAATAACCTTAGGGCCTAATTTTTTTTGTAATTCCGAAAGCAGCGCCACCACCCCTACCCCTTCGCCTATTCTTTCGCTGGCCGCATAAATATCCGTCAATATCAGTTCATCGCTTAGAGCCAACTGTTCGGCAAATTCCTTCAAAAGGAATTTGGTCCTGGAATACCTATGGGGTTGAAAGACGGTGATAAGCCTCTTGGGCGCAAATAAACGCGCTGTGTCAAGGGTCGCCTGGATTTCCGTAGGATGATGGCCGTAATCATCGATCACCGTCACATCATCCACCTTGCCCTTTAATTGAAAACGGCGCTTGACCCCGGTAAAACCTATAAGCGTCTTAAACATGACTTCATAAGGAATGTCTAATTGCAAACCCAGGCTAATGCAGGCCAAGGCATTCAAAATATTATGCCTGCCCGGGACAAAAAGCTGAAATGTACCCAGTCGGCCATGGCGCGTATGACAAGCAAAAGAAGACTGAAAGCCATCCATGACGATATCTTGCGCGTAGACATCGTCCTCAGGACTCGTGCCGTAAAAAAAAGTCTTCACCTTCTGTTGGCGCACTAACTGGGCCAATCTCTTGTCCTCACCACAGGCAATCAAGCAGCCGCCTTCCCGCGTGCAACTGACGAACTTGGCATAAGCCTCGGTAATTCCTTCCCAGTTTTTAAAAAAATCCACGTGCTCAAAATCCATGTTGGTAATGATCGAATACTGCGGATTAAAATAAAGGAAGGTGCCGTCACTTTCATCGACTTCAGCCACAAAGTATTTGCCCTCTCCCCAATTGGCGTTATAAGCCGTCTGGCCGTTGATGATCCCGCCGATGGCCGTGGTGGGACGCAGATTGGCGTTGATCAAAAGGCTGGAAACCATCGACGTCGTCGTGGTTTTACCGTGGGCACCGGCGATCGTGATCCCCACCTGATCGTTGACCAATTGGGCCAACACTTCCGCCCGGCGCAATACCGGGATATTACGGCTCTCGGATTCGATCAGTTCCGGGTTATTCACACGGATGGCGGATGAATAAACCACGTAATCGGTATCATTCACAATATTGCCGGCCCGATGGCCTATATTGATATGCGCACCCTTTTTCTTAAGCTCCTGGGTCATTTCGTTGTCTTTCAAATCCGAACCGCTGACGGTATGCCCTTGGTCCAAAAGCAGGGAAGCCAATGTCCCCATGCCGATGCCGCCGATACCGATCAAATGATAATGTTTGCTCATCCCCTACCCCTGCAAATACTGACTCCAGGCTTGGTTCAATTCGTTGATGGTCCCAAACCTTAAATAAACTTTATGGAGCGCCTCCTGGAAAGGCGTATTGTTTTTAATCTCATTGCAAAGCATATAAAATTCCCGCTCTCCCAATTCCGTGATCATGTAATAAACAATACTGGCAGATTCAGTATAAAACAAATCCACCACCCGGTTATTGGCATTTTTATATAATCGCACATCTGACAGCTGTGTTAAAGGAATAAATTGACCATTTTCAATCGCCTCTTGGACCGCCTTATTAGCCCCCAAACGTTTGGCCTTCTCCTGATAAATGGCCACCCCTTCTTCAAACCATAAAGGGATGACGGCGGTAAACCCGATATAATCCCTGAAAATAATATGCCCTAACTCATGGGGCAAGATGGTATCAAAAAACCCGTTGGCCTCAGGATACATTTTTATCGTCCTGGCCTGTGCGAAAGCCACCCCATGTGACCAAACCGCCTGACCGCCATTTTTAACATAATCATCACGGTCGCTATAAATAAATATCTTGACCTGCTTGTTCCATGCCCAGTTTAGATTATTCGTGATCCCCAGATTGTCTGCCACCCTCCTGAATTCTTCCTCGGCGGTGTCCATCGTTGTCTGGACAAAATCCTCAGGGACATTCGCACGGTAATAAATAATAAAATCCTGGCCCTTCATCTGCTGCCAGGCGCTCTTACTGTCGCCGGCCAACGCAGTGCCGGCCCATAATAGTCCCGCGAGGAAGATTGCTATTGGCAAAATTAGTATATGGTTAAACGGCATTGTTCTCGACACGGGATATTTTTGCCGTCCGCTACAGTTTACAGCTTGGATGCTATCGCGATAAGGCATACGCGGCATCCGCGCTGTAAAACCTTGCGGACATTTGGCAAAAAATCCCTGAATGTGTCGTTCACAATGCCGTTTAACCATATTCACGCATCCCATTCACAATCCTTCCGTCACTAACGCCAACTGCAAAGCCGCGTCCGTCTGGAATAACCCCTTCGTCTTCTTCAAGATGTCATCTCTTGAAAAATTGGAAAATACCATACGGGTCACTGCCTCTTTAAGGGACGACTTGGTCAAATCTTTCTGCTCGATGACGATGGCGGCCCCTTGATCAGCCAGGATATCCGCATTGTACTTTTGATGATTGCCGGCAAATGGATACGGGACCAAAACAGCGGCTATCCCCAAAAGTCCCAGTTCCGTGACGGTCGCAGCACCGGACCGGGCAATGACAATATCTGCCGCGGCATAAGCATCACCGATATTATTAATGAAAGCATACACCTTGACCGGTAAATTCGCCTGGCGGTAACGCTCTTCATACAGGGGCAGTTCCTTGGGGCCGGTCATATGTATCGCTTGGAACCGGGAAGCCGATAAGTCCTTCATCAATTCAAAAAAAATTTCGTTTAGTTTCTGGCTGCCCTGAGAACCGCCGATGAGCACGATCGTTTTTTTATTTTCTTCAAGGCCAAAAGCGGCCAATCCTTGGGATCTTGACACAATGGTGCTGTAGTGGCAAGGACAGCCGGTCCATACCGCCTTGGCCGGGTCAAAATACCGACGACTAGCTTCAAAACTGATCGCCACTTTTTTCACTATCTTAGAAAGCAAGGCATTGGCACGGCCCGGGACCACATTCTGTTCGTGAATTAAGACGGGACATCGCATCAAGACCCCGGCCATGACCACGGGGAAGGCCCCATAGCTGCCGAAACCGATTATTTTATCGGGAGCGCATTTGTGTACGACGCCAAAGGAACGGAACACCGCCTGAAACATGATGCTTGCAAAATTAAACCACCCCCCAAAAGAACGGTCATCAAGGCCCTTGGCCGCCAAAAGAAAAACAGGGAAATTCAAAGCTTTGATCTTATTTTCAGACGGGCCCAAAACCCCGGCGAAGCTCACTAGGTGTCCCCTGACCCTCAGGGCTTGGGCCGTCTCAATGGCCGGGAAAATATGCCCGCCCGTCCCACCGGTAGCGATAAGTATTTTCATAAGTAGTTTATTAAGCCCCAAGACACAAGGTCACAAGACACATGTCATCATTTTATTCTTGTGACATGTGACTGGCAGCCTGTGACTAACAGTTCAGTCCATCAGTAATCCTGTATTTTAGAAATATTCAACAACAAGGCAATCGCCACCAGATGAAAAATCAAGGCTGACCCGCCGTAGCTGATAAACGGCAGGGGCAAACCCTTCGTAGGAAAGGCCCCCATGCTCACCCCCACATTGACCACCGCCTGGAGCCCTAACATGATGACAATGCCCATGCCTAAAAAATATCCAAAAGCATCATTAGTCTGCCGGACAATGCGCGTGCCCTGCCAGATAAAAAGGCTGAAAAGCAAAATGATGCTTAGCGTTCCCACCAATCCCAATTCTTCACCGATGATCGAAAGGATAAAATCCGTATGTGCCGCCGGCAGATAAAAAAGTTTTTGCTGGCTGTGCCCGAGCCCTATTCCCAAAATACCCCCTGATCCCAAGGCGATCTGTGACTGGGTCAATTGAAAGCCGATGCCCTGGCTGTCTTGCCAAGGGTCCAGGAAAGCAATGATACGCGCCACGCGATAGGGCTCTTTGGCAATTAAATAAACCAACAACGGCACCGCAGAACAAAAAATAAGCGCCAAATGCCAAAGCCTTGCACCTCCGAGGAACAACATGACCAATGTCACTACCGCCATTTCAATGGTAGTCCCCAAATCAGGCTGTTTGACGGTCAGGGCGCACAAGACACCCATGACTAAAAAAAGAGGCAAAAACCCCCGTAAAAAACTCTTAATGACCTGCTGTTTGCGGGCCAAAAAATCCGCTGTATAAATGACCATGGCAAGCTTGGCTAACTCAGAGGGCTGAAAGTGAAAAACACCGATCTTAAACCACCGACGGGCGCCATAGCTTTCATTACCGATATGAGGAATGAGGACCAAAAATAAAAGCACGACACATACCCCTATCAACTGACGTGCATACGGTTGGATCCGACGATAATCCATGCACAGAACAAAAAACGAGGCCACCAGCCCCAAGCTTAAAAACAGCATGTGGCGTTTAAGATAATACAGGCTATCCCCATACGTCTGCATGGCATTGACACAACTGGCAGAGTAAATCATCACAATGCCCACGCAAATGAGGGTTAAGACTGTTATCGTTAATGAAATCCGTTCTTGGCGCATATGGCCCCCTACTTTAAACCCATCAAGTTAAATTATTAACGATCTCTTTAAATACCCGTCCCCGATGCTCATAATCTTTGAACATATCGAAACTGGCGCACATAGGAGAAAGCAGGACACAGTCACCTGATTTCGCGACCCTTTGGGCGGTCTTGACCGCCTCTTCTAAAGAAGTAAAAGTATCCACGGCCACCACATCGTCAAAGGTCGATCTCATGATCTCACGCGCCTGGCCGATGGCAACCATATGTTTGACTTTTTGGCCCACTAAAGCCCTTAAAGGCGAATAATCCAAATGTTTGTCCAGTCCCCCGCAAATCATCACCATGGGCTTAAGGGTCCTCTCCAGGGCCCACCGTCCGGATTCCACCGTCGTTGATTTGGAATCATTGATGAAATCAACGCCCCCTAAATTGCGCACGAATTCAAGCCGGTGTTCCACTCCTTTAAATTCCGAAAATACTTTCAGGCAAATATCCTCACTGATGGCCAAGGCACGGGCCGCCTGGATCGCCGCCAAATAATTAGGATTATCCACCCCTGCCGGTTTATCGGATGTATTAAAAAAAAGGACTTTAGCTTTAATATGCTCCGCCAGCTTTATGTGCCGGGGGTCTTGATAATTGAGCACGGCAAAATCTTGAGACCCCTGATTAGCGAAAATTTTGCATTTGGCCTGAAAATATTCTTCCAAATCCTTATGCCGGTCCAAATGGTTCTGGCTGAAATTAGTCCATACGGCCACCTGCGGCCTGAAATAAATAGTGCTCTCTAATTGGAAAGAACTGATCTCCAAAACCACCGTGTCGGTGGATTTTAGATCCAGCACGTATTGGGAAAAAGGGCTGCCGATGTTCCCGCATAAACATACTTGACGGCCTGCCTCTTTAAGGATTTCCGCGATCACGGTTGATGTCGTGGTTTTCCCGTTGCTGCCGGTGACGGCAACTACAGGGCTTGGGGCTAGACGAAAGGCAAATTCCACCTCACCCATGACTTCAATATGACGCTCCCTGGCCCATTGTACCGGCAAGGGCATCAAGGCGAACGCCCGGGACTTAAGACCACAAAATCGCTGTCTTGGACAAAAGGCCGGGTATGTCCCCCCGGCTTCAATAGTCACACGGCCAGGGTCAGAAAATTCTTTAAGGTCGGAACTAAATGCTCCAACGGTTTGCTTTCCGTGATCTTCGCGATACCCTCCCAACCGCAAAACGGCACGAGCCACGGCAATGCCGCTTCTGGCCGCACCGATGATTTGTCACCTTCTTGTTCTTGAGACTCAAAAGACATATTAGCGCCCTATTAAAAAATGAAGATAAATTTATCTTTCCTTCTCCCCCCTCGGTTCAACAAAAAAAACAATACTGACAATTTAATATAATCTTATTTCATGGTTTTATGAAAGATAAACGGTGTTGTACAACATTCAGATTTTTCCAGATTAAAGTTAAAAAAAAACAACTAAAACCTAACGCCATAAAACCCTCACAAACAGGTAACCTTCGGGAACAATACCGTTTAGTTTCATAACAAGATCAAGGTATCTATCGAATTTTTAACGTGGTTATTGTCAGCATCGCCAGGATAATGGCTAAAATCCAGAACCGGACAATGATCTTATTCTCATTCCAGCCTGACAATTGCAAATGATGATGAAAAGGCGACATTTTAAAAATACGCTTGCCTGTCAGCTTAAAGGAAAGCACTTGCAAGATCACGGACCCGGCTTCAATAACAAAAACCCCTCCCAAAACCACCAGCCACAATTCCTTTTTGATCAATACGGCAATCATCCCCAAACTGCCGCCTAAGGCGAGTGACCCCACATCTCCCATAAAAACAGTAGCCGGATAGCAATTAAACCACAGAAACCCCAAACTTGCTCCGACGATGGCAGAACAAAAGACGGTCAACTCCCCCGCTCCCGGGACATAGGGGACATATAAATATTCGCTCATTTCAACGTTACCCGTCACATAACTTAAAACCGCCAATGTAAAAGCCACCATCAGGGTGGTGCCAATGGCCAAACCGTCAAGGCCGTCAGTCAGATTGACCGCATTGCAAGACCCCACCACGACGATAACCACCCAGAACACAAAAAAAGGCCCCAGATTGACGATCAAATTCTTAAAAAACGGCACATCCAGATTGGTGGTGATAAACGGGTATAAATACACAAAAACTCCGACGATAAAAGCGATCAAAATCTGCCAGAAAGATTTGGCCCTGGCGGAAATCCCCCGATGAGGGCCGATCCCTTTTAGTTTTATATAATCATCATACCCTCCCAGCACCGCGAAGGATAAACAGACCCAGGATGTCATGCTCACAAACATATTTGTCCAATTCCCCCACAAACCTACGGATAACAAAATACTTCCGACGATAAAGACCCCGCCCATGGTGGGGGTGCCTTCTTTGATGACCTGAAACTGGTCAAGCCCCGGAGCATCCTGGCGTTTGGCTGATTCGCGAATACGCCGCTGTTTGGTTAAATTAATAAATAGGGGCCCCAATATCATGCACAGCAGGAAAGCCGTGACCGCAGCCATACCGGAACGAAAGGTAATATAGCGAAAAATATTAAAATGAGTGGAATTAGGAATATATTGCGAAAGAAAATAAAACATAAAAACTCCCTTATCCCGAGTTTATACTATTGCAAATTTGATAACCTGCATGCCGCGAGACGAGCGGCAGGCCTCTTTATTAAAAAGAGGGGAAAAATCTACCCGGATCCTTTAGGTGAGGCCAATAGAAAATCAGCCACTTGCTCCATCCTCATCCGCCGGGAGCCTTTGATCAAAACCGCGTCCCCGTTACGAAAAACTTTCGCTAGATATTTTTGCGCGGACTGGGCATCTGTGCAAGCAAATACCTGCATTTTTTTATTATAACGCTTGGCATGTGCGGCCATAAGCCCGGCTAAATGACCCACCGAAATTAAAACATCCACGCCCGTTGCGGCAATGCATGCCCCCATTGCCTGATGCAAAGACCTGGATTGCCTTCCTAATTCCAGCATATCCGCGGCGACAAAAATCCTTTGGGCCCTGGTTTCAATGGCCTGCAAGGTCTGCAGGGCTGCTCTCATCGACACCGGATTGGCATTATAAGTGTCATTGATGAGCCACCCCTGCCCCAAACGGACGATTTGCCCCCGTCCCTGGGGAAATTCAAAAAATTTCAGCGCTTGGGCAATGCTCCTAAGCGGCACTTTAAAAAAAACGCCGCAGCATACGGCCGCAAGGGCATTATAAACATTGCTGACGCCGCAGGAATTCAATTCAATTATTCCCCGTCCCGCTTGAAAATTTAATTTAAGAGGGTGAATATGGATATTGCAAGCCTGCAAATCTGACTTAGCCTTAATACCGTAAGTCATGATCTTGAAAATATTTTTTCGACGCTTTTGCCGGGATAATAACGCATCATCGGCGTTGATAATGACCGTATCCCGGACCCCCATGAAAAAGGTAAGATGCCACTTCTCTTTAAGAACCCCTTCGGTGTTTTTTAACCCTTCCAAGTGAGACTCGCCGATATTGGTAAAAACAGCCACCTGTGGACGCGCCACGTCAGCCAGCCAGATAATGTCACCGGGCCGGTTTGTGCCGCATTCCAAAACAACGATCTGATGCGCTCTCTTTAACTTGAGCAAGGTCAAAGGCACACCGATATGATTGTTCTGGGTGCCTTCATTCTTCAAGACTTTATATTTGTGGTTCAAGATAGCGGCGATCATTTCCTTGGTCGTGGTCTTGCCGGCGGAACCGGTCAAGGCGATAACCGAAATTTTAAAACGCAATCGGTGAAAGCGCGCAATGTCCCCCAAAGCGCGTACGGTGTCCAGAACGCGGACAACGCTGATTTTAGGGTCCTTTACCTCAATGGATTTGTGGACGATCACAACCCGCACACCCTTGGCAATGACATCGTCAATAAAATCATGCCCGTCAAAAACATCACCTTTGATCGCGATAAACAATTCCCCCTCTTTGACAATGCGGGAATCAATACAGACAGAGCGCACCCGGCCCCTGACAGGCCCCTGCACCAATCTTCCCTTTGTAGCTTCTATGATTTCGGTAATAGTAAACATACTTAATACTGTATTCCTCCCCCTTAAATGGGGGGAATTAAATCTATTCTCCCAAAAATCCCTTCACAATCTCACGTTCGTTAAAAGCAATGGTGCGGTCTTTGAAGACCTGATAATCCTCGTGCCCTTTGCCGGCAATTAAGACTATCTGGCCCTGTTGGGCCAATTTGAGCGCACGGCTGATCGCCTCCTTGCGGTCCACACAGGTTTCATAATTCTTTTTGGTAAAGCCAGTGATGACTTCATCGATGATCGCCTGAGGATCTTCCCTGCGAGGATTGTCGCTGGTAACGATCGAATAATCCGCCAGATTGCAAGCGGCCTTTGCCATTTTAGGACGCTTGGTGCGGTCACGGTCCCCGCCGCACCCAAAAACCAAAATAATTTTATTAGCGGTGACAGCCCTTAAAGCCTTAAGCACATTGATAAGCCCGTCTTCGGTATGTGCGTAATCGATAAAAATAAAAATGCCCTTGTCATTCTCGACTTTTTCAAGCCTGCCGGGCACATAATGCAAATTTTCAATGCCCTGACGGATAATCTCCGGGCCCATATCCTGGGACAAACCCCAGGCAAAGGCCGCCAGGATATTATAAATGTTATATTTCCCAATAAAGCAGGTATGGATTTTTATCTTGGCCTTAGGAAAAACTATGTCGCATTGGCTGCCGCTTAGATGATAGGTTATATTTTCGGCACGCACATCTGCCGGAGCATCGACGGCATAGGTCAGTATCCGGCTTTGACATACCGGCAAAAGAAGCATCCCGTAAGGATCATCCGCATTGATGACCGACACGGCTGAAGCTAAAAGGTTTTTAAACAACAAAGACTTGGCTTTAAAATAACTGCTCATGTCTTTGTGATAATCCAAATGGTCCTGGGTCAAATTAGTAAAAATCGCTGATGAAAAATTTATCCCGGCAAGCCGCCCCTGGTCCAGGGCATGGGAAGAAGCTTCCATGACGCAATAATCGATGCCTAAACCGGCCAATTGCGCCAGATACCGCTGGTTATCCAAAAATCCGGGGGTGGTATTCTTCGAAGGAATGATCTGGGAACCGATCCTGTAATTGATTGTTCCGATTACCCCACAGCGCTTGGCGCCGGCGTGGATAATGGACTCGATCAAATACGTAATAGTGGTTTTACCGTTTGTCCCGGTAACACCGACGCTTTTGATTTTCTCAGAGGGGTTCCTATAAAACCGCTGGCCTATGCAATGCAAAAAATGTTTTGGGTCATCCACCTCCAGTACACACACATTGTCCGGGACGCTGACCTTGGGGACCCTGGCCTTGCCCTGTTTAACAATAATTTTAGCTCCCTGGGCCATCGCATCCTTGATAAAATCCTCTCCGTTAAATTTAGCTCCGGTCAAGGCCACAAATAACCCGTCTTTTTGTTTCTCACGGGAATCGCAAGAAACGGCACCTACCTCAAAATCCTGATATGGGACAGGTAAGGGCTTAGTATAAATTCCGTTGATCAATTCACTCAGGCGCATGGGTCTCTCACTTATCTCGAGGTATCGTCTATTGCGGGTTGCCGCTGACTATTAAGGTATTTCAAAGAATCTCCCACCACTTCGGAGAAAACAGGCGCCGCCACCGTTCCTCCATAATAAGCCGGGTGAGGATCATCAAAAACCACGACCGTGGCCAGGCGGGGATTCTCGACCGGAGCAAAGCCGGCGAATGTTGCATAAAAATGCGAATGCGAATAAATGCCGCTGACCACTTTTTGCGCGGTACCGGTTTTACCGGCGGCGGGTACTCCCGGGATGGCCGCCTTTGTTCCGGTCCCCTCATCCACTACACCCTTTAAAATGGCCTTCACCCTCTTGGAAGTCACCTTGGAGATGACCCTATCCAAAATTTGGGGGATGTGCTGAAGGATGGTCTGTCCTTGGCCATCCTTGATGCATTTTACCACAAAGGGCCGCATATAAATTCCGTCATTGGCAATGGCCGAAATAGCTCCCATCAATTGGATTGGTGTTACCGTCACCTCCTGGCCTATAGGCACTGCCCCGATCGAGGTCTTGGACCATTGGCGCACCGGTTTTAATATCCCTTGGGCCTCACCGGGCAAATCAATACCCGTCTTGATCCCAAAACGAAAATGATGCGCGTAATTATATACCCGTTGCGGACCCAGGCGCTGGGCCACCTTAGTGGTCCCGATATTACTCGAAAGCTCGATGACCTGTCTAAATGTGATTGTCCCCAAAGGTTCATGGTCATGCAAGATATGGTTGGCCACGCGATAGGCGCCATGCTCACAGTTGACCATGTCCCCTTCTTTGATCACACCCTCCTGCAACGCCGCTGAAGCTGTGACAATTTTAAATACAGAGCCCGGCTCATAAGTAAAAACAATGGCGCGATCGGTACGGGATTCCGGTGTGCTTTTAGAAGCCTCTTCTAAATTATAAGTAGGACGGTTGGCAAAAGCCAGGATTTCTCCGGTCTTGGGGTCCATCACAATAATGCTGGCCCCCTTGCAATTATATTTTTTATACATCCGATCCAAAGCCCGCTCGGCAATAAACTGGATCGTTTCATCAATAGTTAGGACGATATTAAAACCATCCACCGGTGCTATAAAACCCTTGTCAAACATCAATTCCCTTGAGCGGGCGTCACGCAGGATGATGGCATGGCCCGGCTGTCCTTTCAAATATTTATCATAATCGCGCTCAAGGCCGTCCAACCCGTTGTTATCCATGCCGGCAAAACCGATCAAATGCGAGGCCAGGGTCTGGTTGGGATAAAAACGTTTGCTTTCTTTAATAAAGCCGATACCCTGCAGTTTTAAATCCCTGATACGCAGATAAATTTCCTGCGGCACCTTGCGTTCTATCCAGACAAAATATTTATCCTTGTCCAATTTATCACGGACCTGTTTAGGGTCAACTTTCAGGATGCCGGATAATTTTTCCACCACATCATCCTCATTATGCAGCTGGCGCATGGCCCGGGCATTGGCATAAACAGAATAAACCGGCAAATTGATCGCCAGGGCCCTCATGTTGCGGTCGTAAATGGTCCCCCGGCGGGGTTCTAAAACCATGGAGTGTTCATGCTGGCGCTGGGCGAGGTTACTTAAATATTCACAGCGGAAAATTTGGATGAAGATCAAAAATCCGACGGAGTACGCAAACCCTGCAAATAAAAATATGAACACTACGGCAAAACGAAGTGGATACTTGCGCAGGAACAATTTAACCTCTGTTTACTTATATTTTTTCTATTCCCAAGCTTTGGCTTCCTGGGCACCCAAAAATGAAAACAGGTTCCAGACGGGGTTTTCAGCTTTAGCTTTGGGCTGTGCTACGTGCTGCACGGCCCGCTGGGACGTCACAATTGTCATCACACGTTGGTTATCCATAAACTGCAAACTGTTGCCGTGATCCAAAAGCTGGCTTCCCAGATTATTGGCAGACTCGAGCGTCAAGATCTGGTGGCTCAAGGCGCCGTTGCTATCATTCAATTCATGGATAATTTTTTCTTTATCTTTGCCCTTATAAGACAATTCAAATATCTTCATCTGCATATGGATATACAACAAAGCTATTATAGTGCCAAACACGGCAATTTTAAAATACACTTTTAGGCTCATCAAGTCCTTTCAATGACCCTCATTTTGGCGCTGCGGCTGCGGGGATTGTCGGCACACTCTTCATCAGATGCCACCCAAGGCCTTTTCGTCAAAATGATGCCTTCCTGCGATAACGCCAAAGACTTAAATTTATTTTTTACCAGACGGTCTTCCAGCGAATGAAACGAGATCACGCACAGGCGCCCGCCTTTTTTTAACACCCTGAAACACACTTCCAGCCCCAAGGACAGCGCTTCTAATTCTTCATTGACCGCAATGCGTAACGCCTGGAAAGTCCTGGTGGCCGGATGGATACGGCCCCGGGTATATCCCTTAGGTAAAGCGCGCAAAATAATGTCTGCCAAAGCCTTGGTGGTCGTGATCTTGGCCATGGCCCTTTGCATCACGATCGCCGCGGCAATACGACGGGCAAAACGCTCTTCGCCGAATGTCGATATAATTTCTTCCAGCTGGGCTTCTTTGAGCGTATTGACCAGCTCCGCCGCTGTTACCCCACCCTGGGCATCCATCCTCATATCCAAAGGACCGTCGGATTGGAAGGAGAAACCGCGGGCCGCGTCATCCAGCTGAAAACTTGATATTCCTAAGTCCAGCAAAATTCCATCGACAGCGCTTACTTTAAGGCCAGCTAAAATTTTATCAAGCGTGCTGAAACTTGCCCTCAACAAATCAATCTTTAAACCAAGACAAGAGAGCTTTATTTTAGCTTGCCCTAAAGAAGCGTTGTCGCGATCGATGCCGATCAAATGTCCTTGGGGGCCCAACGCCTCGGCCATCAATAAAGCATGGCCTGCCAAACCCAATGTCCCGTCCACCGCCACCCCGCCTTGCGGCAAGCGCAATAATTCCAGGGCTTCCTGAGGCATGACGGGTATATGGGTGACATCACCAGTCCCCATTTTTTAATCCACATCCAACATATGTTCCGCGGTTTTCTCAAAATCGCCGCTGGACTTGCTGAAGAATTCCCGCCATGAGGCGGTTTCCCAAATTTCAATACGATTAGAAACGCCTATGACAACGGCATCTTTCTTGATGCCGGCAAAATCTTTAAGATACTGCGGGATGATAAAACGCCCCTGCTTGTCCGGGGAAACCTCAACGGCACCGGAAAAAAACAGACGGTTAAAAGAACGCGCTTCGCCTTTGGTGAAAGAGAGATTTTTAAAGCGCTGCTCCTGCAGGCGCCATTCGCCTTCCGCAAACATGAAAATACATTTATCCAAACCGCGGGTGACAAAGAATTTCTCGATCCCGTTTTCTTTGGCCACTTCGCGAAAACGCGCAGGCAAGATCAAACGGCCTTTATTGTCAATGCCGTGGCTGTATTCTCCGTAAAACATTTACTCCACTATCCTCCACTTTACTCCACTCAAAAGCAAGTATAGACCTGAGGGAAGGGGTTGTCAATACACAAAATTGGATAATGAATACCCCTGCGGCAAGCTGATAAGAAATTATTAAGTTAAAGAATTCCTCCACCTTGACGAGGGAGGTTAAGCCTCCGTCCCTTATCTTTGATCCTAAGGGATCGTAGAACCGGAAGACGAGCCTTAGGCCCGGAGGATGGGGGTGAGACGTAATTGAAATGAAAAGTAGTGTCTGTCCCTACTTTTTTTGTTTTTTTATCTACTATTTGGTAAAAAGAATCCGTTTGATCTTCCTGATTCAGTGTAAAGTTGCCATATCTCTGACATTGATAGTGCCCGGTTGTAGATGCGAACGTCATCCTCACTTGCATTAATTTGATCCGGGGTTGCATATGCTGGATTCCGCCCTATATCGATATTGAATCCACCAGCTACAACCGTACCCGTTACGGAGCCTGTACTCCCCGATTCTTTTAGTACTCCACCCCAGAAGACGTAGGAGTTTGCTGCAGTTCCGCTATATACTCCCACATAGAAAATCCATGTGCTGGTTGGCCATGTAACAGTATTCCAGGTCGATGTCGCTAAGCCCCCTGTGGTTGCAACATCAAAAAAACCACTTGCAGCTCCATTATTCGCCATAAGCTGAAAACCCCTAGTGTTGGTATCAGTGTGGTCGCTTGCAACAAAACGCGGGTTATTAACTTGTCCTGCCCAACTCGTGGCGTACACCCACGCTGTAACAGTCATTGCGGCTGGTGCAAATGCTGAGCCAAATGGTAAACTAACATATATATTATTGTTCCCCGTAGTATTTGCAAAATTCATCGCCCCTTTGCCTAAATGACCTGCTATCCACGTGGGACTGCCGTGACACGTTCCCGTGTTCCCATTACCGCTGAAATCCAAAATCGTTGTTGTACACGCACCGGAACTTGCCTCATCAAACTTGTACCAACCTTGAAGCCCTTTGGCTATGTCTGCATGGACCGTCGTGGAGATAAACAAAAATAGTACCGTTAAAAATAGTTTTATCATGTCGAAGCAACACATTCCCATAAAGAGGTTGTTGAATTGTACTCAAACAAAATCCTGAGCCATGTGCTTGCCACTGTCGTCAGCGGCATGGTTGTCGTAGTCGATGCGAAACTGGTCCCATAGGCTATTGTTATTGCCGTCCCGCCATCCTTAACCCTGATTTCCAAAAAATCTGCGTCGTTTGGTGTCGATGGGCCGGGATTGGCGACGGTAAGGGTGATGCCGGCGCCGTTGCCAAAAGTGATCTCTGCCACGTCGGTGATGTTGGAATTTATCGTTACCGAAGTTGATGTAGTCCCTTCTGAAAATGTTGCAGTTCTTCTGACCGGCCTCGACCGTGATGTGCCATTAACCAAATCCAGGTTGTACGCCGGTACCGTGGCGGTGCCAATACCGACGTTCCCATGGAACATTGCTACCGATAATGTGCCTTCAACGTCTAATTGTTCCGCTGGTGTCCATGTTCCGATACCAACATTGCCGTTGGTCACGACGAGTGCCCCTTGCGGCGTGGTCGTTCCGATGCCAACGTTGCCAAAGTTAGTTATATGTAAATAATCAGATACGGTTTCTGCACCAATAGCACTACTAGATGACGATCCTTCAATACTAAAATCCTGACCCGCTGATCCTGATCCAGTTGCCAAATACCAAGGATAATAATTATTGCTAACTCCAGTCCATCTATAAAGTCTTAGCACACTGTTAGCCCCACCACTTGTAGTAAATCCTAATTTCCCTTGATTTACTCCACCATCAACAGTAAATTGAAATGGAGGTTGGGCCGTGCCTATACCGACGTTGCCGCCGAGTGGATTTAAAGCTATGGGATAGTTTGCCGTACCATAGGTCTGAACGTACCCTGATTGTATCCAAGTTGCGTATGGAGGATTTGAATAAACCCCTATGTCTATTCCATTTCCACCAGTTGCTTCAACTTGAAATACGCCATTTTGAGTGGTTCCACTTGTGGCGGGACTTCCACTAGCACCCCAAACCGCAAGTTGTGCATCCGGAGCGATCGTGTTGATGCCGACGTTGCCGTATTGTAAGATGGATAATTCTGGATAACCACCCCATCTTTGAATATCTAAACGGTTATATTGTGCAGCCGGTGGTAATGAACCTGAAAAATAAAATCCAATCATGAAGGCTTGATAAGAAATTGGCGCCACTCCCAAAGTAATGAAATCTTCACTTCCAGTAGGTAAGCTAGCATCATAGGCGGCAAAAAGGTTGTAAGGGTTATTCCCATTAATGTGTAAAGGAGCCACAGGCGCGAACGTGCCAATCCCCACATAGCCGTTCATAATTGACAAAGGCGCGTTGTTTGTTGTCATCGTGCCGATGCCGACATTACCGTTGGAATCAACTTCAAATCCGCTGATAGAGGAACTGAATTTCCCAATCTGGAAAGTATCTGCAGGCACCCACGTGCCGATGCCCACATTACCTTCAACAATCATTCCTCCATTAGGCGGTGAGGTCGTAATAAAATAGTCACCATTCTTGACTGTGCCGATACCGATATTACCGACAACCTGCAATGTTGCCAAAGGTGTTACTGTACCTAAACCTACGTTGGGGGGATTAAAAACCATGTTGGAGCTGCCAACCAAGGTTGTCGAGGGACTAGGCGTATTATAATAGGGGATTTCATAAGATGCTTCTTGTGTTATCCAGCCGGCGTTTGATATTGTATTTACCGGCATCCAAGTCCCCACCCCAATTGCGTTAGTTACCATGACAGAACCGGGAGCCGCTCCGTTCCCGGTGAGGGTTAATCCTGTCATACGCACGGTGCCGCTGACGTCCAGCGCCGTTCCGGGATATAGGGTTCCGATGCCGACGTTGCCAGCATTAGAAATAACCATCGGCTCTGTCGGAGCAGTAGAGCCACTTACGTTTTGCTGGATGAAGAATCCGAAGCCTCCATTCCAACCTGCCGTCAATTCAAACAAGCCAAAGCTGGTACCCAAACCATAGTCATATCCTTTTCCTTGGTTATTTTGGAAGGTTATAATTTTGAAATTTTGGCCAAGAGTATTATTCCCATAAGTATCATCAAGGGCCATAAATACCGGGTTAGTAGTAGCTGTGCCACCAGTGCTGACATTCCCAATTTGAAGATTAGCCGCCGGCACCCACGTCCCGATGCCCACATTGCCGCTCATGACGGACAAAGAAGCATTAGACGTAATCGTTGTGCCCATGCCCACGTTACCGTTGGTATCAACTTCAAAACCGCTGCTGCTGGAGACGTATTTCCCAACCTGGAAGGTATCTGCAGGTGCCCACGTGCCGATGCCCACATTGCCGTTGTTCACAATAAATGCCCCTTGCGGCGTAGTCGTTCCAATGCCAACGTTGCCCTGAACAATCAATCCGTTAGACGGAGCAACTGCATTTGCATATGCTGTAGAACCTATGGCTACTTGTCCCACAACAGATAAATCATTTGCCGCGGTCCATGTGCCAATGCCAACATTAGCAAAAGGAACAACGAATCCGCTTTGCGGGGTGATAGTTCCAATACCTACATTACCGCCAGAAGTAACTGTAAAAGGAGAGTTTGTAAGACCGTTGACTTGCAATAAACCTGCCGGTATCCATGTACCGATTCCTACGTTACCATTGGTAACCACAAACCCACCCTGCGGTGTTGATGTCCCGATCCCCACATTCGCCCCATTAACGGTATTGATCCCCACATTGCCGCTGTTGGTGTTGTAGAGATTATTACCTACAAATACCCATCCGCTCACTGAGCTCGGCGATGACCACGTCGTATCTCCTGCGCTATCGCTGGCTGTCAACACATACCCGCTGATCGGACTTGCTCCGCTCATTGTCAATCCCATCATCCTCACCGTGCCTTGTACATCCAGCAACTGACCAGGGACGGTTGAGCTGATGCCGACATTGCCGCCAGAAGTAATTCTCATTTTCTCAGCAGGAGTGCTACTTAAACGAGTACCAAACACGAGTGCAGCATTTGAGTTTGAGGCTCCTTCCCATTCTGCGCCAACAAAACCCATGTAGTTATTCCCTATTGTCCCTTGAAACTGAAGGCTTGAGCCGGTACCGCTCGCAGCGGCTTGTTGATTGAGGGCAAAAACTGCATTTGTCAGACCTACGCCCGTATTAATTCCGGATACAGAAGTAGCCGTAAAATTCCCGCTACTGTCAAGTGTACCTAACACATTAGTGCCGGTACTGTTATACCATTCTTGGATATAAGCATCCCCATTAGATATGACCGACAACGTGGCAAAATTCGATGAGTAAGGTTGCAGGGCTTGACCAGAGTTGACGACCACATCGCCTGCATTATCAACGGTGAAGATTGGGTTTGAGCTGGAGTTCGTTACAGCGATGGCATTGGTCGCGGTTGTGCTTCCTGAACCAACAATGGTTAGAGAACTACCTGCACTCGCAGTGCCAATACCGACATTCCCACCCCTCACAATCAAAGCTCCACCCGGTGCCCAGGTGCCGATGCCTACATTACCGTTGGTGACGACAAAACCACCTTGTGGCGTTGATGTCCCAATCCCCACATTCGCACCATTAACGGTATTGATCCCCACATTGCCGCTGTTGGTGTTGTACAAATTGTTCCCCACAAATACCCATCCGCTTACTGAACCTGGTGACGACCATGTCGTATCTCCTGCGCTGTCGCTGGCTGTCAATACATACCCGCTGATCGGACTTGCTCCGCTCATCGTCAATCCTGCCATCCTCACCGTGCCATGAACATCCAACGCCTGGCCGGGAACCAAGGAGCCAATGCCGACGTTGCCACCGCCATTGACAATCAAATTCCCCCCGAAGGGATTAAATGTGCCGATACCCACATTACCTTGGACAATCAATCCTCCCGAAGGCGCAGAGTTACCATAAATATAGGCGCCATTAATCAATGTAGTACCTATACCAACGCCTCCATTAACATTTAATTGGCTTAACGGATTGAAGGTACCGATGCCGACATTGCCGCCTGTCGCTGTAAGCGCGGGAACTGCGTTAACACCACGAATATCCAAAAGAGACACTGGTGCATACTCATGTCCTATGTCTACTCTTAAACCTGAATTTGAAGCGTGGCTAAAGGCAAGCGCCACACTTCCCCTAACCTCAAATTGTACGCCACTTGCGAAACTGCCATAAGAACCGCCGTTGCCGATACCTTCAGCTCCTTCAATCATAACATTCCCAGTGACACCTAATTTTGGATAATAGGCGTTATATGATGCCCCTTCTCCAATATCCACGCTCCCGTTGACATTCAATTGTGCATCGGGGCTCGGCGTCCCGATGCCGACGTTGCCTACTTGCACAATTAGAGACCCACCCGGCGCCCACGTGCCGATGCCTACATTCCCATTGGTCACCACAAAGCCACCCTGTGGCGTTGATGTCCCAATCCCCACATTCGCGCCATTAACGGTATTGATCCCCACATTGCCGCTATTGGTGTTGTACAAATTGTTCCCCACAAATACCCATCCGCTTACTGAACCTGGTGACGACCATGTCGTATCTCCGGCGCTGTCACTGGCTGTCAATACATACCCGCTGATCGGACTTGCTCCGCTCATTGTCAAGCCAGTCATCCTCACCGTGCCGGTCACATCGATCCTCTGACCCGGCCATGCGGAACCGATACCGACATTGCCCCCGCCATTGACAATCAAATTTCCTCCCGCTGCTGTCCATGTCCCTATCCCTACATTCCCACCAACGACACTAAACAATGTTTGAGGGGTGGTCGTACCGATGCCAACGAATCCACTTGTCGCCTTTAAAATTATGCCTGATATGTTGTTTCCAAAAATCTGTAAATCCCGAGTTTTATTGTCAATATTATTTATATTGTTATATGCCCCAAATTCCATATAGTTATTTGTAGAAACACCAATTCTTCCAAATTGAAACCTAGGACCACTACCAACATTAGTAGTAACCATATCAGTTGCTGAACCAACAATTAGAAGATTATTCCCAGGAATCAATGTGCCTATGCCAATACCAACAGTGCCATTCATGACAACTAATCCCCCTTGAGGCGCCCACGTGCCAATGCCCACATTTCCGTTCATCACGGTTAGGGCAGCTTCGCCTGCCCCACCGGTAAATGCTGTCCCTATGCCAATGTTCTCACCTTCAATTTCAAATCCGGTGGGGACTGAGGTACCAATCCCAACATTGCCGCCCAACGTAATATCAACCTTTTGTTTCCCTATCTCTAATATTTGACTCGGCGCCCATGTACCGATACCCACATTGCCGTTGGTGACGACAAACGCACCCTGCGGGGTTGATGTTCCAATCCCTACATTGGCCCCATTAACGGTATTGATACCTACATTGCCGCTGTTGGTATTATAAAGATTATTATTGGTAACAATCCAGCCGCTGACTGAACCCGGTGACGACCATGTCGTATCTCCTGCGCTGTCACTGGCGGTCAACACATAACCGCTGATGGGACCTGCTCCGCTCATTGTCAATCCCGTCATCCTCACCGTGCCGGTCACATCGATCCTCTGACCCGGCCATGCAGATCCAATACCAACATTGCCACCGCCGTTGACAATCAAATTCCCACCCGCTGTTGTCCATGTCCCGATACCGATATTACCACCGACGACACTCAATGATGTTTGTGGTGTGGTTGTTCCGATACCAACGTTGCCATAAAAATAATTAGTCCCTCCAGCAGCATAAATGTCAAAATTACCTGAAGAAGGAGTAGGATCAATACGATTTACAGCATCGCCAATATAAAGCCCAATATAATTTGTAACATCCGTCCCGCCACCAGATCCATAAGCTAAATTAAACAATGGGGATCCTGCAGTATCAGTTACCGCTGACGAAACTAAACCATATCCTGTTGTCAGATTCCCGGTACCATTAACAGAATAATTTCGCACAGACCCAACTACTCCCGCTGCTTCTGTAATGTTATTTGCACGGTCCCATGTCGCCTCACCTGCAACACCTATTAATTGTGGTACCGTCACTCCTGAAGCAGCGCTCCCCTTGGAGAAACCTGCCACCCCAAAATTAACTCCTGTTGCTGCAGTAGTTGATGCTGTACCTTCTAGAGCAGCTTGATTACTCCCATCACCACCATTACTACTAACTAAAACTGTAGGCCAATGGTTACTTGAATAAACCTGAAGATTATTACTCACATTCAAAATTTCACCAGGATTTACCACACCAATCCCCACATTCCCATTCATCACCGTCAAGGCACCCGCCGGTACCCAAGTGCCTATGCCGACGTTGCCTCCGAAAGATGCTACCGATAATGTCCCTTCCACATCTAATTGTGCCCTTGGAACCCACGTACCAATACCCACATTTCCGTTGGTGACAACAAACCCACCCTGCGGGGTTGATGTCCCGATTCCGACGTTAGCCCCATTAAGAGTATTGATCCCCACATTGCCGCTGTTGGTATTGTAAAGATTATTGCCTACAGATATCCAACCACCGACGCCGATTGATCCCGGTGATGACCACATCGTATCTCCGCTGCTGTCGCTGGCTATCAATATATATCCGTTAGCAGGACCTTGTCCGCTCATCGTCAAGCCTGTCATGCGCACCGTGCCGGTCACATCGAGCTTCTGCCCCGGCCATGCGGAACCGATACCAACATTGCCGCCACCGTTGACAATCAAATTCCCGCCCGCCGCTGTCCATGTCCCGATGCCGATATTGCCGTTGACTACCGTAAACGCGGCCTGCGGCGTCGATGTACCGATACCGACGTTCATATTAACGTTGGTATTAAAAGGCAGATAAGAAGCGGCCGCGGGCAAGGAAAAGACAATATTAAGGAAAGCCGCAATTATAAAGAGACTATTGCGGAATGCCTTTTCTATGGTCATTCTGAACCCGAAGGGCGAAGAATCTTTAGACAACTTAAGATCCTTCGCTGCGCTCAGGATGACAATAAGCTTAGTTCGCAATGACATTGTTATGTTAATCTTTATTTTTCTTTCCATTTCTTACGGACTTCTTTGAATTAAGTAGTGTCTGTCCCTACTTATTCCCCCACATTTTGCCAATTGATGTATCGTTTTAGATCTTCTACCCTCACATACCAGAGCTTGCCTTTTTTATGTGCATTAATTTGACCTCGGTTGATTAAATTACGCAGATAATCCTGGGAATAATCAAACATTTTGGCCAAATGACGCAGCGGTAATACGGCCTCTGTGCTCAAATTGGTTAATCTGCCGGCTTCCAGACGGTCAATGGCTTTCTTCATTAACCCTGAAATCATTTGAGCAAATGGTGTGAATGCTTCTTTTTTAATAAAATTATTGATTGCGGCAGGTGTGAGCCTCTCGTTTTTTTCAATCAATCGATGAAGCTCGTCGAAACAACTATCAGATTTTTCTAAAACATTGTAGTATCGCTCCCGCTCTTGTTTTGAAATCCCCTTGATAACAACATTGAGTAGCCCTTGACCTATAAGAATATACGATAAAAGTATTCTCCCCACGCGGCCATTGCCGTCACTGAACGGATGGATTTTCTCAAACCAAACATACGCCATCGCGGCCAGGGTCACATCATCATAAATTTTATTTTTTGAACTTTCATTAAACCATTTGATCAATTGCTCCATCGCCTCACGCACATAAAACATGTTAATAGGCTTAAATGTCGCCTGAGTAGCTTGAATATCACTCCTTCGAAAATCATTGTTCTGTCCTGTCTGTGGCACTAAATCTTTTTCGTGATGCATCAACAAGCTATGAATCTGCTTAATATCTGCCATGCGCAAAACAAACTCATTTTCTTTGAATTGATTATGGGCGTATTCATACATGGTCCTGGCAGCCTCGAAATAACCTAAAATAGCAGCCGCTTTTTGATTAGTACGTTTGTTGTTTTCCAGGACGTCTAAAATATCCTTCCGGTTAGCCAAAACACCGTCGACAGCAATCGAATGACGTATCTCCTCTTTGAACAGAGAATACCATTCGGTATTGGTCACGTTGATCAAGTTCCCAAACCTATCCCGCAGTTTTTTGATATCCTGTTTAAGTGCGGTTTCTTCTATTAATCGAACTTTCCGAATCATAAATTAGTAATTTTATAGATAAAAATTTCCGAACTGTATTATATGGTTCGGAAATAATATAACATCAGGTAGGAGGAAAAACAAGAAATTTTCAAAAATTATGTGATAGGTTTGAAAATTAAAAAGCACCCAGTCTTTTGACTGAGTGCTTTTTAATTTGATTGCGGTAAGAAGGATTTCCTGCCAACAGGAAGGGGATCTAGGAGCTCTAGGTCATGAGACCCATCTGAGAGTTTTTCATGCTATTATTTTGCCCTTCCTCCTGATTCATAACTTATTGATTTATATAGTCTTACGTCAAATTTGTTTTATATGGTATTTTTTAGCTTTTAGGTTTATTCCATGCATTTAAATAATGACGTCTACCGATTATTTAGGAAGGCGCCTGTTGAATTGATTTAATCTACTTCGCCTTCTGGGGGGAACTGGAATTAAGTATGGGTAAAGTGTCAATTTAACCACCTGAATCTATGGTACAAGTACGTTTTTGAATTAGTTTAATAAGCTGTTGAACTTGTTCTTCAACAGACAATTTTCTATGGTTATAACGCCAAACATATTCAGCCAAGTAAAGAGGCAATCGTTCTCTGCGGATGCCACCCTTTGCAGCGAGTCTTCGCTTAAGATAACCCCAAAACCCTTCCAATCCGTTAATATGACGCTCTCCTTTTCCATAGCGATGGCGAGCAGGGACGTGTTTAACAAGACGATGGACATAACCTTTAGTAGCAATTCCTGTGTAACTACCAAGGGTATCAGACCAGACTATCGAACCGGGCTTAACTTGTCGACGGATAAGCCCTTGGAGAGTGGCTTGAGTAATATCAGGCACAACTTGAGCCCAAACTTGGCCGCCTCTACACAGAATTCCAAAGACCGGAGTTTTCAATGTTGTTCCACGGCCAGGAGGCGACACGCGTTTATTAGTCCTAGAACGACGGTTCCTCCAAGAGCCTCCCAGGTAAGTTTCGTCAACTTCAACGGTACCTTTAAACACAGGTGGAATCTCTTTCATCATTGTTTCACGCAATATCATAAGAGCTCGCAGGACCCTTTGCCGATTAATAGCTGTTTCACGGCTTATATTCTGGCTGCTGAGACCTCGGACATGCCATCGCAACAGGCTTCGCCACTGATGGCGAGAAAGTCGCAATGGAAGACCTGGTCGCCAATCGTGCCTGCATCTGGCACATCGAAGGGTATTCCGTCGTATAACCCATGCCCGAGTATAGCCACAACGGGGACACTGGTGACGCTTTGTCATGGTTGAATTGTATCATAACAGGTGGTAAGAATAACACTTTACCCTTAAGTATTGTGTCCCCTTAATTCCCTACTTATTCCATGATGCCAACCTGCATACGGTTACTGACAGAACGAACGATCACGGCATAGGCAACAATTTTGCTTACCGTCTCGGATTTGAAGGCTCCCGGGGACAGAACCGCGTAGCTGTTGAGCTTTGACACCGTCTCGGATTTGGGGGCCCCCGGGGACAGAACCGCGTAGCTGTTGATCTTTGACGCCGCCTCGGATTTGAAGGCCCCCGCGGACAGAACCGCATAGCTGTTGATCTTTGACGCCGCCTCGGATTTGGAGGCCCCCGGGGACAGAACCGCGTAACCATTGATCTTGCTACTTTTTTCCGTTGATTGGGCTAGCGCTATTGCAGCAAAAACATTGCTAACAAGAAGAAGAAGAATGACCCTGAACATCTTGCTCATTAAGTCTGGCTCTCCACCCCGAGATTGAACCCTGCCGCGCCAAGATCGCTAGTGGTCCATGCAACACTAGTGTTTGGATTAGTACTCCATACATACTGATAAAGAGCCATGCCCGTCGAGAGAGCTTGGTTCGCCGATTGATAACTCGTTCCGCCTGTTCTGGTGTCGAACTCTAAATGCTGCGGCCCCCCGGCGGCGGCTGATGCCCTGGCTGACTGGACCACGGCGGCGACTGTGTAACTCCCGGACGGCAAAGCCGATGCCGTGAACTCGGCGAGTTGCCCGCTGGTGGCCGAGCTGATGATATTGGTATCATTGTAGGTGGTAGCGTTGATCGAGCTGACCGATCCTGTCCATGCCATCGTGTTGCCGTTTGCGGCCGGATACATGGTCGCCAGATGCATCGACCTCGTGTCTGTGGTCGAGACAATGACTTGGGAATAATAGGTATAATTGGCTTGATAGGCACCTACACCTAGCCAGAGCTGCGCGAGGCTTGAATTACCATCGGTAGTCAAATCGCCGCTATAAGTTAGGATCTGCGAGCCGTTTGCATAGAACGTGAACGTGCCACTCGCCCCATAATTTACATAGACATCGATGGTAATCAAAGGATCAGGGTTTACTATACTACTAGAAGACGCCAATAGTGTATAAGTTTGAGCGGCATTTGTTTTGTAAAGTTTTATTGTACTACCAGCGTAATCATTCTGAATATATTCCACACAGAGTCTCATCACGCCGTTGCTGTCGGCGAGAACAAAAATTGGGTTATTGTACCACACATATTGAGTAGTAGCACACATATCATAGTGTACCCAAAAGGTTGTCGAACTCGTAAAAAAAGGGGTCTCAATATAATAGGCGTTAGCGTAATTATTTGCATAAACAGCTTCCCGGGCATAAGTTGAGTTGAAGCAATTAGTCGTGTTAACGCCTAGCGTCGTCCCTGCCGGTGTAAAATCCAGGTCTTCCCCGCCGGCAAAAAGGAATGTTGCCGAAGCCGGCGCGGCCACAAGCGCAATGCCGAAACAAACGAGAAAGAAAGATACAAAATATTTTTTCATTTTCCGACTCCCGCTAGAATTAAGGGGACACAATACTTAATTCCAGTTCCCCAAGAATAAGTAGGGATAGACCCTACTTTTAATCAATTAAGGTATTTCATCTGCTTATTGATATATTATATTTTTTTATAAAAGCCATTGATACTATTTTTTAATAATAATTTCGGCCACTATAAAAGTAGGGACAGACACTACTTCCCCAATCTCCCTAACTCTATTTACAAGAACAATAAAAAGTAGTGTCTGTCCCTACTTATTGTCTGGTCCCCGCTAGAGAGATGGCGATATCCCCGAGCGTGGCATCCGCAGTTGCCGGGAAAACGAATTCTACCATGTCCCCCACCGCAAAAGTAACAGTCGACGAAAAGGTAAATGAACAGCTGTTCGCCGACGCCGCCCACACCGCCGTGCCTTCGGAGGTCGTCACGCCCCCGCTGATTTTATTGATCGTGATGGTTGTGGAGGCGGTCGCCGCCTCTTTGGCATAGCACTGTGAACTCGTCAGGTTCTGCGGCAACTGGACCCCGCGCGGCAGGATAATCCGCGCGATCGCGCTACTCGACGGAGTACCCGGCATGAAAATCGGCAGATCGTAAGGCGCGTTCTCCCATTGCGCGGAGGACACCCCCTCCCGGAGCATCTGATACTGACTGCCACCGTTCAAGATAAACCCGCCCATCCGCACGGTGCCATTGACGTCCAGCGCTGTGCCGGGGGCTGTGGAGCCGATGCCCACATTACCGTTGGAATCGATACGCATTTTTTCTCCATAGCTTGCAGAACCTGTTCTGATACCAAAAATGAGGTTGGATGCATAATTTGTCGCACTAGAAGCAGTTGCTATAAAAGATTCGGAGTAAGCACTGGTGGCATTATTGGCACTCAACTCCAAATAAGCTGCGCCACCGGTTGTAGGACTTGTATTTGAAATTTCTACCGCTGCTGAATTTATTCCGCCTGGTTGATCAGAGGATCCAGAGCTGGTATAAACTGTATTGTCACCCTTTCTGATGTCTACTTCTGTTTCCGGAGAAGGCGCCCCAATCCCAACACTGCCGTTCATCACTTCCAGCACCCCACCAGGCACCCACGTGCCGATACCCACATTGCCGTTCATGACGACTAATCCGGCTCCAACTCCGGATGTAGTTCCTATGCCTACGGTGTTCGTGGTACTTATCCCGACGTTTCCATTGCCACCGGTTAAAGACCAGTAGTTTGAACCACTGCCCGAGGTAGCCAAGGAACTTGCCGGCATCCAGGTCCCTACTCCCACATTATTACCCACCATCACATAGCCGGTTCCTGCCCCATTCCCCGTCAATGTTAATCCTGCCATGCGCACTGTGCCGTTGACATCCAGCGCTGTGCCTGGCCATGCGGAGCCGATACCTACATTCCCTCCACCGTTGACAATGAGGTTTCCACCAGCAACAGCCCATGTCCCAATACCGACATTGCCATTGGTCACCACAAACCCTCCCTGCGGGGTAATAGTTCCGATACCAACATTATTACCCAGAACTATCAAACTGCCCTTGGCGCCGTTCATATCCGTACCGATACCGACGTTAAGTGCATTAGAACCCCTACCTCCTAAGACCATAACATTATTGGCACCGGCCAGCGCATAGGAACCAATGCCAACGGAATTACTCACATCCGATGTCCCTGCCGGCCCGGCATTTGCTCCCACCCAGACATTGTTAGAACCAACTATTGTTCCATTGCCACCACCTCCGGGGAAACCCGCATTAGATCCTACTGCTACATTATATTGTCCTGCATTGTCAACAATAAGAGCCTGGGCTCCTATCGCAGTGTTGTAATATGAATTGAGCGATGTCCCGAGAGCTCCATATCCTATCGCCGCATTACTACCCCCTGAGTCGTTTTTCCAGAGAGCTTGATACCCTATCGCTGCGTTATTGCTACCGGCAGTGTTGAGGGAGGATGCTTGATAGCCCATCGCTACGTTTTCCTGACCGGAGATGTTGGAGGAGAGGACTTGATAACCCACCGCCGTATTTAGAAAACCAGTGCTATTGGCAGTGAGAGCTTGATAGCCAATCGCCGTATTATCATAACCTGTGGTATCGGCGGAGAGGGTTTGATAACCCACCGCCGCATTATTAAGGGAACCCCCTGTGGTTGCAGCTCCAGCCTGCCAGCCAAGATAAACACTGGAAGTATCTTTGCGTAAGGTCAAAATAGTACTGGTTGTTCCTATGCCAATTAAATTATAACCTGTACCTATGCCGATATTCCCACCTGAAATATCCAGACTATTCGCCGGTGCCCATGTTCCTATACCCACGTTGCCGACCATAACGCTCAAGCCGGCAGCAGAAGTTTTGATTGTACCGATTCCTACATTGCCGTTTAGATCAACCGCAAAAGGATCGAAACCATTACTGACCTGGAACATCACCGACGGCGCCCAGGTGCCGATGCCTACATTGCCGTTCATCACGGTTAGGCCTGCCCCAATGCCTGAAGTTGTCCCTATACCTACCGTATTAGTGGTACTTACTCCAACGTTACCTGCAGCTGTTGTCAATAACCAATAGTTAGAACCACTCCCGGAGGTGGCCAAGGTCGAGGCCGGCATCCATGTCCCCACACCAACGCATTGCCCACCATGACATACCCGTTACCCGCGCCATTGCCAGTCAACGTTAACCCTGTCATCCTTATAGTACCGTTGACATCTAATCTTTGTCCCGGCCATGCAGATCCAATACCAACATTGCCGCCGCCATTGACAATTAAATTGCCACCCGCCGCTGCCCATGTCCCAATACCAACATTCCCACCAACAACACTCAACGATGTTTGTGATGTGGTCGTGCCGATGCCGACATTACCTTGCACCAACAATCCATTCGTCGGTGCCGCCTTGTACCCTGCATAGGTTTTGCCAATAGAAACCCCTCCAGCCACATCAAGTAAATTGGCTGCCAATGTCGTGCCGATGCCAATGTTGTTAGACAGCAGCGCTAGCGTTTCGCCTGCCTGGCCGATTTCGAGGAGGCCTTCGCCATCTCCCGGAAAGCCGTTTGTGATAAGCCCAGTATTCCCCTCGTCATACTCATCCAAAGATATATTACTATTATAAGCGTCTGCGATACCAATTTCCCCAATGTGAGCAACGCCATTCCCCATTGTTAAAGAAACTAGATTGGACGTTCCGACATTCGTTACTGTGAACACGGATGTCCCATTACTCTCTAAATGGATGAAATCACCCGTGAATGTGCCGGCTGAATTCATTCCAAGATAGGTCCCATTGTTTGCACCGCTGCTTCCGGTAGTTATGTCAGCTGCGCCAATTCTGACGATAGAATTTGTTGCAGCGGTCTGTGGTCCATTGTTTACAATAAGGGCATCAGCCGAGGCAACAGTTCCATTTCCTACTTGTAATGTCCCTTTAGGCACCCACGTGCCGATGCCCACATTACCATTCATGACGACCAATCCGGCGCCAACTCCGGAAGTAGTTCCTATGCCTACAGTATTTGTGGTGCTTATTCCGACGTTGCCGGTACCACCAGTTAAAGACCAGTAGTTCGAACCACTCCCCGAAGTAGCCAAGGTACTTGCCGGCATCCATGTCCCCACACCAACGTTATTGCCCACCATGACATACCCGTTACCCGCGCCATTGCCAGTCAACGTTAATCCTGTCATCCTTACAGTGCCGTTGACATCCACCCTCTGTCCCGGCCATGCAGAGCCGATACCGACATTACCACCGCCGTTAACAATTAAATTGCCACCCGCTGCTGTCCATGTCCCAATACCAACATTCCCACCAACAACACTCAACGATGTTTGTGGTGTGGTTGTTCCGATGCCAACGTTACCCTGCACAATCATCCCTCCGGCGGGAGCTACTGTTCTCACATAAGAAGAATTTGCGGTTCCAATACCTACCGCGCCATTCACAGTTAACTGGTTAATAGTCATGAATGTACCAATACCGATATTGCCTTCTAATATCGTCGAAACAACTGAAGTATTCCCTAATGTAACGGTATTGCTTCCGTTTCCCACTGCGTTATAACCAATGACCGTTTCGTTGGTATCTCCATCAGCTAGAGCATCTGTGCCGCTACCAAGATAGATTGAATTACTGGAAGTCTGGTTAGGCCCATACCCGTTATAATAAGAACCAGCTTGCGCTCCTAGAGCCACATTATTTGTTGTTGTACTGTTGTACCAGAGAGCCTGATGCCCTACAGCGACGTTATCATATCCTGTGGTATTGTCATAGAGAGCCTGATACCCTATAGCGACGTTGACGCCTCCTTGCGAACCTCCTGTTGGGGAATTATCATTGTAAAGAGCCTGAGACCCCATAGCGACGTTATAGACTCCTAGGGTATTTTTGTAGAGAGCCTGATACCCAATAGCGGCGTTATTTAAACTTCCTGTTGTCGTTGAGACTCCGGCTTGATAACCGGCGTAAATACTTGAAGTGTCTGTACGCAAAGTCAGGATTGTGCTGGTGGTGCCGATACCGACTTAACTATAGGCCGTACCGATGCCGATATTGCCGCCAACCACTTCCAGAGAATTCGCCGGTGCCCAGGTACCGATACCCACATTGCCATTCATCACTGTCAGACCAGCTCCAATACCTGAAGTTGTCCCTATCCCAACCGTATTAGCAGTACTTACCCCAACGTTACCTGCAGCTGTTGTCAATAACCAATAATTTGCACCACCGGCCGGCCATGAAGTATTGTTAATACCTCCGAGTGTTATTCCGCCTGCTAGCGCCACAAACGCCGTTGCCCGCACCGTGCCGTTGACATCCATCCTCTGACCAGGCCATGCGGAGCTGATGCCAACATTCCCTCCGCCGTTGACAATTAAATTTCCACCCGCCGCCGCCCATGTCCCAATGCCGACATTGCCATTGACCACAGCAAACGCAGCCTGCGGCGTTGATGTACCAATACCGACGTTCATGTTAACGTTGGTATTAAAAGGCGAATAAGAAGCGTCTGCGGGCAAGGAAAAGACAATGCTTAGGAAAGCCGCAATTATAAAGGGACTGTTGCGCATTGTCTTTGCTATGGTCATTCTGAACCCGAAGGATGAAGAATCTTTAGACAACTTAAGATCCTTCGCGGAGCCTGCCCTCGAGCGAAGCGAAGGGCTCAGGATGACAATAAGCTTAGCTCGCAATGAAACTGTTATGTTATCGTTTATCTGGCTTCCCATTTCCCTCGGTCTTCTTCAATCAATTCCCTGATGATGGTGACAAAAGACGGATCCTGGCCCTTCATTTTCCTATCGAGGGCCTTGATCTTAAGGTACTGGTATTGCTCCGCCGTCAGATCAATGGAGGTCTTAATCATTCTCTGTTTTGGTTTATCTTGGGCCATGGTTCGTCGCTGCGCGTATCTCTAATGCTTCCCGATTATTCCGTTAATGTTTATCTGGCTTCCCATTTCCCTCGGTCTTCTTCAATCAATTCCCTGATGATGGTGACAAAAGACGGATCCTGGCCCTTCATTTTCCTATCGAGGGCCTTGATCTTAAGGTACTGGTATTGCTCCGCCGTCAGATCAATGGAGGTCTTAATCATTTTCTGTTTTGGTTTATCTTGGGCCATGGTTCGTCCCTGCGCCTATATATTAGGGAAGGCGTAGTGTTTAAAAATCAACGTTAAAGGCAAAGTGGTGGACAGCATTTTTATATAATTATGTAACAATATAATTATATAAAAAATTTTAGTAAAAAAAAGAGAAATATTAAAAATAATGACAAGGGGATTAAAATGTAAAAAATAGGAAAAAGGCCCTATTTTTCAAGGGCAAAGCATTTACGGGCAAATGCTTCGTCTTTTTGGATCTGTCGGATAAGATTTTGCGGACTGGAAAACTTCTTTTCGTTGCGGATCTTCTTTAAAAATTCCACTTTTAAATGTTTACCGTAAATATTCCCTGAAAAATCAAGGATATGCACTTCCAGAAGCGGTTTGGAAGCCTGCTTTTCAAATGAGGGACGTGTGCCGATATTGGCTATGGCCGGATATTTTTGGGCACCTAACAATACCCTAACGACATACACCCCTTGTGGCGGAAGAATGAAAAAAGCCCCCCTGCCCTGGCGAAAGGGGAATAAATGTGGCCCAAAAGCTTCATACTCTACGTTAGCCGTTGGATAACCCAAGGTTTTTCCGCGCTGCGCTCCCTTGACCACATCTCCGGAAACTGACCAAGGCCTTCCCAACAGGCGTGCGGCATCATTGAATTTACCTTCACTGATCAACCGGCGGATACGGGTCGAACTGACAATCTCCCCACCCTGTTTAAAGGCAGCTACGGCATGCATTTCATATCCGTATTGATAACTAAGACTTTGAAATAAAGAGATATCACCACGCCTATCCTTGCCGAAACGAAACTCCCGGCCGACAAACGCAGCCTTGGCCCCTAATTTTTTTACCAAAATATCTTTAATGAATTTCTGCGGACGGATTTTGGCAAAAGACCGGTTAAAAGGCACAACCAGACAGACAGCAACGCCTAAATCACTTAAACAACGAAGGCGGTCCTTAAGAGAAGTTAAATACCCCAATTTCACTTCAGGGCTCAGGACATGGGCAGGATGGGGATAAAAGGTGATGACCATAGACCGCGCTTTCAGACGGCGGGCTGCCGTCAACATTTGTCTGATCAAATATTGGTGCCCGCGATGCACCCCGTCAAAAATACCGATGGCGACACAGGTCCTTTTCAAAGTCAGCTTAATATTGCCATTTAAAGATATGATCTTCATTCAAATTTTCCAAAGTCACGGCATCTTTGATCTCAAAAGGGCCTACCTTGGTGCGTTCGATCTGGGAAATACACGCCCCACAGCCTAGAACCTCGCCTACATCCTCAGCCAATTGGCGCACATAGGTCCCTTTGGAACATCTCATCAAAAATTCCACATCCGGCAGCCGGAATTGTAAAACCCTTAACTCATCAATACGGACAGGACGGGCCGTGCGTTCAACTTCTATGCCCTGGCGGGCGATCTTGTACAAACGTTTGCCCTGATGCTTGACGGCAGAAACCATCGGGGGCTTTTGTTCAATGTCACCGGTAAATTGTTTAAAAACTTGTCTGATATTCTCCTCGAGGATACCGTCATAAGGCCTTTCAAGCAACCTCTGCCCCATGATGTCAGCCGTGGTGGTTTTAAGCCCCAGACGCAACGTCGCCCGGTAGGTTTTGTCAAAAGCCACAAATTTATCAAAAAGCTTGGTCGAGTTCCCCAGAAGGATGACCAAAACGCCGGTCGCCATCGGATCAAGGGTCCCCGCATGCCCCACCTTACGCATTTTAAAAACACGGCGGACAAAACCAACCGCGTCATGCGAAGTGATGCCTGCCGGTTTGTTGACCAGCACAATGCCCTCCAGAGAATTTTGTACGGCGGCCTGGAATTTCATACTCTCCTTGACCTTTTCCTCCTTGCAAATCGTAATTCTTTATGGATGGCCAAACAAATTATTTTTTCGGCTCGGGCTAACGGTTTATAAATCTTGCAGCCGGCGGCTTTTTGATGTCCCCCGCCGTCGAATTGCTGGGCCAAGGCAGCGACATCCAAATCTTTCCGGCTGCGTAAATTGACCCGCACTTCTTTGGAATGTAATTCCGTTAGGATCACCACCACCTCAATCCCTTCCATGGAACGTAAAAAGGAAAATATTTTCTCTTTCAAGTCAAAACTTTGGGAAAAACGATCCACCTCTTTTTTGGACAGCGACACGCAATAAACCCTGTTGCCATCAAGCAAACGGGCCTTATGGATGACGTCCGTAAACCTCTTCATTTCTGCCGCCGGTATGCCTACAAAAAGGCGGTCATACATGCCGGCCACTGAAAAATTAAACGCCATTAACTTCTCAACAACCGCGTGACTGTGCGCGGAGGTGTTGTCATAACGAAAAGACCCCGTGTCCGTCATGATCCCTGCATAAAGAAGAAGGGCTAAATTTTTATTAAGCGGATGCCCCGCTTCTTTCAATAAATCAAACATCATCTCACAGGTGGAAGAGGCCTTGGGCCTGACCACATTGACGCTGCCAAAGGTGTCATTAGTCACATGATGGTCGATGTTGATCAAGGGTTTCCCCTTTTGAATAAATCTCTTGACTCCGCCCACACGGCCCAGGTCTCCGCAGTCCAACACAATGGCTGCTTCATAATCCGCTTCTTTGATGTCGCCGGCTTTTTTAAGCATCGATGTGCCGGGCAAAAATTTAATCCATTCGGGGCAGGTGTCTTCATTAAGCACCCGGACCTTCTTGCCCAGGCTTTTTAAATAAATGGCCATCGCCAGCGCTGCGGACACCGCGTCCGCGTCAGGATTATGATGGGTGGTCACCAAAAATTTTTGATGACGGCGGATGATATCTAAAACGTTTTTATAAGAGCTCATTGTTCCTTATCTCCTCAGGCTGATTTCAGTTTCTTGATTTCTTCCAAGACCTTATCTACATGAGCGGCATGTTTAAACCCTTTGTCATAAATAAAATGAAATTCCGGCGTATAACGCAAAGCCAGCCGCTGGCTGATCAGCTTACGGATATAGCCGCGACAGCTCTCAAATCCCGCTATCGCCGCCTTGATGTCCTTGGGATCATCCGAAAGCGTACTGAATTTAACCCTGGCATGCTGCAGGTCTTTGCTGGTATCCACACTCATGATCGTCACAAAAGAGATCCTCGGGTCAGAGATTTCACCAAATTCAAGTATCATGGCCAGTTCCCGTTTGATGGATGAATTGACTTTTTCAATACGCATCTGTCTTGTCCTCTATGATCATCGGGTCCTGCCCATATTCCCTATTGCTTTGTTTTGCGGTAACAACTGCCCTCGGTGTCCGCCTGACGAAGAAATAGGGAATATAAGCCTGCGCTCGCTGGGGAGGCCCCCTCCGGGCCTAAGGCCCGTCCTACGGATCTACGATCCGTTAGGGTCGGAGATAAGGGCCGGAGGCCTCCCTAGGTCACCCGATGATACTACTCTTATAAGCGTTCCATGATTGTAAATATCTAACTGCTTCTTTCGAATTGGGTTCCTTGAGGATCTTTTTAAAGTCTTTAAGATACCTCTGCGGCTTGATGGTATCAAGCACTTTAATTTTAACGGCAGCTCTTAAAAGTTTTAGCGTTTTGGCCTCCATCCTAAATCCCAGCCGCGCTTTAAACCGGGCCGCCCGTAAGATACGCGTCGGGTCATCCAAAAAACTTTTTTCGTGCAGAATGCGTATCTTTTTGGCCTTCAAATCAACGGTCCCTCCAAAAGGATCTATGACCTTCCCCCAAGTTTTAGGGTTAATGGAAACAGCCATGGCATTGATCGTGAAATCACGACGGAAAAGGTCCTTCTTAACAGTTGAGGGCCTGACAGCCGGGAATGCCCCGCCGCGCACGTAGATTTCGTCCCTGGCCGTGGCAAAATCAACCAAAGAACCGTTGGGCAAATGCACTGTGGCCGTCTTGAAAGCAGGATAACGTGTCACCGAAGCGCCACGATGCTGCGCCGCAAAACTTTCCGCCAAACGTATCCCGTTGCCTTCAACAGTAATGTCCAGATCAATATTGTGACTTTTAAGCATCAGGTCCCTGACCGGGCCTCCGACTAGATAAGCTGCCGCCCCTTGGGCCCCGGCCAAAAGCCCAATGGACCGCACCAAAGCTAAAGACCCAGGATTTAAACGGGATAGTAAATTTCGTTTCATAAAATTATTGCATTCCCCCTCCCCTAACCCATCCCACCAAGGGAGGGGAATATATTTTTTTATACTACATTTATCCACGCGGATGAAACTGTTTGTGCACGCTCTTTAAACGCTCTCTGTCCACATGCGTATAAATCTGGGTCGTAGAAATGTCCGCGTGCCCCAGCATTTCCTGAACAGAGCGTAAATCCGCGCCGTGTTCCAATAAATGGGTCGCAAAAGTATGACGCAATGTATGCGGCTTAATCTTCTTCTTGATATTCGCCTGGCGCGCGTAAAACTTGATCACTGCCCATAAGCTCTGACGGCTGATTCTTTTACCCAAACGGCTTAAGAATAATACATCATTCGTCCGGTTCTTCAATAATTGAGGGCGGGCCTTAAGCAGGTATCTCTGCAAGGCCTCCCGGGCCTTTTTACCCAAAGGGATGAGCCTCTCTTTGCTGCCCTTGCCCACCGCCCGCACAAAACCAACTTCATAATTGATACTGGTGGTCTTCAAATCCGATAATTCCGAAACCCGCAGGCCGCTGGCATAAAGAATTTCCAATATCGCCTGGTCCCTGATCTGTTGTGCTTTTTTGCCCGAGGCCGCCGAAATCATCGACTCAATTTCCGCCTGCGTCAATACCGACGGGACCCTCTTCCATAATTTCGGCGTATCCACCAGGGTCGTAGGGTCTTCCTTGGCTAAGTTTTCCCGCACTAAAAAGCGGTGAAACATTTTGACCGCTGCCAAATTCCGGCAAACGGTGGTGGGGGACATATCATGTTTCTTTAAATCAAACATAAAATTGGAAACATGCTCACGGTTGACCTGGTCCGCGGTCTTGATGCCTTTTTGGGAAAGATAATCGATGTACTTGGCCAAATCGCGCCGGTAGGCTAAAAGCGTGTTGTTGGCAAGCCCGCGCTCGACGGAAAGATAATTCATGAATTCGTCGATAAATTCTTTCATTGCTTGCCGCATGTAAAGTATAAGATTATTTGATCCAGCAAGGAATCTTCGCCTTTCTAAATAAAACTTAAGGTCGCGAAGGTGGAACGCTTTTAACAAAATGGCCCTTGATCCTGTCGGCACGCAAATGGTCCCGCAGGAACCGGTCAAAGGCGCGCAAATCGCTTTGAATGCGCGATATATTGCGCACCTGCCATGTATCTTCCAAAGAAGCCTTGTAATAATCCAAAAGCCCCGCTAATTTAACCAAATTGTCCTGGGTGGGGGCATCCACCAATCCCTTCATCTGGGCAATATGATTGTTAACCTGAGAGATAATATAATGCGTATATTCCCCGGTACTCTTATCATCAAGGGACCTCACTAGGTCCGTATACCAGGCTTTGATCAAGTCATAATGCTCTTTGTAGTTTTGCTCCGGATTTAATTCCGGGGCCGGATATTCTTCAGGCACGAGGACAGGCACAGAAGTTTGTTCTTCCTCTCCCTTTTTCTTCTTACGGGTAAACTTTTCACGTAACGTATCACAAGAACTTAAAGTCAGGCTCAACACCAAAAGACCCGCAATGAAAAAAACCATCTTCCTGCACGAATTAAAATTAACCATGCGCCACTCCTTCCACAAAAATTTCTATTTCTCAAATAATACCAGAGAGGTGCCATTTCCTTAAATCATTTCAGAAAAATGGCCTCGAAATCTTTTTGATTTAGTATGGTGATTCCCCATTGCCTCGCCCGGGCAAGCTTGGAACCCGGGTTTTCACCCACGACCAGGTAATCAAGGGTCTTGCTGACCGTCGTGGCTACACTGCCGCCCTGATTTTGCACCCAAAGGGAGGCTTCTTCACGCTTGATCCCTGCCAACTCTCCGGTAAATAAGAACTTCTTGCCTTCCAAACGGTTGCCTGACACTTGTCTTGGGGTTGTTGATAAATTCAACCCCGCAGCTTTAAATTTTGCCAATAACTTTTTGACCTGGGGCTGCTTGAAATACTCAACCACCGACTCTGCCATCACCGGGCCTACCTCATCAATGGCCTGCAGCTCTTCGGCACAAACGTTTATAATAGCATCCAAAGACCCAAAATGCCCAGCTAAATTTACAGCCGCTTTAATACCGATATTGGCAATGCCAAGCCCATATAAAAACTTGGACAAGGGCCTGGATTTGCTGTCCATGATCGCTTTCAATAAATTATCCGCCTTCTTATCTGCGAATAAATCCAAACCCAATAATTGTTCCTTTTTTAAAGAATAAATGTCCGCCAAATCACTGACCAAGCCTTTGTCCAAAAGCTGTCGCACAGCCGACTGCCCCAACCCTTCAATGTCCATGGCCCCCCGCGAGGCAAAATGGACCAAAAGCCTCTCAATCTGTTTAGGGCAAGAAGGATTCAAACAGCGGTACGCCACGTCCTCTTCTTTTTCCTTTCGGATTTTCCCGTTACACGACGGGCATGCCTTGGGGGCTGCAAATTCACCTTGGGAATGTTTCTCAAGGACTTTGACGATCTTAGGGATGACATCCCCGGCCCGTTCTAACAACACCCTGTCTCCGGAATTGACGCCTAAACGTTTGATCTCATCAAAATTATGCAAAGTGGCCCTGGAGATCATGACCCCGGCGCAGGCCACGGGTTCCAATTCCGCCACCGGCGTTAAAACTCCGGTACGGCCCACCTGTACGACGATCTCTTTAATGATGGTGCTGGCCTGGTACGCCGGGAATTTAAAAGCCACGGCCCAGCGCGGGCTTTTAAGAGTCGTTCCTAATTGGGCTTGCTGGCCCAGATCATTGACTTTAACGACAATGCCATCAACATCAAAGCTGATCTCCTCCCGCCTGGAGGCGTACTCTTCGCAAAAAGCGATGACCTCTTCCAAATTACGGCAAAGACGATTATGGGGATTGACGACAAATCCATACCTTTTGGCCTGCTCTAAGAATTCCCATTGCGTCAACGGAACCTTGTCCTTTCCCAAACTCCGCTTAGTGTCGGGCGTAAGGTCCAAACTGCCGGGAGAATGGACAAAAAACCTCAAACGCCGCTGCGCCGTCAGGCGGGCATCCAATAATTTTAAGGAACCGGCCGCGGCATTGCGCGGATTGGCAAACAAGACCTCCCCGTTATTTTTGCGCTGCTGGTTAAGGAGGGCGAAATCCTTTTTGTCCATGTATACTTCCCCCCGCACTTCCAGCAAGGCCGGGACTTTACCTTTTAAGCTCAAAGGGATATCCCGTATCGTTTTGGCATTGTGGGTGACATCCTCTCCGGTATCCCCATCCCCGCGGGTGGCCGCTAAAAACAACTGGCCGTTGCGGTAGATTAAGGCACAGCTTAAGCCGTCAATCTTTAATTCCGCGGTCAATGACGGTTTACGATTACCCAATCCCTTGACCACACGCTCATACCATTGCTTTAACTCCTCAAGCGAATAGGTATTATCCAGGGAAAGCATGGCCGAGCGATGCGTAACGGTGGGCAATTCACCCTGGACCTTGGCCCCGACCCTTTGGGTAGGAGAAGATGCGGATTTAAGCTGTGGGAAATTCCCTTCCAGGTCAATGAGCTTTTTAAGCAGGCGGTCATATTCCTCATCGGAAATGACAGGATCATTGAGCACATAATATTTATGGTTATGCTCCTCAATGGCCTTGGTCAATGCCCGGATTACTTTTTTAGCTTGGGTCTGGTTCATATAATAGAAAATTTATTAAATTCCCCTTTTGCATCCAACCACTCGATCTTCTGGTCCCGGATATAGGGACCGAACTCGATTTCTAATTTTGACACAAGTTCTTCAATGCTGTCATGGGGGCCTTCTACAACCGTTTCCACGCTGCCGTCGGATAAATTTTTGACCCACCCGGTCAGTGATAATTGGCGGGCCAAAGATAAGGTGGTGTAGCGGAAACCGACACCCTGGACGGTGCCATAGAAATGAATATGGGCTCGAACCATAAATTTCCCCCTCTTTATTACAAAGAGGGGTTAGGGGAATTAAAATCGGGAAGGCGGGATTCGAACCCACGACCTCTTCGTCCCGAACGAAGCGCGCTAGCCAACTGCGCTACTTCCCGAAAGCTACCTAAATCTTAAAAGAACAACTCTGAGAAAAGCTTCGGGAGATGTGCAAACTTCCTTAATTTTATTCCAGAAAGTTTGCCTTCCGAAAGCTACTAATATCTTTATAAGGGCCGTATTTTATCAGCCCGAGGGCGCAAGGTCAACAGCCGCACCCTAGACTTCTTTGATCCCAAAACCTATTTCTGCTTCGGCCATTAACTTTTCGCCTACGAGGGCTTTGCATTTAACAACGCCCGCTTTGGCCAATAATTTGACCGTGGAAACCTCGATGATGAGCTGATCGCCAGGTACGACCGGATGATGAAAACGAGCATCAGCCTTGGCAAGAAAATAGATTAAATTTTTGCCCTGCAGATTTTTACTGTAATAAAAATAAACGCAGCCGGCCTGAGCCATAGCTTCGATAATCAAAACTCCGGGCATCACCTGTTCATGGGGAAAATGCCCCCGGAAATGATGTTCATTGATGGACACGTTCTTGACAGCTACCAGCTTTTCGTTAGGCCGGCACTCCAGAATCTGGTCAATCATCAAAAAAGGAAAACGGTGCGGAATGATCTTCTGGATATCGGAAATTCCAAGTTTCATATTTTACCTCACCCCTCTCCCCTAGAAGGGGACACATTAAAGTTTCCCCTTTCGAACTTGACGACTTATCGGGGGCCTCATTTCTGAATTAAGAATATATTTTGCTAAAATATCTGTCTCAATATTGACGTAATCCCCCGCTTTTTTCAACCCCAAGGTCGTCACTTTAAGGGTGTGGGGAATCAGGTACACTTCAAAATAGCTTTTGCCTACCTTGCCGATGGTAAGGCTTATGCCATCGACGGTCACTGAAGCCTTGGGTGCTATGTATTGGCGGTTAAGGGGAGTAAGGCTCAAAGATATGGCCACCCAGTTTTTCTCTTGAGCAATATGTTTAATGACTGCCACTTCATCCACATGTCCGGTCACAAAGTGCCCCCCCAAACGGCTGTCCGCCCGTAGAGCCAGTTCCAAGTTCACACGGTCTCCGACGGCCAAAAACCTCATGGCAGTTTTCTCAATGGTCTCTTTCATCAGATCGAAACTTGCCACCGTCGCCTTTTTAGAAGTGACCGTTAGGCAAACCCCGCTGACAGACACACTGTCACCTAACCGGACCTTTTTGGCCAACCTCCCCAAATCAATGTTGAAAACCAATAGGTTCTTTTTGGAATCGATCTTCTTGATAATACCTGTGCGTTCGATTATTCCTGTAAACATAAGAGACTGTCACAACTTAACGAAGTCGAAGCAATGATTTAACATGCCCACCGGACTTCGAGACATGGTGAGCTAGGTCGAAGCATCAGGCCTTTTGATGCCGGTGAACATACGGGAATCCCTGAATTAAAATGTCTTCTCCTATTTTATCAAAACTCGTATTTTTAAGATAGGCCATATCAGCCAAGGCCCCGGGCTTAAGACCGCGCACACTCTGCAGGCCTTCACCCATGATTTTAGGCGCGACATATATCATCATTTTGTCGACAAGCTTTCGCTGCAATGCTTCTCCCACCACGGTACTACCGCCTTCGATAAGGACGCTGGTAACTTCTCTTTCGCCTAAGAATCTTAAAACCCATTGTAAATCAATTTTGTCATTATACAAAGGGGCTTTGATCATTTGGGCTTTTATTTTTTTCCTTGCAGGCCTGGTGGTGAACACAAAAACATCTTCGGGCCGAGTCGCATGCAATAATCTTGCACGAGCGGACATTTTTCCATGCGTATCTAAAATAACTTTCTTAATGCGTTTGGCCGGAAGCGTTCTTAATTGAGGATCGTCTTTGAGGACCGTATTGATGCCGACCAATATGGCATCAAAGCCGAACCTTAAACGGTGCGCGTAGTCCCGCGCGAAGGCTGAAGTGATCCATTTTGATTCACCTTTTAAAGTAGCGATTTTACCGTCGAGCGTTTGGGCTATTTTAGCGGTAACAAAAGGCCGCCTTGTGCTCATCCAGCAATTAAACGCTTCATTCAAATGCGTCAATTCATCAGCCAGCAGTCCTTGTTCTATGTCAACCCCCTGCTGTCTTAAAAACTTCAAAGACTTGCCATGATTAAGTCTGTTGGGGTCCAAGGCCCCGACAATCACCTTTTTAATCCCGGCCTTCAAAATCGCTTGCGTGCATGGCGGTGTACGCCCTGAATGACCGCAAGGCTCAAGGGTCACATATAAAATCGCACCGCGCGCCTTGGTGCCCGCTTTTTTTAAAGCATCTACTTCCGCATGATCGCCTCCGCAAAAATGATGATACCCTTCGGCGATAATCCTGCCGGACTTGACCAGCACAGCACCTACCATGGGATTGGGTGATGTCCTGCCCCAGCCTTGCAGGGCCAGTTCCCAAGCGCGATTCATATAAACAAAATCTTTATCCATAGGGGACACTTCTGTCATAACTCTATACATTTCTAAGCGTAACTCAGAAACGGTCTAAGATTTAAGATTTGAAACGGCGGAGCTGCTCCACCACATCCAACTGCACGGTTTTTTTGCCGACATAAGTATAAGATTTTGCCCTGCCATGGGAATCTGAGCCTCCGGTAGCAATAAGGCCATTTTTTTGGGCAATGCGCTCATAAAACTGGGTAACCGTATCCATGCAATTCGGATAATATACTTCCAAACCTTTTAAACCGGCGGCAACAAAGCTCGGGATCAATTCGTCCTTTTGGGTCAGCATCGGATGAGCCATCACCGCCACCCCGCCGGCATTGCGGATCAACTCAATGGCTTCAAAAGGCGTCTGCTTGTATTTAGGGGCATAAGCCGGACATCCTGGACCTATGTATTTTTCAAAAGCCGACTTGATGTTGGCAACCCACCCTTTTTGCTGCAGTAACACCGCCAAATGCGCCCGGCCCACTGCCCTCGAGTGGGTCAACGCGCACACTTCTTCAAATTCAATATTATCAACCCCCATGGCCTTTAAGTTCATGATCATCTGTTTCATGCGAAGCATCCGCGCGTCCAAAAAAACATCGATCCTCTCCAAAAGCAGCCCTTTTTGGTGGTCAATAAAATAACCCAGGATGTGGATGTCGCAATTTTCAAATTCCGACGATAATTCAATCCCGGGGACCACTTCAAGGCCGTGGGGCAGCGCCGCCTCGATGGTAGGGTCAACCCCCTGGACAACGTCATGGTCGGTGATGGCAATACAGGAAAGCCCGGCATTGACCGCATCGTCGACAACTTCCTGAGGGGACGAAGTGCTGTCGGAAAAATAAGTATGGATGTGTAGATCAGCGCTGCCGGCCATGTTTAATTTTGCGGCTCGACGATTTCTTTTTTGTGGATCTTGTCAAGAATGCCGTTGACGAATTTACTGGATTCCAAATCGCCGTACTTTTTCGCCAATTCCACCGCCTCATTGATGGCCACTTTCGGGGGAATATCCGTGGTGTGCTGTAATTCATACAGGCCGATGCGCATGACATTGCGGTCGATGATGGCCATGCGTTTGATCTGCCAATTAGTGGCATAATCGGAAATCTTCTGGTCAATTTCCTGGATATGCCCGCCGACACCTTGGGCCAGAAGACTGGCATAATTGATGACCTCCGGGTCCTTGGTCTCTTCGGCCTGCCAGTAAGAGACCACCACAGCCTCCATCGGACGCTTGGTGATATCAAACTGGTATAAAATCTTCAAGGCGTGTTCACGTGCGAGTGTGCGACGTCTCATATTTTCTTTAAAAGAGCAATCATCTCCAAAACAGTACGGGCAGCATCGCGGCCTTTGTTATTCCTGCCTTTTCGCCCGGCGCGGGCGCGGGCCTGGGCCACCGTGTCCGTTGTCAATACCCCCATAATTACCGGCTTGCCCGCCAGTAAGGACGCTTCCATAATCCCGCGGGCACATTCATTGGCCACCACTTCAAAATGATAGGTTTCTCCCCGGATAACCGCGCCTAAACAAATAACGGCATCCACATTCTTTCTTTTGGCAAGTTTCAACACGGTGAGGGGAATTTCAAACGCACCGGGCACCCAGACAGTGGTGATTTGATTATCCCCCAACCCTTGGGCTCGCAATTCCATCAAACAAGCGTTAAGCAAATCCTTGGTGATGAAATCATTGAACCTTGAGGCCACAATAGCGATACGGGCTTTGTTCCCTTTTATACTTTTCTTAAGAGTGGCCATAAGACTTAAAGGATGTGGCCTAGTTTATCTTTTTTGGTTTTTAAATAATTTTCGTTGATAGGATTATGGGGGATTTTGATGGGTACACGTTCAATGACGGAAAGGCCATATCCCTCAAGCCCCACGATTTTACGGGGATTATTGGTCAATAAACGGATCTGCTTGATCCCCAAATCCACCAAGATCTGTGCGCCGGTGCCATAATCACGCAAATCCGCGGCAAATCCCAGTGCCTGATTGGCCTCGACCGTGTCCAAGCCGCTGTCCTGTAAATTATAGGCTTTGAGCTTATTGACCAAACCAATGCCGCGGCCTTCATGCTGGCGGATGTAAAGTACGACACCTTTACCCTCGTCATTAATGATTTTCATAGCGGCTTTAAGCTGACTGTTACAGTCACAACGCAATGAGCCAAACACGTCCCCGGTCAAACATTCTGACTGGGCACGCACCAAAACCGGCCCCGCGCCATTGATGTCCCCTTTAACCATGGCAATGTGAACGCCGCCGTCCACCAATGACTCGTAAGCCACCATCCTGAACTCGCCGTATTCCGTCGGCAATATCGCCTCTTCTCCGCGCCGGATTAACTTTTCAGTCTTGCGGCGATGCTCGATCAAACTGTCAATGGTGCAAATTTTTAATTTATGTTTCTGGGCAAATCTGATCAAATCCTGGGTCCGGGCCATGGTGCCATCATCATTCATGATCTCGCAAATAACTCCGGCCGGATAAAGGTCTGCCAAACGCATCAGATCAACGGAAGCTTCCGTGTGTCCCGCACGCACCAGCACCCCTCCCCGACGGGCGCGTAAAGGGAATAAGTGCCCAGGAGTGACCAAATCGCCTGGTGTTGATTTTGGATCAATCAGGACATTCACTGTTTTCGCGCGATCAGCGGCTGAAATGCCGGTAGTAACGCCATAAGCCGCATCCACGGACACCGTCCAGGCAGTATTACAGCGTTGGTGTTTAGAATTAAAATCTTCTTTCATGGGGTGTAAATCCAGTTTACTCAGCCGGCTGTCTTCCATAGGCACACAAATAAGCCCGCGGGCTTCCTTGGCCATGAAATTGATGGCATCCGCATTGATAAATTGAGCGGCAATGAGAAGGTCCCCTTCATTTTCACGGCCTTCATCATCCATCACTATGACCATGCACCCGGCTTTTAGATCTTGCAAAATTTCTGCTATGGAATTAAACATCGTTGACTCCCTGATACAGTAGGGCCACCCACCGCAGCAATTATTCTGTTGATATCTTTAGGTATCCGCAAAGTATATGCCAGAAAATAGGCCTTGTCAATCGAATTCCCCGTCCCTATAATGGTTTCCAACGCTTCTAACCCTAATATTTTTAATAACATGCGTCCGGAACAAAAAGTATTTCAAAAATTCACCCAAAGCGCAAAAACATTGGCCATAGCTGAATCCTGCACTGGCGGCCTTATAGGGGATCGCCTGACTGATATGGCAGGTGCATCGGCATTTTTTCTATTGGATATCATCGCTTATGATAATGCTGCTAAGACCAAGATACTGGGCATTCCTTCTGCCCTCTTAAAAAAACACGGGGCGGTCAGCAAACCCGCGGCTTCGGCCATGGCCCAAAGGGTGCGTAAAATACTTAAAGCCGATTATGGACTAAGTGTCACCGGTATTGCCGGACCGGGTGGCGGCAGTAAAACCAAACCCGTAGGTTTAGTATTTATCGCGGTCAGCACCAAACAAAAAACCATCGTTAAAAAATCCCTTTTTAAAGGCACCCGCATTGCCATCAAAAAAGAGGCCGCCCAAACCGCCCTAAAAATGCTGGCTAAGTCATTCAAATAAGGTATAATTCGGGACTATGCAATCGTCCAATCATCCCAACGTTGGGACAACCAAGAAACAGGGAATCTTTTCCCATCGCTTACAGCGTTCCTTTAAACCTCGTTTTGCCGTTATCTATCCGTTTGGGTTCTTCGTCCTGTTTTTCTGTTCCCTGGACGAAGCTTCCATCAGGGCAGGTATCGGCTTTATCATCGCAGGCGCACTCATCCGCCTGTGGTCCAACGGTTATGCCATCAAAAATGACAAGCTAACTACTTCAGGCCCTTATGCCTTTGTACGCAACCCTCTATATCTTGGCACCTTCCTGATCGCTATAGGCTATGTTATTGTGTTAAAAAGTGAGCCCCCCTTGCTGGAATGGATTGCGGGGGGCATATTTTTATTGGCCTTAAGTTTTATCTATTATCGCACCATCCGGGCTGAACAAAACATGCTATTGGCAAAATTCAAAAATGCTTACAGCGATTATTGCAAACATGTGCCTGCCATGGTCCCTTGCCTTGTCCCCTATAACAAAGGCGAAAAGTGGTCTTTTAGTTTACAAAGGCTTATTAACAGCAAAGAACACAAACCTGTATTCTGGGTTTTCATATTGCTAGTGGTATTCCACATCAAAACCCGCGTCCTCATTGAACACAAAGACTTCAGCGACAATACCTGGAGCCTGGTTGTGATCGCCCTTTTTCTCGTCATCCTCGATGCCGCCTACGAATTCAACAAGAAAAAATTCCAGCTAAAATGACGTTCCCCTTTATACGGAAACTCTCGCCTGACCCGGAGCGGTTAATTGAGAAAGGATGGGTGATGCAGAAGCCGGTCTTATTTCCAAAATCACCGGGACCAAACCATCAATATGAATATTCCCCAAGTCCTGCTGGCTAACCGGCAACGGCACACCGTTGCCGTCACGTTTAATATTCATATTCAGATTAGCGGCATTCATGTCGATACCGCCAAGATTATCTTCCCCCTTCATCGCCCGATCTTTTATCTTAGGCCCTTGAATTAAAATATCATGGCCACTCACTTTCAAACTCAATTGAGTACGGGGATTAATCCTATTTCTTTCTAAATATCGTAACAGCCCCATCCCATTATAAGGGCCGATTTGATTGATGGGGGTCTGATATATATTTTGTCCGTTATAAAATACATTCACAGTGCCGGGCGCAATAGCACTGGCATAAGCCATCCAATTTGCCTGCGGTCTATTTTTATTTTGCAGTTCCCTGATCCTCGCCTCATTTTCATCCCATGGACCGTTCTTTATTCTGAAGGATATTTTATCTACCTCCGATACTATCTTCGTGACATCGCCAACCATCACGCCGCCTATGCTTGTTTTCTTTCTATGCATCGCCCCATCATTAGACATAGCAAAGTCAAACAACCTACGTACTAAATCTTTCTTTTTCTCCAATGGGTCTGTGGGTTTAATGTTACTATAAAATCTAATAAGGCTATCTCCTAGATGCCATACTTCTATATTGGTTCTGTAACCGGTACGTTCAACGAGGGTTTGAAGTGCCTCATAATATTGAATAAAACTTTGATCATATCCCAATTTTTCTCTAATCTCTTCTGGGCTCAATTCAAGATTGGGATAAATAGCATTTTGTCCTATAAGTGTGACGAAATCGTGAAAAGCCTCCAGCCCTTCCAAAGATTTAACGGGATGATGTAACACATTATCCCTTATCCTTTCCAGTCCGATAGCACGGTCAACTAAATGCTGTTGCCACCTAAAAAAGAAAGCGAATTGCGGCGTCCGGGCACCATAAACTATTTTTGCCCCTTCAGCGGTTAAATTATTGTTTATACGTATTCTCCCTTCCTCAAAATCTTTGATGAATTGATTTATTTCCTCTTCGGCACTGGGTTCTGTGATGGGAACCGCCTCCCCAACCCCCTGGCGAAACCTTTCCCTTTTTAGCATATCCATCCCGATACGAATAATACCCCTCCTCGTTAATAGCCCCCCCACCGCTCTTTCAGCATTTTTTACTTCTCTTAAGAAACCTTTATATAGAGAACTAAATTGAGAGCTGAAACCAAAATAGTCTTGAATTAAGTTTATAGAGGCACCGGGGCCTATATCCACTTGCCCCCCTCGCGCCATATCCAAATACCGGCTAAATTCTTCCAGCCCTTGCTGCTTATTCCCTCCCAGATGTAACCACCCGAGCGGCCGTCGAACCAAAGAAGAAACATTCATCGCCTTGTCTTTTCGCTTCCCCTTACTTGCTTTTTTATTATTCGAAACACTTTTCGTAGAACCTTTTTCCCTTCCTTTATTCTTTAGTTGCTGTTCTTCATCAGCAATCATCTGCAATCGATTTCTATAACCTTTCCATAATTTCCAAGCAAGACCTGCCGCCACTGTTGTTGCGGCAACACCTACCAGAATTTTTGAATTTGAACCGGTATCTTCCTCAAACTCTCTTCCATACTCTCGCTGATGCTGCGCATAAAGAGCATCCGCCAATTGTTGAGTATCTTTAATTTTATATAGTTGCGCCTTTATTTCATTTGCTTTCGTTCCATGAATACCTAGAACTTGAAAGTCCGTCGGATTCTTTAAAATATGCTGGACAGCTTTTTTAATAATATAATGAACAGCCTGATACGAAGGATCATTTTCCAATCCCTTATTTGACAAACGAATAACTTCCTTAAATAAAATCTCCCCCCATGCCAGATAATTAGTCCGCATGCCAGCAAGATATCCGTCTATTTCAAAAGCAGTTCTAATTTCGGAAGGCTTAAGATTGGGCCTCTTGTTCTTATCAGATAAATGCTTACTCTCATGATTATCGCTAAAATCTATCCATTCTTGTATGATGTCTTCTGCAGGTATTTCGGAATAATTGTGAGCTACTTGTATCAATGAATACGACAGACATTTCAACTCATCTTCTTCATATTGAGCAATATATTCATCTTCCGATATTTGGGAAATTTTCCCAAACAGATTATCCCATGTTAGAAACATTCGAATATTCTGTAATAATACCTCTGATGAGTAGAAAATATTACCGTATTTGGCCAGCGCCTCAAAACCCGGATTTCCTAAAATTTTTGTATGTTCATTTATTGGTATTTGTTTCCCCAAAAGAACTTGACCTATTATCTTTTTAGAATTCCCCCAAACATCCTGGGCCCAAATGTCCTTCGAGTTTAATTCTATATGATTGACTCTATCGATCCCCCAAAAAAAGAATTCCAGTCTTTTCCCATTCGCTTCCTCCCCGAGCAATGCTGGAAAAATAACAATGTTATATTGCGCTAAATATCTGGCAACATCCGTAAGCACGAATTCCTCAAAACTCGTATGAGAAGCAGGCCCACCTTCTTGCTTCATTTCATTCATTAGTTTTTCTCTTGTTTCTTCCTGAAGAGCCTTCAATTCACTGCCACTATTACTACTATCCTGATATTCTTGAAGGATATTCATAACTTTATTAGCAGAAAGAGTTGAGCCTTCTAAGTAAATCCGGGGATCCGTGCTACCAGTAAAATTAAGAGTTTCACTTGAATAATTGATATAATCATTAAGATCCTCTTCAGGCGACCCCTGATGCCCCTTCGAATTACGTGGCAATGCCGCAAATGCCGCCGCCAATGATCCTCCCAAAAGGATTTGCCTGCGAGTAAGTTTAATCGTTGTCACCATCGCCGGACTAGGCTTTGGTCCTGCGATGTCATAGGAAGGCATAAACCATTTATTCAATATATGCAAATATGCAAGGAAAGACTTAATTTCTATTCTTTCATCCGGGTTTAACCGGGACAATAAATCCCCCATATCCCTTGCTAAATCCGATGAAACGTCAATTGTATCCCCCTTTATTTCTGCCAACTGCGGCATTGGCCCTAATATTTTCTCGATCATGCCCCAACTCATCCCGCCTTTTTCAATCTCACTTCTTGAAATAGTTTCCGGACGCAATTTTATTGCCGATTCTACTTCCATGCCTTTATTAACTAAAACTTGGGTGACCGGGTTTAATGCTCCCGCTTGGATGACAAATCGTCCGTCATTTGTAACATATACACGAAATAGCGTGTCGTAAGGTTTATCAATGCGTTTATTTTCACGCGTAGCTATAGCAAAGCCATTTGGATTAGTTAATGGATAGAAATATAATGACCCCGCATTTTGACTTAGAGATACGGATAACTTATTACCGGCCTCAATATGAATTTGGGCAAATTCCGGGATGGATTGTTCTAATTGAAACCCATCGGTTAAATCCACTACCCTTACTTTTTTAGGATCAAGAGTAATGATTTGATGTTTTTCGAGAAAAAAAGAATACCCATCCCATTCACCCTTTATATACGGTTCTTGCTTAAACGTCAGATGCCCCTGCAAAGAATTACTACCTTCCATGGTTTGAACTATTTCACGTTTTAAAAATTGAATTTGTTTAATTGATTCCATCATGAGGTCTAATTCATGGAGCATATCAAATTTAATTTTCTGCTTGATAGTATTAGCCTTCTGTTCTGATTCAGCGCTGATTTGGATATTTAAAGATATTCGATCCCCCCCCACATGGCTAATATTAGTTTCAACTTCAACTTTTAATTGTGACAATTTATTTTTGATACCTTGATTAAGAACTTTTTCCATCAGTAATGCATCTAATCCGGAATAATTTAAAGTAAATCTACATTTCCCATCCTTAACATCCGAATTACTACTCCCCAATCCCCACCGTAACGCCACTTTTAAATTTATTAACCCATTATTCAACTGTTTTGGAGTAAAGCCAGGAATCAACAAGCTTGCGGCCGTCATCGCCGCGCTGAGGTTCTTTACAGAAGTTGTGGGATTCTGTTTTGGATCTACAGATACCTGTGTAAGATCATCCCCTGCCTGACTCGCGTCTAATTTTAAAGCAGCTGCTGTTGCCATCGCTGCTGATACATCACCTTCGGAGTGACGGCGCAAAACACCATTATCCCATCGAGGGGCAGCCCACCCTCCTGAAAAATACTTCCTCGGCATCGCATCATTCGTATATTTATCCACGTCCTCTTGAATAAAATTAAACACACCTTTTTTATAAGCTTTCAGGTATTGCCGGTAAATGGCTTCATTATTTTTGGGGTCCTGGTCAACCCCCCTGACCTTGGCTTTATTAGCATAAATCTTGGCTAACAATGATTCCCTTAAAGCCCTCTTGTACCAAGCGGCAAGGATCATCCCGCTAAAGACCTGCCTTAACGGGGCAAAATTTTTACCTTCATTGACTTCGGTTTCAAGAGCTGGTATTACAATTTCTCGTAAAACTTGTGCCCCTATGCTTGAACTCTTGAAACCGTCCCGAGTCACCTGTGTTTTCTGTGCTTTGACGAGGGACTTCCTTAATTGCTTTTCTGTGGCCATCCCTCGGTCATTAGAACTTTCCGTAAGACCTCGGGACTCGGCACTTTCAATATTCTTGTTTAGTGCCTCGTAATCTTCTTCCAGCATCACCTTCAAATGGCTTTTATAAAGGTAGGCGACATTGCCTTTTTCATAAATATCCGCCTCATCCGGGACTATCCATACCTTGTTAAAGGTATTGACCGGTATATCGGTGGTGCCATACTGTTTGTAGGCTTGTTCATAAATTTCATTCCAGAATTTCCTGCCCAGCTTGTCCTGCGGGTAAATCAAAGAAGCCGTAATTTGTTTTAGCAAATAATCCTGGGCCAACAGATCACGGCCCATCTCGGTTTTACCAAAATCTTCCTTAATGATACGGCCCTTTTCATAAGGAGACAGGTTGACCCATTGGTCTTCGTCCGGGACAGCCAGGGAAGCCAGGAAATATTTAATCAGCTTTGTATACTCATGCTTTTTTTGGCTCTCTGTGAACCCTTTGTCGCCTTTATAAATGATAAAATCAAACTTAAAAGCGTTCTCCGGATGGACGACAATCCCCTTTAAAAGAGCCGGCGTAAACTCAAGGCTTAAATGGACCATGACCCCGGGTTTGGGCAGAATTATTTCCTGCGCCCGGAGTGTCTGGGGCATAAGACCATTGGTTAAAAAGGCCAAAATTACGAATAAAGAGATTATTCTTCTCATGTGAATTTTAAAACGGTTTTTAGGGAAAAATCACTTCTTGGGGAAAGTATGCCATATATTCTAAATAAAAGCAAACCGGCATAAAAAAGCCCCCGCCAAAATATTTGGCGGAGGCTGTAAGATGTGGATTCAACTCGCCCTTGCACCCTCTTTAAAATAAAGAGGGGAATAGTATTTCTAATTCCGGCGGTTGATCTTAGACAATAAACGCAGGATTTCCATATAAAGCCAAACCAAGGTCACCATCAGGGCAAAAGCACCATACCATTCCATATATTTTGCCAAGCCTTCACGAGATCCGGATTCGATAATATCAAAATCCAGGATCAGGGACATGGAAGCTATCCCAACTACAAATAAACTAAATGCGATCCCCAACGGCCCACCGCCATTGATAAAGCCCGGCGGATGGATACCAAAAAAGGATGCGATCCATACAACCACATAAAATAACATTAAACCGCCCATGGCGATCATCAGTCCCTTACGAAGCCCGGGTGTAGCTTGCAGCCAACCGGATTTATAACCAAAAAGCATGGCAAAGGTCACGGCAAAAGTCAACCCTACGGCCTGGACGACAATGCCCGGATAGCGCATTTCAAAATACGCGGAAAGAATACCTAAAAGCAACCCTTCGCAAGCCGCATATAAAGGGGCTGTGACCGGAGACCATTGTGGTTTAAAAGAAGTGGCGATGGCCAAGATCAAACCACCTATCATGGACACAAAAAACGTAATACCTAAGAACCCCGTGCTGGCCGGTTGGGATGTTTTGGACCATGTCCACATAGCTGTGCCCACCAAAATAGCCAGCAATATAAAGGCTTTATTGACCGTACCTTGCACAGTCATAGTTGGCTCGCCCACCCCTACACGGGCAGCGCCAAACGTTCTTTCGTTCAATGTCGGATTACTGCTTTCCATTTTTACTTCCCTCTCCTTCTGTTTCCCCGCCGTTTACCGCGAAAGCAGGCGGGGCTTTCTTTAAAAAGTTTCACTTAAAAAAAACCTGCGCACCGCAATGCAATGCGCAAGATTACATTAGTATACACCCCCGCCATGCAATCATCAAGCATAATCCCCCAACCGCCGCTTTGGCCCTCCAGCTTGTTAATGGGGTATATTTTAAACATGTCAAAAGCCCGAAACAAGAAGAATCCGCAAATCATGACCGGCCAAATCAAAGGCAGGCCCCACAAAGCGACCATCATCCCCACCACCTCATCAATGACCAGTATTCCCGGGTCTTTTTGGTTCATTTGCTTTTCAATAATGCCGGTTGTCATGATGCCCAGGGCCAATAAAACCAGTAAAACAACGATATAAAGCAATACGTTATTACCCAAATAATAGGCAATAACCACCCCCACTATCGTGGCTCCGGTACCCGGTGCAAAGGGCAAGAACCCCACGCCCCCAACCGTGGCAAAAGATTTAATCAAAAAATCCCTCACTTCAACTCCCTCTTTCTTATTCTGCGGATCCTGTCTCGGACTTGATTTAAAATCATCGGGGCCTGTCCTCGGGTTTCCCCAGCGTGCTCGCAAAAGCCTGCGCTCGCTGGGGATGCCTCTCCCTCGGCCACCCGATGATATGCTCCGCTCCTTAACATCAATTCCGAACTCCTGCGAGTGTCCGGCATGAGGACCGATCCACCCGCCGAAAAACTTTAGAAGGCTGATACCGATATGTTTTTCTACGTATAGAAATCTGACAACATTGCATTTATCTTATCCTGTCGCGTGACCTCTATTTTGGCACCAACGATACCAGCGTGAACGTCAGATTTTAGTAGAAAAATATATCGGTGTCAGCCAAGATGGCTTTTATGACGAAAATAATCTATACCGGAATATAGCGTCAAGATTACCGCGGCAAGCATTAGGACATAGTTTATATCAAGCCATATCCTTTGAACACTATAAAACCAAGAAGAACAATACTCAGATCGTTGGGCCACCAGATAAAGCAAAATCACCGATACCGCTATGATTTGCACGACAGTCTTGACCTTACCGGCGGGCTCTGCGGCCAAGACCCTGCCCTGACGCACAGCCACAAGTCTGGATATGGTCACCAGTATTTCACGGATAGCAATCACGATGAACATCCACCACGCAACCAACCCAATATGGGCCAACACCCCAAAGGTGGACAAAAGCAATATCTTGTCAGCTACAGGATCCATGATTTTACCGAAATCGCTGACCAATCCACTTGCTTTGGCTAAATGGCCATCGTAAAAATCCGTCAAGGAGGCGATCGTAAAAACGAAAACCGCCAAAATATTGCCTGCCAAAGAATTCGCTTCCAGCAAGAAGACCAAAATAACAGCTAAGACAATACGTGAAACAGTTAAAATATTCGGTATATTCATTCTGCGATTCCTGCTAAATCATATTCATACGCATCTGTGATCATTATCCGGACAAAATCTCCCGGTTTAAGCGGTGCCTTTGAACGCACATACACCACCCCATCCACATCAGGGGCATCATATTCACTGCGACCGATGTAGGTAAGGGAAGATAATTTATTCAAAGTAGGTGAAATACCGTCTTTCTCCTCTTCTTCGATTAATATTTTTAATTTGCGCCCTACAAAAGACTGCTGAATCCCCAAGGAAATGGCTTGCTGGTCCTGCATCAAGGCATCAAGACGGGCCTTTTTGATCTTTTCAGGCACCTGCTGCTTCATCCCTGCAGCTGCTGTCCCTTCTTCCTTCGAATAAACGAAAACACCGACACGCTCAAAACGGGAATCCTTAACAAAAACCCTCAATTCCTCAAAATCTTCCTGTGTTTCTCCCGGAAGCCCTGTTATAAAGGTCGTACGTAAGAATACCTGCGGTATGGCCTTGCGGATTTTTTTAATTAATTCCACTGTCTGTTGAGCGGTGATATTGCGGTTTTGCTCAAGCAGGATATGGTCACTAATATGCTGCAAAGGCATGTCGATGTATTTGCAAATTTTGGGTTCTTGGGCTATCACTTCAATAAGCTCGTCAGTCACATGAGAAGGAAACGCATACAACAGGCGTATCCACTCTATATTCTGAGTGACGGCCACAATCTCTTTAAGCAGGCGTGCCAACGATTTCTGGCGGTAAAGATCCATGCCATAGGCCGTAATGTCCTGGCCGATGATATTGATTTCTTTAACACCCTTCGCGTCCAACCCCCTGATTTCTTTAACAACGGACTCGATGGTACGTGAAATGAACCTACCTTTTATTTTGGGTATTGCGCAGAACGAACAAGCGTTAAAACAACTTTCACAAATTTTGACATAGGCAAAATGTTTAGGTGTCAGCTGTAACTGCGCGGGCATCTGTTCCGGTTAAGAGTGGGGTCCCCACAAAGGCATCTACCCCGGAAATTCTCCGGCTAAATCTTTGCCATAGCGCTGGGCCAAGCATCCGGCCACAATCAGTTTCTTGATCTTCCCTTCTTTTTTAAGTTCTAGGAGATCAAGGATGGTATCAACGGACTCCTTACGTGCCTCTTCGATGAAGGAACAGGTGTTGACGATCACCGTTTGCGCTTCATCAGCCTCTACGATACGATGTCCTTTCTTCTTCAGGCGCCCCAGCATCATCTGCGCGTCCACCAAATTGCGGGCGCACCCTAAATTAATAACGCCGACCTTCTGGCCGGCGCTCAGGCGTTCCTTCTGAAAATCGCGGGTAGTTTCTGAGGTCACTTCTATTTCTTCACCGTCAACCCTTCCCGGGTAATCAAGACTTTTCTGATCCTGCGCTCACCGCCCCCAGCAAACCAATTTGCTTGTTGTTGATTTCAAAATCTAACTGCCCGATATCCCTGCCTGATATTTCGATGCGATCATTCGCGCTCCAGTCTTCCATGGAACCTTTTTTTAAAGTCGTTTCGAAAACCACCTTATCATCCGTCTTGACCCGAAGCCAGGTATCTTTAAATGCCCTGACCGCAACTTCCACTTTGTTATTCTCACTTGGGGCCTGAACGGATTCATGCTTGATTGGCTGACTGGATGGGAACGCTTTTCTCTTGCTGGACAAAGACTGTATGTTTCCTGACGGGGGATATGGCTTTTTTATTCATGTGCGAGACAATACACCCTGCCATTTTGAAAAGCAAAAAGAACAACAACAAAAATCCTATAACTTTAAGAATGAACTTGATGTTTTTAGGTTTAAAAACAACGGAAAACCACTCCTGCGTCTCTTCTAAAAACACATTGGGCGCTGGGGCTTCTGCCCGGCTGAGTTTAAGCGGCGGCGTCGCTGAAGACGTAGGCTTAGCAGGCTGATCAAGGCCATACTGTTTATATATTTCCCCGACATCTAGACCTAAAAATTCCGAATAAATTTTGATAAACCCCCGATAATAAAACGGCGACAAAATGCGCACGGAATAACCTTCTTCAATGGCCCTTAAAACATCCATGGGGATTTTGGTGGCCTCGTGCACGATCTCAAGGGTCAGCCCCTTGGCTTCACGCGTACTTTTTAAAACAGAAACCTTGTCGTTATTGTTGTCCGTCGGCGGCATTGGTTTTCGCGTCTCCCATATTCTCTAAAAGCCATTTCTCACGGTCCACTAGGATCTCCCTTGCTTTGCTGCCTGCATAAGGGCCCACAATCCCGTTTTGCTCCATCATATCGACTAACCGCGCGGCCCTGCCATACCCCAAACGCAGGCGACGTTGTAAAATCGTCACCGAAGCCTGATTGGTTTCAATCACCACGCGTACGGCCTCATCATACATTTCATCTTTTTCTTCGTTGAGCCCCATCCCTGCGGGTGGTTGGGGTTTAAGTACGTTTTCATTATACTCCGGTTGGCCCTGCTTTTTAATAAAATCAATGACCCGGGAGATCTCTTCATCGGATACAAAACAGCATTGCCCGCGGACAGGCTTGGGGTCACCGGTCCTCATAAAAAGAAAATCCCCCTTGCCCAAAAGCGTCTCTGCGCCGTTGGTATCCAGCACGGTACGGGAATCCACCTTGGAGGCGACTTTAAAAGAAATCCTGGAAGGAAAATTGGCCTTGATGACCCCGGTAACCACATCCACCGACGGGCGCTGGGTGGCCAGGATCAAATGGATGCCCACGGCACGCGCCAATTGTGCCAAACGGGTGATGGCCCCTTCGACTGTTTTGGCGGAAACCTGCATCAAGTCCGCCAGCTCGTCAACCACCACCACAATATAAGGCATCAAAAGGCCTTTCGCATGGTAGGTTTTAATATTACGCACCGCTTCCTTGTTGAACAATTTATAACGGGATTCCATCTCCATCACGATCCAATTAAGCGCCGGCGCCACTTTTTTATCGTCGGTGACACCGGGCAAAGCAGATGCGGCAGATCGTTGTAAGGGATCATCTCCACCATCTTGGGGTCAATCATGATGAATTTCACTTCCGAGGGTGAAGCATTAAAAAGAATGGACATGATCAGACTGTTCAAACAAACCGTTTTACCGGAGCCTGTTGTTCCTGCCACCAGTAAATGCGGCATATCGCCCAGGTCTGCCACGATCGCATGGCCGGAGGTATCTTTACCGATAGACAAATCTAATTTTGAATCAGCATGGCGCAAATGCTTTTGGGTCAGGACATCTTTTAAAAACACCGAAGCGGAAGAACCATTGGGTACTTCAATGCCCACCCGGTTTTTACCGGGAATGGGGGCCAAAATACGCACGGCCGAGGTGCTTAAAGCCAGCGCCAAATCATCCGCCAAACTAGCAATGCTCTGGATCTTCACTCCGGGTGCCGGCTGCAATTCATAACGGGTGATCACCGGTCCCCTCTCTATATCCACCACCTTGACATTGACCCCGAAATCGTTCAGGGTCTCTTCCAGGATTTTAGCGCCGTTCATGAGCCTTTCCTCAACCTTGTTATCCGAGACGACGGGCGGGTCTTTAAGCAAGTCCACACTGGGCAGATGATACTCCCCAATTGTTTTAGGGGCCTTGGGGACATCAGACACAACGCTTTCAGTTTTGGGAAGAGCTACAATATGGATATTAGGTTTAACCGCAGCGGGTGCGGGCTTTAAATCCGGAACTTTGGGTGATACGGTGCCCCTGAATTTCCCGTTCTTATTGTCATCCTGGGTGAATGCCGCAGGAAGAATGTCCTTTTCTTCACCTTGCTTGGCCTTAGGACGCGGACGCGAAGGGGCAGAAAATAGAGGCACACTCTTAAAAACCCTTTGAAAGGAATGAAAAATACCCTTCCCAAGCCATATAAAAAACGGGGAAACCAAAAATTCACCGGTGATAACCAGCGCTAAAGCGCCCAGCGTAAATAAAATGATGAAAGCCCCCATAGGCTGAAAATAGCTGACCAGAAAATCACTGAAGACAACGCCGATGATGCCCCCGCTTGTAAAACGGGCCCCGCCGTTGTCCCCGGCGAAAAAACTAAACAAGCCGGCCGCAACGGTAAATAAAACCAGGATGCTTAAGAATTTGAAAAAATTGAAGGGTAAATCGCGGGAGGTGAATTTATTCCAACTGAAGAATACGCCCATGCCCACCAAAAAATAAGCGCTTAATCCGACCAGGAAAAAAAGAGTGCCGGCACAATAAGCCCCGGCAATTCCGATCCAATTATGCGCATGGATATCCGGTCGGGAAGTAAACCAATCGAGATCCATCGGGGTATAGGATAAAAGGCTGGCCAAAAGAATGAGGCTTAAGGCCAGAATCACAATGCCCTTGATCTCATTGAGATGTTCAAGCTTCATTCCTGGTCCTAAAATTATTCGGCTTGTTTCTTGCTCAGGTTAAAACGGCCCATCTCGTCTTTTTCCATGAGCTTGACTTTAAATTTATCGCCGACCTTAACGACATCATTGACATCTTTAACGAACTTATTGGCTATCTCGGAAACATGGACCAAGCCTTCACGTCCGGGTAGAAACTCCACAAAAGCGCCGAAATTCATGACCCTCTTTACGGTCGCCTCGTAAATTTTACCAATCTCCGGATCTTCGGTCAAAGCTTTTATCATGCCAACGGCACGTTCCAAGGCATCCTTGTCAGGAGACGCCACGATCACCTTGCCGTCTTCTTCTATATCAATGGAAGTAACACCGCTTTCTTCGATCATTTTGCGGATGGTCTTACCGCCCGGCCCTATGATCTCACCGATCTTTTCCTGAGGTATTTGCATGGTAATGATGCGCGGCGCATAAGGAGACAAATCCTCGCGCACAGAGGGCATCACAGCATGCATTTTATCCAAGATGATCATGCGGGCTTCCCTTGCCTGCGCTATGGCTTTCTCTAAAAGTTCAATGGACAACTGTTTGATCTTAAGGTCCAACTGGATGGCGTTTACCCCTTCGCGGGAACCTGCCACTTTGAAATCCATGTCCCCGAAATGGTCTTCCAGGCCCATAATGTCGGTGATCAAGACCGTCCGTTTCTCGTCGGATATAAGCCCGACGGAAATACCTGCCACCGGAGCTTTAATAGGAACACCGGCATCCATCAGCGCCAAACATCCGGCACACACCGAAGCCATGGATGAGGAACCGTTGGACTCTAAAATTTCGGAAACCACGCGGATGGTGTACGGGAAATCATCTTTGGACGGAAGGGTCGCCCTGATGGCCTTGCCAGCCAACGCGCCGTGGCCGATTTCACGACGGCCGGGACCGCGTATAGGCTTGGTTTCTCCCACGCTGAAAGAAGGAAAATTATAATGCAGCATAAAGGTCTTATAGCTGGTCTCTTCCAGGCCTTCGACCAATTGCTCATCATCCTTGGTGCCGAGTGTAACTATCCCCAAGCTTTGGGTTTGCCCGCGGGTAAACAGGGACGAACCGTGCGTACGCGGCAAAACACCGACTTCACAATCAATCGGACGGACATCTTTTAAACCACGGCCGTCGGCCCGGATGCCCTTGTCAAAAACATTGTTACGGATGACTTCATATTGCAAGGACTCAAATTGAGCAACCACATCGGCGGCGGTGATCTCACAATCATCGGTGTTAAATTGGGCGTAAGCACCCAAATCCCCGGTCAATTTTTCAAATATGGCATTGACCGCGTCTTCACGCTTTTGTTTGTCTGCGATTTTGGTATATGCTTCATTCAAAGGGCCCAACGCCAATTGGCGCACATGGGCCACAAAATCCGGGTTAACTTCTTTGAGGGGAATTTGAGTTTTAGGTTTCCCTATCTGTTTGGCCAATTGCACCTGGGCATCTTGGGAAGCCTGCAGGGTCTTTAAAGCCATTTTTAACCCTTCCAGGACCTTGGCTTCGGGGACTTCAATGGCCTCACCTTCGATCATGACAATGCCCTTGCCCCAACCTGCCACAACCAAATCCATCGTGCTTTCTTTGCGGGCCAGAAAGGAAGGGTTAGCCGCCAATTCACCGTTGATCAGGCACAGACGGGCGGCGCCAATAGGTCCGTCATAAGGGATGTCGGAAATCATTAAAGCCGCCGAAGCGCCGATCATCGATAGGATATCCGGGTCGTTCTCCCCGTCATGGCTTAACACCGAGACCACGATCTGCACTTCATTAAGGCAACCCGCCGGGAATAACGGACGCACCGAACGGTCGATCAAACGGGACACCAAAATTTCGCGCTCCGTCGAACGGCCTTCGCGTTTAAAGAAACCGCCCGGGATCCTGCCCGCGGAATAAGTTTTTTCCTGATACTCCACCGTCAAAGGGAAAAAATCAGTCCCTTCCCTGGGGGTACGAGCCATACAGGCGGTGGCCAAAACAACGGTCCCACCGACGGTGACCGTGACGGCCCCGTTGGCTTGTTTAGCAATTTTACCTGATTCAATGATTAGACTGGAATTCCCGAAAGGAATTTCCACACGCGCTTGTGCCATAAAAAGACCCTTTCTTTTACCCGAATAAATTACTTACGTAAATCGAGTTTGTTAATAGTTTCTTCGTATTTTTTGGGATCTTGCTTTTGGAGGTAATCCAAAATACGGCGGCGCCGACCGATGAGCATTAACATGCCACGGCGGGAGTGGAAATCCTTCTTGTGGGTTTTAAAATGCTCGTTAAGTTGATTGATCTGTTCCGTCAATACCGCGACCTGGACCGGTGCTGAACCGGTGTCCTTGGCATGGGTCTTGAAACGGTTGATGACCTCTGTTTTCCTTTCCTTAAGTATAGCCAACTTATCTTCTCCTTCTGGACCCCGACGCTTTGGCCTTATTGGCCCCTCGAGGCTCCTTGTTAACCCTCCTTGCCTTTTGGCAAGGAAGCGCGCCTTGCGCTTCTATTTTATTTTCCCATATAAGAATGTGAAATTATACATTTGACACATTTAATAGTCAAGCAAAACCTACTTTTGGTCTCCCTGCTGCAGGCTGTCAGGATAGGACGAAGAGGCATCATCCGTAGTCAAGGCCATAATGCGCACCTTACCCGGCTCGGATATCAAAAGTTTGGGATCTTTGGAAGATGTAACTGCTTGTCTGATAACGCCTTGCAACTGATTCACCGTGATCCTGCGAGGCCCCTGGGAAGCAGGCTGACCCAAACCCTGATAAAAATCCTTCAGAGCACCGACCACGCCATTTTCGACACTCAGAACATATAATTGATGCAAGGCCTTATCGGTTAAATTTCTTTGATCTATTTGAAATGTTTTGGCCTTGCTAAAATCCACATTAATTCCCAGTTGTTGCGCTGCTTGCCGGATATAACCTTCCTGTTGACTTTCCGATGATGCGAACACCCCGGGGACCGATGCGGCAGATTTTTTTGATGCCAGATACTCCTGCATGGATCCGTATTTATGCCCATTGACATAAATTTCTATCGACCCGTGGGCTGGGGGCCCAAGGACAGGAATCATCCATAAAACTAAAAACAATTTTCTCAACATGACAGTTTTATTATATACTATTTATATGAACTTTGGAATTATGATTATTATCGTTATAGTCGGGCTCTGGGCCCTGGGCGTCTTTCTGGGGGCCATCGGCAAGTTGACCAGCCCCTCCCACAATCCCGCCGCCATAGATTCTTCCGAAATCAAATCCCAAGAACAGAAAACCATCGATGAGACCGAGGCCAAACGGCAAAAATTGATGGATGATATGAAGCAGCAAATCGAAGACAGGTCCAAAAAATATTAAATCCGGACAGTATCAAGAAAGATTAATGGTCCCGCGCCTCCAGGATACGTCGGGTGAATTCCTCTTCATAAAGCTTCCGCATACGCTTCATTTCTTTGCCGCCCAAAAAATATCTTACCGCCGCTTCAATGCCCAATAATCGGTTTTTTAAATAAACGTATTGCGGATGCAACTTTTTGTTTTTAGCGTCCGCGAATTTCAACTTCCGCTCATCTTTGCGCTTCAGGGCGATATAGTCCCGGAATCCTTTAGGGACCTCAAATTTATTTTTGGATAAATAACCGAGAATATATTCATCAACGATCAATTGCGTTGTCTTGCGCTCAATGCGCTCAAAGCTCTCCTTGGTGGATTGATAAGCCCAAAGCAGATAGCGACGGACCAAATTTTTATGCTCCCAAGAAAGTTTACCTTTATTTTTCATTGACAATGAATATCTCAATCAAGTTCATTAAAACTTGATTTGTCCGTTGGCATTATTGATCTGATTAAGGATGCTGTTAAGGCTGGCGTTGATGCTAGTGCCCATGGGGCCGCCTGACTGGTTCGCAAAAAAATAGATGCAAACTAAAAGGACGGCGGCAACAAGCAAAATATACTCGATCAAGTTTTGTCCTTTGGAGTCTCTCATGATTCAAATGACCCCTCGGGATGTTTCTAGTTATCCTTGCCCGAGGGTGTCACCCCCGAATGTTTTTGTCGGGGGTCCGGGAATTGCTCAAACCCTGGATTCCCGATAGAAACATTCGGGAATGACAGAGGAGAAATTCCCCGCCCCCTCATTGTTAATATACCATATCCTCTCGACTGGAACAAGCAACCTGTCATTTATACACCTTATCCCCTACGGCCACTAGTTTTTCCACTTTAAGGCCGATAATTTGTCCCTTTTTGGCGACCTTGACATCTTCGCTCTCGATTTGCAAAATTCCCTATTTCTTGCTATGCGTTTACTGTCTTACAAATTACTTGTACACCTTATCCCCTACGGCCACTAGTTTTTCCACTTTAAGGCCGATAATTTGTCCCTTTTTGGCGACCTTGACATCTTCGCTCTCGATTTGCATAGACCAGACTTTTTGAACAAATTTAGTTTTGCTGCCGGCAATCGTCAGCCTGTCGCCTATCAAAACCGACCCATGGGTCAGCTTGACCACGCCAACTTTAATGCGGTCAAAATAATGTGTAATGACCCCAACCTCCGCCATTGATGGATCGATCATTTTGGCAACGGATTTAACCGGCTGTTTACCCGCAGTGATTTGAGACTTAAGTTTAGGTTTGGCTGCCGGCTTGGGAGATTTTTTGACGGCTTTTTTCTTTACAGGAGATTTTTTGACAGATTTCCGACGGGCAGGCTTGCGTCTCTTGCGTGAGGTCTTGATCCAAAACACCTCTTTGAGAACATCAACGATTTTGCGGAGCATAGGCAAGGGGCCCTCATATCGTTATTTTTTCGGCAATGCGCGCGATAAACGGCAACTGAACACCTTGGCCGCGAATGGCCATGACCATCCCCCAAAATGAAAACCCGAAAAAAATAAAAAGGAAAGGCCTGAATACCCAAGGGAAAACGATGCTCACCACCAAGGTCGCAACCTCAGCTACAAAAAGCACCAACCCCTGACGGCCGTGGCTTAAAACAAAAACATTATTTTTCTTGAGGATCAAAGGGACAATGCAAAAGATGGATAAATAGGCAAGGACCGCATACATTTTACCGTCAAGCACGTCTGCCTTGGAAAAGCTCGCCCTAGAGGACATCAGGCCTTGACCTCAATCATGGAATTGATATCCCCGAAAGAATTACGCTCAATGCTTGTGTTGACGGGGTCTTCCTGCCATTTACCGTCGACGATAAATTGATATTTATAAATGCCCGGTTTCAGGTTAAGGTTCAGGGTCCAAATGCCGTCATTATTGATCATACGGCAATTCTCATCGAGTGACCAGTCATTAAAAGACCCCGTCACATAAACGGATTTCGCCTGCGGGGCCTTTAAAACAAAGGCCGTAGCCTTCAGGAATTGGCTTGTTTCCTGTTGGATCAGCTCCTGCATGCGTTGGGAAGGCTCATAGACTTCTTGCCCGGCAGGAGTCCCGGCCAGGGCCCCGGCAGGAGCTTTCAGGTCATCGGTAGCCTTTGTTTCAAGGGAGAATTTCCGACGGTCGACTGTCAGGATTTCGCGGGCAAGGCTCAGATAATCCTTGGAGCCGCGGCAGTATTTATCATACCTGATGACCGCCTCGCCCATGACGGCGGCTTCTTTGAGCTTGACATTGGTATGCACGATCGTGTCAAAAAGCATGCCGCCAAATTTTTCTTTGATTTTTCCGAGCATCGTAAACGAATGCCGGAGCCGGGAGTCAAACATGGTGATCAAAACTTTGGATTTAACGGGATGATTAAGCCGGTCACGGATCAGATTGGCGATATCCATCAAGTGGTCAACCCCCTGCATGGAAAAACGGCTGGTCTCAACGGGTATGATAAGCTCGTCGCTGGCACGGACGGCATTAACCGTCAGGAAACCCAAACTCGGCGGACAGTCGACCAGGATATAATCGTAAAGGTCTTTGATCTGATCGATGATTTCCGTCAGTTTAAGCTCACGGCCGATTTCATCCGCCAGTTCCTGCTCCAGGGTGCCTACCAGCACGTTGGAGGGGACAATGTCAAAATTCTTGGTCACTTTTCTGATGATGTCCTTGATCTTTAATTTATGGGGGGTCAGCTTAGAGATACAGTTATAAAGGCTGTTTTGGTCCTCTACGTTCAGCCCCAGGGTCGCATGCGCCTGGGGGTCCAAATCGATCAATAATATCTTTTGGCCGTTGACTCCCAGTGTCGAGGCCAAGTTGATGGCCGTCGTGGTTTTGCCGCATCCGCCTTTTTGGTTTGCAATTGAGATGATTTTCATAAATATTTATCCCCGAATGTTTGGTATTCTTGTCATTCCCGCGCCTTCGGCCAGGGGCCGAAGCCCCTAAGGTCAAGCGGGAATCTTTAATAAAATTAATCCTGAAATAGACCCCCGACGAACAACCGTGTCAATTGGAAAAGCTGACCCCGTCGATCAAAAGCGTCCCTCGACGGTAATCTACGTTCCACGCTTCCAGGACAAACGAAACATCCGTGATCGTCGTCCAATCCGTTAAATTCAATCTTGCAAAAGGGATCCGCGTCTTTTGCCAAAGCGCGCCTACATTTTGAATATAATAGATCGCCTGCTCATTTTTCTGGTTACTGACAACGACCTTCACAATCCCCGGATACGCCCCGTCCGCGCCGCGCAGACTTACGTTCAACGCCTTGTATTTGGAAACATCCTTGCTGGGAATGGTAATCGAAAATGTCTTTGTAGCCGGATACGGGTCATTAAGGTTATACACGATGCGAATAGGGTCATTGTTAAGAGCGTAAAAGACCTGCGACTTTAAGTCCGAGTGTCTCGTCAAGAATGCCGTAAACCCGTACACCGTTGATATGGTGATCACCGCCGTAATCACAATATTGATTACCAACAATGAATGGTTGGTCTTCTTGGGTTTACTTTTTTTGGAAGAAACACTTTCACGCTTGCCTAAATAAACCTTGGCAAGATGATCATATATTTCGTCACGGTTCATGCCAACACTGCTTTCCGACAAGATCTTTTAAATGCATTATAACAGATATAAATACTTTGATGTTAACCAATTATCTCTTAATAATTATCATAACAAAGAAAATATAAATGAAAATATTTATGTGAAAAATCTTTTAAAAAAATTCTTACCATTGATAGGCCAAAATAAACTTCGTCGATAAAAAATAGCAGAAATCATTAGACGGCTGATGCCGATATGTTTTTCTGCGTGAGAAATTTGACAACGCTGCTTTCGACTAACCCATTGGCGTGACCAGTATATTGGGAAACAACGGTCCCAGCGTGAACGTCAAATTTTAGCAGAAAAATATATCGGTATCAGCCAAGATAGCTACAAGTAAATGGATTCCCGCTTTCGCGGGAATGACAGCGATAAAAAACCCCCGTTCAACATCGAACGGGGGTTTTTGAAACTGAGACCTTACCAACGTTTAGAACTTCACCCCAACACTGGCAATGGCCTGGCTGGCTGTATCGTGGACACTAGCTTCGAAAACATTTCCAGGAACGAACCAACCTACGCTAAGACCGAAAGTAACATCTTCGGTGTAATTATAGGTCAGGTTAACATCAGTTTCATTACCTAACCAATATGCATTTTTAGGGCCAACGGGACCCGCTATTATGCCCGAACCATCCGGCTGTAACAAGGTCAGTTGATTCTGCTCGCTAATAGGAGCAGCAGCCCACAACCCAGTCCAGGTAACAGCGGCGGTCACATCTTCCAGCGGATTAACTGAAGCACCCACGGAAAGAATGTTCTCGTTAGACAAGGGGAAGATGGCACGATAGATAGTGCCAGCACCCTGGATCGTATTGAACTCATCCCAAGCAGTGAAGGTCTTGGCAGAGGTGACCTGATCAGTAACGTAGTTTTGCGAGCCGTTCTTATCACCGGAAACATAGGTGTAAGAAGCATTCACGGTCGGTTTATATTTCTCCAAAACCGGCAATGCATAGCTGGTCAGGAATTGAAGGGCCATGGCATCGCGATGCTCGTTCTCCCATGTACCATTAAAACTTCCACCAGTTTCACCCGGAACCGGGACAGTGCCAAGCTGCCAGGCTATTTCACCCTGAACATTCAATCCTTTAATAGGATTGGTGCTTGCGCGTAAACCAGGCACATACAACTTGTCACCTTTAGCAGTGCTTGTAGGAGATCCCGCATGTTATGTTGTCATAACTGGATCCATTGATTCTGGCGAACAGGTATTGTTCTACAACCGTGTTCCAGCGATCGCCTAATTGGTAATTGAGGTTATAACCAAAAACATCGGAGCTTTTGTCATAACCAACTCCATTCATCCAACCTGTAACTTCAGATGCACGCTCACCATTCTTGAAATAGATCAAGTCAATGGTCAACGGTTTGTAATCCAAGGTAGCCTTAACACCATCATAGGCAGTTCTCTCGGTCAATTCCTGGTAAATATATTGCAAATTACCAGTGGCCCTATTGTCAGGACCACCATCACCCATGATAAGGCCGTTACCAAAGTTGAAGACCTGGCGGCCGATGGTCACAGTCAGCGGAGAATACAGAAGCTCACGCATCGTGACGGAAGCCAGATACAACTGAACATTGGTGTCATAACCGGTAGGATAAACGCCACCATAATAAATGGCACCCTCACCATTCCAGGCGCGTTCATTGATCAAACCAACGGTCGTGGAGACATTATCGCTCAAATCAGCGTCCACACGAAGGCGGGTTTGGGTAATGAAAACGTTCTGGTGTTTCTGAAGCAAAGGACCAGAAGAATTGGCCAGTCCTAAGTCAAAACTATTATCACTTAACCACGAAGTAGTGATATCCCCGCTGACCTTCACGTTTTGTATAGCCGCGAAAGCCGGAGTGGCTAACACTACCATTATTACTGCAACCAATAATTTTTTCATTTCTTTCTCCCAAGAAATTAAGGAAAAGTTTATATGTAATATATCTAGGTGTCTATTGGCCTAGGAAATGTCAATATAGACCCCGAATGATGATCTCCAACCGTTCTAGCGCATCCCTCCTTTCTCGGTCAAGCTTGAAATCACCAGGGTGGAAATATTCCCTATCCCCCGCTCCGCAACGCTAAAGCAAGAAGCGGAGAAAAAGGCTAAAGGAATTTGGCAAGATAACGCTTCCCTGCCAAGTTAGCGCTATTCTGCCATGGGTCAATACCTATGTCAAGGAAAACTTAAGAAAATTTTAATAATTGGCATGAGGACATGAGTTACGGTACGTAACTAATAGTCCGAAAGCCATCCCCGAGATGCTTTAATCGGGGATCCAGAATCATGGATGAACCGGATTCCCGCGAGCAACTGCGGGCAATTGCGAGTGTCGGTTAAGGCCGACCGAGTGTCGGTCAATACAGACCTTCCGCGGGAATGACAATGACAAGAAATTAGGGAGGTTATTGGGGGGTGTCGCCGCCATGGTGCTTAATATCGCGGCCTGCCACTATATAAACAACCTCTTCCGAGATATTAGTGGACAAATCCGCTATTCGCTCAAGATTATGGGCTATTCGCATCACTGCCAGGGCCCTGGAAATGATGTCTTTCTTGGATCTCATGATAACGGTCAGGTCTTTAAGGATCTTATCGCCTGTCTCATCTACGATATTATCCCGGTCGCAAACCTTCTGCGCCAAGGCAATGTCTTCAGTGACAAAGGCATTAATACTGTCTTTCATCATGGATATCGTAACCTCCCCCATGACCTGCAAATCCTCGTAAGAGCCCAAAAAGGGGTTGGCAATCAGATATAAACCGCTCTCGGATATATTCACCGCGTGGTCAGCCATGCGTTCCAGGTCTTTATTCATCTTAATAATCATTATGACTAGGCGCAAATCCCCGGCTACAGGGTCAAACCGGGCAATGGTTTCAACACAGTACTCATCAATAGAACGGTCAAAGGCATTGACCCGGGGTTCCTGATTCTTGACTACTTGATAGAGCATGTCAGGATTTTTTTCCAAAAGCCCCCTCATGCTGCGGTTAATCATGTCTTCCACCAAACCGGCGTCCTGGATCAACAGGTGCTTTAATTCGGTAATCTTGTCTCTGAGCATCTTTTCTCCTAGATAATTCAACTCCCCCTTCCCCCTCTTTCGTCCTCATGCCGGACACTCACAGAAGTTCGTAAAAAAGAGGGGGGTTAGGGGAGTTCATTAACCAAACCTGCCTGTGATGTAATCTTCCGTAATTTTACTGGACGGATTGGTAAAGAAATCCGTGGTTTTGCTGAATTCAATGATCTGCCCGTGCATCAAAAACGCGGTCTTATCCGAAACCCTGGCCGCCTGCTGCATATTGTGCGTGACGATCACAATGGTATACTCCTCTTTCAAATTGCCCATCAACTCTTCGATACGCGCCGTGGCAATCGGATCCAACGCCGAACAAGGCTCATCCATCAAGATGATCTCAGGGTCAATCGCGATTGCCCTGGCAATACACAGCCGCTGTTGCTGACCGCCGGACAGCGACATGGCGCTTTTGCCCAAATAGTCTTTCACCTCATCCCATAAGGCCGCCCGCCTAAGGCTTTTCTCGACCGTTCCATTAAGAATACGGTGATCTGTAACACCCACGATCTTAAGCCCGTAAGCGATATTCTCATAAATTGATTTTGGGAATGGGGTGGATTTCTGAAACACCATCCCTACACGACGCCTTAGGCTCACCACATCTACATTTTTATCATAAATATCCTTCCCGTCCACTAAAACTTCGCCTTCCACGCGGGTAAAGGGAATAAGATCATTCATACGGTTAAAGATACGTATTAAGGTCGATTTGCCACAGCCGGAAGGACCGATCATAGCCACTATCTGGTTGGGCGCGATATCTATGGTAATATTTTTCAGCGCCTGTTGCACACCGTAAAAGAAATTTAAATCTTTAACCCTGATACTGCCTTTGAGATCCATAGACATATACCCATTTATTACTTCATCGCCCATGCTTTTTATGATGTCGTTGTGAACCTGCTTTTTAGGTGAAGCAGGGACCGCCACCTCGCCCTTGGGGCTCCTTTCCATGACATCCATTTAACCTATTTCCCCGACGCCCAACGGCTGCGGCGCATCACATAGAATTGGGCCCAACCATTGATCATAAAAACCATTAAAATAAGCACAATAGCACCTGCCCAAGCCTGACGGTGCCAATCATCAAAAGGAGAAATCGCATAGGTAAAAACTTGCAAAGGCAAAGCCGCAATAGGCTGCGTCAGAGAACGCTGCCAATAATGATTGCCAAACGCCGTAAATAAAAGCGGTGCCGTTTCTCCGGCTACCCGCGCTAATGACACCATAATCCCTGTCGTAATACCGGCCAAGGCCGCAGGGACAACAATATCCACCGTAACCCGCCATTTGGGGACCCCTAAAGCTAAAGCAGCTTCCCTTAATTGGGAAGGCACCATACGCACAAATTGCTCACTAGTGCGTGAAATCATGGGAATCATCATAATACCCAGAGCAAAACCTCCGGAAAAGGCTGAAAAACCTTTCATCGGCAGTACACAGACAATATAGGCAAAGATCCCGTATACAATAGACGGAATACCGTTCATCACATCAGCCATAAAACGAACCGTATGCGCAAACTTTTGATCAGCATATTCACTTAGATATACCCCTGCCCCAAGGCCGATCGGCACCCCGACACAGATAGCCAGGCCTAATAATGTTAAAGTCCCGGCAATCCCATTAGCCATACCCCCGCCCTTTTCACCAACGGGTTTGGGCAGTTGGGTAAAAAAATCCAGGTTCAACGAAGTTAACCCATGAATAAATAAATGGGCCAAAATAAAAAAAAGTATAATAAGAATACCAACAGCGCATAAGGACAAAATATAAACCATAGCCTTGTCCCAGATGGCCCGTCGAGCGCGTGTCCGCTCAAAAGATGCATGAATGATATCTTTCATTTGATAACTTCCCCAGGACCTTTAGTAACCGACCAAATCAAAAATCTGGCCAATATATTAACAATAATAGATACCAGAAACAAGACCAAACCTATTTCAATTAAAGCTGACAAATACATATTAGAAGCAGCTTCAGCAAATTCATTGGCAAGCACGCTAGCCAAAGTGTATCCCGGCGAAAATAAAGAAGGACTTATCACCACATTGTTCCCGATAATCATGGTAACAGCCATGGTCTCGCCAATGGCCCTGCCTAATGCTAAGATTACCGCCCCCAAAATCCCCACCCTGCCGTAGCTTAGAACAATATCCCAGATCGCCTCCCAACGGGTTGTGCCCAAAGCATAGGCACTTTCCTTATAAACGGTAGGAACAGCTAAAATTACCTCACGAGATACTGAAATAATAAAAGGAACAATAATAATAGCCAGAATAATACTAGCCGCAAGAAACCCTACACCGTAATTAGGCCCCTGAAAAAAAGGCAAAAAGCCAAAATATTTCCCCAAAAACGGCTGAACACTGTTTCGCATGCAAGGCACTAAAACAAAAATACCCCACAGCCCGTAAATGACGCTGGGAATAGCAGCCAAAAGATCCACCAAAATAGATATGGCTTTGGATACCTTAGGCGGCGCGTATTCAGCTAAAAAAATTGCCGCCCCCACCCCGATGGGGACAGCCAGCAAAAGCGCCACCAAAGACGTTACAATTGTCCCGAAAATAAACGGCAGGGCACCAAAATTCTCTGCTACCGGGTCCCAAACACGACTAAATAAAAAACCAAACCCAAATTTATTTAAAGACGGCAGCGAAGCATTAACCAATTGATAAAAAATACCAGCGACAAGTATCAGAATGGAGATGGGGAAAACCGCCAATATCCTCCTGAAAACAATGTCGCTGGTATCTTGCCGCATAGAAATTATATCTTTCATTGACGCAGGCAAGGGATCTCGGCTTTTCTTCCATAAGCCGCAAGGGGGTAGCCGAGCTTGCCTGTCGACTCATAATGCCGCTATTTTACTATTAATACTTAACCTGGTCGAGTTTCTTTTGAATTAAATCTACGACGTTAGGCGGAAGCGGCGCATAATCTAAACTTTCAGCGTATTTCTGACCATCGGTAATAGCCCATTTAATAAAATCCACAATGGCCTTTCCCTTAACATGGTTATCCATTTGCTTATAAATTAAAAGCCAGGTAAAACTGGCGATCGGATATGCTTCGGGGTTAGGACTGTTAACAACAGATGCCCTGAAATCCGAAGGAATAGCGGCTCCATCCGCGGCTTTAGATGTGCTCTGTAAAGTCGGCTCAATATAGGCGCCGCTTTGATTCTTCAAAAAAGCATAGGGTAAATTATTCTCTTTCGCATAGGCTAATTCAACATAACCAATACTGCCGGGTGTTTGCTTGATCATACCGGCAACCCCTTCATTACCCTTACCGCCTAAACCAAGAGGCCAATTAACAGATGTGCTTTTGCCAACCCTGCCTTTCCATGCGCTGCTGATTGAGCTTAAATAATCAGTGAAAATATAAGAAGTGCCACTTCCATCGGAGCGATGCACCACCACTATAGAGCTGCTGGGAAGATTCACGCCGGCATTCTGTTCGGTAATACGAGGATCATTCCATTGGGTGATTTTACCTAAATAGATATCCGCTAAAACATCCCCGCTTAATTTAAGGCCCTTTGCTACACCTTCGAGATTATACGAAATTACAACCGCACCCATGACAGTGGGGATATGATAGATACGGCCAGGGGCTGCTGTGAGTTGATCCATGGTCATAGGACCATCAGAGGCGCCGAAATCCACGGTTTTGGCTGTAATTTGCTTGATACCGCCTCCGGAACCAATGGATTGATAATTAAACTGAACTCCCGGATTGGCCTTGCCATATTCATCAAACCATTTGGAATAAATCGGATATGGGAAGGTCGCCCCTGCCCCGTTAATAAGAACTGAATCTGCAAAAGCAAAAGACGCCATCATTGCCATTGCCACCGCTAAGGCCAAAATTTTTTTCATAAGAATCCCCTTTTTTAAGACCCCCGACTATCTGCCTGTCGGCAGATAGTCTAGAGGCGAAATAAAAATTAGAATTTAAAATTCAAATCCATTTGCCACAGGTCTTCCGGAGCAGAAGCGCTAAAGGCCCCTTGAGTTGCAGACCCTGAAGATGTAGTACCATTAAAATATTTGAAAACATTGGTATGAAAATACGCCACCGTGAGCCAGACATTTTTGGCTAGACCAATATCAAGTTGGGTGCGCAAGCCTTCCGTGTCTGTATCACCAGAATAAAAGTCATCATCCGGAAGGGCATCCATCCAGGAATTTCTTTCAAGCACTTTCCAATACGATTGAAGTTTCCAAGTTCCAAAACCATTGATCGCAGAAGATCCCATATAGACACCCATCATCCAAGCGGCATTTTGATGAGCAGGATCGAGATTTTGAAAATATGACCCGAAAACTCCTACTTGAGGAATATAGATAGGAGAAGGCAAAAGCTCCCCAAAAGGATCATTCATACCAAAATCCACAGCCCCACCCATAAGTTTAAAATTATTGTTATACCCACCGGTCACAGCAGTACTTAACTCATTAGTGGCATTACTATTATCCAATACAAAGTGATTGGGATCGCTGAAATTATAATACGTCCCTGCTACTTTATAGTAAACCTTCTCAGTCAAGTTACCCTTAATACCATCCTGTGTGAAAAATATGTAAGGATCAGTCTTAATATTTGTAGCTACGGGTGAAACTGCTGGAGTGGCATCCTTAACAACAAAAAATCCAGTTGTGGAAAAAGGTGTTACGTAATCATTGACTTTCTTTTGGAATTGGACTACTCCCCCTATAGGAGTAATATCCGGATCCCAAAGCAAACTGGCAGGTTCCCAAATAGGATTATCCATTTGTCCACCCATCAAGGTTACATATGAAGCAGGTGTATAAATAGCATAGGCCTTGTTCAATACCACTGCGGATTTGTTAAACGTACCTTCACCAGTATTATTTCCGCCAAAGGTAATATTATTGGAACGGTCATTCCCCGGGTAAGGATTACTTTCTCCATTTGTTGCAATCCCGACAATGACCTTTAATTTATCATTAACCTGATCTTCAACGTTCAGACGGGCACGCATACGGCCTCTGTTCCGGACAAGATCATTGGTAGAAGCAGCGGGTACGCGATCATGTCTTACCTGCCACTGATCACGCAAACGGAAATCCCCGGTAAGCTTCATACTATTTAACCAATCCGGAAGCAAGGTTTTAAAAGTTGTTTGCTGGGTTTGCTGATCAGAGGAAATTTGGCCTTTAAGCTGAGCGGCATCTTGATCGGTCAAAATGCCTTTATCCTTTAATTTCTGGATAAGGGAATCCACTGCGCTGTCTGCAAAGCTTGTTCCTTGCCAAGCAAAAATCATTGCAGCTGTTAACATTAATACAATTTTTTTCATGAATCCTCCTAGATTTAAACTGTTACAGATTGGATAACGTTAAGCCGCGCAACGGGCGACAGAATTGATTAAAAAATTTTAACGACAGGTCAACTATACAATTCAATTATTAAGGAATTATTAGGGAAATATTAAGATTTTAGATACATAATAAATCCCTAAAACCATTAAATTAACTCCGAATCTCCGCCAGCAAAGCTGGCGAGACCCCGTTAATCTGAAAGATTGATGGGCAGGTTAAATAAAAGCTCAATAATGAAGATAAAAATGGCTGGTGTCATAGTTTTATCCTCCTGAGGTTTTAGGATAACGACTTTATATTAGGGAAAGATAAAGCACTAATAAAGCTTTAGGAGGTAATGTTTAGCTGATTATCGGGTCCTGTCCATATATCCCTATCGCTTTGTTTCGCGGTAACAACCGCCCTCGGTGTCCGCCTGACGAAGAAATAGGGAATATAAGCCTGCGCTCGCTGGGGAGGTCCCCCTCCGGGCCTAAGGCCCGTAAGGGCCGGAGGCCTCCCTCGGCGAGTTTATACTATTGCAAATTCGATAACCTGCATGCCGCAGTGAGCGGCAGGCCACCCGATAATACATGTGGATAGTTTAAACAATTACTTTTAAAAAAACCCGGTAATAAGGAATTGAAGATGGTGCGGTGGGTCGAATTATTTAAAAAATCCTAAAAAATGGACTGCCGTATACGCCATGGCCGCTATCGCTGCAGAACAAGGGATGGTGATGATCCAAGCCCAAACAATGCGCCTGGCAACTCCCCATTTAACAGCGCTAAAACGCTTTAGTGACCCCACTCCCATAATTGGCCCGTAATGGTATGGGTCGTGCTGACAGGAATCCCCATGGATGAGGCGATATAAAGCATGCTGGCGGCACCGGACTCGGCACAGAAACCGTCAATAGGACGAAGTTTGACAATTTTCTGCCCCATGGTCTTGACGATACGCCAGCCGCCGCAAATGATGCCCAGGGATATAGTCGTATAACAGGCAAAAACCACCCAAAAAGGAATATAAAACTTTTGCCCCTAAAAGCCCCGCACTAAAAAGAAGACTGGCGATGATGCCCATGGTCTTTTGCGCGTCGTTGCCCCCATGGCCCATACAGTAAAGAGCTGTTGAAAACAACTGCCCTTTACGAAAAATATGGTCCACCTTTCTGGGAGAAAATTTCCGGCAAATCACATGGACAAGAATACCAAAACAAAAGCCCAATAAAAGTCCCACGCACGGGGCAATAAAAATAAAAATCACTACCTTCGTGATTCCCGGCATCAACAGGGCCTTCGGGCCGGCCTTGACAAGCGCGGCACCTATCATGCCTCCAATCAAGGCATGTGAAGAACTGGTGGGTAACCCAAAATACCAGGTGATAAGATCCCAACCGCAGGCACCTATGAGCGCCCCGAAAACAAAAGCCTGGTCAACGACATGGATATCAATGATGCCTTTGCCGATCGTGTTGGCCACATGAAGCCCGAAAAAAAAGAAGGCGCTAAATTCAAAAAATGCCGCCCAGACAACCGCCATCCGCGGCGAAAGGACCCTGGTTGAAACAATGGTCGCGATGGCGTTGGCCGAATCATGAAAGCCGTTTAAAAAATCAAACGTCAGCGCTAACAAAACAAGAAAAATGATCTCTAAAGGGATATGCATAGACTCTTAGGCTTGTTTAACTAAAATAGATTCAACGACATTGGCCACATCCTCGCAAATATCCAGGACTGTTTCAGCATCTTGATAGATCTCTTTCCACTTGATGATCTCAATGGCGGTTTTAGATTCAAAAAGTTCCAGCAACATGGCATCCCGCATGGCATCCCCTACATTTTCCAGACGGTTGACCTCCACACAGGCAGCCAGGACCGCCTTGGTGCCGTTTTTAACGCGCATCCCCTTGACCGCCCTGGCGACGGCCAGGACAGATTCTTCAATGACACGGGAAAATTCCATCAGATGTTTGTCTCCTCCCGGGATTTTATAAACTTTGATCCGCCCGACCATGGTATTGATCATGTCCATAATGTCATCTAGCTCCTTGGTCAAGGCATAAATATCTTCCCGGTCAAAGGGGGTGATAAACGATTTATTAAGCTGGTCAATGACCGCATGGGTGGCATCATCGGCCTTATGCTCAAAATGCTGGATGGCCTGGTAGGCGGATTCTTCTATCAAACCGGGGGTTGCAGCTATTTCCTTAAATTTCTTGGCGCCCTGGACGGCGTAATCCACTTGCTCTTCAAAAAGGGTAAAAAAATCAAATTCCTTGGGAAAAAGAAAATTTAAGATCATACGTGAATCCTTATTTTGATAATGATTAAATATGAATCGCACATATAACGAATATTTTGAGGTTTAAAGTCTTTTATACCCGATTTCCCTAGAGCGGTCAAGAAGCTTTTTCTAAGTACTTTTGAATATAAATATAATTTAGTAGCAAGATATAATGGATTAAGTACAATATTTAAATAAATTTTAAAAAAATTAGCTTATAAGAAACTTAAGGATTGTATCGCGGGTGAGGATGCCACAGGGTATTTTATAATCATCCACAACGGGAATACAGCCAAATTTGAAACGTACAGTCGCCTCAATGGCCTCATATAAGGAATTATCAGGGTTTTAAGGTGAAACGGATTGAGAAGCATGACCCTCGAAAGCAAAAATTGATTCAAAGCTTCCTTATCATAAAACCAACTGCCGTCTTCTAATCGCCTGGGGGAATGTATTTGGTACAAATCACGCTGGGTAATAAGCCCTACGAGATTGCCCGTTTCATTGACCACCGGCAAATGCCTCACATCGTATAAAGTGATTTTCTCCTGCACCAGGACAAAGTCATCGGTCTCTTTAACCGTAATGACAGGCGAAACCATGACCTCGCGGATCTTGGTGTCCAATAAAAATCTCTTAATATCTGCTTTTTTAATCACCATAGGGGAAATTATAACATAAAAGCAAGCTTCACAACTTCAAATTCTTCTTTAAAGAATACCCATTAAAAAGCAACGCTCAGCTTCATGCCGGGCACTCCTAAGTTGGTCGTAATGACAGATGCCTATAGAGTGTCCGGTAAATTGCCGAGCGTTAAATTCCCTTCTCGATCGAATACGCCTACCGGGCGCCAGCAGTTGTTGTGGCAGGGGCAACAGCCGGAGCATTTTCGATTTTTAAAATTTTCACCTTAAATATCAGGTCCTTGCCGGCCAAAGGATGGTTGAAATTCAAAACCACTTTATCCCCTTTGAGCTCGGAAATAGTGGCCGGAAACTTCGAGCCGTCCGGAGCCGTGGCTTGTAAAACCATACCCACTTTAGGTGCAAACCTTTCGGCAAAGAGGTTACAGGAAATTCTTTAAAAGCCTTCGGGTCCACCTCGCCATACGCATCTTTAGCGGCAACATTGATAAGCTTTTCTTCATTCATATGCATGCCGTTTAACTGGGCTTCCAGGCCCGGAATGATATCGCGATTACCGACCATATAGGTCAACGGGGTTTTGCCTACGGAAGTTTCCACTACTTTATTATCAACGGTCAAGGTGTAGTCCAAGGTCACTTTTTTACCGGGCCCCACCTTGGGTCATCCGCGTATGCGCAAAGAGCGTAACATGACCACCGCCAACAAAATAATTCCGCCTGCTAAAAATTTTTTCATAAGACCTCTCCTCAATTTAAAATCGGTTGTTTACATCAAAGAGGTGCATTTTAGCGCATGATTCCGTTTTTGACTACTATTTTTATCTTAAGTGTTCATCGGTCCATCCCCCCGTCGAAAAAATGATACAGGAGGGGATTTGGGGTTAAAATCTTTTTTTATACTGCAAATAAACTTGGGTCTCGGCTGCCGGTTGGGCATCTTGGGCGCTGGGAAACGAATCCCTGTCCTGGGGCAAAACTTCCTGCGAAACATTCAAACTCATATAATCATTCATATCCATCTCTCCGTTGATCTTACGGGAATAATAAATATTCGTTTCTCCGGGAGGTGAAGGCATTTGGTCCATCTCCAGGCCAAGTTTTAAATTATCGGTAAGTTTTTTCTTAAGTCCAAGCTGTTGGTCGTCATTAATATCCTGCAGGGAATAATCTAAAAAATTCTCCGCTAACTGACTTGAAGTGACCCCATTAAATGGGGAAGTTGAAGAAGACCAGGCATTACCGGTAAATAAAACGCGTAAGGCCTCCTGAGGGCGCCATGGGCGGGTCTGAACTTACTATCAGTTGCGGATGGTCCAAGGTCCCTCTAACCGCCAAATGAATATCCATGTCCTCTACCTTTGCGCCCAAGTGAATGTCCATCCTCGGGTTAAAAATATCCCCTTGAAAAAAAAGCTTGCTTTGCGATAATTTCAGATTGGCATTCCTCACATTGACAAGACCGGAATCTATGATCACTTCCCCTTCCATTTGAACTTGGCGCATAGCAGGCAACAAGATCAAATCCACCCTCGAATAACCGTTTGTCAACAATACGGATTTATACCGTATACTGTCTGCCAAAAAAGAACCGCTGACCTAGGGGCAAACAAAGGCCCTTGGATGGCAACATCAATATTGGAAATAAAGCCCTGCAAATTCTTTCTGAATATCCTCGGTGGCCCAAAAACGGCTGGCCGCGTGAAGATCCACAGACTTGGCATAAAGATTTCCTTTGATTTGTCCCGCGTATACCTCGCCGGTAAATACCACAGGATCACTATCAGGTATAAAAATACGGGCATTAAAAATACCCAAATCAGAATGGGACAGGTCCCATAAAGGAAGACGCACATGGATCTCTTGAATGCGCAAAAGAGCATCCGGGAGATAGGACAGTCCCTTGATGCTCACATCCTTAAGGACAAAACCATTATGAAGACTGCCTTCGTAATGGCCGACATGCATCAGGCCCACCTGAGACAAATTCCTGCTTGAAATACCGCACCAGCATCTTACCGCCTAAAGGCGTCACGATCAAATAAGCCAGAGCGCGCTAAAAAGCAGTATGATGGAAAATACCGTCAGGACAATGGCTGTTATCAATCTTTTAAACCAATGCATAGATTGTATATTAGAAAGCGTGGATGCCGGACATGATCTCAATGATGCCCCGCCTGACCATCATGACTCCGATGGCGGCCAAAAGAAGCATCATCACCTTGGACAAAGCGCGGGAACCGGACTGGCCCAAGAAACGCATCAAGATAGTCGGAAAAGATAAAAACAACACCTACAATGGCTATATTAAGGAATAAGGCAATCAGCGTGATCACAAGACCGTGCACGCTCACCAGCATCAATGAAATCGTCAAAACAGCCGGCCCCACGATCAGCGGCGTCCCGATAGGGACAGCCCCCAATTCTGAAGCGGCACCCCGACGGGTTTTACCTTGGGCGGTCAAATCCACCATGGCCAGACAAAACAGGATGACCCCGCCCGCCACCATAAAATCCCCCATGGTAATGCCTAAAAAATGAAAAATGACCTTCCCTAAAAAAATAAAACCAACAGCCACCAAACTTGCCGTGACCAATGATTGAACAATGATTTCACGTTTCTCTTGGAGGTCAATCCCTGGGTCAAAGACGCAAAGATCGGCAAAATACCGATAGGGTCAACGGTAAAGAACATGGGGATAAAAACCAGAAGGATTTCGTTTAACATAGGATCTAATCACTTAACATACAATCCCGAAACACTGCGGAATCACAACCGTAATGATTGTAATTCGGTGATTATTTCATTTATAATTGAGGACCTGCGTTAACCAAAGCGGCCGATGGGCGTATCCGTAAAAAGCTTAAAATTCTCGACGAACAACCCCCCAATTTGCGCAGCGAGGCATCATAGGCGTTCTTATCCGCCCATAAATTACGCGGATTTAACATTTTATCATCCACCCCGTTAATATGTTTAGGGATCTGAAGATTAAAGACCGGTAAAATCTCAAAGCCGCTCTTATCAATACTGCCGTCTAAAATGGCATCCACCGCCAGACGGTTATCTTTTAAAGGAATGCGATAACCCACCCCATAAGGCCCGGCAATCCAGCCGGTATTAATAAGGTAGGCAGAAGATTGATGCTCCTGCATTTTTTTGGCCAAGATATCGGCATACATCGTCGGGATGCACCATCAAAAACGCTTTGCCGAAACAGGCGGAAAAAGTGGCCTGCGGCTCTTTGACCCCCAGCTCCGTGCCTGCCACCTTGGCGGTATAACCGCTTAAATAATGATACATGGCCTGTTCCTTGGTCAATTTAGACACCGGAGGAAGCACCCCGTAAGCATCACAGGCCAAAAAAATAATTTTGGAAGGATGCCCGCCTTTGGAGACCGGCTTGACGATGTTTTCAATATGGTCAATCGGATAGGAAACACGGGTATTTTCCGTTTTCTTTTGGGAGGCAAAATCAATATGGCCTTGGTCATCAATATCCACATTTTCAAGCAAGGCATCGCGCCTGATGGCGGCGTACACTTCCTTTTCACGCTCAGGGGTCAATCCAATGCATTTGGCATAACAACCGCCTTCAAAATTAAATACCCCGTCGTTGTCCCAGCCATGCTCGTCGTCGCCGATAAGGGCGCGCTTAGGGTCGGTCGACAAGGTGGTTTTGCCGGTGCCGGAAAGGCCGAAAAATAAAGCCGTATCCTTATTTTTGCCCATGTTCGCCGAACAATGGAAAGACCCGATGCCTTTTAAGGGCAAAAAATAATTCATGATCGAAAAAATGCCTTTTTTCATCTCACCGCCATACCATGTGCCGCCGATGACCGTCATGCGCTCGGTGATGTTAAAAGCCACAAACACTTCTGAACGCAACCCATACTTGGCAAAATCAGTGCAGGTGGTCTTGCAGGCATTAAGAATGGTCCAGTCCGGTTTAAAATCCTTCAATTCTTCCGGGTGTCGGACGGATAAACATATTCTTGAAAAAATGCGCCATCCAGGCCACTTCGGTCACTAAACGCACATTGATCCGGGTGTCTTTATTGGCCCCGCAAAATCCATCCATCACATAAAGTTTTTTGCCGCTTAATTGTTTAACAGACAACTCTTTAAGATGCTCCCACGTTTCCTTGATTGATGGGTTTATTGTCCGAACCCGAAGCCTTGCCATCAGCCCACCAGACCGTATCCTTGGTGGTCTCATCCATGACGATATATTTATCTTTAGGGGAGCGGCCGGTAAATTTTCCCGTATCCACCGCAACTGCCCCCAAAGAGGAAACTATCCCCTTCTCATAGCCCTGCAATTGAGGGTCAGTTTCATGAGCAAAAAGCTCATCAAAAGAAAGGTTATAATAAAGCTGGTCGATTTGAGCTATACCCAAAATGTTTAACCCTGATAACTGTTGGATTTTCTCGCATATTTTCATTTTCCCTGAGATTGCCAATTACATTATAATTTTGCGAGACTTCTCCAAGAATCGTAGTAATTCTTGAGATCTATATATACCTTTGAATGCTTTTGAGCAATGCCGCAGGTTGAAAAGGCTTTAACAGATATTCCCTGGCCCCTTCTATTTTAAACATATCCGTCATGCTTTCCTTCGCGGTCAATGACAATAATAGGGCACATGCTGGTTCCCCTTCAATCTTTTTCTTCTCAAGAACAAATTATACCCATCCATCACAGGCATCAACATATCAAGAATGATCAGATGAGGCCTCACTTTCAATTTTTTGATCCCTTCTTCTCCGTTATAGGCAACAATCACCTCAAAACCCTGTGATCTCAAAAAAGGTTCCATGATTCTGATGAACATCACATCATCATCAATGATTAATATCTTCTTAGGCACCATCTTTTCCCTGGTCTTCCATTTAGGAAGCATGTCCAGGGTCACCATCTCAACCACCAAACGCTTGATTCCCTCAACATCAAAACTAAGCTCATACTTCTCCGTCAACCCTTTCGGGATCCCCACCCCATCCGGGGCGGAATTAATATAACTCTCAAAAGGCGACATCATCAAATCTTTATACCCCAGAGTGGCCATTTCTCTTTTATATTGCCCGGCAATGAGGTTGACGAGCGTACCGCAGCCGTCCTTGACTTCCATATCGTCATCGAAATCAATATAAGGGTATTGCAACAAACGCAAAAAATCCGGAAGAATTTCTTGTTCCAGATAAACAATCAGCGTCACCATGTATTCCTGCCTGCTGCAAGTCCTCTTCATTGGCGGCAAACTGAAGGACGGAAAAAACAGTGGTGGAATTGAATTTCTCCATGGCATCGACACGCATCCTGTGTACAAACTGGGTAATCAGTCTTTTTCTCCAATACCGGCTCGCTGGAAAATGTCGTTTCTGATTTCTCAAAAAAAATCTTTTTCACGGCAGCGGAAAGGGCCAAGGCCAGGGTAAATGAACTCTCGCCCTCAGATGGAAAAGAACGCAGATTCAGCCTGGCGCTTTCCTGTCTGGACGATCTCTCTAAACTTCTTAATATCCAAGTGGTCTGGAATTTTCTTCTGGCACAGATAATCCTCGTTTAACGCAAAAAAGGTTTTATCGCGGCTAAAAGATCTTCGGGTTTATAAGGCTTGACCACATAACCAGCCAAATTGGGATTGACCTGATGGGCCGCACGCTTGTTCTCATCAGAACCGGAAGCGGTGACCATGATGATGGGTATAGTAGACAATTCCGGGATTTTAACCATGCCGGCCATTAACTCAATGCCGGAAAATTTGGGCATCTGCCAATCCAATAATATCAGACAAATGTCCGTATAATTGTTAGCAAGCATCTCCATCGCCTGCTCGCCATCTTCGGCTTGAAGGATTTCCTGGGAGATCCCCGCCTTCATTAAAACACGGATCAGAAGTTTACGGTCCAACAAAGAATCATCAACCACAAGAATTTTCATCTGATTACTCTCTATTGATTCTGATATGCTAATTCTTAGGCTTAAGAATAAAACCGCTGTTATAATTTTTACGGATATCCTCTAACATTTTATGCGCCGCGGCCTCATCCGCGATACCGCCGACCCGCACCCGATACCAAATCCTTTTTCCCCCAAATCACTCACGATCAAAAATGCCTGATAACCGCTATTTTTTAAAGCCTGCAGAGCCGTTTCGGCCCTGTTTTTATCCTGGAAAGAATACACCTGAATGGTAAAACCCGCTTCATGACCGTCGACAGGACTGGTCACAATCGCCATGGGCGGCACAGGATCGGCTTTTTTAGGCAGGACTGATGGGGATTCCCGGATTCTGTTCTGAGCTCTGTTGATGAAAAATATCATTTAACACCACCCCTTGATCGCTCTGAGGCTTATTGGAATGCAAACTCAAAAAGAAAATAATCCCGCCTGCCACAATCAAAAGAAATATCCACCATGTGTTTTTAAATGAATTGCCATTATATTCTCCCCTATATTACGATATATGAATGACTACCTTATTTAAATTTTTTTATTCTAACATAAAAATAAAATTGTCTCAAATGTTTTTCGACAGCTGTGAGCCGGCATAGGCGATTTGTCCTTCCTGTTTGGGATACTGGCCGTTTAGAACCCCCTGGATCATATTTTTCACTTCATCAGAAAAATCTTTATCCAAGACCCATTCTAAATATTGCGGATCTTTTTTGGCAATGACCTTTAAAGGTTCCTTTTTGGCGTATTTGCCAAAGGTCATATACAAATCGCCGTTCCACCAGCGAAACTTACGTTCATTATCAAAAAATTCACTCGATTGTTTATAATCAAAATCTTTCAGGCCTTCGATGTCCTCGCGAGGGGCGCATAACGTTTTAATTGTTCCTGAAGGATCGCCAAGGTCGCCTGGGCATCGGCCGTGGCACGAATGCGCGTCTTTGAGGTCCTGATGGCAATAAAAGGCAAAAGCCGCAAACAAATCCCGGCGCTCATGCAGATGATAAATCTTTTGGGCATCATAAATCGTGCGGTTGGCATAATCAAATTTGATTCCCGCATCGGCAAATTCCCTGGCCAATAAAGGCAGGTCAAAACGTTCCACATTAAAACCGCCTAAATCCGCTCCCTCAAGAAAAGCCAAAACCTTGCCGGCAATACTGTCGCAAAGGCAGGCGCGCTTTTCACATCGGCATCAGATATGCCGGTCAATTGCGTCACCACCGCCGGAATAGGCATGCAGGGATTGACCTTGGTCGAGTAAATCTCCTGTTTCCCGTCAGGGATAACCTTGACCATCCCGATCTCGATGATCCTGTCTTTTTCAATCCAGATGCCGGTGGTTTCCAGATCCAGGACCACCAGCGGTTTAGTTAATTTCATCAATAACTCATTTCTTGCTATTATCCATCAGGGCGACAATAACTTAATGATCATGCCTTAATAAACCTAAATCCAGGATTTTCTGGATCAAGTCTTCATAACTGATCCCCGCTTTCAGAGCGGCCTGGGCCATTTCATCGATTTTGGCGATACAGGGATTGGCATTAGGTTCAATAATATAAACCTCACCGGCCTCGGTCACACGGATATCAAAACGGACATAACTGTCCAAGTCCAAGGCCCGGTAGGCCCGACGGCAGACATCATCGATATTCTTCTGCCAGCCTTCGGGCAATTTGGCCGCTGCGGTGCTTTTGATCCCCCATTTTTTCCGGTACGCGTCATCCCACTTGGCCTTGTAGGTGGCAATGCGGGGCTCTCCTTCGGGCAGATCGCCAAAAATCATCTCCCTGGGCGGCAGCACGGTGATCTGTTTATGCCCAAGCACGCCCACGTACAATTCCCGGCCTTCAATGTATTCCTCGGCAATGGCATCCATCTGCATGTTCTCATGAATGAATTTGATCCTCTCCACAAAAGCTTCAGGATTATCCACGATGGAGGCCTGCGAAATGCCGCGGGAAGCTTCTTCGCACAAAGGTTTGATCACCGCCGGTAATTTCAGTTTGGCGACAACCCCCACGCGTTTGCCGCGATAATACGTATGGAACCTGGACACTTTAATATGATGGAAGGTAAAAATTTTCTTACTCAATGCTTTATTGTTACAGACAAACATGCTTCCCGAAGAAGCCCCTGTATAAGGGATATCCAAAATCTCCAAGACCGCGGCCATGTTTTTTTCCAGCTGGGTCTGGTCGTTAAAAACCTCCATCATATTAAAAATAATATCCGGCCGGTTTTCTTTGATCTCCTCGAACAAAGGGGTGATATCGTTAAAAATACCCAGCAAAGACACCTCATGCCCCAAATTCAAAAGGGCCTGCTGCACATCATTTTCGGTGTACATATTGTCCGGATCGGCAAATTCTTCCTTGTAATCATAGCCGCGCGGCTTCTGATAAGGGCTGTAAAAAAGCATCAGCACTTTAAGTTTTTTCTTCATATAGGTCGTCTGTCATTTACTCATTTCTTCCTCTCGTCCCCCTCAACCAGCCCGTATGGATATAATTCATCGTCAGGCTTGTCACATAGACCGACAATTGCATCAAGGCCACAGCCTGCGGTTGGGACACAATCATATGCAATTGTTTGGCCCTTAAAGCTATATTTTTCAACAAATCACTTATAATATATTTACGCTCTCCTGTGCATCGGTCAATACTATTTAAAATATTTTTAGAATGCTTCCTGATAAGTTCTCTGGGCCGTGCATCATCTCCTGATTTTTACGACGATCTTTCTTAAAGGCCCACCATTCTTCATCGGTCAAGGCGGTAAATATTTTCTTTAATTGGACATCATGAAAATCCGGAAACTCCTCCTGTTCATGCCGGTATTTCTTTTTGTAATATTTTTCCAGGGTAATGGTCAGATTTTTATGGTGCCAGAGTTTTTTCCCCCTGGGCTTTAAGCGGCTTGACCCCTTTGATCGAAGACATAAGCCTATCGACAAATTGCAATTTATCCAGGGCTTTCCAGCCCTGGTATTTTTCCTGCCAGTCGGAATCCGGGGTCAGCCAAACCGCAAAGGTCTCGACAAAATCCTCGTCAGGATGATACTGGGCATAAAACCCGTCGAGATGGCGCACATAACTTTTGCTGTAAGGTTTGAATTTATAGGTGTTGCCGTATTCTTCTTTGGGAGAACCGAATACTTTCTGCCACTCGCGTTTTTTATGCAGATTATACGCGTAGGAAAAAGCATGGCCTGCCTCATGGCGCAAAAGCTGCATGCACCACAGCTTGCCTTCGCCTTCGGCTTCCAGCATCATGCGGCGCTCAAGCTTGATCAATGCCGGATGGGCCAGATAAAAAGGGATGCCGATGGCCACTTCCCCCTCGGGGGTCAGCCATTCATCCGCCAGATAACATTCCGGATGAAACACCAAACCCTTGGCGTCAAGCTCGGCATACAATTCTTTGACACATTCCTCAAGCCAGTGCCTTCAATGGCAATGGGAAGATCCATCATGCGCGTCGAAAGCAGTTGTTCTTCGGAAATATGGTTCAAGATCAATGTGCTTGGGAGTCATGTGGAATGTCTGTGTCTTCCAAAAGACGCTTAAGCAAATTTTCGGCCTCTTCGATGATATCAGGCTCGGCTAATTTCAAGGTTTCCATGTCTTTCTTAAAACTTCTTAAAGCAGCCACCAGCCGGCGCACACTTTGCTCATGGCGCGCTTCGCGCTCCTGCTCGGGGTCGATTTTCTTGCGTTCTTTAATGATCGCGGTCAAATCCTTCCTGACCAAAGAGGCCTCTTTACCTTTCTCAAAAATATCTTTGCGCAATTTGGTGTAATCTTCCCGGGTCAATTCTTTGTGGCTGCGGGCCAGACGCAATACATCAAGGCTTTCATAACCCGGGATAACAGCCGTTTCCCTGGCTTCCGCAAATTCTTTTTTTAAATACACCGGCTCATCCTGTTCGACAAAAAAATAGGTCTTCACCAATTTCAAGGCCAGGGGTTTTTTTAAACCCAGCTCGCGGACACATAATCTTCAAATTTCTCAAACTCCCAGGAATGATATAGTTTATCACGCCAAACGCTATAAAGGCCCTGGCCTAACTGCACCCAGGACAATTTAAAATCTTTGGCATGCTGGGCCAAATGGGCCCGAAGATTTTCGGATTGCTCTGTGATTTTCATCAAAAATTCCCTTTCTTAAGGATTAAAAAAGACAATGGCCGGCATTTTTAAAGGACGTATTGTAACACATCTTTAAAAAAAAGGGGACACTTTAAAGTGTCCCCTTTTTTATTAGAATTTTTGACTAAACAACAGATCGTTATTTTAAATATGTTTTCAATTCTTCCCAGGTCTTTCTGCCTAACACGCCGTCAGCTTTAAGGCCATGGCTTTTCTGAAACTCTATGATCGCTTCTTTGGTCCCTGCGCCTATCTTACCGTCCACCGGACCGGTATAAACACCAGCTGATTTAAGAGCCCTTTGTATTTTTTCAGGACTGGCCTTGACCCGAATGATCTGCGAATTATTATAATACTTCCGAATATTTAACCGACTCGCCTGCTCCACAGATGCCTCGGAAGCCTGGTCAACTGTTGCGGCCTTGGAAGCATCTACTTTACTGGAGAGATCCTTGACCTGATATTGCAAATCCACAATCTCCGCATCCTTGGCCTGAACATTTTTCTCAAGTTCGGTAAGACGCGTTTCCAATTGTTCATTTTGTGTCTTCATTTGGGTGGAAGCGCAGCCACTGAAGGCCATCGCTAAAATAAAAACAGATAATAAACGTAATAACACGGCATCCTCCTGTTGATATCCCTGTATATTTGATAACAGATCCGCCGCAAAAAGAACGGACAAATTGATAGTTTAAATTTGTTTATATTTTAACACAATGACAGGCTTGTCCATACTAAAGTTATTTATTTTAAACGGACAGACAATTGACAGATAATCCCCTTGTCATTAATTGTCTCTTGCTATTATATTTAAGTTTGGTATATTCTTATTTGCCAATTTTAAACCGGTAACAGCATCATTACAGGAAGACCGTTGTATGAACAATTCTTACTTTGACATTTATGACAAAAAGGTCATCATCCATTTTAATCACAAAGTATGTTTCTCCACGGAAGACGTCCTCGATAGCGAACTATTAAAAAGGATCCTTACCGATTGCGTGGCGGAGCTTAAACACAAGAACTCCATCCTTTTGAATATTTTTCCCCCCGTAAGCCCCAGGGACAATAACAACATCGAACTCCTGTTGAAGGCATTTAAGTTTTTGACCAAGAATCCCGCAGATCTTTTGCCTGCGGCTGTCCCCGGTTCCGAGGCGCTTTTACGCGACAAATACCTATTGAACGATTTCATTGAATATCTTTACAATTATTGGCGGTCCCTGGAGCGTTTCATCGTCTGCGACTCGGAAGGCCGTGACCTGGACCAAAGGCCTTACCGCACTTTTAACGATGTGGTGGAACCGCTGAGCCACCTGATCCGCAGCACCTACCGTGACATCGCCGAAAACCTGACCAAGCAGCACCCGCGCATTTATCGCCAGGTCATTGCCGGTGCGGAAGTAGGGGTGATTACCTCCCATAAAAAAATAAATTTCCCTGATGGTATTTACGAAAAATTACAGGGAGTCCCTATGATCCGTCAGGTACTTCTTTATCCGCCGCTGATATTGAACACTCCCATGAACAAGCGTTCAGGAAAGTTTGAGCGCATCAGCCAAAATCCCCTAGAATTATTTGATTTGGGCAAAAATGAATGGCTCTGCTACCCAGCCAAGGTGGGGCCGCTGGTGATCCTGGTTTATTTCCATAAAAAATTCTTCGAGCTTGGCCTTTCCCTCTGCAATCTTTTTGAAATGGCCGATGATGCTGACCTTAAGCGCAAGCCCGATGCCGTTTACACCTTCGGGGTCCCCGGCCCGGTATTGGACCATCTGGCTAAAATGCCCACTATCTTTTATGACGATGAAGACAATGATTTCCTGGTCGGGGCCGTACCGGGAAATGACGAATTCGGTTATTTCGGTTATTTGAAAAAAATGATCCTGACTTTGCACAACATCAAGATGATGAAGATGGGATACTTGCCTTTTCACGGGGCCCTGGTGCGGATGGTCCTTAAAGGCAATAAGGACTTTACCTTTTTATTTATGGGGGATACGGGAGCGGGAAAATCAGAAACACTGGAAGCGTTTCGTACCCTGGGTGACGAATATGTCCAAGATATCGTCATTATCGCAGATGATATGGGTTCCTTGAGCATATCACCGGATGAGGAGGTCATCGGTCGCGGCACGGAGACCGGCGCTTTTTTGCGTTTGGATGACCTGCAACCCGGTTATGCCCTGGGGCAAATCGACCGCGCCATCATCATGAACGCCAATCAGGTCAACGCACGCATCATCCTGCCGGTGACCACATTCAATAACCTGATCAAGGGGCACAAAATCGATTTTATTTTATATGCCAATAATTATGAAGATATCGATGAGGACCATCCCATTATCGAACAACTGACAACGCCGGAATCAGCGATCAAAATCTTCAAGGATGGGACAGTGATGAGCAAAGGAACGACCACCTCCAGCGGGATCGTCCATTCCTATTTCGCCAATGTTTTTGGGCCCGTGCAATACAGGGATGTCCATGAGGCCTTGGCGGAAAAATACTTCCATGCCATCTTTAAGGCCGGGGTTTTTGTCGGGCAGATCCGCACCCGTCTGGGGCTTTCCGGTTGGGAACGCAACGGGCCTCAGGAAGCCGCCAAAGAATTGCTGCACATCATTCAGCAACAATAAATGGCCCTCGGCGACCAAACAGACAGCTTTTCAACTTCCTTTATTCCGCTGCGCTTAAAAATCCTTAAATCTTATTTGAAATGCGCATTTCGTAAAACGAACGGATGATGAAAAACACGGCAATGGCAAAAAAGATTACAGCCAAGAAAACGTCAAGCCCCCGGTTTAATCCGATAGCGATTTCAATGGCCAACAAGCCAAACAGGGTCGTGAATTTTATAATCGGATTAAGGGCAACCGATGATGTGTCCTTAAAAGGGTCCCCTACCGTATCTCCGACTACGGTTGATGCATGTAATTCCGTACCTTTTTCATGATAAACCACTTCTACCAGCTTTTTGGCGTTGTCCCATGCTCCTCCGGCGTTGGCCATAAAAATAGCCTGAAAGAGTCCAAAGATAGCAATAGAAATCAAATATCCTATAAAGAAGTACGGCTCCAAACAGGCAAAAGCAAGGGTGGTAAAAAGGACCGCCACAAAAATATTGATCATGCCTTTTTGGGCAAACATGGTGCAAATTTCAACGACCCTCGTGCTGTCTTTACTGGAAGACTTGCTCGCCCCATCCAGCTTAATGTGTTCTTTGATGTACTGCACGGTGTGATAGGCCCCAGTGGTCACCGCCTGAATGGAGGCCCCGGTAAACCAATAAATCATCCCTCCCCCGCTTAAAAGCCCAAGCAAAAAAGGAGGATAAAGCACGGACAAATTTTCCAAATGTACGGTAAGGCCATGGGTCAAAATCATGATAATAGAAAAAATCATGGTGGTCGCGCCCACCACGGCGGTCCCTATCAAAACCGGTTTGGAAGTGGCCTTGAAAGTATTGCCTGCCCCATCATTGGCTTCCAAATGATGTTTGGCAAGCTCGAAATTCGGCGTAAATCCAAAATCTTTCTTGATTTCTTCCTTGATATTGGGAAGGACCTCAATAAGAGAGAGTTCATAAATGGATTGCGCATTGTCGGAAACAGGGCCATAGGAATCAACGGCAATGGTGACCGGCCCCATGCCTAAGAATCCAAAGGCCACCAGACCAAAGGCAAACACCGCTGGGGCGATCATGATAGCACTTAGACCGCACAAGCTGACAAAATAACCCAATCCCATCAATACCACAATGACCAAGCCCATAAAATAGGCGCTAAAATTCCCCGCCACCAAACCTGAGAGAATATTGAGTGAAGTCCCGCCTTTTTTGGAACATTCATAAATGTTCTTCACGAAAGCCGAATTCATGGAAGTGAATATTTTGACCCCCTCCGGAATGACCGCACCTGCCATGGTGCCGCATGTAATGATGGTGGCAAGTTTCCACCAAAATGTGCCGTCACCCAAATGCGGAATAAGAATAAATGAAGTCACATAGGTCAAGAGAATCGATAATACGGAGGTGATCCACACCAGTGATGTCAGCGGCTCTTCAAAATCCATCTTCTCTACATTGGCATAACGCTTTTTGGCAAAAAAATTGTTGATCTCGTAAGAGACCCCGCTGGCAATCACCATCATCAAACGCATGGAGAAGATCCACACCAAAAGCTGCGCCTGATTATAGGGATCTTTCACAGCCAAAAGAATAAAGGAGATCAACGCCACCCCTGTGACCCCGTATGTTTCAAAGCCGTCCGCGGTCGGGCCCACAGAGTCCCCGGCATTATCGCCCACACAATCGGCAATGACCCCGGGATTACGCGCGTCGTCTTCCTTAATATTAAAGACAATCTTCATCAAATCAGAACCGATGTCCGCGATTTTAGTAAAGATACCACCCGCAATCCTCAAGACCGAGGCTCCTAAAGATTCACCGATGGCAAAACCGATAAAACAAGAACCGGCATAATTAGGGTTGATAAAAAGGAGAATGCATAACATGACAAAAAGCTCAATACTTATCAACAGCATGCCGATACTCATGCCCGCCTGTAAAGGTATGGAATAAACAGGGAACGGTTTACCCTTAAGGCTTGCAAAAGCACAACGCGAATTGGCCAAGGTGTTGATCCTCATGCCGAACCACGCCACACTATAGCTTCCGCCGATACCGATCAAACTGCACACCAAAATAAGAATGACCTTGCTGACATCAAAATGACGCAGCCAGCCGAAATAAGCCACCATGACCGCCCCGATCAGGGCTTCCAAGACGAGCAAAAATTTGCCTTGCGCAATAAGATATGCTTTGCAAGTCGTATAAATGAGTTCGGAAATCTCCCGCATGCTTTTATGCACAGGCATTCTCTTTAACTGCCCATACTGATATATCCCAAAAAAGGCCCCAAAGGCACACACAATAATGCCCAGCATCAAGGCTGTAGCCCCGTTTAAATGGAAAATAATGGGAACAGTGGACAAATTCGGAACTATCAAATCCGATTCCCCTGCCCAAGCTGCCGGAATCCCTAGAAAAAGGACGATTAAACTAAAGAAAAATTGCTTACAAAACCCCCACCTGTTATTCATATTGCCCCCTTTATATATAAAACTTCACGTAAAATGTCCCCATTGTGGGATAAAACCGAATAATCTTGAAAGGATAGCAAATTATCAGAGGATTATCAAGCTAAAGGTCAAAAATATCAGTAACCACAATTCTTTAGGTGTGCACCATATGGTCAGATTTGCTTCAATACCAAATTCCCGATAACCCGGGTGGCCTCTTGATACCCAAGATTATCGACATTAAGGACGAGATCATAAAGTAAGGGATCATCGATATCTTTACCAAAATATTTCTTCACATAATTACTCCTGTTGCGGTCCTTCTTAAGGACAAAATCCCTGGCCTCCTTTTTGCTGATCTTCAGGTAGTCTTTCATATGGTTGATACGGTTTTCCAATGAACTGATCAGCCGGACATGCACCCCTCCCGGCACCTTGGCAGTGACGATACCGGCCCCCCTGCCGACTAATATGGCATAACCTAATTGGGCCAGATGAAGAATGATTCTGTTGGTTTCATTAACCAGGAAATGCCGTGAAGGATGTAGGCCAACAGCCTCTTCCATCATATCTTCAATGTCTGAAATCGTTGACTCCGACAAATAAGGAAGGACTGTTTCAGGAAGCTCATCCTCTGCCACCACCTTTTTTATCAGTTCCTTATCAAAAACCATCCAGGGACATTTTTGACGCCTGTCATGGGTTTGTAAATATTCACATAAGGTCTGGGCAATAGTTAAGCCGTAGGCGCCCGTCTCACGGGAAATAGTCACAAACGGTCCGGAAACCCTTCGGTTTTTTTCAAAATTATCTTTTAAATTCTTAACCTGGCATTGGATATAAGCAGTATAGCTATTTCTAGGTTCTGCCATTATTGCCTCCCCCAAATTAAATTAGGAACAACTTTCACGATTAAAAAATTCTTGTTTTTACTGTAGCACATACAAAAATTCTTCGCAACTAAATCAATGAGACCAGACCGCTCTTGAGCACCGTTGGAAGGGCCTCCCCAATAGAGGCAGCGCCCTGTTTAATTCTATTTGATTTGGGGAAGGTTATTGAGGACTTCCATAGATCTCGCTAACTCGTCCTGCCCCAGGGTATACCGCTCCAGATGACCTGAGAGGTATTTTTCATACCCCAGTAAATCCATAAGTCCATGGCCGCTATAATTAAAGAGAATGACCTTTTCTTTGCCTTCTTCTTTGGCCTTGACGGCTTCATCAATCGCACAGGCAATGGCATGACTCGTTTCCGGGGCGCAGATCGTCCCTTCGGTCTTGGCCCAAGTGATGGCCGCTTCATAACACTTCACCTGGTCATAAGCCTTAGGTGCCATCAAACCATCCACAATGGCCTGGCTGACCAACGGAGCCATGCCATGATAACGCAATCCCCCCGCATGGATGGGAACAGGCATAAAATCATGTCCCAAGGTGAACATCGCCAGCAAAGGCGTCATTCCCGCCATATCGCCGAAGTCATACGTAAACTTCCCGCGCGTCATTTTGGGGCATGACGAAGATTCCACAGGAATGATTGCCATTTGGGCACCATTTATTTTGTCCGATAAAAAAGGAAATGAGATGCCGGCAAAATTGCTCCCTCCGCCGGCACAGCCAATGATCACGTCCGGCAAATGTTCCCCGGCCAATTTCAATTGTTTCTTGGCTTCCAAACCGATGATCGTCTGGTGCAAAAGGACGTGATTAAGGACACTGCCCAACGAATAGCGTGTTTGTCCCGTTTGGTCAGCGATTGCCTCTTCTACCGCCTCGCTAATAGCAATCCCCAAACTGCCGGGAGTGTCGGGCATGGCCTCCAGTATTTTACGTCCGAATTTTGTAAGGGGGCTGGGCGACGGCACACATGTGGCCCCCCAAGCTTGCATTAAAGTTTTGCGCATTGGTTTCTGGTCAAACGATACGCGCACCATATAAACCTTACATTCCAAATCCAAAAGATTGCAGGCAAAGGCCAGGGCACTGCCCCATTGGCCGGCACCTGTTTCAGTCGTTAATTTCTTAATGCCGAATTGTTTGTTATACCAGGCTTGGGCCACTGCCGTATTGGCCTTATGACTGCCGGCCGGCGAAACGCTTTCATCCTTATAATAAATACGGGCAGGAGTTTTCAAATAGCTTTCCAAATACTTGGCACGATGTAAAGGCGTGGGGCGCCAACGGGTCAGAATTTCCAAAAGCGGCGCGGGGATATCGATCCAACGTTTGGTGGAGACCTCCTGCTCGATCAAATTCATGGGAAAAACCTTGCCCAACATATCCGGAGATAACGGTTTGCCATCAGGGGTCAACGGCGGTTTTAACCCGTGCGGCAGGTCCGGGACAAGATTGTACCACTGTCTGGGCATGTCTTTTTCTTCCAACAAAATCTTTGTCTTAACCATAAAAAAGTCTCCTCTAAGAATTACATACGGAATTTCTTATAAATAATACTCCGTTCATTTAGTCTTGGGCCATTTATTCTGTTGGCTCTTTAATTTGGCCGGATACGCCTTCCTCTTATCCCGAAGCAGCCTTGAGATGTCTTTCTGCCTCCTTGTAATAACTTGCCTACCCATTTTGTTATCTCTCCTTTAGGGACCCTAATTCTTGGGATACCCCACGGTCTGCGCAAGAATTATACTCTGGTCCGGCCGAAGGTTCATCGCTTTTGCCAAAGCCGGCTTATCAATTGATGCGCGTACAACGGTTACTAACCCGCTGGATGCACAAAACAGGTAAATATTCTCACTGATAAAAGCCGTGTCCGCAGCGGCATAAAAGTCCGCGTTTTGACCTCCCATCCTTGAAAGGTCAGCAACATAGACGAGATCCAAAGGGGCGTCCTTAACAAATGCTTGTGTACCGGTCAACGCCCTGATGTCTTGTGCCAAAACCGGCATAAGCATATTGGCCTTGGCATCAAATAAATAAAGGCCATCTGCTTTGGCAACATAGATATCAATCCCCTGCCAATTCATAGCAGAAGGGGCCGTACGATATCCCGACGCCGGACGGTTTATCCCGTCTGCTGCCCACAGCATATCTGAAAGTACCTGCAAAGGCAACTCTTTAGGACTAAACTCACGGGTACTCTTTCTGTCCTTTAATGCTTGCATCAGCGGTTTGCCGCCCTGTGTCTGTGCCGCTAATAACTTAAGGGGGGCAATCTGTTGGGCAGAAACGATTCCCGACATGATCAATAAAACTGTTATGCCCCCGCCAACAGCTAAAATTAAATTTCTTTTCATCTTGCCCTCCTCCGGTCTTCCAGGTCCTTGGTAAGTTGCAGCAATTTCTTGTGAAATCTGGGATAACATTTGAACAAGACCGCGTCAGGAGATTGTTTTGCCTCTTTAATCAATTCCATGCTCAAAACGATCAAATCCCCTGTTTCAATAAGATAATGCTTGTCCCCTTTCCTGTGGCGCTCTTTGATCTCATTGACGTGTTTTCCCATCATGTCCAGCAAGACCCAAGCATGGACTTTTTTCAACAGGCCATTAAACCGCCTGGAACGGCCATGAATGGCCCGTATCTCCTTCTTTGCATAACCGGTTAAAGATTTCTTCATCCCTTCATGCCTTCCATGGCCCTTTTATTTATCTCTCCCTGATGCTTCCTGAAGTAATTTGACCAAATTAGGATTAACGGCGGAGCCTAATGCCTCTGCTTTATGCACGTCTTCCCACGCTTTATCATATTCTTGCTTTAAATAATACGATACTGCCCGGTTATAGTAGGCTTCAGCATCTTGGGGGTTTAGCTCTATGGCCTTGCTACAATCAGCGATGGCTTGATCATAATTGCCCTTGGTATAATAGGTCAAGCCCCGATTGTTGTAAGCTTCAAAATAATTAGGGTTTAATTCAATGGCTTTGTTAAAGTCAGCAATGGCTTGGTCATAATTGCCTTTATTGCCATAAGCAATCCCCCGGTTATTGTAACCCACATCATTTTGGGGGTCTAACTTTATGACCGTGCTGTAGTCGAAAACAGCTTGATCATAATTGCCTTTATGCTCATAAGCAATACCTCGGTTAAAGTACGCCCGTTTAAGATCAGGTTTTAGTTCTATGATATTGGTGTAGTCAGCAATGGCCAGGTCATAGTTGCCATTGTGATTATAGGCGATCCCACGGTCATAATAGTCTTCGGAATTATTAGGGTTGAATTCTATGGCCTTGCTAAAGTCAGAAATAGCCCGTGTATACTTATGTTGCATATCGTCAATAATCCCCCGATTATGGTAGGCGAGGGCATAATGGGGATCTATTTCGACAGCCTTGTTAAACTCAACCATTGCCTGGGGCAGATTGCCTTGATTTTTATAGACCAAACCGAGATTAAAATAGGCTATGGCAAGTTTAGGATTAATTTCGATGGCCTTATTATAATCAGAAATGGCCTGGTTAAGATTTAATACGTTTAAATTAGCCAGTCCCCGGTTGTTATATGCCTCTGCGTAGTTGGGGTCTATTTTTATAGCTTCAGTATAATCAGCGATGGCCTGAATAAAATAACCTTGCCTGCTATGGGCGTTGCCACTGCTGTAATATTGTTCCGCTGTCTCTGCATCAACAGCAGAAATACTTAAACAAAACACCGCCATTAAAAATACTATTTTTAACATTTGTGGTAATCCCCTGCCTTAAAGGGAGGGTCATTCTTCATCCGTCTTGCCCCATCTCCATTTCATCCCACCTTCCGTCTTATCATGAACAATAAGACAAAAAAGAAAAGATAATACAGCCATCTCCAGGCCAAACCTTAAATACGTCCTTATCGTCGAAGTATTGTCAAACAACACATCCACATAAGCAAAAACTAGAATTAAAAGAATAAAAACGGCTAGTGATAGCCAGCCCTGCCAAGACAAAGGCGAAGAAATACCCCAGCCAACCCTTTTAGGCTTAAACCAATACTTGCTCATCGTTCCCTACGGTTGTCAGGATTCCAGGTCTTTTTTCTTTTGGGCAAATTCTTCCGCATTGATCTGACCGGAGGCATATCTTTTCCTTAAAATATCCATCGCCTCGTCTTTTTTCTTAGGTTCGTCCGGAGAGCGTTTAGAAGAATTCTTAAATAAATACGCAATGAAGCAGATCACCAATACCCAAAAAAGGATATTGAAAGACGCCCCCAACGGCCAAAACCAAAAATTGTCCACATAATCGTATCTAAACATACCCTGCCTCCTTTCACCTATACCTAATCAAAAATCCTCTCTTGTCTAAAAACAGAATTTTCAAAATAAAAATGATAACCGTTAAGATTTTTGGTCGCCATACGACCGCAAAAGCATGAACCACCCTCTGGCAGAAAGGATCGCAAGACTCGAAACCATGGGCACACGAAAACGTGCGGTCGCCCCCCATCCCACGGACACGATGGTCACACAAACAAAATACAACACGACCATCATCAGAAACATATAGACAACATCTTTTTTATCCTTGAATATCCCGGCAATCAGGCCTGTCCACCAAAAAATCACCAATAAATACCCAAAAGACACTCCGAAAATCCTTAAAGCCCAAGAACCGTAATGCCTCATGCTTCCCGGAGTTGCCATCAAACTAAAGAAATTCCTGACTATGGTACTGACATAATAGACGACCGGAGGTAATTGTTTTAATTGTGGATTGTTCTCCCGGGCATAAGACAAAAGCAGGCCATGCATCTGAACCGTTACATGATCAATATTACACAAAGAAAATTCCCCAAAGGCTTTGAGGTTTTGATATTCCCATATACCCAAAAAACCGTATACTAACAAAAGAGAGAGTATGGCATGGACCAAGCTAATATATATTTTCTTCCGTTGACCAAAAAAGACGATAAACCCTGCAACCGCGAATCCCAAATAATAGCCCACCGGCCGGATATAGACCGAGGCCCCTAAAAACAAACTGGCAATCACAAGCCATTTCATCCGTCTACCATCCAGGTATTTAATAAAAGTAAAAAGAAAAAGCGATATCACAAAAAGATGCAGGGATTCTGTTAGGATCATGGTTGAGTATATCGTCGTGGGCAAATCCAAAAGGACGATCGCCGCGCTTAACAGCCCCAAGCACCTCCCCAACCCGATGACAGCTTTATAAACGACAACAGCGGTCAGGATGTTAAGTGCGATCTGCAGGAAAACAACACCCCAAAAACTAACCCCACCCCCGCCATAAAAAATAGCTAAGAAAAAAGGATACCCGGGCGTTCGATAAAAACTATGCCTTAAACCAGCGGAAGGTGTATGAAAAAAATCCATCCATCCCTGAGCATCCCGAATATAACTAAAAGAATCATAGCTGAAAATCGCCTGCGGCACCCACCAGGTGACATAAAGAAACAACAAGAGCTTAATCAGGACGGCTGCCGCAATCATCCAAACAATCAATTTTTGAAATCGCATATTTGTCCCAAGATTTTGGCACCCTCGTCAAACAAGGGCATTATTGATGCAGAGACCAAAAAGGAAGCTGCCCCATCCAGGCAGCATCCTTCGCTTCATAAATTAAAAATTATAAAATTATGCTTTTTGATCAGTCAAGGTCAGCCACAAGGCGTGAACCATCCCCGGCAGACCGCCTAAAATGGTTAACACAATATTAATCCAGAAATGTTTGGTCGCTCCAACTTGCATAAAAGCTGCTACCGGAGGAAGGAAAATACATAAAATAATTCTTAAAATTTTCATACATGGCCCCTTTCTTTTTAAACTGATTATTTCTTAATGGATGTCCCATCAGCCGGACACAGCACTCTCCCTATGAAGGGAGAAAGAAAAAATCTTTTTAACTAACCCAAACATCTTTCGCAAAAACCAAACCGCAAAAATGACAAATGCAACCACGATGAGACCCGCTATTATGGGATGCTTCAGGATCAAATAAAGCATGCCTCCGACTGACGTATCCCCTGCTACGCTAGCCATGATTCCTGCTCCCGGGATCAAAGATGAATTAACAGCTACACGTGATGTCGCCTTGGTTAAATGTGAGCTGGCTGCGATGCTACCTGTTGTTAAACCGACCAACGTCTGTGCCACAGGCCCCAGGTGAACGGCAGAAAGATATCCTAAAACTGCTCCGCCAACCGGCCGAATGAACGTGTGAATGGTATCCCAAAGATGATCAATAATCGGTATTTTGTCCGCGATAAATTCGATCATATAAAGTACTATGGCGCTTAAAATGACCAGCGGATGAGCTAACCTGTTTAGACTTCCCGGAAGGGATATCCAATGCATATGCTGAAAAATCCCCAGTCCGGCAACAGTCAAATAAAGATTAACCCCCGAAGCCCAAGAGGCTCCCAACATTGTTCCGATCGATTGCGCCATCGTCATAGTTGCCTTTCTTTGACCATCATGCCTGTTTAGGGTAAACCGTAATTTTATCACCGGTAATCTTGGCATTAGGAACGATGACGCGTTTATTGTCCTTCGTGGTGATAATAGTGTTAAATATCTGGATCTCGGTAACTGTTCCTTCGGCCCCACCGGCTTCAATATAATCTTCCAAATGAAACGGGTGGAACAGGATCATCATCACTCCGGAAGCAAAATTGGAAAGTGACCCTTGAAGAGCCAAGCCGACGGCCAGCCCGGCGGCGCCAATGATAGCTAAAAAAGAACTGGTCTCAACACCAAGCTTATTAAGCGCCGCTATGGACACAAAGACAAGGATCGCAAAATAAACAATATTCCTGCCAAAAATGGCAAGAGTCTTTTCAACCTTTGAATTCAATAAAAACCTCTCTAAAAAATTAGACACAATCTTTGCCACCCATTTACCGATAATAAAAATAAGGATGGCCGCAACAAAATTAAAACCGTACTGGATCAAATATTCGTAAATTTTCTCTATATGCTCTTGCATATTCCCTCCTTTTTTTGAAAAAATTATATCAAAAACGGCCCGAAATTCCTACATATAAAATCGGGCCATAAAGAAGGTACATTCAAGTTTCTAACGCAACAATTCCGAGAATTTTTCATGAGGCGTCCGCCATCCTAATGCCTTGCGTGGGCGGTCATTTAACTCATTCTGTACTTCTTTAAGCTGGGCTTTGGTAAATTTGGACAGATCAGTTCCTTTAGGAAAATATTGTCGTAATAACATGTTGGTATTCTCATTTGTCCCTCTTTCCCAAGGCGAGCTAGGATGCGCGAAGTATACTTCTATATTTGTCTGTTTAGTAAAAAGTCTGTGTTCTGCCATTTCATGGCCCTGGTCATAGGTTAATGTCTTTCTTAATCCCTCGGGCAGTTGATGGAACTCTTGCGCATACGCTTTGCGTACAGTCCGGGCATATTTATTCTCTAACTTAACCAAGAATGTCATGCGCGTTGTCCTCTCAACGAGGGTTCCGATTGCTGATGCATGGCGACCTCCCATAAGCATATCTCCCTCCCAATGCCCAGGAATAACACGGTCTGCAACTTCTTTGGGACGCTCCTCAATACTTAAATAATCTTGAATTGGCCAACTCTTCCGACGGTCTGATCTGTTCTTATACCTATTCTCATGGCCTCGCCTTAAACAAGAAGCCAATTCACGTTTTAATTCACCACGTGGCAGAACATAGAGATAAGAATAGATTGTTTCATGTGAGACTCGCATATCCATATCGTCAGGATACAAGATAAGCAGCCTTTTAGCAATTTGTTCTGGTGACCACTTCCTGTTTAAATAAAGTAACACTTCTTTGCGTAGTGTTGGATTCCTATCAAGTTTACGGGTCTTATGATGCTGGCGAAGAATCTTATTACTTCTTTGTTGAGCAAAAAAAGCGCGATAATATTTTCGATCAACAACACATCGATTAACTTCACGAGTGATTGTGCTTGGATGTCTTAGGAGAGCTTTTGCTACTTCGCGTAGGCTAGTACCTATGGCGATTTTTCGAGAGATTTCCTCTCGTTCTAAAACGTTAAGTCTTTGATATTTAGCCATCTGCAACTCCTTTCTTCTGCTATTCTAGCAGATTAAAAGTGTTGCATTAGACCCTTGAACCTATAGAAACCCCTCGTAATCTATTCGATCCCAAGAGGTTAAATTGGATGAATCTTCACTGGGGGGGCGCCATTGGGGCACTAAATCAATTTAACTATAAATAAAAAATCGCAAGCCATTACATCTCAATAAGTTGCGATGTCTAATTTTTAATGGTGGAAGTGCTGGGATTCAAGAGGTAATTCCCAGCATCACTCATCGACAAAAAGCCTTTATTAGCCAAATTCTATTCAGAAAAAACTTTCCGCCGGCTTTACAACTTTATACAAAATTTTACAGCTTTTTTACTTTCGATGGGAACCAATTAACAATCTTTCTTGCCAATAACATTCCTATTAACATGGCAAACACAAAAACAATTGTCTTGATCAAACCTAAGCCCACTCCAACAATAGCAGAACCTGGACAAAACCCGGCCAATCCCCAACCTATCCCAAATATGATAGATCCCCCAATTAATGAGGCATCAATCTTATTTTTCTTAGGCAAATCAAAACACTCGCATAACAACGGCTTGGAATGTCCCACCAAGCGATACCCGATGGCTGCGACGCTTAAAGCTCCCACCATAACAAAGGCCAACGTCGGGTCAAAAGACCCAAACAAATCCAAAAATCCAATGACTTTTTGAGGGTTTATCATGCCTGATATAATTAAACCTATCGACATAATAAGCCCACTAATAAATGCTATGATGATATACATATCAAACTCCCAAAATTTTTTTAACCCACACCGTCAAGATTCCAGCCACCATAAAAACAATAGTAGCGATAATGGAGCGTTTTGATAATCTGGCCATACCACAAATGCCATGACCGCTGGTACAGCCACTGCCTATCACAGTTCCAAACCCTACTAAAAGCCCTGCAGCTATCAAGCCCCATCCCGAAGCGTTAATAACAACTACAACAGGAAATTTCATCTGGTAAATCAAACCTCCTGACACAAGCCCTAAAACAAACGCAAGTCGCCACCAATAATCTCTATCTGCCTTCGCTAATAACTTTGAGGTTATGCCGCTGACTCCCATGATGCGTCCATTAAACCAATACAAGATCACCGCAGCTACGCCAATCAACATTCCCCCTATCAAACCGTGGACATAAGATGTATTCATATCAAATGAGATGCTTTTTTCGGCATTATGGGCTTCAAGGCGCTTATTTAAACCTTGGGGGGGAGAAAATCATTCTGCCTGGGCCGTTATCTATTTCCCGCCAATCTTAAAAAGTGTCAATATACCAAGAATGATAATAAAAACAGCAACATACTTCTTTAACTTATTCGTATTGACATATTTCACGGTCAATCCTGCGCCGATGACTGAAGGTATAGCCCCAATGCAAAGTAAAAATATTAAGTGCCAATTGATATGCTTGCCCGCAAAAAAATAGAGCATAAACCCAACACAACACGTCATTGCCTTTACAAATGCTGTCAGACCTATGACATTTTTAATATCGAGCCCTGACAACACCTGCCCACCTGTCACTAACGGCCCAAATCCGCCGCCTGATATGCCTTTGTTAAACGATGCTATGACGCCAAGTGTAAGGATTTTCTTCCAAGAAAATTTAAAGACTTTATTGATGGTCAAAAGCATGACCATTCCCATTGCTATTACCAAAATTCCTATATACAAGGTCAATATCCACTGCGGAACCATTATTGCCACAAAAAACGAAATGATCACTCCAATTAAACTAACGGTTCCTAAGCTCAAAGCTATTCTAAACTTATCCGATCTAAAATTCAGGTCGACATTTTTAACATTATGATGCACTAAACAGGCCACGACATCCGTTATAAATTGCGAACCTAATACTACAGGGATCACTTCCAAAGGTTTATACCCCATGATGATCAGGATAGGAGAAAGTGCCGTACCATATCCGCCCCCTAAGCCTGAATCCAAATATCCACAAATAAAAGCAGTTAGGAATATCAGCAATTATTCTTCCTTTTTATTTATTCTATCCCTTCAGATAAGTGCCTTCTCTATCCAGGTGACGTTTTGTTAACATTAAAATGATGGTTAATTGAAATTATAATCCTACTTTTTATCTTTTCTACAAATTTCAAAACAAAACCCCTCGCAATCTTTTCAATTACAAAGGGTCAAGTTCTTGAATCGCCGCCAGATGGGCACATTTTGGGCACCAAGTAATCACTAGCAAGAATCAGAACATCCTGCTTATGAGCAAGGGCCTAAATATTGTCCGTTAATATCAATGGTAGCATCCATATTCCGGCCTTGAGCCACCTGATGAGATTTAATTTGTCCCTCCATCGAATCCCCCGAATAAGTCACATGCCCCGTAGAATCCATTTGAAAATCCTGCTTGTTACAGGTCATATGAAAATTGACGGTATTACCGCTTTTGTCATGAGTCTCCTGACAATCTTCCGTTCTTTTTGATTTGGGAACCGGATTTTGGTTGGTGATGCATTGAGTAACCGTAGTTGATATCCCTCCTCCTGGCCCTGCACCTACTTGAACATTCATCTTTTTCATCATAGCTACAGCCTCAGGAGGCATATTCCCCATCTGTTTCATCGCGTCAGCAGCTTCAGGAGATATGCCTTCCATCTTGGTGACCATGGTCATAGACCATTTACCTTCTTTTATGCCATCTGCTGTTGCCCTCACGGTCAAAATAACAGCCCAAACAGAACACACAAGTGTGACTAAAACAAACTTTTTCATAAATCTTCTCCTTTCATTTTTAAAATACATGATGGAGGTGCCTGGAGCTGATAAGCTCTACTACGCAGCTTGACCTTCGAAGCCTCCAAACAAGACCTGACGTTTTCTGTTAGGCCGTAGTTTTGAGGCGAAGAAGAGTGGAGGTGCCGGGCAATCAAAACTTCCTTAATGTTTTATTAGATAGGTTTTGATTCCCCGGTACAAACACGCGGATGCGACGAGGCTGACTTCAGAAAGTTTACTTTCTGACAAAGCCGAGGAACAGACGCCTGTAAGGCTTTTAGCCGTACAGACAAATTTGCGAAGCAAATTTGGTGGAGGTGCCGGGAATTGAACCCGGGTCCTTGAGTCTCGTAATATAAGCGTCTACATGTGTAGTTTGTCTACCTTTTTTCTCGTCCCTGACACTCCGGCAAACAGGATTGTTTCGGGACCAGCCTTCTATGATCTCACCTCAATGCTGAAGGCAACCATTGAAGCCAGCCTGTTCATGACCTCTTATCCTGTCCACAGGCTAGACAAGTAAAAGGGCCCGGTTATTTTAGATAACCGGGGCTGGGACCACCATGGCTGGCTCAGGAAGAGCAGGGCTCATCGCGAACTGTGCCATGACTTGGCCGTGCGTTAACGTTTGTTCGTTAGCGTTTATTTTGTGCTTAGAGTATTTTACGAGGCCAACCAAGCTTCCTCGACACGCTACCTATACCCGACTAACACAAGTCGAAGCCAATCACCCCCATAAGAAAGAACAGTTACGTCTATACTATAACGCAAAATCTTATTTTTGGCAATTATTGCAAAAGCAACTCCCCCTAACCCCGTGTTTATACTATTGCAAATTCGATAACCTGCATGCCGCAGAGGGCGGCAGGCCTCTTTGAAATAAAGAGGGGGGAATAATTTTATCGCTTGCGGTTTTTGACTGACCTGTCTATCTCTCTTTTTATCTCGCGTTTCTTGATATCTTCGCGCTTATCGTACAATTTTTTGCCTTGACCCACGGCGATTTCCACCTTAACCCAACCGCGCTTGTTAAAATAAATCTTGGTAGGAACAAGCGTCAGCCCTTTGCGGGTCAGATGGCCATTGATTCTCTCGATTTCTTTTGCATGCAACAAAAGTTTGCGCGGGCGGCCAGGCTCTTCATTCAGGTAACTGGCCTGCTCATAAGGGTTGATGTGCAAATTATAAAGATAGAGCTCCCCTTCTTCGATATGGGCAAAGGCATCCGTAAAGCTGGCCCCGCCGGCACGCAGGGACTTGACCTCCCCGCCGTTTAAAACAATGCCGCATTCCCATTTATCAAGGAGGATATAATTGTGGTACGCTTTTTTGTTCGTTACGATGGTTGACATAAAATGAATGTTTCAACTCCCCTTTCCCCTCTTTCGTCCTCATACCGGACACTCATCGTTATTCGTAAAAAAGAGGAGGAAGAATAATTTTACCTCTCTTTAACATAAAGAGGGGTTAGAGGAGTTTTAACTACATTAATGTACCATATAATCCCAAAAAAATGGGTATGGTTATGATACTTAAAAGATGCGTAATAAAAATACTCTGGTTGATAAAATCCTGATTTTTTGCTTCATAATTACGGCCGATGATCGAAAGCGTAATGGAGCTGGGCATACTGGCCTGTATAATAGCCACAAAACCGATCAAAGGATTTAACTTCCAAACGGACAAAACAAGTAAAGTTAATAAAGGTAAAACAATTAATTTGATCAATACCACACCCGCAACTTCAAGACGATTCACCTGCCTTATGCTTGACAAACTCAAATTACCTCCGATGACAATCATGGCCACCGCCATCGCCGCATCCCCTAAGATCTTGACCGGTTTTAAAACAATTTCAGGTACCGCGCCCCTCCCAAAGACCAAAATAATAACCAACGCCGCAGACATGCTCAACAAGGGAGGATTGATCATTTTTCTTAAATCCATACGCGAAGTTTGGCTCCTGGTTAAAAGCCAAACCCCCAGCGACCACAAACAGGTGTCAAAACCGATAATTGAAATGATCACACAGGTATATAATTGACCTGCCCATCCCCCCAAGGGCAGGGACATCACCATCAATAAAGGGATATACCCGGCATTATGCATAGACGATACTGCCAAAAAAGCGTCCTTAAGAGGGCTTTGATGGCGCAGCAATACCAAAAAAGCGACTATCATGCCCGCCAGAACAAGGCCGATATTGATAAATGGGAATTCCCACCAGAACGGCATATACGCGGCATCAAAATTCTTGATAATCTGGTAAAAAATAAACAAAGGAAAGAAAATATTAACGCTTAAAAAGGATAAAAGCCTAAGGCCGGACTCATGAATGATGCCACAACGCACCAAATAAAAGCCCATGGCCCCCATGGCAAAAATCTGGGCCACGGCAATCGTGGATGTTTGAAAAGTTATAGGCAATATTCCCTGTTCCTTTCTTTGCGGAGGAATTTTTAAGGCGTAAGCTATGATATCTTACGGTTGCCTAGCAAGCAATAGGGAATATTAGGGAATATTTATAGCAGTTTAGTCTTCTTGTTGACAGACAATTTTCATGCCGTTATACTGAAAGACCTGTCAGGACAGCTGCTGGCATGTGGGCTAGTAAATAAAGTTAATTAAGGAAGATCTCCATTGCCGGGGTGGCGGAATTGGTATACGCGTACGTCTCAGAAGCGTATGGCGAAAGCCTTGAGAGTTCAAATCTCTCCTCCGGCACCATCATTATATTAATATAGTTTAAAGGCACTTATGAGTGATGACGTAAATGTTAAAAAGAATCCTGTGATGGATGATGTTGAGCTCAAGGAATGGCTGGCTTCCCTTGATTATGTCCTTAACAGCGGAACATCTGACCGGGTACAATATCTTCTGCAGCAGCTTCAAATTCGGGCCCAAGAATCAGGCGTCACCCTTCCTTTCACTTATAATACTCCCTATATCAACACCATTTCCAAAGACAAAGCAGCCGCCTTTTCCCGGCAACCGCGAATTGGAACGCCGTATCAAATCCATTATCCGCTGGAATGCCATGGCCATGGTGGTGCGGGCCAATAAACTTGCCGATGGTGTCGGCGGCCATATTTCAACCTATGCTTCTTCCGCCACCCTTTATGAAATCGGCTTTAATCATTTTTTCCGCGGGCGTACTGATACCAATAACGGAGACTTGGTTTATTTTCAAGGGCATGCCTCACCCGGTATTTATGCCCGCGCCTTTGTGGAAGGCCGTTTGTCGGAAACTAATTTGGGTAATTTCCGACGGGAACTGGCTAGCGGCGGAGGCCTGTCGTCCTACCCTCATCCTTGGCTGATGCCCAATTTTTGGCAATTCCCAACGGTTTCCATGGGATTGGCCCCTATCATGGGAATTTATCAGGCCCGATTTAACCGTTATTTGGAAGACCGCGGCCTTAAGCCTCAAGATGACAATAAAGTCTGGGTCTTCATGGGCGATGGGGAATCTGATGAACCTGAATCTTTAGGCGCCTTGACCATGGCCTCCCGGGAAAAATTGGACAATTTGATCTTTGTCATCAACTGCAATTTGCAGCGCCTGGACGGTCCGGTGCGCGGCAACGGCAAAATCATCCAGGAATTAGAGGCCCTTTTCCGAGGAGCCGGCTGGAACGTCATCAAGGTCATCTGGGGCGAAGATTGGGACAGCATTTTGGAGAAGGACACCGAAGGCCTGCTGGCGCGCCGCATGGGGGAAGTGGTTGACGGCGAATACCAGAAATATTCCGTTTCTCCGGGCGCTTATATCCGTGAAAAATTCTTTGGCAAAGACCCGCGCTTGCTTGAGATGGTGGCCCATTTATCGGACGAACAACTTGCTAAAATGAAACGCGGCGGACATGACCCTGAAAAAGTTTATGCCGCTTATAAGGCCGCGGTCGAATATAAAGGCGCTCCGACGGTAGTCTTGGCCAAAACCATCAAAGGTTACGGCTTGGGCGAATCCGGTGAAGGAAAAAATATTTCCCATCAGCAAAAAAAGCTTAATGACCAGGAACTCAAAGAATTCCGTACCCGGTTTAATATTCCCATATCGGACGCGGAAGTTGCCAAAGCGCCTTTTTATAGGCCGGCGGAAGATTCCCCGGAAATGCAGTATTTACGCCAACGCCGCAATGCCTTGGGCGGCTCTTTGCCTGTGCGCCGCACAAAGACTACTGCGCTAAAAACCCCTTCAGAAGAAATCTTTGAAGAATTTTATAAAGGCACCGAAGGCCGCCCGGTATCAACGACCATGGCTTATGTGCGCGTACTCTCCAAACTGCTGCGGGATGAATCCATCGGCAAATTTATTGTTCCCATCATTCCGGACGAAGCCCGCACCTTTGGCATGGAAGGGCTTTTCCGTCAATGCGGGATTTATTCCCATGTCGGCCAGCTTTATGAACCTGTGGACGCGGACAGCCTGATGTATTACAAAGAAGCCAAGGACGGGCAGATTTTAGAAGAAGGTATCAATGAAGCAGGCTCCATCTCCTCTTTTATCGCGGCGGGCACGGCCTATGCATCTCACAATATTAACATGATCCCCTTCTACACTTATTATTCGATGTTTGGCCCACAGCGCGTGGGTGATCTGGTGTGGGCCGCGGGCGACTTGCGCTGCCGGGGATTCTTGGTCGGTGCCACCTCCGGCCGCACCACTTTAAACGGCGAAGGCCTGCAGCACCAGGACGGCCATACGCATCTTTTGACTTCAACGGTACCTAATTTGATCTCCTATGACCCTGCCTTTGCCTATGAAATTGCGGTGATCATCCGTCATGGCATCGAACGCATGTATGAAAAACAAGAAAGCGTGTTTTATTATATTTCCGTCGGTAATGAAAATTACAGCATGCCCCCCATGCCCGAAGGCGTCAAGGAAGGCATCATCAAGGGTTTATATCGTTTCAGCCGGTCAACCAAAACGTCGGACTTAAAAGCGCATTTATTAGGCTCAGGGGCGATCATGAACCAGGTTTTGGAAGCCCAAAAAATCCTGGAAGAAAAATACAATGTTTCCACCGACGTATGGTCGGCCACCAGCTACAATGAATTGCGCCGTGAAGCGCTGCATGCGCAACGTGAAAATTTGCTGAATGGCAAGAAAACCCGCGTGCCTTACGTGACCCAGGTGCTCCAAAATGAAAAAGGCGTTTTTGTATCCGCCTCCGATTATATGAAGGTCTTAGGGGATTCTATCCGTCAATGGGTCCCTGGCCCTTACACCGTGCTTGGCACCGACGGATTCGGCCGCTCGGAGAGCCGTGAAGCCCTGCGTGATTTCTTTGAAGTGGATGCTAAACATATCGTCTGGGCCGCCCTGACAACCTTGCATGAACAAAAACAGATCAGCGATGAAGTGTTATCCAAAGCTCAAGGTGAATTGAAAATTAACCCTAAAAAACTTAACCCGATGATTTCGTAACCTGATGTCATTACGAAAAACAAAAATGCAAGGGCTCCTATGACAGAATTAAAACTTCCTGAACTGGGTGAAAACATCACCCAAGGCACCGTCACTAAAATCTTGGTGAAAAACGGAGATGCCATCAAAAAGGGACAAAATGTCCTGGAGTTGGAAACTGACAAGGCTGTTTTAGAGGTCCCTTCCAGTGTTGAAGGGATTGTCAGCGAGATCCTGATCAAAAACGGTGCGGTTGTTAAGGTCGGACAGCCGATCTTTAAAATCGAAGTCGGAATGACCCTGACACCACCGGCTCCTGCAGCAGCCGCGGAAAGAGCCAGTGTCATTGAAAGAACCCCTAATGCCGGCGTGGAAACTCCATCTGAAAAAACGGCCCCTCTTCCAACGGCCGACGGGCAGACATCGACCGCAGCCTTCGTTTATATCCCTGTACGTAAAGATATTCCGGCCGCACCGTCGGTGCGTTTATTGGCACGCGAATTGGGCATTGATATCGCCCAGGTCCCTGGCTCAGGCCCGGCGGGCGTATTTCCAGCAGTGATGTGAAGGCCTATTGCAAAATGCTTAACACCACCCGCCCTGCCGGCGGCGGTGTCAGTTTTGCTTCTCATGCCTCTGCCGGATTTTACCAAATGGGGCGCTGTGCGGCGTGAGGCCATGAACAATGTCCGCAGAAAAACCGCGGAACATTTATCCTTGGCCTGGACCAGCATTCCTCATGTCACCCAATTCGACAAGGTCGATATCACGGAATTGGAAAAATTGCGCAAAAGCATTTCCGGTACCAATAAAAAAATTTCCGTAACCCCTTTCATCATTAAAGTGGTGGCTGCGGCCCTAAAAAAATTCCCGCAATTTAACTCCAGCATTGATATGGCAACCCAGGAAATCATTTTTAAAGATTATATCAATATCGGGGTCGCGGTTGACACCGACCGCGGGCTTTTGGTCCCGGTATTAAAAAATGTGGATAAAATGTCCCTCCTGCAGATCTCCGATGAGTTGACCGCTATGGCTGAACGGGCCCGTCTGCGTAAAACCACCATCGAAGAAATGCAAGGCGGATGCTTTACGATCTCTAATTTAGGCGGTATCGGAGGGACAAGCTTTACACCCATCATTAATTGGCCGGAAGTGGCTATTCTGGGCGTATCAAGAGGCGCAACGGAGCCGGTGTATATCGACGGGCAATTTATGCCGCGGCTCATGCTTCCTTTGTCTTTGTCCTATGATCACCGCATCATCGATGGCGCGGATGGCGCCCGTTTTATCCGCTGGGTATGTGAAGCTATCCAACAGCCTTCTTTAATTGGATCTTAAATAAATGAACTCTTCTACTCAATTCGTCGTTATCGGTGCCGGACCTGGCGGTTACGCTGCGGCTTTTTTGGCCGCTGATCTGGGGATGGAAGTCGCCATCGTGGAAAAAGAGATCAACCCCGGCGGCGTTTGCCTCTACCGCGGCTGTATCCCTTCCAAAGCCTTTTTGCACGCGGCTAAGATCATCAGTGAGGCCAAACATGCCAAAGCTTTTGGCATTGAATACAATGCCCCCAAAATCGACATCAATAAACTGCGCGACTGGAAAAAAAGCGTCGTCTCCAAATTGACCGGCTGGTTTGGGCACTTTGACCCGGGCGCGCAAAATCAAATATTTTCAGGGAGAGGCAAGTTTTATCAATTCCAATACCCTAAAAATCAAAAAAGCTGACGGCTCCACCGAAGAATTGTCCTTTCAAAAAGCGATCTTAGCAACGGGCTCACGCCCGTCGGTGATACCTCATTTGCCCCAATCACCCTGATATTTGGGATTCTACCGGCGCTTTGGAAATGGAAAATATCCCTGAAAATCTTTTAGTGGTCGGCGGCGGTTATATCGGCATGGAATTAGGCACTGTTTACCATGAATTAGGCTCCAAGGTCTCGGTGGTGGAAATGATGCCCGGCCTTTTGCCCGGCGCGGACCGTGATTTGACGGATGTCCTTTACAAGCGCGTCAAAGGAATGTTTGCCAAAATCATGCTCGAGACCAAGGTCGTTAAAATGGAAAGCAGCCAAAAACGGCATCACCGTCACCTTCGCCGACAAAGAAGGCAAAGAATTCAAAGAAGAATACAATAAAGTCCTGGTCTCTATCGGCCGCCGTCCCAATTCGGAAAATCTTGGCCTGGAAAACACCAAGGTCAAGATCACTCCCCGCGGCTTCGTTGAAGTCAATGATCAGCGCCAAACAACAGACCCCAATATTTATGCCATCGGAGATATTGCCGGAGACCCTATGCTGGCCCATAAAGCCTCACACGAAGGCCGTGTGGCGGTGGAAGCCATCGCCGGAAAACGCGTGGCCTTTGAACCGCAGGCCATTCCCGCGGTCGTTTTTACCGACCCGGAAATCGCCTGGTGCGGGTTAACTGAAATTGATGCTGCCAAAGCCGGCCGTGAAGTAACTGTCGTTAAATTCCCCTGGGCGCGCATCAGGCCGCGCCCTGACCCTTGATCGGACAGACGGCTTGACCAAACTCATCATTGATCCTAAAACTCAACGTGTCTTGGGAGTGGGTATTGTCGGAGTTGGGGCCGGAGAAATGATCGCTGAAGGGGTTGTGGCCATTGAAATGGGTGCCGTGGCCCAAGATTTAAAACTTTCCATCCATCCCCATCCTACCTTGTCGGAAACCATCATGGAAGCCGCCGAAAGCTTCTTTGGCCACAGTACTCATATTTACAAACCTAAAAAATAACCCGCCCACCAAAGGCCTTCAATGCGCATTAACTTTAAAGCGGAGTCGAAGGGCTAAATTTCCTGGCCGATGGCTTCTTTGACGACACGGCGTATATCATCGACCTCAAAGGGTTTCTTTAAACAGTCCACTGCCCCCAGAAGACTGGCTTGTTGGCGTTTTTCATCCAAACTATAACCGCTCATCATCACCACCGCCAATTGCGGAGTAACCGCTTTGACTTCTTTAAGGACCTCCACCCCATCATTATCCGGCATCATCATATCCATAAACGCAATGTCAAATTGACCTGGTTTTTAACGGCTTCCAGAGTTTGCGGCAGATCATGAACCACGGTAATATGGTGACCGTAATAACCCATCGTCAAATTAAAAAAATCCCCTATGACTTTTTTATCGTCGACAACTAAAATATTAAGATGCTTCATGACCTCTCCTTGGGGCCCAAGCTACTTGGCTGTTATGGCCGACGGGGCCCGATGAATTTTATCCAGGCGGACACATGGCAATTTTACCGTAAAAACAGTGCCCTCTTCATTGCTTTGAACACTTATACTTCCCCCGTGTTCATTGACCAAATCATGACATAAGGCCAAACCTATGCCTGACCCTTGCGGTTTTGTCGAAAAGAACGGGTCAAAGATTTTAGCCTGATTTTCATGGGCAATGCCAGGCCCATTATCCTTAAAAATAATAACCGCCTGATGATTTTCAATATCATATTTGGAAGTTACCAACAAGGTGCGCGGTGCCCCGTGAGGCATTTCGCTTAAGGCTTCCATGGCATTGACGATCAAATTCATAAATACCTGCTGCAGATGCAAAGCATCCCCGTAAATGAGCGGCATCTGATCGTCTAATTGCAATGTCCCATCCGATACGGCGTATGCGCAGTTCATCTAAAAGCAAATTAATGGATTTATAAATAACCGCATTGATATTGATTTGGGTTTTTTGAATTTTCCGATGGCGGATCAATTCCATCAGATTAGCAAGCATATCCTTGATATAAAAAGACTGCTCATCCATGACGCAAACGGGTTTATAAAAAGGAGAATTGATATCCATTTCCTTTTTCATAAAACGCACAAACCGTGGATAGCGGTGATCGGCTGGCTGATCTGATGCAAAAGCCCGGCACTCAAAGCCGCGACCGCCCCTTTTTTACCGCTCTCCATCAATTTGACCTGGGCCGCTTTAAGTTCCTTGATCGTGGCTTCCAACTGCATATTCTTTTCTTTAAGGGCGCGATTAAGCGGATGTTTTGGATAAAAAACCAGACACAGAACAGCCAAAAGGATTAAATCAATGGCAATAAAAATGGTATGCATGATTCTATTGTAGGCATCTAAGAGGAAAAACCAACTTATTTTTCTAAAATACCTTTTAAATCAAGCTTATCCCCCACCTTCCAGTGGTGGCTAGCGGTATAACCGCTGTTAAGTTCCAAAACATAGCGGGCGTCTTTGTCGGGAGTATAAACCGGACAAGGGTCCTTGGAACAAGCAGGGATATTCTGGCCGATATAAACAATATGTCCGTCAACGCTGATCCACAATATGTCCAAATTGAAATGCATATTCTTCATCCAAAACGACTGTACTTGTCATCATAGGTAAAAACAAAAAGCATGCCCTTATCTTGGTCCAAACTTGTGCGGTACATCAACCCGCGCTCCATATCTTCCTGTTTAGAGACCACCTCCACCGTCACACAATTATCCGAATGGCAAACCTGGGGGGCACTGCATCAGCATGGCAAATGCCGAAACGAAAAACATGAAAGAAAGTAAAAGATTGCTTCGGTCATAGACCAAATCCCTCACCGAATCAAGCTCCAGTTCCTTCCTTCATAGCACGTTCACTCCAAATTTTTTAACATCTCTGCCAGCTTTGCCAAAGGCAGGCCCACCACGTTAAAATAACATCCCTCGATGCGCGGGATAAAAAGAGCCCCTTTTCCCTCGATATCAAAACCGCCTGCTTTATCCAAGGGAGAAACAAGTTTATGATAACGGTCGATCTGCCTTATCCGAAATCTTGGTCATAAACACCTTGGTTTTTTCAAACCCCAGCTCTTTGCGGCCGGTGCTGGGCATCAACGACGGCCACCCCCGAATACACCCAATGCGGCTTGGCCATCAATTCCTTAAGATTTTTTTTAGCTTCCTGCATATTCCGGGGTTTCAGGATCAGACGGCCTTTAGACGAATACACCACCGTATCTGATCCGATGACTATTCCCTTGCGCAGGCGTCGGGCCACGTCAAGGGCTTTGAGCAAGGCATTGGTCTTGACCAAATGCGCGCAGCCTTTGGTGATACGCGTGATTTCCTTCGCCCGGCTGGGACGCACGATAAAAGGCAGCCCTAATATTTTCATGAGCTTGCGACGCTGAGGACTGGCCGAGGCCAGGATAAGCTTTTTCATTTAAGGAATTCGGCAATGGTAAAAATGGATTCTAAAGGCACATTATACTTGGCCAATGCCTCGAGGGCGCCTTCACCCCGGTCGATGACACAGATGGCTTTTTTAATCTTGATATTCATCTTCTGCAGCACTTCGATGGATTCCACAAAAGCTTTGCCGGTGGTTGCCACATCATCAATGATCACGACACTGCCCCCCTCTTTGAGCAAAGGGCCTTCGACCTGCTGCTGCTTGCCATGCGCCTTGGGCTGTTTGCGGATGATAAAGGTATTGATGGGACGGCCTTCCTGATGGCTTAAAGATGCAATGGCCCCCACCATAGGGTCTGCGCCCAAGGTAGGCCCGCCGATAGCATCCGGCTGATCATCTTTGATCATATCCAGCATGATGCGCGCGGTCAAATACGCTCCCGCGGCAGAAAGGGTCACGAGCCTGGCATCCAAATAAAAATTACTCTCTTTTCCCGACGATAAAATAAATTTCCCCTTAAAAAAAGCCTGGGTCTTAAGAAGGCGGAATAATTCACTTTTGTCCTGGTCAATCGATGTATGCATAAAGGATCTTTCTTAATTCATAATTAAAATTGAGGGAGCTCCAAATTACGGCTATGGATCTCAACTAACAACAAAAGGCGGAATTTTAACAGGGCTTTAAAATCTTTGTATTCTTTGGGACTAAAACCGGATGTGGCATGAAAGGAGCGGTTGGCTTCAATTTCCACGATCGTATCCTCATAGGCATCAATGAGCTGATCATCGGTGAGCTTGACGATAGCTGATTTATCTAAAATAGTCACATCCGAAGGATATTCGGCCATTGACAGAGGCGTTAAAAACAAAACCATCATCATCGCTAAAGCAAATTTTTTAAACATAAAACCCCTTTTTAATCGAATGTTATGGATCCTGCAGCTTCGCTTGACGAACATGCGGCAGAGTGATATGGCAAGACTAGAAATCAAGTCAATTATATGGTAACATACGGCATGCTTCAAGCCTTTTTACAGGGAGCTTTTGAACTTATCTTCCCTGACAATTGCCTGCTCTGCCGCCAATTCCTCAATAGCCGCCACCAGCGGCAGCTATGCGCCAACTGCTTGGGCTCTCTGGAGTTTAATCCAACCCCATTTAGCCGGCAGATCGACCCAGGCACTATTTGCTTTTGACCAGGCCTGGTCGGTTTGTCTTTATAATGAAACAGCCCAAAAACTGCTGCACGCCTTCAAATACAATTCCAAAACATCCCTGTAGCAAAACATTTGTCCCTTTAATGATCGATTTCATCGACCGCCATCATATCCCTTTACAAAAATTTGACTTGATCTCTCCCATCCCCCTGCATCCGGTAAGGCTGCGGGAAAGGGGATACAATCAGTCAGCACTGTTGAGCTTAGGCTTAAGCCGGCACTACGGGATTTTGCATACGGAAAATTTATTGATACGCCAGAAAAAGACCACCACCCAGACGGAATTAGGGGCAAAACAACGCTGGACAAATATGGAAGGTGCTTTTAAAATAAAAAATTCGACGGATGTTGAAGGCAAAAGTGTCGTCCTTATTGATGATCTTTATACAACAGGGGCCACCGTTCACAGCGCTGCCCAAGCTTTAAAAACAGCCGGCGCCGCCCGGGTAGGAGTATTGACTTTTAGTAACATCTAACCATGATCATTGAAATATATGCGTATCTTACGAAATTATATTTTAAAAGAATGCCTTCAGCCTTTTACGCTGTCGATCTGTGTATTGACCAGCGTCTTTCTTCTGGGGTATTTACCGCAATTGGCCAACAAGGTCATCAATAACGGCGTGTCCCTGGCGGCCATGAGCCAGGTCTTTCTGTATTATATCCCCATCCTTTTGGGCTATACCCTGCCTATTGCCTGCCTGATCACGGTGATCTTGACATTCGGCCACATGTCCTCGGAAAACGAAATCTTGGCGATGCGCGCCTCGGGCATTCACCTGCTGCGTCTGCTTGGTCCCGTTAATAGTCGTGGGCATCGCCTTATGCCTGGTGGTCTATATTCTCAACGACCGTATCATTCCCGAAGCTTATGAGGCCCAAACACGCATCTTGCAGGAAACCGGCAGCCAGGACCCCTCAGCCATGCTGGAACCCGGCAGTTTTATCAATGCCTTTGATAAATACATCATTTTTATTTACCGGATGGAAAGCGATCTATTATATGGGGTCAGGATCTATGAGCCGGCGCCCAATAAACCCACCCGTACCATCATTGCCGAGCAAGGTGAATTTGTCCATGTCCCGGGCAAGGACCAGCTGATGCTCAAGCTCATCAACGGCACCTCCGACGAGCCTGATCTTCACAATCCCAATAATTTTTATAAACTTAATTTCCAGACATCTTTTATCACCATGGACCTTTCCAAAAAAAACGCAAAAGCTGAAAAAAAATCAAAAGCCATGACATTACGGGAATTAACGAAGAAGATCCAAAGCCTGCGCAAACTGTCCATTGATCCCTCCCCCTTGATCGCCGAATATCACCGCCGGCTGGCATGGTCGCTGTCGCCTTTGATATTTATCCTTCTGGGTTTTCCTTTCGCGGCCATCACCCATCGCAGGGCCAAATCCGCCAATCTTTTATATGCCTTATTATTCGCCGCCCCTTATTACATTTTATCTTTGGCCTGCCAAGGCATGGCCTCTCAAAATGTTTTTAACCCCGTTCTTTTAATGTGGGTGCCCAATATCATTGCCTTTGGTCTGGCCATTTTTTTAAACTGGAAACTATGCATACGTTAGACACTTAAACTTATGCGCATCCTAGATCGTTACATTATAAAATCTATCCTTGTCATCTTCGCCGGGACTGTTTTTACCTTCGCGTTTTTGTTTATCCTCATCGATATGTTCGGCAATTTGCAGGATTTTATCGAAAAAAGCGTGAGGCTAAACGTGATCGTGCAATATTACATTTCATTCCTGCCGTCGATCATCGTACAAACTTCCACCATGGCATGCCTCATCTCCGTCCTGTTTACCTATAGCAGCCTTAACGCCCACAATGAGATCATCGCCATCCGCGCCTCCGGCATGAATTTCTGGCAGATCACCCGTCCGGCGCTGGTATTTGCCCTCTTTGTTTCGGCTTTAGTATTTTTAGTGAATGAAAAATTCGTGCCCCAATCCTCGATGGTCAATCAGGAGATCCGCGACACCCAAATCAAGGTCGTCCCTTCCCAAAAAGGCAAAGGCATGCCCGTCATCCACAACCTTACCTTCTACGGCCTTAAAAACCGCCTGTTCTTTATTGACACCTTTGACCCTAACACCAACGAATTGACCGGCATAACCATCATCGGGCATGACCATAACCAAAACCTGGTCGAGAAAATCGTGGCCCTCAAAGGCACATGGACGGGCATTGCCTGGAAATTCTATAACTGCCAGATAACAACGTATAACAGCACTTCGCCCAATGTCGCCACCGGCGTTCGGATATCGGACGAAAAATTGATGGACATCAAAGAAACGCCTAAGGATTTCTTACGGCAAAGGATGGACATATCATCGATGAACCTGCGCCAACTGCATGGTTATATCAAACGATTTTCCGGCAGCGGGGCGATCAAGACGGTCAATAATCTCAGGGTTGACATGCATCAAAAGATCACTTTCCCTCTGCGCAATTTTATCATTGTTTTGATCGGATTGCCTTTTGCGCTGATGTCGGTGGGCAAACGCAAGGGCCATGACCTTTACTTCCATTGCCATTGCCCTGGTCATCGGATTTCTTTATTATGTCGCAGACGCGGTAGGATTGGCCTTGGCCAAAGGTGAGGCTTTATTGCCCTGGGAAGGGGCGTGGCTTACCCCCATCTTCTTTACCCTCATGGCCTTGTTCATTATTTTCAGGAATTTTTAATTACAATACTCAGGAATGATATACCCGCGGCAGGCGATTGCCTAAGGAACAGAGGATTTCATAACTGATGGTATCTGCCCAATGGGCAAGTTCGTCGACTGAAATGGATTCGCCCTTTTGGGTGCCCATAATGACCGCTTCATCACCGATTTTAGGGATACGGCCTGAAAGGGTGGCCGCGGTGATATCCACGATAATCTGGTCCATGGTCACACGCCCCACCACCGGACAGCGCACACCTGCCACCAACACAAAAGCTTTGTTGGACAAAGAACGCAAATATCCATTGCTGTAACCAATAGGCAATACCGCAACTGTTATATCTTCCTTGGCCTTAAAGGTATGGCCATAACTGATGCCCCGGCCTTTGGCAATGGTCTGCACAAAAATAATGCGGGCTCTTGACCGACATCACCGGCTTTAAATGGACCTTCTTCTTTAAATCCTCAAGCGGATAAACGCCGTAGAGCATGATGCCGGGCCTGGCCAAATTAAAAAGATCGGACTTATAATCTCCCAACCCCATGCTGTTGCCGGCGTGCACATACGAAAAAGTGATAAACTGATTTTCCAGGGAATACACGATGTCACGAAAACGGCGCATCTGGCCTAAAGTAAAATCACGGTCGGTATCAGCAACCGGAAAATGGGTATAAATCCCTTCCAGGATCAAATGAGGGCATTCTGACCGCAGCGTTTGCACAAAATCCAAAGCCTGAGTCTTCATTGACCCCCAAACGGCCCATCCCGGTATCTATTTTAATATGCACAGGGATTTGAAAGACCTGCCTGATGGGCACAATGGTCCAAGGCATGGGCCATTTCCAAAGCGCAGACCGTCGGTGTCAGTTTATACTCAACGATATCTTTAGCTTCTGACACTAAGGTGGATTCAAACAATAAGATCTTCTGTTTGAATCCCGCCGCGCGCAGGGCCAAGCCTTCGCTGGCATTGGAAACCCCCCAATATTTGCAACCGCATCCGTTCAAACACTCGGCAACCTGCAGCATCCCATGGCCATAAGCATCAGCTTTGATGACCGGCATAATGCCCGAAGGAATGCGACATATTTTTGACGGCCAGCTTCTGCAATTGTTCAAAATTATGCGCCAAGGCCTTGAGGTCAATTTCACACCAGGTCGGCGGATGAGTGACTGTTTCGAAATTTAATATTTTAACGTCCATAGCGTTACCATTCTTTCTTTAAATGACAGCCGGATAACTATGAGTGCCCGGTATGAGGGCGAAAAATATTCAGGGGTGGCCAACCGTTGGCGGGGCCACCTGACAATCCTGTGGATACAAATATAATGGCAAAAGGCTTGCGGCATCATCGTATTGTTTATTTCGAAAGCGCTCATAAGCCAAAGCCGCCATCACCCTTGCTTGAGGATACCACCATTTTTCATCAGCGAAAAGACATTTACAAGTACTATTTTTCTTAACAGCATATTTTTGATATGCCTCTTCAATGCTGTTACGGTAAAGACCAAGCGCATCACCGACGAAAAGCGTCTTGCCATGCACTTTTTCTAACACATCATCAAGCGAAGTCAATAAATAATCACTCTTTGCGTGCCCTTGCGGGCCATAAAGACAAGCATACACCTTATTTCGACGGGCATCATTGATAACACAAATTTCGTCACAGGCACTGTCCCTTAACACCGTTGAGCAATAATATCCAAGGTTGGGATGCCGACCACAGGCTTGCCCGTGCTCATGGCAAAAGCTTTGACCGTGGCCAACCCCACCCGCAAACTTGTAAAAGACCCCGGGCCTAAAGCAATGGCAAACCCGTCAATCTGGCTGAACTTGACTCCGGCAGAATCCAGGATTTTATCCATCGCCGGTAAAATGGAATCTTCCAGCACTAAAGCGGTTTTTAAATTCCGGTAGCGTAAAACCTTCTCATCTTTATTGAGGGCTAATGAGAAGATTTTGCTTGAGGTTTCGAAGGATAAGAAATACATATTTGGCGCTGATGTTCACCTTTATGTTGAAATTCCACTAAATAGTATTGTTTAGGCTTATGTTCTCCTAAACGTTCGGGCCATTCGATAACACTGATGCCTTCACCATAAAAATATTCGTCAAAATCAAGCGTGTCAACTGCTTAGGATTTCCCAGACGGTAAAGATCAAAATGATAGATCGGCAACTTCCCCTTATAGTAATTCATCAAGAACAAAGGTCGGGCTATTGACCTTTTTGGGCACTACCTTAAACGCTTGGGCCAGCCCTTTGACAAAGGTGGTTTTGCCGGCACCCAAATCACCCTGCAAAAGAACAATGTCTCCGCACTTTAAGCTGCCTGGCCAAACGCTGGGCGCATAACATTGTTTCTTCTTCGCTATTAGAAATGAGTGAAACTTTTGGCATCAATTTTTTCTTTAGCATCAGCGGTAATAGTACCTATCGGATAAAAATAAAATGATTTTTGTCGGGCCTGCCAATCCATGAGCGAACGCGCCTTTACAGGCGCCAAGCGTAAACAAAAGTTCAAAATCTTCCCCGTCATTTAAAGCCTGGGATAAACTGACACCCTTATGCCGCGGGATGGATGCAAAATCCAAACGCGCCCCGACCCTGCTGGCTTTAAGAATATGGTTCAAGTCCCCGGAAAGGCCGTCAGATATGTCCATCATGGCACTTGGCTTGAATTTTTCAACTAAAAATCTTGCTTGGGCTAAACGCGGGAAAAAATTCAAATGCCGGCCGCTTTTAAAAGAACCGCCCAAAGGCCCGGTAACAAAGATCCAGTCCCCGGCCTTGGCGCCATCGCGGGTGATCAGATATTCTCTTTTCCACCAAACCCAACAAAGCGACATTGATCACCATTTTATCTGTTTTAATGGTATCCCCACCGACGATGCTGACATTAAAAGCCCGGGCCGTGCGCTGCATTCCTTTATATACATCTTTGATAAAACGCACAGGCAAATTTTTAGGAATACCGATGGAGACCACGGCAAAGGTGGGCCAACCGCCCATGGCCGCGATATCGCTGATATTGCAGGCCAAGGCTTTGTGCCCGATCGCATTGAGGCGGCATGCGACGGGTAAAATGCGTGCCTTCAGAAAGCATGTCCGTCGTTAAAAGCAGATATTCACTTTTACTGTATGGCAAAACAGCCGCATCATCGCCGATGCCTTTGATCACTGCTTTGGAAACAGGCGCGTATTGCTTAAGCGCATCGATTAAACCGAATTCACCTAGTTGAGAGATTTTCATAATATATCTATTTCATAAACTATAATCCTCCTCGCATATGGCGAAGTGCTTTAATAATTATCCTATCTCTTAATATTTTTTACATAAGGCGGACGGATGATACCATATTCCGTCACAATGCCTGTGATTAACTTAGCCGGTGTCACGTCGAAGGCGGGGTTATAGACCTTAACGCCTTTGGGGGCGATGGCCACACCTGCAAAATGTGTCACCTCATCGCTTTTTCGCTCTTCAATAGGAATTTGCTTGCCGGATTTGATCGTCAAATCAAAACTCGAACGCGGGGCCACAATATAAAATGGAATCCCATGGTGTTTGGCCAGCACGGCTAACATATACGTGCCGATTTTATTGGCCGTGTCCCCGTTAGAGGCGATGCGGTCAGCACCGGTAAAAATAATATCCACCTGCCCATTCTCCATCAAAGAGGCCGCCATATTATCGCAAATAAGGGTGGTGTCGATTTTCTGACGGAGAAGCTCCCAACAAGTCAGCCTCGCCCCCTGCAGTAAAGGACGCGTCTCACAGGAGTAAACGCTAAATTTTTTGCCTTGTCTTTTCGCACTATAAAAAACTCCTAAGGCCGTGCCATAATCCACCGTGGCCAGGGCCCCGGCATTGCATATGGTCAGGCATTGCATCCCGTTTTTAATAAGCTTTGCCCCATAATCTCCCATGCGGCGGCAAACATCCTGGTCCGCCTTAAAAATGGCCATCGCCTCCTTAAAAAGCAATTTTTTTAAAGTGAGCCACATCTGCCTGAGGATTGCAGGCAACCACCGCGCGCATTTCATCGAGCATATTAAAAAGATTGACTGCCGTCGGACGGGACGTGGCCAGATAATCACAGGTCTCATAAAAAAGTTTCAAAAATTTGGATTTATCCCTGCCTTTAAATTTCTGTATGCCCAAAAGCACACCAAAAGCCGCGGCCACACCGATGGCCGGAGCTCCACGCACAGACAGACGTTTGATCGCCTGCCACATCGTCTCTACATCACGGCAATAGATATATTCCAATTTATTCGGAAGTTTGGTTTGATCAATGATGCGGGCACGACCATTGACCCATTTGATGGTTTCAATGGCCATCAGGGCTTCTCCACTTCGATCCGGGGAAACAGCGGCGGATGGGCTTTCAAAACAGTGCCGGGCTTTAATTGGCCCCACACAGGCTTGACTTTTCTCGGCGCCTAAAATATGCAAAACATTGGCCGTCTTCTCGGGCATGACCGGAGCTAACATGATCGTCGCTATACGTAAACCTTCGGCCGCGGTATATAAAACGCGGTTTGCTGCCTTCATATCCGTCATGAGCCAGCTTCCAGGGGGCCTGGGCTTCCATATATTTATTAAGCACACGCACAAAATCCAAAACTGACGTCACTGCTTCCTGCACTTTAAATTCATTGATTAAATCCTTCACCCGAGCGGGCAAGGCATTGGCCTGCGTTTTAATATCTTCCTCAACAGTGGTCAAAGTGCCGGGCTGGGGTATTTGGCCGCCATGATTTTTTTGGATAAGACCGCTGACACGGTTAAGCAAATTGCCAAAATCATTGGCTAAATCGCTGTTAAAACATTTGATAAACGAATCCGGCGTAAAATTAGCATCCAGCCCTAAGACCATCTCACGCATCAAATAAAACCGCACGGCATCCACGCCATAATTCTCGATCAAATCCAAGAGGATTGACCACATTCCCTAAGGACTTGCTCATCTTGGTTTCTCCGATAAGCCACCAACCGTGGGCAAAAATGGTTTTAGGCAGCTCCAACCCCAAAGAAAAAAGCATGGTGGTCCAGTAAACACAATGAGTGGTCAAAATGTCCTTGCCAATCAAATGCACATCCGCCGGCCACCATTTTTTAAACTTTTGATCGTCACTGCCATAACCCGGCACGGAAATATAATTGACCAACGCGTCAAACCAGACATAGGTCACATAATCTTGATCAAAGGGAATTTCAATGCCCCAATCCATGCGGGCCTTGGGACGGGAAATACATAAATCCCCCAGCGGCTGACGCAAAAACCCCAACATTTCATTCTTGCGGTGTTCCGGACGGATAAAATCCGGATGCGACTGGATATAATCGATGAGCTTTTGTTGATACTTGCTCATCTTAAAGAAATAATTCTTTTCTTTAAGCTTTTTAACATCGCGAAACTGGCCTGATTCGTATTCAGCATCCGTGATAAAACGCTCTTCTGCCACCGAATACCAGCCCTCGTATTCATCCGTATAAATATCCCCGTTCTCATTGACCTTCTGCAAAACCAACTGGACAATTTTCTTGTGCCGCTCCTGGGTGGTGCGGATAAAATCATCGTATTGGATATCCAGGGTCTTCCACAAATTAAGAAATCTCGGCGCTAAATCATCGCAATGCGCCTGGGGTGAAAGCCCCCGTTTTTCGGCCGCTTGCTTTACTTTTTGGCCATGCTCATCCAGACCGGTCAAGAAAAACACCTCATCCCCGGCGGTACGATGATAGCGGCTTAAAACATCGGCAAGGATGGTCGTATACGCATGCCCGATATGCGGGGCATCGTTGACATAATAAATCGGAGTTGTAACAAAAAATTTACTCATAATTGCGGTCTAACTAGGGTTCTAAGGATCTCCAGAGGATATTAACCTTAACCATCTTGCCTTCACCTAAATCCACGGTCACATAATGCTTAAGAATATCCATCGCGACGACCTTGCCCTTTTCACCCTCCGGAGTACTGACCTTGGCCCCTATCTTAGGCAGAATCTTAGAAAATTCACGGTAAACCTGATACTCATAAGCCATGCAGCACTTGACCCTGCCGCAAACACCGGAAATTTTCTGGGGATTAAGCGGCAAGCCCTGGTCTTTGGCCATTTTAATGGATAAAGGATGAAAATCTTTCATATAAGACGAACAGCACAATTCTCTCCCGCAGACGCCATAACCACCGACGATCTTGGCTTTGTCGCGCACCCCGATCTGTTTGAGTTCAATGCGCACGCGCAGCATTTTAGCCAAATCTTTAACCAGGTTACGGAAATCCACCCGGCCTTCCGCCGTAAAAAAAATCAGAATCTTGGTGGCATCAAAAGAATATTCCGCCTGGACTAATTGCATTTCCATTTTACTTTCAACGACCTTGAGTTTACAGGTTTTCAAAGCTTCAATGGATTTTATTTCATTATTGACCACCTGCCGTAAATCTCCGTCGCTGGCCAAACGAATGATCTTGCCGCGACAGCGTCGGTCCTTACCCGTATAAGGCCTTGTCCGGTTCAGAGATGACTTTGCCGAATTCCAAATTCCGTTCCACTTCCAAAATGACCATGTCATGACGATGGACCGCCACCTCATTGGCATCCGCCCAGATCGACCGGCCGGTATTCCCCTAATTTAACTTGCACTAATTGGCCCATATATGTTCCCTCAAGAAGGCTCAAGGACATTTTGACATTCAATTTTTCGTCCACGAGCTCTTTTGTTTGCACGATTTGCCGGATGATCAAGGCTAAATCTTCAAAGCCTCGCGCGGCAAATTTCTCCATTTCTCTTAAACAGTCCTGATGCACCAATTCTGTTGTTGCAACACCGCTTTTAAACAGAAGGACATCCCTAAAAAAACTCAATAACAACTGCAAAGCTTGGGCGGTCTCCTGCGGATTTGCCGAAAGCTCTTTAAGAAAACTATCATTATGACGGTTTAAAAGCATTTCATCCAAAACCTTGCGCCTGCGGGAAATGATCTCCTGCTTGATCAACTTGCGGGTTTTGCCCAAACAACCCTTCCGAATAAACAGCTAAAAAATGAGCATCCTGACCCTTCGACCCCTTCATCCATCAAAAGTTGGGTAATACGATTAACCGAAGAAGGGAAAAATTTTACGATATGACAGCGGGATTTGATCGTATCCAAATTGGCCTCGGGCACACTCGTCGTTAAGATCATCAAGGTATTGGCCGCAGGTTCCTCTAATGTCTTAAGCAGCGCATTAGCCGCATCCAGGGTCATTAGCTCAATATTACGGATAATAAAAACTTTTGTCTTCGCTTCATACGCCATCAGATGGGCCCGGCTTAAGAGAAAACGGATATCCTCAATCTTGATACTTTCCATCTCATCGTTGCCTATCACATGCACATCAGGATGATTGCCCGAAGCGATTTTACGGCAGGCGGCACATTCCCCGCAAGGTTTGGCCGTTTCGCTTTCACAATTGACCAATTGGGCCAGGCTCAAAGCTGTCTGGGTCTTGCCGGAATCCTGCGGCCCCACCAGCAAATAGGCATGCGCCAGACGATGATTGGCTGCAAGACGGCTAAAACGCTGCATCACAGAAACGTTGATTTGTGCTGGATTTATCATAAACCTAATAAAGCGTCAATATAGGGCTTAACCCTTTTAAAAATTTCTTCCTTGCCCGCGTCCACTTTAATGACCTTGATGCGCGCAGGGTATTGTTTACTCAAATCCAAATACCCGTTGCGGACCCGATTGATGATATTCCAAAGAACGCGATTCAATGCGGTCTTTTTTTTGACCGGCACGGCTTAAGCCTTTTTCAGGCTGAATATCAAAAAGGATCGTCAGATCAGGGGCAAGGCCTTTGGTCGCAAACAAGACCTAATTGCTCGATGGTTTTAATATCAATCCCATTGCCATACCCCTGATAGGCAATGGTGGAATCCAAAAAGCGATCGCACAAAATGATCTTCCCGGATTTTAATTGCGGCTCTAAAACTTCCTTGACCATTTGGGCGCGCGCGGCCATATAAAGCAGGGTTTCGCACTCATCCCCCATGCCGGTATTGTTCACATCGAGCAGAAGTTTGCGGATATTTTCCGAAATCTTGACCCCGCCCGGCTCGCGCAAAAGCAAAACCGGCATTTTCTTGGATTTCAAATAATCAAACACCAAAGCCGCCTGCGTGCTTTTGCCGGAGCCTTCCGAGCCTTCAAATGTAATGAATTTGCCTGCCATAAAATTACCTTTCCAAATAAATATTGATTAATAATCAAAATATGTTATTATATACAAATTTAACGCCCCGGTAGCTTAATTGGATAAGCTTTCCCTTACTACGGAAATGATGCGGGTTCGAATCCCGCCTGGGGCGTTAAAGGTCTTAAGAATGAACGCAAGGGACTTTCTTAAGGCCATATTTTCTTGAAAAGAACAATACTTCTATATACTTATCTTAGTCAGGGAAAGCTTTATCCATTAGGCCGCGTTCATCGCGCCTTCTTTTTTATCAAATCCATCGCCAGGTTTGGCCGTTTTTGCCGTCCTCGACAGTCACGCCTTTTTCTTTCAATAAAACCCGCAGCTCATCGGAACGCTTGAAATTCTTAAGTTCGCGCGCCTTGGACACGCTCATCAAGCAGGGCTTTTAGTTCTGCCGATAATTCCTTGTCCTTCTCCTGCAGAAACAAACCGAATATATTGCGGGCCAGATTTTCCAATACATCCACCGCGTGATAAATAACCCCCAAATAATTAGGGTCATCACTGTTTTGATCAATGTACATATTAGTATCATTGATCAGATTAAACAACGCCGCCAAGGCTTTGGGCGTATTGAAATCATCATCCATGGCCTGGATGAATTCATGCTTGTATTTGCTGATAAAACCCGCTTGGACGGGTTCGACATTCTTATCCTTCAAAAGGCCTGAAGCCCTGTAAAAAAGCACATCGAATTTACCCAAGCGCTTTGCGGGCCTCAAGCATTTTCTCCTCGGAGAAATCGATATTGCTGGCATAATGCGAAAACAAAAAGAACATTTTGATCTCATCAGCGCTATATTTGGCCAGGGCCTGCCGGATCGTAATAAAATTACCCGATGATTTGGACATTTTCTGCCCATTGACGGTCAGCAATCCATGATGGATCCAGTATTTCGCGAAAGGCACGCCGGTCAAAGCCTCGGACTGGGCGATCTCATTTTCATGATGCGGAAAAATCAAGTCCCGCCCGCCGGCATGGATATCCAGGGTTTGCGTATGCAAATGCTTCATGCTCATGCACGAGCATTCAATATGCCAGCCGGGACGGCCCGGCCCCCAAGGACTTTCCCAGGTAGGCTCACCGGGTTTGGAAGATTTCCATAAAACAAAATCCAAAGGATCTTTCTTTTTGGAATCTTTCTCGATGCGCACGGCCTCATGCATCTTATCAATGCTCTGGCCGGAAAGCTTGCCATAATCTTTGAAAGCGCGCACATCAAAATACACATCCCCGCCCGCAATGGAGTACGCAAAGCCTTTGTCAATCAGCCCTTGAATATGGGTGATCATATCCGCGATATTATCCGTGGCCTTAGGCTCCACATCACCCGGAGGAATTCCCAGCGCTTTTAAGTCCTCATAATAAAACCGGATCTGCTCTTCGCTGACATCCTGGGCCTCGCGTTTGGTCTCAATGGCCCGGTCGATGATCTTATCGTCGATATCCGTGATATTGCGGACAAAGATGACATTAAACCCGCGGAATTTCAAATAACGGCGGATCACGTCAAATACATACAAACTGCGCGCATGCCCGATATGGGACCGGTCATAGACAGTAATGCCGCAGGTGTACATCCTGACATCATTGCCCGAGACGGGAATAAAATCTTCCTTTTTGCCGCTTAAAGAATTATAAATTTGTATCGGCCATAAATAATCTTAAATCAGTGAAATCAACATCACTCTCGCCCTTAGGCGCTTCACAACCTGTTTTCGCTTCCAGTGTCTTGATGCGCCCAAGCAATTTTGACATATTTTCCATGACCGGATCGCTGACATGCATATGGTCTAATTCCATATCGATTTTACGGCCTTCCTGTTTAGTGATACGTCCCGGGATCCCCACGACGGTGGAATTAGGCGGCACATTCTTGATCACCACCGCATTGGCCCCGATATAAGAATTATCTCCGATGGTGATATTACCCAAAATCTTGGCCCCGGCTCCCACCACCACATTATTGCCCAAGGTCGGATGGCGCTTGCCTGTTTCTTTGCCCGTGCCCCCTAAGGTCACGCCCTGATATAAAAGGACATTATCGCCGACAATGGCAGTCTCGCCGATAACAACACCCATGCCGTGGTCAATAAAAAAACTCTTGCCGATCTGTGGCTCCCGGATGGATCTCTATGCCCGTCAAAAAACGCGCAGTCTGCGAAAGCCAGCGGGGAATAATCGGGATCTTCCATTCCCACAATTGATGGCTGATGCGATAAAACACCAAGGCATGCAGGCCCGGATAAAGCAAAAGCACTTCCAGGGCGCTTTTTGCCGCCGGGTCACGGTCTTTGACGGTTTTAATCTCGTCGGCAAAAATGATATAAATCGCCATAAAAATAATGACAATAATTAATAACTAACTAAAATAATCATAAATGCCTATCATCCAATTGCTCCGTTTTCTTTAAAAGCACAACCGCATAAGCCGCAATACCTTCTTGGGCGCCGATAAAGCCCAAACCTTCATTGGTGCCGGCTTTGATATTGACTTGGGTCTGGTCAATGTTCAGTTGACGCGCAATATGATACTTCATTTTTGGCTTAAATTCCTGCAATTTCGGCTCCTGGGCCAAAATCATCACATCCACATTCTCAACGGTCCACCCCGCGTCATGGACTTTTTATTAACCTGCTTTAAAAATACTGAACTGGAAACTCCCTCGTATTTCGCATCGGTATTCGGAAAATGCTCTCCGATATCGCCCAAGCCCGCAGCACCTAAGATAGCATCGCAAATGGCATGCAAGACCACATCCGCGTCGGAGTGGCCGCCAAGCCCATGGGTGTGCGGCACTTCAATGCCGCCAAGCATCAGCTTGCGGCCAAAAACAAGCCGATGCACATCATGCCCTATGCCTACTCTAAAATTCATCTGCATTGGTCCCTGTTCCTCTGCTGCCTAAGCTAATTGCCGCGCTAAAATAATATCTTCCGGTGTTGTGACCTTGATATTGCGATAATTGCCCATGACCATCTTGACCTTGCCGCCCATGCGCTCGACCAAGATCGCATCATCAGTTGCTTCTTCTTTAAACTTCCTGGCATGCGCTTTGACCAAAACATCCTTATGAAAACCCTGAGGCGTTTGCGCTTCCCATAATAAATCTCTGCGCAGGAGTTTCTTGAATATTTAAAGTTTTGCGTTCGACCTTTTTAACAGTGAATTTAACCGGCACGCCGACAATGGCTGCTTTATTTTTCTTTAATACAGCCATCAAGCGGTCAATCATGGCACTATCAATAAAAGGCCTGGCCGCGTCATGCACCAACACTATGTCCGTATCAGGCGAAAGCGCCTTCAAGACCGCACTTGACCGAATCCGAACGCTTAAGCCCGCCCGCCACCACCGCACGTACTTTTTTAAACGGACGGGTCAAACGGACAAATTGAGATAAATATCCGCCTGACCCCGACCAGAACCACACTGTCAATGCCAGGATGGCCTTCAAAAACCTTAAATGAATACGCGACCAACGGCTTGCCTTTAAGCAAGACCAATGCTTTAGGAACCTTTGAATTCAAACGCTTCCCTGCACCAGCAGCTACGACGATAACTTCAGTTTTCATTACTCAACTCCTAACCATCTTCTCAAATGGCTGCCTACTCTATTGCCGTTCCATCTTCGCGAAGATCATGCGTCCGGCCTGGGTTTGCAAGGCCGAGGTCACATACACCTTGACTGTCTGCCCCAAAGCCTTGCGCCCGTCGCTGACAACCACCATGGTCCCGTCTTCCAGATAGCCGATGGCCTGATTGGCTTCTTTGCCTTCCTTCAAAAGCCTGATCTCCAATTCCTCACCGGTAAACACCACCGGCTTGACCGCATTGACCAAATCATTGATATTAAGCATTTCAATGCCCTGGATCGAGGCAATACGGCTTAAATTAAAATCCGTCGTGCAAATACGGGCATCCATCAACTTGGAAAGCTTGACTAATTTCAAATCCACGGCCTCGGGACCGGTAAAATCATCTTCATGAATGCGCACATCCGCCGCGGGGTCTTTTTGCATCGTTTTTAAAATCTCCATGCCACGACGGCCGCGCTGGCGTTTGGTATCATCCTCGGAATCTGCCAGACGCTGTAATTCATGCAAAACAAAACGGGGCACCACCAGGCGGCCGCCCAAAAAACCGGTCTTAAAAATATCACTGACACGCCCGTCAATAATGGCGCTTGTGTCCAAAAGGACCACGCCGTCTTTTAAATCCTGCCGTTTAAAACGCACATAAGGAATAATAAGATTAAACTCATCCTTGCCGCGCAACGCCATCACCGCGCCCAGATAAGAAAAGACCAGGGTCAAAATCACCCTCAAGATGGGCTTAATGACATCCCCCAAAGGCAACAGTGAAATAATGTCCGAAACCAAATTCGCCATGAAAATTCCCAGCAATAGACCGAAAACCATGCTGGAAAGCCCCCGCACCGACACCTGCTTTAAATTTGCCTCAATAATGATAAGCAAGCGCCCCGCCCAACACACAAGCCACGACACCTACCAAAGGGTTTTGATTAATGACGCCAATTTGATAACCGATAATACCGCTGATAATTAAGAAAAAAATACGGATGAATAATAATGTCATGAACTTCTCCTCCTATAGACCCCGCCGCATGGCCAACCAGTCGGGCAGGCTGGAGTATACTGACTATCTATAATTTATCTAACGCTTCCCTGACCGTTGCTACCGGGATCAACCGGATATTAGATGGCTTAAAATCATTTTTATTCTTCAAATTATTTTTAGGAACAATGCAACGGGTAAATCCAAGCTTCTGTGCTTCATTGACCCTGGAGGCGATTTGGGCCACACTGCGCACCTCCGCGGAAAGGCCGACCTCTCCTAAAATGGCCGTGTCATGGGGGACAACTTTGTCCAATAATGCGGACGCAACCGCCAAGCTGACACCCAGATCCGCGGCCGGGTCCATCACCTTAACACCACCGACGACGTTTAAAAAAATATCTTTATCCCCCAGATTCAGCCCCAGCCTTTTTTCCAAAACCGCCGCCAATAAGGCCAGACGATTGGCATCAAAGCCCTGGGTTTTCTGGCGCACCATGCCAAAAGCACTGCGGGCAACCAACCCCTGGATCTCCACCAAAAATGGCCTTGTCCCCTCGAGGATCGGCACCACCACAGAACCGGAAGAATCCTGGGGCCGCTCGCAAAGAAAAATTTCCGAAGGGTTTAACACTTCCTGCAAACCCGCAGCTGTCATCTCAAAAACACCGATCTCATTGGTGGAACCAAAACGGTTTTTATTGGCCCTCAAAATACGATAAGACGAATAACGTTCGCCTTCAAAATAAAGCACGCTATCAACCATATGCTCCAGCACCCGCGGGCCTGCCAACATCCCTTCCTTGGTGACATGTCCGATGAGAAAAAGAGCTATCCCCCGCGATTTAGCCACCTGTGTCAAGACCGCGGCACTTTCCCTGACCTGGGCAACGGACCCGGGCGAAGAAGAAATTTCCGCCAAATGCACCACCTGGATCGAATCAATGATCACCACTTGCGGGGTTAATTCATGGATATAGCCGACAATCGCCTGCACATCGATCTCATTGACGATAAAAAAATTCTCATTAGGCGTCTGGGCGACCCTGTCCGCGCGCATCTTGGCTTGTTTGACAGACTCCTCGCCGCTGACATACAAAACTTTTAAACCCGCGCGGGCCAAGGCACAGCCGGCCTGTAAAATAATCGTCGATTTGCCGATGCCGGGATCTCCGCCGATCAAGGTCACGGATCCCGGAACAATGCCTCCGCCCATGACCCGGTCAAATTCTCCGATGGCCGTCAGGTAACGCTTGTCCTGATAAACATCCACTTCTTTTAAAAGAACAGGCGCGAGCACTGTCTGCCGCAATCTGGGTACGCATACTCGCCTGCTTCAATATGCGGCCATGTACAGTCTCTTCGACATACGAATTCCACTCCTCGCAATTGGGGCATTTGCCCACCCAACGCGCGGATTGGGAACCACAATTCTGACAGACAAATACTGTTTTGGTTTTCATTCCTTAGAACCTACCTTTCTCAAACCTTTTTCACTTAGTTTGGGCCGGTAGAGCAGTTTCCAGGGATTGCCTTTTAAATCCGAAGTCAGATCATCGAGATTATTATAGATAGACTCATCGGTAAGCAGCTTGCCCAAAGTCCCGCGCCCCTCTTTTAAATCCGTGCCCAAAGCGCCGAAGCCTTCCAAGGCATCTTCCAGGATTTTTTATTTTTATCAGTTAAAATACCGTTATTAACACTGTCGACCGTGCTCTCCAGCTTGGCCATCAAGGTATCGACCTTTTCCGTGATCTTTTCAATCGGCACAGGATCATGCCCGATGATCACACTGTCATCCTTGACCAAGTCCGTCGAAGTACCGGGGATAATTTCAAGATATTTCTCTCCCAGGATCCCCAGCTGATTGATCGTAATCTTAGAATCCGCAGGGATGGCGATATCATCTTTGATCCAGACATTCACCCGTACCTTGGTTTTCCCGCCGTCATTCTCATCCACAAATACCTGCAATTTTTTAACCAACCCCACTTCCACTCCTGCCAGGCGCACGGGTGCCGCCTCACGCAAGCCGCTGGCAAAACCAAAAACAACCTGGATATGCCGGCCCTTTTCAAAAATAGAAAGATCACTGACTGAAATAACAAAAAAAGTTAACGCCAAAATCGCCATCAACACAAATAAGCCGACCTTCAATTCCAGTCCGTTATCTCGAGACATAATCAGTTCTCCATATTGTATGAACTAACAGATCCCTCGCTTTTAGGCTCGGGATGATTCCGACATTACGTTGGAATCATTTTACATGGCCAAAAATCAAACTCTCATCCTCGGTGATGGGCCCATGCGCCTCACCGTGTATAAACTGCTGGATCACCGGATGTTTGGAATTCTTGATTTCTTCCGGACTTCCCGTCGGCAATGATCTGCCCCTTATAAAACATCGCGATCGAATCCGCCACCTGATAGGCGGAATTCATATCATGGGTCACGACAATGGATGTGACTTTAAGTTTATCGCGCAATTCAATGATCAAATGATTGATCGCGGCCGCGGTGATCGGGTCGACCCCGGTGGTGGGTTCATCGTACAAAATAATATGGGGCTCCATGCACAGCACGCGTGCCAAACTCACGCGTTTTTTCATCCCTCCGGAAAGCTGGGAGGGCATCATATCCTCCACATCTTTTAAACCCACCAGGCCCAAGGCATCCCGCACCCTGTCCTGAACGGTCTTTTGATCCAGGTTCATGAATTCATTGAGGACAAAACCGACATTTTCTCCGACATTCATGGAATCAAATAATGCCCCGCCCTGAAAAACCATCCCGATCTCCATGCGCAGGCGGTTATATTCTTTTTCATTGAGATTGGTCACTTCAACCCCGTTGATCTTAATCGAACCGCTGTCCGGACGGACAAGCCCCACAATATTCCTTAAAAGAACGGTTTTACCGACACCGGAACGGCCGATAACGACCTTGGTCTCTCCCCGGCGCACGGTCAGGCTCAAATTATTAAGCACCATTTGCGCGCCAAAGACCTTATATAAATTACGTATTTCGATCATTCATTTCCATCTTCCTGACCCTACCCCTAAAAATTCAGCAAAAAATAAAACACGAACGTAATAAAGCAATCCATCACGATGATCAAAATAAACGACCGCACCACCGCGGTCGTCGTGGCCTTGCCGACACCGTCTGCCCCGCCTTTGACGTTAAGCCCCTGATGGCATCCGACAATGGCAATGATCATGCCAAAGAAAACCGTCTTGATCAGACCCGGTCAAGATATCTTTCATGGTCAGGGCCCTAAAGGTCATCTTCCAGAACATCTCGTGGCTGATATGCAATTTAAAAACACAAATCACATAACCGCCCCAGATGCCGATAATGTCCGACAGCATGGTCAATACCGGCAGCATAATGATAAGCCCTAAAAATCGCGGGACCACCAGATACTTGACCGGATTAACGGCAAAGGCCTTAAGCGCATCCACCTGTTCGGTGACCACCATGGAGCCGATTTCCGCGGCAATACCGGCCCCGATGCGGCCGGCAACGATCAGGGCCGTGAGTACCGGGGTCAATTCACGGGTCAAGGCCACGGCAATGACATTGGGGATATAAAGCTCGGCGGAAAGCTGTACCATCTGATAGGCCATCTGCAAAGCGATGATCATCCCGACGAAAAAACCCACCAGGGCTGAAATCATAAAACTACCCGGCCCGATGCGTTGGGCTTGTATCAAAGAGCGATCGCCTTTAAACGGAGGCGTAAGGGCACACGCCACCGTATGTGACAATAATAACGTCAATTGCCCGATATAACGGACCCATTCATTGGCCGAAACAACAATCCTGGAAGCCAAAATATTCATGGTTTAGGCAAGCACCAAATTATCATCTCGACGGACAACAGTGACCTTACTGCCTTCTTTAAAACGTCCGGAAATAATTTCTTCGGAAAGCATGTCTTCCACGTAACGCTGAATGGTCCTCTTTAAGGGCCTTGCCCCATACAAAGGGTCATAACCTTTTTCCATCAAGAAATCCATGGCCTCAGGAGACAAGGCTGATATCGATCCCCTTGGCCTTAAGGCGCTCAATGACCTCATTGACTTCCAGTTTGATGATTTCTGCCAAGTCTGCCTTGGTCAAATTCCTGAACACAATAATATCGTCGATACGATTTAAGAATTCCGGCTTGAACGATTTTTTGACTTCATTCAGCAAGCCGGTCTTTGACGGCATTATACGAAGTGTCCTCAGCTTGGGCCACAAATCCCAAGGGAACCGGCATTGCGGATCATCTCCGCCCCCACATTCGAGGTCATGATGATGATGGTGTTACGAAAATCCACCTTACGCCCCAAACTGTCGGTCAATTGCCCGTCTTCAAAGACCTGTAACAGGAAATTAAAAACATCCGGATGGGCCTTTTCGATCTCATCTAAAAGCACGACCGAATAAGGACGACGACGCACTTTTTCAGTCAGCTGGCCGCCTTCTTCATACCCCACGTAACCCGGAGGGGCCCCGATCAGACGCGAAACATTAAATTTGTCCATATATTCGGACATGTCGATCTGGATCAACGCATCCCGATCGCCGAACATGAATTCCGACAAAATACGGGCCAACAGGCTTTTGCCGACACCCGTGGGCCCCAAGAAAATAAATGAACCGATGGGACGGCGCGGATTTTTGATGCCTGCCCTTGAGCGGCGCACCGCACGGGCAATGGCCGAGACCGCTTCATCCTGGCCGATAATCGCTTTTTTCATCTGGTCTTCCATTTTCAGCAGGCGGTCGCTTTCTTTCTGCTCTAAACGGATCAGCGGGATCCTGGTCCACTGGGAAACCACACGGGCAATATCATCGTCGGTGATCGTCAAGGAGACATCATCGCGCTTTTGCATCCATTCCGCGCGCTTGCGCTCCAGCTGCTCACGCACCTCGCGCTCCTGATCGCGCATTTTGGCCGCGCGCTCGAAATCCTGGATCTTGATATAGGATTCCTTTTCCTTCTTTAACTGTTCGATCTTTTCCTCAAGCTCTTTGATATCATCAGGAACGACCATCGCCTGCAAACGGGCCTTGGCCCCGGCCTCATCCAAAATATCCACGGCCTTATCCGGCAAAAAACGGTTGGAAATATACCGGTCTGACAGGCGTGCCGCGGCTTCCAGGGATTCATCGGAATATTTGACCCTGTGATGGGCTTCATACCTGTCGCGCAGGCCCTTAAGGATCAGGATCGTTTCATCCACCGACGGAGGTTCCACGATGATCGTCTGAAAACGGCGCTCCAGGGCCGCGTCTTTTTCGATATTCTTGCGGTATTCATCCATGGTGGTGGCCCCGATGCACTGGATCTCCCCGCGGGCCAAGGCCGGTTTTAAAATATTGGCCGCGTCAATGGCCCCTTCGGCCGCACCGGCACCGACGAGGGTATGGATCTCATCGATAAAAAGCACAATCTTCCCGGAACGCTTAAGCTCATCCATCACCGCTTTGATCCGCTCCTCAAACTGACCGCGGTATTTGGTGCCCGCGATCATCATGGCCAAATCCAACACCACAATGGTCTTATCACGCAACAATTCCGGCACATCCCCCAAGACGATCTGCTGGGCCAATCCCTCGACGATAGCGGTTTTGCCGATACCTGCCTCGCCTAAGAGCACGGGATTATTCTTGGTGCGCCTTGAAAGGATCTGGACAACACGCTCAATTTCATTCTTGCGGCCGATCACCGGATCAAGCTTCCCTTCTCTGGCTAATTTATTCAAATTACGGCCATACGCATCAATGGCCGGAGTCTTACCGGCTTTGACAGTTTCTGGCTGTTGGCCGTAGCCGGGAATGCCGGAGCCCAATAGTTCCATGACTTCATTGCGTAATTTGCCTAAATCCAAACCTAAATTTAAAAGCACGCGATAAGCCATGCCTTCGCCTTCTTTGACCAACCCCAAAAGCAAATGCTCGGTGCCGATGTAATTATGCCCCAAGGCACGGGCTTCCTCGGCGGAAAGCTCAAGCGCTTTTTTGGAACGCGGGGTAAAAGGAATGTCCCCTACCACCTGGGTGGTGGGCCCGGCTTGCACTAATTTCTCGACCTCAAGCCTGATGGTCTCTAAATCCAGCCCCAGCTTTTGCAACACCGCCGCGGCCACCCCTTCACCCTCGCGGATCAACCCCAGCAATAAATGTTCGGTACCAATATAATCATGGTTAAAACGCTTGGCTTCTTCCTTGGCGTAGACAATAACTTTGCGTGCACGTTCTGTAAATCGATTAAACATCTTTCCCTCCTAACTTCTGGCGGATAACTGCCGCCCTTTTAGTATCGCGTTCAAACGCGTTTAATTTTTTACCTTCGATCTTTTGTAAATGCGCCGGTTGGATCATGATAAACAATTCATTAAGCGCCTTATGATCGACATGCTTGAGAATACCCATATCCAATCCCAAACGCACCATGGAAAAAAGTTCAATGGCCTCCTGGCTCGAAATAATCCGCGCGGTCTTAAGCAACCCCCAGGAACGGCAAACCTTGTCCTCGAGCATCGGCTTATTCTGCAAAAGCAGGGCCTGGCGTGCCTGCTCTTCCTGCTCAATGACCTGACGGATCAATCCATTGATATTTTGGATGATGTCCAATTCACTGTGTCCCAAAGCCACCTGATTGGAGATCTGATAAAAATTCCCCGACGCCTGGGTGCCCTCGCCGTAAAATCCGCGGCTGGCAAAACTTAATTTGGAAATGGCCGCCAGCACTTTATTGATCTGCTTGGTCATGACCAAGGCGGGCAAATGCATCATCACGCTCCCTCGCATGGCAGTCCCTGTATTGGTGGGGCACGCGGTCAAAAACCCCCAGCTCGGCAAAAAGGCAAAGGCAAGCTCACGCGATAAGGCATCGTCAATGGCATTGATAATGTCCCAGGCTTCGCTTAAGTTAAGGCCGGAGCGCATCACCTGAATACGCAAATGGTCTTCTTCATTGACCATGATGGAAACCACTTCTTCGGCGGTCACCAAAAGCCCTTTGCCTTCAGGGTTGGAGGCATGCTCATGGCTCATCAAATGCCTTTCAACCAACAATTGACGGTCCACCTGGTCGATCTCGGTCATATCAAACAGCGTCGATCCTTTCAAAGCGCTGATACGATCGACCGCTTCTTCAAAGGCCTTTAAGACCGCCTCTAGATCCTTTTTCGCCGATTTGCCGGGAAAAGTCCAGGCTTCCAAATTACGCGCCAGACGCACGCGTGAACTCATGACAATATGAGCCGACGGGCCCGTACCTCTGAGCCATTCTCCGGTATGATTTAATAATTCTTCAATACGCATATATTTTACCTGGTCCTTTCTTTTCAAAATCCCTGATCTTGTCACGGATCAGGCGGCTTTCTCAAAATCTTCCGCCGCGATGGCCGATTGCAACTGCTGTTTTAAATCCGCAAGGTCTTCGGACGGCAGAAGACGCAACGGGACCTTCCGGACCGGCTGCCTTTTGACTTTCCTGATACGTGACGGGCGTTTTGCCTAAATATTTATTCGAGCCGTGGATCTTGCGCAAGAGCCCGGTTAAATGCTCCTTAAAAGACGTGTAGCATTCGCCACAGCCTAAGCGTCCGAACTTGCGAAAATCTTCATAAAGCAAACCACAGCGGGAACATTTGAGGACGCTTTTTTCGCTTTCTTTGGAAGCAGAGATCTTGCTGGGGTCTGACAGACCCGCCAATAAATCAGCCAGACCAAATTGCTGCTCCATCTGAGAACTTTTCTGCCGGGCGCATTCTTCGCATAAATGCATCTCCGACATTTGCTCATCGACAATTTCAGTTAAATGCACGGTCGCCTTTTTTTTACCGCAAATATCACAAGTCATATTTCACGCCATCTTTTTTAGTCAATTGATGAAAAGCATCCAACAGTTTCTTTGTAATCAATCCGGGCTTCCCCCCACCGATCGTGCGGCCATCCACCTTCACAACGGGGATCAATTCCGCCGCAGTCCCTGTCAAAAAACATTCATGTGCATTATACACCTCATGACGGGTGATGTAACCTTCAAACACTTTGATCTTCATCTTAAGCGCCAACTCCAGGATAGCCCAGCATGTAATGCCTTTTAAACGCCCCAAATGCGGCGTGGAAAGCACCCCGTCTTTATAAATGAACACATTATCCCCGGTGCACTCACCGATATAGCCGTTGCCATCGAGCATGATCGCCTCATTGTAGCCGCAAAGGGAAGCCTCAATCTTGGCTAAAATATTGTTAAGGTAATTAAGCGACTTAAGCTGCGGGTTAAGCGCATTAGGATTGTTTTTAACGGTCGGCACCGTGATGATCTCCATGCCTTTTTGATAAAGCTGGGGCGGATATAAGATGATCTTATCCGTGATGATGATCACATTAGGTTTGCCGTAGCATTTGCGGGGATCAAGCCCCAAATCCCCGTCGCCGCGGCTGACGATCAGGCGGATATAACCGTCTTTGATCTTGTTGGCACGCAAGGTGGCCACCACCGCGTCCGACATTTGCTTTTTGGTCATCGGCGGGTCGATCATAAGCGTATGCATGGTTTCATATAAACGGTCAATGATGCTCTTTTAAGCGAAACACCCGGCAATTATAGGAACGGATGCCTTCAAAAGCCCCGTCGCCGTAAAGAAAGCCATGATCAAACACCGACACCTTGGCATCGGCCTTTCCCACCAATTTTCCGTTTAAGTAAATTTTCATGATATTCCTTTCCTAAAAGGACACATTAAAGTGTTCCTAAATAAGGGGACCTTTAATGTGTCCCCTTTCAACGGCGCTTCCAACAAGCCGTCCTTCATGGCAATGATCCGCTGCGTGCGGCCGGCAATCTTCTCGTCGTGCGTCACGATGACCACCGCCGCCCCGTGGGACTGATTCAAACGCAAAAGGGTATCCATCACCATCTGCCCGCTGACTGAATCCAAATTGCCGGTAGGCTCATCGCAAAAAATGACCTTGGGCCCGTTCATCAGGGCGCGCGCAATAGCCACCCGTTGCTGCTCGCCACCCGAAAGCTGATTGGGCCTGTGTGACGCCCGTGCAGACAAATCCAACTGTTCTAATAATTTTAACCCCGCAGACTCAATCGTGCTTGTCTTTCTTGAATTTTCTTTGATCATGGCCGGTAAAATCACATTTTCCAGGGCGGTTAACTCCGGCAATAAATGATACGATTGAAAAACAAACCCCATGTCGCAGTTACGCATCTGGGCACGCTTGACATCGCTTAAACCATATAAATTCTGGCCGTTAAAAATGACCTGACCTTCTTGAGGGGCATCCAGACCACCCAAAATATGCAGTAAAGTCGACTTCCCGGCACCCGAGGGGCCAACGATGGCCACGACACTCACCGGCTTCAATACCTAAGTCAACCCCCTTAAGCACATGTAAAGGGCCTGGATAGGTCTTGTGAATATTGACAACTTCGATTAACATCCTATTCCTATTCGTATCTCAACGCTTCCACGGGTTCAAGGTTTGCCGCCTTAATCGCCGGATACACGGTCGCCGCGTAGGTGATCAGCATAGCTGCACCGACAATCAACCCCACATCAGACGCCTGAATCACAACAGGCAAATGGTCAATATAATAAATATCCTGGGGCAACTTGATAAATTGATATTTTCTAAGCAAAACAATGACCGCCACTCCTCCGGCAAAACCCCAAAATGTCCCTATCGCCCCCACCGCCAGTCCTTGCCAGGTGAAAATGCGGTGAATGCAGGCCTTGGAGGCCCCGATGGATTTGAGAATGCCGATATCCTTGACTTTACTGGTCACCGTCACGATCAGGGTGCTGATGATATTAAAAGAGGCGACCAAGACGATCAAGGTCAGGATAATAAACATGGCGAATTTCTCCAATGCCAATGCCGCAAAAAAATTAGCATTGGTTTCCATCCAGGTGCGCACCAGATAACTGAAACCTATCTGCTCATAAATCTCTTTCTTAACGATGGGCGCTTGATCGGGATCTTTTAATTTAAGGCCGATACCGGTAACCGTCATGCCGATGTTAAAAATTTCCTGGGCCCGGGAAAGAGTGACCAAAATCAAATTCATATCGTAATCATACATCCCCGATGTAAAAATACCGGCAACTTTAAACTTATAACGCCAGCCGCCACCGGCAATACCCGACGCCGGGGCAATAATCGTTAACGCATCTCCCACATGATAACCGTAATAGGAAGCCATCTGGCTGCCAATAAGGACCCCATTGTCCTTTAAATCCGACACCTTACCTTGGGCCAGATAATTGTTGATGCGCGTCACTGCCCCTTCACTGTCCGGTTGGACCCCGCGCAAAATCAAACTCGCGGCCCTGGTGCCTGACTCGAGAAAAACGTTGCCGTGGATATATGGGGTGGTCGCAATGATTCCGGGCAGACTTTTTAACCGATCATTTAATTGCATGTAATTTTTTACACCGGTCTCACGCTCAACAAAAACATGCGCGTTGGCCCCCACAATTTTCTCACGCAAGTCATGGTCAAAGCCGGTCATCACACCAATGACAATGATCAAGGCCATGACCCCTATCGCTATACCAGCGATAGCCACAAAATTGATAACAGCAAGAAATTTGTCTTTTTTTGCCGTTAGATATCTTAGCGTTAACCACCATTCGAAGTTCATAAAATTATTGCTCCGGCTTTAACAACGGGAATAAAATCACGTCCCTGATCGACGCTGAATCCGTCAAAAGCATGACCAATCGGTCAATGCCGATACCCAAACCGCCGGCCGGCGGCATGCCGTACTCAAGGGCCCTGACAAAATCATGGTCGATGGTGCGGTTGCCTGTTTCTGTATCATCTTCCAGATCCGCCACCAGGCGCTGATATTGCTCCTGGGGGTCATTGAGCTCGGAATAAGCATTGCCTACTTCTATGCCCCCGATAAAAAATTCAAAGCGCTGGGCCACGGCCGGATTATCCGGCTTGGCCTTGGCCAACGGCGAAAGAAAAGTAAAATAATCCAACATGAATACCGGATTGGCTGTCGCTTTCTCATCCAGGGCCTCTTCAACGATTTTCATGATCGCTGAACGCGTCAGGCGATCGATCTTAATATTCCCTTGTCTTTTGGCTTTTAACCTTAGCCAGCATCCTTTCAGCCGTATCCTCCGGATTGATATCAAAATGCTCTTTGACCAGTTTTGCAAATGAGCGGCGTTCCCAAGGTGTCGTAAAATCAATCTCCTGGCCCTGGTAATTAATTTTATAAGAACCGTACATTTTATACACCAGGGAGCTGATAAGCTCCTCGGTCAATTGCATCATGTCCTCAAAATTACCGTAGGACTGATAGACCTCCAGCATGGTGAATTCCGGGTTATGCCGTGTGGAGATCCCTTCATTACGGAAATTACGGTTGATCTCATAGACCTTCTCAAGGCCGCCGACAAGTAAGCGCTTCAAATAAAGTTCCGGGGCAATGCGCAGGTAAACATCCATGTCCAGCGCGTTGTGGCGGGACTTAAAAGGCTTGCCGCGCGCCCCTCCTGCCATGGGCTGAAGCATCGGGGTTTCCACTTCCAGGAATCCTTTCCCGTCGAGAAATGAGCGCACATAGGAAATAATATGACTGCGCTTGATAAACACTTCCCGCACCTCGGGATTGGCGATCAAATCCACATAACGCTGACGGTAACGGATATCCACATCTTTCAGGCCATGCCATTTTTCCGGCAAGGTCTGCAAAGATTTAGAAAGCACCTGATATTTAGACGACCCGGATGGTGTCCTGGCCGGTTTTAGTTTTGAATGTCTCGCCTTCAACGCCGATGATATCGCCAAGATCTAGACACTTAAGAATTCTCATAAGCTTCTTGCCCGATATTATCTGCCTTGATAAAAAGCTGCATGCGCCCGGTCTGGTCCATTAAGTCCATAAAATGAACCTTGCCTTGGTCCCGGTTGGCCATGATACGCCCGGCTGTCACCACTTTCACGCCCTCTTTAAAATCTTTCAGAATATCCGCAATGGAATGTGAACGTATAAAACGCTGGGCATACGCATCCACACCTTTGGCTTTTAGGGCATCCAGCTTTTTTATCCTAACACTTTTATTTTCATCAATTTCCATCATTAGTCACCCTCTTCTTAAAAACAAAAAGCCCATTAAATTATTTTTACATATAAAAAGTTATTATATAGAATTAGACGGGGAAGTCAACCAACAACCCTACTGCAGTGAGAAAACTGAACGTGGAGCAAGGAATAGGGAATATTTGGGGAATACACGTAGATTACGGCTAGCTAAGATACATTTCCATGATTTTAACAATCATAGGCCCTCTTCTATTTTTATGGATTAAGCCTGTTCCAATATACCAGTCTTTTCTTTTTTACCTTTATTCGCTTTTTCTTATAGTTAAATAACTGATCGATAAAACACCAAAATTCTTTTTCAGAGAGGTCTGATTTCATATCATTGAATAATGAGCTTGTAAGTACAACTTTCTTATCATTATCGGGTATCCAATGATCAAAAACGCAATACCAAGGGCTTTTATCGATTGCTCATCTCGAGAGGCATTTCAGTGTAGAAACATACATAGCCACTCTTGACGAACATACTTCCAAAGATCATTACGGGTCTTTTGCGGGAATCTTTCATTGAAGTCATTCGTTTCGCTGAAGTTGAGCACATATTCGACAATATCTAAACCCATTTGGAAAAACCCGTTTCCCACAGCTGCAACATTTCTTGACCAGCTTTTTTGGCATCATGACTCTCCTAACAGGACCCCGCCGATTAGGCCATCAGCCCAGGCAGGGCTTCTTTAATTAATTCTGGTTATGCTATGTGTGTAAAAAAATTTTTACATGTCCCGATATGCCGATGACCGATGAAGAATTAAAAGCACACCAACTTTTTTAGCATCTCGATTAATCTCATAAACCACCCGGTAATCTCCTACTCGATAACGATACCATCGCAGAGACTTCTGTGTTTTTAATAACTTTATATTAGGTCCCTGAAAAGGAGAGCTTTCCAGAGCCTCAAAACACAGATCAAGGCGATGAACCAGACCATCAGGCGCTTTCCTGTAAAACTTCTCCGCCTGGCCTAAAAGAATGACCTCAAATCTATCCACGTTTGATCTTTCTCCATGCTACCCCGTTACCTACTTTGAAATCATGGCTGGCTTTCATCCCCTCTGCCACTTCTTGCGATGTTAGACGGTCGCTGATCTTTTCCAAAATCAATTCGCGAATAAACCCCGTAAAAGTCTTATACTCACCATCGCAAATCTTCTTTGCCTTCTGATAAAGCGGCATGGGAAGCCGAATAACTATGTCTTTCCTTAATGCAACAGCCATATTGACCTCCTTGGTTAGATATCAATAAGATATCATAAAGATATCTAATTGTCAAGGAACTCAATTTACCCAACAGAATGTTGGACATTTATAAATTATTAAAAAGAAGCGGCGAGATGAAACAGGCGGAGTGCTTTTTTACTAATTCTGCATGTTTACTTTATATGGCTCCTTCTTTAATTCTGGTTATGATGGGTGGCACCGGACTCCTAATTATTGAATGGGTCCTCCACTTTCCGACATTTGGGACATGAAGGCGGTTTTTCGTAGCCTTTTTCACCTGTTTTATCCCTAAAGATAAAGGCTACAAATGCTACGACGAGAAATAAACCGATGCAAATTCCTAAAAAGATCAAGAATCTCATATCAATTCCTTAAATGATTGGGGGCCTATACCCTTTAATCAAATATATCCCTCAATAAAAGTATCCGTCACCTTTATTTTTAACACCATCTGGCACTATAATTCTAGGGACACGCACCTAATTTGAATGGTCAACGCTCCTTTAATTCACTATAAGCTTTAACAAAATCTAAACATTCAAGACTATAAGAAAGTTGCCAAATATGAAGATTTTTATTTGTGTCCATAAGAATTCTCTTAGCATCTTGAATCATTGCTTCACACTCCATTACAAAACTTGTATTATCCTTTATATCAACACTCCGTTTATGTACTTCATTAGCATGAAGAATATATTGTCTCTCCAACGTAGTAAAATATTTTCCTTTATAAGCTCTATACCAATGTGTCGGGGGTAAATATCTTGGCTTTAAATAAATATTGGCAGTCATATAAATCCCCCCATCCATTCCAATTTCTAAATACCCTGCTATATCATTAAAAAGCCACGGAGGCCAGTGCCATAAGCACTCCCATTGTGTTTGAATACCTATTTCTAACTCATTAAATTTCTTGCCCCATGATTGTTCAATAGCTGGCTTCTGTTTTTTGATAAAATTATTATGATCTTGATAATATTTCTCTTGGGTTCTCCTATGTATTGGTAGTACCAAAAGTATTTTCCTCAAAATCATATACATCCCTTAATATTTTTTTCATATATTTGGAACAATGCCCTTATTCTATAACGCAAGTTTACTGTTATTTGGTATGATTGTCAAAATTATTCAACGAGACACACTCGTATATGGTTAAATGGTATTGTGGACGAAACATTCAGGGATTTTTCGGCAAAAGTCATCAAGGTTTTACGGCGAGGCTTGTCCAAATAAAGAGAGACTATTAGACAAACGAGCCGTAAACCGTAGATGACGGCGAAAATATCCCGTTTCGGGAACAATACCGTTTAACCATATTCGTGCGTGTCTGAACCCCCTCCCTTACCGTCCCCACAAGGGGGAGGGAATGCATATCATTAGGTGGCCGATACCGATATGTTTTCCTGCGTATAGAAATCTGACAACGTTGCACTCGACCCAACTTTTGGCGTGACCAATGTTTTGGGCAACAACGATACCAGCGTGAAGAAGTCAGATTTTAGCAGGAAAATTTATCGGTGTCGGCCTAAGATGGCGAACGGAACAATACCGTTTAACCATATTCACACGTGTTCTGGATTCCCGCTTTCGCGGGAATGACAATGGAAAGAATAAAAAAGCCCTCCAGATTATGGAAGGCTTTTTTGAACTCCCCTAACCCCACTTTATAAAAAAGTGGGGAAATCAAAACTATTATTCCGTGCCGGTTTTGCGCTGGAACAACTTTTTAATGCCCGTAGGTTTAGCCGCAGCTTTAGTCGTTGTCTTCACATCAGCCTTGGAATGCGTCGCGGGTGCTGCCGGCGTTGCACCTGCCGGCGGCGTCGTAGGCTTGGTCTCAGCTTCAGATACCTTTTTGACATCGCCCGCTTCCTTGGTAGCTTTTGTACGCTTTTGATTGGTGATAATCTCACGGCTCTTTTCAGTTAATTCTAAAAAGGCCAATTTAGCATTGTCGCCAGCGCGCTGGATATAAGGGATAATACGCGTATATCCGCCAGTGCGGGCCTTAAAACGGGGCGCTGTTTGGCTAAATAGCCGTGAAACAAGCGTATGGTCACACAGGATCGCGAAAGCAAGGCGACGTGCGGCCAAGGTATCCTTCTTGCCGAGGGTGATGAGCTTATCAATCAACTTTCTGGCTTCTTTGGCTTTGGCATGGGTGGTGCAAATGCGCTCTTGCAAAAATACGGCCTTGGCCATATCGCGTAAAGTCGCTTTTCTTAAACTTTGATTACGGCTTAAACGGTTGCCGGATTTTGCATGTCTCATATTATTTGGTCCTTAATTTTTTGGAATCAACTTTCATCCCCAAATTCAGGCCCATGGCTTTAAGAATATCCTGAATTTCGGTCAACGATTTTTTACCGAAATTACGGAACTCCAGCAACTCCGGTTCCTGACGCTTGACCAAATCGCCGATAGTTTTGATATTGGCATCTTTGAGGCAATTGGAAGAACGCACCGATAATTCCAATTCGGAAATAGGCAGGCGCAGTTTGGTGTACAACGCCTCCTCTTCGGCGGACACTTCCTCTTCGGCTTCTTCCTCTTCGGGCAATTGGCCGTAAGAAACAAAGACATCCAAATGGCGCTGTAAAATATTGGCCCCGTACAATAAAGCCTCTTTAGGATTGATGGCCCCGTTGGTGAAAATTTCAATGAGCAGGCGATCATAATCCGTCCGCTGACCGACACGGGTGTTCTCGACGGTAAAATTCACCTTGATGATCGGGGTAAAAATGGAATCCACCACGATGGTCCCCACCGCCGCACCCTCTTTTTTATTCTGTTCCGACGGCACATACCCGCGGCCGCGGGAAATTTCCAGTTCCATATTAAACGGGATATCCTGGGTCAAGGTCAACAGGTGATGCTCGGGGTTCAGGATTTCCACGACCTCATCCGAAATAATGTCTTTGGCCTTGATCTCGCCTTTTTTATTAGCTTTGATATAAACGGTCTTGGGGGTCTTGGAATGAGAACGTACGACCAATGCTTTGATGTTCAGCACAATCTCCGTCACTGATTCCAAAACTCCGGAAAGGGTGGAGAACTCATGCGAAACACCTTCAATACGGATAGAGGTGATGGCGCTGCCTTCAATGGAGGACAGAAGAATACGGCGCAACGAATTACCCAAGGTCACGCCATACCCGCGCTCGAAAGGCTCAGCCACGAATTTACCGTAAGTATTCGTATAACTGGCATCCTCGCAATCTAAACGTTTTGGCATTTGAAAATCGCGCCATTTGACACCCATGATATTCTCCTTCGGTTTTATGTCCCCGCCCGGTGGTGCAAATCCGGGGGTCATACGAGTTAATAAAATTTATCCTATTACCTTGAATACAATTCAACAACGAGCTGTTCATTGACCGTATAAGTCACATCTTCACGTGTGGGGGGACGCACGACCTTGATCTTAAGGTTCGCGGTATTCACCTCCAACCAGCCCGGGACCTTGCGTTCTTTAGTGGCCTCGACATTCGCCTTGATATTAGCTAAAGTTTTATTGTCCGTCTTGATCTCAATGATATCATTAGGCCTGACCATAAAGGAGGCGATATTGACCCGTCGACCATTGACCGACACATGATTATGACTGACAATCTGACGGCCATCGGTACGTGACTTGGCAAACCCTCCGTTGAAAAGAACACTGTCTAAACGGCGTTCCAAAAATTGCAAAAGAATATGCCCGGTAACACCTTTGGTGGCGGATGCTTTCAAAAAATAATTACGGAACTGTGTTTCCAAAATGCCGTAAATACGTTTGATCTTTTGCTTTTCGCGCAATTGAACCCCGAAATTAGAGAGCTTGGCTTTCTTTAAACCATGCTGGCCGGGGGCGTATTCACGACGGGAAACCGCGCATTTATGCGTATAGCAACGAGCGCCTTTCAAAAAAAGCTTTTCACCTTCGCGGCGGCAGAGACGACAATCCGGTCCTAAGTCACGACCCATATCCTTTAATTTCCTTCCTTAGTTGATTAAACCCTTCTTTTCTTGCGTGAACGGCACCCGTTGTGCGGGATCGGCGTCACGTCTTTGATGGAAGTCACATGTAAACCGGCCGCCACTAAGGCGCGGATCGCTGACTCGCGGCCTGAGCCCGGCCCTTTGACCAACACATCAACGCTCATTAAACCAAATTCTTTGGCCCGACGGGCGGCATCGGTCGCGGCTATCTGTGCGGCAAAAGGGGTTGATTTCTTGGAACCATGAAATCCTACTAAACCGGGAGATGCCCAGCTGATCGTGTTGCCCTGCTTATCGGTAATGGTCACAATGGTATTGTTAAATGAAGCTTGAATCGTCGCAATCCCCGCCGTGACTCCTTTAAGGCTCTTTTTCTTCGTTTTAACGACCTTCTTGACCGCTTGAGTTTGATCTTGCTTTTGTTCCGGTTTTATGGCCATAACCTCTATCCCTTACCCCTCATTGCTTATCCTTGTTTTTTGGCTGGAGCCGGTGCTTCTTTCTTGATGATATGCCCCACAACGGGTTTTTTACCTTTGCGGGTACGGGCATTTGTTTTGGTCCGCTGCCCCCTGACCGGCAATCCTTTGCGATGGCGAATACCACGGTAGGTGCCGATCTCCATATGACGGCGCACATTCTCATTGATCTCGCGGCGTAAATCCCCCTCGGTAACGTAATTCTTCTGTACCAAACCGGTGATACGTGAAATTTCTTCTTCCGTTAAATCCTTGGCGCGCTTATCCCCGCTGATCTGTGCCTGTGCTAAAATTTGCCTGGACCGTGTGGGGCCAATACCGAAAATATAAGGGAGCGCTGCTTCAATCCTTTTTTCTTTGGGAAGGTCAATACCTAAAATTCTCGGCATACTTCTTATCCTTGTCTTTGTTTGTGTTTCGGATTGGTGCAAATGACCCGAACTATCCCTTTGCGACGGATGATTTTACAACTCGAACAAATTCTTTTTACTGATGACTTGACCTTCACGGTATAAATCCTTTCAGGATTTTGTTAAATTTCATTAGGTCACATGTCACCAGTTATCTCTTGTTACCTTGTGACTTGTGTCTTGTGACTTTACTTCAATCTAAATGTAATCCGCCCCCTGCTTAAATCGTAAGGCGACAACTCCAATTTGACTTTATCCCCGGGTAAAATACGGATAAAATTCATCCTTATCTTTCCCGACACATGCGCCAATACCTTATGATTATTCTCCAAAACCACGCGAAACATGGCGTTCGGCAACGCTTCGACGATCGTTCCTTCCACTTCTATTAATTCTTCTTTGGCCATAGGCTGCGCTATTCTTTGTTTATGACGGAGAAGTTAAAATTTCCGGTCCCAGGCCCGTGATGACAATGGTATGTTCAAAATGGGCTGACGGTTTGCCGTCTTCGGTCACCACCGTCCAACCATCACTGAGGATCTTGGTACGATGAGTGCCCATATTGACCATCGGCTCAATGGCAAAAACCATTCCTGCTTGAAGCACAGGGCCTTCTGCGGGTCGTCCATAATTGGGGATTTCCGGTTCTTCATGCAACTGCCGGCCTATGCCATGCCCGACAAAATCCCGAACTACCGAAAAGCCGTGCATTTCCACAAAACTCTGCACCGCAAAAGAGATATCAGAGAGCCTGTTACCTACCCTGGCCTGTTCAATGCCGCGAAATAAAGAGGCCCGGGTCACGTCCAAAAGACGCTGGACTTCACTAGAAACATTCCCGATCGGCACCGTGACAGCCGTATCGGAATAATACCCTTCATAAATGATCCCGATGTCTAAACTGACAATATCCCCGTCTTTGACCACACGCTTACCCGGAATACCGTGGACGACCCCTTCATTGACCGAAATGCAAGCCACTCCCGGGAAACCGCGATAACCTTTAAAAGCCGAGACCACTTTATTCTTGCGGATCAATTCTTCCGCTTTAAGATCAATGTCCTTCGTCGACATACCGCATGTTAAAGAGCCTTGCAACTGCAAAACAATTGAACTAAGAATTTTACCAGCTTTTCTTAAAATGTCAACTTCCTTGAGCGTCTTGATCCGGATGCCTTGGCTTGTCTTCATTTAAGCATGTTGGCCCAACATTGATAAATGTTCCTTGGTTTCTAAATTACCGTTCAACGTCTTTAATTTATGCTGTTTGGCATAATAATCTATGATCGGCTGTATACTGTCATGGTAGACCTTCATGCGCGCCTTGATCGTCTCCTCATTATCATCCGTACGCTGATAAAGTTCACCGCCGCATACATCGCAAACGCCGGTCTTGACAGAAGGTTTATAAGTGATATTGAACAAGGCCCCGCAGGCGCGGCATACCCGACGACCGGTCAGGCGTTTTAAAAGGAAATGGGGCTCTGCCTCGATGTTCAAAGCAAAATCCAAAGGCGCTTTGGCACGGTCCAATATCTTGTCAAGATCCTGGGCCTGCTTGACCGTCCGCGGAAAACCATCGAGAATATAGCCCTTTTTTAAATCCGGGTCATGCAAAAAGCGATGCTCGACTAATTTGGTCACCAGATCGTCCGAGACCAAAACCCCTTTACTGATGATGCTTTTGATCTGAAGGCCCAGCTCCGTACCCTTTTTAATTTCCTCACGCAACATATCTCCGGTGGAAATATGCGCCAGGCGGTACTTTTCTTTCAATAACCCGGCCAAAGAACCCTTGCCTGACCCCGGAGGACCTAACAGCACGGCCCTCATCGCCTGGCCCTGAGATGTCCGTATTTCATAAAACCCTCATAATGATGCATCTGCAAATGTGATTCGATCTGTTTCATGGTATCAAGCATAACACCGACGGTAATCAATACGCCGGTACCTCCAAAAAAGGAAGCCACCAGATACGGCACCTTAAAAGAAGCCATGATGGAATCCGGCATAACGGCGATCACGCAAATAAACAAAGAACCGACCAAGGTAATACGCGTCAACACATAATCCAGATAATCCGCGGTTTCTTTGCCCGGCCGTATGCCGGGCACAAAACCGCCGTGCTTTTTTAAATTTTCCGCCACATCCACGGGGTTAAAAACAATGGCTGTATAAAAATAACAAAAGAATATAATCAGGCCCGAGTAGAGCATGTAATAGGCCAGGTGCCCGCGCTGGATCCAAGTCGCAACTTGCTGGAGCCAAGAGGTCCCGGTATGCGGTATAAATGACGAAATAGTCGCCGGAAACAAAATAATGGACTGCGCAAAAATGATGGCAATGATTCCGGCTGTATCTACTTTCAGGGGGATAAACGTTCCCTGCCCGGCGGCTGTAGAAGTAGCCCCTCCCCGGCGCGCGTACTGCACCGGAACGCGACGCTGCCCTTGAGAAATCAAGGTGACAGAGATAATGACCGTGATTAAAAAGAACACCATCATGACAACGGCGATCGGCTGTAATTGGCCTGCCCCGCTCTTAGGGTCCAACAAAAGCGTAAGATAATGATAGGCCGTCGGGGCCCTGGATAAGATACCGGCCGTGATGATAAGCGACGTACCGTTGCCGACCCCCTTCTCCTGGATGCGCTCGCCTAACCACATAAGGAAAACAGTGCCGGCGCTCAAGGTCAGCACCGTCGTTAAACGAAAACCCCAACCCGGATTGGTCACGATCTGTAATCCACCGAAAGTGGCCGGGCTTTCCAGCCAAAGAGAAATAAAAAAAGACTGTATCACCCCCAGCCCCAACGTGCCGTAACGGGTATACTGGTTGATCTTTTTATAACCGGCCTGCCCCTCTTTGGACAACTTTTCCAAGGCAGGGATCACCGCCGTTAAAAGCTGCATAATAATCGAGCTGGAGATATACGGCATGACCCCCAAGGAGAGGACCGTCATTTTCCCAAGCGCCCCGCCGGAGAACATGTCCATAATGCCGACCACGTTACCGCCGCCGTTGGCATTGCTCATTTTTTGGAAAAATTCGTTTAAAGCCACTCCGTTGATACCGGGAGTCGGGACATAACAGCCTAAACGGTAAACCGCGAGGAGGCCAAGCGTAAAAACAATTTTCTGGCGTAATTCGGGGACTTTAAAACAGTTTGTTAGGCCTTTTAAGAATTGGGAGAACATAAGATGTTATGACGAACTACTGTGTTTGTCCGGCGAGCTCCCGCGAGTGTCGGTCGAGCCACTGCGAGTGTCCGGCATGAGGACCTTGAGGACCAAAATCTCTGGAGTTCCTCCAGCCTTGGTGATCTTGTCAGCAGCCGTCTTGGAAAAGCGATGCGCCTGCACCGTCAACTTCCTGGTCACTTCTCCCACGCTCAAAATTTTTATTGGTTTCAGCAAGGATCTGATCAGATGATGGCTTTTTAAAAGTTCAGGGGTGATCGTGGTCCCTTCTTCAAAACGGTTAAGGTTTTCACAATTGACCACCTGGTACTTGGCAGGCCATTTACTGTTGAAGCCAACCTTAGGTAAACGGCGCAGCAATGGCATCTGGCCGCCTTCATAAGCTAACATGACACCGCGCCCGGAACGGCAATTTTGGCCGGTTTGACCGCGCCCGGACCGTTTACCGTGGCCGGTGCCGCGCCCGCGTCCGACGATCTTTCTACGTTTACGGGAGCCTTCAGGGCTTCTTAATTGATGGACTTGCATTGGATTCAACCTCATTTTCAGTACCTGTCGGCTTCTCGTTGGTCTGCTTCGGCAAGACTTCGGCAGGACTGACCGGCGAGGCAGTGCGGATAGCTTTTAGGCGTGACAGCCCGTCAAACGTGGCCTTGACCACATTGATGGGATTGTTAGAACGGTGACACTTGGTTAAAATATTGGTAATTCCGGCGCCGTCACATACCGCACGCACGGCACCTGAAGCAATAACTCCCGTACCTTCGGAAGCAGGCTTAAGCAAAACAATGGCTGAACCGCACTGTCCTATAATTTCATGGGTGATCGTCGAGCCCCGACGGGCAATGAGAATCATTTGTTTTTTAGCGGCAGCTAACGCCTTTTTGATGGCCGTGGCCACTTCCCCTGCTTTGCCCAGACCGAAACCGACCTTCCCCTTGCCGTCACCGACAACCACCAATGCTGAAAACGCCAGGCGGGTCCCGCCCTTGGTGGTTTTAGACACGCGATTGATGGAAACAACTTTTTCGATCAAACCGCTGTCTGTCAAAGACGAAGTTTTCTTGGCAAACGGCTTGCGCTCTTGGCCGCGCCTGCGTCCGCCACGGCCAGGAGGAGCTCCGCTAGGGGCCCCCGCCGCAGGAACTTCAGCGGCAGCTTCTTCCGGCGCGGCTATGGTTTCAGCTTCCTGCTCGAGGATTTGCTCGGCTTGAGCCGCGGTTTTAACGGCTAATTCTTTTTCGTCGATTTTCTTGATGTCTTTAACCATTGACTAAAACTCCAATCCGGCACGACGTGCGGCTTCGGCAAACGCCTTAATACGTCCGTGGTATAAATATCCGCCGCGATCAAACGCGACTTTCTTAATCCCTTTTTTAATGGCCTCCGCCGCCAAAGCCTCCCCTAAAATACCTGCTGCGCTGACACTCCCCCCCGATTTAAATTTTGATTTCACATCCTTGGCCAAAGTCGACTTGCCAAGCAGGACCTTTCCGGCGGAATCATCGACGATTTGGGCCTGCAGATTATTCAAAGACCGGTGCAGACACAGGCGCGGACGCTGGGCCGTTCCGCTTAAACCCTCGCGAATGCGTTGATGGCGAAAGATCCTTTGCTGTTCCTTGATGTTTAACATAGATGCCTGTTCTCTTTATTCCTTTTGCCCTTAATTATTTAGTCACTTGTTTACCCTGTTTGCGTTTGACAATTTCCCCGGCATAACGGATCCCTTTGCCTTTATAAGGCTCCGGCGGTTTAAACCCGCGGATTTTAGCGGCCACCAAACCGACCAATGCTTTATCGACACCTTCGACGGAAATTTCCGTAGGCTTTGCCGAGGTCACCTTGACGTTTTTAGGGAATTCATATTCCACCGGATGGGAAAACCCGATGTTTAATACCAATTTACTACCCTGCACCGCGGCGCGGAAACCAACGCCCTGAATTTCCAGGTCTCTTTTATGACCGTTGCTGACACCGACGCACATATTTTCAATCAGCCGTTTGGCGGTGCCGTGATTGGATTTAGCCTGCTTGCTGTCGCTTGCACGGTTGACAAAAATCTTATTATCTTTGTTCTCCAAAAGCACGTCCGAAGGAATGGTCATGGACAATTTGCCTTTAGGGCCTTCCACGTTAACGGCGGTCTTATCAAAAGAAATTTTGACGTTTTGAGGTAATTCTATAGGTGTTTTGGCGATTCTTGACATATTTTATTTTCCCATCTTTCAACAATTCCTGCGAAGCTCCCAAATGAAAATTGGGGAGCGAAGCAGAACTACCATATATAACACAATACTTCGCCGCCTATTTTTAACTTACGGGCTTCACGATCAGAAATTAACCCCTTGGAGCTGGAAATCACCGCCGTACCTAATCCGTTAAGAACTCTGGGAATGCGGTTATTGTCCGTATACACGCGCAAGCCAGGACGGGAAATGCGCTTGATCCCTATGATCGAGGGCTTCGTATTTTCATATTTCAGATAGACCTTAAGAATGCCTTGCTTATTGTCTTTCAATAAACGGAAATCTTCAATGTAGCCGTCATTTTTAAAAATAGCCATCATGCGCTCCAGTAATTTGGAGGCCGGGAATTCAACAGTCTCTTTGCGCGTAGTAGTGGCGTTGCGTAAAATGGTCAATGTATCAGCGATCGGATCAGAAACAGACATTTTGATATCCCTCTTTTTTTACGATTTCGTTAAATTTTATTGTGCCACATGTCACCAGCCATATGTCACAAGTTATCTTCTTGTGACCTTGTGTCTTGTGACTTGTGTCTTATATCACCAACTTGCCTTTTTTACCCCGGGAATTTCACCTTTCCAACAAAGTTCCCTAAAACAAATACGGCATATGCCAAAACGGCGCATATACCCGCGCGGACGGCCGCACAATCCGCAACGATTATGCTGACGTACACTAAATTTAGGGGCTTCCAGTGATTTGTTGATCAACGATTTTTTGGCCATAGTATCCTTATTATTTACTGTTTGCCAAAAGGCATCCCTAAAAGGCGCAATACCTCAAAATTTTGTTCCTTGTTGCCGCCTTCAAACACAAAAGATATATCCATCCCTTGAATACGAAAATCACGGGCCGTAGGGTCGACCTCGGGAAAAATCGCCTGATCGGAGATGCCCAGCGTATAATTGCCGCCGCGGTCAAAGGACTTACGGGAAGTCCCATTAAAATCACGGATACGGGGCAGGGACACATTCACCAATCGATCAAAAAACTCATACATCCGCGCACGGCGCAAAGTCACCTTGCAGCCGATAGGTAAATTTTCACGCAACTTAAAATTCGAAATCGCCTTCTTGGAGCGGCGGACGATCGGTTTCTGCCCGGTGATCGTCGCCAAATTCTCAGCGGAACGGTCTAAAAGTTTGACATCCCCGATTGCTTCCCCCACTCCCATGTTCACAACAATTTTAGACAAATGCGGGACAGCCATAGGATTCTTGATCTTGAATTTCTCCTGCATTTGGGGAACAACTTCTTTACGATATTTTTCCAATAAACGTGCAGCCACTTTTTTACCTCATGAGTTAAATGACACCTGACGCAATGGCACAAGCTTGCGATGTTAAGAAAATTGGGCCTTTTGTCAGGGGTCATCCTGAGCCAATCGGCGAAGGATCTTAAGATGTCTTGAGATTCTTCGCTTCGCTCAGAATGACATAAAAACTATATTGTCTCACCGCTTGTACGCGCAATGCGCTCTTTATTGCCGTCTTTTAAGACTTTCACCGTAAAACGGGTCGGCTTGTTGGATTTTTTGTCCAGCAGCATCAAATTCGCCAACGCCACCGGCTTTTCTAACTCAACATACCCCCCTTGGGGGTAGGTATCACTTTTCTTGACAGATTTTTTAACCACATTGATGTTTTCAATGATCGCCTTGTTGGTCTTAGGGGTAACACGGACAACCTTCCCTGTTTTCCCCTTGTCCTTGCCGGCCATCACCATCACGGTATCATCTCGACGGATACGAAGCATACTTGCCTTCCTTATATTTCCAAAAAGTGGTGAGCATCTCGAACCATCAAACCACCTCTGGTGCTAAAGAAATTATTTTCATGAATTCCATGTTGCGCAGCTCGCGCGCCACGGGACCAAAGACGCGAGTCCCTCTGGGATTACCCGCATCATCGATAATGACCACTGCGTTGCTGTCAAAACGGACATAGGTGCCGTCCTGACGTCGAATGGATTTTTTGGTGCGCACGATGATCCCCTTGGCCATGCTGCCTTTTTTAACAACGGCGTCGGGTGTGCTTTCTTTGACATTGACTTTAACAATATCGCCGACCTTGGCCCACAACTTGCCCTTGGCCTTTAAAACGCCGATCAAAGAGGCTTTACGGGCCCCCGTATTATCCGCCACATCCAAAATTGTTTTTAACTGTATCATAGCCCACCCGCCTCTTCTTAGACCTTCGATCCGACAATTTCGCTGATGATCCAGCGCTTGTCTTTCGATAAAGGCCGCGTTTCCATGATGAGCACCACGTCCCCGGTCTTGGCGGCATTTTTTTCATCATGCGCCTTGTATTTAACAAAATTGCGCACCTGCTTTTCATACTTGCCATGCTTGTGGACTTTTTGGACCTGCACGACACGGGTCTTGTCCATTTTATCGCTGACGACCACCGCTGTCAAAAATCTGCGGCGATTAACCCTGTTTTCCATAAATTTTTCTTTCCTTAGCACTTCTTTTTTTAAAATGATACAAGATATGTGCCGTTACCTTAAATCTTATTAGAAATTCGGCGTTCGTTTAAGACCGTTAATATACGGGCAATGTCTCTTCTTAAATTACGAAAACTAGCCGGCTTTTCCACACGACCCATCTGGCGCTGGGATTCCACATCAAACAGATCTTTTTTTAACTGTTTTTCTTTGGTGATCAACTCATCTTCTGTCAAATTAATTAAATCTTTGTTTTTCATAAAACGCTCCTGCCCAAATCCTCATGACCTAATGGCTGCTTCCTCGAACAACAAACCTGGTTTTTACCGACAGCTTAAAAGCGACTAAACGTAAAACCTGTTTGGCAAACTCTTGTGGCACACCACCTAATTCAAATACGATCTTGCCGCGCTTGACCACCGCAACCCAATGATCCAAATCACCCTTGCCCTTCCCCATACGGGTTTCCGCCGGCTTTTTGGTAATGGACTTATGCGGAAATGCGTTGATCCACAATTTACCTGAACCGCGTAATTTCCGGGCCACCACCACACGGGAAGCTTCCAGCTGACGCGCCGGGATAAATCCGTTTTCAATGGCCTTCAAACCGAATTCACCAAAATGCATCTGGGTACCGGTGGTGGCAATCCCCCGGGATTTCCCCTTTTGTGTTTTTCGGTATTTAACTCTTTTGGGCATTAATAGCATATATTACCCCAATTGTATTATCATGCGTCAACCGACGAGGACGAAATAGCTCAACTTTTCGATGTCGAAGAAATTGGGCCTTTTGTCCGAGGAGTCCTGAGACAACTGCCGAAGGAACTCCCCAAAAACTTAATATTTCTTTAAGATTCTTCGCTTCGCTTTAGAATGACAAATTATATTACCGGCTCAACCGGCGCAGGCGGCGCCTCCGATGGTTGACTGGTGACCACCGCCGCCTTCTCTTCAATTTCCTCCTGATCCTTGATCACATCGCCCTTATAAATCCAAACCTTGATCCCCAGCAATCCATAGGTTGTCTTGGCTTCGGCAAAACCATAATCAATGTCTGCGCGCAAGGTCTGTAACGGGACCTTGCCTTCATGATATTTCTCGGTACGGGCCATTTCCGCCCCGCCTAAACGGCCGGCACAACGGATCTTGATGCCTTTGGCACCGGCGGCACGGGATTGTTCGATGGCGCGCTTCATCGCCCGGCGGAAAGCAACACGCTTTTCCAGCTGAAAAGCCACGGCCTGGGCCACTAATTGGGCATCCACATTAGGATTTTTGATCTCTTGAATATCGATAACAATTTGATCCATGTCCTTCTTAGTAATGTCTCTAAGCTCCATCCGGAGGCGATCAATGTCAGCCCCACGACGGCCGATAATGACACCGGGGCGCGCGGTATGGATACGCACCTTGACTTGCTCCGCTAAACGCTCAATGACAATCATGGAAACTGCGGCCTGCTCAAATTTTTCACGGATATACTTGCGGATCTTAAAGTCCTGTTTAACATTATCGGAAAAATCACGGCGTTGGGCAAACCAAAGGCTGCGCCAATTTTTAGTGTATCCAAGTCTTAAAACTAAGGGATGAACTTTTTGACCCACAGTAAATTTTCTCCTTATTTAATTTATGGCGTTGACGATTAACGTTATTTTGTTTTGACATCTAATTCTACGGTTAAATGTGTTGTCCGACGTAATATCGGAGTGGCCCTGCCAAACGAGGCCGCCCGAAAACGTTTCCAGGCCCCTCCATGATTGGCACTGATGGCCTTGATGAATAACTGCTCTTCGCTTAAACCCTTTTGTTTGGCATTGCTCACCGCAGAATCAAGCACCTTTTTCACAAAAGCACTGGACCCTTTGTTGATTTGAGCCAAAATGGCCAAACTGGTCGGCACATCTTTACCACGGATGGCATCAATGACCTGGCGCATTTTCATCGATGACACTCTTAAATATTTGCCTCTAGCAATCGCGATCATATTTACTTCCCTTATTGGCTTTGCTGCTTTCGACATCAAAGGAACATGGCCTTTTCATATATCTCTTTCGACGTCGAAGAAATAGGGCCTTTTCGCTATCATTATTTTTTCCTATTGTTCTTGTAACTTTCTTATAAGTCCCAAGTCGCCAGTCATATGTCACAAGTTATCTTATCTTGTGACCTTGTGACTTGTGTCCTGTGACTAACAAAATTACTTCTTCTGCATCGCTTTCTTGGCTTTGACACCGCCATGCGCTTTAAAGGTACGGGTCGCGACAAAATCGCCCAGTTTCATCCCCACCATGTTTTCCGTCACAAAAACCGGTATATGTTTACGGCCGTCATGCACGGCAAACGTATAACCGACAAAATTAGGAACAATCGTGGAACGGCGAGACCAAGTTTTGATCGGTTGACGCTGACCTGAAGCCACGACCTTATCAAACCTGCGTGTTAAGGATTCTTCAACGTATGCACCTTTTTTAACAGAACGGCCCATTTTACTTTGTCCTTCTTCTGACGATCATTTGATTGGAATATTTACGGCGACGACGCGTCTTATACCCCTTGGTCGGTTTCCCCCACGGGGTGACCGGATGAGGGTTGCCTTGGGGTGACTTGCCTTCACCGCCACCGTGCGGGTGATCGACGGGATTCATCACCACCCCGCGCGACTGGGGACGACGGCCCAACCAACGGCTGCGCCCGGCCTTACCGATCGATACGGTTTCATTTTCCACATTGCTTAACTGGCCGACGGTAGCGCGGCAATCAATGGACACCTTACGCACTTCGCTGGAAGGCAGGCGCAGGTGAGCGACATCCCCTTCTTTAGCGATCAACTGAGCGGATGTACCGGCACTGCGCGCCAACTGTCCGCCATTTCCCGGCTTTAATTCAATATTATGGACGCCGGTACCTAACGGGATCTTACGCAGCGGCAGGCAGTTTCCCACCAACATATCCACATCGGCATTATTGGTACTGACAATCACATGGCCGACCTTAAGGTCGACCGGCGCCAAAATATAAGATTTGCTTTTATCACTCTTATATTGAATCAATGCAATACGACAAGTGCGGTTAGGATCATATTCAATGCCCAAAACCTCAGCCGGATCATCAAGACGGGAACGCTTGAAATCAATAACCCGGTACATGCGCTTATGTCCCGCCCCACGATGACGGGAGGTGATACGGCCATAGGAATTACGGCCACCTGATACTCTTGATAGGCTCCAATAAAGATTTTTCCGGTTTGCCCTTGGTCAGTTCGCTGAAATCCGACAAGGCGGCGTGACGAACACCGTTGGTATATGGTCTGAATCTCTTGATACCCATCGAAACACTCCTCTAAAATCACAATTAACAAACACCAAATCACAAACAAATTACAAAATTAAAAATTACAAACTTACTGGTTTGTTGATTGTTCATTGTTTATTGTTTGTAATTTGTTTTTTGTGATTTGTAAATATTCTTTATCCCTCAATTTTTTGCCCCTCTTTAAGAGAGACAACGGCTTTTTTCCAACCCGCCGTGTACCCGGCACGGTAACGCACGCGCTTGAGCTTCCCCGGAACATTGACAGTATTAACAGCATCAACCTTGACCTTATAAATCTCCTCAACCGCGCGCTTGACATCGACCTTGGTGGCGAGGGTGGCAACACGAAAGAGGTATTTGCGTTCTTTTTCCAAAGCGCTGCCTTTTTCAGTCCGTACCAAAGCTTTGACAATATCGTAACAAGTGATCATTGATCCCTTACCCCTTTATTCCTTCTTTAGGTGTCATTGGATTCTCTTTAACAAAATTTTCAAAGCTTCTTTCGTCACCAACACCTTTTTATTGTTCATAATATCTGAAGCGTTGGCGTCTTGGGCGCGCACCAAAGTCAAACGTGGGATATTACGCGAAGCCAATAACGTTTTTTCGTTGGTGCCGTCAAGAACAGCCAAGGTACGGCCCTCGACCTTTAATTGTTGGAGGATGGCCTCAAAATCCTTGGTCTTACCCGAAGGCACTTCCAAATGATCAACACACAATAAGTTATTGCCCAAAAACTTGACATTCAAACTTTCACGTAAAGCCGCACACCTTATTTTTCTGGAAACACTATACCCAAAATCACGCGGCCCGGGACCGAAAACAATGCCGCCTTTTTTCCACAACGGGGAACGGGTCGATCCCTGACGGGAACGTCCGGTACCCTTTTGGGCCCACGGTTTTTTACCGCCGCCGGACACTTCCGAACGGGTTTTGGTGGAGGCCGTGCCTTGACGTTGATTGGCATTATACATGACCACGGCCTGATGGATCACCGCATCCTGCACATGCACGCCAAATTGTTCATTGGGCAATTCAACGCTTGCTGCTTTATTCCCCTTGATATCAACCACATTTAATTCCGGCATAAATATTTCCTAATTATTTAAGCCACATGTCACCAGTCACATGTCACAAAAATTATGTCTTGTGACTTGTGTCTTGTGACTTGTGTCATTTCTTAGCCGCCACCTTGCTGGTAGCTGCCTTACTCTGTTTCATGGGATTGCGTTTGACCGCAGCCACTTCTTTCTTTTCTTCCAATGAACGGAAGGCCTTCTTTTTTGATTTATTAATGACCACCACCCCGTTCTTGTGTCCCGGAACAGCTCCTTTGACAAGAATCAAATTTTGATCAGCATCCACACGCATGACACGCAAACTCTGGACGGTCACCGTGTCCATGCCCATATGGCCCGGCATATGCTGGCCCTTATAAACGCGGGAAGGGTCTGAACTGGAACCGATGGAACCAACCCGACGATGCTGCATGGAACCGTGCGCCGCCGGACCGCCATTCCAATTCCAGCGGACCATACCGCCCTGAAAACCTTTGCCGATGGACGTTCCGGTCACATCCACGAAATCACCGGCTTTAAAAAGATCGGCCTTGAGCAAATCGCCCACCTTATAATCCTTATTGTCAGCAGATTCAAATTCCTTGATATGCTTCAAAGGGGGCAAGCCGATTTTCTTAAAATATCCCAAAACCGGCTTTTGCAACCGGGTTTCTTTGACAGTCTCATAACCCAAAACGACCTTCATAGGTTTATCTTTTAAACCCAAAACCGTGCAAGGACCCGCTTCGACAACTGTCACAGGCGTAATATTGCCTTCGGTGTCGAAAATCTGGGTCATACCTATTTTTTTACCCATAATGCCGCGAATCATTTTATAAAACCTCCATGCGCCAAGAGTCTTATCCCTTAACGCTTATCCCTCAAGATTATTGTTTAATCTCTACGTCGACCCCGGCCGGCAAATTCAACTTCCGCAAGGCTTCCACTGTCTTGGAGGTGGGGTTGACCAAATCAATAAGACGCTTATGCGTCGCTAATTGAAATTGTTCGCGAGATTTTTTATCGATCACCGGTGAACGCAGGACCGTATATAACTCTTTCTTGGTGGGTAACGGTACCGGTCCCAAAATTTGGGCCCCGGTACGAATGGCCGTATCCACAATTTCTTGAGTACTTTGGTCAATCAACCGGTGATCGAACGCTTTTAGTTTTATGCGTATCTTTTGCATTACTTAACGACCTCTGAAATGACACCGGCACCGACGGTATGTCCGCCTTCGCGGATGGCGAAGCGCAATTCCTTCTCCATGGCGACCGGGGTTATCAGTTCGACCTCCAACACCACGTTGTCCCCGGGCATACACATCTCAACACCCGCAGGTAATTCGGCGGTCCCGGTCACGTCGGTGGTACGGAAATAAAATTGCGGACGGTAACCCTTGAAAAATGGGGTATGGCGTCCGCCTTCTTCCTTGGTCAGAATATAGACCGATGCTTTAAATCTGGTATGCGGGGTGATGGAACCCGGGGCTGCCAAAACCATGCCGCGTTCCATATTGTCCTTGTCGGCACCGCGTAAAAGCAACCCGACATTATCGCCGGCCTGGCCTTCATCCAATTCCTTACGGAACATCTCTACACCGGTGACAACGGTCTTGATGATTTTATCGCGTAAACCAACAACTTCAACTTCTTCACCGACTTTGATACGGCCGCGTTCAATACGGCCGGTGGCTACCGTTCCGCGACCGGAGATGGAGAATACGTCTTCCACGGCCATGGAGAAAGGTTTATCCAACTCGCGGACAGGGGTAGGGATATAATCATCCACCGCTTTCATCAAATCTAGGATCGGCTTGGCCTTGCCTTCATCTTTGGGATTATTCAAGGCATCCAAAGCACTGCCCTTGATGATGGGGGTATTGTCCCCGTCAAATTTATATTTGGTCAAAAGATCCCGGACCTCCAACTCGACTAAATCCAATAATTCCTTGTCCTGAACCTGATCGCATTTATTCATAAAAACGACAATGCGCGGGACGTTGACCTGACGGGCCAAAAGGATGTGCTCACGGGTCTGCGGCATCGGACCGTCGGTGGCAGAGACCACTAAAATAGCCCCGTCCATCTGGGCGGCACCGGTGATCATGTTCTTGATATAATCCGCATGGCCCGGGCAGTCAATGTGCGCGTAATGACGCTTTTCGGTTTCATATTCCAAATGCGAGATATTGATGGTCACCCCGCGCTCTTTTTCTTCCGGAGCGTTATCGATAGAATCATAGGCGCGCGCCTGGGCCAAACCCTTATTACTTAATACCATGGTAATGGCCGCGGACAAGGTGGTCTTACCATGGTCAACGTGACCGATCGTACCGATGTTCAAGTGTGGTTTATTGCGTAGAAATTTTTCTTTTGCCATGACTCTATCCTCCGTTTTATGAACCCGCCGAATTTTATTAGTGTCGGGCCCTTCCCCGAATCCTTGATGTGGGGATCCATAGTTTAATTGACTTCCCCAAAATAGTAATGTTCCCTATAAAATATTCAGGAATTATATGCGTCAACTCACTTTAGCAACGAAATCCTGACGGGAGCCGATTATTTTCTCGGCAATGCTGTTTGGAACCTGCGCGTAAAACGAAGGTTCCATAGAGAATGATGCGCGTCCCTGCGTGAGAGACCGCAGCGCATTCGCGTAGCCAAACATTTCTGCCAAGGGGACATCCACCAGGGCCGTCTTGAGCTTCCCCCGGTTACCTGTTTCCTTGATTTGTGCACGGCGCTGCATCAAATTGCCGGTCACATTCCCCCAATAATCTTCGGGGACTACAATTTCCAATTTCATGATCGGTTCCATAAACACGGAACCGGCCCTACGGAAAGCCTCTTTTATAGCATATTTTGCCGCTAATTGGAAGGAAATTTCATCAGAATCCACATCATGATAAGAACCGTCAACCAAGGTGACAATGAAATCGGTCACAGGATATCCGGCCAACACGCCGTTCTGAGAGCCCGTTTCAATGCCTTCCTTGCAAGGCTTGATAAACTCGCGCGGGATGGCCCCTCCCTTGATTTTATCGATAAACACAAATCCTGAACCGGTCTCCCCCGGTTCCACATCGATGACCACATGGCCGTATTTACCGCGGCCTCCGGTCTGCTGGATATATTTTCCGACGACACCGATGATTTTCTTAGTGATGGCCTCTTTGTAAGCGACTTCCGGACGGCCGACATTGGCTTCCAGATTATTTTCGCGTTTCATGCGGTCAACGATAATTTCCAAATGCAACTCACCCATCCCGGAAATGATCGTCTGGGACGTTTCCTGATCAAACTTAACGCGCAAGGAGGGGTCTTCATCTAAAAATTTACGCAACACCATGCCCATCTTATCCTGGTCAGCCTTGGTCTTGGGTTCAATGGCCAAGGATACCACCGCATCAGGAGGCTTGAGGCCCTCCAAGACCACCGGCTTATCTTCAGCGCAAAGCGTGTCCCCGGACTTGCTTTCTTTCAAACCGACAAAAGCTACAATTTCACCGGCGGATGCGGATGTGATGATCTCCTGTTTATTGGAGTGCATGATAACCATTTTAGAAATTTTTTCATTCTTGCCGTTGGATGAATTCAAATATATTTGCCCCGGTAAAAATCTGCCGGCATAAACACGCGTAAAGAAAATCTTGCCCACATAAGGGTCAGAAGCAATCTTAAACACCAAGGCCATCGGGGATTCATTCTCATCGGCTTTGCGGATAATCAATTCTTCTTTATTATCGGGATTGTAACCTCTCATGGGAGGTATATCTAACGGCGAAGGCAGGAAATCGACAACGGCATCCAACAGCATCTGTACGCCCCTGTTTCTTAGGGCCGTACCAGTCAAGACAGGAACAAATTTACTGGCAATTACACTGCGGCGTATGGCTTTCATCAACTGCTCTTTACCGGGATCCTTACCGTTTAAAAATACATCAGCCATTTCATCATCAACTTCAGCCAAACGTTCCACTAATATATGACGATAACGGGCGGTTTTTTCTTTAAATTCTTCAGGTAAGGGCAAGCGGTCAAATTCCATACCCTCTTGGTCTTTGTACTTGATATATTGTCCATTGATAACATCGATCAATCCCTTGAAATTATCTTCCTGCCCGTCATTGTAAATGATCGCCGCGGCATTGGCCCCGAAACGCTCATGCATTTCACGGATAACGCGGTCAAAATCAGCCCCCATACGGTCAATTTTATTGACAAAGGCAATCCGCGGGACATGGTACTTATCGGCCTGACGGTAAACGGTCTCGGTTTGCGGCTGGACACCGGAACAAGCGCATAAAACGATCACCGCTCCGTCCAATACCTTCAGCGAACGCTCGACTTCAATGGTAAAATCCACGTGGCCGGGGGTATCAATGATATTGATCCGATGGTCGCGCCAGAATGAGGTGGTTGCCGCCGCAGTGATGGTGATTCCACGTTCCTGCTCCTGAGGCATCCAATCCATGGTCGTGTTGCCGTCATCAATATTGCCCATTTTATGAATGACACCGGTATAGTACAAAATACGCTCGGTCGTCGTGGTTTTACCCGCGTCGATATGCGCAATGATACCGATGTTGCGAAACATATGTAATGGGACTGTATTAGCAGATGCCATATTTTCTTTAAAAACAGGGACGCCTCCCTATTTTTGTCTGTGAATTTGTTGAACAAAATAGGGAGACGTCCCTATTTTTACTCTTATCTTTTTACCATCTTAAATGACTGAAAGCCCTGTTCGCTTCAGCCATTTTATGGGTTTCATCACGTTTTTTAATTGCCGGGCCTTCGGACTTATAAGCAGCCAAAAGCTCTTCCGCTAATTTGACTTCCATGGGCTTGCCCTTTTTGTTGCGGGCATAATCCCTGATCCAGCGCATGGCCAAGGACATGCCGCGGGCAGGCACTACATCCGTCGGGACCTGATAGGTGGCCCCTCCGACACGCCGGCTTTTGACTTCCAGGCGAGGGCGCACATTGTCAACCGCCTTGCTTAAGGCTTTGACAGGACTTTCTTCCTGGGTCTTTTCCTTTAAGATATCCAGGGCGCTGTAGACAATATTTTCAGCGATGGTTTTTTTGCCGTCCACCATCAAAATGGAAATGAAACGCGAAACCAAATCACTGTTGTATTTGGGATCACCGATCACTTTTCTTTTTTCTGCACGACGTCTTCTCATATTAGTTCCTGTTAGACACAAGTCACAAGGTCAAAAGACACAAGTAGTAATTATTTTTTCTTGTGACATGTGACTGGTGACATGTGACTTTCATTATTTCTTAGCTCTTTTGGCTCCATATTTGGAACGGGATTTTTTACGGTCTGCCACACCCGAAGTATCCAAGGTGCCGCGCACAATATGATAACGTACCCCCGGCAAATCCTTAACGCGTCCGCCACGTACCAACACTATGGAGTGCTCCTGCAGATTGTGCCCTTCCCCCGGTATATAAGAAGTGACTTCCACCTTGTTCGAAAGACGTACACGTGCGATTTTGCGTAACGCCGAATTCGGTTTCTTAGGCGTCATGGTCTTGACCTGCAAACACACGCCGCGGCGTTGCGGACATGATGTTAAAGCCGGAGACTTACTGCGCTTGATTTTCAGCTGTCTGCGGCGTCTGATTAACTGTGATATCGTCGGCATATTTGACCATTTCTATTTGATGATATTCTTTCATCCCCGTCCCTGCCGGGATCAAATGCCCGACAATAACGTTTTCTTTGAGACCACGCAAAAGGTCAACTTTACCAGATGCCGCGGCCTCTGTCAATACCCTTGTTGTCTCTTGAAAGCTTGCCGCGGAAATAAAACTTTCCGTCGTTAAAGAGACCTTGGTAATGCCCAATAATAAAGGCGTACCTAAGGCGGGTTTGCCTTTTTTCTTAAGCGCGGCCTCATTGGCCTTTTTGAAACTCATGCGATCAACCTGATCGCCCACCAAGAATTCCGTGTCGCCGGCATCATCGATGCGAACTTTTTTCAACATCTGCGCAATGATGATCTCGATATGCTTATCGTTAATCCGTACACCCTGCAAACGGTAAACTTCCTGGACTTCGTTCAATAAATATTCCTGCAAAGCCTTATCCCCGCAGACGCGTAAAATATCCTGCGGAACTACCGGCCCATCGGTCAACTGTTGACCGGCAAAAACATGGTCCCCCTTATAAACATTGGGATGCTTGCCGTGAGGAATGGTGTATTCTTTGGCGGTACCCGTGGCACTTTTGACGACGATGCTCCGCAGGCCCTTTTTATCTTCGCCGAATTCACAAATACCATCGATCTCAGCAATGACCGCCGGATCTTTGGGACGGCGAGCTTCAAAGAGTTCAGCAACACGAGGCAAACCGCCGGTAATGTCACGGGTCTTGGAAGCACCCCGCGGGATTTTAGCGATCAATTCGCCCGCCGCTATATTGTCTTTATCATTGACAAGGATGTGGGCACCCGTCGGAATCGAATAGATCCCCACGATTTCACCCTTCCCGTCACTGATGATGATTTGAGGATGAAATTCCTGTTTATGCTCAACAACGACGCGCTCAACGACCCCGGTCACGGGATTTTCTTCGCGCTGATAGGTCGTCCCTTCAATCAAATCTTCAAAAGAAACCTTCCCCCGGGCTTCGGTGATGATGGGAATAGTATACGGATCCCATGTCGCCACCACGGCACCTTTAGTCACTGCCTGTCCGTCGGCAAAAGACAATGCCGTGCCTTGCGGCAAAAGATGACGCTCAAACTCACGGCCATATTCGTTGTTGACACTCACCGAACCATTGCGGTTTAACACAATGAATTCTTTGCCGCGGGCAACCACACGCAGGGCATGATATTTAAGGACACCATCCTGCTTGACCTTGATAAAGGACTGTTCAATGGTACGTGAGGCCGTACCTCCGATGTGAAAAGTACGCATGGTCAGCTGAGTACCGGGTTCACCAATACTTTGAGCTGCGATGGTACCGACCGCCTCTCCGACCTCAACCATGCGGTGAGTGGCCAAATTGCGGCCATAACATTTAACACAAGCACCGATACCGGCCTCGCAAGTCAATACGGATCGGATACGCACTTTTTCAACGCCCAACTGCTCAATCAAATCAGCTTTCTCTTCGGTGATTTCTTCGCCGGCAGCCACGACCTGTTGGTCGGTGACCACATCTAAAATATTGTCCAAAGCCACCCGGCCGATGATACGTTCCTTGAGAGACACCACCATCTCATCACCTTCGGTGATGGCTGCGACCGTAATACCGTTGACCGTGCCACAGTCTTCGAGATTGACGACCATCTCTTGAGCCACGTCCACCAAACGACGGGTCAAATATCCGGCATCCGCGGTTTTAAGCGCCGTATCCGCCAAACCTTTACGGGCACCGTGGGTAGAGATAAAATATTCCAACACCGTTAAACCCTCACGGAAAGAGGCGGTAATAGGGTTCTCGATAATCTCGCCTGACGGCTTAGCCATCAGCCCGCGCATACCTGAAAGCTGACGAATCTGTAATTTAGAACCACGGGCACCGGAATCAGCCATGATATAGACCGGATTAAACTGGTCCATTTTCTTAAAAACCAGGTCTGACAAAGTTTCCGTCGTATGGGTCCAGATATCGATGACTTTATTGTACCGCTCACGGCCAGTGATGATCCCTTTACGGTATTGATCATCCACCTTGGCAACTTCCTGCTTGGCATTGGTAATGATGCCGGGCTTGTCCTCAGGGATCGTCAAATCCGACATGGCAATAGAAATGCCTGCCTCGGTGGCCCTGATAAAACCTAAGGTTTTCACATCATCCAACAGTTTCACCGTACGATGATGGCCAAAACGTTTATAACAATCTGCGATCACGGAACCGATGCGTTTTTTATCAAGCAAATCATTGACAAAACCGTAATCTTGCGGCAAAACTTCATTAAAGAACACGCGTCCAACAGTCGTTTCAATGATCTTGGACGTGTTACCCGAAGACGGCAGTTCTTTTTTAGAATTACCTTTACCCGGAGACTGAATGACCATGGAAGGCTTTTCCTGCCCCCAAACATCCGTCAACAAGCGTAATTTGATGCGCGTATGCAACTGCACATAGCCGTCCGTATAGGCCACCTTGACTTCATCAATGGATCCGAATAAATGACCTTCCCCCAAAGCCCCGGGACGCTCCTTGGTCAGATAATAAAGGCCAAGAACAATGTCTTGGGTAGGTGAAACGATCGGACGACCGTCCGCCGGAGAAAACAAATTGTTAACGGACAGCAATTGCAAACGACATTCAATCTGGGCTTCCAGGGAAAGAGGAACATGGACAGCCATCTGGTCTCCGTCGAAGTCCGCGTTAAAAGCGGTACAAACCAAAGGGTGCAATTTAATAGCCTTGCCCTCGATCAATACCGGCTGAAAAGCTTGAATGGACAAACGGTGCAGGGTCGGAGCACGGTTTAACATTACCGGATGGTCCTGGATGACCTCATCCAAAATATCCCATACTTCAATCTTGGCGCGCTCGACCATCCTTTTGGCACCCTTGATCGTATGCACAAAACCCTTTTCACGCAATTTGCGGATAATAAAAGGTTCAAATAATTCCAATGCCATCTTTTTAGGAAGGCCACATTGATGTAATTTTAATTCAGGACCGACGACAATAACGGAACGGCCGGAATAGTCAACACGTTTACCCAAAAGGTTCATGCGGAAACGGCCTTGCTTGCCTTTAAGCATATCCGACAGGGACTTCAAAGGACGGTTTCCGGACCCTAAAACAGGACGGCCATGGCGGCCGTTATCTAAGAGAGCGTCCACCGCTTCCTGCAACATACGCTTTTCATTGCGGATGATGATTTCCGGAGCGTTGAGGTCAATCAATTTTTTCAGGCGGTTATTGCGGTTGATCACCCGACGGTATAAATCATTAAGGTCAGAGGTGGCAAAGCGTCCCCCTTCGAGCGGGACCAACGGACGCAGGTCCGGAGGGATCACCGGTAAAACATCCAAGACCATCCATTCGGGATTGTTTTGGGAAGCCCTAAAATCTTCAACGATTTTAAGGGTCTTGGCTAATTTCTTAAAATTAGTGCCGTTGGGATTCGCTTCAGAGAGGTCTTTGCGTAATTTCTTGCATAAGCTGGCCATATCCAACTCTTTGAGCATTTCACGCACGGCCTCTGCGCCAATCTTGGCTTTAAAGGCGCCGCCATGCTTGACCACTGCTTCCTGGTATTCATCCTCGGAGAAGAATTGTTTTTTCTTTAAAGGAGTGGTGCCAGGATCAATGACCACGTATTCTTCATAATAAATTAATTTTTCCAAATCACGTAGGCTCACCTGCATCAAGGCCGCCAGGCGGGAAGGGACCGCTTTATAAAACCAGATATGCGTCACCGGACAGGCCAGATCAATATGCCCCATGCGTTCACGACGTACCGACGAACGGGTCACAAGAACGCCGCAACGATCGCAGGTAATACCTTTGAATTTAATGCCCTTATATTTTCCGCAATTACATTCCCAATCACGCATGGGCCCGAAGATCTTCTCGCAAAATAGCCCGTCCTTTTCCGGCTTCAAAGTACGATAGTTCAAGGTTTCCGCTTTTTTGATGGGCCCCTTGGACCAGGACATAATCACTTCAGGTGAAGCAATGCGAATCGTAATGCGATCTTGTTTTGTTATATCGATTTTGCTCATTTGGGTTGTTCCTCAAATTTTAATAAATTTGATTCTAGAGATTCCGCCAAAATTACTTTGTAATTTGGGCGAGACTTCTCCAAAAATTTCTTAAAAATTTTTGGAGAGCTGCCGTTTCCTTAATCTGTATTAGAAGTCCGGCCTTCTTCCTTTTGTTCGGCTTCGCTTTGAGCTTTCTCCATACGTACATCCAGACAAAGCCCCTGCAACTCTTTAACCAAAACGTTAAAAGATTCAGGGATCCCGGGACTTAAAGCCTGTTCCCCCTTGACGATTGCTTCGTAGATGCGGCTACGACCGATAACGTCGTCAGATTTCACCGTCAGCATCTCCTGCAAAGTGAAGGCGGCACCATAAGCTTCCAGTGCCCAGACTTCCATTTCCCCGAAACGCTGACCGCCGAAATGGGCTTTACCGCCTAAAGGCTGCTGAGTGACCAATGAATACGGACCAATGGAACGGGCATGGATCTTCTCGTCCACTAAATGGTTAAGCTTAAGCATGTAAATATATCCGACCGTGACCTTCTGTTCAAAAGGCAGACCGGTATGCCCGTCAAAAACAACCGCTTTACCGTCTTGAGGCAAGCCTGCTTCCTTGAGCAGATCACGTATCTCATGCTCGGTCGCACCATTGAAAACCGGAGTTTCACAATAGAAGCCTAATACTCTTGCGGCCCACCCTAAATGAGTTTCCAAAAGCTGCCCCACATTCATACGCGAAGGCACCCCCAACGGATTAAGGACGACGTCCACCGAACGGCCGTCTTCCAAAAACGGCATATCCTCTTCCGGCATAATACGTGAAACAATACCCTTATTACCATGGCGACCGGCCATTTTATCGCCGACTTGTAATTTGCGCTTGGTGGCCACATAAATAACCACACGTTTGAGAACTCCGGCCGGAAGCTCATCCCCACGACGGATACGATCAATTTCCTGAGACTCTTCTTCCGTCAGCTCGGCGGTCTTATCCATATAAAAAGACATGATCTCACGGCCTTCGGTACCTTCCTCAATATCATCCAGCGTCAATTTACCGACCCGCTTTTTATCGATCCCTAAGGATTTGGCCACTTTCTCGTCTTTTTCATAATTAATGATTTCGATTTCCTGTTTGTAGTATTCCTTGATCTTATTGATGGCTAAAGTTTCTTTAACCTTGTCCTGTTTGGATTTGCGGCCGCGCTCATTGCGCTGGAACACTTCCACATTGACCACAAACCCTTCGATACCGGGAGACAGCGTTAAAGACGTATCCCGGACATCCGCGGCTTTTTCGCCGAAAATCGCACGCAGCAAGCGTTCTTCCGGAGACAACTCCTTTTCGCTTTTGGGCGTGACTTTACCGACGAGAATATCGGTCGCTTTGACTTCCGCCCCTACGCGTACGATACCATCTTCGGTCAAGTCCTTAAGGGCTTCTTCGGCGACGTTGGGGATATCCCGGGTGATCTCTTCGTTGCCTAGGCGGGTTTCGCGACATTCACATTCAAAACGCTCGATGTGGATTGAGGTAAACACATCTTCACGAACAATGCGTTCGTTAATCAAAATAGCGTCTTCGAAGTTATAGCCGCGCCAAGGCATAAAGGCCACCAAAACATTACGGCCTAAAGCCAAACGGCCATCTTGAGTGCCAATGCCATCCGCGATGGTCTGACCGGATTCCACCTTTTGGCCCAACTTAACGAGCGGACGCTGATGGACGCAGGTATTGGCGTTTGAACGTTGAAAATTCTTTAATGGATAGGATGTCTTGCCAACGACAATCTCCCGGCCGTCAACCTTGGTGACGGTGCCATCATCTTTGGCAATGACAACGACCCCAGAATCCCGGGCCACTTTTTCCTCCATACCGGTACCTACCAAAGGAACTTCCGGTATCATCAAAGGCACTGATTGGCGTTGCATGTTGGAACCCATCAACGCACGGTTAGCGTCATCATGCTCCAAAAACGGAATCAAGGCTGCAGCTACCGAAACCAACTGCTTGGGAGAAACATCCATGTATTCGACTTTTGCCGGCTTGACTCTGGGGAAGTCCCCCTTATAGCGGCAAGACACCAAGCTTTCCGTGAATTTACCTTCTTTATCCACCGGTGAATTGGCTTGAGCAATATATCTGTTCTGATCTACATCGGCTGTCAGAAATTCACTTTTTCTCAACACTTTCCCATCGACCACCTTACGGTAAGGTGTTTCGATAAAACCCAATTCATTGACACGGGCACAGGTGGTCAAGGAGGCGATCAAACCGATATTCGGACCTTCAGGGGTTTCAATAGGGCACACACGACCATAGTGGGTCGGGTGAACGTCACGCACTTCGAAACCGGCACGCTCACGGCTTAACCCCCCCGGGCCCAACGCTGACATACGGCGCTTATGGGTCATTTCGGAAAGCGGGTTGACCTGATCCATGAATTGCGACAGCTGACTGCGGGCAAAGAAATCCTGAATCTGATTAGAAAACAGACGGGAATTGATCAAATGATGCACGGTCAAATTTTCAAAAGAACTCATGACGACCAGGCGCTCTTTGATGGAACGCTCCAGACGCGCCAAACCGATGCGCACCTGATTCTGGACCAGTTCACCAACGGATTTGATACGGCGATTGCCCAAATGATCGATATCATCACATTCGCCGGTGCCTTCACGAAGGGCGACCAAATATTTGATCACCGCAACGACGGTCTCAATGTCCAACACGCGGTTGTCCATCGATACATTGGTGTTTAACTTGCGATTGACAATATGACGTCCGACTTTGGAAAGATCATAGCGTTTGGGATCAAAGAACAAACGGAAAAATAAAGTCTCCGCCACTTCCGCGGTCGCGGGTTCGGTAGGCCGCATCTTGCGATAGAAATCCAAAAGAGCTTCTTGCTTGTTAGTGGTATGGTCCTTCTCAAGAGTGTTTTTTAATTTGTCAAACCGGTCACCCAACATCTTCTGCATATCTTCGACAGACGAAAGGCCCATGATGCGCAAAATTTGCGATGCCGGGAAATTACGGCGGCGATCCACATAAGCGACCAACACATCATTGAGATCATATTTGATCTCAAACCAGGCGCCACGGGAAGGAATGACGCGTCCGTAATAAATGCTTTTGCCGGTCGGATGAGTCTCCTCTTCAAAAGAAACACCCGGTGGACGCTGAATTTGGGAGACAACCACACGCTCATCACCGTTGATAATAAAGGTGCCGGTATCGGTCATGAGAGGGAAATCACCAAAATAAACTTCCTGCTCTTTGATATCAACAGGGGTGATCAGGCGTAATTTAACTTTTAAGGGAGCGGAATAGGTCATCCCTCGGCGTTGACACTCGTAGCGGGAATATTTTTCTTTGCCGATGTTATAACCGATATACTCCAGGCGAATCTGCGCGTCATAGCTTTCCAGAGGGAAGACCTCGCGGAAGACCTCTTCCAAACCCTGATCCTTGCGCTTATCCGCCGATACATTCCTTTGCAGGAATTCTTCATAAGAAAGGGTTTGAATATCAAGCAACTTGGGCAGTTCGAAATTATCCTGGAACTTACTAAAATCTTTGACTTTTAGCTTTTCCATATGGTCCCGTCAATAAGCCAAAGGATAAAAAATATCATCCTTTGGTTTTAGGTTAGTGATAATCTAAACAAGAGGCGCATGAATTGTAGAGAACCTTCAACTCGCCCGAACAAAATAGAAGGGCTCGCTTAAGGATGGAGTTAAAACAACCTCCGGTTATTTTAACTCCACTTTACCGCCGGCAGCTTCGATTTTCTTCTTGAGATCTTCAGCTTCGGCTTTGGGAACAGATTCCTTGATGGTCTTGGGTGCTGATTCGACTAGGGTTTTGGCCTCAGCCAACCCCAAGTTGGTTACCGCGCGCACCTCTTTGATAACACCAATTTTCTTGGCAGGGTCAACTTCCTTCAAAATAACATCAAAGGACGTTTTTTCCTCGGCAGGTGCGGCAGCGGCAGCAGCGCCACCACCAGCGGCAACGGCCATAGGAGCCGCGGCTGAAATTCCAAGCCGGCTTTCCATGGCTTTGACTAACTCAGCTAATTCCAGGACAGTCAAACCGGTGACTTCCTTGTAAATCCCCTCAAGCTTGGGGGCTAATTCTTTAACGGCTGTGTCAGACATCTTAACTACCCTCCTTAATTAAGTCCTTACCTACAACACCTTGCTTCACAAAGCAACGGTAAGGGGCAAGATGACTCCGCCTTAAACGGCGTCACTTTTCTGTTTTAAAATTAAAATCAAATCACGGGTTTTACCGTTTAAACTCGAAGCAAAACGGGTCAACGGGGCAGACATGATGCCTACAAGTTTTGCCAAGAGCACTTCACGTGACGGCAGATCAGAAAGAGTTCTGACCTCATCTTCCGTCAGGAAAGCACCATCAAGCATGCCGCCACGAACAACAAATCCTTCACAATCCTTAGCGAACTTAACAAGGACCTTAGAAACCTCAGATGCATCGGCATCACTTAAGATCAACGCCACCTGGCCTTCAATACGGCCTGCCAAATTTTCGTATTTAGCCTCTTTAAGGGCGATCCTCGCCACTGATGTTTTAGAAACCAGAACTTTGGCCTTTTTACGCTTCAAGTCCTTGCGCAGTACATTCATTTTAGCGGAAGGAATACCGCAATAAGAAACCACAAAGGTACTGGACTTCTTGGAAACGCCTTCCTTGACGGAATTGGCCATTCTTTGACGATATAGTGTCCCGACCTTCATCATAGCGCCACCTTCACTCCCGGTCCCATGGTCGTTGCTAGGGCCAGACTTTTAATTAAATTACCTTTAACCGCCGAGGGTTTGGCATGATTGACGGCCTCAATGACATGCTGGGCATTTTCTAAAAGCTTATTTTCAGCGAAAGAACGTTTGCCGATCCCTAAATGAATTCCACCCTGCTTGTCAGACTTAAACTCGACACGGCCGGCTTTAACTTCCTTAATAGCGCGTTCTACATCAGTGGTAACAGTACCGGCCTTAGGTGTGGGCATAAGCCCACGGGGACCAAGCAACTTGCCCAACTTGCTTAAATCACGCATCATATCAGGAGAGGCAATCACCACATCAAAATCCATAAATCCGCCGTTAACCTTCTCAATGAGATCATTATCACCGACATAATCCGCACCAGCGGCCTGGGCCTTTGCTGCGGTCTCGCCTTTGCAAAAAACAGCAACCTTCACTTTTTTACCAAGGCCGTGCGGAAGGACAACTGTCCCGCGAACCCCCTGGTCGGAAGCTTTCAAATCCAGATTGAGGTTAAAATGCAATTCAACGGTTTCATCAAATTTTACCTTAGGAGCACGAAACAGACGGTTAACCGCTTCCTGCAATGGCAAAGGCCTCTCAATGGTTCCAATGGCTTTATGCGCTTCTTTCATTCTTTTACTGAGTCTGGACATAGGATTATCCTTTAACCTCTATACCCATGGAACGGGCCGTTCCAACGATGGTGGCAATCGCCTCGTTCATGTCGATGGTATTTAAATCATCCATTTTCATTTTTGCGATTTCTTCGACTTGTTTGACCGTCAAAGATCCGATAACTTCCTTACCGGCTATACCGGAGGCTTTCGCTAATTTAGCGCTCTTTTTGATCAAGGCCGAGGTCGGGGGTGTTTTGATGACAAAATCAAACGACTTATCTTTGTAAACCGTTATGACAACCGGCAAAGGAAGCGGATCCCGCCCCTTAGTTTTATCATTAAAAGACTTACAAAACATCATGATGTTAACGCCATGCTGACCCAAAGCCGGACCAACCGGTGGGGCAGGGTTTGCCTGGCCCGCAGGAACATATAATTTAATTTGTGCAACAGCTTCTTTTGCCATTTAATAATCCTTTAAAAATTTTGTTAAATTTTATTAGATCACATGTCACCAGTCACATGTCACAAGCATAAAAAAATATCCATACAACGCTTCTTCCTACGACTTGTGTGTTGTGACTTGTGTCATTATATCTTCTCCACTTGCCAGTATTCGAGCTCCACAAGTGTGGAACGCCCGAAAATAGACACGCTTACCTTTAACTTGCCGCGATCCGGATAAACTTCCATCACCGAACCGTTGAAATTTGCGAAAGGGCCCTGCCCGATGCGAATCGCTTCGCCGACCTCGAAGACAATCTTCGGAGAAGGCTTCGACTCAGTTTCCTGAGTCCGCTTGAGAATGTTGTCCACTTCGGTATCAGTCAGGGGTTGAGGCTGTCTCCCCGGCCCGATAAAACCGGTAATGCCCGGTGTGGTTTTAACCAGATACCAGCTTTCCTTGGTCATTTCCATTTTGATCAAAAGATAACCCGGAAAAAATTTACGGGCAGTGATCCTCTTTTTGCCTCCGCGCACTTCGGAAACCTGCTCCGTGGGGACAACAACTTCCTCAACAAACTGTTTTAATTCAGTCGTGGCAATACGGCTTTCGAGCCCTGCCCGTGCACGCTCTTCTGCTCCTGTCTGGGTGTGAACAACATACCATTTCATAATTATTTAATAATTACCGTAATACCCCTGGAAAAAGTGTAATCGATAACGCCTACAAATAAGCCCAATAAAAAAGAACTAAAGATAACAATCAGCGTCGAATCCACCAGCTCCCGGCGGGTGCTCCAGGAGACTTTTTTCATCTCCGCTAAAACTTCGCTGAGAAATTTTTGAACCTTAGCAATCATTAGTCGCTGTCACTCCCAAAACGTAGCAAAAATCCTCCCCACCCTAAAAAACAGGCCTGGCAGGAGTCGAACCTGCAACGCACGGTTTTGGAGACCGTCGCTCTACCAATTGGAGCTACAGGCCTAAGTCGCTACAGGTTTTTAAAATCGTTTATTTTTTTGTCTCTTTGTGCAGTGTATGTTTACGGCAAAAAGCACAAAATTTCTTTAGTTCCAGGCGATCTGGATTTTGTTTTTTATCTTTGGTGCTGTTGTAATTGATACGATTGCACTCAGTGCATTGAAAATGAATTGTCTCGCGCATATTGAGTTTCCGGTTCTTGCGCTCCCCCGTTGGCCAGGCCTCAAGCCCGCTATAACGGAGTCACAGAAGATTTTGGTTTATTCAAGAAGGCTGATTCTGGATGACGGAGATCTCTCAGGGTAACGGCACATCCATGGAATCATTTTAAAGAAGCCCCCGAGCGGGATTGAACCGCTGGCCTCGTCCTTACCAAGGACGTGCTCTACCAACTGAGCTACAGGGGCAGCACATCCGGCCGCCTGCAGCAGTACACCCATTATTCAGGTAAAAATAATGAACCACGAGTATATCCGCAGATAAAAACGTTGTCAAGGATATTTTTTAAGTTTAAATAAGCCTTAAAAACCGACGTTTCCCGATTTTCAAAACACCGGGGATTACCGGCCAATCTTCGTCGCAAACCGTGTTCCCCTCATGCGTTACGGCCTTTTCCTTGATGAGCCGGCGGGCTTCATTCTTGGAGGCTACCATGTGCGTAACTACTAATATATCAATGAGTTTTTGTCCTGTCCCAATTTTAAACTCGGGCATATTGTCCGGAAAATTATGTTGGCTAAACGTGCTTTCAAAATGGGCACGTGCCTTGATCCCTTCCCTTAAGGGATAAAACATTTCAACAATCAGTTGGGCCAGCTGTAATTTGGCTTCCTTAGGGTGCATTTTCTTGACCGCGTCTAGATCGGCCTCACTAAGAATCTCATAATAACGCAACATCAATTCATCGCTAATAGACATTACTTTGCCGAAAATCTCTTTGGGTTCATCATTAATACCGATGGTGTTCCCCAATGATTTGCTCATTTTATTAATGCCGTCCGTACCTTCCAGCAAAGGCGTCATCAGCACCACTTGGGGCTTCTGTCCATACGCCTCCTGTAGTTGACGGCCCATGAGCAAATTAAATTTTTGGTCACTGCCCCCTAGCTCCACATCAGCTTTCAAATGCACGGAATCATAACCCTGCAAAAGCGGATAAATAAATTCCAGCAAACTGATCTCTTTGCCGGATTCAAACCTTTTTTTGAAATCGGCCCGGGCCAACATCTGAGCTACCGTAGAATGAGCAGATAATTCCAATAAATCTTGTGGAGTCAGCTTGTTGAGCCAATGGCTGTTAAAAACAACTTTAGTCTTTTTCTCATCAAGGATTTTAAAAACCTGGTCTTTATAAGTACAAGCATTCTTTTGAATATCCGCCATCGACATTTTTTTTCGCAATTCATTACGGCCGGTGGGGTCCCCCACTTGTGCGGTAAAATCACCAATAAGAAAAATCACCTGGTGCCCCAAATCCTGAAACTGTTTCAATTTGCGCAATAAGACCGTATGGCCCAAGTGGATATCGGGAGCCGTGGGGTCAAAACCGGCTTTGATGACTAAAGAGCGTCCTTCTTTAAGTTTGGCCTCAAGGTCGGCCAAGCCTATGATCTCGGTTGTACCGCGGGTGATTTTTTTAAGGGACTCTTGGATTGTCATAATGAAAAGTAGGGACAGGCACTACTTTCTATTAAAGAAAGTAATGACTGTCCCTACTTTTATAATCTAGCGCTGACGCCGATCTTCATGCCCTCGACATCAACTTTAATAATCTTAACTTGAAGCTTGTCCCCTGCCTTAAGAGCTGCGGCCTGGGTTTTATCAATTTCCGAAGAATAAACCAATGCTTCGATATCATCTTCCAATTTTACAAAAACACCGAAATTAGAATTCATGATCACTGTTGAATCCACTACGGAACCAACCGGGAATTTATCGGCAATGGTATTCCAGGGATTAGGTTGCAATTGCTTAAGTCCCAAGGTGATCTTCCGGGCTTCCGCATCTACGGCCAAAACTACAACTTGCACTTCCTGCCCTTTTTGCACAACTTCCTGTGGATGATTGACCTTTTTTGTCCAGGACATATCAGAGACATGAATCATGCCTTCCAGACTATTGTCCAATTCCACGAAAGCACCGTAATCGGTAAAACCACGGACAACGCCCTTGGTGGTAGTACCGACCCCGAATTTAGCCGCGGCCGTACTCCACGGATTTTCTTCCAGCTGTTTCATGCTCAAAGAAATACGCTTGGCATCCTTATCCACATTGATTACCTGCACTTCGATAACATCCCCTAATTTAAACATCTCCTGGGGATTGACCATCTTTTTCTGCCAGGTGATTTCGGAAGAATGCAAAAGGCCTTCAATGCCTTTTTCAATCTCAACAAAAACACCATAAGGCATGATATTGACAATCTTCCCCTTGATACGGGCCCCCTGAGGGAACTTAGCCACCGATTCATCCCACGGATTAGAAGTAATTTGTTTTAACCCTAAAGAAACTTTAGAGTTATCCTTGTCAAAATCCAGGATCAAAACCTCAAGCTTCTGTCCGACGGACACGATCTCGGAAGGATGGTTGATGCGACTCCAGCTCATATCAGTAATATGCAAAAGCCCATCCACGCCTCCCAAATCAATAAAGGCGCCGAAATCAGTGATCCCTTTGACAGTACCGCGGCGCTTCTGTCCTTTTTTAAGTTCGGACCAAAGCTTTTCGCGCACTTCCTCCCGTTCCTTCTGCACCATTTCACGACGCGAAAGTATCAAATTGCGTCGCTGCTTGTTCATTTTGGCCACCACAAATTTATAATTATGAGTGGTGATGTCGTGATTGGACAGGCCCTTAAAAGCGGACAAAGACATCGGCAAAAACGCCTCAATGCCAAAAACATCGACAATATATCCACCCTTGACCGCGCGCATGACCCTGCCTTCAAGGATATCTCCTTCATTGATATCATCGGAAATCTTTTGCCATCCTTTAAGCCTTTCGGCCTTCGCGTAGGAAAGGATTAAGCGGCCATTGTCATCTTCGATATTCTCGATTAGGACCTCAATCGACTGGCCGATAGCCAGCTCAGAGGGGTTACGGAATTCCTCAATGGGGACAAACCCTTCGGACTTAAAACCAATGTCCACGATGACCTCTTTGGGCGTTATCGCGGCTATGGTCCCTTTTGAAACCTCGCCTTCCTTAATATCCTTTAAGGTACTGGCGTACAGCTCTTCCATTAATGATTTTTCTGCATTCATGGATTTAAAACCTTCTTTCTTAAAAAGGAATTCTTTGTGCGACCTACCCACAAAGTGTGGTCATTATGCCAAAAAAGCCCCAAATGTCAAATGAAATTTCATAACTGTCAATGCAGAACTGAAATACCCCCTTTAGAAATTCGGCACGTCTACAAATTTTTTGCCCAATATCTGTTGCACCAAAAAAGCTACAAAAAATAGGACGACGTCCCTATTTTTCGCTTCATCCTTCACATATGATTGTGAAAAAAATCCCATACCCATACCACACAAATTCCCTACTTTGGTGGATGCTTATAATTCTCAGTCACATCAACGGCAGAAACAAATTTAAGATACGGGGCCCAACGCATAGGGAATCTGAGGCCAGTTTTCTTAAAACTTGTCGCATAAATAGGATGCCTGGCGTCAGTTTGGGAAGCTTGGGCAGTAAACCAGGTATGGTCGAGAGGGGTTGGTTCAGCGGCACCGGTATAATGCCACTGCCCGTCCCAAATCTCCACCCAAGTATGGTTGCCGCTCTCATCAGGCCACATGGCAATGGCGGCTATTCGGGCAGGAATGCCAACGGAACGCAAAGCATCCGTCAAAAGAATCGAAAGCCCGGTGCAGGAAGCATAATGGGCCTGAGTTGATTCATATGGGCTTTGATCAGGTTGGGGACGTTTAGTCACACTATAGGAAACATGTAATGAATCAAACACATATTTATTTAATGCTAAGACCGCCTGATCAATGGTTTTATTTTGTTTCGCAATATTGATAAAACGCCGGTAAAAATCCTCACGCCAATTATCCCTGTACTCATTAAGAGAAGCATAAGGCAGAATATCGTTAAGAAAAATCTCTTGGGGTATATCCTTGCCCCAGGGGACCTCACTCATGACCTGATAGGCCAGACGGACATTCTCAATCAAAAAATTCCCCTTTAATGCCACCAGATCACGCGAAGGCATATTGGCGATCAAAAACACCAATCCTTCCCGCTGTTGAGGCCTTAAGCTTTCAATGGCATCAATAAGTTCCCATCCATTGCTGCCGGATTTTCTAAGAGCTGATAAAACATCTTTCCGGTATTCATCCGGGACTAAACTGACAGCTCTCTTAACCCTTTCCATAGGTGGGCGAAACCTTTCTTGCAGCGCCGGATTTCTTTGATCAGCCCATGCCAAATGAATCAATGCAAGAAAACTCATAAAAAATATCAATCTGCTAAAAAACCCCATAACTGGTCTCTTGGCCCTTCTTTTAAGATTGCCCGGGAAGGATTTTTGATGATTGAGCTGACGGGAAAAATGAGACTATTTCAACTTTTGTGTCAATTGATACAATAACCCATTCGCAATTTCTAACTTAGCCAACAGGTATTGCCTTGCTTTAATCCTAATATGAGATTTATTCCATCCGGTATCCAGAACATTGATCGTAATACTGCACCCATAGACCTTGGCAAGGATTAGCCCCTTTTGGGAATCTTCTTTGATCACAGTACCAAGCTGCCCCCGGATCAACTTTAAAGTTTCTTGGTAAACCCTGTCAAAAGAATAATTCAGGTCAGCTTTAACATCATCCTGGGCCACCGCAATGCCAATAGCAACGGCTGGCAGGAATCCAATGCCCAAAAAAGCTTCCGCGGCCATGAGTCCGGCACTACGAATGGCTGTCGGCTTCATTGCCTCAACCATCACGGAGGCAACCAGTTTGGGAAGCCCATTAATATTACGGATCTTCTGGTCTTTAATATTAACATCATAAGCCTCAACACGCACCGGAGGCGCATGGCTATAATCTTCTAAAATAACCTTCCCTATATTAAGTTCAAGGTTATCTATCTTAAAAACAGGCAGCTTCATCGGTTTACCCTTATTAGCGGCTATCTGCTCTTGTACAATTTTTAATGAATCAACATTAAGCTGACCTTCCTTATTTTTAAAAACAATCATTTTATCCACATTAAAAATAAGCAAAGGGAAATGCATCTTGCCCTTAATAAGCTCCCCCACATCCACATCCACTTTCACTTCAGGCATAACAAGAAATACCTGATCCGGAAAAGCAGGCGGATTATAAAGTCGAAAATTTTTGATATGGATTTTATGGGTCAAAAGCCCTAAAGAAAAGGACCCCATCTCTACTTTGGCACCGATGATCTGTGGTGATGTAATTTCAATTGCGGATTTTATTATAAAATCCCTAATCACCGACAAAAAAAACAGTGCCAGTAAGACTACGAGTAACCAGCGTATAAATAAAACACATTTATTCATATTCTTTAAAAAATAGAAGGGCGGATAGTTAAACGACCTATCTACCCTTTCTTTTCAAAAAACAATGGCAACGATTTATTGCTGTATATATTTTTCCTTCAATAAGGCAATTTGACCGGCGGGATAATCTTTTACAAGTTTACCCTCACCATTATAAATGGCAACATCCCCATTTTCGCCTTGAACGGCAGAGTAAAGGACTTGGCCCTTTTCATTCTTGGCCGTAACACCCGTCGAAGTGCGTTCAAATATAAAGCCATGATTATTGGACAATGCTACCTGCACTTGATCAGTTTTGGAATTATAAGACATCAATGCCTTGGTTTTTCCATTTTCTACCATACGGCTTGTTGAGGGCATTGAAGACATTTCCACCGGATTCTTGCCTGTCCAGAATTCAATGGAGTTAAAAATAATGCCGTCCGCTAAAGTCGTTAAACCATAAACAGGTGTTAAAACAACCAGCAAGAAGCAGAGCTCATCGGCCCATTTATCTGTTTGAGAGCGATGCCAATTGTAAACTTTGCGGGTAAGGTTAAAAGACCCTGTACAGCCCGTCGTAAAAAATGCAATAATTACAATTGAGGCTACAATTTTCTTCATACCCCCTCCTTGATTACTCTGGTTGGACTTCCCTTGCGACCCCTCAATATTTTTTTCTATACTACATCAAAGAAAAAATTTTCACAACTATTTTAAAGGCCCTACAGGGCTTTTTTAAGCTGTTCGATCACATGGGAATTAAGCCCAAAGGCTTTGGTGTGCCAGGATGAGATCATTTCATTTTTATGCTCGGCCCATAATTGTCCCCAGCAATGCCACCCGGTTTTGGGGCCCTGGCGGTGCACCCATTGGCAATTGGGGTAATAGCTATAGATGCCATCGGGGAACATGTAATTCTTGACCGCTTTATAAGTCCAATAATTCCAGTGGAAACCGAAATCATTAAAACACTTAAGCTCATCCCGCAGATATACATGCTCACCATAAACGCCCTGGCGGTAATTGACGCCGAATTCCCCCACATGAACGGGGCGCTGTTTTTTTTGGGCAAAACGGAAATACCCTTCCATACGCCGGCGCAAGGTATCCTTGTTACAGGCTGCCCACGGATAACGCATAAAAGGTATCAAATTAAAAACAAACTCCACGGGCTCATAAAAATGGATACTGTACACCCAATTATCATCGGCAAAATCATCCAAAACATCGACCTGCTGGCCCCAATGTTTGCCTTCAATAAATAAAATATGATTTTTATCCGAACGGCGTATGGCCCTAATTGATTCACGGTAAAATTCGTTTAATAAACCGGTATCATGCAATACGGATTCATTCAGGACGTCGTACCCCGCAATGATCGTCTCGTCTTTATAGCGGTCGGCCAGTTTTTCCCATAATGCGTAAGTTTTTTTACGATTCACCCTTTTAGTCCATAGCTCTGCCTTGCCGTTTAAACTATCGGAATGCCAGTCAGAATTTTGTGCGCCGTATGCCGCGTGTAAATCCAAAATCAGATAGACTTTGTGCCTCCGGGCCCAAACGATCGCCTGGTCTAAATAGAAAACAGCTTGTGTATCAGCCCCCACCTTATAATGAAACGGCAGGCGTATGCAATTCATGCCCCAGAAAGCCACCTGTTTGACATCTGCCTCAGTAATGAAACTATCCCTGAAGGACCCCATAAGCTCGCTCAAAGCTTGAGCGCCGCATTGCCGGACAAATTCTTTTTCAAAAACCTGCTGGGGCAAATTGGGCGCATGCATAAAATAAGCTTCCATCATCAGCCACCCGCCGAAATTAACCCCTTTAAGATGCACCGGCTTTCCATTACCCCCCCTAATGGAAGTTTTATGTCTCTTTAAAAATGTTCTGTCCATATCAAATCCTTCGTTTTTAAGATCCGTATAAATTCTCCGGCTGCCGACGGGTCTGTAATAATGGCCCCGTCATTATGCCCCCCATGGATCTTTAAAAACTCTTTAGGATCGCCTGCAGCTAAAAAAAGTTTTTCCCCGACCCAATACGGCACCACCTGATCCTCGATGCTATGTATAAACAGTTTGGGGACAGTCAATTGCCTTACCTTATCAAGGGAATCAAATTTGAGGCTAAGAAAAAAGGAAGGAATGAAAGGATAATGAATATGGGCCATATCCACGGCATTGCTGAATGATGATTCCACCACCAACAGGGCCACCTCCCGGTGGGTTGCCAAATCGATAACCACCGTACCGCCTAAAGAGGCTCCATAGAGAATAATATTATTCATGTTCACATCCCCGCGCGATAAAAGATAATCATAGCCCCCTAACGCATCTAAATAGATACCCGCCTCCGATGGTTTGCCTTCACTGTTGCCATAACCACGGTAATCAAAAATAAACACATTTAATCCCAGGTCGTAAAAGAACTTAATTCTAAATAATCTATCACTCATATTGCCGGCATTGCCATGGGCAAAAAAAATCGTGGATCTTGCATGCGGGTTTTTAAAAAACCAACCGTTAAGGGTAACATGATCCCGAGTTTTAAAATAGACATCCTCCCAAGGCAAGCCAATCACCGATGGGACTAACAGCCCTATCACGACTTGGGAAAAACACGCCAAAAGATTCCAAATATCGTACCAGAACAAAAAAACCTCCCGACATCACCGCAAGAATCGTTAAAATATTAATCAATAAAGGAGGCATGGTTTTTACATATTACGTTGGGGAATCAAGGACAGCATCAGGCGGATGGCTTTTAGGATATCTTCGATTTGGCAAGGCTTGGTCAAATAATGATCGGCTTCCAAATCCACGCCTTTTTTGAAACTTTCTATTTCGTTCTGGGCTGAGACAATGACGACCGGCTGCCATCTTTTGGTCGGGGGATTTTGGCGCAGCCGGCTTAACACGGCCCACCCGTTCATTTTAGGCATATTTAAATCCAAAATAATGATATCGGGCAGGTCGCTGACGATTTTGTCCCACGCCTCCTGGCCGTCCTTCGCTGTAATGACCTCATAATCCTGCGAAGCGATTTTTCGGGCCATGATCTCAAGGACCACGTCTTCATCATCAGCTATCAATACTTTGATCGGATGCGTATTCATCGGGCCGAAGAATAATTCTTAAGATCGTAATGAATTGCTTTTTCGGGCATGTTAATGCGGTCAATGGTAACCTGAGCCTTGTTGAAAAACTCAGTGGCCATGGTATCGTGATAATCAGAAAATACAACCACCCTTTTGACGCCTGCCGTAATCAGGGCCTTGGCGCAAGTGGTACAAGGCATATTAGTCACATAAGCAGTCGCACCCTCAACGGAATGACCGCGCCTGGCCGCCTGGACTATGGCATTCATCTCGGCATGCACCGTGCGTACGCAATGATTGTCTACCAGCAAACAGCCCACATCGTCGCAATGCTCATCGCCCGGTATGGAACCGTTGTAGCCTGTGGCAATGACATTCTTATTCTTGACTAATACGAGCGCCGCAATGCATGCGCGGGCAGGTGGCGCGTTCAGAAGCCAGCATCGCCAGTTTCATAAAATATTCGTCCCAATTAGGTCTTTTGGCCATAAATAATCCTCTTTTTATCCTAACAAATTCCGCTTGTTTGTGGAACTTTTCGACTAAAATTTTTATGCTTCGATTGTACTTAAGCATTAACCCTGAGCCGACCTGTGGTGAGCAAAATCTAACCAGTCGAAGGGTTAACCCTTATCCAGTCTTGCCATCATACGGCCCACGGCCTCTTGAAAAATCGGCACCGGCGGCAATAAACTCAAAACAATATACGCCTCGCTCTCAAAATCAAAAAAATAGCCGGGATAAACCGACACATGGTCTTCCTTTAAAAATTCCAAGCACCCATTCTTCTTCTGATTTTACTGCAGGAATGCGTAAGGTCGCATACCATCCCCCCTGAAAAGATAATAATTGTGTATGATCGTTCAAGTGTGTTCTGAGCCATTGCTATTTTCTTTGACCCTGGAGAGGATCTGTCCCTGAATTGCCGGGGCATGGTCAAGCCATGAATTCAGGGCATTCTGGACGGGTGTATTAACAGACAAATAAGTATCCGCGATGATTTCAAGGCGGGACAGCGATTCCTGCAATACCCCTTGAGGGCCGGAAGCCAAAATCCAGGCACATTTCATTTGCGGAAGACCGAGTGTTTTCGACAGCCCCCCTAACACAAAGGTCAATGCTGTCTGATTGCCAGCTAAGCTAACATAATCCCTGAAGGTCAAAGCTGCCTGATTAGCAACACCACTGACCGCGTCACCAGGGTATAGGGAATATTCGAAAAAAACTTCGTCGGAAATAATGCTCACCTGATGTTTCCGGCAAATTTCATTTAAAAAATTTAATTCTGCACGGCTGATATATGAACCCGTCGGATTATTGGGATTAACTAAGATGATGGCCTTAGGTTTTAGCCATCCACTAAGCGTCTCTAAAGCCTGAAAATCCAAATGCCATTGCCCGTCGTAATGAAGACGGATAATAATCAAAGCTGACATCATTGATTTCCAATAAAAATTGGAATAAAGGGTAACTGGGTTTAGGGATCAGGACTTTTTCACCCGGATTGACCAAAAGCCTCATTAAAAATGAATAGGCTTCGGAAGTGCTGGCAGTCAGAATAATGTCACGGACAGGTACGGAAATCTTTTGACGGGCGTAATAGTTGGCCACTGCTTCCCGGGCTCTTTTAATGCCGCAGGCATCGGGCTGGTAATGAAAATTTTCCATAGAACTTAAAACCGCAAGCATCCCTTCAGGATACACAAACCCACAACTCGTCGGATTTGAGGCTGTCAAATCCATCACGGGCACATGCCTTGCCTCCATCTCTTCAAAGGCTTTATTTAAAGTATTGGTTTCCTGATGCCAATTGGTGCGGCGGGCAAAAAGGGAATTATCCATGATTTTGTTTAAGACGAGTGAGCTCCTGCTCTTTGGCGGTAAAAGCTTTTTTTAACTCATCAAATTCGCTTTTGGTCACCCATTGAACATCTTCACGCTTTTCCTTAAGACGGGCATTTTCAGACTTTAATTCCCGGATTTCCCGGGCATTGGACTCAAGGGTGGTTTGCTGGCTGTTGGCTTTGATGGACAACTGCCTTTTCTCCTCAACGATTTGTTCATGTTTGATCTTGATCTCCTGTAATTCGCGTTCCAGACGCAGGCGATTGGAATGTTCTTTTTCCAAATCGCTTTCCGTACGGTAAATCTGGTCTTTCAAATCTTTCTCATGATGCTTAAATTTCTCGATAGTTTCCTGTTCTTTTTCGCGCCAGCTTTTTTCCAGCGCTAATTTTTCCATCAACTCCTTGGCCTCAGACTTCTGCTCATCGGCAGTTTGCTGAATTTTTTTTTGGTCCATTTTCACTTTTCAATTTCACCCAACAAGGATTGATTATGCTTCTCCCAACGCTCGGCGATGGACTTCCAGTCCTTGCTCGCGTCAATGGAGGCCGGGTCAGGCGTCAAGGCGGACTTTTTTTCCTTTTCCCGCTTCTTTTTAGCCTTAACCACCGGGTCTGCGGGTAACATATAAATAACAATGGACAAGGCTACTAAAACAACAAAACACCAAAAAATGATCCAGAACATACAGAATCCTTACATATTTGTGCTTATCTCTAAATAAGGTGAATTAGTTATCGTAGACTTATTCGTTAGAGATGAATGGCTAACAATAACAAATTTTTCCCGTTACACGGGTATATAAAAATACCACAGAATGCAACTAAAGGCAAAGACGTTTATAGGTTTACGAGGTACTAATTTGTAAAAATACCCCCATCGGCCTCCGCTTCTTAGAGGCCCTCTTTTTAAGGTTACCAGGCGTAAATTTTGACCTTAAAACATGATACCAAACTTGGAACCGATTTCGGTGGTGTTATTCTTGGGTTCATTGAGCTGATCGTAATAAACACCATCTATTGTTGCGGAAGCCAAGTTGGAGCGGCCAATGTTCCAGAAACGGATAAACGGCTCTACATAAAAATTAAACTTCACGCCGGTATACGTCAGCTTAAAAGAACCCCGAACGCCAAAACCGCTGCCTTGATCATTACGGACATTGGGATTATTATAACCGGTAAACTGATTGCCATCGCTTAAGTCGCTCTTCTGGATTCCCTGAATAAGGATGTCGTATTCGAGATTGATGGCGCACGACCACTTCCCGTTGGGGATTGATCCATTAAGACCGATCGGCAGATAATAATAATGAGAGTACCGGTCATACCCATACGCATCCGTTGAAGACAATCGGCCGTTGCCTTTGTCCAATAAATAACGATAGCCGAAACCCAAATAGGGCGTAATTAAGGAACTGTCCCCCAACAGATAGTCCTTGCCCAACAACCCCCTTATTTCAAAGTTCACATTATCCTTATCCTTGACGATCCCAGAACCCTTATAGTCCAAATCCCCGGATGCAAAACGGCCTTCCAGCATATATGTATTGAGCACCGTGTTATTCAACAAATTACCGTCCGGCGGACGATAAGCGTAATTTGCATAATATCCCATCATCATGCCGCTGATAGTAACGGAGGCATCGGGTTCTTTGTAAGCATAAAAATAAGGTTCCGTGCCCATGTCAAAAGTATGGGTATGCCTTGGATTGAGGTGTTGTCTGATCCCGAATGGAATCTCTGTATAATTCTTATAGGAAAGGCTGTCCGCAGTTTTATTATTTTCTAACGGAGAAACTGGGGATGCCTTTTGCGCATCCTGAGAATTTTCCACGGCATCGAGTTGGGCATTGACCGCCTGCGAGCGGCCTTCTTCATCACCTCCCGTAAAGCAAATATCATTCCAACCGATAGTTTGCCCCTGTTTCTGCTGGGCTACACAATCCATTTGGCGGGCAATGATTTCATCACGGGAAAAAGCGAAGGCAGTGAAACTCCAGATAAAGAATAACAGAAAAATTAAACATATTTTCATATGTTATTATGATAACATTTCCCCCCATCCTCCTCAATCCGGATTGCATTTATTTATGGGGTTGATGGAGGGCCTAACCGTTGTAAATTGCGCCTGGCTTGGGCAAATGATGGGTCAACGTGCAACGCTTGCTCAAGGCTCAGATAAGCATCCTTTTTATCCCCCAAATGAAGATAAATAAAAGCCATATTGTTATACATGGCTGCATCCCCGCCAACAATAGCCTGCTCCATCCTTAACTTATCCAAAGCCTGCGTCCAATGCCCCATCAAGCAATCATTCTGGGACCAATCGAATAAAATTTCTTTTATATATATCAAATAAAATCTTTTCGCTGTTAAATTAGTCGCTTTCTTCACATAGGCAGACATGATCGTAAAAGCTTTTTTAAAATGCGCCTCCGCCTGCTGTGGACGGTTGTTAAAATAATACGCTTTGGCCAAAAGCAAATGCCCGCGCCCGAAATTTCCTTCAAAACGCAACATGCGTTCAAATAAAGCTATCTCATTTCCCCAAAAGGTATTTTGATGCCATGTCAATAAAAGACAACTGCTGACTACAACACCTAATACCGGCTTTCTAAAGTGCTTTAAAAAACGATCGACAGCGGTCACCGCCACGATCAAAATACCGACTATTGGTACATATAAAAAATGTTCCGGGGTTAAAATAAATGAATACTCATTGATCAAAGCAACGATATTTAATACCGGAAGAAGTGCTGCCAGAAACCATCCTAACCCTAAAATCAGCGTCGGTCGTGCCCTAGGCCAACGTTTAAGGGAATAAAAAACACCCAATATGGATATCAAGGCTATTATCCAAGAGAGAGTGTTGGATTGTAAAATATCCGTGCTGCGATAATAATGCAGATCATAAGGGAAAAATATCAAACGTAAATCCATCCCTATGACCCTGGGGACCGCAGCTAAGCGTAAATACAACTCCCCCGGAGAAACCGTAATATCTTTAAGCAGCGAAGCGCCGGTCACGCTCTGGCGCAGCCACAACAAACTACAAGCCGCAGCTACCCAAAAAAACCACAAATGCCAGTTCTTTGTTCCCCTACTAACAATCAATAACTATCACCAAAGGAACAAACATTATAGCCTGCTCTTTACTCAAAAAAGCCGCCACAAAACAAAGCAGGCTGATGGTATACCATCTATTTAAATAGGCATGCAAGGCCAATAGAATGCCTAAGGCCATCCAAAGATTTGAAATACCGGCAATACAGCTGACCGCTTCGGTCTGCACGGGGTGAATCAAAAATAACAAAGAAATAACCCAGCCTACATATGGGGCCAAACCCAACTTTTGCAGCAAGCCCAAAAAGTAAAAGCCCGTTGACAATATGAACCAGACAGTTAAATAAATGATATCCAAAAGGATGGGAGCCAAAGAAATGAAACTCTAAACGGTAAAGGATTTCTAAAAGCGGACGATAATAGGTATTAAGCCCGTCTGAGGCCGCGGGTAATTTAAAAACCTCATGCCAAGATCCCAGCTCGGTAATATGCGGATTATTGAGGATGAAAATGACATCATCATGAACAAAAGGATGCCGGACGGCATTAAAAAAGGCAAGCAATCCAAAGAAGGCCAATGCCAGGTAAAGCCGCCTTGCGCATCAGTTACCCAGAATCCTTCTTAAAACGCGCGACAAAAACTTTAATTTCTTCAAAATACCCGTCAATTGCTGAGGCCACCTCTTGCATGCCGTCGGTTTTCCCTTCCTTGGCCAGGAATCTCCAATTTGAGACAAGCTGCATGCAAGGGCTTGGCAGAAATATTTCCGGAAGACCCTTTCATAGAATGAGCGACTTCCTTAATGCTGGGCAATATCACCGGCGGCAATGGCATCCCCCAAGGCCTTTCGTTTGACTACAAAATCTTCCAAATAAATGTCAAAAAGCTCGCCAAGCAACTCCTTATCATCTTGCACACGTTCCAAAACATCTTTTAAATCAATGATTTCTTCGACCATATTTACCTTCCTTGATAAAAACCCGTTTTAGAATCGACACTAATGAAAAACCAACCCCTCGATCAGTTCTTAATCCGTTGGGTAACAAGATTGATAATTTCCTTATAAAGTAAATTACGGTCAATGGGCTTAGACACATACCCGTCCATCCCCGCTGCCAGATATTTTTCCCTGTCACCGGCCATGGCATTGGCCGTCATGGCAATAACAGGCACATGATGACCTGTTTGCTTTTCCTCCCGACGGATAACCTGGATGGTCTCAAAACCGTTTAGCAAAGGCATACTATCATCCATCAGGATCACATCAAAGGTCTGGTTATTTAAAATATTCAGTACTTCCTGGCCATTGTTAACCGTTGTTACCTCCCAACCTAATTTTTCCAAAATTCTGACGACAATGCGTTGATTGACTGCGTTGTCTTCCGCCAACAAAATACGCAAGTGTTGTAATTCCGGCGGCAACGCAGACAAAGCAGCTTCTGCCTCCGTCTTCTGACCGCTGCCCGAATTTATAAACAAATCGGGTTTAAAACCGAAAATAATCCTGAAACGAAAGACACTGCCTTCTCCCTCCTTGCTCTCGACTTCAATTGACCCTCCCATCATCTCTACGATCTTTTTACAAATGGCCAGTCCCAAACCAGTGCCTCCATAACGCCGGGCGGTGGTATTATGCGCGTCGGTAAATACATCAAAAATATGAGGCAGATTTTTGGGGATCATACCGATACCGTTATCAACCACCTCAAAAATCAATTCACAGTCTTTTTCGTTAAGTGATTTTATCTTCACATTGACCAGCACCTTGCCTTTATGTGTAAACTTGATCGCGTTATTAATCAGGTTAACCAGGACCTGTCGGAGCCTGACGGGATCTCCTATCAAAAGCCGCGGGATTTCCGGATCAATGCTCCAGACCACATCCACTCCTTTATTACGCGCCAAAATCATCAGTCCCTTGCATACATTCTTAACGATATCCGGCACATTGATCTCAATTTCTTCGATCACCACCTTCCCTGCTTGGGCGCGGGAGAGATCCAGAATATCATTGATCAGGCTCAACAAATTATCAGCCGCATCTTTAGCTACTTTTAAATTTTCTTTTTGCTCCTCATTCAATGGGGTATCCAGCGTCAAGTCAATCATGCCGATGATGGCATTCATCGGAGTGCGCACCTCGTGCGACATTTTGGCCAAAAAAATACTTTTAGCATTATTGGCTTCTTCCGCGGCCAATTTGGCCTGCAAGATCATTTCATGGGAACGCTTGCGTTCGGTAATATCCTGAAGCATCCCCACCGAACCCACAATTTTACCTTGTTCGTTTTTAAGGATATTGACCGACAAATCCACATCAATGATCGAGCCGTCCTTGCGGATGACCTTGGTTTCCACGTGATGCTTAAACCCGCTTTGACGGATATTTAAAGAACGGATAACTTCCCATTCCTCCGGCGGATACAAGGTATGGATCGGCCTTAAAAGCAGGTCTTTGGCATTCATTCCAAGAAGTTTCTCGGTAAAACTGTTCCAAGAAATAATTTGTTCCTTCTCATCCGTCATGGTGATGGCGGCGGCGGAATTATCCAAAATGATCCGTAATTTATTCTCCGACTCGCGCAATCTGATGCTCAACTAATTTCTCGCGTGTGACATCATATAAAATACCGATGGACCCGATCGCCTTGCCATTGTTGTCTTTCAAAACAGATATGGAAGCGCTGACATCCAGCAAGGAACCGTCTTTGCAAAGGATCTTGGTGTCAATGTTAGAAAGCATGCCGTGATGGCGTATATTCAAAGAACGGATACGCTTCCACTCTTTAGGGGGATATAAAAAACTAACAGGCTTGTTAAACAGATCCGCCCTGTTCATGCCCAGCATCTTCTCGGCCATCGGGTTCCAGGCGACGATGCGCTCCTGGTTGTCCGTGACCAGTGATAGCGGAAGGAGAGTTCTCAAAAACGATCTTAAAGAGCTGTTTAGACTCAATCAGGTCCTTCTCTAATTGTTCTTTCGAACTTGGTTTCTTTAACTTTACTCATATTTTATTCTTGGTGAATTGGATATTTTTAAGAATCGCGACTATATTGAAAACCCCTACCACCAAAGCCAAAACGATCAAACAAATTTTGAACATATGCACCCAACCCGCATGAAAATCTGCGGGCTTTAGGGCATGTAAAATTAAAGAGACAAAAAAACAATAAGAAGAATGGAAAATCCGCAGATAAAAAAAATAAAAAGAGAAAACAGGCAGGCAATCAAAATGACATAAAGATTGTAACTTAATAAAGACCCCTTAGACATTTTACTGGCAGCAATTCCGATGCGTAGCATGATATTATGTTACCACTAAAAGTTTAGCACGCCAAATACAGAGTTTAAAAGATTCTTTGCCTTGCTTAGTCTGCGGTCTAACGTTCAAATTTAACCACGTTCTGCCACCAGGCATGGCTATCCCAGGAAAGCGCCTGCCGCCATAATTTTCGGGCGGTTGGCGGTCTTTAAATGATCCGGAGCGCGTTTAAAGAACGTCCGTGCCACCGGATAACCATTATCCACATATTCTTTAGCCTGGATAAGGCATTCCAAAATGTCCGCATCGCGGGCAACGATGCTCTCGTAGGATGACTGACCTTCATAATCCCCGCGCATCGCCTGCAAAGCCCCTTTGACTTTTTTATCCAGAGCGGCGATCTGGTCGGCAAAAGCTTTTTTTTCAGCTTCACGGAAATCAATATAATGATGCCCCATTTTATGCAAATCATTGATGCGCGCCTCATGAATATCATTAAAAAGCGTCATGGTCACGACTTTGATAAGGGTCAACCCCCTCGCAATGGGCAAGGTAATAGCCAATCACCGCACAGCGAAAACAATGCTCAGCGACTGTCTCGGGATCTTTAATGCCGGCCACCCACCAGCCGCTGCGCTTGACGCGTTTTAAAAGCCCGGCTTCGGCAAAAAAATTAAGGGCCGCCGACTTGAGGGATTGATTTTTTTATTTTTTTTGACGGACGATTTCATAGCACAACATCGAGGTCGCATGAGCGACATTAAGTGACATGCGTTGATTTTTCATAGGGATCATCACTTGCGCATCCAGTTTTTTAAGGATGATATCCCTTAACCCCTTTTCCTCAGAACCCATCACCAACCCTAAAGGAAACTGTAAAGTCAAGTTCCGTAAGGCTGCGGGCTTCTTCAACAACAGTTCCCACGATCCAAAAACCCATTTTTTTTGCTTTTTCAATGGCATTGCCTAAATTAGAGACCTTGGCCACACTTAAATAATTCTCGCCGCCGCAGGCAACCCTTAAAACAGACTCGGTCACACTGACCGATTCTGTCGTCGGAAGGACAATATCAAAGACACCCAAAGCCCCGCAGGTACGGATAATCCCACCTAAATTTTGCGGGTCGTTTAAATTATCCAAAAAAACCGGCGTGCGCTTTTTATCAAGGCATGATCCAACAATTCATCTATTGGTACATACGCAAAATCTTCGATATCCGCCAGGATTCCCTGAGTATTCAGATTTTGGGCCAATCGCTGGATTTTAGAATGCGGCACCGTTGATACACTAATCCCCCATTGATGACATTTTTTGCGGATGTACGCCAAATCCACATGGTTTTCATCAATCATGATCCGGCGAATGGATTTAGGATTGGATTTCAGCCGTTCAATAACCGGATTCTTACCGTAAAGTTTCATATTTTCTTCTCGTGTGTCATTGCGAAGAGCCCGCAGGGCGACGAGCAATCTTCTTACTCTGATCATCGGGGCCTGTCCTCGGTTTCCCCAGCGTGCTCGCAAAAGCCTGCGCTCGCTGGGAGGCCCCTCCCTCGCCACCCGATGATTCGCTAAACAGTCACCGTCCGCTCCTCAACATCAATTCCGAGCCCCTGCGAGTATCAAGTATGAGGACCGAGCCATCCGCCGTAATTTTAACCTATCTTTGGCAAAATATCGTTTACCCTCTTTTTTATAAAAAAGGGGAACCATTAGAAGGCTATTTCTTCCCCCCCACCCCCCCCTTGCCTCCCCCGTCAAGGGGGAGGAATTAACTCTCACTTTTTAATCCCCAATCGCAAATAAAATAGTGGTTTTAGAATACTCCACCAGCTGACAAAGGGGATCATTTTGGTATAGCCGCCCATTTTTTTAGGCGGATAGATCTTGGTCACAAACACTTCTTTAAATTTATACCCTAAGGTGATCACCTTCCATAAAATGTAAGGCTCCAACTCATAGGTATCCAGCCATTCCTGCTTGAGATTGATCCGTTCATCGTTGAAAATACTAAGCCGGATGGCCCTGAAACCATTGGTGGTATCTGTGACATGACGGCCGCTAAAAAGCGAAAATACCAAAGGGTGAAGCCGGGTGGCGAATTTCCGGTAAAAAGGCATTTGCCCGCCGGAGCCAACCTTGCCCAAATAGCGCGAGCCTTGCACCAAGTCATAGTTCTCATGAACAATAGGCTCCAGCAGTTGAGGGATCTCTTCGGGATTATCTTTGTCATTGCCTGCCATGATAACGATAATGTCATACCCATGAGTTCTGGCATATTCAATGCCCGTACGTATGGCCGCCCCCACCCCGCGGCGTTGAGGATGCTTAACACTCATGACCCCGCGGTCCTTGTAGGAAGCGATCATTTCCGTCGTGCCGTCATCCGAACCATCATCCACAATCAAATAATCCGCCTGCGAAGGCATCTGGCTTTTAAGAAACCTTTCAATGACATTACCCAACTTGATTTTTTCATTATAGGCTACCGGCACCACTAAAACTTTGGGGGTCATAAAGGAATAATCTTATTATTACTGATTTGGTAGGAAGCGCCGCAGGCGCATTTTAATTCATCATTTAAAGTACGGCCGCAACGGCAGGCATACCCGGCCCATCGCGCGGGATTTCCGACGACAATAGTATAGTCAGGAACATTCTTGATGACCACACAACCCGCCCCGACGACGGCATATGTCCCTATGGTCACGCCGCACATCACCGTGGCATTGGCCCCGATCGTGGCCCCCTTTTGGACCAGGGTCTTTTCTAAAACCCAGGCATCGCTTCGATGGCTGCGCGGATTACGGTCATTAATAAAGGCCGCCCCGGCGCCGACAAACACATCATCCTGCAAAGTCACCCCGTCAAAAACGGCCACCCCATTTTTCAAGGTCACATGATTGCCAATGAGTGCCCCTCGTTCGACATAACAGCCGTCACAAATATTACAATGCTCTCCTATGATGGCCCCTTCCAGGATATTGGCATTGGCCCATATACGGGTGCCTTCGCCAATTTGCGCTCCAGGATGTACCAGTGCCCGTTCGTGTTTAAAAAAACTCATAACTTTCACTAGCTCACCTTTACGGTTAATGGATTCCCCGATAGCCGCCAGGGTGCGCACCACATCCGCTGCCTTGCCGGCATCAGCTAACAGGGGCGGTTGGTTCTTTTCAACGCACTGGATAAAATACTGCGCTTGCGCTTTTAAAGGCTCATTAAAACCAATTTTAGGGATCGTGATGCTGCCCTCGCGGGAAAGCAATTGAAACTCTCCGTAGGTTTCATAATAACGGGAAGTTTTTTCAACATGCTTATCGTAAAGTTTAATAGGCCCCTCGGCATCCAGATCATCCCACGCCACCATTTTCTGACTTCCCACGACGGTAATCTGACGCACCTTTTTAGGGTCCAGCCAACTGACGTGAACATTGACCATGATATTATCAGGATAGTCGATGGTGGCAAATCCCAGATCTTCCAAATTGCCGCCCAGGCATTTATGCCCCCGTGCCGAAACCGACACCGGGGCGCTGTTAAAAAGGAAATTAAAAATAGAAATGTCATGCGGCGCCAAATCCCAAAGAGCATTGACGTCATAACGAAAAGGCCCCAGATTGGTACGCTCGGAATGCGCATAATGGACCTTGCCCATTTCGCCTGAAGCAATATATTCACGCAATTTGACGATGCCTTGATTAAAAACAAAAATATGCCCGGTCATCAATACTTTACCCGCACTCTTGGCCAAATCGCCTAACTGCAAACATTCTTCGGCATGCATCGCCAAAGGTTTTTCGCACAGCACATGTTTGCCCGCCTGCAATGCTTCCCGGGTAATTTTAAAATGGAAATTGGTAGGCACCGCCACCACCACCGCGTCGATGGCGGGATTATTAAGGATATCTTTGTAATCCTTGGTGGTTAGAATTTCAGGGAAAAGCGTCTGGATAGAAGACAGGCGTTTCTCATCCAAATCCGCGCACATCAATACGCGGGAATTAGCCAACTGGGAAAAAATACGGATATGATTCGGCCCCCAATGCCCGCAACCAATAACGCCGACTGAAATCAAACCAAACTCCTTTTTCAATATAATGATTCATAACCATAAATTTTAACCCATTATACTTAAACTCCCCTAAAACCCAAAGTCTTTCTTTAGGGATTTATTAATTGCCAATTGCTTTACCTTTGCATTAGAATAGCTGCCATATACGAAACCTAAAAATTATTTTTTTTATATGTTTGATCTTAGCATGCCGTATTTAATCTCTATCAGTCCTATGCTCAGGCCATTGCCCAACTCCAGGACCGCACAACCATTCCCCTGCACAGCCTGGGATATCAATTCATGGGTTTAGAAAATGTTTTTAAGGATATTCGTACCGTCGGCTATTATACAGATAAAGACCTTGACTAACCCATTGGCCATAGCCCAGTTTGAACAAGCCCAATACATGCTGGCGCCAACTGTTTTGGACCTTAACCATACCCAATACCACTGGGTAATTTTTGATTGCACAAGCCCCCAGGTGGCCATGGAAGTTATACAACGTTTGGGATTTACCCCTTTAAAAATAAATCACGGTATTATTTTGGCCTTTAACCCTAATGGTATTTAATTGATGATTTATTTTATTAGGTATCCTTATTAGTTTAGCAGCAGGTTTCCTTTTGATACGGCTGTTGGCAGTCGGACGCCTTAATCCCATCCTGCATATTTTATTGGCTTTGGCACTGGGCTTAGGGATAGATGGCACGGCAGCTTTTTATACGCATATCCTTTTAAATCAATTCAACCGTTTTTTGCCTGTTGGGCTCGTGGTTTTGGAATATTTTATTATCATTCCTGATTGTCTAGGCCCTATACCGAACACTCCAAAAGTCGACATCCAAAAAAAATGAAAAATAAGGCCACCGCTTACCACAGAAAATTCATTCGTTAAAAAACTATTCGGTGATGACATAAAATTACGCAAGCTCATGGCTGGGGACTGCTGACCTTAGGGCTCCTGGCTGTCCCTTTAGCCATCAGTGCCCATTATTATCCCTTGGGCGGATGGGATGCATGGTCATGCTGGAACCTGAAAGCAAAATTTATTTTTTTAGGGCAAGAAAATTGGAAGGATGTGCTTGCCCCGGGACTTTGGCGCAGTAATACGCATTATCCGCTCCTTTGGCCTCTGATCAATGTATGGTTTTGGGATTTAGGCGGCCGATTTGATCAAGCAGTCCCTATGCTTAACAGCATTGTCATTGCCCTGTTAACCGCCGGAATTTTGCTTTTTGGACTTTTGGAATTGACCGGTATGCTTCTGCCTTCCCTCTTGGCCTGCCGTCATTGTGACAGCTTTCCCTTTCGGTATGACGTTATACACCAGCCAATACAGCGATACCCTGCTGGGTCTTTTTCTATTGTCAGCCTTTATGTGTTTGCTGTTGGCGGAAAAATATAATCTGCCAAAACTGAAAATATTAAGCATGGTATTTTTGGGGCTGATGAGTTTTACCAAAAATGAAGGATTAATCGCCGCCGGTATTGCGGCCTTGGCTTATATTTTGGCATGAACGCTCTCACAAAAAAGAATTAAAACTTCTCATCCTCGCGTTTTTTATCGCTCTTTTACCCACCATTATTTTTACGCTTTTCTTCGCCCCCAAAAACGAAGCTTTCATCAACGGGCTGATATCGACGGACAAACCCACCAATTGGACGCGTTTGATCGTCATTTTAGTTTATCCCTGGTTTGAATTTATCTCGGGCAAATGGAACGGTTTTTGGTTGCTGGCTCTTGGAGGGATCTTATTGGCCGGGAAAAAATTATGGCAATCAACCCTTGGGGTGATTGGCTTAAGCTTGGTTCTTTATCTGGGAGTAGTGATGGCTTATTACGCTGTTAATACTTTTTTTGAGATCGGCTGGTGGCTTTCGACAACCCTCTCGCGCATCCTGTTCGCACTGGTACCGACAATCGCCTTATGGATCGGCCTCGCCTTGCTAGCTAATCCCGCCGACGGGAAGCAAGGACGTTTGAATTAAACCTATGGCCGTTTGATCTTTTTGATCTTATACTTTAAGATCCCTGCCGGCACCTTGATCTCCAGGGACTCCCCTGCCTTATGGCCTAATAAGCCCTTGCCGATGGGCGAATAAATGGAGATCTTGTTCTCTTCGTAACTGGCTTCTTCCGGCGAGACTAACATATACGTCAGCTCTTCATCATTGTCCAAATCCTGCATGGTGACAATAGCGCCGATAAAAATCTTATCCGAGGGGATATTTTCATTCTCGATAATGCGCACATTGGCCAGCTTCCCCTCAAGCTCGGCAATGCGCGACTCATTATGCGCCTGCGCCTCTTTGGCCGCGTCATATTCCGCGTTCTCGGAAATATCCCCCTGGGAACGGGCCTCACCGATGGCCTTGGCGATTTTCTGACGCTCAGTGGTCTTAAGAGTTTCCAACTGGGTCTGAAGTTTGTGGAAACCCGCTCTGGTTAAATAAACTTCATTACCCATATTACATCGCCTCAATGGCCTTGATCATGATCGGAACAACCCCCTGTGCTTCCTCTTTGCTCATACGGCCTAATTTGGTAAAACTCCACTGGCCGTCGATCTGATTCTCGCGGGTGACCTGCAATTTCTTGGGCGCCCCATTATAAGAATAAACTCCGACGCTGATACGGGTGTTTTGAAAATCAATCACCTCTTTAAACGAAGACACATCTAATGTTTGATCGTAAGGCATTTGTTTGTCCTTTCTTTTAAGTTAAATAATTACGACAGTCCCGGCAAATTAAACCCGGGCATATTTTTCATTTTATTGGCCGCCGCCTGCTGGGAGCGTTTCACGGCAGTATTCATATTTTTTAAAAGATCCATCTGGATACGGTTTTTATTGCCGGCATTCAAGAGGCCTTCTTCAATATCAATGGACTGAAATATCTGCGCCCCATTAACAACCACCTTGATACCGCGGGTTTCCTGAACCTCGATAATGGTGGCCTCCAACTCTTTTTTGAGTATGTCCGCCTGCTTTTTCATTTCCATCAATTTCTTGACTTGATCAAACATGAACATCTCCTCATAATAATATATAATTTATATTAAACTATTTTATACCTTAACTTTTGACTTTTGGCAAGCAATGCTTAATTCCGTCCTGATGCCACTTAAATGCTTAGTGTAACCTCATCGCCAAATCATATAAACTGGCCACCAAAAATCTTTGCAGAAAATAATAATAAAAAAAACAATAATAGGTGAAATATCAATCGGCAAAGGCGGCAGCAGGCGGCGAATCGGCTCCAGAACGGGCTCAGTGATGCGCATCAGAAACTGCACTATCGGATTAAACGGATCAGGATTGACCCAGCTTAACAGAGCGCGGATTAAAATCAACCAGTACATGATCGTCAAAAGAATATTGACCACATAAGCCAGCGCGTCTACAAAATTACCTAAGACAAACATAAAATGCTCACTCCTTCTTCCCAATCCATTAAAAAACTTTAAACAAATTACCTTCCAGCAATTTTTCATCAACCCGGTTAAGAAGCTTTTTGGTTTTATTGGAAATATCTTTCCATTCGTGCAGCACATCCTGGACACCCTGACTGGTCGCTTGCAGGGAAACTGCCGTGCTGGTAATGACCGCGGCCATGTCTTCCACATCCAAGGGGTCTTCGCCAATGATCGGAGCGCTTGGATCAAACACTTTTAAAGAATGATCCTCGCTGATCTCAATAAGCTTCTGGCCCAAAACACCCTCAGTCCTGATACTGATCTTAGAGCATTTACGAAACTCAAATTCATATTTCTTAAAAATATCCAAACGCACCTTAAGGCTGCGTCCTTCAATGGGCTGGCTCAAAAAGTCGACAGCTCCCACAACCCCCACATCCACCCCGGAAATGCGGATGGGAGCGCCTTCAACCAGGCCGCCTACCTGATTAAACAGGACAATGACCTGAAACTTAGGCTCCGTCAGCCCGCGGTCAAGACCAATAAAAAATACACTGACCGCGATCAGCGCCAAGCCTATGATAAAAAATAACCCCGCTGCTAATTTCTTAAGATGTCCGCCATTGTTCTCCATAAACCTCCCTGTCCCGCAGCTTTATTGAGGAGCCTACTTCCTCAAGCAGTTGCTGCCTGCAAAAATTCCCGTACAAATGGCTCCTGTGATTCTTTTAACTCCTGGGCCGTCCCCATGGCCGCAATATGGCATTCATTGATAATGATAAGCCTTGTGGCAATGCGAAATGAATTGTTCACATCATGGGATGTCATCACCGTGGTTGATCCTATCTGTTGAGAAACATGACGGATCAAATCCGATATATCACGGCTGCGGATAGGGTCCAGGCCTGAGGTCGGCTCATCGCATAACAAGACCTTGGCCCCCAGGACAATGGCACGGGCCAGCCCCACCCTTTTTTTCATGCCGCCGCTTAGCTCATCGGGCAATTTGGATTCTACCCCATCCAAATCCACCAGTTTTAAAACCTCGCGCACGCGCGCGGCCACCTCGGCAGGATTTAAGCTTGGTGTGTTCACGCAAAGGAAAAGCCACATTATCATAAACATCCATAAAATCGTATAAAGCCCCCTCCTGAAACAAATACCCCATATTGCAGCGCACTTTCAACAACTGATCTTCACTCAAAGAATCGATATCTACCCCGTCGATAACAACCCGTCCTTGATCAGGGCGGATCAAACCGATCAAATGCTTTAGCAGTACGGTTTTCCCGGCCCCGCTTAAGCCCAGCACAGCAACGATCTCCCCCTCGCTGACATCGAAGGTGATATCTTCCAGGACAGGCTGCCCTCCCAATTTTTTATATAGGCCTTCGACTTTAATCATTGTCCCGACGCTCAAAATAACGGAATTTATTTTTATCAAATTTCGTATAAATGCGCTCATAGGGTTTGGTGGCTATTTTCTCCACAAAAACCTGTACGCCTTTGTATTCAGCGATCTGAAAAACTTCCGAATCTTGCAGGACCTCATAATCATTGACCGGATACCATTTATACCCGTCGTATTCGATCGGCTCGCCATCGCGTATCCATGCGGCCTCGATGACCGGAGAGGGATAGCTCTGCACTTGGCCGTTATTACCGGAGTTCACAGACGCGCATCCGCCCAAAAATCCTGTGAGCATGAACCACAGGCCAAGCCCTAAGCGCTTTTGTTTGTTATTCATAAATTACCCCCAGAATGTTAAAATAATTTTGGTCAAAACCGTATTGGATACAATCACCGCGATATAGGAATAGGCCACCGCCTTGGTGGTAAACCGGCCGACCCGGTGGCCCCGCCCTGGGTAAAAAACCCCTGATAACAACAAATCCATCCGATGATGATGGCAAAGAAAAAAACCTTAATAAACCCGCTGAAAAAATCCACGTAACCCACTGCTTCCAAGGTCTCATGGATATAAAAAGCACCCGGCAGATGCGCCTGGGTCATGGCAATCATATACCCGCCGGCAATGCCCAAGATCTCGGAAATAATGACCAAAACCGGCAATACCAAAAAACAGGCCAAAAACCGGGGGACCACCAAATACTCAATGGGATCAACCCCCATGGCACGGGTCGCCTGGATCTGGTCCTGTGTATTCATCGTCCCTAATTCCGCGGTTATCCCCGCCCCGGCTTTTCCCGAAAAGATCAACGAGGTAAAAACAGGGCTAAGCTCCCGCACCAGGGACAAGGCCACCAGACGGGCGATAAATTCCTTGGCCCCAAAACGCTGTAAGGTAATAAATCCCTGCAAACCCAGCACCGTCCCCGTCGCAAGTGACGTCAGCATCACGATCACGATCGACTGCACGCCCTGCTCGTACATTTGGTTTAAAACATCGTTCCACCGGATCACGGCCGCGGAAGATCAAGGACATGATGTCCCCCAAAAAGAAAATGGCCTCACCGATGCTGCGCAGATGTCCTAAAACATTCTTTAGCAAACGAGGGATCATTGCTTTTCTTTCAGCCAAATAACGCCTAAGCTCTTTGTTGATCTTCTCCTGGCGGCTTAAAGGAATATATTTCCCGCCGGACGTCCTTGGCGCGCACGGCGATGCCCTCTGGCTTTAGATGTAAATGCCGCGACACTCATGACCTGGCCCCCAGCGAACGCGCGTAAAGGAATATATCCTTATCATCAGAGACAACCACGCAATTTTTCTGGTCGACATCCTCTTCGACCATGAGCTTGATCTTATCGTCCGCTGAACATCCGTCTGAAAAAATCACCCGTATCTCTCCCTGAGAGCCTAGCGCTCCAAAATGATCCGGATGACCGTCAAAGACCACCGTCACCTGATTATTCACGCTTCCCTGAGGGCGTGAATGATCAATCCATCTCAAGAGACCCTCGCGCCCGTCTTCAAGAGGAAGATCTCTGAAGGCCGGGATCTGTTTGAGGATATTGTATCCGTCCAGAAGATAATGTAGTGACATAAAATAATCCGCCCAAAAGCCCGTTAATGATGGTAAAAGCAGAATTAATAAGACTTAACCCTCCCGCCATCTCTTTAGAACTCCCACCAAAGGAAGCAAATAAACCCAGCCGATTTCCCTGAAACCCAGCCCCCCGATGGAAGGCAGGGATGTCACGACACAAACAATGGGCGAAAAAATAATAAAATACACCAAAGGGATATTTTGATGCAGCCCTTTGGCCGACAGATAAAATTCTATCGCCAAAACAATCTGTGCCACAATAGAAATGATGATGGCCTCCCAACCCTTCTTCTGCTTGCCTTTCAAAAGCACAATATCATAATGCAATCTCATCAGATTTTCTTTGACCTTGGGCCATGCCGCAAAAGCCTTGCAGGCAAAAGAAAAAATCCGGTGGCTGAAAAGCACTACCACGATCGCCCCGGAAACAATGCTCATAGCCACGATAGCTACAATGACTAATTTATTCGCGATGATGCCGTGGCCGAAAAGAAAAGCCACCACCGCCAGGATGACAATCCCCGCAAATCCGGATAAACGGTCCAGCACAATAGAAGCGAATATTTTGGGTTTATGCCCGACTTCCTGGGCCAACCCCAAGCCCTCTGATCACATCACTTCCGACGGTTGAAATCGGCGCAAGATTGCAAAAAAGCCCTATAAAAAACCAGCGCATGCTGGTAGAGCTGCCTGGCCTTAAGCCCGACGGCTTTCATCAGGATCCGCCATCGCCATATGATCAAAAAATTGATCAAAAAGAAAATAATACCGGCGGCGCTCATGTAGCGCATATCTGATCCTTTGACGGCCTGCCACATATGCTTGTAATCAATGGTCATAAAAAGCCATGCCAATAAAGCAAGACTTAAAAAACAAGGGAAGTAAGATAGAAAAAATATTTTTCAACTCTTGATGTCATCAGACTCTGATTCCCTGTTCCATGCGCCATTCATGACGGCGCTACGGCTGCTTGATAGCCTTGTTCTGCGATATAAGAACTGCGCACCAAAGGCCCGCTTTCCACATACACAAAGCCCATCTCCAAACCCTTTTGGCGATAATCTTCAAATTCTTCGGGGCTTAGAAAACGTTCAACAGGCAAATGGCGTTTGGTCCTGGTGGGTGCCAAATATTGGCCGATGGTCAAGATCTGACAGCCTGCCTCGGCGAAGTTCCCCCATCACCTCGATGATTTCCTCGTCGGTCTCACCGATACCGACCATCAAAGATGATTTAACAAAAGCCTTGCGGATTAAGTTCACTAAACGTGCGCAAAACTTCCAAAGAACGATCATGCAAAGCCTGCGGACGGATATAGGGCGCCAAGCGCCTGACAGTTTCGATATTATGACCGATCACCTCAGGCGCGGCATCGCTTAATATTTTCAAAGATCCTTCTTTAGCGGAAAAATCCGGGACCAAAACTTCAATTTTAACTTCCGGGGTGAGGCGTCGGATGGCCCCAATCGTTTTGGCAAACTGCAGGGCCCCTTCATCTTCGATATCGTCACGCGCCACCGAGGTCACCACCACATAACGCAAGCCCAATTGTTTGACCGCCAAGGCCACATTTTGCGGCTCTTCATAGTCGATCAAATCCGGACGTCCGGCGGGAACCGCGCAAAAACGGCAAGCGCGCGTACACGTGCCTCCTAAAATCATGAAGGTCGCAACCCCCTCTTTCCAGCAAGCGCCCATATTAGGGCAATGGGCACTTTCGCAAACCGTATGCAGACGGCCTTCTCTAAAAAGCTCTTTCATGGCCCGGATCTTATCCATGTCCGGAATTTCCTGCTTAAACCAGGACGGCAGCTTCACTAAACCTGAATCAAATTTTTCTTTTGTTATCATCATCACCTAAAACTTTGCCGGTTAGAGAACCATTTTTCATCTGCGACACAATTCTTGAACGATCTTTGGGCAGATAATCAAGGATCAATTTTCCCTGCAAATGATCATATTCATGCAGAAATACCTTGGCCACAAGCCCGTTTAACTGGGCCCGCACCTGGCGATTTTCCTGGTCGGTAAATTCCACCCACACGGTCTTGGCGCGTTTGACATCCACCAGCACGCGGGGAATGCTCAAACACCCTTCTTCCATGACCTCGCTGCCCGCTGTTTTAATGATTTTGGGATTGATGGCCGCAAAAACTTCTTTCCCGGTATCCACCACAAAGATCTGTTCATTGATGCCCACTTGAGGCGCGGCTAAACCAACCCCCTTGTAGGCGATCATGGTCTCAAACATCGCCGCGATCAGCATGCGCTCAACCGGACCAACCTCCTTGACTGCCTTGGATTTTATCTCCAGGCATGGGTCACCATAAAGCCTGATTTTTAAAGGGCCGAAATACCATAAAATTCTTATTAGATTTTTTTATTTTATTTTTGGAATCAAGATAAACAATTTTAGGCTGAAGGCGTTTGGCTTCAGCGGCCTCTAATAAGCCATAACTTAAAATGATCAAACGGTCTCCCACAAAACCATGACGGGCCGCCGGGCCGTTTAGACAAATAACACCGGAGGCGGGATTGCCCGCGATCACATACGTTTCCAGGCGGTTACCGGTATTTTCGTTGAGCACATGCACTTTTTCCCCGGGAATAATGCCGGCTGCTTTGAGAATATCAGCATCAATGGTGATACTGCCCTCATAATTCAATTCAGCCTGGGTGATGGTCGCATGTCCTATTTTTGATTTTAACACTTCAATAAGCATAACAACTCCTATGATTCTTTACAAATGAGGATTAAGTTTAGCCAATAACTTGTCTTTAGGCATGGCTCCCACTATCTGATCCACCGGCTGACCCCCTTTAAAAATCAACAGCGTCGGGATAGACATGACATTAAATGGCCTGCCAATTGGGGCGACTCATCCACATTGACCTTGGCTATTTTCATTTTACCCTGAAATTCGACCGATAACTGGTCAATAATAGGCGCGATCATTTTACAAGGGCCGCACCATTCAGCCCAGAAATCCACCAAAACCGGCAAGTGATGATTTCACCACTTCGGCCTCAAAATTCTTTTCATCCAAATGTAAAGCACCCATAACTATAATCCTTTCCTTAAAAAACAATAAAAAATCCCAATGCCACTTCTTTGGGAAATTATGACGTTTATTATATATTTGTTGTGAATATATATCAAATATTATCCTTTAACAATCTATTCTAAATATATACTTATCTAATGAATAAATAAACGGCAGATTTGGCCTGTGAGAATACCGTTATAGGCGCCGAGGCTATGGCCCAAAATGGCCAAAAGCAGTCCTACGCAAGCAAAGCCCGGCTGGTAAACTTCCGCTACCACCGGCGCGGAAACCAATCCTGCGATATTGGACAAGGAAGCAGTGGCGACTAAAAATAACGGCGCCCTGATCAACGGGCAGTCACCAACAATATCACCACATGGATAAAAATCACCACCACACCTGCCACGATTAAAATGCCGACCTGAGAGGCATTATTCAAACTGGCACGGGCACCGATGGACGTAAGCACAAAATATAAAATCCATTTGCCGAATTTATTGGCGCCTGTGTGCGGGATGCGGCTTATCGGTGTCATGGACAGAATAATGGCGATGGTGGAAACCAGAATAATGGTCCAGGCATAAGGCGAAAGCACATCCTTGCCCGTCGGTAAATAAACAGATAATCACCTGGGCTACCCTGCCGAAAAGCAAGGCCAGCCCTATGACCAAAATCGCCTTGCCCGGATGTATGGATTGTTTTTTTTGTTTGGAAAAATGCTTCGGTGCGCTTGGCTAAATCATCCAAAATCCGCCGGTCAGAGCGGTTCCAGTGTCAAAACTTTTTTGCCGTGCAGCTAAAGCGACCAGAATCCCCATCCACGCATAGGGCACGATGGTATCCACAATGACCATGGGCAAAAAAACAGCGTCAGGCGTATTCAAAGCTTCTTTGACCGCGATCATGTTGGCACTGCCCCCGGTCCAGGAAGCGGCCAAGGCGCCGAAGCCTGCCCAAAATTGCGGGCCGACCAAAGGTTTAAAAATGATAAAACTAATGACCATGCCCAGCATAATGCCGAATGACCCGGCAAAAAACATCACCAGCGCGGCAGGCCCCAGGCGGGAAATGGCCTTGATATCCACGTTTAACAACAGCAAAAAAAGCGCCGGAGGCAAAAGATATTTGGTGATCCCCGCATATAACGGACTTTTAGCGTCAATAATGCCGCACGTGGACAACACCATGGGCAGAAAATAAATCCAGAACATCGAGGGAAGGAAGTTAAACAAATGTTTGTGCGGGGATTTCCGGCCAAAAACAGAACGCTGAATTCAACGGCTAAGAGGACAATAAGGATAAGGATATGATCATATAGGATTATGGATCATAGAAAGACCTATGCCAATATCTGACTTGATACGCTATTCGATTCCAAGAACGCAGGACGTGTCATACTATCCCAATACCATGCTTTAACCTTGCTTAAATCATAAATTCCTTGCGATGATAGATACGGATTGCGGGCGGCTTCCCCTTTGATAAAAAACGGCGTATCCAGATCAATAAAATCAAAATAACCTAAACCCGCGGCTAAATGGGCTGAGGCGGTCATAGCCAAATTCGATTCCATCATCCCGCCGATCATCAGTTTGACGCCGGCGGCATGGGCCAAACGGCTGATTTCAAGCGCATGCACTAATCCGGTTTTCATGAGTTTAACATTAATGGCCCCCGCTGCTTTTTCTTTAATGATCCGAAGCGCATCAGCCAAGCGACGAGGCGCTTTCATCCGCGCAGACACAAACCTTGGATTCCGCGTGACTTGTTTTAACCTTCCCAATCCGCTCTAGGCACAGGCTGTTCGATCAAATCCGGCACAATCCCTGCCTTGCTTAACAATTTTAAAAACTGCAGGGTTTGACGGGCTGAATATCCTTGATTAGCATCGAGAATAATTTGCGAGCGTGGGGCAATGCTGCAAACCGCCTCGACCCGTTTAAAATCCATATCCATGTCGCGGCCTATTTTTATTTTAAAAGCACGGAAACCCTGTGCTTTAAACGCCTTGGCTCTGGCCTTGGTCTCCTCGAGATCAGCGATGACAATGGTGATATCCGTACGCAAACGTTTGGGGCTCGAGCCTCCACAAGCGCCATAAAGGGATACGCAAATACCGTGTCAGCGCATCAAAGATAGCCATCTCCACCGCGGCCACGGCACTTTGATTATGAGGCAAGCGTTCATGCAGCTGTGCCGAAATATTTAAATAATCCTCTATCGCGCTTCCCTTTGAGCCAAAGGGCAATGCTTTTCAAATTTTTTAAAGTCTGCTCAATAGTCTCGCCGGTGATATGCGTGGCCACCGCCGCCTCGCCATAGCCTTTGGTGCCGTCTTTCAATTCTATAGTAAATAAAATATTTTCCAAATGATCGTGCTGGCCGCATAGCTACACGAAAAGGCTGGTACAAAGGAGCTTGAAAGAGTTTAACGGAAGTTTTAACGACAAGCGATTGCTTATTCAATAGTCACAGTCCTTGTGAGCCGTCTTAACAAAGACCCTTTTTGGGTCCCCTGCCCTAAAGACAAATCCGAGATGATCACCCGGTCAATGGCATAAGTCAACTTCTTTTTGCTCCACCTTTTTTTTATACCCGGTGGTGTCATGGATGGCATAAGGCTTTCCATTGACCGTGCCTAAATAAAGCATGATATGCCCCTTCATGGCCAAAAGGGTGTTGGCGGCAGGGGCCTTGGCAATGGCCGCGATTTTTGCAGTCATCATCACTTTTTTCGTCGAAATCAACGGCACTATTGCTGACTTGCGCCTGGTCTTTGGAGTCACGCGGCAGGATAATTCCCACGGTGGCAAAAACCATCTGCAAAAACCTGGAACAATCCTGCTCGCCGTACATATCCCCCCAGCCGTAAGGCTGATTAAGCATCATCAAGGCCTGTTTATAAATATTTCGCGCGGTAAAAGGCAAAAAACCGGTATTGACATCCTCTGCATTCATATACGCTTCTTTAACTGCCAAGGTGCCGTCAGCGTCCATCACCGGGACATTGACCGTCACACGCCCGGCATCAACACCGGATAAAGGCAGACGCATGCCCATGCGCACATAATCATAATAATCGGTCATGGATTCATTCAAAAAAATATCTGCCTTGGGCTTGATCACAACCGCGAAATCATTATCCTCGGCAAATTCCCTGACCTGATTGACATCTCCCAAAGCAATATCTTTGGCCTCAACCCATCCGTCGCTGATTGCCGTCATCACATAATACCAAAGCCCGTCCGCAGAAGTATGGACAACAGCGACCGGGGTCCCTACATCCAGCGCGCTGTTTTGCAATTGGTCAAAATCATAATCATCTTTTTCTTCATACAACCCTTCCTTGGTCGGCAAAAAACGCTGAGAGGCATAATGCACCACCAAACCATAGCGGGGCGCCACCCCTATGACCACCCCGCTTAAATTCATGTTGCGTTTGACATCATCCATAAAATCCTCATCATCCCTGACGCCGGCAGCGGTGTAATAACCTTTTGCCATAATATCCGACAAAGTCTTTTCAAGGTCCTCTAAAAGTGATTCCGTCTTTAAATCCTGAATGAGAGTAAAAATATCCTTGGTTAATTTTTTATCGTTGCGCAGGCGGGCATTGAATTGGTCAATGGCATCAGGGCTCATGATCACAGCATCCGGCGATGGATGGCGGCTGATCCAAAAACCGGCGGTTTTCATCATGCGAAGGGAATGCCCTACAATGGAAGAGTTTCATTGGACCTGTCTTGGGCTAAAACGCGGGAAGAAAGAAATAACAAAACAAGGATAAGGGCAAAGAACTTCATGAATTTATTTTATCACAAACACCAAAACATCAATATTAACTTCACCTATTTTAAGGATAAATAAATTGAATCGGTGTTTGCACATCCGGATGCAGGCTTTTATGCACCGGGCAGCTATGGGCCGCGGCCTCAAGCATCGAACGCTTATCTTGGGAATGCCGGGGGCCATATGAAAAGTGACACTGATACTGCCAATGCGCCGCACAGGAGAGGTGACCATTTCCTTGCTCACATCGACAGTGGTCCCTTTAAGATCAATATTATGCCGGGCCGCCGCAATACCCATGACAGTGAGCATGCAAGAACCTAAGCGCCGCGGCCATCAAATCCGTCGGTGAAAAAGCCTCGCCCTGGCCCATATTATCTTTTGGCGCATCCGTGCGGATGACACTGCCTGAGGGCTCATGGGTCAAGGCACAACGTAACTGGCCTTCATAAACAATATTCATTTTAACCATACTTAACCTCCCTATAGAGGAAATCATTCATTGAACAGGTTCTGCAATAATGCCTTTTTTAATATACACCTGTCTTACAAAACCCCTGAATTTCGGCAACTGCAAAGCAAATATGATCGCTGCTATAATACAAAAAATCCCTCCCCATAACAAGGTGTTATCAGCGCCGATTCTTGTGGCCAAAACCCCGGAAAATAAACTGCCAAAAGGCGACAGGCCCATAAAAGCCATGGTATAAAAACTCATCACCCTGCCGCGCTTGTCTTCCTCGACGATGGTCTGCAAGATGATATTGCTGGAAGCCATTTGCACCATCATGCCGAATCCGGAAAATAAAAGTATAGGCATGCCAATCATCAAAAGAGATGTGCGGGAAAAAATAACGACCCCCACGCCAAACAACGCGGCTGCAACTGCAATGACCTTGCTTAAACCCAAAACATTTTTACGCCCGGCTAAATAGATGGCCCCTATCAATGCCCCCAAACCGGAAGCGGCCATCAATAACCCCAAGGTCCTTGAGCCGCCGTGAAAAATATCTCTGGCAAAAACCGGCATCAAGGCCTGGACACCTCCGGAAACCAAGCTCATCACCGACAGAAGCATTAAAATGGTACGGATCGGCATAAAATTAAAAGCGTAAAAAAATCCTTCCCTTAAGCTGGAGCATGACTGATTCCTTATGACGGCTCGAACGCTCCCAACGGGGCAATTTCATCATCACCAAAGAAAACAGCACCGCTATATAACTCAACGCATTGACCAAAAAACATGTGCCCTCCCCGAACAGGGCGATCAAAATACCTCCGATGGACGGGCCTATAAGCCTGGCGGCATTGACCATGGAAGAATTAAGCGCAATGGCATTGCTCAAATCTTCCCTGTCATTGATCATGTCCACGGTAAAAGACTGGCGTACCGGAATATCAAAAGCATTCACAGCCCCCAAAAAGAAACTCAAAAGAATGATATGCCAGACCGCGATCGTATGCGTCACATAAAGCACATAAAGCACAATCGCCTGCAGCATGGCCAAAGACTGGGTGATGAGTAAAAGACGGTGGCGGTGATGGCGGTCAGCAATCACCCCGGCCAAAGGGGCCAGAAGAAAGGTGGCGATCTGACTGGAAAAACCGACCAATCCCAATAAAAACGCGGAATTAGTCATGCGATAGACCAGCCAGGAGACCGCGATCTGCTGCATCCATGTGCCGATAAGCGAAATGCTCTGCCCGCTGAAAAAAAGGCGGTAATTTTTATGGCGCAAAGCGCGAAAAACTGTTTTAATGTTCATAATTAAATCACAATAACATATCATTCAATTATGCCAAGCAAAATTTCAACTCATCATTTCACCACTGCCTTAAAAAATCCCGATATCCGTTTTTGGATCGGTTCCGTCGGATTTTTTACTTTAGGCAGCCGGGCTTTGGCCGTGGTCATAGGTTTTCAAATTTATAAAATCACCCATAGCGCCTTGTGTCTTGGGATGGCTGGGCTTGGTGGAAGCCATCCCGGCCCTTTCTCTGGTCTTGATAGGCGGTTATGTGGCGGACCATTTTAACCGCCGTAAAATTCTCTTGATAACCAGGGCGTCATCCTGTATCTGCGCGACTGGCTTTGGCTGCCTTATCCATGCAAAGCTATGCCCACTCTTTGATCGGCCTTTACTCCGTCATTTTCGCCGCGGGAATTGCCCGCGGTTTTGCGGACCCCGCCAACACCGCTTTTGAAGCCCAGGTAGTGCCTAAAACGATAACTGTCAATGGCTCGTCGTGGATTGCCAGTGTCTGGGTTGGATGCTCCATCATTGGTCCGGCCATCATCGGTTTTGTTTTTGAAGCTTGGGGAGCTTATGGCAGTTATCTTCTGATCACCGGATTTTTTATTCTATCCTGGTTTTCGACTTTGGCCATCGGCCCCAAGCCCCAGGTCATGCCTCAGCATAAAGAACCCTTATTAAAAAGTATTTCCATGGGCTGGCGCTTTGTGTTGAGCCAGCAGCCTCTCTGGGGCGGCATGACCCTGGATCTGATCGCCGTGCTTTTCGGAGGGGTGATCGCCCTATTGCCCATTTATGCCAGTGATATTCTGCACGTCGGAGCCAAAGGCTTAGGGTTGCTTAATGCCGCCACCTCGGTAGGCGCTTTAAGCACGATGCTTTATGCCACCAAACATCCTCCCATTGCCAAGGCCGGACGCAATTTACTTTTGACCGTCGCCGGTTTTGGCCTGAGCATCCTGATATTCGGCTTCTCCAAAAATTTCCTGCTGTCTTTGGCAGCCTTGGCTTTAAGCGGTGTATTTGACGGGATCAGCATGATCATCCGCCGCTCGATGGTCAGGCTCTTGTCCCCCGATGACATGCGCGGGCGGATCTCGGCGGTGAGCTGGGTATTTGTTTGTTCCTCTAATGAATTAGGGGCTTTTGAAAGCGGTATGGTGGCGGCCTGGATTGGGGCCGTCCCCTGTGTCGCCGTCGGTGGGGTCATGACTTTAGCCGTGGCGGGCCTTACCGCCTGGATTGCCCCGCAACTGCGTAAGCTGCGCTTTGATCCTCAAACAATGGAAAGAATTTATTTACCGTAATTATCCCCGGCAAAAGAACCGTCTGTTTTCTTTTGAACGTCCTGCCCGATAAAAACACCGTCTTTCGCTGTTTTAGAATTATCCTGCGGCAAAAGGAGGGACCGTTGCATTCCCGACCTGCTGTTCATAACTACTCCGGCAAAATAAGTGTCTTGCGCTTTGATAGTATTCGCACCGACAAAACCACTGTCCGTCTGTTTCTGAACATCCTCTCCCACAAATGAATCATTAATCACACTTTTAGAAATCATCCCCGATAAAAGAACTATTGATGGGCTTGGAAGAATTTTCTCCGACAAAAGAACCATCTGTCTTTTGCGCAACGTCATCGGCAATGGATTTATAACTCAAACTGAAACTGATCAATATCAATATTGGCCATAGATATTTTTTCATAGCTTTATTTTTATCACAAAAAACCTCCTGAATTCAAGGCCATCAAAGCCTTCAGCCTTGATGCGTTCCATCATGGCAGGGACAAAATTCATTTTAAAGACCATGGCCATTATAAAGAATTTGATTAACCAAAAGTAAAAGCATAGACCGATGTCCCTTCATTTGGAAATACCAGACGAAGAATGTGGGTCTCCACGGCGCCTTTGAGGTCAATCACATCATAAAGACGCTGGTTATCTAAAATAATATCTCCCATCAGCTTGCCGTCTAATAACACCTTAATCTTATCACCTGCATGGGCCGGGCCTACTACCAAAAAAACCCTGTCAGCATGGAATTTAAACTCTAATGCCGCATCGGAGCCTGATTTGGCAGATTCAGCCTGCACGTTCCAAGTACCTTGATAGGCAAAATAATTAAGCGGAATGGCCGTCGGTAAAGTAAAGACCTGCTCCCCCGTTAAAATCTTTTCAGGCGATGCAAAACGTTCCATACGATGAGTGCCGAGATACGTCTCAGGAGTGCGGGCATACCGGGGAGTCTGGTCTTTGACAGAACTTAAAACTCCCTCAATGGGATGCCCATTTTCTTTTAAAAGGGCGCGTATCGCTTCTTCCATATGATCATAACCGCCCTCACCGAAATGCGTGCGTCGAATATGCCCCTTGGCATCTATCAAATACTCCGCAGGCCAATAATGATTCTGATAGTTCTGCCAGGTGTGATAATCGTTGTCCTGGGCCACCGGATAAGTGATATTAAATTGTTGGATGGCATTTTGGACGTTTTGTGTTTCACGTTCAAAAGCAAATTCCGGCGTGTGAACGCCCACAATCACCAGCCCGTCATTTTTGTAACGCTCATCCCAAGCTGTTAAATGCGGCAAGGTCCGCACACAATTAATACAGCTGTACGTCCAGAAATCAACTAAAACCACCTTCCCGCGCAAAGCCTGCAAGGACAGCGGCATCGGGACGTTGAGCCATTGGGCAATGCCCGAAAACTCCGGTGCCAATCCTCCTTCGGACAAAAGCTTTTGACTATCCTCGATGATGGTCTGAGGTTTGCGGCCGGCTAAATAGTCCAATTCTTTTTGCAGGCGGTCGTTATTTTCGAACTGACCTAAAAAGCGGCTATAACCGGGAAAAAGATTGAGTACCTTGACCTGGATGGCTTTATCATAATTGGTGTAAATCAAAACGGATGTAACGATCATGATAAGGCCAAAAACCTGCTGGATAGTCCCGGTATATTTATTGACTGCGCGCATTTTCTTAAATAGGCCCGCGCTAAGGGTAGAAAAAATATATAACGGTATCCCTAAGCCCAGAACGTATGCCAGGGTTACGGCCATGACCTTGATGTTGACCGATTGCGTTGCGGACAAGGTCGCGATGGTCGCTAAAATTGGGCCAGCACAGGGCGCCCAGACCAAACCCAGCGAAAAACCGGTAACTAAGCCCGCACCCAAACCAGTCCCTTCTTTTTTAAATTTTGATTGCAAAGGGCCCAACAAATTATTGATAAGGACTTCGAATCTGGCACCCAAGGCTGGGACCAGCAAAGACAAGCCCAGCAAGGCGATAATGACCGTGGCCACCAAACGCAGGCTATTGGGATTAATGGGGAATATTTTGACAATATAGGATATAAAAAGCGTAAATATCGTAAAGCTGGTCATGACACCCAGGGTTATACCGAGTGATTTTCTTTTTCCACCACCTGAGGATGCAGAAAACACAATGGGCAGAAGCGGCCATATGCAAGGGGCTAAAATCGTAATGAGTCCGGCCAGAAAAGAAAAAACAAGAAGTGTGACCATTATTCTCCCACCATTAAAAAGCCCCCGCCACAAATCATGACGGGGGCTTTTGAAATACAAGAACTAAATCTTATTCTTATATTTTTACAACGTTTTGGGCTTGTTCACCCTTAGGGCCGTTGACGATTTCGAACTCAACATCTTGTCCTTCGCCTAATGATCTGTAGCCTTCACCTTGAATTGCACTGTGATGCACAAACACATCTTTGCCGTTTTCGGGAGTAATAAATCCAAAACCTTTTTGGTCATTGAACCATTTTACTTTACCTTTAACCATAAACTTTGAAACCTCCTTTTGATCGAAACTTGAGTCCATTTTAACGTGATCCATAAAAAAACCGCCAGGCCTGAACCTACGACCCTGCGGTCTAAGATCACAATCCTTGCATCGAACTCGCGCATAGTATGCCCTACTTTTAATGGTTTGTCAAATTTTATTTAAGGGTTTTCTTTTTCTGAAGCTTCTCAATATTCCCAGCGCCGATAGGCTTTTTCTCGACATCATCAATGGTCAGGGTTCGCTATCCCATCGATTAACAATCCTATTACATATTGAAAAAAAGCTGTCGCGAGTACCGTTACGATCATTAATTTAATCACACCTAAAATCATATTCCCTCCCCTTGTTTATTGTAAGTTTTAATAGAAAAACTCAATTTATAGTATGTTAGGAAAATTAAATTTAGATAAAGAAAGGAAGATTATTTAATTAACATGGGAGGTAGTAAAATGATTAATAAAAAAAGGCTTATTCAAGAGACAATTATTGCAACGAAGAAAGAAATTCTTTATTGGTGGGGAATTGCTGAAGTTTTTTAACCAATGTATCAGCCGCCTCAACAGGACTCAACGCAACCAAGCCACGCCTGAGTTTATTTATTTGTTGAAGCTCCTCGGCTTCCAGCAATAATTCTTGCTTGCGAGTAGCGCTTTTGGAAATATTAATGGCCGGGAAAATACGGTGATTGGCAATTTCCCGTGAAAGCACAACTTCCATATTACCGGTGCCCTTAAATTCTTCAAAAATGACTTCATCCATGCGGCTGCCGGTTTCAATCAAAATCGTGGCTAAAATGGAAAGGGACCCTCCATTTTCAATCTTGCGGGCGGCACCAAAAATGCGGCGCGGTACCTCAAGGGCGCGGGCATCCACCCCGCCGGAAATCGTGCGGCCGCTTGAAGGCGTTTGCGCATTGTGCACACGCGCTAGCCTCGTCAAAGAATCAATAACGATCATCACATTCCTACCGGACGCCACCTCAACAACGGCCTGACGCATCAATTTATCTGCGATTTCAATATGATGCTCATAACTTTGATCTGAAGAAGAATAGTGGACCTCTCCGGGAATGGTCCTCTTGAATTCTGTCACTTCTTCAGGCCGTTCATCAATAAGCAGGCAATAAAGTTTTAATAGAGGTTCACTTTTAGCTACCGCCTGACAAATATGCTTCAAAAAAGTGGTTTTGCCTGAGCCGGGAGGTGCTACTATAAGTCCACGCTGCCCCATGCCGATAGGACAGATCAAATCCATGGCGCGCATGGTCAATTCACTGCTTCCGGCTTCCAGGCAAATACGAGGGGCAGGATCCACCGGTGTACCGGCCAAAAATTTCTTTTCAGATTCATCCAAATGCCTTGACCGTGTGGGACGGGCGCGTTGATGCGGTGGTCGATAGGAATTATAGGAAGGCATAATTATAACGAATCTTTATAACGCAATAGCTGCCCGCGGGGCGGATCGCAGACCCAAATGTTATTTTGATCATCGCTAACAACGCAATGCGCCCTTTTATCTGCTTGAGTTTTAGCCAGTAGAGAAAGATCTCCCCGAACTGATACCTCTAAAACAGAAAGGGTGCCATTCTTGGAACTGGTGAAATATAAATGAGAAAGCTTTGCATTATAGCTGATCACATCAGGCCCGGGATCAGTGGCTAATGTACTTATTTCTTTATTATCATGGTTTAAATCAAAAACTTCGGCCTTACCTTCCCCGCAACTGACAAAAAGAAAACCTTTTTGCTCATCTAGGGCATCCCCGCGCGATTTTTCACATTCATTAGACCATGTATCGACAATCGCATGTGATCCTAAATCTATGGCCGCAGCTTGGGGGCCTAAATTTGTATATGCTCGCCCTCGAAGATGATCGATCATCAAAGACTCCGGACCGGCAGGGACAGGAATAAGCAGGGTTACTTTCAGCGTAGAATGATCCCCGCCAGAGAACCTAAAAACCTCGATCTGTTTATTGTGCGGCTGTGTGACCCAAATTTCATGATTAACTCCCACATAACGGACATAATCAGCGTCCCCAGCCAAATCTGCGGTAGCTACCGCTACTCCTGTTTTAAGATCAACTGCGACGAGTTCATGCCTGCCGTGATCCGCGGCAAATATAAAACCTTCCCCTTCATCCGCGGAAGAGATTCCTATATCGTGCCCATTTTGGAATTCAGCGCTCGAGCTAAACCCGCCTATACTTGTCATCGCAAAACTCACAGGATCGATCAAATATAATTTCCCCGTATGGCCGGCAGGTACCAACACTTTATGTAATTCCGAAGAAAAAATTAAATCATCAAAACCAATACCTCCATCGCCACCCGGGATGGGAACAGCTGTTGATTGCAAAGAAGCATTAGAAGATTCGGCTAACACAGGATTTATCATTGCCGCGAATAGTAATATTAAAAAAGGTATCATTGTCATATCCCCTTTTGAAGACACGCATTATAAGGGCTAAATTTAGCCCTTACAATACTTGCGTCTAGAGATCAAAAGCTATTTTGAATAAGGCACAATCAGGAATTTTTTGCCAAATATTCTACTGCTATGGGTCAAAACAGACTTTGGAATTGATTTTTTAAGGCCACTGTTGTCCCGACAATCTACGTCACCGATTCAGAAATACAGCCCGAAGGGCGTTGTATTTCTGAAAAATTAAAAAAGATTGTCGGAAAAAGACGAACAACTGTGAGTGTCCGGCTTGAGGACCAACCCGTGGCCATAAATATGAATTCCAAAGGCTGTTGTATGCACAGCACTATAGCAAATTAAAGCGATAGCCGATCCCTGGTTCATTGATGATACGCTTAGGGCTTGACGGATTGTCTTCGATTTTCTGGCGAAGATGATTTAAATAGACCCGCACGGAATTGGCTTTCTCTTCGTTCTGTGTTCCCCAAACTTCCCTTAAAATTTGACGTATCGTTAAGACCCTCCCCGCATTTTTAATCAGCGACGATAATAACCCGTATTCGATGGATGTCAACTTGAGTGCCTTACCATTTAAAATTACTGAGCGGGCATTAAATTCGACACGCAATCCTGCATTATCAAAGACTTCATTAATGATACCCGGTGTCGTCTTTCGTCTTAACACCGCTGAAAGTCTGGCCGTGAGCTCAGAGGCAGAAAATGGCTTGGTAATATAATCATCTGCCCCGCTTTCCAGACATTTGACCTTTATTTCTTCCTGTCCCCGGACAGAAACCATAATGACGGCAACGTCACTAAGCTCCCTGATACGCAAAAGCACATCAAAGCCTTCCATGTCCGGCAACCCCATGTCCAGAAGAACGGCTTGAGGTTTTTTATAGACGAGCGCTGCCAGCCCTTTTTCACCGCTGGGGGCAGAGGCTACTTCATAGCCGGCATGCGTAAGAATGATTCCCAACATCTTTTGGATCTGGGGCTCATCATCAATGACAAGAACAATCCCCTTGGACATTCAGAAATCCTCCCAAAACGCTATAACGGAATTCGATGGCCTCTGCGGGCTTTCGGTAGCTATTATTCCTAATGGTCATCATCGTTACTCCTTGCCGAAAGCGCAGCATAGGCCATCTCGGTTCTCGTCGTAGGTTTCGGAATGACTTCTATTCTTTTTCCACGATCGGTAAGGTTATGGTCACCATAAATCCCTTAGGAGACAAATTTTCTGCTTCCACCTCTCCTTCATTCAATTGCACAAATCGACGGGCTATGGAGAGTCCTAAGCCCAAACCGCCTTTTTTGGTCTTCGCTCCTCGGTAAAATTTATCAAAAATCTTGGCCAAAGTCTCTTTAGGAATGCCTTCACCCTCATCAATAACACTGATCCTGATCTTCTGATCCAGTATGCGGACATGAATATCGATCTCCTGGCCTTCGGGGCCATGCACTAAAGCATTATGGACGATGTTTTTCAAAGACTGCGTGATCATATAAAAATCTGCGTTCACATACAAAGGTCCTTGAGGACAATCCACATGGATACGCTTTTCATCCGCCTGGGGCACGACCTGTTTGAGGGCCTGGGAAATGATATCCTTGATTTCACACCAGGCAAAATTGGGCCTCAAATTCCCGACATCCAATTTAGTCAAATCCAGCACTGCGTCGACCCCGCTGGTCAAACGCAGGCATGCCAAACGGCATTCCTCCAAAAGCTCCATGGCATCTTTAGGCCATTGATGAAACAAAACCAAAGCATCCAGATAACCGGAAATGATCGTCAGCGGTGTCTTTAATTCATGTGATAAATTATCAAGCAAGGCGCTTTGCAGGTTTTGCGTATCTTCCTTCATTTTGGCTTCCCGCGAAATTTTCAACAATTGATCCTTTTCCAACATCACCGTCATGAGCGCCGTAAATGATTCCAATAATGTTCTTTGGGCCAGATCCAGCGGTTTTTCATTCGGAAGCTTAATGACCAAGACCGCCCTGACCTGTCCCGAGGACATCAATGGCAAATACATTAATGGCTGTTGCGGCAGGGTATCCGAGAAACGCCCCGCGGCTTGCTTATTGGCTACCACCCATTGGATCAAACCTTTTTGATTAGTAGTCATTTCAATGGAATCCCCAAGGGGGTTGTCAAAAACAGGCTGCTCATTTTCGTCAATCATCAGGACGCTGCTGTTGCAATGACAAAGCATATTGATTTGACCGGTAGCTACCCGCATCGCTTGGGCTATGTCAGTACTTAGAGCTAACGCTCGAGTCAATTCATATAATGATTCGGAACGCAAACGTTGTTTTTGTTCAATTTCTTTCTGGCGGCGTAACTTGGAAGTAATGAATCCCATCATCAAGGCCGTAACAAAAAACATCACCAAAAGCCCCAAATCATAACCGCTTCTAAAACTAAAGGTGTATTTCGGAGGGATAAACAAAAAATCCCACGCCAAGGCGCTCAAAGCCGCCAACATGAATGCAGCGGACCTGCCCAGGAAAGAACCGCTTAAAACCACCGTTAATAAGTACATCAGCCCAAGCATCTGATAACCTGTCCAAGGTTCCAGCATCATATTCACTATAGTCGCAATGGCAAACATCAAAAAACTGATCCCATATTCACGGGGCTTGAGTTTAGATAAAAACTCTTTTGGTTTATCGGGAAAATTTTTATCCGCCGAAGACATGCGCACCATGTGCACGTCGATCTGCCCGCTTAAACTGACTAATCGATCAGCCATGGTGGGCATTCCTAGAAAACGCTGCCATTTGGTCTCGATAGTTTTCCCGATAATAATTTGGGTGACGTTTTCTTTATTCGCGACATCAATGATCACTTGGGCGAGGTCATCTCCCACCTGATGGATGATCTCGGCCCCCAGCTGACGGGCCAAGGCTAAATTCTTCATTAAACGTTCTTTATGTTCTTCGGTAAGTGGCGCAGAGCCTTCCACGTGCAAGGCGATCCACGAAGCATCCAGCATCCCTGCCCATCGACGGGTCATACGGATCAGGGATTCCGAAAATGGAGTGATCCCCACCGCGACTAAGATACGCTCACCGCTTCTCGTGGGACCTGAGAGCCCTTTTGCCAGCATAAGCGAACGCAGATTCCGGTTAACATGGGCCGTGGTTAACCGTAAAGCCATTTCCCTAAGGGCAGTCAAATTCTCCGTTTTGAAAAAATTTGTAGCAGCAGCTTGGGCTTGATCGGGGACATACACCTTGCCCTCTGCCAGGCGTTGATGCAGGGCTTGCGGAGATAAATCGACTAAGGTGATTTCAGAAGCTTCATCAAGGATGGTATCCGGGACGGTTTCTCCAACGACAATACGGGTAACAGCCAGAATATCTTCCCTGCGGCTATCAATATGCTGAACATTAAGGGTGGTAAAAACATCAATGTCCGCAGCCAGGATCTCTAAAACATCCTGATAACGTTTGGGATGACGGCTGCCTGGGGCGTTAGTATGGGCGAGCTCATCGACTAAAACTAATTGAGGATGACGCCTGAGGATTTCATCAATGTCCATTTCCTCTAAGAGAATGCCGCGGTAATTGACAGTCTTGAGAGGGACCTGCTCTAAGCCCTCCAGCAGGGCTTGGGTCTCAGCGCGGCCATGCGTGCAGACCACGCCAACCAATACCCGAAAGCCTTCAGTCTGACGCTGGCGCGCCTCCTGAAGCATGGCATAGGTCTTACCGACACCAGGACACATACCGAAAAAAATCTTCAGCTTGCCACGATGACTGTCTTCAGCTTTAACTCTGGCTAATACGGCATCCGGATCAGGTCTTTCCATGCCCTCTATAATACTTCATTTAAGCGCATGTGCCATTATTTTTTATATTCATCAAGCGCCAAGTTAACTTGCAAAACGTTAACCACCGGCTCGCCAAGCAGCCCTAAAAACCGGCCCTGGGTATTTTGATCGACAATTTGTTTGACCACCTCTTGTGTTAATCCTCTCACACGAGCCACACGAGCCAGTTGATAATTCGCAGCTGCTAAGCTGATATGAGGATCTAATCCACTGCCCGAGGAAGTCACTAAATCCACAGGGATTGGATCATTATTATTAGGATCAACTGCTTTTAAAGCAGTAATTCTTCCCTTTACCTCATCAAGTAAAGCAGGGTTTGTCGGCCCTAAATTAGAACCGGAAGAAGAAGAGGCATTATAAACAGGGCTCGTTGCTGATATCCTGCCCCAAAAGTATTTTGGGGCATCAAAATTTTGTCCTATCAACGACGACCCTAAAACTTTGCCCTCCGCTGAAATGATCAAACTGCCTTCGGCCTGCTTATGGAATACCGTCTGAGCGATCCCGGTCACCAAAACCGGATAAAGAAGTCCGGTGAGCACCGTTAATAAAATAAACGAAACTATCGCCGGTCTAATTTGTGCAAGTAACATATTAATCTCCTTTTGACACAAACTTACGATCCCCAAGCAATTGGGCCTTTTGTTTACACCAGATGCATTGCTGCTAAGATCATATCAATCAATTTAATCCCCGCAAACGGAGCAATGATGCCCCCTACCCCATAAATCAACAGATTGTCCCGTAATAGACGGCTGGCGGCCATCGGCCGATACGGTACGCCGAATAAAGATAATGGAATAAGAACTATAATGATCAATGCGTTAAAAATAACCGCGGATAATATGGCGCTCTGCGGTGTGGCCAGATGCATGATGTTCAATGCCCCAAGCGCCGGATACGTCCCCACGAATGCTGCCGGGATGATCGCGAAATATTTGGAAACGTCGTTAGCAATACTGAAGGTGGTTAAAGAGCCCCTCGTGATCAAAAGTTGTTTACCGATCTTCACGACCTCAATCAATTTAGTGGGATTAGAATCCAAATCCACCATGTTCCCTGCTTCCTTGGCCGCCTGTGTTCCCGTATTCATGGCCACTGCCACATCCGCTTGGGCCAGGGCAGGGGCGTCATTGGTCCCGTCACCGGTCATGGCCACTAGCCGGCCGCCGGTCTGCATATCACGGATCAACTTTAATTTAGTTTCAGGCGTGGCCTGAGCCAGAAAATCATCCATCCCGGCTTCCGCGGAAATTGCCGCCGCTGTTAGAGGATTATCCCCGGTGATCATGATGGTCTTAATACCCATACTGCGTAACTCTGCAAAACGTTCTTTAATGCCCCCCTTAACGATGTCCTTTAATTGAATGACCCCAAGAACATCTTTATTTTCCGCCACAACCAACGGGGTGCCGCCGCCCTTGGAAATGGTCTCAATGGATGATTTCAAATCATAGGGAAAAAGCCCGCCGGCCTTTCTGACATAGTCTTCAATAGCATCAACAGAGCCTTTTCTAATTTGGCGATTGGCACCCAAATCTACCCCGCTCATGCGGGTCTGGGCGCTGAAGGGAATAAACTTCGCTTCCAATTCCTGGGTCTGCCTCTCCCTGATACCGTATTTCTCTTTAGCTAAAACGACAATGCTGCGGCCTTCCGGGGTTTCATCAGATAAAGAAGCCAGTTGAGCGGCATCAGCCAAAGTCTCAACACTTACCCCTTTAGTCGGAATAAAAGCCACTGCCTGCCTATTGCCCAATGTGATGGTCCCTGTTTTATCAAGTAACAATACATCCACGTCCCCTGCGGCTTCAACGGCCCGTCCGGACGTGGCAATGACATTCGCCTGTATCATACGGTCCATACCAGCAATACCGATGGCCGGCAATAAACCGCCGATCGTAGTGGGGATAAGACAAACCAACAATGCGACTAAAACTGTTACGGTAATGACAACACCCTTCCCCGCGGTAGCAACGCTGAAAATCGAAAATGGTAAAAGGGTCACTGTCACTAAAAGAAAAATAATAGTAAAAACTACCAGTAAAATGCTAAGAGCGATCTCATTGGGAGTTTTTTGACGACGGGCACCTTCAACCATAGCAATCATGTGATCCAAAAATGTTTCTCCCGGGTCGGCGGTAACACGTACGACCAACCAATCGGAAAGAACGCGTGTCCCCCCGGTAACAGCTGAGCGGTCGCCGCCGCTTTCACGGATAACCGGAGCGCTTTCCCCGGTAATAGCACTTTCATCGACGGACGCAACCCCTTCAATGACCTCGCCGTCCATAGGGACATAGTCCCCTCGTTCAACCAATACAACGTCACCTTTGCGTAAGGTCGTAGCTGAAACGCTGCTATAGTTGGAACCATGCACAGGCTTGGACATTTTTTTAGCCGGTGTATCTTTGCGGGCACGGCGCAAACTCTCGGCTTGCGCTTTACCACGGCCTTCTGCCATGGATTCGGCGAAATTTGCAAAAACAATGGTAAACCACAACCATAAAGAGATGGCTAAAATAAATCCGGCACTTGCTTCTCCGTGACCCCCTAAGGCCTGAACAAATAATCCTGTGGTCAATACGCTGCCGACCAAGACCACAAACATCACGGGATTCTTGATCTGGTGCCGAGGGTCTAATTTCATAAATGATTCAATAACGGCCGGTCCTAATATCGTCGGCTCAAATAGCGATGTCACTTTATTGTGTGTCTTTTTCATATAAAACCTTCCCTTTATCTTATCAATGAGCCGCTAACATTAAATGTTCAACGATCGGCCCTAAAGCCAGCGCCGGGAAGAATACCAACGCCCCTATGACTAAAACCACCATGGCTAAAAAGAAAACAAACAACGGCGTATGCGTTGGTAAGGTCCCCTGGGTGGTGGGCACAATTTTCTTGGCAGACAAAGATCCGGCAATAGCCAACATTGGGATTGCCATCCAATAACGACCAAAAAACATCGAAATCGCTGTCATTACATTGTAAAAAACCGTGTTCGCATTGATACCACCAAAAGCGCTGCCATTATTGCCCGCCGCGGATGAAAATGCATATAGGATTTCGCTGAAACCATGCGGTCCAGGATTGGATATCCCTGCTTTCCCATCGACTGTAAGCACAGCAATGGCTGTCGGTATCAAAATAAATAAATGAGGAATTACGGCAACCAAGGAAGCCATTTTCATTTCAAAAGCCTCAATCTTTTTGCCTAAATATTCGGGCGTACGGCCGATCATAAGACCGGCTATAAAAACAGCCACTATGATAAATGCGAGCATGCCATACAGCCCGCAGCCTACTCCACCGAAAATGACTTCCCCCAATTCTATAAGCCACAAAGGTATCAAACCGGACAAAGGCATGTAAGAGTCGTGCATGGAATTGACTGATCCATTGGCTACTGCTGTTGTAGTAACCGCCCAAATGGCTGAATTGGCAATACCAAAACGAGCTTCTTTGCCCTCCATGTTCCCGCCGGGTTGAAAATCTGTTGCTCTTTGGTCCACCCCCCATTTATCCAACAAAGGATTGCCTTGCTGCTCGTTATATATACCAAACCACAGGCATGGAAGAAAAATAATAAACATCGTCGCTAATATGGCCCATCCTTGTCGACGGTCTTTGACCATAAACCCAAAGGTGTAGCACAATCCAGCAGGGATAAGCATAATGGCCAACAATTCCAAAAAATTAGATAAAGGAGTCGGATTTTCAAACGGATGGGCAGAGTTGACATTATAAAATCCTCCGCCGTTGCTACCTAACTGCTTAATGGATATCTGGGAAGCCACAGGCCCTAAAGCAAGATCCTGTTCTGTAACCGGCTTTCCATTACTATCTTTAGCAGCTTGCAGGAGTGTCGCCGCGGCACTTTTGTTAAAAGTCTGTGGTATCCCCTGAGAAGCTAAGGCAAGAGCAAACACAAGTGACAAGGGCAGTAAAATATAAAGAACGGTCCTTACCAAATCCACCCAAAAGTTCCCAATCGTGTTCATCTGCTTTTGAATAAATCCCCTGATTATTGCTACCAAGATAGCCATGCCAGTTGCCGCAGAAACGAAATTCTGAACAACCAGGGCCAGCATCTGGGTCAAGTAACTCATGGTACTCTCTCCGGCATAGCCTTGCCAATTTGTATTGCTGGCGAAACTCACCGCTGTATTAAAAGAAGAGTCTGGGGACACTGCGGGCATAGCCATCGGATTTAAAGGCAGGACGGCTTGAAGACGCTGTAGGCAATAGACCACCAATATACCTAATACATTAAACAAGACCATGGCAAAAGCATAGATTTTCCAGGTCATGCCTTCTTCTGATTTCACACCACAAAGCCGGTAAATCCATCTTTCTACGGATGCCAACCATACGTTTAGACCTGCTGGGCTTCCTTCGTATATACGGGCCATATAGCTTCCAAACGGCTTAACCGTCAAAAACACTACCGCAAGAAAAAAAGCAAATTGGATAAAATCATTGGAGCTCATTAGAATATCTCCGGTTTAAGCAAGGCTATTAAAAGATAAATGAACAATACAAATGAAGTAATACCGCCGATCCAGTAAATAGCTAACATGGATACACCCTCCTATACTTTTGAACACAAAACAATAAAAGCCCAAGAAACAAGCCCAAAAAAGATTGTGAAACCAATAAAAATAATATCCATCATAAAAATATCTCCTTCTTTGACTCGCACTTCCCCATAATGGCAGACGGGTACTTGAGAATAAGTTTACCTTAATTGCTGGTTTTACCTAATTAAAAAAAGGCCTTAGGGTATTAAAAAAGTATTAAAATAGCTTGGGCGATAAACGGTAGATATTAACGGGATAAATTGACACCTGACGTAACGTCAGGTGTCATCCTGAGCCCCGATGCTTTCTTGCGAAAGCAAGAATCGGGGCGAAGGATCTCATTCATAACCGTACTTCTTGATAAACCATCCTTTTGCAGCTTGAACAGACCATAAATAAAGCCCCACAATACCGATAAGAAACAGAAAAAATGAGGCAGGAGGCATAACAAATTTAAAATAAGCTCCTAAGGGGGTATAGGGAAGGACCAAAGCTATCGATACAATATAAATGGATGTAAAAATTAAAAATGGGCTTGGCCAACTTTCTATAAACGGTATTTTACCGGTGCGGATAATATGAATGACCAAGGTCTGTGTACAAATGGATTCTAAAAACCATGAGGTGGCAAACAAGTCTTGCTTGGCATGAAAAATGAAAAGAAGAGCCCCAAAAGTTAAATAGTCAAAAATAGAGCTTAAGGGCCCAAAAAGAATCATAAATTTCTTAATATAATCAATGTTCCATGCCCTTGATTTTAAAAGATAATCTTCATCTACATCATCGGAAGGGATGGCGACCTGGGAAGCATCATAAAGAAAATTATTCAAAATAATCTGTATCGGGTACATCGGCAAGAAAGGCAGCAGGAAGCTCGCCCCGGTCATGCTGAACATATTGCCAAAGTTGGAGCTTGCCCCCATTTTGATATATTTAAAAATATTGCCAAAAACCCTTCTGCCCTCTAATACCCCGTCTCGAAGTACCATCAAATTCTTCTGCAAGAGGATCAAATCCGCAGACTCCTTGGCGATGTCAACCGCATTATTGACGGAAATCCCGACATCCGCCGCTTTCAAGGCCGGCGCGTCATTAATACCGTCCCCCAAATACCCCACGGTATGATTGTTTTGATGCAAGGCATGGATGACACGTTCTTTTTGTAAGGGGGAGAGCCTGGCAAAAACCGTCGTCGTTTTAACCAATTCCTTAAGCTCGTCATCGGTAATTTTTTCTAACTTATCCCCGGTCAAAAGCCCTTTGATATCAAGCCCCACCTCGCTGCAGATCTTTTTGGTAACCAGATCATTGTCTCCGGTCAGTACTTTAAGCTCTATGCCTAATTTCCTTAAAACTTCGATCGTTTTACGGGCTGTTGGTTTAGGAGGATCAAGAAAAGCGATATACCCTTTTAAAACAAGATCACACTCATCATCTCTGGAATAAACATCCTTATTAACATCCATGTCTTTATAAGCGACCGCCAAAACTCTAAAACCATCTGCACTTAGATGGTCATACTCTTCCTTTAAATCCGTCATTACAACCTGGTCCAAGTCTTCAAGCTCTTTGTCCAATTCATACTTTTTACATCTTTTTAATATTTCTTCAGGAGCTCCTTTGGTAATAATCTTATGCTTCCCCTCCATGTCCACGACTACCGACATGATCCTCCGGGAAAAATCAAAAGGCATCTCATCAACCTTTTTATATTGCTTGACCACCAACTTCTCATATTTTAAAACCGCCTTATCCAAAATATTTTTAAGGCCTGTTTGATAAAAACTATTGATATACGCTAACTGTAAAACGCCCTGGTCCTCTTTTCTGACCACATCACAATATTTTTCCAGAACAATCCTGTCTAACGTCAGCGTCCCTGTCTTGTCCGTGCAAAGCACGTCCATCGCTCCGAAATTCTGGATAGAATTCAAGCGTTTGACAATGACCTCTTTTTTAGACATCGCGATGGCCCCTTTAGACAAATTGATCGTTACAAGCATGGGAAGCATTTCAGGGGTCAAGCCGATGGCCACCGCCAACGAAAACAATAGCGCTTCCATAAAATTACCTTTTGTAAAGTAATTGATAGCGCAAATAGCAATGACCAGCAGCACCATGGCACGGATCATGAGCCATACAAATTTACTGATACCTTTATCAAAACTAGTCGGCTGATTGATGGATGAAAGCCGCTTGGAGATCTCACCAAATTCAGTGGCCAAACCTGTTTTAACAACCACCCCTAAAGCGGTGCCGCTGACCACACTTGAACCCATAAACGCAACGCTGTCAACCGCGGGGGTCTTTTCCGCCGGCATGGATTCACCGGTCAAAGCAGCTTGATTGATAAATAAGTCTTTAGCTTGAATGATCCTGATATCCGCCGGGATCATGTCCCCCGCGAATAAATCGACAATATCACCGGGAACAATCTGTTTAATGGGAATTTCTTTAGGCTTGCCGTTACGATATACGGTCGCGGTGGCCCGCACCATCTCGCTTAATCTTTCTGCTTCACGACCCGCACGATATTCCTGGAAAAAACCCAGAACAACACTCATGACGGCCATAACACCAATAATAGAGCCGCTAACAGCGTCCCCGGTCCAAAAGGTGACGGCCGCAATAACAACAAGCAAAACAATCAAGGGGTGAAAGAATTTTGAGATGAACTGAATGACGAGGGCTCTTTTCTGTTTTCTGGCAGCTTCATTGGGCCCATATTCGTCAAGACGTTTTTTAGCTTCCTGCTCGGAAAGTCCGCTTTGAGAAGTTTGAAATTTCTCAAAAAGGACCTCTTTTGAACATCCTTTATAGTCAAAATCAAGAATTTGGTCCTCATGCCGGACACTCATAATTATTCGTGGTTTTTGTTTATTATTCATGGAAAAATATCATACTCAAAAAAAAGATTAAGGCAATATCAATTTCCAAAACTGGTCCCTAAGGCCCGTGCGTCTTTGATCAAGGGATGGTCAACAGGCACCAGCCTTGAACCCTGTGCAACTTTCGATAAGGGAACTTTAACTAAATGATTATCCTTGACCCCTACCATACAACCAAATTGTCCTTGTGCAATGAAATCAACTGCCTTCGAGCCTAATTGTGTCCCTAATATCCTGTCAAAAGGAGACGGGGATCCTCCCCTCTGAAGATGTCCTAAGACCACATTGCGTGTTTCAATGCCCGTCAATTTCTCAAGCTGTTGACCGATCACAAAACTCACCCCCCCAAACGGACAGGCTCTGATCCATCCTTGACCATCCTTTGAACAGTCACCTTGCCTCCGACAGGTTTAGCGCCCTCAGCCACCACTAAAATCGTAAATTTTTTCCCCTTCTTTCTGCGGTCTTTAATATGTTGTGCTATTTGGGCCACATCATAAGGAATTTCAGGAATAAGAATAACATCTCCACCACCAGCTAAACCAACATAAAGCGCGATCCAACCCGCAGTCCTACCCATCACTTCGAGAATCATGAGACGATGATGGGATTCAGCCGTGGTGTGCAGACGGTCCACCCCTTCCGTGGCTATATGAACAGCCGTATCAAAACCAAATGTAATGTCTGTTCCTTTGACATCATTGTCAACGGTTTTGGGGATCCCGACAACTGCCACCCCTTGGGCAGATAAACGATGGGTGGTATCCAGGGTGCCGTCACCTCCGATACATACCAAACAATCAATTTTTAATTTACGTAAATTTTCAATGACCTGGCCGGAAAGATCTTTGTAAACAACCTCCTCTTTGCTTTCGACAGGATACTTATAGGGATTGGCTCTGTTGGTCGTCCCTAAAATTGTCCCTCCTAAGGTCAAAATACCGGACACATCCTGTTCATCTAGTTTTCTGTGCCTGTTAAATAACAAGCCTTCAAAACCATCCTTAAACCCAATCACATCATGACCGTATTCATGGATCGCTTTTTTGGTCACGGCCCGGATAACGGCATTCAAGCCCGGGCAATCTCCGCCGCTGGTCAAAATTCCTATTCTTTGAACTTTCTTATTAGCCAAGACGGACTCCCTTCAAATGTATTTTGCCATCAAGCAAGGCACCCATCGTTATTCATAGAGGATTAACGAAAAAATTTTTTTGATACTCATTAATTTTCTCTTTAACCTCAGAGAAAGCCATAAAATTTCGTTGAGCGCCGAATTTATTATTATGAGAATAAATCTTCCATTGGTCCATTTCAACAACAGGAACATGTTTAATCTTTCTTCCTAGATAATTTATATTTAACCCCTTTGTTTTAACCTCCACCGGCTCAATGCCAAACTGCCCTATAAACTCCACCAGCGATTTTTGAGAATAACCCCATTTATGATTCCCGAAATGGCCTATATAAATTTCTGATTCCCACATATTCTCACCAAAAAAAGTATCAACAAAATCATCAAATCTAAATTTGTAAAAACGGGACAATAGTTTTTTGAAATCCGGAACCCCTACATGGATGAGCCCACCAATTTTTAACGTCCTTGCCCAATCCCCAAAAACACAATACCTCATGTATTTATCAACATGCTCTAAAACACCCTCTGCTTTAAGTTCATCTGCAGATAAATCATCATAAGGCAAAGGTTTGGTTAAATCGTGAACAAGATCCGGTTGACAAAATTTAACACCATCAATATTAATCCATCCTTCTAATTTATTAGTCCCACAACCTACATGTAATTTCATAAATTTTCTCCCAAAACCACCCAAGACGTCTTATTCGGCAACAACACAACGACGATATGATCTAATTATGAAGATTTAAGAGGATTAGTAGTTAATCGTGTCACTGCGACCATCAGTCCGATGAGCACCCACAAAAGCACACTGAGTTGAACCGTAAAAAAAGTGTTATCGAAAAAACTTTGAACCAAAAATCCACATAACCCAGATACGCTGCCTTGAAGAAAAGTAAGTAACCACGAATGATTATGAGTGCCCGGTATGAGGGCCAAATCCGTTAGTTGCTTACAACTATTTAAACCATGCATCAACAAAACATATAACATCCATAAAAAACAAGCCAACCCCACCACCCCGGTTTCCGCCGCTAACTGAAGATAACAATTATGGGCATACCACCATGTTTTGGTGTTAGGATCCCGCATTAGGATCCTTGTGTAGGTGTTGGGCCCTGTCCCGAAAACAGGAGATAAACGAATGATCGAAATCGCTTTCTTCCAAAAAGCAAGGCGTCCTGACCCCCCTTTTTCTAAAACAGTTTGAACGTTAGGTAAAAAACTTTCTTTTTGGGCCACCCCTCCATTATTATCATTAATCAAATCCATGTGTCTTATATCACTCAAAGAAGGCAGAAAGAGAAAAATAAAAACGAGAAATAACGGCCCTGCAAATAGCACCTTTCGTCGATCCAAAAATACCATAACAAACAATATGATCAAAAACCCGACCCACGAACTTCTAGAATAAGTCCAGCATAAACAGGTTAGCAATAAAACAAGATAAAGAGTCCATACCCCTCCCCAAATCCAGGATTTATGACGAGCTATTGCTGTAAATAAAAAATGGACCACCAGACCAATGACAGGTAATAAATAAGCCCCCAAACCATTGGCGCCGAAAAATGTTGAATTGATCCTACCGCTCGGAACAAAATTCTCAGTCCCTATAAGATGCCCTTTTAAGAGATCTTTACCCGAATAATGTTGAAAAAGGCCGTCCAAAGCCGTTATAAAAGCAGACAGCAAAAAAAAGTTCAAAAAGATCCAAATACGCTTCTCATTACTAAACGCTTCTATAAAACTAAAATATAAGAATAAACATTTAACGAATTTTCCGAAAAAGGCAAATAAACTAAGGGTTGGATACTGACTGAATAAAACGGAAATAAAGAAAGCCAAAGATAAAAATTGTAAAGGAAGATTAAGAAAATTTACCGGCGGAGCAAATCCTTCCCAGATGAAACGGATTTTGTCTAAAAGATTAAGACAGGAAGTTCTTGAAGGCCACTCAACAACAATGCGGTTTATTTTCTTCACTAAATAAAAGAAAATTGCCAGACCTGCAAAAGATTCAAGTAAAGCGATAGAAGCCGGCAATACAAAAATCAAAGCGCATAATGAAAAAACAATGCCCCAGTCACAAAAGATTCCTAATTTATTATTATTCCCCATAGCCATATTTCTTATAATCAATCCCCAATGCTTCCATATCCATTTTCAAGGGGCCGTGAAATCCAAAAGGTGTTTCCACAAAAAAAGCATCCACCACATCTTTTTGCGAAATCTCCCAACGGCCTTCACTCCTAGCGATACTTTCCGCCTTTCGTGATACCTTTTGTGCTGCGATACTACGCAAAAAAACAGGAATTTTTGTTAAAACCGCCTCAAAATTATCTTGGGCCGTTTTATCCCAAACAATCTCTTCCATGCCTCCATATGCCGATTTATCTTATTCTGATATCGTCCTGGCTTACATGGTCTTCATAAAAAGACTTTCCCCAACCCACTACCTTATTATTAATCAGGCAAACCGGGACCATTGCCGGGGGAGATTGGTAATTGTTAGCATAAATATAGAATTCCACCCTGGTCTGGTCGGTTTTCTTATAAATTTCTATGGTGTTTGGTTTCCCCATCAAGGCAATCATCTGCTGCTTGGTCATGCCATACTGGAGATCCGCAAAGGGTTTCACTATTTCGTTGGACGAAGGCGCACAACCGATAAAATTCAAACACAGACCGATAATTAAGAAAATTCTTATGCTGCCCCTTTTAATCATCATTCCGGATTTCCAATTTATCCAATACATATTTATCCTTCCCCCTCCCGGATAAGCTTACAACCTCAAGATGATTGATATCTTGGCCTAAAATCAAATAAACAAGATACGAATCAAAAATGTGATGTTCATCATTGGTGCCGATCTGTTTGTCCTCCGCGTCAGGATCGATCGAATATTCTTGACCGTCATTGGTATAAATTTTAATGACGAATTTTTCAAAAGCACCTTTTCCTTTGATGGAATTGCCTTGGGAGATTTTCCCACTATCCTTAAAACTGATAGAATAAGTCAATTCTTCAGGCACCTGGGCGATCAATTGATGAGTAAAAGGAACCGGACTTTTAAACTCAATGAAACATTGCCTGTCATGAACATCTTTCTGATCTTGGTGTAAATAACCCGAATAAGTTTTACTGGCCCAATCATCCCGTGATTGGGCAAAAGAAAAATCAACTGGGATCAAAAGGAATAAAAGAACACTCGCAGAAAATACTTTGAACATTCTAACTCCCTTCCTGTCTCATCAAGCCTACAACGCTTCTAAGGAAATCCTCATCAAACAAACCTACGGCCAATTCTATATGCAAAAATAGATGTGTTTTCCTACGAAGCAGGAGGTCGGCATTATAGCACAAATAAAAAAACTGTCATGGGAATAAATGGAGACGTCTCCCTATTTACTCTATTGATCACGCATTAGTTCTTTACGCATCTGAAGCAATTCTTTTTGGTGTTTGGAATCCGGTTGGGGGTAGGATATTTTCAGGTTTTTAAGCGTATCCACGATAATCTGAGAGATGATCAAATGCGCGTTTTCTTTGTCATCGGCAGGAACAATAAACCAAGGGGCATGAGTAGTACTGGTTGCTCTCAAACAATCCTCATAGGCCTTCATATAATCTTTCCAGAATTTCCTTTCTTGTATGTCGGCAAAACTAATTTTCCAATTCTTAGAAGGGTCATCCAGACGTTTAAGGAACCGACGGCGTTGTTCTTCTTTGGAAATGTGCAAAAAGAATTTAATGACCCTGGTCCCATTATAATAAAGGTGTTTTTCCAAGTCCCTGATGGAACGATAGCGCTCTTGCCAAACATTTTGTGAATTTAAAAGTTCTTCCGGTATCTGTTCTCCCTCAAGGATCTGGGGATGCACACGGACAATCAACACTTCTTCATAATAAGAGCGGTTGAATATGCCGATCTGCCCCCGTTGGGGCAAATCACGGGTGGTCCGCCATAAAAAATCATGGTTCAGCTCTTCGGGACTAGGATGTTTAAAACTAAAAACCTGGCAGCCTTGGGGGTTGACGCCTGACATCACATGCTTGATAGCCCCGTCTTTCCCGGCGGCATCCATCGCCTGGAAAATCAACAACAGGGCATAACGGTTATCCGCGTAAAGGATATTTTGCATATCGCTTAATGCTTCAATGTGTCGGGCCAAAATCTCCTTATACTGGTCCTTAGACTTGTAAAATGACTTAATAATGGTCGGATATTTTTTAAGTTCAATCTTCTTGCCTTCCGTCACCTGAAAATCTTTTATGTTTATCTTCATCTTTTTCCATTAATCGTTACTGGGGGCCAATTGGGAATTATCAATCTTCTTGTCAGACCGAGAAAGCGGGTCAGTTAAAACATTATCAGGCGGATGGGTGATTTTTTCAATATCTGCTTTTAAAGAATTGATATTTGCCTTCAACTCAGGGATATTTAAAGAAACCAAGTTGTTATCCAAGCTTTTTATTTCACCCTGAGAATCACTCATCTTTTTCTCAAGTTCGGCCAAAACAGACACATAATCTTTCTGCCATTCTTTCATTTCCTGCTTGATGGCATCCGCTTCCGCTTTAATATCCACCAGGGAAATCTGAATGTTTTTCCCCTCATTTTCTATTTGTTGCCTTTTTTCTGTTTCCTTGAGCAAAGCATTTTTCTGGTCAGCCAATGCATCTTTCTGGTCTTTGATTTGCTGTTGATCTCTGTCTAAATCTTTACCCAAACTTTCAATTTGCTCCTGTTGGTATTTAAACTTATTGTTGTTGACTTGGGCCTCTATCTGCTGCTGTTTACCGATAATCTCAATTTGCATTTTTTGCTTCTCACAAAAATTATAAAGCAGCGCATTAAATGCTATGACAATAATGCCTATGATTAAAATGATAACCTTGAAAACAGTATCCGTCAGTTTCATCATCTTTGACCTTGGTCTTCAATCATATACCCATCAAGTATACCCGATAAAGACTGAAATCGCTATCGGACTGTTTTCAATCCAACCTCACAAGTGCTGTTATCAATATATGTCTTCTAAAAAATATAAAAATTCTTGCCGCTCTTACAGCAGGGGGGATAACATTCATTTAGTCGCGGTTAAAATTACCAGTCAACCGGCTAATAATCCTTGAGAAATTTGCCGCACCAATGTTGCCCTGTATTAATGCCATGAAAAAAAGGATCGCAAACCCGGGCGGCACCGTCCACAATGTCCAACGGCGGCTGAAAATCATGGTTTTCTTGTTTGCGCAGGGATAACGCAATGGGGTCTTCATCGGTGACCCAGCCGGTGTCCACGGCATTCATATAAATACCGTATTTGACCAGATCACGGGCCGAGGTAAGCGTCAGCATATTCAACGCGGCTTTGGCCATATTGGTATGCGGATGGCGATCGGTTTTGGTATACCGATGGAATTTCCCTTCCATGGCAGAGACATTCACAATATGTTTTTGCCCGGTGTTTTCCCTCTTCATCATGTGGACAAGTTTATTGCATAAAACAAACGGGGCGATGGCATTGACTAACTGCAGCTCGATCATCTCGGCGGTGGAAATTTCTCCAAGGCCCAGCCGCCAGCTATTGGTTGTCCTCAAATCCACCTGCTGCAAATCCGCGTCTAACTTGCCCTTGGGAAAAGCTTTTTGGACTTGTAAGGCATGGTCATGCGTATAAGGGATCTGCGAAAGTTTAGCAGAAGCACTTAAACCAATGCCGGGCATTGTTCCATTCCAAGCCAGTAGCGGAGCCAACGCCCTGGTAGATGTGCCGCCGGGCATCAATTTGGCTTTACACGTCTTCAAAAGACTTCAAGCAACGGTTGAACGCTTGCCGGCAGATCTTTAAAATCAAGTGATTCATTGGCCATCAGATGGGCATAAAAACCCGGCGGACGCCTGACTGTTTGTGCGGCATTATTGATCAACAAATCTAAACGGGGATATTTTTGTTCAATATAGTTACAAAAAAGCTCAACACTCGGCGTATGCCGTAGATCCAATCCATAAATATCCAGCCTCTGATTCCATTTTTGAAAATCATCTTCACGGCTATACCGAAAGGCCGCATCGACGGGAAAACGGGTGGTGGCAATGACATGGGCCCCGGCGCGTAACATCATCAGAGAAGCTTGATAGCCAATTTTTAAACGAGCTCCGGTAATCAGGGCGACTTGTCCCTCCAAGAGAAGCTGTCTGAAAGCGTTTGGCATAATTAAACTCGGCGCAAGCCGGGCACATGGCATCATAAAAAAAATGGACCTTGGTAAATTCGCTCTTACAGATATAGCAAGCACGCGGATTTATCAATTCAAGTTCTTGAAATGCCGTCTCTGTATCCGCGTGTAAGACAGCTTGAGGGGCTATAAACACAGCTTTCTGGCGCGCAGAGCGGATCCCTGTTGCTTTTCGTATTTTCCGCTCATGATCATCAATCCTCTGCTTTTTGAGCCTGATCCTGTCCTTTTTTCTTTTTCGGATTTCATCCCGGTCAGGACGGGAGATTTCTCCTGCAGCCTTGAGAATGGCGATCCTTTGTTCCTTCGACAAATGGGCCAGCTCAACAGCTGTTCTTGACTAAATCCTCAAGCAGATTGAGCATCTTTGTATTTCTTCTTTAGAATACTTCGACTCAATGATTTTATTCATTTTAAGCAGGATAATAAACCTTCAAGTGGGACTTAAGGGTCAAGACATCCACTTGGCCCGAAGCTGTAGGCTTATTGAGGAAGGTATAGGTGTACTGGCTCCCTGCGGCCGGCAGGATCAAACGGGATATAGCGCCCCAAGGCCCCAAAGACATGGTGATCAAAGCATGCTTGCGATGGCGATGGGTAAAAGCCAGCATCGTCATCACATCGTCGAATGCATTAGCTTTGGCCGCGATTTTAACAATATCAGCCCTTGTGCTTAATGACTTTTTAAGAATGGATCCCAAATCCCTCGGCATGCCCTGCAGATGATGGCTGGAGACAATGACTTTTTTGCCAAGCTTACGGGCCCTTGTCATGACTTGTTTTAATAAAGGCGAGCTCAACTCAATATCGACCATATCCACCAAAGGTAAAGCAGCCGTAATGATCTGCCACTTAAGAACATCAGAAAATATTTTTACGGCACCTTCTTTTTTCTGATTGCGCAGGGTCAACAATAAAGGGATCTTTAAAAGCTTGCGACGATTGATTTGATTAATGATATAGACAGGGTCTAGCTTTTTGAAACAGATCCGCACGCAGTTCAAGTAAACCAACGCCCAAATTTTTAATTTGGGCGTTGGTTTCCTGGTCGGTGATAACAAGTGCGATACGTGAATCGATTTTTGACATAAATCGTTGATGATCACCCTCCCCGTGCTTTTTCCCCAGGGAGGGAAAAACTAAATAACCGCTTCCGCTTCCTTGGCCGCCATGTCCAAAAAGGACTTGATGCGACGGGAACGCGTCGGATGGCGCAGTTTTCGCAAGGCCTTGGATTCAATTTGGCGCACACGCTCACGGGTGACGTTAAACTCCGCCCCTACCTCTTCCAAGGTACGGCTGGTCCCGTCCATGATCCCGAAACGCAATTCCAAAATCTTGCGTTCGCGGTCATCCAGGGTCGAAAGCACCGAGGTGATCTCTTCCTTGAGCATCGAATGCAAGGTCGCATTCGCCGGAGAAACGGCTTTTTTGTCTTCGATAAAATCCCCGAAATGCGTATCTCCCTCATCGCCGATGGGTGTCTGTAAAGAGATCGGCACTTGGGAGATCTTCAGGATTTCTTTGACCTTGGTCACCGGCAAGCGCATTTCCTTGGCGATTTCCTGGGCAGACGGCTCACGGCCGTATTCCTGCACAAACACGCGCGAGACACGGATAATCTTGTTGATGGTCTCGGTCATGTGCACTGGGATACGGATGGTGCGCGCCTGGTCCGCGATGGAACGCGTAATGGCTTGCCTGATCCACCAGGTGGCATAAGTAGAAAATTTGTACCCGCGCTGGTATTCAAATTTCTCGACGGCACGGATCAACCCCATATTGCCTTCCTGGATCAAATCCAAAAAGGACAGACCCGCGGTTGATATACTTTTTGGCAATGGAAACGACCAAACGTAAATTGGCTTCAACCAACAATTTTTTAGCCTTGTTAAAACGCGATTGCCGGGTCTTGATCTCACGCAGATGCTCTTTGACTTTTTCCACGGGTTCGCCCAATTCTTTTTGCAAGGCCATCAATTGCCTCTTAAACTCCGGGGCATTGGCCGGCAATTTCTTGACCTTCAAATGTTTTTCCAAACGCTCAATGTTGATTGATCAAATCGGAAATCTTGAAGACAATTTCCTCATTGATGGTGGAGGTCAGTTTGAATTCCGCGATGGATTTAGCGGAAATATCCGAACCCACCCTCGTGTGGCGGACATGCTCGAGGATCTTGGCCAAATCCTTCATCAAGCGCCCGCGGCGTTCCAATTCATCTTTGATCACGTCTTCCGCGTTGATCTCATCGCGCAAAACCTGATTGATGATGGCCAGGGCTTCTTTGCGCGCATAATAGGTTTTAAACAAGGACTCCGCGAACCGCAACTCCGCCTCTTCAATACGTTTGGCCAAAGCGATCTCTTCCTCACGGGTCAAAAGCGGAATGGAGCCCATCTGCTTTAAATACATCTTCACCGGGTCATCCAGAGGGATAAACTTATCGGAATAAACATCATCTTCCTTGTTTTCCTCACGCAGACGGCGCACCTGTTGCTCACGGCTTTCTTCCGCAGCCTCTTCGATGACAGGCGTCTCTTCACCGGAATCAACGACCTTGATATCCTGTCCGTCGAGCACATCAAAGACCTGATCAATGTCCTCGGAAGAATCGATGGCATCGGACAAAGTTTCGTTGACGTCTTCATAGGTCAAAAAGCCTTTCTTTTTGCCCAACGTCACCAATTTGTCCAAATCGCCCTGTAAATCTTTTTCTTTGACCGGTTCTTTCATAATGTCTCTCATTGACTCCTTTTATCCCTTATTTGAGCAACTGATTAAACTGTTCCTTCAACTGATCTAATTTTTCTATATCCTGCAAAGCTTCGGCCTGACGGATCGCTTCCATTAAACGGCCTCTGGCCTTCTTTTGTTTCTCCTTCTGGATTTTTCCGATACAATCCTGAAAAACCCGGGCAGCGTCACCTAATTTCCCTTCCTCAATACTGATAAGCCTGGTCACTAAACTCTGCGCTGATTCATCATTTAAACGCAACAAAAGATCATTGGTTGACCATTCATTTGTTTCATGGGTCAATGCCCAAATGACCTCCACTACCTGACGGACTAACCCTTCGGAAAAATCTTCCGGTCCGATATGCTCCACCTGCCGCTTTGACCCATGCCGGGTCTTTTAAAAATAACGCCAGTAATAATTCCTGGCCGGATGATGAAAAAGTCGATGGTTTTGTTTCTGCCCCCGGCAGCTTGAATGACGGCTGTTGCCCTTGGGCCTGGCCGGCTTGTTTCAGCAATACCCCTTCAGGGATATTCAACATTTGGGCTAATTGCCTGGTCAATTCATATTTAGCCACTTCCGTCTTAAAACGCGCAATGGTGCCAAGCAATTCCTGGCTGATCTTAGATTTGCCCTCGACCGTCTTGGGGTCATATTGAAGCCCAAGCCAGTTGAATTTAAAATCCAAAAGGGACTGGGCATTATCAATTCGCATAGCGAAACTTTCAGCCCCTTGTTGACGGATAAATGAATCCGGGTCTTCATCCTGGGCCAAGGTGGCCACGCGCACGTTCATGCCCTCGTCAATCAGTAAATCAAGGCTACGCACGATCGCAGATTGTCCGGCGGAATCTGTATCAAATAGCATGACCACATTGTTCGTATAGCGCCGGATCAACCTGACTTGCTCGATGGTCAGCGCCGTGCCTAAAGACGCCGCTATGTTTTCTACCCCATGGATATAAGGCATGATCATATCCATGTAGCCTTCCACCACGATGATCCGATCCGATTTCCCGACCGCAGCCTTGGTCAACTGCAGGCCGAACATATGTTGGCCCTTAGTATAAACGGCGGTTTCCGGAGAGTTGATGTACTTTGCACCATCGGACTCTTGCATGGCGCGGGCCCCAAAGGCCACCAAACGGTTTTGAATATCAGAAATCGGAAACACGATGCGGTTACGGAAGCGATCGTAAAATCCGCCTTTCCCCTCGCGGGCAATGGTCAATCCCGCCGAATGTATCACCTCTTCGCTGATTCCTTTGGATCTCAAATATTTTAAAAGAGCGTCCCACTCATTGGGCGCGAAACCCAACCGAAATGTTTTAACCGTTTCTAAATTAACTCCCCGGCCTTTAAGATACTCCCTGGCTGTTTTAGCATCCGCCTCACGGCTGGTTAAAAGCGTCTCATGGAAAAAGGCAGCTGACAAAGCATTGATCTTAAAAAGCTCCTCGCGCAGCTGACGCGAAGGGCGTGGGGCGGATGATTCCTCCTCAGGGATGACCACTCCGACTTTATGGGCCAAAAACCGTACTGCTTCAGGGAATTCCAAATGCTCCTGGCGCATGAGAAAACCGACCACGTTGCCGCCGACCCCGCACCCGAAACAATGGAAGATCTGTTTGTCCGGATTGACCACGAAGGATGGTGTTTTTTCATTATGGAACGGACAAAGCGCTTTAAAATTACGGCCGGCTTTTTTTAGAGCCGTAAATTCGCCGATAATCTCAACAATATCGCTGCGTCCGATGACCTGATTAATGACATCATTAGGGATCAATCCCATAACCACTCTTATATTGGTCATCCCGAATAGATTTTATTTACCTACCGGGAGCAAAACCTGGGCCGCAGCGGCATTATAATGTTCACCCGCAAACAATTTATCAACGATATTATTATACAAAAAACTATAAGTACCCACCGCCGCTCGCCCGGCTATCTTATAACCATAAGAACGCAAGGTCATCCGCGTCACAGGGCCGTTATGCGTCAACAAAATCAGAAATATCGTCAAACTGCACACTAAAATTCCTCGGCCAACCGCCACAACACCTGCCGCATATTTATCAAACCCCTGGTGCTTGGGCTCTACCTTAAAAAGGAACAGGACCCCGTCTCTGAAAAATTTAAAAAAGATAACCACGGCGCACCAAAGGTCCGCGAACATCAATAAATCCCAATATTCCCAAGAAAAATGGGTTTTTTGGGCCATCCACGCGGCTAAAAAGCTGTAATAATGAAGACTTATAAATGTTGCCGCTACAACCCCTAAAAACTTAAAAAACTCCGAAATAAAGCCGCTCTTGACCCCGACAAAGATCAACCGTAAAAACAAAAAGGCCAAAGCAACATCAATCCAATTAATGCTTTTAATCAAATGAGTTATCATATTTTTAATTTACGGCGTAACGGGAAGTATAACATGCGGCCATGGGGCTGTCAAGGAAGCGCTTGCTACCTACATGCACGTAACTATCTGAAAATGAGTAAGTTATGCTTAATATAAAAGAATGCTATTATTTATATGGTTCTTCGACACATGTTCTCGGGGCAAGCGGATTTGAACCATTAAACAGCAGCTGAGACAGCCATCGAAGGCTCAACCGGTACAGGCTCAGAAGACGGTTGAGACTTGTACTCATTAAATTTGACGGACACGATACGTGACACTCCGCGTTCCTGCATGGTAACCCCATACATGATATCAGACGCGGACATAGTGCTCTTATTGTGGGTAATAACGATGAACTGGGCAATTTTAGCAAATTCCTTTAACAAAACCGCAAAACGGCCCACATTAGACTCATCCAAGGGAGCGTCGATCTCATCCAAAACACAGAAAGGACTGGGATTAACTTTAAATACCCCAAAAATCAGGGCAATGGCAGTCAACGCTTTTTCACCTCCGGACAAAAGGCTGATGTTTTGTAATTTCTTGCCCGGAGGCCTGGCCACGATATCAATGCCGCACTCCAAGGCATTTTCCGGGTCAAGCAAAACCAGCTGGGCCTCCCCGCCGCCGAATAACATACGGAAATAAATCTTAAATTCTTCATTCACCTTAACAAAGGTGTCCGTGAACATCTGACGCGTCGTGCGATTGATCTTCTGGATGGTCGACATAAGCTGCTCGCGGGCCGTTAATAAATCGCTTTGCTGCTTGGTTAAAAATTCATGACGGCCTTTGAGTTCATCAAATTCTTCAATGGCCACCAGATTAACCGCTCCGTAGGACTCACAGCGTTTCTTTAGTCTTTCGATTTCTATTGTGAGTTCTTCGGGGTTTAATTCTGGTTCTTGCTCGGCGGGCGGTTGGGTCCCCTGGGTCGCTTCCACATTCGAGGCACCCTCGCTTGGCAGCGTGCTTGGGGTCACGTCCCCTTCGGGAACATGTCCCCGGGTTGGCGCTAGTTGTTGATCTGAAACTTCATTTTGGATTTGGTCCCAATCTATCTTATATGCCTGCAACAAGCGATCCTTGAGGGCCCGCTGATTAAATTGCACTTCCTGTTGACGCATCTGTTGATTATGGATATCCGTTTTGATGCGAATGATTTCATCCTCGATGCCACGGATACCGTTACGCAAAGAATTCAACCGACGTGACATTTCTTCTTTCTTAGCTGACTCTTCATTTAAAACCACACCCAAGGATTCTTTTTTGCGCTGTAACTCTTCAATTGCCTGTTGCAAAAGGCTATTGTCTTCCTTGATTTTAATTTTTTTAGCTTCTAGTTCACGATTGTCCGACTCAAAACGGTTAATGTCCGTCAGGTCGCGGTCGAGATTTTGGGTATGCACGGCTAAATTATCCTCGAGCCCGCGGCGTTTGTCGGACAAAGAAGCCAATTCGGTATCTAATTGGGCAATAGAAATGTTCAACTCCTGGCGTTCTTGGTCCTTGTCGGCAATGGCCTGTACTTTAAGTTTGATATCTTCCTGGCAACGCGTGATTTGGCCGCCGATACCCTGCAAATTCGCGGACAACTCCCCTTCCTGGACTTTCAATAAGGCCAGCAAAGATTCCACTTCAGCAAATTCAGAGCTGATGACATCCAATTCCCCCACTAATTTCCCGGAAGCGAGTTCAATATCATTTTTCTGGGCTTCCAGGACCGATAATTTCTTCTCCTGTTGTTGGATATTCTTTAAAACTTCGTCAACAACATTGCTTTGGCCTTGAATTTGCAGGTTTAATTGGTTTTTAGCTTCCGTCGCCTGGGCTATTTTCTCATTGATAACGGCGATACGGTCATCCAAATACTGTAAATCCAACTCCACATATTTGGTCTCATAAGTAATTTCATATAATTCCGGCGACTGTTCGGTGGCTGCAATAACCCTGATTCCCTTGATCTTGCCGATAATACCGGTTTGTTTGTCATTCGGACGCACGGTGGCGATAAAGCGGCCTTCCACAACGGGATCAGGGATGTCCTGATACTGTACCTGCATCTTCTGGATAAATTCTTTTTGAGAAATAAGGAACACCTGGTTTTTCTCAAGTTCATCGACCAAAGCCTCTTGATGGGAAAAACGGCCTTTGAGGTCCTCTAAAGCCCGGCGACAGGTGTTACCATCCGCCCAAAGATCCTGTAATTGGGTTTGCCCCTGGACTATGGAACCGTTGATGGCTTCAAAACGCTGTAGCACCTGGGCCTTTTCATCATTGACCTTGGAATTTTCATGATCCAGACGGGCCTTTCGCGCCAAGGCTTCCATCGTGCGCTTCATGTTTTCAGTCAATTGATTTTTGAAACGTACCTGCTGGCCGTTGAGCCCCAAAATTTCTTTTTCCACATTCTCGATAGAAATTTTAGCCTGCTCTATGCTGTGCATGACCACGCCCAAATCATTGCGCTTCTGCGGCAGAAGGGACTGCAAGCCTGACACATTTTCAGACAGACGCCTCAAAGATTCTTTGATCTCTTCGATCTTAGCCTGATGCGCGCCGCAACGGTCCATGGCAGCAAGCTTGTCCGCTTGAAGGCGCTGGCAAGTCTCATCCATATTCTGCCGGCGCTCTTCATTAAAAGAAATTTGGCGCGTATTCATCGCCACTTCATTTTCCAAATGAATATCCTGGGCTTTAAAACCATTAATGCGCTCATCAATTTCACCCAATTGGAGGGTCTCATTGTCGATACGGTTATTTAATTCTTCCAATTGTGTCGTCAATTCAAGTTCATGGGTCTCTAAAGCCTTGACGGCCGCCGCCATGCTTTCAGTCTCCTGGCCAAAGCTGGCCATCTGATAGCGGGCAAGGACCAATTCATATTTCTTAAGAACCTCAAACTCTTCCTTATAACGCTGGGCCTTTTTGGCCTGGCGTTCTATGCTGGCGATCTGACGTTTGACCTCGACGACGATATCATTGATGCGCAACAAATTGTCTTGGGTATCTTCCAGTTTACTCAAAGCTTCTTTCTTTTTACTTTTGTACTTGGTGATCCCGGCGGCTTCATCAAAGATCTGACGGCGGTCTTCCGGCTTGGCGGAAACCACCAGATCTATCTTGCCCTGCTGAATGAGCGAATACGCCTCAGCCCCCACCCCGGTGCCTAAAAATAACTCCACAATGTCCTTTAAACGGGAAACATTCTTATTGATCAAATATTCGCTCTCACCGGAACGGAAAAGCCGACGGGTAATGATGACCTCATCATGGTCGATAGGCAAAATACGCGATTCATTGGAAAAAACGAGGCTGACTTCCGCAAAGCCCAAAGGTGCCCGCTGGTCGGTGCCGTTGAATATGACATCTTCCATCGATGAGCCGCGCAATTCCTTGACGCTCTGCTCACCTAAAACCCAACGGATGGCATCAAAGACATTGCTCTTGCCGCAACCGTTGGGCCCGACGATGGCAGAAATGCCCGGCTGAAACTCAAGCACCGTCTTTTGGGCAAACGACTTGAACCCGAATATTTCCAGACGTCTGAAATACATATCTTCACTTTATAACATTTCGCGGGAGTGTCAACGGAGATTTTATTTTTTTTCGACGGGGTAAAATTGCGGCAGATAAGCACTTTAACGCTTGCAGCGGGCCAAATTCCTACTCTCACCATTTACGCAGATGCCCCTTCACCTGACCTGTCCCTTAAAATAAGGGGATTAAAAGCCTTAGCGGCGACAATCACCTTGCTGCCGACCGTTAAACCAAAAATCTCTTCGTCACTCGCCACGACCTTGGTCACATTATTGCCGATGCTTAAGGTCAAAATATTTAAGACACCTTCCTTCTGAATTTCAATGATCTGGCCCGTAAACTTGAATTTTCCGCTCAAATCATTGTTCACAAAAACTTCCTGGGGACTGCCCTCCTTGATGATCTTGCCACGATCAATGACGAAAACTTTCTTTGACATCTTAAATACTTCCGACAAATCATGGCTAACCAGGATCGTCGTGATCTTTGTGTTGCGATAAACCTTGATGATCTCATCCTGCAGATTTAAACGTGAAGGAGTATCCAAATCCGATAAAGGCTCATCCAAAAGTAAAATTTCAGGCTGTCTGACAAGGGCACGGAGCAAAGCCACCCTTTGCTTTTGTCCGCCGGATATCTTGTCCGGTTTTTGATTTTCTATACCCTTTAAACCCATCGTGACGATCCATTCCCCGATACTGCTACGGGATCGTTTATCGCCAAGGCCCTCCTGCCGGCGAGGCAGGGCATATTCTAAATTTTCACGGATCGTCATATGTGGAAAAAGACTGTTCTCCTGGAAAACAAATCCCGTCCTTCTTTGTTGAATGGGACGATTGATCATTTTCTGGCTGTCAAACCAGACTTCCCCGTCAACTTCTACGTATCCCTCTTGCGGCTGTATTAAACCCGCCAACATCCGTAAAATAGTGGTTTTCCCCGCACCGGATTGACCATACAGAGTGACGAATTCCCCCTTCTCGAGGTTTAAAGACACCTCCAGCCACTTTTCCCCCGACGGCGTGTGCATCTGTCTTTTTAAACGGAACTTAATCATGGTCAGAAGGCTGAATCATTAAAAAATCTTCAGGACACGACGGTTTAAATAATAAAAAACAAGCAAAACAATAAAAGATATCAGCACCAAAATCAAAGCATACAGTCCCGCGGTATCATAATTTAAAGCCTCAACTTCATTGTAAATGGCAATAGAGGCAAGCCTTGTTTCACCGGGGATATTACCGCCAATCATGAGCACCACCCCAAACTCGCCGATGGTATGGGCAAAGGCCATGACTATACCCGTTAACAAGGCCGGCTTGATATTCGGCAAGATAACCCGGCGCAAAGTTTCCCAAGGGGATTTACCTAAACAATAGGACGCCTCCATCAGGGCCAACGGAAAATTCTGTAGACCCGCCTTGATCGGATTGACCATAAAAGGAAGGCTAAAAAGCACCGAACCGATGACAAGCCCGGTAAAACTAAAAACAACCCTGACCCCAAAATAAGACAATAAAAAATGCCCCAAGGCATACTGGGGACTAAAGACAATTAAGAGATAAAATCCTATGACGGTGGGCGGCAAAACCAAAGGCATGCTGACAACGGTTTCGACGATATATTTAAATCTGTTATTTGAAAAAGCGATCCAATAAGCCAAAGGAACCCCAAGGACAAAAAGAATTGCAGTCACAAACAAGGCCAGCTGAAAGGTCAAAAATAGAGGAGCATAATCCATTGATCACCAAAATTTATCCAAACCAAGAGAAACCTCATTGGTTTTAACCAACCATTCAACCTCATCACCATCAATCAACCCAAGCTTTTGGCTGGACCGTGAAGAGATTATAGAAATTATTTCTTTGCCTTTATAATTAAGGAAGACTTTGGCCAAGATATCGGATTTTTCAATCCGTTTGATCGTCGCCTTAAACCTGTTACGCAGGCTGATCAATCCCGACAAATTTTTCCCGATAGAAACTTCCGTTTCTTTAAATAGCAAGGCAACGCTGCTTCCTTGTTTTAAATAAGGGGCGCTCGAAGGAGTTTCCAGGACAATAGAACTAAAAACATCCCCGTCTACATCAATGTCAACCATCGACATATTCCGGGATGATTCAACCAAAACAATCTTGCCGATCAATTTATTCACGGGAGTTTATAGCCGTATTTTTTAAGAATTTCCCGGGCCGGACTTGAAAAAAGAAAATCATAAAATGCCCGGGCCTCTTTGGAATGATTGTTTGCGCTCGCGTATTTTAACACAACCACTCCCTGGGCAATAGGCTCATATGATCGCGGATCTATTTCAATCCATTGGCCCTGTCCCTTCATATTGGAAGCCAGAACAATTGATTCGGCAGTAAAACCAATATCTACCGCACCTGTGGTGATAAATTGATTGGCTTGGGAGATACTCTCCCCCAAGACTAATTTTTTCTGTAAGGGCTCGTATAGTTTATAAAACCTTAAAGTATTGACGGCTGCCCGGCCATAAGGCGCCAGATCAGGATTAGCCAAAGCGATTTTTTGAATTTGGGCATCGCTTAAAACATTGACGCCTTTGGATAAATCTAAATTTTCCATCGTCCATAGAACTAAAACCCCATACGCATACACCTTAGGCGCTTGAGATGACAATCCATCTTTATAAAGCTTGTCAGGATACTTCATATCCGCGGATAAAAACACATCGAACGGGGCGCCATTTTCGATTTGTGCTGTCAATTTCCCTGAAGAACCGGTGACTGTCTTAACGCTGATTCCGGTTTGCCTGGTGAATTCCGCTTTTAAATCTTCCAGGGTAAATTGTACGTTTGCCGCAGCCGCAACGGTGATTTCACCGGCGAAAGCTGCTAACGGTAAAGCCAATAAAAATGCTAATATAACAAGAATTTCTTTTTTCATACCAATTTTTATCTGTCAATGAAAGATTTTCCCTGTCTTTGCCATAAAGCGTGGCGGATCCTCACAATAACGCCGTTTAAACTATTCTTAATTTTTAAGCGTCGGGATAAGAACCCAGGATCTTGAGGAATTTGCACATCCCCTCAAGCCGGGTCAAGGCGCGGGCCACACGGGGGTCATTCTGATGGCCTTCGCAATCGACAAAGAAATAATAATCCCAGGCTTTCTTCTTAGAAGGCCGTGATTCTATTTTGGTGAGATTGATTTTATGTTTCATGAAGGGGGTCAACATCGCGTGCAAAGCCCCTACCCTGTCCTTGATGGAAAATACCAGTGACGTGCGGTCATGCCCCGTCGGCGGCACATCCATCGTGGAAATCACCAAAAAACGCGTGATATTGTGTGCGCTGTCCTGGATATTTCTCTTCAAGATAGTCAACCCGTATAAAGAAGCCGCAACCTGGGAGGCAATGCAAGCAGCATTCTTTCGAACCGCCACCATTTGAGCGGCTTTGGTGCTCGACACCGTTGGTATCAAATGGGCCTTGGGCATATTTGTCATAAGCCAGTGACGGCATTGGCCCAATATCTGGGGGTGTGAATAAATTTCTTTGATCTGTGCCAGGACCCCCTTGGACATCAAATGATGCGTCACATCCAATAAGACCTGGGAGCAGATTTTTAGTTCCGAATCAACCAGCAAATCCATGGTATGAGTCACCACCCCCTCGATGGAATTTTCGATGGGGACTACGCCGTAATCGCAATCTCCATTTTCAACCCTGCTGAATACCTCGGCCACATTGTTGCAAGCCACATGCCCGACAGAAGAACCGAATTTCTTTAAAGACGCCAAATGCGAAAAAGTGGCCTCCGGCCCCATATACGCAATTCGTAAAGGTTTCTCTAACCCTAAGGACGCTGACATGATCTCACGGTAAATCGCCTCCACCGCCTCATTTTTAATGGGCCCGCCATTGAGGTTTTTGATGCGTTTAAGGACATCCTGCTCGCGGTCAGGCGCATAGATCGGCTTTTTATTCTTAATCTTTTCTTTACCGATGGCCAGGGTAATGGCCGCGCGGTCATTTAAAAGTTGGACGATCTTGAAGTCTAATGCGTCAATTTTCTTACGTAGATGGTTTAAGTCCATATTAATCCTTACCGGTAACAGCTAACCCAGGCATTTTGAGTTACTCATAAAACTTAGGTCTCAACATTCATCGCCCGCGACTGGCCGCTGCCTTCCTGGCTGGCGGTTTGTTCCTGCATCTGTTCCACCACCTGCTCTGCCGCTGCTGCCGGGGCTGGCACCGATTCTTCTGTCTGCAATAATTCGGCCTTCGGTGCATCAATGCCCAATTGGGTAAACTCTTCAATCTTGGGTAAATCTTCCAATGATTTTAAACCAAAATATTCCAAAAATTCTTTGGTGGTGCCGTATAGAAACGGCCGACCTGGCACTTCTTTGCGGCCAATGATTCGAATAAGCCCCTTATTGAGCAAATGCGCGATTGTACCGTCGGAATTGACCCCGCGGATAATTTCCACCTCAGCGCGCCCCACCGGTTGTTTATAAGCGATGATCGACAAACTTTCCAGGGCCGGACGGGAAAGTTTTTCTTTGGTTTTGGTCTTATAAAATTGACGAATGTAGGGTGCCGCATGGCTGTTGGAGAGCATCTGAAATCCTCCGGCAATTTCCACCACCACCATGCCGGCTGTGCGATTGACGTATTCTTCCTGCAACTGCTTGATCAGATCAAGGATTTGAGAAGGGCTCAACTGGGGGAACACCTCTTTTAATTGATCTAAAAGAACGGGCTTTTCGCTGACAAACAATAATGCTTCAATGGCGCTTTTATAATCTTGAATTTGCTCGTCCATCTTAAGAGGGCTTTCTCTGTTTATAAATTTCGTTAAGCAATTCCTCCGAGGTGGCTAATTTGGCCGAACGCTCAAAGGCTTTTTTGATCATCTCTTCTGCTTCGGTTTTTTTATACTGCAACTGCAATAAAATATGCAAGGCCTCTTCTTCTATTTCACGTGATTGGGGTGATGGACTCTGTACTGTCACGCGGTCACGCATCAGGGTAAATTTGCCCATCTTCCCCTGCAGCTTAGCCACAATTTCCTTGGCTTTTTGCTCGCCTATGCCGGGAAGGGTTTTCAAATACTTGGTATCTCCCCGGTCAATGGCCTGGGCAATTTCACCGATCGCCTTATTAAGTGCTTTGACTGCCGCCCGCGGCCCTATCCCGGAAACCTTGATGAATTCCAGGAAAAAATCACGTTCAACTTCATTTAAAAAACCCACCAAAACCGGCATCCCGCTCGATGGGGTCATCTGATAATAATGATACGTGATTAAACGTATATTGCCATCGCTATCTTGATTTTCTTTAACCCTCTGCAGGACTGAAAGGGGTGTTAAAATTTCATAACTTAACCCATTGGCCTCAAGAATGACAGCCGCCTGGCCTTGACGCGTTATTTTCCCCTTAATAGCCGTAATCATGAAAAGTCATACCTTAATATATGCGCCTGACCCAAGGCCAAACTCAACGCATCGCTGGCATCTAATTTAAACCCTGCAGATTTGATATTCAACAGTCTTTTGACAAATTCCTGGCATTGGATTTTGGTGGCATTGCCGTTACCGGTCAGGGCCTTGCGGATGCGTTTGACGCTTTGCTCGACAAGTTTGATTTTCTGTTGAGCCACACTTAAACAAATCACCCCACGTACATGGCCCAAAACCGCAGCGGTGGCAGGATGTTTATAATGGGCGTATAATTTTTCCAGGACCACCACATCAGGATGATGAGCTTTAAGGATGGTCGTAATGTGCAGATGTATTTTCAGAAGCCTCTCTTCGAAGGGGGCCTTGCCCTCAGGCTCAATGGTGCCTGCCTCAAGGATTCTGACGCCGCCGGCTTTAATGTCAACGACGCCATAGCCCGTCGTAATAAGACCGGGATCAATGCCTAAGATACGCATAAATTATTCAGCGGATATTTTTGCCATTTCTTCGTCGGAAATATCAAAATTGGCATAAACGTTCTGGATGTCTTCGTGCTCCTCCAGCGCTTCGATCAACCCTAAGACATTCTTGGCGTCGTGCCCTTCGATAGTGACGACCGAATTGGGATCAGGGACCATCGTCACTTCAGCCGAGGATGTTTCAATCTTTTTGGCCGTCAAGGCATTTTTAACCGCTTCCAGCTGGGTAGGATCGCAATAAACCTCAAAGGAGTCGCCATCGGTCTTAACATCTTCGGCCCCGGCATCCAACGCCGCCTCTATGACCGCATCTTCACCGGCCTTGGATTTGTCAACGGACAGATATCCTTTCTTGGTAAATAACCGCGCGGAGGATCCGGCCCCGGCCAGGCTGGCGCCTTTCTTAGTTAAAAGATTACGGACCTCTGCCGTGGTGCGGTTCTTATTATCGGTCAGGCCTTCGATCAAAAAGGCCACCACCCCCAGGCGGGCATCGAACATCACATTCTCAAAAACAATGCCAGGGATTTCCCCCGTGCCTTTTTTGATAGCATTTTCAACGTTGCTTTGGGGCATATTATATTCACGGGCACGAGCCACTGCCGCACGCAAACGGAAATTAGTGTCCATATTACCGCCTTTTTCTTTGGCGGCCGCAGTGATCTCTTTACTAAGCTTAGTAAAGAGAGCCCCGCGCTTGGCGTCTTCAGCGCCCTTTTTATGTTTGATTTTTGCCCATTTTGAATGACCTGACATTGTGATGACCTCCGAATTAAATTAATACAAATTAAAAAAAGCAGTCAATAAGCCGAGTTCTGTGACCCTTTAAGAAGGGTGATGGCCATTTGTCTAACACCCCGCTTCTTGCATTCTTGCAGAATGCAGCGGGGTATCTTGCAGCCTACCCGAGGGTATGACGGAGCGGATCACCCCGTGCCTTTCGGCTTCCCTTCTATTTGGCATTGCTCCATGCAGAGATTGCTCGTTTCACTCCCCGATGAAGAGGCATCGTCACTGTAGCTCTGATCCTCCCCGACGTCTTGCTGTCGCAAGACAGCAGTCGGGGGTCCCGCGTTATCGGGATGCATTATCCTTTGGAGCTCGGACTTTCCTCTCCGACGCCTTAAGCATCAGAGCGGCCATCCTGACTTGCTTTTTTTAAAACCTGACAAACCAACGCATCAGCCTCGCTATTTTGCTCGCGCGGCACGTGCGTTATCTCAAACGACTTAAACCCTGTGACTAAATGCTTGACCTGATCAAAAAGCGGTTTTATATTCTCATGCTTGACCTTATATATCCCGCTGACCTGTTTACACATCAATTCACTGTCGGTTTTAACGCTGACTTCATTCGCTTTTAATATCAACGCTTCCTGCAAGGCAACAATTAAAGCCGTATATTCCGCGATATTATTGGTCCCTTGACCGATGGCACGAGCAAGAGTTTTAACGGTTTTGGCGCCTCTTTTGATGACCATTCCGATGGCCGCAGGTCCCGGATTTCCCCAACAACCCCCATCGGTAAAAATCTCCAGTTTCATACTCTCTTACCGAGTACTCCCTTAGGTCGTAATTTAAAGTTCATCGGCCAGATATAAAATCCTGGCGCACATATCACAGGCAATGATCTGCTCGTACTTTTTAAGCTCATTGAGGACCTGTTCGGTCAAATGCATGAAACAACCGCCACAGGTATGATCAACCACTTTTACAATACCCAAACCATCTTTGTTATTCAGTATACGCTCGTAGCGGCTTAAATAATCAGGTCTGACTTCCGGTGCTATGCGCGCGCGTTGAGATTCTTTGACTTTCAGTCGATCGCCGATAACAGCCACGTCATCTTCAACCTGCTTTTTTTGGGCATTAAATTCTTTTTCGTATTGAACAACCGCAGCCTTTTCCGCTTCCAGGGATTTTCTGGCAGCATCCACTTCATCGTAGCCTAAAAGGATTTTCTCTTCCACCATAGATTTATCAGCCTTCATATTCTCAATTTCAAGCAATCTGGCCTGGTATTCTTTATTAGTTTTTAAAAAATTCAAGGAAGCATCGGCACGGGCGATCCCTTCCTCTTTGACTTTAAGATCTAATTCCATCTCTTTTTGAACAAGCTGGATGGCTTTTAATTTATTTTCCAGACCTTTAAGTTTGGCTTTTTTAAATTCAAATTCAGCCTTTAAAGCCTCAAGTTCAGCAGGTTTCTGCCGCAACTCGCGTTTGAAACGAAAAATTTCCTCGTCCATGACCTGGAGTTCAACGAGTTTTCTAATTTGGTCTTTCAGATTTTGACCCGCCACCGTCATAGATACCTAATTATACTATTACAAGTTAATAAAACGCTACCGCAAAACGGAGCGATAGGGCCTATTTGTTGGATGAAAAATATATATGGTGGACTCAGAAGGATTTGAACCTTCGACCTTCGCCATGTGAGGGCGACGCTCTAACCGACTGAGCCATGAGTCCGTCATTTGCCAATCAAACTATCCGCAGGGCTCACTCCCCAAAGGGGCTCTGCCCCTATGGCGCTCGCCTTTGGCTCGCTGTTACCCCGAAAACATGGGGGAAATATCTTTCCCCCCTACCCCTTTTGCGTCTTCGCCCTTCGGGCTCATCCGCGTCGTTCGTAATCTATCTTCGACAAATTGGTCGCTCACCTATCTCCAGCAAATCGGCCATTTACGGTCAAGTTGAACATTATAATATATTTGGCAGTATACTCAATAGATTTCTTCCCACCAGGAGGATTTCTTCGACTATAAAATTGTTAATCCTCTGGATCACTTATCATCCATACCCAAGGTCCCCTGCGCCGCAATCGTTCCGGCAACCGTGGGCTTACCTTTAAGGATCCATTCGAAGGCTACTCCGATCAATGCCCCCAAAATCGGACCAACTATATATATCCACGTAGTATTAAAATCACCCCTGACCAGATCAGGGGCAAATGATCGTACAGGGTTCATTGAGGCTCCGCTGACCGGTGCTGCCCAAAGTCCTGCCAAAATAATATATCCCCCTACCGCTATGGCACCATTGGTGCCGATATTTCGTGCCCCGGCTGCCGTTCCCAGGATCGTATTTACTAAACCGGTCGTCAACACCACTTCCATTACCAAAGCTCTCGTGCTATCTATGCCACTACCAGGGACTGTTGCCCCAAGATCACCTGCCTCACCAAACATTGCCCAAAGAAAAAGTACAGCCAAGATGCCGCCAAGCACCTGTGCCAAAATATAGCCCGGGACACGGTTCCATGGGAAATTCCGTCGTACTGCAAATGCCAAGGTAACCGCCGGGTTTAAATTAGCCCCGCTTACGGTCCCCATAAAATAAATGATCCCCATTACCATAAGCCCCGGCGCCACGACAAGAGCAAGTGTGGGAACACTGCCGCTCTTCGCAGCAACAACTGCACCTCCGGCGGCAACCATAACCAATAAAAATGTGCCCCAAATTTCCGAAAATATCCGTCGCCATTCAAAAGCAGGGTCAAGAAAATCCGGAGGCTCCTGCTTGACGATCATCCGATGCTGCTGTGCTGTATCTGAACGAATCCCATGCAATGATTTCATATATTCACCTCCTGAATTAAGACGAAAAACAGATGTTGAAAATTTACGGTAAAGTCAATATACCACAAGTGCTTAGCCCCTCAAACTATTTAGTCTTAGGGGACCGGCCAAGTATCCCTCATTTATCTTAAACGTTGCCAATGCCCTAGGTGATCCGGCTATTTAAAGCTATCCCTCTACTCCCCCTGGTTGGCAAAGACAAGAAATATATGTTATATTTTAATTAAGATTTATAATTGTGCTCTTTAAAAACTCGAAAAAGGCAAACTATTTGAAAAAGTAGGACGCAAAGCCGTGAGCCTAACCTTATCTGGGGATAAGTAAGGCTGTCTGGCTGCCGTGACCTTATATTCATCCGGGTTTCGTGAACAAGCATTTCGTCCTCTTTTTCAAGATGTTCAAGCTCTACGTAAAGGAGGACGAAATGCTTAGACCTTTCATCCTGCTGGCCCTGACAATAGTTATCTTCATCCAAACCGTACCTGCTTATTGCGGGGCTTCCAAAACCACAACATTTCAGCTTTCTGTCACCATTCCGGAACATGTCATTTTAAATAATAATCTTGAGGGCACTCCATTTTCAAACAATCTTTATCAGTTAGTTCAAACACAAACCGTAATTAGAAATAATAAAACTATCAGTCTTACTTCTATCGTTGTCCCGTAGATAAAACCAAATTACTTCTCCTCACCTTCCGCTTTCTCGAGTTTAACAGGAATATTAAACATATAGTTTGTCCCCTCAGCGACATCGATCTTATTTTCTAGTTTTACCCGCGGCACCATATTGAGCTCAAGAGTGTTAAGATCAATCGAAATAATATGTCGCCCTGGGGAAACATTCCTGAAATAAAATGCTCCGTGAGAATCGCTTTTTTGGATAATTTTGCCATCCAGGACCACCTTCACCTTACTGATGAATTTATCACTCTCATTCGGAACACCGGTGCCATTTTTATCCACAAAAACTATACCGTAAATTCCCGTCTGGCTGATCAAACCGAAATCAGCCCTAGTGGTGCGGCCTTGAAAAACTTTGACATTTAAAGTTTGCGGGGTTGAAAAAATCAGCCCGCCCGGGATAGTGTCCAGAACCGGTACCACATATACCCCCTTAGCACGTATTTGTATGCTATATCGCCCATATTTATCCGTGATGACTTCTTTATCACCGACTTTCAATTTAACACCCGCAATACCCTCATCGCTTGGACCAAACATACCATCTCCGTTCCTATCTTTAAATACAATCCCGGATACTGTGCCCAAGGGGTCCCAATACGTCGCCCCTCCAAAGGTAATACGTACGCCCAAATGGACTTCGAAATCATCATAGGATGGATTGCCTGTATGAGATAAAATTTTACTTGCGTTTCCATCAGCAAAAATACTCACATCCGGTGTAGGATTATAGGCAAAACCGGAAGTAATGATCACACTCTCTTCCCCGGAAAGAAAACTATTGTTGGTAGATTTTACTCCCAGTTCATCGCGGTAAGACAATTGGGAATTAAAAGAAAATTGGGGAGTAAATTGTTTTTGATATTCCAAACCTGCGTTGATCACGCTAGGATTAGAATTACCGCCGGAGTCAGGTTGATTCAACCAATCATATTCATAATTAGCAAATGAAGATATGCGATTCGTTAAAGGCAGCTGGATACCGGCAATAACATCTTCGCGGTCATAATCAGAAATATCTGAATTTGAAGAATGACTGTTTTGATAACCTACGCCTCCAAAAACAGTCGCTTTCTGGGAATTCCAGATGCCAAAACTCCTGGATAAACGCTCATTAAGTGCAAGACTTCTCTCAGGTGAAATTTCTCCGGGAGTGTCCACATAATTTAAATCTGAATCACTCCAGAGATTATCTGTAATTTTTACCCGGATATGCCCATTAGCATCATAATTAAGAGCACTGGGATCATCAGGGTTAGAATCAAGACGGTCCCGGTATGTCTCAACAAATGAATTTGCCGTAATATTTTTATAATCCGCGTCGGTTGTCCACACCGCCCCCGTCTCTCCTTGATAGGAAGGCAAGGTTGAAATGGTACTATAATTCTTATCTATATTCCTAAAATTAAAACCGGTCTTAAACCCTCCGTCTTGCCACTTCAAAGATGCCAGTGAAGACTGATGGCTGCTATCACTGGCCTGTTCCGCGTTAAGGGTTAAAAAATCATTAAACTTATGTTGTCCTTCAAAGGAATAAACGTGATTACTTAAGTAAGGTTGACGGTCCAAACCGTAGGCTGTGGCAAAATTAAAAGAATAACGATCAGTATCGCTTTTAGGAAAAAGAGTGACTTTAACGGCATCAATATAAGAATCGTTATATTGAGCTCCCCCTGTAAAAATAAACCCCAGTGGTTCTTGTTCCTGCCCATGGCTGAAGGATAAACCTAAAGAATCTCCCATCAGATCAACATCCCCAAAAACTCCTCTCATATTCGTTCCAGGCATGGTCAGCGGCGATAAATATCTTAAAGCATCAAATCCGCGTAAATTAAAATTACTCGTCCCTTCCAGAGGTATTTGACTTAATCCTATCGTATACGTATCAAATTCAGAAATTGAATTAAAATCAGTGTAAGACCCGGATGCATCAAAAAAGCCATACGGGGTTTCACCTTTAACAGCCAGAATTTGGTTAAAATTATAACTTCGACGTTTCAGATCAGGAATATTTTTGCCGTTATAATAGGTGCTCCAGTCATTTGAATACGTAAATATAAACGGCTGTGCGTGTTGGACCCCATTCGACGTTTGAGCTACACCAGAAACGACAGATTTTGGAAAAACAACTTCTACATAAATAGTATGGCGTCCAAAATCATCCCAAATATGGAGAAACGTAGTACCGATTTTTAGCGCATCAATCTCAAGTCGGTCAGTACCTATTGTTTTTATCCCAATAAACCCTTCATCCACCACTAATAATCTTTGGATGTTTTTGCCGTCTAGAATCACGGACGAATTCAACTCAATAAGCAAAGTCGGTTTGGTATGGGCCGGATTGGTAATCTGTGCCAGTGAAAGCACTATGGGAGACTGTATTAAATTTTGTGTCGAAACATAAACAACGGATTGGGACATGGCAACCGATGGTGGCGGCTGCGACGATGGTGAATATGGCTGCGGTTGAGCAATGGCCTGCGAGACAGGTGCCGGAGGGGCCTCGGCAACGGCTTGCGCTTGAGGCGACACACCGGGAACATTTTTAGAGAGTTTTATTTGCTCCGGTACTTGAAGGACAACTCCCCGAGGGGCCAAAACTGAAGGGGCTACTTGTGCCTGAACAACAGCTTGTGGGGCAGGTACCGGGGCAACTTCGGTGACGGCTTGCGCTTGAGGTGGCGCATGGGAAACAATTTCAGTGAGCTTTGCTTGGTGCCATACTTGAGGTGGAAAACTTTCAGGAAGGAAACTTATTCCCTGCCTTTGATAAAGAATTCTCAAATACCGGTCAGTTTCTTTAGAATCGGGATAAAATATTTTTGCTATTTTAAAATATCGAATTGCTTTTTTATCATCATGAATCTGGAATGCCTTGAAACCCTCGCTCAAATAGTATCTGTAACCTATCGACTGCTCAGGAGGTAATTGAGAATGGGGCAATTCTAAAACTACCCCTCTTTGGTCTAAAATAACTAAGTATTTATTAAGTCCCTCATCGGATGGGTCATAGATTTGAGCGATTTTGAAACAACGAAGAGCCTTTTGGTCGTCGTGTTCTTTAAAAGCTTTGACGCCTGCATTGAAATATTGCCGATAGCCTATGGATTGGTCAGCAAAAACGGGAGTGGACAAAGCCGCCACGAAGACTAAACCACAGACCCATATTACGGTTTTTTTGATCATAATAAAAATTAAGCGTAATGGGGGTCCGCATTGTCAATTTACCTCACGATGTCAAAGCAATTGGGCCTTTTGGGGGTCCGCATTGTTAATTTACCTCACGATTTCAAAACAATTGGGCCTTTTGGGGGTCCGCATTGTTTAATCCTGTGATTTTTCTATTGTTAATTGACCGGAAACATCCACCGCCAGTCCTATTTCCTTAACCACCACATCTCCCTCTTCCAGGTCGGAATTGAGGACCAAAGTATAATGTCCCGGACTCAATTGCTTCTTTAAAAGAATTTCTAAAGGCGCGGATGCTCCCGGGGGGACATACAGCTTTTTGACTTCACCACGAAGAAGGACCAATCCTCCCTCCTGCATAATGTAATACGTCGTGCGGGGTATAAGAATGACATCCCCCTGATTGACAAAGTTGGCAGTGAAGCCATTGGCCTTTAGTCCAATATTTTGTAAAACAGCTTTCTTGGTCTTGTTCTTGGGCTCAATAAAAAACAAGCAACCAACCCTTGTAACAAGGAAGACCCCATTTTCATTTTTGAGAGCAGTACTGCCGCTTTCAAAAAATAAAACACCGTAATGCCCCTCCTGTATCACGCTCGGGACACTGACGGTATAATCAATCTTTTGCTGACCGAAGGCAGGTATAGAAAACGTCTGGGGAGAAAAAATAACCCATTGACTTACAGACGTTGGTGCTGTCCCTGCCGGTAAAAAATTCTTGGTACCATCATAAGGGGCCTTATATTCAAAATCCTCCCAGTAGACTTTAATATCCACTTGTTGGGAAGACGTATTATGAATTAACAAAGACCCATTGAGATGGTCCCCGCCGGAGACAGCTAAAGATATCTTCCCTTGTTCAAGAAATAATTGGGCAGGTGCTTCTGCGGTGAGTATCCCCACCGCAGAAAGCACTAAAAAAATAATTCTGGTAATCATATTTAACATACCTTAATTTATCGTTGCTGAAACAGTCAACGTACCGGTATACGTACCTGCAACATCAGCATTTGAAAATGGCTGACCGTTTGTTGGATCGGCAGGTGCGGTTGTACTTCCGGTCCAGACGCCCAGATATATTCTCAAATAAGAACCAGCGGCAAGCGATGTATACGGCACATGTCCCGTGGAACCGGTAAGATCTATGAGTCTTTTCTTCCCCAGAGACAATAGCGTTTCCGCAGAACCCAACTCTTGATCAAACGTAGCCGTAGTCTTATACCCCAAGCCGTTACTGCTACCATTAGGGTTGGTTCCTTCAGCATAAGTGACCGTTGTATCCGGAAGCCCGCCTCCACCCGAAACAGAAACATTAAGGACATAATAAATACTCGGCAACCAGATATGATTGGTAGTATTAAACGTCATAGGATCAAAACTTAAACTTGTACCACTCACAGGCGTAAAAACAGGTGTGCCTGTCGCATTGACACTGTCAACGACTATACTGATACCCGTTGCCAACGGAACTGTGGCTGACACTGTGAATGCTGTCGCTGCCTGCGCCCGCGCCCCAACCGGTAGTACTAGCTGGGACAACAAGAACAGTCCTCCCAAAATTAAATTCAACTTAGTATTCATAAACTCCTCCCTTTTTGTTTACCCTTACTTTTGATTTAAAGAAAATCTTACCGGTGCCATAAAATCACCGGTGTTCATCTGGGCATATCCCTGCAAGCGATATACCACTTTAAAAGTGGCCCCGCTGCCCCCTGCGTCCGAAGAAAAAACCGGATACTCACCGGTTTTCACTGAAGTAAATTCCGTAAGGTCTGTTTGACCTTTTTGGCCTGAAGGTATTTCAACCTGAATGGTAAAATACTTACTATCAAACTCCTTCCCTTGTTGATTAGTCATATTCGTTTGTACGTCTTGAAGAACCTGGTAAGGCTTATGAAGATTGGAAAGTACCGTCACCACCACTTCCTCGTACTGAGGAGGATTACTGGCAAGTACATTAGAAAATTTTACTCCTCCAGGAGGCATTGTGACGTTCATGGAAAATACAGGGGGTATATCGCTCTGTATATCAATAGGGAATTCTTGCTTGCCCTGACTAGTTTCCACTATATATTTGATTTTCCCGAAATAAGAACCAGCGTCCTGTTGTTGAACTTGATCGGCGTTAACCAAAAAATAAATGACAAAATTATCCTCGTCTTTATTACTGGAATAAATAAGCGATCTGCCGGCTCCCAATGGGCGCAGGCCCTTAAATCGTAATCCTTCTGAATCACCTTCGGTATCCAATTGTAATACATCAGCCCCCAGACCCCGGTCAGTTTCATTTTGCGGCAAAGTGTCAACTTCCTGATAAATACGTATATCTTGGCCTGGATTTCCGGAAAAAGATATATTGACATAATCCGCTGTTTTTTCAGTGATATCCGACCCCCGAACACGTATCTTGTTGGGAATACGTGCCCCTTTTACTGATATTTTTAAACTCGAAGAAGAAGTTTCCAAAAACACATCAAGTGTCACTTGATCGCTGGAAGCGTTGCCCATGCCGCGTACCGTAAAAACAAGTCTTCCCCTGAAACTTCCACTGGTATTAATTGAACTCTTGTCTAAAGAGTATCCTATAATAAAAGAATCACTCTCTCCACTCTGGCTGGAAGAATATAGCAACTGATCACTCATACTCAAATGATCCGAATTTTGCAGGTAAAGCGTTCCTGAACTGTTAGAATTAGACAAAGTCTGGGTCATCATGGCTTGCAAATTTAAAGGCTCTCCCTTTTCATTCACGATGGGTTCCAAAATTCTTTGAAAAACTTGATACCTGTTCCCATTTGTTGAGCTTACACGGATATGGATTTCCTTTTTATTCTCCCATCCAGCCACAGGTGTTCTTTCAAATCGTAGACTGTTACTCCCGTCAATCGGATTAACGCTTAAATTGACAGTGGCCCAGCAGACCTGTATTAAGCCCAACAAAAGAAATAAAGTTGAAATTATTATCCCTCTTAACATCCAGCCCCCTAAGAATGGATTTAAGTTTTCTATAGACAACTCAGCATTTGAAATTAAAAAATAGAGAAGTATTCTTCCTGTTCCCGACTTTACTTTCACCTTACTTAAAGAATGAATATAGAATAACGGGGAAATAAATACTTATTTAGAAGAACTACTGTTTAAAAAGTATATCATACTTTGGCATTTTGACAAATATTCTGTCCTGGAATAGATAGATATAACTATATGGTTTATATAGAGTTACGAATGGAGAGGAAAATATTATAAATATTCTATAAAAATCAAATACTTTGAACGGTATATTATCGGAGATACAACCCCATGAACAAACAAGCCCAGACCAGCCAAGGACGGATGTACTTAAAAGCCATTACGACTCCTAAGGCCTACCAACATATGGCCATTTCTTATTGCTTTAGTATTCATGTTTTGTTGTATTATCAACTAAGCTAATTACCCTATTCTTGCCAGAAGAACTGATGTATTGAATAATGACAGGATCCCCTTCTTGAATTTCTAGCGATGACATATGATGCGTTGACATGTATAAGTCTGACTCACTTGAAAGGTAAAATACCTTCGTCATATAGCCTATTTTTACCTTAATAACGCCGCCTTCCACATCCATTTTAACCACTTTCCCGGAAGCAGTTTTGGTCTGCAGATCTTTGTTTGTTTGCTGGCAATAGGCTTTACCGGAAATAAGAACTGCCATCAATAGAATTAATGCAATCGCTTTTAATTTAAACATTCCCACTCCTTCCATAAATTATGCGTTTATATTGATTCGAGGTGACGATCCCTTAATTTCTATACCAGCAAACGGCCTTTTTTAAAATCACCCCGGTTTTCCGCGGTTCTTAAAAGCTGCCAATAAAATCCTTCTTGCCGATGTCAACGCCATTATGCCTCAGGATGGCATAAGCAATAGTGATATGAAAAAATAAATTGGGAAGAACAAAGTTTAACAGATACAGCTGCCCTAAAAAGGTGATTTCCCGGTCTCTGAGCTTCAGTATAACCTTACGTTCTTCGGTGCCGTCGATCTGCTTGGCGCTGAAAGTCTTTAAGAATTCAATGGTCTTGGCAATGCGCGCCTGTAATTCAGCAAAAGTTTTTTCGGTATCGGGATAACTGGGCACTTCCACCCCGGCAAGACGCGCGGCACACCCTTTAACACCATCGGAGGCAATTTGTATTTGGCGGGACAAAGGGTACATGTCCGGAGCCAGACGGGCATTAATGAAAACGTCCGGTTCGATTTTCTTGGCCAACGCATGTTCTTCCCCTTTTTTGAGGATCGCCGATAAATTGTTTAATTGCTTAATAAAGACCGGTATAGAGGCTTGGTACATTGATAAAGACATAGTCTGATCTCCTTAAAATATTGTTTACGTTGGTTTTATTCTACCTAAACTGTTGCATAAATGCAACCCATCAAAATCGCTTGTCACTAATAGGCACCAATTATTTTATATCCTATATATGGCCTTTAATTGTGACACTTTAGGAAACGGATAATAAAGTTCGCCTTGGGGCCCCATGTAACCGCTCCCCCATTTCTGGATACGGACAGAGTTATATCCTCCCGCCTTATTAGGAACATTGACTATAAAACTGCCATACGTGTCTGCCTCGCTAATTTGGACCGGGGCTATTACCGGTTGCTGGAGAACAACTTGATCTATCACCACCGATGACGGATCAGGACCGGAAGCGATCAAAACCCTGCTATCAATATTATCCATACCCGTTACTAAAGTTAAATCAGGATTAGCATAAGAATGAAAACTGTGCCTATGAAGGGCACGCCCATCATCACGGCCATACTGGTCCTGCCAAGCATATGATACTTTAGGCAAAAATACTAAGAGGGCCAATGCCAGGAACATAACCGGAATTTTAATTGTATTTAACATATTGACCTCCTATCTTCTTCCCCCACCATTACTACTAATTTATCCTTCCATTAATTTAGACAAATCGGCAGCCCAAAAAGTTTCCTTCTACGCCTTGTGAGGCATATGGTTTTGAGGGGTAGGAAGAATACAGAGGTTTATGTTAGTGAAATCCCCAGGACGCTGGTAGGACGTTATTTAATCCTGTTTGATGGCATCAACCTTATTCCTCATCGATGCCGCCTTCAAATATTTTTCCAGGCTTTTCTTTTTTAATTTCGGCATAAAGATGTTTAGGTAAAAACGCGAAATTAGCAATCATCGTTGGGACCACCGCACTGGCAATGACAGTGGCAACGAGAAAAGAATACTGACCCTTTGTTACTATCCCATGAGAAAAACCATAAAGAGATGATATGGTCCCAAAAGTAAGCCCTGTGGACATCATTAAAGTGTAGTACCATCTTTCTGAGGCCTGCTTACGAAAATATCCAATAATAGGGTAAAGACCGAAAATCTTAGAAAAGACCTTACCGGCTAACAAAACTAAAAAGACAATAGGACCGGTAATTAAAGCCGTCACTGAAACCAGTGACCCTGCCCGCAAAAAGTAAAACGGCGTAAGAAAACCGACTGTCAATGTCCGAAAACGTCTTACCCAATGTTCCTCCTTTGTAGCAAATTCAGCTAATAGTATTCCGGCAATATAGGCGGGTAATACGGCCTCACTTCCTGACCAATAAGCCAAAGCCCCAAGACCAAATAATACAAAAACTACCCATTTAGCCCTGATAGCAGCCGTCCTGTTTCCATAAATATTGTGCAATAATACCGTTAAAAACGGGAACAAAGACAGTATTACTGCGCTTACCGCAATAAAAATAATTGATTTGTAGGTAAATGGTGCAAATAAAAGTCCCAGTACTATAACTGTGCCTAAATCATTAACAAAGCATGAGCCTAGAATGCCCTTACCAAATTCCGTCTTGTTGAATCCTGTTTCAAGCATAACAGCGTATACGACAGCCATTGAAGTCGTGGAAAGAGCAACTCCTGCTAATAAACTTGCCCTTGGGTCCCAGTGAAGAACAAACCGGGCAATCGCCGCACAACCCAAAAATGGGGCCAAAAAGCCGATTAAACCGACAATGGATACTTCCTTCCATTTCGTTTTGATAACCCGAGGATCGAGTTCTGCCCCGGCCAAAAACGTCAACAAAACAGCGCCCATCGAAGCCAAAAAACGCAGCCATTCCGTATTACTACCTATAAGGCTTGCCCCCCAAAAATGATCGGCAATGGCCGCCGCTAAAATCCCCATGCAGATTTCCACAAGGGCAATTGATATCCTAAGGTGATAAGCAATAATCGTCGATAAAACAGCAAGGCCGAGCCAAATTGTCGCAATAAAAAAAATCTGTTCCATTCTAATTTCCCTTTCTTAAAAGATGACCGATGTCATTTAATATTTCCGTGACCGCTTTCCCGGAATGGACCTCAAAGATGTTAATGCAAGCCAAATCCTGTTCTATTTCCCAAAAATCCGTTTCTTCCCATCCCAATAAGAGGCCTATGATCGCTTTGTTTATGACTTTGTGCGCGACAATCACTATACTTTTGTCTTTAGCTTGCCCCACGACGAAATCCAAGCCTCTCATGACACGCTCCTTGACCTGTTGAAATGCTTCCCCTCCGGGAATCCTGAGCATACCGGGATCGTGCATCCAATACTTATAATCCTGCGGGAATCTTTTCTTAATATCCTCAAGGGAACATCCCTCCCATTGACCATAATCAAATTCAATAAAATCTTCCACGACTTTAACCGGTTGAATTCCCAATTTGCCGGCAATAGCTTGGGCAGTCTGTAATGTTCTCTGTAATGGACTGGAATAAATAGTTTCTATATGCAAATCTAAAAGACTCAGATGTTGGGCCACCTTCTTAGACTGCCGTATCCCGGTTTGGTCAAGAGGCATATCTGCCCTTCCCCTGAATAACTCTTTTTTGTTCCATTCAGTCCGGCCGTGTCTGACAAGTATAATTTTCATTTCCATACTCCCATAAATATAAAAACTCCTGCAATTTCATCGAATGAAATCGCAGGAGTCATCAGCCCAAACAGGCCTGGGCAGTCAACCGGTGAACTCCATCACCTAATTGTATTTGATTATACAATACAGCAATAAGAACTCAATTGATATTTTGAGATGTTACTTGTCGCTATGAAGTCGAAAGGCTATGGCACTCCTGGGTTAAATAGCCTCGAATTTTATCATACCCTTTTAATTTTAAAATTGATGTCACCCTTCTTCCCTTCTTACCTCGATTGGTCTTTTGAATAAATACCAATATATTCACCGCTTCCGCGATGGCCTCAGGCACAGGAGCTACACCTGCCTCCAAAATCAACTGCTCCATCCTTAAAAGCCCACTTTCGGCAGAATTTGCGTGAATGGTACTCACACCTCCGGGATGTCCGGTATTCCAAGCCTTAATCAAGGAATGCGCTTCTGCCCCCCGCACTTCGCCAATTATAATCCTGTCAGGCCTCATGCGCATGGAATCAAAAATCAAATCATTCATGGTTTTCACTGGAGATGCTCTCATTGTCACAGAATCTTTCACGTTGCATTTGAGTTCCTGCGTGTCCTCAATAATGATTACTCTATCATTCGGATGTGTTTTGGCTATGCAGTCCAAAATCGCGTTACAGAAAGTTGTTTTACCTGATTGTGTCCCTCCGACAACCAAAATGGATAACCTTTGCTCGACCGACTCTCTGATAGTTTTCTCCTGTTGTTTGGTGATGATTTCATCATTGACATAATCTTGCAAAGGGATCACATGACCTGCGCGTTTTCTGATCGCAAAAGCCGGATAGGTCACGACCGGCGGAATAAGCGCCTGGAACCGAAATAATTTAAACTCCTCATCGATCTCTACCCATAGTTCACCTGAAAAACTTGGGTTCTTATTTGTGATAATTCCATCTGATACGCTTGCCACCGTATTGATCAGGTTCTTGGCCGCAGATGCTATCATTCTTCCATATTCACGCTTCCCTTGATACCCATCAACCCACAAAGTCCCGTCAGGATTAAGTAAAATTTCATATATCTCGTCATCCGACAATGCTGATAAGACAAGCTCTCCTAAGTCTTGCTTTAATTTATTCTGTGTACGAGAGTGTTCCCTGAGCATCTTTTATATTTTCCAACACCAGGTCTTTCAAAACTATGATTTTGAATTTATAACCAGGAGCAATGATGACCGTCGGTTGCACATTCATATTCTTTTCGAGCGTCTGCCCGCTGACATCCGAAAGTTTTTGACCGACGTTGGCGGCCACAATTGCGCGAGGATTCGTATATTGCTCTTGCTGCTGGGCATCTTGGTTTAAAATGTCATAGCCAGCACCCATGAGGCTCAATAAAATCGCGTTACTGTAAATCCTTAAATAATGATTATCCACCTTGTCGTGAAAACCTGTATAGCCGGCAATGTCCATCCCCTGCATTTCTCCCAGATCAATACTCTGCCCGTCGGGAAATATAATCCTGTTCCATGCGACCTGTACCCGGTTTTGTCCAAAGGTCAAACTACTATTGTATTCCCCAACCAATTTCGCCCCTTGTGGTATTAAAAGATAATTACCTGTCACGGAATCATAGACATTTTCAGTGACTTGGGCGTTAACGCTTCCGGGTAAATCTGAGTTGATCCCTGTTATCAAGGATGCGGGGATATAGCTTCCCGCTTTGACTTCATAGGGGGATCGAGGTTTCGTTTTAGAATTTTCCAAATAATCATCATCCGTATCTCCCTTCTTCAAAAACGCCCGCTTCCCCTCTTGATTGTTGATGTCTGCGCCTAATTGTCCGCCTAACGCCCCCAATGCAGGGAGTTTGGCACCGGTAACCGATTTAACCATATTCATTAATTCATTTAACCCACCTGCCAAATCATTTTTCCCGGATCCTTTCTCTTGAGACACTGCTTGGGTTCCCGGTGGAGACGGAATATCTATGTTTAAAGGTGATTTCATGGCCTCTGATTCAAGCTTTTTTTCTTCAACCCTATTTTTATCATCGATCTTTTTGATTTCCAGCTGGGTAGAATACTCGTCTTCTATTTCCTGTTTTTTCAAATTAATATCCTGCTTTGAAATAATTTGGGCCTCAATCTCTGGGGCTGTAGGCTTATGTAATGGAGATTGGTTAATATTGATTTTTATATTCCTGAATTTCTCATCATTAAACCAACTTGCTTCTACGGCTTTTGGAGAGATATCAATAGACTGCCGATACTTGCTTCGCTCTATCTGTACCTTTTGATTCATTTGAGTTTTATACATAAACACACCCATCACAAACAGCAAAACGACGATACCAATTAAAAAAGGAAGACGGTTAGTTTGGATAATTCTTTGAGGCGTTTGATTGAACATTCCGTTATACCTTTATTAATTTTATCATTTGCTTGTATTTATCAGTCCCTAAAATCAGGACCCCTTGATTGAAAATTGTGTCAACAACATAATAGGGCTTAAAATAACGGTAGTTGACCACTTCAATCTGCCCGCTTTGATTAATAGTCATAAAAACAGGCAGTTGAGAACGGTCCACATGGTCTGACATCCTGATAAACACTTTATTGCCGTCTTCAAAGACACTCGTTGGATACCAACTCAGCCTTCGGTCCCCTTTGATCCGATAATCGTATTTAATGTTCTCAATTTTTATCTGTGGCTGTTTGCCGCTATTGTTTTCAATTTTATCCGGAGACAATCCCACATTGATAAAATCTGCTTTATCCTGCGGATAATAAAAACCGATGCGGGACATGTAATCACCTGAATCCACCGATCGGATGGTGATATCATAATCACGCTTGTCGGTAATGATGGATAAACTGGTTTGCAAACCGCCCATCAGAGGCTTGACCAAGACAACCGGCGTATAAGAAACGGCATCTCCGATATAATTGGGGGAAATATTCCATCGGACCGTGTCTCCGGCTGCGGCACTCATTATTTTTTCTCCTTCTTGTAAAACTATTTTGCTGTACATCATTCTTTTAGCGGTCAAATTAACCTGAGCTAACCCATAAGGGTATAATATCGTTCCGTCCGGCCTTGTAATTACATCCACCTGACCGTTGTTAACATAATTGTCCGTTTCTTTCTCAATTTCCATCTTATTTGTCAGCACCTGCAGCCTTCTCTTGGCAGACAAGCTGATATCTTCAAAACCTATTCCATCGCTATCCGCCGGTTTCATTTGGGGCTCCGGCTCATTGCCCGGTATTTGAATCAACGGCGGATCATTTTTCATGTCGCTATTACTCGGGATACTCATACAACCGCTTAGGGCCGAGCTTGTGAATATCAATACATATACCAGATTTTTCATATCAAACTCCTATTGAGTTGTTGGAATATTTTTTCACTGTCACATTAATTTTGACCACGACAATGACGTCACATACAAACCAAACGGATTTAACGGGTTTTCTCTGTATTGGTCTTCATTGGTATGAGGGATCTGAATGACTGTGATCAATGCTTTATAATGTGTCTCACCTAAAATCTGATTATCATAATTACGTTCTATTTCCTGCCATTCTACAGCATAGATGTTCTGGGCTTCTTTTAAGAAAACCAGTAATTCGATGTGACGGGTGCCCTTATTTTGCGCGTAATCAAAGGGATTGTTGTCCTTGTAATAAATATCCAAAAAATTATTTTGCACGGATTTGATAGATTCTTGATAAACCTGGGTCAAATTTCTTCTTAAGCTCTCCGGATCCGATATAATGGAGCGGGCCATATCAATATATTGATATACAAAAGCTTTAATGATTCTTTCATCATTTAACGACATCTCTTTTGCCTCACTTATCGTCCGCGCCCTTCCCAAATTGTCCACCTCGACGATATAAGGAATAATATGCGCCTTGTTAATAGTAAATATATTGCTCGTAATACTGACAATTAAAGCAAATCCCAAAACAAAAGAAAGGTGCTGCCAATTTTGCTTCGAAGCGTTGATATTATGTGTAATCTCATCGTATTCTTTCCTTGCTTTTATATAAGGGTCCGTAATTTTTGAATTCATATCGAGTAATCTGTTAAATCATTGTTAGAATTTGTTTTAACATCCGGTTGAGGGTCTGTTTTGGGCATTTTACCTAAAATATTCTTTGCCATTTTACCACCCAGGGAGTCGTTGACCTTTCTGTTCCACTCTTCTTGTTTCACTTCCTTCTTGGCTTCTCCAAGCGTCTTAACGGTTTCCCACCCTGTATTTAACAGGTTTTCTTTTCTCCCCTGCCCTTCCAGTGTTACCTTGGCTAACTGACTTGCCCCGCCAACGGCCTTGGTCGTGCCTACTATTCCCGGTATCCCACCCACTGCTCCCTTTGCCATTTTAATTGTTTCTTTTATCACGGCATTTACGGAAGAAGCCGTGTCATAATTCATAGGAAATCTTCCGGTCAGATAAACCACGGCCTGGTCCGGTAACTTCTGACAAATTTTGTAATACACGAAAGACGCCATAATCACCGCAATATAGTATTCTATAATTTGACCTATCGGAACATTATCAAGGATTTGAGACCAGTTTCTAGTCAACCCGGCCCCAATGCCGACCAAGATATATACAAAAAGCATTTTGACGCCGATATGAAAAAATGCATGCACATAGTGCTCGGCGTATTCTCTTGTCCATGTTGAGCCGGCGAAAGCCAATAAAAAAATACATGCTGATAAAATAATCCGGCTTCCTATATCAATTAAAATAAGTTCAATGGCTACTACTCCAAAACAATACAATACAACCCCGGCCGCGGCCACAGCGATCAGACTTAAACCGAAATTAGCCAGCGAAGTATGATTTTTAGCCGTATTCAGGATCTTTGAAGCTACGCTGACCCCAATATTGATAATACTTCCTGGATTCGTTGTCAGGGTATAACCGCTGGCCTTGGATCCCATATAAATACCCGCAGTCCTAAACGAATTGATGATAAGAGGTAAAAATTGGTCATATTGGCTTATAAAAAGATAAAAAACATTGAGGTGAATCAATAATCTGATCAACTCAATATTCGACTCGACCATGTCAACATTTCTGCTTAATAAACGATTGATCCCCAATACAGCCACTGAAACCAGCGCTATGGCATTGAATAATTCTTTGGCAATTTCAATACTACCTGTTTGTATAGCGGAAATACTGCCGTTGTATTGCCCTAAAAGTTGGTTAAATATTGAAACTGCTACTGAATCCATGCTTAATTCCCTAAATCAAAACTGCTAGTGCCGTTGCCGATTGGATGAATGATCTGATCCATCTTGTTGGTCATGTCCTGCTTTTCCTGATTCTCTTTGTTAATCATCGCTGCTTGCATTGAAATCTGTTCACTTAATAATTCACGCGTTAACTGCATTTGCGGAATGATTTGTGAAGTAAGCTCATTTAAGGTCTGCAAAGCTTGCGTTTGCCCTACAGACTGATTGTTCTTGGCCATCAGCGCATTGACGGTATTCATTTCCTGCTGATATGATTGCCTCTGCTCTTTAACCCTATTCAAGGCGTTTTCAACAATATCCATTGTGCCTTGACCTAATGTATTTTCCTGATCAACCATCGTCCCGTTGGCTGTCAAATTATTTGCTTCTTGCTGCATCGTAGTCAATATGCTCTGGGTTTGGTCAGAAAGAGATATCCCTTCGTTGATGAGATTGGTCAATGTATCTCTCAATGAATCTGTTTCACTAAAATTATTTTGATATGTTGCAACGGATTTAAGTCCTTCGACTTGATTTTTGATCATCTCTATCTGATTATACAAACTTTGCAATTGACGTAAGTTCTCAGTTATTAGTTCAATATTATTTAAAATCTGGGTATGTTCTGTGGCCAGGTCTTGAGCGGTGGCAATCGTAGAGAAAATTGTAATAATCAATAATATACATAAAAGAAATCTCACGGTTACCCCCCCTTGATTGTCAGCCATTCATGGGCTTCTGCGTTCAGTCTCTTGGTTTCCAACCATTTGGCAACCCAGTTGTCTCCGTAACTTTTTTTGAATTCTTTGACCATTTGTCTTTCCTGCAGGGTTGTTCCGGCCCCGTAAAAAGCCAGTTCTAAATTTTTTAACCCCAAATCAATTAAACGATACCCCACATCACGGGCGGTCACGTAATAATGTTTCTTGCGGATAGCATTACTAATGATCTCAATTTGCCGCTCATTGAGCCCAAAAGCCTCATAAAATTTTTTATTATCTGCCTCTCTCGCTGCCGGATTAGGCAAGAAAACTTTTGTAAAACAACTTTCATTAATAAAATTGACATACGGTGAATTAACTATATCCGAAAGGCTCTGGGTGGCGAGCAATACACAAGCATTATTTTTTCTGATAGTCCTTAAAAACTCTATCCAATAAGTCATAAACGTTTCATGAAGCATAATTAACCAGCCTTCATCAATGATGATAAAGGTCGGCCTGCCATCTAAAGAACACTGGATTTTATGAAATAAATAAAGCAGAACAGGGGTGCTTAGCCTCTTATCCAGCCCCATCAGGTTCGATATTTCAAAGGTCTGGAATTTCCCTTTTTTAAATCCGTCTTCTTTGGCATCTAAAAGGCACGACATATATCCCTCTTTAATCTGCACAAAAGGTTTTAGCGCCTCTTTGATTTCATCATTTTGAAGATTTAAATAAAAATCCGATAGGGTCTTGGATAGAGATTTGCTGGTATCTCGAATGGCCCCTTCGATGGCAGTACGAATAGCCGGACTTATGACAACCCCTTGCATCGATACAATTCTTTCAACCCAGCCGCAAGCCCATTTTTGCTCGACAAGATTATCCAAATTACTTAAAGGACAAAACGCTAAATCGTCATCATCTCCCATAACGTCATAAAACACCCCTCCTACGGCATGTGTTAACACATATTGACTATAACCCTTGTCAAAAATATAAACTTGAGTACCCTCGTAACGCAGGCTGGAATTAGCAATGTGAGACAATAAAACTGATTTCCCTGCTCCGGTAGGCCCCAGTATCAAGGTATGCCCGACATCGCCTACATGGACATTAAATCTAAATGGGGTTGTTCCATTAGTTGCCGCATAAAAAAGAGGCGGGGAATTTTTAGGGTAATAGGGGCAAGGGTTATGTTCAGATCCTGTCCATACGTCGGTGAGAGCAAGCATATTGGCCAGGTTTTGGGTATTGATAAAAGGTTTACGAATATTTTTCAAAGTTTCTCCGGGTAAACTACCTAAATAAGCTTCAATAGAATTCATCTTCTCAACAATCGAGGGAAACCAATTGTTATTCAACAAATCCCTTACGAATTCGACCTTCCTTTTACATTCTGCCTTATTGCTATCCAGGATCACTACCACGAAAGTAGCGTAACCATAATTAACCTGGCCAAGTTCAATGGCTTCCTGGGCTATTTTAGTTTCTTCTATTTTTGTGAGTACCGAACGGTTGGCGGCATCCGGATTTAAACGAGGATCTTTCCCGAGAGCACCCATGACCATCTGTCCCATGGAATATTTCATGCCTAAGTACTTGCCTTGATACTCATTGATGATCCCTAAAGCATCAACGGGGTCATAAAATAAAAATCGTGAAGAAAATCTGTATTCCATCGGTAGGGTTGACAGGATGCTGAGAATTCCGGAATAACTTTCAGATGGGAATTGAGTCAAAGTAATGACCCCAATATGGTTGTCATCAATCATGGGTTCATGCCCACCGGTAAATTCATGCGCTCCCAGATAATGGTTCAGGTAACAGGGCGGTTGAGGGACCGGTATTTCAGTCTTACCGCCACAGATGCAGCGATTAAGGAAGGTCATCATTTCCGCAGAGCTCATGCGTTTAATGCGTATTTTATTTGCGATATTCCCTTGAAATTCATCCAGTTTTTGGTTAAAAACATTAATAGCAAATTCAAGGCTTGGCGACGACTCATTTTTTGAGGAATTTTTGACAAAAAAATTATTCATGGTCTTATTTTCAATAACCGATGGGAGATAACAGAAAGTAATTGCGTAGATGTTTTCGAAATGCTCCCCTTCCTTTTCATACCTTTCGCGTAGGTACTTCTCTATTAATAGAGAAGTCGGATTATCAAAATAATGCATTTGAGGATAATCAATGGCGGGCACCCTGACTAAATCCACGTGTAGGGACCAGCCATTTCCAAAATTCTGAAAAATTGACTGAATTTGTGAAGACAGTTGGTCTTCTTCCAGCCCCAAGGATGAATCCATGTCCGGTCCGCAATAATAAAAGCAGCCCAAAAGACTGCCGTCACGATTGAATAAAACGCCTTCGCCAACAAACTCAAAATAATTGATCAATGAAGGGAACCCTGCAGGTCCAACTGTAAATTCTTTGACAGGCAACATAAATTCAACTCCCCCTAACCCCCTCTTTCGTCCTCATCGTCCTCATACCGGACACTCGCAGTTGCTCGCCGGACACTCATCGTTATTCGTAAAAAAGAGGGAAAGAATAACGTGAAGCGCTTGTTCAAATTCATGATTAAATTTTTCTGCTGCGTCTTAAAATACTCTTGGGGGTGTTGATTTTTTCGCGGGCATAATAAAAATCCTGATATAAAAGCGACCTTAAGAATACTTTTGTGGCCCAGGGGTCAATTTTGGCGGTCAATTTACTGGCAATTATCCCGATGCTCCAAATTAATAATGCCAAAACGAGCGATAAAACATCCCGTCCGGCTGTGCACAAGCTCAATGAGAGGCAGGTCAAAAAAATTACATTTTCTCTTTCTCCCCCCAGTAAAAGGATTGGTCTGGTCAAACTCTGTAATAAGGGTGTACGTGTTTTTTGATTGACCATATTTTACATTTGCGCTGAAAACAGAGCCGCATTAACAAGCAAGGATGAGGCAAAAAATACTATGCCACCCACCGCTATAATATTTGTCAACTGATGGATACCTTCACCAATACTTTTCCCAAAAGCATTAACAAACCCCCACATCCCAATTGCGATCAGCAAGATTGATGTGGGGAAAAGCCCCGTAGTTAAATCCTTAGCAATTTGGTATAATTGATTAGACATCACCAAAATTTGTGAACTTGTTGTCGCAAAAGCGTTACTGGAAAATAAAATCATCAGACTTAATAGAACTAAAAAAAACTGTATGTGTTTCATGGCTTTATCTCCTTTTACTTAAAGTTAAGAACTTGATGTATAATAACATAATCTTTATTATTTGTCAAATTTATAGCTACAAATATGCCATTATTTAGCTGATCAAGATATAAATTCCCTTCCTTGCCCAGAGTAACAAACCCCATCTTATAACAATTAATAACGACTAAATAATTTGATCAGACCTGAGCGCAGCACAGATTATATTAGTGAAGGGATCTAAAACAGGTAGGAAAAAATCTATTAAATCAATAAAAAAAGGAGAAGTTATTTATCTTGCTGGGAGGTTGCCCGTGAATCCTGTCCTCCATATCTCCACCCTAAGGGTGGGATGCCAGTAGGGCTTTCTGGCGTCAGCGAAAATGTAACTTCTCCTCAACTGTTTAAAGTATATCTCAAGAAGAATGGAATGTCAATATTGGGGCGGGATAAAAAATTGTTCCCCCTACGAACTAATTGTTGGTTTGTAAAAATCCTTTCATTTCAAACTCTTCCAACACTTCATAAATCGGACCTTGCGGCGTAAGAGTGCTCTTGTATAAAATGATTTTTTCAAACGTCTGTTCGGTTTTATCTTTAAGAGTAACCTGTTGTATAGCGTGTATCAAATCTTTAAGATTGGCGGGTGATCTAACTCTTCCAATGGTAATATGGGGCTTAAAGGAGCGCTCTTCTTTGGCAATGCCCAATTTTGCCAATTCCCTTTCCAACACCTCAACTATCGCATGGATCTCTTTCTTTGAGTCATCCAAAGCTCCCCACACTATTCTGGGACGGCGAAGGTCCGGGAAAGCCCCGATCTCGATTAAATAAGAAATACCGGAGCTAAACCCGCGGCAACATTCCCCGACCACAGAGGAAACGTTTTTAAGTTGTTTTTCTTCAAGGTCACCGAGGAATTTCAGAGTTAGATGGATATTCTCTAATTTAACCCATTTCACGTCGGCACGGGTTTGTCGCAGATCATTGAGTATTTGCTTAAATTTCTCTTTAAGCTCACCGCTGACGGGAAAGGCCAAGAAACTACGAATGGTCATTGTGAAAAGTGTTTTTATGCAGTGAGAAAAGGGGGCGGCTTGTGCCATCCCCCCTCTCTCATTATTAAACTTTGAAAGTTAACCTAAGATCTTATCAAACTCCTCAACAGGCATTGCCGGACAAGTGGTAAATCCGATACCGGTTAATTTCGTAAGAGCAATGGAAGCTTTCATGACATCAGTATTGCCGGGGAAATCGACAACCATCGCAATATCATAACCGCCTAGCAAGATATACATCGCATGGACCTTGCCTCCGGATTTCTGGATTGCCTCTACCGCTTTTTTCGTACGGTCGGCCGCGATCCCTCTGACTCCATCAACAGAATACTTGCCTAACATTAAAAATTTTGTCATCTCAACCACCTCCTTGTTAATTTACACTAAACGTATCCATTCTACCTCAAGCAAAAACCATGCGCAACTTATTCAACTAAGGCCAAGATGGGCCCACCCACCGCCTATTTGCTCAGCATTACGCTTATCTACCAAACGTATCAACTTCCTGCCGTCACGTAACGTGGAAGGGAGGTGGTAGGAGAGGAAGTTGATATTATTTTCTTGGCAAGGCTTATAAGCATTAACTGTGCAATCCCATTATTGACTAATACATGGCATATCCAAATGTTGAAGCTACCTCTCCTGCTTTTATCCCCTTCCCGAACGTTGATTCTAATTCTCCCGCTTTAAGCCCCCCGCCAAAGGTTAAATATAAATATTCCAGCCCATAGCCAAAAGTTGATTCTGTCTCTCCCGCTTTAACCCCGCCGTCAAAGGTTGATTCCACCTCTCCTGCTTTAACCCCACCGCCAAAAGTTGAAGCCACATCTTGTGCTATACACCTCACCGCCGTACAAGAGGGAACGGATTGTGCAAAACAAACACCTGCTGAATTTATTGCAAAAATCAAAACTACAGCAATTCTTCTCATAAATCATTCACCTCCCATATATTTTAAATAATGCACCTCCTGATCGATTTTGCCCGCATCTTAAAGAATTCAGAGAATTTCTCGAATATGCCTTTTTAAAATTCATCTACTACGATTGATTGCCGGATTACCCCCTATTTTACTCACCTACCATTTGCACCACAATCTGCCGTTGCCGCCGTCGATTGTCAAAATCAATGAAAACGATTTGCTGCCACGTACCGATTAAAAGCTTGCCTTCCTTGAACGGGAATGTTTGGCTGGTACCGATTAAAGTAGAACGCAGATGCGCATGGCCATTGCCATCTCCCCAAGCGGCATCATGGTGATAATGTCCCTGGGGGATCATTCGCTCCAAAACTTCTTTGATATCTTGCCGTAAACCGTCTTCAAACTCGATGGTAGAGATGCCTCCGGTAGAACCTATTAAAGAAACTGTCACAATTCCATCTTTAAGGCCCGAAGCCCTTAAGTGGGAGTGGACCTGAGATGTCAAATCATACATCTCGGTTTCACCTTTGGTATTTAATTCAATATATGCGCTTTTGACAGACATATTTACCAGACTTCCCATAAAATCTGTGCTATTATATAAGCATAATAAATTAATCTTTAAAAGAAAGGACATTTATCATGGCAACTAAAAAATCTTGCGGATGTTCCTGCAAAAAAACGAAAAAAAAGAAATAAGCATTTCCTGACTCTTTTGACCCCAAACCCTCTGATAACCTTCAGAGGGTTTTGTGTTTATCCACCATCCTAAATTAAACACCCGATAAACGGGAAAAGTATTATATCATCAATCATTTTTATAAGGGTCATATTCCTCTTCCCCTGCCATGGCCACACCTATCGGCTTAAGGACATGGACAATTTCAATGGTGTTTTTATGCCAGTTCAATACGTCGCTGAGCCGTTTATAACAATGCGGGGATTCATCTGTCCCCGCGCCCCTTAATTCCACACCTTTAGAATTTACCCAGTCCATCATCATCGTTCTTGAAATTTCGCCTTGCGCTATCAAGATTTTCTTTCCCCTCTTCCATTTTCTCCTTCCGGCGGCCTTTGTCCTTGACATGACCCGGCCCGCCCCATGGACCGTCGAATACATGGCTTTTGGGCTCTCCTGAGATTCGACCCCTTTAACGATAACCGAATCATCCCCCATACTTCCCCCCACAAATCCCAACTGGCCGGGAAAGGCCGGTGTTGCTCCCTTTCTCACCACCCAATAATCCTTCCCAAAATGATTTTCTTTCCAGGCAAAATTATGGTGGTTATGGACCTGCTCTAAAATATTGGCCCCTAAAAGGGCCGCCACTTTTTGACAAACCCAATCGCGGCCGGCATAAGCATATTGCCCGGCCAACTGCATTCCCAGCAAATATTCTTGCCCTAAATCCGAATCCGCCTTTAATAAAACAGGATCGACAAACATCCCATCCTTGCCTCCGCCCGCCTGAATATAATGTGTGGCGATCCTGTGGCCCATCCCCCGAGAACCAAAATGGACTCCGCACCACACCCTATTCTTCTCGTCGAGGAATAAATCGACGTAATGGTTTCCGCTGCCCACTGTGCCAAGCTGTGACCTCGCCAAATCATATAAATTCTTGATGACCGGGATATCCCATGCCTCATGGCCAAATAATTCATGGTCTACGGCCTCATAATTCTTACGGCCAATGCCAAAAGAAATACTTTTGAAAATATCGTCCATTATCTTCGAAATATTCCCCACCATCTCTGTTGCCGGTATGTCCAACAAAACAGCTTTATTGCCACAGGCGATATCATATCCGACACCGGAGGGGCTGATCTTATCTTCATAAGCGCACACTCCGCCGATGGGCATCGCATAGCCCTGATGATGGTCCCCCATTAAGGCGCTAAAACAGGCATCCCTTTGGCAATTTTTTATTTGCCTCAAGGCCCCTTCATCGATGGGCTCCCCATAAATGACGATATCATCAATAATTCTCATGTAAACCCTACCTCTTTTTCCTTAACCGCCCGATAAAAAGCATCATTCGCCGGTAATGGGATCCTTTCCAATAAATCCGTCGGCACTTCTGGCAACGGTAAAACCGTCGATAATACATCCTGGTCTTAGGAGGAAGCCGGGCCAGGACCCTGGCTTTAGCCACAGCTTTGATAAGACCATTACATTCCACGCATCGGCAAAATGGACATAGGTGCCTCAGAAGACCATATTGCTTTATGACCTCCCTGACCTGCCGGTCAGGGTCGAAAGAACGCACCCAATAACCCCAACGCAAACATCTGTGCTTTAAAAGTCCCTTGTCACGGGTCAAGATGATCCGTCGCTGACGTACGGCAAGCCGAACGATCAACTTATCAGGAAACACCGTTTGATAAAGCACGTTAAAGCCCAAAAGCCTCAAATGCCGTGCCAGTTTCCCCAGATGGGAATCAGCAATAAAATGGACTCTCACAGGCGCGGGGTTAAGACGGAGAATATTCCTACCTTTGAGATTATAGCCCGCCGGATAGACTTTAATCTCATCCCCTTCCTTAAGCTGATAGGAAAAATCGCATGCCTGCTGATTGATGAAAATCGAATCAACAGCAACGTGCGGGACTCCAATGGCCTCGAGTGTATCTTTTACAGACGGACAGCCCTTGATGATGTAATCAAAACGGCGCCCTTTACGGGAAGGGGGTAAAAAATCCTTCAATTCACCAAAAAAGCGAATATAGATCGTATGTAATAAAGGCATGGCCAATCCTTCATCTATCCATGGACCATGGGCACAAATTTAACAGAAAGACTTTCCGTGATCTGCATCTGCCCGTTCTTTTTAGTAACGATCTGCAAATATTGAAACCCCACCCCCACAGGGATGACCAGCCAGCCCCCTTCCTTAAGCTGTTGAAAAATGACCTGCGGGATTTCAGGTGAAGCCGCAGTCACAATAATCGCATCAAAAGGAGACTTGTCGGGCCATCCCTGATAACCATCGCCGTAACGCACTTGGATATTGATATATCCCAAAACCGCCAGCCTCTCCCGGGCAGATTCAGCCAACCTTCGGATGATTTCCATAGAAAAAATCTCTCCCGCTATTTCCGCCAAGACCGCAGTCTGATATCCCGAACCGGTACCAATCTCAAGGACCTTGCTTTTCTTTGTCAATCTTGCGGCCTCTGTCATATAGGCAACTATTTGAGGCTGAGAAATGGTCTGCCCTTCCCAAATCGGAAGAGGGCAATCGTCATAGGAATGGACCTGCTCCTCCTTAGGGACAAAACGATGCCGTTGTACCTTGCGCATCGCAGCAAGGACAGCGGGATCTTTTATCCCGCGCGTAACTATCTGCTGATCGACCATCCTATCTCTTTGCACCGCCCAATCCATGGTCTTAACCTTTAAGTAAAGATAATTGGCGCCCCACGGGCAAGTCCGTGGTCTTCTGCGAAAGTTGATAAAAAAACTTAAAAAGAAACCTATTTAAAATATTAACCCTCTAAGGGGGCAAAAGTCAAGCTTGGGGGAATTAGGTGGTGGCACTTGCAAGACGAATAGAGCCTGCCACTGATTTACAAAATCAAAATATCCTTACCTGTGCTAATTTGTTAACTAATTTTGTTTCTGATAAAAGATTTTGCGGCTTTGTTGTACCGTCCTCTGCTATCTTTAACAACTCTGCCCACCGATCATTGTGTAACGCCCGCCCGCTAGCAATGACCTGCTTGGCTAATTGCACAGCTTGAGAACGCTCATTTAAATGTAAATAACAAAGAGTCAACATCAATAAAGCATTTTCCGTGTCCAGGTTGAAATGATTCACTATTACCGGAGCTGGATTCTGCATATATTGCCAAATTTGCTGATAAAAAGGCGTATTATGTATATACATAAAACTGGCCTGATAATCTAAAGACAACAATTTAGTCAATAATACGGCGCTTTTATTAAAATTACTTTTATTAAAATAAATCACAGCTAGATTATAATTATTCCACCAAAAATCCGGTTTTATTTGTAAAGCTTTCTCATAATTGGCCAGGGCTTGGTCAAGATTTCCTTGATAATAGCAGCAAAAGCCCAATAAAGCATGGGCAGCATCACTGTCCGGAAAGAAATCAGCAGCCATTTTAAAATAAGTATAAAAAGTATACCCTATACCAAAATGGTACCCGTCCATAAGTTCACCTTCAGGGACAGATCTTCCCTCCACAATAGATGCAAAGTAAGGGAAATGGGGCCAGTAAAAAGCAATTGAGACAAATTTACTTTTTTCTTTGACCCGTTGATGTTGATATTTGATGTGGGCTATCAGTGGGCCGGCCATAACAAATAACAAAAATAAAAATATGATGCAAATCCTGACACTGGTCCACAGCCCTAAATGAAATGGCAAGGAGCTGTGTTGCGGTTTTATCCTCCGCCATAACCGGCTGATGGCAAATGAAACCAGGACCATCATTAGCGAGACGACAGGAAAGGCATAACGGTCTAATATTAAGAATAAAGAATACACGGCCGCATACCAGAATATAAAACTAAATACAAACCACAGTACGATGCCTTCATCCCGGGACAACCATTTCGAGTTTCTTCCCCACAGGAGCATACAGGCCGCTGTGACAAACCCCGCCCAACATAAGACGGCTATCACAAACTCTAAAATAAGGTTTAACCTTGAATTATAAGTAAATCTTTCTATCCAATCCGGATAAGTCACAAAGTTAGGCGATGTTTCCCAGAAAAAAAACTTATGTGCCTCAATGACCATTATCAGCAACGATTGCAACGGATTGGCAATCATCATTCCCAGGCCGTGTTGGATATAATACCGCGTCTTTTGTTGGTCTGTCAGATGTTCGTCTTCCAATTCTTTGGCTTTAGCCACACCAAAATCATCGGATTGGCGCCAGGTCCAAAAAGCGCAGTCCGAATATCCGAATGTACTTACACAAAGCGCTCCGTCGGCAGCCATGACAATGGCAGCACCTAACCGCTTAAGGGTCAGTGGTTCCATACGCCGCTCGATATTGCTATAAAAAGCCGCATAACCTCGGTCAGTGAATTGATAATGACCGTTAGCTTGAAAGTTCAGCCAATTATACCCCTGAACAAATCCTTCAAAAATCAACAGCACACTCATGATAAAAACCAACCAAGGCTTAGCCTTGGACCAACCATAATTTCTGATTTGAGAAATATACCCAATCAAAAAAGAGATTAAATACATATAAATAACCGCTTCCGCGATAGCTTTAACACACATTAATCCAATAAAACCCAAAGCTAATATCCCCCCATGCCCCAAAACCTGCACCAATGGTTTTCCATTATTACTTTTCTCATCCAAAAATCGCCAGGATTTGACAGACCGCCACACTATTAAAACAACAAACGGATAAGCGGCAAATTCAGACCAAAGCCATAATATGGAATTAAGCAAGGTGGGCGAAAAACCCAGATAAAATATTCCCAAAGCAGATGCAATACGATTTATTTTAAGCAAAAGCATCAAACGATGGGTGAAGATTATGGTAAAAAGTAATGCCGCAATCCCCATAAGCCGCAGGGGATATTGATACGCCACGTGACACCTCTCCCCCATCCACATGGCTGCTGCAACTAATAAAGGGAACAAAGGCTCGCGCGTAGGCCCGGCGTTGAGATACGCCCCAAATCCCTTTTCATAAATTAACCGCCCCATTCTTTGGTAACCGACCCCATCAAAAACCAAGGTTGGTTGTGTGACAAAGCACAAATACATCCACCAAAGTACCAATAACGTACAAATTAACAGAAGTTCCCCGGGCATTTTCGTCCAGGCGGATAGTATTTTCTTTGTTAAGAAAGTGTTCATTACAATATTGGAATTAAATTTGAATCTGGTGATAGGTGTTAAACTAATATTGTCGGCAAGTCAATACCCGCTTACAAGCTAAACCCTAAAAAGCGACCTCACCAATCAATACACTGCTTATCTGTGAAGAACTTTCCTGTAGGGCCATTATTAGGAAGCGTTGCAAGCCAAATAATAGTTTCTGCGGCTTTTTCTACAGAACGTGAGGCGTTTGGCCCTCCGAGAGACGTGCGTGTCCAGCCGGGACATACAGAGTTTACCAGCACATTCTTGCCGCGGGCAGCATCTGCAACCATCAAAGTAACCGTATTCAAAGCTGCTTTGGACATCTGGTATGCCGGGGCCCCGTCATCGCCCATGCTGCTTAACTGTCCACGGCTTGAAGAAACATTTACTACCCTTCCGTATCCGGCCTTCATCATCAAAGGCACAAAGGCCTGACACATTGCAAGGGCTCCCAAGGTATTGACCTCCAACGTGGCCCGAAAAATATCAATATCCTCATCAAGGATACTAGGTCCCTGCCCGGGCTCCACCTTCTTGGGAATTCTTTTCAAATTTCGTGCGACGATACCCTCAAGTTTACTTCTGCCTTCATCGAGAAGAATGCCGGCATTATTCACCAAGACGTCCGCTCGGCCGAACTTTTTAAAAACAAAATCACGTAAAGTAAAAACTTGCCTCCCATTGGCCACATCCAATACATGATAGACCGCGTCGCTCCCTTTAGATCGAAGTTTCTGTGCCGCAACTTTCCCTTTGTTTTTATCGGGGCCTGTGAGCACAACCTGAAAATCAAGCGCTCCCAGCTGACGGCAAACCTCAAAACCTATTCCTTGATGAGAACCAGTTACAACGGCAACTCTTTTTGTCACTGATAGTCCCCCTATGAGAATGCTTCGGTAGGCGGATGCGGTTGATATAATTCTTCAAGCCGGCGGATTTCCTCATCTGAAAGCTTGACTGAAAGCGCCGCGACTGCATCTTCAAGATGATTGGGCTTGGTTGCACCGACAATCGGTGAGGTGACCACCGGTTTGTGAAAGAGCCACGCAAGCGCGATCTGTGAAGGCGGCAAATTACGCAATCGGGCAACTTCGTTTACGCGATCGATAACGGGCTTATCAATATCCACCGTCTTGGTGAATAACCTCTTAGCGAAATTGTCAGTCTTGGCGCGCTCGGTTTGCGTTTGAGGCTCTGCCGACCAAGGGCGCGCCAACCGGCCACGAGCGAGTGGTGACCACGGAGTCACCCCTATACCCTCGGACATACACAAGCGGAGCATTTCCAGTTCTTCCTCGCGATAAAGTAAATTGTAATAATTCTGCATTGAAACAAAGGTTGCCCAACCATGGGCGCGCTGGAGGCCGATCGCCTTCATAAATTGCCACGCATACATTGACGACGCACCGATATAACGGACCTTCCCGGACCGAACAACGTCATTGAGCGCACAAAGCGTCTCCTCCAACGGCGTTTCGTAATCAAAACGATGAATAATATAAAGGTCGATATAGTCAGTGCCCAGCCGCTGCAAGCTGTTGTCGACTTCCAAAAGGATCGCCTTACGTGAAAGACCTCGGCCGTTGGGGTCCAAACGAACGGTGTTGTAGACTTTGGTGGCCAGAACCACTTCGTCGCGACGCGCAAAATCACGTATGGCACGCCCCAGCACCAATTCGCTTTCGCCGCTCGAGTAAACATTTGCTGTGTCAAAAAAATTAATACCCAACTCCAAAGCGCGCTTGATGAACGGACGGCTATCTTCTTCATTCAAAGTCCAGGGCCAACTGGGCATACCGGGCAACGCAGGCACCTTCGCTTTCCCATAGCTCATGCAGCCAAGGCAAATTCGTGACACTTTAAGACCGGTTTTCCCTAAATTTAAATAATTCATACCAACCCCTTATTTTATCTAATATCTCCTGTGGCTTGGCATACCATATCCATCTAAACGATCGGGCTCTATTTTAACATAACACGATATGCTTTTTTCAATAAAATTGCCCCTGGCGGGAATTCCCCAAGATAACATTACCGGAAAAAATGACGGGATGTGGTAAAAAAGCTCTGCCAAATAATTTATTTTTCTTTTTTAATTAACTCCCTGCCCAACTCAGGGTTCTTACACAAACTGCCATAATAAAAAATGACACAAGTGGCACCCAGTTGTTCACATTGGCGCAATTCTTGTTCAAATAATTCGGGTGAATTGGTAAGTTTATAAGCACCAACACCGATCTTTACTTTTTTAAAATCCTTTGTCTTACTTCTTGCGTCCTCAATCCATCTGTAAAATTCCGACGGGCGCGGAGAATAATCCATGATCGTAACAAAATCAACCAACCCCCGGGAAAGCCATGATGGCCAGTCCTGGAATGCCTCTTCATAAGCACGCGCGTAGGGCATACAACCGGTCGACGAAACTTGAATGTTCGGACGTAATTTTCTGGCTTCACGGACCAAAAGCGCCAAAAGCTGAGTTACCTGATCACGCTTCCAATTTTTCCAGACTTGGCTGTTATCGTCGATTGTCTGAAGGCCACTGGCTTGCCTAAAGCGCTTTACATTCACTGTTGTATATCCGTAATGGGGGGCCAGATCCGGATAACGGATATAATCAAATTGAAGGCCATCGAGCCCGGGATACGCCGTCAATATTTCACCGATAATATTGGCAAGCTCTGCCCTGACCCTGGGATCTCCCGGTTCAAGAAAATATTGTTCATCAATCTTGTAATCTTCCAATTTCTTCTTTACCTTGAGATTTCTGGTCAAAACATCTGTGCCATATTTTTTAAGGAACCTGGAATCCCGGTTGTTGCCGAGGCTTAATAAATTGATCCAAGCGTGCACCTGAATACCTTGACGATGGGCTTGCTCAAGGAGCAGGGCAAATGAATCTACGGAATGTTTCCTTCGATTGATCTCATACAAACTGTCATCTGCCACATGGGAAGGGAACCATGCCTTGTTGGCATGATATATCTGCACGAATAGTGTATCGATGTGCGCTTTCTTTGCAAAATCCAACAACTCTTTGATTTCTAGCGGACTGGACAGTACGGGAGGTTCCTGCGCTAGTGGAACAAAAAGACCGCGATGGAAAGGCTCGTTAGCAAAGACGCAAGGAAAAAAAATTAAAAAAATACAGGTGGCAAGAAATAAAACCTGTCTTTTCATAAAACACCGCTCTATTGACTTTGTCCGATAAAATTATCCGGGGTTTCATAACTCATAACTACCTTTCGAAACAAAGTATAGGACTCATCCGCACGATAAATGTAGCCGACATTCATCCCGTTGACGGCAGCTGCGCCGTCAAATCCTGCACGCTTGACCAGATCAATCACACGGTCATTATAAACCCCGAACGGATAAGCAAAAACGGTAATCGGCTGATGCAAATGGTTCTCCAGATCTTGTTTTGATCTTAAAATTTCGTTGAAAGCTTCTTCTTTGGATATTTCCGTGAGTTTAGGATGCGTCACAGAATGCGCCTCTATATCCATGCCTGCCGCCGCCATCTTACGGATTTGTCCCCAATTCATATAAGCAGAATGACCGACAGAATCGGTGATGATAAAAAATGTACCGGTGCTGTTATATTTTCTTAAAATAGGAAAGGCGACTTCATAGTGATCACGCCAGCCATCATCAAAAGTCAAAACAATGGGTTTTGAAGGCAGCGGCTGTTGGTGTTTCAAATGCGCCACCAGCTGCGCCATCGTAATGGCATGAAAACCGCGTTCTGTAAGCCCCCTGACCTGGGAATCTAATGCCTTCGGTGAAAGTGTCCATCGGCGCAATATAGGGCTGGCCGTATCAGGGAGGTCTTGAAGGTGATGATAAAGGAGTATAGGGACCCTCTGAGTTGCCCCAGCGGTTGTAACAGCACTGCACCCTAACAAAAACTCAAGAACCAAGAAAAACACAAATCGACGTGTTCTTTTAGTCGACAACATTCTATAATTATATTCTTCATTGGCAAACAGGGCAATCTTTAATCCTGCCCTTTTATTAACATCAATGATAACAGGATTAGCAAGCCTTAATTCTTGGAAACTATTTTATTATCGGCAATCCTGGCAATTCATCATCTTGCCACAAAGCCCATCTACTGTTACTAATTTTCTTTATGGATTAAAACCGACGGTTATGGTAGATTGAAAACATCTAAAATATCACCATTAAGACCTTGGAGCTTGAGAATGCCTAAAATAATATTGGTAGTAGACGATGACAGTAGCATCCTGCATATCATTAGTTCAATTTTGTTGAAAAATGGTTATGAAGTCATCACTGCTCCCAATGGGGCAGTGGCCTTAGAATTGATAAAAACCAACAAACCGGATTTGGTGATCACTGATTTGGTCATGCCGGTAATGGATGGGTGGTATTTCAGTATGAAAGTCCGGGAGAACCTGCGGTTTAAAACCACTCCGATCATTGTCATCAGCGGACTGTTAGAGGCAAAAGCAGGGCAGCAGGAGCATGAGGACGCGACATTTTATATGCCTAAACCATTAAATACATCGACGCTGATAGAAAAGATCAAAGAACTCTTAAGCGACCGTAATCCTTGACCCAATTCCTAATAAAGAGTATAAAAGTTGACTTGGATTTGTTAGCTCACTAATCTGATGATAAAGAATCCTTTACTAGAGAAGAAACAAGCGATACCAGAGCATCTTTACCATCAGACTTATCAAAATATCCCTCCGCTTCTTTAACCCTTTCTTTCTGTTCATCAATGGAATAAACACTTGAAACAACCACCTTTATATTTTTATGGAACGTCCTCATCAATTCAAAAAGGATAGATCCATCAACTTCAGCCATATTAATATCTAAAAGAGCAATATCAAATTTGTTCCGCACCAAAAGGTTTTGAGCATCGACAGCGTTGGATGCGGTCATAACATCATACCCCAATGAAACGAAAATCCGTCTATAGGCCTCTCTGATCTTTGCTTCATCATCAACCACAAGCATTCGTTTAGCCGCCACTTGATACAATCCCTCCTTACCCCATCCTTGGGATAATCCATTGATTAAGAAGACCCTGGTAAGCCAATTTACCATAGCCAGATCTTCATCTTTTAAAGGATAATATTCTGGAAGTCTTTCAATGTGTGTTTTCATGGTCGGTTCCTTTGTTTGTTTTGTTATTAAATTCTTAATAGTATGAAAACTCAGCTATCTGGTTAAGGGTCTTGAAAAAAGGAACTAACCATCCTTACAAGCACCTCCTTGTTATCAGATTTATCGAAATATCCGTCCGCATTCTCAAATCTTGCCATTTGCTCATCGATGGGATAAACACTTGAGACAACCACTTTAGCATTTTTACAAAAGGTCCGTATCAGTCGATAAATAACGCCTCTATTGTGTTCGTGTAAATTGATATCCAAAATAACAATATCAATTTCCTCAGCAGCCAATACAATACAGGCGTCAGTAGTATTTGCGGTAGTAAAAACCTTATAGCCCAACATCTTAAAAATACTTTGATAAATTTCTCTTATCCTTGCTTCATCATCAACCACAAGTATTTGTTTTATCCCCTTAGTCCCTCCCCAACTCCAACTTATTTCTATATCATTCTGTTTCTTATCATCCAACGTTTCAGTTTGAGTTTTCATCCTCACCTCCTAAACGTTGCTTTTCAAAATAATTCAAGAGAGGTGCCGTTTCCTTTATCCATCATCCTCCCAATCATCAGAAGAAAATTCAGATGTCTTGCCTAACAAGAAATCATCTTCTGTAAGTTCATAACGCAGCCAATCCCGGACAGCAGGTTCTTGAACAGATATTTCTTGGATTTCCAAAGTTCTTTTCATCTTCCCCTCCTTTTTATTTTAGTATCCCCTAAAGCCGCACTTTTTTAACATAGTGCCCATAAAAATAAGGTTAAAATAAAATAAAAATTTATTTATCTTTATAATTGATTGGGATGGGTAAAATGAAAACTTAGAGGAAATTTGGTCCTACAAGATAGGCAAACTAATTGTAAAGGTAGACCCATTGTTAACTTCACTCTCAAAAGTGATGTCTCCCTTATGAGCTCTGGCAATTGCTCTGGCCATGCTTAAACCCAGGCCACTCCCTTCCATTGCTTCTTGCTCCGCTGGGCGTATGCGGTAAAATTTCTCAAAGATTTTGCTCTGATTTTCTGGCGCAATACCTATCCCTGTATCTTTGATGAATATAAAAACATATTTATTAGAAACTTCCGTTAGAATTTTAATCTCTCCACCTGCTGGTGTAAACTTTACCGCATTGTGAATCAGGTTAAAAAATACCCTGCGCAGATGAGTAGCATCGCCTTCTATCCAAAGAGAATCATTTTTGGTTATCAATTCAAGGTTAATATTTTCCCCTGCCGTCAATACTTTAGAATGTTGATAAACATCCTTCAGAAACGGCATTAAATCCATTTTCTCCATCTTGAAAATTTCTAATTTATATTCAAACTTTGCAAGGAGGAGCAGGTCTTTTATTATTTTTATTAACCTGTTAACCTCTTGGAGAACATCTTTCATGACTCTTTTGTCCTCTTCTTTGGTATTATCTGCACTGATGGCCAGCTCTAGCTCACCTTTGATAATAGCCAATGGCGTTTTCATCTCATGGGCAACATGTGAATTAAAATCATTAATATAAGCAAAAGAACTCCCCAGACGGCTAATCATACGATTAAAAGATCCCACAAGCTCTGCCACCTCTTTATCCAATTCCTTAATAGGAATTCTCATATTTAAATTCATTTGACTGATATGATCGGCTATCCGAGTTACATCCTCCACAGGTTTCAGGACCCGGCGAGTAAGATAAATTCCTGCAAAAATACTCATCAAAAGAATAACCGCAACCCCTCCCATAATGGCAAGCTCCAACTTATAGATAACCCTTTGGATATGAGGAATCGGCGCAGCCAATTGTAAATTTAACGTATTGATTTTAGAAAATATTATCGGATAATTAATCCCATAACAAGGAACCCCCTTAATTTTCATGTATGCGAGATGGATCGTATTGCCAAATCGTGCAAATTGACTATCGAAAAGCCTTTCAGCATCAGCTGTCAGATTATCGGAACGTAAGATAACACCCCCTTTAAGGTTTCGAATTCTATAACAATCATTCTCTAGCCCTAGAGCTTTACTGTCCTTTCCCCACAATTCATCAACGACCTTCTTATTATTAAGGATCTTGCCCCCGAATAACTTATAAAATAACATTGCCGGGGATTGATCATTCTCAGATATAGTCGCGTATATATCAATGTAGTTATTGATCTGTTTAGCCTTGACCAATAATTCTTCTTCTTCCTCCATATATAGAAGCTGCCGAACGGTGTGTACCAGATAAATACTAAAGAAAATAAGTATCACGCATAAGATACCCATGCCCAGAACGCTGGTCTTAAAACGAATAGAATTGATTTTCATTTGTCTTTTAAGATATAACCGACACCGCGCTTTGAATGAATCAATTGTTTTGCGTGGCCTTGGTCTACTTTTTTTCTAAGGTTATTAATATAAACATTAATGACATTGGAATAGGCGTCAAAATCATCATTCCAAACATGTTCAGAAATCATAGTTCTGGTTACCGCTTGGCCAACTTTAAGCATTAAATACTCCAAAAGGGAATATTCCGTTGCTGTAAGCTCGATCTCCTTACCCGCACGCAACACCTTACGCGTCAACTGATCAAGCTCTAAATCCGCGACCTTAAGACTGGTTGATTTTTCGGTATTCTTACGCCTGAGTAAGGCGCGTACACGGGCCAAAAATTCAGGGAATGAAAACGGTTTAGTCAAATAATCATCGGCCCCTGCGTCAAGTCCGGAAACTTTATCTTCCACATCCTCGCGGGCTGTGAGCATAAGGATAGGGGTATCGTTCTTGCCCTTCCTAAGCTGACGGCAAATAGCAAAGCCATCCTTGCCGGGGAGCATAATATCAAGGATGATAAGATCATAAGGATTCGATTCAGCCATAAAAAGCGCATCATAACCATTTTCAGCAATATCAACGGCATAATGGACTTCCTTGAGGCCCCTTTTAATGACGGCTGAAAGCTTCCTTTCATCTTCAACAAGCAATATTCGCATAAAAATAACCCTCAACCTTTACACAATCCATTTTCTTTCTGACAGATTAAGGATAATACATCAAAAAAATAGACCAGTCAATTACGTAAGATTACTGACGATAATAGGTTCTAACCTCCCGTCAGTGGTAAAAACAAAACCTCTGCAATTTGCGTAGTTACAGAGGTTGGGGGTGACGAAAAAACTATTAAGTTTCTCCAAATTCTAACCAACGGCATCGAACTTACAATGGAGACAAAGACAAAAGCTCTTTCCAATGCTCCTGCCACCCCTTTGTGTGAGTGGCACCTTCAACAACAGTGATCCTGTCATAAGCTTGATCGCCTTCCTGCTTAACAAAAGAATGCGTGATAAATTCGGGGACCACTAAGTCTTTGGAGCCGACAAAATGGCGTTGGGGGATTAGAGACATTTCTTGCGCAACATCCATCGGATCCATCGACCCTTCAAGCCGGCTTACATGATGGTATTGACAAAATACCTTCGGGGCCAAATTACCTGCTACAGTACGAAGGGCTACAACATCACTGCGTCGTGCCGCAACAAGCACGGCAATAGCTCCACCTCCGGAATAACCAACTAGTTCTACATGCCTGGCTAGTGACTTTTCTTTTAATAGATCAATGGCCCTGTTAAACGAATTTATAACTTCTTCAGCAAACCTGAATCCTGACCAATATTTCGAATCACAGTCTGGAATACCAGAAAGAGAATACTGCCCCGGTCTTGCAATATAGGCGATATTATCTGCAGGATCTACTGCGGCTAATTTTAGAGCCACGGGGTTTGATGGAGTTGGATCATCAGAAAGCCTGTGTTTAGTTTCCCACGCCCTACCGTCTCCTTCAATGTAAATACTTATAGTATCGGAACGCCTATTAAATTTTTGATAGGTCATAAGTGTAAAATCATCAACTTTGATATATTCCTTTGTAAAACCCGCTTTATTGGCAATCTCTTCGGCTACAGATAACCTGTCCTTGAACAACGGCATTGTTGTGCATCCATTAATCGATACTGTTATTAATAACAGGATAATTATATAAAAATTTGTCTTCATATGTTTAAATAAAAAACCCCGGTTTTTTGCCGGGGCTGTAATTCAAGCTTTTAGCAATCTACGTTAAAATTTATAATGTACTGTTCCTGATCCATAGACCCCAATGAACCCGCTTCTCATCTCTACATTACACTCGGCAATTAAAGATATGTCATTTTTAAGGTCGAAAGATAATTTACTGCCATATTCTATCCCATCCTTCTGCGGGGTAACGCCATTAGAAGTAAACGATCCCCCGCCGCCTGTAAATGACGAAGTAACCACCATTTTATCGTCAATATAATCATGAAGCCATTTGGCGTGGATTTCAGGGGTAAAAAGGCCCCAATCTTTTTCTTCTGAAGTGGACATGCTGAGACCTAAGCCGGATTCCAATATATCATAATTTTGTTTATTAACGTTTAAATCCAGGGGGCCGGCATTAGATTCAGTATAACTTCCTAAAGACAGATGCGTCCATTGAAGAGAGACTAGCGGAACAATATCAGCGTTGTTCCCAAATAACTGGGCAGATTCTGAATTATTCCCGGTATTAAACCTGTAGCCGCTTTCTAAATAAGCGCTGTATTGCTGGCCTTCATAATTAGAATCGGCAGTTCTATTAATATAACTGATATTCCGTTGTCCGTTATACCAATTCCAGGCTAAAGAGCCTGCTGCATCTATAAAAAGATTGTGATTCGAATCCTGATACCCGGCGTATATTGTGCTTTGAGCGCTGGTGATATCTGTGTTTCCGATATCTCCGTCTGAATTTACCCAGCCGTATGCATAACCACCACTGACGCCAAGGGTAAAATTGTCGGCAATAAGACGATCTACACCAACAACTGTTCCTGCATTCCAGGCATCAAATCCCTGGATATATTGATGTGTTTTTTGACTTAGATAGCTGCCGTATGGTTTTGCCCAAATACCATTTATCCCGCTTTCATCACCTGATGACACTCCTGAACTGGCAGAATTTCCGGGTTCAGCGTGATTTAAAGATCCTTCAACTTTATTAAGAGAATTATTGATAATATCTTCACGAGATAAAACATAGTGCACTCTATCAAGAGAGGCCCCAATAAAATTATTCAATGTTGCAGAATTATTTTCAATAATGCCCCTGTTAACTATAGGGCCCATGGTGTCAAGCGCTGCGGATATTTGCGCGTCACTTAGATGAACAAGAGTACTTAATGTAGATTGCAGATCACTTGACGGGTTTGACTCATTTGAAAGAACATTAGCAATGGTCTGCGCATTTGGATTATTCGCTAAAGAAACAAGGATATTATTTGCGGTTAAAAAAAGATTGCCGTCTAAAATTGAGCCCGTAAAATTAAACAAGGCATTATCAGATGTGATTGTTAAAGGAACGCTTCCTATTCCTGTGCCTCCTGAATTAATAATTTCATATTGCGCATTGTTTTGAATATAGCCCGTGATATGAACGTTAACAGTGCTTCCGTTAGCGACCAAAGCTGAAGGGGTTATGATATTGCCGTAATTGGAAGTAGAATATATAGAAAGGTCTAGCGCTGAACCTGCATTTTGTCTATATAAACCTCCTAAAGAAAGACTAGTTGTGCCAAGGGCCAAGGTACCATTGTTGGTAACAGGGCCTGTGCCCAAAGCATTAGCATTTTCTACTTGAAGAGTCCCCGCATTAATCAAGGTCGCACCTGTATAGTGATTGGCACTGGCCAAAATAAGAGTACCGTTACCGATCTTTGTCAGTACGCCTCCGGCACTGGAAAGCGGATCAGCAAATGTAACATTTTGGCCGTTGGTATCAATGTTGAAAACCTGATTATTGTCAGAACTAAACTGGCTTGAATAGTCGTTGTTATTGCCGGCGCTGTATTGGAGCGTACCGCCGTTAAAATAAATTGTCCCTGGGCCTATTGCGCTGCTGCCCAGACTAAGTGTCCCAGCGTTTAGTATAGTCGATCCGCTGTAGGTATTGTCCCCACTTAAAGTCAGGGTTCCGCTTCCTTCTTTTGTAAGCCCTATGGCATTGCTACCATTATGAATATTCCCGGAAAAGACAGTCGATGTATTATCCGCACCCGTCGTCAAGGTTGAAGAGAATGCCCCATTATTGGTAACTATACCTGCTCCGGCGAGCGAACCGATTGTTTCATTAAAACCTCCTAAATCCACTCTCCCTCCGACCCCAATCGTCACCGCCGAGCCTATACCAAAAGCTTGGTTTACCACCCCGGCCTCGAGCGTGCCGGCATTGACTATCGTGGCGCCCGAATAAGTGTTGGCGCCAGAGAGCGTAACAGTGCCTGTGCCATTTTGCGTAACTGATCCTATGCCGGAAATGACGTTCGATATAATGTGGTTATTGCTAAAATCAAGTGTAAGATTTGCGTTATCCGTTACATTGCCTGTTCCGAGATTTCCAGTAATCCCACCGTTTCCAAGCTGAAGAGTCCCCCCGGATATAGTTGTTATGCCTGAATAGTTGATGTCAGCCAAGAGGGTCAAGGTGCCATCACCGATCTTTGTCAATGTGCCTCCGTCACTGGTAAGCGGATTAGCAAATGTAACATCTTGGCCGTTGGTATCAATATTGAAAGCCTGATTAATGTCAGAACTAAACTGTCCAGAGTAGTCGGTGTTATTGCTTGAGCTGTATCGTAGCGTACCACCGTAAAAATAGATCGTCCCTGGGCCTATGGCACTGCTGCTACCGAGATCAAGTGTGCCAGCGTTTATAGTCGTAGCCCCAGTGTAGGTATTGTCACCGCTAAGAGTAAGAGTCCCGCTTCCTTCTTTAGTAAGCCCAACTGAAGTAGCACTGCCATTTTTTATAATTCCGGAAAAGTCGGTAGAAGAATTGTCCCCGCCTGCTGTCAAGGTTAAGGTGCCTGCCGAGCTACTGGTGACTGTGCCAGCTCCGGTGAGCGAACCTATTGTTTCATTAAAGCCTCCTAAATCCAGTTTACCTCCGATACCAATCGTCACCGCCGAACCCACACCAAAGGCTTGGTCCACTACTCCGGCTTTGAGCGTTCCGGTATTGACTATCGTAGCGCCCGAATAAGTGTTGGTGCCGGAGAGCGTAAGAGTGCCTGTGCCATTTTGCGTAACTGATCCTGTGCCGGAAATGACGTTCGATATAGTGGGGTTATTACTAAAATCAAATGTAAGATTTGCGTTATCCGTTACATCACCTGTTCCGAGGCTCCCTACAATCCCACCGTTTCCAATCTGAAGAGTCCCCCCGGATATAGTTGTTATGCCTGAATAGTTATTGTCGGCCAAAAGGGTTAGTGTTCCGACACCGATCTTTGTCAGTGTATCTGAAGTATTACTCCCAAGTGCATTATTAAATGTTACATTTTGGCCATTGGTATCAATGCTGAATGACTGACCTGAGGCATTGCTAAACTTGCTTGAGTTGTCAATATTATTGCTGGCGCTGTATTGGAGCGTGCCGCCGTAAAAAAAGATCGTCCCCGGGCCTATTGCGCTGCTGCTATCTAAACCAAGCGTTCCGCCGGTTAATATTGTTGATCCAGTGTAAGTATTGTTGCCGCTTAGAATAAGAGTTCCACTTCCCACTTTAGTAAGCCCGACTATATTGGTGCCGCCATCTTTTATAATGCCAGAATACGTTGTAGAAGTATTATCCCACCCCACCGTCAATGTTACGTCTTGGCCACCGCTATTGGTGACTGTACCGCCTCCGGCGAGCGAACCTATTGCCTCATTAAATCCTTCTAGATCCAATGTCCCTCCGACCGCAACCGCCACTGCCGAGCCCACGCCAAAGGCTTGATTTACTACTCCGGCTTTGAGCGTTCCGGCACTGACTGTGGTGGCGCCCGTATAAGTGTTGGCGCCGGAGAGCGTTAAAGATCCTATCCCCGCTACAGTAAGCCCGACTGAATTAGCGTTGCCATCTTGGATAATTCCAGAAAAGGTAGTAGGAGTATTATCCCCGCCCACTGTCAAGATAGGAGTACCTGCCGCACTACTGGTAACTGTGCCAGAACCGACGAGGGAACCTATTGTCTCGTTAAATCCGCCTAAATCCAATATCCCTCCGCTTGCAACCGTCACGCTTGAACCTATACCAAAAGCTTGATCCACTACTCCGGCTTCTAGCGTTCCGGCATCGACTGTCGTGGGTCCTGTGTAGGTATTGGCACCGGAGAGAACCCATGTGCCCACGCCGGATTTGGTAATAGCAACTGATGTAGCGCTACCGTTTGCGATGATACCGCTAATGGTATTTGCATTCGTGTTAGAACCGCTAAGAGTCAATACGGTATTACCTGCCGCACTGCCGGTAATGCTTCCGCCAATGTTTAGCCAACCAGCTCCTACTCCATTACCGTTCGCACTGTTATTTGAGAAAGTGTACGTTCCTGACGCACCTTCAATAACGAGCGGAGCATTAATCGTTTCATAAACATCAGTTGCAGTAAGCGTACCAAGAATCTGAATGGCCCCACCGGAACTCAACAGTAATGGGTTTAGTGAAAGACTGCCAATAAAATAATTACCGGCAGCTGTATCAAAATTAATACCCCCAATGTTACGGCCGGAATCAATAATGACCGGGTTGGCGCTAGTGCCGTAAGAATTGGCACCTATGGCGGTATTAAATGTGGCAATATCAGTATTGGTCGTTCCGGTTGTCGCTCCGGGAACTGTACCTGAAGACCAGTTATCAGGATTGAGCCAACTAGCGCTTGTCACGCCGGTATCATTCCAGGTGCCATTTGCCGCAAATGCGGGAACCGAAAGTGGAAAGACCATTGCAAGCATTATGATTACGGAATATGCCCGCTTCATTATTCTTCACCTAGCATTATTTCCCCCATATCTTGACACCTTATAATTTACATTACCTCACTATTTTCAGAATATCCTTCCAAATATAGATTTAAAAGAACAATTTAATATTTTTTACTGATCTAATAAATTACACATCCCCCCATAAATCCCTTCCCACAAACAGAAATAGACTTAAGTAAATGCTCAAGTCTATTGCTGGGGTCTCTTCATCAACGAATTTAGAACTTTTTGGGGGTCAGATGATGCTGAAAAGGCGCTTTCTGAACTTACTTCCGCTACTTAAACTACTCTCTTACTTGGGGGCTTTAAGAGATTGAAACATCCATAGCGATAGTAATAGTGGAATTATAAAACCAAACATACTAAACCACATGGGAAGAACAAAACCCGCTATTATTACTTCAAACTTAAGAATTATTCTTAAAAGATGCATAATAGACACCAGGAGAAAAATTACTCCTGCAACCTTTAAAGCTGCGTCCTTCATTTATTCCTCCTTTTTTACTTTTGTCCACCATATACCGCAAAATTGTAATGCTTTAAAACCACATCTACACACTTGAATCCAGCTTTACGCATAATGGAAAGTTCTTCTTCAAAAACGACTGGCCTATCTTCTCTTTTATGTCGGGTAATCATCTCATTGACCTTCTTAATCGGTAACTTGTTTGTTGTCATGAAGATTTTCCATTTATCCATGTATAGTTTTTGTAAATGGCGGCTTGAAGAAAGGAATATATCAATTGTATAAAAGATTCCGCCATCTCGAAGAGCATTATACAATTTTCGGTAGAACTTAAGCTTATCCTTCTTTTCAAGATGATGGAGCACCAATGACGACACAATCATATCGTATTTATTTGAATAATCAAAATCAAGTACATCACCAAGCCAAAACGAAACATTGCGTTGCTTCTCCAGCTTCGCCTTAGCCATTTTAAGCATATTCTCCGCCATATCAATACAAGTAATGTGTGCGTTGGGATAGGCAGCAACCATCTTCTGAGCCAAGTTCCCCGTCCCACATCCTAAATCAATAATTTTTAATCTATCTTTTCTAAGGAAGGGGGATGCCTCAACCACTGCCTGCATCATCTCGTCATAGCGTGGCACTACTTTAAAGAACAACTTGTCAAAGATAACGGCTTCTTTCTCAAAATGTTCTTTTATTCTTGCAAACCTTTTACTTGAAACTTTCATTTTTTGACCTCAGTTTTATTTTACTGCAAACAAAAACCCTCCGCAACCTATTCAGCTACGAAAGGAGAAGTGCATTTTTTATTGGGTCTCTTCAGGGATAAAATAAAACCCTTTGAAACCGACAAAGTCACAAAGGGTTAAGAAATGCTGGGGTCCCAGTCTGGTTAAAAAAACTTTTAAGCTAAAACTACGATTCCGTCACTTTTCACTTTAACCGGGATTGGTTCAAACTGGATATCCATAGTCAACTGGTAAGACAGTAGAACCTGTTTAATCGATCCGCTGGTACCTTAACTACTTTAGATATAATTCTTAGATATCCCCTTATTTCCCAAACAATCCACCGACACCCTTGGTAATTGTATTAACGCTGTCGCCTGCTTGCTTTCCAACGTCTTTACCCAAATTTTGAATAACTTTTCCTGAGCTAGAGATAGAGTTGGTAACTGCCTCCAGGGTGGTGCTGGTAACATGACTAAGTACGGTACGGATAAGTTCGGTAGCTGTTACCCCGTTGCTATCTTTGCCCAAGTCAGTCAAATGAATATCCGGTAACGACAAGGTAATCTCCTTGCTGGTTATCCCTGTGAGATTAACATGGACTTTTGCTCCAGTGATAAGAAAATCATCCACCTCAATTTTTGGAGCAGGTTTATTGGGAGTTTCATTCTTAGTATTAGCACTTGCATTCGAGGGGGCGGGGCCGCCGGATTTTGCGACAGCATTGACATTGTCCATAATCTTACTTAAATTGTTACCGCCAAGTCCACCATCATAGGTTATTTCAGGTGACTCTACATGGATAGAATGCACCAGAATTTTGTTGGAGAAAACGGAGAATGGATCCAAACTAACAGAGGCAGTCCCCATTTTAATAGCCTCTGGCGTTTTGTAACCTTCGGGATTACCAACTATTAAACCTTTAACTTGGGCAGTCCCTGTCAACAATGATACATCCACAGCGTCAACTTTGATTGAAACTTGAGTTATTTTTGGCCCCAATGTTTCTACACCCGTCTTGACAATCGGGCCGATAAAAATCCCTACCGCTACCAAAGCTACGATGACCAATAATATCAGTCCTAACCCCACAAACAGGAAAATTTTCTTCATTTTCTCTCCTTAGAGTTAAAAGATTATTTAAAAACTTCCTGCAATAAGCTTGTGACTCTTGCAGCCGGTTGGGTCCTTATCTTTGTTTCCTCCTGTCCCAAAATCAAAAAAAGTCCATTTAATGCTTTATCAAGCACATATTGCTCCACATCTGGAACTGGCAGTTTAGAGGAAAATGGCAAAGATCGATACTTCCCAATAACATCATTGTATTTAGCTGTTACATCATATTGAGCTAATGATTTCTTAACAAAGGGCAAAAATGCATCACGAAGCTGTTGCGAGGTTTTCTCTTTAAGAAATTCAGTAGCTGATGTATTACCCCCATTGTAGATCTTCATAGCATCATCAAAAGACATGCCCACTATTGAATTGATGAAAATATCCCTTGCTTGAGGGGCGGCGGCTTCAGCCGCACGGTTCATGCTTAAAACAAAATCATCTACTGTCTTGCCTAAGCCAACCGCTCTCAATCCTTTATCTAACATTTGAAGCTTTTCAGGTAAAGGGATCTTAATAGCTTCATTCTTAAAAAAACCGTCTGTCTTCCCTGTTAATTGAACCGCATTATTAATGCCAACCTTTAAAGCTTCCTTAAGGCCATCACCGATCTTAGTCTCACTTAGGGGGGTTTGCTTTATACTTTCAATATTGGTATTTTTTAATTTATTCATTTGATCCTGCATCCAACCGGCACAAGCTTTGTCACTATGAAAAATTAAATTTACTAAAACCAAAGCTATGATGAGATTCATCATATAAAACCCTCTCCTTAAGATGATGTAATAGCTATTTCTTCTTTAACAAATCACGGATTTCTGTTAAAAGGACTTCTTCTTTGCTAGGTGCAGGAGGAAAAGCAGGGGCCGCTTCCTCTTTTTTCTTTAATGCATTCATAACCTTAATCATCATAAAAATAGCAAATGCAACGATTATAAAATCAACAGTGACTTGAAGAAATTGGCCATAATTGATCGTCACCGCCGGTTTCATGGCTTGGGTTGCCGCATCCAGCTGAGCAGCCTTAATTGTGAATTTAAGATCTGTGAAGTTTACACCGCCCATGATCATCCCAATGGGAGGCATAATGATATCGGCAACGATAGATGAAACTATTTTCCCAAAGGCGGCACCTATAATAATACCGACTGCCATATCAACCACATTACCCTTCATGGCAAAATCTTTAAATTCTTGTATCATTTTCATAATAATAACCCTTTTCTAAATTAGTTAAAAAAAGAACCTTAAACCTTATAAATTCAAAAATTATACTTGCTTATCAGTTAAGGTAAGCCACAAAGCATGAACCATGCCAGGTAAACCACCTAAAATAGTTAACACAATATTAATCCAAAAATGCTTAGTCACCCCAACTTGCATAAAAGCTGCTACAGGGGGAAGGAAAATACATAGAATAATTCTTAAAATTTTCATAAGCATTCCTTTTTTTAAACTATTTTTTAGAATTTCAGGGGCTCCATTTCTGAAGCCCCTGAATTAATTATTCATTTGTTATTAATAAACTACATTAATAAATTGTTGTAGATTCAGTCTTCTCTACTGCTGCTGCTGATAACTGGTCACTGGTCAGAGAAACCTTGAATCGGGCATCAGCTGCTCTAACGCCACGAACTACAACTTTCCATTCCGCAACATCTTTGGCATCAATTTTTGCCAAAGGAGCGAAGGTTACTGTCTTACCGCTAGCGGTACCATCAGTAGGTCCTGAAGAGGACACATATTCTTCGCTGTCATCCAATATTGCCACAATCTTAATATTAGTATCAGAAGCAGACCCCTGATTGGTTATCTTAATGACATAGGTTTCATCTTTACCTATCTCAATTGGATCAATAAGATCAACCATCTCTAGCAAGATAGCTGGAATACCAACTATATTGGTTGATGCTGCTGTACTAACATCCTCACTACATTTAGCCTTGGCCGTAGCATCAAGTTTAGCCACACCAGCATCAGTAGCGTTTGCCTGAATGCTCACAGTCTTGTTAGCACCAGGTTCAAGAGCCCCCAGATCCCATTTGGCAGAATGCCCCCAAACTGAACCATTGTCACTGGCTGATTCTCCGCGAACTCCCTCTAAACTAGCATTTAAGACGGTTGATTCAGCGGTCGCGTTACCAGTGTTGCTCACAGTAACAGAATAACTCACATTACGTCCAATATACTGCTTTTCAGCTGCAGCATTGGCCGTGATGGTAAGAACCGGTTTTACAACAGTTGTATTAGCTTCAGCATTCGCACTCAATCCGTCTGAGGCGGAAGCAGCAGCACTAAACTTATAGGAACCTGGCGTATGAGCCTGGGCCATTTCAGAATATTTCTTAAAAGCACCAGGATTTAAACCTCCAACATTAAACGTTACTACACTATTACCCCTAACTGTTACGCCATCAGGTAACTGACTTGTGATTTTAACATCTGTAATATGAGCATCTCCCGGATTGGTCACTACAAAATCCAGAGGAATTCCCTGACAAGCAGTTACTTTCTCTGCTGCGGTCATATCTAACTTCAGGTCCGGACGGACAACGGAAGTATTAACACATAATGTTGGTGGATCATAGCTAGCTGCCGTACAGCAGGGCAACTCGGCCTTTTCATTAGTCATACCTGTGACGGAAATCGTTCTGGTTTCTCTAGGATTCAATTTACCTAAAGCCCATTCCATCTTTCCATCTGCTATGTTCGCGACAGGATCAGAGCTCTGAAGCTGAAAACCAGCCGGAAGATGTTCTGTGATCACAACATTGGGAACAGAAAGATTTGTGAGATTTGTCACATTGATAGTATAAGTGTATGGCTTCCCTATATTCACCGTATTAGGATAGATCTTTTCTATCCACAAAATACTACTGTCTTTACGTCCTGTAGGATAAGCAATGGATGTTTTAGAGTAACCGGTTTTGTAAGTTGTTCTAGGTGCCGGCTCCTCCCTAGGTTCGGTCACTACCTTTGCAATTCCGCAATAAGCATTATTCCCTTGAAAAGAACCACCACTACTTGTGCAATAGGAATAAGCACACGGTACTATGCTTAAGCTTGCTAATAAAGCAAGGACCCCTACCCCGAATTGACTTTTCATTTTTTCTCCTTTCAGTAAATAAATTAAAATGGCTGCTATTATCCCTACGACTCACCGTGCGCCCATCTATCAATAATCAAATCCATCTCCGTTAACAGCATTACCACTTAACCCGACTATCCCTTCACCTGTCTTAACTCAAGTCTTGGAAATACTGGTTAATTGATGCGATAAAAAGCCGTCTTGAGCTGTATGGTAATGGATTCATCATCGATCTTATCCCCCAGTACTACTTTGGTTTCAAAAGACTAAGAATCGATAATTTTTGTCTTATAACTACCTCCTTTTTAATTAATGAAAAGATTATTAAATAATAAATGGTCAATTATTCAACTAACACGGGGAAATTTTTTGATTTTCCACCAAGTAATTAAACCACTCTATTAATAAAGAAGAAAGCTTCTTTAGGTTACTTTGGCTTAAGTTACACCCCATCTTCTTAAATTCACCGATAGAACCGTTTGAGACCTTGTCCACAAGCTTTGAGCCTTTCTCGGTAATTTTTATGAGGTTAACTCTTCTGTCTACCGAAGAAGATCGGGTGAGCAATTTTTCTTTTTCAAGCTTATAGACTAACTTTGTTATGTTAGAAGGAGTAAGGGCTAAATTCTTACTAATATCGACTTGCCTGATACCCCTGTCCTCTCCTATATGTTTGATGACCATAAGGATATTAAACTTGCCTGGAGTCAGGTTATATAAAGCATGGTGAGCGGAAATATTCTTGTTAAGAATATTATTAATAAGCGTTACGCTATAGACAACTTCTTCGTAATGCTTTTTTTGACCTACACTAATTCCGAAAGCTTTTAGTGACATCGCTTTTCCCTTGGGTTGATAATATACCGTTCCATAATTTACCTGTCAAGTATATATTTTCCAGTAAAATTAAATTGTAACAAAAAGTCCTGACGCCCCGTCAGGGGTAAAATAAAGGATTTGTTGCTTGCATATTTACAAATAGTTATGAGACGGAAAAGTTGGTGGCCCAGTCGGGTTAAAAGAAAAAACTTTTAAGCTAAAACCGGCCTTCCCCGTTTGAATCGTGTATTTGCTCGAACTTGAGTATAAAATAATCGCTGCTGACAGTAACGCCACAACTTAAAACACCGCCCACAGCCTATAAGTCGATTTTTTGAGTAAAGAATCTATGGTGGTCATATCATTAACCATATTTGTTATACCATTGACTTCAAGATCTAAGTAGCCACAACCTTTCGGACGGCCCGATTCCGGGCTTTCACCTGTCCACTGAGTGACTTTGCAGCCTGCCTTTTTGATGACGGTTTACTGCTCCCCCCTCTATGCTTCTTTTCCATTTTGATTGCCTCCCAAGGTTATCTTAATTTCCTGGCTATCTTAGCCAGTATATCCCTGGCAAACTGGACTCTGGGTGTACCATATTTTCTGGCCGAAACAGTAATCTCCACTGTTCTGTCAGTCTGTTTCACGATATGGATAGCCACATTATTATCTTGCGAATCAAACTTAATCCATCCCGTTGCCTCATCTGCCATATTAACGCTACCCACCATGTCGTTCGCAACATCAAGGCTGACCCTATAAGCTCTTTCGTAAGAGGTATAGAACTGTGCCTTGACGCTGTCTGCACTTACCTCAAACCCAATCACGCCTCCGGCCAAAAGCGCAATACAGCCGGACAAAAGCGGCATTGCCAAGATTGACGTAACCACTGTTATTGCTAATGTTATTTTCTTAATCATTTTGTCCTCCTAACCGGCCCCGTCGCTTGGTAACTAAAGACTAAGCGGGGCTTTTAAAAGGCCAGATTAATTAAATCAACCAGCTCTTGATCATTAAACGGTTTTTGTAAAAAACCCACCGCTCCTGCTTTTAAAGCCTGCTCCTCAAGACCGTCATTTTTATCCGCCGTAATAATGATAACCGGACGGTTAGACCCTGATTTCATAAGTTTTTCCTGTGCCTCCCACCCGTTTAATCCCGGCATATGAATGTCCATGATTAAACACCCCAAAGCACTATTCGGCACAGCGCTAAAAAATTTATCTGCGGAAGGAAAAGTTTCCACTAAAAATCCGTAAGTCCCCATAAGTAATTTAAGAGAGCGGCACACGGACTCATCATCATCCACAATGTAAATTTGTTTTTTGTCTAAAGACATTTCATCACTCTCCTTAAGTTGTAATTTTTCTGTCTGCATAATGGTATTCTAGTGAAAACCTTAAATGAATCAATTGTACCGAAGTGTAATAGAGGGCATATGCTGATATCTGCCTTCCGAACAACTCTTCCCCCGGTTCAAACACCGTAAATGATAACCACACATATCCATTTTTCACCTTCCAATCTGCCCTTTTGCTGACTGCAATCTTTCAAAAAATTTATTTTTATTAAAATCCAGGTTCCATTTCCTTATGATAATCCATCCCATAAAACGGGCCAAATCGTTACGCCAGTGCCGATACCACCTCTCCCACCCCAGCTTAATGTCATGCAAGAATAAAACTAATTCAGGAAATGATAATATATCTAACCCTATTTTGAAAAGAAATCCAAACTGGTAAAAAGACGCCATAATTTTTCTTTGCGCTGCCTGCATTTCCTCAGCGGTAAGCGGTGCGTCAGGCTCAAAAATCGGGAAATTCCCGTCATAATATTCCCATCCGACATCCCGAATATCATAAATCCGGTTTTGCTGTTGAAGCCTCTGGCTTAATTGCGTTCCCGGTAACGGGACGGGAAGTAAAATTTGAATAGTATCGATGCGCGCTTTTCTAATAAATGTCCGATAGCGCCTCACCCTCTCCTTGGCCGTCATATTGAAACACTGCCCTTCATCAAGAGGATATCCAAAAATGAACATCCCGTGTACTAAAAATCCAAATTTGTGGAAGACTCTTGTGAAGGATAACATTTCTTCAGGCTTGATGTGTTTGTTCATGGCCTTTAATTCTTCGGCGATCGGGGACTCAAAACCAATACAAACCATGTTAATGCCTGCTTGGCGCATCGCTAAAAGAAGTTCGGGGTCCTTGGCCTTATCCAACCTTATTTGCGCGGTAAAATCGAGCCGTTTACCAATACGCTTTTGATAACTCTTAAGCTCATAGCAAAGTTGCACTGTCTCATTGCGATGCTGCCCAAAAAGGTCATCAATAATAAAAAAATGACGCGCAGCCCTTGTTTCGACCAAACGTCTGATCTGTTCAAGCAGCCGGTCAGGGCAAGCTGCCCGAGGCTTCCCTTTGACGGTACAGAACTCGCAATCCATGCCGCATCCCCGAATGCGCTCGACCGGATAAACCTTTAAGTTGGCATACCTCACCAATGAAAAATCAGGAAGCGGCAATTTGTCAAAATCAAGCAAAGGTTCTCTAGGGATGGTGCGGATCAGTTCTCCGTTTTTTAAGAACGCAATGCCTTTCACCTGGATGATGTCACGTTTACCTTCGATTCCCTCCAAAAGCTCTTGAATGGTCTCTTCGCCTTCTCCGATCACAATGTAATCTATCCCGTGAGTCAATGCGTCTATAATATTGTCGCCGACAAAATGCTGTCCGCCAGCGATTGTAACCACTCCCTTATCTTTGTAAAATTGTGCGACCTTATAAAGACGCGGGATCGTGCTGGTTAACCCGCCATAAAAACCAACAACATCCGCAGGCCTTTGCTGCTGTAAAAACTCATGGTCAGCCCCCTCCTCCTTACCCCTTGGCCCATGCAGGCGGAGATTGTTTTCATCGATCATTTCAGCATCCCATCTTGCCATTTTGTTAACGTTCGTGGCCACATAAACCGGGCCTAAGGCCGTTGTCCTGGATGCTATATTTGAATAAATATTAAATGCCGGATAAGCAGGCGCGATAATTCTAAATCTGTATCTTTTCTTTAATGTATCAAGCATGACTCACCTTTCTTTTTGGGAGTATTTTAAGAATAACTCCAAAATAAATCAATTGTACCAAGGTATAATAGACGCAAATCGAAGGAGTAACGACCGAAGGTTAGTCTGGGGTGGAAGTAATACCCGCTTTTTGGGCGAAGCGGATAAGTTCAGTTACAGTCTTTGCCTGCATCTTCTGCATGACCCGCCCACGGTGAACTTTGATTGTCTGAAGGGCAGTCCCCCGCTTTGAGGCAATTTGTTTATTCAGCATCCCTTTGGCTACAAAACGAAAAACTTCCAGCTCTCTTGGTGATAGTGTCTTGATATGCCGTTTAATCGTGGCTATTTCACCTTGTTGTTTATTTTGGATTTTGTTTTTGGCAATGGCACGCTGGATGGCATTAAGCAGCTTTTTTTCGGTGAATGGCTTAGACAAAAAATCTATCGCCCCGGCCTGCATCGCTTTCACACTCATAGGGATATCCCCATGCCCGGTGATAAAAACAATAGGAATGGTCACCTGTTGAGCTGCCATGGCCTCCTGAAGGGCAAGTCCGCTCATACCCGGCATGCGGATATCCAAGATTAAGCATGATGGCACCTTATTATGCTTAAAAGATAAAAACTCTGCCCCACGGGTGAACGTTTCAACTCTAAAGCCCTGTTGTTCCAGCAATAATTTCAAAGCACTGCATATAGAGACATCGTCATCGACGACATAGATAATCTGCCCGGGGTTCTTCATAGTGAATCCTTACTAACAGGAATGGTGAAATAAAAAGTTACGCCGCAATCAGGATTATTCTTAACTTCCAAACGGCCGCCATGCGCCTCAACAATAGAACGGCTAATGGAGAGCCCCATACCCAAACCATCTGATTTGGTCGTAAAAAAATGATTGAATAGCTTAGGTATATTTTGCAAAGAAATACCGGATCCGGAATCCTTCACCTCCACCATAATCGTCTTAAAATCTTTACGCGATGTGCGAATCAACATTTCCCGAGACCCTTGATTGTCCTCCATCGCATCAAAACTGTTACTAATAAGATTCAAAAAAACCTGCTGGATTTGTATGCGATCACCTAAGACAATCGGAAGATTACTTTCCAGCTCGAGCTTTAAGACAATGCTCCTTACATTAAGATCGGTCGTAATAAGTGTGACCGTTTCGTTAATAAGGGCATTAATATCCAGGGGATTCATTTCAGAACCATCCTTCTTTAACAGTGACCGTAAGCGCCGGATGACTTCCGTAGCCCTATGGTCATCATCAATAATATGCCCAAGGATCTCCTGCACTTCAGGTTCTCTGCTTGGTCCCTCGTTTGTGGGGAAGGCAAGCATTCGTTGAGCTGCCTGAGCGTAAGATAGAATAGCGGCCATAGGCTGGCTGATTTCATGAGCAAGCGAAGAAACAAACTCAGCAAGCTTCCCCACCCTCGTGACGTGCAAAAGCTCCTCACGCTGTTCTTTAATCTCTAAATCCCTTTGCCGTATCAATGTAACGTCAGTTTTGGTCCCTACATAATGGGTGATGGTGCCATTGTGGTCACGAATCGGTGCAATGCGTAGTAAATTCCAATATTTTTCACCGTTCTTTTTAAAATGGAGCATCTCTCCATGAAAAGATTTGCCCTGAAGTATCGTGTGTTTTATTTCTTCAAGGATACGAGGATCGGTATAAGGCCCATAATGTGAGAAATAGTTTTGACCTAAGATATCCCTTTTCGCATAACCGGTTATCGTGTAAAAAGATTGATTGGCATAGATAACAGGAAAATCAGGCTTTTGGGCGTCAATGATAAAAATACCATCTGCGGTCGCTTCCATTGCTTTATTACGAATGTGGATCTGTTCTTCTTGTCTTTGCTGTTTATCTGCCCCTTGCCTTAATTGCTTATTTTTTATGCTCAACTCATCTGTCTGCTGACTGACCTTCCTTCCCAAACTGTCCCGGAGTTTATTTAAATCAGAAGCTAGCTCCTTTAAACGCACGCGCTTAGGCGCCGGGACACCTTTGGGGGGAATCCGTAGTTTTTGCTTACGTCTGGAATTTTTATTCTTTGTTGTTTTCATTTATAAGTAGCGCCTCCATTTTGAAAAGGCTCTACCTCACAGCAAAGATCCGCAACAAGCGGCATTTGAGGCAGGGTGATTTAACATGATATTCTTAAATATAGGGTGATATTTTACTAGTTTGTCAGGTTGAAGTCAACCCTCTCTTAAATGGTGGGAGCAGGTCAGCCTGCCTGGGACAGGTCAACCGCATTTGTAATAAATTTCATTGGGGAGCTTCTGCATCAGATCCACCTTTTTCTTGATAAATCTGATAAGCCCGAAGCTGTATAGCACTGTCCTCCACGGCTACCTTTGTATGATTACTCCCTGACTCCATCGACTTGCTTAGCTTGTAAGGACCGAAATGAAAGGGTGCCGCACCGTGCGCTTTGTTATCAATTTGTTCTGCCTTGCTTTGATGATGAGGATGATTTGACATTTTTCTCCTTTTGATCGTATCCGCCCAGCTTCAGACTATGTCCTAATTTCTGCGCCTGCTAAACCCCTCTCCATGTCCCATTGATTCCCCACTTCTATTTCATTCTCTATGGCCCAAATCACATCAAGAGGCTGAAATGGTTTCTTAATCCACCTTTTTATGCCGCAAAAATCCATAAGCCATTTAAATTCATCTTTAAAAAGATTCGACATCGCGATGATCGGAATTCTATTCGTTCCAAAGACCCGATTAATCGCATCGGCAAGTGCAAATCCGTTCTTATAGGGCATTTTTAATTCCATTAAGATAACATCCGGCTTATTTTGAATTTCGGTTCCTACGGCCCAAAAAGTGTCGTTAACCAGGACAGGTGTATAATCAGCCAATTTTAGAATTTCTTCAAGCTCTCCAAGAGTTTTTTTATCTTCATCAATGATGGCTACTTTTCTATTTTGCATTTTCTATCCCCCTTTTAGCCTAACTTCGCCGCTGGGATACTTTTGTTTTTAACCTGTATCTAATATTCCACAAATAATGCTTCTTTTTGAAAAGTCCGGTAAAGAACCCGAAACCTTTTGAGATAAATAATAATCTTCTTCCTCTTGTTGATATAGCCAATTATAGAGCTCCTTAGTCCCTATAATTTCCTCAGTCCCTATAATTTCTTCGGGCATTACCTCATATGATGAATCTACATTGGCAGGTTCATATCTCTTTTGATATTTTTGATTTTTCATGCATCCTCCTCTCTTGGGATAATATTATTAAGTATTTCTGATTATATGTAATTTTATTGCAAGAAAAGGGCAAGAAAAGTCAATTGTACCAAGGTACAACAGATGGGTTTTTTAGAAAAGTGAAGCAACGGTATAAACGCAGGGAGTTCCCCTTCCCTGGTTAGAGGAATGAGCTACATAAGCTCTAGGTTAGCCCCCCGCTTAGAAATCGATGGGACCTGTGTTCTCTACTAGGTGATTTTATATTAGTTAAGAACTTAAAATGAATCAATTGTACCTAGGTATAATATGGCACACGGATATTTCAACGACGTCTATTTATGCCAGAAGCTTGCCTTGAGCGGCTATTGCAGCTTATAGAAAGGTCGTAAATTACTCTCTCACATCTGGCCTGGTGGCTAGCCTTTAGTCAGGTTGGATTGTTTTATACTAACTTGCCTATGCCAGTTTCGCTTGGCACACATTTATCTAATAAACGAAGCAAACCATCAAGGATTGTCAAAGGATGCGGCGGGCAGCCTGGGATAAAAAGATCAACAGGAATAATAGTATTTAAGCCCTTTGGAGGCTTGCGGGCTGTCACTAAATATCCCTCCTGAAATAGCACAACCCCCTATCGCAATCACAATCTTAGGTTCAGGGATGGCTTCATAAGTTTTAAGAAGTGCTTCGCGCATGTTCCTTGTAATAGGACCGGTCACGACAATGCCATCGGCATGCCGGGGAGAAGCCACAAATTGGATACCAAAACGGCTCAAGATCAAAAACCGGGGTATTTAAAACATTCAAATCCAACTCACAGGCATTGCATCCTCCGGCTGAGACTTGCCTAAGCTTAAGCGAACGGCCAAAAATTTTGAGCATTTTATCATTTAAAGCGCGGGCCAGCACCAATTCATGATCTTGAGAAAAAATCAGATCCTCCCGTTGAGACACGGCCATTTGATAATCATTAGAATAAACAATATCGCTATCAGGATTAAAAGATATTTTCCCAAGGTCGACACTGCCGCTTTGCCCCGCAATAATAGGACGCCCGCGATAACGCGAAGGCAAAGCCGGCGCAGGAGCTTTAGGAAAAAGCATGGTCCTGCAGCCTTGTTTAAAACGTGTTTTAAGAATTTTTAACATAATCTTACTCTTTTCCTATAAATCATGCCCGCTGTAAGATAAATTGAAACTCTTATTACACAAAGGAAAATCAGAAATCTCCTGGCCCCGCATGGCATAAGCCAACCCAAACCAATTATGAAACGACGGGTCTTTAATCTTATAGCGGGCAAATCCGCCTTGGGCATCACTTATACCCACATGCATGATCTCCCCGCGCCATCCTTCGACCATAGACACAGCAAGCGTATCCGGCTTCATTGGTCCCGGAGGCACAAAGATCTCTCCTGTCGGCAAAGAGGGTAAAACTCTAAGTAAAAATTCCAAAGACCTTACGACCTCCTGGCGTCTGACTAAAGCTCTGGCATACACATCCCCGGTTGCCCCTAAAGAGATCGGCACATGATGAAACTGCCACATCCCTGAAGGATAATTGATCCTGACATCACATTCCAACTGACTGGCACGTCCGGCCGGCCCCACCAGCCCTATCTCTTTGGCGTCTTTTAAGGCAATCACCCCTACCCCTTCAAAACGCGCTAACACCGACGGCCTGGTAAATAAAAGATCGCTTACATCTTGAAATTCATCCTTATACTTCTTTAGTTTAAGACAAAAATCATCAGCCATCTTGGCATCAATATCAAATAAAACTCCCCCGGGCCGGCACAGTCCTTTGCCAAAACGATTCCCCGTCAAAGCCAGAAGCAGGTTTAAATAATCCCCCCGCATACGTCCAAAATAAGCGCTCGTCGGTAAAAATCCCGCATCCATGCCAAGCGCCCCTAAATCCCCCACATGATTGGCCAATCTCTCCAACTCCAAGGCAACGGCCCGAATCGCCTGGGCACGGGCAGAAATGACGCACCCTGTTAAAGATTCAACCACTTCACAAAACGCCGTGGAATGGCCAATGGATGTATCCCCGGCGATTGATTCACTTAAAAGCATGCTTCGTTTTAAGTCCGAGCCTGCCATAAGAGGTTCGATGCCCCGATGCTGATACCCTAACTGGATCTCCAAATGCATGATCGCTTCCCCATGACATTGAAAACGAAAATGCCCGGGTTCAATAATTCCCGCGTGCACCGGCCCCACGCCGACTTCATGGACTTCTTCTCCCCCAACCGCATAAAAAGGATATTCCCCGGGGATCGTCTTGTTGGCAATGTCCTTCCAGATATCAGCTACTGCCCGATAATTGGAATGATACCTTAATGGCTTAAGCCATGGATGCCCCACAGGCGTAATGGCCCACTGCTCCGCAATCTCCCGTTCAAATAAATGCGCTTGCGGTAAATCCTTTGTTAAAGATTCATACTGCGGGGATTCCGGAGAAATAAATGTCGATAAAATCTCAAGTCCGGCTTCTTCATCCAGCCCCAAAATGGCCAATAACCGCACTTTTCCGCTTGCCTCTAAAGCCCCGAATAAATTCACCAGCCTGGCGTCCTCATGGCAACGATTCAAGGATTTGGTCCCGAAATTCTTCGACAGCTAAGGTCGGAATATTCGATAAAGATATTTGACCGCCATTAAATAATTCCATAAATTCTTTTATCCTCCCAAAAGTCCCGCGGCCTTCTTGTAAAACATTATTCAAGAATGGCGGGATATAAAAACCAAGTATAAAAACTATAACGATTAAAAACAAAATCGGCATAATCATACTCAAGCTTTCCTTAGGAGCGTTGACTGACGGGTTCATCCACAGGACGCCCCTGTATCATTTTTAAAATAATGTCTGCAATCCCTATAAAAATAAGCGCCAGAAACAAACAATAAAAAAACGCGACCACAGTAATGATGCCCTGTCAATAGCCGCATACAGAATAATTAATTCACTGATAAATGTCCCGAAGGGCGGCACTCCGCTTACAGCCAAAAAACCGGCTAAAAGAAAAATACCTGTGATCGGGTAACTGCGAAGGACCCCCCTGACCTCGTTGACCTTTTTGCTATGGTATTGCTTATAAAGATTGCCGGTTACCAAAAAGGCAAAACCCTTGGTAAAGGCATTGTTGATCACATGAAGAAGGCTTCCATAAATACCTACACCGCCCAAGCCAATGCCAATAGCTAAAATCCCCATATGCTCCACACTGGAATAGGCAAACATTCTCTTATAATCTTCCTGACCTAATATAAACACATAAGCAACCCCCAGAGAAATAATCCCTAAAAGTATGAGCATGGATGAAAAAAATTGGGTTTGGCCTGCGGCATAACAAACCTGTCCTACTCTTAAAATACTTAAAAAAGCGCAATTTAATAAACATCCGGAAAGCAATGCGGAAACAGGCGACGGCGCTTGTGAATGGGCATCAGGCAGCCAGGTATGCATGGGAGCAAGCCCCATTTTAGTCCCGCACCCGATAAGCAAAAAAATAACACTCATTTTAAGCCAAGGCAAAGACAGTTCTCTGGCATGATTTAAAAGTTTATCAATAAAAAGGCTTTGAACATTGTCTAAGCCCGCAACAGCAAGAAAATATGTCCCCAGAAGAGCTAAGGCTATCCCAATTAAACAAATCATCAGAAATTTCCAGGTGGCTTCAATGCTCTGCCTGGTTTTTACAAAATTGATCAAGGGAACACTGGATAAAGTCGTGGCTTCGATGCCAATCAATAAAAGCCCAAAATGCCGGCTTAAGGTGACCAAGGTCATGAAAGAAAGAAAAAATAATAAAAATCCAATAAAAATCCGATGGGAAAGATCCGATTCATCTTTAAAATAACCCATCAGGTAAAAAGAAACCATTAAAAACAGGACACTAATGACTGAAAGGACAAGAAGGCCTAAAGCATCCAGCCCCAAGAACCCATTTAAAGACATCGCCGGTTTAAACTTCCAGAAGCTAAATACGCAAGCACTGTGCAAGAGTGCCGCAAAAAGCAGCATCCTGTTCCTGGATTTTTGTTCCGGAAGAATAAAAACTGATCCTCCGATCATCAAAGGGAAAAAAAGCAAAAAAATCAGCATAGATTAATCCTTTAAAGTGGTCAGCTGAATAGTATCCGTGTTATTAAATTCATCACTGATGTGATTAACCACGATCCCCATCACCACGGCCGCGATAAAAAGGTCCAGAAGAATTCCCATCTCCACTAAAAGAGGCATTTTCTTCAGCAATAAAATAGCAAAAAGGAATATACCGTTTTCCAAAACTAAATATCCAATGACCTGGCTGATGGCTTTGGTGCGTCCGACTAAAAGCAAAAATCCCATAATAATCAAGGAAAATGAAGACGGGATCAGCAGGTCCGAGCTTATTTTCACCGGGAAAATAAGTTTCGAAGCCAGTAAGAACGAACCCGCAATTGCAAAACCGCTTAATAAAAGAGTAGTCCCTGCCCCTATCAACGGACTTACTTCACTGCGGACAGAAACGTGCCGGATCGCCCAAAAAAGGAAATTAGGCATGATAAAACCTCGAAGCACAATGGCGGCTAAAGAAACAATAATGATATAAAATTCCATGTCTTTAGCATACATAAAGAACGGCACACAGCCCAAAATCAAAGACTGCAAGCCAAAGATCTGTATCATCGTTCCCAGACGGGTGCTCGCCACAATAAAAAGCCCAAGGATGACAACTAAAATTAAGATGGCATCTAACCAAACATTCATTAATGTCCCCTTACTAAAATAACGATAAACCCAAAAATCGGAAAATATGAACGCGGAAAACAATAAAAACGAGACCTTGTTCAAACGTAAACGGGCCATCGTTGATTCAACAACACCGATCAAAATAGCAAACCCGATGATTTCAAGAATGAAAAAAACTGTATCTATTAAAAAATCCTGGGTTTTAAACGTAATAATAATAGAAACAAGCATCGTGCCAAAAAGAAAAAGTTTTACCGCCTTGCCATAAAGAATATACGCCAAATCGACCCCGCTATGGTCCAGGACCATGACTTCATGGATCATGGTAAGTTCTAAATGGGTCTCAGGATCGTCAATGGGAATGCGGGAATTTTCAACCAGAAGGACCAAAAAGAAACTGACAACTACCAAAATTAAAACCGGCCCAACCAGAAGCCAGGAAGAGGACAAACCTCCCAGGAATATTTCCGATAAAGAAAGACTTTCTGGATAATAACGCTAAAATCGTAAGATTTAAGGAACATGGTGATCTCGGACAAACATCCGAAAGTCGCTTCCCTGCTGGCCCCCATCCCTTCAAAACTTGATCCTGTATCCAAAGCAGCCAGAATAATAACGAAGCGGGCCAAAGCAAATAAATAAACAAAAAGAATCATGTCCCCCCAGAATTGGACCGGCGGCTTAAAGGCCGCGATCGGCATCAGGATACCTGCGGATAGAATGGCTGCTGTGGAAACCATGGGAGCGGCTCTAAAAATCCAATTTGTTGTCACACTATAAACAGAGGCCTTGTGCATGAGTTTAAAAAGATCAAAATACGGCTGCAATAAAGGCGGGCCTATCCGGCCGGCAAAAAAAGCCTTGGTCTTTCCTATGAATCCCAAAAGCAAAGGAGGAAAAACAAAAAGAATAATTAAATGTAATAATAAAGCAATATTCATATTAATGTAGTTTCCATATCAATAAAATGACAAGAAGAAAAAGAATATACAATATATAGATTTGGGTATGTCCGCTTTGGATCCATTTTAATTTTCGGGAAAATCTTTTAATAACATAAAACAACGGCCGGAAAAATAAATACTCTGAGGCGTCTTTCACAGAAGAACTTAACTTGCCTTCAGTCGGAAAATATCCTTTGGGCCTGACGGCCTCAATTTTAAAAAATAAAACTGATCTAAAAATCTTTAAAATCGGTTTGGCAAATGAAGAGGCGGTGTACTGCATCCGGGCAGTGAGCTTCGTATATCCGCAACCCCAAGTTTCTGTTAAATTGATCGGATAGTCTTGAATAAAAAATTTACGTATAATGGCAAAAGCCACAAAAATAATAACGCCAAACAATAAAACTCTTGTAGCCAACAAAAGCGGATTAATGATGGCTTCTTTTAATACAAAAGGAATCGGCAGCCCTGTGATTGCTTGAGTCCCTTGAAATGCATAATAAACCATATTAGCCGGAAAAAGCCCGACCCAAAGGCAAATGGCCGCAAGCAAAACCATGGGACTACGCATTATTAAATCGCCTTCTTTATAATGATGTTCTTCGCAAGTTCTATTATTCCCTAGAAAAATAACGCCAAAAGCTTTGGCAAAACAAAGCGCGGCCAAACCTCCGATAAGAGCCAAGGCAACTAAGCCCAAGCTTGAAAAAATAATACCAAAAATATCAAGATGAAAAACCCCTTCCAACAGCGCTCGAAAAACCAACCATTCGCTGATAAACCCATTAAAAAGCGGTAACCCGCAAATAGACAGGGAGCCAATTAAAAAAAGATGACCTGTCCAGGGAAGCAATTTGAATAGCCCTCCCATGTGTTCCATGTCCCCCGTATGGGTCGAATGGATCACAGAGCCCGCGCTTAAAAACAATAGCCCTTTAAATATCGCATGATTAAAAGTATGTAAAAGCGCCGCGGTATATCCCAATAAAAGCAACTGTATCTTGATGATACGCATGCCCTATCATCCCTATGCCAAGACCCAGCGCAATAATGCCGATATTCTCAATGCTGTGATACGCTAACAGTTTCTTGATCTCATGTTGACCCAAAGCATATAACACCCCTCCCACTCCTGAGATGGCCGCCATTATTAAAAGCAACACTCCGCACCATAAAGGAAAATCTTTAACAATGACAATGATGCGCATCAAGCCATAAATTCCGATTTTAATAACTACCCCTGAAAGTAAGGCGGAGATATAACTTGGCGCGGCCGGATGAGCATGGGGCAGCCAAATATGAAAAGGGATGAATCCGGCTTTAATACCGAAACCAACAAAGGCCAACATAAAAAGTAATGCGGCCAAACCGAGAGGGAATTGGGTTGCCGTCATCTGATCAAAATTCATAGACCCTGCCTGGGCCCCCATGACCAGAAACATAAAAGCCAAACAAAAAACTCCTACATGGGTCGCTATCAAATAAATATAGCCTGCCTTGCGCACCTGTTCGCTTTCATTGTAAAAAGTAATAAGAAAATAAGAGACAACCGTCATGAGCTCCCACGCCGCAAGGAATAAAACTGCATTTTTAGCAACCAGGACAAGGGCCATGACAATCATGAGCAGATGATAAAGGGCAAGATGCACGCCCACATTTCTTTTGCCGGTATAATCACGTAAATAGCCATACCCATAAATACCGGCTGCGAGCGATACAATGAAGAACAATAAAAGGAAAAATGCGCTTAAAGAATCTATGCCTATATAAAATTCACCCAACGGAATATGTCCCAGGCACTCGAAAGTCCACACTTGCTGACGGCCATGCCATCGCCTTTTGACATAAAACACTTAAGGCTGACCAGAGGCCAAACCCGCACGCCGCAACCAATGACCACAAAAACAGGTGGGCAGAAATTTTCTTAGATTGACAAAATAAAAATATTAATACACTTGAAATTGTCAGGATAGAAAGACTTATTAATAGAAAAACCATTTTCAGGTCTCTTTCATGGATCGTGTTCTATGATATCCTTTATGAAATTTTTGCTGTCCTTGATTCCGCTACTTGAAATGCCGCCAGGATCTCCTCTCTTGCGCACCGGCGCTTTAAAGCCGATTTAACTTCTTCATCCTGCAGACAAAATGCCAAGCGTGACAGTAAAGACAAATGCCATTTAAACGATGAAGATAAAATGACAAATAAAGTATGCACGCCTTCGCCATCTCTTGAAGCGAAATCCACCGCCTTTTCAAGAAAAAAAAGTCCAACGATAGGCTCCATCCCCGCCAGCACAACCGGATGTTTAACATGCGGGATAGCAATACCATTGCCAATACCGGTTGTTCCAGCCTGTTCACGCGACAGCAGCATATCTTTTAAAGTTGATCGCGGGACTGCATCAGGTAAAGGTAACAAGTCTAAAACTTTCCCTAAAATTTCTTCCCGGAGAGTCCCGTTCAGCCCGAAATACACTCCTCCACGCATCAGTGCCGGGGTAATGACGTCCTGTCCCTGGCGGGCTTTTTCGCAAAGCCTTAATGCGCCCGCTGTGAGACATATTCGATTTTTCAAAGCCCATTCCAAAACTTCAACCGAATTAAAATAATACTGGTCATTAGCTTTAATGGCCGGCATCCCCCGCTTATTAAGCCATTGATAAAGCGTCTCCTCCTCGATCTCAAATGCCTTTTCTACATCACGAAAAGTCAGTTGCATGGTATTCACCTTCCATTGATCCGATGTTTAGTGTGATGGATGAATAGCTCTTTTAAATTTAGGCAGAACTTTTAGCGGGTAAACAGCGTTTATTATAGCTCCCCCCTTTTTTAAGAGGGGCAAGGAAGAGTCCCTTTAAAATAACCAAATTGTTAAAACCGGATTACCCTACTATACCTATCTCTTTCAAAAATTCTTTCTTTTGGTAATTATACGCCATTACTTAAGGAATTTCATCCTCATTAATTAATTATTTCAATATCAGCATCTTTTAAAAAAGGTTTACGGGCGACCCCTGTTTGATACGCCGCTTGTTCCACCGCCTTGGCCACAGCTTCAACGACACGTTTATCAAAAATACTGGGAACAATATATTCACTGCTCAAATGATTCGAAAGGACAAGATTTGCTATCGCATCGGAAGCGGCTATTTTCATTACTTCATTGATCTGTTTGGCACGCACGTTCAACGCTCCCCGGAAAATACCAGGAAATGCCAAAGCATTATTGATCTGATTTGGGAAATCTGAACGGCCTGTAGCAAAAACCCTGCATACGTTGAAGGCCTCATGGGGGTCAACTTCCGGATCCGGGTTAGCCATGGCAAATACAATACGGTCTTTTTTCATCGTCTTAAGATCATGGGGGGACAAAATATTCCCCGCTGAAACACCGATAAAAACATCTGCTCCACGCAGAGCTTCACGCAGAGTTAGCATGGGGTCATTTGGGCTGACGCATGAAAATAAATCCTTGCGAGCATGATGCAAATTAGTGCCATTAACGATCAAAACAACCCCCTTGCGATTACATCCAAATAAATGCCTAACCCCCGCCGTTAACAGGATCCGGCAGCAAGACCCGCCCGCCGCCCCCAGTCCATTGACAACAACACGGATATTTTTAATATCTTTCTTGACGACTTTTAAAGCATTCTTTAACGCGGCAAGTATAACGACCGCTGTCCCATGTTGATCATCATGCATAACAGGAATGGACAATGTCTTTTTGAGCTTTTCTTCAATTTCGAAACAACGAGGGGCGCTGATATCTTCCAAATTGATTCCGCCAAAAGCCGGGGCAATGTTTTGGACTGTCCTTACGATCTCATCGACATTCTGAGTGGCCAGGCAAATAGGCCAGGCATCTATGTTTGCAAATTCCTTAAAAATCATGGCTTTGCCTTCCATCACAGGCAAAGCCGCCTCCGGCCCCAGGTTCCCTAAACCTAAAACGGCAGACCCATCGGTCACAACGGCAATGCTATTACTTTTGATCGTCAATTGATAAACTTTTTCGGGAGTCTCGGCAATAACTTTAGAAACCTTCGCCACGCCGGGGGTATATGCCATCGAAAGCTGATGACGTGTTTGTATGGGGACTTTATTCTGGATTTGTATCTTCCCACCTTGATGAAGCAGCAATACCCGGTCTGTTACAGCAATGACCCTGACATTCTTTAAAACCCGTAGACCTTTAAGGATCTTATCAGCATCTTTTTGTCTTTCTACATCAAAAGCAACGTCACGAATGATCTTGCTTTCAGTAACTTCTACAATATCAACATCTCCCAAGTCTGCTTTTGCCGAGGCAATCAATGCTGCTACTGACGCAAAAACTCCCGGTTTGTTAACAAGTTCCAGACGAATTGTAAATCTATTATTTGAATGAAAATCCCTTTCTATGTCCATATTCTTTAAATCTCCCTTCCTTCATCATTTTCTCCTCATTGACTTTGAGGCATCCCTATGGCGATATTATAAATAATATCGACCCACAAAATTATATCAATTACTTAAAAAAATTGCATTAAATACAGCCCATTAACTAAAATGCCTTATAAATAGGATTCTAACATCTTGGTCATAATTTTGCGACCCTTTACCATACTTAGGATAATAGTTAATGGCAGACGGGAAAAAATTGGAATGTGATTAGAAAATATGTCCTAGTTACTATCAAACACAAAAGATGTAAAAAGCCTTAGCAACCAATGAATCACCATGGCCTTTTCCTATCTTTCGGGTTTTCCTACTCGAATTTACTGGGGTCGTTAGCTGGACGACGTTAGAACCTGTTTTATGCCTCCAACAGCAACCTTAGAAGCTTAGACAAAACCCATCATCCTAAGATGTTCCTGTATTCGTTTGACAGTAGCACAAAATAAATATATTTTTTGATATCTCTTTTGCTATAATAAAAAACTTAATGCCTTTCCCAAAAATGGAGAAGGAACCGTTTTTAAAAGCTGAACTATTATATAATCCTTATCTTTTTTAAGAATGAACCCCCCTTTATATTCCATCATTTGCCCTTTTTATAATGAACAGGATAATCTCAAGGAAATATATGTTCGCCTTACGCAAACCATGCAAAAACAGGGATCGCCCTACGAAATCATTTTTGTCAATGATGGGTCCGATAATAATGGCGGGGTTTTATTAAAAATGCTCATTGGTGAAGACCCCTTGACGCGTGTAATTGATTTGCCGCATTGCGGCAAATTCACCGCTATTTATCAAGGAGTGCAAGCTGCCCGCGGAACTTTTTTTATACTTATTGACTCTGACCTTCAAAATCCACCTGAAGAAATCCCAAAATTAATCCCTTATTTAAGTCAGAACGACTTGGTACAAGGTATCCGTCAAAACCGAAAAGACCCCCCGTTTAAAAAAATAGTCGGAGCTCTGGCCAATATTTTGCGCCGAATCATTTTAGGTGATCATATTGTGGACATCGGCTGTACCCTGAAGTGTTTTTCGCGAAAAGTTTTAGGCGCCTTAATTCCGCAAGAAGGTATGCAACGTTTTTTTCCAGCCATCGTTGAACTACAAGGTTTTTCCATTGCGCAAGTGCCAGTTGCGCATGAATATCGACGTCATGGAAAATCAAAATACAAAACATTCGAGCGATTAATGGAATCACTGGCTCTCTTACCTCTTACGTTCAAAACGATTAAAAGTAATCCAAAAAACAAGCCCCTCTCATCAAAAGCTGAAACTATAACGCACTTTTAAGAAGTAGAAAAAATGAGGTCAAGATATGCTAAAGAATTATATTTGGATCATAATCGGATTTACTGGACAGTTTATGTTTTTTAGCCGATTTTTTATTCAGTGGCTTTATTCCGAGAAGCATAAAAAGAGTGTCTTTCCGATTTCCTTTTGGTATTTGAGTATTGCCGGCGGAGCGATCTTGCTGGTCTATGCTATTTATCGAAAAGACCCTGTGTTCATCATCGGTCAAGCCTGCGGGCTATTGATCTACGCCCGTAACTTAGGCCTTATCTATCAAAATCAATCGAATTCAAACTAACATAATACCCTTAAGGAACCAAGTGGCGACTCAAACTAGAATCCGAATGACGATCATTATCCTTGCCATCCTGTATGGACTGAGCATGTCGGCGTTCTCGCTCATTCAGCATTATGGCCTCAAAACCCAAATGAATGATCTAGGCAATATGGACCACGCCATTTGGATGGCCTCAAAAGGAAATTGGTCTATGCCGCAATCAAATTGCTTCGACGGACCTATCCGCAGCCGTTTTGGATTGCACGCCAATCTTATCTTCTGGATTTTAGCCCCTCTCTACTGGCTCTGGCCTCATCCGGAAATTTTATTAATCTTAACCAGTTGTGCATGTGCCGTTGCTGGAGTTGGACTTTATTTTTTTGCTCGGTCAAAAATCGAAAATTCCTGGTGGGCAACAATCCCAGCGATTTCATTCTGGCTTAGTCCTATCGTCCAAGAGGCGAATCTTTATGACTTTAATGTGTTGACGCTGGCCACTGCCTTTTTCGTCTGGATGCTATGGGCCTTCGATAAAGGTCGAATCAAAACTGGCTGGATATTATTAGTACTGGCTATTTTGTGTAAAGAAAACGTCCCGCTGGTTATGATCTTGTATGGGGTATATCTGCTTCTCAAGCGTCGATATCCTTTGGGTCTTCAAGTACTGCTTATTAACGTTCTCTACTTAATCTTTCTTGATAAGCTTTTTGTACCTTTTTTTACCCATGGAAATGGGCTTTGGGCATCACCTATTAATCATTATACCTGGCTGGGCACAAAACTTTCAGAGGTCCCGACTAATTTTATCCATCAGCTCCCCCAAGTGGTCTCCCTGATCTTAAGACCCGATCGACTACGGGTTGTGATATATTTTTTATTAAGCGGCGCTATCGTAGCGTTTCGTGAATGGAAAATGTTGTTGTTACTTATCCCAGCACTCTTGGAGAGTCTGTTGAGTAACTCAAACTGGTCGACCCAGATTGTCGGAACTTATTATTGGATTTTGCCAGAAGCTGTTATCATTTCTGCAATTGTTCTGACCGCTCAAAAATCTACGAAAACAATCAGACAAATTATCCTTCTTTATTTATTAGGGGCCACCATGTTTTTTTCATGGGCATTTTCTCCCCTGCCTTACGGTATGGGCAGCAGCTGGGACAATTATGCCTTAAATAAGAATGAATACCGGACCTTAAAAGAAATCCGCAAACTTATTCCTTCAAATGCCAGCATCAGCATTCAAAATAACCTAGGGCCGCATTTTTCTCATAGGGAGGATATTGCCACTTTCCCTTTCCGGTTGAAGACCGCACAATATGTGGTACTGCATCTACGTTATATTTTCGGAAGAGATTCCGGGTATTTTTATAGAAATTCATTCCAAATAGTCATCCCTACCGGATCAAAAGAAGCGCTTTATGATTTCCTAATATCCGGAGAGACTAAATGGAAATTAATATTTAAGCGTGACGGATTTTATGTCTTTGTCCGCGGACAAAGTTCTCCAAAAGAGTGGCAAAACATAGAGCAATCTATTGTAATCGATGCCTCAGTATTTAGAGCACAGGAAAAAAAAGCTTGTGACGGGGACTCCTGGTGGAAGTCTTATCTGATTTAAGATTACTTTACTGGGGGCGCTGGCGCAAGGAAGTGAGAACCTGTTTGATGACCTCATTTTGAAGACGCCCCGAATAAACGATAAAATAAAAACACGATTCCCAAAGGTAAAATCTGATACACAAGGCGTTCTGCTGTGGCCAAGAGTCTCCAATGCAAAAAATTAAAAACACAAACGTACAAAAAAAAGAACAGGACTATATACATCATTAAAAATCCGGCCATTATCCGATCTTTCTCGTTCAATGGCTTTAGCAGCCTTGATACCAGCAAGGCAAAAGGAATAATCCAAACGCCCCCATAAGCAGGGGTAGATAAAACATTCATGAAATATTCGACAATATATACCCAACGTTTCCATTCGACAATATGAGGAAAATATAATGTGTTTTCACAAGAAGGGGCCGGATACATCCAGCCCTTGGTTAAGAGTGTGGGGACCAAAGTCAACCCTAATCCCAAACAAAATGGAAAATACAAATTTTTACTTTTCCTGAATAAGAAGGCAAAAAGAACAATGATCAACAACGCGCTGGCAATGCCTTCATCTTTACTAAAAGACAAAACCCCCAGCATAATGCCCAAAATTACCGCATCAGCCCGCGTCTTTTGCCGGCACAAACGCAATAGCAGCATTATATTTAAAACTATCAGGGGAGCTATCAAAACTTCGGCATATTGGAAGATGGAAATTTTCAAAAAAAGAGGAACACTCGCAAGCCATATTGTCCCTAAAAAGGAAGCATTCTCATTTTTCGTTAAATTCAAAATACTAAAAAATACCGTTGCCAACACAATCAGGCCGAAAATTTGGGCACTTATAAAAGGAAAGGCATACGACTGTTCTCCTAACCACGCCCATCCAAATACGATCCAATAGGAAAGCAACCAAGGATGTTTAGCATGTAATCCATACGTGTAAACGTCCTTCCAATGAGACCCCGCCAATACCAGATAACGGGCCCGAAAATTCCAAAAAGACCACGCATCCCATTCTCCATAGAACTGATGGGAAGACAGCCCCTTCATCAACACACCGCCAATCAAAACAACCAGAAAAAATTTAAACCAAGGGGCTAGCCCTAGCCCCTGAAAACATAAAAAAGGTTTTCCTTGACGGTAATAGCACAACAGACAACAAAAAATCATAAAAATAAAAGTCGTGATAACCACATTTAAGGGTTCATAGCGGCCTGTTATTAAAATGCTATAAAACACTACCATTGCACAGCCGGCCAAGCCTAACCAAAAGGAAACAAGTATCCCTAAAGCATCCTTCCAGGGGGCATTTTTGTAAATAGCGCCAAAAATGAGCCCACCTGTCCATAAAGCTATCAAAAATGGAATCATACGATTCATGACTTTAACCGCTGTATAAGGACAACATTAAAATCCCCGCTATAAACGACCATACGTGACGGCCAACGCTTAAGTATGGACGCCAGTGCCTGTGGACGGGCCAAGTTCAGTATCACGAAATCGAAATCCCAGGGCTTTTCATAATCCAACATGGTCGGGACCAAGGCAGACTGCGCTGATTGGAAATCATAAGCATAATCACGATCTAATTCAGGACTAAATGGTATGTAATCCGAATAATATCCTGCCCGATACACATGTACCAGATATGGCCTAAGAAATAAGAAGGGCATCCCAGGGGAATCATCCTGACTATTGGAAGACTTCCCCTCCATAACAATAAGATCCCTCGTCATCTTTAAATTGAAAAAGATAAAAGGTACCAACACTATGATTAATATGTACCGTGCTTTTTTCATAAATGATCTTGGGACTTACAATTATTTCTAGAGCAATTCTGACCCCACCCTTTAGTGCTGGTATACTTCACCTATCTTTATCCGATGCTTGCTTGAGTTCATTGATAAAATGAAGTTTAACAACAGCGCCTAATTCTTCTTCTTTATGCACATCTGCCCATGCCTTATCGTATTCACCTAAGGCATAATAGCTAACAGCCCGGTTATTATAGGCCTCAACATCCTTAGGGTTTAATTCAATGGCCTTGGTTAAATCACGAACAGCTTGAGTAAAATCACTTTCAATAAGATAGACGTGCCCACGATTATTATAGGCCTTTGAATAGTTGGGATTTATTTCAATAGCTTTATTAAAATCAGACATCGCTTGAGTCAAATCACCTTGGCTGCCGTAGACATTGCCACGGTTATTATAAACCTCTGCAATCTTAGGATCTATTTCAATGGCTTTACTATAATCAGACAGAGCTTGAGTGTAATTGCCCAGTTTATAATAAATTAAGCCACGGTTGTTATAAATCTTTGCAATGATAGGGTTTATTTCAATGGCCTTATTATAATCTGACAAAGCCTGGGGTGAATTGTCTTCTCTGCTATAAACATCCCCACGATTATTATAAGCCTCTGCAAAGCCGGGGTTTATTTCAATGGCTTTGTTATAATCAGACATTGCCTTAGAAAAATCATCTTGTTTGGCCCAGACGCTGCCACGGTTGTAGTGTGGCCTTGCTTTATTAGGAGATTTACTAACTACATCATCCCATAAAGTAATTTCATCTTTCCAAACTTTATTTCTTTGATAGGTCAAAACTGAATAACAGAAAATTATCATTGTCAGGACTACGACCATTACTCTAAGAGTATTCTTCCCTAAAAGATAATACCCGCTACTTACTAAAAACATACTATACCCTACCAATGGTAAATAAAGCCTGTGTTCATAAATGACATCCTTGATCGGTAAAATGCTTGATTCAGGCAAAAGAGTCAAAAAGAACCAAAAGATGGAAAAAGAAACCAGTCTGAATTTTAAGAACAGGCGTTTTGCCCAAAAAAGAATGGTTATTAAAAATAAAAAGCTAAATAACACCGGTAACTCAAAAATATTCTTAAAAATGGGATAATCATAATCTAAGTTCTGGTTTAACGGCAGAAAAGCTAGCCTTATATAGGTGACCATCACCCTGAATTGAGTCAAAAGATAATGCATGGAAGAAATACCCGGAGTCACTTCTGTTACGCGACGCATCTCTTGAAAATTTACTGACTTGGTCAATAACATTGTTAAGGGAATAATAAATATGGTGAGCAAGAAAGGGACTAGATGCCTCCAGTTGAGCGCCCTTCTGGATTTTAAAAAGCTAAACTCATAAAGCAAAATCATTAACGGCAGCGTTATGGCTGTCTCCTTAGTAAACATGGCCATAATGGCTGTTACCAAAGAGCAGATATAATAAAATCTTCCAAGTCTCCAGCTTGAATCTTTATCCTGCAGTAGCCTTGATTGAACATAGAGGCATAAAGAAGCCAAATAAAACAAGGTCCCCATCGAAGCAGCCCGTTGCACAATATAGGTGACCGCTTCGGTTTGAATCGGATGCGCAATAAAAACCAGCCCTACAAATAATGAAATGACATTGGCTTGATGAGCAATCTTCTCCTCTTTCATAGCAGGGGTTGATAAAGTCAAAAGAGTAAGCCACCAGACCAAAATGGCTGCGCCTAAATGAACTACGATGTTAAAGAGATGGTAACCAAATACATTAAGCCCATTGAAATGATAGTTTAAAGCAACGGAAAGATAGAGGATAAAACGGCAAGGCCAAAAATTCCAGATGTTTTGTAGGTTGTAAATATTTGTTATAAGAAAATTATCAACTATAGAGGAAGAATCATCGAAATGAAACGAACAAAAAAAAGTATTAAAATAGACAACAATCCCCAAACAAGAGATGATAATTATTGAAAGCAGTTTAATATAAAAAGAGTTCAAAATATATCTTCCCTTCTTGGCTATTTATTACTCCAAAACTTTATTCATAAGAATAACAAAATAGTAAGCCCTCCGCAACTTATTCAGCTACGAAGGGCAAGGTATATTCTTACGACGTCGCGTCACTATAGTAAATACAAAATCCCTGCAACTGGCTCACCTTACAGGAAGTTAGATTAGAGCCGGGGTCGTTGGGTGGACGACGTTAGAACCTGTTTGATGGCCTCCCCCACTATTTTATACACTTAAACAAAGGTCAGAAACGTCTGAAATATCGATTTAACTGGCTTTTGGGGGTACTTCCCTGAACATTTAATCCGAGGAACTGTCTCAAGTTAGCCATCTGAAAGAATATTAATAAAAAACAAATTAATTAGCACAACAAGATACACAATCAAAGGTTTGTCCCTCATAAGTCATTCCAGGGCAATCATTCGGGGTACTATTGCATCCGGCACCATGGAGACCATTGCTGGCAGCAAGTGCGCCGCAGCTCAACGTACCAGAATTATTAGATAAAGTGTTAATGCCATAAATAGGAGTGCCCGCGGTCTCATAATAAAATGTATGTGGGTAAGTCGCAAGTTGCGCATAGCAGTATGCCACCCCAGGAGTACCACAGCTGCCAGAAAAACTACATGCACATGTATAAACGTAGTAACTGTCAGTTAAATTCAAAGACAGATTAGTATTGATATCAGCCAGATTATCACAACTGTTTGTACAATAACCGCCATTATTGAAATAATAATTCTTCTGGGCGCCAAAAATAGTCATTAAATTATTTTGGGCAGCCTGGGCAGCCCCTTGTTGTACGTAATTAATATAATTGGGGACAGCTATTGCGGCTAAAGTTGCCACGATAATCAAGGTAATAACGAGCTCTATTAAAGTAAATCCTTTCCTACCTGTCATAACACCACCTCAATTAAAAAATAACACGATAAAATCAGAAAATCAAGTTTCTATTCCTAAAGCCCTATAAACTTCTCCGCAACTTTTTCTCACCCTCTAATTTATTAATAATAAAGGAATACTCTGTTATGCCTTTAACGCCCAATGGCAAGGTCTTGATTCTTACCGTCTGCCCCCGTTCCGAGAACATTATGGGGTCACCAGCGGAGGGATGTTAGAACTGTTTGATGGCTTCAACTACCCTAATTCTGTCTTAACCAACCCTCAATCTTTTGTCTAATCGCTTCCCTCACGGCTCTGGTCTTGGCAATCTTCTCTTCCCAAGTCCCTTCAAACTTTGACGGATCAGTAAAGCCCCAGTGAAGCCTCTGGGTGGGGCCAGGAAATATTGGACAACGCTCTGCGCTGGTTTCGTCGCACACCGTGATAACGTAGTTATAAAGTGTACCGCTCTTGACACAATCAAAGACCGCATGTGTCTTCTTATGGGAGATATCAATCCCTATTTCCTTTAAAACCTCAACCACGACCGGATTAAGTTTCCCCGGTTCGATACCGGCACTTTCAACTTCAAACTTGTCACCGGCCAATTTTCGCAACAATTCCTCAGCCATCTGACTGCGGGCCGAATTGTGGACACAAACAAAAAGGACTCTTTGCTTTGGCATCTCCAATCTCCTTAACAACACTGTTTAATAAACCACGTATTTTTCTCAAGTGACCGGGCCACATTGACCAAGCCGATCATAACCGGAACCTCGATTAGCGGACCAATGACCGCGGCGAAAGCCACCCCCGAATTGATCCCGAAGACAGCGATGGCGACCGCTATGGCCAGCTCAAAGTTGTTACTCGCCGCCGTAAACGACAGAGTGACCGTCTTGCCGTGATCTGCCCCTGCCTTGCGACTCATAATAAACGACAAAAAGAACATCACGGTGAAATAAACTATCAAAGGGATCGCTATCCGGATAACATCAACCGGGATCTTGACGATGTATTCGCCCTTGAGCGAGAACATAACGAATATGGTAAAAAGCAGCGCGACCAGGGTGATTGGACTGATACAAGGAATAAAAACCTTCTCATACCACTCCTTCCCCTTTAACCGAAGCAAAACAAACCTCGATATCATCCCAGCAAGGAACGGAATGCCGAGATAAATAAAAACACTCTTTGCGATCTGAAGAATCGTTACATTAACCACCGCACCCTTGAGGCCGAACCATCCAGGCAAAATCGTGATAAACACCCAAGCATACACAGAAAAGAAAAGCACCTGGAAGATGGCATTAAACGCCACAAGACCAGCGCAATATTCCGTGTCGCCGTCAGCAAGATCATTCCAGACTATCACCATCGCAATACACCGGGCCAGCCCGATCATAATAAGCCCGACCATATATTCCGGATACCCGCGCAAGAAGACAATCGCCAAAACAAACATCAATATGGGCCCGATGATCCAGTTCTGGACAAGCGACAGAGCAAGGATCTTATAATCCTTAAACACATCGTGCAATTCTTCGTATTTGACTTTCGCCAGAGGAGGATACATCATCAGGATCAATCCGACCGCGATCGGAATGTTCGTAGTTCCGCAACGGAACTGGTCCCAGAATCCAACAGTCCCCGGAATAAAGAACCCAACCCCCACGCCAGCCGCCATCGCGATGAATATCCACAGCGTTAAATATTGATCCAGGAAAGAAAGTCTTTTTATGCTCACGCCCTTTTCCTTTCAGTCTTGATACGGCAGCAGCCGCCATCTATCTTAATCGCTTTAATATTGACTAGTCCATCAGCGACCTTCTTGTGCGCACAAGACAATATTCGTGTAAATGTCGGTCTGGACACCTTCATAAGGCCTGCCGCCCGAGCGTGAGTCAATTCTTCAAGGTCAGCCAAGCGAATCGCTTCAAATTCATCAATCGTCACCTCAACCCCCTCCAAGGCAATAGTCTTCCGGCATTTCGGCTGAAAGCATCTCTCCCCTGGTAAACACTTGACCCATCTAGTCTTTTTCGGCCTCATGTCATCCTCTTTAGTTATGAGCCATGGTTCAAAATACCATAAAAGCAATCTTGTTGTCAAATAAAAAAGCCTGACGATTATTCATCGCCAGGCATTTGATGTAAGCCCACTCTTTCTCCGATTATCAAAACCAGATGCCTAAGGTTGTTTTTCCAATATATCTCCCACAATCTCAACGGCTGAACGAACACAAGGAGCGCAAACACTCTGGATGAGTCCTCGGTCTTTAGCTTCTTTCAATCCTTGGGACGTGCTTATATCTATACCCAAAATATCACGACAATCAATCGTCTTGTGCCGTTTTTCAAATTCCTTGATAAACGATTGAGTCATCTGGTAGGTCTGTTCCTTGAGCTCTTTCTCTTCAGCTTTGGCCATGCCACGAGCCAACCCAATCACCATTAAAGCCCCGGTTACGGCCCCACAAACACGTCCCGTCCGCCCCATCCCGGCACCAAAAGCGCAAGCCATCTTACAAGCGAGCGTAGGACTCAAGCCGAAATCCGCACTATAAACTGAAAAGACCGCCTGAGCACAATTAAAATCATTGCTGAACATCTCAAGCGCCTGCTGTGCCTTGCTCATAAATTCTCCCGATTTCAGTTACACAACTTAATTGCAATTATAGTCCCCGCCTACTGTCTTGCCCACAATCTTTTAAGGAAGGTTCTAAATCCTGTCCAAGGTACAAATAAAAGGCCCTTGTCTCTCGTCGATAAACAAGGGCAAAATTGCTGTGGCCCCTGGCGGGACAACGTTAGAACCTGTTTAATGGCCTCAACTATTCTTTTACACGCTTAATCAAATGATTTAGCGTAATCAACCATCCCTTGAAAATCTACAACTACGACGTCCTCATTCCCTTCTACCCAAGCATCATGCCCTGAAGGAAGCAAAGAAACATCTCCCGGTTTACATTTAAAAATGGTGCCATCATCCATTTTCACCACAATGGTCCCGGAGATATGGTATTGAAAATGTGGTGCCTCACAGCTTTTTGTTTTGACTAGTGGCTGAACAGACGTCGACCACCTCCACCCTGGCTTAAAAATAGCACGGCCAATGGTTGTGCCACCAACATTAACGAGTTCCAAACGACCTTGGGGGAACTCCCGCACTTCATCAGGTTTAGTAAAACTTTTTAATTCCGCCTTCTCCATTATTTCTGCTGAACGATATGCTTTTTTATACATATCCACCTCCCCTTATTTTAGAATCCCATAAACTTGTTTTTTTTTAACATAGCGCCCATAAAAGGAAGGTTAAAATAAAATAAAGTTTTTTTTATCTTTATATTTAGATTGATAAAAAAACTACGATTTTAACAAAAATTTATTGTAGCGGGATGGGAAAACTAATTTTAAAGGCAGATTCTTTGTTGACTTCACTCCCAAAGATAACCTCTCCTTGATGAGCTCTGGCAATTGTCCTTTGCCTGCTTATTTACAGCCTGATTTTTGTAAGATAAATGGGATCTGGTTCTAACCTCCCGTCAATGATCGAAAAAAACTCCTTGCAATTATAGCGGTCACATAAAATTAGGTTATTAACCCTCTGGGGCCGTTGGCGGGAGGATGTTAGAACCTGTTTAAAGAATCAAATGCTTGGTTGCCTTCTTGATTAAATATATTAGCGATCTTCTGAAGCAATTCTTTTGAATCAAAAGGCTTGTTAAGAAAATTTTTAAATCCAAGCTCATCAAATATATTTTTGGTATTTGTTCTGGCTGACAATATTAAAATAGGGATATCTTTTATCTCCCGCCATCTGGTTTCCTGGACAAATTTTAAACCGTCCATGGTTGGCATAGACACATCTAATACAATTAAATCTGGCTTTTCATCACTAGCTTTAACAAAAGCTTCAACCCCATTAAAAGCTTTTAAAACTTCATAGCCATTTGCTCCCAATCGCATTTCTAATAATTCGCAGATATTTGGGTCATCATCAACCACAAGTATTTTCTTCATTTTTCCCCTCCCTTTATTAAAATAAAAAACCTATTCCCAATTATTAGAAATAGGCCAAAATTCTCATCTTTGTATCGGCAGCTGGCTATCCTAATCATAGGACCCTTTAGTTTTGCGTCACCGGGTTACCCCGATTTTGCCTTTATCTTTCTAGCTCCCACACACTACAAATATACACTATGCTTCAAAAAATTGCTAATTAATCCCCCATAAGCTTCTTGATTTCAAACAGTAATTTCTCCGATTTAAAAGGTTTTGCTATGGCTGGAAAATATTGTTCATCTACATTGATGCCCCTGTCTTCAGTCCCTTGCGGCATATTAGCTGTAATAGCCGTTAGAAACAAAACGGGAATGTGTTTAGTTTTATTATCTACCCTCAATAGTCTGACAGCTTCTCCCCCTGACATATTAGGCATCACGATGTCCATAATAATCAGATCCGGCTTCCCTGATTGTGCTATTTTTATCCCTTCTTCTCCGTTAGAAGCAGTAATTACTTGATAATTATTTGCTTCTAAACGAATTTTTATGACATTAATAATACTTGAATCATCATCAATCACAAGTATACTTTTCATATTATAAATCCTCCTTGTTGATTTCTAAATTAGCTATCAATGCTTGTTCTGTAATGCTTCCTTCAGGGAAATGAGCTATTTTATAAACCAACCCATCACAGTTTTTAAATTGATCCTTACACTCTTTTGTATGAATGATTTGACGCATTCTATTAATTATTATCACAACATTCTCCTTCTTTATATCAGGCAAAATGACATAAACGGCCCCTTTCTCTTTTACTGTCTGATCAGTTTGCCGATAAAGTTGCTTTTTAATTAATGTTTCTAATAGGTCTACCAATTTACTCAATTTTACGTCAAAATTTTTTATACTAACAACCAAGACAAAATAATTATTATATTTCTTTGTATTTTCTTTTAAACAAGCCACTAAATTACGTGTATTCTTTTGTATAACATTTGATTTAGGTAATGTAACTATAAATTGAGTGCCTTGCCCTATTTCACTTTCTACCGTAATCTGCCCTTCATGTGATTCAACAATGCCTTTCGCAATCGATAATCCTAACCCAGTACCCTTTGAACCAGCCGTTTCTTGTCTTGCGAACTTCTCAAATTTAGAAAATAAACGTGGCAAGTCTTCAAGCGCTATTCCAATGCCAGTATCCTTAACACAGCATTTGATCTGTGAATTAACCTCAGATACTGAAACTTTAATAGATCCTTTGTCCGTAAATTTATAGGCATTGCTAATGAGATTGGTAAAAACTTGAATCATTTTCTCTTTATCTATAAATGCTTCTACGCTGTGATTTGGCACAATAGATTTGATAACAACACCCTTTTTTTCAACTTGTGGGGTAAAATTCGACACTACCTCCTCAACTAATTCAACAAAATCGACATTACATTTATTTAACTTTAATTTCCCGCTCTCAATGGTCGATATATCCAAAAGGTCGTTGATGATACTAGTTAATCGATCTACATTTACTAAAGTTTTATCAAGATATTTATATTGTCTTTCGTTGACTTTTCCTAACAATCCGTCCGCCATCAAACTGATGTTTTCTCGAATGATAGTTAAGGGTGTGCGCAATTCATGAGAAACATTGTTAACAAAATCATCTTTACGTTGATCGAGACGCTTTAACTCTTCATTCTTATTTTGAAGTTCAATTTCCTGGGCATTACGTTCTGTAATATCTTGCCATGTAGAAACAAAATGCGTAATAATCCCCGTCTCATTTTTAATGGGAGTAACTAATTGATCCGCCAAGTAAACTTCTCCTGTTTTTTTCTTATTCTTAACAACTCCAGAGAATTCCTGTCCTGATAAAATCGTTCTCCATAAAGATCGATAATACTCCGGACCCTGTTCGCCAGATTTTAAAATTCTGGGCGTCTGACCGATCATTTCATCTCTCGAATACCCTGTTGTCCGCTCGAAGGCAGGATTAACATATAAAATTACACCATTAATATCAGTTATCATAACATGATAAGACATGCGTTCGACAGCCAGAGCCAATATATCAGTCAACCCTTCAGGTTTAATATCGTTCATTCCGCCCTCATCTCTTTAACTGCCTTAATGACACCTTCACATCCTGAAGCTTTAGAGCAAAATTATGTATTTTATATATTAATTCTTGCCTAATTATACTTTTTTACCGACGAAACTATACTATTAGTTAAAATCCTTAGGCCCTATGCCCGCAAAATAAAAAACAGAACCTCAACAAATGAAGTTCTGCCTATGAAACTGTATGGGGTCACTGGTGGGAGGATGTTAGAACCTGTTTAATGAACCCGCCCCCCTTACCCTCCCTTAAAAAATAAAATATTAGGAGCATGTCTTCAACGTAATATTGTTCATGGTATGCGCTACTTGACTTTAGATAAATTTTATTTACCTGCCTTTGCGTTTATAGCCTCCTGGACAAATTCAGTATAATCCTTGTAACATTTTTGATAAAAAGGCTGGGACTTTAAACCTGCTCGCCATTTTTTAAGTGATAGGAAGTGATCTATATTAATTTCAGCCAATTCACAAGGGTCGAGCACGGCCAGCAAATTGATATCCGCAAGACTAAATTCCTTGCCTGCTAAATAAGTATTTTCGGAGAACTGTTTTTCCAAAATTGGAAAATATTTATCAAGGAACTCAAGCCCAACGCGCAGGGACTCTTGATCAACCTTTTGTCCTGTCATTGGCGCAAATACACGATTAAAAAGGACCCGCCCCATGGCGTGCGCCACATGGATCGCCACGTAATCCATCCAGGCATCAACAATGGCCCTCTTTTTGGCATCCTTCGGGTAAATCGATGAATTATTGATTGCAGCTAAATACCGGTTAATGGAGCTGCTTTCAAATAATTTAAAACCGTCAATTTCAACAGCCGGAATTTTGCCCGTAGGACAAATACTAAAATATTCCGGTGTCCGGGTCTCACCTGCCATCGGGTTAGTCTGCACCCAGTCGTACCTTAGATTTAAATAATTGAGACAATACCTCACCTTGCTAACATTAAAAGAAACTCCGGTTCCGTATAGTTTAATCATAGTGTCTTCCTTTCTTAAGAATCTTCTATCTTTGACCAAATAAAACTTTTTTAGCTTCCTCGGTCATGGCTGTCTGAGAGTTTATTTCCTCACCTTTTTTATAAGTACGTAAGACGGCAGGCCGCTGTTGCATTTTCTCAAACCATTGCTTAAGCGCCTGAAATTCATTCAAATCTATCCCTTGCCGCTCATGAGGAAAAATCCAAGGGAAAATGGCCATGTCAGCAATAGAGTAATCATTGCCGGCAACAAAGGGGTTCTTGGAAAGCTGTTGGTTTAAAACCCGGTATAATCGGTGAGTTTCGTCCTGATAACGTTTAATAGCATAATAATTATTTCCCGGGGCATAATGAGCAAAGTGATGATTTTGTCCTGCCATTGGCCCCAGACCAGAAACCTGCCAATAAAGCCATTTTAAAACCTCATAACGCTCTGCCGAATGATTCACAGGCAAAAATATCGCCCATTTATCAGCCAGATATTCCAAAATGGCCCCGGATTCAAAAAGCACAATGGGTTCCTTGCTGTTTTTAGGGCTATAGTCGACAATAGCCGGTATTTTATTATTAGGTGAAATTTTTAAAAATTCTGGTTTAAATTGATCCCCCTTAGCAATATTTACAGGGATGATCCTATATTCAAATCCTGTTTCTTCAAAAAAGAGCACAATTTTATGACCATTCGGCGTAGGCCAATAATAAACATCCACCATATATACCTCCTTTGTTGAATTTTTGCTTTTTTTACCTAATTTTTTGGTTTTACCAAAACAAAATACTATTATTCATCATTCTCCCAATCATCAAGAGAAAATTGACCTGCGTTTCCTAACAAAAAATCGTCTTCTGTTAATTCATACCGTAACCAATCCCGGCCAATAGGTTCTTGAACAGATATCCCTGGGATTTCCATAGTTTTTTTCATATCCCCACCTTTCATTTTAGAATCCTACATACTTCGTTTTTTTAACATAATGATCATAAAAATAAGGTTAAAATAAAATAAAATTTTTCTTATCTTTATCTTTTGATCAATGAAAAAGGTAACATTAAAAAATTTGCAAGATGCAAAAAGCCCTAGCAATCAATGATTGTCAGGGCTTTTTCCTGTCTTTCGGGTTTCCCCTACTTGAATTTACTAAGGTGGAATACTCTCTCACAAAAAAAGGGTCCTCGCTTATGCCCATGCTCGATCTGATGTGCAACTGGGGCGCAAAAAATTTCCCTAAAAAAATCAAATCCAAGGAATCATGATTTTATGTGTTTGGAGGCTTTCTGCGAGCGGTTCGGAAGTCCCGTCACTAGTCAAAACAAAGGTACATTCAAGTTTCTAACGCAACAATTCCGAGAATTTTTCATGAGGCGTCCGCCATCCTAATGCCTTGCGTGGGCGGTCATTTAACTCATTCTGTACTTCTTTAAGCTGGGCTTTGGTAAATTTGGACAGATCAGTTCCTTTAGGAAAATATTGTCGTAATAACATGTTGGTATTCTCATTTGTCCCTCTTTCCCAAGGCGAGCTAGGATGCGCGAAGTATACTTCTATATTTGTCTGTTTAGTAAAAAGTCTGTGTTCTGCCATTTCATGGCCCTGGTCATAGGTTAATGTCTTTCTTAATCCCTCGGGCAGTTGATGGAACTCTTGCGCATACGCTTTGCGTACAGTCCGGGCATATTTATTCTCTAACTTAACCAAGAATGTCATGCGCGTTGTCCTCTCAACGAGGGTTCCGATTGCTGATGCATGGCGACCTCCCATAAGCATATCTCCCTCCCAATGCCCAGGAATAACACGGTCTGCAACTTCTTTGGGACGCTCCTCAATACTTAAATAATCTTGAATTGGCCAACTCTTCCGACGGTCTGATCTGTTCTTATACCTATTCTCATGGCCTCGCCTTAAACAAGAAGCCAATTCACGTTTTAATTCACCACGTGGCAGAACATAGAGATAAGAATAGATTGTTTCATGTGAGACTCGCATATCCATATCGTCAGGATACAAGATAAGCAGCCTTTTAGCAATTTGTTCTGGTGACCACTTCCTGTTTAAATAAAGTAACACTTCTTTGCGTAGTGTTGGATTCCTATCAAGTTTACGGGTCTTATGATGCTGGCGAAGAATCTTATTACTTCTTTGTTGAGCAAAAAAAGCGCGATAATATTTTCGATCAACAACACATCGATTAACTTCACGAGTGATTGTGCTTGGATGTCTTAGGAGAGCTTTTGCTACTTCGCGTAGGCTAGTACCTATGGCGATTTTTCGAGAGATTTCCTCTCGTTCTAAAACGTTAAGTCTTTGATATTTAGCCATCTGCAACTCCTTTCTTCTGCTATTCTAGCAGATTAAAAGTGTTGCATTAGACCCTTGAACCTATAAAAAACCTCTGCAACTTTATTAGTTACAGAGGTTTATGTTTTAAAAAAGCCGGGGTCACTCCTGGGACGAGTTTTGCAACTACATGATAACTCCTAATCAAATTATTCAGGGAAAAGATATTGTTTAGGCAACAAATAACATCTCTCCATAATTTTTATTATTTCAGAACGAATGGCACGATTACGTGTCCTCGTTACCATTTCACGAAGTTTTTCCAATCTTTTCATAAGTTGTTCATATTCGCTTTTGGTCAGTTTTTTCCATTTTTTGGGTGACCTTTCATAACAAATCACATATTCTACGTAATCTTGCTCCTCATCATCTATTTTTTCAACAATACTATACTCATAGTCATTTAGGTTGGTATAATATTTTTTATCGTTGTATTTCACTGTTCTTTTGGTCACTGATTTCCCTTCTGGTAAGAGTTATATTGTTTATTCTAGCGGTGATGGGAGATTTAAGTAAGACTTTAAAGGTAACTTAACACCGCCGCAACGTGCAACTTTTTGAACCGCATAGGATTAAAATCTTGGGGTCCCAGATTGGTTAATAGATAGAACTTTTAAGCTGAAACTGACCTTCGCCCCGTTGAAGCGTGTATTAGCAAAAACCAGATAATACTATTGAAAAGCATTCCCTTAACATCTAAACTTAAAATGAAAAAATGATTAAAACAACAAATACAATCCCTACCATCGACTCCTGAAGTCCCAACTTCATTGCAGTGATCGGCCGGCGCTGATACATAAACCATAAACGCATTACCAATAGCAGGCCGGCAATAAAGATCAGCGGCTTGACCAAATGGGCCAACACCAGCGCTCCAAACAGCACTATGCCCGTGACATGTGCCAAAACAACTGCACCATTATTGTTTATTATACCGCGACTTTGAGCCAAACGTTCACAAACATAGATAACAGATGTCATGGCACGGACAGCCAGCACTGCCCACAAAGTCAGGGCCTGGATGTACGGATGGCCTGCGGCCAAGACAATTGAAGCGGCTGCCGCCCCCAAAGATAAAGCACCGGACATCTCAGCAGTAAATTCCTTCTTACTAGCACTGGTCACTGTCCAAAGGTGGATCACTCCCAATGGTATAACACCTGCCAGTACAAACAGGAATAAAGGCCCGCAGAAGAAATACGTCATTATAAATGAAGCCAGGGATAGAATACCAAACCCTGTAACGCACCATAATGCCAATGAAGTTCTGGTAGTAAAAACGTGGTGTATAATGTCCTTGATGGCTATTTTGAGCGGATGACTCGTTAAAAAAAGAAACAGCCATCCAAGTGCGGGTAAGAAACCTTTACCGGATGCCGCAATAAGCAGTCCTGCGAGCAAAGATTCGCCGAGCATGACCGATGCTCCATGCTCAGTGGGTAATGCAACTATTTTAATCGTGGTGGCATCCGCAGCTTGCATAACGATCTTGAGGAACCGCGTCCATTTGTTGAAATAATATCTGCTTTTCTTCGGCAGTTGTCATCTGGTCAATGGCAGGATATAGAATATTTTCCTCTTTTTGATTATGACTGCTAAGAAGATCGATTATAACCTTCTCTTCAGCATCTGAATCAGGATCGCTCTGGCGGACTTTCAGATGCAACGCTTCAAGAGCATCTTTAATTAAAACATGCTCTTGGCGCATGACAGCCGTGGGGCCGCTGTCTTTCATTCCTGTTTTCGATTCGAAAATAGGAAAAAGAATCTCCTCTTCCCAAAGAATATGGCGCTGAAGACCAAACTTGAAATTGCGGAAAAAAGGTTTAGCCTTTGCAAAATCATCACGTTTAAGGGATTGGAATTGCTTAAGGAAATCGTCCAATTCATCATGATCTTTGGCGTAAAATCCCGATATATTTTCGTTTGCCATAAAATGCTCCTTTATTGATAAAATCTTACGTTTTTGTTTTAAACGAGTTTAAAAATATCCTTCCTACAAAGTAAACATAGGCAAAACAACCCAAGGCAAATATGGTATCCCCAGGGACACGCATCCAACGCCAAAAACTCATCATAGGCGTCTGTAAGAATTCACTGCTGCGGGAATACCAGTAGCCATGGGCGACCGAGGCCCAGGTTTGCAGGAGCCCTACCGGTAAAAGGCTGAAAATACACATTGCAAAGAGCCCGATATTCATCGACCAGAAAGAAAAATTTAAAAGTTTATCATTCCAATCTGATTTTGCGTCGTAGATACGAAGGCAAAACAGCATAAGCCCCATACCCAGCATCCCATAGATACCAAAAAGTGCAGCATGCCCGTGAAGCGGAGTGGTATTAAGCCCTTGCATATAATACAAAGCAATGGGAGGGTTAATCATAAAGCCAAACAAGCCGGCTCCCACCATATTCCAAAAGGCCACAGCAACAAAGAAATAAATCGGCCATTTGTAGCGGCCTAACCATCCCGGAGTTTTAGCTCGACGGATGTTGTCCCATGCTTCAAATCCTACCAAGACCAATGGTACCACTTCCAAAGCGCTAAAAACCGAGCCAAAGGCCATAGCTGAAACAGGCGTACCACTAAAATACACATGATGCAAAGTGCCGATAATCCCCCCTGAGAGGTATACCGTCGCAGCAAATAAAGCAGCACGGGCCGCATGTAAGGGGTTTAGTAAATGCATCCGCATAAATAAAAAAGCAATGGCCACCGTAGCAAAGACTTCAAAGAATCCTTCCACCCATAAGTGGACGACCCACCAGCGCCAATACTCTACGATGGGCAGCGGGGTTTTCTGTCCCCACATTAAACCGGCCCCGTATAACCCGGCGATTGCAACTAGAGAAACCGTAAAAACACCAAGCAATGGCCATTGCATATCCGACTTTTTAAATGCGGGCCCAATCGCTCGAAGTACCAAAATTAGCCACAATATAAGCCCGGCAAATAAACCCCATTGCCAGACCCTGCCTAAATCGATATACGTATACCCCTGATGCCCCCAATAGAACCAATCATTACCTGTAAACTTATGGAAAATACTCATCCACTCGCCAGTCATGGAACCGAGTACAACGATAACCAATGCAACCAAAAGAACAAAGACCCCTATTTTTTGGCCTTTGGGCTCCTTGCCTCCAATAACCGGAGCGATAAAAAGACCTGCAGCCAGCCATGAGGTTGCAATCCAAAATAAAGCCAGTTGTATATGCCAGGTACGGGTAATGCTATACGGCACCCATTTAGCCAACGGAATGCCGTAGAAGCCCCCACCTTCAACCCCATAATGCGCTGTTAATACCCCACAGGCGATTTGCAATAAAATAAGCAAAGAAACAACAAAAAAATAATACAACATGGCATGCTGGCTTGGAGTCATCGTCCATTTAGCCAAAGGATCTTGATTGGGGATCGGCTGGGCAGGTCCCTTCTCTTCGCTTCCGTAATACCAAACCATAAAACCAATTCCTGCTAATAGCAAAATAATACTCACTCCCGTCCAGACGATAAGGGGAGCGGTCGGACGGTTCTCAATCAATTCTTCATGGGGCCAGTTCATGGTATACGTGTAATTCTTACCAGGCCGGTTCGTCGATGCTGCCCATGAGGTCCAGAAAAAGAAAGCTGATAGCTCCCGCAGCTTTACAGGGTCACTCATCGTTCCTTCAGGAATAGCGTAAAACGAGCGCCCTTTAGAAAAAATGTCACTAAAATAAACCTGATTGTCTTCAAAAGCCCTCGCCCGTACAGGATCAATCACAATGCGTTCCGTTGATGGATCATAGGTGTTGGTACGAATCAAATGCTTGAGATGATTAAGCAGTACGACCTGGGCATCAGAAGAAATATCTTTAAAATTCGAGCCATATTGAGCTTTAGCCCAGTCATTTAAAATAAAAATCAATTCACGATGAAGCCAATCCGCAGACCAATCCGGTGCCACGTAACTACCATGTCCCCAAACAGTACCGACTTCCATCCCACCAATTGATTGCCAAACATTTTGTCCATTTTCAATGTCATCCTTAGTCAAAAGCACCTTGCCATCGGTCGTGACTACTTCCTTAGGAGTTGGTGGCTTATGCTGATAAATCTCACAGCCCTGCCATCCTAAAACTCCAAACGAAGAAACAACCACCACAGCAAAAATTAACCAGTACTTTTTCATACAGGACCCTTTCTCTAATTTATGTTAAACGCTTAAAGATAGTAAAATAGCCAAGTCCTCATCAGCCTTTAATGAATGTGGTGCGTTAGCGGGCATGAAAATACATACCCCCTCTTCCATCAAAATGTCTTTGTCAAACAGCTTAAACACTCCCTTGCCTTTAAGAACATAAACACAGCCGTTTTTTGTAGAAGTATGAGTATCAATATCCGCCCCCTTAGACAAGCACATCAAGGTGAAATTATAGGAAGGGCTCTTCGCGATGACCTTGCTCGTGATGCCATCTTTAGTAAAGACCATTTCTTTAAATAAATTAAGTGAGAAACCTTGGTTGTCCATCACGGCCTCCTTTTTAGGTCAGCAATAGTTGTATTTTTAAGAAAATCTATGTACGTTCGGCGTACCTTGTCCCAACGCTGATGCATGCAACATGCAGATGAATCAGAACAGGTGGAATTACCCATAAAACAACCTTCCCAACGATTAACATCTTCCAGAGAATTCACGACATCGTAAAGCCTGATCTGAGCAGGTGATTTGGCCAGACGAAAACCGCCGTATAATCCTTTTTGAGAAACAAGAATCCCCTCCCTAACCAAACGCTGCAGGACCTTGCCTAAATAATTTTGCGGGACACGGATTTTCTTCGCAATACTACCGACCCCTTCTGCCTTTCCTGCCGGTAGATGCGCCAATTCCAATAATGCCTTAATTGTTTGTGCACTTGTTTTTGAAATCATAATAGGATAACAGTATGCTATTATCTTTATTTACAAGATTTTGTCAATGAATTTAAAAATCATCCGGTGGGATCAAAAAGAGAATCTTTCATGAACTTATTGAAAATCCTTCATTCTCTGCACGTGAAATATCATTTAATGCTTCTTTTCCCTCTAATGGATAATAAATCTTTCCCTTTTCTATCTGCGCCATAGGGCTCATCTTGTGCACACTTTCCTTTTGAGGGCCCATGATATCTCTGACATCCATCCCGTGAAGAATCAAAGCATCCGCAATTAAAGACCGATGGCAACGCCAGGGGACGGCTTCAGCGCACATAATGGCCAGCGTCTTTCTTTGAGCCATTTTAATAAGTTCCTGAAGGGAATTTTCGAATGTTTCGGTTTGCATATAATCGGCATACCCTCGAAAAGAAGCGTTGCGCCAACCGAGGTTAATCGAGTCTTTTTTAGCATGCCTTAGACCACCCAAACCCGGCATATGTTCATAATCAATCTTCTCGTTGGCAAGACTTTGGGCCAAGTCTTCCTGATTGAACTGTGGATTGAAACGCGATTTAGGAATAGTGCGTACATCTATTACTCTGTGGACTTTGAAATCTTTAAGCATACCTAAGAACTCATCAATAGGGTGAGTGGAATGACCGATAGTATAAATAACAACTTTTCGATCGTTCCCTTTCATCAATGACTCCTGTTCCGAGATTTAATTACTTCAATATTCAGAGAGTGGGGAGACCTATGCGATCCCGAGACGATTGAACACCGGGACTTTGACAAAATCCACGATGAATGCAAAGACCCCTGCCGCCACGAGTGTTCCCCCCACAACGAATAACGGCAAAGCGCTCATTGCGATTCCAAGTGTAGCCAATGTAGAAATGATGATAACATCCCCGACCGACGACACAATGACCCATAGACTTGGAGTGGAACTCCAAATGCGCCGGCGTTCGCGAAATGCATACAGACATGCTTCACCGCCGAAAACAAGGGTGACCACGGCTAAAGTTCTTAGAGCATCAATCCCAAGCGAAAGGTGAAATTTACCGAAAGCTAAGACACCGATGCAAAAAAGGAGGTCACAAACTCCGATAATCGCACTAGCAACTGTTGATCGGCCGATTTGCCAAACATTGGGTAATGGCGATGGCCGGACGTTATCGGTTGTCAAGGACATGCTCAAGAAGTCTCCGGTAACCATTAAAATAACCATCAGCATGGGGGTTAGGATTGCATGTCCCGTCATGACCAGCCCTGCCGCCAGAGTGAATACCTGTGCGATCTTCTTGACAATCGAGTACATGGTATAGGTCAGGATACACTGGAAGGTTACACGCCCTTCTTTCACCGAAGCGACGATTCCAACAAGTCCGGGCTTGGTCAATACAATGCCCGCTGCCGATTTGGCTACATCGGTCGCCGTTGACACCGCTATTCCCATCTGGGCCTGACGCAGCGCGGGCGCATCATTGGCGCCGTCACCACACATACCAACAATGTGACCTGTCTTCTGAAACGCTTTAACGAGATTATACTTTCCTTCAGGAAGAATACCGGCAAAAACCGCAAACTCCTCCGGCCTCACATCAGCTGGGATTGGACCAGGTGGGCAGACTTTTCCATCCAGTCCTACAGCATGAGCCACGATGCCTGCCGTTGTTGGTGCGTCCCCTGTAACCATGACCGTGCGGACTCCCAACGTATGCAGTTGCTTAATCAACGCAGCGGAATCCGGTCTGGGTGGATCGCTGAGGGCAATGATACCGGCAAGTTTCAGCGCCTTAGGTGGCCCGAATGCAACAGCAAGGACACGGAAGCCCTGCGCTTGTAGTTCGTTCTCCATCTTGGATGCATCAGGCGTTGATTGCGTAAGAGCAACAACTGCGGCAAAGGCCCCCTTGACTGCACGTACCGTGGTGCCACTCGAATCGCTGGCCGTCGCCTCCGACATCTTTGTCCCAGGGTCGAATGGAATGAACTTAATCAGCTTCGGCAGATCAGAGACAGCTTTTTTTACGGCGGCAGCCCGTATGGCGGCGTCTACCGGATCTTGCCCCCCATCTGAACTTGCCAAGGCCGCCAATCCCAAAATGTGCGCCTCATCAAATCCAGGCATCGCACGGATCGCGGTTACCTTCAGTTCATTTAGTGTCAGCGTACCGGTCTTATCCGAACACAGGACATCTATCGATGCTGCTTCATCCACTGCGGAGAGCCTCGTTGGAAGAACGTCCACCTTTGCCAGGGCCCTTGCCCCAAGCGCGGCCGCTAGGGTGAAGGTGGCAGGCAACGCGACAGGGATAGATGCGAGAATTGCCGCCAACACTAACGGGATGATCTCACCAATTGGCATCTTAAGAACGTAGGCGTATGCAACCAGCAGGACGATGATGATGCCATTAAAAATAGCAAGATTCTGGACCACGCGTAGAACAGCCTTCTGTTGGGAACTCACGACGTGTGCAGTGCGAACCAGCTCTGCCGTGCGTCCAAACTTTGTACTCACTCCGGTCGCTGTGACCAGCGCAACCGCTTCACCGCGCCGTACTAGCGCACCCGCAAAGGTTTCGAACCCTGCACCGGCTTCGATCGGAACGGATTCGCCGGTGAGCATGGACTGGTCAAGCAGCACTGATCCTTCGATCAGGCGCACATCGGCGGCAACCACAGCGCCGAGCGATAGCTTTACCACATCCCCAACCACCAATTCGGCGGCAGGTATGGTCTTCCAGGCATTATCACGCTTGACTGACGCGTTCAGCGCAAGGCGGGATTTTAGCGCAGCGAGCGTCGCTTGGGCACGGCCTTCCTGTAAAAATCCTAAAATAGCATTGAACGCCAGAAGACCAAAAATGATCGCAGACTCGACATACTTACCGAGCGCCACTTCCAATACAATCGCCGCCTCAAGCATCCACGGGACCGGAGCCCAGAATTTGCCCAGCGCCCTTCGTAGCGGATGTAGGGCTGTATCGGGCATTGCGTTTGGACCGGACTTCTCCAACCGGCTTCGGGCTTCTTCGCTCGTTAGGCCGGTCGAGAGAGGAACATCCTTAAATGTAGATTGCGGAATAATTGGACTTCCCATCTTCTTAGATCACCCCAAATAATCCCATTCAACCAAATCTCGTAGTTTAGACATAGTCCCTTCCCTTATTTACTGTGGAGATAATTTTCTATTGAGCGGTCATAAGTCTTCTCTGCCTGCTTATCAAAATAACACGCTGGCAGCTCACCGCTTGAACGATGATAACTCACGCATTCGCAGCATATACCGTGCCGAGGGCACCCGGGATATGTACAATTACAGTTTGCTTGGTTACGTTTTAAGTTATTACAATTTGACATAATCTTGCCCCCTATTGGCCCCTTAATGCATTTTGTCAACAAAGGCAATGCTCAACATTACACTCATGCAGGTGACACCAACAAAAAATACAAGAAGACTCCATTTATTTGATTGGGTAATTTTGCCTGCTCTAAAAAGAAGATACCCAGCGACGGCATTAGCCAGTCCCCAAACAACATTTACTGTCGGAGATGACAGGCCCTTTCCCGGAGGATTTGCAAATGGAGAAGGAAAACTGTCACCGGATACCCCGTGCACAAAATGTGGAACGGCGTTGGCTAAGAACATACCGGCGAAGAAGCAAGCAACATAGTGATACCATTTCATAGAGCCTCACTTTTGACCTTTAATAGATTTGAACATCCATAACGATAGCAACAGTAGTACTACAAAACCAAAAGCACTAGCCCAAATAGGCAGGACCATGCCGCCTATTATTATCTCAACCTTTAGGACCACCCTTAAAAGATGGATAATGGCCATTAAGAAGAAAATTACGCCGGCAACCTTCAGAGATGTGTCTTTCATTTGTCCCCCCATTCCTTAATTTTATTAGTGGCATTTTACCCCAAACAAAAACCCCCCGCAATCTAATAAAGATTACAGAGGGCCATAATATCGGACCTTAACGAAGTTCTATCTATTGTCCAATCTTGGGGTGAGCTACGGGACGTATTCCGCAACCCCTCAAATGAGTTTAAAGAAGAAGTTTTGACCTATAACACCTTCCTAAAATCCCTTAATGTTGAAGATTGTGCTATAATTTAGCCTCAAAAGCAAGTTTTTTTGAGACAATCCACATTAAGATAACAAAGACGTAATAAAATGAACCAAAACGAATCCATCATAAACTCTGGCTTGTTAGTTTCAGATAAATTATATTTTGGGTCATTTGCTGTCCAAAAAACCATTATCTCAGCTACTTTCAAGCACCCTCTTTTTAAAAATGATATTTGCCATAAATTTCATATAGGGGAATTGCAATATCACGCTACCCCAGAAGAATTTCAAGACCGTTTAAAATGTCATAAGACCGACCCACAGTGGATAAATAAAGCCGATTTGACCAAAGAATTGAATCTCTTTATAAAAGAGCCTAAAAATAGGGCAAATTATTTTTACTTTGAAGTCTGTGATGGACTGAAAAAACTGCCCCTATATTATGCGTCAATCTACAATCGAGATTGTTTCTCAAAATTCGAGGGTTTCAGCCCTGAAAATAACCCCCCAATGCCTTTATGGTCAAAATATATCCAAGAATGTCAAAAAGCAATTAGCAACTCTATTTATATGGGAACAATTCACCCATCCTGCTATTACGACCTATTTACTTTTTTCCACGATTTTGGGTTTGAGGTTTTTGAATGGCTGGATAAAGAAAATCCAGAATATATTGATGAACCATTTCTTACTCAATCGCTGGAAAAATACCAAAGGCATTTCAAACTGGTCAAAGATGTTGCTCTGCGTAATTATGCTTTGGCTGTCGTGAAAAGCGTAATAGAACAGTCCATAAAAAATAAAGATTTTATACAGTGTGCCTACTGTGGACGGCTTATTGATTATCGAATTAAAAAAAGGTATTGTTCTCCACTATCTGAAAAAAGAGATTGTGCTAAAAAGGCACGAAATAAACGATATTATGAGAAAATAGGCAGTAAGAAACTCAATATCTATCGTATTAAATCCCAAGAACTTAGAGCGTTTAAGAAAGAAAAGAATATCAAAAAGTAACCCTTCTTAAACATCCTGCAAAAATATATCTTTTCAGCATACTAAAACACCTCTGATTTAACCTCCGTCTTAGCAAATTGTAGCAAAAATAAACTTCTGTACAATAATTCCATAAATATCGTTATGGAGTTTTTCATTTATGGATAGTTTTTCGACCAATCTACAAGCCTCAATAGCTAATTATTTGAAGGGCGAAACCCCAACAGATGAGAATCTTACACTTGGAAAAAATCTTACAGAAAGAACTGAATTTAAAGACCTATCCACAGATAAAAAACTTACAGCAGAGGCAAAAAGCGTTCTTGAATTATTTGAACTTTTAATCGAAGCAGACAAGGAGAATAAAAATGATACCGAAAATATCTAACATCGAAATCAGTTTTAAATTTTCTTACACAGGACAGGGTCATTTCTTTGGATGTATCAAACCTAAGAATCAATCCGTAGAAGACATAATAAAGAATGAGATTATGGAAGTAATACTGGGAGTAGATTCCAAAATATGTACGGACAAACTACTTATAATCAAATCAAAGGAAACCATAAATGAGAATCAGCAACATCCAGATAGTACCAATCCAGCCTAATCAAGGCATTATTGGCTTTGCCAGCCTCTTGCTGGATGAAGCCCTATATATCAGCTCTATTGCCATTATGACCCGTCCTACGGGTGGTTTTAGGCTTGTTTACCCAACAAAAAAGACTGCCAGCAGGGACATTGGTATTTTTTATCCAATAGACCGTTCACTGGGACAGGAAATTGAAAAAAATGTAATAAAAGAATTAGAAAAGGTAATGAAATTGGATGATAGATACCATTGTGTTGATGCTACCAAGTAACCATTTTAAAATAATGAACCATACTAAATTTAACCCTTCAACTCTGGGTTTATTTCAAGCACCCTTCTACCCATTGAGTAACGGTTTTTTTAAATGTACGCAAAATCAAAGAACTGAAGACATTAAAAACGGCATTTATTCGCCCAGATTAACAGCAATTAAGCGATGGATTTCTGGCGGTTATGCAATCTTTTTGAGAATAGAATTTTCTATCCCAAAACTATTGTATGGAAACAATTTCGATGAGGTTTCAAATGAAGATTTCGAAAAAATAATCAAACTATTGTTTAACCGTCTTTATGAGATGGGCATTAGCACCACGCCCGAAATGCTACGGCTGGCTACGGTCTCAGGTGTTCATTACTCAAAAAATATCCCATTAACCGATTACTCGACACCCTATGGAATACTAAAGGAACTTTACAAAATCAATATGACCAAACGCCTTGATGTCAATCTAACTGATTTTCGCAATGAGGGTCATTCTCTAAAATGGCGTGGTAATGATTTTGAATTGTCATTTTATGACAAAATCAAAGATTTGGAACAATCCAGAATCAGTGACAAACGAAGCATTGAAAAGCAAAATGAGATTCAATTTGACCTATTTAAACCACTTCAAGCAAGAGAAGCCTTTGAGTTATTGCGGATGGAAGCCAGATTAAATTCAAAGAAAAGAATCAAAATCATATTTGATAAGCTAAAAATCTCATCAGATTATTCCTTTCGCTCAATCTTCGACGACAATAAATCAAAATCTATATTAAATCATTATTTAGCGGAATTAAAATCTGAATACTCTCCCTTATCGTTTCGTCCTTCTCAATACATTGAACTTATACCAGAATTAAAGCGAAGCAACCCTAAAATCCCATTCCTAAAAACACTTCAGACCATTGGATTGAAAGTTTGTATTGATGAAATAGGAAGTCGTGAAGCCCAGAAGATTAGTAATATCTTTGGAAAAAGGTCTTGGGGAAGTGCTATGCGTAATTTCAAAAGATACAATTTGCCTCTTGGCAATTACTCTTTATTTGAACCATTGGAAAGAATAATAAAAGAATTTAAGCCTTTAAGGATAAAGCAGTGTTTAAAAAACAACCCTTGAACCATAATTTAAAGTGCAATATAATGCAATATATGAAACAACCACTCATAAAACAGCTTGAAGAATACCGATTAAAAAATAAAATCACCCTCCAAGAATTAGCCAAAACACTTGATGTAAATTACACAACAATATACCGCTGGTTTAGTGGCAAGACTATGCCTCTCAAAATGCAGGAATATCATATAAAAGAATTGTTGAAAAAGAGGCTAAAAAATTTATAGGGTATTAACTACGGGGGGAATATGAAAAATGCTCTTATTTTATTATTGTGCTTAGGATTATGTGGTTGTGCAACCTTCTCCTCACAGATGAACTCGTTAAAAATAGGAATGACCAAAGATGACGTCATTAAAATAATGGGGCAACCCGTTAGCACTTCTTCCAAAGGGAATGTAGAGTTTATGAATTATGCACTAACAGAAACAAGTACTCAATGGTGGTATGGTTGGACTTCGCCTTATTCCGTATGCCTTCAAAATGGCAAGGTTATTTCTTTTGGACGGACGGGAGATTTTGGGACAACCGCTCAACCAAAAGAAGTTATAGAACTTGACCAGAAGGTTACAACAAGCAACAACGGAGACAATGCAGATTTAGAGAGTAGGCTCAAAACGCTCAATAAGTTATTGGCAGATGGTGTTATCACGCAGGACGACTTTAACCAGCAGAAGGCAAAACTGCTTAACGAATACACAAGTAAGTAAAAAAGACCCCATTGACTAAAAGAAATCTAAATACCGATAGATTTGAGTATTTGTGGCAAAAAGGGGGAAATGAGGGGCAAGCAAATGAATAGATTTCAGTTAATAATTGCTTGGATAACGGGAATAATTATCTGTCTCGTCTGCTTTCATCCACCGACCTACGAATACCACGAGCAACAAAGAATTGATTTAGTAAAAACTATTTTATATATAGTCCCGATACTGATTTTGGGGGTTCTGTTAATACTTACCCTGCGTAATGAAGCCCTATTTAAGCCAATTATGGCGGGTTTTTTTAGAATAAAAGGGTTCTGGACGGTTCACTCAAAGAAAATACTGCGAGTTGTGATAAGGGAAGTCATCATTTTTGTTGTTATTATAAGCGTAGGCATTGGTGTAGGGTTCTCCTCAAGGTTCTTTTCACACAAACATTATATATATGAAGATGCTGAAAGCGTCCTCTCAAGTAATGAATTTGAAGATATGTATTCCTATCTTAATAAAGTTGTTGCTTACTGCGGAGAACATCCAGAAATAAAGATTTACGGCTTTCATACAGGAAACCCCAAAATTGATGGAATTGTAGAGGGCGACACCGTATCTATTTTAGAAATAGCCGAGAAAATGGCTAAAGAAAATCCGAGCAATAAAATAGTTTATGATAAGTTGGAAGCGATTTCAGATAAACTTGGCAAGAACCATAAGTTTGATTTTCTTTCTGCCCAAACAGTAACAGAACAAACGTCAAAGGAACAGACGCCCCATAAAAAGAGTTTCTTATCTAAAATCAGACACAATGTATTATCTTTTATAAGGCATACTTTTACAGAAGATAACATTGAGGTGTTTGGGGTATTTATTATTCTTTTTGGTTATCCCGTTTATTTAGGCATTCGTTTCATTGTTTGGGCAAAAAGAAGGCTATTTTCCAAGAATAAACAAACGGGGTAAAGAAAACGGGCTTAATGTCCCATAACGGTTAAAATAGGAATTTCTTCAATGATGGATGATAAGGAAAAGCAGAAATTTAGAGAGCGTTATTCGGCGTTACCAGATGGGACGCTCTTGGATTTATTGAAAGATGGCGAGACGGGGCTGGTAGAAAGGGGCTTACGGGTTGGCGAGAGACGAAGCAATAAAAAGGAAATTGATTTCTCCCGAAGCCGTTGTCAACGCCACCATAAAACCGAAACAAAACGACCGCCTAAAGGATATTCTTTTAGTTGGAAATCCATTCTGCTTCTTGCTTTTGCTTTATCCGTTAAGCAATACTTTGATTATCAGCATACGTTGGATAATCAGAAAGCAGTAAATATGCCTTCCGCAGTAAAGGTTATTGCCCTCGAGTTACTTCTAATGAAATGTCAAAGTTTAAGACGGCAGAAGATATTTTAATGAGCGGTATGACAGCAGAGGAAAAAGAAAAATACCTATTCAACATTGATAAGATGGGGAAAAATTCTGCAACAAGACAAGATATGATTGATAACGGAAACATAATTAAAGCCGTTATGGATAGACTCCCTAACGACCAAAAAGAAATCGTAGAGAATTTCTTGAATAATGCAAAAAAGAAGTATGGCAAAGAAATGTTAAGGGGCTTTAGACAAATAACATTTAATTCAATGTCCCATAAGAATACATAGCGGACATTATAAAATTATTCTATGAACGGTATAATCCTAACTCGTGTGTCATCTGCACCACAAACAGAAGGAGATTCTCTCCTCTAACAGTAAAGCCCGCTCTTATGCTTTATCTAAGAAAATTGACATCATAAGCGAACATTCGTTCGATGAATCATCATTGAAAGATACCAGAACAAAATTTGAATTGGTGATTAACGAATTAAATCCGACAATCCAAAGTGAAGATTGCCTTAATAGTCGAAACCGTTGATCGACTCCAGCGGAGCTTTAAGGATTCCGTTCTGTTAGATGACTTCCGCAAAAAAGGAATCCTTGAAATTCATTTTATACGAGAACACCTGATTTATACATAAAGATTCAAACAGTTCTGACCTGCAAAGATGGGATATAGCCGTACTTTTTGCCTGCAATTTCGTTCTGCAAATCAGTGATAATGTTAAACGTAGTATAGTAGAAAAAATCCGCAATGGCGAATTTGCTGGTCACGCTCCTTTTGGCTATGTAAATGTTGTTAAAGACAAAGATAAGAAGATAAGTCCAATATTGAACCTCATCCTCTAAAATCAAAAATTGTCCAAGAAATATACAAATGGTATGCCACAGGTTCATATTCAATGGATACAATCCGCCAAAAAGTCTTTGGACTTTGGAATCTAAAACTCCAAAAAAGTAAGATTGATAGAATCCTTAAAAACCCCTTCTATTACGGCGAGATGCGGATTTCAGGCATCGATTGCCCCTCATAGATACCAAACCCTTATCTCAAAGGAATTATTTGACCAAGTGCAATCTATCAAATATGGCTATAACAAGAAGCCCAGCAGAAAACAGGGCAAAATCCCTATCCTCTACCGTGGGATTCTATACTGCCAAGACTGCGGATGTGCAATTACAGCCGAAAAGAAACGCAAGAAAAGCGGACGTGAATATATTTATTATCAATGCACGGAATACCACGGCAAACACGGGGCTAAACGGCTGACCGAACAAGAGATAACCAATCAATTTAGCGAATACTTCAAACAAATCCAAATCCCAGATGATATTGTTGAAGCTGTCCAAAAAGACCTGAAAAATTCTCATCAAGGGAAAAAAGAATATCACTCTGCTATGAAAAGCCATCTTCAACAGGAATATGATAAGCTGGAAAAGCGTATAGAACAGATGTATGATGATAAGTTAGACGGATGTATTACTGAGGATGAGTATCACAAACGGATACAGCGGTACAGGATTGAACAAAAGAGTATCAAAGAGAAGCTGGACAACCTGCACACAGCCGATGAAGACTATTACACGACGGCAAACTACCTGCTGAACCTCTCAAAGCGTATCCCTCAGCTATTTGAGAGTTCAAAACCAGAGGTAAAAAGACGACTTATCAACCTTGTACTATCGAACCCGACCCTAAATGACGTAACTGTATGTGCCACAATAAGAAAACCCTTCAGCCGATGGGCAAAAGGGTCATCTTGTTCTAAATGGGGTGAGTGACGGGATTTGAACGACCTCGTCGCTGATACAATTTTTATCAACATTTTATCAACATTTTTCATAATTACTTACTCAAATGTAGATTTCTCTCCCAAAATCATAATAATAGGGAAATTTAGGTAAACGTCATCCCCTTTTCGACAGGCCCCCATCCCTATCTTATCTTTCCCGATATCGGCAATCACCGCCTGCCGAATTTTATCAATATCGCCCTTTTCCTTAGGAAAGGATGCCTTCAGGTTCTCTTCCAAATTAAGTTCTATTCGATAAAATTCAGCCTTCGAGTTGATTAAACCAGCTCTCAAAACCATAGCCTGAAGCTCTGATAAGGGTAATGTTCTTACGTGCGACGGGTCTTTTAATTTCTCAACTTTATCATAAACATCAGATTGAACCGCAGATGAAGTAAAGACATCTATTATGGCTACCTTGCCTTGAGGTTTTGCCACTCTAATCATCTCCTTTAATACCGCTTCTGGTTTAAGGAAATGATGAAAGGCATAACGGCAGACAACAACGGAAAAATTTGAATCGGCGAATGGTAAAGGCAAAATATCTCCAACCTTCCAATCAATATTCAACAGTCGTTTCTCCTGTTGAGTTGTCCGTGCCTTTTCAATCATCGCTGGCACGAGGTCTATACCGGTAACATTCTGAACAAAAGGAGCCAACGCACACGCAAGCAATCCAGGGCCGCAAGCAACATCCAAAACTGTATCACTCTTATTCAACTGTGACATTCTTACGAGCAACTTACTGGACTCTTCGTTGGAATGAGCAAGCATATTAGCAAACGGAACCGCCTGCTTACTGAACTGGTCAATTATTAAATTATCATGACTACCCTGTTCTTCATTTCTCATAATTTCTTCCCCTTATCTTATTAGACGGCCTTGTTAGGAAAAGAAACTTCCAAAACCACACAACCGATATCGGTTCTAAACGGCCCATGAATTTCACCTGGTGGCCTACTGGCATAATGTCCTTGTTCAAGCCATTGACCAACGGCTTTGTCAAAAAGTCGCCCGCTTACGATAAAGACCTCCTCTGGATATTTATGGCTCTTACCTCCGAAAGGAGTGGTATCGGAACCGGCGAGAAAACGGGTTAAACGTGTATACTCCCCCGTTTCAGAATCAATGCTCAACGTCAATTCCTCTGCAATGCCTTCCAGTCCTTTAACCGATTTCCAGCAAGAGACTTTGTCTGCCATTAAAGGATTCCAATAAGTTGCTGTTGATTTTGGCATTTTTGCCTCCCCTAACCAATGGATATTTTATTATGAGTATAGTTGCTGCTATTCATCTTGCCTACAAAATAAAATATGAAGATTTAACTTCCGTCGTGCATAAATAAAAAACCGGCGGTTATTCATTGTCGGTAATTTTACGTAAACAATTGGTATATAACAAGTTACGATGGGGTGAGTGACGGAATTTGGCGCCCTACGCTCACAGCGAACCCACCTGGGTTCGCTGCTCGCTTCGGGTCGGCCACCCGCCCTATGAACTGCTCCCATAAGGTCGCAGTTCATAAGCAGGGCTCCCTTCAAATCCCGTCATTGACATCACAAGAAAACCCTTTTAGGCAAAAGCCTAAAAGGGTTTTCTGGGGTCACTGGCGGGAGAAGGTTAGAACCTATTTTACACTTAACCGGTACCTGACAGCCCGCGCTGCGCCTGCCCTCACAATAATCCCAGAACGAACAAGCGGTAAAATGAGCTGATTAACCCGGGCTCTATTAACCTTCATTTCCTTACAAATTTGAGCTGCCCCTAAAACGCCATGCTTCCCGATCAGGGTAACTAATTCCTCCTGCTTAGGCGTAAGAGTGGTCTGAGTAAGCTTTAAAGAGCCTTCCTTAATGCGACTTTGGACAATTTCAACAGAGCTCCTCAATCCTTCAGCGACATATTCTACCCAATGAGTATAGTCATTGTCCATATCACGCGTTTGCTGGATCATATCGTAATAACGTGCTCGATCTTGGGCAAAAAAATCATCAAGGCCTAAAGTAACTAGGGGATCTATTCCTCTTTCCCACAAGAGCCATTGTGCAATAGCTCTGGCGACTCTCCCATTACCATCAACAAAAGGATGAATTGTTAGGAATTCATGATGGAATACCGCGCTGCGAACTATCGGATGCTGATCATTGTCCTTTAGCCACGTAAAGAGATCTTTCATTCGCCCAATCACTTTGGCAGGCGCAGGAGGAGTAAATACCACTTTATTACGCGCATCAACAACATAATTCTGGACACTTCGATACTTCCCTGCTCTCGCCGTGGGGAGCAACCCTTTGATCATCCGCGCGTGTACTACCAACAGACCTTTTTCGGTGACAATCTTATTCTTATTTTTAAGTATCGAACGCATAGCCGCAATGCAATTGGACACCTCAAGCTTCTGCTTTCTCTCAACAAGAACATCCTGGCCTTCCGACACTGCTCTAACCTGTGCTAAAGACAATAGATTCCCCTCAATCCATGTCGAAGAATGGACGCTCCTTGCAAATGCATCCTTCTCAAGAGGAACCTTTAAAACCTTCTGGAGACGCGCCCCATTGATAAGGGCTATTGCGGAAGCAATGCCTTCAAACAATTTAATTAGATGTGAAGTTATACGAAGCCCTGGCTTAAACATAAACCAAGCATATCATATCGTATAGGTATTGTATAGGAAATTGTATAGGTTAAGAAAATGAAACAACAGGGATAACAACCTTATAAAAGGTTATAAAAATGGGGTCACTGGCGGGAGAAGGTTAGAACCTGTTTGCTAACTTCAACTAGCTAAGCTTTTCCAACACGAAACTTTTTGCCCTTGATCTTTCCTGCATTCAAGCGTTCAATAGCCTGCTCTATTTTGCCATGGACAATGGCCGCATAGCTATTGACCTCTAAAATATGGATTTTTCCGACCTCTTCGGTTTTGAGGCCCGCATCCTTTGTCAAAGCCCCTAAGATGTCGCCAGGGCGTATATTGTCTTTCCTTCCGCCGCTGATATAAATGGTCGACATGAGTGAACGCAAAGCCATTGGTTCAAATTTCTTTAATTCATTTAATTCGTGGGTCAAGCAGTCTGTTTTTAAATACATCCCGATATTTCTGAGAATGACTCGTTCTTGATGGGTGTATAAACTAAGCGCCAAGCCTTTCTGGCCGGCCCGTCCGGTTCGCCCGATACGGTGAATATAAAGTTCATGGTCAGAAGACAGGTCATAATTGATGACCGCACCAACGTTTTTCACATCAAGCCCACGAGAAGCCAGGTCGGTCGCCACCAAAATACGACAAGTTTTATTATCAAACTTGATAAGGATCAATGTCCTGTCATGCTGTTCTAAATCCGAATGGATCTGGAGGGAATCCATTTTCTTTGTGCGCAGAAAACCTGCCACTTTATTGCACGTCTCCCGGCTATTACAAAAAATGATGCAGGACTCTGGTTGGTAATGTCCCAGCAACTCGCAACAATGCGTCGTTCTTCTCACCTTCTACTTTAAAAAAGAATTGCTCAATGGTGCTTGTCTGATGTTGTGAATCAATGGTCACCTGGGCGGCGTCTTCCTGCAGACTGGCACTTAAGTCCTTAATCCCATGAGGAAACGTTGCCGAAAAAAGCATGGTTTGACGGCTCACCGGTGTAAATGAGGCGATATGGTTTATTTCCTTAATGGTGCCCATTTCAAGCAACCGGTCTGCTTCATCCAACACCAAAACCTTAAGATCAGAAGTAATCAATATCCCGGTCTCCAATAATTTCGTGATGCGACCCGGAGTACCTACAATGACATGAGCGCCTTGCTTGAGGGATTTGACCTTGTGGCGCTCTTCTGACCCTCCTGAAATGGTAAGCACCTTGATGTTGCTGGTAAAGCGGGCCAGACGGCGGATCTCGTTGGCTACCTGCTCAGCCAATTCACGCGTAGGAACAAGCACCAGGGCCTGGGGCATGTGATTCGTTAAATCCAATTTGGTCAATATGCCCAATGCAAATGCAGCGGTTTTACCGCTGCCGGTATTGGCCTGTCCGATAAAATCCCGGTTGCTTAAGATGAAGGGTAAGCCCTTTTCCTGGATGGGTGTCATTGTCCAAATAGCCCAATGACTTTAAATTATCGAGCATAGCCTTGCTTAAACCAAAACTTTTGAAACTCTTGGATGTTTCTACCACATTGTCCTTTTTTCTTACGGATCAAGTAAACCAATTTTAAGAAGTACCACTGATAAAAAACTTTCCTTCATCAATCCGTTCCCGCGGAATTCAATATCCTGGCTGAAACGCTTCACTTCAATAATTTTGCGGCCGGTTTTCTGAGCTGCCAGATTCGCCCATTCTTCCAATTGTGAACAGGAGATTGAACTTAAATTCGTCGAAACAAAAAGCATTCCTTCAGGTGTCAACGCTCGCAAGGCCTTTTCAATTAACAAAGGCATATCTTTCTTGACGCTAAAAACTGTTCCCTTAAACTTCGAGAATGAGGGCGGGTCGAGAATAATGACTTCAAAGAGGTTGTTGCGCTTCGCAGCCCGCTCCAGATAATGCAAAGCATGATCTTGGACAAATTCGCCACGGCCTTGATGCAAATGGTTGAGACGATAATTTTCTCTGCCCTTATTGAGGAATTTTGCGCTGATATCCACATTGGTCAACCGGGGAACTCCGATTTTGCGGCAATAGACGCCAAAAGAACATGTATAAGCGAAACAATTTAATACTGAACGACCGGCAGCATAACCAGCCAGCAGCTTGCGGTTCTGACGCATATCTAAAAATAATCCCTGGTTAAGATGATCATTGAGGTCTACGTGAAAATGTAAGCCATTTTCTTCGATGATCGTCGTGGAATTCCCTTGACCAATCAGCACGTCAACCGCAATATGAGACGCGCTGCGGGTATGGGATACGGTGCGGTCCTTAAATACCAGATAGACTACCTCAAACTGTTTGACCAATGCATCGCTGATGATTTTCTGATGCGGATGCCAGTCAACATCTAAAACATAAACTACAAAATGTTTGTTGAAACGGTCAATGATCAACCCTTCAAGTCCATCGCGCCGACTGTTGACCAAACGCATGGCGTTGGTATTCAGTCTCAACGATTCCCGATAATCAAATGCACGCTTCAACTTAAGAGCAAGGTCTGCCAAAATAACCTTAATGGCCGCTGTCTTTTCGTTTTGAATAACAATCTTTGCAGTAAATCGGACGCCCTTCTCTGGGCTTAAAAGGGACCTCACACTCTTTCTTACAATCTGAACAAATTGCTTTGTGTGTTTCGCGCGGTCCCCTGTTGTCGTACCTACCTGAAAAGACCATATGGTCTCCTTTTTAGCAATACTATTATGAATGATTAACAGTTCAGAACTTCATTTGATATATTGTTCCGCATCTGCCTCAAATCTCTTTTTACATCGATAACAACACAGTTTGTATTGTTTTCCTTCATATGGAACAACAATTCTAGAATTAGCACTCAAACCGCATACAACGCATCTTTCATCTGCCATACTCTCCCCCGGCGTTAGAACCTGTTTAATGGTCTAACTTCTACCACGTGTCGATCGCGTCATTTTATAAGCATAAATATGTCGTGAACTGTCTCTTCGAACGGAGCCTCCATGGCAATTTTTCTTTAGAAAAATAGCTTCAATATTTCTAGCCCCTGCCTCTGAATACGCATCCCGGTAGATCCATATCCCACATCGTTCGTCGACATTATGACCAGTAAATAACTGTTCACGTGGATTAATGGCAACGCCTACATACCATTCGCGATAGTTAGCGCCACTCTTTTGGATCAGATCATCGATTTCTCGTTCAATACTCACATGCTTAGCTTTCTTAAAATTAGTTAGTATGGATCTTCTGCCCTTCTGGTGAAACTCCTGTCAAAATGAATTCACGTTCTTCTTTAGGAGTACTGGTTAAGGCTTCAGCAATGGTCTTAAAACCTTGTGAATAGGCAAAAAAACCTTCTACAGGGACATTTATTTCAAAGTTCTTGCCTGTTACTTCACATTGACCAAATATCCGAATCTTATTATTTTTAGATTCAAAATATCTCTTAAATCGCAATGCAGAAATCGGAGGATTTCGAATAGGTAGTTCTTGAATCATAAGGGATTTAGTACTTCTTCTCGTTCTTAGAAACCTCAATTTCTATTCTAGAAAATAGATAATTGTTATTAGAGATTCGCTGAAGCGGCACTTGAGGCAGGATGATCTATCTAGGAAAGACCCTCGAATGTCCGGTAGATACTACTCCTTTATCAGGTGGTTGTCTATGTCTTAAAATAAATGGTCGCAAATTGCTAAAGGAGTTCTAACGTCCCGTCAGGGGTAAAAACAAGGTACATTCAAGTTTCTAACGCAACAATTCCGAGAATTTTTCATGAGGCGTCCGCCATCCTAATGCCTTGCGTGGGCGGTCATTTAACTCATTCTGTACTTCTTTAAGCTGGGCTTTGGTAAATTTGGACAGATCAGTTCCTTTAGGAAAATATTGTCGTAATAACATGTTGGTATTCTCATTTGTCCCTCTTTCCCAAGGCGAGCTAGGATGCGCGAAGTATACTTCTATATTTGTCTGTTTAGTAAAAAGTCTGTGTTCTGCCATTTCATGGCCCTGGTCATAGGTTAATGTCTTTCTTAATCCCTCGGGCAGTTGATGGAACTCTTGCGCATACGCTTTGCGTACAGTCCGGGCATATTTATTCTCTAACTTAACCAAGAATGTCATGCGCGTTGTCCTCTCAACGAGGGTTCCGATTGCTGATGCATGGCGACCTCCCATAAGCATATCTCCCTCCCAATGCCCAGGAATAACACGGTCTGCAACTTCTTTGGGACGCTCCTCAATACTTAAATAATCTTGAATTGGCCAACTCTTCCGACGGTCTGATCTGTTCTTATACCTATTCTCATGGCCTCGCCTTAAACAAGAAGCCAATTCACGTTTTAATTCACCACGTGGCAGAACATAGAGATAAGAATAGATTGTTTCATGTGAGACTCGCATATCCATATCGTCAGGATACAAGATAAGCAGCCTTTTAGCAATTTGTTCTGGTGACCACTTCCTGTTTAAATAAAGTAACACTTCTTTGCGTAGTGTTGGATTCCTATCAAGTTTACGGGTCTTATGATGCTGGCGAAGAATCTTATTACTTCTTTGTTGAGCAAAAAAAGCGCGATAATATTTTCGATCAACAACACATCGATTAACTTCACGAGTGATTGTGCTTGGATGTCTTAGGAGAGCTTTTGCTACTTCGCGTAGGCTAGTACCTATGGCGATTTTTCGAGAGATTTCCTCTCGTTCTAAAACGTTAAGTCTTTGATATTTAGCCATCTGCAACTCCTTTCTTCTGCTATTCTAGCAGATTAAAAGTGTTGCATTAGACCCTTGAACCTATACAAAGCCTCTGTAAATTATTAATTTACAAAGGCTTACATCAATCAAATTCTGGGGTGAGTGACGGGATTTGAACCCGCGACCTGAAGAGCCACATTCTTCCGCTCTGCCAACTGAGCTACACCCACCACAAACATTAACGTCCCTGGCAGGAATTGAACCTGCGACCCACAGCTTAGAAGGCTGTTGCTCTAATCCAACTGAGCTACAGGGACAATAATATATCAGGGAATGAGTTATAATTTATATCAGATTTCGTCGAAGATGTCCAGTTCTACCCATCACTTGAGATCAGTTAATACGGGCTACTTATCGACAAGTACTTTTTATTCTCCAAATTTATAATGCTTGCGCACTGCCTTCTTAACATGCCACGTGCAGCTTAGGCCTTGGGGGAAGGCCACTAAATCACCTTTACCGAAAGATACGGTCTCATACGGCGTCTTGACCGTAACTTCCCCTTCCAGGAAAAAACATATTTCCTTCTCATCATAATTCCAATCGAAGCTTGAGGGTTCCTTAGTCCAGATAGACCACGAAAAAACTTTCAAATCTTTAAGTTTGGCATCCGAAGGTTTTTCAACGGTAATTTTTAGATTAGGCATAGTCAGGCTCCTTATTTAATTATTGACCGGAATCATCTGGTTTTGAAAACAGTTGTTCTATTTTTTCTTGAATCTTGGGTGTCATATAAATACTGCTGCCCCAAACAGAGAACCAAACGATCTTATAAATACCCCCCTCGGGCGCAAGGGTCAAATCAAAATTCATCTCGGCATTCTCAAATTTAACATCAAACACGTAACGTTTGATCTGTTGCGGGGTCAAACCCAACGGAATAAAATTATCTTCTCCACTCCTTCGATGGAAAGGCATCACTTCCGTGTCATCGGATACAAGCCTTCCCCAATGCTCCCGTAGGGTTTGCATAAACTGATCGAATTGATCAAATGAAATCCTCTGGGACAGACCCTTGCCCAAAAGGCTGTAAGCGCCCGAATGATCTGATTTCTGCAAATCATCAAAGAAAGATTGCGCCGTCCGATCTACATCCAACGGAAACTTCTCTTTCATCGTCACACAGCCCGAAAGAATGAAGATCATTCCTGCTATTATCACACATGTTGGTTTGTTCATACAAACTCCTGTTTATGATGGATTGTTAGGGACAATTTTGAATATATTTTTGGGCAATTCAAAATGATCTATGTCCCACTGGTTAATACTTCCCCGTCGGGCAAAAATAATAGCATAATCATCCACGAACACCGGTGCCCATTGGGGGTCCCCCAGACGGTCGATCATAAAGGACTGCCCCCACGGCGTCAGATCATGACGATAAAAATAAATAGCATTAAACCCGTATTTTTTACTTGTCGCTTCCCAAGCCGAAACATCCTCTTGCATGGGGATATACACCTTTCGAAAGAAATCCACCGGGAAGGCTTCCTGACGGTTATCCACGAAAACTTTTTCTTGCCCCTCAAGATGATAAATCAAATAACCGCCGATATCATAATTGCTGAAGATCGGCCCCTTTAAACCGGTATGTTTAAAAAATTCCGCCGAGACATTGACATTGGGCATAAGGCCGATTTGGGGATGGGCCGGCATAAGAAACATACACAGGATGAGCCCCACCACACTCGCAACCCCTAAGGCCACCTTCACCGCTGCTTTTTTGACATATGGCGCAAAAAAATAGGCAATTAAAGGGATAAAAAGAAAACCGAACGGCATGATCAAACGCACTGCCCGGAAGGTAGCCATCGTTATAAGGGCAGCCAAGACCACCATGGGCATTGCCTTTACCTTCTCACGCCATAAAGCCAATACCATGCCTACTATCAACATCAGGGCCACAACCAAACAGTACTTGTAAGTATTATTATCCCCAAACCGGTGGATCATAAAAAACACCGACTGATTCTCGGCCAAATCATACCCAAATTTCTTAAAACCGTTTAACGGTGTCAGCATGCCCCACAACCCGGAAGGATTAATGAGACTGACCAACACGCTTAAGCCAAGCAGTCGCCCCAAAAACCCAAGACGCTCTTTGCTCTCTCCTGCTAATTTTTCCTGCCATAAAAAAATACCAATAAGTGCCGGACCCATAATAAAAAAGATATGCGTATTGACCCAAAAGATCTGAACGATGGGAATGATAACCAAAAGTACTCGACCGCTGATGGTCCGTTGCAAAAACCGCTGCAAGAGCCAAAAATCAAGGGCCACCCAAAATACGCTAAAGCCCTCGGGACGGATCTCCGCACGGCTGCTCACCAACAACAAGGAGGCCACACAGGAAAAAAGGCCCATGTTAAAGTCAGAATACCGTCGGGCGGAATCAAAAGCCAACAGGAAAGTAAGAATCAAAAGGGAAATATAAAATACCGACAGCCCTGCAAAACCGCCCAGGCGAAAAAGGACATAAGAAATGACACCAAAGAACCAGTGATGATTGATAAAAGGATAATCGGGATAGGTAAAGGAATAAAAATTCTTATAAAGGACATCAACCTTACCGTTTAATATCAGTTCGCCATTTTTGATATGACGGCCGATGTCTACGGCTGTCAAATTTATGGGCACGGACAAATGCAAAGCCAGAAAAACCAGACAGGCCAATAAAAGAAATATCTTAAGGATTTGATTACGCAGGGTAATGGACATGTTCGAGCATTTGCGTGATACGGCTGATTTGACTTTGAGCTAAAACTTCCCGGGTCAATTTCTCACATTCTTGTATGGACAAATGCCGCAGGCGTTCATGCATGCGCGGCAGGTAACGCGCGTCCATGCTAAAACACCTGCCCCCCAATCCCAAAAGAAGGATTAGGTATTTGGGATCATTGGCCATATCCCCGCAAATGGAAACATCCTTCCCGTATTTAAGGCCGGTATCCACGATCTTCTTTAAAACCCTCAAGACCGAAGGGTGATGCGGAAGATATAATTGGGCCACCCTCTCATTGGTACGGTCAACCGCCAACATATATTGAATCAAATCATTGGTGCCTATGGAGAAAAAATCCGCTTCCTGGGCCAGCTCATCAATGATTTCCACCACCGAAGGAAGCTCGACCATAACACCCAACGGAGGGTTTTCAATAAACTCTTTGTTTTCGACTTTCAATTGATGGGCGCATTCCTGGACAATTCTTTTAGCCTGCAAAAACTCATCCATAGAAGATATCATCGGGAAAAGAATCCGGATGCGCTTACCCGCCCCTGAGCGCAGGATGGCCCTCAATTGGGCGGTAAATACATCAATATATTTCAAAGACAAACGGATAGAACGCAGGCCCAAGAACGGATTTTCTTCCTTACCGTAATCGGAATAAGGAAGGACCTTGTCTCCGCCGATATCCAGGGTCCGTAAAGTAATCTCTTTACCGGGCATGCCTTCGACCAGGCGGCGGTAAATCAAATATTGCTCTTCTTCCGAAGGGAAATTACTGCGGATCATAAACGGGAATTCCGTTCGGTAAAGCCCGACCCCATCCGCTTTAAATTCATTCGCCGCTTTCAGATCCCCCAACAGATTGATATTGGCCATGAGCTTGACTGGGACACCGTCACTGGTGCTGGGACGTTCCTGTATCATCTTTTTAAAGCTGCTGACGTTACGGTCCAGTTCTTCACGCTGCAAAACTTTGTCTTTGACCAAAGGGGCAGGATTAATGTAAATATTACCCATGTTCGCATCTAAAAGCACCTCTGCCTGCGGATCCAAAGATAAGAGGGCCAATTCATTGGTGACCACCAAAGGGATATTCAATGAGCGCGCCAAAATAGCCACATGTGAGGTGGCTCCGCCGGTCAAAAGGATAATGCCTTTGACCTTTTGGGAAAAAAGTTTTAACGCATCGGAAGGAAAAAGCTCCCGGGCAATCACAATCTTGTCCTGATAATCATGCTGCGTTACTGCGTGGCCCGTCAAATTTTCCAGAAGCCGGCGTCCCACGTCCTTAACATCATAAATTTTTTCACGCAAATACATGTCTTCTATCTTGCTGAATTTGGATACATAATCATGCACCACCTCTACGACGGCTAGAGGCGGGTTCATCCCTCCTTTAACCAAAGAAAAAATCGAATCCGTAAAACCCTTGTCCTTAAGCATCAGGATTTGAGCGTTAAAAATAAGCGCTGTCATATCAAACAGGGTCTCTTCCAGTTTGACTTGCAAATCTTCCAGCTGACGCTCGGTCTTTTCAAGGGCCCGGTGAAGATCATCTTCACTATACATCTTAGCGCCGTCCAACCAGTAGCGCCGCATATCTGTCAGGGATTCGCTGATGGTCATTGTCGTTGCGAAAGCGACCCCCTCCGAACCGCAACGGCCTTGGATTAATTTCAATTCCTGCGGTATAACTTCCGGAATTTTCTCTTTTTTATCATTCAGGGTTATCAAAAGCCGCGCGGTTTCGATAGTCGCCGCCAATTGGGCGGTGATGGCACGAAAGACCTGGATATCTTCGGTGGAAAAATAATTTTTTTTCTCGCTCTGGATGACCATGACTCCGATCTCAACATTGCCTCGCAAGATCGGAACCGCCAAGAATGAATTGAATTTTTCTTCGCCAATGTCTTGAAAGAACCGGAAATTAGGATTGTTTTTGGCCTGTCCTTCACAGATAGAGCGTCTTTCTTTCAAAGCCAGGCCCGTTAAGCCCTCCCCTATCTTCATCCTGACCTTATTAACGGAATCAGGGTTAAGCCCCTTGGTGGCTTTAAGCACAAGTTCATGTTCGTCGGCATAGTAAAGATAGATGGAACAGACTTCACATTCCATATGGCGGGTGACCATAACGGTGATTTTCTGCAAAAACTCTTCCATGCTGAGGGCATCATGAAAAAGGCCTGTGATCTCCCCCACGTCACAAATAAGCTTGGTATGGTCGCGTTTGATAAACATTGGAATAGTCAGTATTGGATTAAAATATCGGGAAGCCGGGATTCGAACCCGGGACCTCTTGCTCCCAAAGCAAGCGCGCTAGCCAACTGCGCTACTCCCCGTTGATTGTAACCAAATAATTATAAATATTTTGTAAAAAATCAGACTCCCCTGATATATTTGACTTAAGACTAATGGTCCAAAAAGTGTCCAGTTTAACTACAGCCGTATAGATGCTACATCTCAAATATCTTTGTTGATATATAGGGGCGGTATTTTATCAGCCCGAGGGCTTGAGGTCAACAACGTTAAACAGATAACCGGGCCAAACGTCGATGACTTCCGTTGATTAAAAAGGACAGCCCCTCTCGGGGTCTGCCCTTTTTTAATTGGTTATGAATACAAAATTGCGTTCTGCTTTCAGCCTCACGGCTCATTCAGAGTGAACATATGACCTCCAGATTATCTGAAAGATAATATCCATCAAAGTCTCTTTAACACCCCATTCGGTAATACACAACCATTAAAGTACTATCAGCGTAGGCTTTAAGAAACGAATCCCCCCCGCTATAATCCTGTCGTGGATTATACCACTTGAGAAAACGGGTTCGCAAACGTAACAAAAGGTCTTCCCCAAATAAAACCCTTGAAAGTGCAAAATATTCGCGGATCCGTTGAATCTCCCATTTTCCAGAAAATTTCCATATCCCATTGGAAAATGCCACCAGACCGGACTGTTGGAGATAGCGCAAACCTTCCCCGCAATGCTGATCAAGAGATACGCGAAAACGGTTTAAAAAAACCTGTTCATCGAGCCCGTTGATGAGCGCGATTACCGCATAATGAGACATCAGGTAACCAAAGTCCTGCGCAAAAGCATCAACCTCCGTGAAATCTGCCGTAGATCTTACCGTGCCCGCGCGATAAAAAACAGCTCCAGGAAATAGCCCTCTGGCAAAAGGACCGAAAGCCGCAATCGCCGCTTCAAGATGGGTATACACTTCTTCCTGGGGGTCCTCAACTTCCCCATGACGGGAATATATCCCCCAAAACCCTTTTCGGCTGAACCCTGCATCTTCAAGGACCTGTTTCGCCATTTTCATCATAGCATCACGTCTTTTAAAAAAAGCAGGGATTGTTTCTCCAGGACTACACAATTCTTCCCATGATAAGCCAGTATATGGTTGAATATTTACAAAGTCTACCCCTTCTTCGATAACAACCTTTAGATCTTTAATAAACTCTCCGACAGTCTGTCCGGGTAGGCCCGCCATAAGATCAACATTTACCTGAGGAACACCTGCTTTTCGGGCTGAACGCAAACACCATAATGCTTTTTGCCTAGTTTGATAACGGGAAACCTGTTTTAAGACCTTTTCATCCAACGACTGTACGCCGATACTCAAATGGTAAAGTCCTCGACTAGATAGTAACGCCAGTTTCGATGCTGTCCAGGAAGAAGGGTTGGCTTCGAAAAGGATCTTACGACTACGGGCAGAAAATGCCTTGTCAACTCCATCAAGAATGGCCGTCAACTGTCGCTCATCAAGGATCGACGGGGTGCCTCCACCAAATTGAATCAAACGGGCATCCATCCCTTTATATGCCGGTGCAAGAATCATCATTTGACGCGTCAGGTCTTTGATATATGCGTCAATATCCGAACGTTGCCGTAATAAAACACGGGAACAATGACAAAACGTACATAATCGTTTGCAAAAAGGCACATGAACATACAGATTGACCTTATTAATTGAACGTACAAAAGCATCTTTTTGACGTGACGTTTTTACCATTCCTGCCACAGCCTCCCACGATGAGGGACTAATTAAAGCGCCGCCCAAACAATCATCAACGTGCTGCGGATAGATTTCATTAAGAAAAAACAAAAAGTTGCGCTTGTGATAACTGTTCTGAATCATATCTCTTCTACTCTTTCTTGCGATCTTTGCTCAAGAAAATCAACTGTGCTTAGTTAATTCCTTCGAATTTCTTATATCTTATTAGCATTTGACATAGATATCAAGAATAACTCTCCCCCTATCTCTTATGCTAAATGCCCTGATGTATCTTTGACCCCACCCTTTCTATCAAGGTCAAAACAAACAGATTAAGCAAGAAAGCCACCCAACGATGTAACTTGTTAGATGGCTTTTACTTGCGATGGTTGCGGGAAGAAGGAATATGCCAATGGCTATGCTTCCTTGCTCGTCATTGGTTAATAATTCTTCGTTGAGTTGTTATATGGCTCCTTCGGAGGGAACCATAATGACCTCCAGGTTATGAGCCTGGCGAGCTACCGGGCAACGTCACCGATTATTGATTTTAAAGAAGTTACGACATTTTTTGCCACTATTTGCCACTACAAAGGGACTATTTTTCAGACTTTCGCTAATGATTCTTCTTCTTTGGCAGGATTAATTCCTAAAAATAAAGCAAGATTTGTCATCGGCTGGATATTAATGATAATCGGCACAAAGCCAGGAGCATTTTGCAATTGCTGAAGCATCGCAGGGTCAAGGTGGAATTTAATTGCTTGGCCCCCATTCATGATCTCCAAAGGTGTTTTGCTAGCGGTAAAGTCAATACCGCCGTTATCAGGCACCTGTGAAACCAGCAGGGCCTTTGACCCAAGTTGGACCATTTCATTTGCTTTCATTGCCAGGTCCTGGGCTCTCGATTGAACTGCCACTGTTTCAAATTTTTGTCCTGTTACCACTATGGCCCCCTCAATATCTTGGGCTGATCCGAAGAAATCTTGAATGTTTATGGCTTGTTGGAATAAAAGATACAACGTATGCTCAACATCCGGGGTCAGTTTTCTAAAATCATCTTTTCTCCAGTCCGTATACGCTTTTTTAATTCCACCATTTATAAGCCCAAACTGATAGTCTTTAGACGAGTATGCCCCCCTACGGATTTTATGGGTACGTCTATCAAAAATAAATTTGTGAGGGGTGCCCGAAAAAACACCGCTAACCAACCCTTCCCCAAAGCCCTGTACAATTTCCAATACAATTTCATTCGGATCATGATTTGCAGGGTTAACCGTATGTATTACATAACTATAATCAGAGCTGACCATTTCATGTACAAGAATAGGCATATAGACATTCTGTTCATTTATATTTAACCCATGATATTTTCTGTCCCAGTAAGTCCTGTCCTTCCAAACCGACGCCCATATCTTCTTAATGTCTTGTTGTAACTGGATTAAATCTTCGGGATCAACCGCTCCGATGGAGTCATATAAACCCGCTCCTGAATAATTCTCCAAATCTTCGGCGTTACTTGAAGAGCGTAAAAATACCAATCCTGTTGGGATTTGACTACGGATATGATCTCTGATCTCCATTAAAAGAATATCGGGAATGACCAAAGATTCGATATCTTCGCGCATTTTGAATAAAATTGCTTTTATGACAGCTGTATTTTGGTCTCCTGTCTCTGCTAAAGCATTCCTTAAAGAATTTATGGAGTCCCGTCTTTCTTCATTAAGATTTAAGACATCTTGAAAGATGGTATCACTTAAGACCATGTGCTTAGCATATCGCTGCCCTTCAGATTCGGATAAAGGCACATGTTTCTCAAAGCTATGAAGATGGTATGCTTTTGGACCCGCTGTTGCCAGTTTGTAATTTTCAGGCAACAAATATCTTTCTGTTTTCAAGCCTTTTTCAGGTTGAGGGAGCATTACGCGTTGCACAACCACAGGTTTGATCCCCTCCGATGTCCCCCCGACCTCTAAAGTAACGTGCTCCTTTCGTGCCGTAATCGTTACTGTTCTACCAAGGTATTCTTGAACAAAACTTCTTGGACAAACAATGAAAGGAATTCTATTTTGCTTTACATTAATGGCTGGATGAGATAAAAGGCTGTCCAATTCAAAGACGACGATGCCAGCAAAATGAATTTGACCGTCCACCGGGAATTCCACCGGTAAATGGTCCATGACTAAAATTTCCTTTGGCCCTACCTGCTTTGTTTCTTCAAGATTACTGACAAAATGCAAATTCCCATACATTTGCCCTTCCGCCACTACCAGATTCTCCGTTAGCCCGAGTTTAGCTTCGTACTCATCCTTCAAGTGCTTTATTAAAATGGACAACAAATAAAATGTATTATCTCTGAAAAGATTTGCTGAGAAATCTTCAATTATTCCTTGATATTTAGCCTTAATGGCCAAAGGTTTTCCTGTATACCGGGCTAAATCCTGGTAATCTTGTATCCCTTGCTCCAAAACTCTTTTGATCACCCGCTCGGATCTTTGAAAAATAGAGTATAATTGCATGTCCCTAGCCGCACTGTCTTGTTCTTTTAAAACTTCTTCCAAAAGACCGATCAGTTGGTCAACCAACTCACCCCCGTAACCACTTAAACGATTGTTCTTTAACATTAGCAATAATGCTTCAGGAGAAAAACGTGACTCGTCTTCTTTCATCGTTATAAAAACCTGATGTATAAGATTCTCTAAATATAGATCCAATTTCAATCCTTGAAGAAGACTAGGGCCTACCACTCTTCCAATTCTTTCATTTACCTCCTGACGTATTTCAACAAGATCTTCAAGGTCTTTAAAGCTACGCTTCACTTGTCCCATGATCCGATCGATCTTTTCTGCCATTTGATGACGTTGCGGTGTCTCTAAAAAATCACCCATGTAAGCGTCCATATACTCGTCTATGTTCACTTTACTTTCTCCATACCTTCCTGTCGCATTAGTGTATCTTTTTAAGCTTACCAATAATAGATTACAGAGCCTTAAAACTTCAGCTTTTAAAGCCGGCTTCTTTTCTGGGAATTCCCATGGTTTATCTACTATCGGATCATTATCCAAATGGAAATCGTCATTAGGGGTCTTCCCCTTTACTCCTTCCCTGCCATCTGTTTCAACAAAAGCTTTATATCTTTCCACCAATGCTATATTTTCTTCCGGTAGTTCCGGATTATCATGAATGTTGGTCCGAATAAAACCAACCAAATGCGCACGGGGAGTTGCATATGAATTATAAGATTCAGGTATCCCTGAATTCACCATATATTCCAATTCGCGGGCTGTTCTTGCCACTGCTTTATAATCATATGTTTCTCCCCTGGGAAAACTTTGCAACAACAGACGTTTCTTAAACAGGGGGACATCCGGACGCTCTAACAATTTGATCAAATTATTTCTCATAATATCTGTTCCTATATCATTCATTCGCCTAAATGAATTATTATATGGCGAAATATCCCGTAAGCGTAGATAAACAATTATCTTGTCTATTTCTTCCCCCCGTTTAGCTTCGTTTTGGAGTGCTTCTTCCATCATTTGATCGATAAAGGCCCATCCATCTTTGATCTGCTTCTGTCCCGGGGTCAGCATGGCCCTGCTTGCAGGGCCTAACACCATGCCAATGACTACATCATTACGGGTGACCAAATCCGAACGACGCACCTTCTCAACCAACTCAAAGGGCATGTTAGATCCGAACCGGAACTTAGCTAAGACAATGCCTCCTGAAAAATATTTTCGAGGGATGGTTTCTTCAGATAAGGGGTAGATTTCTTCTTTGATATAATTAAACACGCCTTTCTTAAACGCCCGCAAATAACGTTCATAGATTCTTTGTGTTTCTTGAGGGTCATTAATGTTGACGCCGGCTATTTTATTTTTATCTGAATAAACCTGCGCTAAAATGCTATCTTTGATCTTCTTCTTGTACCATGCGGCAAGAATGAGACTGTTGTAGACTTGTCTTAATGTGGCAAAGTTCTTCCCTTCATTCACTTCTTTTTCCAGTTGCGGTAAGAGTATTTCTCTCACTACTTGGGAACCCATCTCATTAACACCAAGTTTCTGCTTGGCCTGAATACGTTCGTGTCTTTCAAGGGAAAGATAGTCTTGTTCTAGCATCACCTTAAGTTTACTCTCTATCACATAAGCGGTGCCTGCTTTCGCATTCTCGTAAACAACGGCTTTGGAAGGAAGGATCCAGACCTTATTAAACGTATTGACCGGAATATTTGTCGTCCCATATCTTTTATTTGCTTCTTCATAAAGACGAATCCAAAATTTCTTGCCAATTTTATCTTCCGGATAAATCAATGAAGCAGTTATCTGCTTAAGCATGTAATCCTCTGCTAATAAGTCTCGTCCCATTTCGGTTAGGCCAAAACTATTAGGAATGATGCGGTCTTTTTCATAAGGAGAGAGGTTTACCCACAGGTCTTTTTCTGGAATTGTTAACGAGGCAAGGAAATATTTAATCAATTTACTGGATTCATCCTTGAGGGCATCATTAGATAATTGGCTGTCACCTTTAGCAAGAATAAAATCAAAACGCAAAGGATTATCAGGATAAACTTTCATGCCTTTTAAAACAGGTGGGTTAAACTCTGGGCTTAGGTTTACCATCACACCTGGCACAGGCAAACGAAAGTCCCCGCCTGCAGGCGAGGCAAGTTGTGCTTGGGCAGTCGGAATAGGCCCCAAGCTATTGGCCAAAAAGCATAGTACGACTGCTAAAATTAACATCTTTCTTAGATTTAAATTCTTCATAAGCTATTTCTAAGTATATACGGTATTAATTTGTTTGTCCACCCACAGAGACAAGCTATTTAATTAATCATACAATTCAATTATTAGGTTCTGCCAATATACAAATTTCAAAAATTATAGGCGCCGTTAGACAGGTATTAGACGGAAGGCTTTTGTCCTAAAAACAAGAAAGCCGCCCAACGATGTAACTTGTTAAATGGCTTTTACTTGCGATGGTTGCGGGAAGAAGGAATATGCCAATGGCTATGCTTCCTTGCTCGTCATTGGTTAATAATTCTTCGTTGAGTTGTTATATGGCTCCTTCGGAGTGAACCATAATGACCTCCAGGTTATGAGCCTGGCGAGCTACCGGGCAACGTCACCGATTATTGATTTTAAAGAAGTTACGACATTTTTTGCCACTATTTGCCACTACAAAGGGACTATTTTTCAGACTTTCGCTAATGATTCTTCTTCTTTGGCAGGATTAATTCCTAAAAATAAAGCAAGATTTGTCATCGGCTGGATATTAATGATAATCGGCACAAAGCCAGGAGCATTTTGCAATTGTTTAAGCATGGCGGGGTCAAGATAGAATTTTATCTCCTTACCTGGATTTTGAGTCTGTAAATTCAAATTGGCAGGCGTTAGGTCGATACCACCTGTTTTATTTGGTTTCAGTAGTGCGGGAACATTGACTTTCGATTGCTGATGACTTTCTCCGGGTTCAAAATTCCCCTTTGCAATTTTACCACTATCCAGATCCGCAATGCTGATACGTACTTTTAGCTGTCCTTTGAAAACAACTGTTCTTAAAACTCCTTGTTGTGATGTCAATAAAATATCAGAAAATGTATCGGAAGCCTGCGTCTGTTTATCCCCAATCTGATAGATGTTAAATCCCAACCTTCTTGCTTCAGCAACCAACTGGGGCCCTCTTACTCCTTTGGGAAACCCTTCAAATGTTTTGTCATTTAACATTAATCCTATGTGGACATCCGTGTATCGCTGCTGTTTTAAGAATCGCAGTATTCCTTGGTACTTCTTGTATGCATCACCTACATATTTATCTGGATATTCATCTGCATTCGATAAAATATGAGCTGCTGCAATAATTTGCTTACCGTTCTTTCTTCCCTTAATGAATAACCCCGTACATTGAAGATGACCATGAGATAAAATGCCAGATTGAATCCCTTCACCACTTTCAAAAACAATGAAATCATTCTCTAACGCAAGAGCAACTATACCCAACCCTGTAATATTCGAATAGCCCAAATGATCTTTCTGTATCAATTTGCCATTTGGGTCCATAATAAATCTAAGGGTACGCAAATTCCTATTATTTAATAAACTCCTATAAGCTCGGGGCTTCATCAATAAGGAGACAGGCAAAGAATCAAATAATTCTTTATCATCAAACTCCCCACCTACCAAACGAATATTCCCAGCAACATCTTTAGGAAGGGTAAACAATTCATTATCCAATCGCTGAAATACATTCTCCCAGTATAGGTAAACTTTCTTGTTAATCTTGTTAGGGATCCTATACAAATGAACCTTATCCTGCACTTCATTTCCCATCGTCTGATCCTCTGCCTTCATCGCCTTATTCGCTGGCAAATCTGATAAAACAGCATCGATAAACTCCTGAGGTAAATCATAATTATCGACGTTCAAATTTAAATTACGATTATATATTCTCATGGTCGCTTCTGTATGTTTAAGTATGATTTCAAATATTGCCAATACCTCTTCAACTATTTTTATAACCTTTTCGTCGGTCACCCCTGCGAGCCCTGCACGGATTTCCTTTGATAAATTTATTAAAGCATTTCTTTGTACACTATAGGCGATTTTTTCGATCCAAATAATATTGTCTTGAAACTTAGCATCAAGTTTACCCTCAGATATTAATTTTTGAGTTAATTTATGAGCTGCCTCATGAATGATTGCAATAAATAAATCATCTCTACCATTTTGATTTTCATTACCAACCTGCCCTCCTTTAGCTAAGATGTCAGTCGGAGTTAGAATATTAACAAAAATAATCCGTTTACCAGGTGCGATCTGTGTATCTCGATTATCGAGAATAGCATAGCCTGCAGGGTATACCTCTTTACCATCTTTGGCCGTTAATTTAAGATAAGGAGAAAATATAATTTCATCAATACCGCTTCTTAGGAAATCGTAAGCTTTTATTTGCCGAGATCCGATATTGATCGGGACTTCATTTAACCTTTCCTGAATATCCAAAGGTAAATTATCAAGAGGCAGCATCATGGGCGCAAAACCATGCTTAGCAATAATTTGTTGCACAACTTTAATGTCCTTTATTGGGTCAAGTGTGGTTATCAAATTTTGGCCAGGAAGCATATATTCAAATTTTGTATCTTTACTTAAAGGAATCAAAACACCAAGTTCCGGCAATTTCCAAGGAGAGTTGTCGCTGCTTTCCGGAAAAGGTAAAATATTTGCAGCAACAATGACCTCATTTCCCGTATCACCATTAATTCGCGTAAGCATAGCTTGGCTAATTCGACCACCATCAATTACTGTAATCGTAGTATCTGTATTTAAATTTGTTAAATTTAAAGTAAGCACAACTCCTCCTGAAAAATACTTTCTAGGAATAGTTTCTTGCGTTAGTAGGTCTATTTCATCTTTAATGTAGTTATAAACCCCCTTCTTAAATGCTTTAAGGTATAGTTGGTAAATCCTCCCCATTTCCTGCGGGTCATCAATATTAACACCGGCTACTTTATTTTTATCTGTATAAACATGCGCTAAAATACTTTCTTTGATTTTCTTCTTGTACCATGTGGCTAATATCAGTGAGTTATAAACCTGCCGCAGTTGGACAAAATTTTTGTTTTCATTGACTTCTTTGGTTAATTCTGGAATGACGATTTCGCGGACGATTTGAGATCCGAGGGCGTTGATGTCGTTCTTGTTATGGATTCCCGCTTTCGCGGGAATGACAGTGGAGATAGATTGAATACCTTCATGTTTCTCAAGAGAAAAATAATCTTGTTCCAACATGACCTTTAGTTTACTTTCAACTACATACGCTGTGCCAGATTTGGCGTTTTCGTAGACAACGGCCTTTTCTGGCACGATCCAAACCTTGTTAAAAGTATTTACGGGGATATTGGTTGTCCCAAATTTTTTCGCTGCTTCTTCGTATATACGCTTCCAAAACCTCTTGCCTACCTCGTCTTCCGGGTAAATCAATGAAGCTGTTATCTGCTTGAGCATGTAATCTTCTGCCAGTAAGTCGCGGCCCATTTCCGTTTGTCCAAAGGACTCCGGAACAATACGATTCTTTTCATATGGACTGAGATTTACCCACAAATCCTTTTCAGGAATTGTTAAAGAGGCAAGGAAATATTTAATTAGTGTGGTGGCTTCTTGTTTTAATTCTGGATCCCCGACAGAAACATTCGGGGATGACAAGGAAGAACCGCCTTTATCGAGTATAAAATCAAATCGAAATGGATTATCGGGATGAACTTTGATACCTTTAAGGATTGGTGGATTAAATTCAGGGCTTAAATGGACCATCACCCCTGGCGCAGGCAAACGAAATTCTTGTGCTTGGGCCGAAGGCACAGGCCCAAAAGTATTAGCCAAAAAGGTAACAAGTATAGCTACGCTTATTGTTTTTCTTAGATTTAAATTCATAGGAATATTGCAAGTATACCCGTTATTTATATAGTTTGCCACCCGATGGAGGGTATTAAGATAAGCTTGAATATGGAAGGTATTTTTGCGACTGTTTTATAATTGTTTTAATAGTTTCAAATCTCCTTTAATTAAGGCTTCCTTCTTCTTTCGCGTCCAGCCTTGAATTTGCTTCTCACGTTTTAAGGCTTCAGATTTGGAAGGATATTCTTCAGTATAGAGTAGATCTTTAAATCCAAAACTACGGGTAAACTTAGCTCCTTTACCGTCTTTATGCTCAGCCATACGACGTGCTACATCGTCACTTGAACCGGTATAAAACTGACCAGATTTAGTCTCGAGGATATAAAGATACCACATGGAAGGACTATACCATAAGGCACTTCGACTCGTTCGTTACACTCACTCGCTCAGTGTGCTTCTCTTCAGCATAAAAAGAAACGCTCAGCACAAGATTGGACTTGTGCTGAGCGAGCCCGTTAGGGCGAGTCGAAGCATTGCGGGGACAGGATTTGGCGCCCTACGTTCACCTTTGCCTCATCTGCGACAAAGGCTCACTCCGGGTCGGCCACCCACCCTAGAAAGTCCTGCCTATTCGTCGGACTTTCTAAACAGGGCTCCTTTCAAATCCTGTTTCTCTTAACAAATGAAAATAGCTTGGCCAAAAGGCCAAGCTATTTTCAATGGTTGCGGGGACAGGATTTGAACCTATGACCTCCAGGTTATGAGCCTGGCGAGCTACCGGGCTGCTCCACCCCGCGATATCATCTCAACTATTCACTGACCTACAAACTACTGAATTCTTCTAACGTCTTCCACAAGGCCTGTGCCGCGCCTGCCTTGATTTACCAAGGCCAGCGGCCTCCACCCCGCGATATTTTTTACTTCTGCTGCGACCGGGACGATTTTGTAAACTGTCTCTCCCGGACGAATCAACCCCATTGTTTCGCGCCCTACTTTTTCCACATAATCCGGGTCGGTTTGCAACAGGTGTCTTTCTTCTTCAAACTTTTTATTCTTCTCTTCCAATGCCGCGATCCTGCGGGCATACTCAAGATTTTTCTGCTTTAAATCCTGCATCGTCGAATAAGACGGCAAAAAAAGCGCAAGAATAACGACCGTCAAAATAAACAATGAAAGAGCGTTCTTTAATCATCTTTTTTAATAAATCTTACGGCCAATTCTGACCGGCATAAACGGCTTTTTTGCCTAATTCTTCTTCAATACGCAGCAATTCATTATATTTGGCAATACGGTCGGTACGGGACAAGCGAACCCGTTTTGATCTGGCCTATGCCGGTCGCAACAACAAGATGCGCGATCGTCACGTCTTCAGTCTCCCCTGAGCGATGCGACATGATCGAATGAAATTTATTTTTCTTGGCTAAATTAATGGTATCCAAGGTCTCGGACAAGGAACCGATTTGATTGACTTTGATCAAAATCGCATTAGCGGTTTTTTCGTCAATGCCTCGCGCCAGACGCTTGACATTGGTAACGAATATATCATCGCCGACAATCTGGATTTTATTGCCCAAACGTTCGTTCATGGCCTTCCAGCCTGACCAGTCATCTTCAGCCAAACCATCTTCAATGGAAGCCACCGGATATTTGGCAACCAAGTTAGCATAGGCTTCGATCATATCCGCCGAAGAAACTTTCTTGCCATCGTAATCATACTGGCCGTTTTCATAAAAGGATGTCGATGCCGGATCCAGGGCGATAAAAATATCTTTGCCGGGCTTATAGCCGGCTTTTTCAATGGCCGCGATGATAATATCCAAGCCCTCTTCATTGCTGCCTAAATTGGGAGCAAACCCGCCTTCATCACCGACGGATGTGGCCAGATTCTTATCATGCAAAATGCCTTTTAACGTATGGAAAACTTCACAAGCCCACTGCAAGGCCTTGGAAAATGTCGGCGCACCGGCCGGCATGATCATAAATTCCTGAATATCCAAATTATTGTCCGCATGCATGCCGCCATTGATGATATTCATCATGGGCACGGGCAAAATGTGGGCTTTGGACCCGCCGATATATCTATATAGAGAAACACCCTTTTCATTGGCCGCGGCCTTGGCCACTGCCAAAGACACCCCTAAAATCGCATTGGCCCCCAACTTGCCCTTATTCTCAGTGCCGTCCAGGGCAATGACCAACTTATCAATGGCCTTAAAATCAGCCTCCTTGCCCTTAATGGCTTTGGCAATAATGGTATTGACATTATTAACGGCTTTTAAAACCCCCTTGCCGCCAAACCGGCTTTTGTCCCCATCGCGCAATTCAATGGCTTCATGCTCCCCGGTGGACGCCCCTGAAGGAACAGCAGCACGGCCGAAAGCCCCTGAACTTAAAAGAACATCGACTTCAACAGTCGGATTACCGCGGGAATCAATAATTTCACGTGCTTTAACAGATTTGATTTTAGACATATACTCCTCTATCATCTTTAATATTATTATATCGATTTCTTAAGAGTTCGTAATCTAACATAGTTTAGATTCGTAGTCAAGGACAACCAAAAGGAAGGCTTCCCTCAAAGGAATAGTTATTGTGCATATTCCCAACATATAAAGCCGAAACAACCGGGACAATCCTCCTGGCATAAGCTTGAATATATGCTATGCTTTATTTAGGAGGTTGGATGAGAGGTTTGCAGGGTGTCAGGTAGGTCTAAGGAATATTTGTGCGTGTGGGAAAACAGCCAAGAACGACTGTCATCCATACCCTAAAATACTCCCGCATCAAACAAACCCTTCCAAGACCATAACGCTCTGTCAAACCCTGTGTAATATTCTAAGAAATTTGGTTTAAGCCCAAGGGGAAACCCTGTACAATTAAGAAGGCTTAAACTTGAAAAATCGGTCCTTCGGCTCACAATGCCACGAGTGTCCGGCGAGCAACTGCGAGTGTCCGGTATGAGGACGAAAAGGACCAAATAAAAGGGAGTTTTACGGCATATGGGGAAATTTTCTAATACAAAAAGCGGCTTTACCCTCGTTGAGGTGCTCGTGAGCGTGGGGATCATTCTTCTTTTTCTCCCCTTTGCGGCGAACCTGCTCATCAATAGCCAGATATTAGCCTCTTATTCAAAACATAAAATCCAGGCGGCCTACGCGGCCCAGCAAATAATCGAAACACAACGCCAAGAGCCAATTAGTTATTTTGCACCTAAGCTAGCCACCCAGAACCCTGTCAACACCACGATTACCGGAGCGGTCGTTCTGGATACAAAAGGTAATTATAGCAACACCATTTGCAACAGCAATGTTAATATTTTTTGCGGTACTGCGACCATTACCGTGACACCGGAAACCTATACGAATAATGCCGGACAAATAACCACTTCTCCAACAGCGATTTTTACTCCCAGTATCGGAGCTCCTTACTCTTACTATACGATGGCTCATCTGGCAATTAAGATCAGTTGGATTGAACATAAAATTCCTATGAACGAATATTATGCTGAGGACATAATCGTTAATGATCCTATGCTTAATTAAGCCTATGCGTACAACATTGAACAATAATGCATTTACTCTGATGGAACTGATGATGGCAGTCTCCTTTTCGGTACTTTTAATGACCGGTATTTATGGTTTTTATAACGCCTCAAACCAAGTTTATAATTCCGGCGTATCCGAACAAAACCTTCAAACTGCGGCTAATATTGTTCTAAGTAAAATTATAGAAGGGGAAACGGAATCAGGCGTAGTTTATCGTTTGTCTACGGCCGCTTCCTATATGATACCTAATGGCACAGGGAATTATTTGTATAGTTGTGGAGGCAGCCCCCGAGCTACCCCCTGCAATGCCAAGCAACCTTTCCGGTGAACTGTATTATTGCCAGGACAGTCCTTGCGGCGGTTACAGTGATCCTACGGCCCGATGGTATTATTTAAACAGCGGAGGTACATCTGTTATTTATCATCATCCTAAATCCAACGGCGGTACTGTAGAAGAAACTATTTACACGGCACCGGCAGGCTCGACTTTGACGTTACGTTTTTCCCCTGCCCAGGTGGGAACTCCGTTGTCCCCTTCAGCCAATGTCGTTGAGATTGATGTAGACTTGACAAGTAGGAATATCAATTAGCCGGTTGGCCACCTGCGGTGACGCGTCAACCTTTGTACTTTTGAGGGATCATCCATGATCAACCTTCGCCAAAATAAAGCATTCGCCTTAACTTTCACCCTGATATTCTTGCTATTAATTATATCGTTCATAGCTGTTTATATGATAGCTGTTGCCAATGGCATTTCTCAAGCCAACCGCGTCGCGAATGAAAAAAGAGCATATTATATTGCTGACGCAGGCCTTGCAGACGCTTACGAACGCATAACGCAGGCGGGTATCAACACTGTCCCATCCAGCACGCCCGGCTGTCCTTATATTCCGTCTCTACCTCAACAATGTCCCTCTACTCCAACTACTGATAATGGAGTTTACTCGGTAGGCACAACTACCGGCCATTACAAGGTAACCGTGGTATATTCAAATGCACCCCGGACTAATTATGTGATAACTTCTACAGGCACCTACGGTAACGTTTCAAAAACCTTACAGTTAAGAATAATCGGAGCGTCGATTTCCAAATATGCCTATTGGAGTCAAACGGAATTGCACCCTTCATACGGGCCTTTATGGTGGATAACAGGCATGTTGACCACCGGGCCTGTGCAGACTAATGGAGCCCTGAATATCTACGGCAATCCCATTTTCAACGGTCCGGTTACAGAGGCCGGCAATTCTCCTAATTATTGGGATAAGACAAGTAACCCGAGTTTAATTTTTACTGATGGCCTGACGAATAATTCCCCTCAAGTTAATTTACCTCCACAACAAACTTTAAATGCCATTGAATCAGTGGCGGCTGACGGCAGTGGATTAGTTTTAACCGGTGCCAGTACCATCATCTTCAACCCTACCGGAACAATTACTGTCACCGGAATAGTAAAAAATTCCCAAGGGACTGTTACAGCTACTTATAACAACACTACCATGAGTCCTCCAGCTAATGGGGTCATTTACGTACAAAGCAACTCCGGCCAGCAAGATGGTAATGCCACCGTACAGGGAACTGTCAACGGCCAGCTAACGGTTGCCGCAGACCAGAACATCTATCTCTCCGGCAGTGTTGCCTACAATAGCGATCCTAGAATAAATCCTTCCAGCACAGATATGCTGGGGTTGGTGGCGAACCAAACTGTCACCGTCATTGAGGCCAGTGCCCCCACCAAGCTAGAACTGTCTGCTGTCCTAGTGGCGCTTCAGGGCTCTTTTCAAGTTGATCAATGGTGGATTTACAGAGGAGATGCTAACACTGCTGTGATGGATCAATTTGGCAGTTTGATTAATAATTATTGCGGGGTAACGGGTGAGTTTGACCCGTCAAATGGTCAGTTATACGGCGGGTGGAATCAAATACAAGCTTATGATAACAGACTTGCGACGGTAGCTCCTCCGGGATTCCCTCCTTATGTCAACAATTCGGGAAATGGAGTTTATACAAAATTGGGTATTTCGGAATTGTAGAAAGTTAGTAAAAAATAAAAATGAATAAAAAAAATCAGCTGCTGATAAAATGGATAGTAGGGACCGCAATTGTCCTGACAACTGTAGGCTATGGTACGTACAAGACATCAGAATATATGGCCATGCCTACGGCATCGCGTGTTTCCTTACAAAATAATTTTCTTCAATTTTTGGCATATTGGATAGGGATACGAAACCCCGATATCTCATTTCAAGAAAATAATCTCTCAGATCAAAATAATCCGGACTTTGGGCAAACAAAAAATGCCGGCGGAGGGAATCAACAAAATCCAAAAACAGCCGCAAATACATCGGCATCCCAAAAGAATAATCCCGGGAATAACCCCCAAGAAACCGCAGAGAGCAACACAAAAAGTAATAATAAAAATAATTTAGAGAACCGCTCGGAAATAAGTGCAGAAAATAACCCGGAATCAACCGCTGAGTACAACGCGGAAAGTAATATTGAAAATAATTCGGAAATAAGCACAGAAAATAACCCGGGATCAAACGCTGAGTACAACGCGGAAAGCAATATTGAAAATAATTCAGAAATAAGCACAGAAAATAACCCGGGATCAAACGCTGAGTACAACGCGGAAAGCGGTATTGAAAATAATTCGGAAATAAGCACAGAAAATAACCCGGGATCAAACGCTGAGTACAACGCGGAAGGCAATACCGGAAATAACCCGGGAAATAATCCAGGAAACAATTCCGGAACCGGAAATATCGATCAAACTAATCTTCCTACCATAAATCCCATTCCAACAGATACGGAAGTTTCACAAACTATTGCAAGCCAAAATAAACAACGTTATACACTATCCGCACTGTTGGCAGCTCACCAAGCGCTTGCCGCCAAAGTCATGCAACAGGCCGAAGCGACAAAATATCAAACAGTCACTACTCAAAATATTCCTGCTGTCAGCACAAACCAACCTCCTGCGGATGTGGTGGCAAAAATAAAATCAACGGAAATAGTTCATCATTAGACTCTTTGCCCTGTATTTAGGAATAACCCCCATGCCCTCACAAGTGTAATCGAAAGATACATTTTGAAGATGGTTTTTCTTTATTCTATGCTATACTTTACTGATGTATAATATTTAGCAGTTTCCATAACGTATTCTTAAGGACGAACTTATGATGAAAAATCGTTTTATTAAATTTATCCGGGTGTACTGGAAGGGCATTTTGCTTTATGCCCTTGTGGCGGGACTTGTGACCTTCCTGATCATTTTTATGTATTACGGGGGGACCAGTTTCTTGGGCATGGAAGGATTTTACCGCAAAAACATGATGGCCCAAATGGGCATCTATATGCTGGTCTTTTTGTTCGTCGGCATCGTCCAGGCTTTCTTTTCTGCCTACATCTATATGTATTTCATGATGGGCGGCGGCATGAACAAAATGCTCAGCAAGGACAGCGCCGAAAAAGGCAAATCCGAAGTCAAATGGGATGATGTCATCGGCCTGGAAAATGCCAAACGCGACGCCTGGGAAATCGTGCAATTTATCAAAGATGCCAATAAAGTCAAAGCCATGGGCGGCACCATGATCAAGGGTGTTTTGATGGTCGGGCCTCCGGGCTGCGGCAAGACCTATTTGGCCAAGGCCATGGCCACCGAATGCAAACTCCCCTTTCTATCGGCGGTGGGCAGTGAATTTGTGGCGATTTTTATGGGGATGGGTGCCGCGCGCATCAAATCCTTGTTTAAAAAAGCCCGTCAATTGGCCGCGGTCGAAGGCGGCTGTCTTATTTTTATCGATGAAATCGATGCTTTTGCCACTCCCGCGCGTGGAAGAACAAGGGTTTGGCGGAGGTATTTCACATAATGCCACCATCAATCAATTCCTCACCGAAATGGACGGCTTAAGAAAACGCGAAAATCATATCGTGGTCATCGCCGCCACCAACATGCCGCCGGAAAAAATGGACACCGCCATCATGCGCTCCGGCCGTTTTGACCGCAAAATCACCATTGAAAAACCCACGGCCAAAGAACGTGAAGACCTCATCCGTTATTATCTTAAAAAAGTCGTTTATGACGCTTCCATCAACGTCCCTCTGATCGCGGAAAAAGTCCCAATGGTTTTCTCCGGCGGACATCCATAATATGGTCCGGGAAGCCAGTGTCTTGGCCATGCGGGACCGCCGTTCGAGCATCACCCAGGAAGACATGCTCAAAGCCATGAACGATGTCATGGCTAACATCGAAAAAACCGGCGAAGAAAAAATCCTTTCCAATAAAGTCAATGTCAAATGGGACGAGGTCATCGGCATGACCAGCGCCAAGGAAGAAGCCTGGGAGCTGGTGGAACTTTTGAAAGACCGTAACCGTGTCAAAAGTGTGGGCGGAAAAATCGTCAAAGGTATTTTGCTCTTAGGTCCTCCGGGCTGCGGGAAAACCTATTTGGCCAAGGCCATGGCCACGGAATCCGGTTTCCCCTTTATTTCGGCCATGGGCAGTGACCTGGTCGGTATTTACGTCGGTGAAGGCGCCAAAAAAATGAAAAGCATTTTTAAAGAAGCCCGTCAATTGGCCAAGGCCGAAGGCGGATGCATTGTCTTCTTTGATGAAATCGACACCTTTGCCACCCACCGTGTCGAAGAGCGCGGATTCGGCGGCGGAATTTCGCATAATGCCACCATCAATCAATTTTTAATGGAAATCGACGGCCTGCGCCAGCAGGAAAATAATATCGTGGTCATCGCGGCCACCAATGTTTCTGAAAGCAAACTGGATCCGGCTATTTTACGCGCCGGACGCATTGAACGCAAAATTTACGTCAATCTGCCCAATCTCAATGAACGCATTGATTTATTCAAATACTACTTGACTAAGGTCACGACCGACGCATCTGTTGATCCCCAAATGCTGGGCCGCAAAACCTTATGGTTTTCACCCTCGGACATCGACAGCATGATCCGGGAAGCAGGGCTCATTTGCTTGCGGGATAAACGCGACCATATTAACAACAAAGACCTTTCTGATGCCTATGACCGCATCCTTTATGGCGCTAAATCCAATACGATTTTAAGTCCCTCGGAAAAAGAATGGGTGGCATACCATGAATCGGGACACGCTATTATCGGGTACATGCTTCATCCCACCGATGATGTCATCAAAGCCACCATTATCCCCCGCAAAGGCGCCCTTGGGTTTGTCGCCCCCCGTCCGCGGGAAGAAGTACATATCCGTAAAAAGGAATGGTTCCAGGCCCAAATCAAAGTTTTATTGGCCTCTTATGCGGCGGAAACCATAAAATATGGTACCACCGGCTCCGGGGTCAGTGCTGACTTTCAAATGGCCATGGAATTCGCTCACAGCATGGTCTGGCAATACGGTATGGGAAGATCCGGTCTTCATCGGCAATTGGGATGCATTTAGTGGGGGCCTACGGCCAGACCTTCATCTCAGAGAAAACAAAAGAAGTCCTCAACGATGATGTGCAAAATATCCTTCAGGAATGTTTATCGGAAGTGACCAAGATACTCAATGCAAACCGCCAACTACTGGACTATTTCGCCCAAGAGCTTTTGGCCAAAGGTGAATTAGAATATGATGAAATTGAGGCTATTTTCCAAAAATTCGGCATTAAACCCACCTCACGCCCGATAATGGCCGCTTCCTGACGCTGTCCTGGCCCTGTGTTTTCTGTTGTGTATGCTCGCAGCCGCAGGCGGCTGTGCATCCAAAAAAATTGCCATTGCCCGTCCGGCACCGACGGACCTGCAAAAAAAATTCGAAACCAAATGCCGCAAAGATTACAACCTCAATATCATCACCCGTACCGTCGGAAAAACATTCTGGATCTATGCGCCGACCGACAAACCTCTTTTTGATTTCGCGGCTGAGACCCCTACCCCTCCCGACCCTCTCAAAAAACCGGCCAAATATGATCTGCTTTATTTAAACGGATCTTATAAAAATAACTCCTTTAATTTTGAATATGATGTCATTCCGAAAATTAAATCCGACCTGGCCAACGAGGGCATCCGTAATGAAGGCACGGATTACTTTAATAAGCTCTACAATAATTTGTTTACCGCGGTCACAGAAACCCTCCTGGACCCCCAAACACCCATTTCTTTTATGGTGATGGCCATCACTGACATCAAAAAAGGCATTGAGGCCCGTTATACTTTCTATTTAGAAGACTATCGCAAGGCTTCGGTGGAAGGTATCCCTTATGACGAATTCAGCAAACGCGTCCTGCAGGAATCGAAAGGCAGCACGGATTTTATCGGCGATGAGACTGGCGAGCATTTAGAATATAACGATATCCATATGCCTTATTTCTTGACCAAACAAATGATCAACCGCATCCGCTTTAAATTCACCCAAAGTGATTTCCCCCCTCAGGAGAATTATGAAGAAGCCATCATCGGCGTTATTGCCGACACCACCCGTTATTATCATTTTAAAGACTTCAAGGAAGTGCGTACAAATGATATCAGATCCAAAAAGAAGATGATTTTTGCACCCAGGCAGCTGGACTTTTTCGGCGAAGACAGGCCAAAAGAAAACTCAAAATCAAACGGCAAGCTCATTCACATCATCTTTGAAAACGGCAAAACCACCTTCAATGAACAATAATTCTGCTTCGCCAAACGCTTAACGAGGTTGGCTTCGCAGAATTAACTCCTCCGAAGCTTTAGCGAAGGAGAATAACCTTCCTGCCTTCAATTTTCAATTTGCCCTGCACAAAAAGATCAATGGCTTGAGGATAAATACGATGCTCGGCTTGGTGGATTTTCTCTTTTAGGGACTCGAATGTATCCCCTGGATCAATGCGCACACTCTCCTGCAGAATAATAGGCCCGTCATCCATACCATCGATGACAAAATGCACCGTTGGGCCCGTGACTTTAACGCCGTGGTCAAAGGCGTCCTTGATGGCATGCATCCCCTTAAATGCGGGAAGAAGGGAAGGATGAATATTAAGGATTTTATTCGGATACTGCTGAATAAAATAGCTGCTGACTAAACGCATATACCCCGCAAAGACAACAAAATCCACTTGGAAAGCGCGCAAACGTTCAACGATGGCCCGGTCAAATGATTCACGGTCATGAAAATCTTTTGGATCAATATATACTGCAGGGATATCAGCCTGACGGGCATGCTCAAGGGCATAAGCGTCTTTTTTATCGGAAATAACGACCTTTAAATGCGCTTTTATTTTCCCGGCCTTTACAGCCTTAATGATCGCCTGCAAATTACTGCCGCGCCCCGAAGCTAACACCGCAAAATTCATGCCTCCCCCTCTATATTATTTCCAACCGGGTTAAGTTTGAATAGTCCCACCAGCCCCACTGCCATAAATATACTACCAACAGCGATTAAAATCCAAAGGCGTTCGATATGCTCAGATAACAAGGAGCTCACCATCATGGCCAACAAAAACGCCAAATACATGACAAATTCCAAGGCCGCGAAGACTTTTCCAGACATTTCCATGGCGCAAACCTTATTGACGACGGTATTGGAAGCGATCATCACAGGCCCGACCACAAAACCCAATACCAAAGACAGCCCCAACGCCAAGAGACGGCTATGTGTTGACTCAACTATGGAAGCAAACAAGACCACCATGACTCCACCTAATATAAGCGACCAAAAAATGACTTTGAAAGCCGGGACTTTTGTCCCCCATTTACCATAAGCTAAGCTCCCAAAAAATAACCCTAACCCAAGAGGTACCGCCAGGAAACCCAGATCCTTGGTAACACTATGAAAAGCCTGTTGAATAAAAACGATAATGACCACATAAATCGCCCCGGCCGCGGCAAAAAGAATGGCCATCATCCAAAAAATAAATCCAATTTCTTTCTGGGAACGTATATAACGGATGCCATCCATAATTTCATGCCAAATGCTCTTTTGGGACTCCAGTATTTCCTTTGTCCCGGCAATAAGCATCCCCTTATCCGGTAATCTGCGGCGTAAAGTAGCAATGGAAAAAACCAGCCCTCCGGAAAGAAAATAGCACACGGCATCCCAGCAAAATCCTCCGAAGGACCCTGTATACTCAACAATCAATCCCCCCAATAATGCCCCCAATACCAAGGCTATCATGCCGGTGGTGGTGGATAAGGAATTGGCAATATGCAAATCGTCCTCGTGAACCATCTCCGGAATAAAGGACATTTTGGCCGGGACATAAAAACGGCTTAAGGAAAAAATGACAAAAACGACCACATACATCGGCCAAATGTCGGGCAATCGCATCAGATAAAAAGCCGCTAATAATACCAGTATTCCTCGGATAAAGTCACAGATAAAAAGGGTCGTGCGCCTGTCCCAACGGTCGATATACACCCCCGCGATAGGCCCGACGATAAATACCGGAATGATGGTAAAGGAAAGCAATTTGGCCATTTCCACTACTGATCCCGGATGACGTACGGCCATCAATCCCACCAAAGCCATTTGATAGACCCTATCGCCAAACTGGGAGATCAACTGACCAAACCAGAATCGAAAAAAATCCCTGCTTTTTTTATCATTAATAAAATCCCACATATTGTTTAACTGCCTCCGATTGCAGCCAAATGTTTAGAAGCAAAATCTTTTTGAAAACCAGTCAAATCGTGAAGGCCCAATACTCTTTTATACGCCGTCCTGGCCGCTGACCAATTTTGCAGAGCTTCATACATCGATCCTAAATTGAACCATGCATCTGTTTGCCCCGGGTTTAAACTGACACTTTTAATAAAAGCATCAATGGCTTGGGTTGTCTGTCCGGTTTTGGCATCATAAATCCCTATCGCCAACCACCCACGGGCATCAAAAGTTTTCCCTTGATTTAGTTGTCGACGGATATACCTCATGGTCACTTTTTCCTCCCGTTGGACCAGCGTTTTATCATAGTCCGGAGGATCAAAAACAACATATTGCTCCAGCCCCTCAATCCATTTTTTCTGCTGGCATAAAGCTGTCCCTAAAGCGATATGGTAGGTGGGGTTAAAAGGTTCTATTTTAATTGCCGCCCGAAAATGTTTTTCAGCATCGGGCATATCATTTCTGAAAATACTTAACATGCCCATATCCCCTTGGACGCGCGGATTATTCGGTTCAAATGCCAATGAACGGTTAATCATACTAAACTCATTGGAGGCATAAATGCTCTGCTCAACGGCCGTTAACAACAAAAACATCAAAAATCCTCCGGCCAGGAATTTCAATAAAGGCGGTTTGATATAACCTCCCCTGGCGTTTTGTTCATAACACCACCGAGCAGCCATTATCATGCCTATAAAAACAGGGATGCAGGCTAAATATAAAAAATGTTCGGCCGTCGATACATAGTTCGCCCCCACCCCGATACTGACCACCAGTTGCGATACCGGCAAAAGCTCTATGAAAAACCACCCCATCAAAAACAAAATAAAGGGTTGCATCTTCCGGCAACCAAAAATTAAAACGACCACGGCCATAGCCCAAAAAAAACAAGTCCCCAACGCCTGCGGTTGTTTCAAAGACACCATAAACGGCAGGCAACGGTCATAATGCAAGTCCACCGGAAATACAAACAACCTTAAATCAGTGATCAGCGAACGCAAAAATGTCACAAAACCCAAAACCAAGACAAGCGGCTGGTTATTTTGATGAACATGGGTAATGCCTAAATAGGCCCGCAACAATAGGTACCCGGCGATCCCGACCCAAAAAGGCCACAGGCATTGGAATTTTTGCGGCCAGGACTTTGTTTTATCTAATGAAAGAAACGCTATGACAACAAACGGGAGAACCCCCGCAGATTCTTTGCATAATAACGCTAAAAAAAATGTGATCAAGGCCAGAGGAAGACAAAACCCGCGATGGTTTTTATAAAATTCCAAAAACAGTACAAAGCTGCTTAACACGAAAAATGCACTTAGAAGAATGGCTCTCCCCGGTATATTGCAGACCGCTTCCCATTGCACCGGATGAATGACGAACAAAAGCCCTGTCCAAAAACCTACTGCATCATTATTGGTTAACCTTGATACCAAGAGAAAAACCAAAAGTGCATTAAGAATATGTAAGATAAGGTTGTCCAGATTATAAAAAAAGGAATTAACTCCGAAAACATGGTACTCCCCCATGAAACTAAGATTAATCAAGGGCCGGTAATACGATTGATCGTGAAAATACCCCTCTTGAAAGATCCCGGGGATGCCCTTAATGGATTTAATCGCCGGGTTATCGAGGATGGAGATGCGGTCGTCTATGACCCTAAACGGAGCGGACAGCATAGAACCGAAAGCGATGCCCCCTAAAACAATAATGACTACAATACGTACGAGCATGGACTCCCACCCGCGTTCAAAGCTAAGTAAGAATTAAAAAGCTGGCGAGAGGTTTCGAACCCCCGACCTGCGCATTACGAATGCGCTGCTCTACCAACTGAGCTACGCCAGCATGAATTTATAAAGTATTATATATCAGCTGAAAAGGAAGTCTATTCTATCCCAAATAAAAACCCCCTACAATTTATTAAAGGGACATGGGGTTGGAGATGTCAAATCATTTGTGATAATCTATCAAAGTCATCAGGGTCTAAAGAATTACTTAAATCGAATAGATACACCCCTGATTCAAGAACCCCTGCTCCAATGCTGAATTGATCAAGCATCTTAGCTCCCGATTCTGATAAATAATGGAAAAAATGTTCTTTCTCATTCATTCCGTCAATATTGTCATCCCAAATATGTGAAAAAAGTAACCACACTCGTTTGGAACCATGCAGCTTTTTTAAATCATCCTCCCACTTCAAAGGCTGATTTCTTGAATCTACCTCTTCAATATAATTATCAGGATGAAAGTCAAGCAGGGAAACATAATATTCAAATGCAGGGACCGCTCCATAGTAAATATAAAGAACATCTCCTTGCTTTATATTTTCTTTTATATAAGAAATAACACTCCTAACGTCTTCTCTTATTCTGGGCTTTATAAATCCCTTATAAGCAGAAAAAAAAGAACTAAAAAATAAGACCCCCGTTAATAAAATGGCGACAATTATCCTCCATCTCCCTGTTTTTAACGAAATCATCTGTATTCCTTTAATGATCATCAACAAAACTATCGGTATAAGAAATAGCACCAACCTGCCCACACAGGAATATATATGTAATCCGCAGGCAAAAAAAACAAATAACAGCGGGGCCATAAATATAAAAAATGACCTTTTATCTTCTTTGAAAAAAGAGTAGCCGCCTAAAAAGAAAAATAATACTGTAAACTTTGTTGTGTAATGTTTAATGCCTACAAGATTATCGAGGATATGCAAAGAAAACCTTAACCAACTTCTGGAATCTTGAAATGAAATGACCTCACTTTGCCAGAATCTCCCAGGATCATTAATATGTCCCAAATTATGTAGCAAAAAAATGTAATTGATAATGAAACTTATAAACCAATAAAGAAAAATGATCCCGAGCTTCAACGATTTAGGCCAATCTCTTTGAATGATCGAGATTAGCAGAAGGGGTATAATGATCCCCAATAAAATAAATATAATAGGATAAGAGAACCAAATAATTAAGGCCCCCAGTAAACCAGTAATATTAATTTTATCCCAATCTAATTCGTTTAAACAAAATTGAGCTATAACTACATACGAAAACAATACAAAAAATACATCTGTATAATAAGGTTTAACTTCTGACGAGTAATAAATCAGTGAGGGGGTAATAGCAAAAACAAAAAGTGCTAATGCAGCACACTCAACATTAAGATAAATCTTCGCCATTCGAGAAAAAAGCCATAGCGATATCAATCCGCAAACAAAGGGATATAGCCTAAGGACATACTCTGCTGCGCCAAAAAGAGATATAAATAATTTTTCAATTACCAAAAAACCAAAGGGAGCTACCTGAGGATTATCATGTCCACCTAAAACTGGGCCAGGTAACGGCTGATGCAGAAAATTAGACACCGGTAATCTAATGATGTCCAAAGAAACCATCGCCTCATCTATCCAAAGAGAACGATTGTATAAGTATTGCCTTAAATATAAAATACTGCCAAAGGCAATAATAACCCATAGGAAATTCTTTGAAAGAACAAGATTACGAATTTCCTTAAAACAATTCTTTTTTGTAAAATCAAACATACGAATAAAAGATTAACATTCGTTAAATTCTCTTTACTAACCCTCAAAACAATATTTATCTAAAATAAATACCCTGCTTCGACATACTTCAAGAATTTCAAACTTAAAAAATTTTATATCTGGATAGCCATGACTAACCGACTGCCGATGAGCCGATCCCCCTCTGATACCAGGATTACCAAGGGTTACTGGGGACGTCCTTTGCCTTAACAGGGGTCTAAATGGCAACTGGGTGGCAAACCTCTATCCTACCCTGTCCCAATAGTGATCATGAGAGGCTAATGATTTAGAACTACCATCGACGATAACATAAAAGATAGAAAGTTTACAACAAGCTACGATTTCTTATCAGAACGATTTATGAATGCGCTGCTCTACCAACTGAGCTACGCCAGCATAGATTTAGAACTTATTCTACCGTAGACAGTTACAAAGTCTATCGGTTGGCAGGAAATTGTCTGATTTAGCTTTTGCGTTCTTCTTTATATCAAAGAGGATCTTTTATACATGATTTTAGGTTTATCGTCAAGGATAGACTACCCGTAATTATAACTTATATAGCTTAGAGTTTGCAAATAAATGAGAACCCTAATGTCTTTTTACCCGACCATATTACCTTAACTGTAAAACTAATGTTGTCAGCATTCTTGAACCGCTTGGTCCCGTGGGTCAAAAAATTTATAAAACTTTCACTTTTAGATTCTAATAATTATAAATTGTATAAAATGCTTTATTAATCATTATAATAATGTTCTAAGGAAATCTGCCGGCAACCATTTTTAATAGGGAAAAATATGTCAAAAATATCAATCCTTAAGGAGTTTTGGGATTTTTTAAAAGTCCGTAAACGTTTTTGGCTTGCCCCGATAATTATTATCCTTTTTTTGCTGGGACTACTTATCGTTTTTGCACAAAGCTCGGCCATTGTGCCTTTTATATACACCCTTTTCTAAAGAAACGGCTTGATTAATGGCCACTACCACTTTAAGACAAAAAATATTCTTCCTTTTTTTCAGTTTATTCTTAACGGCTGTTTTATTAGAAATCGGCCTGCGAATAGGCGGGGCCGTTGTCCTTTTTCTACAGGAAAAGCACAACCATCCCTCCTTGCTCCCCGATCATTGCCGGATATTATGCCTGGGAGAATCAACCACGGCTTTGGGAGGTGAGGATTCATACCCTTCCCAACTGGAAAGAATCCTTAATCAACAAAGCCGGGGAATGAAGTTTACGGTCATCAATAAAGGACTCATCAGCACGACTTCGGATTATATCGTGACGCACGTGGAACAAAACCTCAACCTATATAAGCCCCAGATGGTCGTCATCATGATGGGTATCAATGATGCTTCTTTTGCACGCCCTTCCCAAATACCTTTATGGCTATGGAAACTAAAATCATCCCTCCAAGATTTGCGGGTTTATAAATTGTTACATTTGCTTAAAAGGCACATTACTCATCGTATCCGTGAGGCCACCCAACAACCCAACCCAGAGAAGTCTCAAGAGGCTGTCAATACAGAAGACCTTAACGGACAGAAAGAAAATTTTATAAAAAAGCTCATTGCAACCGAATTAACCGTTTTTCAAACGCACTTGTCCGCTGCTAAAGAATACGCAAACAGCAAAAATCTAGAAGGGATGAACCAAGAAAAAGAATTGGCCAAAAAAGCAGCGATTTCTGCAAGTGCCGCCTGTGTGGACTTAGCCCGTCGCTACCTCAAGCAAGGGCTCTTGACGGAAGCTTTGGAGTATTTAATAAGGGCGACCACATTGAATTCCGGCAGTTCTGATGCCTTCCAACTTTGGGGTGAATATTATTTGTCCTTGCAAAACGCTCCAGAAGCCATAGCGGCATACCAGAAGGCTTTAAGCATAAACTCTCAAGACGCCGAACTGCTCCAGGGGATGGCACGGGCATATCATTTAATGCAAAGGCGAGAAGCATTTTTGCTTTACATGGAATATTTAAAAAAAGAGCCCCATGATTACTGGGGGTACATCGAACTGGCCCAATGGTTCAAAGAGAATAAATATTTTGACCAGGCCCAAGTGGTCCTTAAACAAGCCATTGCCATAGGACCGTTTTTTGAACGGGGGTACCTGGACCAGGGACAATTATTAGAAGAGCAAGGCGATTATCAAGACGAACAGGAAATGTATTTAAAAGCCGTCGCTCTCAATGCTAAAAAGAGCTCCCTTCTGCTGGCGCTTGGAGAATTTTACCAAAGACGGGGCCGTGCGGACTTGGCGGACGAATATTTAAAGAAAGCCGAAAAAATGGGTTTGGAACAATTCCCCCCTGGAACCTGGGTCGATTATGATGACCTTTTAAACAAAATTTTAAGCCGAGGCATAAAAGTCATTGTCCTGCAGTATCCCGTCAGGAGTATCGCACCACTAAAGAATTATCTGGGGCAGAGAAAGAATGTGACCTTTGTGGAAAACCGGCTCAATTTTAAACACGCCCTTGAATCCGGTAGGTACAGCGATTATTTTACGGATAACTTTGCTTATGATTTTGGCCATTGCACCCGCCGGGGAAACCAGTTAATAGCCCAAAAGATCGCCGATGAGATATTAAAAATATTAACTGGCACCGATAAACCAACCCGCTAAGAAAACAAGAAGCCCTCCCACGATCACTTGAAATGAAGCGGATAAAAACGGAGTATCCATAAAACGCCAACGGATCAAAGAAATGATAGACAATTCAAGAACCACAACCACGATAGCAATTGAGATTGCCAAGCCGAAATTATGGATCAGGAAGGGCAACGTATGACCAAGTCCTCCTATGGTGGTCATCAGGCCGCAGACCACCCCTCTGAGCCACGGTTTCCCCCTACCACTGAGCTTCCCATCATCAGACAAAGCTTCGGCAAAACCCATACTGATTCCGGCACCCACGGAAGCCGCAAGACCGACTTTAAAAGTTTCCGCGGTATTACCCGTCGCAAAAGCAGCCGCGAAAAGAGGCGCCAGCGTTGAAATCGACCCATCCATAAGCCCGGCCAAGCCGGGTTGGATAAAATGCAATATAAAAATTCTTCGCGCGACATGCTGTTCAATGTCTATTTCCCCGTCGGCAGCTTGTTTCTCGTTTATTCGCTCGGCAACCGTCTCATGCCGCTGTTCTTCCTGGGCAAGATCTCCCAAAAGCTGTCTGATGGCGGCATCCTTGCTTTTCTGGGCTGCCGCTTCATAAAACCTACGCGCATCCACCTCCATTAAAGCGGCCTGTTCACGTGCTTTTTCAGGACGCACGATGCGCAACAGCCACGAAGAACGCGGCACCATAAACCCCTTTATATCCTGCCTGCGCACAAGCGGGATATGTTCACCGAATTTTCCCCGATATAATTCAATCAAGCGATGACGATGGCCTGACTCTTGATCGGCCATATTGTCAAAAAGTTCCGCTGTCGCCGGGAAATTCTTACGCAACTCCTGGGCAAAATCACGATAGATACGCCCGTCTTCTTCTTCAGCGGTTATGGCTAAAGCCAGCATTTGAGATTCATTCATGTCGCTAAAACGCATATTCACCCCCACCTAAACGCCTGCCTGCGGCAGGCTTCTCCCCTATCAAAAAAGAGGAATTCTTATATCGAATTCATGTTATATCAAGAATTGTACTATAAACCCTGGCAACGTAACAAAAGAATGACCACTGAAGCACATAAGCAATAGAAGCCGAATAAATACCAACGACCACGCTCCAACCAATTGGAAAGCCATTTCAAGGCCAATATCCCTGAAATAAAACTCAATGCCATCCCTATCAAGCTAGGCAAAAACAATCCTATCATGCCTGCCCCCTGAAGTGCCGGAGCATGTTGTACCTTTAAAAACCTCAAAACTTCCCTCAAAATAACCGGCGGGGTCAAAATAACAGCAAGGGCAAAGCTAAAATCCTCAACCCGTTTTTTTTCAATCCCCAAAATAATACCTGTGGATATCGTCGCTCCTGAACGTGAAAACCCCCGAAAAGGCAAACAGACCCCCTGCACCATTCCGATAAGACAAGCGGCCTTTAATCCCAAGGCAGCATTCTCTTTTGATGGATCATCCTTTTTCAACCCCGTACAAAGTATCAAGGCACCAACCGCCGCAAGGGCCGCTGAAATTAAAAACAAGTTGCCAAAAAGCAATTCGACTTCGGGATGAGAAATACCTTTTAATATAATTTTCTCAATTAAAACTTTCAACAACAGACCGACAAAACCTGTTGCTATTGTCGCCGCCGCTATCAATTTCACCGATTCCCAAAAAACTTGTTGTGACTTAAAAAAATTTACTTTCCATGAACCCCAGAAAAAAACAATAACCGCCAACATGGTGCCTGTATGAAGCATCACTAAAAGAAGGGTCATCTCCGGCTGTGGTGGGGTCAAGCCCCATTAATTTCTCTGCAACAATAACATGGGCTGAACTGGAAACCGGCAATAATTCACTCGCCCCCTGGACTGCGGAAAGAACCAAGATTTTGGGTATCGTGAGCATTAGTGTTAGGACAATAGATTTTAATCAATATCACATGGCCCTTAACGCGTAATAATAGCCGCCTTTTCTCTTAATTTCAACGGAAGCTTCAAAAAGTTTAGTGATATTTTCGCGGGTTAAAATAGACTCTTTGGGCCCGTCTTTATAAAATCTTACCGTCTTTCATTAAGATGACCCGTTTTATTTCCGGGATAATATCAGAAAGGTTATGGGTGACCAGAATGATGCTCGTCCCTGATCTGGCTATTTTGCTTAAGATGTTACTGAATTTATGAAACGCATGCAAATCAAGGCTGTTGGCCGGTTCATCCAGGATCAGCGCCTTAGGGTCATGCACCAAGGCCCTGCCGATTAAAAAACGCCTGGCCTCGCCGAAGGACATTTGGTCCATCCTTCTGTCCTGAAGATGGCCGATTTCCAAAAACTCAATAACCTCCTTGGCTTTCCTTTTCATCTTAAGGGTCAAATGTTCTTTAAATAAACCTATGCTGCTAAAGAATCCTGACAATACCATCTCCATGCCTGTTATATCCCTGTTGCAGGTATATTGCAGATCATTTGAAACGATGCCCAACAAAAACCGCAAATCAAAAACATCCCAACTATCCTGTCCCCAAATTTTGAATGCCCATCCGTTTTCACGGGGAATAGGATAATATTCCCTGGTAATGACCTTAATCAATGACGATTTACCTGCCCCGTTCGGCCCCAATATCACCACATTCTCCCCTTCATAAATCTTAAGGGATATGGAATCCAGGACCTTTTGATTCTCCCCTTTTAGGACGGTGATATTATTAAAGTCTATTAACGGCAGATTTTCTTTTAGCTTCATAATTAATTGATGGCTTCCCCGCCACGATGATCGCTATAGGATAAACCAAATAAATATCCTTAGCCCGACGAACTGATACAAGCCCATCCTGATCATTCCCCACAAGCTGACGGATCTTATCCGCATCACCGGGCTTGGGGAAGGAAGCGCTTAATTGTCTCTCTAATTCTATCTCCAGGCGATAAAATCGGGTTTGTAAATTAGCCAACCCTGCCGCTTGCATCATTTTCTGCAATTGGGATAATGACAAAGCTTTAATATGGGAGTCATCCCGTAATTTCTCCAACAAATTATGCAGACGGGCATGAGCCTGAGACGTTGTAAACACATCCACCACCGCTACCTTGCCCCCTGGCCGGCATACCCTTACCATTTCCTTTAAAACCACCGGTGGTTTAAGAAAATGGTGAAATGAAAATTTCGTCACCACAGCGGAAAATGAGGCGTCAGCAAAGGGAAGCTTGGAGACGTCCCCCACCTTCCAGTCCATATTTGATAATTTCTTCTCCTTTTGTAATCCCTGAGCCTGTATGATCATCCGCGGGACAAGATCAATCCCTGTGACATGTCCGGCCAGTTTGGCAATGGCACAGCTTAGCATCCCCGGGCCACAAGCAACATCCAAAACCGTATCCTGTTTATTAATGCCGACACTCTCAATAATAAGATTGAACGTGGCTTCGTTGAAGTGGGCGGGGACTTTTTTAGAAAATGGGACCGCTTGTTTGGAAAATTGATCCAAAATCAGTTTATTATGCTCATCATGTCTTTTATCTTCATGATGCATCATCTGAATTGAGAAAGGCCTCTTTAACGTCATCAGCAAATTTAGGACTTACGGCCTCAGCGGAGGTTAAAATATCTTCCCTGGCAACAACTAAAGCCTCCTGCACATTAAACTTGTATTCATATGCAGATGATAAAAATCGCCCCTAATTACCCCTTCAATCCCCTGTTTTATGTCCCCTTTATATTTAAAAATTGGTTGCAGTATTTCTTTGACCAATATATGAATAGTCTTGTGGGCTTCATGGGCAATAAAGGGACGGGAACGAAAGGCCCCGAGCAATATGCCTTTGACAATGACCGATAAGTCGCAACCCAGCCCCACTGAATCCTTAATTATTTTATCAATGATCTTCGATAGGCCTTCTGTAGTGTCAACCCCAGGCTCGGTCCCCATGGTCATGATGTTACGGGACCTCATTAGCGATATTATATAATCTCACATCTGATTTATAACAAGACTCCTTGATGGCGTCTGCAATATTGGATTTGAGATTATTAAAAGTTAATTTGGGTGAGGATTTCATTTTGGAATTATACCTTAATATATAAAACTGTCACTCATTTTTAAGGGGAGCTACGGGGTTTTACAAAACGACGGGCACTCATCACAACGCTACCTTAAGCCGACTTATAACGAATTCATATAAACCTTAATCCGCCAATCAACCGTAAAATTATCCCCACCCAAATCCCTATCCGCTCAAGGGATTTATTCCAAATAATATTAAAATCCTTTCGGTTGATGCTCCAACGTCCTTTAAGATCAAGCCATCTCCGTTTGGTTTTTTGATCAATAATCACCTCAACCTTGAAAGGGAAAGTCACTCTCCTGTTAACACCATGCATCTCTAAAATCCCTTTGACTTTATATCCTCTTTCATCCTGCATAATTTTTCGCTTTGAAAAATGATCTTCGGATATCGTGCGGTATTCAACAATTCTCTTGACCGTGCGATCTTATCGCACCATGGACAATTTGATTTGATACTACGGGCTTCTATTCCCAAATAAACCGATAGGACCCTCTCCCGAATCTTTATCCAGAGCCATCCTCCCTTTAAAAACACGGAAATAGGACTCTGTATTGGCCAATGACAGAATACGGGATGGATCCCAGTTATTTTCGCTTCCTTGGGGCCAAATGTAACAATGGCTTGGGCATCGAGATTGCCCAATGCCCATCCCCCATGATGCCATAAGAACAACAAGAATTAAAAATTTCATCCGGCTTCCTTAAAGGATGTTTTTTACACAGTTATCCCCTCATAGGGAGTGATTTCATCCTCGAAAAAACTTCTTAATTTCGATTATCAGTATACTAAAACATTCTGATATAATAATTAAAAATTAAACGGAGAAGTCGAATGTGCTTTATAAACGAATTGCTGATCATCTTGTCATGATCATGCTCAATGCCGTTTTTTCCGCATATGAAATGGCCCTGGCCTCTATTTCGCGGACCAAACTCACGTATTTAGTGCAAACCAAGGTCAGCGGGGCCACTGAAGCTCTTGTTCATGAAAGACCGCATGGAAGCAAGTTTGGCCGTCGTGCAATTAGGGGTCACGCTCGTCGGAGCTATAGCTGCGGCCATCGGCGGTGCAGGTATCACCGAAGCCCTCAACCCTTATTTTCAGAAAAGCCTGGGGCTTTCGAAAAATTTTGCAGAATTTTTGAGCTTAGTCACCTTGATCATCCCCTTAAGCTCTTTTACCATCATCTTCGCCGAACTTATCCCTAAAATCTTTGCGATCAAAAACAATGAATGGGTTGTCCTGAAATTATCAAAAATAATGATTTATTTTTCCTTATATCGCTAATCCTGCCGTTTCCTCCCTGGAATATATCGTTAAGTCCGCCATTAAATTCATCGACAAGAAAAAACCGATTAACAGCCAAAATCCTGATGCTCAAAGCAGCCTGCATGAGCTTACCGCCGCGCTTTCCTTGGCCAGGACGTCCCGGTTAATCAATGCCCAGCAGGAAAAAATAGTTATGTCTGCCGCCCAATTTTCCTTAAGGCCGATCAAAGACATTATGATCCCCGCTGCTGACATATGCATGATCCCGCAAAACAGCTCTTTGTCCGACGCCTTGATCCTGGCCCACTTGGATATGCACACCCGCTTTCCTGTTTGTGAAAAGAGCAACGACCCCCAAACCATCCAGGGATACATCAATTTCAAAGATATTATTGCGGCCCTTAAGATCAATCCGGAAGATCCCGACTATCAAAGGGACTATCCGGCCCCTCATGAAATTTACGGATACAACGCCGATTTCAAAGGTATTGGAAAGAATGATCCAGGAAAAATTGCATATCGGACTGGTTGAAAACGCCCAAAAACAAATCTTAGGCATGATCACCCAGGAAGACATCATTGAGGAAATGGTCGGGAGAGATAGAAGATGAATTTGATCGCCTTCCCACCCACATCCATCCCTACGGCAGCCAATGGCTTGTCGGCGGGGCGGTGGCCATGTCCTCACTGGCTAAAACACTTGGGATTGACGCAGCGCTACTGCCCGGCCATGAAGGCGATTTAAAACTGGCGGACTGGTGCCAAAGGCAATCTGCCAAACCTTTCAACGGCGGGGAGGTTATCCCTGGGAATGGATTTCAGATTACCGTAAGGAAACTAAGAAGGAAAAAAATCAGCGAAGCGTTTGTCGCTAAAAGTCCTTAATTAAAAATCACTCAGTTTCTTTCCCATAAAGGAGACCCGCAGCGCATTTAATACAGCCAACAGGTCGATGATCTCTTGAGCAATGGCACCTGCCACCGGAGTCAGAAAACCACCGGCCGCCATAAACATCCCCAGCAACAGACAACAACATCCCCCCCAAGGCACTCTGCAAAGCGATAAGACGCATGCGCCGGGCAATATGAAACAGCTCATCCACCTTGACCATTGAGCTTTCCATAATGACCGCACCCGCAGCTTCGCAGGTGATATCACTGTTTAACCCAAAGGCAATCCCCACGGTAGCCGTTAACAGCGCCGGGGCATCATTGATCCCATCCCCCAAATAAATGGTCTTTGATTTAGCCGTTTGCCCCCGCACGATTGCGACTTTCTGTTCCGGACTTTGCCCGGCGTAAATCGAATTAATTCCCATTTGATCGGCCAAATAGATCGACCTCCTCCTGCCGGTCACCGGATATGATCATCACGTCTTCAATTTTATGTTGAGGCCTTAGATGATCAATAAAAGAACGCCCTTCCAGGCGCGGTCTATCATGAAACTGCAACAAAGCGGCTAATTCCCGTCTATGAAAACAATACACTCCAAACCGGACTTCAATACCGGCAATAGGGATACATCGCCGGGATGGCCCTTAACCAAGCCGACCGACCCGTGATAGCGACTTCCCGTCCGCCAACCTGGCCTCGCAATCCCTCACCGGGACATTCACTGATCTTTACGGCCTCTAAAAATCCTACATCCATTTTCCCGGCTTCTTCCAAAATGGCCACGGCCAAAGGGTGCTTGGAATAACGTTCAAGGCTGGCGGCAAATTCCATAATTTGCTCACGGTCTAAAATCATTAAAACAGTATACCTCTGTCACATGCGGACGGCCGTAGGTCAACGTCCCTGTTTTATCCAAAATCATGGTCCGGCATTCATCGATCTGCTCAAGGATGGCCGGGTCTTTGATGATGATACCCCTTTGCGCACAAAGCGAGATCGCACCGATAATCGCAACCGGAATAGCGATTAAAAGCGGGCAAGGGGTAGCAATGACCATCACCGCCAAAAAACGATGCCCATTGCCGCTGATAATCCAGGCCAGCACGGCAATGACCATGGCAATCGGCGTATACCAGGCCCCCAACTGATCCCCTAAACGCCTTAATTGCGGACGGGATTGTTGACTGATGTTCATCACCTGCATGATATTCGCATAACGCGAATCTTCCGCCCGCCGGGTAGCATTTGATCGTTATAGCTTCCTGGCCGTTGATGGCTCCGGAGATAACAGGCGTCCCTTGGGTTTTTGATATTAAAAATGGTTCACCGGTCAAATAAGACTCATCCATGGTGCCGTGTCCTTCGATCACAATGCCATCGACAGGGCAAATTTCATGAGGGAATATGACGCACTCGTCCCCTACCGGATCTCTTGCACCGTTATGTCTTTAATTTGTCCGGATTCTTTACGGTGGGCCCGGTTGGGCATGCGCCTGGATAAAGCTTCCAATACCGAAGATGCCCGGCGCAAAGCAAATTTTTCCAATAGCTCCTCCGCCGGACAGCATCAGGACCACTAAAGACCCCGCTAAATACTCCTGAAGCAACACAGAAGTAATGATAGATATCCCTGCCAATAAATCCGAACCAAACTGTCCCTTTAATAATTTTATTAATAAATCCCATACTAAAGGGGATTCCCCCCAAAGCTAAAACAACCCATAAGGCCATCTGCCCGACTTGCGACGTCCAGCCAAGTACAAATGCGCCACCACATAAAACGCAATACCCGCCAAAGCAAGGATGGCGATGGAAGATTCTTTATTAATTGAGAATTTCATATGATCAGTCGAACCTCTGCCCACGCAATGGTACGAAAATAATCCTTAGGATTATTATACTGTTTCCATTAATTTGATAAAATCAATTCTCTTTTATTTTAAGGAAAAGGGTGTGGCACAAAAACTGAGGACAACGATCAAGCTTGTAACCAAGAACCGTATCTAAATACCCCTTTGAAACACCAACCGCAAATGTTGCACTTCACTTAAAGAATACTGTTCTTGGTTAACAACTGTTGGTCAGTGATTTTAGACAAAGGCATAAATAATTGCAGAACATAGTGTCGCGAGGGCCTATAAGTCCCTGGATGTCTTTTAAATCTTCCTTGGAACAATAGGCCTTAACCAGGGTGGTGCGAAACTGATGGTGTAGACCGCTTTGGATGATTAAGTCAATGCTTTCCTTGATGCGTTCAATATCGAGTTCTTACGCCGATGACTTTGCATAATGGCCCAAGGATGTTTTTATATCCATGGCAATAAAATCAACTAAATGCGATTCAATGACAGAAGCCAAAACATCCGGGATTACTGCCATTGGTATCTAATTTTACCGCATACTCCATCGATTTTAATTTAGCCAGAAAATCCAACAATCCTTTTTGTATGGTCGGTTCCCCGCCGGTCACCACCACCCCTTCTAATTTACCACTGCCGTGTTTCCAAAAATTCCAAAATATCCGATCTTCAATCGGGGTCTTGAAATTTTTCGGGATAAACCAATTGGGGATTATGGCAATACCCGCAACGAAAATTACAGCCCTGAGTAAAGACAATGGCTGCCATTTTCCCCGGATAATCAATCAGAGAGAATTGCTGAAATCCTCCTATGCGCATAGATGATATGTCTTACGTTCCTTAAACTCCTCCTTTTTCCCTTATTCCATTGTTTAACAGGCCGCAAATATCCTACAACACGCGAATATACTTCACATTCACTGCCGCAGGAATTGCACACCGGATGTTCCCCCGGCTAAATAGCCACAACTTGGGCAAACACTAAAAGTCGGTGTAATGGTAAAATACGGCAAACGGTATTGCTGGCAAATACAATGCACCAATTTCTTTAATGCCTGGGGATCACTGATACACTCCCCCACAAAACCGTGTAATACTGTCCCGCCGGTGTAAAGTGTTTGCAAATCATCTTGATGGTCCAGGGCCTCAAAAATATCCTCGGTATACTGAACAGGCAAATGTGTCGAGTTGGAATAGAACGGATCATGCCCTGGGCGTATTTGTTCTTCATTCGCGCAAATAATATCAGGGAACATGGCCTTGTCCAATTTTGCCAAACTATATGAGGTCCCTTCTGCCGGGGTCGCCTCCAGGTTATAAATATTTCCCGTCTCCTGTTGAAATTCAAGCAATTTACTCTCGCATAAATTCCAAGACACGCACGGCAAAATCCTTGCCTTGAGGGGTGGCTATATCCTGGCCCAATAAATTTAAACAAGCCTCATTCATCCCTAACAGACCGATGGTGGAAAAATGATTTTTCCAATACTGATCGAAACGGTCTCTTGATATTACGCAGATAAAACTTGATATACGGATATAAATTTTCATCGGTAAACTTCTCCAACACCTTGCGTTTGACCTCCAGGCTTTCTTTAGCCAAAACCATCTTCTCCTGGAGCTTATCAAAAAACTCTTTTTCATTATTGCGCCAAAAAGCCCAGCCGCGGCATATTAATGGTGACTACCCCTATAGATCCGGTCAATGGTGAGGCCCCGAATAGCCCTCCGCCGCGGCTTCTTAATTCCCGGTTATCCAAACGTAAGCGGCAGCACATGCTGCGCGCATCCTCAGGGTTCATATCGGAGTTGATAAAGTTAGAAAAGTAAGGAATGCCGTATTTGGCCGTCATCTCCCAGAGCAATTCCAAATTGGGATTGTCCCAGTTAAAATCCTTGGTCATGTTATACGTCGGGATAGGAAACGTAAACACGCGGCCCTTGGCATCGCCGGCCAGCATCACTTCCAGAAAAGCTTTGTTGAACATATCAAGTTCTTTTTGGAATTCGCCGTAGGTTTCTTTTTGGACTACTCCGCCGATAATGACCCCCTGATTGGCAAAATAGCTGGGCACGGTCAAGTCCATCGTAATATTGGTAAACGGAGTTTGAAATCCGACGCGCGTGGGGACATTGATATTAAATACAAATTCCTGCAAAGCCTGTTTGACCCCTTCATAGGATAGCCCGTCGTAACGGATAAAAGGGGCCAGCAAGGTATCAAAATTCGAAAAAGCCTGCGCACCGGCGGCTTCTCCTTGCAGCGTATAGAAAAAATTAATGATTTGCCCCATGGCCGTACGTAAATGCTTGGCCGGCCTGCTTTCCATTTTTCCGGAAACACCTTTGAATCCTTGCATCAATAGGTCTTGCAGGTCCCATCCCACGCAATAAACGCTTAAAAGCCCCAAATCATGGATATGGAAATCCCCGCTTTGATGCGCTTCTTTAATCGGAGCAGGATAAATCTTATTCAACCAATAAATCTTGCTTACCTCAGAAGAAATATAGTGATTGAGTCCCTGAAGGGAATACGCCATGTTGCTGTTTTCATTGACACGCCAATCATTTTGTCCCAAGTATTGGTCAACCAAATCAGTGTTGAACCTTTGAGGTGATTTCACGGATTTCGGCATGTGTTTTTGACGATAAAGGATATAGGCTTTGGCTGTTTTACGGTAAGGGGAGCTTAATAAAACCTCCTCAACAATATCCTGGATGGATTCCACCGTCGGCTGTTGGGTGTCAAACATTTGCTGGGCAATATTGACCACCCTGACCGCCAGGCGCTGGGCCATGTCCTTATCAAATTCACCCGTCGTCTCCCCTGCCTTGGCAATGGCATTGATGATTTTCTGGGGATTAAAATCTTCTATCTTCCCGTTACGTTTAATGATGGTGGTGAAAGTTGTGATGGCCATGTTCTCCCCTTTTTTAAAATATTTTCATATGAATAATTTTTCCCTAACGGGATGCGGCTTCAAACTTGGCAATGTTACTCATAAAATCCTTCACGCATAACTTGACTAAAGGATCATAGAATTTCCTCTTTATACTATTGCGCCCTCAATGGCGTGTCTGCCGCTAGAGGTCGGAAGAGGCCTTTAGAAAAAACACTACCTATTGACTCCTAAAATAAAACAACCACTATATATTGTGGTTTATATTAAGATAAATTAAAAATTTGGTAAATAGGTACAACTACGCAGAAAACTACGTAGACCCACGTAACTATTTGGCTGTAAAGGACCCCAACTCTTCCCGGTTGTTTAGCTCCCGCTGCACAACCCTCGTGGAATAACGCAAAACACCTAAAAGCAATCTTAGCTGGTCAGTGCTTAACTTCTTTAAATCTTCATCCTTAAACTCTAACAGGGTATGTAGTGTTTTAATATTAATCATGTTTAACTCCCTCCGGTATGACAATCCGAACAATTTGATGTCTTCCAGGAATCGTCACCCTCCCCAAAAGGATGCTGAAATTCCAAGCCATCGGTGCTTTTCTGTATTGCTGTCCCGCTGCCCTGCTCGGTGATGATATGGCAAAGGGTGCATTTGCGCGAAATTTCCTCTCCGGTCTTGGCCTTATGTTCATTGTCATGACAACGGAAGCACCCTAAGGAAATCATATGTCCGATATTATCCGGATACGCATCCCAACGGGACTTCATCTCAGGAAAGAAATTTTCCTCATACATGAGAATAATATTCCTGACGGCCTGCTCAACTTTGTCCTGATGGGCCTCATCATACGCGGCCTGCTTTTTACTATAGTAATTAATTAAATTTGAATGTATTTTTTCTATAGCTTCGCTTGTTGTTTTGTATTGTTGGGACAAGGCATCAACCGCTTTACCCTTGATCATAGGGACGGTGGGGCTGATTTCCCCCAAGGCAATTGCCCGATTGATCAAAACCTCAGGGGCTTCAAAGCGATGGGTGGGACGGTTGTGACAATCTATACAATCCATCTTTCTGATCTTGTCGGCAGGAGGATCGATTTTCTTATAAGGGGAATCATCCGTCGTATAAATGATGCCCTTCCCGGCCTTATTGACCGTTTTGACCCAAGTGATCTTCTGGCGTTTCGCATCATCGGAAACATAGTAAATATCGTTACCATAATACATATGCGCGTGAATACCAGCCCCCACATTTTGTCCTCCGCCAATATGCATAAGGATATTGATCTTCCAAGGCGGTGTTTGACTGGGGTCATCAGCGTAATAAATTTTCTGTAATTCAATAGCACTAAAAGATTTCCCCGGCCAATGGCATTCTTCGCAGGTCTCTTTAGCCGGGCGCAAAGTCTCGACGGGCGCAGGTGTCGGCCTTGAATAAGAGTCCTTGATGGTCTGATAAAGCATTCTGACACCTGCCATTTTGTAATGCACATACCATCCCACCCCTGAACCGATATGGCATTCCACACACTTGACCCGGGAATGCGGTGATTGTAAATATACCGTATATTCCGGCTTCATAACCTGATGGCAAGTGACACCGCAAAATTGTTGGGATTCCGTAAAGTTATATGCTTTATAACAACCAATCGCGGTCATGATCAAAACAATAGCTGTACCCACCATAAAAATTAAGATGGCATTTTGGTGGGTTGATAATGAAAGATCTATCACAATGGGCTTAGGACGACTTTCCGTGACGCCTTTAAGGACCCGGTGATGCTTCCAGCGGGCCCCCAATGGAATCAATATGAGCCCACTAATAAGAAACGGCGGCAGCAGAACATACGTAATAAGCCCAAGATAAACACTCGGTGAGGAAGTAAAAAGATCAATCGCAAACAGAAAAAACTCACAGGAGAGTATAAAAACAGAAAGGGCCACCCCAACATAGGTGATGCTGTTATAAAAATCGTCGGGGAATCTTTGTTTTCCCTGCTTGGGTTGTTTATCCATTGACATTCGCATACAAGTAGGGGCGATTATTAATCGCCCCTACTGCTATCAATTTACGATAAATTAGTCCTAAGGTATAGGGGTTTTGTTATTTCCCACTCTCTTTAAAATCTTCGATTTTCCCTATTTTGTTAAATATAGCGACAAGCTTATCAATATCATCCGCTGTAGGGACATCCGATATCCCCGCGGCATTGGCCGCTTTTTTAACTGCCAAGCCATAGGCATTCCAATCATGCTGGCCATCTGCTTTCTTTGGCAAAGCATCCACATGGCAACTGATGCACTTAGGGTGAGTATCAGCAAAAGCCTGTTTATATGCCTTAAGCGTGATTAAATCAGCCCGAGCCGTACCGCTAAAAACAAAAGCTGTTAAAGCTATTACGGAAAAAATAAACCTCTGAACATTGTTGGTTATCATCTAATCCTCCTCTAAGGTGGGTATGAGTTTATTGAGTGCAAAAAAGAACACAAAAGGCAAAATAGCAATCGTCAAAGCCCCAAACAGGCCTTCTTTAAACGTTTCCATGTTATGAGGGATAATCGGCAGATGAAAATGCATGTACCCCGCCCACGAAAGGGAAAAAGCTTGGCCGCCGATCACAACATTCCAGCGCATCATAAAAACACCAAAAAGTATTAAGGCGGCCGCGATCAATATTTTTATAATAGACCGCGGCTTTCGCAAAAGAATAACCAAAGGAATCAAATTGCCGCAAAAATACTGGAATAAAAAGATACTGAAGAAATCTTTTTGATAAATAACCGAACGCAAAATATTCCATGACTTCATGGCCGTATACCCTCTGAAAACCATATCAAGGACTTCCAGAGTAATGGCAAAAACTAAAAAAATCAACAGATACTTTGTGGCCATTTGGATACCGTCTTGTTCCGCTTTAGGCATCTTGTTTTTCGTCCGCCACAAAATAATCAGGGAATACGTCAAAATACAAAGACCGATGCCGGAAACAGCCGCCGAGACGATAAAAATAACCGGCATCAACGGTGTCATCCACAGCGCGTTGGCCTTCACCGAGCCAAAAATAAATCCGGCATAACCATGCAAAAAACAAGCCACGGGAATCCCTGTCGCAGCCAGGATCTTGGTGACCTTCTCATCTTTTTCAATCGCTTCATGCCCGATATCCCAGGCCCCCAGTGTTAATATTCTATAAGTGCCCTGACGTGCCCTATCAAGCCATCCCGGATTGCCCTTTAAGACTTTTGCCTGTTGAACGAAGTATTTTCGGTAAATAAACCATATCTCCATTGACACAATCGCAAAATAAACGGAATAGACCATACCGAAAGCAGCTATGGCTGAAGTAAAATGCGGTGTAAAAAAAACCTCTTCGCAACGCAACGGTTGCTGCAAATGAAACAAAAGAGGCAAAGGGGCAACCCACAAAAGGGCAAAAGAAAAAATAAGTGCGAATTTCGCTATCCTTTTTAATTCCATCTGGCCGAACACATGATACAACGAAGACAACACAAAAGCCCCTGCCACCAGCCCTGTCATGAAAGGATACATGACAATCTGAATTCCCCAATAGATATATTCATTGGGATAAACAAATAATTCCTTGACTGTCCACTCCGAACCATGAACTATAATAGGATGGACCACAAAAATCACCTCACCGATTTATCCAGCCCGATATAATAAACTTGAGGGTCTGTCCCATATTCATCTTTCAATACAGAAACCCTTTCATTTAAGATTATTTCCGTCACCGGATCAATAGGATCTTTGATATTGCCTATTTGTCTTGCCCCGACGGGGCAATTCTGCACACAGGCAGGTTTTAATCCTTTACAGATACGGTGGTAACAAAAGGTGCACTTCTCGGCCACTTTCAGTTCAGGGTTAAAAAATCTGGCACTGTAGGGACAGGCTTGGATGCAATAACCGCAGCCAATACACCATTTCCTGTCCACCAGGACGATCCCCTCTTTGAGTTGATAGGTCGCCCCTACCGGACAGACCTGCACGCAAGGTGGGTTCTCACACTGGTTGCAAAGTTTGGGTACAAAAAATGCTTTAGCAATCTCCCCCGAAGGTACTGTCTGGCCTTCAACAACGGGGCCAATAAATCCGTCACGTCCGGCCTGTGGTGAATCGATGAGAGTAGTCCCGTCTTTCTTGACTACATACCTTTCCACCCAGGTACGGGACACCGGCGCGTCATAGGTGATCTCATTTTCCTGCTTACAGGCCTTTACACAAAAACCACAGCCAATGCATTTATAAGTATCTACCAGAAATACCCATCGACGCTTGGTATTCTGGATCATGGCCAGGGCCTCGGCAGGCTCCAGAAGCCTGAAGACCGCTGGGGCAATGGCCATAGTCGCAATCCCCCTGCATACGTTCTTTATAAATTCCCTCTTCTCATTGTTCACTGGTCTATCATTGTCCATGGGAAGCCCCCTTTCCACTCAAATTAGGATGATGCGGGTCATGACATAAAGAGCATTGTTGGCCGGGAAAATGTTTTTGCGGGTCTATCCCTTTGATCTGTCCGCGCAAGCTTGTCGGATAATTGAGCTTGGTATGACATCGCTCGCACAGTTCACGGCTTTTGTCGATAGGAAGCTTCTCGATGGTATCGGGATGATCGACCGCAGGCCCATGGCAGTTTTCACACTGAATGATCTTATGAGGGGATGTCATGATCTTTTTATAATTCCCATCATGGCAGTCCTCACAATATTCTCTTGACTGGTACTTGACTTTAACATTCTCCCAATCCTTTTCATTCCCTGTTCGGTGATAACTGTACATAAATCCCCTGTCACCGACTTTAAAATCCATGGGGACAAAAAAATGCCGTACTGTTAATAGAATGACCAGTACGGCAAAAACAACGATAAAAGGACGTATCACATGATTGTCCATGAACTCCTACCAAGAAAACTTCACATTCAGCTTAAAAATATTGGCTGAATAATTACCTGCCCCTGCTAAAGGATCATCTTTATAAGTGGCATATTCATACTGGGGACCTATCTTCAGCCATTTATGATACGTCCAATCAAGCCCTGAAGTAAAATTAAACATCTTAAAATTAGAACCTAAAGGCAACCCCGAGCTAAAATCTACATAATTATCGGAAATCGTATAGGACATGGTATTAGTCCACACCAAGTTCTCCGTCGGGGTATAACTGACCGAGAAAAGAAAGCTGTTGTCCCCTGAATTAAAATCAGGAATAACCGTTGGGCCGCTTTCTGAAGCTAATCCACCTGTTGTTGCCACGGTCCTGACATAATTTTCAACGTGCGAATACGTTAACATCAATAAAAGAGGATCAATGGGCTGGACAGAAATATCATACGTAAATTGCGATGTGAGCATGTGGTTTTCCGTCAAGTTATATACCCCTGATGCAGGCAAAGGGTCTCCGGAATCAGCCTTTGTCGGTGACAATTGAGGATTATAAACAGTATCGGAAAATTGATATTTTAATGAATTTTGGAGCCAATGATACGGTTTCCAGGTAAGAGTGGAGGTTTCATCAATTCCTTTTTCTCTTAAAGAATCCATAAGAACAAGTCCGCTCGAGTTAGGGTTTGAAATTGTATCATATCCGCTATACTGATCATGTGCCTTGACTTGAGTTGAAAAAATAAAAAATCTATTGGGGACAATCCTCCCTCCCACAGTCCATGATTCACTCTGGGTTCTATCAAGCCTTTCTAATGAAAAATCATTACTAGTCGATCCCCCGGGATAAAGATTGTGATAGGACTCATAATCCCAATTCCTATCTTGTTGCCAATCACCTTCAGCATATAAACTGGTATGAGGAATACCTGAATAACGCAAAGCAACATGTTCCCCTTCCTGGTCTTCATGATTTGCCGAATCCTGGGCAGCTATAGCGCGACTACTCGCACTCGCATTAGGGTTATAATAAGTAGAATCCCCCTCAGCTCCCATATGCTCATACCTGGCGTCGGTAAGAAAACTCAAGTTTGGCGTCAAATTAGTATTAAAATTCCCCACCCAGACATGGTCATCCTCCGAAGCACGCGAATAATTCCACCCGGTCGTGCCGGCAAGATAAGTATTATAAACAACACCATTTGTTGATATCTGTTCCTGCTGCTGCATTAAATCAGTATCATGAATATGATTATAATGATATCCCAAAGCGGCAAAGGTATTATCATTGAACATCCATTTTTCAAACCTTATCCCTGAACCAAACAACTTTGCATCCGGAGATTCATTTAATGTATTAAGTTGATTTGGCTGCGTCGAACTGTGGTCGTTAAGATACTGCATATACACTATATCATTATTGTAATCAACTTCTGCTTTCTGCTCTCCTTTAATAGTAATTCCTGCAAAATCTTTCTTTTCTTTCAGGGTAATGGTATCGATATAATCATTGACCGACTCCCAAGCTGGGCCGATCTTTCTGGCCTGGCCAGATGAAGTACCCGTCCCCACATATGCACTTGCCCATTGCTCCAGCGACTTATCGCCATTCTTGGAATTATGCTCATAAATCACATCCAAATAAGGATCAGTAATCGGCCCTAAACCGGCCTCCAACTTAAAATAACTGATGTCCATCTGCAGATCAGGACTGTTGGGTTGGGCCCCTTGGTCCGCAGCCGGGATCGTTGTACCGGGGAAACCATAAGGCCAGACCCCGCCGGTACCGTCATAATATTTTCTAAAAGCCTTATAATCTACTTTCAGAAAAGCCAAATCTCCATCTTTCAAGGTTAATTCTCCGGTGCCGGTATCGGTTCCGGGAAATACGCTCCCTTCAGCATACAATGAAATATTCTTATTAATATCCTTAACAAACGTTATATCGCTGACCCCGGCATCTTCGCCATTGGGCATCCAATTAAGAGCTTCGAATTTGCCCACATTGCCTTTGACATTCGCATATTGTACAGGGGCAAGAGTGATGCTAAAAGGGGATGTGTCTGCATCCTGGGCTAATGCCAAACGTCCTGCTCCTGTCATGTAAGCTGCTACAACTATCGCGAGCAAAATTCGAAGGATTTTCATATATGATCCTCTCTTAAATTAATAACGGAAATAATGATCAAAATTAGACCCATGAAACGCCTGGTGGCAACCCGCACTCCAGCATGCTCCGCTATAAAAATCTGAATGGCCGCCGGTCCCTGTGCCATGGCCATAAGGGTAATTATTCATTGCATGGCAACGTAAACAAAGGTTATAATCCCGCGCGATCAACATTTTGTCATTCACGGAACCATGCACCTGATGGCAAGCAGTACAGCCATCTTTTAAAGCATCATGCTTCCATATATAAGGTCCGCGTTTGTCCGTATGGCATTTGAAACAGACCTCGTTGACCCCTTCCTCCGAAGTAGCCGTCCAAGGACGAACATCTATCCCGTGAGCATCATGACAATCCGTGCAGCTCATCTTCCCCTCTATGACCGGGTGATGATAAGGCAGGCGGAATTGCATCTTTTTATCGGTATGGCAGGTAAAACAAATTTCAGGGTTTTTCTTAGGGTTGATAATGCCAACACCAATGCCGCCGTTATCCACGTGAATGGAACCGGGCCCGTGGCATGTTTCGCAACCCTCGGCGCCGGTGGAATCATTTTTAATATTGATACGGGCATGGGTCGAGAGCTTATATTCCTTATATTCCTTATCGTGACACTGCGCGCAAGTATCCATTCCCACATACTTGGCTTTCTTTAAATACAACATCTCATTGACCTTATTCTGGTCCGCCCGGACAACAGAAACCCCTCCTATCCAAAACAAACCAAATACAATTGCCAAGAGAACAACCAATGACTTTGTTTGACTGATCATAAGATGCCTTTCTATGTTCATGTGTTCTCCGTTAAATGGCCCCGGAAATGTATTATTCCCTTAATTCGTTTGAGGAGGAATAGGGCCGACTTTTTTATACGTATCCGCCGTTGGTATTGTAGTTCCGGCCGCTTTTATGATAGCCTTACCATAACTATTTAAATCATGTTGGCCGTTTTCCTTCTTCGGCATTTTATCCACATGGCAACTAATACATTTCGGCCTAGCACCAGGATACGCATCTTTATAAGCTTTAATTTGAGCCATATCCGCCTTGGCAACAGCACCGGAAAGAATTAGCCCTAACCCAAATGTTAAAATAATTAAACTTTTCATAGTTGATTTCTCCCTCTCCTAACCCCTCCCAGCAAGGAGGGGTAAATTCCTAACTTATAGTTCCGACATTTGTTTTGTTGAAGAAACCTTCCCCATGGCTCTATAAAATTCGTCAATCTTTTTCGTAATCATTGTTTCGACAAAACCAACGGCCGACAAACGTTTTTGAAGATTGTCTTCAACGACCTTGTCTAAATCATCCACCGTCACTAAAGAAACATCCTTTATAGAACCCACGTCGGGATCTATATTACGAGGCATGGAAATATCAATACAAACCAATTTACGGCCTTGCCTGGTGTTCATGGTATTTTCAACCAAATCCTTATCTATCAAATAATGCGTACAGCTCGCTGAACAAATGCAGACATCCACCTTATCTAAAATATCCTTCATCTCCCAGAACGCAACGGCTATCCCACCGCTTTCACGGGCCAGCTCCTCGGCCTTTTCTGTCGTTCTATTCATAATATAAATCTTACTCACGCCTTTTTTAGTCAACTGTTCTACGGTCAAACGACCCATTTTCCCGGAACCTAAAATCAAAACCGACTTGCCTTGCAATGACCCTAAAATATCCTGCGCCATCATCACCGAAGCCCAGCTGATTGATGATCCGCCAAAATCGATCTGAGTATCACTGCGTGCTTTCTTGCCTGTCTGCAGCACGAGATTGGAAAGGATATTGAAAGTTTTGCTCATCATTCCCCTGTTACTTGAAAATTCAAAGGCTTCCCTGACCTGCCCCAGGATCTGTTTTTCTCCGATAATTAAAGAATCCAAACCGGTGGTCACACGTAACAAATGATCCACCGCTTCCTTGCCCGTGAAGGTATAAAAATGGTTCTTTAAATCTGTATTCGAAGGGATCTTCTTGATTTTAAATATCGCATCGATCAAAACTTGGGGGTCATTTTCTATGGCATTGGCATAAATCTCAGTACGATTGCAGGTCGATAAAATAACTGCCTCTGTGATACGCGGATCGCTTTTAAATTCGCTTAAAAACAATTCCCGCTCAAGGGGTTGCAGGTAGAACTTTTCCCTAATATCTATCGATGAAGTTTTATGGTTAATCCCAACAACCAAGACATTCATAACTGTTCCCATTTATACTAAGATAAAAAATTTAATTACATGTCTGGGAAAAGAAGCGTCAAACTTGAAAAAATATGTAAATTATTGATTTCAATTATGTTAATTTTTTGAAATAAATACGCTAAACCTTACAAAAACTGCGTTGTAACACGGATATGACGCTGTTTTTTATAAATCCTCCCTGCCTGCCACACATCTATGTCTTTACAGATAAAAGCCGGTTAACGGTGGGAACCAGACGGACATCCAGGTCGCTTTTATCAATAAAATCTTCTACATCCTTTGTTTTACATAAATCCTTCATGCCTTCCATGGCATACATGGTCAGAATAATAATACTACTAGAAGGGTTCTGACGTTTGATCATAGAAGCAGTCTCTAAACCATTGATGCCATTGCCTAATTGAATGTCTATAATAACAACTTGCGGATGCTTTTGTGCGGCAATATCAACCCCTTCTTCACCTGTCATAGCCTCCAAGATATCGGCTTTGACACCCTTCATTAGGATGAAATTCTTCATCGCCTCCCGAAAATCCTTGTGGTTCTCAACGATCAGTATGCAAGACATAAGTTCTAAGTTAGTATTTAGAGGATCATCGGATCCTGTCCCTGCCTGCCGCGAGACGAGCGGCAGGCCACCCGATGATACACATCGGTAACTAACCAATTACAATTTTAGATATATTTTAAAGCTGCTTTTCTAACCATCACACGATACTTGAGAAAATAAAAAATAAAAATTCGATAAACTACGTAGGAAGGTACGTACTAACACTTAAAAAAGGCACAAGACACAAGGACACAGGTCACAAATAATGGGCCTGTGACTGGTGACTGATGGCTTGTGACTATCAAAATTAAATTAGGCCTTTGGAAATGGCATACTTGACAAGGCCGGCAGCAGTATTGATGCCCAGCTTATGGATCAAACGGCTGCGATGGGTCTCGACGGTGCGGATGCTGATTTTTAATGCAGAGGCGATATTTTTATTGGCAGATCCCTTAACTATGAGGGTCAGGACCTGTTTCTCGCGGTTGGTCAAAATTTCCAGGGAGGGAGCGTCCCCGCTTTCAATAGAACGCACATACTGTTCGGTGATATAATCAGAAATCGCCGGCGAGACAAATTTTTTACCCTTTGTGATGAGCTTGATGGCCATCACCAGCTGTTCAAACGCCGCGTCTTTGAGTATATATCCGCAGGCTCCGCCGGCCATGGCGTATTTAAAATGTTCTATGTCCTTTTGCATGGTTAAAATAAGGACTTTTACCTTAGGGAATTTCTGACGAAGCTCTTTAAGCGTTTCCAGCCCATCCATTTGGGGCATAGACAAATCCAAAACCACGCAATCAGTCTTTGTTGTTTTTAGCTTCGCCAGCAAAATTTCGCCGTTGCCTGCCTCAGCTACCACTTTAAAGTCCGAATTTTTTTCCAACAGCCCTCTTAGGCCTGAACGGAACATTTCATGATCATCAGCAAGTATGACGCGGATGGCACTCATATCTTTTCTCCTATCACCGGAATGGTAACAAGGATCATTGTCCCTTTTTTAATTACGGATTGCAATTGAATATTGCCGCCTAAAAGCATGACCCTTTCTTTCATGGTGACAAGCCCCAGACCCGCGGATTTGCCGGCCACTGCAAACCCTTTGCCGTTATCCGTAATACGGATCTTCAAATGGTCCTTAACCAGACGGATGTCAACCTTGACCAAGTCAGCAGAGGCATGTTTGAGAATATTGGCTATAGCTTCCTGAATAATACGAAATACATTGATCGTTTCGGATTTGAATTTCAGGTCATCGATCTTATTATGGCGGAATTGGACCCTCAGGGACTTTGACCGGTTAATTTCATTGAACATCATTTTCAATGCCGTAGTCAACCCTAAGGTGTCGAGCGTGGAAGGCCTTAAACGCATGGCCAGGCCACGGGATTTTTCAATGATGCCGTTTAAGTAAGAAATGATTTTCTCATGCTCTTTTTGCTCCTGGGAAGTCCTTTTTAAACTCGGGACCCAACCCGATTGGATGAATATCTTAAGGGTTGACAGCGACTGGCCCAGATCATCATGGATATCCCGTGCAATACGGTTGCATTCGCTTTCCTGAGCCTGGATAATGCGCTGCGGGATGGCCTTGATCTCTTCTTCCATTAATTTGCGCTTGGTTATTTCATTCCTAATGGAAACATACTGAAGAGGTTTGCCTTTATCATTTAAAAAGGGAACGATGGTTGTGTCCACCCAATAATAGGTCCCATTCTTGGCTTTATTGCGGATTTCCCCTTTCCACACATTACCGTGGGTAATGGTCTGCCACAAATCACGAAAGAATTCTTTGGGGTGATAACCGGAATTGATGATACGGTGATCTTGGCCTAGAAGCTCTTCACGGGAATACTTGGAAATCTCGCAAAACTTATCATTAACGTAGACAATCTTACCCCTTTGGTCGGTGATCGCCACAATAGATGATGCATCCAGGGCGAATTTAATATCCGCCAGTTCTTTAAGAGTCTGTGCTAAAGAACCTTTTTGAGATAGTTTGCTCGGCATAGGTATAATTTTAAATTCTGACAAATTATACCATTGTCGCTTTTAAAAGCTATATCTTGTTTTGAAATAGTTCCCGTGGCGATTGACGGTGGCCTCTTCATCGATGGGAGAAGACTCTTGATGGGGGACATCCCATACCGACACAACGGGGATATCACCAAAAAACTTCTTGGCCCGTTCCATCTCAATGCGTTGGATAGGCTTTACGGCGCAGGGTCTTAAAGGGGTGTTCAACTGCACTTCATCGGGACAAAGAGTGCGTGCGATAGAGGCCAACTCTGAAACATTATTTAAATTATCATCAATTAACATGATCTGCAGGGCGAATTTACCCTTAAACCCCGAACGGAACTTATAAATTCCCTTAAGGACTTTTTCAAAATTTAATTCTCCCCCGCCTATAGACTGAAAAGATTCCTGATCGAAAGCATCCAGTTTAGCTAAAACAAAATCAGCCTCATTTAAATCTTCCTGTACCTCTCTAAGATACATTAAAGAGGAATTGGTAATGACAGCCACCGGTTCACGGCGAATAGCCTTGATCTTGCGGATCATATCCCCCAAATTCTTAGCTAAGGTAGGTTCTCCGCGTCCTGAAAAAGTCAGATAATCCACAAACTGTACGGGCAGACGACTGATTTCTTCAATAAGCGCCTCGGTTGGTACATATTCTTGCCTGGTATTGCTTAGATGGCCGGTTAAACCAAGCTGGCAATACATACAGTCCATATTACAAATTTTTTCAGGGCCTGATAAAGGATCGATCCCAAGAGACCTGCCCAAACGCCAGGAATTTACGGGGCCATAAAGATATTTGAATGATTTAGCCATAAATTAAAATGTCATTCTGAGCCCCGCATTGGGCGGGGCGAAGAACCTCTAAAAGAACAACCTTTTCTTAGGTTGCTATACAGTTGAGATTCTTCGGCTGCGCCTCAGAATGACCAATCAGTTTAATCGATAATGGATTATGAAAATTATAACACCATGCAAAAAAAGTATAATACGTAGCTCTACGTAGATTTCTACGTATAAATACTCTATTAGTGGAATGGGTATTTTAAAAAGACGGTTTACGAGAAATGACTAACACGGTGAGGATGATGAAAACAATTTCACAAATGGCATATATGATTAAGGCATCTGCAATGCCCGAAGTAAACCCATAGGAATGCAGGCCGATGCTTAAAAGGTTAACACCAAACCACGCCCACATGACCACCATCATCCCAATGACGCATCCCACGGCAAGGCCTAGAGATGCGATCATATTGGCAAATTTGGCATGAAATAGTATTACCAGCCAAAGGACGATCATCAACGCCCCGTTTTCCTTAGGGTCCCATCCCCAAAACCTGCCCCAGCTTTGGTCTGCCCAAATGCCCCCCAAATTGGTACCTAAAAAAGTAAGGGTTAAAGCCACCCCCATAATCCCTAAAGTAGTTTTATAAGTAGCATCAAGCACTTCCCTTTTTTCCCCTAAGGCCGCCTGGATAAGCCATATATGCCCCAGTATTCCTGCCACACAGGTTGCCCCGTAGCCCATGGTAATGGTCGTGACATGGGTGCCTAACCAGAAATTGGAATTCAATACAGCCACCAGCATCTTTAAGGTGTCCCCATCGGCACTGTATCTTCCGGCAATAAACAGCAAAACCGTGCCGCAAATGGCAGAGGTCATAATGCCAAGCCACTGCCTGTTAAAATATTCAATACCAAGCCCCAAAAGTACACAAATGAAGCCCACAAAGATAAAGGTCTCATACAGATTGGTAACCGGCGGGTGCCCCATAATGATGATCCGGGCGACCATCCCTAAAGCATGCGGAATAAAACCCGCAATAATCGAAAAAAGTCCCAACCAATACCAATGCCTTTGGGGGGACGCAAATGAAATGATAAAAAATATAAAAGACAGGATATAAAACACCCTCGCCCACATAAACGGCATGGCAGCATGATAGGTTAACTCCAAAGGAAATTGATGGACAACTTTACCCTCCTGCGGCGTAAGACTGTCCTTGACGGCATCCAGATACAGCCCAGAAGATATTTCAAAACCAATAAAATTCCTTTCTGTGTAGGCCAGGGCCATCTGATGCCAAAGGCCAATGAGTTTTCTTGTATGTTCATTAGAGAAACCCGTTGAAATGGCATCCCAGGGACTCTCCCAATCGTTATTCAAAGATAAAGGAATGACAGCGAAAGGCAAATTTTTGTTGGTCTGCGTCCAGCGGAACATATTGTTTACGACCGTCATCAACTCTTGGCCGGATGTTGAAGCCTGAGCCTGGCCTTTATTTTTAAAACTCCCCATCAGGTCCTTGATCTTGTCTGCTTTAAGGGCAATATCAAAGAAGCTGAACTGTCTTTCTTGCGACGGCAGGCCCAGATGCTCTTTGGTTTCTTTGGTTGTAATCGTAAAATTAGCGTCAGGGCATGCCCAAAGGAATTCATTGGAAAAATCCATATAAAGCGCTACATTCTCTGCCACACGGATAATTTCGTTTTCCACAAGGCTGCGCTGGTGCTCATCGATATTATTGGCCGCATCCCTTAATTCCATCAACTTAGGATAAGCACTTTTAAGTTCCCCAAAGCTGTAGCGACGATGTTCTTCAACCTTGATATTTAATGCGGTAGCGATATCGGGATTATTGATCAGGAAAACCTTGTCCTTGACCGTATTTTCGGGTGTGAAAAGAAGTTTGGCCAGCCAAAGGACGGCATCTGTATGCTCGTAATTATCCTTACCGGAGAATTGGACCAAAAGAGTGCGTGCGTAGGTGTCTAAAGGTTTAATACGGCCTTCGTGCAAAACAGGGATACTCTTAAAATTCTTAAAAAACTTCCCCTCCTCCTGTGCCATACACAGAGGGACAAAAGAAAGACTTAATATAAAACTTAAAAAAATGGACTTTATCTTCATAGTTTCGACTTAGCAACAAAGGCCTGGATGAGAAAATGTAAGGCCAGGCCGAAAAACACCATCAAACAGGAAATATAAGGCAGAATGCGTGCCGAATTCTTGACAACCGCCAGCAAGGAATACTGCCGGCCCATGCTGTCTTTATCATAGGATGCCTGATAAACCGTATAGTCCTTATAACGCATAGGATTGTTCATATAAATCCGCACCTGACGTTTAAGAGAACCCGCGGATATGGTGACTAAACTTTCATAGTTCTTGGCTATGTCGGTCCCGGGATGGAATTCGGCCTTAAAATGATCCAGCTTCAATGTAAAGGGGAGAGGATAACATTTATGGCGCAAAATAAAATAATAATCTTTCCCGTCGATATTAACCGGTGTGGGCCCTTGCTCGGCCCCGAAAAGCAACAGGGTGTGGGACTTGCCATCAAACCCTAGGTCAAAAACCCCGCCGGCCGTATTCTTTTCCCTTTCCTTATCCAATGGCTTGGGTGTGATAAGGACGATCCTATCAACACTGATAAATTTCTCGGGTTTAAGGTTATTGCCGTTGTCAAAAGCATCGGAGTTGGTATAATATTGATCGACGCTGATTGTAAAATCCGGGTTATTAAACGCAATTTTTGTCCCGGGCTTGAAATTCTTGCTATCAAAGGCCGTGACCTGACGGTTGCTGTCGACTCCCTGCCAATACGCCAATTCCCAATCGTTGTAGGAAGTGGAAACATTGGTCATACCGCCTTCCATCAGGTGTACATAGGATTCCTGGGAGAGATGAAAAATAAAGAATGCGGCCGCGAAATATAAAAGTAGCCCGATATGGGTGATCTTACTGCCGATATAGGTCCACTCACGGTGCTGACGAAAATGGTCGATCAGGGCACAGATCAAATTAACGAACAAGACCCAAAGCACCAGTTGGGCACCGGGAAAAGGAAGCCATCCTGAGGCCAAAAAGAAAAAGGAAGCAAAAAATCGCTCTTGGGCCGCGTAAAGCCCCTGCTGCACCTGCGCAATGGTCCCCCAAAAAGTTAGGATAAAAAGCAGGAATAAGCAAACAACTGTGATGCGGGCTGAACTAAGTAGCTTTAACATTGCTCAATAGTGTGTTATTTGGCGACCAAAGATTTTAAGAACTCCAAGAAACTATCACGGTTTTGTTTCACATGTTCCTTCGTACCGGTCATCTTCACAAAAATAGTCGTATCATTGGTTGGAACAACAGCGACAATCATGGTTTTACCGGACGGCCTTTGCTGTAACGGCGCCAAATCATATAACGTGGCTTCTAGTCCCTCTTTAGTCTTAAGGGTGCGGGCAGTATTGAGAAGTTGTTTATAATTAGCATCGGAAGGATCGATATCTGCCTGCCCCATCCAGCGTTTGAGGTTGGCTTCCATGCCACCAGCCATACCCGGCAAGGCAACAATGTAACAATCAATCGCATCAGGATCAGCTTCCAGATAAAAAGAAGCCAGGCGCATCATTCTATTGGCCCCCTGCTTCCAGCCTTTAGGCAATGTCCAGGAATACGGATTGGGTGGCTCGGTGCCATTTCCCATCATAGCAGGCATGTTCAATCCCGCATGAGGGTTATTCCCCGCAAAAACTGACATGTCAATACCTGCGTGCGGATCCTGCCCTTCGGCCAACATCTGTTGCAAATTAGCGCTGGCATCAGGCGTGATATTGGAAGCCATATCAATACCGGCATGAGGTATATCAGGCGGTTTCTGCTCTACCACCGGTGTCGTCTGGGCCTGAGAAACTTGGGGTGCCACCTCGGTGTATTGACGAGGTTTCTCCTGCTGCTGACAACCGGTGATTAAAATCAAGCTCAGTAAAAAAAATAAGGAATTCATAAGTCGGAAGATAGTATCAGAATCCATGAATTTTAGCAATAACTGTCTGCACGCAAAATAATACCCTGCAGCAAGCTGCAGGGTATCAATTGTACTTATAAATGGACCCTCATTATTGAAGCCGGTCACTACCAGTAAAGTTTTCTAAATCGCTCCGAATACCGTTTTATCCATTGACGGGATGCTTCTTGAAGAGAAACATCCTCCCCCTCTTCTAAGCTAAGCAAATCACGGTATTCCGCAATAAGATAAATCTGCTCAATCATTTTTGCCTTAAAAGCTTCCTGAGATCTGGAAAAACTTACAGCTATATCATAAAGTTTCGTCTCCGGATTATTAACACTGCGAATAACTTTTGCCCTAACGTTAAAGAACTTACCCTCAAAGGGCATTCTTATCAAAATCCTGGCCCCGGTTTTAGCAGGATATTTAGCCGGAAATAATAATCCTCCCCTGCTTACATTAATCGTTTCAGATCGCAACTCTTCTTTACTCTCCCTTGTTTCTGGGTCAATAACCTTATACGCAAGAGGTAGACATACGGGATGACGGATAAAATGCCGGAATTCTATTATTGGCATACTTCTTTGATTATTGGTGTTTTTCAATTCTTCCTTTATCATAATGACCACTTCCATTCAGGGACTCCGGTAACTCCAGAAAATTCTTTTTGCTGATATCCCAAATGATAGGAATGCGCCAACCGTGATTTGAGGGATACGTCCATTTTCTTCACATTCGATTGATCCCCTTCGCATCTCAAAAGGCGAAGGATCTTCTCTTTAACATAGGGAATTAAAGAAGGCTGCACACTAAAATTCCTCAGACCGATGTTTAGAAGATCTTCGGTATAATTCAAATCTCCCGCCAATTCCCCGCACATCCGACATTCTTTCCCGTGGGACTTTGCTTTGCGGATAATCCTCTTGAGCATATCAAGAATTAAATAATTACCAGCTTCATAATAATCAGCCACATCTTCCCTTCCCCTGCCGGCCGCCATCACATATTGCACCAGATCATTGGTGCCGATATTAAAAAAATCAGACAACTCAATTAGTTCATCGATAGAAAGAATCGCCGCGGGGGTTTCGATCATGGCTCCCAGCGCTAAATTTTCATTAAAGGGGACCCCTTCCTGATGCAATTTTTCTTTCTCCTGCTGCAGATAGCGCCGGACTTCCATCATATCCTTAGGCAAAGAGACCATCGGCACTAACGCTTTCACATTAAATTCTGCGCTTAACCTTAAAAAAACCCTCAATTGCATTTCCAATAACCGGGGGTATTTTAAAAGCAGCCTTATGCCGTTGAGCCCCAAGGCGGGATTGGTTGCTTCCGCGATGTCCCAAAAGGGGAGTTTCTTGTCCCCGCCGATGTCTAAAAGCCGCAAGGTGACCTCATCATGAGGGACCTGTCCCAACGCCATCTTTAAGTGGTTATAAAAATATTCCTCCGTCGGAAACTCGGTCCCTCCCATATAAAAAACTTCGGTCCGGTAAAGGCCTATACCATCAGCCCCAAATTCCCCGGCCATTTTAAGATCATTCAGGGAAGACACATTGGCCCTTACCTTGATCACTGTTCTGCCCATCGTTAAGGGCGTATCCTTGACATGCCGTATGAGATTGACTTTATTCTCAACTTTCTTGCGGATCAATTGCCTGTAGGCCTCCCTTTCCTGATCCTGAGGGTTGATGATGACCCGGCCATTTTTCCCGTCAACGATAACCTGTGCCCCGCGGGCCAACAATAAACTGTCAACATTTATTTTCGATACTAAAGGGATATCCATCGCACGCGCAAGGATAGACGAGTGTGAGTTTTGCGTCCCTTCTTCCGTGATAATGGCCTTAATGTTACCGGTATCCAGCGATACCACATCAGAAGGAAACAATATTTTGGTAAAAAGCACGGAATCCTCAGGCAAACCTGTTACCATTTCTCGATGGACGGCACCGCTAAGCATTTCCAACAGGCGCCTGCCCAGGTCCAATACATCATCCGCCCTTTCACTGATATCAGAACTGCCGGACGACCTTATTCTCTTTTCCCAGCGCAAAAAAACATCCTGGACGATTCTTTCTGCGTTTAATAACCGGCTCCTAAGGTCTTTTTCTATGTCTTTAAACAGCTCGGCATCGGTGAGGATATGGAAATGAGATTCGAAAATCTCGGCATGCTTGGTATCTATCTGGCTGGCTACTTTTGATTTAAGTGTGGAAAGATCGTCACAAACATTCTCAATGGCCCTCTGGATCCTTTTAAGCTCATTCTCTACTTCGTCCTCAGTTAATACCTGTTGTTTGTATTCACTCACCAAAGCATTGCGGCAAAAAACCAATTGCCCTATGGCATAACCGCAAACAATAGGCATACCTCTTAGGACTATATGGTTTAAAGAAAGCGAGGTAGGCAGTGACGTCATAGGTCACCTCACTACTTGGAAGGATTTCTGATAGTATCTTACTCCTTTCATAAAAATAAAGCAATATTTTTATACCCGCACAAAGACGGTCAACAAAGGAATTCCCGCAAGGAATGATAATGCGGACCGCTTAATTATTCCCTCGATCCCTTGGACAATTTAACCATGAATTACCGTCATCGACACAACTCTTCTTCAACCAATTTTTCAGCCTCTAACCAGTCTTCTTGATCATGACCAGGCTGACAACCGCGCTTTTCATAAAGCTCAAAGGCCTTGTTCTCCACCATTTGAATATATTTGTTGAAATCCGGACGCTTTGGTTTTGAAGTTTCCTTCACCTCCGCTTTGATCTCCCCTTGTATCGAATAACTTCTTTTGGCCCTACCCTTAATGGTGACTCCGTTCTCTATTATTTTCACGGTCTTAACCTCCTTTCATATGTAATAAATACCCACTCTATAAATCTCTTGACTATTTTAGGAAGCAAAATATAGCCATCTTTCAAGTGTTAATTTATATTAGTCCTCTTGAGGCAAAATTTGAATACGTAGTAATACGCAAGAAATGAGTAGGATTACTTAAAAGGAATTATCATTCAATTTTCATAATGGCCTACTATTGCTTCCAAATTTTCCCTTCTAAAAATTTAGATATATACTATAATAACTGCCGAAAGTTGTTTAGACAATACGTCCTAATACGTATTCCCCTAAATATTACTTCCGTTAGAAAAATTTTGGGACCTTATATATTTTATATAATTATAAATTACTCCGCTGTTACCCTGCAAATTGTTGCAGGGGTATTCATTCACTATAAAAGGCTTTAAACATGACCGCTTACCAGGACATCCTCCATCGCAGTTTTGGGAAAGAAAGTGGTGAAGTCGAACATTTTCTTGTCATCACGGCCCCCGGAGATATGGGGTTTAAAGAACAGGTCAAATATATCGAAACAATTTATGCCCAAAAGATCCTGTCCCTGGGCCTCCCCCCTCAGACAGCTGTTTTCCGCCGTATTTTCCTAAGTGATGCCTTAAACCAAATCGATATGCTCCAGAGCTCAGAACTGACAGAGGAATCTGACGGTTATCCGGTTGCCGTTTCGATCATCCAGCAGCCCCCCATGCCTAACTCCAAAATAGCCCTTCTTGCTTATCATATTGAAAGTAAAAAACCCTTGGAGAAAAAACGCCTTTCGCCGCAACATGTCCTTGTTCGAAAAAACGGGCTGGGTTACTTATGGAGCACGCGCATCTGTTCCCAAGACACTGACAAATCTATTTCTGCAGCTTTACAAACACGTAGCGCTTTCGCAAACCTGATCAACGCGCTTTCTTCCAATGGAGGCGATTTGTATAACAATTGTGTGCGCACGTGGATCTATGTCAAAAACATCGATATTTTTTATAAAAGCATGGTTAATGAACGCCGTGAGCTTTTTATGCATCATGGTTTGACCCAGAACAGCCATTTTATCGCCAGCTCAGGGATTGAAGGGGCCTCCCCGCACTGTCACGATTTGATCACCCTGGATGCGTATTCGATCCTCGGGCTTGATCCGCGTCAAATTTCCTACCTCAACGATTTTAAAATGTTGTGCGCTGCCAAGGAGTACAACGTCACCTTTGAACGCGGTGTACGGATCGCCTATGCCGACAGATCTCATTGTTTTATTTCCGGAACGGCCAGCATCGATGATCAGGGAAACATTTTACATCCGCGCAGCGTCATCAAACAGCTGGACCGCACGCTCGAAAATATCGAGGCCCTTTTACATTCAGGCAATGCAACTCTTGAAGACATGATGTACATGATCGTTTACCTGCGCGATCCGGCTGATTTCAATTATATCCAAGCGCGATTGTCCCAACGCCTTCCCCGCGTTGTTACGGTCATTGTTAAGGGCCCTGTTTGCCGTCCTGAATGGCTCATCGAGATTGAAGGAGTTGCTGTTGTTCCCAATAATCAACCATTGTATCCGTCGTTTTAAAAACAAAAGGAAGGAATATGACAACCAAACCTGATAATGATGCCCCTTTTCTCATGCTCAACGAAGCGGCCATTGCTGCTGCCGAGTTAAGACGGGATCCCTATGATTTCGTTTATGCCGAGCAAGTTATCAACCCTGCTTTAAAAAAAGAGGTGCTGGCTGACGCACCGGTTATCCCTGATCGCGGCAGTTATGCCCTTACCAGCCTGCGGTACGGGCCCAAATTCGCCGCCTGTATGCAGGATCTGCTCAGTATGCGCTTCCGGCGATTAGTCGAAAAAAAATTCGACATGGACCTAAGCAAACGCTATCCCAGCATCGTGATGATGGGAAACACGACCGGTCATTACAATGAAGGCTACGCCCACACTGACTCGAAACATAAAATCATTACTATCCTTCTTGGATTCAGTGAGGAATGGCCGTACGAAAAAGGCCGTTTGCGCGTCCTTCGCAGCAGCAACCGGGATGACTATGCCTTCGAATTCGCTCCGGAGTATGGGCAATATGTTGATGTTCCGCGTTTGCGACCACTCCTGGCACGGGTTTTTGCCGCAGAAAGGCAAACGGATGAGCGTGCAGCTCTGTTATGTTGATTCCCAATGGTATGCAAACCGGGAAAATTATCGTCATGCCATCAGTGCTTTCGCCAAATCTATTCCCGGGCGTGCGCCAGATCATCGATTGGGCCCCGCGATTTGGAAGGACCGGGCAAAGGAGCGGGAAATGACCTACCCATTTGTCCCAAAACCCGAAGTCATCGCCAAACATTTCATCAATTCCTTAAACGCAGCAAAACGCGACGAAAATCCTTATTTGCGCTGGTACCTTAAGGAAATTTTCCCCGAATCTGTATGCACGGCCATTCTTGTCCTGCCCATCGCGCCGCCACTTTTGGGCAATACGGATGGCACCCGCGGCAGCTACAACAATCAACGCACTTTCTTTACCCCCAGCTTGCGCGAACAATTCCCCATATGTGAAAATCTGGCCCAAGCTCTCCAACGTCCTGACGTCGCACGCCAGTTTGAAAAAACTTGTGGTATCAAGGCGGACGGGACGTTCCTGCGCCTTGAATACATGCAGGATTTAGACGGAATGTGGCTGGAACCGCACCGGGATGTCCCTGAAAAGGTATTTTCAATGGTCATCTACCTATGTACAGGTCCGCATGCCAAAGACTGGGGAACTGATATTTATGATAATGAAAAAAAGTGGCTCAAGAGGTCAAGCCCGGAGTTTAATTCCGCCGTTATTTTCAAATCAGGGCCCAACACCTGGCATGGTTTTGAACCGCGTCCGATCAATGGTGTGCGCAGACTGATGGAAATTAATTACGTCCGGGACTGGCGGGGCAGGGATCAACTGGCATTTCCGGATCAGCCAATTTCGACAAAATAAGATTGCATTGTTGAAATGTTGGGGAATTAGTACGAAGTACGGTAATAAATGGTAACGGAATGGTGGGCCCGCCAGGACTCCGGGCCTTCGGCCCTAGAACCAGTCGTTCGCTCGCTCGAAAAAAACTCGCTCGTCTCACTCCTTAGGGTATATGATTGCCCGCCTCACATCTCGGCGGGCGCGCTAATCGGTCTGGCTTATTCGCCAGACCAGCGCCCTAACGGTTTTCCTTTGACGCTCGTCCTTTCAGGACTCGCTGTTACCTTTCCCTTAAACCTATCTGCATAATTGGGGAACAGTCTTTCCCCCAAACCTCCTTTTTCGGTTCTCGTCCACTAAAAAAATAGTAATTTTTATATGTGGGCCCACCAGGACTCGAACCTGGGACCAAGAGATTATGAGTCTCCTGCTCTAACCGACTGAGCTATGGGCCCGTATTTCGTAACTCTATAAATTACTTATACTAACGGATACTAAATGAGAAGCGAAAGTATGTCTTAAATCATGAAAGTGAAACTCTTTTATAGCAGATTTCATAAGAGCCGTCCAGAATGTTTTCCTAATATCTCCTAATGGCGCCCCGTCTGCTTCAAAAAAAATATTTAGACAGCAAACGGCCTATTTTTCCTTTACTTTTAATTTTTATATCTTAATGTATCCGACGGTACACAAAATAACTCGGCGTTTGCGTTTCTATCACATAATGATTATGCAGAAATTGCATCATACGTTCATGTTTAATGCGGTTGGCAGGTACTAAAAAAGAAGACATGTTGAAATGAAATAGCTCCATCTTGTCAACAATGGCATACCTGGGAGGATTACGCTTTAGTGCTGTCTCATAATCAGTAAACCAGCCATCATCCATCCAGGATAATATGACCATGGGGAAACGCCCTACCCAAGGCCTGTCGAGTATAAAATGCAGGCTGCCAAGATCCGGATACATCCACACTGTCTCATGCGCCGGCACATGTTCGTCAACGAAAGCTTTTAATTGCTCTAAATCTTTCGCTTGCCATGCTGGGATCATCATATGCCTAATGCGTGGCAAATCAATAGAAGTGATCGAAGCTCCGTTTATCAATGCCCCTTTTCCCTCTTCCTTACCTGCTATCAACTGACAAGCCCAGGAAGATTTATAAAATCTCGTTTTAAAACGGCCGATGCTATATATCACCGATGCTATTATCACTGCAGCTATAAGCACCGTCCCCACCCATTTGAATCTTGTAAACTTCTGCTGAGCCCATACTATAAACTGCCCCAATAAATAAAATAAAATAATTTTCTCGGGCTGCAAAGACATCTCATATTCCACAAACTGTATTTTACGAAAGCCCGTCAAGAATAAGATCAAACCATATACCGCCACCGCCAAAGCAGCCCGGTCTATGGCAGGGGCTTTTTTATTAAACATGCGCCAAAAGTATAAAGAGAAAAAAAACATATAACAGTACATCGGCGTCATTTGATAAAAGCTCTTGTCTAGCGGAAGAAATATGGCACGCAAAAATTTTGGGATAGTATCTGGTACCCTATCTATTTGTAAAAAAGTCTTTTGCATATGTGTCACAACGACCCATTGCGCCTGCAAGTATTGCATAAAAGCATTCTGGCTTAGTTGATAAATACCATAAGGTAACATTATAAACAAAAAACCCGATAGAAATACCCATGACCAAAAGGCCCTATTCCTTCGACTTCGTAATGTTGTATTACTGCCCATTGCCACTACTGCCACAAAAGCAAACAAAACAATAACGCCAATTTCAATACTCGTCAACATGCCGACCGCGGCCAAACAGCCGCCAGCCAAAAGCCAGCCGGGACGATTACATTTTAAAAATCGAATTAAGCACCATATCGCTAATAATCCCCATGCATAACGCATCCCTCCCCAACAGGTGAAAGCCACCCTTGGGAAAGTCCGGGTCACCAAAATCAACACAAAAGAATATAGCAAAAACCTTTGATGAATAAGCTCATACGCAATCAGCACGGCCACGAGTATCGTCAATACTGTACCAAAATAAAAGTAAGTCGCTAAAACATCCGCCCTAAAACCGAACAGTTTCATAAACAATGCCGGCACATATAGCTCGAAGGGCCCACGCAGATGAAAAAAATCCCTGAAAGGCACCTGACCTTGAGATATGGCCTCAATGCCTGGTAAATAAAGCCCCATTTCGAATAAATTCAGCTCTTGACGCAGGTAATGGGGCTGCCAAAGCAGAATTAACACCAACAGGGACAATAAAAAAATATCCTCAGGTTTACGCGTGGATTGAAGAAGCCTAGATAATAATTTTTGCATAAATGTCCGGGATTTGCTTTGCCATGGCCGTAGATGTATCATAAGGGTCTATCATCAGCGCCGCCTTACCAGCAATTTCACCACACTTAAATCCTTAAATATTATTTTTTAACTGCTTTTACAATCAGATGGGAACTATATTATAAACAAAAATCCGCTTTAAAATAGCAAGAATTTAAAAAGGCGAAAAGGCATGTGAGGAAACTTCATCGTCGATAAATAAAATAATTATAGTAGTTGTAACAAGTTATGATTTAAAGCCAGTATAGATTATACGTCTCCTGAGTGCTAATTTGACGGTGGATTATCCCTTGGCAGATTTGAATATTGATCTGCATCAACATTAGCGTCGCTATTGTCCTTATCCTTCTGTTGATCCATTTGACCCTGCATGCTCCTCCACTCGCTTAATTGATATGGTTTGAGATATTGTGACAACTCCTGGGTCTCCGCCGCTTCTAACCCTTGCCTTTGACTATCGATGGCGCTCGGATTAATGGTGCCGTCCCCGATACTTTGTTGAAGATCATGGTAGGCTATGGCGTATTTTTCAATGATCGGGGTAATATGGTATACCTGATCCTGGGACAGATTTAACTCAGTTTGCAGTTTTGAAATAATGTCATTCGAGCTCGGCCGCTCTTGGGCTAAAACAGGCAAGGTTACAATAAAAAAAATAATTAAAGTCCCGCCTATCATTTTCATCTTCATATGAAACTCCTTCCTGCCCACCTATCCCCCGTCGAAGGGGAAGAACCATTAAGAGCACTCCCCATCAAAGAGGAGGAATCATTGTAAGGAGACTCCCGACTCTTTCTTAATGACCGCGATAAACCCGGGGTCAACAGTATATCCCAATGCTTCGGCCTTGCGCAAATCTTCCATGGCCTTTGTATATTCTTTCAACTGATAATAGACAACGGCCCTGTTATTATAGGCCTGTGCGATCTTAGGATCAATTTCAATGGCTTTGGTAAAATCAAACCTGGCTTGGGGTAGGTCATCTTGTTCAACATAAACTTCCCCCCGATTAGTATAGGCCTGTGCATAATCAGGGTTTAGTTTAATGGCTTTACTAAAATCATTAATAGCATCAATAAATCTGCCCTGCTTATCATAGCATATGCCGCGGTTATAATAGGCTACGGTTTCGGCGGGATTCAATTCAAGACTCCTGCTGATATCGGCGATAGCCTGAGTCAAATTCCCACCCTTGTCCCAAGAAAGGCCCCGGTTGTGATAGGCCTGGGCATACTCAGGATTAATTGTAATGGCTTGCGTAAAATCAGAAATGGATTGGGTTATGTTACCCAGGTTTGCATAAGAAAGGCCGCGATTGTAATAGACAGTGGCGTCCCGAGGATTCAGCTCAATGACCTTGTCGTAATCAGCGATGGCTTGAGTGAAATTATTTTGACTTGCATAAGCATTACCGCGGCTGTAATAGGCGCCCGTATCTTGGGGATTTATTCTAACCGTTTGGGTAAAATCTGAAATGGCTTTGGTGAAATTACCTTTCTTCTCCCAAAGAATACCGCGATCATAATAGACATCCGCGGAATTAGGGTTTATGGCAATGTCCCTGTTTAAATCTTCAATGCTTGGCGGATGAGTATCGTCGTAAGCGTAAGAGACAGAAAGGCTAAAAAAAAGAAAACCGGCCAAAAAAAGGAATTGCCACGTCAAGGAATATCTATACTTCATTGCTTGGCAGATGTCCATCCTCCACCCAGATATTGAATAAGCAGTACGCAGGCATTCATGCGTTCACCGAGAATGGTAACAGCAGCTTTTTCATCAGCTAAAGCGATTGCTTGAGTGTTGATGACATCCAGCGCACTTACTGTCCCTGCTTTATACTGATTGGTTTCAAGCTCTACCGCTTTCTGGGCGTCCTTCACCGCTTCATCCTGCACTTGCGCTTCTTGTTCTAAAATACGAAGTGCCGCCAAATTATCTTCCACTTGTTGGAAAGCAGTCAACACCGTCTGACGATAAAACGCTACATCTGCGTTATAAACAGCCTTTGCCTGGGCTGTCTGAGCCTGCCGTAGCCCCGCGTCAAATATAGTTTCAGCCAGCGCCGGCCCAACTGACCACAACGGATTAGGCGATGAGAATATCCGTGCCAAATTTGAGTTCTCATAGCTCCCCGAAGCGCTTAATGTCAATGTTGGGAAATACGCGGATTCTGCTACACCAATGAGGGCATTGGCTGCCGCTACAGTCCTTTCAGCGGCGGCAATATCAGGCCTGCGCTCAAGGATTTCCGAAGGTAGACCTGTCGGAATGGAAGGCACTGCCGATGCCTGCGTTAAGGAAAGAATCGAAAAATCTGATGCTGGTTTGCCGATAAGTAAAGCAATCGCGTGTTCTAATTGGGAACGCTGAACACCAATATTAATCTCCTGGGCCTGAGTCCCCTCCAGTTGGGTTTGCGCTTGAAGAACATCTGATTTGGCTGAGACGCCGCCGGTATAGCGGTTTTTTGTCAACACAAGAAACTTTTGGTAGATGGCAACCGTATCGTCCAAAAGTTTTTTTTGCGCGTCCAATGAACACAACTGAAAATAATCCTCGGCTAATTGGGCCTGGGCACTTAGTCGGGCATTTTCCAGATCAGCCTTGCTCGCCTGAGCATTGGCACTATTGGCTTCCATCGTTCGACGGATCTTCCCCCAGAGGTCTAACTCCCAATTTACATCGGCACTTAATAAATTATTAGAGACGGCATACTTTGAATTAGAAGATCCATTGCTGCTGCCGGATGAATTATGTGATCGAGTATATGAAGCTGTGGTCCCCAGCGTTGGGAAAAAACTTGATTTGGCCGCTTGCACCAAGGCGTACGCCTGGGCATACTGCGCCTCGGCTTGCGCTATATTCTGATTTGAAATATTGACTTCAGCTTCCAGCGCGTCCAACTGAGGGTCATTAAAAATTTCCCACCATGCCCCACGGACAATTTCATCTTGAGGTTGAGCTTTTTTCCAATCCGCTGATTCTTTATACGCCTTCGGTATCTGAGTGGTGGGCCTGACATACTTAGGGCCAATCGCGCAGCCGCTCAAAACAACGAGCAGAATAATTGCCATTGCTTTAGTCGCAAGGTTGTTCCCCCGGGGGGCTTTCAGATTCAACCCTTTTTTTGGTTGGCAACCTGCGAGCAACTGCGAGTGTCCGGCGAGCAATGGCGAGTGTCCGGCATGAGGACGATGAGGACCTTGGGGACACCTTCCTTGTTGTTCTGACATGAACATGTCCCCGGGTTGGCCACCGTTGAAAATTCTTTTCATGCTGAACATGCCACAGCCTTTCGTTGAAAATTCTTATTGCGTACGGATTCAAACCAAATCTTAAATCGTTCCATATAAAGATAGATCACCGGCGTGGTGTAAAGAGTAAGCATTTGACTAAAAATAAGCCCGCCGATAATGGCAATACCCAGCGGATGGCGAAGTTCTGACCCCATACCTGTCCCCAAAGCCAAGGGCAGGGCCCCAAATATCGCTGACATGGTTGTCATCATTATAGGACGAAATCTCAGGAGGCAAGCCTCAAAGATCGAATCATGCGAATTTTTCCCTTCCAGACGCTCAGCGTCAAGGGCAAAGTCCACCATCAAGATCCCGTTTTTCTTAACAAGACCTATCAAAAGGATAAGACCGATCATGGCAATGATGGTTAAATCTGTGTGGGTAAACATCAAGGCTAAAAGCGCCCCGACACCGGCCGATGGCAGCGTCGAGAGAATGGTGATAGGGTGGATATAACTTTCATATAGAACGCCCAAAACAATATAAACGGCCAACAGTGCCGTCATAATCAAGATCGGTTCACTGCTCATGGAAGATTGAAATACCTGGGCTGAACCCTGGAAGCTACCGTGGATGGTGGCAGGCAATATTATCTTATTCATTGCTATATTAACAGCTTTGACCGCGTCGCCCAATGATACCCCCAACGGCAGATTAAACGAAAATGTGATCGCCGGGAACTGACCTTGGTGGGCAACGGCCAATGCTGTCGTTGTTGTTTCAAAATGAGAAAACGCGCTCAAAGGGACTAATGTCCCGCTCGATGATGCCACATAAATGTCCTTTAATGTATCAGCGCGCTGCCAAAATTGCGGTGCGACCTCCATCACGATATGGTACTGGTTTAATTGTTTATAGGTAGTAGAAACCTGCCGCTGGCCAAAGGCATCATAGAGGGTACTGTCGATTTCTTGAGGAGTAACTCCCAGCCGTGAGGCAGTGTTGCGATCAATGACCAGATTCGTCTGCAACCCCTTATTTTGTTTATCGCTGTTAACATCGGCCAATTGGGGTAGTTTACGCAACGCGGCTTCTATCTTCGGTGACCATGTTGTCAATTCATCCAGACTATCTGCTTGAAGCGTATACTGATATTGCGCGTTGGCCATCCGCGCTCCGGGAACATTCAAATCCTGTACGTTTTGAAGATACGTGGGGGCGCCAGGAACTTTACTAAGTTTTTTACGTAACCTGGCAACCGCCTGGTCTGTTGAAATCTTACGTACTGCCGGCGATTTAAGCATAATAAACATCCGTGCCGAGTTTGAACCACCGGTAAACGCTGCCAAAGTATCTACGGCAGGATCTTTCATGATAATATTGACAACTGCCCTTAATTTCTTCTCCATTGATTGAAATGATATGTCCTGGGCTGCCTGGATATTCCCGCTCAAACGCCCGGTATCTTGCTGAGGGAATAAACCTGTAGGAATAATCGAAAATAAAAAAATGTTGGTGGCCAACGCGGCCAGCGTCAAAGATAACATGATTCCCTGATGGTCCAATGCCCATAATAAAGTCTTTTTATAAAACTGATGCATCCCGTTAAACGCCCCTTCACTGGCATTAAAAAGCCGGCCATGCCGTTGTTCTGTGTGAGGTTTTAAAAGCAAGGAACACATCATCGGTGTAGTTGTCAGGGATATCACCATTGAAATCAATACCGCTACTGACAAGGTCATGGCAAACTCACGGAAATAACGGCCTAAAACCCCTCCCATCAGCAATATAGGCAAAAAAACTGCAACCAGGGAAATACTAATTGAAAGAATAGTAAAGCCTATCTCTCCTGCTCCCTTTAAGGCAGCCTCTTTAGGAGCCATGCCTTTCTCAATATAACGTGTAATATTTTCCACCACCACAATGGCATCGTCAACCACAAAACCCGTAGCCACAGTCAGTGCCATCAAAGAGAGATTATCTAAACTAAAATGTAAAAGATACATCACCCCAAAAGTACCGATGATCGATACCGGGACCACTACACTTGGAATTATGGTCGAACGAACATTACGCAAAAAAGCGAAGACGACCAGGATCACTAGAATACCCGCGATCACAACGGTGCGTTGGGCTTCTTGCACTGAAGCACGGATCGTCGGTGACCTATCAAGTACGATCGAAAGATCGATCGCCGCCGGCATAGCCGCACGCAATTGTGGTAGCGACGCGCGGACCGCATCAACTGCCTTGATCACATTCGCCCCTGGCTGGCGAAAAAGTATAATAGGAATGGACTGCTTGCCGTTAACAAGTCCCAATTGGCGAATATCCGCCACTGAATCCTGCACATCACCCAAATCTGATAACCGTATCACTGCTCCTGAGGAATCACGGGCAACGATGAGAGGTCGATAGTCACGGGCCGTGTAGAGTTGATCATTGGTCTGGATCTCCCAGGTCTTGTTGTTATCAGCCAACTGTCCTTTGGGGCGGTCCGCGTTGGTCGAACTGATGGCAGTTCGTACTGTATCAAGGCCGATGCCATATTTATTTAATGCCATGGGATTCAGTTCTACCCTTACCGCCCTTGATGCTCCCCCACCGATGATGACCTGGCCGATCCCATCGATCTGGGACAATTTTTGTGCCAGAATACTGTCTGCTACATCATATATATCCGCTTTAGTCATGGTATCAGATGTCAGCGATAAAATAAGAATAGGTGCTTCCGATGGATTGAGCTTACGGTAGGTTGGGTGAATAGGCAGGTCCACCGGCAAATAATCTTGTGCCGCGTTGATCGCCGCCTGAACATCACGCGCCGCTCCATTAATATCGCGGCTTAGATCAAATTGTACTGTAATGGAGGTAGAACCAAGGCTGCTGCTGGAAGTTATTTCAGTGACGCCTGCGATATGAGCAAGCTGACGTTCCAGCGGTGTCGCGACGGACGATGCCATAGTCTCCGGGCTGGCACCCGGTAAAGACGCTGACACATTAATAGTTGCTAAGGTTATCTCAGGCAAGGTGGATACAGGCAAAACCCAGACGGCAAGTAAACCGGAAAGAACAATTCCCACCGTCAACAAGGTGGTTGCGACAGGTCTTTGAATGAAGGGTGATGATATGCTCATTTAGATGTACCTAAACCCAGCCGTTTGCCCACGCGGTCAAACCACAGATATATGACCGGAGTTGTATAAAGCGTGAGTACTTGACTAAAAATAAGTCCGCCGATAATGGCAATACCCAAAGGCTGCCTTAATTCAGCTCCCATGCCTCCTCCAAAAGCCAAAGGCACAGCTCCCAATATAGCGGACATCGTCGTCATCATGATCGGCCGGAACCTCAACAGACAGGCCTGATAAATGGCATCTATGGGCGTTTTCCCTTCCTCTCGCTCAGCATCCAAGGCAAAATCCACCATCATGATGCCGTTTTTCTTGACAATACCTATCAGAAGGATAATACCGATTAAGGCAATGACGCTTAAATCCGTACGGAAAATTAAAAGTGACAAGATCGCCCCTACCCCCGCCGACGGCAAGGTGGACAAAATCGTAATGGGATGGACGTAGCTTTCATACAAAACACCCAGCACAATATAAACTGTTATCAGGGCCGCCAGGATCAAAAGCGGCTCATTGCTCAAGGACGATTGAAAAGCCTCGGCCGTTCCCTGAAATTGGCTACTAATGCTTCCTGGTAAACCCATCCCCTGTGTGGTCGACTGGATGGCCTTGACCGCATCCCCCAGCGATACCCCCGGCGCCAAATTAAATGATAAAGTCACGGCCGGAAACTGCCCTAAATGGCCGATGATCAGCGGTCCGGTGGTTTGCTTGAACTTAGTGATCACGTCCAGCGGCACTTGCGCGCTACTGGAACCGCGCACATAAAGATTATGCAATTTATTAGGGTTCTTCTTAAAATCGGGTTTTACCTCAAGAATAACCCGGTATTGGTTTAACTGGGTGAATATGGTTGACACGATACGCTGGCCATAAGCGCTGTAGAGAGTATTGTCAATAACCGATGGGGTCACCCCAAGCCGTGAGGCAGTAGCACGATCGATCTCTAAGGACTCCTGCAAACCCTTGGCCTGTTCATCACTACCGACGTCTCGTAACTGCGGCAAGGTGGAAAGCGCATCAACCACCCTGGGGGCCCAATCATTGAGCTCATCACCATTGGGATCTTCCAGGGTATACTGGTATTGTGTCCGGCTGACCGTATCATCGACAGTCAAATCCTGCACCGGCTGCATATATAACGTGATCCCTTTCACTTTCTTTAAATTCTTCTGTAAACGGCGGATTATATCTGAGGAAGAAATTTTGCGTTCGTCGATAGGCTTGAGATTGATCAGTATCCTGCCGCTGTTAAGGGTGGTATTAGTACCGTCAACTCCAATAAAGGCAGAAAGGCTGTCAACTGCCGGGTCTTTGAGGATCACAGCAGCTAACTGCTGCTGACGTTGGGACATTGCCGGAAATGAAATAGACTGAGGGGCCTCGGAAATACCTTGAATGAGACCGGTGTCCTGGATAGGGAAAAACCCTTTGGGGATGAAAATATACAATAGCACCGTAAAAACAAGGGTCCCCAAGGCCACCTGCAAGGTCAGCTTTTGGTGCTTCAACACCCATTGCAAAGATTCGCCGTATTGCTTAATGACTTTTTTAAACAAAGTTTCAGACGCATGGTAAAACTTCCCTTGTTTTTCTGTCGGTATATGTTTAAGTAATTTGGCGCACATCATCGGTGTCAACGTCAGCGATACGATCGCTGAAATAACAATGGTAACCCCGAGGGTAATGGCAAATTCGCGAAATAGCCTCCCTACCACATCCCCCATGAACAATAAGGGAATAAGCACCGCGATCAAAGAAATGCTCAAAGAAAGAATAGTAAAAGCTACCTGCCCTGATCCTTTAAGGGCGGCTTGCAAGGGTGTTTCTCCCTGTTCAATATATCTGGAAATGTTTTCTATCATCACTATCGCATCATCCACCACAAAACCCGTCGCTATGGTCAGGGCCATTAAAGTCAGGTTATTCAGGCTGAATCCCAATAAAAACATGATCCCAAAAGTACCGACTAATGATACGGGGACCGCGATGCTGGGAATGATCGTCCCGGCAAGGGTGCGCAAAAACAAAAATATGACCATCACGACCAAAGCAACAGCCAACATCAGCTCAAATTGAACGTCTTTGACCGAGGCACGGATTGTCGTGGTCCTGTCTGTCAATATGGAAACCTGTACAGAGGCCGGCAGGGCAGATTCCAACTGCGGCAGCATCTTCTTGATACTGTCAACGACCTGGATGACATTAAAGCCGGGTTGCCGTTGTATGTTAACGATCACCGCCGGAGAATTATTCATCCAAGCCGCCTGTTTAAAATTCTCAACATCATCGATGATGTCAGCTACATCAGATAATAAAATCGGGGCACCATTATGGTAGGCGACAACCAACCCTCGATACTCTTGGGATGAATGAATCTGATCATTAGCATTAATGATGGACGACTGCCGTGGACCGTCAAAGCTTCCCTTGGCTTGATTGACATTGGCGGCAGAGATAGCCGTACGCAAATCTTCCACGGTCAGGCCATAAGAGGCTAATGCCGTCGGGTTTGCCTGGATCCTGACGGCAGGTCTTTGTCCCCCGCTGATACTGACAAGTCCGACACCCGATACCTGAGAAATTTTTTGAGCAAGACGGGTATCTGCCAAATCTTCAACCTGAGGCAGAGGTATGATCTTTGAAGTCAGGGCCAAGGTCAAGATCGGCGCGTCAGCAGGATTTACCTTGCTATAAACCGGCGGATTGGCAAGGTCCGCTGGCAATAAATTCGTGGCCGCGTTGATACCTGCCTGTACTTCCTGTTCAGCGATATCAATATTCAAATCTAAACTAAATTCAAGAGTGATGACTGAGCTGCCTCCGGAACTTGTGGAATGCATTTGTTTGAGACCGGGCATTTCACCAAACTGACGTTCCAAGGGAGCGGTAATGGCTGTGGCCATAACATCAGGACTGGCGCCCGGATAAAAAGCGACTACTTGAATTACGGGATAATCAACTTGTGGTAAAGCGGAGATAGGTAATTGAAAATAGGCTACGCCACCGGCGAGGAGAATGGCTATCATCAATAAAACGGTCGCCACCGGTCGCATAATAAATATGCGGGAAGGATTCATGGATTAACTCCAGGAGATGATGAACCTGAAGGAGAACTTTTATGTTTATCGGTGGGGGCCAAGGTTACCTTGCTGCCCTCCTTTAATTTATCAGCCCCTTCCACCACAACTACATCACCCTCTGACAATCCATCCTTAATGGCCACGTTATCTTCTTGAGTAGAACCTGTAGTGACCTCACGCACAGTCACAGTATTATCATCTTTAACTACAAAAACAAAGCTTCCTTGGGGACCTGTTTGTATCGCAGCCACTGGTATAATCACGGCTCCTTTGGCAACATCCACAAGCAAATGGATATTAACAAACTGATTAGGAAACAAAGCATTATCTTGATTGTCAAAAATCGCTTTCAGCTTGACTGTACCGGTGGTTTGATCGATCTGGCTATCCACAGCAAGTAAATAACCCGTCGCTATTTTTTTAGTTTCCTCACGATTATATGCTTGCGCAATTAGCTTCTGGCCTGCTTGATATTTACTCAATACCTGCGGAAGATTGTCTTCAGGAATAGAAAAAATAACTGTAATAGGCTGCAACTTGGTAATCACGGCCAATCCGGTGGTATCGCTGGGGGACACGATATTGCCGGCGTCCTCCAGGCGCAACCCGATTTGTCCGCTGATGGGGGCCGTGACATGCGCGTAGGTCAACTGCAGTTTAGCGCTGTTGACTTGGGCGCCATCAACCTTGACTGTCCCTTCATACTGACGGACCAAGGCTGCCTGAGTATCCAATTGTTGTTTTGATATGGAATCCTGGGAAACTAAAACCTGGTAGCGCGCCAGGTCTAACTTGGCATCGTCCAGTAAGGCCTGGTCGTGGGCCAGTTGTCCCTGGGCTTGGGCCAATTGTATCTCGAATGGCCGGGTATCAATCTCTGCTAATAGATCGCCCTGCTTGACAATTTGGCCTTCGTTAAAGAATACCTTCATGATCTGTCCGCCGACAAGGTACTTGACCGTGACCGTATTAAGTGCGGTAACAGAACCTAACCCATTAAGATAAATATTAATATCACCGATTTTTGCCGTCGCCGTCACAATGGGAGAATCGCTGGGCATACGGCCTGACTTGCTGTCTGAACTTTTCTTACCCGTTTGAGATGAGTTTGCCGATAAGGCAGGCTTGGACCAAAATTTATAAGCACCAAAAACTGCCAGGCAGACAATCACCACCAACCATATCCATCGAGAGGAACGTTTCTTAGACAAAGGCATCTGAACCTGTTTATTATTATTCATTACCCCCACCTTCACTGGTCCCTTCGCCAAAATGCCCTGTTCCTTTAACTTCGTTACTCAGCGTCTGCCCTTCGCTGTGACTATGTCTGCCCTGACTCTGCAATTGTTCCCATTGGCTTAATTGATCTTCACTAAGGGCCTGACTTAATTCTTGTTTTTCGTCTGCTTTTAATTGTTTCATCTGACTACGTATACTATCCCTATCCACAGTCCTGTCTTCCATGCTTTGCCGAAGATCCTGACGTTTGGAGGAATATTTTTCAATGATCGGAGTAACAGCAGTGACCTGATCTTGGGTCAAGTTTAGTTTAGATTGCATCTTTGAAACAATTTCATCAGTACCCGGCGGTTGCTTCCCTTGTGCAAAAGCAGGAATTACTGTAAAGAATAAAATCATCACGCAACCATAGAGCGCCTTCATCCTCATATTATATTCCCCTTTTTTTAATATAAATGATGATTTGTATTTTTTTTATAATGGTTCAACTCTTGGAATCGATCCGACAAGTGGTCCTCATACCGGACACTCATAGTTATTCGTCATTGCGAACAACCTTGTATTACTCCTGATTGCCGGGGAAATGGCCTTTATCCCCTTCATCTCCCCAATGTTTTTGACCATCCCCACCTTTGGTCCTCATGCCGGACACTCCCAATTGGTCGCCAAATCCGTACTTGTGGCCGAATTTATCGTGACCCTCATGCTTCATCATATCTTCTTCCTTTTCCAGGGCCATATAACCTGCGAATTGCTCAGGCGTCATGATCTTCTTGATCGCCAATATGTAATTTAAATGACTATCAACCATTTGTGATTGAAGGGTTTTAATCTGAGTTTGAGTATCATTGATCTTATTCATATCCGATGTCGCCTTAACGATCTCCGCCTCAAATGTTTCTTTATTAGTCTTTATTTGTTCAAAAATACTTTTCATGGCTTCTTTTTGTTTTTGCTTAAGATCTTTCAGTTGTTTTTGTTGATCTTCGCTCAAGTTAAGGATTTGGGCCATCATATGCCCCTCTTGACCACGATGCCAATCACCGCCCTGATGAGAAGGATCACCGCCAGACGTAGATTTCACATCCCCGTTATCCGCCCAAACCATTGGTACGGATAAAGCCATTAAAGCCATTAAAAGGCCCAATTGCTTCAACTTCGTAAAGCTTTTTGTCATTGGCGCTGCGATTTTTACCTTTGTAATCATTTGATTACCTCCTATTTTTGAGCATCGGGTAATTAATCTTTATTTTTTGCTCGTTCACCTAGTTAGACAATAAGTATTGTCAAAAAGTTTCAAAAAGTAGGGACAGACACTACTTTCTATTAAAGGAAAGTAGTGTCTGTCCCTACTTTTCCCAACCACCACCCAGAGCTTTGTATAAATCAACTAAAGCTTGGAGTTCACTCAGCCGGGCTTGAGCTCGCCCAAGTTCAGCAGAAAAATATCTCGTATCACTATCCAACACTTCCAAATAACTCGCTGTTCCGCCTTTGTAACGCAGGTCAGATAATCGTGCCGCGTCCTTGGCTGCTTGTGTCAACAAATCCTGTTGAGCTGTGAATTCCTGATCCTTGTGATACGCCACCAGCGCATCGGATACTTCTCTAAATGCTTCTTGGATCGTCTTACGGTAAAAATTTAATGCTTCTTGCTGTTGGGCCTTTGCGAATTTGACACCGGCCCGAATTCGTCCTGCGTTAAAAATCGGCTGTGTCAACGTGCCGGCAATGTCCCACATTCCGCTTGGGCCCGTAAAAAGTTTACTAAGCGCGGCACTCTCATACCCTCCGGTCGAGGTAAGACTGATATCCGGGAAATAAGCACCTTGGGCCACACCAATCTGAGCGTTAAAAGCAATTAACTGCTCTTCGGCTTGCCGGATATCCGGCCGCCGCTCCAGCAATAAAGAAGGAATCCCTGCAGGGACCACAGGCGCGTGAGGCTGCTGGGTCAAAGACCACCCACGTTCGATGGGGCCCGGGTTATTCCCTAAAAGAATACTGATCAAATTTTCTTGTTGTTGGATCCTGCGTTGGAGATCTGGGACATTTTCACCTGCGGTATATACTAATTGCTCCGCCTGGCGCACATCCAGCATAGATACAGCGCCATGGTCAGCCAATTGTTTAATTAACTGCAAGGATTCCTGCCTGGAAATTAAAGTATGTTTGGAAATTTCTAATTCCATATCAAGCTCACGAAGTTGAAAATACGCGCTTGCCACATCCGCAATCAAGGTACTAATCACCTCCTGGCGGGCCCACTGACTGGCCAATAGATTGGCCTTTGAAGCCTCTATCATCCGACGATACTTCCCCCAAAAATCAAGGTCCCAAGCAAAAGAACCGGTGATCTGGTAAGAGCCCCATGCATATGGTTTATTGGTAAGAATTTTTTCCACACGTTCACCGCTGGGCCCGGCCCCTGCAGTGATTGTCGGGAACTGATAACTATTGGTGATATTTAACTGCGCTTGTGCTTCGAGTATGTGATCTGCAGCGATACGTAAGTCGTAATTTTTCTGTAAAGCTGTATTGATCAAATCCTGTAGTTTCTTATCTTGAAAAATTTCCCACCATTTCTGATCACTAATAGAAGCAATGTCTCCTAGCTCTTTGCTAGGCAATGCTCGATAGTTCACTGGGACATCAATGCCCGGTTTTTGATAATTAGGGCCGATCATACAACCCGCCAATAATCCGCAACATATAAAGGTGACGGACACTTTTATTTCCGCCATTTTTATTTTTAAAATAAAAGTGTCCGTCACCTTTTTTGTCACCTTTATTCTCATTTTACTTGTCCCCCTTGGGGCGTTTTCTTTTTTGCAAACCCCTCCATGATGACAAACAAGGCGGGAATAATAAAAATAGCCAACATCGTGGCGGCAAGCATACCGGAAATGACCACTGTGCCCAACACCCGGCGCGCGACTGAACCGGAGCCGCTGGCAAACCACAACGGCAAACAGCCTAAGATAAAGGCAAAAGAAGTCATGATGATCGGACGCAATCGCAGTTTCGCCCCTGCGATCGCTGCTTCTATAACATCCCGGCCTTTTTCATGTTCCATTTTGGCAAACTCCACGATCAGAATGGCATTCTTGGCAGATAATCCTATCAGCATGATCAAACCGATCTGTGAATAAACATTAAGATCAAAATGGCGCATGAACAATCCGGCAAAGGCGCCACAGATTGCCACGGGCACGGAAAGCAAAACTGAAAACGGCAAAGTCCAACTTTCGTAGAGAGCGGCAAGTATCAAAAATACCACGATTATAGAAAGCGCAAAAATCGGACCGGCGGTACCTGCCACTGTTTTTTCCTGAAAAGAAAGATCGCTGTAATCATACCCCATAGTAAGCGGAAGGGTTTCTTTGGCCACCTGCTCAAGCGCGGCCAGCGCTTGACCTGAACTGTAGCCGGGCGCTGCGGCCCCGGTGATATACGCCGCGCGGTAAAGATTAAAACGATTGGTATACTCAACACCAAAAACTTTTTTAGTTGTAACCAAAGTGGAAAGAGGGACCATTTCCTGCTTATTATTGCGCACATAAAACTGCTTAATACTCTCAGGATTCATCCTGTCTTCTCCCTCAGCTTCTAAAAACACCTTCCATTGCCGGCCAAAACGGTTGAATTGATTGACGTACAAACCACCAAGGAAAGCCTGTAGGGTAGAATAAACATCACCTATCGCAACCCCTTGTTTCAATACTTTATCGCGGTCCACATCGGCATAAATCTGAGGAACAGTCGCGGAAAACAACGAATTAACACCCGCAAGCTCAGGCCGTTTTTTGCAGGCCGCTAAGAATTTCTTTAAATTCTGATCGAGAAATTCAATAGACCCGCCGCTTCTGTCCTGCAGCCAAAATTGAAAACCACCTGAAGTGCCGAGTCCCGGAATGGCGGGAGGCGGTATGGCAAAAGCTTTTGCTTCAGGGACATCGCCCGCCAATTTTTTATTGATCTGATTAACAATAGATTTGACCTCAAGTGCTTTAGACTTACGTTCCTCCCAGGGCTTGAGCATCACAAAAAAGAAACCGTTGTAACTAGCATTGACACGGTTCGCTAAATTAAATCCAGCGACAGTCACATAACTCTTGATCCCGTCTATTTTGGCCAAAATCCCCTCAATCTTACGACACACCTGGTCTGTCCTCTCCAGTGAAGAAGCGGCAGGAAGCTGAAGGTTGAGAAAAAAGTAACCATAATCCTCATCAGTAAGAAAACCATTGGGGATCTTCATCCCCATCGCTCCGTCTAAAACCGCGAAGGAGCCGAGGATGACCATGCCTATAAGGGCCTTACGGATAACGATAAGACTCCATCGGCCATAACGCTGCGTTTCGCCCTTAAACCATTGATTGAACTTATCAAAGAAAGGCTCTAACAAGCCTTTATGCTTCTCGTGGGGCTTCAGCAGAAGTGAAGCGAGCGCCGGTGAAAGGCTCAAAGCATTAAATGCCGAAATAAGCACCGCGATAGCCACCGTGAGGGCAAACTGCTTATTTAAGCTCCCCTGAATTCCGCTCATTAAAGCAACGGGAATAAATACGGAAGAAAGGACCATCGCTATACCTATAACGGGACTGGACACTTCTTCCATTGCCTTAAACGCCGCATCGCGCGGGAGCATCCCTTCTTCTATATGACGCTGGATGGCCTCTACAACAACGATAGCATCGTCAACAACAAGGCCGATGGCAAGCACAATGCCGAAAAGGGAAAGCGTATTGACGGAAAAATGTAAAAACGGGAAAAAAGCAAAAGTACCGATCAAAGAAACCGGAACGGCAATCATAGGAATGAGTGTAGCCCGCCAATTCTGCAGGAAAAGAAAGACAACCAAGGTAACAAGAAGCATCGCTATCATCAGAGTTTTTAAAATCTCCTTGATCCCCTCAGTAACCGGCAAGGTTGTGTCTAGTCCAATGGTATAATCAAGGTCCGGTGGAAAACGATTTTTGAGTTTGGCCATGGCTTTTTTAACACCATTGGCAACCTCTATCGCGTTAGATCCCGGGGTTTGAAAAACAGCAATGTTACAGGCTGGCTGGCCTTTAAATCTCGCGATTTGTTCATAACTAAGGGCCCCCAATTCGATACGGGCAACATCTTTAAGATGCACAAATGAGCCGTCCGGATTGGAACGTACCACAATTTGACCAAATTCCTCCGGTGTAACCAAAAGCCCCTGGGCCCTGACAGTGTAGGCTTTTTCTTTACCCTTGGGTGATGGTTCAGACCCTATTTGGCCGGCAGGGTTAACGGTATTCTGCTGGTTAATCGCGTTATCAATATCGGAAACAGTTAACCCAAGCTTAGCTAAAACTTGCGGCTTGACCCAAATCCGCATGGAATAATCTCCAGATCCAAAGATCCTGACCTCACCAACACCCTTAACGCGATAAAGCGTATCAATAATATTAATATTGGAATAATTAGCCAAAAAAAGGGATCTATGCGTATTATGGGGCGAAAATATTGGGATAATCATCATCGGGAGACCCGTTGACTTGCGAAACGCCAAACCGTATTGATTGACCTGTGGAGGGAAATTCGGCTCTGCCTGCGCCAAGCGATTCTGCACATTGACCTGGTCGATATTGGGATCGCTGTCAACACTGAATACGACCTGCTCCGACAAGGTGCCGTCATTAGCGTTGGTCGACATCATATAAAGCATATTTTCCACACCATTCATGGCTTGTTCCAAAGGTGTGGCTACCGTTTGTTCGATCGTGATCGCGTCTGCTCCTGTATAAATCGTGCTGATAAAAATCTGAGTCGGGAGTATCTGAGGGAATTGAGCCAAGGGTAGTGCAAATAATGAAACCACCCCACCAAGAACAGTCAAAATAGCAATGACCATTGCTACAATGGGACGGTTTATAAAAAATTTAGACATATATTATTTACTCTCTTTGGACGGGTCTATGGGTGTTGGGTTAACTAATGATCCGTCTTTGACATTCTGGAGCCCTTCGACCACCACACGCTCATCAGGTTGGAGTCCCTCTTCAATGACCCACATAGGGCCAACAGTTTCGCCGACCTTCACTGATTTTGTACTTACCTTATTATCACTCCCTACAACAGCAACTTGATCGCTCCCCTGGATCTCCATCACAGCGCGCTGCGGGACCAAAAGCGCATTTTTCTTGACGCTCATCACGGCGCGCACACGTCCGAACTGGCCTGGACGCAGGACATTGCCCGGATTAGGAAAAGACACCGCGGCAAGAATGGTCCCTGTCCCGGTATCTATCTGACGGTCCGCGAAAATAAATGTCCCCTTTGACGGATAGGTTTCCCCATTTCCCAAAATCAATTGTGATGACAAATCTTCCTGTGAGGATGCATGAGTATAACGAAAATATTCTGACTCGGTCATGGAAACATAAGCTTTAATGGGATCAACCTGCGATACAGTTGTCAGAAGAGTGTTGGGCCCCACCAAGTCCCCAATCTGGCCCTTGGCAATCCCCGCGATCCCGTCAATGAGCGACTTGACCTCGGTAAAATCTAAATTTAATTTAGCCTGATCTACATCTGCTTGGGCGGAAGTTACCATCGCACGAGCCGCCAACTCTGCCTGGGTATCATCATCCAATTGGCTTTGAGCAATGGCCTTGACTTGTGCCAAAGGGGTATCGCGATTGACATCGTCTGTTGCCTTGCCTAATTGAGCCTGGGCCTGGGCAAGTTCTCCTTGGGCCTTTTCAAGGGATACTTTAAACGGGCGGGGATCAATCTCAAAAAGCACATCGCCTTTATGAACAAGAGAGCCTTCCTTATATATCTGCCTAACGAGATACCCGGAAACCTGAGGTTGAATGTTCGCATTCACATATCCGTCTAAAGTCGTCACCCATTCGCTGTAAACAGGGACGTCTTTTTGTGTCACCGTCTCAACTTCCACATTCGCCACCGGAGGTGCCGGCGGTGCCTGCCGGCTCTGGCATCCTGCAGAGAATAAAAGAAAAGAAATAGTAAATAGAAATGATGCAAACTTTAAAGTGTCCATTGTCTGTCCTTAAGGTTGTTCACAATTTTTTCAAGAATCGTTAAATATTCTTCCCTTTCCTTGGCGCTGACCCGGCTGAAAACCTGCATAAAAGCTTTCCGCCGCTGTTGGTAGACCTCCAGCAGGGCCTTGTTTCCTTTGGCACTTAAAGCAACGAAAACCGTACGCCGGTCTTCTTTCCCGTGTTCACGAATGACAAAACCTGTCTTGACTAATCTATCAATAATGGCGGTAACGGCTGAAAACTTGACTTTAAGGGCATCGACCAGCGTATGCATCTTGCAATGACCGCAAGTAGCGAGGCATTCCAAAACCAAAAGCTGGGTGGTGGTGATATCCCTTCTGGTTAAAGTACTGTTCTCATAGCAGCCAAGCTCAATTTTTAATTTAGGGATAAGTTTAATCATCCGGTCCCCAAATTCATCCAGCTTTAATTCGCTCATAGGCGCCTCTTTTATTTCACTATATGAAATATTATACTAATAAAATGTACACTATGATAATTAGATTGTCAATAGGGGGCAGAAAAAATAAAAAACCCCCGCGTCTTGCTTCTCGCAAAACTAATACGGGGGTCAATTTTTCTAAACTCTTTGGTCTTTGTCCTTGGTTTTTATTTTCCGTACATCGTCTTCAGTTGGGCCACTGAAGGAAATGTCGGATAATATTCCCCTTGAGGGCCTACAAAGCCATTCCCTGATTTTTTAATAACCACCGATGTGTACCCGCCGCTGTTATTGGGGACATTAACCGGAAACGTGTCTTGAGCGGAAACAGTCCCAGGTGCCGCCACAACTTCTGACGGGGCCGGAGCTGTTACAACAGTTGTAACCGGTTGGGGAACAATGACCTCTTCGGGCTGTGCATACACCACAGGCGCGGGAACGACTTTATAACCATGATGACGGGTTAAAATATAATAAACTCCGTTATCCGTATAATAGGTCACGCCATTGATAAGAACCGGCTGGAAATCCGGTGGAATGGCACTGACATACGCCCCTATAGGAGGATTGACCAAAACATAATCCCCATAACCAACATAGGTATAATACAACCCATCATAATAGTAATACCTTTGCCCTCCTGCCCAAATCGTGAAGTACCCAGCCGGAAGATAATGAATATGCCCGCCATAACGAGGATGATCATGCCATCGATAAAAACGATGATCGTCGTGGTAGTACCCCGGACCGCCGACACTAACTCCCACCGACCAATTCGCATAAGATAATTTCGGGAAGGCTGATAAAGCCAGCATTAAAACTCCCAGAGATATTTTCATAACATTTACTCTAGTCAACATAGCTGAGACCCTTTCTTAAAATGGTTTCTTATATCTTAAACTTTATTAAAGTAGACGTCAATCAAAACTCAAACCTCCCCTTTCATTGTGGCTTCTGCTCATTACCTGAAGAATCAGGGGCCTTCGCGACTTCAATATCTCCATCCTGGAATTTCCCCTTGTACTGAGTGCCATCAGTATAAGTTATGACCCCCTGACCATTTAAAAGGCCCTCTTTAAACTGCCCTTCGTATTTACTCCCATCTGTATAAAGGAGAACCCCTTTACCGTCATAAAGCCCATATTTAAATTCACCGATATACTGCCTGTTATCTGCATAATCAAGCTGGCCATGGCCATCAAATTTCCCCTCTCTAAACTCCCCCTCATACCGGTCCCCGTTAGCGTAGGTCAATACCCCCCTGCCATCGAAAAGCCCGTTTTTAAATTCACCTTCATATACCGAACCGTCTTCTTGAGTTGCCCTTCCATAGCCGTCTTTGATATTTTGCTGCCTAGGGGCCGCAGGTGAAAAATTTTCGCTTTGCCCGGAAGGATTTGAACTTTCGAGGCCTGTTTGGGCCTTGGAAAGGCTGGGGCCGAATAAAACACCGACAATCGTCAATATGATCCATCTCTTCATCATGTTGTCTATCTTTAATAATTATTCCCCACCTAGGTCCTGCCTGACTTCAATGGCATCTACATCAATGATCTGATTTTTATTCCGATTGGGGGAATTTAAATTTAACAGCCATTGGCTGTAAAATTTCATCCCATAAGTAAAACTAATCCATAATGTCAAATGCCCCGCGAAAATCCATGCCCCCTTAAGGACTGCCCCTACGAGAGCAATGGGAGCCAAAAACTGAAATAAAAGAGCAAAAAATGTCCCCCAAAATCCAAAAGCTTTAATGACAAAGAAAAAAGACATCATCCATGTAGCAACCCCTAAGGTATGGGACATTAAAATTGAATACATACACAGAGACGGCCGCAGATTTTTGATAAAAGTCATGGGAAGAAAAACCAATAAAAAGATGCTGATCAACAAGTATGATAAGACGATTAATAAAGGCAGGAGCAACTCTATGGCCTTGGTGATCCCCCAAAAAAAGATCGCTAAAAAAAAGGCCACCCCTGCTATCAAAAAAAGGGGAATCGCCAAGCCTCTTAGTCCTGTTGTGTATACTTTTATCATTTCCTGCTTCGGATAAATAGGGGCGTTTCCCTATTGATCCGCCATTTTAGCTAAAAAACATTCCCGGACAAAATCAGCTGCCTTGCGGGTTTCATTCAGCGGCGTGTATTCCCAAGGTTCTACAATCCCTAAAAAAGACCGAGCGATCCCTCCTAGAATTAAACTTTCGCAAAGCTGCTTATGCCGTCTGCCGCAATTGGGCAATTCATATATATAAACCGGTTTACCCGTCGAACAAGCTTCAGAAACCATGGAAATTGAATCACTGGTAACAACTATCATATCCGCAAGCGCCAACAGTCCGAAATAAGGATTTTCCCCTTGACCGTCCCAAATATAAGAAGGCACTCCTGCAAGATATTGTCTTATAGTGGCCTCATTCTGTGCACCTGTGCGGCGTGAGGTAGTAATGGCCAGCCCTCCGCCGCTATTTGTGGCCGCCATCAGCAACTTCTTGGCAAAATCATGAGCAGATGCAGTAGAGAAGCCTTGATGACGGTTTTTGCCGCCAACCAATACACTGATAAGAGGGCGCGGTAATGATCCCAGCAAAGGACGGAAATGGTCGGCCGCATGGGCAAGCTTCTCGGCGGTGACATGGTGAATGGCCCCCTGAGTGACAAACACATTTGCCCCTCGTAATTTGTCATGTGCGGGAACAACAACAACATCGAACTGTTTGGGATCTGTGAGGGGATCCTGAATATGGACTGTAAAGGTTTTATTTTTGCTCGCACGACGGACAGCTACCGAAACGGGCACGCTCTGACGGCCGCATGAAATCAACAAATCCGGCCACGGAGGCGTAAGTTCATTTCTATTTGGTAGCAATAACCGCCATAGGCCGGGGCTCTTCACCCTTTTTAAAACATAAGAAACCCCAAGCGCCTGGGCAAGGCCAATGGCCTGATTCTGCAGGCCAACCAACCCTTGAGTCACTATCCAGCATGATGATATCGGTAAACTGGTCTTAATAGCCATAGGCATCGCTATTTAAAAAGAAAAAAACTTGAAAAGGGCGGACCATCGATGGCGCTTTTGCTCTTGGTCGACAAACTTCTGATGGGTCACCCAATTCATCTGAATGACCTTTCGCTCACCTTCAAAAGGCAAATGCCCGTGATAAGAATGGTCGCAACGCCTGAAAACAAGGAGAGTCCCGACATTGGGGGAAATTTCCTCTTTGATATCGTTGATATTATTGCTGTTAAGCAGGCGGAGCCTGCCCCCCTGATCCCCCCACGAGGGGTTCATGTACAGAAGCACCGTAATGATTTTACTTTCCGAGTCCGTATGGACTTGGCCGTCCTTGAGCCTGCATTTCCCCCGGAGGGTGAACATCGTCGGCTTACCTTCGAGTTTCAGCGAAAACTTTAATTCTATGGCACGCCTGAAAGCATCCGAATTTAATTCATTGATCAATGGCATAAACTCGCCGCTGCAGGGCACGCAAGACAACGGGAAACTCCCGGCGGCCTTGACCCTCGGATAGGCTCCTATCAATTTATCCTTCCATTGTTCACGGATAAAATCTGAAACCACAATATAATCGTAGGGTGATGTTTCCAGTTTTGTGTTGTTAATCTTCTCTAAATCAATAATAGACAAATTCACATTTAGTTCTGTTTGTGTCTTGAGTGACGGAGTCATTTATTCATTTCTCCTCTACGGTGCTATTTAAAAATGGGCAGAAAACAGACAGGAAATGAATTAAAAACTGGCTAATTATATAGCAGGCGAGATTAAATGAACAGATTTATTTTATCCCTTTCCCCTCGAGCGGAAAGAATTTAATGCCATTCTTCTTGCGGAAAAACAAAAATCTCTACCCCCTCCCCTTGCGGCGACTTATCGGGGGCCTCGGTATGGTAGAAAGAAGGTTAGGGAGGGAAAATGAACAAATGATATCGATGATTTAAGGAAGAAGTTTGACCTTGATACGGGCAGCTTCCTGTTTGCGTAAAGAAACAAAATACCCGCGGATTTTGATTTCAATATGGTCTTTCAGGGGGGGCAGTCGCACAACTTCCAAATGCTCACCGGCGGATAGCCCCATCCCTTGAATGCGCTCACCTTCTTTAGCGTTGAGGGAAAAACCCATGATCAACGCCTTTTGTCCGATAGACATACTGCTTAAAGCTATCAATTGTTTATCACTTGCCGACATTTTCATGACCTTTATAATAAATTAAAGACTCCTCTCGAATTTAATTTTTATACAAGTTTGTATGTTATCATATAGCAGATATATTTTCATCACCTATTTGTGGTATTAATTTGCTTCAAACCCGGCTAAAGCGAATCAATAAACGGCAACATATAAATAGAAATCCAGCAGACCCGACAGCCACAAGCAATAACCCCATCACTTTCGTATTTCTTATCTCTTTAGTCATTGAAACAGGTCCCCTGCGCCAATTAATGTCCTCACAGAACCTTCTTTGAAGTTCAATGGCTACGGCGGGTTTAAAAAACAGAAAGAACCCAAGGCAGATGGTGACTATTGAAATTAATACTTGTATCAACAAAACTATCATTAAAATCCTCCAGCCCCTGTTCTAAAACAGCTATGCCCACAAGTATTCTACTTGATATGCTTCTTTTTCTCCCGTTGCACTTGTTTTTGGAGATCCTCCCATGAATACAATTGGTCCGCCGTGAGAACCTTGCTCAGTTGTTTTTTCTCCTGAAGTTTTAATTGCTGTTCTTGGGCAAGATAATTCTCAATAATCGGCTTAATCTCATCGACCTGTTTACCGGTCAATCCCAGCTGTGTCTTTAACTTTGCGACAATATCATCAGCAGTTAACGGCTGTGGCAGCGGCTGTTGTTTTTGTTTTGCTTGGACAGATACCGCTAAAAAAAAGGATATGACCAAAACACCGACCATTATTTTATTATTCATACCGATCCCCCCCTTTATTTAGGATATCAGGGAATACGAATAATACAAAACTAAAATAAAATACCCTGCAGCAATCTGCAGGGTATCGACTCATTGACAATCGCAACTGTTTTATTTAACGCATCCCATACTACTTAAAACTCTGCAAGGCTTTCATGTAATTAGCCCGCTCAAAAGCCTCGGGATTGGCACAAGATTTCTGACTCATACTGCCGCGCATCTGAGCTACCGAAACATATTCATGCTCCTGCATCCACTGCTGTGTACTTTTAAGGATTTCTTGAACCTGGGGAATACCATCTTTAAGCAGTATCGAACACAACATGGTTACGTCTGCCCCGGCCATAAGCATCTTGATGACATCTTCCCCGCTGTGGATTCCCCCTGAAGCCGCAAGACCCGCTTTAAGCCGGCCGTAAAGAATGGCCACCCACCGCAAGGGCAGACGCATGGCCTGCGGCGTGCTCAAAAGCACGCTAGGCACAACCGCCAAATTTTCTAAATCAATGTCCGGCTGGTAAAAACGGTTAAATAATACCAGGGCATCTGCCCCAGCCTCATCCAAACGGCTGGCCATATTGGCCATGGCGCTAAAAAATGGGCTTATTTTAACTGCCACAGGAATGCTCACATTCGATTTGACCGATTTAAGGATGTCCAGATAAACATCTTCGATGCTTTGGCTGGAAACTTGCGGATCTGTAGCCATGAAATAAATATTCAGCTCCAGAGCATCTGCCCCGGCCTGTTGAATATGTTTGGCATAGCTCACCCATCCCCCATCGGAATGAGCATTGAGGCTTCCGATAACGGGGATTTGGACCGCTTTTTTAGCTTTATAAATATGCTCGAGGTAATCATCAGGGTCAATGGAAAATTTAAGCGGAGTAGGAAAATAGGTCAATGATTCCGCGAAACTTTCACTGCCTGCGGTTAAATAATGGTCCAGCTCATAAAATTCCTGCGTAATCTGTTCCTCAAACAGAGAATAAATAACGATAGCTGCCGTTCCGGCATCTTCCAGACGCTTTAAATTATCAATGCTTTTAGAAAGAGGTGAAGCTGACGCTACAATAGGATTTTTTAATTTAAGCCCCATATACGTCGTTGATAAGTCCATCATCAGCTCTCCTTTGGCGGCATCTGCCCATTGGAAACCATGGCATTATAAATCCGCCAGCGTTCATCCACATCTTCTTGGGCCAAACGGTAAAGCTCTGTGGCCCCTTTAGGGTTAGCCTTGCTAAGCATCTTAAAACGGTTTTCCAAATCAAGGAATCCCTGCAACGGTCCCTTATTTGCCCCTGAGTCAAATTGGAAGGGATTCTTCCCCTGCTTTAAAAGTTCAGGATTATAACGGAACAAATTCCAATACCCGGCATTTACGGCCGCCTTTTGGTTCTGCAGCCCTGTCGTCATATTAATCCCATGGGCGATGCAGTGGCTGTAGGCAATAATCAACGACGGGCCATCGTAAGCTTCGGCCTCCAGAAAAGCACGCAAAGTGTGCTCGTCTTTAGCGCCCATGGCAACCGAGGTCACATACACATGGCTATAGGTCATAGCAATCCTGGCCAAATCCTTCTTAGGTTGTGGTTTCCCTGCGGCGGCAAATTTAGCTACGGCGGAACGCGGGGTAGATTTGGACATCTGCCCGCCGGTATTGGAATACACTTCCGTATCTAAAACCAGGATGTTGACATTCCGTCCGGAAGCCAGCACATGATCCAGACCGCCAAAACCGATGTCATACGCCCAGCCGTCCCCTCCGATTATCCACACGCTTTTCTTCACCAGCATATCCGCAACGCTAAGCAACTGTTGCCCGTCAAGGGACGAATCATTCTTTAATTTATTCTTTAGGTCCTCCACGCGTTGGCGCTGTTGAAAAATCTCAGGCTCGTCGGTTTGTTTAGCCTGTAAGATCTCTTCTACCAGTTGGGCCCCGATCTGTACTTCTAATTTTTTGACCAGTTCACGGGCCAACTCATTTTGTTTATCAATGGATAGGCGAAACCCTAAACCGAATTCCGCATTGTCTTCAAACAAAGAGTTGCTCCATGTCGGACCGCGACCTTGGTTATTTTTCGTATAGGGCGTCGTCGGTAAATTCCCGCCGTAAATGGAAGAACAACCCGTGGCGTTGGCAATGATCATACGATCACCGAAAAGCTGGGTAGCCAGTTTAATATAGGGAGTTTCTCCGCAGCCCGTGCAGGCACCGGAAAACTCAAACAACGGCTGAAGCACTTGGGAAGACCGTACCGCAGATCTTTTGACCAAATTCCTTTCTAATTCAGGAATTTTTAAAAAGAATTCCCAGTTCTCTTTTTCCTGCTCTTTGAGAGGAGGCTGCGGCCGCATGTTAAGGGCTTTCAGTTTAGTTTCCGATTTATTTTTTACGGGACAAACATCCACACACATCCCGCAGCCCGTGCAATCCTCCGGTGCCACCTGGATCGTGTATTTGAGCCCCTGCCATTCGCGGTCTTTGGAATCCATGGATTTGAACGTTGATGGCGCTGCGGCCAAATATTTGGGATCGTAGGCCTTAATGCGAATGACCGCGTGGGGACAAACCAAGGAGCACTTGCCGCACTGGATACATATGTCCTTGTCCCAGACCGGAATTTCCTGGGCAATATTACGTTTTTCCAATTGACTGGTGCCAACGGGATAGGTGCCATCGCAGGGGAAGACACTGACGGGCAGCTGGTCACCCTGGCAGGCAATTATTTTAGAAGTCACTTTTAAAACAAAATCGTCGGCCTGGGTGAATGCAGCCCCATTAGAGACAATCACGCTGGTGACCTTGTCAGGCACTTTCACCTCATGTAAATGCGCCAGGGCATGATCAACCGCGTTGAAATTCATGTTCATGACCTCTTCGCCTTTTTTACTGTACGCTTTGCGAATCGAGTCTTTGATGGCTTCAATGGCCTCCTGTTTGGGTAAAACACCTGAGATAGCAAAAAAACAGGTCTGCATAATGGTATTGATCCTCATTCCCAAACCTGCTTGCTTGGCCACACTATAGGCATCGATGACAAAAAACCGCAATTTTTTTGCCTTAATCACCTCGGCCGCTGCCCTAGGAATATTTTGCCAAACTTCATCGGTTTTGTAATGCGTGTTCAAAAGGAAGACCCCTCCCTCATTCATATTCTTGAGGACATCATAAATTTCCAAAAAATGAAACTGGTGGCAGCCGATGAAATTAGCATTGCTGATCAAAAAAGACGAATGGATCGGTTTGGGACCGAACCGTAAATGCGAAATAGTCACAGAGCCGGACTTTTTGGAATCATAAACAAAATACCCCTGCGCGAAGGAGGGCGTATTTTCGCCGATGATTTTAATTGTATTCTTGTTGGCGCTAACGGTCCCGTCTGAACCCAAACCATAAAAAATCGCACATACGCCTTTGGTGTTCTCAATGGTAAAATTGTCATCGTAATCGAGACTTGTTCCGGATAAATCGTCGTTAATACCAATGGTAAAATGGTTCTTGGGATGACTTTTAAGGAGCTCATCGTAAATTCCTTTGACCATCGCCGAAGTAAATTCCTTTGAAGACAATCCGTAACGGCCCCCTATCACCTTGGGCAAATGCTTAAAATGGCCTCCGGCAGAGGTTTCCATCAGCGCGTTAATCACATCCAAATACAAAGGCTCTCCCGGGCTTCCCGGCTCCTTGGTCCTGTCCAACACCGCCATAGATTTGACGGTTTTAGGCAAAGCCTCTATAAACCGTTCTATCGCAAACGGACGGTAAAGGCGTACTTTCAAAAGACCGACTTTTTGTTTTTGCTCAAGTAATTTATCGACAGTCCCCTGACAGGCTTCGGCCCCGGAACCCATGATGACAATGATACGTTCGGCATCGGGGGCGCCGTAATATTCAAATAATTTATAATGACGGCCCGTCATCTTCCCAAATTTGTCCATCGTTTTTTGGACGATATCCGGACAGGCTTGATAAAAAGGATTGACCGTTTCACGCGACTGGAAATAAACATCCGGATTTTGCGACGTACCGCGGATGACCGGCGCATCGGGCGTCAGCCGGCGAGCTCGATGAGCAAGTACTAACCGCTCGTCAATCATCATGCGGATGTCTTCGTAACTGACTTGCTCGATCTTGGCAACCTCGTGGGAAGTGCGAAACCCGTCAAAAAAATGCATAAACGGCAGCCTGCATTCGAGCGTGGCCGCATGAGCAATCAAGGCAAAATCCATTACTTCCTGCACTGAAGAAGAACATAGCATGACAAAACCGGTCATACGGGTGGCCATGACATCGGAATGGTCGCCAAAAATCGAAAGGGCATGGGTGGCAATGGCCCGTGCGGCCACATGGAATACCGTTGGGGTCAATTCGCCGGCGATTTTATACATATTAGGAATCATCAACAACAAACCTTGGGAAGAGGTAAAGGTTGTTGTCAATGCGCCGGTTTGCAATGCTCCGTGTACGGCCCCTGCCGCCCCAGCCTCACTTTGCATTTCTTGAATCAGAGGAACAGAACCCCATATATTTTTCTTACCCAAAGATGACCATTCATCGGTCCATTCCCCCATAGGAGACGACGGTGTAATCGGATAAATGGCAATCACTTCATTGACCGCGAAAGCGACATAAGCAGCCGCCTCATTCCCATCAATAGTAACTTGTTTACGTTGTATCACGATAGACCCCTTACCTTATATTTTTAACATCGGTTAACCAGTGTCTCTTATTTTATTTAGGAAGTACCTGGCGAGCTAATCGATTCCAAGTCCTTTAGGATAGGAAATACTCTACAACATTTTTAGTATAAATGCATCATTCTTTTTTTAAAATCAGCAATTATAAGGAATTTGCTACGTAGTACTACTTAAAAAAGGAATCTCCCTCTTTTTATCTATCCCGTTTGAAATATGTCCCCCCGCCGGCTTAAAGACAGTGGTCCCAAAGTCGTAAACCAATTTGAACAACTGCTTTAAGTGAGTATAATAAGCCATGACCTTTTTAATACAACCTTTTTTAACCGGTCTCTCTGTTGGTTTCTTTTGTCTTTCGTATTGCTTCCCTTTCTTGGCTTCGTTTATGGCCTCTGAAGAAAGGGCCCGTCGGAAAAACTACCGGTTGATCTTTGATTTTATGCTGGGTCGCTTCCTGGGCTATATCATTTTCGGGCTTGTTTTCAGTTATCTGGGAGAAAAATTCCAATACCCCTTTTTAACCTTATTGACGAATCTGTCGTTAATTTTGATTTCATTCCTGCTGATTTTTTATATCCTTGGCCTTATCAAACAGCCGGAAGAAACCTGTTTAGCGCACCAATTTCAAAATAAAAATGCCCTGGTCATGGGATTTTTAATGGGAATCAATATCTGCCCGCCGTTTCTCATGTCCCTGACCTATGTTTTTTCTTTGCACAGCACCGTCAAAGGAGCCCTTTATTTCCTGATCTTTTTTATCGCCAGTTCTGTGTATTTTCTACCCGTATTCTTTATCGGACTGCTGGCGAAAATGAATGAATTCCGTACCGTGGCGCGTTTAAGCGGCATAGCTTGTTCCTGTATTTTTATTATTTACGGATTTTATTCCATTGGAAATTTTATTCTTAAGCATTAAGGAGGACGGCATGTTTGCAGGTAAAATACTTAATAAAATCGATAAGTTCGGTGTCTGGGTTCTCATGTCCATCGTCTTGGCTTTTGTCTTGACCGGTTATGGCATGACCAAACATCTGATGGACCCCGTGGCTGCCAAATATATTCATACCCAAATTCTACCGGTCCCCTTGCTTATTTTTTTCTGTATCCACACCCTTAAGGCGGTTCGGAATCAATTTAAAAAATGGAATATTTTTAAAAGTGAATTCGCCGTGGATGCGTATTCTTATGCCATAACCCTGGTCGTTACCCTTGTTTTAATTTGGATATATTTTTGCTAAATATGATTAATGTATTTAAAAAAATCCTCGCCGCTGCTTTTCTTATGTTGATCATAGCCTCCGCTGTGTACATCGTCATTCAGCGCGAGAAGATTGTACGTCTGGAAGAAGACCCTGCTCAATTTCATGAGGCCATGTATTATGATAAACTTTTTGGCAATCTTGTGCAGTGCCGCCTGTGTCCTAATCTATGTGTTCTTGCCCCTGGTCAATACGGTACCTGCAAGGCCCGTAAAAATATTAAAGGCAAGCTCTATTCCATGGTATACGGTAAAATCGCCGCCGTGCACGTTGATCCTATCGAGAAAAAACCGTTCTTCCATGTGCTGCCCGGATCGAATGCCTTTTCCATTGCCACCACGGGTTGTAACATCCAATGCCTTTTCTGCCAAAATTGGGAAATTTCCCAAGTTTTCCCTTTTGATGTCGCAACCCAATTTGCCACTCCGGATGAGGTGGTTCACCAGGCCGTGTTGAGCCAAGCGCAGTCCATTGCTTTCACTTACAGTGAACCCACCATCTCCTATGAATATGTCCTGGACATTGCTAAGCTGGCTAAAAAAGCGGGATTAAAAACCCTGGTTGTCAGCAATGCCTATATTGAACAAAAACCTTTAAAAGAACTTTTGCCTTATATTGATGCTTATAAGGTGGACTTTAAAGGTTTTGAGGACAGTTTTTATCAGAAACTCACCCAGGGCCATCTGCAACCGGTACTGGATGCCATGAAGACGATCAAACAAAATGGCACCTGGTTGGAAATCGTTAATTTGTTGGTCACCGGCCAGAATGACAGCGATGAAAATATCCGCGGCCTGTCACGGTGGATTGAAAAGAATCTTGGCGGCGATGTCCCTTTACACTTTTCACGGTTTTCCCCTCAATACAAAATGCTCAATGTCCCGCCCACTCCGGAGGATACCGTCATACGCGCACGGCAAATTGCCATGAAGGAAGGTTTAAAATATGTCTATACCGGCAATATTGTTTACCCGCAGGGGGAAATCACTTACTGCCCTGATTCCAAAGAAGAGGCAATTGTCCGTCAAGGAATGTTTACGATCTATAATGCCCTAAGGGACGGGACTTGTTCTGACGGAGAAAAAATCCCCGGTATATGGTACTAAAATATTTACCTTTTAGAACGAAAGCAAAAACCACCGGCTACCACTGCGTTGATAAGCCCCAGGAATAAAAGCGTTTTATAAACACCATAAACAGGCAGGAAGAAAATACTTGTCACTAAAACGCCCAGGCATGAACCGATAAGGTCCGCCACATAAATACTCATCGCTGAGAACGCGCTGTCACCGTTAAAAAGCAATCGGGCCACATAAGAAAATTCAAAACCGGTCAATACACCGATACTCAAGGCAAGAAAAATCCATACCCCTTGCGTAAGAGGCCATTGATATACAGACGCAATGTATAAAAAAGACAACCAAAACATAAAGTATAATCCAATCAATAGATGTACCCACCCCACCCCTGCCTGGATGATAGAGCGGATTCTATTGCCCAAGTAAGATCCCAAGGTCATGCCGGCCATAACAACACATATAATGGTGGCAATTTTGTAATACAAATTCCCATAAAAGACCTGGAAGCCATAAATAACAAGCATCTCCGCCGACATCAGGGAAAAACCTCCCACAGACATTGCCGTAATCAAGCGTTGCCCCAAAGGCCCCTTCAAGCTATAAGGTAATGCTATCAATAACAGGCAAACCGCGACGATAAAAAAATAATTGATTTTTCCCGCTGCTTGGAGGATCCCCGTAAACCCTTGATGAAAAACGCTACACCAATAAATCAAATTGTAATAATAGGCCCTGGGATTAAGGTCAAAATTTTTAACACTTTTATTGGTTTCAAAAGCATGTGTGACTTCCTTAATACGGTCAGTTGAATATCGATAAGTGATACACGGAGCAGTAACAAAATAATTATGGATACCCCTTAAGGACATCCGTTGGATCAAGATTCGCGGATTTTGAACTAGAGGGCACGCAGAAGCTATTATAAAAAGGGTGTCTTCGGGCAAAATAACTACCGAAGAGAATTGGCCTTTAATGGTCTTGTAAAGCGAAGTACCCAGGTCTTCTAAGGGGACAGATACATAATCCGGAGAAAAGGTAATGTGTGTGGACAGAATCCCATCAGGCTTTAAATGGCGGTGTGCCTGTTTAAAAAAATCATCGGTGAAGTAACGGTTAATCATCGCGGTAGAAGGATTGGGAAGGTTGACAATAAGGACATCGAAATCTTTAGGTAAACTTTTGAAAAAACTCCTGAGGTCGCCTTTGAACAAATATACTCTTTTGTCATCCAACCCCTTGCCGGAAATATACCTATGGGCAAGGTCAATTAAATCCGGGTTTATCTCGGCATAGAAGACCTGCGATGGGGAATATTTTAAAATTTCACGAAGGGCACCGTTGAACCCGTTACCGACTAAAAGAATTTTTTTAGGGTCCGGATGGGAAAGCATGGGAAAGTGCACCAGATACTCATTTAAGGCATCGTCTTTATTGGTTCCCGAGGGAAGGCCATTATGATAAAAATTATACTGGCCATTGGTGCGTGTTACCGCCAGGTTCCCATAAATTGAATTTTTAGTCTCAAGAAGCTGTTCATTAGGGAATCTGAAAGAAGTTGTTTGAAAGTTAAGTGACGAGGCATTCTTTAAACACAGGAGGCTTAAAAAAAACAGCACACAGCTGATAAAGTACAACCGTTGTTTTAAACGCGGATTTTTAAGTGCTCGCGATAAAGTAATGGCGGGTACTATATTTAATCCCGCCAATATAGCGCTGACTTGGAATTCATTTAAAAAAACAAATTTGTAATTAAATGCCACCCCTCCTAAAACAAAACCAATAGCCTCCCAGAAATATGCTTCCCCCATCACGGAGGTTGTTTTGGGCAGGCCTTGAGTCTTCCAACATTCATAGGCAAGGGTAAATTGTAATCCTAAAACCAAGCACAATGGAGCCAGGATAAAAAAAGAAGATGCCATGGCAGGAATAAGGTCCGGGATCTGGCCGGGGGCTGTTATAAAAAAATTTTTACTTAAACGGATCAAAAAAATTTCCAACGGCACCAACAATGTAACTGTCAAGTGGCAGAAAATTAAAAAAGGCAGTCCTTTTAGTTTATGACGGAATAACCCCGGCCCGAGACAGCCAGCCGCGATCCAAATAAACCATCCAAATAAAATCCAACCGATAAAAAACTCGTTACCATAAAAACTGACCATCAACTCGCGTGTAGCAATAATCTGGCCGATAAGCGATGTAAATCCTAAAATAAAAAGGGACAATTTTAACATGGAGTTATTTTACCATGGAAGGTACCGGTAAATAGCGGAATATATTTGAATAATCGTAAGGGGTCGGAAAATCTTTATAGGCAGGGCTTTTTTGAATTAATCCCATTCAACGTGGACATTTTTTTCGTAGGAATCTACATCAACACACAGCTTATCCGCAGCACAAGACCATACCTTGAGGGCGTGAGCGCCCTCCTCAACGGCTGACTTCACTTTGGAACCCTCCGGTGTTTTCACGACTACTGTCAGGGGTTCTGACATTTTCTGCTGTTTATCATGATGCAAAACAAAATCTATGGAATCGGCAGTGAAACTTTTGGTCTCGATCTTTGTTTGTGCGCGTAAAGACATATATTCAAAAACATTTGAAAATGTATCGACCCAAACTTCATCTGATTTAGAATGAATATACGATAGATGTGCTGCCAAGAAGGACGGAGTTATAGATTTAAATGACAATATCCCTTGCTTTAATGTTACTCCATGGCAATTGGCAACAACCCATAACCGTCGCTTGAGTCCAATATCGACCAGTCTATTGGCGGTTTCAAGAGAGAAATGAGGACCGCCGTAGGTAATACCCACCGTTTTACTATAATAAGTCTGTAAAAATTCCCAAGCGCGCACGGCCTTATGTTCTCTTAAGGCCCGGCTGATAGCCTCATCCGTGTAACTATCATGAGGAAATACATACGCTGTTACCTTATGGCCGATATTTTTCTCAATAATTTCTTTGGCCTGGTCTATGGCTATATCAAAATCGCTTCCATGTAACTTCCTCGAATCACGATGGTACATGGAATGGTTAGCAATTTCAAAACCGCGGTTTGCCGCATCCTTCCACTGTGTCCAGCTGCCCCAAAATGAATCATTGCTTTTATCAGGAGTGAACCCGGCAATAATAGGGATGGTGGCCCGAAATCCGTTTTTTTCGAAAATAGGCACTGCGTTATCATAAATATTTTTTTCTCCATCATCGAAAAGAAAAGATATGGCCATTTTCTTATTCTCCGGAAAATTTGCCAAATAAGTATTATCTGACGACTCATCCAAAGGTATCTTGTCAAGGTTCTCATCGTCAATGATCCCTACAATGTTATCAAAATTGGGATAAGACCTTCCGGCAAGGGTCAAAGTCTCATACATTTTTTGTTCCTGGCCGGTCATCAAATAAAGTTTGGTGAGCAAAATATAGGGTTTGGCATCGATAGGGAATATATCAATGGCTATCCTGCAATCCTCGATGGCTTCTTTTATATTCTTTTTCTTAAGAGCTTGAACCGCGCGATCCGCCATTTTGACCGAAACTTCTGCGCTTTTTACCATGAATGCATGCCTTGAAGATTCATAACCTTTCAGATCTTGATACGGGTTGTAAGTGTTTTCTTGATGTCCGATAAAAAAACCAATGGCTATGAGAATGACTGCGAACAACGCTCCTCCTATAACCCAGAAGAGCGTCTTTTTATAATTAGGCTTAGGGCAAAGTTGTTCTTGGGGGATCTCTTGTTCTTTCGGGGTTGGATTGATACGAGAGGATTTATTGATAAATTTCTTGGGTTTTTTCATATTAATTACAATAGAACAAGCATCGACTCCCGAAAATAAAAAAGCCTCCCCGACCACAGGAAAAAAGAGTGATGTTCTGCTACGCACCAAAACTTTCGTTTGGGTGCTTCGCAGGAACATTCCTTCGAAGCCAAAAGCGAAAGCACTTTGGCGAAGAAGAAGTGCCGAGACCCAGACTTGCACTGGGGACGCCAGGATTTTCAGTCCTGCGCTCTACTACCTGAGCTATCTCGGCATGAATCCGGGGCAAATAAGCTTCACAGCTTTAAAATTCTATTAGAAAGACGAAGATTCTGTATCCTCGCAAAAAAGAGAAATTTGCTTTTCTATGTGGCAAGACAAGAACCCTATTCTACTGAAAAGCCCTAAATTGTCAAATATTCCCTATCTCTTGCTCGGCGGGGGTATACTTTCAAGCATTGATTAGGCTTCCCTTAAATAACGGGCCGCATCTTGAGGGGATGTAGGAACGATATGTAGCCCTGTCCCCCACTCAAAACCAACACTGCGGGTCAACTTCGGGATAATTTCAATATGCCAATGGTAACATACCGAATTAGCATACCCTATGGGGGCCGTATGCAAATAATAATTATATGAAGGATCCCCTAAAACTTTCTTGACCCTTTTAAGTACATCCTGCAATATTTGGGCAAAATGCGCCTGGCTGCCCTCATCTGTATTCACAAAATCCGCACTGTGCCCTTTAGGGATGATCCATGTTTCAAAAGCATAACGTGGCGCATAAGGACAGAAAGCTAAAAAGCTGGAATTTTCTAAAACGATACGTTCTTTATCCTGATATTCCTGGGAGATCATGTCGCAAAACACACAGCGGCCACGGTATTGATAATAATGTTCGGCCCCTTTAAGTTCTTCCAACACGGTTTTGGGGACCATAGGCAATGCAATAATCTGGCTGTGGGTATGTTCAACAGTGGCTCCGGCAGAAGAGCCAAAATTTTTAAAAATCACCACATATTTAAAACGGCTGTCCGTTGACAATTGACGAAAACGGCTCTGGTACTGGCTTATCACGGCCTGCATTTCTTCCTTGCTCAACTCGGTAAGGGTTTTATTATGATCCGGCCCTTCGACCAAGACTTCATGGGCACCAATACCGGTCATCTGGTCATAAACGCCTATCCCCTCTTTTTGAAATGGTCCTTCGGACATCAAAACCGGGAATTTATTGGGCACTGTCCGCACTAGCCATCCGGGCGTATCGGGAGGATTTTTTAAAGGACGCACCGCATCAACTTCATGGGGGGTCTGATATTCACGCCCGGGACAAAATGGGCAAATCGCCTGTCTTGTCGGAGTATTATCCTCTTTGGGAAAATCTAAAGGGCCTTTGGGGTGCTCGATGTCAATGATCACCCAACGTCCGATCACCGGGTCTCGTCTAAGTTCAGGCATGAATATCAACCTCTCTTAAAAAAGCTGCAGACATCTCCGGAGGGATGGGACAAATATAAAAACCGGTTCCCCTTTCAAAACCGGCCACCCGTGTCAATCGCGGCATAACTTCCATGTGCCAGTGGTAGTCCCCTTTAAATGAAGATGGCCTTTTAACCGGAGAAGTCTGTATCATGTAATTATAAGCAGGGTCGTTCAAGCCTATTTTTAAACGCATCAAAATATCTTTCATCATGGCCGCCAACGCATCCTCATAGCCATTAATACCATCCGCGAAATCACCATGATGGTTCTTGGGCAATATCCAGGTTTCAAAAGGGAACCGTGAGGCAAATGGGGTGATGGCCACAAAATGTTCATTCTCAGCGACCACGCGCTCCTTTGCTTTTAACTCCTGACTTATCATGTCGCAAAACAGGCAGCGCTCATGATAATCAAAATATTTTTCAGCTCCGCTGATTTTATCTTTAACGCGCATGGGCAAAACCGGTACCGCCATGATCTGCGAACGGGCATGCCCGATATTGCGGCTGCCAGCGGCCTCCCCATAGTTTTTATACGCTAAAATATATTCAATAAAGGGGTCCTTCCGGTGTGTTTGCATACGTGAAGCGTAGGTTTGCACAACTGCTTTGACCTGCTTCAGGGGCAAATCCGCCATATTCGCGATATGCAAAGGCGTTTCCACGACGATTTCATGTCTGCCGTAACTGTAAGCAACGTCATAAAGCCCCTGCCCTCGGCGCTCAAAAGGTTTCCTTTCATCTAAAATAGGACTGCTGCTGTTAATGACCTTCACCCCTTTAAATTCAAATATCCCTTGGGAATCGATCCCCTGGCAATAGAGGCATTGCTTCTGGTCAGTGATCGTTGGTTGAGGATCGATAAAGGCTGCAGGACGCCGGGCACGTTCGGTGGCAACAATGGTCCACCGGCCGACTATTGGGTCTTTTCTTAGTTGAGACATGGAGGGAATTATATCATAAAAATAATGGCGGGCACGATTTTTATACGCCTAATGAAACACCCTGAGTTATTTTATACCCTGCCACAAAACTGTTGGCGGGCATCCCCTTGCCTGCTTCGGGCTGAACTTCTTTGATTAAAAGGCATTTGTCAGAGCAGGCAACATGAAAGCCGCTTCTTTCCACCTTGGTCACTTGTCCCGGGATATACTTGCCTATATCATCTGTCGTGATTTGGACCCGGGTGATTTTAAGCATTTTGCCATTATGAAAAGTGTATGCTCCCGGCCAAGGCTGAAGACCTCGTACTTGATCAATGATCGATCGAGCCTGCTTTTTCCAATCGATTGCCCCCATCTGTTTAGTCAGCTTGGGGGCATAGGTCACTTGAGTTTCATCCTGGGGTTTTAATGGGAATTGACCTAAAGGGCATTTATCCAGAACCTTGATTAATAGCTTGGCTCCCATTTGGGCCATACGTTTACGCAATTGGTCGGCATCCTCATTATCATCAATGCTTATTGTCTCCTGGGAGATAATGTCTCCGGCATCGAGTGCCAGGGCCATTTTCTGTATGGTCACGCCGGTCTCTTTTTCTCCATTAAGAATTGCCCAATTGACAGGAGCTGCCCCACGGTACTTGGGAAGAAGTGAGCCATGCACATTCATGCAAAGCATTTTGGGAATATTCAAAATTTCCTGCGTCAACAGGCGGCCATAAGCGACCACCACAAAGATATCCGCGCCGTAAGATTTCAAAGTTTCAACGATGCTGCTTTGTTTTAAAGACAATGGTTGCAAGCAAAGGATTTTACGACCTGAGCATACCTGTTTAATGGGTGTGCCCGCAAGCTTCATCCCCCGGCCCTGCGGTTTATCCTCAGAGGTGACGCAACAAAGGACTTCATGCCTGTTGGTCAAAAGATGCTCCAAATGTACGGCGGCAAAATCATCACTGCCGAAAAAAACAATTTTCAATATTCCCTGTTCCTTTCTCTGCAAAGGTCTCTTTAATTCATACACTTAAGGGTCTACATTTATAGTAACGATCACCCGGCTAGGGCGTTTCATTTGAGCGAGAGAGGATTTTATAAACGCCACGGCACTAGGCACATATTGGGTCTGAACCATCACGTTAAATCGAAACTGGTCACGTTTGCGGCCCACCTCGTCAGCCAAAGGGGGCGTTATGGTATAATCATCAAATGCCTTTTGGTTCAAGACATTATACACTTGCCATGCGGCTTGGTAAGTTGATTTTTCTGCTTTGCCCCGCCAACCTATTTTAACCCAATGTTTAAACGGGCTGAATCCAAATTCGTTTCTTAATTTTAATTCTTCATCGTAAAAAATTTGTGTTTTGCCGCTGGAAAGACTTTGAAGCACATAATGGCGGATAGAGCGGGTCTGGATAAACACCGCTTCAAGCGCCATACTGCTGATATGAAGGGCTAAACTGAAGGCATTAAAAGCAGAACGCGTGTCCAAACGATTTAATCCCTCGTCGAAATCAATAAACGCCGCCACGTGGGCCCGCCACCTCCCCTGAAAACGCAAGACAGCCTGGGTGCTAATTAAAATATCGAAATCTTGCAATGTCAAAGGATTGTCCGCCAATCCTTTAGATTGGCGAGATCTCGCTGAAAGCGGACTTCGCTCTCTTCGGTCGCTCGTAATGACTCTTGAAGAAGGCTTGGCTGTTTTGACAGTTGATTTTATTGCCCTCTCAAAGGTAAGGATCTTCGCTTGAGGGAAAATTTTCTTTAACTCTGCCTGTAATTGTTCTACCCCTATCCCCATCGAACGCCAACTGGGCTTATGGCATTTCGGACAAACCGTATCTCCGGCAGCCGTGTAAGTGCAATGGCGACATAAATATCTGCCTTCTGACCTTGAATAGAGCAACGGGCTATCGCAGTGGCGGCATTTTAAAATTTCGGTGCAGTCAACACAACGGGTCAGACGATACGATCCCTTGCGGTTTAAAACCAATATGCCTTTCTTACCTGCTTTCAATGCGGCATCCAGCGCGTCACGTACCGGCGGCGATAGCATTCCCGGGATGAATCTATAATTAGACAAATCTACTAACCTAGCCGGCGGCAAGCCTCCATCTGGGTCTGCCATCAATTTAATCTTTTTTTCACGTAGCATGGCTATCAGTTCCACCGACGGAGAAATGCCTAAAAAAGCAATGTCAAAACCATAGATTTGAGAACGCGTCAAAAGGACCTGGCGGGTTTCATACATCGGCATCTGTTCCTGTTTATAAGAGGCATCCTCATCATCAACCATAATGACACAATCAAATTCCCCGTCACATTCAAACACCGAAGAACGCGTGCCTATTTTTATGACTCCTCCCTGTCCATCCCCTGCCGGTCGGGCAGGCAGGATACCCTCAAGGGGGAGGGGATATAACTGCTCAGAAAGCATCTCTGCCCTGAAAGCATCCGGGACCAGAATTAAAAAACGAAAGGGGGCGCCCCTCTCGATCTTAGATTGACGGCGGTCTGGGGAATGGCCACGATATCCGTCGATGATCTCTTGAATTTTAACCGCGTAGCCATCAGGCCGGCACCTATATAAAGTAATCAGCGGCTTCCGGTCTCGACGTATGGAAGGCTTATGGTCTTCTTTGTTCCTCAAAATCGTGCCCAGCGCTTCCCCTAAACTGCATCCGTAATAAGCACAAAAATCCCTGGCAAAAGTCAAATCCAAGGTGTTAAAGACGGCGGACGGGTCACGTAAGGATCCTATAGATTTTAATTTTGGGAAAGTACTTTGCGCAAGCAAACCAACCACAAAACCGATTTGGGGCTTGGCTCCGAAAGATACATTGACACGCATCCCTACCGCAATAGAAGAGGATAAATGCTCGGGGATCAAATAATCAAAAGGCCCTTCGAGGGGAAGGTCAAAAACAACTTGGGCGATCATATTGTTCCCCCTCCCTGTCCACTGCCTGTCCGGCAGGCAGACTCCCCTTAAAGGGGGAGGGAACAAGAGGAGTCTTTATAAAAGCTGAATAATATCAACGACGGCATTGGGTTTGGACAATCCGCTCAACCGTTGCCGCAAAGCATCTAAATCTTTAGGATTGGAATCCCACTGATGAATGGTCTGGGCGATCTGAGACAAAGAACTTTGTCCCTGTGATACCCCATAAATGCTTAAAACCTTGACATTGTTGGCCTCTTGCCCCGGGATAGCGCTAAAAAATAACATCGGCAATTTTTTCACCAATGCTTCTGAAATAGATAGGCCTCCGGGCTTAGTCACCATGACATTTGAGACGGACATCAATTCATCCATATTGTCAACCAATCCTAAAACATGCGTATGGAAAGTGGCCTTGGGCTTTAAGCGTACATATAAATCCCGATTATTCCCGCAAACAACCAGCAATTGGTAACTTTTAAGCAATTCCATGAGATCTTCAATCGGCCCCATTCCAAAGGAACCGGTCACGATCAAGACAGTCATGCCTTCCTGGAGCCCTAATTTTTTCTTTAAGGCAACGGTATCAGGCTGAGCGCCAAACTTGGCATCTGTGGGAATACCTGTTGTAAAAATCACCTCAGGGTTTACTCCTAAAGCAATCAATTTATTTCTGGTGAATTCACAAGCTGCTGTATAAACATCGATCCCTGCATTCACCCAAATGCGATGAACATCGAAATCCGTGACGACACAAATGATCTTGGATTTAATTTTTCCTGCACGTTTAAGATAACTGCAAACTTCCGCCGACAAAAAATGAGTCGTGATAATACCATCAAACTGCTCCTGCATTAAGAATTTCTCTAACGGGCGGGCATTAAGGCCGTTGTACCAACGCCGCACCGTACGCACCAATGGTTGTACCCAGGGGATATCCATTAATCTAAATAAAAATCCCCATGCCCAGGGCAGGCGAGTGACTAAAAAAGTATAGAACTGCGGATAGTTTTTTTTAAAAAAAGGATTGGTATAATCCAAGGCGTCGACCGTCCGGACATTTTGACCCTCCCTGGCTTGCAAGCTATGAAAAATAGCTTCGGCTGCCTTTTTATGTCCTGCTCCGGCTGTTGCGTGTATGATTAGAGTTTTCATCTTGGATAATTCGGGCAGCTGTTTTCAAATCTTGGACAACGTAATCAGGTTTGACCGTCCATCTTAGCATATAACGGCGGTCCTCCCGGCCTGAAAGCACAAAGATGGTTTTGCAGCCGGCATTATGCCCGGTTTTAATGTCCCCTTCGGTATCCCCGACAAAAAAAGCTTTTTGCGCGTGGACAATGGTTTTATTAAGGGATTTGAGGGCCTTCTTTAATAAACCGATACCGGGTTTGCGACAGTCACAGCCGGCATCCGAGCGGTGCGTACAATAAAAACTTTTACGTATCTTGCCGCCGGCCTTTTCAACACCTTTGATCATCTTGGCATCAATGCGCCTGAGTTTGTCCAAGGAATAAACGCCCTTGCCCACCCCTGCCTGATTGGAAATAACAAAAATCTTATGCCCGCTTTGGGTCAACATGCGGATCGCTTCCAAAGAGCCGGGGATAAAGTGGAAATCTTTGACCTTGGTTACGTAAGAACCGTTACCCGGAAACTCGTTGATGACACCATCCCTGTCGAGAAAAACGACATTCATAGGATAAATTTCTTTACCCTATAATAACCTTTGTCTTTGATTTCCCTGTATTTGCTGTACGCGGCAAATTCATGAAAACTGCTTAAACCCGCCGCCACAAAACCATAATAACCGTCCTTGTATCCTTTTTTTAAAATAAACCGTCTAAAGAATCGGTCCCAAGAACGCCACATGGCCTTACCAAAGGACATTTTCCGTCCGTCCAAATACCATTTGGTTGCCTCCAAAGTCGAGTAACGATTAATCTTGGCGATAAAATCTTCCACATTGCGAAAACTATAATGGATGGTCTTGCCCTTTAAATTTGCCCCGCGATACCCCTCTGCGAATTTTAAGCCCGGGTGGATGACATCATAATCCGCCTCACACCATTTCACATAATTCTTATTGTATAAACGGATATGCGGATTGGACCAACCGCCATGATTTAATTGAACATCCCCTATATAATTGATCTGTGGCGCCCAATAAGCCGCGATTTTAGGGTGCCCTTCTTTCAGGGCAACGGCTATCTCGTTCTTTAAGTTCATCCGTCAAGCGCTCATCACAATCTAAAAGCATGATCCAGTCATTTTTTGCCTTGGAGGCCCCAAAATTGCGCTGTCTGCCTTCGATGTCCATATGCCGGGTGAATATCGTGTCTGTATATTTCAAGGCAATACTACGCGTATCATCCGTGCTCTCGTCATCCACCACTACAATTTCATCTGCAAAGCCCGTGACGCTTTCCAGGCAGTCCTTAATCCGACCCTGCTCATTTTTTGCTATAATAACGACACTTAGCGGTAAAGCCACCATTATCCTTCCTTCCATCAATATATTAAAGACTTTTCCAAGGCCGCCGCCACTGCCCCGATTTGTTCCTTGGTCATATGCGGGAACATCGGCAGGCTCATCACATCACACGCTACCTTCTCGGCGATGGGGAAATCCCCTTTTTTATAACCTAATTCCGCATAAGCCCCCTGCAAGTGTAAACTAATCGGATAATGGATAAGCACTCCGATTCCTTGGGCCTTCATGGCTTCAACGACTTTATCACGATGAGGAACAAGGACGGCGTAGGTTTGAAACACATGCGTGCGGTCTTCCCTGGTAATAGGAGTGACCACCTCTTTAAGCGGTTTTAGAAGTTGAGTATAAATGGCGGCATTTTTTGCCCGCATGTCATTCCAGCGGTCCAAATATTTTAATTTAGCATTAAGAACCACGGCCTGAAGCGTATCCAAACGCGAATTAGTCCCCTTGATCTTATGTTCATAACGTCCCCGACGGCCATAATCGCGCAGCATCAGAGTTTTGTCATAAATGTCTTTATTATTGGTCACGATCATCCCCGCGTCCCCGCAGGCCCCCAAACTCTTGGTCGGATAAAAAGAAAAACAAGCCACGTCCCCCATTGATCCGACCCGCTTGCCCCTGTAACGTGAACCGTGGGCCTGGGCGGCATCCTCGACGACCTTAATGCCATGCCTGCGGGCAATCGCCACAACCTCATCCATATTAGCCGGCTGGCCGTAAATATGCACAGGGATTACCGCCTTGGTTTTTTTGGTGATCGCCGCTTGGAAAGATCTAGGATCAATGTTATAGGTATCCACCTCAACATCCACAAAAACCGGTTTAGCGCGGCAAAAAGAAACGCATAGGGCCGTGGCGATAAACGTATGTGTCGGAACAATAACCTCATCACCTTCCTGAATATCTAAAGCCATCAGGGCCAGATGAAGCGCGTCAGTACCGGAATTGACCCCCACCCCATATTGAATCCCACAGTATTTGGCGAAAGCCTCTTCAAAAATATGGGCTTGTTCTCCTAATATGTAATCACCTTTGTCAAATACTTTTTTAAAACCTGCATCCACTTCATCTTGAATCAGGCGGTTTTGTTCCTTAAAATCAATAAAAGGGATACTCATAAGATGTTTTGAGCCTTTCTATCCTTAGACTTTATTGAAGATTTATCGAAAAAATGCTTAATTTTATCGTAAACTTCTTCGACAGATAATTCACCCAAACAATTGATATGTCCGCAATTGGCCATGCGAAAACGCCGGTAACATGGCTGGCAGGGAAGAAGCTTTTGCACCACGGTATGATCCGCCGATGGGAAGGGACCGTACACTTGTGGGTCTACCGGTCCAAAAATGGAAACTGTCTTGACCCCCACGGCCGCGGCCACATGCAATGGCCCTCCGTCGTTAACGATAGCCCCGCGGCATCGCATAAGCAAAGCACCCAACCCTAACAAAGAGGTTTCTCCAACGGCAAAATGTAAAGGAAAATGGGCCAGACGGACAACTTCGCGGCACAACTCCTCTTCTTTTGAATCTCCCATCAGTATAATAGCAGCGTCGAAATTTTCAACGATTTTATCTATTAAATGAGCGTATTTAGGCGCGGGCCATCGCTTTTTCATGACGGCTTTCCCCCAGCTGGCTCCCCCACCGGGGATGACCGCTATCAAAGGCTTGGAAAAATCGATTTGATGCCTATTGAGCCATTCTTGGGCCCACTGGTTGTCTTTGGCGGGAACATCTAATTTCATTTGCTTAGTCTTAATGGGGATATCCAACAAACGCAACAGATCCAAATAATATTCAACGACGTGTTTCTCCTCAAAACCGGACAACGGGACCCGATCTGTTAGGAACCGCCCGCGCTTTCGATAGTCAAATCCCACACGCTTTTTGATGCCGCAGGCAGCAGATAAAAATCCAAAGGAACTGTTGAGAGAAAAGTCAAAAACAACATCAAAAGACTCTTGTTTAATGCTCTTATAAAATTCATAGGATTTTTGGATATATTTGAGTGGATTTTGACGGTAGGTTTCAAGAAATTCATCACGCTCGTAGACAAAAACTCGGGCTATCTCCGTATTAGATTTAAGGAATTCCGCAGTGCGGCGATTGGCCAAATAGGCGATTAAGGCTTCGGGACAGGTCAGACGTAAATTACTGATAAGGGGGGTGGTAAACAAAACATCCCCGATGCCATAGGGATTTATAATTAAAATTCTCTTGAAATCCATCAATGAATTCTCTCTTTGACCCGCCCTCCGGTTTTGTAACGCAGGCGAAGCCAAAAAACAGGATTCCACCATAGTTGGCGCCGGATAGTATTAAAATCTTCCCTGCTTAAATGATGCTGCCGTACTATTTCATTCATGACGGCCGGATGAGTGCCCCAATACGGCGGGAAACGATTTAAGTCCCCATAACCCTCTGACAACGAATTATTCTTACCTTTATCTATGAATCCTATGTCCGCCGCATTATCACAACGCTTTTGCATCGCTTCAATAGAATTGACCCAGCCATAGTGATACAGATAACACAAAGTCAGACGCGTCCTCAAAGGCTTGCCATCAATACGCCTGAAGCCGAAAGCATCCCCATGGGATTCGATCTGTTTGTTATTTCGGATGATCCGATCCTGTTTTTGATACCAGCCGAAATCAATGCGATAGCGCCAGAAAGATCCATAAAAATGCAACCACCATAGACGTAAAGCATCGACATCCTTTTGGTTGAGGTAATACCACATCCAAAATTTCAGTTTATATAGATCAGCCTGATGAATGACCTCATCACTTTGCAGATAAAAAGCCCAGTCGCCCTTGCATTCTTTCAAAGCTAAGTTGGTTTGCTGGGACAATACCTGAGACCCTTGGTTCATATCCCACTGACTTTGGATAATGCGGATCTTAGGGCTTGCGATCGTACGGATCAAATCCAGCGTGCCGTCCTCACTATCCCCCACATTAACAATGAATTCATCGCAAATAGGCAGAATAGACCGTATGGAGGGAATTACCGGATATTTAAATTTGATCGCATTGCGAACAATGGTAAAACCGCTGATCTTCATAAGTAAAGCATGTCTCACTTCCTTCTTAAATATATTTCTGAGGCAGGGGTAGTTGAGATCAAAACATAATGATCATCAATAAAGCGCACAACGCCTTTAAAGTGCTCTTCATTGGATGCTCTTTTAAAATACACCTTGGTATAGTCCTCTTCCAGCTGTTTTTTAAGAACGATCAATTTTGGCATCTGAGTATTTAAACTTTGCATAAGTTCCTGCTGCCAAGCCTCTCGCATCCAGGCCAATGTACCAATGGGATATCGCCCAATAAAACCCCGTGCACATAAAAAATAATAAGAACCCATGTCAGGATAGACAAAAATTTTATCTTGCACACCCGTATAGTGCTGAACAATACTGACCACCGATTCCAATTCTTCGGCCTGATGAAAAGAAGTCCTGACGCCTCGGGCCCGGTCAAACGTCAAGAGTTTGAGCTTGACCCCATGGGCCTCCTGCTTGGCATGAAATTTGTGGTCGAGTTGGCTTCGTATCAACGTAAAAACAGGGAATCTTTTGTTGTACCTGTCCAAGGCATACCCCCAGGAAACAAGTAAATTCCCGATTAAAAAAAGTATCGCCGCCACCCTATATTTGGGCAAAAGCCATAAGACCATTGCTTCCAGTGCAAAAAAATATAATATTTTTTCAGCCTGTAACGCCGTTTCAAACTGCCCCCCTTCTATGATGCGAAATGCTGCCAGATAAAGGACAAACGCGTAAACCATTAAAACTGCCAAAGAAAACTCTAAACTGCCGAAAGAATTCCGGCAATAACGCCACGCCAACACACCGGTCATCAACAAAAAGCAGTATAATGGGGTCATATATTTAAAATTATTGGTACCTGGCGCCATTGCTTTTAAAAATCCAAAAAAAGTCCTGGGGCTGTTCGAGGTCAATTGTGTCATAAACGTAGGGTGAGATCTAAACACCACTGTTTGAATGTCTTCAATAAACGGGACCATTGCCTTGACCTGCCAGAAATATAACAACAAAGGGACCAATACAGCCAACCCTCCCAAGACATATAGCCCCCAGAGACGGATCTGCCCATAAGGTCCCCCGTTTCTAATAGATCTCATCATAAAAAACAAGACCACCGATGACAAAAAACAACAGACCCCTATCTCTATACTGGTCATGGCAGCACAAGCTGCCAGCACTCCAGCGAAGAAATATAATCGGCCGCGGGCCGTCTTAAAAGCACGGATCATCACATATACAAATAACAAACCCCAAACATACCGCATACCGCCCCAATATGTAAATACAACCCTGGGAAACGCCCTGGCCACGAGTGATGGGACAAAAACATAAAATATAAACCGTGTGCGTAATAATTCTGCCCCGATCAAGCAGGCCACTACTAAGCACAAAACATTCCCCGCATAAAAATAAAAAGATAAAATTGAAACATTTTCCCCAAAAACCTTCATCATCATCGCTGGAAAATAGATCTCCAAAGGACCGCGTAGATAGAAAAAATCTTTATACGGGACCAGTCCATGCAAAACACCATCAATGGCAGGCAAATAAAGGCCCAGCTCAAAAAGATTCAGCGGACCATTTGCGTAATGCGGCTGGAAGGTCAAGACCACAACGAAAAGCGCCGCCCAAACCACATCAGACTTAGCTATACTTTGACTTCCCCAATTAAACAATGCTTTTAACATAAATAGGCCCGCCATCAAGTGACCAACGTCTGATAAATATCCAGGGTTTTCTTGGCCGTGGTCCAAAAAGAAAATTCTTTGGCGCGTTTTAGTCCCGCCTTACGTAAAGATTCTTTAAGGGCTTTATTTGTCAGGATCTGCTCCATCGCTTGCGCTATCATTGTTGTATCTTTAGGGTCTATCGTCAGCGCCGCCTCAGAGGCAATTTCACCGCAGGAGGATGTCTGCGAGGCGATGACCGCAACCCCGCAACAAAAGGCTTCCAGGATAGGGAAACCAAATCCCTCATAAAAAGACGGGAACACAAACACCTCTGCCCTATTATAAAGTTGACGTAATTGCCCATCGCTGACAAAGCCGCTAAAAATGATGTCCTTTTGAATACCTAATTTTTTTATGAACCCTTCAATGTTTTCCGCCATCCAGCCCGTCATCCCGACAACGACTAATTGTCCCTGAAAAATCTTTTTTGACTTAAGTAAAGCAAAGCTTTCCAGCAAACCCGTTAAATTCTTTCTGGGTTCAATGGTCCCTACATACAAAACATACGGTTTATCGATACCGAACCCCTTAAGCTGATGCCCTGCATGAAGGGCCTCCTGTGGCAACAAAGGATAAAATAGATGATGATCAACGCCGTTATAGACTACGGAAGTCTTTTCGAGAGGGATATTGAAGAAATTGTGCAGATCGCGACGGGTATTTTCAGAAACACAAATAATATGGTCCGCCTTTGCCGCTATGGCCTGCATATATTTTTCAGTCAGCTCGATGGTTCGCGGCGTATGACTTTGGGGATAGGTCTTGTAAATAAGATCATGAACGGTTACGATCAATTTACCCAAGTAATTGCCGATAACATCGGGACAGGGCAGATGATAAATGTCGCTGGGGCCAACACCCCGATGCCAGCAATCGATACGATCTTTAAAATTTTTATAACGGGAGAAATCCGGCAAACGTCGTTTAAAATCAAACAAACGTTTGGGGGCATAAAGGATATATTCGTTTATTTGGTCGATCTTCCCTAAATTATCTAAAAGATGATAGGTGTATCGGCCGATGCCGGTACGCTGATTTAAAAGGATGGATCTCCCATTAATAGCTATACGCATGCATTAAAAAGTATACTTTTTAGATTTAAGGAACTCTTCCACCACCTTGACCACATAATCCATTTGAGCTATCCCCACATCCTGATGGCATCCGATATGCGTCCCGTTATCAGAACAATATTCCGACTCGGGGAAATCCCCCGGCTTATGCCCCATAAACTGATAACTCTGTGTCTGCGTTGGAATAGAATAAAACAAATTACGTGAATCAACACCTTGCCTCTCCAAATAAGTCACAAATTCCTCTTTAGTAAAATTAACCCCGGGCTTGAGAATGATCGAAAATGCGTGCGGACCTAATACCTCATGACTTTCTTCTTTAAGATACCAGAAATATTTATCAAACTTAAAAAAAGATTTGATCAAATGACGCACGTTGGCCCGTCTCTTCTCTAAAATATCGTAAAAAATCTCAATATTACCCAATCCCACCGCGGCTTCGATCTCGTTCATCTTAGCGGAAAAACCGATGCGCTTGAATTGAAATTTCCCGTCTATCCCGTGATTGCGTAACGAACGGGCAGCTGCAGCCATTTGCTCATTATTGGTAATGAGCATACCCCCCTCGATAGTTGTTACAATATGCGCCGCATACAACGAGAAGCAAGCCATGTCACCGATAGTTCCTATTTTTTTACCCCTATATTCGGCGCCATGCGCTTCAGCGGCATCCTCGATAACATAAAGCTTGTGTTTTTTGGCAATGTTCATAATCTCATCCATGGCCGCGGGTTTGCCCATCAAGTGCACGGGCATAATGGCACGTGTTTTAGGAGTAATGGCTTTCTCAATTTTTTTAGGGTCAATATTTAAAGTTTCCCGCTCCACATCGACAAAAACGGGCTTGAACCCTGCCTGTAAAACGGCATTGCCCGTAGCTACAAAGCTCAGCGCCGGGACGATGATTCCATCCCCGCGTTGGGCGCCAAAATCATAAAGCACCGCACAAGCAATGGCATCGGCATCCGTACCGCTGGAGACTGCAACACCATGTTTAACGCCGAAAGTGGCCGCAAATTTCTCCTCAAATTCCCTGACGTATTTACCTTTGGTCAGCCATCGGCGTTTGATCGCCTCATCAATAAGCTTTTTAGCCTTGGGGGTTATCGATACTGTCCCAAAGGGGACCTTGTAGGCGGACTTGGAGGATTCTTGCCCATCGTTAACAGCTGTTGATTTGTTGAAATTCATTTTTAACCCTTATGAGTAGCCTTTGAAAACAATTTTTGAAGACCACTGTTGTCCCGCCAATCTACATCATCGATTCTGAAATACAGCCCGAAGGGCGTTGTATTTCTGAAAAATTAGAAAAGATTGGCGGAAAAAGACGAACAACTGTGAGTGTCCGGCATGAGGACCAACTCGTGGTCGAAAAAATTCGTTTTCAAAGGCTACTCCATATGTTGTAAACTTTTAAAATTTTTCTGCGCCCAGGAATATCTCTCCGGGGTCCCGATATCAATGAAACGGTTTTCCACTTCAAATGCGTAAAACCTTTTTCCCACCAAGCGTGGGAAGAATTCGTTTTCAATAGAGAATTTTTGCTGCGTTGATGCCAAATTAAAAACACCGCGGTTCAAACAATACGTGCCTGTATTGATCAAACCGGCCCGAACTAGAGTTGATTTTTCTTTAAACGCAATAATCTGACTCTTTTCATTGACCGTAATACTCCCATAGTCGCGAACATCAGGGAGTTTAGTAATCGCAATCGTAGCGTTGGCTTTGTGCCTCCTATGCGCGGCGATCAAGTCATTATAATTGATGACGCAAAAACAATCGCCGTTCATGGCAAGAAAGGTATCGGTTTCAACTAAAGCTGATCCTTGCTTGATGGCCCCGCCCGTACCCAACGGCGATTCTTCCCTGGAAAAAATAATTTCACGGTCCCGGTATTTATTTTTAAAATAACCTGCGACGTCTTCACTGCCATGACCGACGCATAGAATAAAACGTCTCCCCCCTTGGGAGGCAATATAATCGATCAGGATTTCCATGAACGGCTGGTCACCGATCTTAGCTAAGACTTTCTGGGCCCCTCCGGTGACCGATGAAAGGCGTTTCCCCAAACCGCCGGCAAGAATAACCACATCCGGGAACATACTATTTGAACTCCCCTATCCCCAATTAAAATAAGGACGTCTCCTTATTTTACTGTAACCTGCTTATGGTTGATAAACAATGATCTGGCTGCCCGAATTCTCAAATTTGAAGGGAACCTCCAAAAGATCTTTAAGTGCCTGGCGTATTTTGGCCCTTTTGGAAGGCTCTGCAAATAACAGCACAAAGCCTCCCCCGCCGGCCCCTAACAATTTACCGCCCAGCGCCCCAGCCCTGATCGCCGTTGAATACAATTCATCAATGGTCGGGCTGGATATTTTATCCGATAAGGTACGCTTGAGTTTCCAACTTTCATCGAGCAATCGGCCGAATTTCAACAGATCATTCCCATTTAAGACTTCCACTGCCTCACGCACCATTTCATGCATACGGGACAATTCCACCTTTTTTTGAGGAATATTGTCAATCTGTGTCTTAGCGATAGTTGAAGCGTTTCGGGAAAATCCTGTAAAAAAGAGCATCAAATGGTCCTGTAAAAGGTCCGCTTTCTCTGCCGGGATGGTTAGCGGCTGCACGCGTAAATGATTGGTACCGCCGAATTCAATCAAATTAAACCCGCCGTAAGCTGCTTGCGTTTGGTCCTGACATCCGACATTTTCCTTGATCATGTCTTGTTCCACATGGATAGCTTCCCGGGCCAACCGTTCCTTGGTAACCATCTGCCCCTTGAGGGCATACAGGCAATTAAGCAGTCCGACGGTAAACGAAGAACTTGACCCGAGGCCCGTCCGCGCCGGCAAATCCCCGTCATGATGGATTTCCACCCCTTCACGAATCTTTAGAAAACGCAAAACTTCCCGCACCGAAGGGTGATCAATCTCATCAATAGACCCCCTCACATGTTCCATCTTGGAATAAATAATGCGCGATTTGTGTTCAAAAAAAGGCGGCAAGTAACGGCAACTGATATAACAATATTTATCAATGGTGGTGGCTAACACAGCGCCGTTGTGGCCCGTAAACCAGCTTTGATAATCAGTGCCTCCGCCGAAAAAAGACACACGAAAAGGGGTACGTGAGATAATCATGATGTTATAGGAGCCTCCTCTAAAATTCTACGTTTTAATTTGATCTTAGTCGATTTAACTGTCTCATCCACCGCCACTTGACCGAATTTTCGCCTGAGAAGTTCTAAAAATTTAGGATTAGTATGGTATTTCATCCAGGCCTCATCCCTGAAAGCTAAAACCTGCTGGGCGGTTAAATGCTTAGTCGGCAAAGGCTGTCCTTCATATGAATGCTGTGAAAAACCCGCATAACTCGAAGGCAATTTCCATCCTTCTTTCTTAGCAATGCCATAGAGGGGGCTGCCCGGATAAGCCATGGCTGAATAAAAATTAGCTTCCTCGGTATTCATCTCGACGGCCAAATCCAAGGTCATTTGCATGCTGCTTATGTCATCCTCAGGCAATCCAAAAATATAATTACCGATGACATTAATGCCATGCTCACGGATCTTGCCCACGACCAAACGGATATCCACATCCTCAAAACGGCCCTTGGTCACGTCCTTACGCACCCGGGCATTACCGCTTTCGATGCCCAACGCCAACCAATTGACTCCCGCTTTTTTTAAGGTGGCCAGGTATTGATCACGGACCGTATCTACCCTGGAATAGCACCAAATATTAAATTTATACCCGCGTTGGATAATCAATTCGCAAAGTTTAAGAAAATGATTGGCATTAAGCACAAAAAGCTCATCGGCAATCTTGATATTGGTAATACCTTGCGAGGCAAAATAATCAAATTCTTTGATGATATGCTCAGGTTCCCAATAACGAAATACTGCCGAACCGTCGGAATATTCATTCTCCTGGCGGTTAATGATATTAATCATGCAGAAAGAACATTTCATGGGACAACCCAAAGAGGTATATAAAGCCGCAAAAGGCTGACGATTGGAATTATTTGAATAAGAATGCCATAATGCGGTACGGTAATCCTTAACAGGCAGCAAGTCCCAGGCAATGCCCGGAAGCTCAGTGCCCAAGTCTGCCTTGGCTACGATGGGCGAAGGTTTATTTAAAACAATGTCTCGCCCCAAGCGGAAACCCAAACCTTTTACAGCTTTCAACCCCTCTTTTAAATTTGTCCCTAATAAATTGGAAATGGTATAAACGCCTTCATTCTGGCAGACAAAATCAATACTTGAATGTTTTTCCAAAACTTCCCGCGGCAAAGCAGCGATGTGCCCGCCGACGAAAAGGATCTTCCTATCAGGCGCCAATTTTTTGACTGCATCTGCAAGACCCGTGGCCCCGGCCATATTCTGAGAACTGGCCGAAGGCTGTTGGCCATACACCACAAAACAGACCAAGCGTGCCCGTAGCCCGGCGATCTCTTGGGCGGATTGCTCTTCATCCAAATGCAAGGCTTCACAATCCAGAATATTGACGGAAAAACCTTTAAGCCGGCAATGATTGGCCAACAAACCCGCCCAAATCGGAGGCTCAATAGCGGAAAAATCCTCAGCTAAATCCTGATAGATTTCTTTAGATGCATTAGCGTGTACAAACAGAACGTCCAACTGTTTCATTATAAGCCCCGGCTGTCATTCTGAATCCGCCATAGGCGGGTGAAGAATATCAAAAAATCATATATTGGCAAATTGATTGCGTTTAATGACCTGATAACCTTTGATCAATTCCTGTAGACCTTTTTGCAGGGAAACATCCGGCCGGAATCCCGTCTTTTCGATTTTCTCATTGCTGACGATATAATCGCGTTTGTCGGGGTCCTCACCGATGGTGGCCTCCACAAAATAAAAATCAGGGACAAGTTTTTTGATCTCCTGGCACAATTGCAGCTTCGTCAGATTAGCGTCACTTAAGCCCACATTATAGGGTTGGCCTTTCATCTTGTCAAAATTATTCAAGGCGTGGATAAAGGCCTTGGCAACATCCCTGACATGGATATAATTACGGTGAAAATGGGCCTCAAAAAGGATCACAAACTTGTCGTACACGGCGCGATAGGTAAAATCATTGACTAATAAATCCAGACGCATGCGAGGGGAAACCCCAAAGGCCGTGGCCAATCGCAAGGTAATTCCTCCACCCGCATCAAGAATAGCGTTCTCTGCGTCCACCTTTAATTTACCGTATAAAGAAATAGGCCTCAGGGGTGTTGTTTCCGTACAATGTTTGCCCTTTTCTCCGACCCCATAGCCGCTATTAGTTGTCGGAAAAATGATTCTTTGGTCTTTGCTACTCATCTCCAGAATCATTTTAATCGCGTCGAGCAGAATCGCCCGCGCAGCCGCAGGTTCTTTAGCGCATAAAGGTGCACCGGTAAGACACGCCAAGGGGAAAATGGCATCCGCATTCTTCATTAACTTGGTCATCAAATTTTTGTCACGCGTGTCACCGCGCACAATGGTCAATTGGTCATGATAGCAGACATCCAAAAGCGATGACTGATTGTACATAAAATTATCCAACGCAATGACCTGATGCCCTTCGGACAATAAACGCGGCACCAAAACCGCCCCGATATACCCTGCTGCCCCTGTCACTAAAATTTTCATACATTCCCTTTCTTTTTATTTATAAACATCGCCATCCCTCCTCTTCAAGTGTCATTGCGAGGAGCGAAGCGACGAAGCAATCTCTTTATCCTGCGGGTCCTGTCTCGGCCTTGATGTTAAGGTGCTCCTAATTGAAACGCGTACGTGACCAGCGTATAGGTTGGTGATTTACCTACACTACACCTTAGATCAGTCACCGTCCGCTCCTTAACATCAATTCCGATCCACCCGCTAAATGCAAGCTCAAGAAATCTAATGTCCTCACCGTGTCCCCTAAATTCCCTAAATTTATTTTGCATCGGACATATTTTTTAATTCTTTACATTTATTAAAGTTACTAGATTTTTCTTCCTCCCAACCAACGCTTGTCCCATCTAATTCGAAACAAGCTTCCTTGTTAAAATTTCTCTTTGTGATTTGATCATTGTATGAAAAATAAAGCCAAACCAAAACGCTCATTTGTTTCTGACGAATTAAGTTGTTTATTTTATCTAGATTGGTTATTTCTAGCACTGTAGCAATACTAAATGGAAGATTAGGGTACATTATAAAAGGGGTAGTAAACTTTTTTTCATTTTTACTATAGACAGGCTGGTCTCCCTTGGCATCATTAATCATCATATTCATTTTATAATAAAAATTTTCAGCTGGTCGTTCTCCTTTGTTTATTAACGGTACATTAATATATAACTCTTTATCTTTAAGAGATAAAGCATCTTTCCAAGCAACAGATTCGAAGTCAATATTTGGATTACCCATATTTAATTGTGCTTCCACAAACCCGGTTTGCGTCTGAACCGTCCTGAATTGGAAATACCCTACAAGAACTAAAGCTAAAGTAAGAAAAACCATTATCCAAGAATGAATATTTTGAGAACCCGCCAATTTCTTATTTGAATCAATAATATCTTTCGTGGAATCTTTGATAGAATCCCTTAATTCTTTCACATTTTTATTTGTTATTCCAATTGTGTTATTTAAATCTAAAATATTACGACTAAGAGCTTCTTTAAAAATTGCAATTTCACTACTCAAAAATCGAATACTTTTAGATTGTAAGACAGCTTCAACTGGCGAGGCGCTCTTCGGATCAGTAATATTAGAAAGAAGTTCTTCTAATTCATCAATCGACATCTGAAACAATTTCTTCACGTATTCACTCCTTCTGAATGATAAGGATAGTCCCCTTTTTCAACTCCTGTGCAACTAATACATCGTTTACATTTTAGATTGGGTACATCGTTTACACTTTTTAGTTACTAATAATCTTGTTCTTTCTCAAATCTACGGAACCTAGTACGTAAAAGCTATACTGGATCTGCCAAATGCCATCGGCAATTTCTTTTAAACCGACTCCTTGGCCTGCGAGCAATTCAGTGATAAAAATCCTTCTGCCCATTATATGGATTTCTCCGCTGTCTTTAACAAGGCGGACTTTGTAACCATATCCATACTCAGGTGGATACGGTCGTTGCCTATAAGGCCGTATCGACTTTCTATAATGGCTACCAGGAGTTTGATCATTTAGCGCCTCATGGGGACGATTATAATTATAATCGTATCTAAACCTATCAAATAAATCCTGTTGCTCCTTGTAGCTCCGGACCATTGGATCTAGGGCTTCTTTTTTTAACGTGCGGTGCATGCGTTCATGTCGTCCGTTTTCTTGGGGACAGCCTTTTTTAATTCGTTCTGGTACGATTCCCAGTTGAATTAACCAAATCGACAACCGGCTAAGTCCTCCCATGCATTTTCCGGCAAACGGCGTGCCGTTATCATGACGAATTACATCTGGTATCCCATATTCACAAAAAATGGATTCAAGATAATCTTTCGTCGGGATATACCGTGGTCCTTTAAGACCTTTACAGCCTAAAAGGAACCGACTAAAATTATCACTAATTGTTAACGGATAACAAAGATGAACCTTTTTTATATAAAATTGCCCTTTATAATCCATGCTCCAAACATCATTAGGAGCTTTACAATCGTAAAAAGGCTGTGTATAAGGTGGGACTCGTCTTCGTTTTTGGCGCTCTTCAACAAGTCCTTCTTTCTTCAGCCAATAGAACACAGTACTGACGGCTGGTAGTTCAAGTTCTGGATATCGTTGTTTCAATTGGGCACGTATTTTACGTGGCCCCCGATTACGGTTCTTAAGCTTTTCCTGAATAATAAGCTTCAGGATTCTTTTAGATGTGCGATGTGGACAGTGCTTGGGCGCTCGACTTTGTTCTATGAGTCCATCAACGCCTAACTGTTCATATCTCCCAAGCCATTTGTAAACTGTTGGTCGGCTGATTCCGTATTTTTGAGAAAGATCAGTAATACTAAAATGTTCTTTATTATAATCGGTTACAAGCTGGTTTTTTAGGTCCATTTGGTTTATCACTTTCCACGGCATAGGATGACCTCCTTGCCGTATAGTGTAAACCATGTACCCAATCTGTTTTGTAAACTATGTTACCAGTTTGTACCCTCCCCTAACCCCTCTTTATAAAAAAGATGGGGATGTTCATAAATCCATGCGTATGGATGAATAGCTATTATGTGTGAGGCACATTCAGGAATTTTTTGCCAAATGTCTGCGAGGAGTTATGGCAAGAATGTTCCAAATGAAGAGAATCTTTAGAACATTGTTGCCATAAACCGAAGCAGACGGCAAAAATATTCCGTGCCGAATACATAATAGCTGTTCATCCATTCACGCTATTTATGAACATACCACTGATACGTCTTCTCAATGCCTTCTTCTAAACTGACCTTTGGCTTCCAGCCCAGTTTGCTCATTCGGGTATTGTCCAAGAGCTTACGCAAGACCCCCTCTGGCTTCGACTTATCGAAGACGATCTTGGCCTTGCAGCCGCTTATCTCCTTGATCATCAAAGCTAATTGTTTGATCGTCACATCATACCCACAGCCAACATTAATCAATTCTGCCCCGCCATAGTGTTCCATCAAAAATAAAGACGCACTGACAAAATCATCCTCGTACAAAAACTCCCGACGAGGATGACCAGAGCCCCAGACAATAACTTCCCTTTTGCCTTCTTTTTTGGCCTTATGAAATTTGGCTATCAAAGCACCTAAAACATGGGCAGATTCGATGTCCGTATCACTGCCCGGGCCATATAACGTCGCCGGCACGGCAACCATTGACTTAAAACCGTATTGTGCCTTATAAGCCTGACACATTTTGGTGCCCGCTATTTTAGCGAGGGCGTAGGCCTCGCTTGTTTGCTCAAGGGGGCCTGTCAGTAATGACGTTTCTTTGATCGGCTGTCGGGCTCCTTTGGGATAGACGCAGGAGCTGGAAAAATACAGTAATTTCTTAACCTTCCGACGATAACTCGCGTCAATCACCAGATTTTGAGATTGGGTGTTTTCGTAAATAAACTCCGCCGGGATTTTTTGATTGGCCATAATGCCGCCTGAACGCAGAGAACCTAAGAAAACAAATTCCGGTTTAAATTTTTTAAAAAAATGATCGACCTTCAATTGATCTAACACATCAACACGGTCTTGAGTGTTAGAAATAACATATCGGAACCCTTTTGTTTGAAAATACTTTTTCAGAGAATTTTCAATGCTGTCATTGTGCCCAACTATAAATATCCTGGAATTACGGCGCATAAATCTTTAGCAAGCTGATACCGATATGTTTCTCCTGCGTATAAAAATTTGTCAACGTTGCATTCGGCTGGAGTTATCGGGTGACCAATTTATTGGGCATCAACGGTGCCAGCGTGAACGACAAATTTTAGCAGGAGGAACATATCGGTGTCAGCCGTCCATTAATTTGACTGGGTTGTGATCATACGTTTAGCGTAATACCCCTCGTTATAAAAATTACCGTGCTCGATGACAATCGTGGATTTACCATCCGTGCGGGTCAACGCGTGAGTGTAGGCCGGGAAAATTTGTTCGGCGGTGTCAAGCTCTACCACTTCAATCCAGTTGAATAATTCACGCAAGGCCCTTGCATAATTACCGACGTGCTGGTGCCCGGGATGCACGGGCGCATCGGGCCCTGTGGCCACACGGATGATCGCCTTCAAAGGCCATTGGCCATCGGAAATCAAAGGGATTTTATCGAGCATATTAACCATGTCCCCCGTTGCTAACAATAAAAAATTCTGCCGCGGATAAACCGAAACAGGCACATATCCGGCCAAGGCCAAACCAATGGTAAACTGCATCTGGAAACTTTCATTGATCGGCATCTCCAGACACCGTTGTTTAGGACAGTCCCGAAGGGTTTGGAACATAAAGGTCCCCGGGCCCGCAACTGTTTGTCCCACGATCATCACCTTAGGCTGTTGGGCCAGCCATTCCATGGTTCTTTTTAATTCGTCAAAATATTTTAATGGAGTAGCAGTCATATTAAAATTTAATCAATTTGCCAAGGCCCGAATGCGGATAGGTATTGGTATATTTAAAATAAACAATCTTGCTTTCATATTTAGTACCTTTAAACCAAGGCTCAGGAGATCCCCAAACGGCCCTGGTATCGGTCATGACGCTGACACCATTATCGCAAACAATAAAGGTGGCCGGTAAATCGAAATTATAGACATATTTGACAGCCTCATGGAAAATGCCCGTTTCCGAAGACATGTCCCCGCAAAATAAGAACACCCGCCCCTTTTTGCCCTGATTTTTCAAGGCCCAAGCCACTCCGGCTGCCGTACCCATCAAGCTCCCGACGATACCGGAGCAAAGTAATTTATATTTGGGGAAGCACAAGGATATGCTTTTGCCGTCAATAATCGCTTGCTTCAGTTCCTGGTGGGGCACTCCTTTTAAAAGGGCCAACTCATGAGAGTCCCAAAAACCAAATATGTAATCATCATCACCGATATGATGGTCTTTAAATATCTTGATCAGGGCATCTTCACGTCCGGCGCGCAAGTGCACAGGCGCACGGATAACACCCGTAGCGAAGATATCTGCGACCTCCTTTTCAAAGGCTACAATTTCATCTTTGGTCACCATCTAAACTCCTATGTGTCCCTTCCTGCAACTTGGGAATTAGGCTTGCCGAACAAGCAATAGGGAATATTCTCTTTTTCAAAAGCTATAAGTTCGTCTTTAGAGACCATTGTACTTTCGTGAGTACAACAAATTAAAATCCACAAACAATAATTATTGCTTCCCAAAATAGTTCTTAACAAACCAATCTATGGTCCGCCCGATACCGTTTTCTAAATCAACCTTCGGTTCCCACCCTAATTCTTTACGGGCAAGGGAGACATCCGGCCGTCGCTGTTTAGGATCGTCCTGGGGCAGGGGCAGATAAACAATTTTAGCCTTGGGATCGTACTTCTTACGGATAAGCTGGGCGAACTCTAAAATCGTAAATTCCCTGGGGTTACCTATGTTCACAGGCCCTGAGATTTTAGATAAAAGCATTTTGGTTATACCATCCACCAAATCATCCACATAACAGAAAGAACGTGTCTGTTGGCCGTCACCATAGACGGTCAAGGGCTGATGGTTTAAAATCTGGTCGATAAAATTAGGGACCACCCTCCCGTCTTTAATTTGCATGCGAGGGCCATAGGTATTAAAAATCCTGGCTACTTTCACATCCATCTTATAAACACGCTTATAGGCAAAAACAGCTGCTTCGGCGTAACGTTTAGCCTCATCATAAATACTCCGCGGCCCATGAGGATTGACGTTCCCCCAGTAACTCTCTTTTTGAGGATGAACCAAAGGGTCCCCGTAAACTTCCGACGTAGACGCCATTAAAAAGACTGCTTTCTTGGCGCGGGCAATTTCAAGTAAGTTATGAGTACCATAACTGCCGGCTAACATGGTGGCAATGGGATGATTCAAATAATCCACTGGGGATGCAGGTGAGGCAAGATGGCACACAAAATCCACCCTGCCGGCAACTTTGAAAGGTCTGGAGACATCATGCTTAATAAATTTAAAATCTTGATTTGTCTTCAAATGCGCCACGTTACGCAGGGAACCTGTAATCAAATTATCCACCGCGATCACCTTAAAGCCGTGATCAATAAACCAATCGCATAAATGACTTCCCAGAAACCCTACCCCACCGCTGATTAACACCACTTTCTTAGGCATGTATAACCCTTTCTAATTGCAATTCTAACTTCCTCCCCCCTCTTTATACCAAAAAGGGAGAAATGAAACTAAAAAAATTTGCATATGGTTAAACGGTGTTGTGGACGACACAAATATTCCCTATTTCTTGCTCGGCATTCCTTTCCTTACAATGCGTACAGCGAACAACTGTGCGTGTCCGGCTTGAGGACCGAAAATATCCCGTGTCGGGAACAATACCGTTTAACCATATTCATGCTCATTTCTCAATTCCCAAATCTTACAACGATTTCCCCCTCCCTATCCCAAAATATTCAAAACCGATATGCCTCAAATATCCCGCGTCTAAAAAATTTCGGCCGTCAAAAATCACGGTCTGGCGCATGGCATCGCGGATTTGGACATAATCAACATCTTTGAATTCCGGCCACTGTGTCAAAAGCAAAAGGCAGTCACAGCCCTCGGCAACCATATAGGCATTGTCACAAAAAGTAACCCCGGGGAGCTCCTTCCTTGCGTTCTCCATCGCTTTAGGATCAAAAACCCTGATTTTAGCACCCTCTGCCTGCAACAGATGAATGATCTCAAGGGCCGCGGCATTACGAATGTCATCGGTGTTCGGCTTAAAGGCCAATCCCCACACCCCAATGGTCTTATCCTTGATATTCCATAATTTCTCCTCCACCAAACGCACAAACCAGTGGCGCTGATTATCATTGATACGCCGCACTTCTTTTAACAAGGAAAACTCATAGCCGCTGCGTTCGCTGAGACGAATAAATGCGTCCACATCTTTGGGGAAACAACTCCCGCCGTAACCGACCCCTGCATCCAAAAACTGACGGCCAATGCGCTTATCTAATCCCATGCCTTCGGCTACTTTGAGGACATCCGCCCCCACCCGATCGCAGATCTGGGCTACCGCATTGATAAAAGAAATTTTAGCAGCCAAGAATGAATTGGAGGAATGTTTGATCATCTCCGCGGATGCAATATTAGTCACCAAAATTCTCGGTTTAAGCGGTTTATAAATTTCCTTCAACAATCCCTCTGCTTTTTTTGACTCCACTCCGATCACAATACGGTCAGGGTTCATGAAATCATGGACGGCGCTTCCTTCTTTAAGAAATTCGGGATTGGAAGCCACATCAAAATCCAACAGAATTTTATTGCCGTTTTTATACTTTTTGGCCAAATTCAAGTGGATGGTACGCCTGATCTTCTTGCCCGTCTCCGCCGGTACGGTCGATTTCTCGACGATAAGTTTATAAGAATCCATGTTCTGGGCGATTTGACGCGCCACATTTTCAATATAGATCAAATCCGCATCCCCATTGGGTTTGGGAGGCGTCGGGACAGCTAAAAAAATCACCTGGGATTTTTTGGTCGCTTCACCGATAGAACCCGTAAAAGAAAGCCTCTTTTTCTGGACATTCGCCTTCATTAGCTCAAGCAAGCCGGGCTCATAGATAGGCAATTCCCCTTTTTTTAAAGTTTTAATTTTATCGGAATTATTATCCACACAAATCACCTGATGCCCGATATTGGCCAGACAAACTCCTGACACCAATCCCACATAACCTGAACCTATCATAGCTATCTTCATTTTCTCACCTCTGTTTTACTATTGCCTTCTCCTCGATCGACAGTCGGGCCAGACCTGATTAACTCTGTGAACCCGGCCTTGACGGCTTGAAAGAAGATTGAAGCAAATTAAACTTCATATTCGGAGACGCCTTCAGGCGGAAAAGAATATAAAATGTCATCCCCTGGCCCTCCTGTTTATCAATAGTCAAATCCATTTCCCATTCATGCAAATCACGCGTAAGAACAAATTCGTTCTCTCTGGCACTGGCGGTGTTTCCATCCGTGGCATTGACCACCGGTAAAGTACTGTATACCTTAAACTTCCACTTGGGATTAATTGTATAATCCCATTCGCTCGTGATCTGATCTCCGTTGTAGCGGGTGTAACGGTTCCCCAAAGAAAATGACCAACCATTGCCATGGATTTCACCGTCAAAATTCTCGGAATTCCAATGCCCTTCATGAAAATCATATTCATTATCATTATGAAAGGTCAACCAGTCGGTGGGATGAAAATCAAGAATGGAATCGTACGGGTTAAACCCTCTGCGGCCGGTTGCCCCCTGTCCGGTTGTCTGGGCCGGCGGGCCGACCGTTGTTCCCTTAAGGCCAAAATTTGTCATGATTAAAAATCTTAACAAATCCACGACTTCCCCGTTACGTTTGGTCTGTAGTTTATTTTCCAATCCTAATTCAAATTGATGGATCCTGTATAAATCATCGATGGCAGGATCGAATTGATTGAGATTAGACGCCGGGAATGTCGGTCGGGCCTGATACAAATAGGTGACCGTCGGAGTTATGACATGACGCAAACCATTGATATTCAATCCTGCGAAATTCGTATGATAATCCCAAATTTTATAAAACTTGGTACTCATATCCAAGCTGCCCCTAAATATACCACGGATGATATTAGTCTCAGAAAGATCAGCCGTACGGCTATAGTATGTCTCTTCCCCTCCCAAATGAGGATTAAATGAAATAAATCCAAGCTTAAAGGGGTGTGAGATATCGTTGTTCGAATCAAAACGCAGGGTCTTCTCGTTAAATGTCTTGGGATAATTCTGATAGGTCAAATCCGAAAATGTATCAGTGCTTTTGGCATAAAAACCGCTTTTACCGATTTGTTGATTATTGAGGATATATTTGATCTCCGGTAGACGTTCAACGCCGCGTAAAGGACGGTTCTCACGGCTGGTTTCGATATTGAAGGCAAGTGTGCCGTGCGGCAAGTTGCGCGTCAGTAAGAAATATGTATCGTAGTTGGAATTCTGAGCATTCTGTTGATAATCTCGCGGAAAATATGTTTTCAAAAAGCCATTATTAAGAATGTCGTAATCATGGATTTTGTAATACTGAAAAACAGCATCGGTATTCTTGTCGATCCGCCATTGATGGCGCCATATAATGCGGTAGCGCTCATGGTGCGTTGTAGGCCCCTTTTTAACTCCCTCACTGTTATATAAATCCCATAAATGATGGCTGGCAATTTGATTTTCATCCGTATAGTAGGCTCTCACAAAGCCCTTGCCGAAATTGGGAGTATCGTATTTGACATCAAAGCCCTCTCCAAAACCATCCCTCTCGCGCACATCCGCATGCAAGGCTACTTGCACATGGGACCCGACCCGAAAACGCGCGGTGGTCAACAAAAACAAACCGAAATCTTTCTTTTCGCCGGGCACAAACGTCAATAACGGACGGTTTTTAAGGTCCTGCACATAATAAGGCAAATACATCACCGGGACCTTGCCCAAATAAACCTTCATGCCATGGATAATAGCTCTATCCTTCTGATAAATATCCATACGGTGGGCACCTACACGGTAATGAGGCTCATCCAGATCGCAAGTGGTCAAATAACCTTCATCCATGGTCATGTGGTCTTGAGAAATCTTATCAATCATCTGACCCTTTACCTGATAAGGATCAATATACACTCTTGCATCACGGAACTCTCCGGTGCCGTCATTAAAATTATAGGTGAGGCCCTGCGCCACCACCTGCTCCTGAGGGGTATCTAAATATACATCCCCCTCAGCCACGACTTCTTGGACAACGCGATCCAATTGCAATTGATCACAAAACAGGTGCTGATCTTTGTTATTGACCACCACATTGCCTTTGGCATGTGCTTTATTATCCGCCGCAGAAAAACTGACCTGGTCAGCCTGCAATGTCACCGGCGAAGCGTTATTGAGATCTTGTTTTTTAAACTGGCCTTTGAGATTCGGCATCGGAAGCGGTGATGCGGCGACTTCCTGTATCAAGGATAAAAAAGAGGCACTTGCCAAAAGGCCGATTATAAACCAAAAAATATAAAAACTACCTTTGCGCATTTGTCACCAACACATACGCACCGATGATTCCGGCATCATCTTTGAATTTGGCACGCTTGATTTTAAACGCTGCCCCTTGCAAACTCATGGCCCTGCGACGAATAGTGTCTGTAATAGTTTTAAATAAAAATCTTTCATTATGGGAAACTCCCCCTCCAATAATAATCAAACGGGGATTCAACAAATTGACAATTCCGATTAATCCATTACCGATACGCTGCGCGGCCAATTTCCAGTAATTCAATGCCTTTTTATTCCCCTTTTGGGCCAGGGAAAACATTGTCAGAGTGGTTGCGCCGGGTTTCTTTATCATACGTGAAGCCAAGGCGAACAAAGCGCGATTACCCACATAGGTTTCAAAGCATCCAAATCCGCCGCAATTGCATTTAGGACCACGTTCGTTAAGCGGCATATGCCCCAACTCGCCTGCGGCATTGTCTTCACCGCGGTAAAGCTGGCCGTTTAAAATTAAAGCAGCCCCTACCCCTGTTCCCAAAGTCAAACAAACCAGATTCCTAACCCCCCGTCCTGCACCGAATTTGAACTCTGCTAAAGTAATTATTTTTACATCATTGTCGATAAAAACAGGCAGTTTGACCTTTTTTTGAAGGATAGATTTTAAATGGACCCCCCGCCAGCCCGGGATATTAGGCAAAAACCGCACAACCCCCTTTTCATAATCAACGAGCCCGGGCAAACCGACACCCACGCCGGCGATTTGTTTCTTGTTTAAACCGGCGGTTATGATACTGGTCTCGATCTCATGGGCCAAAGCGGAAATCAATTTGATTCGGCTTGAAGCGAAAGGCTTTGTGGCAAAGCTGGTTCTGACAATGACTTTTCCCGATGGGCCTACGACTCCCAATTTGATATTGGTGCCGCCGACATCCACACCAACGACATACTTCTTCATTAAAATCCTTGCTGTTAAAGGGGATTTTGGAGGAACATATTTAATTCTTAATATTGATTTTTATTTTAACTTAAAAAATAATGGCCATCAATAGCTGTTTTAAATGAATTTACATAGAAAAAAATTACAGTTATTTTAATACAAGGGCTTGAAAGCAACGAGATTTTTGGGGATAGTAAAAATAAATTTGGCGCCTTGGCCAAAGCTTGATTCCACACGCACACGCCCGCCATGGTCTTCCACGGCGGCTTTGACAATAGCCAACCCGACCCCTGAACCGTTATATTGTTCCCCGGGATGGAGCCGTTTAAAAATATCAAAGATCTCCTGGTGATGATTAGGGTCAATACCGATCCCATTGTCCTTAACGTAAAATTCATGTTCCCTGGGGGTTTCATTCCAGCCGATCTTGATCGCCGGACGCTCATTGGGTTTAGTGAATTTGAGGGCATTACTGATAAGGTTGGAAAATACCGCCGTGATTTTAATGCGGTCACAAACGATCTCAGGCAAGGTGCCCTCAACCTTGATTTCAGCGGATGATTGGCGGATCATAAAATCACAGTTAGCTTTAGCCGCGTCAATGACCCCTTGGATCGAAACCCGCGAATACGGATTTTTAACCCTGGTCATTTTAGTCAATTCCAGCATGTCCTTGATCAACATGTTAAGCCTTGTTGCCCCCTTGCGTACGCCCATAATGCAATCCCGTCCCCGATTATCCAGCTGTGGGGCATATTTCTCTTCCAGATAAGCCGCATAACCGACGATAGTTGTGAGGGGGCCAGCGATGTCATGGCTAACCGTATGGACAAACCTGTCAAGCTCCTGGTTTAATTTTTCCAGATCTTTTTTTTGCCTGGCAAGCTCTTCTAAATTTTCTTTAAAGGCAAACAACAATAACCCCAGTGTCACCGTGAGCAATAAACTAAACCAGAAAATTATCTTAGATTGTTGATGCCAGCGTTGGCTTCTGTTCATAGATTCATGCACCAAATCCCACACCTGAGAAACAATTGTTTGGACGTGCTCAGTCAAAATTTTCTGTCGGGTATCCGTACGCTCCAGGTCTTCCAATGATAATTGGAATCCCCCCTTTTCAACCTCCTTGAATATATCCCTCACCGTGGCATCATAGTCCCTGGTTTGCTCGCGCATCTCTTCAAAAGAAGCTTTCAAATCCGCAGGTACCCCTGAGAGCTTATCAACCCGCTGCATTTGTTCATCGGCCAGTTGAATATAACGATCAAATTGTTCCCCAATCCCTTTAACATAATCCGTCAAATATTGACTCCGGGCGGTATTGGCCTGGCCGAACGCCAATTCTTCAGACGATGAAGAGAGCCTGGCAAAAATAACTTCTTTTTCCAATTGGATGTCGTTAAGGTTGGTCGCTGTCTCCATCAATACCAAATCCACCTGGCCCACATGGTCAAATTCGTGAAGGATATCGGCTAAATGCCGTACACCGACCCATGCCAAGCAGGCTAAAAAAGCGAGCATGAATAAAACCAAAATAAAAATTTTAGATGGAGTTTTCATTTTTAATAAAGGCCGCCATTCAAAATGATCCCTATTGCTTGTACAGTCCGAAAGCTACCACACAAATATTCCCTATTGCTTGTAGAGTCCGAAAGCTACTACACAATTTCGACCTTGTGACTTGGCACGGTACAGGGCCCAGTCCGCTTTGTCCATCATTTCTTCTAAAAGTTGTCCATCAGAGGGATAAACGGCTATCCCGATACTTAAGGTCACCTTGACGGTATTGTCATACGCCCTGATCAATCGTTGCTCGGCAGACTTACGGATACGTTCCGCCACCACACGGGATCCCCCCATATCCGTATCCGGCAATACCACACAAAACTCTTCTCCGCCGAAACGTCCTACAATATCAATCTCGCGTACATTTTCCTGAATTATATTGGAAATTTCTTTGAGGACCTTATCCCCGGTCAAATGCCCGTGCTGATCATTAATCTTTTTAAAATGATCGGCATCAATCATCAAAAAAGCAAGGCTGCTTTTGCGAAGAGCCGACCGTTTTATTTCTTCATCAAAACGCTCGATAAAATAACGGCGGGTATAAACTCCGGTCAATCCGTCAGTGATGGCCAAGGTCTCAATATCTTTGTACAGCTTCAAACGCCGCAGGGCCAAAGCAAACTGATGTGCCAAAATAGCAAACTTCTCCTTGTCTTTGGACTCTAACCCTTTGTACAACAATGTCCCTAACTTTTTTTCTTTACTCTTAAGGACAAAAACCGCATATTCGCCGGGTAAAATCCCGCCCTTAAAACTTTCACCGATATCTTGGACCAATTGACAATCTTCGATCACTACATTTTCTTTTAGTTTTTTGTAAAATATGTCAAAGGCTTCCTGTTCATTGAAATGCCTGGTGATCTCCTTGGTCATATCATAAAGCGTAAATATCTGCGTCGCCTCACGCTCAAGCCTTGCTTTCTCAGCCTGAGCTTTATCTTTCTGCTCGATGATTTTCCCAAAAACATCCTTGACCCCCAATGCATCTTCGTCAGCCCGCTGTTCAAGACCTAAGACCACCAGTTGGGCTAAATAAAAAACCACCCCCACAAAAACCACCATTGAAATAATATAAACATAGATCATGCGGCACACACCTTGTTGCGCCCGGTTTCTTTGGCTCGATACAGCGCTTCATCCGCTTTAAAAATCAAGTCATCCCTGTCCGGTGCATCTTTTGGGAAGGAGGACACTCCGATAGAAACGGTCACATGGGTTTTTTGTCGTCGCAAAATAATTTCACGGACCTCCACCTTTTTCCTGAGTTCATTGGCCAATTGCACGGCTTTTGATTTGGGGCAATCCGGTAGAAAAACGCAGAATTCTTCTCCGCCATAACGGCACACCAACTCCCCCGGTTTGCTAAAATGCTCCTCTAGTAGCTGGGCGATGGCCTTAAGAACAATATCGCCCGCCATATGCCCGAAAGAATCGTTGTATTGTTTAAATCGATCTAAATCAAGCATTAAAAAACTAAGTTCCCCCCTCTGGCGTATTTCCCGGGAAATCTCTTCGCTGAGGCGTTCCAACATATGCCGGCGCAGGAACAAACCGGTCAACCCGTCTTTGATGGCCATCGTCTCCAAGCGTTCATATAATTGGGCGTTTTCAATAGCAATCGATGTCAGATCCGCGATGGTCCGCAAAAACCTTAAATCATCGGTAGAAAACTGTTGTAGGAGGGCGCTGTCCACACGGAGGATCCCCAGTGTTTTCTCACCGACGATCAAGGGTGTCGAAATAAGAGACTTGATCGAACGTTTGTCTTCCATGTCCATTTTATCCAAGTCAAAACGGAAATCCGTCCCAACGTCCTCGACCAGCAATGGGTGCATGGTCTTGACGACAAAATGGTCAAAAATATCACCCTTTTTGGCCTTGAGATTGACCTGCATTTGCCCTTTTTGTGATGAAGAAATACCCAATTCACCCGTGGTGGAATGGAACAAATACAAAATCACGGTAACGTCTTTATGCCCAAAAAGTTTAGAAACCTCGACGGACAAAGTGCTGGAAGTATCTTCCAGGCTCAAACACAGGCTTAATTTCTCGGTTAAATCCTTTAATTGCGAATAACTGATGATTTTCAAGCGCAAAGACGCGATGGTTTCCCATTCATGTTGCAGTTCAACTTTTAGCAGGTTGGCTTTCTCAAAATATTCTTCTTTCAAAAGAACGATCTGTGATTGTTTTTTCTGCAGGCGGCGATGAAAAGCAACTAATAGAAAAATATCGACTAAAAGTGCGGCAGCGAGAAAAAAATAGGCCGCAGGATTCCTGGTGGCGTAAACGAAAAAACCCGCTAAGGGCACAAAGAAGGAAAATATGACGAGGAAATAAAGCTTAGATAATGGTTTCTTCGGTTTTCGAATCAAAGAAGTGTACCTTGCTCATGTCGAACACGAGGTCCATATCACGGTTGACATCCGGACGGTTATGGGCACCGACACGAGCGATAAAACTATGCTTGCCGGAGCTCAAATGCAAATAAACTTCGCTCCCCAGAGGCTCTACCACCTCACAGGTCGCCCGCACGGTATTTTCGGGTGAAATTTCAGAAGCAAAAAGTTTATCGTAAATATGCTCAGAGCGAATCCCCAGGATCACTTCCTGCCCCTCATAGGGAGAGATCTTAGGGTACATCACATCTATCAGTTTAACCTGAAATTTCCCTTCATTAAAGAAATATTTGCGGTCCTTCCTGATGATCCGCCCGTTCATTAAATTGATGGGAGGCAACCCTATGAAAGAAGCCACAAACTTATTGACCGGCAGATCGTACACCGTCATGGGATCGGCGCATTGCAGGACGACTCCCTTATTCATGACCACAATGCGATCTCCCATGGTCATGGCTTCGGTCTGGTCGTGGGTGACATAAATGAAGGTCGTTTGCAAGCGCATGCGCAATTTATGGATTTCGGCGCGCATTTGGACTCGCAACTTAGCATCCAGATTAGAAAGCGGCTCATCAAAGAGAAACACCAAAGGTTTGCGCACAATGGCACGGCCCAAGGCCACTCGCTGACGTTCCCCGCCGGACAATTCGCGCGGGCGACGCTCTAAATATGGCCTGATGCCCAAAATCTCCGCCGCTTCATAGACGCGTTTTTGAACCTCGGCTTTGGGGTAATTGCGTAACTTCAAGCCAAAGGCCATATTTTCAAACACACTCATATGCGGATAAAGGGCGTAATTCTGGAACACCATGGAGATATTCCGGTCTTTGGCAGGAATGTCATTTACCAGCTGATCATTGATCCAAATTTCACCGGAAGTAATTTCTTCCAAGCCCGCAATCATGCGCAGGGTCGTTGACTTACCGCAACCGGAAGGGCCGACGAGCGCTAAAAATTCTTTGTCGCCAACCTCCAAATTGACATTATCGACGGCCTTGGTATTGCCTCTATAAGACTTGCAAAGATTTTTGATCCTGATGCTGGCCATACTCTCTTGACCAAGTACCCCTTTAGGTCGTAAGTTGGTTATTTGATTGAAAAGCTTCTTTAATGGCCATCAGTTCTGGCAATAACCGATGGTATGGGACAAAACGCCTTTAAGGTCCTGACGTTCAACGATCATGTCGATCATGCCATGAGCCAATAAGAACTCCGAACGCTGAAAGCCAGGTGGCAATTTCTGGCGTATGGTCTGCTCCACCACCCTAGGACCTGCAAAACCGATCAAGGCTTTAGGCTCGGCAATGATCAAATCCCCCACTCCGGCAAACGAAGCCATAATCCCCCCCATGGTGGGATTTGTCAAAACTGAAACATACAATAATCCGACTTCAGAATGACGCTGTAATGCCGCACACGTTTTTCCCATCTGCATCAAGGAAATGGCCCCTTCGTACATGCGCGCCCCGCCGCCAGATCCTGAAACAATGATCACCGGTAACTTTTCTTTGGTGGCATACTCAACCACGCGGGTTATCTTTTCGCCAACGACCGAACCCATGGATCCCATGATAAAACGCGAATCTGTCACCGCTATCCCCACCTTCTTGCCTTCAATCTCCCCGTGTCCAGTAATAACGGCATCTTTAAGTTCAGTCGCATCCTGATCTGTTTTAAGCTTTTCCTTGTAGGATTTAGGCCCCTGAAATTTTAACGGATCTGCGGAAGTCATCTCTGGGTCATGCTCAACAAAGGTCCCCTCATCAATCAAATGCTCAATGCGTTCGCGGGCATTTAGACTCAAATGAAAACCGCACTTGGGGCATACGTTTAAGTTGTTCTTTAACTCTTTGGAATAGGCGGGTGATTCGCAACCAGGACATTTGGTCCATACCCCGGCAGGGATTTCCTTGCGCTTGACTTTAATGAAGGTGTAATTTGATTTTCCGAATAAGGACATGTTGATCTGTAAAAATTAGGAACGTCTCCCTATTTTTACTCCATCTTATAAATCGTTAATCCAGACAACACCTTGGGATAAAAATAAGTGGTCTTTGGCGGCATGCGCTCATCATTAAGAGCAATGGAACGCAATTGTGCCACCTGCACGGGATTAAGGATAAACCCGGCCTCAGCATTCCCTTCATTGACCGCTTGCAGCACTTCATCCGGATCTTTTGAATACACAATGTCTTCGCTAGCCACCCCCACCTGATCCAAAACAAAAGCCTTCAAAATAGCCGCATCCAAGCTGCGGTAATCTTTGGAGCCTTCCTTGACCATTTTATCAATAAGTGTCTTATTCTTTAAACGCAGCAAAAACATCCCCTGTTTATTATATAAACCAAAGGCATGTTCGTTCTGTCCGGCACGGGCCAGTAAAACCAGCCAATCAACCTTCGTTTTAACTTTGTCTATTCGAAAATATTGTTCTAATAGGTTAACGCTGATAGGGAACTTTTTGACGATGCGGTGGATCGGAAATATCTGCAGGTCTTTGGAATCCAAGTTGGTAAAATAGGTCATCACATAATTATACGGTTCCTCACCCGTTGTTTTTTTAGCCTTCTTTAAAGCTTCCCGGCGAATTTGATTGGCCACCTCGAAACGATGGTGCCCGTCGCAAATAAATAAATTCTGTCCGTCGATAATTTTAACGATCTCCTGGATCTTATCCGGATCCCCAAGCCGCCATATCGTATGTTTGACCTTGTCGTGATCCACGGCTTCAAGGCAAGGCCTGGCCGTAGCCAACTCTTTTAAAAAAATCCGGTCGATCTTCCCGCCCTTATCAGCGTAACCGACAAAAATCGGACTTAAATTACTTTTTAAAGCACTCCAAAGAGTTAGCCGGTCGGTTTTGGCAGCGGTATGCGTATTCTCATGCGGTAAAATGCGCACCCCGGAGTCTTCGTTGATCTTCAACAAGCCCAAAAAACCCATACGGGTATATTTTTGGCCCTGATACTTATAATCCTGTTTATAAAAATAAACACAGGGAATTTCATCCTGTTTTAATATACCTTTTTTAAGCCATTCCTCATACGTTTTGCGCGCCCGTGAATATTTATTGTCCTTGTCATTATCTTTAGGGGTTTCCTTGGTTAATTCCAGACGGATAAAATTATAAGGATCCTGTTTGTAATAAACATCTTGTTGTTCTTCAGAAATGATGTCATACGGCGGGCAAAAAACTTCGGAAAGATTTTCAACCATTTCCTTATTATAGAAAACTGCCGCAAATGGTTTAAGGGCTGACATGAACAAAAAACCTCTTTCTTCTTAAAAATATTACTTTAACAATGCCCCCAAAAGAAAAATCAAAGGGAGGAATCTATAAAGCGGTAATTATAGCACAAAATAATATTAAGGAAAGCCAAAACGTGCATGCCACGAGACGAGCGGCAGGCCAAGATGAATTAATGAGGATGGCAGGCGCAATGGCCACCGCAAGAACCTGCAGGCGCAGCAGAAGGGCTACTATCAGGCTTGGGCGAATCTTTCTTATCCCCGGCACTCTCATGCCGAGTATTCCCGTTGGTCGCTGGGATAGGTTTCTTTTTATAATCAGTTTCGAAAAAACCCGAACCTTTAAAAATCATCCCAGAACCGCTGCCAATCAAACGTACCAATTTATATTTATGGCATTTCGGGCATTTCGTCAATTTAGCATCCGACATGGACTGTAATTCATCAAAACCATATCCACAGGCCTGGCATTCATATTGGTAGGTTGGCATTGAATTCTCCTAAATATGGCCCCCCGATACAAGCATTCGGGAGTGACGTTCGCACTTATAACTTATGTCATTTAAAAGCTTTTTTAAATTTATCTTTAAATGAAGATTTACCGTTACTATCCCCCAATTCCTTGCTTAGCTCTTCCATCAATTCGCGCTGGCGGCCACTCAAATTCCTGGGTACAGCAATCATGACACGCACATATAAATCACCAAAATCATGTCCCCCATGAACATCCGGCATCCCTTCGCCCCTCATACGAAAAATCTTGCCGCTTTGTGTCCCTTCCGGGATTTTCATGACCACTTCTTCTTTAAGGGTTTTGATTTTTACTTCGCCCCCTAAAGCAGCCTTCGTAAAGGAAACCGGCAAATCCATTTTTAAATCCATGCCATGACGTTCAAAAACAGGGTGCTCCTTTACTTTAATAAATAGAAACAAATCTCCGTTGCCGCCGCTGCCGACTTCTCCTTCACCGCGCACACGCAATTGGGAATCATTATCAACCCCGCGGGGGATCTTGATCTCGACGGTACGGGTAATTCTGGTCAAGCCGCGGCCGCCGCATTCCGGACAAAACTCGGTGATGATTTTGCCCGCCCCACGGCATTTAGGGCAAGTTTGGGCCATCCGAAAAAATCCGTTAGCCATGACCACCTGGCCCTGCCCGCCGCAAGATGAGCATGTTTTCAACGACGTGTCGTTTTTGGCACCGGTACCGTCACATTTTTTACAATGCTCGTGGCGCGGGAATTTGATTTCCTTCTTGAGCCCGCTATAAGCTTCCTCAAGTGTCAGCTCGACTTCGTATTGAATATCATGGCCGCGGGATCGTCTGCTGCCGCGGCCTGAACCCCCGCTGCCAAAATCAAACTGGGCGCCGAACATCCGTCCTAAAATATCCCCCAGATCGGATTCCCCGCCAAAAATGCTGGAGAAATCCGCTCCCCGGAAAATATCCTCCGACGTATAATTCTGATCAATACCCTGATGGCCGAATTGATCGTAAGTCTGCTTTTTCTGGGGGTCGGAAAGCACTCCATAGGCTTCGGAAATTTCCTTAAATTTCTCCTCAGCTGCTTTTTTCTCAGATTCCGGAACACGATCCGGATGATGCTTCAATGCCAGAGAGCGGTAAGCTTTCTTGATATCCGCCAACGTAGCAGACTTAGGCACCCCTAAAATTTCGTAGTAGTCTCTTTTCATGTTATAGCTTTGTCACCTGAAATAAAAATAGTACCGCCACTTGTCGCAGTTGTCCCAGCAGCAAGAATTCTAGTTATATTTTGACTTGGATATACCTCATGAATAGGATGAGCTATCTCAATAACACCTAAAGTTGAATTAAAAACTACCGCACCTGCAACTGCAATATAAAGTAATTTAGGAAAGCCCACAAAATTTCTCCTTCTTGTGGTTGCCCCCCGGGCAAGCCCGGGGCACCTTATAGGTCAAATTTCATTTGACCTAAATCCAGGGCTTCTTGATACTTAATGTATCTTCGTATCACACCCTCGTCAATGCCGACACTTGAGACAAAATACCCTGTCGACCACATGATTCCTTTTCCCTTATACGCTTTTTCAAATATCCGATACCGTTTACACATTAGCCCGGCTGTCTTTGCTTTCAGAAGCCCTATTACTTCCGATACCGAGTATTTCGGCGGAATCACCATCATCATGTGCACATGTTCCTTCTGCACATTGATCTCTTGGATCTCTATCCCCGGCATTTCCTTGGCCTGACGAAACATCTCTTTCTTCAGATGATCCCGCAGCCCTGGATTAAAAAGCTTGAGACGATATTTTGTCACACATATCACGTGGTACTGCAATCGGTATACACTGTGAGTTGTTTTCCTTACTTGCATCCCAACAGTATACCAAAATATCGTCCTTTGTCATTCACCCCCAGGCAAGCCTGGGGAGCCCTGGCCTGCGGCTGCCTTAAGATCCTTCGCTTCGCTCAGGATGACATAGACAAATCACTAGAAGGCTGATGCCGATATGTTTTTCCGCATATAGGTTAAACATGTCGAAGGGCCTTTGGAAACAATTTTTGAAAACCACTGTTGTCCCGACCATCTACATCGCCGATTCAGAAATATAGCCCGAAGAGCGTTATATTTCTGAAAGACTAGAAAAGATGGTCGAAAAAAGACAACCCGTGGTTGAAAAAATTCGTTTCCAAAGGCTCTTTCATGTACGGTTTAACCTATGCACTCAAAGAACGCGTGTCTGGATTCCCGCCGAACAACTGCGAGCTCCTATGAGTGTCCGGTAAGAGGATGGAGTGTCGGTCAATACGACGTTCGCAGGAATGACAGTGATAAAAGATTGCTTCGTCGCTACGCTCCTCGCAATGACACGCTTTCTTTACTTGTCCGAGCTAGCCTTAAAATCAGCGTCGATGACGTCGTCTTTACCTTTTTCAGGCTTAGGTTCGGCAGATCCGCTATCTGCTCCTGCAGGATTCGGCTGCTCAGTCTGGCCTCCTGCTTGCGCCTGGTCTTTAGCGGTCGAGGCTTTATACATCTCTTCCGCCAATTTATGGCTGACCTTTTGCAAGCTTTCCATACCGGACTTGATCTTGTCCTGATTCTTGTCCTTGATGGCATCTTTCAGGGCCGTTAATTCTTTTTCCACAGCCTCTTTTTCAGACGCGGAAACTTTATCGCCGAAATCTTTCAACGATTTCTCCGTCGCATAAAGCAAGGTGTTGGCCTGATTCAGAAGTTCCGCTTCTTCACGGCGTTTCTTGTCCTCCTCGGCATATTTTTCCGCTTCCTTGACCATTTTTTCTATTTCGGCTTCCGAAAGTTTAGTCTTGGCCGTGATTTGGATTTTCTGCTCCTTGCCCGTGGCCTTGTCTTTGGCCGTGACATGCATGATGCCGTTGGCATCAATGTCAAAGGTCACCTCGATTTGCGGAACACCGCGCGGTGCCGAAGGGATGCCAATCAAATCAAAACGGCCTAACTCCGTATTATCATTGGCCATCTGGCGCTCCCCTTGCAAAACTCGGATCGTTACCGCCGTTTGGTTATCATCCGCTGTTGAAAAAATCTGACTTTTCTTGGTAGGGATGGTTGTATTGCGATCAATTAATTTGGTAAACACCGCCCCCATGGTCTCAATCCCTAAAGATAATGGTGTCACATCGAGCAATAAAACTTCCTTGGCATCACCCGTGATGATGGCTCCCTGAACGGCGGCCCCCAAGGCAACGCACTCCATCGGATCAATACCTCCCTCAATTTTTTGCCCGACCTCTTTTTGCAAAAACTGCTGGACAATGGGCATGCGGGTGGGGCCTCCAACCAAGACCACACGGTCTATCTTGACGTCTCCACCCAATTTTGCCGACGCGTCTTTAATGGCCTGACGCACCGGACCACGGCAACGGTCAATCAGGGGAGCGATAAGACTCTCCAGCTTGGCACGCTCGATTTTCATGGTTAAATGTTTAGGGCCGGTGGCATCCGCCGTAATATATGGTAAATTCACCTCGGTCGATACTGTGCTGGAAAGTTCAACTTTAGCTTTTTCGGCGGCCTCGCGCAGGCGTTGGAAGGACATTTTGTCATTGCGCAAATCAATGCCCGATTCCTTCTTGAATTCCGTGATAATATAATCAATCAAGGCATTGTCCATGTCTGTCCCGCCTAATTGAGTATCGCCTGAAGTTGATAAAACCTCAAAGGTCGCTGCCTTAGAGGCTTGGTCCCAACCCATTTCCAAAATAGTCACATCGAGCGTTCCGCCCCCCAAATCAAAGACCATGATCTTCTGCTCTTTGCCGGCTTTATCCAAACCATAGGCCAGGCAGGCTGCGGTTGGTTCATTGATGATACGCAACACCTTAAGTCCTGCTATCTCTCCGGCATCCTTGGTGGCCTGACGCTGATTATCATTAAAATACGCCGGGACAGTAATAACAGCGCTGTCGACCGATTCACCTAAAAATTTCTCAGCATCAGATCTGATCTTTTGCAGGATAAAGGAACCGACCTGCTGGGGCGTATATTCCTTGCCAAACACCTTGAATTTAAACTCAGTCCCCATCTTGCGCTTGGAAGCATAAATCGTCCCCTCCGAATTGATCGGCGCTTGGCGACGGGCAGGTTCGCCGACTAACAATTGCCCGTCCTTGGTAAAAGCCACAAATGAAGGGAAAGCCTTACCCGAAGATACCCCTGCCCCTTCGGCTGAAGGGATAATCACCGGTCGCCCTCCTTCCATTGCCGCCGCTGCTGAATTTGATGTCCCTAAATCGATTCCTATGACGCGTGCCATATATATACCTCCCAAAAAAGATCCTTCCCTAAAAAGGGACAGGATGACGCTAAACATTACATTTAGCGTCAGTTTATATTCGGATTCTTTGCTACCAAAGGCCCTATTCCTTCGATTTCGTTAGGGGTTTTTAGCTACTATAGGCCCTATTCCTTTGATTTCGCTAGGGGTTTTTGGCTACTTTAACTTTAGCCGTACGCACTACCCTTCCTCCTAAGGTATATCCTTTTTCCAATTCTTCCATCACTACACCATCGGGGAATTCCGTGGTTTCCTGCTGCATCAAAACTTCCTGGGTGTTGTGGTCAAATGGTTTGCCTTTGACATCAATGGCCTTGACTTCATACTTGCCCATCAATTCCTTCATATTGTTGTAAACCATTTCAAGGCCTTTAACCAAATTAACATCCATCCCTTCTTTTGACTTAAACGCCAACAGCGATCTTTCCAAATCATCATACAATTTCAAACATTCAATGATGACTTCCTCATGCGCATATTTGATCAAATCGCTGCGCTCGCGCTCATGGCGCTTGCGCATATTATCAAATTCCGCCAAAAGCCGGACGTATTTATCTTTATACTCCACTTTCTCATCCGGCGCTTTGGTGACGGCCTCCACCGGTACTTCCTGAGACAAAATTTCTTCCTGAGATTTTGAGGTCTGTTCATCCATCATATTGATTTAGCGTAAACTTAGGTCTAAGGCGGTTTAACGACTTAACAATTGCGAGATATACCCGAGGGTCGAAACCACGCGATCATATTGCATACGCGTGGGGCCTAACACCGCGATACGCCCCTTTACCCCATCTTTTTCAAAATGGGAAATAGCCAAGGAACAGCTTTCCATTTCCTTAAGGGCCATTTCATGTCCTATGTAAATTTCAATTTTTTTATCAAGAGTGCGGTTGATAAGTTCCATGAGCCGCTCTTTCTCCTCGAGCATCCTTAAAATAGCCTGAATCTTTAAAATATCCGTATGATCCGGATAACCCACCACATAACTCGTCCCTTTGCAGATGACCCTATGCTCATCCCCCATCCAAAGAAACAATGCTGGTATAATGCGTCAGGTCAGAGATCACCTGGGAGGTTTTTTCCATCAAATCTTCCAGCTGGCGCGCATGACGTTTATATTCCTGCGCAATCCTCCGCTTCTCTTCTTCCAGAAGCTGGATCTCATTCATCAAATGGTCAACATAATAGCGATAACCCCTCTGGGTCGGCATACGGCCGGCTGATGTATGCGGATGCGATAAATACCCTTCTTCTTCCAAGTCTGCCAGAATATTGCGCACTGTTGCGGGTGATACATCAAGATCATGTTCTTCCGAAATATATTGTGAGCTCACCGGCAGAAACAGTCTTGATATAGCGGCCGATCACAATCGCCAAAATACGGTCTTTACGAAGCTGTATGTCTGAATGTTTAGATGCCATAATTTTTATAAATTAGCACTCTCAATGCTTGTCTGCTAAAAGTATATCAAAAACCCGACATTTGTCAAGACAGATTGTCCGGACTGTTGTGATTAAACCTTTGAACTGACGTCAACCAGTATTATTTTTTAGGGATAGGGGCCATCGTCCAGTCAATGGCCAAAGCTTTATGTTTCAGAAAATAAAAAGAAAGTTCCTGCTTTTCGTCCTGTTCTTTGCTGAATTCCACCCCTTCAGCAATGGTATTCTTGTAAACGGCAGGGGGAGAAACCTCAAGACTGGTATAACCCGCCGCGGCCAAACGATCTTTGAGGGCATTGGCCATCGATTGACACAAATCGCCGCAGAGGGCCATCATGGATTCATCATCTTCATCATAAGGCACTTGAAGACCGGCAGCTTTAAATATCTTGTCCGCCACTTCGGTATCCATATAGAAGATCACGGCCCCGCGGGCCCGGTGCGCCTGCATATCCCCTTTATTTAAATAAAAATTAGCTCGCTGCGATATATACCGCCAATCAAATTTATCGGTGGCATTAACACGCATACGGCCTTCATATTCTTCAATGGGTTTGACGGCGGTATCAAAAGGTTTGGTGGGGATAAGCCCCCCCTGTGTTGTTATCAACTCCTCAATAAATCCGGCAAGAATAGAATTGACTATTGGTGGGTCAAAAATTTTTGCCATGGCTTTAATATACCACAGCAAATAATTAATACAATACCCCCGATTTAAATCATTTGTTATCAATGATGTCACTTATAAAAAACCTGCTCCATGACCAGATGGCCTTGGGCGTCATATTCACGGCGTTTGACCAAATGGTCCCGGACAAAAAACTCTTTATACCACAGCCAACCTTCGACCCTGTAAATATTGAAAATACCTTCCCGTTGGCCGTCCTTGTACAGGCCTTCGGTCTTAATGTGCCCATCGGGATAAAATTCTTTAACTTCTCCTTCCTGCTTGCCGTTATGCACACGGACCTCATTATGCAAAGCACCGCTTTCATAGTACTCTCGCCAATCATCCTCATTCAATACCCCGTGATCATAATGAACCTTGCTTAATAACTGGCCGCTCAAATAATAGGAAGTAACTTCCCCGTCTAATTGATCATCCTTATATGTCCCTTCGCGCATTAATTGGCCGTTCTTTATAATATTCCTGACTGAATCCTTCCTTCCTCCCATCCAACGATTCAAAAACCCCCCGCAAACTGCCGTCCTCATAAAATTCGCGCCATCATCCCTGTCTGCCGTCCGTCTTTATACTGCAATTTCCTTTTGAGGTGGCCGTTGGGATAAAATTCTTTTTCGAAACCCTGCTTTTCCCCCCAGACAAATTGATACTCAAGGATCGGGCGGCCGCTCTCGTCATATTCACGGGTCACTCCGTCCTGCACTCCTCTAATATAGGTAATTTCTGCCTTAGGATGGCCATTGGCATAATAAAGAGTGGAGACCCCATGCAATTTCCCGTCGCTATAAAAAGATTTAAAACTCACAACTCCGGAAGGATAATAACCTTGGGCCATGCCTTCTAACTTGCCGTTAAGAAACCCGCCCCAACCCATGAGACGGCCGTCAGGATAAAAAGCACGGAAATGGCCGTTGGGCATACCATGGCGGTATTCTACCGTTCTGAGTACGCGGCCCTTGGCGTCATAATCATTGTAAAAACCGTCTTTGATGGTGTTCGCGGCCAATACCCGACCGTCGAAGAGACACAGGCAAATGAAAAGATAAAAGCAACAATTCATAGTAGATCATTTTACCATGATTTTTTCACTCCCAGATTTTTTCTCTTCTTTTTTAATGACAGCCCCGACACCGGATGCGGAATAGGTTTAACTAAAGGCCTTCGCTGATTGTGTCTCTCATCAGCTGGTCGTGCTCATAATGGTCCACTAAATCATCATAGTAGGACGAAGCATGCTGATAGGTGTCTACAAATTCAATACCCATCAATGATGCCACCTGATTGCTGTCGGTTTGCAGGGCTTTGATCTGATCATAAAACTGGCTGGTATCATCAGCATATGCCCGAGCGCCAATAAGCAGTGACGCAATCAAAAAAATAGCCAAACGGCTGAGTAATCCATATTGTTTTCCCATAGAACCATACCCCCCAATAATGTTGTACAGACTTCCCTAAAGTATACAACACTATTGTTTATCAATGCCAGTCGGGTCGGGTTGCCATAATATCAATTACTTTACGGTAATTTTTTCGCTCCCGGGCTTTTTCTCTTCTTTTTTCAAACGGGCGACAGTCACTGTCAAAACACCGTTCTTATAATTTGCCTCAATCTGGTCTCTTTTGGCATCTTCGGGCAAAGGTATGGTCTGCATGAAACTCCCGAAAGACCTTTCCTGACGGTAATATTGATTATTATTATTATTTTCAATTTCGCTGCGACGCTCACCGGAAATGATCAGCATGCCTTCTTTGACCTCAACATTGATTTTATCTTTATCCATCCCCGGGATATCCATGGTAATAAGGTATTGTTTATCCATCTTCTTCATATCCATTTGGGGGGTAAACACCCCTGTATCGGCAAAAGCCTGGCGCATGTTCCGGTCCATTTGCTGTCGCATCATCATCATTTGCGTGAAAGGATCCATCCTTTGATCAAAATATCCATTGGGCGGCGTGGATACCATTCGCTGGGCTTGTTGTTTATTGGCCAGCTCTGCTTCCAATTGGTCCACCCGATCCTGCAGCGCTTGGATCTGTTCTTTTAGCCGGGCAGTATCCTCAGCCCAAACCTGCGAACTGCCCATTACAAGCCCCGTAACCAAACTTCCAACCAACACGATTCGAAATAAGTATTGTCTTCTCATAGAACCCTCCTTATGTTCTTTCTATGTTCTTTTTTCTCTTGTTTATAAGGACATTGTATTTCCTTCGAATGTCCTCATAGACCTATACAAAAAAATAAATTCACCCTTACTCTGTTTCAATAACTAAATCATTCCCTTGGGCTTCGACGGTAATTTTCTGACCTTCTTTTAATTCTCCCTGCAGCATGCGCAAAGCAATAGGGTCTTGCAATAATTTCTGGATGACACGCTTAAGCGGCCGGGCGCCATACACAGGGTCATAACCCTGACGTCCCAAAAGATCTTTGGCCTTCTCGGTCAATTTTAATACTATGCCTTTGGCTTTCAGCCGCTCGGCCAAAGTCGCAACCTGTATATCCACGACCTTCTTTAATTCTTTGATGCCTAAACGATGAAAAACAATGATCTCATCGATACGGTTTAAGAATTCCGGACGAAAATGTCTGCGCAAGGCATCCTGGATGCGGTTATCAATCTCTTTTTGATCATCCAACCCCGCCACTTCCGCGGCCGCGATATTGGAAGTCATGATGACAATCGTATTTTTAAAATTAACCACCCTCCCCTGACTGTCGGTCAAGCGGCCGTCATCAAGAAACTGCAAAAGCACATTAAAAACATCCCCATGCGCTTTTTCGATCTCATCAAAAAGGACAACCGCATAAGGCTTGCGGCGCACGGCTTCTGTCAGCTGGCCGCCTTCTTCATAGCCCACATAGCCGGGAGGCGCTCCGATAAGACGGGCCACCGCATGTTTCTCCATATACTCGCTCATGTCAATGCGCACCATGGCATTTTCATCATCAAACAAAAACCAGGCCAGGGATTTGGCCAATTCTGTTTTCCCTACACCGGTCGGCCCCACAAAAATAAAAGAACCCGACGGGCGATTGGGATCGGAAAGGCCGGTGCGCGAACGGCGGATGCACGAGGCAATGGCCTCAATGGCCTGGTCCTGGCCCACCACGCGTTTCTTCAAAGCATCTTCCATATGGATCAATTTTTCAGTCTCTGCCTGCATCAGTTTGGAAAGAGGGATCTTGGTCCACTTGGCGATGATCTCAATAATATCCCGGTCATCCACTTCTTCTTTAAGCAAACCGCCGTCTTTTTGCAGCTTGGATAATTCCTTATTGCCTGCTTCCAATTCTTTATTAAGGCCAACCAGCGTGCCGTAACGGATCTCGGCGACTTTATTAAGGTCCCCTACTTTTTCAGCCTTGATCTCTTCTGATTTCTTTTCTTCAATTTGCGCTTTAATCGCACGGATACGGTCAATCACCTTTTTCTCATTCTGCCAGCGCAGGCGCATGGCCTTATTGATTTCCTTAAGACGGTTTAATTCCTCATCGATCTTTTTAAGCCGTTCTTTGGAAGGCGCGTCTGTTTCTTTTTTAAGCGCCTGGCGTTCGATTTCCAGACGGCGGATATCGCGCTCATTGACATCAAGTTCCTGGGGCATGCTGTCAATTTCAATGCGCAAGCGAGAGGCCGCCTCATCAATAAGATCAATGGCCTTGTCCGGCAGGAAACGGTCCGTAATATAGCGCTGGCTCATCATGGCCGCGGCAACAATGGCCGAATCCTGAATACGCACCCCATGATGCACTTCATATTTTTCTTTAAGCCCGCGCAAAATGGCAATGGTGTCTTCAACACTTGGCTCATTGACCAACACCTGCGCAAAACGCCTTTCCAAGGCCGCGTCTTTTTCAATATACTGGCGGTATTCATCAAGAGTGGTGGCTCCGATGCAATGCAAAGCACCGCGCGCCAAGGCGGGCTTTAGCATATTGGAAGCATCCATGGAGCCTTCCGCCCGTCCTGCCCCGACAATCGTATGTAACTCATCAATGAATAAAATAACGGATCCATTTTGATCCTCCACTTCCTTTAAAACCGCTTTAAGGCGGTCTTCAAATTCTCCCCTGAATTTGGCCCCGGCCACCAAAGCCCCCATATCCAGGACAATGACGCGTTTGTGCTTAAGCCCGTCAGGGACATCGCCCCGGAAAATCCGCTGGGCCAAGCCCTCGACAATGGCGGTCTTGCCCACCCCCGGCTCACCGATCAAGACCGGATTATTTTTGGTGCGCCGTGAAAGCACTTGAATGACCCGGCGGATCTCTTCATCACGGCCGATCACCGGGTCTAATTTGTCCTTGGCGGCCAGATCCGTCAGATCCCGGCCGTATTTTTCCAATGCCTGATATTTTTCTTCGGGGTTTTGATCCATGACTCTTTGTCCTTTACGTAGATGCTCTAATACTTTTAAAAGATCCCGATCCTGAATGCCGCGTTTAGTCAACACTTGGGCAACGATACCGTCCTTCTGCCGGGCCAATCCTAAAAACAGATGTTCCTGGGCCACATACTCATCCTTCATGGATTTGGCTAATTCCTGTGCTTGGTTTAATACCGCATCCAAACGCGAAGAAATGTGCGGACCTTGGCCCGAAGAGGTTTCTACCGTAGGTTTATTTTGTAAAAATTGACGTAAAGGACTGATGAAGTCTAGTGTATCAATTCCCAAACTTTTTAAAAATCCCGGGATCACGCCGTTTTGGTCTTCAGCCAGACTCAGGGCCAGATGTTCAGGTTCAATGGCTTGATGATGAAATTCTTGGGCCAAGCCAACCGCTCTTTCAATGGCTTCCTGACTTTTATGTGTAAATTTATTGATATTAAACATATCTTTTAACTATGCGTCATTGCAAGCGAAGTGAAGCAATCTTTTTGCTCTGATCATCGGGTCCTGTCCATATATCCCTATTGCTTTGTTTTGCGGTAACAACCGCCCTCGGTGTCCGCCTAACGAAGAAATAGGGAATATAAGCCTGCGCTCGCTGGGGAATGCCCCCTCCGGGCCTAAGGCCCGTCCTCCGGATCTACGATCCGTTAGGATCGGAGATAAGGGCCGGAGGCCTCCCTCGGCGTGCTTATTCTATTGCAAATTCGATAGCCTGCCTGCCGCAGAGAGCGGCAGGCCACCCGATGATAAGCAATTTAAACAATTGCAATTTTAACTGACTTGAATGTCAATTGATTTAGGCTTTGTTTCTTCAGATTTCGGAACAACTAATTCCAAAACACCGTCCTTATAATTAGCCATGATCTTAGCAGTATCTACATAAGCGCCTAAATTCAAACTGCGCGTAAAACACCCATAAGAACGCTCAAGGCGGTGAACCTGTTTGTCTTTCTGCTCGATTTCGGATTTACGTTCACCTTCAATGGTTAATATACCATTTTCCACCGAAACCTTGATATCTTCCTTTTTAATGCCAGGAAGGTCAGCTTTTAGGACATACTGCTCCTTTTCTTCAACAACGTCTAAAGCAACCGGCCATTGTTGATCGCCCGACAACTCCGAAATGAAATCATCGTCAAAAAATCGATATAACACATCCCTACTTTGGGGCCTGCAATTTAAGAATCTCATAGTCGTTCTCCTTTTTAACTAGTTATTTTAGCACTCTCACGTCTTGTTTGCTAATTTTAAGACACTTAAAAAGGAGTTAAGAATTATTGGCACTCTCAACTCCCAAGTGCTAATATAGCACGAATTTTTTATTTGTCAAGATGCTTGGGGCTTCCCTCAAAATTTAAACGCCCGCCAAACGCTCTCCGCCAAAATCAAAGATTTTGGCGAGGTCTCGCCATAGCAAATTAAATTAACCCTGCTATGGCGGGTTCTTTCTCCGGCGCCTGGAGCCCTGCCAACGGCCAAATGTTGCTAATAGGGGTGATCTTAAAAATAACCGGTGAAAGGCTGTCAATGCCTTCGCGTCTAATACGTTCAATCATGGCGGGGTCAATATTCATTTCAACACCGCTGCCGTCCTTGCTCACCTTCCACCGCATGCCGTGGGAAGTATTTAAATCGATACCGCCATTCATGGCTCTATCAACTCTCTTCTTTGCGTTGGTTTTACCTATGATATGCCTGACGAGCTGGTCAATAGTACCCATTCTCTCTAACTTTATGGGGCTTACATCCAGCTTCTTTGCAATATCCCTTCTAACTCTTCTTTTTTCTATTGTATTCTTCCCCTCGGAGGGATTTTGCTTGAGATTGTCGGCAATTTGTTCTATCTGACTAAGAAATGTGTTATCTAAAATACTATAATGTCCAGGAATACTCCACACATCCCTAAAAGCTCCGGCCACTTGTTTGCGTTGATTTCGAACGGCACTAAATATTGTTCCAACTCTCTCTGTGTCATTCCCCAAACCCAACGTTAAATATTCCGGAATAGTATTATTCCCTTTTCTTCCATCGAGTTCAAGGTGCAGGTAATAGTATTTATTTGCTTTACTAAACAATAGTTCAAAATTATAAACTATCTTACTGCCCCCTTTAGTTTGGTCAGTAAAAGAAAAAGATCTCACTTTACGCATTACTTCTGGGTCATATATGAAGTTTTCTACAATATATATACGATGAGAAATCTTCGCCATGTGAGCTCGGTTTTTATCGTTAGCCAAGGCTGCATGATTAGAAGGCATAGTGGTAGTTCTTCCCGCCATCGCTTTATCACTATCTTTTATCACAACAGGATCACGTATTACGGAACCAGTGGCCCAATAATAGGTCCTACCCCCTTCTTCTATATTTTTTACCTTAATACTAATAACTAAAGCAACTTTTTGATCATCAGTGGATTGGATTGCTTTCAATCCCGGTGAATTAAAACGAAAACCATCGCCACTAAATTCCATTTGGAGTGTTAAATCCGGATTCTTTATCTGTTTTAATGCTTCCCATGTTCCTATTTCAACGGAAGGGAAACTATGTGTTAATTGAGACAATTCGTTCTGTAATTCCGCTAGTACTTTGAGGGTCGGGTGGTGACTGATATCGGAATGAGCTCTTATCAAGAATGGAATAACTAAATTATCAACCCTATCAAATTTCATTTTTACTTTTATTGAATTAAGGGTGTCCATTACTTTAGGGTCATTGTCGGAAATTTTCGCCCCAAATACGTCCTTCCCAATTCCTGGGTTAAGAAAATAAATTACTCTATAAACAAATTTTTTTCTGGCCCCCTGAAGCTTGCTATTTCCATATATATTAAGCACTTGACTGATAAAACTTTTTATTGCCCCCCTCTGAGGAGAATTTAATCTTTCATGTATATAAACCAGCAGTTCTTGCCCCATTTGCTCGGGGGAAATGTTATCAAGAGTACCCCTCATTACTGTATTTTTAAATTTTATCAATGCTTCGCTTAAAGCATCATCTGAATGAAAAAATCCGGTCTTTACCGTCGTCATCGCCGCGTCCGAAGAAGGAGTCCCAGATAAAGGAAGTCCCCAAAATTCATATCTCTTCAGTACCACGTAATTTTTTCGGCCTGGAATCTTAATCACATACAAGTCAGGCTCACTTCGCGTTAATCCCCTACTAATATCTATAATTTCTCCTTCTTCCCCACTAGCATCAATCCTCACTTTTGAACCTATACCCACTGTCATTGCCGCGTTGGGGTTAGCTAGGATATTGATAACTTCCAAAACTTCTGCTTCCTTTAATCTCCTAGAGATAATCACCCTTATAGTACCATCTTGTCTTTCCAAATAAGGCACCTTGATCCCTGCCTTCATGAAAAGTCTAATCAATTTACTGCTAATATCAGAAGAAATAGTGGCGACGGTAATCCCCTCTTCATTAATTTTAACATTTTGATAATTCCCCCCATGTTTAATGATTCCCATTTGATTTGGATTAGTTTCAATTAATCTCTTCATCTCTTCGGTAGTCAGCATCGCAGCATTGGCATGTTGGGCCAGGTAAGAGATAACTTTCTTTTCTATTTTTTCATTTCCGAAAGTGTAAATAGTCATTTCAATTCCATCATTCCCCAAATAATTTACATTTGTTTTTATTTCTTGATCCTTAAAGATTTTTTCTAATTGTTTGGCAACACCAGAAAGTTTAACAATAAGAGTAATCTTGCTTGCCGTTATTTTAAACCTATCACCATCATAACTTTGCCCACCTTTAATAACAGCAATGTTAGTCTCTTCACTTACTCCGCCTTCCTCTCTGATTAACGACATCTCATTGCTGGCATTTTCGGCTAAGAAAAAAATGACACTGTTTGCTATTTTGTCATCTCCATTAGTGAAGATAGTCATTTCAGTTTCACCATTTTCAAGATCTCTTACATTTATTTTAATTTCTTGACTTTCGAAGATTGCGTCCAATTTTTCCGTAACGCCAGGGTCTTTAACAATGACCGTAATCTCATTTTCTTTAAGACTAAAATCTCGAAAATTCCCCTTCCTATCTTCAATTCTTTCAATATTTCTTTTACGATCCTCTAGCTCCTCAGCCGTCATCGCCGCGTTTGACTCAAGTCTTATCACAGCAGGTAGTAATGTATTACGAGAAAACGAAATATATTGCCGCTCACCTTCCAAACCGGTCAATGTTACAAGCAAAGCTTCCGGCGGAGAATACCGATCAATTTCTTCTTTGATTATTGGATGATAAGTAAATTCTCGGGGTTCTTGCCCCTTAGACTCTATTTGATACATAATCATATTCGGATCTGTCGTTCTATTTCTTAATTCACTCACAGATATTTTTTGAATACTAACGATACTGCTTGTCAAACGAGACAATTCTAATTGTAGTTTCCCTAATTCTCCGGGCTTTGGTAGCCAAGGGTAAGCATCTAACATGGACTTCACCACTCTCTCATCGATTTTATCTGCGGCGGCACCTGAGGTAATCATCGCCGCATTTTTATTCCCGGCTTGTAGCTGAGCCCTATAACGACGCAAGGCTTGTCTATGAACTCTGTGGATATTTTCACCGATATCTGTCAAAAATCCTTCAATCGTCGTCCATCTCCCGGTCAAACTTTCATGTGATTTTAACAATTCTTCTAAAGAATAAGCGTTATCATTATTGATCTTACCTAATTGCTCCCTAGCCAAAACAACAACCTCTTCTCTTTCATTCCGATCATTAGTATTAGCAGCCCGATCAAGAAGATCCGTGGCTTGCTTCAAAGCATCCAATTCTATCAAAAAAGCTGTAATAGGTCTGCGTAAGACTGCGGTAAAAATATCCTTTCTAAGTATAGATAATAAATCTCTAATTCTTTCACGTACTCCTGAATCCTGAAAATTAATGCCTTTTTGACCAATATAAGCAGCAAGCTCCTGCGCATCACCGGTTCTCACCACTGTCACAAGAAGGTCCTGGACACGTTCTCTAAAGGATTTTGTTTGTCTCTCATTAAAACCGTCGATAAGTGACGAATCGGGGAACATAAGCTGGTTTAGTTTTAGTTCTGCTTCACTAAAAGCGCTCTCAACAGGATCAGTTGAATTTCTTTTTTCACTTGTCTCAACATTATTCGGACTACTAACTTTGGCTGCATATTCGGAGACCATCGCAAAATTGGCAGATTTAATATCCAAAACGACATTCATAGCAACATCAGAGCCAGCCGGTTTTAAAGCCATTACCGCCATCGCAGGACTGGCATTGGTTATTTTGAAATTTCTGCTAACAACAACCCCTCCCGAAAAATACTTCCTGGGAACGCTTTGGCCATCAGGCTGGGCATCTTCCTTGATATAGTTAAACACACCTTTCTTGTAGGCTTTAAGATATTGTTCATAAATTTGTTCACGGGATTGCTTCGCTCCGCTCGCAATGACACCATTAACAGTACTTTTATCTGCGTAAACCTGGGTCAATAAGGCTTCCTTGAGATTCTTTTTATACCAAATGGCTAAAATAAGAGAATTAAAAATTTGGCGCAGGGTTGAGAAATTCTTGCCCTGATTGACTTCTTTTTCGATTTCGGGAAGGACGATTTCACGGACGATTTGGGAACCAAGAGTATGAATGCTTTCAGAACTCCCCCTAACCCCCTCTTTAACTAAAGAGGGGGAAACAACAGAATGCTTTTGTAGGGCCAAATAATCTTCTTCCAGCATCACCTTCAAATGACCGCTAACCACAAACACTGTCTGTCCATGCTCATAAACACTGGCTTGATCCGCAACAATCCAGACCTTATTAAAGGTATTGACCGGAATTTGTGTCGTCCCGTACATTTGCCGGGCCTTTGCATACACCCTCTCCCAAAAAGATTTACCTAAGTCTTTTTCAGGATATATTAAAGAAGCTGTCAATTGTTTAAGTATATAATCTTCCGCCAAAAGGTCGCGGCCTAAGGCGGTTTGACCCAAGGCTTGCGGCACCATTCTGCCTTTTTCATAAGGGGAAAGATTGACCCAAAGATCTTTTTCGGGAATGGTCAGGCAGGCAAAGAAATATTTCACCAGTCTGTCGCCTTCCATCTTTAATGCATCACCTTCAAGACCGCTGTGCCCCGTGTCTACGATAAAATCAAATAAAAACGGATTGTCTTTATGGACAGTCAACCCCTTAATCAAGGTTGGTTCATAGACAGGGCTTAGATTGACCATGGTGCCGGGTACTGGCAAATCCAAAACTGTATCCGCACCTGTGGTGGGCTCAGTCGAACCATGGGCCTTAGGCAGAGGGCCTAAAGTAGTTAGAAAAAAGCTGACTACAATCCAAAAAGAAATAAAACGTCGGAAAGACATTTAACTTGGATCCTTTTTTAAGATGAGTAAGCTTCGCAACCTTGAAATTTTATAAGAAAAGTGAAGATTCCTTGGCCTCGCGAAAAGACAAATATGCTTTACTAAGCTGAAAGAAAGCGTTACCTTGAAAGGATAACATATATTAGGGGGTTGTCAAATTTGGAAGGTTAAATAGAAATTATATAACATATTGCAATCAATACAGTTGTGATCTTATTAAGAATATTCCCATTCTATTTTTAAAATTAATTTCTTAATTCTTTAAACAACTACTTTAATTTAATATAACCGAAAGGAATATTGGAAAACCAAAAAGCCAGGATGACCATCAAATTAAAAACTACTTTCAGGCAGCCTGCCACCCCCCAAGCCATTGGTGTCGCCCCAAGGCCCGCTAATGCCAAAACTAAACCTAAAGCAACTGTTAAATCCAATAAAGGAACAATAAAAAGATTGGCGATCAAGGCCACCGGAGCAATAGTGCCAAAATGCCATATTTGTAAAGGAGTAATGCCAATCCACGCGGCCGTGGATACGGACAAAGCAGCGGATAACCACTTGGGGCAAAATGACAATCGCTTTTCTAGAGGGGCATATAAAATCACGATAGCAGCGACCGCGGCAAAGGATAGTTGAAAACTCGTATCGAATAAATTACCCGCATCCATAAGCAATAAAATCAAGGCCGCGAAAGACAACGAATTTAAAGCATCACTTTCAAGTTCAACACTAAACGATGCTAAGAGAACAGAGGCCATCAACGCGGCGCGCATCACCGGGACCGACCCTCCGGTCAAAAGCGCATAGGTAAACAAAAGGAAAATACTTAGAACCACTTGCCAGGGACGCGGGATCCTTATCAATTTTAAAACAAAAATAACCATACCTGTCATCATAGCCATATGAAGTCCCGCAATCACTAAAATATGCCCCGTGCCGGTGTGTCTGAAAACCATGTTAATCTCTTTAGGTATATGTCCGCGGTCCCCCAACACAATCGCCGACATGGCCCCCGCTTCCTGGTCGTCAAGATAATGATACAGCGACTGCCTTAATTGCCCGCGCCAGTCTTGCAGAATGTCCATGGCCGGCGGGTGTGCGACGTGGATCAGTGCCGCGCCTAAACAAAATACCCCTGCGTAAATCGGCCATAGCTTGGGGATAAACAGGAAGAATAAAACCAGGGCTGACGAAGTACATAGCCAAAAGACTAAGGTAAAAGGCAAAAAATGGCCAATGAGAATACCTGATGATAAAACTAAAACCAGCCAACAGCAGGGCCTGTGTGCGATGTTCATAATTCTATAAGCTCCTTAATGCGGCCGAAACGTTTGGCTGTAAGTCCGTCAACGTCTTGAAGATCTTCTAATGTTTTGAAAGGGCCGTTTGTCCGGCGATAATCCACGATCCTTTGGGCCAAGGTGGCGCCAACCCCGGGAAGCATTTGAAATTGGTCTGCCCGGGCGGTGTTGATATTGATCTTAAATTGACGTACTGATTTGGCCCAGCGTACAGGGGGGATATCGCGCCGCAACAGTAACTGCACGGCGGCGCCCATGATAAAAACAATCATGACAACAGCAACGAACCTGCGCTCTTGCGGCGTTAAATAAAACATGGCCGGATTTCTTTGGGGGGAGTAATTTTATTATAAACTCCCGATGGAAAGATTCGGGAATGACATCAAAGATCCTGGGGAAGGATCAATGCTTTAATTATAACAAAATCCGTATGAAATCAAAATAATTTCATTTGCAGGGCGTCAGGGTCTTTTTTGGGGATGCTGCGTCTTGCCTCTTCATAAGCCTTTAATTCCTCGGCGATGTCTGCCAAATAAGGAGAGGGGGTCTGCATCATCGTCTGCCCGAACAATTGCCGGCGCTTGGCATACGTCAGGTATAAATGCTCTTTAGCGCGGGTCATGCCTACATAAAACAAGCGGCGTTCTTCTCGGTCGTCGCTTTTCATTCCTATTAAATCCAGCGGTAGTAAATGGCCCTCACATCCAATGATAATAACTACCGGGAACTCCAGCCCCTTGGCCGCGTGCAAGGTCATCAAAGAAACTTTTTCTACATTTATCTCCAGATCCTCTTCATTTTGGCCCAAGGCCTTTTCATCTGAATAAACCTCGGCCTTGCGAGGTCTTTGGGAAACCTGATAAGGAATGCCCAGATGTTCCAAGGCCTGTCCCATCACATGACGTTGGGCATTAAGCCGATATAAAATAGCTACATCGCCAAAACTGCGGATGGCCCGGCGGCTGGTGTTCATATCCAAACCGCCGATCATTTTTTCAATCTGATGTGCCACATAATCCGCCTCTGCCCTGTCGGTGGCGGCCTGATGGATCACTAATTTGCCCTGGGTCTCAAGATGGGCCAGTAATTGCACCCCTCCCATGACCTGACCCGATGCCGCCAACAGGCTTGGGGCAGAACGGTAATTCTCCTGCAAGGTCAGGATCTGCGCCCCAGAAAAATCTTCCTGAAACCGCTGGAATAATTCCACCCGGCTGCCGCGAAATCCATAGATGGATTGATTGGCATCCCCAATGGCCGTCAATAAAACCCCTTCGCGGGCCAATATTTTAAGCAAGGCATTTTGAACAATATTGCTGTCCTGATATTCATCCACAAAAATATAACGGTATTGACGGCGAAGCTGGGCGGCAATATTTTCGTCCTCCAAAAGCAGTAAAGCCTCGCGCAAAATATCATCAAAATCAATCCGGCTGTTTTGGCGCAGGTAGCGCTGGTATGCCTTGTAATCATCATCAGGCGAAATAGCCAATTGGAATGATTTCATATGGGATATACGCTCAAGGGCCTCTTTGTCAAAACCCGTGATATCCTCCGGCGTAGCCACCTTAAAATCCTTGGGTAAAGCCGTATGTTCAAAGAACTCCCTCAACAGTTTCAGGCAAAAAGCATGAAATGTCCCGATAAATACCTGTGATTGGAGTACGCCTAAAGCAATCAACCTGTCCTGCATTTGGCGGGCGGCCTTATTGGTAAAGGTGATGGCTAAAATACTTTCTTTGGGCTTTAAAGAAGGGGCCAATTCAGCTATGCGACGGGTGAGGGTGTGTGTCTTTCCCGTGCCGGGGCCGGCGCTGATCAATAAATGCGTATCCTTGTGCCTGACCGCCTGCCATTGGGATTCGTTTAAGTCTGCGGGCTTTTCCATATCAAATGAGGTTTCGTCATACCCGGGATTTTAACTAAAATTGAACGCCAAACCTGGCGCCAATTTCAGTTGAACTATTAGTCGGCTCGTAACCTACAAACTCGATTTCAGAGGAAGTATTGATGGCAGTCGTAAGTTTTGATTGTCGAATTTTCCAATAGCGAATATAGGGAGAAAATAAAAAATTCACATGTTCCATTTTCTTAATAATATCCAATGATCCTCGTATACCAAAACCGCTATTTTGTTTATTATTAAAATTAGGATTCCCCTCACTAACGTTACTTAAATAATTCTCCTGCCAACCCTGAATAAAAATATCATACTCTACATTTAGGCCGAATTGCCAACCGGGCACAGATTGATTTTCGATATCAAAACCTATAGGCACGTAGAGATATTCCGACGTACGGTCATACCCTCCGATATCAGATGCTTGTCCCAGGTGGTCATACAAATATCGATATCCCAAGCCGCCATAAGGCGTTAAACGTGTAAAATCAAAGGGCGATAAGTCACGCCCAAGCCACAACCGGGGTTCCGCCATAAAATCTTTTAAGTTGGCCACTTCTGCATCCGTGCTTTTATAATCAACTAATCCAAAATTAAAATGCGTGTCCAGATGCAGCACATTCAACCACCAATCCTGAATACCTGCCGGCCGCCAATCATAAGCTCCATAAATTCCAAAAAATGGTCCCCTCTCCTTCATATCAGCAGTTTTTTCATGATAAGAAAAGTATGAAAATTCCGACGCCAGTCGATACTGGTACTCCCTGAATAAATCCGAGTCAGTTGCAATATGGTTATTGGGACCGGCATAGTTATCCCAATGTTCAAGTACGGCATCTTTAGGAGCAGCTTGGGAAGATTGATCATGGGGGACATCACAAACATCATTCCAGCCGATGTTTTGCTGCATTTGTTTTTCAATACAATCCATTTGCGTATTCACGATTTTATAACGGATTTCTTGAAATGAATTTACGGGGTTGGATAAAGCAACATTGGCAGGTATGCCGCCCATAAAAAACAAGACGGTCATAAACCATTTAATCTGTCTGTCCATTTCCACTCCCGAAAGCGTAAACACAACGGCACACAAGCTTTTTAGTATATGCGGTATATTATAGGTCGTGGGAAACCAAGTCGGAAAGGAAATTAAGAAAATTGTTTATACGAATTACCCCTCGAAAGCGAGAATCTTAATACACAGAAATAAACTCGTAATGATACGATAATCTAAAATAGCGAAAATTGCTGCTCGATGTTTTCCCGCTCGCCGGATTCAAAAATTTTGACGGTACCGAATTCGCCGTCGTAGCCCGCGGCGATCTCTACCTTGCCCTGACGCATACGGTTGATGCCCTCAGCCAACACATCCCCGGCCACGCGCTGTATATCAGAAATAGGACAATCCAAAAGAATGTAGAACTCATTGCCTAACTTACTCAATATACTCTTGTAGGATTCTTGTACGGCCTTGCTCCCTTCCCCCACATTTTTTGCTTCGGCAATCAATTCAGGCAGAGGCACGATATTTTGATAGGGCCGAAAGCGTCTGGACTTGGCCCCCTCACTGCGATCAGCCAAGGCTTCGACACGCGCCATAACACCAACGGTGACAGGCTTGCCGCAAACTGAACAAATACCTTTATGTTTGATCGTCTCCTTTGGGTGCCAGCGGACCTGGCAACTGCGATGGCCGTCAAAATGATACTTACCCTCTTCGGGGAAAAATTCTAGGGTCGAAACCAGTCCCTTATCGTTTTTATCGCTCAAGGCCTTATAAATACCGTCATATGAAAAATCCGTGTCAAAAAAATTGGCCTCACGCCCGAGTTTAGAAGGTGAATGCGCATCCGAATTAGAAACCAGGATAAAATCATCCAATTGTGTAAGCCGCCAATTCATAGGAGGATCGGAAGACAAACCGGTTTCGACGGCAAAAATGTGTTTGGTCAGATCGCCAAAAGCGTCCTGGATGCTGTCAAAGCCGCCCATGGAGCCCAGCACGGAAAACCACGGGGTCCAGATATGCGCCGGAATAAATAAATTCTTGGCATCGGCCTCAAGTGTTATCGCCAGCAGATCATAAGAATCCAGCCCCAAAATAGGACGGCCGTCGGACGAAATATTGCCGATGGCCCCCAGCTGAGTTTGGATTTTCTTGGCAACTTGCAGGGATGGTGAAAATATCAAATTATGCACCTTGCGCACCTTATCATGGCGCTTATAGATATTGGAAATTTCAACGGTAAGCAAAAAACGCACTGAGGCCCGGCAGCTTTTAGGGATTTGAGCATCCAGGCCCTTGGCAAATTTATCTTTGAGCTTAAATAAGCCTCTTTCCGCGGGCTCAAGCTTTTCTTCCAATTCCTTAAACCATTTCGGATGCGCAAAATCCCCGGTACCGACGATGTGAATACCCTTATATTGGGCCCAAAGATAAAGGTTTTCAAGATCAAGATTTTTAGCGGTGGCGCGGGAGTATTTGGAATGGATATGCAGGTCTGCGATAAATTTCATGGGTGTTAGTATAACAAAAATGAATACCGCTGTATAGCTGCGTTCATCTCTTGGAAGCCTTGGCGAAGGAGGATCAGACTACAATGCTCACAAGTTTATTAGGGACAACAATAAATTTCTTGATGGCCGCATTAGTCACATATTTGGCGACAGCAGGGTCAGCCAAACAAGTTTTGCGTAATTCTTCCTGCGGCATATCAGGGATGACTTGAATTTGGGCACGGACACGGCCATTGACCTGCACCGCGATCACGATAGTGCTTGTTTTAAGGGCGTTTTCGTTAAAGGTGGGCCAGCCCACGCGGATGATGGTCTCTTCGGTTTTCCCCATCATCTGCCACAGCTCTTCGGTGACATGCGGGACAAAGGGGGATAACAACACCACCAAGGTTTCAATGGTCTTATTTAATAAATTTTGTTTGGCAAGGTTGTTCTCACCGACTTTGTATTTATCAATAGCATTGGCCAAAATCATCAGGTAACTGATGGCGGTATTGAATTTATAGCCTTCCTCAAAAGATTGAGTCACTCTTTTAACAGCATTGTTCCTTTCGCGTTCTAAAACAGCATCAGGGTCGTCTTGTGATTGAAATCGCTTCGTCGCTTCGCTCGCAATGACGTAACGTTTTTCAACCATCTGATACACCCGGTTTAAAAATCGCCATGCCCCCTCCAATCCATCGCTGTTCCATTCCAATTGGTCTTCGGGAGGTGCGGCAAACAAAATGAACAAGCGTAGAGTATCTGCCCCGTATTTGGACAAAACCTCATCAGGGTCAACCGTATTGCCGCGGGATTTAGACATCACTTCGCCGTCCTTGAGCACCATCCCTTGGGTCAAAAGCCGGGTAAAAGGCTCATCTATGCCCACCAGAAATAAATCCTTAAAAAATTTGGTAAAAAACCTTGCGTACAATAAATGCAAGATTGCATGCTCGATGCCGCCAATGTACTGGTCCACCGGCATCCAGTATTTGGCGTCCGTCTTATCAAATATTTCTTCATTATTATTGGCTGAGCAAAAACGCAAAAAATACCAAGACGAATCAAAAAAGGTCGCCATGGTATCAGTTTCCCGTCGGGCCGGCTTACCGCATTGGGGACAGGCACACTCAACAAAGGTACGCACACGGGCCAAGGGAGACCCCCCCTCTCCGGTAATTTCGACATCCTTGGGTAGTTCCACCGGTAACTGATGGTAAGGCACCGGCACTACCCCGCAAACAGCACAATAAATCATGGGGATCGGTGTCCCCCAATAACGCTGACGGGAAATTAACCAGTCGCGCAAACGCCAATGAATACCGGCCTTCCCAAAGCCTTTAAGCTGCATCCATTCGGCAATTTTCTTTTTAGCCTCTTCGTTAGGAATTTTATCAAACTTCCCGGAATTAACAAGCAGTCCCTCCTCTTCATAGGCCCCGCTCATATCATCGACGGACCCCGAAGGGTTCTTAGGGTCTTGGATAACGATGCGCATAGACAGCTTATACTGTTTGGCAAATTCGAAATCACGCTGGTCATGAGTAGGCACGGCCATGATGGCCCCAGTCCCATATTCCATTAAAACATAGTCCCCGATAAAAATAGGAATAGCCTCATTATTTACGGGATTGATCGCGTGGCGTCCGATGAAAACCCCTTCCTTACGCTGATCGCCTGACATACGCAGGGACTTGCTTTTATTTATGGTTTTTTCGATGAATCCCAGGGTCTCTTTTTCCTGCGGTGTTCCTGCGGTCAACTTTTTGACCAAGGGATGTTCGGGGGCCAGCACCACATAGGTGGCACCAAAAATCGTATCAGCCCGGGTGGTAAAAACGCTGATCGTCTCCGGAGAACCTTTGATTTTAAAAAAGATCTCCACCCCATAACTTTTGCCGATCCAATTCTCCTGCATGGTGCGCACACGCGAGGGCCAGTGTTCCAACTTTTTTAAATCTTCAAGGAGACTGGATGCGTATTGCGTGATTTTTAAGTACCACTGCTCGAGGTCCTTTTGCACGACTGCCGTACTACAGCGCCAGCAAAGACCGTTAATGACCTCTTCATTGGCCAGAGTGGTTTCGCAATCAGGGCACCAATTGACCGACGAGGCTTTTTTATACGCAAGCCCGCGTTCAAACATCTTGATAAAAATCCATTGATTCCATTTGTAATATTCGGCATCACACGTGGAAAGTTCGCGCCCCCAATCATAAGAAAATCCCATCTTTTTTAATTCATCGTGCATTTGGGTGATGCAGCGGTAGGTCCATTGGGAAGGATTGGTTTTGTTTTTGATGGCGGCGTTTTCTGCCGGCTGGCCAAAAGCATCATAGCCGATAGGGTGCAGGACATTAAAACCACGCATCATTTTATATCGGGCAATCACATCCGCAATGGTGTAATTGCGTACATGCCCCATGTGGATTTTCCCCGAAGGATACGGAAACATTTCCAATACATAATATTTCGGCTTCGAGCAGTCTGCCTGGACATGAAAAGTCCGACGGACATCCCAAAACTTTTGCCATTTGCTTTCAATATTTCTGATATCGTTAGTAGTATACGGCATATCTTTAAGAATAAAGAAGGGGATCAGTTTTCGGCCAATCCCCTTGAAGTTCTTGTAAGCCTGCCCCCGACTTTTCGGGGGTCGAGGTCATTGATGCGCCAATTCTTTGGCAGAAACGGTATTTTCGTGATAATAATTCAAACCACGTTCGACATACTGCGCATGCACCTTTTGGGGCGAAAAATAGCGGCGGCAAAACTCTTCCGCTTTCTTGCGGTCAAAGGCCCTACAGCAATAAATATCCACGGTGATAAAATCTTTGGGGGCCAGTGTATGGATAACAATAGAGCTTTCAATTAAGGGCACCCATCCGGAAAGTCCGGCCTTATCCGGGAAACGCACCCCATCGGATTTAAAAATCGAAGGCGGCGCCTGTTTTTCCATGCCCAAAAAACCCACAATCTCGTCGAGAAAATTATAGCACAACGTCAAATCGTCACATACGCCCGGCTTGCACTCATAAAGGTCAAGCAGAAGTTCATAGCCGAATACCGCAGTTTTATTCATTTTATGGGCCGTCCTTTTTTTCCGCTTTAATCATTCAGTAAGAAGTTGTATTATACAAAAAACCGCTGTAATTAAAAGATATTTTTTGCTCCCATCTTTTAACCCAAATATAGAGTATTTTATAACAAATTTCCTGCTGTAAATAATATTATTAAAAATTTATGTCTTCTACCCTACTGATCGTCGCATTCTGTCTCGGCCTTGCCATGAAAAAGCTAAATGGTGTTGTTCGCGGGACAATATATCGGCGTCAGCCAACATGCATGACTGCCCGCTAATCTTTTTGATTGGCGAGATCTTTCCAGCTTTGCTGGCGGAGATTCCTGCTTTCGCGGGAATGACAATTCAGCAAAAAAACTATGCCTCTCCTAAAATTTGCTTTTTTAGGTCAAATAAATTAGAATGAGTTTCCCTAAATCAAACAAGGCGGTCTATGATGAACATTACCATTAACGGGACATCCCGACAATTAACCTCAGGAAAAAATCTGTCTGATATCGTCAGCGCCTTCTGCCAACAACCTAAACACGTGATCTCAGAGCTTAACGGCACCCTCGTCCCCTGTGAACAATGGGGGCAGACGTTCCTTAAAGACGGCGACTCCTTGGAACTAGTCACCTTCGTTGGCGGTGGTTAAAATGACCGATACTCCCTTGGTGATTGCCGGCAAATCATTTACCAGCCGATTCTTCCTGGGTACCGGCAAGTTCAAAAATAAAAAAGATTTGGCCGACAGCATCGCCGCCTGCGGCAGCCAGGTCGTTACCGTTGCCCTGCGCCGTATCGACCTGGAACGTCACGAAGAAAATATCCTGGAGTTTATCCCTCCCCATGTAACCCTCTTAACGAACACCTCCGGGGCCCGTAATGCCCAGGAGGCTGTACGTATTGCCCGTCTGGCCAAGGCTTCAGGCTACGGCAATTGGGTCAAAATCGAAGTGATCAATGACAGTAAATATTTACTGCCGGATAACCATGAAACCATCAAAGCCACCGAAATTTTAAGCGCCGAGGGGTTTGTGGTTATGCCGTATATCTCGCCGGATTTGTATACCGCACGCGCGTTGGTCAAGGCGGGTGCTGCCACTGTCATGCCTCTGGGCTCTTTTATTGGCAGTAACCAGGGCCTGAAAACCAAAGAATTCATTCAGGTCCTCATCAACGAGATCGACCTTCCCATCGTGGTGGATGCCGGCATCGGCGCTCCGTCACAAGCAGCCGAAGCCATGGAAATGGGTACAGATGCGGTATTGGCCAATACCGCGGTCGCCACCGCCCAAAATCCGGCCATACTCTCCCGCGCTTTTGCTTTGGCTGTCGAGGCCGGACGTATGGCCTATTTAAGCGGACTGCCGCAGCAACAGCCTGCTGCAAAGGCCTCCTCGCCATTGACCGGATTTTTGTATGATAACATTCCAGCAAATTAAAAATATACTCGATGACAAGACTCCCCAAACCGTTGAGAATCTGGCCCGGGAGGCAGCATCGCTCACGCGCCGTCATTTCGGAAGAACTATTAGCCTCTACGTCCCTTTGTACTTATCCAATTTCTGCTCAAGCCATTGCACCTATTGCGGCTTTCACAGCCAGAACAAAATACAACGCATCAAACTCGAGCCTGAGCAATACCGCCGGGAAATGCAGTTCATCCATGCCCAAGGCATACGTAATATTTTGATGTTGACCGGTGAATCCTATAAACATACACCCGTGCCTTACTTAAAAGAAGCGGCCATTATAGCCTCGGATTATTTTCAAGGGATAACCCTGGAAGTCCATCCCATGGAAACTTCGGAGTATAAAGAATTATTTGCGGCTGGGGTGGATGGTATCACCGTTTACCAGGAAACCTATGACCGGCCCCGTTACGCCCAGGTCCATTTATCAGGCTATAAAAAAGATTACGACTTCCGTTATGCCACCCCCTACCGGGCGGCAGAGGCAGGAATGCGCCAGATCTCCTTAGGCATTCTTTTGGGACTGGGGGATGCCGCAAGCGATGTTTATGCCCTTTACCGGCATTTAAGAGAATTGGAAAAATCCTTTCCGGGGGTCGAATACAGCGTGTCTTTCCCAAGGCTGCGCACTGTCAAGACGGAAACACTGGCAAGGTGTGATGTCGATGATATGCAATTTGTCAAAATCATTGCTTTAACCCGCCTGCAATTCCCCAGGGTGGGTATTAATCTCTCCACCCGGGAGGATCCTAAATTACGTGATCACCTCTTGGAGATCGGCATCACCCGTATGTCCGCAGGCTCTAACACTTCAGTAGGCGGCTACACCCTATTAGAAGAAAATTCCCAAGACCCTCAATTTGACATCAAGGATATACGAACAGTCGATGAAATCGTCAAACTGCTAAAAAGCAAAAACTTTGATCCGGTGTTCACCGATTGGCGGCACATTGAAAACAGCCTATGAACATTTTTGAACAGGGACTCTTAAAATACCTCAAGCCCGAACATTTAACTTTGATCCAATCCAAAAAGATCGGTATTGGCGGTGCCGGAGGGTTGGGCTCTAATTGTGCCATAATCCTGGTGCGTTCAGGATTTAAAAACCTGGAAATCATCGACCAGGACACAATTGACGCCTCCAATCTAAACCGCCAACAATATTATACCGCTGAGATAGGCCTGCCTAAAGTCGATGTTCTCCAAAAACGGCTTTTGGACATCAACCCTGATGCTCACATCCTCATTCATCAGGCCAAATGGCATGAAGGCAACGCGGAAGGTTTTTTTAAAGGTTTTGATTTTATCGTTGAAGCTTTTGATGGGACAGACTGGAAACACCGGTTCGTGCAGTATTATGCGCCCCGCTTTGCGGTAATTGTAAGCGGAATTGGTATGGCAGGCTTAAGCGAAAAAAAGCCCATGACCGTCAAAAAAATAGGTAATGTCTACATCTGCGGGGACCGTACCACCGACAGCGCCAAAGGGCATCCCCCCATGGCTCCCCGAGTGACCCAATGCGCCGCGATGATGGCGGAGACCATTCTTGACATCACTCTCGGCCTTGATGTTAAAAAAGGGACACTTTAAAGTGTCCCTTTTTTCATCCCCTTTTTCATGAATCAGGACTGCACCACAAACGGGGGGACCACCACTTCAAATCCTTGGGCCACTCTCTCAAAGTAAATACCCCTTACGAATAAATAATTAATTCCGTCAGCCGTAATGACCACATAACCTTCTGGGATATAATCGACTACCGCTCCAACTACCGGGGGAATTGGCACTAATTGATCTGCGGATTGCTGATAAAAAACCCCCTCCGCATAAAAGTACGTTTGCCCGTCTACCACAATGGCCTCGAACCCGTTAGGCACCGAAAAATCAGGAACAGTAATTACGTAGGTAAAATTATCATTATGACGTCTATCATAATGCAGGTCGTGATTAGAATGATCGAATACCGCTACTGCATGGTGCTCAACTGCTTGATTTTGTTTAACAGGCTGGTCATGGTGAAAGGTTCGTATAGGTCTGAAAACAGGTGCCGTATTATGAACGGTAGTCCGTGGCGGCTGCACACGCTGCTGTGGTGTAACGTGTACAGGTGGATTTGTATTCATATGCACTTCATGTTGTGTGAATTGCCCCTGACCAAGATTAAAATTAGGCGCAGGTGCAGGTGACCAAGCCGCATAAGCTGACATCGGGAAAGTCAAGAGAATAACCGTTAAGAAGGAAGCGATAAGTATCGCATTGATATTTTTTATAGGTTTCATAGCCACCTCCCTCGTTTCTCACTTCTTCATTCATCCTTCACCAATTTAGACAAAGAAACTTCCCTAAAAGTTCCAATATAAAAAGGGCCCCCCTCCTTACTCAGATAGGCCTCCCTTATCTGGGTTAAAGAAAAAGCTTTTAAACTAAATGTAGATTTGCCTTTTGAATTTATCATGATTTACTTAAGATGGGGGGGCGATCTCAAAACCTGATTTAATCTTATTTGACTTTACTTAAATGCAACTCCAAAATGACAATATAAAGGCCTCTCCTGGCCATCACTCGGTCTGTTTACAGGGCCATTTTTTGATTTAAGATACATCTCCGATGACCCCCCTTGGTCGCAGAACATTGAATTTTTTACACCAAAAAGCAACATCACTTGAGCCATGGTCCTGCGATCAAGGCCCATGCTATAACCCGGTTGACGTCCATCTACAACCATAAGAACAAGCTTGTCGCCGCTTTCGTTTATTCCCATGCCCGTACGGGGATCCCGCAAATCATTCGGAAATGTAGTCGCGATCTGTGAATCGACAATCATGTCATATCTGCCCCATATTGTATTGTATTTCTCAGGACTAAGTTTTGAATCAACAAGTTTTTGTGGATAATAACGCGCTTTGTTGTTGAGATCAAACCCAATAAGTGGCCGCTTATTAACATCGGTAAGTAAAACCGGATTACCTTTTACAATCCAATCACCTGTCCATTCACCAAGGTCGGCTTTAAAGTCTGCCGAAGGATCATCATACCAGTTAAAACCCGCCTCTCCATTAATAGCAACAACACAACCATATCCCCCGGCAAAATCACTAAGCAGTCTTTTCCTCTCTAAAGCCGGCGTGATACAAATCTGAAGGCCATGGTATTTCAAATTAATCACCGCTACGTGAATTCTGACTTCCTTGGGTATGTTATTTTTAATTAAAATATACTCGACAGCCGGGTGTTGCGGCTCAACGACCATTTCCGCTCTTGGAAATATTTTTTTTAAACCCTGTCTAACTTTATTCTCATCAAAAAATAAGTTTTCCAAACTACCATTTTTTAACAAAGGGGCTCCCGTATCATTGAGCAACCTATCTGTTCTGTAAGCAATCTTAATAATAAGAATCCCCGCCAATAAAAATAACATTAAACAAAAAATTAAAACTGCTCCTTTATTAAACCCCGGACGTATGATGACAAAATAAAAAAATAAAAAGAAAAAGATAAGTACTAACAATAATACAGGCAGAGGAAGGGCAAGAAAATACTGAAAACTAAGATAGGTTAGGTGGATACTTTCGTAAAAAAGATTTATTACAATACTTGTCCAAATATCCATAGATACCCACGTGTAAATCCGTAGTACTTGAATAATCCTTTATTAACCGGCTCCCCTGACACCTCACAGGAAATTACTTTCATCCACGCCTGAACGGCATCCCTAATTGCCTAATTAACACTAAAAAACTACGAACAATGCTCTGCGAATAAATCGGTGGATAGATAACGTTCACCGGTGGAAGGAATAATCGCGACAATGAGCTTCCTCTTATTTTCCGCCCTCTGAGCCACCTTCAGCGCCGCTGTCACGGCCGCACCGGAAGATATCCCTCAAAGGATGCCTTCCGAACCGGGCGTCAATACCAAAAATCAGGCTTCTTTATGGTCTGATTTCCATTTTTTTAAATAAACCATCAAGAGTGCAATGGCCGATGGGGTAACACCGGAAATGCGATTGGCTGCCCCTAAGGTAATGGGATTAAAACGGTTAAGCTTTTCTACGATCTCTTTGGAAAGTCCCGGTATTCCCTTAAAATCAAAACCTTCCGGGATACGGATATATTCGATATGACGGAATTTTTCCACTTCTTTTTGCTGGCGATGGATAAATCCTTCGTATTTAATTTCATATTCCACCTGGGATATCACCTGGCGGCCTAAATTCTTAATCGTCCCGTCGAAATCCGAGATCATTTCATAGTTGATCTCCGGCCTCTTAAGCAAATCATATAAAGAAATCGACTGCTTTAAAGGAGCACTCGCGGCATTTTTCAAAATTTTATCCAACGGCGTTCCTGGAGGGATCTTTTTCGCCCTCAGATGTTTTATCTCATTTTCGATAGCCGCGTATTTCCCCATGACCTTGCCGTAATCATGCCCCGACAAAAGGCCCAGTTTAAAGCCATATTGGGCCAAGCGCTTATCTGCGTTATCCTCACGCACGATCAGGCGATACTCCACCCTTGAGGTAAACATGCGATACGGTTCCTCGGTACCTTTGGTGGTCAAATCATCGATCAAAACTCCGATATAGGACTCATGACGGCCCAAAATAAACGGCTCTTTATTTTGGATACGTAAGGCGGCGTTAATCCCGGCCACCAGGCCCTGGGAAGCGGCTTCTTCATAACCGGTTGTGCCGTTGATCTGCCCTGCTAAAAATAAACCTTTGATCTTTTTTGTTTCCAGTGTCGGTTTTAACTCGGTCGCCGAAATCACTCCATGCTCGATGGAATAACCGGGGCGTATCATCATTGCCTTCTGGAGGCCTGGGATGGAATGAACCATCTCTTCCTGCACATGGGCCGGAAGCCCCGTCGAAATTCCGTTGGGATAATATTCAAAAGTATCAAGCCCTTCAGGTTCCAAAAAAACATGATGGGTTGACCTTTGGGCAAATTTTTTTAATTTATCTTCGATGGAAGGGCAATAACGCACGCCGGTGGCTTTAATTTGTCCAGAATACATCGGCGATAAATGAAAATTGGCCCGGATGATCTCATGGGTCGCTTCCGTCGTACGCGTGATATGGCAAGGCAAAAGTTTCCGTTCTTTGGCGATAAAAGGTATTCTAAAAGAAAACGGCACGATCGGATCATCCGAATCCTGACGTTCCATATTGGAAAAATCTATCGTGCGTCCGTCGAGCCGCGGAGGTGTCCCTGTCTTAAACATCAGGATCTCAAATCCCAAATCGCGGATGGAATGGGCCAAACGGTGGGACGCCGCCTCGCCAATCCTCCCGCCGGAAGTGATCTGTGTCCCGATATGAATACGCCCGTTTAAAAAAGTACCCGTGGTAATGACAACCGTCGGGGACTGTAAACTTAAACCCCCAGCGGTTTTAATCCCCCCGACCTCTCCCCCAACCACCACTAATTCGCTGACCTCGTCTTCAATAACCAACAAATTCGGCTGGTTTAAAACCACCTGCTTCATATATAAACGGTATTGTTTACGGTCCGACTGGCAACGTGAAGAACGGACCGCCTGCCCTTTGGAAGCGTTTAGCTGGCGGAATTGAATACCCGTGCGGTCGGCGGCCATCCCCATCTCGCCGCCTAAAGCATCAATCTCTTTGACTAATTGCCCCTTGCCCACGCCACCGATGGCGGGGTTACAACTCATTTGTCCTATGGTCTCTTGGGAAAAAGTGACCATAGCCGTCTTGAGCCCCATCCGGGCCACCGCCAAAGCCGCCTCAATGCCGGCGTGCCCGGCGCCTATCACAATGCAGTCATATGAATTCATGAAGCCCCTAAAATTCTTAGCGTTACGAAATCCTACGAAGCCCAACGCGAAGTCCTTCGAAGTTGAACGTAAAAGCATTTCAACGTAGTAGGACGCAAGCATTTGGGCGAAGTAGGATTGGGCACTAAAATACCTCGAATTGAAAAGATTGTCAAGGCAGGGTTGAAATCAAAGGTCCTCATGGTCCTCAAACCGGACACTCGCAGTTGCTCGCCGGACACTCACAATTGTTCGCAATTGTGCCTTTTGCCTCGATTACACTTAAGCATTGATCCAAAGCGAAGTCGAAGGCGCAACATGAACGCCTGCATACCTAAAAATCTTGCGTATCATTATCATGATAAAAGACTTACTACGTTTGCAATGACTCTACGAGGAAGGCTGGGCGCAGGATTCGCGCACGATCAAATCCGGGGCAAGTACTTTGCGGACCTTATTACTTTGTTTACCCGTCATTATTTCATAAAGGACTTTGGTCGCCTCTTCTCCCATGGCGAACAAAGGCTGCTTGATCGTAGTCAAACCAACTGGACCGAATAGCCCGGCGGGGTTATCATCAAAACCGACGATGGAAATATCTTCCGGCACCTTAATGCCGTTTTCCATGGCCACGGAAATAACCTCCAGGGCCATATCGTCGCTGGCCGCAAAAATCGCGGTAGGAGGGTCCTCCAAAGAAAAAAAACGTTCCGCGGCCTGACGGGCCGATCGACGGGAATAATCACCCTTATAGACATAGTCCGGCAGGCAATCAATGGCGTGCTGTTTTAAAGCCTTCTGAAAACCTTCATACCGGTCGATACCTGCCTGGGTCAGCATATTACCGGTGATGGTGGCGATGCGCTTATGCCCCAAATTAATTAAATATTCCGCGGCAATAAATCCTCCTTTGACATTATCCACCGCGATATAGCTGACATCCAAATCCTTGACGATATGATTAATGACCAAACAAGGCATCTCTTCGCGGACGGCGGCCTCTACCTGAGGCAAATTCTCAATGATATCCGCAAAAATAAGACCCCCGGCGAAATTTGATCTTAAAGGATTGCTCCCATCAGTAATGTGAAAAATCAAATCCAACCTTAAGGTTTCACATCCATGGCCGATACCGCGCATTAATTCCACTGCGTAAAAAGAATGAAAGATGCCCGGATAACCCGGGATGACAAAACCGATGGCGGTATTCTGTATGCCCTTGGCCAAACGCTGGGCGGTAGGGTTAGGCCTAAACTTTAAATCACTGATCGCCTGTTCTACCCGCTGGGCGATCTCTTTATTAACGGTAGGAACCTTGTTCAGAACACGCGAGACAGTGGTGATGGATACATTCGCCTTTCGGGCGACATCTGTTATGCTTATTCTTTTTTCAACCACGTTATTAAAAATCGAAAGTTAAGGGTTAGGAAATCGGACACTATCTCCCACTTTAAGTTCACTCGATTTGTCTTTGATATCTGCGGCACAAATATCTCGACGGACCTGAATGACCTCCAGAGTGGCTATTTCATGTGAATTACGATAAACCTTCAGAGGGCTGCCAATGCTCACGGAACTATTCTGTTGTCCTAAATCCGCGATAACAAAGTTATTGGATTGATTGATGCTGATGATGGATCCCTCGGTTCTGCCGTTAACAGTCGCCGCCTGCTGTTGGTTGTTGGGCGCATTAACGATAATGGGAGGCAATTCCATGCTGCCGACGGTTGATGTCGGGGCGTTTTCAGAAAGCTTTTTATCCAAACTTTGTTTGATCTTCCAAATATCATCGATACGGCTTTGAATGACACTTTCCGTCTCAATCAATTTTTTCTGCATCGCATCTTTATCATCGGTCAGGCGTGAAACGGTTTTTTCCAGTTCCAGTTTAGTGGAGTTCAACTCTCTCATTTGGGACAGCAGTTGCAGGTTTTCTTGTTTGAGTTTTTCTGCCCGTTCATTGACCGCTTGTTGGTCATTGCGTGAACGAGCCAGGTCAATGGAAAGATTATCCGCTAAATCCTGGCCATATTTAATTTTTTGAACAATTTCATCTTTTTCGTTGCTTAGCTGTTTGACTCCCAGTTCCAAATCGGAATTCTGTTTCTTCAGGTTAACCACTTGCAAAGCAGCCTGGTCCAACTGTAATTTCTCTTTCTGAACTTGTACTTCCAAAGCTGCCTTTTGTTTAAGCACCGCGGCCCAGTAACGTTCTCCCTGATCAGAAGTCACCGCCATAGGAGCTTCTGGAGCAGAACTGGCATTTTCTGCAACTGGAGCAGATGGGACCTTCACGACACGTTCTTTATAGACAATCTTAACCGGCTGGTTTTTAAGCTTTTCCATCAAACTATCGCGTTCGCGGGTTATGGTATCAACGCGGGTTTTCCAATCATCCCGATCGGTATTAGATTGATCAAGCTGTGACTGCAGATCATCAGACTTGTGTTTCAATTGGTCGTATTGGCTTTGGACCTGTCCCTTTTCTTGTTGTGCCTGGGAAATTTTGTTACTAAGGTCTTGCGTCTCATCTTCCAACTTTTTAGCTTGAGTTGTCAATTCTGCTAATTTGCTTGCATCGTTGGCGATTTCAGTACGCAAACTCCGATTCTGTCCTTCCAATGTTTGCTTTTGCATTAAAGCCAGTACCGCAACGGCAGCGCTAATTACGACGAGTCCCCCTAAAACCCAAACACTTACACGCACTGCTATGGACATACTGTCTCCCCTAAGGATATCTTTGATATATTATACAAAATATAACAAAGTGCGTGCTTCAATACAAGAAATTTTAAAATAATTTTATTTCCTTAAGGATAAATAGGCCCCCCCCAGGGGACAATCCCTCGGCCCTTTTGCCGAACACCCGTCATTATTCAGCCCACATCGTCCTCATGTCGGACAGTCGCAATTGCTGGCCGGACACTCGTCGTTACTCGTAACGGATGTTGTCGAGATAAAACGTGCATGTGGAAGGATTATCATCCACATTGGCGAACCACGCAAAACCTCCGCTAATATAGGTCAAATCTTTATCACGTAAATCAATTTCATATTCTTTCCATTGTTTGGTCAAAATCACCGGTCCAATCGACGCCGTGTCTGAATCAGGATAATTCCGGCCTTGCCCCACTCCTCCTAATCTGAACTCGGCAATTTTCTCGCCTCCGTTTTCACCACGAGCCCAGAAGAACAGCTTTTTAGCTCCGGTTAAATTGTAGCCGCCTTTTCTGTCCCCCCAATTGTCAGCCGGGTTAAGCCAGTAAACTCCTGCCCAACGCCGACTTTTTAAGGAACAGGCAACATCATACTCAACTTTAATACAGCTTTTACCCTCTTGACAATTATCCCTCCAAGCATCATCCAATTTAATGCACTCCCCGGTGGGCATATACCCGGAAGGCACAAAACGGTTGGGCGACCCCTTGTCTTGATAAACATAAAATGGTTTAAAAGGCTTGGGGTTATCTTCGCCGGGCAAGTTACTGTCCTGGGCATAGGCCATGCAGGAAATAAACACAAAAAAATAAAATAAGCAACTGTTCAATTTCATATTAATCTTTCTGAAGTTATGGGGGGATTATACAAGTCACAAGACACAAGTCACAAGTCACAAGATATAATTCCTGTGACTTTGTGACATGTGACATGTGACCCAAGACTAGACATTATCCAATTCGCCTAATTTCTGTTGAGCTGCTTCAGCAGGTTTCCAGAACCACCCACCCGGATCCCAACATTGCGAATAAAAGAACTCGTTGATAACTCTCTTGTATGCCTTAGTAGCTCCATCTTTATTACCGGCATTTTGGTAGGCTTCACCTAAAATAAATAAAGCCGTACCCACATCATTAAGGGCCCAATAACTAAAAGTCTTTTCTTTGGATTCCCATGGATATTCTTTCAATGATGCCTGCATTTCCTTGGCTTTGCCAGCATATAATCCCAACGTTTTGTTGACATAAGCTTCCACGGCTTTAAGGTCATTCGCCGCCAACGCCCCCCATGCCTTCTGTACTAACTGGCTTGAGGAATAGTCGCCAAAATCCCAATTAACTCCTGCCGCCATCATGCCCAGCTTTTCCTTAGCAGCTTCCGCAGGTTTCCAAAACCAACCTTTGGGATCCCAGGCCTGGCCGAAAGAATAATCTTTAATCAATTTGTTGTAGGCTTCCTTGGCTTCATCTTTCATGTTTGCAGTACGATATGCCTCTGCTTGAATGTAATAACTGGTCGCCACATCGTTAAGCGCCCAATATTTGAATACCTCATCATTGGGACCGGTGGCATAATCTTTCAAACCGGCCTGCATCTTACTTGCCTGTGCGGCATAAAGGGAGATGCACTTATTCGTATAGGCCAACACGGACTCAATATCATTTTGAGCCAATGCCAACCACGCTTTGGTGGTCAATGTTGTCGAACGGTAATCGCCGAAATTGATGGGTGCTTTAACCCCCCCCGCAGGTGTGGTTGCCGCAGATGCCTGATCAGAATTCCCACCAGACACCGGTGCCGGTTGGGTCTCCGCAGCCATTTTAGCGGCACTGACAGCCCCCTGGTCATCCGCGAAAACATTCATCGCGCAAAAACCAAATGTTGAAATAAACAAAAACCATAACCATTTTTTCATTACACTCCTCCTCGTTACTTCCCACCAACGTGGGTTCTTAATAAAAGAACTGTTCTGAACCCTGCCTACTTTATTAGCAAGATCCCCTTTTGCCTTGTTTTAAGCCTTCCAAAGCTCCTTATAAGTATAATACACCTTCCTGGGTTCGCGCAAGTATGGGCTTTGGCTGCCGTTTCCCTGGCCAAATATACCAAACCACTCCTCAAAATAATACCCTCCCGGGAAAGGGCCTACCGCATCCGCCTTGGTATCATGAATGGAAGGTGAATAGTCCTTCCACCATTCATCAAGCCACTCAAAAGCCATTCCACCGACGGAGTTTCCGGCGCCCCCTTTATAACCGGCGCTATTATAAAGAATGTCCAGCCAATTACCTTTATGATAATCAGACTGGGCCTGCTGAGCCTCTTGATAATTCATGCTTACACCTCCATAAGCCGGGGCACCGTATTCCGTAATAAAAGCCGGCTTGCCCGCCAGCTCAGCGACCTCCTCCCAGAAAGAGCCAAACCCGTAATCCCCCCGGTAAATATTGGCACCGTAGGCATCCACGTCAGGAGCATATTTCCCAAATTTATCCAAAAATAAAGTATCTCCGTTGCAGATGGCCACCGGATGGTTCGGATCGATCGATTTGATCATTTTAGCCACTTCATTAACAAACTTATAATAGGTTTCCGGCTTTTTATCCGCGTTGGAAGCAACTCCATAATTATTTTCATTGCCCAAAATCCACATTAGGATATACGGTTCATCCTTGAATTCCATAACCATTTGACGGACATAATTTATCATATTTTTCTGATGAACGGGATTCGAGTAATCCGTACCCTCCGACCAACTGGCTCCGGAGCCGATCGCATATTTGCCTAAAAAATTACTCATAGCCACCTTAAACCCGTAGTTCTTATACATCTTTTCTAAAAACCCCTTGTCAGACTTCAAGTATGTTTGGTAGTAAATACGTAATGTATTAACACCCATTTCTTTCATCAAGGCAAAATCACCAACCTCTGGCTCGTCGGCATGCCGTTTATTATCACCATATTTATCCACCCATGCTTCATACGGTGCGGTAATGACGCCATCATGGCTGTCATCTTCCTGCATCCAGTCAACCAATGTGCCGTCATCTGGGCTTTGGCCGACCTTGGTGGGCATATAAGCCATGCCCTTAATAAAAAAAGAGGTGTCATCCACCAACAATTGCCAATGGCCGCTTTCATATTTGACAAAACGCACCTGGCCTCCACCCGAATAAAAAATCGGTTTACCCAACGGCATCTTGGCCGGCTGCCAATTTAATTGCTGTTTGGCAATTTCCAAAATGTTCAACTTTCGGATAATGCCGGGCTTGGTGATGGCCACAACATGTTGGGGGTCATCGGCATTAAGAATTCGTATTTTGGCCCCTTTAAATTCCATATGCAATTCGGGATGGATACGAATTAAGTATTGTATCTTGGCCGCCGCCGCCTGGGCTGGATACCATGGGGTCTGCCAATATGTCCAGGCGACCGCCGATGGGTAATTTACTATAAGTGAATAATAAGCCTTAATCGCCTGGGAAAACATCTTTGCCTTTTCAAAAATTTGGCCTATATAAAATAACCTCACTCCCCAAGATTCCGGCGCTGTGACCCATTTATAAAAAGCAGCTTGCAAATCCGTCGTGTTCACAAAATCCCAATGGCTGCCTTGCAGGCGCCCTGCTTTTAAAGCTTGCCTGTACCCGGGATCTCTATAAACATCCGCAATATTAGGGTAAATACCCTCTCCCAACGCCGCATCTAAACCCGTTTGGTCAATAATTTGATAGTGATAATTCTTAGTGCCTTCATTCAGGAATTTACCGTATTTATCCCAATCAACAACATCTTCTCTTCCAGGAAATTTCAGCACAGGGATGGTCCTGGATGCTTTTTTTACGGGTGACGGGTTTTGAGGTGCCTTGCCTTCTATCACATCAATACTTGACTGGGATTTTTCGGCCACCGACCAGTAATCTCCGCGACTGGGATCAAAACACTGGGCCCAGGGATACTGGGCAATAATATTTTTAAACTGCGCGATAGCTTCGGCATTTTTCCCCTGATGCATAAGGGCCTCGGCCTTGATAAACAAAGCGGTCGCCACATCCGACATGATCTTGTAATCGCCAACCTGAGTGCGGGGAGGGAAATTACGTAATTGAGAAGCCAACCCCTTAGCCTTATCGCCGTAAATTTTAATGATCTCATCAACCAGGCTGGAAATGGCATTTAAATCCCCCTGTTGGGAAGCTTCCCATGATAGACGCACGATTTCAGAAGAATCACGGTTTGTGGCTGTGGCCTCGGAGGCAGTTGCAGGGGAAGTATTCTGTGCTGGTAGGTCAGTTACTCCCCAAAATAAAAAAATAAAGAAAGTGAGACAGGCGGATAAAAAGCCCCAGTGCTTTAGTCTCGAAAAGTTGTATACCGTTGCGAAGACTTTTTGCACTATCCCACCACCTCTCCTAAAGAAAGGCCTTTGACAATATATTTTTGCATGACCAAGTATATCATAATGATGGGTATCGCCGCCATCGTCAGGCCCGCCATCAGGACCGGATAATCTGTGCTATTGGCCCCCTGAAAGACCATGAGCCCTCTTTGCAAAGGCATCAATTGAGAATCCCCCAAAAGCAAGGTGGCCAGGATATACTCATTCCATACGTTCAGTGAATTAAAAATCACGATAACCGCAATGGCCGGACGCGCCAGAGGCAAGGCCACATGCCACCAAATGCCTATTTTGCTGCAACCGTCAATACGCGCGGCATCTTCCAGATCATGGGGCATTTTATCAAAAAAAGTCTTCAACAATAAAATGCTCATCGAAAGCCCGACATTGATCATGCACAAAATATAACCAAAACGGGTATTGACCAAATGCAGTTTATTCATCAAAACAAACAAAGCCACGAAGGAACCCGGCAAGGGGATCATCATGGCCGCCACAAACATATAAAAAATAATGTTTTTGCCGGGAAATTTTAAACGCGAAAAAGCAAAAGCAGCCAGGGATGCGATCAGCACAATGCCCGCGACGACACACACCGTATAAATAACACTGTTGAAAAAATAGACCGCAAAATTACCCTTGGTCCAGGCGATGGCGAAATTGCCGAAATTCAAATGATGGGGGATCAGCGCCTTGTCGACAAAAACAGTTTCATTGGTCATGAAAGCGCAGCGCACCATCCAGAATATCGGGAACAGACACGTCAAGGCAACACTCCATCAAAAAAACATGGATGAGCGTTGATTGAGTCATGCCCCAAATGATATATTTGTTTGTCTTAATCATAACCTTCATGCTTGTTTTACCCTGTCAGATAATTTTTTCATAATAAAAGAAACACACACCAGGATCATCCCGAAAATCAACCGCCTCGGCACAGGCATAACCAAAACGGTTGGTGCCGGTCATCGACGATAAAATACGGATCACCGGCACATCCGTATGATTGACCAGCCCTTCATTGACCATGGAAAGGATCAAAACAAAAACCTGCATGGACCCCAGGATCGTCAGGATCATCACAACCAAAATCACCGGCAGCATCATGGGTATGGTGACATTCGATAAAAGTTTTCCAGGCACTGGCCCCGTCAACACGGGCGGCCTCATAAAGCTGTTTATCAATCGTCTGCAGCCCCGCTAACAGCATGATAAAACCCCAGCCAAACCCTTTCCAGCTGTGCACGATGGCAATGGTCGTCAGCGCTGTTTTGGGGTCTCCCAGCCAATTGTGGACGAGCTGGGGCAATCCTGAAGTATACAAAAGATGATTTAAAAGCCCGATATGCTGCCCGTTTTGCATTTCGGGATTCAAGATCCAATTCCAGATAAGGCCGACCACCACCTCGGAAAGCACCGGCGGGATAAAAAAAACAACACGGTAAAAACGCTTCATGCGGATCTCCCGGTCGCAGGCCAACGCCAGCGCAAAAGCCAAAGCGTTCTGGAAAATCAGGGCGATCAGTGTGATATACCCGGCATGCCCCATGGAATCCCACCAGAGATTGTCCCCCATTAATTCCTTATAATTCTGCAGGCCGATAAAATGCATCGGCCCTATCCCCCGCCACTCATGGAAGGACAGAAAGATCATGTTCAAAAAAGGATAGATATAAAAAACACAAAAGATGGCAAAAGCAGGAAGGACAAAAAAGAAATTCTGTAAATTATCCTTAAAAATTGCAGCGGCTTTGGTTTTTGAATTCACTGTTGACGTCATCATCCTATTGATTCCCTCTGGCCATCTGACGGTCTTTGACCGTCTGCACATCCCTGCCACCTGCGCCGGGGTCTTCTCGCCGATAATGATGGCCTGAATACCCTTATCAAAAGCTTCGATGACCAACGGATCTTCATTCACCGGCCATATGGTCGGATGTGTCGATTGGTCCATCCCCTTGGAAAATTTTCCCAAAACCGGAGATACGACCGATAGCGCTTCTTTAAGCGCTTCTTTATTGGAAGGCAAATTATTGGTTTCCCGGGCAAATAACACTTGCTGTTGTTTGGCTGTCAGCCATTTCAAAAAGGCGATGGCTTTATCTTTATTCGGTGAAGCGGCATTAACCACAAAAGAAGAACCGGCCCCTCCCCAAATTTTCAGCGGATACGCCGTGCTGACAGGCGGCGGGAGCATTACCCCATAATCCAAATTCGGATTCATATCATGATAAACATTGACGCACCAGGAGCCGTTAAAAGCAAAAGCCGCGCGCTCCAGGGCAAAATCCTGCTCGGCGTATTTATTGCCCTTGGTCACAATGCCGTCCATCAGAACACCTTTATCCCGCAGATCGGCAAAAATACTAAAAACCTTGATCCAGTCAGGGTCCGTATATTTGACCTGACCGCGGAAGGTCGCAAAAATCTTTTCTTCTCCCATAATATTGAAGGCATAATTGGAGGCAAAACAATCCAGCAGCCACAACTCGCCCCAACCGGAAACAAAGGGAGTAATGCCCACACGCTTAAGGGCCTGGGCATCCTTGATAAATTCTTCATAAGTCCGGGGAGGGATGTTAATGCCGGCTTTGGCCAAAAGCTTTTTGTTATAAAGCATCTGTTCGTTAGTCACATCAATAGGAACGCCGTAAATACCGGGCTTGACCCCATAAATATTCCCCGCTCTCAAACCGCTTGTCCGCCAGGGCCTTATCAAACAAGCTATTGCGCCCATGCCCCGCCATTGGCATTCATGTCATCGGTCAAGTCAGCGACCAATCCTGCTTTGATAAAATCCGCTACAATGGATTTTGTATTAAGGATGCCGTAAATATCCGGCAGGACATTGGCCTGTGCCGCGGCGATGATCATCTGGGAATAAGAATCTGAGGGGGCGAATAACCGGACAGTGACTTCAACTCCGGTTTCCTTTTGATACTGTTGGGCAAGTTTTAAAAAGGTGTCGTTACAGTCGGTCATCCAGTGCCAGAGGAGGATTTTATTACTTGGGCGTGGGAGGCTGAGAACATCCGGCAAAAACAAGCAACATTAAACACGAACAACATGATATGCAATTTAATTTGCGCATCCAGGTCTCCCCATTTATACACCCAGGAGGGCTCTTAGAGTAGTTCTGGCAGTGTCCATAATACCTTTTGATTTAGTGAAGAGCTTGTCATATTCATTACTGAACACGGTATATTGTTCTTCAAACTCTTTATCGCTTACACTGTCCTTCTTTTTGGGCGCCTTGATCTCCCGCCATAATAAAGAAAGCATTCTTTCAATTCTCTCTATCTGGTCAATACATGCCCTGTAATTCCTGAAAGACTTATTGTCAGACAAGGTCCCCAAAAGAGATATGGATATATTATATCTCCATTTTGCTTCCTCATAATTCCAGCACTTGATGAGGAAATTTAGAGTCTGTTCATAAGCAAAATTTCTGTTATTTATTAAAAGATCGCGCAAAACAGATGTTTTGATATTAAGAAACTCGGATCTCGGCCTATTAAGAGGCAAGGACCTTATGCTTCGTGAGATCTCAGGAAACCAGTTGGCCAAAAGTGAATAGGTGCCATAAGTATCTACCAGGCTTTTGGCGCTGTACTGGTCCCCTGTTCTAAAATCTCCTATGGCAATATCTGAACTTGTTGTTTCAATAAAGGCGCTGAGATTGTCATAGAATGCGACATCCTCTTCAACAAAATCAATATCACCCGGTATTTGTACAATCCTCTCTGCTTGCGGATAATTATCAAGCACATGCCCCCAACCGGCAAGCCATGTCTGACATGAATCAACAGACCAGGTTTGTATAACCTCAAGGGTCTTGTATCTTTCATCCTTTATAAAAGAAGCGGCATCCTGCCTTATGACCGTATCCCTGGGCAACATCACAATCGGCTTGGGATCAATTTCCTTACACCTGTCAATGGTCCACCAAAAATACCATTCACACTTTTTATTATTCTCATACCCCAGGTATGGAAAAATAATAATCGGTTTTGAATTTATGCTTTTATTATTAGGTTGTTTTGCCATGTCTTTTCTCAGCTCAGATCGTTCAGTCCATGATTAAGGCTTATATTACGCTTTCCCCCGTCTTTCTTCCAGCTGCTTACGAATATCATAGGCCTTATCTTCTGAAATGTCAAAGGTCATAATAATGAAAATAGCAATAAAGAGGTCACGATCGGAATGCCGATATCAAAGAGCCTCATATACAATAAAGCATGAGCTGATTGGTTGGCGCCTAGTGCAACATTGAAACCGGTCTTAACAAGGAGGACTCCGGAGAGGACCGATGCCCCGGCCATCCCTAGTTTTTGTATCCACCAGTAAATACCGCTAAACATGCCTTCCCTGCGGGTGCCGGTTTGCAGTTCGTCAAAGTCACAAACATCGGCGACCATGGAGGGGACCATGGTGAAAAGCGCTCCCAGGTGAAACGCCAAGAAGGGAGCGGCGATCAGCAATAAATAAGGCAGATGGGGATTATACCCTATCCATTTCAAGGCATAACCGATGATCGCAATGGACATGGTGATCAAAAAAGTATTTCGCTTCCCGAGCTTTGTGGAAATCCATGTGGTCAAGGAAATAGCGCAGAAAGTGCAAACGGAACTGAATTGTCCCAAACCAACCAAGCAATGTGCCGCCTTTTGCCCAATCGCCGCCAAAAACATAGTAGACAATAACATACAACGTGAAAGAGGAAGCGAGCATGAATCCGTTGAAGATCAGGAATGTCACCGCGCAAAGCTTAACAAACGGAAGACATTTGAAAGACGTTACGCAATTGCTCAAGAGGTCTTTTATGATGTTCCAATAACCCTTTTTTCTTTCAGGTCTGGGTAAGTTAGCAAAATGCTCTTTGTTGAAAATAGCCGGAAGAATGCCCCCAACCAGGATAAAGATCCCGACGATGATGGCGAGGGACCGTGCGCCATGCAACAATATCCGGTAAACATGCTCTTATTGTCCATGATCTTGAAGAACCAGGGAGCGATAAGCCAGGCAATTTGAGCGAAAAAGTTGCTGAACCCCTGCAGCCGGGTCCGCTCATGATAATCAGGTGTCATTTCATACCCTAGCGCGATCCAGGGAATCGAATAACAGGCAAATGCAATGATAAAGAGACACTGGAACCCCAAAAAATACCAGAAATAGAAACTTTCGCTATGTCCCTTATAGAGTTGGAACATCAAGATGAAAAAAATCCCCGAAAAAATCGCTCCAAAAAATATAAAAGGCCTGCGGCGTCCATACCGGGTCCGGGTATTATCTGAACTGTACCCGATAAAGGGATCTGAAAAGGCATCGACAAGACGGGGAACAGCTCCGATAATGCCGACTAAAACGGGATTCATGCCTAATCCGAGGTTCAAAACAATGACCAGCTGATCCAAGAGCGGCGGCCTGAAATTGATTAACGAGTGACCCTACACCGTATACGATTTTTTGAAAAACAGGAATGCGGTCTTCGCGGGCTGTCATATGGTGGGTCGACTGAGCTCATTGCTTGTTCCATTAACTACCTCCCTTTCAATTTTAAAATAAAGAACAATTCTAAATAAAAAAAGGTTTAACTACTTTTTTAAAGTCAGAAATATATAAGACAGGAATCTAACACAGAGGAAAGGATTGGTCAAACAAAAAATGGCCTACTTATTTCTTTATAATAAAAAATACCTCTCACTCGATTACTTACCCGAGAGTTACTTTGATAAGGGCGTCTTGGGGGATGGCTGATTTTTGAATGCAGGCCTTGGCCGGGGTCAGGCACCTGAAGGCAGGTGTTTTCCCATCTATCAAAATTTCCTCGATCGAGTAATGCCCGGCATCTAACTTTTGCGGATTATGGTATTCCACCGTCAGCCGCTTGCCCGCGAATTGGCAGGACACAGAGGCTATTCCCTTTTTATTGAATTCTTCCTTGACTAATTGGGGGCAAAGCATTAAATCCCCACGAAAGCCTCGTACGCCAAAAACATGGTTCAATTGAGTTAACACCAACCAGCTGGCGGAACCGGTTAAATAATGGTACATGCCGCGGCCTTCCAAATCAAAATATTCCGGAATGCCCGGGTAAATTTTACTACGGTTGCCGTCACAGGCCATCCGGTAAATAGACTGCAATACCGCATAGCCTGCCCGTGCAAATCCCCGTTGGTAAAGTGCCGCGGCATACATGACATTCATATGACTAAAAAAGGCCCCATTTTCTTTGGTACCGTAAGCAAAGCCAAAAGCCCGTCCCAAATCCATATAATGGCTCACGCCAAAATCCGTATTCAGGCGATATCCTCCTAATTTTTTGTCTTTTAAAAATCGATCCACACTGGTAATGATTTTTTCAACTTCCTCGTTGGGGACCATACCGCTCATGACAGCAAATACCTGACCCGTCAAGGTCATGCGCACCACCTGCTCTTTAATACCTTCCACCCGTTGGGCTTTATTGTCATAATAGCCATTAAACCATTCATAGGTCTTGGCTCCTTCTTTAAACTGAATTTTTTCCTGGCGGCGGACATGCGCGAATATCCAATGCCCCTTGCCCCGCAAATCACGCACCAAATCTTTAACGGGGATCTCCACCATCTCCCCGCTTAAGGCCGGTTGCACACTATGAAAATATTTACCGAAAAGATGATTGTATTTGGCCTGATAATCATCGTAATTGACTTTTTCACTTAAACTGTCCAATAGAATTAAAAGCTCACGGGCCAAGCGTATTTTTTCTACCCCTTTGATGGCGGACATATCCTCTAGAAGATCGGAAAGGATCAATAAGTTCCCGCCATACAGCAAGGTAAATGCCACCGACTCGCCCCTGGAAGATGCCATATCCAGGCCGTCGTTCCAGTCTGCACTTTCGAGACGGATGATGTTGTGTTCTCCGACGTTAAAAAATTGTGTCAAATGCTCAACCAACACATGTTCGACAATGGTGCCCTCATACACATGCCCTTTTTTGTCCAACAATTTATTCCCGTACTGGCTGACCCACCCTATATCTTTGTCATGCGTACGGGATAATTGCGGGTCCCTGAAATAACTCTGTTTATGCAAAAGGATATCAAAATCCCCGCTCTGATCAATGTAAAACAACAAGGTCAAAAATGGCCATGCCCCATGATCCATCCACACGCGGGTAATGGCGTTGCGGTCCGCCAAGAACTCCCCGGGTTTGGGCCCAATGATGGTGGCATTGCTGCCGTCAATACGGATACCGGCACAATTATTGATCAAATCCCCGCGCACTAAATGAGGTTCAATAAGGATCAACGACAATAAATCCTGCCAAATATCCCTCCACCCACGGCCACCCTTGCCATAATCATGGTCCGGCAGAAACGAACAACCGAAAATACGGCGTAAAACCGGCTGCAGAGTGACCCACCGCATCCAGGAATTAAAATTTTCATCTCCGGTTCTGAAAACAATGGAAGAAATTTTGTCCAACCAATATTTTTTATTGGCCTCTAAAGCCCGGGCGAACTTCTCAACAGAATTAAAGTGATTAAAAATTTCTTTAGTTTGATCCTCAGCCTCCCCTAACCCCACGGCCACCACAAAAGTCTTACCTCCCCCCGGCTTAAGAGCAATGTCCTTAAAACGCAGGGCCCCCACCACTTCTTTGCCGTTAAGGGCCGGGGGGGCAAGCACAACCGGTTGATGATTTTCAAAAACCGCCTGGGGCCTTAAGAGTGAACCTCCATCTCCATAAAAACTATCCGCCGTCGGGAAAGAACCGAAAATGCCTTCTGATTGTTCCTGGCATCCATACACAAAATAAACACCGTGGCTTGCCCTATGCCCTTCTTCATTAAAGGCCATGGTGGCCTGCATCAGTACCCCCTGCGGTGTTTGTTTGACACGGTTTAAAAGAGCGGTCACATGCTCATGATCATGTTTGTTGGACAAAGAACGCCCAAAAAGGGCAATGGCAGCCGTTGGCGTGAACTTGATCGGTTTCTTTGAGATATTTCTGACCGTCACCTGCATCAATTCAACATTCTCACCGCTGACAGGAATAAAATTAATCGCGGTTAGTTCCAACCCCGCCGCCTTATGGGTACGCTTGAGCTTATGCCATAGAGGGCCGATTTCGACGGAGGCTGAATCAGGAGATGATTCCTGGGATAAACTAAAGACCCCTTTATCTTTGATAAAAACAAAAAATTCACGCAAGGGAATGCGCAAATCCTCGCGGGAAGCGGGTTTTGTCAGGTAATGGAATTTATCAATTTTAATATCCCCGCTTAAAACAGGGGTGATCGCGGACTTGACACTCAAGGCATCGCACCCGCATAAGGGCGCGTAGATAACCTTTATCGCGGTCGCTTGTTTTGAAGTAAAACTCACTCCGTCAGGTTGATATGTATAAAATGAATCTACTGACATAAAACTTCTGGCTGGTATTTACAAGGAGATATCTTGCAGCATAAAAAAATATATCTGTCTTTACGCAAGGCCCTTGAAATCTACACCTTTCTAATAAAATTTTAGGTTGTCAAGCTTGATTCGGTGAGTTTAAAAAGACGTTGCATTTTGATAAAATTCACTTGGGGAAATTGAATTCCGATATCCCATAAAGACAAATTCAATAATTTCACCCAAACCACACGCCCGCTTAAAACCATCGGCTCTCCGCCGTCAGGTAATTCGACTTCCAAAGAAATTTGATCCTCTAAAAAAAAATGTTCTTTGGTAAAAATACGCATGCCCTGGGCGGAAGCGTCGCGTAAGAAAACTTCAGTCCCATAGTCATGGCGTTCATCTTTAAATTTTACCGGAAATCGCGCTGAAAAACGCTCGAATACTCTTCGTTCTTCTGTCCTCTGCAGGGCTGTTAACATAGCTGGTATCTCCTTAATTGGAACCCGCCTTGCTTGCCCGGCATGGTCGCGGTGGCCACCTGGCCTAAGAAAGGTTTCCTTTAAAGATCATTTCCCCAGCGTTTTAAAGAAAAATATTTATCCAGACGGGTAGACGAGCCTGAAATAATCTCTGAAAACACCATACCAACGCGGTACTGCTCAGAAACCCCAAGCTTACGTACCCATTTTACAACCCCAATAACCATAACAGGTTCTGTATTTGGCTTAAGGACGATTTCAAGTGCTATTTTCTGGTTGATCCCAACATTTTGGGAAGAAATTAGACCAATCCCATGCCGACTGATATCTATTGTTCTAGTCCGATCAAATTCGGAACCTTCTTTACCTTCTACAGGAACAAAGCAACTATGTCTGGTTTCTGAACGTTGATCAACCGTACCACTCATACACAGACCTTTTCTATGGTGAATTATGGGTTGTTATTCTGAAAGCGCTTCCTCTGGTTATAGTTTAAAACATATTTACTAAAATGCAAATCAAAATAAGAAATTCTTTAGAATCATAACATACTAAGAATAATAGGGTTGTAAAATAAACTATATTTTGCTAAAGAATTTATAAATAATTAAAATTTGATGGGCCATTTTTAACTCCCCTTTCCCCTCTTAAAAATCCGATTTCAAAAATCGACCTTCTTTTTATTGCGGCTCATTTGCGCTAATGTTATACTATCAACAATATAGCAGGCCGATTTTTTAACTAACTTTAAGGTAACGGCACATATCTTTAATCATTTGAAATAGTAATGCTATGGTAGAAAAATATTCTCCTTCCCAAAAAACTAAACAACTTTCCTTAGAAGAATATGCCAAAATCAAAGAAAAACTGGCTAAATCAAAATTAAAACTTTCCTTCCCCTGGGTAATAAAAGCCTGCTTTATCGTTCCGCTTGCTTATTGTGTATTCCTTATTATCTATTACCTTGTCCATCTGCGTTTTTTAGCAGAACATTAAATGGCTACCACAGACTTAGTCACATTCTTTTTAAGTATTTTCTTACTCCTGCGGGGAGCCTCACGCGGATTTATGAATTCTTTGTTAGGCCCTTTCTCTATTATAGCCGCCACTATCATCAGTATCATTTATTATCAAAACACCAAAGAATTGATCATAAGCTTAATTATAGGATTGGTCGGCCCTTTTCTTTTGCACTTTATTTTAAGATTTTTTCTTAAAACATGGGCCGTGGCCACCAATACAGATATAAAACCAGGTTTTGTAAGCCGCTTGGGAGGGGCGATCCTGACCTTAATCTGGGGTTGGGTATTTATAATCCTTTTCTTGATCATGTTAGCGGTATTGCCTCCTTTGGGGGGAAATTTGACAGCTGTACATAACGATGTAACGCGGTCAAGGTCTTATTCCATCGCCAAGCCTTTGCAAGATATTTTTTTTGCTGCTCCGCAAAAAAATGTCACCGCTACAACCAACGTTCCCAGCTTTGATGCAAAATCATTAGCAGAAGACCCGCGCTTCCAGAAAATCCTGCAGGACCCCGAAATCCAAAAAGAAATTAACGAACATGACATCGTCAAATTGATGAGCAACCCTAAAATGATTGAATTAACCAACCAGATCATGAGTGACCCCGCCACATTGAAAAAGGTCATGGCTATCTACAGCCACAGTCAAACACAAACGCAGGAAAACTCGGTAAATGCAGATTAAAAGACCGGGGGTTTATTCAATGTCCTTCCCGAGAGCTCAATTAAATAAGCGTATTTGTTTATCTTGAGTGTTGGGAACATCTGTGAGTGTCCGGCGAGCAACTGCGAGTGTCCGACATGAGGACCATGAGGACCGAAATGATACCGCGGATAAATGAACTCGCCCACGGGGGAAATGCGCGCATTTAACCCCCATATCGAAAATATCCCTGATATGTTTTGCAAACAATCCCGTGCCGCTCATGCGTGACCCCCAACCTGAATCATATAGTGCCCCGTTGTGCAATTCGCGGATACGATTAAGTATTTTGTTTTTGCGCTCAGGGAAATATTCGATAAGCCAGCGCTCAAAGATGTCCTTAACAGCGTAAGGCAAACGCAAGACTGTATACCCGGCCCCCTGGGCACCGGCTTGGGCTGCAGCTTTGAGGATGGAAGGGATCTCATGGTCGGTCAAACCCGGAACAATGGGTGCCACACTGACTGTCACCGGGATACCTGCCTTGGCTAATTCTTCAATGGCCTTGAGGCGATTGGCCGGCGTTGAAGCGCGCGGTTCCATCACACGGGCCAGGCGAAGATCCAAGGTAGTGATTGAAATTGCCACGCAAACGCCGTCATACTGAACCATTGATTTAAAGATATCAATATCGCGGGTAACTAATTTATTTTTCGTGATAAGACCCACGGGATTTTGAAAATCCATCAGCACCTGCAGGCATTGGCGGGTGATTTGAAATTGACGCTCAAAAGGCTGATAGCAATCCGTGACCCCGCTCATGACAATGACCTGCGGTTTCCATTTAGTTGATGCCAATTCTTTACGTAATAATAAGGGTGCTTCGGTCTTTACAAAAATGATGGCTTCGAAATCACTGCCTAAAGAAAGGCCAAAATATTCATGGGTAGGTCTGGCATAACAATAAACACAACCATGCTCACAGCCACGATAAGGATTAAGGCTTGCTTCATAACCAATGTCCGGACTGTCATTGTAGCTGATGATGGATTTAGAAGTGTCTTTATAAAATTCTGTTTTGGGTGAAGGATATTCTTCTTCCGCACCATAAGATGCTGAAGACTCCTCATCACGTTCAAAGGAAATTTTTTCAAAACGATTAGCAGGGTTGATCAGCGCCCCGCGATGGGGTGGGCTTTTGTAAGGAATAACCATAAACGAAATTCTTGACAGGGCAACATTTGTTCAGTAATGTCATTGATATATATTTTTACCACAGATCCTAAGGGAAAACCACAATTAAAAATATCCCTTAAAACATTATTTTTAACAAAGTCCCCATAGATATTCTCCCCTATGCCGACAGAAACCCTAAAACGAAATCCCTCTTTTTTCCTGTTAATTTTCGTTTATCTTTGGATCATCCCTCACTGCCTTTCTTATCAAAACGCCTGGGTCGAACCGGAACAATTCCATATCAAATCTTCTATTCTAAAAACAGGCACTCATTTAAACCTTAAAGATATAAAACAGGGTTTATTCTGGCAATTTTTTGAATATAAACCCCGTTGCACCCGTCCGCTGTCTTCTTATTTCGAAATCATCGATACAAAATTCCGTTGCTGGCTTTGGCATTACATCATGCCTCATCCCAGTCTATCCCTAACTTGGGTTTTTTCCCTGATTTTGGCCCCTCTTTTTTTATACCGATTACTAAAGAATCTTGATACTAATTCGAATTTATCCCAGGCCATGGTGGCCTTCTTTCTTGCGACACCCGGGATCCTCAGTCATGAGGTGATGTTGTTCAGGCCGGCCAAACCGATGGCAAATTTTTTTATCATTTTTTGTTTATACCTGGCCTCAACGTTAAAAAAAGAATTTTTAGATACCGGCAAAACTATCCCGACAATAAAATTTTTGATATTCTGGATTATCACCGCCTGTTCATTTTATTGGGACGAAACCGCACTATTGATTTTCCCGGCGGTCCTTTTTATTTTCCCTTCAATATTCAAACGAAAATCATTTTTGTTTTTTTGGTTTCTTTTGCCTCTGATCACTTTAATAGCCTATTTAGAAATCATCCCTTATTTGTGCATGTTAGCAGGACATGACTGGCCGCACTTATTAAAATATGACCTTATCCAATCCCTTGGCCAAGCTGGGACCATCCATCACTCAACCAAATACCTGGGAGCGAATGCCCGGAATTTGATTTTGGAGACGATGGGCATGTTTTCTTTTTCACACTCGGCTCCTAAATCAATCATCATATCCATGGCTTTAGCCGTAATTTCCTGGATAACGATCTTGTTTTATGCTTTAAAAATAAAAAAAGAGTTTGACCCCCTGATCCTATTTCTTCTTTTTCTCCTGTTTGTATTTAACGCCATATTGTCCGTCACCATGGCTGTATGGGGGCCGTACTATTACGGTTCGTTCTGGTCAATATTTTTCGTAATATTCCTATCAAAACATATCGGAAAATCGAATGTGCCCCAATTTGTCCTCTCTATTTGTTTCTTTTTTATCATCATCAGCGCCACCAATTGTTTTATCGGCACCAATATCATTTATAAAAAATACCATTGGTACCCCTATAACCCCGATACTATCGAAGATTATTTTAAAGGAACAAGGCTTTTTTTTGATAAACGGGATGCCCCCGTTTTCCCTGGTAAAGACATCAGGTCGACTATCTATAAATATTGGAGCCAGGTGAAAAATGGAAAAAATATAGAATCATTGTCACTCCCCAGGGAATTAGGCTGGCTGCCTATTGAGCTTGAACCGGCAAAGTTCTATTTGAGATTTATTCCGGGGGGTATATTAAAAAGCGACTTTCAGGCCTATTTTAGTGACGGGGCTGAAATTCTTGATTGGTTGGTCCAAAAAGGTTATTTGGTAAAATATCCTCAAGAAAATTATTTCATAAAAGAAGATCTCAATACCACTATTACAAACGGATTAAAAGAAAATTACCCTGATCGGTGGGGAAAAATCTTAGCCGTTTTACAGGAAGCCCAATCAAGGAAGCCGTACTTTTATATTTACACAGATCCCGGATTAGCAGAAACCTATAATAACCGCGGGAATGCCTACTACATGCAAGGCAATCTCACCCAGGCTATTTACGAATATACCAAGGCCGTTGAACTTAAACCTGACTTAGAAGACGCCTATTACAACCTTGGCCTTATTCACTACAAACAAGGTAACCTAATCCAAGCTATCTCTAATTATAACAAAGCCATTGAAATAAACCCTAAAGATATAGAGTGCTACAACGACCGCGCTATTATCTATTATCAACTAAAAGAATACGACAACGCTTGGGGTGATGTGCGAACATTGCAAAAGTTAGGAGCCGCTGCTAATCCAAAACTCATTAGCGCGCTAAAGCAAGTTTCGCCCCCCCCTGCTGAATTCTCTGGTCTGACGGGAGGGAATAAATGACCTATGCATAATTCCCCCACCGCTTCTTTGCGATCAATTATTTTATTTTTATTGTTTTTCTTCATTATCGCAGTGGTTTACTCGCCTGTTTTATATTTTGACTACCTTTTTCACGACGATTGTTGCTTTTGGGTTAAATTGAAAGAATATGGATTTAAATATTACGCGCATGATTTACTGATAGCCTATTGCAGGTTTGGGCTGGCTTGGCTGTTTGATCTAGAGCATTTCTTTGTCCATAAAATTTTAGATTTAAAATTTTTAAGGTTTTTAGCAATCGTGATATCCAGCGGTAATGCTTTCTTTTTATTGAAACAAATGCGTCGATTGTCCTTTTCAGACGTCCGGGCATTTTTAGTGATTTCAGCCATGTTTTTTCTGCCGGGATTTGCGGAAACATTTTTTTACGCTTCTACTTTTGCCCTCGTTGTAACTTTCTCACTGGCTTGCTGGTCATTCCACAGAATCGAAACTGGCAAGGGAATGGTTATTCCCATCTTTTCTTTCCTGCTTGCTATTACAATTTATCCATCGGTCGCCATGTTTTATTGGACAATGACAGGCCTGTACATCTTGTTTGTCCCTGACCGATTCAGCGTTCTGTTTAGAAGAAATATATTTCGTCTTATGGTTGCGGGGTTACTGGGGCTTTTGATTTATGCAATTTTGGTTTTCTTAATGCACTATTTCTTTTCATCAAAAATAGGAAATTCTTTACATAATCCATATGTCATTAGCTCCGACTGGCCCAGTAAATTACAATGGTTTTTCCAAGAGCCGATAGGAAATGCCCTGAATTTATGGAACATATTCCCCCAAGTGATCACGTCGATTATTGTTTCAGGATTTATTCTCTTTACCGCTTTGCTGGTCCTAACAAAAAAACTTCATCCGCCATAAACTCCCTAAAAGGAAAGGCATTGCTTTAACTTACCTTAGGCATCTGTGCCTCTTCATTTTTGTTTTCTTACTGACTTTTTTGCCCAATTTAGCCGCCCAAAAAAATGCAGCGTTTTATCGTTGTTTGATTCCTTTAACTTCTTTGATTTGGTTTGCCTTGGTTTGGGCAATATTTAAATGGATGGACAGCCTTCCCAAAATATTAGCCAGATGGGGTGTGCTTGCTTTATTATCAATCATTGTTTTCTGGGCGGGAATAAAGACCTTCGATAATGTCTTGTATTACCGGGTCTTGCCTAGTCATGTTGAATTCAACGCCTATAAATCCATGGCAGAAGAAATTCGTTCTAAAAAAATAGATGCCATTCATATTTTACTGCCCTATCATTGCTCCATTGAACGTTATGATGAATTTGTTGTCTTGTCATCGCATTATTTATTTGATATTTATCATTTAATTTATTGTGCATTTAAAGAAGCGGGCGGCACAGACCAACCGTTTCCTTTGGTCTATGTATCATTTCCGGGTGATGATAGGCTGTTTAAATTGGAAGAAATTTATTTCCAAAAACTGACTAACGGAAAGTGGGTTTTCAAAGTCAACCATAGGGACGGGCAGTTTCATGAGTACAACCATTCAGGAAGGACCACGTTAGACCGCGGACTAACCAATTTTTTGGCCCTTCAAAAAATACCGTCTAAAAGACAAAATTGGTATACTTTAAACATTAACGAAATCTTCAGCCCCTTGAATTATAATAACTTAATTACTAAAACAAAAATGAGGTCTGCTGTTAAAATGACAATTGAAATAGATCCAAATTATGCAAAAGCTTATATGAACCGCGGCAATATTAACTTCCAACAAAACCATTTCAACCAAGCCATATCCGATTATAACAAGGCCATTGAACTTAAACCTGACTTTGAAGAGGCTTATTACAATCTTGCTTTTTCATTTTATAAAGCAGGAAACTTAAATCAAGCTGTCTCAAATTATACTAAAGCTATTGAAATAAACCCTAAAGATACCGCATGCTATAATGACCGCGCTATTATTTATTATCAATTAAAAGAATATGACAACGCTTGGGACGATGTGAGAACATTGCAAAAGTTAGGAACCGCTGTTAATCCTACACTCCTTAACGCGCTTAAGCAGGTTTCGCAACATTAAAGCAGTTCCCCTCCCCCCGAAGAGGAGGGAATAAAATGAAAAGAAAATAATGCCCAATTTCCGTATATTAATCTCCTTAATGCTCTGCGGGTTGGCGCTGTATTGGGTTGTGTTACATAACGCATCTTTTTATTTTGATGACAGGACTGCCATAGTCAATAATGAAGTCGTCAAAAAAATCGACATCCCAAGGATTTTTAACTCCTTTAACACAAGATTTTTGGTGGGGTTAAGTTTTGCGGCCAACTATCACTGGTGTGGTTTAAATCCTTTCGGTTATCGAATAATTAACCTTCTTATTCATTGCCTTAATGCCTTCCTGGTTTATTTACTGGTAAAAACCACCTTGTATTTATATTCAGAACGTCGACGAATACTTAATAGTCGTTTAGAATGGGCCTCATTTTTTGCATCGCTGTTATTTTTATGCCACCCCATTCAAACAGAACCGGTTAACTCTATTACTCAGCGTTTTGTGTTGATGGGAACATTTTTCTACCTGTTGACATTATTGTTCTATATTCAATACAGATCCCTGTCCCAAAAAAGATACCTGATGGCCGGTTTGGGAACTGCCCTAGCGGCCATGTTTTGTAAAGAATTCGTAATCACCCTGCCGCTCATGCTCGCTTTGTATGATTTTTACTTCCTAGGGCCTTTAAAGGGAACAATTGCCAGACGGTGTCGACACCTAGTCCCATTCTTTATTATAACGCTTATTGTCCCCCTTCTATTATTAAGAACGCCCCACCAAGCAGTAAGGGTGGCAAATATTGCAGATTCTAATGCTGTCCACCAAATTGATATCACAAGGGCCAAAGGCGGCATCAGCCGACAGCAATATTTTTTAACCGAACTAAATGTCATGTGTACCTATGTCAGGCTGCTGTTTTTGCCTATCAACCAGAATTTCGATTACGATTATCCCCTCTCCCATAAAATGGATGGCAGGACATTACTATCAGGAATATTTTTGCTCTGCCTTTTAGCCATGGCGAAAGCAACGTACAAGTCACAACGCATTGTTTCATTTAGTATCCTGTGGTTTTTCATAACCTTAAGCGTGGAATCAAGTTTTATCCCTATCGGGCATGTCATCGCTGAGTATCGTCTCTATTTGGCCAGTGTCGGTTTTGTTTTTTTAGTTACGGTCTTGATTTATACAAGACAGATAGACCCAAAAAAATTAAACTTGGTCGCGGCAGTGGTTCTTCTTGGTTTCTCGATTTTGACCTATCAAAGAAATCAAATTTGGAAAGATGAATTTACTTTATGGGATGATGTGATCCAAAAATCTCCTTATAAGGCAAGGGCCTATCTTAATCGCGGCTTGGAATACTTTCGTCAAAACAAATTCACTGAAGCCATCTCTGACTTCAATAAAACCATTACCATAGATCCCAAATCTGCCGCAGCCTACAACGATCTTAGCGTCTTATACGCATTAAAAGGAGACCCGGTTCAAGCCATGTCTGATTCTAATAAGGCCATCGAAATAAAACCTAACTATGCCGAAGCCTATAATAACCGGGCTTTAATCTATTATCAGTTAAAAGATTACAAAAGAACTTGGGAGGATGTGTATAGGGCGCAAGCTTTGGGAGCTACTGTTAATCCCCAACTCATCAATGCGCTTAAGAAAATAACAATTGAAGATCAATAAGGGGTGGGATAAATTAAGTCCCTGTAGAAGTCGTCACTGTTGTATTCGTACCGGTCCCGAGATTTAAACAATTCTGCGTGTCCTGGTTCAATTTCTGAAGAAAAGCTACCTTATCACCTTGCTGTTTTGCTAAAAAAGACGCAAAGGTAGGATCTTCAACGGGCGGCGTTGGAAGGCCCGCCGTCGGTTTACCTGTCCGTTGCGCCATGTCTATGGCATGCATGGCCGACCAATGCTTATCATGGCTGGCTAAAGCATTAGGGTTGGCTTTACCGAAAGCATCTCTTTCCTGAGCTTGTCCACTCCAAAAAGCGGTGTTTTCCGCACTTACCTGTTGAAGACAAGCCGCCACTTGAGGATTTACGACGGACGTTTGATTTGCCCCGTAAGAAATTGGAGGCAATAAAATTAACATGAAGAATGCCCCTAGAAGAATATTTTTCATATAGTCCCCCTTGTTATATGAAAATTATAACAGACAATTTTAGTAAAAACGTCAATTTTTAAATTATTTTTTACACCTTCCCAATACCGGGATGTAATGAAGATTTATTTGCCTATACAAAATTCCGAGAAGATGCGGTCCAGCAGATCTTCATCGATATTGCGGCCGGTGATGGCGTCAAGTTGATTACCCGCGGCTTTAATTTCTTCGGAAATAAATTCCAAAGAAACATTTTCTTTCATTAAGCGGCAGGCACTTTGCAAATTCTTTTGAGCTTCCTCTAAGGCCTTAATATGACGGATATTACTGATGAGGATGCCGTGGGTATCAAGATTTTTATCCTTACAGATTAAGTCAATGATCTTGGCCTCCAGATCATGGATAGATCGGTCTTGAAACGCCGAGACTTTTACAACATGATCTGATCCAAATATTCCCTTAGGAACTGTTATGTCTATCTGTCCGGGTAAATCTATTTTATTAACCACCACCAAAACCCGGGCAGCTTTTAATTGTTCCAAAAGCAACCTATCCTCTTCTTCTAAAGGACGGCTATGGTCCAAAACCAAAAGCGCCAAATCAGCACTTTTAATATAAAGATGACTGCGCTTGACCGCTTCTTCTTCGATCAAATCTCTGGGGCTAATAATACCCGCAGTGTCAACCAACGAAATGGGGATGCCTTTAATATGTGCTGATTCTTCCAAAACATCACGGGTGGTGCCGGCAATATGGGTAACGATGGCCCGCTGTTCTTTGAGCAACGCGTTAAGCAAGGAAGACTTTCCCACATTGGGTTTGCCGCATAAGACAATGCGGATACCTTCCTTCAAAATACGGCCGCTCTCAGAGCTCTCCAAAAGTTTAGCCACTCCCATTTCTTGAACACTGAGGCGGTTTAATATTTGCTGGGAGCTTTGGGCATCAAGACCATCCTCAGGAAAATTAATCAAAGCTTCAACCATCGTATAAAGCTTTATCAATTCTTCCCGTATAAGATTCAGCTGGCTCGACAATTCACCTTTTAATTGGTAATGGCTCTGGCGTAAGAATATTTCGGTCTTAGCGTGGATGATATCAATCACTGCTTCTGCCTGGGGCAAATCCATGCGGCCATGAAGGAACGCTCTTTTGGTAAATTCTCCCGGGGTTGCCAAGCGTGCCCCCGCGTTCAATACCGCATGAAGGACCGCCCCTAAGACAGTCATACCCCCATGGCAATTGATTTCAACGACATCTTCGGCTGTATAACTTTTAGGGGCCTTCATCAAAGCCACTAAAACCTCGTCGAGAATATTCCCGCTTTTAGCATCGATGACCCAGCCATAATTCACCGTATGACTTTTGCATTGGGCTAATGTCTTGCTCCCTTGAAGACGGAGAACGGTACCAGCTATGGCAATAGCTTCTTGGCCGCTAATGCGAATGATGCCGATCCCTCCCTGTCCTGCCGGGGTGGCGATCGCTGTGATCGTGTCTTCCAAACCTTTATACTGATACATCCCTCAACTCCCTTAATTATCTCCTAATAGGGGAAAATTTATTCTTTTCGCTCTCTTGTCATTCCCGAATCTTTTTGTCAGGAATCGGCATTGCCCCTCCTTGATGGAAGAAGTTAAATGGAGATGAAGCAACAAACGTCTGCTAAGCTCTTCGGGTCCTGTCCTCGAGTTTCCCCAAGCCGTTCTCCACCGCAATTTATACGAGAGTCCGAGCGGCTTGGGAGATACCCCTCTCTCGGCCACCCGACGATATGCTATTTAAGAATTCAACCCTACACATATTAACTATTCATCTTTAACGAAATAAGCTCCAAATAATAAATTTATCTTTTATAATTCATGAGGCTATTCGGGCATTGTGTTTCTTAAGCAGGTAGTAGAAGGCTGATTGGGCACGGTCCCCGAACGAAGTGAGGGGCCAATCAGCCTGGGGACTAGCGAAGCCGCATCGCTGGATGCGGCGAGCGTGCCTGCGAAAGAAATACAATGACCGAATAGTAGAAGCAAAAAGAAAATTTATACTTACCCACGCACTTTACTTGCTAAATAATCAGTGGCCTCTGCCACTACAAAAATTGAACCTGTCACTAAAATCACATCTTGAGGATCGGCTGCCTGCAACGCCTTATCTAAGGCTTGGTACACGCTCTCAATGATTTCAAAAGGTTTATCACCAAAATAAACCTTCCCCTCCTTGAGTAAAAAATGCGCCCGGGGATGATGGGCATTGGTCAAAAAAATATGCGCCACGTTATCTTTTAAATGATTGCAAATGGCGGCCACGTCCTTGTCTTGGGAAATACCTAACACTAAAATTACCCGTCGATGGGGATACTCCTCCATCAAGGTCTGGGACAACGCCAGGGCGGAAGCTTCATTATGCGCGCAATCAACAATCACATCCGGATTCTTTCGCAATAACTCAAAACGGCCGGGCCAGACGGCATCTTCCTTAATCCTTCACTCATCGCCTCATCACTGATTTTAAATCCCATTGTTTTTAAAATTGCCGCCACTTCCATGGCCGTTGCGGCGTTTAAAATTTGATGCTTGCCCTTAAGGCCGATTTTAAAATTTTCATATTTTTCCGGACAGACAAGGACGGGCTGAACGCCAAATTCCCTGCAGCGCTGAAGCAAGATATCCATGACTTCTTTCTCTTGAGGGGCAATCACGACCTTCTGGTGGGAATTTTTAATAATACCCGCTTTCTCCGACGCAATCTTGCTTAAAGTAGAGCCTAATATCCGGGTATGGTCCAAACTCACCGGGGTAATAACAGCAATGGAAGAATCCACGGCATTGGTCGCATCCAGACGGCCGCCCAAACCGGTTTCTAAAATAACCACATCCACTTGGGCCTTTGCAAAATAACACAAGGCGGCCACGGTCAGGACTTCGAAATAGGTAAGGATATTCCCTTCATTTTTGATAGCAGCGGCAAAAGGACGCAAAAATGTCAGTACAGAGGCTAAATCCTCGTCGGCAATAGCTCCGCTGAAATTATCTTTGGATCGGATATTTTCCGCGTTTAAAATACGGATACGCTCATTGACCCTGTGCAAATGAGGCGAGGTATACAACCCCACTTTGTAGCCCGCCTCCTGCAAAATACCGGCTAAAAACGCACAGGTCGAACCTTTGCCTTTGGTGCCTGCAACATGAATAATTTTTAAATCCTTGGGCCGGATTGCCCGCTAAATCCAAGAATTTTTCGATGCGGTTAAGATGAAAATCTTCGGGACGCAGTTTATGAAGCTGGGATTCAAAATTGGAAAAAGAATTAAGATATTCGTGCGGATTAAACGCCGTCATTAATGTTTAAAGTGCCTGATGCCTGTTGTAACCATGGCTATCTTTTTTTTGTCGGCTTCTTTAATCACGGCTGTATCCATGATGGAACCGCCGGTCTGGATAATGGCCTTGACCCCTGCCTTCGCGGCAATGGTGACGGTATCAGGCTTAGGCAAGAACGCATCGGATATCAAAACACTCCCCCGGGCGGAAGGGCCCGCCCGACGGATGGCATGGATCGCGGAGTCCACACGGCTGGTTTGGCCGCAGCCAATGCCGACGGTCTGTGTGCCTTTGATCAGGACAATGGCATTGCTTTTGACATGCTTGATCAATTTCCAGCCAAAGATCATGGCTTGCCAGTTGTGACTTGGTAGGTTTGATCTTGCTGACTATTTTTAATTCTTCCGGCTTGAGGATACGATTATCCTTATCCTGCAGCAAAAGCCCGCCGGACACTTTCTTGAAATCATAACGTTCCTGAGTTTCACCATGCATATCCAGCACGAGCAAGCGCAAATTTTTCTTCGCTACAAAAAAGGCTTTTGGCCTCCTCGGTAAACTCAGGGGCGATGATGCATTCCATAAAACCGCTTTTGATGACAGCCTCGGCGGTTTTCGCATCAACACTGCGGTTAAAACCGATAATGCCTCCGAAGGCAGAAAGCGGATCGCATTTGTAGGCTTTGATATACGCCTTATCAATGCTTTTATCCTGGGCAACGCCGCAGGGATTATTGTGTTTGATAATAACAGCTGCCGGAGCATCGAATTCGCGGATGATATCAACCGCGGCGTTCAAATCAAGGATATTATTAAAAGACAGCTCCTTGCCTTGCAATTGTTGAAGCCCCGTCAAACCCCTATGCTGGGTACTGTCCTTATAAAAAGCCGCGGCCTGATGAGGATTTTCACCATAACGCAAATCCTGTAATTTGCTGAAAGAAAAAGTAAAATCTTTAGGGAAAGAAGAAAAAGAATTGTCTGCCTTAAAACGATTATTTAAAAAATCATAAATAGCCGCGTCATAGCGGCAGGTGCGCTCAAAAACTTCAATGGCCAGATTAGCCAGCACCTTATCTGATAAAATACCGCTGTTATTATTAAGCTCATTGAGCACTTCGTTATACCGGTCAACATTGCAGATGACCGCCACACTTTTATAATTCTTGGCCGCGGAACGCAGCATGGAAGGCCCGCCGATATCAATATTCTCAATGGCGTCTTCCAGGGATATATTTTTCTTCTGGATGGTCTTCTCGAAAGGATAAAGATTGACCACCACCATATCAATAAGCCCGATATCATGGGCGGCGATTTGTTTCATGTGCTCGGGGTTATCGCGCAAGGCCAGAAGACCGCCGTGGATCTTGGGATGCAGGGTCTTGACGCGGCCATCAAGCATTTCAGGGAAACCGGTATACTCAGAAACTTCCTGGACCTTGAGATTGGCTGAACGCAAAAGCACTGCCGTGCCGCCGGTGGAAATAATTTCCACGCCCAGCTTCTGCAGGCCTTTGGCAAATTCCACCAAACCGGTTTTGTCGGAAACGGAAATTAATGCGCGTTTAACTTTAATCATAAAAAGGAAACAATGCCTGATTCCATAAGGTTTCTTATCAAATCATGAAATCTTGATGAAACGATTTATCTCTTGCCTTTTTTACGTTTGCGTTCGGAAGGCTTGCAATAAAAGCGGCGCTCTTTAAGCTCGACTAAAAAACCGTCTTTTTGGCACTGCTTCTTGAATAAGCGCATCGCTTTTTCAAAACTGTTCTTGTCATTGACTTTAACTTCTAACATTACGAATCACTGCTCCTTATATGGTTTAATTGATTTGAAGGGTTGTATTATAGTACATGTTTGGCTATTGTCAAACAATTCGAAAAGATAGCGTCCTTAATAGGTGGGATCGACGTAGGTATATAGTTCTCCTGCGAAATTGCGCAGCGTATACCGGCCATTTTCTTTGGAGACCACATAGTCCGGGCTGATAGGGATTTTCCCGCCGCCGCCGGGCCCGTCGATCACATAGGTCGGCACCGCGTAGCCGGTGGTATGCCCGCGCAAATTCTGGATGATATTAATACCCGTCTCAACAGTGGTACGAAAATGCCTGGAGCCGACGATAGGATCGCATTGGTAAATGTAATAGGGCCGCACGCGGATTTTTAAAAGCTCATGAAAAAGTTTTTTCATCACTGCCGGGGAATCATTAACACCGCGCAAAAGCACCGTCTGGCTGCCCATGGGAATACCGGCATCAGCAATCATGTTGCAGGCATGCTTGACGCGCGGGGTCACTTCTTTGGCATGGTTAAAATGAACGCTCATCCAAAGCGGTGAATATTTCTTAAACATGGCGATCAACTCCGGCGTGATCCGCTGGGGCAAGGTCACCGGGATGCGGGTGCCGATACGCACAAATTCCACATGCGGGATGGCTTTAACAGAAGAAATCAGATATTCCAGCATGCGGTCGCCTAAGGTCAAAGGGTCCCCGCCGGAAATCAGCACATCGCGGATCTCTTTATGCTTACGGATATAATTAAGCGCCGCGTCATAGGTGGAGGTATTAAGCGTGTGATTGCCATCGCCAACCATGCGTGAACGCGTGCAATAACGGCAGTACATCGCGCACATCTCATTGACTAAAAAAAGCACCCGGTCCGGATAACGGTGCACCAGGCCATGCACCGCGGAATTCTTGTCTTCACCGCAAGGGTCGAGCATTTCATCCGGGGTGGTCTCAAATTCATAATCCAAGGGCACCGATTGCAGACGGATAGGGCATCCGGGATCATTCTCATCAATCAAGGCGGCAAAATACGGCGGGATGGACATGGTCAATTTATCCCCTGCCCCCTTGACCCCGCGCTCTTCATGCGGGGTTAATTTCATAAGCTTGGATATCTGATCAAAGCGTGCGTATACGGTTTCTGATCTGCCAGCGCCAATCTTCCCAATCAGCTAAAGTCGCTCCCGGGAAAAATTTGATGACGCGCTCTTCTTGGGGAGACAAAGGAATATTGGGCCCGCCGGAAGATGCAGCTGTTTCTTCTTTGATCACCGTGGTAACAGGGCTCATTTTTTGTATGATTCCTCTTCCGCACTTCTCTCGATGATAAGCCCTAAACGCATCAGGGCTTCATCCATGATTTTATTGATGATCTGATTATACGACATCCCTTTGACTTTAGCGAAAAGTACAAACACATCGTCGGGGCTTAAATTCGGCAAAGGGTTAATTTCCAACACATAAGGATTGCCCGCTTCATCCACGCGAAAATCCACACGCCCGAAATCACGGCAATCCACCGATTTGTAAGCGCGCACGGCTAAATCCTGCAGGTGCAAGGCCAATTTCTCATCAATGGGTGCCGGGCAAATATATTCCACCGACTTTTCAACCACATGGCGATAAGAATAAAATTCATTGCCTAAGTGGTCTTCCCGGCAATCGCGTATTGCACCACCGGCATGGCTCCGGCGGATTATTCCCGATAACACCTACGGTAAATTCAGTGCCTTTAATAAACTCCTCAACCAAGGCCGGCTGTTTATAATTGCGGCAGATATGCTCCACCTGGGCTTTGAGCTGTTGAAAATTCTCCACCCTCGAACTTTGGGTGATCCCTTTGGACGTGCCCTCATGCAGGGTCTTGACGAACAAAGGAAACCGATGGTATTTAATTCAAACAAATCATCCTCAACGTTGGCTTTAAAATAACGCGGCCGTGGGAATGCCGTCCGCAATAAAACATTTTTTAGCCACCACTTTATCCAAAGTGACCCCTAAGGTCAGCGCATCAGCGCCGACAAAAGGGATATTGTACAAATCCAAAATGGCAGGCACTTGGGACTCGCGGTTGCGGCCTTTAAAGCCTTCGGAAATATTAAAAACAATATCAACCTTCAAATCATTACGGGTCATGCGGTCAATCAGTTGGCGGGCGCCGCCAATCAAGACAACCTTATGCCCCGCTGATTCCAAGGCCGTTTTAAGGCATTCAATCGTCTTATGCCCGTCGAGCTCAGCAGCCGCATCAATAGGGTCATCCTGGGCCGCCTGCCAGTCGCTTTTTAAATCGTATGTAATCCCTACTATTTTACCCATATTTTCGTTCTCAATTTATCAAAAATACACCAAAATGCTATAAAAATTTTCTAATCTCTTTGATCTTAACGGCTGATGCCGACATTCACCCGTTGGCAAATATTTTTAACCGGACAAGTGGAACACATCGGTGAAATGGGTTTGCAAACATTCTGCCCCCAGGTCACAAGCAAAGCATTATATTCAATCCAATACTTGTGCGGCAATTTTTTTCTTAAAGCAAATTCCGTTTCTTCAGGCGTCCTGGTTTTGATATACCCCAGGCGATTGGAAATGCGATGCACATGGGTGTCCACACATATCCCTGGCTTGCCAAACCCTTCGGTCAAAACCAGATTCGCGGTTTTGCGCCCCACCCCTTTAAGCGTTAAAAGCAATTCCAGATCATCCGGGACTTGGGCCCCGAAACGATGGATCAAATCTTCGCAAATATCATGAATGCGCACGGCCTTGGTTTTATAAAAACCCACCGGATAAATCAATTTTTGAATTTCACCGACGGGAATTTTAAGCATTCCCTGCATCGTATCCGCCCGGGCAAACAGGCGCTCGCAGGCCGGCAAGGTGGTTTCATCACGGGTCCGCAGGCTCAACAAACAAGAAATAAGCACCAAAAACGGGCTTTTGAATTTCTTGCCGACCAAGGTCACCGAAGGATCCGGCAAATCGCGCATGGCGACCTTCAGAAGCTTGATCACCTGTGCAATCTGATTATTGTCTAAAAATTTTCTATCGGGCATTTTATAAATCGCTGAAAACGTATCCCATGTCTTCAAGGGTGGAATAATCTTCGCGCCAATTCGAGCTGGTCTTCACAAAAAGCTCAAGGAACACTCTTGCTGTCGACTAATTCTTCCAAGTCCTTGCGCGCCTGGCTGCCCACCTGCTTTAAAATGGCCCCGGCTTTGCCGATGACAATTTCTTTCTGGGATTCACGCTCAACTAAAATGGCCGCCCGGATATGCAGGACTTTGCCGCGTTTGGGCTGTACCCCTTCGATGATCACGGCAATCGAATGAGGAATTTCTTCGCGCATCAACAGAAATAATTTTTCCCGGATCAAATCCGCCATGGCCATGCGCTTGGGAAAATCTGTAATCGCATCTTCAGGATATAAGAAGCGGGCCCTGCGGCATTTGCTCAAATAAAAGATCAACCAATTTTTTGACATTGGTCCCTTTAAGCGCGGAAAGCGGGAATAAAATCAAATCGTTCATCTCGGTCATCGGCAACTCCGCGGGTCTCTTCCCAAAGTTTGATATACTCCGGCACAAATTTGCCCTTGGTGATATCGATCTTGTTTAACCCCACAATAATGGGCTTGCCGCATTTATTAAGACGGCTGACCACATGTTGTTCTTCCGGGCCGGTTTTTTCACTGGCATCCACCATATGAATGACCGCATCGACAGAATCGATACTGCCTAAAGAAGCCCGGTTCATGTATTTATCAAGTTTGTCCTTCCCCGCGTGTATGCCCGGCGTATCGATAAAAACGATCTGCCCGCGCTCGTCGGTATGGATCCCCCTGATCTGATGGCGTGTCGTTTGCGGCACATCGGAAACAATGGAGACTTTTTCACCCAAAATGGCATTAAGCAAGGTGGATTTGCCCACATTGGGCCTGCCTACAATGGCAACCATCCCGCTTTTTAATTTTTTATCCATATTATTTTCGATACCTCCAAACAGCGATCACCACTCCGGTAAATAAAACCAAATTAACGATATTAAAACAGCGCCAGACCATGTCCTTGGAGGTAAAACCCGAAGGGGCCATCAAAAGCGCGCATATCCACACCCCCATCACCCAACTCATCGATATGTCCTCCGAAGAGCGGCGACGGATGATCCTGACGATCAAAGGAATATTCCAAAAAGGCATGACAATGGACAGCCACCAGGCCGATATTTTCCACATATATGTCATATCCCTCCTTTACGGTATTTAATATCCCCGACTAACGCCAGGGGATAACTGGTTAGTATTGTGTTTTCTTAGGTCACGGCAAAAAATTTGACTAATGCTTTCATGCGCTCCTCGACCTCACGCATGGAAAGCGACGCTGTCCTGGCCATGCCAAAGCCCTGCACATTAAAAGAAGCAACGGTCGTGGCATACAACAAGGCCTTGCGCAAAGTCTTATCGTCAAGTTTGTTGGCATGCTTAAATACCCCATGAGGCCGCCGGCAAAGGTATCGCCTGCCCCGGTGGGGTCAACGACTTTATCAACCGGATAGGCCGGGAAAGGAAAACATCACCTGATCGCTGTAAAATAATACCCCGTGCTCGCCTTTTTTAATGACGATCATGCGCGGCCCCATCGCCCGAAGGCGTTTGGCGGCCATGATCAAATTATTTTCTCCTGAAAGCGCCCTGGCCTCGCTGTCATTGGCCACGAACAAATGCACCATCTTCATCAAACGGCGCAAAGATTTTTGTTTATGGGTGATCCATAAATTCATGCTGTCTAAACCGATCAACCGGGGGACTTTCAAATGCTTTAAAAGCTGTATCTGCAAATCCGGATCAAAATTGGCCAGAAAAATATTAGGTAAATCTTTTTTGATGCTCCTTTAATTCAGGCACATAGGTCTGTAAAACCCCCAATTCCGTCGCCAGGGTCAAGGCCGTATTCAAATCCCCTTTTTTATATTCCCCCCTCCAGCGGAAAGTCTTGCCTTTGCTGATTTTGAGTGACGAGAGATCAATGCCCTTGCGCTTTAAAAAATCCAGATGCTTAACAGGAAAATCCTGCCCCACCACCGCCACCATATGCACGTCCGTAAAAAGCCGGGCGGACATGGCAAAATGCGCGGCAGAACCGCCCAACATATCCTTTTTTGACTCCTGAAGGTGTTTTGACATGGTCCAAAGCCACCGTCCCTAAAACCACAAGACTCATACCATTCTCCGTACACAATCATTGGGAAACATTATCCCTGATCACTAGCCAATGACAAATTTATGTTATTCCCCGATAATCTTAATCAATACCCTTTTATCCCGTCGGCCGTCGAACTCCCCGTAAAAAATCTGCTCCCAAGGGCCAAAATCCAGTTTGCCCTTTGGTGATGGCAACCACCACCTCGCGGCCCATCACCTGACGCTTTAAATGCGCGTCCGCATTGTCTTCGCCGGTATCGTTATGCCTGTACTGCGATACCGGCGCATGGGGCGCTAATTTTTCCAGCCAAGCATCATAATCCTGCAAAAGCCCGCTTTCATCATCGTTGATATAAACACTGGCAGAGATATGCATGGCATTCACTAAACACAACCCCTCTTGAATGCCGCTTTTATCAATGGCCGCCTGCACCTGGTCCGTGATATTAATATACGCCCGACGGGTTTTAGTATGAAACCATAATTCTTGACGATAATGTTTCATGTCTATACGGAGAGTCATTTCAGATGCTTGGTCGGCTTTTTCTTTTTTTCCAGCTGTTTGATATATTGCTGAAAATGCTCATCTTTAAGCAGATTATCCAGATCCGTATCACCCTTTAAATGCTCAAAATCATCGTAACCAAAATCAATGGCCTTGGTCAAGGCCCCCAGGGCCGCGCGGGTTTGGTTAAGCAAAGCATAGGAACACGCCAGATTATAAAACACCAGCGCGTCCTCCGGCCTCAGGCGAGAAAGTTTTAAATCCACTTCCAGGCCCTTTTGCCACAGACCTGCCTTGGTATACAAATCCCCGAGAGCGCTCAGTGCTTCTATAAAATTGGGCGTATCTTTAAGAATGTTCTCATAAAAAGCGATTTCAAAATCGATATCTTCTTTTTTACGGGAAATTTTAGGCGCGTGCTCTTTGCGCATGGATGATCCTCTTCATATCAATTCTATTTTTTCTTTAAATATTTTTCAATACGCGCCACGGCTTCTTTAAGATTATCATAACTTGAAGCATACGAAATCCGCACATGGTCGCGCACAGCATTGGCCAAAAGCAACTCCCGGCACCAAGGCCACTTTTTGCTTGCAGCAGTAAATTCTTGGCAAAATCCATCGAACTCTCCCCTGTCACTTTTATCGAAGGAAACGCATAAAAAGCCCCTTGCGGCATATGGCAGTCATCCCGATATCATTTAAAGCACCGACGATAAAACGGCGGCGGCGGTCATATTCTTTTTTCATGGCCTGCACGTCCCCGGCAGAATTCTTCAAAGCCTCAATGGCCGCCATCTGACTGGTGATCGGCGCGCACAACATGGTGTACTGATGGATCTTGGTCATGGCCCCCACAATGTCCGCAGGGCCGCAGACATAACCGATACGAAAACCCGTCATGGCATAGCTTTTGGAAAAACCATTAAGATAAATCACCCGGTCACGCATCTGCGGCAAGGTGGCCATCGGCGTATGTTCAAAATCATAAGTCAATTCATCATAAAGCTCATCGCTAATGACCAACATATCATGTTTTTTGATGACCTTGGCTATGGCTTCCAGTTCTTTTTTTGAATACGAGGTGCCCGTGGGATTAGCACGGATAACCCAAGCAGGATGCCGCGCACACCCGGGCCCGCGGCCTCATCGATCTGTTGCGGGGTTACTTTAAAACCGTTTTCGACGGAAGTTTTTAAAAATACCGCCTCGCCGCCTGCCAATTCCACCACCGGGCCATACGCCACATAACAGGGTTCGGGTATCAAAATTTTTTCGCCGGGATTAAGGATCGCCCGCATCGCCAAATCCAGGGCCTCACTGACACCGACGGTAATTAAGATTTCCTCTTCAGGGTCATAGATCAATATGATGGCGTTTTTTCAAAAAAGCGGCAATGTCACGGCGCAACTCGATCATGCCTTTATTGGAAGTATACGAGGTATACCCTTGTTCAAGGGATTCGATGGCCCGCGCGCGCACATGCCAGGGGGTGACGAAATCCGGTTCTCCTACCCCTAAGGAGATGACGTCTTTCATGCCCAACACTAAATCAAAAAAAGCCCTGATGCCGGAGGGCGCTAATTCATCAACCCGTTTAGAAATTCTCAATATTCCCTTTCCTTTCTTGGCAAACTCTTCAATCCTACGCTACCTTTTCAATACGAAATATTCTGCCTGCGTTCATTTTTAGGATGTTTAAAAACCTGTCCTTCTTCTTTGTACTTACGCAGTAAAAAATGCGTGGCTGTCTGGCGCACATTGGCCATGGATGAAAGTTTCGCGGCAACAAAATCCGCCACCGTGTGTATGCTTTCCCCCTCGACAACCACCAATAAATCATAACCGCCGGAAAGCAAATAACAACTTTTAACCTGCGGGATAACTGTAAATCCGCTCGGCGATGCTGTCAAAACCAACGTCTTTTTGAGGCGTGATCGACACCTCAATCAAGGCGCGTACTGTTGTTGACGGACTTGTCTTAACTTTAGACATAAGAACTCTCCTTCTATCCTCCGCCGCTTAAAGGCAACATCCCTGACGAGGCCCACCCTATTGTTTTGTATCTTTGCCCTGAACAAAATTCACCCGGCGCTCTAATTTGGCCACCTGGTCTCTTAAAACATCAATATCTTCACGCAACACCTTGATCTTATCGCGCATCTGATTATTACGGGCATCCGTCTGCACCATTTCGTGGATCAATTTCTTTTTCCTTTACCGGCCATGACAAGGCCGTCAACGAATGATTCTCTTAACTCATCCAAGCGCAATTCATAAGCGTTAATATTAGCCTCAAGCTGGTCCTTGCGTTTTTTAAGCTGCTCATACTTACGCGCATTCGTCTGCCCATGCCCCCTCCCTGATGATTCTTTGTTGTGCCGCAACTTTTGTAACCGCAAAATATCCAAACGGGCTTCAAGCTGTTTGTTCTGTTCATTAACGGCATCCACATTCAAATTTTGTGTTTTATCACCCGTTTTTAAACTCCCCCAGTTCATTTTCCAAGAGCACTTCCTGTCTGTTTTCATCTTCGAGCTGCTTGCGCAATTGCGTCAGCTGATCATCACCTGGGGCTTGGCCTGAATTTTGATACGCCTGGACCTCCTTTGTTCCCATCTGCTGACGAAGTTCAATATGCGAAATCATATTCTTCGCTTGTTGTATTCTATGGTCTAGGTCTGCCTGCTTCTTTTTCAAATTCTCCCATTGTTCATCAAAATTACGGACCTCCTGCTTTTTAGTTTTAATAATCTGCGTCAATTCCTCGATACGCACCTGCTGGTCTGTCCGGCCATGCCTCTCTTTTAAAAAACGGGCCATCTGTTCATTTTTATTCTGCTGCTCGTCAATCGATTGCCGTAATTTTTGCGCCTGTTCTGTCAACTTCCGGTATTCAACTTGAAATCCATTATTTTCAACCAACAAGGTCTGGGCTTTGGATTTGATCACATCCAGGGTCAATTGCCATTGCTCCGGCATGGATGAAAGCTCTTAGGCACCTGAGCCCTGACATCAAAGCCCACCACCAAAAAGGCAATATAACGATGAATTGACAAAACCTCATGTTACTAATTATAGCGGGTTATTCCCGATGGGGCAAGGATGAGAAAATAAATCTCATGGGGATTTATTACCCACAAATAAAAAACCTTTGAGCCGTCCGCTGTCGGGATCCGGCACTTTGGAAGTCATTTTTGCCGCTTCCTCAGGGGAACATTGATCTTCAAACTGGACGACCAACTTGCGGCTGGGTCGAGAACGGTTATGCACCTTGGCCACCGGTTCCTGCCCTAAAAAACAACCCTTGGTATACGAGACATAGTCATATTCATGCACATTGAGGATAAACTCATCCGCCTGATAATCAATTCCCATCAAAGGAATCCTGTGGTCAAGCCGAAAAAGTATAAATTCCTCATCACTGACACTCGTTGGCGTGCTTCCCGGATAATATGACAATTTTAAAGGTATCTAGATCCATAAAAACATTTTGGTTGACCGCCTCCATTTTCACATTGCTTAATCTCGCATATCGTTCCAGGTGCTTTAAAAGATTGTCCACCGCGATCGAGGGTACGCTCATCAAGAATTCATCATCGCTGATTCTTTGCTGGCGGAATGTTGCGATGATGCGCCCATGCTGGTTTAAAAAAGCATTTAGCGGGGCATCCAGGGTGTTGGAAGTGATCCCGTTTAAAAATCCGGACGCATTGCCCTTAATGCTTAAAATCGTATCGTTAAGTTTATACAACCGCATCGGATGATTAGGACAATCCTTTTTCAACTTGCCTGACTTATCTTACGGGCTAAGGCTAAGGCCTCGTTCTTTGTTTTAATTTTCCCCAAAGCTGCGGCTTCTTCAACACTGGAAAGGATCTTCCCAAACAACTCCGAAGGTTTTAATTTTAAAACCTTGATCAAATCATGTCCTGTTAACAGGCGCTGCTTAGGCTTCTGGTCTTTAAGTTCAAAATAACGGTCAATGAGCATATGGCAGATTTTAGCATGATGCTTATGTTTCGCCTGTGTGGTCAAGGGCCCGCGGGTCGCGGCCTGGTCTGCCAAAGCCAAAATCGCAAGACTCACAGCCTCGTCCTTGGTGTCACGCAAATACCGGAATATGGCTTTTTCACTGGGGCGTTTAAAATTTGACAAATAGCCCGGCCTTAAATGCATCCGCACCGCATCCTCCAGAAAAAAGCGTTCTTTAACGGATAATTTCAAATGTTTGGCGACCTGCCGGGTGATGCGTTCTCCCGCGTGCTCATGACCGTGAAAGGTCATGCGCGTTCCCTTCCTGTCGACGGGTTTCCGGTTTCCCTATATCATGCAACAAAGCCGCCATTTTCAAAAGCGCCAAACGCGTATGCCCCCCGCCGATGATTTCCTGCAAATAAGCCTTCATGCGCTCATTGCGGCTCATCTCTTCGATCAATCTTTTCTAATTTGCGCAATCACTTCCAAAGAATGCCGCCACACATCCAAATGATGATAACCGCCCTGATGAACCCCGTACATGACGGTGATCTGCGGGATGACCTTGGGCAAAAGCCCTATCTTATCCATCTCAGATAATGTTTCATACGCCCGGGATGAAGCTAAAATTTTAAAAATCTCCTCGCGTATCCTTTCCGCGGCCACCGTCGAAATCAAATGCGCGTCTTTTTTGATTTGCGTCCGGGTTTGAGCATCCATTTTAAAACCAAGGGTGGCCTGCAAGGTAAAGGCGCGCAAAAGCCTCAAAGGATCATCCTTAAAAACCTTGGGGTTCACCATGCGCACCACGCCTGCCTTTAAATCCCGTCGGGCCCCTTTAACTTCCAGGATGGCTGAATCGTCAAGCGTCTTCACCCAAAATATCCACGGCCAGCGCGTTAATGGTAAAATCCCGTAAGGCTAAATCTTTTTGAATGCTTGTTCCCCGCCAATCGGTCAAATCAAAAGTCCAAATTGCTCCATCTGATTTTTTTGACAACCCGGGCACTGCCATGTTCGCGGTCAAGCAGGACAAAGGCACCTTTAATCCGGCGGGCAAACTGGCGGGCCAAGGCAATCGCCCCTTGATCAACGGCAAAATCAAAATCAGTCCCCCGGCGGTTAAGATAATAATCGCGCAGGGCCCCGCCCACTAAAAATACACGGCGCCTGCTGCCTTTAAGCGCATCACGGACCAAAGACAATTGAGGATAAAAAGTCAAAGACAAAGGCCATTCCTAGTCATAATTTTGTTATGGTTGGGACAATGATGATTTTTGAAAGACTTCATCAGCCACGAAAATCGGCGCTTTGAAGCGCACGGCCAAGGCGATGCTGTCAGAAGGACGGGAATCGATCATCTTGATCTCGCCGTCTTTGGATTTGATTTCTAATTTGGCATGGAAGGTATTGTTCACGAGCTTATCGATCACCACCCTTTCTAACTGGCCGCCCAAAACCTGCATCACATTGACTAAAAGATCATGGGTCATGGGCCGGGGCACATCCACCCCGGAAATCTTGATCTTGATGCTGGAGGCTTCCATAAAACCGATGACGATCGGGATTTGGCGCTCCCCGTCTTTTTCCTTAAGCACGATCACCTGGTCCTGGCGCTTTTCATCAATAATGATTCTGGATAATTCAACTTGGACCATATTATTTGCCTCCTTAACAACCGGCCTTTTTGTTTTTTAAGCTTTTTGATTTTATTTTTAGTCAAAATCGTCTGTAATTCATCCATGAACTGATTGACGTCGCGAAACTGACGGTAAACAGAGGCAAAACGCACATAAGCCACTTCATCTAAAACGGACAAACGGGTCATGATCATCTCCCCGATGTCTTTGGAGTAAATTTCACGGTCGTATTTCTTGCGGATGGTATGCTCAATATCATCCACCATGGCTTCAATCTGCTCAACACTGATCGGCCTCTTCTCGCAGGCCTTGATCAAGCCATTAAGAACACGCGTCCGGTCAAAGGCCTGGCGGCGGCCGTCGCGCTTGACGACCATCAAAGGCACCTCTTCGATATACTCATAGGTGGTGAAGCGCTCTTCACACTTGGAGCATTTGCGCCGGCGGCGGATGGATGTCCCATCGCTGTTAAGCCGCGAGTCCATCACATTAGTACCTTTATAGCCGCAGGACGGACAACGCATAATTTAACATTAAACCATTATTGGACCATCGCAGGTCAGGTGTATCCGTATAAATAGGAAATTCCTGGGCCAGATGCTCAACTTCCCGACGGATTCTTCCTAATTCCGTCTCATTGTCCCGGTTAAGCACGCAACGGTCGATCAAATCCGCGATAATGAGCATTTGGGCTTCTTTCATGCCGCGGGTGGTGACCGCCGGAGTTCCGATACGAATACCGCTGGCGACCGTCGGAGGTTGCGGGGTCAAAAGGGACCAAATTCTTGTTAACGGTGATCTGCACGCGGTCTAAAAGCGCTGCCGCTTCTTTACCGGTGATCTTTTTAGGACGCAAATCCACCATGAACAAATGATTGTCCGTGCCTCCGGTGACAATACGAAAACCTTTAGCAGCCAAGAGCACCGGCAAAGGCTTTGGCATTGGCAATGATTTGTTTCTGATATTGCTTAAACTCCGGCGATAACGCTTCTTTAAAAGCCACGGCTTTGGCCGCGATAATATGCATCAAAGGCCCGCCCTGAATGCCGGGAAAAATGGCACTGTCGATTTTCTTGGCAAATTCCGCCTTGCATATGATCATCCCTCCCCGGGGCCCGCGCAAGGTCTTATGGGTCGTGGTGGTCACAAAATGGGCATACGGCACGGGGTTCGGATGCAAGCCCTGCCGCGACCAATCCCGCGAAATGGGCCATATCCACAAATAAATACGCGCCGACCTTGTCCGCGATCGCACGGAAACGCTTAAAATCCAGAACCCTCGAATACGCCGAATAACCGGCCACGATCATTTTGGGCTTATGTTCCACGGCCAGACGCTCGACTTCATCCATATCAATAAGCTCGGTCTTAGCATCGACCTTATACGAAACAAAATGATACAAACGTCCGGAAATATTGATCTTTAAGCCATGGGTCAAATGCCCGCCGCAGGCCAGGTCCATCCCCATGACCGTGTCGCCGGGACTTAGCACAGACATATACACGGCCGTATTGGCCTGTGAACCGGAATGCGGCTGCACATTGACATGATCGCCGCCAAAAAGTTCTTTGGCGCGCGCGATGGCCAGACTTTCAACCTCATCGACAAATTCACAGCCATTGTACCAGCGCGCGGCCGGATAGCCTTCGGCATACTTATTGGTCAGCACGCTCCCTGCGGCTTCCAAGACCGCGGGGGAAACAATATTTTCCGAAGCGATCAATTCAAGATTATTTTTCTGGCGTTTAAGCTCATGCTGTATGGCCTGAAAAATTTGAGGGTCGACTGTTTTGCAAATGCTTCATTTCGAAAACTCCTTTTCTATATTTTGAATTTGTTCTTTGCGGCGCAAATGCCGTCCGCCTTCAAACTCGGTTGAAACCAGATTTTAATGATCTCCAACATATTGGCTTCATCCACAAATTTGGACCCCAAAACCAACACATTGCTGTCATTATGCTGACGGGAAAACGCGGCCGCTTCCTTGTTATAAACCAGGGCCGCATAAACTCCCGGCACTTTATTCGCGGCGATGGAATGCCCGATGCCGGTCATGCACAAAAGGATCCCCCGGCTGCCGGGATTGCGCACAACCTCCACGGCCACCTTATAAGCAATCTGGGGATAATCACAGGCAACACTTTCCGTATGCGTGCCCATATCCACCACTTCATGCCCCAGGCCTTTAAGCCATTCATCAACTTTTTTCTTTAATTGAAACCCGCGATGGTCCGCACCAACAAATATTTTCATCAAAGCAACTCCTCTATCTTTTCAATCGCTTCATCAATCGTCAACAGGCATTCCTGATAGGCCGCGTGCGGCTGGCCGATGGGGTCCGGCACATCCAAATCCGCCTCAAACCCCCGATGGGTATTGCCAAATTCCTTCAAGAGATAAACCCTTTTTTCCACCGACGGAACACGCTCTAAGATCTGCGCGCGGTGCGCGCGGGTCATGGCAAAAATCAAATCTGATTTTTTAAGCATAATGCTCCCCAACGGCCTGTGAAATATGCGCCGCGGCATTGATCCCGCGCTCCTTTAAAACCGCAATGGTCTCCTGGCTGGCCGCGGACTTAAAATAAACACTGGTCCCCGCCGAATGGACTTCCACATCTTCACGGCCGATCAATTTGGCTTTAAGCAAATATTCCGCCATGACCGAACGGCAGCTGTTTCCCGTGCACACAAATAAAACACATTTCTTGTTGATGGTACGGTCCACATCCGGCTGGGTGATGACCCCCTCACGCGTGACGGTCGGATGCGTCATGGTAAAATCAAGGATCGTCGAAGAAATCCCAAAATCCACCGGACCGCCGTCTAAAGCCAAATCCACCTGGCCGTCCAGGTCTTCCAAGGCTTCCTGGCAATTGGTAGGGGCCTTTTTGCCTTCCAGATTTGCCGAAGGGGCCGCGATCGTGCAGCCGCTTTCTTCCACCAGACGCAAGGCCACGGTATGGTCCGGCATGCGTATGCCGATCGTTTCCCCTTCATGCCGGGCCGGCACAATCACCGTCAAAGGCCCGGGCCAATACTTATCAATCACCTTGTATAAATTCGGATGCGTATACGTCGAATAATTCTCAATGATCCCCCGCTGGGCCACTAAAATAGAAAAAAGCTTCCCATCCGCACGGCGCTTGACCGCGCGCAGGCGGTCCATGGCCTTGGGATTATTGGAATCCGCGGCGATGCCGTAGACGGTTTCCGTCGGAAAAATCACCAACCCGCCCTGGCGCACAATGCGGGCCGCCTCGGCGATTTTTTCCGGTTCCGGTAAAGCTGAATTGACTTTTAAAACCTTAGTGGCGCCCATAAGCAGGTTTTTCTTTCAGGATTTTGCTCGCGATATCCCGGCGAAAAAACATATGGTCAAACTCAATTTTACTCACGGCATTATACGCTTTTGCGGCAGCTGCTTCAAGGTTTCTGCCTAAGGAGGTGACCCCCAAGACCCTGCCGCCATTGGTGACCAAGGTCCCTCCGTCATTTTTAGTGCCGGCATGAAAAACAACCGTATCTTCATCCTTGATCTCATCCAGGCCGCTGATGGCAAATCCACTTTGATATTTGCCGGGATAGCCGCCTGAGGCGATCACCACACAGACACAGGCCCGCTCATCCCATTTGACTTTTATTTCATGAAGCCTGCCGTCGCAGGCCGCCAAAAAATTTCCACGATATCGCATTGCAAGCCGCGGCAGAATGCATTGGGTTTCAGGGTCTCCGAAACGCACATTGAACTCCAAGGCCTTAGGGCCATCGGCGGTCAACATCAATCCCGCAAAAAGAACGCCTTTAAAAGGATTGCCTTCCTGATACATGCCGCGGATGGTCGGTTCAATGATCCGGGTGATGATCTGGTCCAAAACCTCCGCCGTCACCAAAGGGCTCGGAGAAAACGCCCCCATCCCGCCGGTATTAGGCCCCAAATCATCATCAAAAATACGTTTATGGTCCTGCGCCGTCGGCAAAACCAAAAAATGTTTGCCGTCGCAGACAGCCAAGACCGATGCTTCAGGCCCTTGCAGGCATTCTTCAATGACGATCCTGTTCCCCGCGGCTCCAAATATTTTTTGGACCATGATCTCATCAATGGCTGTTTTAGCCTGCTTTAAGGTCAGCGCAAACATAAACGCCTTTGCCGGCGGCAATCCCGTCGGCCTTAACGACTAAAGGAAACTGGGCTTGCTTGTAAAAAAGCCAGCGCTTGGGACGGCATCATCAAAAATTTTATACCCGGCTGTCGGGATATTGCGGCGGCTGCATGAATTCTTTGGCAAAAACCTTGCTGCCTTCAAGCTGCGGCCGCGGCTTTGGAAGGCCCGAAAATTTTTAACCCTTTATGCGCAAAAGCATCCACCACCCCGGCAACCAGGGACACTTCCGGGCCGACAACGGTCAGATCAATCTTTTTCTGCAAGGCAAATTGCAAAAGCGCGTCCACGTCATCGACGCTGATATTCACACATTCAGCGATTTGGGCAATGCCGCCGTTGCCGGGCGCGCAATAAAGCCGCTTGACCTTAGGGGACTGTTTGATCTTCCAGCACAGCGCATGTTCCCGCCCGCCGGAGCCTATGACTAAAATATTCATTAATACTCCTATATGTCATCTATTCATACGTCATCCTCACACTTGATTCGCAAAGGTCATGCCTCACTATCAATCCCTCCTGAATCGTGCAACATTCGATCACATACTTATTCAAAAATAACTTTATGCTTTGAGTCCTGTATCACTTCACCGATGACAAACGACTCTACTTTATGAGTACGCAAAAAGGCTTGCACTCCGACGACATCTTCAGGGCGAAACCACCAAGGCAAATCCAATGCCCATATTAAAGGTGCGGTACATCTCATGCTCCGGGATATGGCCTTTGTCCTGAATCAGCTCAAATATCCTGGGGATCGGCCAACTGCCTTTGTTAACGGCAAAACATAAACCCTTAGGCAAAACCTTGGTCAACTTTTCATACCAGGCCCCGCCTGTCATATGCGCCATGCCCTTGACTTGAATTTTCTCAAGCAAGGCCAATACCGGCTTAACATAAATGCAGGTGGGCTTAAGCAAAATTTGCGCGTAGAGCTTTTGCTCTTTTGTGCTTAAGGCCTTGCGGGCCAGCGAATAGCCGTTAGAATGCAACCCTGAAGACGGCAGGCCCATGAGCACATCATCGCATTTGATCCCTGTTCCGTCAATGATGCCTTCGGCCTCCACCACCCCGACTGTAAAACCCGCCAAATCATAATCCTCGCCCTTGTACATATCCGGCATTTCCGCGGTTTCTCCGCCGATCAAGGCACATCCGGCCATCCGGCATCCGGCGACAATGCCTTTCATCACATCCTTCATGATCTTGGAATTAAGTTTGCCGGTGGCTATGTAATCCAGAAAAAACAAAGGCCTGGCACCTGTGCACAAGATATCATTAACGTTCATCGCCACCAGATCAATGCCCACGGTATCATGCTTGCCCGCCAGATTGGCGATCAATAATTTTGTCCCAACACCATCGGTGGAAGAAACCAATACCGGATTCTTATATTTTAAAAAACTCAAATCAAACAAAGCCCCAAATGAACCCGGACGATTAATGACCCCTTCGGTTCATGGTCACCGAGGACATCTGTTTGATCGCATCCACAAACCGGTTGGCCTTGGCAATATCCACCCCTGCTTTTTTATAAGTCAATTTTTGTGCCATAATGTCTCAATCCTCCTCGTGATTAATGTTACAAATTTTCCTTCACGTAATTAATGCCGTTTTCGAATATCTTTGCCCCGTCGCCGAATTCACTCTTTTTAGTCAAGCGCGTCCAAAACGGATGCTGCTCAAATAAAAAATGCCGCTCCGGATGCGGCATCAAGCCCAAAACCCGTCCGGTGGTGTCACAAATGCCCGCGATATCATCTACTGACCCATTGGGATTGTCCGGATACGAAGGCTTGCCCCCATCAGGAGCGCAATAACGAAAGACAATTTGCCCGTTACCCGCAAGCGCATCCAGCACTTTTTTATCCCGCGGGATAAATTTCCCCTCACCATGGGCCACCGGCAAATAAATCTGTGGCGGACATCCCCTTGGTCCACACACAGCGGCTTTCCACCTTCAAATGCACCCAACGGGCCTCGAATTTCGCAGAATCATTATAAAATAAAGTCGCTTCCTGTCCAATTCCGATCTCCATCCCAAGCCCCGGCAAAATGCCGGCTTTGGCCAAAATCTGAAATCCGTTACATATGCCGATAATTAATTTACCGTCACGGATAAATTGTTTAATATCTTCTGCCTAATTTCAAACGCAATTCATTGGCCAAAATGCGGCCGGAGGCAATATCATCCCCGTAACTAAACCCGCCGGGCAAAGCCAGGATATGATAATCACTTAATTTTTTGACGCCGGAGATCAAGGCATTGATATGCACCTGCTCGACATCGGCGCCCAAACGGCTGAAAGCAAACGCTGTTTCCTCATTGCAGTTGGTGCCGGCGGTGCGAATAACTATGACTTTAACATTTTGTGACATAAATTATTTCTTTTTCTTGGCGTAAAATTTCTTGATAATCTTAACCACATCTTCCGGCTTATCGGCCGTTTGTATAATATCCAAATCTTGAGGCTCAATACAGCCTTCCTTGAGCACGGTGTCCTTAAACCAATCCAAAAGCCCTTTCCAGTATTTGCTTCCATAAAGAACGACCGGAAATTTATCCATGCGCTTGGTCTGGATCAAAGTGATGCTTTCTGATAATTCATCCAAAGTCCCATAGCCGCCGGGAAAAATCACAAAGGCCTTGGCGTATTTGACAAAACAGACCTTGCGGCAGAAAAAATAATGAAAATTGATCAAATGATTGATATATTTATTTGGCTTTTTGTTCAGAGGGCAGATCAATATTAAGCCCGATGGATTGGCCGCCTGCCTTGGCAGCCCCTTTATTGCTTGCCTCCATGATGCTGGGGCCTCCGCCGGTGATGACCGCGTAACCTGCTTTGACCAAAAGCTCAGCTGTCTTTTCCGCCGCTTTATAATAGGAATGCGGGTTGTGGATGCGGGAAGAACCGAATATGCTGACAGCCGGCCCAATGTCTTTGAGCTCTTCAAACCCATCGACAAATTCCGCCATAATGCGGAAAATGCGCCATGGATCTTCCATCATTTCCAAATCAGGGGCTTGCGAATGTTTTTTTATTTTTACCATATGTTCCTCCTTTCTTACAACTTAACCTCATTTTAACGGTGACTTTCCAAATTTCTTTAAGTTCATCGATACGGGCATTGATCACCGGCTGGTCTTTAAGCCCATAAACGACAAGTTCCGGGCTTGCTTCAACCGTGCCGATCTTGGCAAAAGGAATGCCTTTGAAAATCTTTGCCAGCGCTTTTTCATGGGCAGGTGAAACTTCAGCAATAAAGCGCGAATTGCTTTCGGAAAAAAGCAAAACATCTTCCCGTCGCTGTTTACCCTTGATAAGGCAATTTCTTTAATAAAACCGTTGCCCCCAATCCGCCGGCAAAAGCCATTTCCGCCAAAGCAACAGCCACTCCGCCTTCAGAACAATCATGCAAAGAGGCAATCAATCCCGCCTTAGTTGCTTTCTCAAGCGCCTGATAAATTTTAGAGGCCATCTTAAAATTAACCTGTGGCACATGACTGCCCTAACTGTCCTAAATTTTCCAGATAAATCGATCCGCCCAGTTCATCAAAAGTTGTCCCGATCACATAAATACTGTTGCCCGCTTTTTTAAAATCCATGGTAACACATCTTCCTACATCGTCGATGATACCGATAGCAGAAATCAAAATGGTTCCCGGGATCGCAAGACTTTTGCCCTTTTGGGTATATTCATTATATAAACTGTCTTTGCCGGAAATAAACGGCGTGCCAAAAGCCACCGCGGCCTTATAACAACCTTGGGCACAACGCACCAAAGACCCCAGACGGTCAGGCTTATCCGGATTGCCCCAGCAAAAATTATCCAGCAAAGCAATGCGCTCTAAAGAACCTCCCACAGCGATGATTTGACGGATAGCTTCATCAATGCAGGAAGCCGCCATCCAAAAAGGATCGATCATGCCATAACGCACATTAATGCCGTTGGAAACCGCGATGCCGCGGTTGGAATCCAGCCGGCCGCGGATCACCGCGGCATCCGAAGGCCCGTCGGTAGAAATCCCGACCAAAGGCTTAACCACACTGGTTCCCTGCACCTCATGGTCATAAACGCGGATAACACTTTCTTTGGAAGCACATTATAATGGCTTAACGCCATGCATAAACTCTTCAGTCAAATCCGTGATCTTTCCTTGGGCAATTTTTCTTGCTTTAAAACAGGCTTGTGATAAACCGCTTCCTTGGTAATTTGAGGCAACCCGTCATGAAGAAAGGACATGTCCAAATCAGCCACCTGCTGCCCGTGAAAAAACAATCGCAGGCGGCCGGAGCCGTCAAATTCACCTAAAACCACCGCTTCCACATTCTCATCCGCAAAAATCTTTAAAAGAGCTTCAATATTTTGAGGAGGCACAGACAGGACCATGCGCTCCTGGGATTCTGAAATCCAAATCTCGTGATATTTAAGGCCCTGATATTTAAGAGGTGCCCTGTCTAAATCAACCCGGGCACCGGTCTTTTGCTCCCATTTCCCCGACGGCCGAAGAAAAACCGCCGGCCCCGCAATCGGTGATGGCAGAATACAAATTGGCCTCGCGCGCCTTTAAGAAGCGCATCCAGTACTTTTTTCTCCTCGATGGGATTGCCGATCTGCACGGCCCCTGAAGAGACTGTCTCTGATTCGCTGGTCAACTCTCCCGAAGAAAACGTGGCGCCATGAATGCCATCGCGCCCGGTACGTCCGCCGACAGCCACAATCAAATCCCCTTGTTGACACGTTTGGTCTCTTTGCCTTTGGGGATAAGCCCGATATTGCCGCAAAAAACCAGCGGGTTGCCTACAAAATGTTTATCAAAAACAATGGCCCCGTTGACCGTCGGTATGCCCATCTTATTGCCATAATCACGCACCCCGGCAATGACACCTTTCATGACCCGTTTGGGATGCAAGGTGCCTGAAGGCAGGCTCGCCAGCGGCGTATCCGGCGGGGCAAAACAAAACATATCGGTGTTGCACAAAGGTTTGGCCGCCAGGCCCGTGCCTAAAGTGTCCCGGATAACGCCGCCCACACCGGTATTGGCCCCGCCAAAAGGCTCCAGGGCAGAAGGGTGATTATGGGTCTCGACTTTAAAACAGACATGATAATCTTTATCAAAGGCAATGACCCCGGCATTGTCATGAAAAACCGAAACGCACCATTTTTTATTTAACTTCAGGGTGGCCGCGGCGATGGTGGTCTTAAAAAGGCTGCGGATGATCTGGGGCCGCCCGTGTTTTGCCTTCGCGATAGCGGATAACACCCCGGAAAGTTTTATGACGGCAATGCTCGCTCCAGGTCTGGGCAATGGTTTCTAACTCGACATCCGTCGGATTGCGGCTTTCTTTTCTAAAATAATTCTGGATGGCCTTCATCTCATCCAAATTTAAATACAACTGCCCGCTTTGAGAAATGTCGGCGAGTTTCTTATCATTGGCGCCCAGCAAATCCACGATCATCACATCAAATTTGGATACGGACGGCCCCGTCATACCGAGTGTCGCGGGAACATGCGAAGGGTCAGGGACCACGTGCTGGATAAGTTTATTCATCAAAACACGGCTGGTGATGGATTCCAATTGTTTAGCGGAAAGCTTGCCGTAAATGTGGTATTGCTTGGCCGTGCGCACGGCCATGATGCCCTTGGACCCCCAAATCACGGATGCCTTTGATCGTGGAAGCTTCCACGGGATCCATGACTCCGGGATTATAAGCGATCTCAACAACGTGGTGGGAGAGCGACTGCAGGGGCAGCTTTAGATCAAAACTATATTGCTCAACGATAGGGTCGATCAAAAGTTCATCGCCGATACGCTTGACTTCCTCGCGGCTGATATTGCCTTCCAACAGGAAAACCGACACCACCCGCACCTGCACAGACGTCGATGCCCAGATCAATAATATCACGGGCAATAGATTTCCCTATGGGATCAAGGGTCCCGTCTTTTTGTTTGACTTCAACGCGCCAGATCATTGGGAGACTCTGCGTAATACTTCCTGATAGGCCTGTTCGATATTCCCCAGATCTCGACGGAAACGGTCTTTATCGAGCTTGTTGCCCGTGCCGACTTCCCACAACCGGCAGGTGTCAGGAGAAATTTCATCAGCCAGGATAATGCGATTCTGGATGCGGCCGAATTCCAACTTAAAATCGATCAGTTCAATGTTCAAATTCAAAAAAAACTTTTTTAAAACCTCATTGATCTTAAAAGCGGAGGCGGCGATCTTTTTGATTTCATCATCGGTGGCAAACTGTAAAGCACGGATATGGTATTCATTGACCTGAGGATCGCCCAAGGCATCGTTCTTGTAACAGTATTCCAGGGTGGGACATGCCAAAGTCGTCCCTTCGGCCAGTCCCAACAAGCGGCACAAGGAACCTGCCGCGCGGTTGCGGACGATGATTTCCAAAGGGACGATTTCAACGCGTTTGACCAACATCTCGCGGTCATTTAAACATTCCACGAAATGGGTTTCAATGCCTTTACTTTCCAAGTGTTCGAAGATCTTGGTGGCGATACGGTTATTCATGATACCCTTTTCGGCAATGGTGCCCTTTTTCTGGGCATTGAACGCCGTGGCATCATCTTTAAAATATTGAATCAACAAAGACGGGTCCTCGGTGGTATACAGGATCTTGGCTTTGCCTTCGTATATTTTTTCAAGTTTTTTCATACTTATTGGCCTCCTGCCAGATACTTATGTCTTCCTCTTACCTTATACCCGCTTGTTTAAAAATCTTGTCCCGATGACGGATGTAATATTTAATGTCAAAGCAGGCATTGATTTCATTTTGTGATAAATACTTACGTACCCGACGATCTCTAAAGAGCACATCTTTGAATTCCGTGCTTTCCTGCCAAACTTGCATGGCAGCGGCCTGGATAATCTCATAAGCAGCATCACGTGTGAGGCCCTTTTTCATCAATTCCAAAAGGATACGCTGCGAATAAATAAGCCCGCGCGTCTTGGAGAGATTGGCGATCATATTCTTAGGATAAACCAAAAGACCCTCGATGATCGGGATAAATTTATTAAGCATGTAATTAAGCGCGATGGTGGAATCGGGCAAAATGATGCGTTCCGCCGATGAATGGCTGATGTCCCGCTCATGCCAAAGATTGATGTTTTCCATGGCGACGATGGAATTGGCACGCAAAATGCGGGAAAGGCCGCAAATACGCTCGCAGGTCACGGGATTGCGTTTATGCGGCATGGCGGAAGAACCAATCTGCCCTTTGAAAAAAGGCTCTTCAACTTCCAAAAGCTCGGTTTTCTGCAAGGCCCTGATCTCTGTGGCAAATTTTTCAAGAGAACAGCCGATGATGGCCAGGACCATGATAAAATGCGCATGCGGATCGCGTTGAATGATCTGGGTGGCCACATTCGCCGGCTTTAAATTCAATTGCTGGCAAACATACTCTTCCACCGACGGGTCAATATTGGCATAGGTCCCCACCGCACCTGACAATTTGCCGTAACGCATCCCTTCGGTGGCCGCATGCAGACGCTCTAAATTGCGGTTCATTTCATCGAACCAAATGGCCATCTTCAAACCGAAGGTCGTGGGCTCCGCATGCACGCCGTGGGTGCGGGCTATACATACCGCATCTTTATACTTTTTAGCTTTCTCTTTGAGCGCCGCTAAAAGTTTTTTAATATCGTTCGCTAAAATTTCACCTGCTTCCACACACTGCAACGACAGGGATGTGTCTAACAGGTCCGAGGAAGTCATTCCCATATGCAAATACTGGGCTTCCGGCCCTAAGCTTTGGCCAACGCTTTGGATAAAAGCCACCACATCATGTTTGGTACGTTCTTCAAGACGGCGTACTTCTTCCAAATCAAATTTGGCATTCTTGCGGATTTTATCCATGGCCGCTTTGGGGATAAGTCCCAGCTTGGTCATGGCCTCACAAGACAGCACTTCGATTTTAAGCATAATTTCCATCTTATGCTCGTCGGACCAAATGCGGCTCATCTTAGAAAGGGAATAACGGTCAATCATGAATTCTCTCCTTAATTATAGTTCCGGAGAAATCTCGCCGAAACCCTGGTGAAAGCGGACTCTCCTTCGATTATACTTCGGAGAAGTCTCGCCGAAGTTCTCCTTCGCTAAAGCTTCGAAGAAATCTCGCCGAAGCCTTGGCGAAGGCGGACCTTGGCGAAGGCGGACTCTCCTTGTGACCCCCATTGGTTAACTCTTAGGGACAAGCGGGGCTTAAATTTAATACTTAGAAAGTAAGATCCGACTTAAAGAGCTTGTAAAAAGAGCAATGATTCCTAGGCCTCGTAAAAAAGCAAAAAAACTTCCCTAATGTTATGCGTTAACAATTGTTCACATGTGTTTGAAAGGAACCATCCAAAGCGGAATCACTATAGCAGAGAAAAATTCTTCGGTCAACCTAAAAAATGCCTCAAAGAGTGTAACATATTGAAATACATTGAGTTACAGATATTCTATCAATGGCCTTGCTTAACCTCCGGAAACTTTTCTTCCATATATTTTATGCTCTCCTGGACACTTTCTTTCATCAACTGAGGGATAGTATTTATTAATTTCTGACCTTCGGCAGATCCGTAAAAAGCTATAAACGCTTTCAAATCTTCAGACGTAAAATTACGTTCATACACAGGAATCAAACGTTCGATGATCTCATCGATCCTAACACGGTCACGGATCTTTTGGGCCTCATCCGGTTTTTGTTTTTCGATTTGCTTGAGCATCATTTCGAAATTATTGGACAACGCTTTACGGGTCCCAAAGACATCAATAAATTTCAAAATCAAGGCCTTTTTGTCTTGAACGTTCTCTTGCGGTACAACAGTTGACGCAGATACACCGACATTATTAGGCGCAACTTCAGGCTGAACAACAGCTGCAGGTGGGACAACAGCTTCGGGTTGGGCTACAGGTTGGTTAACAGCTTCATGCTGGACTGCTGGCACGGATCTGACAGCTCCGCCGGCAGAGGCTGTTTGTCCTGAGGCAAAGGGCTTCCCGTCGATATCCTTAATTTCATCTGCGTAATAGGTCACCGTTACCCCATCCACATTAATTTGGAGGCTCTTATTATCCTGCTTGACGATATCTCCCTGCACTACCCGTCCGTCGGTTAAATTGACTGTTGCCGCTAAGGCCAATCCTCCGACTAAAAGTACCATCAAAACCATCATTGATAAAATACGCATAAAGCCCTCTTTCTTTGAAATCCAAATTATTTTACTCATTCTAAGGAATATTTGAGATAAATCAAGAGGTATGTTAGACTACCCGCCTATGCAGCCAGCAAACAACCTTAAACCATTGCTTACCAAGCAACAGGGAATATTGATTGAGCAAATAAGAAAAAATATTGATAAAAGCCTGGTATCCTTCCTTGACACGGTCAAAAAAGACTATAAGCTGCATTTGGTTTCGCCTCTCCTTTTTGAGAGTATCCGTGAATTTACCCTGCGCAAAGGCAAACGCCTGCGGCCCTTGCTTTTGATCCTGACCTACAAAGGTTACTCGCCCTTATCTCAAAAAATTTCCCGCAAACTTTATAATGCCTCCACCTGCATGGAATTTCTGCACAACTTCATGCTAATCCATGACGATATCATCGATCGCTCGGATTTACGCCGCAGCAAACCCACCATGCATAAAATTTTAGCGCGCACGGTCAAAACCTCCAATCCTGATAAACTAGGCATTGATCTGGGTATCATCGCCGGAGACATCGTTTACGCACTGGCCATCGATGCGTTTTTATCCATCAATGAGCCTTCCGAACGTAAGGAACGGGCCCTTAAATACTTTATCCAAACCGCGGCCTTCACCGCCATGGGTGAATTCATCGACACCGTCAGCGGGGTCAAGCATGTCAAAGACGTTAATGAAAAAGAAGTCTTCCTTAATTATACCCTTAAAACCGCGCGCTACACTTTTGACTGCCCCATGGTCACCGGAGCCATTTTGGCCGGTGCCCAAGATAAAGAAATCAAAAAAATCTCGCGCTTTGGCATTCTCATCGGCCAAGCCTTTCAGATTCAGGATGACATTATCGGGATTTTTGAAACGGAAGCCAATATCGGCAAATCTATTTTAAGTGATTTAGCGGAAGGCAAAAAAACACTGCTGGTCACTCACGCTTTTAGCGTATTGAAGGGGAGGTCTAAAACAAAGTTCTTAAAGATTTTTGCCAAGAAAAACAAAACCATCAAAGACCTAGAGGCCGTTAAAAAAATCTTTATGAAAACCAAAAGTTTAGACTATGCGCTTGAAGCCATCCATACGCGCATAAACGAAGCGCAAAAAATCCTCAACGCTTTAGGCATAAATGAAGAATATCGGAAGCTTTTGGGGGAAACCCTCTTAAAACTTTTCAGCCACTCACAAAAAATCGCCGAATTATATCAACCGGGCGGATAATTCATCCAAAACCAGACGGCCGCGCTCAGTGCTTTTCAAATTTCCGCTTTCAAGCGATAAAAAACCATCTTTGATCCATTTTTGGATCAGCCCTGCTTTGCTTAAAGGGACCAACTCCCAGGGGATGCCTTCATTCATCCTTAGACCAAATAATAATTTTTCCATGATAAGCTGAGTATCCGTTAAATCTTCATAACCCTCAATTGTATCTTTACCATTGGTGATGCATTCAAGATAATCCTGTAGACGGGCAATGTTCCAATAACGCCGGCGGCCCTTAAAACCATGGGCCCCGACCCCCAAACCAATGTAAGAGGCCCCCAGCCAGTAATTCCTGTTATGCGTCGACTCAAATCCGGGTTTTGCAAAATTACTCACTTCATATTGCTTAAAACCATCCCCCTTTAAAATACGCGCGACCAACAGATAATGCTCTGCCAATTTTTCATCATCATCTAACTTCATTTGAGTGGCATAAAATCTGCTTTTAGGTTCAATGGTTAAAGTGTACAAAGACAAATGTTCGCTGCCCATGCGAGAAATGGTGCGGACGTCTTCTTGTAACTCCTCCCCGGTCTGTCCCGGAAACGCGTACATTAAATCCAAATTGATATTACCAAAGCCCGCTTCGCGTAAAATGCGATATGCGTTTTGGGCCATGAATGCATCATGTCCCCTTCCTAAAAATTTTAAATACCGGTCATTCATCGACTGCACTCCGAGACTGACACGGTTAAATCCTATTGTCTTTAAAACCTGCGCCTTAGCTTGATTAATACATTCAGGATTTGCTTCAATAGTGATCTCAATATCATTGTGAAATAAAAAATTTTTTCTGATTGCATCAAATAAAGCATTCAACTGATTTTCATCAAGCATGCTGGGCGTGCCGCCGCCAAAATAAATTGATTTAAGAGTTCTGCCCCCCTCTTTTTTCATCTCATTGATCAAGCCCTTCACATATTCTTCCCGTCGGTGTTCCTGCCCCACTGCGATCACAAACGAGCAGAACAGGCATTTGCGATGGCAAAATGGAATATGAATATATAATGATGTCGGATTCATAAAAAATTAAAAAAATTTTTTTGCATATAAACAATTTAGTGTTAATATCTATGTAACAAATCAATCTTTAAGAAAGGAGCTTATACATGGCTACCAAGAAGAAAAAAAAGAAAACAGCCAAAAAGAAATAACTGCTGTTATCATGCATTTTCATAAGACCCTTTGATGCAGTAATCAGAGGGTTTTATGTTTATACTCTCTTTGACCCGGGCACCCTTTCGATCCTAAAAATCCTTACGAAAATAATCCCCACCTCATACAAAACCATCAGCGGCAGGGCCAGCACAAGCATCGACACCACATCCGGCGGAGCCAAGATCGCAGCGACGATCAAAATAATGACAATCGCATGACGCCTTTTTTGACATAAATAGCCCGGCGAGACAATCCCGATCCTCGCCAAAAAAGCCAGGATGAGCGGAAGCTCAAAGGCCACTCCGAAGGCTACGATCATATGCCCCAAAAATCCCAAATAATTTTTGACCGTGACCATCGGTATCACATATTCCGAAGAGAAACTCATGAGAAATTTATAGGCCCTGGGCACGGCCACGAAATACGCGAAGGCCCCCCCTGAGAAAAAAAACAACAACGATAAAGGCGCAAAAATCAAAACAAATTTCTTCTCGGAAGGTTTTAAGGCATCCCCCACAAACGCCCATACCTGATAACAAATATAGGGTGATGCAACCAGCAGGGCCATCAGGGCCCCTACCGTCATGTAGGCTGAGAACGCTTCCGCAGGTGACGTAAAAACCAAATGTCCGGCGGGAGCTATCAAGACAGGAATGAGCTTGCCGATGAAACCGTAACAAAGACAAAAGGCGAGAACAAAAGCGCCCGCGGATTTAATTAACCGCGAGCGCAATTCTTCGATATGTTTGAAGAAAGATTGAAAAAAAGAATTTAAAATCACTTGGGCTGAGATTCGATGGGCTTTTTGATTTCTTCTTCGGTTTCCCGTAAATTCTTTTTAAATTCACGGATGGCACGGCCAAGGGCAGCACCGATCTCGGGTAATCTCTGCGCACCAAAAAGCAGGATGATCACAGCTAAAATTATAATTAACTCCGGCAAACGACCCATAAAAAACTCCTTTTGTAGTACTCCGGCTTATGAAAACACCCCGCTCAAATGTCATTGACAACCGGGTAAGCCAAACTAATGAAAACTCTTTTTAACCACCAAACAAGTACGGTTAATAATTGTTTTTATTGTATATGGGATGAAGGTAAGCAACAAGAAAAATTTATGCGTTAAACAAAGCGCTTGACCCCGCTACATTAACTACGTATTCCCAAAAGCTCCGGGATCACAACTGGTTCATCATTAATTAAAACTGGGAACAATCCTGTAACATCAATTCCTTTTAAAAAACCGGAAGAAACATCTATAGGCTTAGCACCTGCTTGTCTTTGAACACGCAAATTATAATTACCGGTTAAATCAATACCGCCCAATTTATCGACAGGAGTATGCGTGACGGTCTTTCTAACATTATTCGCTCTTTGCGCCTTATCAGGAGCAACTTCAGTTGCTTGCCCAAAAACCGACTGATTTCCAGCCTGAAAACGATGCAAAGGATCCTGGACTATTCCATGTTCTTCTCCCGGATTTACAGAAATAGAAATACCATCTTTTGCAATCATTCTCCCTCCTGCGCCCGAGAAGATAAAATGTTTCTCTATTAAAGGATTAGCGATATCCACCCTGTTCCCTTGTTCGCCGGCATTGACCCCGGGCCCTGCTTCCCAAAACCGTACATTGGCCGCTTCTTTCCCGCCATCCATAATATGAAAGCCGGATGCGTTCCAGAAATCAATGCCCTGCCTTTTCCAAGTCAGCTCATTAGCAAGAGGCCCATTAAAACGCAACTGCTCTATATTAGTCACCTCAGCAGCAGCTTGCGGAGTTTGAGTCACAATCTCTATGATAGCACCATGCGATCCGGCTACCACGACATTTTCAGTAACAAGTGTCCTGTGCACCGTATTGGGCTCTGCCGATACACCACGGCTAATATTGGTAAGATCCCCTTTGATCACATTCACATACACCTGCTGGCCGGGTTTCTGATTAAGATTCACGCGTTTACCCGGTGCAAGGCGAACAAACTGAATTGTTTGTCCCGCGGGCAAACTCCATTTATCAGTAAAACTAACCCGATTATTCTCATCTTCATTGAATTGAACCTCAATACCTCCACGCGAACTGGTACTAAGCTTCGCGTCCGGGGTACGCTGATCAATCTCGGCCGCTTTTTCATCCCGCCAGGAAACGAAATGTTTGACCATAAGTGGCCACAAAAGCAGGGATTCACCATCTTCCAAGATCTGTGCTTTTGCCCGACTTTGAACTGAGCTAAGAAACTCCGTTGCATCTTCCGGTCTCATCACGGGGACGATTGCTTCTTGGCCATCTTCTAACATGTCTCTTAAAATGATTCCGCTTCCGGTTTCGGGTTCCAAAGTGACCTCAATGGGTTCTCCCGCTTTTACCGTTGGAACAGCAACCTGGCCTTGACGTCCTTGCAAAGGATTCCATTCAGCACGTGACGCACGGACCACCCCATCTACTCGATCAACCTTGACATCCGGACTGACCGCTTCCCATATCAACCGGTCCCCTTGACGTTTGATCCGATAAAAATAATCTTTGTTAGCATCTTTGGGACGATAATCCACACGGCCATAATCAGCCTTTCCGGCCTCACCAACATGGTACATTTTGAATTCATCCGCATACTGGAGCATGACCAAAGAAATATCACGAAGCTCCTGTTTGATCTGTTCGTTAGTAGGATCACTTTCTAACAGCTTGGACTTGGCCATGTAATATTGACCCAAATGTGCCATGATCATAGATCGGACATTACGTTCTTTGAGAAGAGAACTTTGTTTATCATCAGATAAACTAAACTTTTTAGCTTGTTCAATGACAAGTTCCCCTAGACGGGTCAAACGATCATACTCTTTACCTTCCCCCTGCAAATCCGGACGGTTTGGTAGTTCTTGAAAAAACAATCTATTAGCCTCCTCATAAGGTTCGCGCGCTGCCATGGCAATGAGTTCGGTAAGATCTTGCGTCGCTACAATATACATCCGTGCCCCAAATGAACGATGCTGATCACCGACAACCGGCGCGGCAGCAACCACAGTTTTCCCTTCCAGCATAGACCTGACAAAAAGCTTGAACGGATAAGGTTCTTCCGTACGAAGATTTTTTCCCGGGGTTAAAAACAATAATGGGAGAACTGTCCCATCACTTAATTTTTTGCCTACCAAAAAGAAATTCCGATTGAATATACCGTTTAATGCCAATGAAGCAAATCCGGAAATTCCCTCCGGTCCGACAAATACCGACTGGTTTGGGTGCTGAATATCCCCCCTTTGCTTCACACCTGCGATATCAACGCCCGCGACCCTCACAGGCTCTCCTGCCAGACCGGGGAAAGCTTTACCTCCACCCACCCAAGCAACTAATTGAGCAAATCCTGAAGTGTCTTGAGCATGTCCAAATTGAAAAATTACGGCGATAATAATATTACCTATTGCTTTCGTCAAATCTTTTGAGTCCCTTGGAGGTGAAGTATACATATCACGCCAATCACCTTCTTTTTTATCAGTATTAAGTGTGCTGCCTCGCAAAGGAAGATTAATCCTTTCGTAAGGCATACCTACCCATCGTGCAAAGGCATCCGTATCCACCGGCATGACATGAAGGTCCTTCCTATCACGAAGAGGACGACGGACAACTGCATCATATTGAGCGAGCATAAAATTTGCAAATGGTCCCTGCCCACCCTCCATCCGTTGATACCCCCGCTGCATATACTTGCCCCAACCAAGCTCATCTTGAAAAATCAGATCCTTACTAGCCACGATTTCACCGGCTGCCATTGGGATTATTCCGCCAACTTTATCAGGATCATATCCAAAATATTTTTCACGAACTTTTTTAATTTTTGGATCTGTAGTATCTACTTTAGCCAAAGCTTCATAATATGTTTTGCGATCATAAATAGGAACAACATGTCCTGTGACCTGTTCAAGGGTATCTGACATTTCTTTATAAAGGTCTTCCCAAGCTGCTTCCACTTTAGCATTGCGTTCAGCTTTCAACTGGGCCTCTTCATCCGCAGGAAGGACCGTGACTGTGGAAGGGGCATCATCATCAACGCTGCCGGCAACCAGGTCTCCCTTTGTTCTTCCGATCGTCTCATTGCGCACGCCCGCAATATGATCAAGAGGCCCTTCATCAAGAAAATGACGAATTTTTTTCCAATCAACTTGGCCTTTAGTATCATAAAGTTGATGTAATTTCAAAAATTCCAACTGATATTCCGAAGCTTTCCCCTGACTAAGCAGCAAATCCATTTCCTGGGCGATTCCTTTGGCCATTTCATCACGCACGCGAGAGCGCATTTCAACCGTATCGTGAAAGACCTCAGCGCCAACGGATTCCATTTTGGCCAGGGCATTCTTATTCGAATCCCGGATCGGACCAGGCGGTGTATTATCCAGCATATAAAAAGGAAATACCCTGTTAAAACCTTTGGCCATTTCCCTTTCAATTTCCATCTGCTCTTGCACCGCATCTTTTCTATTGATCGTTGCTGTGGTCTCTGTATCGAGATTGGTACGCGCGATCCTAAAGACACGCGGACAAAGACTTTCTGCACGCCATAGAAGTCCTTGGGGGTCCCATTTCCAAAAATGCTGTTGCGGTTCTTTACCTGTAATACTGGCACCGACAGATTGAACCATGCCATCGAACTCATCGGAGGCTACAGCTGCCGTCTGGCCTGTCCTAAGATAAAATAACCCTTGACCGCGAGCCATGTCCATCTGGATCATATCTTCCAGGCCTTTGCGGCTTAAATCCTCCCCATGAACATCAAAATCCTCTTTAGTCTGGGCAAGTTGTATAAAAAGATTCTGGGCTTTCATCTGCAAAGCATAACCGTCATAAACATAATACCGCCCGTCATAAAGACGCAATAATCGAACATCTGTACCCACCACTTTCTTTAAATTCTCAAGGACTGAACTCATCTGCTCAGCCTGTTGATCGGCCAATCCTTTCACAACTGCCGCACTTCTGATACCCAAAACCACATCACGCAGTCCAGGCATAGTTGTCATAGTATGAGCGATCTGTGGAGATGGAGCTTCTTTAAAAAGAGCTGTTTCCAAAATCATACGCAACCCCCGTGCCCGGGTCACCGTTTCATCATAAACGGCGATATGGTTAAGTTCACGCTCACCGATCTTGATGCCGAATCTCTTCTCAATTTGTTTGGCTAAGTCCTCAATACGCAAATTCCTGTTATTCACAAGCCACTCAGCTAATTCACCAAACCCGAGTCTCTGATAATCTTTAACGACCTTATCACGATCGTCGGGCAATAGCTGGCGGAAGAACGCCAGGGCTTGTAAGAAGCTTGCAGCTTCGCGGACCTGCGGATTGAATACATTGTTTTGTACATTCAACAAAATGGTAAATTGACGGGTCACATCCGCTACATTACTTGTAGCTGGCAAAACCTTGTTGATAGGAGGCAAGCCCTGGATGCTATTTAATGTTGTGGAATGTTCATCAAAAGCTAACGGCAAACCGGAGGCCACTCAGGAGTGCTATAGCTTCTGCCAACATGGCCTGACTCTTATTTCTAATTAATTTAGTTTTGCTGTCATCCCTAATTGTGGTTAATTTTTCTTCTATCCCAGCTATACTAAAATCTCTACTTCTCATTATCTCTAATTGTTCCTTAAAAGAACGTGGATTTCCAAAAACGGCACATTAAAGTATTGGGGTTGATCAATCGGTATAGTAATATCCCCCCACCAATCTTCCAAACCCTTGTAAGATCTTGGGGATTCGGGATACTGGTATGAACATAATTTGGTCTGTATTATTAAAGTATTATTTTGAGCTGCTATTGACTTAAATGACATAGAATGTGGCCCCATTATAAGAGAATAAACTGTGGACCCATAAACAACAGACCAATGCCCGTATATCTACATTGCCCAGATTACAATTGACTCAAAACGACGTGGCCCGTAGGTACGGCTTCTCCATAAACATGCGTATTAATAACAACACTATTTTTTATGCTTCCATCCTAGGGATTGTTGAATTAATGACTATATTGCCATGCTGGTCAGGTGTGACATTGTCGATTCTGGCCAATACCCTGGCAAATTTCCCATCTGGACTTCTATCCGTGACTTGTCCCATTAAATCAATCGTGCTGCTCAGCTTGTCCAATATCCCCCCAATACGGGTCTGTCCCATAATCAATAACCTTAATCATTAAAGGATGCCCCCGTCTTGCTTCGATATTCGCTTTTAATCTTTGAACATCTTCATAAAATGTGGGGAACTCAATCAAAAATTTCAACATCAAATCGGGGTCCCGTGAAATCTCTTCCTCCCATGTGGTATAATTTTGCGTTAAGGCCTCAAATAAGTAGCCATCCACATCGACGGCTTTCCCGTCATATTGAGGACCATTAAAAATTTTACCCGCTTCCTCAAGAAAAAGGTTAGAGAAAACAGGGCTACCGATATGCACATACGCGTGAACATTAACATTATCGGGAGATTCTCCCATGCGCTGTAAAAGATCACGATACTCTCGCCGTCGTATCTGATTGATCAAATTACCATCTTTATCATCACTTGAAGCCACTCTTTCTGCGTAGCCAGCTTCGGGGTAATCCTTTCGAGAGACCCAAAACGGACGAGATCGACATCCTGCAAATCTAATTTTAATTGATCCATATTGTTGGATGAAATTTGAGGTTCATCACCCCATTTCACGGCGGTAAATCCTTCCGGAATTACTCTTGAAACTCCCGGGTGGATATACGGATCCGTTTTGCTGCCCATTCCAAGTCGTTTAAGATGAAATAAGCCAGGTTCCAGGTATAAAGAGAGGCTTCCATCCCGGAGAGAAATTCTTCTTTTCCCGGGACTCGATCAGCATGGGGAAGGATGGTTTAATTCCCCAATTCCCTTAGCGTGAAGGGATTCATACGTGTTCCGTTGCCTGGTATTAAGACAACCAGTCTATTCATGTCTGCCGGATATTCGTGCCTTGCCATTCTAACAGCATCAAGAATAACTAAAAGTTGCCCGCGATTTTTAACCATGGGATATGTCAATACATGGGTCCTGCCACTCTTCTTGTTAAAAATAAGAGTGACATCGTCCTGTAATTGCTGTTTAACGATCCCTTCGTCTCCTCCGTTAGTTACGGCCAGTACCAGCCCTGGCCCTTTTGTATCCCGCACAACATGTTCAAGTTGGGTTAAGTTATGTTTTCTATTCTCTCCCCCCACCGAACGCATCGCATTATTACTATTGCCACTCTTGCCTCTCATCTCAAAAGTAAATTTTCTCGAAGGTCCAGTTGCCTCTAACCCTAACTGAGCACGCATGGGCATCTGACTAAATTGCTGATAAGTAACCATTGCCGCAGAGGTACCCTCGGCCCAAAACCCGCCTGAAAAATATTTACGCGGGACAATTTGATGGGAATAAATATCGCTGTCTTCCTTAATAAAGTTATAAACGCCCTTTTTATAAGCCAGCAAATAATTTCTATAAATGGTCTCCTTGGCAGCCCGATTGACTAAATCAATGCCATTAACCTTTTTTTGATTAGCGTATATTTTATCCAAAAGGCTTTCTTTCAAATTATTCTTAAACCATGTTGCCAAAACAATGGCATTAAAAATCTGTCGCAAGCGTGCAAAATTCTTCCCCTCATTTACTTCTTTTTCAATTTCAGGAAGTATAATTTCACGGACAATTCCTTTGGCTAAATTATCTCCTGCTGCGCCCCCAGACTTAAGCGGGTTCTCCACCACCATAGGCCTATTGTTTTTTTGACTGGCCAAATAGTCTTCTTCCAACATGACCTTTAAATGTGTATAGGCTATAAAAGCTCCGCCATTTTTCTCATAAACAATAGCTTCTTTGGGAGCAATCCATACCTTATTAAAAGTATTGATGGGAATATCTGTCCTACCGTAACGTTGCCATGCATGCTGATAAACCCTTTCCCAAAATTTCTTACCTAAATCAGCCTCCGGATATATCAAAGAAGAAGTTAACTGCTTTAATACATAATCTTGGGCCAAAAGGTCACGCCCCATCTCTGTTACGGCAAATTCCGGGGTAATGATACGGTTATGTTCGTAAGGGGAGAGATTGACCCATAAGTCTTTTTCAGGAATAGTCAATGACGCCATAAAATACTTAACCAACCTATATGCTTCTGATCTAAAGGCCTCTTTATTTAGGGGCTCATCGCCTTGTTCAATGATAAAATTAAACCGGAAAGGATTATTAGGGACAATCTGAATGCCTTTTAAAGCGGGTGGATTGTAAGATTGGGTCAGATGAACGAATTCACGCGGAGCAGGCATACGATCAAGAGGAGTCACCTGCTGTGCGTATAGATTAACCGGCAGCCCCCAGGTAAGACAAGAAATAATTAATAAAACGCTTATCCCTTGGTAAAAGCTTTTAAATCGATAAAACCATGTCATATTAAAACCCTTTCTTTTATATAATAACTGAGATTCTTTTTAATAAGAATCTGTCTTAAGCGAATAATCAAGTTAAAATCTTGTCTCCTTGGTTAAAAGCATAAAAGAACTTAAAATACAGAATTTAGGAAATTTCTTTTAATATAAAGACTATATTAAGTATAACATATTTTTAACAAAAAGCAATTTTACTATTTGATATTAAACAAATATTGATTGATTAAATAACAAGTATTCTAAGAACACCCTTCCCTAAAAATTATTACCGCTTTTTTTACAAATTACTCTATGCCCACCATTTTTTCTTAAATTGATCATAACAATTAGTATTGATGTACTGATAAATCCTTTCTTTATCATTGTCAACAATTTTACTAAACGACAAGCCATAAACATACCGTCCCTGGTCCTCCCTTTCCCACGGTATTTCTACCTCGATTTTAATAAGGTCCAAATTGTCCCCAATTATAAAAGACATACTCACTTCTCCTTGCCGGGGCAACCGTTTATCAAAGGACACGCGCATCCCTTTTAGATGCATGTCTTCAATAATGCACTGGCTAAAGCCCTGTGTTTGCGGCATCCAGACCTTTGCCTCTTTATTTATTTTCCAGCGTGGCAATTGCCTGCGTTCATCCATTTTGTACCTCCTTCCTTGCCTCCCCCTCTCATTACCGAGGACTCCTATAAGCCGCCACAGGGGGAGAAAATCAACCCACAATTTAAACTATCATGCTGTATTGATATACTGTTGTCATGAAGTCGATCTCAAAAGTATATATAGTTAGAAGCATGGTATGGAATATTTTAGACAACCCGCCCTCCAACACATCTGCTATATAAAGCACAATCTGCCTTCCCCTTACTTTAATAATGACCTTAAAAACAGTTATAAAGACTGTAAGTATTCCGAAGGTCAACCATCTTATAAATCTCCAAACAGGGAATCCCCAACCAAAAAATACCCATCCAAAACCTAACGGGAAGCACGGGTATATATTTAGCAAGGGCACCGCAGGTGCTACAGCATTAATAGTGAAAAATGGGCCTATTTGTTTAAGAAAACCTGTACTCTCTTGAATCTTAATCTCCATAGGTGCCCTATTAAAGAACTTGTGCCCCCATACTTTTTTAAATTTAGCTAACGGTACCAATCGCACCGGCTGAATTGATGCTTTCGGAGGCACTATTACAAATGGGACAGCTGCCGGTATGAACCCAACGCCACCTGGTTTAATGAACAACATTAAGAGGAGGAACAGCAGCAATAAAAGCAACAATAGCAGGATTATGAATAAATTAGACCTTTCTGAGGGCAACTCAACCGGAAGCACGAATTTGGGCAAGCTAATCAAAAATGGGGTAGTTAAAAACGTTGCTGGTTTAAGGTCGCGTTTAAAGCCAAATTTAGACCGGAAAGAAGACTTATCGGAATCTTTAGAAACGGTCATGAGCGGTTCACCTACGCCTTTTAAAAGCCAGTCAAGGTTATGTTGTAGGTGAAACCAATAAGAAGCCCAAAATGAAAGCTGTGGGTTATAAGAAAAGTCTAATTCATGTCGAAATCTGTTGACATAATCCCGGCTATATACAGGATGTTTCTCAATAAACTTCTCCCAGTTGTAACCTATCCATCCATTGGTCCAGTATCCCAATTTCAAATACAATGTTTGCAAGAAAACATGGATCCGAATGTTCCGGATGGCCCCAGCGAGTCTTTTATCGAACTTTTGATTGATGACTTGATCGATATATTGGATTTGGGCCATTATGCCTAATTCTTCATTCGCCTGGTCATCATGCTTATTCTTGAGTTCCCAGAGGAATTGTACCGTTTCTCTTTCAAAACCAAAACTACCTAAAATCCACATCCATTGATTAGAATTCAATCTGTCTACTCTTTGACCATCTTTACGATAGGCAACCACGTATCCGAATTCAGGATCCTGCAAATCAGTCATATCAATGGTCATTTTTAACGAACCTTCCAATTTTACTAAAGCACTACACATTAATTCAAAACATTGGGCCATAAGTTTATCCCCACGGTCCAATGCCTCTTTCATAGCCCTATACTGTGAATAAGATGTAATAGGATGATCTTCTTCAACCATACCGGACGCGTTCGTGCCATCACGCTGCTTTTGGCTATACACCAGTGGAATCCCCCTACGCAACATCGCCGGAGTCCCTTTATTCATAAAAAACCATTTGAAATTTTTCCAAATGTGTTTAAATGTAGATTGCAGGAAGGTATTATTAAGTTTGCTAGTCCTTGTGACAAAGGGGGTTAATTCCCCTTGATCCTCTTCACGATGGCCTGATAGAAAAGCTTCATCTCCTAGGCCTTTGTAATGGCGTAAGTACTCCTCCCAAGCTGCTTTAATAATAATAATTGATATCGCTAAACCAACAGGAGTCTTAAATCCAAGCAAGAGCCCAGTTATCATCCATCCAAGCTTTATGCCTATCAATCCGCCTACGATAAGACCACTCACCGATAATACCAACCATCGCTTCTTTACAAACTCCACCGTCTTACTTGCCACCCCTGGCAACATGGCGGGCGCAAGTCCCGGGCTTTTTTCTAGGCTCTTTTCCCGCGGTTCAAAAAGGACACAACCTTTAAGAAGCTCCCCTTGTTCGTCATTAAGTTTAAAATCTTTGGCAATTGCAGTCATAAGCCCCTGCAGGTCTTCACGAATAAGATGAGTACTCTTAGGCCTGGCAGCTTGGATCTGACGCAGGTAATTTACAGTATTCACCTTAGTGCTGGCTCGCATGAGTCGCCAGCCTATGATCTTTTCTAAGGTATATCTCTTTAAAATATCCTGATAAAATGTCGCGGCTTTAAAGACAGGATTAGGGATACGTTTGCCCGACCGTGTACCTTTAATTTTAAATGGAATAAATATGGCCTGATAAAGACGCGCCCACCAAAGTGCGCGCTGGCGCGCCTCTTCATTGGGCAAACCGCGGCTTAACTGCTCCTCACGGAAATAACCTAAAAATACCTTCTTTAATATTCCTGCCCTGTTGACCGGCTTTGCTGAACGCATTTCTTCCTTAATAAGCTCATTGACATACAAAGACCATAAATGATACAGCACCGTTGAATTTTTAATCAATTTACGGGCCGATTTTAATTCTTCCACAAATTTATCATCTTGCTTTTTCGCAAGGGCATCCAGGGCGGATGACAAATATCCATGCCAACCGCTTAAATCCGGTTCACCTCTAATCACTATTAATGCCCGTAGGCCTAATAAAAGTTTTTTCATCCCTCTAATGAAATATCCCTGTCTAAACATTTCAACCTGGTCCAAACGCTCTATAATGTCCATATTACGTTTATTAATTTTCACATGGATCTTGCTTAACCGGCCTTGAACTATTCCACGAGTCATAGATTCAATAGTTTTTCGACGTATTTCAAAAATTGCATTAATAGAGGACAATAACTTATCCACTCCTGTTAAAAATATCCCTCCGGCCCTTATTCCAGCCAAAACTTTGGTTAAATTGTCCTGCGCCGCTTGTTTTTCTTCGACCTTAAGCTTGCCAAGGGGCTTGACTATAGCTGTTAAAATACCCGTTAAAATTGTCTCGATTTGTCTGGTTTGTTCCTGGGATAATTTAAACTTATTTTCTTCTAAAATATTTATAACTTTTCGAATATCGTCCTGGGCATTCATTATCCAGCGGCGTTCGCCAAGCTCACCGTAGATCTGATCAACCTGACCACGAAATGCCTCGTAATATGATTCAAAACCAGGCTCGGTTTCCGCCAGCATGGTCCTGTCAGTACCGGGGATTTTCTTATATCCTCGTGAAGTAACAACAACCTTTCTCTGTCCCTCATCTTTCCCGGAATCCTGTGGGGTTTTTCTTACGGGGCTTTTAGAACATTCAACGCCTGCTTGCCCCAAATGAAAAGCCCTCTTATGGAACATTCCTCGGGTCGCAGCAACGGCTTTCTTGTGGGCTTGCTCCGGTGTCAATTTATTCAGGGGGTCCTGAAGCAGACGGTTCTCGATAAGGGCGTGATAAGCATCTTCAATAAGCGAATGTTGATGGCCTTCATAAACAGATGGGGAAGAATAATAGATTTCCAGCGTGTTATTGATAAGCCTGTCCCAAATAAATCCTTCCGGAGGAGCGCGCGGGGACTGTTTAGTTAAGATGAAAACCTTTACCGGCATATCAACAACGCCTTCAAACATCTTCTGATCAACAGTAACTTCTTCAAACGCCCCTTCAGCAATAAATTGCTTGATGTCTTTAACATTTTGCTGCGAAACATTCCCAGTACATCCCGGGCCGTCCTTTTCTGTTGGGGCTTATGTCCGTCCGTGGCTTAGCCATGGTAGAGTAAATTCGGGCACCGTCTTTAACTCAGGGACATTGCTTTTTGCCTCTGCCAAACGGGAGATAAACCCTTCTTCCAAGCCAACGGTGCCAACAGGAGAGACTTCCTGGGCCAGTTGAATGACACGTGCCGCATATTTAAGGTTCTGCACCGTCTCAAGACCGTGAAATATCATCAAAAAACCAGCCACAAGACGTGTACATCAGCATGGCATTCTTCTGCATTTCCAAGAGCTTGAGGATTTTAATCTTCTCCTCTTTTTTGAGTGTCCGGCCGGCGACATTTTGTAAAAACCGTTCCGTATTCTCTTCTGCTGCGATCCAAAATGACTTCGATGTATCTATCGCGAGTACCCCAAGGGTCATTGGTAAATTCGGCCATTTGGTTTCATAACAAAGAGCTATCTGATCGCGCAGCCAGTCCAATGACTGACGTAATGGAGCACGCCACTCTTGCTTCAACCATGATTCAGCGGAGGTTGAGCAGCCGCAATTCGAACGCCAACGCTCTACTCCATGCATCACAGCTCCAGGACGAATTTTCCACAATTTCCACTTCTTGAGTTGGCGGAAATCTTTCCAAAAATTCGCCATAATTGGTCAATTGGGCCAGTTGATTTTTTTCAATATAATCCAGACAATACGCCAGGGCCATCTCACCAAACCTATGGTGATGTCCGTAGGTTTCCCCATCGGTCGCAATATTAACAAGTCTGGCGACCGGGCCTACTATCGCCCAAACCTTTCATTAATCGCCCGGCAAATTTTTCGCCATTATCAAGCAAGTGTTCAAAAGCAACTGCCTGGGAAATCCCTCCATCATAAAAGAAAATATAAATTTGTCGGCCTGACGGCAGATTACAAAGATACGGCACGCGTGGATCAACTTTCCCCCCAGACACATCTTGCCACATCTCCTGGCCGATTTGCCTGATTTGTTTGGCTTGGCGAGGCGCTAAAATCGTAAACTTAATCCCCTGCTGGGCCATTAAATCCAATGTTTCCATATCAACCGCGGTTTCAGCCAGCCACATACCTTCTGGTTCTCGGTTAAATCTCGACTCGAAATCTTTAATGCCCCAGATAATTTGCGCCCTCTTATCTTGGGTATTGGCCAGAGGCATGATCATATGGTTATAAACCTGGGCGATAGCGCTACCATGTCCGGAATAATTCAGTTGGCTTTGAAGGTCAGCTGCCAAAATGGCTTCATAAATTTCAGGGTCCTTTTCTTCCATCCACTCCAAAAGGGTGGCCCCGAAATTAAAACTGCATTTCGAGTAATTATTGACGATATCAACGATGTGACCTCCAGGGCCTAAAATACGCGCGGCCGTGTTGGGAGCATAGCATTCCGCCGTTACCCGTGCATTCCAGTCGTGATAAGGCTTAGCGGACTCCTGCTTTTCTACTATACCCCGCCGCCACGGATTTCTTCGATCAGGCTGATAATCATGCGTGTGGATACAAATGCGATTGTTGCTTTGATCAATGCTGTGTTGAACGAAATAATCCTTGAATGCCCTCACATCATGCCTAATCCAGACACTCAAAGCAGCTTTTAAGGCATCGCTATGATTAGGGAAAACTTTAAATTCTTCTGAATATGCTTTTCGGATGCGACGGACTAAATCCCTGAGAATTGCTTTATCTGCTTCTGTGAGGTCTTTTACTTCACGAGTATGGGGATCAATCTTTTTATTACCATGCAAAACTTCAATCAAAGCCTTCTCGAAAGGCTCCTGCGACGGAAGTTCTCCCGGCGGCGGAAGATCACACTGCTGAAGAACTGCTTGTAGTTCCCGTTGAACCTGCCCCTTAATAAATTCTATGAGCTTGCTTTGGTCTTTCGTCTCTATCGCTTCTATTAACCCCGGCAACGCCGCGGGAATCATAGCTGGAACAGAAGCGGCAGGCTCTTGAATATTTTCTAAAGGAACGCTTACTTCACTTATGCAGGCTTCGAATTTAGCTTTGACATTTTGCGGGTTGGAAAGGTCAAATAAGGGAAGCTCTTCTTTAGCAGTCACATTGTAACCGGATAATTCCGGAACTCCGTAAGGTATGATCATACCCGCGGGAATCCTCTTGGAACGTGGGAAAATATAAATTCGCGGCAGGCCCTGCGGCGAGATGACCCAGGCTAGATCGATCATGTTCTCTTTGATGCCCCGGGCCAATAGACCGCTGATGCGTTCACTCGCATACTTGACATCATCCTTACCTTCATAGATAAAATTAGTGGCCGGCCAATATTCAACCCTTTGTTCATGCGCACGGACACCGGGGGCCAATTCTTTGTAATAAATCGGGAAATGCCTAAAAACTCCCTGAAAATGGGCATGATAATTCACAGAACGGGCGGGGCCATTCCAATTAATGGTGGTATGCGGCATTAGCCGGGATAAAACATCACCTACGCGTACTATTTCGGTAAAAGATGGATAAACATTATGTTTTCTATGGACAATGACAAACGATGGCAATTCTCGACGATCATCAACCCCCCAGAAGAATGGATTCACGTACATGATCCAATCTTTAAGTTGTTCATCGAATCGCGCCAATGGAATACCGCGTTCTACCACCGGCAGGAAAGCCGGACATAAATTACATTTTCCTGAAGGCTGCCCTTGTTTGTTCTTATCAGTAAATTCGATATTGATGTTCCGTTTAAATAACGGTTTTAAAACAACATCACGCCATACCTGTTTGAATGCCAAATAAATGCCATATGCTTTAAATTTACGGATATTGGCCAATATATTGGCCCCAAAGGAAGGCTTTTCGATTGAAATACCCTTTTGATAATATGCTATCCGGTTCTCGGAGATAACAAATATATAATCATTGCCGATAGGATAACTTGTAATACCTTCTTCAATCTGTTGACGGGTAATAAACCCTGCCCTGACTTGTTGCTTGACTAACCCTAAATACGCATTCTCTAACGGTGTCCTTTGGGCATCAACATGATAAGCCTTCAGGGCCGTATCCTTCTGCGCGGCGGATTGAGCTGGGGCATTAATCGCATCATGATAGCGCTTCACTTGGACCTGACATTCTTCAACCGTTTTCGCGTTAAAGCCAACAGCGGCCACAAGTTTCTCCGGTATCGCGAGCACGGCGGCGACCTTGTTCTCGAAAATCCCACCCGCCGGGATGATAATCAAATTCGGGGCATCCTTGCGTAGTTGAGTGACTGAATAATTGTCCTTCTGTAGCGCTGCCGGAACCTTGCTCCAATGCTTAAGGACCACGCCATCAACGCCAATCTCCACCACTGCCCGGATTGATTGGGTAAAAGATGAAGCAGCGGCGGTATCAAGCTCGGCTATAACAAGTAGTGCTGGAAACTCTGTGCGGATCCGGGTCATCTCATCGGCCGTCGGGCTAAATTCGACCATGATAACAAAGGTGGCACCAGTGGCAGCGGCCTCTCGAAGCCCGACGACATTCGTTGCGAAATAACCAATAACTGCACTGGGGTTCTTGGCACGTAATCCCTTTAAAACATCCATTCTGTCTGTAGTCGCAATAAACCCGCCCTTGACCACGACATCCATCAGATCAACGATCAACTCCGGTGCCAGGCCAAAATGATTTTGCTTCTCCGTCTGCGAATGGCTGCCGGCCTCGATGCGCTTAGCGTTGAATTCGGCAATGGCCGCATGATGGCGGGCAAGATTATTATCAACCACTGGCTTAGCTTCTGGCAAAGACATACCCGGTACCGGGCGTTTGAATTCAATAAAGACAACTGATTCATTCCCGACAGAGCGTATAACTAAGTCCCCTTGATCCGCAAAAACAAATGCTTCTTCTTCAACGCCTAGCTCAATTAATTTTCTACCAGTTATTGTTTCAATGCTAATCCTGCCATTGCGTAATCCCTTACCGCCATGTAATTGCACATCTTCATCTGCAATCACTGCACGTACCCAGAAAACGGAATGCTGACCAAAACGATTCAATTCAATCGCGGTCCCTGAAGCAAGCCGGTATTGTGTGCTCGTATATTGTTCTTCTTCGTGTAATCTTTGTTTGGTTACCCCCGGTGCCAATACAACCGGCTGTTCATCCCCATTAGCTTTGTAATCCTCAGGTGATGTCTTGCGCCATAATCTGGAAGCTTCCATCTTTTCAAAAGCTATTATTAAACGTCCAAATGTGACCTTGCCCACCCGGGCTATTTTCCCTAAATAATTGTCTCCTAGACTCTCGGTCTGCTCAGCACTGGATTGTTTGGCATGCTGGTCTCCGGTAGATGTCGCTTTGAATTCCAAGAATGTTCCCCGCGCTTTAATTAGCCTTGAACCATACAAGGCATGCGGCTGGAATTGAAAGACTTTAATCAAATCACCAGTATTAGGCGTAATCGCCTGCACCAAACTCCACTGAGCGTCAAATAGGCCGTTTTCATTAACACCAAATCCTGCAACATCCACTATATTCATCCCGCTTATTAAAAGAAATTTTAATAGCTCAGCTATGCTCCAACTATATAACCCTTCCCCATTCTGGCCATTGCTGATCACTATGACAAATGTATCTACCGCTTCTTCAATATTTCTAAAATGAACTTCCACTCCTTCTTGCGGCCAGCGGACCACCCGAGGATCTTTTCCCTCGATCATTTTAATTACCCTGTCGATCATGTCTTTACGTCTGACCTCTCGGCGGGCTTCATTGCCTAAACTTGTATCTTGCATCGGATCATTGACCCCTAAGAACAATCCCGCTCCGTTATTCATCTCAATGACCAAATACCCTTCTGTGATGCCAATATGCATTTGCCCTGATAACGGCTCGGCGGCATCCAAATACTTGGCCACCATGCCTATAGATTGGCCAAAGGCCGCACAATGCTCCTTACCTAAAGCTGCGTCAGATAAAAATCGCAGAACCCAGAATAACGGCAAGGCCACATCGACCCCTTCTACCTTCTCCACGATCCAGGAAGGATATTTAATATCGTCGCTGCCATGCCAGTACTCGGCAACATTGGTTTCCGGTGTTAACCCTAAGGCCGCAAGCTTGGTAGGTTCAAGAACCTCTCCGGTCTGTCGATTAACTATGCCCATGGCATCAAGAATATAAGAGTACTTTACCTGCGGTCCCCACTTATATCCTTGCTCTCCGGTGCGCAGGTTAGGCAGCAATTTCATTGCTCCCCGCCGACGAATATCGACAAGCGCCAATTGTAAATGTTGGTAATATTGAGATAATGTTATCGCTTGGCTCCCTAAATTCCTCAGGCATGTTCACAATAGCTCCTCTTTGCCGCCGAAGTTTCAAGCGCCTGAGCTATCCAGGGTTTCTCGGCATAGCAGGCATCGCTACTCATATGGGCTTTCAAAGACTTTAATACAGTTTCAATGGCTTGCCTGTCTCCCAAAGCTCGCGGCCTTGACAGCCAGCTGTTCGGGTAATCCATACACTAAAGAATCCTGTGCAAGGCCAGGCACAGATGCATTGCTTTCTTTGATGATTTGTCCGGCCTGTACGCTTAAACCAGCCACTAAACTTTCAATTTCTGTTTGAGATAATAAGCCTTGATATAGCGCCAGCAGATTTGGTTGATTAAAGAAGAACTCCTGGGGACCTTGAATCCATTTGAGCGGTACATCGGCCGAAGTAACCTTGACCACCCTCAAGCCCTCCTCAGTCATCACGACGGTATAAGGCGTCTTGCTCGGTCTGGTCTCTGCGCCAGGTTCAAATGCAGCAATCAAATCAGGTGTCAGTTCAAAAGAAACATCGTTAAATCTCAGGGGGACATGGTTACTAGTATTAAATACGCAATCCACATAACCGGGTAAGGCCATAAACCAAGTTCCAGGCACAAGTTTCTGAGCTAATACAGCTTTGACATTCCCCCTCTCATCGTATTTGATATTAAATTGTATGCCTTCGCCTTCAGTTACATACTTAAGGTCAAATTTATTGCCTTGATAATGTCCGGCCCCGGTATTGGCCATCTGCAAGGACCCCGGAACTTGGGCTTGCACAAAGGCCGTCTCATGGATGGTACTGACCTTCCCTTGTCGAGTTGCTTCTTTTATCCCTTGCGGTACGGGTATGAAGCCATGCACCATCACATAAAGGACCGTACGCTCATAAACAGCTTTTAATATATCCGGCGCACAAATAAACCCATCATAGATATTACCGGTTAATTTCTTTAAGCCTTCCCAGCCGCGGTCATACAAGCCCGGGTTCCCCTTCAGCTGAAGCAATGCCGACAGTTTCTGGTATTAACCGTTTATCAAGACCGCTTTTACTCTTATGCACAATCATCTGTTGTTCATCAGCGGTCACGTTAAACTGTCTGGCCGTAGGGACATCGCGACTAATCCAAGAATTAATATTCTTAGACTGCGCGGCTAAAATCTGTAGCGTCTGGCTAATATCGGTATTGACAACGGATAAAGCTTGCGAAGCTATCGCATCATAAAATTCTTGGACAATGGATAAATCTTGTGGGAATTCAATTAAAATGGTCTGCAATTTATGGCTGATCTGCTCTATCACTTGCGGCAAATAAACTAGCGGCTCTTGGAAAAATTCTCTTGCTGCTTCGTGCGGCTGACGATCAACTAAAATACGTCCAAGGATTCTTTGCGCGCGATAATCATTGATGCGTTCCACAATCGCTCTAATATTATCTTCGCTTGGTTTCCCATCCGCGATCCTCCACCCTTCAACCCCTCGTCTAAATACCTCCTGATATTCGGCAGTGCTCCTACAGCTTCGCCCGAGTAATTCCTCTGCCGCCTGTCTGCCAAAAGCTTGTATAATGCTCTGTGTACTATCAGCCAGCGTGCCGTCATAATCAAAAATTACTGTTCCAATATTGGCAATCTCTACCCTTTCCTGAGTTGCGACATCAATAAATGTTAACGTCCTGGATTGGGAGGTCCATTCAAGGCCCTCATAATCATGAATGTAGTAATCTGCCTTAAGTTCCTTCTGATACGTAACGTTATCTTCATTAATACGGCCTATACAAATAACTCCGGGAACACTCCTGGCCGACTGCATATCATGCGCTGAATCACCAAACATTACTGTTCGCCGCCCGCTGGCCAAACCTACGGCTTCTTGAACAACATCAGATTTTTCCCTCTTTTGACCAAACACTCCTCCATGATTAAAGTTCATTCTTATACCATGATAGTCTGTTTCAAATTCGATCAGGTCACTGTTATTACCGCTGGCAATAAATAAAGGAACCGTCTCACAAAGTTTTTGCAGCAAATCAGCTGCCCCTTTAAATAATGAAGGAGGTTCATCCTTTCGCAGCCCTTTAAGGATCTGTGTGTGTCTTGCGGCACTTAACATAATCAGCCAATCTTCATCAGGCACTAAACCTAAATCATTGTGAAGCAAGAAGGCGATGTGGCTTTCTAAAAGATTATTTTCGATGAGATAACGGATGGTAGATGGACGGGCTTCGGTTTCGGATTGTCCGAGGATTTGGAATAATTCGTGTCCTTTAAACAAAATTTCAAGCTCTTGCGGCGGACCACGTAATATATTCGGGTTGACAAAAAGATATAACTGGCTGCCGATTGTTTCTGTCCTAACCGGCGCTTGTAAAGAAGGCCTCATCATAATAACAACACCCCTGCCTTGGAACACCCCCGCATCCCTGCCGCCCAAAGCCTTAAAGATCATTACGCTCTCATCGTCCGTCGGTGTCTTGTCCGGTCTATTGCTTACAGGTATCCTCGCCGGATAATTGCCGTCGCTGTCCTGTCCTACATGCTCAAAATAAATGATAGGATTCGAAGAATAACGTTCCTCAAGATGCTTTTTTTCATTTAATGTTAAATTCGGAGTTGTTGTGCCTGCTCTATACTTAGATGTTAAAGCTAAGATCACCTGCCCCGGCTTATATCTCACGGGCAAACTGGCCATCGAAGTCTCTACGCTAGATGCAAAATGAACTTCTTCAGGTAACAGCTTCTCAACGGCAGTAAGTAATTCATGTGCCTCTACTCCCCCGCTGCTTACAACTGCCCGACGATCTTTTAAGCCCTTCATGGCCTGAATCAAAGATTGCATAAACTCTATGGCCCTTGGTTTAGAAAATTCTTTTAAATTCGCCCATTGGGTACGCTCTTGCCTGACACCAATCAAAATATCCAAGAATTCATCTTGTGAATCACTGAGCTTCTGAATAATAGTGTCAACATTAGTACGGCAAACATCTACCTGAGGAATAGGTCTCTTTGTAATAACAAATGAGTCATTTAATTTCCCCAATCCCACAGAAGAAAGGTCGGCCTTAATATCATAAGAATCCCCAATTCCATGATTTCTAATGGTATAGTTAAGCGAGAAACTCTTTAGTACCTGCTTATAAAATTTCAAGACATCCTTGTCTACTTCTTTTATTTCAAGGGTCGTTCTGCCTCTTGCCCTGGCTTCACGCAGTGCAAAAACCATAAGTAAGGTGCCTATTCCTTTATAATATCTTCGATAAAAAGTATCCACTTCTATTGCCGGCGCACGAGGTGAAAATGGGATTCCGGAAAAATCAGGTGCAGTAGCTTCATCCACCACCGCAACCGTTGTTGATTCCTGCCATTGCTGCGTTGATTCCTGCCATTGCTGCCATGGAAGTTTGACCAAAATTTGGCCAACATGCATCCTCCTTTTGTCAATTATCGTCCCTTCATCATAAACATAAATCCAAAATCCATCTCTAAACCAACCGGTTTCTTCCGTCATATAAAAAACAAACTTTCTGTTATCTATTTCAACGGTTGTGTCGCTCTCTTTCGATGCCAAAAACCGCAAACGCGAGGCAACCTCAGCATCTTTGACAGCCTCTAATAACTCCTCTAACCAATCCGAATCAGGCACTATGCTTGAATTGTTGCGGAGCAAAAAGATGATGTGGCTTTCTAAAAGATTATTTTCGATGAGATAACGGATGGTAGATTGACGGGCTTCGGTTTCGGATTGTCCGAGGATTTGGAATAATTCGTGTCCTTTAAACAAAATTTCAAGCTCTTGCGGCGGACCACGTAATATATTCGGGTTGACAAAAAGATATAACTGGCTGCCGATTGTTTCTGTCCTAACCGGCGCTTGTAAAGAAGACCTCATCATAATAACAACATCCTTGCCTTGGAACACCCCCGCATCCCTGCCGCCCAAAGCCTTAAAGATCTTTGCCTGTTCTTCGGCCGTCGGTGTCCTATCCGGTTCCTTGCTTGACGGCATGCTTGCCGGATAATTGCCGGTATTCGACTCCGTCTGCCCACCCAGCGGCTTGGCGATGTCTTGCGGTATAAGTTGATTAATAATTCTACTTCCTTCGGATTCTCCAAACAAAATCTCAGCTTGTAATTTAATACGCTTAACTTCTTCGCTATTATTGACTTCACTAAGGAGCTTTTCTAATTGTTTACGCAAATTAATGATAAAGGCTTCGGCAATGTACTGAGCTCCTTTTGTTTTATGCAGCTTTGTAATTTCTTGGGCAACCTCCCCTCTTGCTTGTGGTAGGTCGCATTGCCCGGACGATATTTTCTGGGCTAACTCTCTGATCCTATCAACCAATGGAAAATAAATTCCCAACTTCTGGCGTACAGGTATATTAAAGTAAAGTCTCAGTAGCTGCAGCCTCCCGCTGGCATCTTGAGGAATGCCTATGTTGTTATACCGGGCTGATGAGGCATCATAGGCTTTAAGCAACAAATCATCGAGCAACATACGGAATGCCTTGTTGACGGATTCCATTTGCTTATCTAATGCTTCATTGGAAGCTGACTCACCCAAAGCAATTGCCGCTTCGGAGGCATAGAGCTTTATTTTTGGCTCTGTGCCGGAAGGCCTGACAATAAGTTTGGCATCTTTAATCACTGTGCCATCTGGCAATTGAAAGTCTTCCAATGTAAAGATAAGTATGTCCCTGTCTGCTTGTTCAGCTTTAATGCTAGAGGGATAGACTTGGTTAAAGTCCTCTACTAATTTTATCCTTACCCCCGCAATTTCTTTGGGTTGACGCTGAGGATCACGGAAATATTCCATAATATTCTTGATCATCCCAAATCCTTCTGCGCCGTCCATAACAATAGGCTCCAGAGATATCTTGGAATAACCGAATTTCTTGTATGTCTCCATGAGATAATCATAGACCGTCCTGCCTTGAGCTTGCATCTCTGAGGCAAGGACAGCTAAAACAACACCGCTGGGGGCCGAGTCTTTATCAATGCTGCCCATGTCCCCTATAAGGCCGCCTTCACCTTCCTCAAATGAAAAGATGAAATAGGCCCTACACAAATCAACGGCGAGCTTCTGCATCATCTGCCCTACCAGTCCTTTATACTTACCATTTTTGATATTCGTTACCACTTGACCCGTATGTTTAAACCCTACGGTATGTGTTACCACCTTTATATTCACGCCATATTCTCTGGCTAATTGTTCTATAATAATTTTTTCAAGATTATTAGATACAACCGTATTTACACAGATACCCACCCTTTCACTTAATAATCTCCCCAAGGCCTGGTATTTTTCCAAAATATACCTGCCAAGAATAATAGCAATCTCATCATTGTCATTAGCGCTGATCCATCTTATTTCAATGTCCCCTTTTATCCACTCAAGAATTATCTTTACAGCCAACCCGCTTCTATCCGAATCGGGATCAGTGCATAAAGCGATCTGACAAACCCTTAAATCATCCATGATCCCATCATATCTATCTTGCGCCTTAATAATAAACCCTCGTTTATCAGCATGCATTTCGACTTCTATGCCGTGTCGCCTGTTTAGAAAATCAATATCTCTATTAACAGCTACGGCTATCGGCATGTCAAAAGACCTCTCCACTTCAGGATTAGGCGTATTAGCAAAGGCTGTTGGGAATGCCCCATCATGAACGTCCTTGGGGTCCCTTACGATTTCAAAACCGCCTCTCACAAGCGCTTCCCCTAAATTCGTATCTCCCGTCCCGTTAAGAGCATGAAACGCAACTACCGCCGTCCTTTTGTCTCTTGCCAGAAAACTTTCTAACGGAGACAAGACAGCATCAAAATAAGCCTCATCGCATTTCTTAAGCAATTCACCCTCAAGATATACAACCAGCTCCTGGGCTTTAGCTTCTTGCAGGGTTCCTTGAAAATAATGGACCTGTTCAACTGCATTCCCGGCATCAACAATAACTTGTGCCTCTGCCGGCGGGGCTTGGCCTCCATCCTGTTCATAAAACTTGGTCCCATTATTATCAGGAAGATTGTGGCTGGAGGAATTAACAATACCTGCCATGGTCCTGGATTCATGATATTCTCTCCAAACATCGTCATTTAAGTTCCTGTGCAGCGTCCATGTCAGGAATGAAAGCTCCGGCGTCGAGCGGAACTCGGAAGGATAATAAAATCTTATGCCGTTTCCTGCATAAACCATTGCTTCAATTTCTGAAAATCTCTTTGAATCAATCCCTTTAACAACAGGACATTTTTGTTCTAAAATTTCACGGTATTTCTTTAACGCAGGCGTTTCCGGGAAAAATTCTATGAATTTCCTTACGTCATGGGCGGCAATGACCCCTCTCCTTTTTACTTCTTCCTTATCATATGCTGCAAAAAGATAATTTATGTGTCCTTGAGCGGTTAAAGCAACCAGATAAGGATTCATACGGTTAGGCCCAATACCTACTCTCCAACGCCTGCCGCCTGTACCAAATGGGATCAAACGCCAAAAGCTGTCAAATAATTCATTGGCAATCTCATCATCATCTGATAAATAAATCAGATCTCTTAAGGCTTCCCGATAATCTTTAAATTGTTCTTTAGTGAGCCATTCTTCCACATTTTTAACAGCCGTCTGAACATACGGCTCCAACCTTGGGTTAGCGTCTGCTAAACGCTGGAATGAAGACTGGGCTATGCCAATTAATTGTGTTGTTTCTTCCACCTGAGCTATATATAATTGGCCCAGCCAATCTGCGTCAGGAACTAGATCTAAATTATTGTGAAGCAAGAAATCGATGTGACTTTTTAAAAGATCTTTTTCGATGAGATAACGAATAGTGGATTGACGGGCTTCGGTCTCGGATTGTCCAAGGATTTGGAACAGTTCGTGGCCTTCAAGCATGATACGAAGATGAATATCGTATACCGGAGGACCCCGTAAAATATTGGGATTGACAAAAAGATAAATATGATTACCTACGATCTGTGTCCTAAAAGGTGCCGTTAATGATGGGCGCATCATGATGTCTACATCCCTGCCCTGGAAGACCCCCGCATCCTTGCCGCCCAACGCCTTAAAGATCTTTGCCTGCTCTTCGGCCGTCGGTGTTCCTAATGTGTTGCCAGCAGGCATCTTCGCCGGATAATTTCCGGAATTATCTTTTCCTTTGCCATCCGGTGAACCAGTGAGTCTCTCGGCCTCAGGTATTGTGAATTTCTCAACAATCGAAGATGTAAATAGTTTTGCCACCTCTTTCAATCTCTCCACCACTATCCAATGCGGATGGCTGTCGGCCTCGAAGCGCTTGGAGGAATCTATCGGTTTTCTTAAAATGTATAACTGTGCTACTTTGTCAACATTAATATGCCCCGGTACACTCATATTTAACACTTCAAATCCAATGTTCTTAAAATCATTTGCCGTTAAAAGTACCGGGCTCATTCCGGTAACAACTAAAATCCCTCCATTCTCAAGCACTTCAAACACTTCCCCTGCTATTTTCAAAGCTTGAGAACGAGTAACAACACATCGATTCAACCCTCCAATAGCTGTTATTAAATGTGGCCTGCGCGTAAGGACACCTTTCCACCCAGCCTCTGCCGTCATATCCGTTGCTTCATAAATAGTCACTGCATGAGATAATCCATCTAATGTCCGGTGGGCGGCAGTCAAACTTTCTTCATTGTTATCTAATAAAGCAAGGTGAATATTTTGTTGGGAAAGTTCACTGGCTATTCGTGAATGTAAAGCACTTAAGAAATTACCCCGACCCCCAAAAATATCCAGTATTTCAACCGTTTCTTGAGAAGTAAAATTCTGTCTAATAACATCTATTACTGCCGCTAAAACCATTGGATGAATTTTATCTGTGTAAAACTGAAAATAACTGTTCCCCATCCAATCATCCCAGTAACTTCCTAATCGAATATCGTTACGAGGGCCCAGATTACATTGGACCTCTAATTCATTTCCTTTAAATAAATGCAGTAGGCTTATGACATTGCCCCATTCCTCATTCAGAAAGATAATATTACGTTTTGGCAGAACAACCCAAATAGCATTTGCGTCTTCCGGATTCTTTATTAATACTTCTATTTGATCAAGGTCTCCCGCTAACCAAGGAGCAGTAATAACAATTTTTTCCAAGAAATTACTCATCCCTTCCCGGGCTGTTGCCATCGGCACAGATCGCTTTCCCAAAATTAGATCTAACTTGGCTTTAATCCTTGCTTGACGGATTCCTTCAATGATCCCCTGACGGCCGGCAAGTGCTTCTGCTTTCATCGCTATTAACTGTTCACGGATGCCGGCAACATGGGCTTCTTGAGCGCTCAATCCCGGGCGGGGGCTTTCGTGGATATCGAACTGATTAAGAATCCAATCGACTTGCGTATCGGTGAATTTCTTCTTACCGTCCGCATCCAATGCTGCATCTAATTTGGCCTTCGCTTGACTGCGATATTGCTGCCATTGACTACTATTAATATATGACCACAATTGTACATCCGGCTCTAACACCGCCACAGCTAAAATAAGAAGATTGACCCCACTTTCATTGCCCTTTGCCAATTGAACCAATTCTTGATTTGGATGCGTGCCGTCAAGTAACGAACGTAATTCCGCTTCTTTCGCCATGCTGTGACGACCACTTATTGTGGTGGATGGGTTGTGCATACCCTCATCGGATTCATTAAGGATGGCCGCGTAGGCTTCTTTATAAATCTTGTCTCGGCCACCTTCAGCCCAGTCGGGGTTGAACTGGCGCAATTTCTTCAATGCCTGCCGATAAGCCGGTTTGTCTTGGTACAATTCCTTCAATTTATTTACTCGGTCTAAAAACGCATTGGCGCTCTTCACGCGCTCCTGGACGGAATCTTGGTCATCATCGATCCCAAAACCCGGGATCAGCTCAAGCGGAGTGATCCCCATTTCATATGCATCAATCAATCCGCCTCGAGCGGTAAGGACCAGCATCACCAACAACAGGGCCAGTTCCTGGTCGGCCAAACCACCGGGTTCATCGATGGATGGCATGGCCCCACCGATCGCGCCGGCACCGATCTGTTTGGCCATTGTCGTATCAAATATATTGATGAACCTAAAATTCCCCTTGAATTCTTCCCTGGCTTCAATGGCCTTCAGTTGCCGGACAATGCCCTCACCGTAGGGATCACCTGCTGTCCCCAAAATTACCAGTTGCACCCTGGCCCCTTTGCCGTCCAAGTCCAGGCGTAATAGCCGCTCGATCAACAGTCCCCCTGATCCATCCACCGGCGTAAACAAAAGATTCAGCCCTTTTTGTTTCACAATGCGGGTAACAATGCCAAAGGTTAAATGGTTTGGATTGCTGCTGTCTAATCCAAATTTTTTCTGCAAGGCTTTCTTATTATGCTCTATCCAAGCCTCCTCATCGTCGCCAATCGGCCCGATAAACCCATCCTGCTGCAAGGCCTTAAGATATTCCGGACGATGTTTATTGGCACGGATACCGTTAAAAACGGCCACCAATTTATTAGCAAAACAATTCAACACCCCGTCCATCCCATAGCCACGTTCCTTGGTCTTGACTTCCTTGAGATTCCCCTTGCTGACAAAAACCACGCAATCCGCGAAAATAAAGGCCCCTTTCATAAAATTATGACGGCCGATCACGTTCCCACCGGGATAGGTGGACCAGTACTCCATGCCGTAATTATCTCCCACCCTTTGTAAATCAGGCCGCAATTGGGTCAATTTAAATAATTCCACAACTACCTCATGGGCGCTGGAGGAGGGATAAATATTGCGTTCGGCATCCTCATAATGGCGGTGCCAGTTAAGAATACCTTTTTCTAAAAGGAACTGGACCATGGGATCAGTGGCTGACAGTGTCCTATAACCGGGGAACATTCCTTGATATTCAATATTATGGGTCGTAAATAATGTTTTCGGCGCCCTGCCTTGGAAACGGTACAATTCTTTCATGAACACCGGGCCTAAGGCCGTCTGCCAATCGTTGAAATGATAAACATCAAAACTCACCCCCAGAGCCGCCTGGATTTCGATGGCGGCGCGCGGTAGGACAATAGCTTCCACATACCCGCCCAGCGAATCCGGATCCGGAATTTTATACAAATCCACGTAAATATGCCTGGTCCCATCATATAAAAGCAAACACGGAACTCCTTCTTGTTCGATATAGATCAATGTCAACGGCATGCTTCCCGTACCCACCGGAACATTTAGAGTCATAAGGACTTTCCCATCAAAAGCCTTTAAGAACTCTTCCAAAGAACCATAATCATGGATAACATCAGCGGAAAACAAGGGTTTGATCACGACCGTGGCCAAACCGCACTGACCAAGGGCCCACGGCACATCAGCCATATAAACTGCCTGGCCACCGCCCTTGCCGGAGACCTGGGTCAAACGCTTGCCGCTTTTACTGACCAAAGGCATCTCCATGGCCACATAAGCCACGGCAAAATTGCCATTGTCCCGGGCATGTTGGATATATTGGGACAATTTTTTATGAATATACGCCTGCGCTTCTGCTTCAGATGCTCTCGCGTGTGCCTCTTCGATAGTTAGGCCATTTAAGAGCCCCTGCGCTTCTACCGCTTCATATACCAGGGTCGGGAGATTTTCAGGGTGATTTTCATCAACAATATCTTGGGATATATCGATGTTTAGGCGGGACTTATCCTTCTTGTTATCATCACAACGATTTAAACCAAAGACATTCTGGAAGACATTAGGTACTCCATTCTGAAGATTACACACAGGCGGTGCGTGGATTCGATTAGTATCATACAAGTGCTGCAAAAGCACGGCTGCTTCATGATGCCCCTGACGATGGAGCTCTGCCACTGCATTGGCTATGGCTACAGGACTTAAAGTTCCCATACCCAAACCCTCAGTTTCGATCTGTTTTATGGTTGCCTCCTCCTGCTGTTGGGTAGGTGTGGCTTTGCCCGGGCGGATGCGTACAGAAGCCGGGGTGATACGCAAGTTCAATTGATTTAAGGAATTGTCAATTGACGTTAAACATGCATCGGTTGTACGGATATCCCATAAATCCTGTCCATCGGATTCTTTACTAAAGTACGTATGAATACTGCGGTTATTAGAGAGGGTGAGAGCTTCTTCTTTAACATTAAATATCAGGTCAAAATTATCCGTTCCTGCTACTGAAAACCGGGTCTTCGTGTTAGTGCGGATGTCTGCTTTGACATCCTCATGGTTCCAATGACGAATATCTTTTTTCATCATTTGAGAGCCAAAACGCAATATCACATAGGATTCCAAAAAGATACCGTTATTATGCATGGTAAGGAAAAGTTGATCCAACAATCTATCAAAATGGTGCTTGTCCTTAACACCATAGGAGCCTGTATCTGCGACCAGCAAAGCCCCCACCTTACGGCCATCGGGTAAATACCCTATCAAAGCAATTGTACGCAAGGCTCGCTCATTGACTTCAGGAGCAATAATAAACGTTGATCCTGCATCAATAATCTGAGTCAGAATAAAACCATTGTGTCCTATAGGCATAATAAAGCTTCCTGCCCGGTAATCAATAATACGGGGTTCTTCAAAGTCTCTTCCCTGTTGTGGGAATTTGATGGCCTTATCGGACGTCAAATAACGGTACGCCCTGCCTTCACTGGCTACAAAAACCGGTTGAGACATTATGTCCAAGGTTTGGCCTGTAATTTGTGTATAAATACGATTGCTTGTTTGACCCTGAATTAAATCCAGCAAATTATCTATGCTGACCATCTGATCAATATAAAGCCCTTTGAGCCCCTGGGAGAATTGCTCTCTATGCTGAGCTTCATAATCTTTAATGAATTTAATGAAGGGATTAACTTTATCTGCGGGGATAGCTCCTAAAACATCGGTAGTATGGTTCGTGCCCTTGGGCTCATAAACTTTTATCCCTAAAGCATTGACAATTTCGGCGATGGTCGCCTGATGGCGAGCAGCATTTTCTGCTTCCAATGCTCTCTCATGCGCCTGATCGATAGAAAGTCCTCTTATGCGCCAATACGCTTCAATGACTTCATGAACTATTGTCGGTAGGTTTTCCGGACTGGATTCCGAAGTAACATCTTGTGAGATATAAATACATAGGTGAGATTCATCAACAATACCGCCTTCAAAATAAACTAAACCAAACACATTTTCAAACGTACCTATTACAGGCGGTGCGTGGATTCGATTAGCATCATACACATGCTGCAAAAGCACAGCTGCTTCATGATGGCCCTGACGTTTAAGCTCTGTCACTGCATTGGCTATAACTACAGGACTTAAAGTTCCCATACCCAAGCCCTGGGCTTTTATCTGATCTAAGGTTGCATCCGCCTGCTGTTTGGTAGGTGTGGTTTTGCCCGGGCGGGTGCGTGCAGAAGCCGAGGTAATACGCGGATTCAATTGATTTAATGAAGATCGATAAACTTCCTCCAATAACTTCGCATCCATTAAAAACCCTAATTCTTGATGCGACCGTTCAACATCAACTAAATTATCTTCTTTAAACTGACGAATTGTGAGCCCCGAAAGCCCCTCTATTGCTTCATCCATATTCCTTTTAACATCCCAATCTAATGGCGTTACCCCCACTGCTGCATGGTCATTCTTCAAAAATAAACTCACTTGGACTGTCCCGGTTTTAAATTGAACCCCCTTGTCTGAAACGACCTGATAAACAAAACCATTGACTCCATTACCGGTCAATTCTCCTCTAATTAAACTATTAACAATAACAGTGCCATTAGGTATCCTAACAATCGTTCCTTTTGAACCAGTAATTTCTAAAATAGAATGATCAATAACCACGTTATCCCCTAATCTTAACTCAACACCCTCTACTACCTTGATAACAGATCGATTAATAAAATGACATCCTTTAGCAATGATGTTCCCTTCGGCCCCATACAGCATATCCTCATCCTCAAGTAGACCAAACAAATTCTTAACTCGATGGGCATAGGAAATGTCCTCTGGGGAATCATGATGAACAATGGCTTGATAAATATCGTAAATTTCACCGGGAGTATTAATATTAGAAACAGGTATATTGGTAGCTATTACACAAGGTTGAAATTCATGTTTAAAGTCTTGAGCAATTTCCCATGCTCTCTGCCATTTATCAGAAGGATAATCTCTATAACCCGAAGCGACTTCCCATTGCTGCTGAGTTAGTACGAAAGGTCTTACTGAAACGGCCCACCAAGCTGCTACAGAAACTCTGTCCCCTCGATCGAACTCATTTCTTCCCAGAGCTCTCAAAATCGAAATTGTTCTGTCATTAAGGAGCTCAATTTGGTCAGCCCTGATAGCATATATGCCACTTAGAGGTGGATCTCTTAATTTTTCTTGATTTTCAAAACCGAGAACCCCCATACGCATATCCGAAGTCATCTGTTGTTCTAAAGAAGGCCTATCGATATCCAGAAACCAAAGAATTGAATCCGTTGGAACCCACACATACCAATTTCCTTGCGGTAAACTTTCGGCAAATCTTGTAGCACTTTGAGCTGCCATAGTTTTTAATTTTTGACCCAATATCGTGACATCACCTTTCGCTTCTGCTGTTAAGCCAATGATCCCCTGTCGTAAGCCGAGGCCACTATTGCCTACCACGATTAAAACATTCCTTCCATTTTGTGAACCAAATTCTTCGAAATGATGGTTAATTTCCTCCAAAGACACTCCATGTTGCTTGCTATCTTCAATAACCTTGATTGAAACGGTCTTCTTTCTCCAATGCTGCCTCAAATTCTCTTCATTAAAAGTCTGTTTAAACTTGGCTGTATAATATTCTGCTAAAGCAGATGAAAAGGTTTGAATGGTCATCAATGTAAACACAAAAAATGGGCTCTGTATTGCATGATTGGTCTTTGTAAGGGCCGCTTCCCAATCATCTGTCAAATCACGGAAGTCAGCAAGTATCAGACGGCCATCCATTGTTTTGCCGGTATCTGGCAAGATATTATCCGTATCCAAATTGAAATACCCATATTCCCAAATTTCTTCTTGTAATTTTAGGGCTTCCTCGATCATTAACCTGGCAGCAGAAATATCGCCACGGACAACAGCATCTCTTAAAGCCTGTTCTAAAAACATCCCTACTCTATCCTGTAAAACCGCTTCCCCTTCGTTCAACTCATTATTCACAACTCCCCTAAAATGATCCCTGACCTCAATATTACCAATTAACACTTTCAACTCTTTTGAAATTTGACGAACTTGTTCCTTGTCCATCCCTTGTCTTCTTAATATTAAGGCAATAATATTAACAAAGTACGTTCGTAAACGGGTATTCCTCTGAATAGCTTTTAAAATCTTAAAAACAAAAGGCAACCTAAGGGCCATAACAATTAATTTATTTACCTGTATTCCTATCCAAGAGGTCTTATAAGAAGAACCTGAGATTGAATTGGATTTGTGTGGTAACTTGCTAATTTTAATCACACGATTAGAATCGGAACCGTTATATGTTGTCGTACTCTTTCCATCTTTGACAGATCTCAGTTCCTCTAAACCTTCTTCTTTCATCTGCAACTTCCTACGGAAATTAATTAAAGACTTACGTTGGCGAATTAAACCTTTTAACATCCGTAGGAATTCCCAATAACGCCCGGGTTCCACACGATTCCAATCATACGTCTCCGGAGCCTCAATAATATCTGCTCCGCAGATAATTGCCCTAGCTAAAAGTTCCGTATCAAAAGATGGCCAATAATCAAATCCTTCCTGAAGCTGTCCTTCGGAATTAATAGGCAATATCCTCTCCAGAATATTTCTATGAAATACTTTAAATGGTGATTGTGTATCAGAAATATTAGCTAATTTCGGCAATATTTTTCCAATAATTTTATTATAAATATGAGAACCGATATTTCTCTTAGCGCTTCTCTGTAAGACCGCCGCATTAACAAACTTCGATCCAATGACCACCTTTTGATTATTAACATCTCTCAATAAAATTCCTTGTAACGATAAATCAATGGCAGGTTTAACATGGGCATAGGCAACGACATCCGCCCCCTCCCGTAGAGCAACCTGCATGCCTTCAACAATCCCCACTCCAAATCTTCCTTTTAAACGATTCACTTGCTCAAATGAAATCTCAATAAATTTAATCTGTCCACTAATCAAATATTGGGAATATTCTTGTTTTAGAAGGTTATACCAAGCAGTCGCTGGTGTTTTGTTATAACTTTCTTCATGGACAATAATCAGTTGCCAATTCACATTCGGGTTGACACTATATAAATCTTCCAATTGTCTTATTCTCTCGCGTAAATAATCGACCCTACCATGATCTTCGGGACGGAAAAGAACCAAGACTGTGGCCACATTTAACGGATGCTCAATACGAAGCACCTGTCTAAAGGATTCAACTAAAAGTTTTGTCTCAGGTAAATAACCATAGTTCGCCTCAAAAGTATTTAGAACGCTTCCCTGGGCATCCTTCTCACGCAAACGATTGGACAAATTCTCACGCAAAAACCTGATACGTTGATTCAGGCTTAATTCTTTAGCCTCTTCTACTTGCGCGAAAGAAGTATTCAAAACAACCCTTATCTTATCCTGTTCCTGGATTTCCTTTGTCTTTACAACTCCCCCTTTGACAAAACCGGAAGATATCCATTCTTTCAGCAAGCTATGCTGCCACCAAACTCGCAAGAAGTATTCCAACGCATACCAGGGACTGATCGTGGATAATCTTGCGGAATGATGCATAGAAACAGGTTCTTCAACTACGCGATATCCAAGGATGTTTGCGCGAGAAATTAAAAGGTCTGGGAAAGTAAAGAAATAATCAAACTCGGTTTCAAACTCTCCATTAACCGAGACAGGTAAAATCCTTTCTATCAATGATCGGCGGAATCCTTTGAAAGAGTTATGCGTATCCAAAATGCCTTTAACTGGAAGGAAAGTTCGAACAAAACGGTTTAAGATAATGCTATAGCAGAAGTATAATCCCCCTAAGTGTAATACAGAACCTTGTTGACGGTTAGAACCAACAACCATATCGCACTGTTGATTAAGCATTGGTCCGAGCAATAACCCTTCTAGACCAACATGAGTATCTAGATCCAGGTTTGTATAAATGACGTAGTCATTACCTAATTCTATTGCTTTGCGCATACCAAAATTGAGGGCAGCTCCTTGGCGCCCTTTGAGTTTATCTTTTAAAGTAGTTTCAAGCTCATACACCTTTAGCTGTCCTGAAGCTAAAAGGTCAGGATATTCATCACTTAAAATCTTAAGTATGATATCCCCGCTCTTGCTAAATTTCATCTCAACTGCAAAGTTTCGATCATCACCATCCTGGACATAAATAAGTTGCCACTTCACCAAAGGATTAATACTATAAAGTTCTTGCATTTGGCTAATCTTTTCACGCAGAGCATCTTCTCCATCAGCGTATTCTGAAGTTTTCTGTAAAGCTAACTGACCACCGTAAACCGCAATGACGGTCCCTACAGTCGCAGGCGACTGAATAGAAAAAATATGCAAATAAGATCTAATCATTAATTTAGCTTCAGGGAGTGTTCCCGTATTTTTGGCAAGATCTTCCAGGATTTGTTTGATTTCTTTCGCATCAGGTCGTTTAAATATAATAGAAAGGGCTGTAGCAAAAAGCTGGAGGCGTTTTTTCTCAGATAGAACAAATTGAATTTCTGTATCCTTATATAATGACTTAGCAAAAAGAGCCCTCAAAAGATTCTCTAGTTGTATCTCATGGGCATCGCGTAGAAGGTTTCCCAATAATATTTTACGCCTGTCATCCAAAGAAGTTCTTAGAGCATATAAAATTTGATTACGAGGAGAATAAATGCATTCTAGTATATTTTGATACTGCGAACTCTTCTCCTGATCAAACATAAACGAAAAAGCGTCTGGTATTGAACGGGGATCCTTCAAAGGATGATTAATTTTACCTTTTTCAAAAAATGCAACTGGATTCATTCCGGGAACTTGAGTAACGTCTCCTGTAATGGATTCAAGGTAAAAGATATCAGCATCCTTTTCTCCTGTTTTATATTTAATATCAAGATAATTTGATACTCCCCGCATCCGTAGATTTATCAAAAGAGCATCGATATCGTACATATTGCTCATCTTATTAAGATACGCATCACGTAAATTAAAATCTTGATGTCTCTCGCTTTGAAGAGCAAATCCACCAACAAGTATTGAACATCCACTGCTTACATCTTCCACCCAACGCTCGCTTCGCCCCAAGCCTAATGTGTCTTCAAGGACTTCAAGCACCATACCATGCCCTTGGTTCATTAACTTTAACCCCATGGCTAAACGCTCGATATCGATCGCTTCATTACCTATCTTAGTTAAATCATCGACATTAGCATTCATCATGGCTTTTGCCCCACGCTGATGGAAATATTCCAAAGGACTTCCCTTAATAGTTACACGGCGGCCTTGAGCATCAAAATGAAATGCCGTCTGCGGATAAACCGTCTGCATAATCGTATAGCCATGACCAAACGGCTTTCTTGAATTTTCTACCTCCACCAATTGACCGTTTATCCATTGATACCCATTAAAGATATCTTGAATGATGAATACAACATTCTCTCGGCTAAACCCAAAGAAATCAGCTTCTCTAATACGCTCTATGACGTCCTGCCCCGTTAAATCATTGACGTGGATAATTATCTTGGCATTAGCCAAAACTTGTCCCTTGGAAACGCCATTTTCTTCAGCCAACTTCTCAAGATTTAAACGATATTGAACCATTTCACGTTCCCCTATAGTGACATGGGACAAAGAAGAAACGTCTTGAGATAAACGAATCAAGTCCAAATAATCTCGCAGAGGCATGCTTCGTATACCGTTTTCAAGCTTAACCTCAACGATAATATTGGGAATATGCTGAGGATCGAGCTTTAATACATCAGGAATATTAAAAAAGAATTTAGCCTCCCCATTTAATATAGGGAAAATTCTTTCAGCTAAGCCAGCAAATAAAAACTGATTAATCCATTGACCCCTTAAGATTGATTGAATTGCTTTCTTCCTCCATCGATCGTTATCCTTCAATGCTTTAAATTCATCCAAAGACAACGCCTTGGCAGCTTTGACCAAACTTCTGAAGGCAACTAATTCCTTTAATTGACTTTCTTTAACTTGAACCCCCTCGATACCCCTTAGAATATAGCCAATCTTGCGAGGAATAAAGCGAGTAAAGGCAATCTTGGAAGAAAATGCATGCGTTTCCTCTATAATCAAGAGGTCATCTAATAAAATCCTATCGGTGTGACGAGATAACAAATGATCAATTGCAACCTCTAAAGGACTATTGTTGTTAGTCCTAACAGCTAATTCATGTTTTTTAAGAAGGGCTTTGTATTTTAAGTCTTTATCCTTATTTTTAATAAGAGGATCGATCTCTTGAGATATGGTCACCTGCTGGTGGGTAAGATTTTCTGCTTCTACTGCTTTAGCATGCGCTTCATCAATACTTAGGCCCTTTAAGCGCCAATACGCCTCAATGACTTCATGAACTACTGTCGGCAGGTTTTCCGGACTGGATTCCAAGGCAACATCTTGTGAGATATAAATACGTAGGTGAGATTCATCGATAATGCCTCCTTCAAAATACACTAAACCATATACATTCTCAAACGCACCAATTACAGGCGGAGCATGGATTCGATTAGCGTCATACATGTGCTGCAAAAGCATAGCTGCTTCATGATGCCCCTGACGTTTAAGCTCTGTCACTGCATTGGCTATAACTACAGCACTTAAAGTTCCCATCCCCAAGCCCTGGGCTTTGATCTGATCTAAGGTTGCCTCCGCCTGCTCTTTGGTAGGTGTGGGTTTGCCCGGACGAGTGCGGGCGGGCTGCTGGTTATCCGAAGCAGGCTTCTCCCAGCCTCGTTTCTTTATCACATACTCCGCCCTTTTATACGGATTGCTGCCCGGCATCTCTGTTTCCAAAGCGCTGAACAGTTGAACCTTCACCCAATCCCTTTTCTCTTCATCTTCCCCCAACCCTTCCACAAATCTATCGATGATCTCCCCTGCCCGCTCTAACGAATCCAGGATTTCCAGTACCGTGCATTTGTCCATATTGCCTTTTACCCATTGCGTCAGTTCCTTATGTGCAGGATCTAAATCCGGACCAAGGCCTGAGACAGGAATTGTAACTTCTCCTAAGAACGCTTTCATGATAATCCATGAAGCCCCCTTCCTTACATAATCCTTATCCGTGCTAAACAGCAACCCACTTTTAAGCGCATCCTTGAATGCTTCATCGAATAACTCGACCCCCGGAGGTTGAGCGGCGATTATCTCTTGACATGCTCTGAGGAATTCTCCGGCCCATTCAAACTGTGCTCCCTTTTTCCCGAGGCTTCTGATTATTTGAAACGCAATATAATAGAGCTCCAGCCCTGTCCAATGTTTATTGTCCTTCATCTTCTCTTCATAATTAGTCACATAAGGATCGCTAGAGACCCCTACTAACGCCTCCTGCACGATCTCCCGGGAATACTCAAACAGTTTCTCCCGATGTTCCATCAATTGAGCCTGAACTACTTCTGCATCTTCTGCTCCCAGCCGTTCGGCGTTGGCAAGAAGTCTTTTCATCAAACCATTGTCGATAATATCCAGGGCTATGCCGTTACATAACATCAAATTCTTCCCGAAGCGTTCAGGATAAAAAACCGGGAACATGGAATTCTCGATAATTCGAGCCTGCTCTTCCTGCTGCCGTTGATATACCTGATCATTATCATACCCCAAAATCTTCAAGGCCCTGGCCACCTGAGAGATCATAAATAGTGTCAGCCAGTAATGCCCGCCTTTACGGATCCTGGTCGCTGAAACATTCGTTGTCATGTGCAGATCAATCACCTGTAATTTTATTCCCTTCATAGTAGTTTCCAAACGTTCGGCGATCTCTTGTGCAATGGCACAACTTGTCATTCGCACTTCTTTCCCCAATCCGTCCGGGATCACTATGCCAGGCCTGAATAAAAATGCCACTTCAATAGATGAATCCCTGTTGATATGAAAAAGACCTTTATTATTCAAGGTTTCCGCTATCTTAGCAGGAGTGTCCCGCCTATCCACACGCATATGGTCCAGCCCCGCCACATATATCACCACTAATTTGATGTCGTTGTTTTCTCTCATATAGCGCCTGACAACCGACTCTCCATCAGCGAGCCATAGCCCTTGGTCTTCTTTTTGGAAAGTGGTGCTCTGCACAAAAGACCCGAAGATCTTTAATGTTTCTTCGGCTATCGGTTCGCGAAGGACAAGGCTTAACAGATCAGGTTTTCGTTCCGGATCACTGTTGTCATTCATGATGATCACCTTATCTGCCTTGTATTTCCTAAGCAAATACGGGATGACCAGCAAATGCACCATCTGCGCCGGCTCCATTTTTGTCGCATAGTAAACGACACGAGCCGCTTTATCATGACGAAGGAAGATACCGGCAGGTATGTCCACCCTCGGCCCCTGGTTAGAAACTTTTGTGAGTAGATCCGGATATATTTTGTCCTCTATATTATCCGTTACCAGTAATTCCGCTACCCCACTCCACTCCTCAAATGACGCTCCATAAACATCACAGGCCTCGCGAAACAAGTTCTCATATCCCATAAATAGCCAATCCGAATGTTCAGCAGCTGCCAGATAACTATTAGGATCATTAGGATGATGTTCATAAACTCCCTTTAAGCTCTTCAGTAAGGATTCTGCCAAGGCCAGGACAACTGGCTTGACCTTATCATTATTTTTTGCCCGCTTAGAAATCTTGTTTATGGTTACTTCATATATCCTCTTGCCCTTGCTGATTTCATCCTTTGTGGGAGCAGGGATCAGGAAGGTCATCCGGCTTGTTATCTCTTCAGCCCTCTGATGGGCATCTTCACATCCATTTCGGGCTAATACGTATTCGATCACTTCGTGGGCCAAGATATGGTTGGTCAATGGCTTCTTGTAGGTTTCTTCGGTGAGTATAAGCACTCTTTTGTTTTGGATATCAAGGATGACAGCGCCAAAGTTTTCAGGAATGTCAAGTCTTGCTCTTTGTTCCTTGCTGATAACTTCAATGCGGTCAATGGTCAACGGCCATTCAAACGGCGGAGCATTACTTCCCAAAAACGCTTTCAGCTGTTCCAGTATGCTCTGGCCATGATTCGCCCAAAAGACCCCCAGTTCAGGGATCTGTATCGGTTTACTATTTGCAGGCTTATCAAAAAATTCCCCTATCTTCGCTACCTGTTCCGGCGTCAATGAACCGTTGTGCCCGCGGTTGTTAGCTGTTGTCCTTCTGGTATATTCACTCTTTTGAGGTTCTTTTCTTTCAATCCTGAATATATGTGCCAGGGGATGCTCTCCTCCTCCTCCCAAGACAATCGTCATAACCCCGCTATTTTGCTCATAGATTTCGTCGTTCAAAAGATCATGGGTCCAATAACGCTGACCCTCCTTGATTCCCCATGCCTCGATCGGTAAACGAACATGCGCCCAACGCTCATGATTACTTTGCTGAAGATTCACCATAGTGACAATAATATTGGAAGAATCGGCGGTAGCTCGGCTAACGACCATAATCTCGCTATTGGGGTCAACCGTCTCATGCCACTGTAAATTATCATAGATACGAAGCGCCGGATTCTCCTGACGGATTTTATTCACGCGTTGGATGTCTTGGAAGATATTGCCCGGACGAAGCCCGCGCTTGATCACGGCCGGCCAATCCTTCTTTTCATACTTTTCGGAATCCTTATGTTCGATTTCTCCATGACCCTCATTCTGACACTGCTCATAACCCCAGAATATTTCATAAACTGTGGAAAGTGCTGAAGCTATCAAAAATCGCCGGAAGAATTCATACGGCTTTGCGCCCCTCAATGGCTTCAGTAGATTATCCGCGGTGCTAGGGCAATTCTTGCCGATCATCATCCAACGCATATCTTCAACCATTAAGCCTTCTTCCCTATCAGTAACGAATTTCCTAAACTCTTCTTTGGTTACTCGCCACATAAAATAATCATCGGAACGGGCAAAACCGATTTTAGCCAGCCACTTCATCTTCTTAGGACCGGTAAAAGCTTCTGCCTCAAAGATAATTTCGGTGTATCCGGCCCTGTAAACTTCACGGATGAGCCATTCCCAAAAAGCGGAAGGTTTGGTGTGCGGGTTATCCACCCTGAAAATAGTCACACCCTTGTCGATCCAATAGAAAATGAGTCCCCTTAACTCTTCCCAGAGGGCCATGCGTTCGGCAGTATCCTCAGGATAAAAATTAAGTGGGTAGACATCCCGATACTTCTTCGGTGGATTCTCGGCATAACGGATGGACCCATCAGGCCGCTGATAAAACCATTGCGGATGCCCAAGAACATACGGATGGTCGGGAGAACAGTTCAAAGCGAAATCCATAATGATGCGTATCCCGTAAGCTTTAGCCTTTTCAATAAACTCGCGATAATCATCAATCGTGCCAAGACCAGGATCAATGGAACGGTATCCGCCATCACCAAAACTCCTGCGTAAATCATTTGACGCGATTTTTTCGGCAGTTTGGCTGTCTCCGATCGCATACGGACAACCCACATCATCGGGCTGAGCAATGTCCGAATTATTCTTCCCTCTGCGATTTGTTCTGCCGATGGGATGGACCGGCGGGAAACGAATAGCTTCATAACCCATTTTCTTAAACATCGGTAAAAATTTCACGAGATTCTTAAATCCTCCCCATGAACGTGGGAACAGCACCAGTTGGGCCGCGGCCTCCGCGTGCTTGGGAAGGACTATAAATTCCAATGAAATGTTTGCATCCTTAAGACTCAATATTTTCCCCGTTGCCGTCTCAATTTCAAAAACATACTCATACCAACCGGGTTTAGGGGCCTTCCCAGGCTTTGTCCAGCGCGTATGGTTATCATCCCTGCAGTTAAGCTCCACGACGCTCCATGGTTTATCCTCGGTATATTTATTACGGAATTTCACACGGGCCGCGATGACTTCTTCTCCCGTTGCCAATTCTGCCTCCCAGATAAATTCCCTGCCTGTGATTATCTTAAAGGGATGTCCGGGAATAAAATATGGCTGATCAGGCATCCAATCCACGTACTGGGCAGGAAGCAAGGTTTTTAACCAAGGGATTCCTGCATCTTGCCAGGCATTACCGCTAAATACCCGTACCGTTTCACTGACAGTTGGATGGGCCTTCAATAAATATTTATTTGAAAGCCCCTGCCAATTGACTCTCTCTAATGTTGCCAGAATATTTTTAGCCAGACGGTCATTAGGTTTCTCATCAGAAAGAAGAGCTTCCAACGCTTTCTGCATATTGATAAGTTCTTCTTTCTGCCCATGCTCTGTGATCATTTTGCTCACAAAGCCAAGTCCTTCGAAGAGCTTCCCGCGTAGGTCATGGGATTTCTCATCAGAAAGAATGGCTTCAAACGCTTTCTGCGCATTGATAAGTTCTTCTTTCCACCCATGCTCTGTGGTCATTCTGCTCACAAGGCCAAGTCCTTCGGAGAGCTCTCCGCGAAGGTCACTGGTATCACCCGGGGAACTGTTGCATTTATGGGAAATGAAATCCTGCCATGCCCGTCCTTCATCGATCCAGGCTTCCACACGGTAGGTCAACGTACGTGGGTCACGTCCCAGCCAAAGAGGAGCTTCCCAGGCGTCTCCCCCGCGGTCTTCCATCGGGCCTGAAGCTATTACATGGCCATCCGCGTCCAATGCAACCGCGCGCACGGACATCCCTGCCTTCAAAAACGGCACGCCCAACATAAAGATATCCGCTTTAACATACGCGCGTTGATCCGCCGGATACACGCGAAGATGGTCGATGACAATCGCTTCACGTGGGCCAATGGCAACGGACATCGTTCCCCTGGAAAGCAAGAACGCCTGCATGAACGTCCCAAACTCGGCGGCGAACTCATCTGACATCACATCGAACTGGCGTGCGTAGGGGCCGGTCAGGGCGGCCTTCTTCTCTTCAAAAAGCTTCAGCTGCCGGGCGATAACCAACTTCTCAAAAAACTCAAACGTAGACGGTACCGTGTTCAGGCGCAGGTTATAATTCCGGATGAAATCCCTGAAACAGGCCTCTTTCAATCGCGCCATGTCCTGCGCTGACAGCGCCAGCATAGCCGTGACCGCGACAGCCAGGGCTTCGGGTGTCTGGGCATCCGCCAGAATACCGTTAGCCTCATCAATGGACACTTTACGAATATCTTTTATGAGCTCATCCGGTCCACCGGAATTTTTGAGAGCGACCACAGGGACATGCGCACGCCAGGCTTCGGGAATGACAAGACCAAAAGGCTCGTTAGTAGAGGGAACAAGGATCATGTCTGACCCTGTCCTGATGGCCTCGGTCACGCTTTGGTCCTTGACATGTTCGTTAATCCACAAAATGTTGGGATGCTGGGGAATGATGTCCGCTGCCAGGCGTTTCATCTCATCGCTATCGGGAGAACTGGCCACCAGGACCAGCAGATAATGGTTGGCATCAAGGAACTTCAAGGCATTGATGAGGATATCAAGCCCCTTCTGGCCTGATAGACGCCCGACATAGGTCAGCAGTTTACGCCGACCCTGACGGGCCTCTTCGATCTTCAACTTAAGGCTTTCCACCTTGCCCGGATTGGAAGCTTCATGCCTGAGCAAATACTCATTAAGGACACGGAATGAATTCTCACGGTCGACCGACGGTATATCTTTTTTCTCCGCCGGGATGCCGTGATAGACGGTGCGCATCTTTTGAACCATGCCACGGGAACGGGGATACTCGCATAACGCCAGCGCGCCTTCCTCATATCCGGCAAACCTTTCAGCCACCATCAAAGAAGGACGGGCATCACGGCGGGCAAACTCTTCTTTAATCTGTAGGAGCCCTGTCTTGTCCTGCTGCGCTTTGGCCGTCAAGAGACCGTTCTTATCCATGTACCCCTGCGCCTGCCAAAGCTGGGAAAGACGCCCTGCCCATAAACGGTAATCACTGATGGTCTTCTCGAATGCCGGGGTCAAAAGACCCTTGCCGTCTGCCCCAAGCTCCAGATAGCCTTTATTAACAAGCTCGTCAAAGAACGCCCGCGCATCAGACCTGGCCAAATAGGCGAAATGATCCGGGTTGATCCTCACACGACCCTCATCATAAAACTGTAAGGACTCAGCGCCATTGCCGTTGGTCATTGCCACGATGCCGTCAACTAAAGCATAATTCGCCTCAAAATTATTGGCCGCGTGCTGGCCTGCCACACCAAAGGCCACTCCGTCATCGCCGCTGAAATCACCGGCCTTCCAGAACTTGCCTGGCTGAACGCTGTGGAAGATAGCCGCAAGCGCCGCTTTCGTCCACTGCCTGAGGAACGGCACCACACCGCCGTTATACCAGACCTGGACATACGCCAAAAGTATCCCGGGGTGCTTCTGGGCGAGATATGCACCCATTTCATTGGACAATGCAAACGCCTGGCGTACCGTCTCATAACCTTTGACGCCGGTCTTTTTCACGCCGTAGAAACGCAAGTTCTCAAGGTTCTGATCACGCGGCAGGCCCGTTTTGGCGGCCTGTAGCTCACCTAAGCTGAGGGCTTCCTGACGGCCGTTTAACCCCTTAGCATCGTTGTCCCAACCGACTTCGATAATACGCAAGAACTCGCACAGGTACGGCAAAAGCGTCTGCATGTATGTCCCCACTCCGCCGTAGCCGGAAATACCGTGGCCCATTTCAGTGGTGATAACGCCGATTTCGAAATCCAGGCCTCTGAAAATCTTTCTGAACTGCTCGCGCCCTGTGATGATCAGCACCTTCTTACCCGAACGCTCCGCGGCCAAATAAGTGCCAAGCCCACTGTCTTTAACAGCCTGTGTCTCAAACACTCTGAAATTCATCTGCCCCGGAGTCTCAAGCGAGATTGCTGCCGCAGTCCTGCGGATGTCCTGCCAGAGATCATTGCGGCGCGTGAGGATATCGGTCGCCTGCGCATCCACCAAAACGCGGACAATGTCCTGATGCAAATCAACCGTAGTTTCCCCAAAGCCCTCATCCGCTATAACGGCACTGATTACCGCGCCAACCAGGGATGGTTTCGCCAGATCGGTTGTGCCCTTGTTGACCTCATCCCTCGTTGGAGCCGGGGTCGGGAAGGTCATCCGGCTTGTTATCTCTTCAGCCTTCTGATGGGCATCATCACATCCGGCATGATCTAATACGTATTCGATTACTTCGTGGGCAAAGATGCGGTTGGTCAATCCATTCTGGTAGGTCTCTTCGGTGAGGATCAGTACTCGTTTATTTTGAATATCAAGGATAAGGGCGCCAAAATGTTGCTTTCAGGAATGCCAAGTCTTGCTCTTTGTTCCTTGCTGATAACTTCAATGCGGTCAATGGTCAACGGCCATTCTACCGGAGGGGCCTTGCCTCCCAAAAATGCCCTCAATTGTTCCAGCATGCTCTGGCCATGATTCGTCCAAAAGATTTCCAGCTCAGGGACCTGTACCGGTTTACTGTTCGCAGGATTATCAAAGAATTCCCCTATCTTCGATACCTGTTGGGCCGTCAATGAACCGTTGTGCCCGCGGGTCTGGTCTTTCCTTTGTTCCTTGGATAGCGGTTTAATCTCGGCTTGGGCTTTTCCCTCAGAATATTTTATGGCGCAAGGAAGAATCTTCTCTTGCTGTTTAACCTGCTCGATAATAGGAACAACGATCCGCGGTTCATAACCATGGGCCCATAATCCGCCGGAAATAAGAATTACGCGCGCGCCCAACAACACTGCACGTCCCAGCAAAACAGCCAAACGAGGATCAATCGAAGACTGGACCTGTGCCAGAACGCCATCAATATCAACGATGACCGCCACAAGTTTCTCTTTACCATTCTCGGCATTCTCAACAATCTCTTTCAAAACTTCATAAGTCCCTTCCATATGACGATGACCTGTTGAACGAATCGCCGGCATGTTCTTGACATCAGCAGGATTGCCTACATAATAACTACGGAAATCAATCATCTCCGGCGCCTTAAGGCCCAGGAAAGAAACATCCATCTCGGAATCCCCGATGGCTACCACAACCCCGGACGGTAAAGACAATAACACCTTTTCTACGGCGTCCTTCTTGTCAAAAAGAGTTACCTTAAGATACTCAGGCCCGACAAATATCCTGGCCTTTGAATTAACCTTGCCCTTAATATCCTCCTCAACCTTGCGGCGGTATTCTTTCCAATTGACCTGGCCTAAATCAGTATCAATAAACCCGTTACGGCTTACTAACTCAAGCACGGCATCCCTATTGTAAAAATCGATGCTAATCGTCTTAAAATGGCTGTTCATACGGGCCATGATTCCCGGGATCTTTGCCAAGGATTCCTCAGCGGAACCTGTCGACAAAGCCCGTGTTTCAACAATCAGGTCATCCCACTTAATACCATAAGCATCCCTGACCATCTCCAGCATATTTAAAATAAGCGACCTGGAAATAACCACCATTTCTGCGGGACTAAAAGCATCGTTTAGTTCTGTAACGATCGGCTTCCAACCTGACCTGTAGGTCAAATTCTGACGGCCGGAATTAAAATAGCCCTCAAGCAACGTTTCGCCAAGATTAGTGCCTGCTGACAAAGGTTTCTTCTGTGCTAAAACCTTAAACGTTGCTCTGGAAGGAATACTGCTTAACACTTCCAAACGCTCAGTGCTCAAACCGTTCTTCTGACCGATAGCGCTAATAGCCTTAAAATCAACGTCCCAAGTAAAATCATGAGTACCCGGACTTGAACTATCTGCTTCACTAGAGAACCCTAAAGTAAAACCAACCTCCGCATACTGCATCGGATGGGTGCCATCATAATCATAAGTGACGATCTCTGTGCCGGGCCTGGACACCCTGCTTAATTCGCTCTGCCAGGGAAGAACATCAACAGGAACATTAATTTCTGCCGGTCGGTCAAGCCGTGGGGATTTGCCGGCTTGTTCGAAATAATTATAAACGTCGTTATTAGTTATCTTTTCACGTAATACCTCTACAAAATTGTTGTCCTGGACATCCATGTAGACTTCATAAAGTTTTCCGCCACGAACTTGTAACACCACCGGTGCCAATTCATCGATCATCTCTTTAGAAGAAATAAGCCCGCTAATGCCATTATCCCCAAACGGCATGGCCAAGGCAGAGGCCACAACAATACAAACCCTCGGATGCTCTTTCTGAAGGGTTGCTTTCTGTCGGGCTGCCACTGCCGGGCAAAGCTCCATAGAAACAGGGACCAAGGCCTCATAAAGTTCCGGATGGTCCTTCTTGATCATGTCCAAGACCATATTCATCATCTCGCCAGTGGCACTGGCCGTTTCCAGCCAATGGAACTTAGCAGGCTTGCCCTGTTCATTCCAAGCCGCATAGATATTGTTTACAATCATCGGCGCGATTGCGCTGATCGAGCCGGACACCGTATCCGGACGGGCACCGTTGATCATCTGGCGGGCCTTCTCTTGATAAAAGCCGCCTTCATGTTCATCCGTTTCCGGTGCAAACATCGCCAAATAATAATATTTCCGTAAGGTCATTGGGCCATTGCGTAGGATCTCTTCCTTTAACCATTGAGCGATCGATAACTTAGAGCCCAAAACAGCTGTCCGGTACTGCGTCGCGGCTTTCTTTTCAGAAACAAAAATAATACTGCCGAGCTTGCGTCCCTCGGGTCTAACCGCGGCCTTGTCTGAACCAAAACGAGGTTTCGCAACGATAATCTCCTGGCCTGTCACATGTTGCTGAACATCCGCGCTCGTACCGAGGAGAACTGCATCTGTCAATTCAAAATTCTTTGCGATCGTTACGATATCGGAAAGGAGCGCTTCCGGCTGCTTCTCTGAATCACCGCGCATCGTAATGAAAACCAGACGACCGCTCTTGTCTTTTCCGACCAGCGAAAACGCCATCGTATCCTTGGTTGGATCCCAGGTGACCTCATTAGACCCAAACGGCGGCATCTTCTGTGTGATGGCACTACTCACATCCGTGCCATTACGCAACAGTACCGGACCGCTCAACGCTGTCTGGATCGATGAAATATCCCTAACCGGGTGGCTATTCCTGATCTCTATATCAACAAGACCTATGCCACTGCCGTTTAACACAAAGAAAGTGTAAATACCATTTAAAGTCTCATATACATTCTGACGGACACCGGCTACAGGCTTTGCCACAAGCTGACCGTTCTTGATGACCAGCGTATTGGGCAGCCAATAATTTCCTTGATGACCGTTTACCGCAAATACGGCTGGAGTCCCTGCTGTAAACTCTCTAACGGTCCGGCCGGGGAATTCCTTAAACTCACGGTTGAGCTTTTTCGCCAACTCAGGAGTCTGGGCATTCTTTGAAAAATCATAATTAACAGCATCCTGGTCCACAAAAACTTCGACGCCGGCGTTTTCCGGTGCGATTACGACCGCGCGACCTTCGACCGCTCGGCCTTCAGCCAAGAACCTAAGTGCCGTCACTGCCATACCCTGGACATCTTGTGTGGCAGAGACTGTCAGTGTCCCATCTAGAGGGATAATGCTGTTGGTGGTTCCTATTGGAGAAGTAACAAATTTCTTAAATGCAGGATGAACATAGGTAATTACACCGCTGGCGATATTTGCGTTAATCCAATTCGTAAAGGCCGCAAGCATGTAGCCGTTTTGTTCAATGATACCAGCGGTGATGGCGGCCACTGCATCGTTATCCATATTGGGATTAGCCAAAGACTTGAATTCATCAAATAACACAACTTCAACCACCTCAGGTGGTGCTCGTCCTAAATGTGGACTTAAGGTGACTTCTTTGCTATTTGTGTCTGTTTCGGCAATGAATCCATTCTTTGTATCCGCCAAGTTCAAGGTGAATTCCGCATTCAAAATAAATTCCGGATTGCTTAATCCCACCTTAGCAGCGGCAGCTTCGATTGTGCTGCGAAGTTGTTCGACCTTTTCTGAAGCGATTTGCCCTTCGATGACTTCCACTCTTGCCTTGCCGGCAACGATGGTGACCTTCATAGCCACCTTTGCTTCATGTGTTGCGGTGACCTTGAGAGGCATCGGTTTCGTTTGAGCTTTGGTCCCCCATACCGATACAGCAGCGCAAGTGTCTAGACCATTGATCACCAATTTCTGGCTACTTGAAAATCCTATTTTGCCGTCCCAAACTAAAATATTGTGTTCGTCTTCAGCTCTCTGTTTTTCAGCCTGAGCTAACAGCTCTGAATCTGCACTCATTGTTTCAAAGACATCTCCTTGAACATCATTGAGCAAAGATATATTTCCATCAACGATATTGAACTCAACACGTTTATCACGCCCACCCACATAGCTTTCGACAATGGAAACACGGGATGGATCAACACCAAAGAATTTAGCCAAGAACTCCCCGAAGTCACGTTCATTTTCTGGTTTCCAACTTCTCCGGCTGAAGGCATAACGAATTTTGAGGATTTGACCACCAGCAAAAGCAGCTTTGGCTATCTTTAAATTTTCAACTAAATCCGGCCATTCCAAGCCATGGATTAAAGCTCCCAGCTTATCTTCGGTGGGTCCTATTAGGGAAGTAACAAATTTCTTAAAGGCAGGATGGACATAAGTAATTACACCGCTGGCGAAGTTTGCGTTAATCCAATTCTTAAAGGCCGCAAGCATGTAGCCGTTTTGAGCAATAATGTTAGCGGTGATGGCGGCTACCTCATCATTGAAGGCGCCCGGTGTCACAAAATGCTGGAATTCATCTAATAACACCGCTTCAACCACAGTAGGAGGTGCACGTCCTAAATGAGGACTTAAGGTGACTTCACTATTATTTATGTCTGTTTCGGCGATGAACCCATTCTTTGTATCCGCCAAGTTCAAGGTAAACTCCGCATTGCTTAGGCCTACCTTGATAGCAGCAGCTTCGATAGTGCTGCGAAGTTGATCGACCTTTTCTAAAGCGATTTGTCCTTCGATAACTTCCACTCCTGCCTTGCCGGCAACGGTGGAGACCTTCATAGCCACCTTTGCTTCATGCGTTGGGGTGACCTTGATAGGCATTGGGACAGTAGCAGCTGTAAGACGGCCTTGGGTCTGGCTGATTGCAGGCTTTGGTAAATGTAACATATCCGCATCCAAAGTAATAAAATGGCCAGTATTTGGATCAATTAACTCACGAGAGACTTGCACTACATTTGCATCCACATCAGGCGCCTGAATCCAGATAAAGCTATTAGCCCAGGCAGTTAATTCATCAATTAATTTAACATAGCGATTAACTTGTGATTCTAAATCCATGCGATCGATCATTTCTCCACGGAAAATATTGACTGTTGCTGCTTGTGCTTTAATTAAAGCTTCTTTAATGGCTTGGGATTCCTCTTCCTTGACCCCATTTAATAAGGAATCTACATTCTGGATATTTAAAGGCCCGAGATGGATAAGAATATCCACTAAGCCTTTCTGTTGAACAGGAGTAATAGCACCTTTCTTCTGATAATCAGTGATTAGCTGATTCGCCATTTTGTTAAGATTAATTAGATCGTTAAGGGTTTTAATCACCGTACCAGGATTAGAATTAATTAAAAATTCTATTTCTTCTTCACTCAATCCAAGATCTTTAACCGGCCTAAAGACATTGGTCTGACGACTTAATTTCATAATAATCCGTCTCAAATCTTCCGGATGGGCTTTCATAATATGTTCAAGAACTGATTCATTGCTCAAGCCTAATTCTCTGGCTAATAAACTATCTGTTTTTGTCAACGCATCCCAACCAAAGAATCCACCATTAATAAATCTCATCACAGGCCAATGGGTTAATAATTGTAAAACTTTTCTTAACGCTTTTTTGTCAAAATACCCTTTAGCATCGAATTTATCTGCCAATTGATCTTCTAGCCAAGTCTTATTCTTTCCGTTATCTGGTTTATTCAAATGATCATAAAACTTCTTAATCATGGCATTACGACCAATCAACCCACTATCGATAATCTTAATTATTATCAAAGGAACAGTAATGGCTAAAAGACCAAATAAGAACAAAGTAAGGGAATTAATATACACCCCTCCCAACACTGCAATAAGACCCGCGCCAAAGGCAATATTTAATCTACCGAAGCGGATCAAGAGTCCCTTGGCCATATCTTGAGTAGACCAGAACATAGATTTTACAAGACCTCTGCTGATGTCCCAAGCAAGGGTTCTGTAATTATCATCTGTGAGATATTTGACCGCTAAAGGCAATACCATCGTCAAATCTCCTAAAAGAAGCAAGATGAACATAGCGGCTGTTGTATACTGTTCCCATGATTTTTGGCTAAAGAAAATATGCATCTTAGTTCCCTTATAATGATTCCAAGCCCCAATGCCCATTAAAATAATTTGTACACCGACTATTGCAGACAATATCACAGGAGAAACTATACTGAACTTAGTAATAATTAGAATCCCCAAGGCCGAAGCTACCAATCCATTACCTAACCAATTTGTATGATGATTAATGAAAACCGGTCTGGAATTAAATAAATTTGGTCCAATAATGTATGCAAAAATCAGAAGGAAATACAAAAAGGCGCTCATTAAGAAAACTGCCGGATGATATGGAGCAAATAACAAAATAAGCGGTAAAAGAACTGTCCCTATCTTAGGTCCAAGGGTGAAGGTCTGATAAATATCCCTATCTGTACGAATATCCGCAGCTGTCTTACGTCCGGCTGGAATAAACACATCTTTCCCTTCGATAGTATCTCTGGCCACTGACCAAGCATAAAGCGGATGTTCAGAAGTTGAGAACATAGCAGCTGCAGGTTTGAATAAAAATGCATTAATAAATTTCAAAAATCCCCACGGAGCCCCGTATTGAGCATTAAGTAAAGTAATTAAATTCTGTACGATAGACAACGCTAAAACGATACCAGAAGCCACAAACGCTGCTGCAAATGGGAATGAGTGGGCCGGATCTATAAAGAGAACGATCTGGAAGATGGTAAAGGTAATGACATTTAAAACTACCAGAGGCTTCAATCCCCAGAAAGCGCCGGTATTAAATAAATGGGTCCACTTCCAGGAAATCGGGGCCCTTGTACTCTTATTTAATAACTGTCCTAATAAATCATGAATCATTTCATAATTGTCTGCCGCATATTTGCTTTCTGTGCCGAGATCGCCCTTATAATCAGCCACCTTAGCTCCTCCCACAAACATGCCATGATTGTAAACAACTCCAATACCCAGCCCCAAACCCAGTAATGTCAACGATAAATCTTCAGCGTTACGAGATAACGGGGAAATACCATAAATCTGCTCATACTCTTCCTTATGCATATATTTACCGTATTCACCCACCTGGCCGGTTTCATTCATAAATGATTGGACCATCATCGTCCAGTTAGACTCATTAAAATTCTTGGCAGCAGCTACATCACTTAAGTATCTGTCTGCCACATACATCGGGAAGATCAATCCCATGATATTAGGTTTGGATAACTCGTCGACATTGTTTACTATCCAAATCCCTTCTTCAGGTTTAACTTCCATAATAGCGTCTTGGCGCATAGAAACGTCATAGCGGTATCTTGAAGCATTGGCAATCACTGTTGCTTTGAAAGCGCCGGTCATTTCTGGAATACCGGCAGTCCCCATTAAGAATTTTGTACTCGGAGCTCCTCTATTAGCAAGACGTGAAAAGAGGAATCTATTTTCCGGACGTTGATCAATATAGTTGCTAGACTGCAGTCCTTTAACATCTTTAAGATCTGTAATAAATACTGTGTGAATAATAAATTTATCTTTAACTAATTGATCATAGAAAAGATCGTATCTTAGGAATTCGAGCTGATCAGGTTTAAGACCGCTATTAAGAACTATATCTACCTCTTGAGGGGTCAAAAGAATCAGCGGTAACCAGCCGGTCCGCATAATTACCCCTTCCAATTCTTTGATCCTCTTAGCATACTCACTCAAAATAGCCAGAATCTTTTCAGATTCAACAGCAGGGTACGTATTCTTTATGAGAGTTGTTTTATCGTTGTCCAGAAGTAGGAAATCTTTTCCTGTTCCAAAATAGTTCTTTTTCATCAACCAGGCAAAAATTTCATCTCCATTAGAAAGCTTTTCTTTCAAGGTTCTTTCTAGAAGAGTCCCTTTAAGAGCATTGACAACATTTCTTGCTAAAACAAGTCTCTTCTGAAGATCCTTTGCTAATGGGCCATATGTTTCCTTTAATATTTGATAACATTCACTAAAGAAGCTATATTCAGCCACATTCCTAAATCCATATACTTCTTCCTTAAACCCTTCCAGGGTGCGATAGACCATAGGAATTCGCATATTGGCCCAATGAACCATTTGCGTAACCACCCATTCACCTGCTTCATCACCGAGTATCTTTTTAAGGTCTTCCCTTAATTTAAGCCCTTCCTGAGGAGTTTCAAATCTGGTCGACAGAACACGATTTCTAATTTCTTGAATTTGATTATCCGTTAACTTGCTGCTATTGCTGGTCATTATGTCGAATGTTTGAGCAAACTTCCTCCATTCATCAAAAAATACATTAACAACTAAATTATTCATTTCTGTAGGATATGCCTTAACCTTTCTATCCCATACTTCTTGTCCCTTTTCATCTTTCTTGGAAGCTGTCCAATCAGTTAGCCCAGCCACTCCAGGCATATCCGTCTTGGAATAATCCAAACCAAAATCTTCAATGTAAGCAGAATGGTACAGCGTTGTAGCTGGCCGCTCTGTCCACTGTCTGAACAATTCAGGGGTATCAAGATTGTAGAATGATCCTAAAATACGTCTAATACTGTTGGCAAATTTATCTTCATGTCCCTTAGGGATTACTGGCTCGAAGTTCAACAATTTCTTTCTAGTATAAATATCAATTGTATTATTGCCTGCTTTCGCCAAAGCATAAATCCGATGTCTCCACAGTTCTAATGCTCTGGCGCGGACAATGTTCATATCTTGTCCATATTCTTTAACTTTATAGTTATTCAAATGAATATTCTTATAAAGTTCGATAATTCTAGTTAACCGCCACAGACCATAAGCGAACACTAACGGTACTATAAATGCCCCTGCTGTTAATATTGTTAATTTGGCAGATGCTATAATAATACCGATGTTTAGGAAAGTGGAAGCAGCAATAACTATGGAACTGCTTACAGTTAAAAGTCCAAAAATAACCGCGCCGATTCGATAATTGAAAACAGACACCGGTTTATCATATAAGATCGCCTTCAAAGCTTTAATGGCATGAACTATTTCAAAATTATACCGAACATAGAAACGGTATTTCTTTTTAATAGCACGCTTATTAACCACCATCTGGCCCATATACATACCTCCACGAACCAAGAACATGAACGACAGTCCAAGCACAAAATGAGCTGGTAAAGCAATCAAAATAAAGAATTTAATCAAATCAATATGGCCGTAAGTTAGACCAGATACCTGTGATAGTATGGGCATACTGAATATCCAGGAAAATAGAGGAACAATGACATTCACTAATGCCGGCCAAGATAAAGAGTATCTGGATGTCCCAACAATCATTTGATAGATAAACAAGGAACCCAGTGCAGCCAAAGCAGTAAACCACAATGGTAGACCGAAAACAGCATTAAGTCCATAGAACAAGAAGAAGCCGGCCGCGACGACTGCCGTAAATTCTCTGACATTAGGTATAATGCGTCCATATTTCAAATAATGAAGCCTGCCAAATTCATCCTGTTTCCTTAATGCATCCGGCCAAGTCTTTTTGGTTTCTTCGGAGGCCTGGAATTTCTGGGTATTGATAATTTGATCCAAAACACCGTCAAAATAACCAACCGGCCTGAGTTGTTTCTTAAATTGAACTAATTTATAATCTTCTACGCTTAACAATTTCTTTAAAATCTTATCTTTTGAAGCCATTTTTGTCTTCCAGAACAATAAGAATCCTGTAATAACCACTGGGGGAATGACACTCACAAACGAAATTCCCAAAGGCAATAACTGGTTGAAAAGAAGGGCTATTAATGCCGCAACTGCTCCGGCAAAACCGATCGTCAATAAACTATAACTGAAGAAATGCGCAACTAAATCAATCGTCCTGCGCAAATTAATATAAACGGTTGGCTTACTAAAGAAGGAATAATCTCCCTCAATTAAACTCTTTCTAATGATTGGGATGAATTTCTCATCCACAATCCTCTGGACGATTTCATTGTGCAGTTGATCATTGCCTCTGCTTTCTTGCAATATGGATCTGATAAAGATATATCCTGGAAATGCATCCGGGCCTAAAGTAGAAACTAAACTGTTGTATTGGTTTCTAATGCCCTCTTTAAAGGACTTAAAATTTTCCGTAATTCGGTTCAAATCACTTAAGGTCAATCCATACGCCTTCAAAGGTTCGTCATAATCACGAGTCTGCAAAAGTCTGGTTAAAAAGAACTCTTCAAAATAAATTCTCCAAATCCAATTATCAGAATTACCTTTTCTAATCTTGTTGGAAATTTGGTCGAATTGTACACCTAAAATATACAGGATATTGGCCGAACGGTTGACGATCTCAGGAATAAGCTCTTCTAGTTTATCCATTCTCAATTTCTCTTCAGCTAATTTCAAAAGATGACGTGTCCAAGCTACCTGACCCTGAAGGTTTCCTGTAAGGAACATGAACAATTCTCTCAAGAAAAATTCTTCATAAGATATCTCAAACCAACCCTTATAAGGCTTGACCCCGCGAGCATTAAGTTCATCAATTTCTTTTTGGATCTTTTCTTTTTCGTCTGGATTTGCTTCTCTCTCTAATCTTCCCATCAAATTAGATAATACAAGCTGCTCAACATTGCTATCTGCCCTGGCACGTTCAACTTTAATCCAGAATCTTGGGTCAAATGGGCTGCCTGTCATATCCCTATTATCATGGTACCCCCAAACGCGTTCACTGGCTTCATCCGGATCAGCTAACCGAGTAATTAATTTGCTCATAATACGATGGTGAATAATGTACTCTTTTAATGGAATATTAGTTCTGCCTCTTAACGAACTTATGCCCTGATCTGTCGTTTTAATCTCCACATTACCAAACTTCCAGGCTTTCCCATCAGCTGTCAATCTTGCATTTGTTAAGCCGTATTTTTCAAAATACGCTTCAAAGATGGGCATGTGAACGGCTATGACCATTTCTTCAAATATTAAATGTCCTATAGCATCCATCTTGATATCGGCAGGTAAATCCTTTCCAATTCTGTCTGCCATGTCTTTAATAGTCTTGACTAAAAGAACCTTGACTTGTGTTTCTCCAAAATAATTTCTGCCAATAGCCATAACCCTTTTTAACCCTAAAGCCAAATTCTTGACATTTTCAGGATAATTTTTATTAATTACCTTATCTAAATCTTCTGAAGTTTGGGCTAATTCGACATCTTTAATGAAAGCATTAATCCCTTTGTTCAGATCATTTGCTTTACTAATAACCTGTTCTTTGTGGGATTGTTGTTGTGCTTTCCCAAATATACGTTTCAATAATTTGAAGGCAAATAACGATATTACCCCGACCAATATCCCTATGATTATTGATAAGGCATTGGATGCCTTGCCTTTGGATTCCTGACTTTCTGTATATTGCTTAATTAGTTCTTTTCTCAGATTATTAACTGTTTCCAGTTTTGCCTTATCGAATCCTTGGGATCCTCTGACATAACCGCTGTTAATGTCTTGGGAATGGTGGTTAGAAATAGTGCCGTAAAGGGCTCGCAGGCGATTGATTGTTTGACCAATTAAATCATTATTGCCACGATCATAGGCTTCGGGGCTGGGGCCAAATTTAATCGTATCGGTTTCAGCGTCATAATAAGGAAGGCCTTGATAATCTTTGGTCTCTGAGCGGTATTTATCCCATTGAATAGAAATAAGGCGCCCATTGAAATACGTCCTTGAAGGAATTCCCTTAAAATCAAAAATCCACTCTGGGTTCTTTTCTTTAAATTCCCTGAATTGATCCATTAAACTAAATGTCTTTGGAGAGGCATCAAATTCATAAATATCCATAACGCCTTGTATATAATGTTTTTGTCCATCTTGACCTATCATCGTTCTAGGCAAAGCCATGATCACATTTTTAGGCTTTTCAGTTCTGGCCTTAATCCCCAATTCATTCTCTAAAATCATAGTGCGGTTAGGCTGTATCAATTCATCATAGTAAAGTCTTTGTTTCTGCGGCTCAAAACCATAGCCTTTATAATCATTGTAATAAAGTCTCCCGTCAGCCCTAAGAGCTGTACCGGATAAAGCCAGTTCTCCTTGACGTTTACGTCTATCAATAACTTTATATTTCATGATAGCCTGATCATGCGGGCCTTTTCGCATTTCAAGACCGAAAGAATGTGTCCCCCAATTTTCATTAAATACTCTTTCCTGTGTTCCATCATCACGCCTTCTGAGGGAGCTGTACTCATTAATATCAAGAATCGGTTCATTCGAAGCCGAAAACTTCATTCCATAAGAATAGCTTCCCCCTCCAATCTTTAATTGTGTCGGCAAATCAATCCCCTGTGAAGAGACTGCCGTTCCTCTGTTATAATCTACAATGGCGATGCTTCGCGGGTTACCCTTCCCCCATTGAGTTTCAGGATCAAGTTTGGTATATCCCTCAATTCTGGCAATTAATTGTCCGTCAGCATCTTTAACCTCCTGCCATGCTTGTTCAGTAAACTGAAATCTTAAATGTCCTTTATAAAGATCAGAAAATAGAGTGTCGTTTAAGAAATCATAACGTCCATCTTTGGTGACGGTATTTAGCTTATCATTCAACTGCTGGTCTACAAATCCCCTCTTGACAAGAAAATATAAATAGCCATCTTTGACGTTGGTATTGTTTGCATATGAGAAAATTTCTTCACGACCATTGATAACTGCTGCCGTTATGGTCTTGGAGCCGATATCAAATAATCCTAATTCCCCTGGTGCCATCTCATAAAATGTATAAACAATTTCAGTCGGGATAAATTCTTCACCTTCAAAATAACCAAAACGGGTCTCGAGTAAATGGCCTCTATTATCGCGGGTTTCGCGCGTATCAATCTTAATGGCTTCATCATTATAATCAAATCCAACATGGCGATCACTGACCGTTCTGTTGTGGATAAATAGTTTATTAATGTCGACGTCGGGACTATAAATATCTTTGATCTTGTCTCCATTACCATAACGCAAGGTACTCTTGTCAAAAGCGTCCCCTATCTCTTTACCATTATTGTCCAAACCATAAGTTTCTGACCGATTAGCCAAATCTATTAACCCCGGTATTCCTTCATAATATGTAACAGTTTTAATGTTGGGTTGTAATTGCCCGTTGACCATATCCCCCTTGTCGGTTTCCGCTACACGGCCACGATAATCCTTATATACTTCCCACTCGTTAGGAAGGAATACATTATGGATGTGGATCCGAGCTCTAGCCCTATTAGTCTTGATGATATCGTCGATAGAATTTTGTAATGTAGACCAGGTATAGAGTGGGCCATTCCTACTGTCCGTACGTGTTTCGGAATAATGCGCGAAACCGAATTCATCGAATTCCCTAGATTCAAGGTATCGTTGCCGCTGTCCATTCTCACCAATTTGAATATCTTCAAACACACGGTTATACCCGTCCTTGGCGACTTCATCAATCAGTCCGTTTATATCATTGGTAGTCGTGTAGCGTACGATACCGTTTTTATGCTCTTCAGGGCTATTAACACTGGTGGTATGGTTGAAAAGATAGTCCCTAAAATTATTGCTATTATTAATACCATAAACCCGGATAGTCGTCCGACCGCCTTGGGGCTCATAGTAATTATTAAAATCAAGATTCTCTATAATGCGGTCTCCAAGCAAAAAGGAACGCCCTTGAACGTCTTGGGCATAAACATGCTCAATGTTTTTAATCTCTTGCCCCAAACCATTATTGACTGCTTCCCATCTATTGTCCCAAATAAAACTATGATTAGCGGAACGGACCAAACCGGTGCGCAAAAATTCATCCAACGGCGTGATATTGTGAGACTCTGTAAAATTCCGTATTTTGCCGTCAGAAACGCTATGAATAACTGTTTTAGCCCTATGCGGAGTATTGAAAAGGTCGATCATTTCGCGTTCGTTTGTGGTAATGCTTTGGCCGAGAACTTGACCTACGGGAATGCCTCTATCTTCATCCCTAATGTCTACCTTCGTGCTTAACCGGTGGCCGTAAGCATCTTGTACGTCCGTGTGATGAATAAGCGAACGTTGATTGGTGCCTTCGGTGATCCTGATCCCATTGTTATTGGTGATGGTGCCGATCTCTTCAGGGGTAGCATCTCTCTTTTGTCCGGCTTCATCAAAGACATATATCTTGTAGGCTGACGGTGTATCCGTTGGGGTGTAGTCGCTAGTATATGAATTGTAAATGGTTCGAGAAGGAACGATCTTTCCATTGAATAACCTGAAAACGCTGGAACTATTCAGACGGTTACGAAGGTTGATATCCTGCTCTTCCTGGGAAATGATGTGGCGGATATTATCAATTAACCGAATAGTTAAAATACCATTTTGAACATTCAGCGGCGAAGAGGACCCTATATTGGGGATTATTCTTGGTGTACCATCATTAAATCTAATGTTCGCTCTTGTTGTGCTTCGGGCAAGCAGCGGATAGCGAGTATCGTTATAAGTATTCTCATCAATCAAATGACCTGTACCGATAATCTTTTCGTTCTCATCGATGACATTCTCTTGTTCACCAATATGCCGTCTAACCAGTCCCTGGGCACTGAGGGTCTCTGTCCATTCTTTGTTGCCATCTAATAAATTGATGACGGTGCGGGTCAATTCGCCATTTTTCCAAGTATAATTCTTATAATCAAACTCATGGTCCCACTCACCGGTCGTCGGATTTAAACGATAGCCTATACCGCTGATTTCCCAACCACGGGCATCATAGACAGGAACATAACGGCGAGTAATGCCATCCGTGGAAATAGTATCCCTATAAATAAGATTGTTAAACCGTGACAGGTGCAATACGGTCGTTGTTATACTCTTGAGATCTCTGGGATTTATCAAATTATGTATTGTCTTAACCCACTCGCCGGTCTTCGGGGCAAATTTTGCTTCATCATTGATGGCAATTCCCTGATTGATAAAGGTCTTTGTATCTACTATAGAATGAAAGTCGTCAATATACGTATACGGGACATCCCATTTGCGATCGTTATAATCTTTAAATAGGTCCTTGATGATTTCATCTTTGCGGCTGTTCATGACCCGTTCATAAACATTGCCGGTATGCGCATCAGTAATCTTAACTTTCATCTCGCCGCTGATCGGATCATATCCCTTGGTAGCTGCGGTTTCCGCTAATTGATTTTGATTATAGATTAGGACAAAATACGGCACCTGGCCTCCGAAATAATCAGGATCATACTTCTGGAAGGCGCGTAAAGTCTGAACAACATGTTGATTGGCAGGACCCCAGGTGTCGAATTGATCAGTCGTTTGATCCAATTCAGTCCGTCCTTTTTCCCTGTTATTAAGGACATTCAAATGGATTGTTCCATTAGCATCCGTATTGCTTACGATACTGCGGTAATGATTGCCCATGTTTCCAGGTAAAATCATCTCACGGGCCCTGACTGCTCGTTGTCCTTCGGCCAGCTTAGGATTCGCTAATAATTGATTGATCCAATTATCATCCGTCTTGCTGACGGGATTGACAAAGTCCTTGGACACTACAACACGGCCTAACCGATCAAATTCATTTTGGGTGATATAATTGGAGTCAATAGCATATTGGGGTTCATCAGAAAATCCATAGCCTTGCAGGTTAATATTTCCCTTTTGATCAAAGTTAAACACAGTGGTTATGGTCTTGTTTGGTTCATAATCCTTTGGATTATAGGGATCCATGAAGTAATACGTATGTGTTAATGTCCGTTCAAATACTCTTGGAGACAGATCCACAAATGCCTCAATCTCTTTGATGAGCGTGTCTGTATCTTCATTAATATTCAAGGCCGCTGGTAAATGATATGTGTCAGATTCCAGAAGGGCGCCATTTTTAGTATCATAGTTTTTGACCACCAAATCATGCGTCTCATTAAGGATCAAACGGTATTTTTCCACACCTTGTTTGACATCATAAAAGATCACGTCATTGGGCCGTGTGGCCTTGCTGTCAACAGCGTCAGGAAGATAAAATTTAAGATATTTTAATTTAATGGGGAGGGTAAGGCTAACCCAGACATTCTCTTTATGCCCATTGTTATAAACGTCGAAATTCAGTTGAAAATCACTATACCCCTTCTTTTGAATTCTCACTCGCTCGGATGGCGGTAAGCGTAATATTTCCTGAAAAACGCGTATAACCATATTCGAGTCAAACATCCCGTCTTCAAAATCCTTATGATCTTCGTTCGGCTTGCCTATAAGCTCCCCTATCGCATCCTGACCACTCCTGTCTTTAACAACATGGTAGAAAGCGACCCCGCCTGATCTCCAATTTTCTTCAATACCCATTTGGGCTTTCAGGCGAAGTAGGCTGTCATTAAACTGCCGCTGGCGAATCAGATTATATTCTCTGGTAACCTTAGGTGGAGCGACTAAATGGACAAACCGTTTATTCCCTTGGGCATCAACAATACTGGCATCCTGGGCGGTAAGAGTATCGGACCACTCTAGCTTTTCATGACGGCTGTTTTTCAAAGACTCCAGACGGCTGAGCTCCTCCGGTTTCAACGGTACCGACTTTTGTTTCTGAATTAATGCATCTCTTTCCACCAAATCGCTAATAAGCTGCAACCAGGCGTAATATTTATCAGTCCCTACATCCGGCTTGCCGCCCAATAGATCATCTTCTTTCAAAACAGGCGGAGGAACGATATGGCTTAAAGGCTGAACCGGTAATTTATGATCCAGCATATAAGGATCCATGCCGATCAAATCAAATTGGGCAATGGCGGCCACAGCACGCTCGCCTAAAGTAAAATCAAAATCGAACCCTGAATCAATGCGCTGGTCCTTTAAGGACTCGTGCACCGCTTGCGGCAAACTATGGTCAATGGGGTTGACAACTTTATTTAATTCGTTTCTAAAGAATTTCGCCTGCGCATCCAGTTTATCTGCTAAATCGCTCCTACCTGATTGACGAAGATACTGGCTGGCAATTATAAGGACGCTGACATATTCAGAGGTAGCCTCAGGATTCCCTACACGAATGGCTTTCCCGGTCAGCGGATCAATTTGGGTTTTCCCTCCAGATTGACGTTCCCCTGCATAAATTTCGTCGGCATTATCCAACAGGATCAAGTCCGGCCTGGATTGCGGCATAGGGTGCACGGCATGGTTAGCAGGGATCTCGTTAAGCAAGATATCCACATATCGGACCGGGGAAATTTGGAATATTGTCATATACTCTTGCGGTGTTAAAACCTCCATCCAGCGCAGAGTGGCATCAGCCGAATGCCCAGGCTCATTAACCCCGTTTAAGAATAGTCCCTCCTTTTGGACCGGCATGAATTGTTGAAGGACTTCCTTAGCTTCTTTTGTCTTACCGGACAATTGCAAGAATTTATAAGTAATCGCCGCTGGTTCGCTATATTTAAAGTTGACTTCGTCACTATATTTAAAGGTAACCTTTTCATTTTTAAGATCCACTACCGCATCGGCAATCGGACCCAACATTTGATGATACTTCGTGTCATGGGTCTGATGCTCGTACTGCATAATTAACATGCCGATGACATCGGTTGAGGCAATATCCGGCCTGTTATCCATAACCTCTCCGGTGAATGCATTATAGGATTTGGCAAAACCTCTAAATTTCCCGTATACCTTAATTTGCCCGGATACTACCGGCTGATAGAATCTCAATAACTTATCTACTACTTGCGGATTATTCGCGGCTATAAACCTCATCCCTGCCATAAACTGGTCAAAGGTGTACGCATCCGATGACCACGCCCACCCTTGCCGGTCATGGGACAAGAACAATCCGGTCCATAAATCCTGAACTAATGTCCCGCCTTGCGACCCCATGTTAATAATGGCCCCGCCTTGTTTATTCATTTCTCCGATAGATTCTTCACGCTTCTGCTGCTCGTTAAGTTTATGCAATATTCTTTCCATTCCCTTAGCGGTGTAAACCACCATGCTTTGTTTATGCGTCTTGGGGTCTTCAACGAGGTAAACCGGTACTTCCATTTTTCGGCCCGCCGCATTCTCTTGGCCGAGTTGAATTTTTCCATATAGAACAGTGCCGGCCGCGCCGACCGTGCTAAATAACCCGTCAGCTTCCTCTTTCTGCAAAGGTATGACATCATCCCAAAGATGATTTTGTTTGATCACATAAGCAGGTTCTTGAGAGTCCTCAAAAATATGAATAAGTTCTTTTGTATTGCTGATATTTTTCCATTTGCCAATAACATCATTCCCTAGGGTATACAACTTGAACCGAACTACATTAGGCGCGGTCAGGAACTTTGCTTTCAAGGGCTCTTTATTGTTATGGGTGGCAATGGCATTGACCACAGAACGCAGATCTACGACCGGCGTAAACGAACTAAAGATTCTGCCCAAGATACTCGTCGCCGAAGTAGTGACCTTCTGTTGCACGCCATTCAGGTTTGTATGTAATTGCAGACTCTTACTAAACAGCTCGCTATAAGGCAGGCCTTTCCCTGTGGCAATTAACGAGAATATTTGCGCCAAATTACCCTCACCGTTAAAGCCCACAAAATTCTGTTGTAAAACGGCAACTAACAGAGGACTATTCGCCTGATTCCATTGTACAAGTGACAACCCTGTGTGGTTTGCATGGCTCCAATAATACTGGCCTTTATTAACAAGATGTCCATCTATCGTAGCATCAGCCCCGCCGGCAAGCTGTGCCAGCGCCCCAAGCTCGTTAATCACAAACATGACCGTGCCCTCAGTCTTGCGGCGATCCAGGAAATTTAATAACGGCTGTTCTACTTGAGCTGATGTCAAATTCTTGATATATTCCATCCCCTCTTGACGGAAAATCTCTTGTCCTTGTGGGCTCAAACCATTCCAGACTTGCTTAACATTATTATCATCAATGTCTTTTTTGGCATTTTTAATATAATCCTGATCAACCTGAGGCAATCCCTTTAAAGCCTGGGTGAGCTTCTCACCAGTCAAAGGCAAATCCTGCTGGAGTATATACGGCCCGAATTCTTTACCGATTTCCTGCGGCTTGGGAGCGCCCTTTAGATTCTTCAAATCCGGACGGAAAATCAAGTTATAAAGGAAATCTGTGGCCGTATTAACAGGTATGGGCAATTCCAAAAGGGCCGTGACCGGCATATTCAATAAGTCGAGAGCAAACTGGCCTTTCAAATATTTTAATTCTCTGGGCTCAGTGATTTCCTGACGTTTTTCAATAAATTGGAAGAATTTGGTCTTAGCTATCTCGGATTGTGTGAACGTCGGCCCCAAGAAGATTTCCCCGCGCATGCGTTCTTTTTCTTCATCGATGAATCCAAAATTGCGCCAGGCCTTGGCTTTGGCTTTCTCTTTTTCTTCAGCTGACGAATACGTTTTACCCGACAAGTCATAGGATTTGATTTCATCATCGGTACGGAAACTAAATCTTAAGAGATTCGTATTCACGTCAAACGGATAATACCGGACTTCGCGGAAAGTGCCATCGGATCTGCTCATGGTCATGGCCTCGCGAGGTCCAAAATCATCAAGATGTTCCAATCGCATATCATCAAGGGTTAACCAGCGTTTAACCCCGGTAACATACCCTTCTTTAATCTTGGCTTTTTGTAAAACCGGCCAAATTTTATCAAAATCACCTTTCGTAATTTCTCGGACAATATCTTCTTTCAAGTCAGCACCTATCTTTATCCGCACTTCTGTTGGAGAAACAATCTCCAAAATACCATCTTTGATTAACTCATCTAAAATTTTGTCTCCATTGGGAGCGGCTTTCAAAAACTCCTCTTTCTCAATAGCCCCAATCTTATACTCCGCACCGATGATCACAGGAAGGCCGGTTTTGCCTTCTTTGGGAGTGGCAAGATCCGGGAATTCTTCGCTTGCCAGTTCGTACTGTTTCTTAATAGCTTCCTCTCCCTGACTAATAAACTTAACATCGGTCACATTATAAGCAGCTTCTGCAATGCCTCTCTGGGCAAACTGCGCTTTAAGCTCCTCCATGCCCTGCTCTTGCGCTTTCTGGCCACCGAAAAGAATGCCCAATATTTCGCCATCTTTAGTCTCAAGCGTAACAGTGTAATTTATTCCTAATCTATCATTCTTAGCGACTTCCATCGGCGATATCGGTATAAATTCACGCACCCTTGACAAATCAACCGGCCCGTAAGAGTTTAATGGATTGCGACGCAATACTGTCCTCAAGTCTTCATGGTAAACCTTGTTATTAAAGTCTCTGATATAGTCCCAAACCTGCTTCACATGCATGCGGCCCTGAGCATCATAAGCAACCAGGATTAATGCATCCTTATCCATAAGATCCCTTTGCACATTGTTATAAACTTCCCCATTACTTATAAGCCGCTTGACTAATTCTTCATTTGTTTTATCGGAAGGATACTGGTTCAATACATTCTTTTGGCGAAGTTCTTCAACTTTTTTAGCATAATAGGCATCTAACTGGCTCATGGTATTTTTATAATCAGCGACCGCTAGAGCTTTGTACCGGGCTATATCAACCTCCAAATCCACCACTGGCGCTGGAGCCTGGACCGTTGCCAATGGGGCCAGAAGCTTTTGCTGGGCAGTCAGCGGTGTTTCAACAGGAGCTTGTTCAGGCTCGGATTGCGAATTTAACCGCGCCAATTCCCTGGGAATTAATTGGCCCATCACATCAGTAATTTCAGCGGTGTTTGGAATCTTTTTCTGATCAAAGGCCGTGATAATAACCGAGCCCTGGACCGTGCCAAATTCAGCTTTGCGAACATTGTTCAACAGGGCTTGATATTTGTTCGCATAATCAACATCCTCAAGACCCTTTATATTAACCATCCAAACAAGCGGATTATTCACTGTTTTATTATTTAGTGCATCTTTGGCAGATTGCGGGAGATCGTTATACTCTTCTACGCTAAGTTCTCTGACGCCACTATGCCGTAGCAATGAAATACTTGCCCTCTTTCAAACCGATAACCGCTTCTTCTCTGAGCCATCGTTGTGTATCAATAATATGAGCAAATAACTTGTAGCCTTTATCTGCATATACTTTGTCTGTCCAATCCAACCGGTCTTTAAGATCGTCCTGAATATTTTGCAGCTGCAGGCTCTGCGGTTGTGCCAATAGATTTTTGGCTGCTGCCGGTTCTAAAGACGGAAGGTTGAATCTGCTTCTGACTCCTGTTTGATTCTGATCCCCTTTAATAGTCACTTCCAGTTGCCCGGCGGGAGCGGTAAAATCAAGGTCCACGCTGGCCCAATGGAAGCTGACATCTTGGGCAGGAACATGATATACGCCGCCTTCATATGGATAAACTGTGAGTGCGATATTCCCCTTTGCGATCTCTTCCCTGAGTCCTGCGGCTACTTCATCTCGCTTAACCTGTTGAACTGTTTTCTCAGAGAGGGTCACGCTATACTTATCGCCAAAGACAACCGGAGGATGGAGATTGTTATTTTTAATCTGCTGAATCATCTGCATCGCCGTACCGTCAAGATAGTTATTGCTTATTGATGCTGTAACTGGGGCAACACCATCCGGCTGTTTAAGCTGTTCCTGCGCCTTTAATAATGCCAGTACCATGACCGTGGGGGAAATATCCATCCTGCTTTCAAACTTAGACAAATGCAGGAAAAAGTCTGCCAGATCAAGCTCCGACACCGGTGTAGTTACAGATATATGCATTTTATCGGCTACGTACTTCGCTTCCGTTGACGGGTTGCTGGATTGTTGCAAAATAGGCCAAATTTTATCAAAATCACCTTTTGCAAACCCCTGGATAGTTTTTTCGCTTGTATCTAAATCAATATCCGACCTTAACCACACCTCTTCCGGAGAAGAAGGATTATCCTGCCAATAACTATTCTTAACAGTTGGATCTAAAGGCGTGCCTCTAATTGACTCGAATGCTAAAAGTGTTGATTTCGCAACAGGCACCCTATTGCCCACTGCAAACTCACGCATATAATCGCTTAGGGTCTGCTCATGATTCTTAGGATCATGGATATGGTTATAAAGGTCAATTAATCCCGTAGCAGCACCTGTCACTATATCCGGGAAGCGGGCATGCCCTTGCGAGTCCAGCGGGTCTTGTTTATCCATCAAAGGCCATTTAACTACATCTCCTTTTAAATTAAGAGGATTATTGTTCCTCTCTCCTAATGTTCGTCGATCTCCCTCTAATCCATAATTAGGCAAACCTATTTCCGGATACAGTCCGTGGCCTTTAATTGCCTCTGCCAACTGATTAAGATGGGCCTGTTTGTCATAGATATTGGCAAGATTTTTTTCATTTGTTTTATTAATATCCTCCAATTCCGTCTGGGCCGACTTGATCTGGCTTTCCCATACTGCAGTAGATTGTCCCTTGCTGCGCACTGCTTCTAACTGCTGTTTAAGCTTTGCTATCTCTAACTCGACTGAAGTTTTCTTTTCTAGTGCCTCGATGCCTTGTTGCTGCAGATTATTCAGCTGAGATTCTATAGATTTGTTATTCGCCCTTTCTTTAGTCTCTCGAAGATCAGCCCTTAATTGTTCTTCCTTAGCCCGCGCATTTTCCACGTCGATAATACCGGCAAATCTCGCCGCGCTATTTTCTAATCCTGCTGTATTATTATGCTCGAATTGAACCTTCAAATCAGCTATGGCTTCCAAGACCGCCGTAGCTTGCTCACCCCCGTTAGTAATTATTGATATAATAGATGAATTATCCTGGAAATAGCCCTGTAGTTTATTTAACGGATTATCGGGTAATATCTTGGCATTGGCCTCTATCCGGTCCTCGATCTTATACCGTATGCCTAAAATACCTTGGTCCCTCTTGGTTAAGTTTTCGAGTCTTTCTCTAGCCACGCTTATAAGCCTGTCCCTCAACCAGCTGGCCTCTATTTCAAGGATCCTTTCGTTGCCGTTGCCCTGTGCTTTCTCTAATGCGTTGTCTACGTCCTTGAGTGATTTTATTAGTCCCTCTCTATCCAACTCTAAAGACCGGATTGTTTTGTCGAGGACAATCCCTTCCAGATCCCTAATCCTTATTGTGTCATTACGAAGGGCGTTTTTCGACGACGAACTACTGTGAGTGTCCGGCATGAGGACCGAAGCAGTCTCTTTAGAGTTAAAAGATCGCTTCGCTTCGCTCACAATGACACCTGAAGGAAGAGATTGCTGCGTCATAATGCCCTGCAAACGCTGCATTTCGCTTCCAACTAATTGAATATCTCGATTTAGCTGTATTCTTTCTTTGACTTTCGGATCTTCTTGAGGCTTGCTTAATTCTAATTGACTATTGAAGTAATCAATCAAAACACCAAGAGCAAACTGCTGCTCCTTGAATGTGGTTTTAGAAGCATTTGGATCATAAGTAAACGAGATTTTTGATGTTCAAATGTCTTAGCAGGGGTCTCCACCTTGTCCGCCGCAAGCCAGTTTGAAATATCGCTGCCGACTTCATTTAGAACAATTTCTCTGAATTCCTTAACAGGGATATTGTTGGTATCCTCTATCTTTAAAAGCTCCAGGGTGCGATAAAGCACGGTGACGATTTTTTGTATAGCTGCAGAATCTTTCTGCTGAGTTTCCAATAGAGATGAGGACCTTTCCTGGACCACAAAATGCCGTACATCAACATCTGCCGTCAGTTTGCGTACTTCAGGAGGAACATCTTTTCCTTTGCTCGTATAAGCGGCGGCTTTATCCTGAGCATCTTTGTCTTGTGCCAATCTTTGTTTAATGACCTCGGCCAAGTTCCCTGGGGCGGCGCCAAAGATATGCTCAACTGCTTTCAATTTATCTTTATCCCCTAAGTCTACCCCCGAATTTACGCCCAATTTTTGCGCTGCCTCTTGCAGAGCTTGTGGATTTTTGCCAACCTGTTTTTCTCCCTTGGCTTGATTGTCCTTGAACCAGTCTTCTATAGTCTTCCCTTTATAAGTAAAATTATCGCCTTTTCTTACTAAATTATTTTTGACTTCAATCAAGCTGCGGGTTGCCTCACGATTGGTGTGGAAAATTTCGGTCGCTAATGCATAAATATCAAACCAATACTTGACTATCGGCTCTGTCGATAAGTCCACTTTATCGGAAACCATAAATTTAATAGCTTCTGCCTTCAGTGTTCTTGCCGTGAGTTGATCGCACCTGGACTAATTTACCGCTTAATGTATCCAGAATGACTCCAAAGTCTTTCGGCGTACTGACTCGATCATCATTCGATAAGACCCAAACGACCTGATGGTCATCTTTTAAATTCTCTAATTCTTTTGGCAGTTCAATGCCGGGGCCGATCTCGATCGGTTTATTGTCTCCTTTAAGGGGAACCTTTAAATATTGATTGTCAGCAATGCGAATGATAAAGGCAGTATCGCCCTCAAGAACATCAACAACTGTTAGGGCGTCTTTGTCCCCGTCTTGGGCTAACCGGGAACCTGCTTGCGCCTTGAGCATATCTATGGATACTCCTAGCTTATCCATCTCTTTAACCAGCTCTTCCTCAGTCATCTGCCGGCCACCCAACTTGGCCGCTTTAGCACCACCCGGCAAATGCTCTATGCCATAGAGAAGAGAATTCTTCTCAAGAGCTTCACGGAATTGAGAATAAGTAAGAGGCTTGTTACTCTTGTCACCATTTTCGAATTTCCAGTCTTTGATAGCCTCTTGCGTCCGTAATGATAATGCTTGCGGATGATTAATAGAGGTCTCAAATGCTTTTATAAAATCATACTTTTGGAGATTAAACCCTAAATCTTTATAGGTAGCTCTAAGAGGATCAAAACTACGATCCCCGGGAGCATATCCATGGAAATGGGCGTCAATCATGGAGAACATGTTAATCAAACCCTTGGGGCCTTCAATCGTATCCACCAGGGGTTGAACAGGGCCGCCGGCTATTTGACCGATCTTAACAGCAAATGTGATTTCCCATTGAACAATCAATAATCCGATAACACCGGAATAAAAGTTGGTATTTAAAGATTGCAGTGTCGTGGCCCGCTGCAACAATCTTTTATTATTGGGCATATTACCAATCACCTTCAAAGCCCGTATATGTAGTACAAACGGTATCAAAATATTAACCAGATAAATTGGAATGGCCAAAAGATCCAACAACACGTAAAGCTTGAGAATGCTCTTTATTGAACGCGGGCCATGCATTTCACGCAAGATCTTCAAAAGGGTCTTGTTCTTATCAACATAAAGATATCCGTTTTTATAGGCGTCTATAATACGTTTGTTGTTAAACCATTCGTCCGGTTCTGTTTTCGTTTTATTTATTTTGTAAGCTTCAATAATAAGTTTTAAATTTTGCGTAGGATTCCCCTTGATATCAACAAATCTTCTGGACAATGTTTCTTTAGATGCATCAATAAGCACATTGTGAACGATGCTCATTATCTGACTGCGGGTTTGCAAGAAAAGGTTAAGTAAAATTGAATGGCCTAAATAAGTCAAAACCCAGATGACCCCTATGGGAGTGCTTGAGACCAAATGATGAATGATCGCCGGAACAAGTTTAGCAGATAAGGCAAAGAACAGGCTTCGTCCAGTACCAAAGCGGATAGCGTTATAAATATTCGGGAATATATATTTGAACTCTGTCATGAACATATACAGCGAGGTGCGCCAGTTATCATTTTTCACTTCATGGATAGCTTCTTGAACATGAATGTCATTGATAACGAATTCGCCTTTTTCGATCTTGTTAAATTGCTTGTTGATAGCGACGCTATGATGGGCAATCCAGTGATACAAAAATTTCAAAGGCAAATAAACTATGGTGGCAAGAATAGCTATCCCAAGCAGAAGCTTTGGCGTGTTCCCTATATCAGCCCGGCTGTTAATTTTCGTAAGTTTAGTAAAGAATGTCGAAACATCAACAGTTGTATCTATAAAATCTCCTACTATACCGACTATTCTTAATTTCCATTTAGAAACAAATTGTCTTAACCGCTCTGGCCCATGGACAAGTTTTTCTGTTTCAGGGTCTTTAAGATCTTTGTGCATTAACAGGCTAGCAATTCTCCTGATTTTCCTAGGATTATTATCAAATTGCTTTTTAGTCCTGTATTGTCGAACATACTGCGCTTCAACTTTCTTTCGCATTATGGAGAATTTGAGCTTGCCGTAAAAGAATTTGGTCAAAAATGCAATGCCCACGAGACCTAATATCCATGAAACCACTGGTACAAAAAGCGGTAATGCCGCAAGTTTAGCAACCAATCCGAATTTAATTAAGTGAGGAATAAATTTAATAACATATGTAGAAATCAAAAGCCCTGAAATCGTACCTGTTTTGTTTATGATCGGGGCGATAGGCTTTCCATTTTTCTTGGCGTTCCATAACAGGTATAAAATTACTACAGCAGTAATTGCCAGGACAGCAATCCAAATCTGTGTCGTAACGGAAAGTGCGGCAACTTTACTGATTAAGGTTGGTGTTGATGAAGCGAGGGATGTAACGGGTGTTGCGAACAAGAGAGCGAGTACCGGTGCCACCCTGCCAACTAAGAAGTGCTTCCCATACCCATGCAGATGAATATAGGTTATTAAAGACTGGGTATACTTATTACGGAATGTTGTACTGGTTCTTGCTTGCGTGCGGATATTAGTAGAAACAGCCTCTCCACCGTCATTTCTTGCCCTATTCTTGACAAACGAAACAACCGTGGCTATAGCCGTGTTTATTAAGGCAAACACTTTCTGCGCCTTCGATGTACCGTTACTTTCCGGAGTCCTGGAACCTTCCGAATTGTCACGATACTCTGCGGACACAACCCTAGAACCTTGGGAATATCTATTACTTCTATATATTGTTTGAGCGTTTACGTCGCCACCCTGTTTTATCAGGGCGCTTATACCTACTTTGGCGGCCTTGGTTACACCTTCTACACCTCGTACACCGCCTTTAATTCTTAGGCTAGATTCGCTTCTATTTTCAATTCTACGGATGCCCTTCCCTAATAATACCTTCAGGGATGCACCCAGCCCTACTTTTAGCGTGCCTAAAACTTCTAAGACACGAGAACGGATCTTACTTACTTCTATTACTTTGTCATTCTGAAGCCTACGGCTGAAGAATCTTGAGACTCCTTTAGATCCTTCGCTTTGCTCAGGATGACGAACTACTCTTTCTTCGCTTGTAACACCCTCGGTCAACCCTTGGATGTTTACTGCATTACTGCCAACTTCATTGTTGCTACCTACTACCTGACTACCTTTTACTTCTTCATTTTGAGCAGAGCTTACGCTATACCGCTTTTCGTTATTTCCGCCCAAAACGGTGTTACTTGATGCAACTCCTTCACTACTAAGCACTTCCCTATTTTTCCCTTGTTCTCCATTTAAGCTGTCTGCTCCCGCGGGAACGGGTAGGACAGCTCTCATCAGGACCGGTATATATGTCCGCGGTGATGTTGCAGACACAGCCTTCTCTGTATTCCTGCCATAGTCTTTGTTATCTATTCGTGGCCCTTGGGCCTTTAAAACATCATCTGCAGCAGCCGATATAGTCAAAGGAGCTTGCTCATGGATAGCTGGGGGACTGCTACCGCCAGTTGGTCCTGAGCCACCAGGCGGCGGGTTAGGATTAACCGGTGGTTGATTTGGTAGTGAAAATGGTACGGTGGTGCCTGCAGCTCGCTCATCAGCCTTCGGCCACCTCTTGATGGGCCGTATCTTTAAAAGTCCTATCAATAAACTAACCCCAAAAATCATCCCTAAGAAGACGGCTGTGGGGTGCCCTGCTTGTTGTACAGTTGCCCTCATTGATGGATGTTCCAGGGTGGCACCAAATGTATGCGATGCCATTACAAAGATCACGCCAAAAGCTAAAAACACCCAACTGAAAAACCTTGATTTAGAAACCGTTCTCCAGAAACCTGACTTAGAAGCAACCGGCTTTTTAGCTTCTTGAATCGTCTTAGATTGATTCAAGAATTCCGCAAAACCGCTCAAAGTTTCCCTACTATATTGTCTTTGCCCGGCCCTACTCCTAGCTAATGCTTCGAGCTTATCAGATACTTGTTGCCCTTCTTTAACAAGTTTAAGTTCTTTTATGACCCACCTCGGCGCTCTGCTAATATTTCTATTAACGTTCTTTTTTAGCTAAAATAGTATTAATTGCCTCTATCGATTTCTGGTCCCAGGAATTAACATCTCCTAAATCTTCAAATCTGATGGCCAAGGCGCGCAATAATGGTATTTTGACTGTACTATCATCGGTATATGTCAATAATGGATAGTCTTTAAGTTCATCCCCAACACTCTTGAGTAATTCAGACAGTTTCTGGTTCTTCTGTAGATCAGTTAGGTTTGGCGCTGCAAAAATATCCCCTATTCCTTTTAACACTGTTTCATAAGCAGCCTGTAACTATCCAGTTATTGTACTTTAATCCCTTCAGAAGTTGTGTCCCTATAGAGAAACCCATTACGCTTATATTTATTTTGTATATAAGACAAGGCAAGGATTTGGATCTCCCTATTCCGTTGGGATTCCCGCAAAATACCTAAAATGTTTTCAACTCTGTCCTGATACTGGGTCTTTAAGCCATTAATAAAGTCTTGATCACTTTCTACCTGGTATATATCAACACTCAGGCGCCCTTCAGACTTCAGAAATCTCCTGCCAATATCCTTTTTCCTTTAACCTTGCCTTGACCTAAATCAAAAATCTCGCTTCCTTTGCCCGGGAAGGCCTTTTCAAAGCATCCTTGGTTATCCTCATCTTTGCGATGATTCCATTGATAGTATCATCCCAGTGGAAGCTCCCTTTGCTTCAATCGCTTTCGCAATAACTCCTTTAGCTTCTTCAAATAAACTCATCCGGACTAGTTGTTCTTCGTTAATAATATTTTCAAGCATTGTCCTAAGCCATATACTCCTAATATCTTTTCGCCTTAGGCCCTGTTAGATTTTGGAATTGCTGCATCAGATAACTATTAAATTCTTCAAGCCCTAAGGCATTTAAGACTTCATAGGCAGGGACTTTCCCGCCTCCGATGGTTGTCAATGTGCTTACCTGCAAGTCTTCAATGGCCTTGGAGAAAGATTTGAATGCCTTTAACAAAGTCTTGTTAGCGCCAAGATTTTTCCACCAACCAATGATGCTTATTTTATTTTCTTTCTCAGAAATCAAATATTTGTCTTAATCCATTTTCTCCATAATCTCGCGGCTTCATCTAATCCTTGCAATGCATTGGCTATATTACTATTTCCCTTTCCCGTGCCAGTTCGATGCAATAAGCTGACCTTAGGCAGGAATGAATCGCTATTACGTAATTTGTTCAATGCTGTCGATATTCGCTGTTTTATCAGCCAACAGTCCTGTCTGCCACTAATAATGCTATAAATGCCAATTCATGCGGTTTTAGATTAAGTCCTATTAAAGCTTTAGCTTGTTCAACCCAATTCACCGCTACACTAAGCCCAATAACTCTTCACGCTGATCAGGAGCTAGTGCCAATAGTCCATTAACCATATTTAATACTTCACGACCCTCGTCATTAAGGTAGCCGTTTTCCATATACGGACTTAGAAACCAATAATTGTATTCTTTTCTACAATGTTTTGAGTCTCAACCGGCAGTTGTTCTTTAGCGACATTCATTCCTGTTGGCTCTTCAACGTTTCTTAAATATTCCTTCATCTGTTGCGGACTTAAAACTACACGGTCTACATAACGGCACGCCCCATGGAATCTCCGGCTTCCTGAAGGTCTTTTTGCAGTGTGTTATCTAAATAAAGCCCCGTTGCCTCTAAAACCTCGAGGACGTTGCTCACCTTTTTTGGTGATCATGACCCCGCCCTACTGCTCATAAAGGGCAGCTAATTTATCTGACAAATACGTATTAATTTCAACGTCATTGATATTGACAAACACATTCCATACGGCCCCTTGCGTTTCCGGCAAAGAATAACGATGTTGTTCTTTTTCTTTACCGGGTTCAGCAGCACGGCCGGCGATTTGACGAAGCAAGGTGGCATAGAAAGAGCCGTCCATGAAAATAGCCGCAGTCAAGCCATCGCCAATTTCCTTAATACGGCTGACAGGGTTGCTGCCGGTAGGATTGCCCACAAAAATAGGAATGACTTGTGTGTACCTGCCTTCACGCTAATCCTTGACGGAATTCATTAATGCGCTGGTTGGTCAATCTTTCATTTTCATCACGGTTTTCACCCAAAACAGGTTCCGGAATATATACTTTCGCGTCAATTAAACCATTGTTCTTGAGCTTCAATGAGTCGCTGGTACAATTTCAAAGCCTGTTCATCGGAGAAGGTATAGAATGGTTTAATATTGGCCGGGATTCTCGATAATAGATTTAAAGATGGTTTCTATACTTTCATTGCCATCTTTGGCAAAAGCAATTTTCAAACGGCCGCGAATGACATCCTGTATGGACAACAACTCATTTTCAGAAATAGCCCAAACCGGTGCCCCTAAAACCCTGGCTGCCGGTCTTGCAATACGGGTGGAACCGGACATCCCATTAATTTCCGGCAAATTGTCTAATGGCCGAAGGAACATATACTTCCTGCTTATCATGCTTATTGATAAACGCATCAATCATCAACTCACGCAGATTTTGTTGTTCATCAGGAGAAACCCCTCGTAATTCTGAAAGTTCCAAAGCAATCAAACCGGTAAGGACAGCCCCTAAATTGGGATCTTCCAATATAAGATGTTCCCCGCCCAGCCCTTCCTGGCGAAGACTATAATTACCCTCTTTAGTAACTCTTGAACATCAAAATGCCGGCCTTTTATCCATGCGTCTGGCCTGGGCCCACAAATTAGCTAATTCAACAAACCCTTTTTCTTCAGTAAAGGCCCTGACCTCTTTAAAATTCTTAATACCCTGATATTTCTCTTGAGCCAAAAGACCTGTTCGTAAAGTATCGATAGCGGCTTTTATCTGCTCATCGCCGGTATTAACCATAAAGCTATTTTCTATAATGGTGCCGTCTTCTCCTTGGTGCCTGCTGACAATCAAACGCTTACCTTGCGCTGTAAATTGTTCATCAATCTCATTTAAGCCCTTAATAACATCCAACACAAATGTCATAAACATGTCATATTGTTGGTAGCGTTCCTGGTTCTTCTGGCGCAATGCTCCCCTACTAAATTAGCCACACTACGAATTTGCGGGGCCGCCACTACAAAAGCCATGGAATTCGTCAATAATGGCTCCTTGCACGTCCTCATAAACATCCTTGTTCCCCTCATACTCAAAGTCGCGTTGACGATTATAAATCGATTCAAGTTCCATAAACCTTAACTTATTGATGATGTAAGCTTTTCCGTCTTGGGCAGGTTTATTAGTCACAAAGCTTAGCGGGAGCAGTACTGAGGCATATTTACCAGATCCTTCCACTGTTGGAATTTGAGGATTGACCTGTTGAGGTTCGTATTTTAATTGTTCAATTTCAACATACTTACCAAGCTCATTAAGAAAACTACGGGCAAGGTCATCATTAACTATATTGGCGATCAAGGAGCCACGGAGGGTCCAATATTCATAAGTCTTCTTGCTATCAGATAGTGAAAGTCCCTTGCTATCTGCCACCTTGATAGCGGATAGTAACCCTCCGACGCCTGCCGCTGTTTTTCCGCCGCCCATTTCCTGTCCGCGGATACCGCTAAAGCGAGGATCAAGGATAGATAAAGCTGTTAAGACCATATTAAGATGCTGTTTAAAACTTGGTGTATAACCAACGATCTGCTCACCATGCGCTTTCAGATCACTAATAACTTCATCAATGACATCCTTATGAAACCCGTTAAGGTCTAGTTGTAAGGGGTTACCATCTTTGTCCTTAATATCTTGCGGGATGGTTTCATCATTAATCCAGTTGACGATCTTTTCTTCTGTAACAACTTGGTCGTCCGTATCATCGGTTTGTCTAGCGGCCGCCATTGCAGGATTAATGGTCCCCTTGATGTTGCTCAATGCCACTTGCGCAGGAGAAGGACTTCCCTCTGTGCCACTGTCATTGCCTAATGTTCTGTTGTTTTTCTCGGGTGCTACCGGTGGGAATCCATACGCATCAGATATATCTCCTAATTCCTCCCTGGCCTTGGCAAATTCATAGGCGACACGCTTCCCCTGATTTATGACTAAATCCAAACTGACCGGCACAAGAAGCATTGGCCGCTGGGGAATACTTGGAATGCCTATCATTGCCGGATTCGTATTAATTAATCCGGTCTTTCCTCCAAAGGCCTTCCACCAAACAGACCCAACTTGTTGCTTGTTGCCTTTAAAGACAACCTTAAGAATATCCCCGAGGACCTTCTGGCGATGGCGATCTTTCAACATGTTCTTAGGAATTTTTCTATACACCTGAAGAATCTGTTCAATATCTAAACCTTTGATAAGAGAACGAAGCTCCGTACGGTCTTCCTTCAGAATGGGGATAAGATCAGCCATCGTGTAGAGGTCGACTCCCATAGCCTGCCGCATTTCATTATCAGGCTCCAGTAAGCGGAAGGTTCGTGTCATGACATACCAATAGAAAGCGTCTATTCTGTTAGTCTTGCCGGCTAATATTTCCTTAATTTTATAATCCACCCATTCTTTATCGTTAGCTGTCTGGGCAATGTCAGAGCTGGTGGCCACTGAGGAACCGACATGACTATTAAATGGCGAAATTGCTGGAAGATTCAAACTAATTTGAGCACTGTTACTTAATTGCGGAACGAGAAGGGGCGAAACTATGGGCGGTTCAAAAAATGAAACTAATTTATCAAAATGATTTAAAACATATTGCCGTATTATATCTCCTCTGGCTAAAGGACTCCCTTTAGCAAAAGCCATAAACAAATCCCAATTCCGGGTAGCGGCAGTTTCCTCGAGAAGATCGTTGAGGTGTCTTGAAACATCTCTTTTCTCAAGAAGGGCCGCATAAATTGTATGCAAGTATTTGGATCGATACTGGGCCATCGGCTTTAGCTCTGATGCCGGCGCTGGTAATTTAACAGCTTGGGCAATTACGTCATTGGCAGGAGCGCTTTCAATCGGCGAAGCAATTGTTGTCTCTGTGTCATTGCGAGGAGCCATAGGCGATGCGGCAATCTCTGTCATAGGTGTAACTGCCGCAATCGTGGCATTCAAAGCCGCAGGAACGGTCCTCCCTGTCTCATTGCGAGAAGCCAACGGCGATGAAGCAATCTCTATTCCTTTTCCTGTTCCAATCAAGGCTTTAATATCATTAAGGGTTTCCGCATTCAACAAAAGATTCTTAGCCTTGGCATAATCCTTAAGTACGCTTAAAACAATTTTCAATGCATACCTTGGATTCTTCCTGGTTTGTACAAGCAAAGCTTTTGTCAAAATAAAGGCTATTTCATTTTTAGACAATAATTTAAAGACTGGTATAAGGTTTTCGTAAAATTCTTTGGCGCTTTGTTGAGAATCCTCTTGATCAAATTGGCTGTCTTGTTCGTCAAGCATGGCAGGACCCGGGGGGACATACATGGGTCTAATCAAACGTAAAGCAATGTTACTGATCACATTCACAGCCACATCATGAGGCTTTTTGAATTTCTTGTCTGCTTGATCCATTATGAATTTTAATGTGACCGAATCCGTATTCTTAAGAGGAGTATCATCACCCACGATCTGAGCGCTATCGACAACCGACGAGCCCGGCTCCACCATAGGCCTGGCGGAATTACGCTCCTCCTGTTCTTGCCTGATTTGTTCTTGAGTTTCAGCTACCCGTTGAGCATGCTCTTGTTCATTTTCCTTTATTTTGGCAAGCTTCTCCTTCGCCTCTTCAAGCCTATCCTTTGCCTCCTGCGCATTGTTCGCCGTCTCTCCAGTCTGCGATAGATTTACCGGCAGCCTCAAACTCTGATCTGCTGAAAGCCCCTGCAATCCCTCGGTTGCAAAATTGGGCTCTGGATTCAAAGCGGCATTAGCTTCTTGCGGTCCTTCTACGATCGAAGCGGCATCGCGGGCGGTCATGGAGTAATCTAACCGGTCATAAATCAGAGGCTGAGGGTTCATCGGAGGAAGTGGAAATTCTCTCTCTATTTTACCGTTGTAGCCATAAATTTTGATTGTAGGTACTGCCGCTGCCCCTTTAACATTGCCACCTTTATGCATTTCTTTTTCAGCACTAGAACGGACGAACCCTTTTGATGATGATCCATTGGGGTTATGACCATTTCTTGAATTAAGCCATGCTGCTGTATTAATCCAAGCTCTAACTTCTTTTTCTTTTTCCATAATAGATTCATCCAAACCTATTGAAAGAGGCTGGACTACGGTTTGTGACGGAGGATTGCCTTCTTCTCTGACTCTCAGCAAATCGGGTATAGCGGAAGGTACTGTTAGGGCTTCTACTCCGAAATTATTCCCTCTTGTATAAGCTGGTACGGATGAGCCTATTGCTGATGGTTCAATTGCTGCTGATCTTAATGGCAATGGTAAATTTTCAGAAGCTTGCTGTGCAACTGGTGGTATCGGCTGAAGATGATTTGTAGAAACTGTTGATGGGCTCAGTGCTGGCTGGGAAGTAATCGGGAATTTCCCATTGTTAGATTGAGTAGCACTGGAATTCTTAAGTTCTTCATCAAAATAACTATTCAACGTATTGGCCACTTGATTCCAAAATTCCCTGCTTTCTTCACTTAAGAAACACTTCTTGATCATCAATAAATCATCTCTCATTCCCGTGTCATGTTTATATTTGCTTTTAATCTCATCGACTGTCATATCTTTGAGATACTCGAATTCCCTGCGCAATAATTCAGGGTCTGACATAAAGGAATTAACCTCATTATTAAAATCATATTGCCCTTTCTGAAAGCCTTTTGCGACATACCCTTTTTGTCTAAAAATAGCTTCCACTACATCCAATGGATCTTCTTTAAAAGTCTTAGTTATTTCACTTATACCCTCTTTGATAAATTTGACAACTTTCTTGAAATACGTCCCCTGAAAAGCGAAATGCCCATGCTTGACTTCATGAATAACTGTTTGATGGTACTTACCTTTTTCAGTAGCATCTTTGGGCATACGCTGAATAGAAACTGTAAAATTATTAAGTTTAACCCAAATCATATTGCCCGTTTCGGGATCTTTTTGTTGTCCGATAAACCCTGCTCTTTGCCACATTTGCTGGTCCGCTCTTTGGCCACTAGTGAGTTTTTTACCGACTTTTTGCATTGCGTTGTAAAACTTGACATATCTATCCGCATCCAAATTAACTCCGGTATCATAGCGTTCCAAAAGTTCCGCTTCTGTGCCGCTAAGAAGTTCCTCTGGATCGATTGTATGCTCGCCATATTTCATCCCTTCAGCATAAACCATTGGTGCTAAATGATCGGCTAAACTATGCGCTTCATTAATAACAAAAACATTCGTGCCTCTTTCCCTATACATAGTTGTAGCTTGCCCATTGACGCCATCCATATATGCGCTTTCTTCTGCTGTTTTAATTTCTGCAGGTCCTAGTTCTTGAACAACTTCCTCAATAGGTTTAGAGGCAACCCTCTCTTCCCACTGATGCTTTTTGGCCTCATATTTTTCACGTTCTGCCCGACGCTTTCCCTCAAATTCTATCCTGGTCTTTTCATATTCTGAAAAGGAATCTTTTAAATCAGATAAATCAGAGCGTTTTCCGCTTATCGACTCGATGCTGAATCTGTTATCTGGGGTAATCATGATCTTGCGATTAGTGCCTGTGTTGGTAATAGATTCCGTATTAATTCCCTTTTCCATTTTGAACGGTCCTTCTGCCAACATTTCTGCCAATAAACGCAATTGGTCTGCGGGATTTTCAAATTTTCCTTGGACTATTTTCAAACTATATTTATCTATGATCTCGCTTAGATCCACCGTGCCTGTCTTTGCATATTGCTCAGACAATGTCCTGATAATGCCCATGACCTTTTCATTGTTTACATGATGCTTATGGACTGAGACTCTCAAATCCAATAAAGCGGCATCCAATCTAGATCTTTTAATGGTTTCTTCAAGAAGTCCTTGGACCTTGGCCAAATCAATATAAGTATTTCGTTCTTTATCGAAGCCAAAAACATCATCGGACACAGTCAAGATAATAGTCTGTGTGGGAAGTCGGGTTACAGGATCTGTAATCACAATCCCCACATCGCGCACGCGTCTGCCCGCTTGTTGTGACGCTTTCTTGTCTAACTCCACTTCAAGTAAACCTCTAATTGGAACTTGCCAAATTCGCCCCTTGCCATCAACTACCCCCTCGCCTATTATTCCCTTAACCTTAACTGCTGCTTTTTCCAAGGCCGAGATGCTGTCATACGCAATATTGCGGCCGCGGCTAAAAACATTGATGGCTTCCCTGTTAAACATCTCATATCTTTTCCAATTACCTTCGGCCTTGGCGCGCTGGGCCTTATAAAATTTCCCCAACGCTTCAATATAATGGGTATAGATTTCACCCATAGCATAATCATCGACGTAAACACCGGTATCTAACCCCTTAACAACACGGTCATGGTTTAATATTCTGGTAGTCCCTTTGACTGTTGGTATGCCCTTCAGGCGCAAGACACGGTCAATAATGTGCGCTACTTCGTGTTCAGGAACGCCCGCTTCCAGAGCTTCAGGCCCTAATTCCATAAGGTCTAAAAAGGCGCTTGCCCCCAAACGCAGCATTTCATTATCCGCCAAGCCCGCCGTTCCTTTACGTTCAATAGATAAATCCACCACCATTTTCATGGGACGCTTCTCTAAAAACTCTTTCAGTGCTTTTCTTGCCTTATCTTGGTCAGTGGTAGGATTTTCTAACAATTGCGGCAACTGTCTGTCAACTGCCTCTGAGATTTGACCCTTCAGAGTTTGTATCATTCTGATCAGGCGATTTTCTTGGGTTTTGTCAGTAGCTGTAATTTCCAACAATACTTTTTCCTGCTGTTGTATTTTCGTGATGGCCTGGCTTTTAGTCAAAGGCTTTCCCGCCTCATCAGTCCATATCGGTTTAATTCCGGGAGTACGTTTAGCCAGCCTATTAAGAATTTTATATTGATCCTCAATGACTTCTGCCCGGTTTTCATTGCCCGGCTGGCGAATCAAAGCTTCGTTGCGTCTAATCTGTGCCTTGTCATCATACATCTTCCTAACAACCTTACGGTATTTGTTAAAATCAATCTCTAATATCGATTTTAAAAATATTATGGGCTCTTCGTTATCTGTACGCGTATAGGTCGCTGTGTCTCCCTCGCCCTGTTTGTTCAAAAATCCTAAAGAAACAAATTCATCCGCCACATACCGATCCGTCATAGGGACAATGATTCTTCCGCCATGAATTTCATATGTCCTGCCCTCCACATACGCCTTAGGAATTTCCTTATTTTTGCTGTCATAGATAATGCCCCGTCTTCGATCAATAAAAGAACCTTGCTCAATATTTAACTGCCGGGCCTCTTGAAAAACACGTAAAACATTTGAGAAATTACTTCCAAATATTTTGGACATCTTCCCATTTTCTTGCGTCAAATTTGCTGTTAAAACAACCTCCGTTCGACTTTTTCCAGGTTGTGCCCAATTATTATCAATCAATTTTTGGGAAATATCTCCCCATTTGAGTCCGGCTTTCTCAACTTGGCGTTTTGTAACAGTCCCCGCGTTAAGACTCCCGAGGCCTTTTAACATCTCGGTATCAATCCGGCTGGATTCTCTTTGCCAAATATCATGCCTATCCTTGCGATAGGTATCAATAGTCGGCGCCTGGATGGTAACCATATTCCCATCTTTATCTTTATAAACAAGATCTAAATTGTCGCGGGTGATGACCAATATCCCCCTTCTGTAGTCCATGACACCAGCCATCCCTTCGATAAACATTGCTTTTGTCTTCTTTGATTTGTCTCTAATTTCCAAAACTTCTTCATTTTCCCCATCTTTGGAACGGATGATACTATACCCTTTTAAAATCTCAACTTCCTGGCCGTGGAGTTTAAACCTGATCGGATCTGTATTAGTCAGTTCAATATTTTTGCCAATTAAATTAATTTGCTTACCCTTTTTAGTTTTTGTAACAACTATCTCGTACTTAACAATCCCACGCAATATTTCATGACCGCGGCGGTCTCCCAAAAATACACTCTTTTCATAAGGCACTCGAATACTTTGTAATTGCTTTTGGGCGTCATCTTTATCCAACTCAACCAATTGTCCATGAATCACAATATATCTACTTGCACCATCCTGATCCTTAAAATGATAGTAACTTTCATCCAAATCTGTTTTCTCTTCTTCTCCCAATGTCAAATTTTCAGCTAAAACTTTTTCTATCTGCCCTTGCTCATTTGTCATAAATATAGAAACCTTCTTGTTTTGGAGAGCTGCTGTGTCAATGATCATGCGGTTGCTGATGGGTTCATATTTCATAACGACTGAAGCATGAATTTTCTGGTGCTTACCGTTTCCTAAAGTTTGAAAGAACGTCAGATTGTGTTCAAATGTTTTATGGGCATCCTGATGGTTATGGCTATTGATCGGAACGCGCACCATGCGCATTTCCGTCATCGGGGCGCTTTCGACTAAATTTCGTTCATTATCTTCCAAAACAACTTCTTCCTGACCGATAGTGGCATCCGCGGTCTGGCTCCATTCATGTTCCGGTTTACTCATAGTCCCCGCGTCAATGACGAGATTCGATCTATAATCAAAATACTTTGGTTGAGTGTTATCAGCGGTAAGAACCAGTTCGCCCCCACTGCCTGTGCCAAGGGGGCTGCTATGGTATTGGCGGGTCAGGAAACCACGTTCCACATAACCAAATTGATTTTCTCCTATTTGCTCAATCATTTTATAACCAGCGGGCGCGGGAACGCGGATATATCCATGATCCACCTGTCTTTGTGTTACTGCAGCTTCCCCACCTAAACGGAGCATTTCTTGCGCCAGACTGGCGACATTGGCCTTTGTCATCTCTTCAACAACGCGGTTAGCAGCTTCAACGGTACCGCCCTGACGTTGAACGGTCCGGACAATAGAACCTCTGGCACGGTTAAATGAAATGTCTCCCCAAACAGCAGCTACCATGTAATTAAACGCTTCTTCCTTAACTTTACTGATCTGGGCTTGATCCTCTCCATCTTCCGCCTTTTTTATTCTTTCAACAAACCGTCTTAATTGTTCTTGCTGCACTGTGTTTAAATTAAGGCTTTCCCCTTCAGTGGCGTTAATATACCATCTGACCCTTCCCGCAGTGCGGTCATTGGCCTCTGAATCCTTCCCCCCCACTTTTACAGACTCATTGTCTGTCTTGCTGGTAAAATTTCTCCAATCACCATTTGGATCACCTGTGACTCTATAGGTATCAGCGCGTCCAAATAATTGTATTATGTCTGTTAGGGACATGTCCGCGGTTAAATTATCCAAAAGCACCTTTGTCCCCTTGGTTGTAATATTTACCCCAGATTTGATAGACGTTAACACAAGAGTGGGTTTCTCTAATTCCCCATTTATCTCTGTTTCAAAATATCCTTTTGCTTGATCAAAAGTTTTATAAACAATATTAATTTTACCTACAGTTTCCTCTGCCTTCTTTGTTGCCTCTATTTCATCTACTTTCTGAGACATAAAATCTGCTTTAAACTTTTCCTTAAGCCTTGCTTTAATTGTTTCTATTAATTTGTCTCTTTGAGCAGAAGAAAGCTGTGCAAGGTACAAGGAGCTTATCACATGTAAATTCTCCTTGAGCCGCTGGGCTTCACTTTTCCCTTCCCCATCCAGGGCCCAATGAGAAAGAATAGCGTCTAATAAAACCTGTTCGTGTGTTTTCCCATAGACAATGTGCCCATCTTTGATACCATAAAAGTCGTCGATCCTTGGGTCACGGATAAACTGCCTTATTTCTCCGAGACTCTTGAGTAAGGTCCTTGCATCGCCAGGTGTTGCTGTCCATCCCGTTTTAACTGCCCCTTTAAACAATGTGCGGATAACCTCTTCCCCTGAGGCCCTCAAATTATCTTTACTCATGACTTTCTGGGCAATTGTGTCTTCTGATAAATCCATAGGTTTGCCATCATTGAAGTCCTCAATCCCTACGCGCCCAACATAAGCAACAATGGCCCTTTGATACAGATTGCGGCCGCTGGGATCAGTAAATAACCGGTTTTCAGCTTTTTGCCCTTTGTCTCCACTTTCAACAGGGTCAGCATAAAAATCCCTTTCTCCGTTTTTGGAAAACTTAATGGCTTTTCTGATAATGTCCCGCTTGATAGATGCTAACGCCTTTAAATAATCATCGGCCCATCCGGATTTTCCTAACAATTTATTAAAATCATCCTCACTAACTTTAATCCTTCCTGTTTTAGCGAACTCGGTTGGATCCTTTTGTAACTCATCAATCATTTCTTGCATTTTAGCTAAAACTTCTTTCTTAATACCTTTTTTCAATATCATTTCCTCATAAGAAGCATGGTCCCCCACTGCTAAACTTGTGGCCATGTTTAGAAGTAATCTTCCTTTAGCACGATATACTTCTTCAAAAGCCTTTGCCATATCAGCTAAAAACTGGTTCCTTTTTAAATAATCCGTATAACCCGTATAGCTACTGTCCTTCCTCTCTCTCTCTTGCATTCTTTGAAGTTCTTCTCTTCCAAAGGTGGATTCCGTGGCCCAAGTTAAATCCGGCGCTGTAAGTAATTCATGGATTTCATCGATGTCTATGTCCCATGACTTGAAAACCTCATTGCTCTGTCCATCTGTCATCCTCTGTAAAAGCATTTTCTGGGTTTCGCCTTGCTCCATGACAATTACTTTTCCTTTATATTTATCCTTAAGATTGCCCTGCTCATCAAAAAGTTCAAATTTCCCTTCTCTGTTTTCTTCTAAACGAACAAAACTTTGATCTTCCTCCTTTTTCCCCTCATTATTTTTCTGAACAAAACCATTCGCTCCTCCATTTTCAAGAACCAACAATTCACCGATATTTTGAGTTTTGAGGTTTTCGGCAAAATATTTTGCTAAAACAGGTTTCAAAATCTTGATAATCGTTGTTTTACCTGCTGCCATTTGCATGACATTTGTTACCAACCTATCACCATTCTTTTCTGGATCTATTTTGAATTCAATGGCAGCGCGAATAAAGGAAGGTTGGTACTTTTTATATCCAAATCCTTTGTTGCCTTCGGAAGATTCTTTCGCAGCTACCTCCCCATTGAATCCCCTCGTTTCCTTCATAAAATCAAACATCACCTTATCAGCTTCGGCAGGTTTAACCCCTCGAACAAAGAGATGGCTTGTCCCCTCATCTTCATTGATCCAAACTTTCTTCACCCAATCATCATATGATTTAACATTTTCAAATGATTCGTAATATTGTTTTTCTTTAGCAAGCAGTTCTGTGGTACTTAATTCGCCGAAGCGTGCTGTAAGATGACCCTTGATTGTTTGTATGACGTCTTTTTCTGTATCCGTATCAATCTGATAAATCCTGCGGAAATTAAGGGTTTCCAGTTCAGGAAGTATTTTTCTGAGGCCGGCACCCAATCTATCCCCCAACACTCCTGAGGCCCGATAAATTCCGTATTGTATATCTGCAAACTTTTTACCAAGAAAATCTTCTAGAGGACTTATTCTGTTGAGTTTTTGCGGGGTTTCTATTCTAAAGGGAGGTAATTTTTCGTTAAGGGAAGGATATTCAATTTCAGAAGGCGGACCTGTAGACTCAGGTTTTTCCCACTCGCCTAATTTTTTAATTGGCGTTACAACAGCAGGACCAGAGGTCACCAAACGAGCCTGAATGCCTTCCGGTCCTTCAACAATATCTCCCAAGGAAAGCCCTTGGAGGGCGTTAATATTCCCACTCCGGCCACGCTCACCCAAAAGACCATTGATTTGTTCTGTGACTTCATGCGCGGATCGGCCCTCACTTAATGCCTGGTCAATTTTCGGTCGTGAGGTGACTACCTCGCCGATTTCGATGCGTGCTTTATAGTCCAGGTTTGCCAATTCACGTAACTCATGCCTCACAGCTTCTATGTTGTAGCCGCCAGTTTCATTCGGTTTATAAACCACGATAACGCGGCGGTTACCATCGGAATCTCTAATATCAACAGCTTGGGCAGAACGCCCCAAATTAGGATCAGCATAGAATTCTACTCTCACCCCTTTTTAGGCCAATTTTCCTAACTCCATTGGGAGTACGCCCTTTCGTCCATTCAATGGTACGGTTGATTTCCATCTGCTGTTCTGCCGTCGTCATAGCAGCAGCGGTATTATCAGATGTAACTATTCTGCCCTGCGTACCTGGCTCTGGTTTCGATGATTCCTTTGCAGCTAATGATGCTTCATTTTCTGGGGATGGGAATAGCTGATCAATCTTGCCCTGGATAAGTATTTGACCATCTCTTGACCTCGCCAACGTTGCTTTCGTTAAAGCATCGTCAAGTAATTTTCTAACCTCCGGAGTTACTTTCCCCTGCATTGCAAATTTGTTAAGAGCACGGTTATATGTGTAACGCCATTCCGCGGGGTCTAATTTTTCAGCTTCTACATAACTCTCTTCAGCTATTACATAATTATTCTTAGATTCTAAATCGCTATTTTCAGCTTTAGCTCTATAACCTGCCTTGTAATATCCATTTGCGTCCAAAGCATGCCATGAAGCTTCCACTCCTGCTACCTCTCTAAGTCTGTTTTCATTGCCTTTAAACTTTTCCTTAGCTGCACCAATCGCCTCATCAAAATTCTCTAATAGCGAAAAAGCATAATTTTTCCCATTATACATATGTAAATATGCCTTCGCTTGAAGCAGGTCATAATTACCATTTTGGGGATCATACGCTTTTGCTGTATCCCAATCCGCAACTGCTCCATCGTAATCTCGGTTATTAAACTTGTTAACTCCGCTGTAATAATAATAAACCTCATGAGTGTTATCGACATTGTTATTGAAATTTTCTAAGCCTTCACTGTCTCCGCTTTCCATATATAAGCTTCTTACCCGTTGGGCCAAAACCGAAATTTTGTTTAAAACTTTTTCGCCCTCCGCGCTGCCAGCCCCCTTAAAGGCAGCCTGCCCTAATAACCCTACCTGAGTTTCTAAATATCCCCGGTTATCCGGATCAAGTATAGAAGCTTCAGCAAACTTGGCTGCAGCCTTATCAATTTCTCTATTGTTCAATAATTCACGCCCTTCTTGGGCTTCCTTCGCCCCACGAGTGCCGTAAGCAGGCAAAGTCGTCATGACTCCAAAACTAAAGAATTGACTTGTCATCTCACCGACACCACCAACAGCAAACGCATCACCTATCTTTTTTGTAACACTATCCGTAAGAGTCATGAGACCGGGCATATACACAATATTACTCCAGATATGCTGTCCTAAAGCCCCTTCCATCGGGCCTCTTTGTATAGCTTGTAAGTATTTTCCCGCAGATCCCTCGGTTGGGGTCCCTCCCTGAACTTGTAAAGCATTAAAAACAACATTCATCCATCGGCCGGATGTTGGTCCATTAATGGTTGACTCCAACAAATCATAATTGTTGTGTTTGCCTATATTGATACTTCCCAATTGGTTATCCCACAGGGCTTTACCAACCGTAAAGGCAGGTGAAACATAGGTCCATTTCAGGGCGCCTTCAACCGATGTCTTTAATAAATTCTTGGCCAGCATTTTGTCCGCAAATCTTTCTCCCGCAGATTCTATGACGCCTTCATCTTTTAGACCTGTCATATATTTCACGCCTAAAAGACCCAGCGCAGCGCCAACCATTACATCCCCAGTGAATTCTCTCAAAGTATAATTACTGCCTTTAGATATTAACCCATACCCCACTCTGCCCGCCGCTACGGCTGTTGCCCCTAAAGCATATTTCTTCCATGCCGGAAGTTTTTGAAATGCAGAATTTTCAAATGATGCCGCACCAAACATGGCTATACCGGCACCAACAAGAGCATCTGGTACAACCTGCCTCCAAGTCCATAAGTAAGGATGGTCACTGGTACTATTCCAATATCCTGCAGCGATATTTGCTCCAGCGCCTAAAACACCTGCTGTGCCATATTTGATAATTGTAGCTGACGCGGGATTGTTTTGAAACCATGGGCCCAGAAGACTTTCACTTTTTACTATTTCTCCGGCAGTAGCGGCAATCCCACCAAACAAAGTACCGCTTACCAAACCTTGTTTGTATCCCCCTAAAATCAACTCGCCCTTACTGTCAAACTTGCCCCCCCACAATTCTCTCGCTGTAATGGGTATATTGTTATACCCTGCCTTACTGGCCGCTACTGTGGCGTTAATCTGCCCCCAAGTCGCTCCCATTGTAAGCGAAGATTGACCGATTCTTCCAGCTGACCATAGTCTCCCTTCCCCTTCTAAGCCAATAGATGAGAATGCTTTTGCCAATGGATAAGAAAATCCCATTGCCAGTAATGTCAAATTCGCATTTGAAAATGGGTGACCACCAATCCATCCATGCCCACTGCTATAAGAAATAATATTGGGTACTCCGTAGGTAAGAAATTCACTCCCTACCCAGCGAGATCCGTTCACAAGTATAGGATATAAATACTTCCCTGCCCGACTTCCTTCGGTTATTTTAAAAACATTTTGAACAAATTTATCAGACAAAGACAGGCTTGAATCAGCGCCCGCTCCTAATCCTAAACCTAAACCAATCAGCTTCCCCGCGCCCAAAAGCAATTGAACGCGTCCAATGGTCTGTGCCATGCCAAAGCCATTAGCCAAGGCTTCTCCTGCATTCCACTCTCTCACCGGTGTTTTTAAAGTATACACGCCTAATCCCACTGCAAATCCAATATGCTGCGCTGCAACGAAATCAAAACTATATTTCCCCAAAACGCCCATAGATTTATAGTAATTCTGGGCCCCCCGGAAAGCAGATGCTCCCCAAGAATTTCGAAATATCTGAAAAGCAGAAGCTGTTCTATCAACATTTACTACTGCACGCGTAGCTGTTTCTGAGGCTTTAAGAGCATCTGATGTAATTCCAACAGCTTTAAACGCCCTTCCTGTAATTCCAGAATTCTCAAGCACCTCTGCTGTGATTCCAACAGCATTAAGCCCCTCTGCTGTGATTGTTCCCGATCTAAGCGCCTTTCCTGTGATCCCGGCATCTCTAAGCATTTTTGTTGTGATTACACCCGCATCAAGCGCATCTCTTGTGATTCCAGCAATCCTAAGAGACTCTGCTGTTCCAATCCTAAACGCATCTGATGTAATTCCAACGGCTCTAAACGCCTCTTTCGTAACCTCCGGAGCATTCTCAAGCACCTCTGCTGTGATTCCAACAGCTCTAAGTTCCCTCAGTGATCGTGTGCCTGCCACGAGTGCGTCACCTGTGTATCCAGCGGTCTTAAGCGCATCTGCAGTAATTTCACCGGCTTTGACTGTTTCTTCTGTGATTTTAGCAGCTCTAAGGGCCTTTACCCCAGCATCAAACATCTCTCCCCCTTCTAAGGCTGCCCTTCCAAACTGTACCGCTTCTCCAACGCCTATAGCATCAAGAACAACAGTAACCGGTGTCAATATGGACGTGTGCCCAAAATCAAATAAATTGCCCATTATCCGGCTGTCTGTTTCTTGGGCTACCCATTCACCAAAGGCTGTCCTCCCTATCCAATCCCTTCCAAATAATGTATCTTTTATGGTCCCCCAAGCGGTCATTCTATCAGTTACTATATGATGTTCGGTTATTTGAATAAACTCCGTACGATCTTTATTAAACATGCGCAGATCATTTTCCGGATGGAAGTCTAAAAGGGAACTGCCCTCACCTATTTTAAACACTTGATTAATCCTGCTTGCGGCCTTTGAATCCTTATTTTCGTCATTAATACTTCCTTCCATTCCTAAATCACCAAGGGCTTCCCAAAATGAGGGCTTCTGAACTCCTATTCTTGATAATAGAACGTATCCTGCCTTACTCCCCTCGAAATTATAAAACACCCCATTTCTCTCTACTGCCCCGTAGTTAATTAAATGCTCTGGCTCATTATTATCACTTTCAAAATGGTATGTGGATTCTTCCTGATCATTCAAATAGAAGCGCTTGCCTGTTTCTACATGAGAATCGTACGGCCCCCCCCACCAAGAACCTAACTCATATTTTATAGCCATCACATCTGTGCCATCATTTGCCTTAATATGCACATTCCCTGTAATGTCATGCGGTACTTCAAGCGTGCCGGTTTTACCATTCCAATTCCAATAATAAATATCGGTATGTGGTTTAACATCTGAAAATATTGTTGTCGCCTCCAAAGAGTCACCGAAACCGTATGAAGTAACTTTATAATGCGTGATATTCTTATTCGCGTTTAACGTGTTTAATAAACCTTCAACTTTGGCTTCATTATCAATACTTTTGTCTTCATTATAAGGAGTGACAATTAATCCATTGGAAGCTACTTGTTGGTTTTTATCAAATGTTATTAAAGTAGAGCTCCAATAATATTTACTATTGGCATTGTCAGAGTCAGCTCCACCAAAAACGCTTATATCAATAGCCTTATGCCCCATAGTTTCAATTCCACGCAAAGGTATGCCAAAAGTTTCAAAATCTGTATTTGCATACGATGGCGTTGCCTGATCTTCCATCGATGAAAGTCCTGATAAACCAAACTGAAAATCTCCTTTAATTGTGCGGGAATATCCTGTGTCTTGTCCTTGGTCGTTCAAAACTCTGACCACATAGTTGGGCATAACCTTCCCAGTATTATTGTTATTTTCTTTTTCTCCCCCTTCTCTGCCGAGATTAACATCCCCACTGAGTTGCACCCCTGGTGTTGGTATTGTCCCATAAACTCTCAACAATCTACCATCCCCCAACGGCTCCGAAATTTTATCATCACGCATATATGCCATGAACAATTTTCCATCGCTATCCTTGCCCAAAAGAAGATTTTCCGGGTTAATAAAGGTCAGTTTGCCATTTCTATATTCCTCTCCTTGCATATTCTGCACCATGGTGACCTTATTGCTGACTTCATTTATGCCCTTTCTATCCTCCAGGTATACGTGTCCTTGAGCATAATATCCATTAACTCCTAAACTCATTTTCAAGAATCCATTATCAGGATGTTCGCCTTCTTTAAAATTCCCATGCTCATCAAAATTTAAATCTTCACCGAAAACCGCCATAGTGCCCACAACTGTATTTTGTTCTTTACCATAAGAATCCGGTCTTTGCCCCATAATGTCGTCGATATCCAGACCATTTCCTGTGTTATTGATTATGTGGATCCCTGACCAATCCGCGCTGGCTATTCCCGAAGCATTTCCATCCAACCTAATCACAAAATTTTCCGTCCCGCTGCCATTCAATTGATTGCTACTGCTATACCACAAGTGGCCGTGATCAGACCAAAAAGAAGTGTCTGTGCTAACTACGAATGTATGATCAGGTGTCTCGGCCTTCGGGGTTTTAGAGGTTTCATTCTGTGAATTTTGCGAAGGTTCTAATAGATCATTCAATATCACCCCTGCTGCCAACGTGGGCCACGCTATTGGCCCCGCTAGCCCCAATGCCCACATCCATGCCTTAGATTTAGGTGCAGGCACGCTGCCTGCTCCCAGTTGAGGAACTCCTTGAGCTGTTGGTGATGATTCTTTATCCGATGGGGTCGCTGGCACAACCTTTGCTTCTCCCATCGCTCCTGCCGCCACCGCCAGCCTTTCACCATTAACTTTTATCCTCACCGAACCTTCTTGATCAATTAAAGGCCCATTGGGATTTGCTCCTTTATCCGAATCAAATATTGTTTTCCCAATTTCAACATTTTCTATATTGCCTATATCCGAACGGTCTGAAAATCTCACTTTATCTGAACCAAAAGCTATGGCCTTGGTATTTCCATTCGCATCTGTCACCAAATATGTTAAAGCTTCTGCCATTTGTATCATTTTCCTACCTTGCCCACTGCTCAAAAAAGCCTGTTGTATCTCTGACGTTATCTCATACCCCAAACTCCCGTCTTTATTTCGATTATGTGCTTCATAATGTATATGCACATCGGCTGTTAACATAACTGTGTCGCCAACTTTATATCCACCTAAACTATTAGGGTTCTGATCTATCATCTCTTTTGTAAGTTTGACATTTTTCTGGCCTGCGGGGAGTGTTATGTCAACAGGTTCTTTTAACACTATGAATTTCCCAACAGGGAAAACCAAATATACTTCTCTAAGAGCTTCAACGGCATTAAATATATTGCGACCCTTGCTTGCCCTAACCATGTATCCTAAACTTTTAGGATTAACATTATCCGGCTGAATTATCGTTTGATAAGCATTAAGATAAAATTGATTACGATTATTTAAAGTACTGCCTTGCAACCCATCGACTGCAACCGGATGCTCAATGTCATTGTTTTTTATTACATCCCATAAATTGATATCGTAAGGTGTTTTATTAACAATGTGGATATTGTCATACATGCCCGTGGCCGATCCGCTGGCTGTGCTGTCCGAAGTGATGAAATACTTCGCTGTTCCGCTGCCGGTTAATTGACCATTTTGCATTAATAAAGTAAATACCAGCATGTTTTTGGGTGCTTGACTCTTTGCAGCCTCGCCTTTTTGCCCCTGACTTAATTTTGCTTGAATTGCTTCATCACCTTTTGGCGCCTGTAACGGCGTTGTTTGTTCATTTGATGGGGTAAATTCTTCATTTGTCTTGATCCCTGCTGCCACTGGTATATATTTTGCATTATTTACAGTCAGCATCAATTGACCATTTTTGATAACAGGGTTATTAATGTTGACTATTTCAGCCGTACCCTTATTAGAATAATCCACCACTTTTGAACCAAAAATGACATTTTTAATTCCCCCTTTCGCATCACCTCTTAATAAAGTTGCTTGCTCTTGCATCTGCGCTAAGCCCCTTCCTAAGGGATCAATGGCATGCCAAATTTTCTCATATAAAGCTTCATCCACCAGAGTACCCGCTGCATAAGTAGTTCTTCCTATGGTCTCAGAACGTTGTAATTTTGACCCTATAGGTGGGACCAGATCCGCCGTCTTCATCGTCTGGACCATATTAAAATTATCCCCACCTACCCCTGCCATTGCCCAATCTCCCAATTGGTTTTGTTCAGATTTTGTCAGGCCCCGCGGAGTATATATCCTTTGGTTCCCGTCAAAATAAAATACATACTTCCCATTTAATTGATTGCCCTCCAAGGTCTCTGTCCCTACGACCGTATGTTTGGCATCATTTTTTTGTACGTCAAATAATCTTAAATCATTATTAGTCTCATTTAATAGGGTAATATTATTGTATAATTGTGTTGCTGACCCGCTGGCGTTATTGTTCAAATTAATCCTGTATTGTGCAATACCGCTGCCGCTTAAAACACCATTCCCTAATATATCTGTGACCTCAAATTCCCCAACATTGGATTGCGATTCCTGATTTTTATTATTGTTTCCAGACTTTATTGCATCTGTCCCGGGCACCTTGCTTAAGTTTAGTATTGCCGCTTCAATTAGAAGCTGATCATCTGGGGTAATAGTCTTTCCATTTCCACCTGGTACAATCACCGTGCCGCCTATTTTTATTCCTCCAGCAGGAATAGGAGTAATACCTGGTTTATACTCATTTTCAACCTGAATTCTTACAAGTTCACTCTCAGGCAAAATACCTCTTCCAACTGGAATTGATGTTCCATTTACGGTAAGCATCCACGCGCCTTTGTCGTACACTGGATTCTCTGGATTATCAATTGCAGCATGCTGACCTGTTGAATAATTCACTACCGTATTAGTGCCCAAATCTACATGCTTAATCCCGCCAAAGGCATCTAAAGTAAATGAATCTTCTCCAACCTCCATCTGCACCATTTGTTTGCCTTCAGGTGCCAACAGAAAAGCATTGTGCAATTCTGGTGTTACTTTAGATATCGTGGCCCCCGCATTAAAATTTATGGTCACATCGTGATCTAGAGTAACTCTTTCCCCGACAGAATTTTTTAAACTTGGATCAGCGGCAGCCATCTCTTTTGTGACTTCCACATTTTTCTGACCAGCGCGAAGCGTTACGGTTACATTTTGTGGCACTTTTATTTCTTTCCCAACCGGTAAAACCTCGTCCGCTAATGCCATCCATTCAGTACTCTGAATCTGCCCAAGTTCTCCAGTCTTCTTTACTTCTATCTGTGCATTTTCAGTTCCTTTCACTTCTTTAAGGAAGGATAAATTTTGATTTTTGCCTATGTAAAATAAACTATTACCCAACACGCTCTCTACTGCTACCGATTTTGATTGGTCACTACCTTTTCTTTTCATATCAAATAAGACCAGTTCATCTGCGCCTGTCAGATTATTCACAAGCGTATTCCCATAAAACTGTGTTGCAAAACCATTGCCTGTGCTATCAAAATCAACCATATATTGCGCTTGGCCCTTATTAACAAATCGTCCATTCTGATACCCTATTGCAAGATAATAGGGAAGATTTGTGCTTTGATCGACGGACGATTTTGAAGATTCCTGCAGATTGCCTATCATACTCACATCAGGACCGCTTAATATGTGCTGTCTTCCATCTCTGTCTTCTTTACTTATTATAACTTTTCCTGTCTCATCTCTAATGTCTTCCATAAGCGGGTCCCCGACCGTATAGACTTTCCCCTCAAAAACCACTCCCCTTCCTGTAATTAAATTCACCGAATCAACATTCAGCATCAAACTATTTCCATTGACGTCCTTATTGATCTCCGGTCTCCTAATGAACCCTATTCCTCCTAAGGCATCCCTTATTGTCCTGTCATCAGACAAAACAATCCCATTATCTACAATATGGCCATCAGCCCCATATTCCAGATATTTGAGTTTAAAAAGTATATTTGTCGTTAGGTCATTGTAATCACTTTTTATACCTAAAAGTGAAAGCATGTCCTTATTCTCTAAAGCCATTGCTCGCCAGTTGTTATTTAATAAGCCCTTATCAGTAAAAGAGATTAAAGAGGTTTCAGAACCGTTTACCTGATAAACAGAACCTTTAGCCTGATATACGCCATTAGCTTGACCGTCCTCTCCTCTTTGTACGCCATAGGTTACCCAATCCCCAGTAGTATTGATAAACCCCTCATTTCTAAAATCCCCTGACAAATAAGCATGGGGTGAAGTGAAGTCTGAAATTACAACATCTGCCCGTTGTTGGCCATTCACCACTACGGTGCCATCATTATTTAAGCCTACTGTGCCCATTATCGAGAATGGAGGCACAGAAGGTTTCTCATCGACTTTTCTGTTTGGTTGCGCTTGCGGCTTAGGGGCCTCAAGTGTATTTGCAATTAAGGGATTTCCGGTACCTGCGATGGTTATATTGAGGTTGCCGGAACTATTGTTTACGCCAATCTGATCGGGGTGAATCCCAACATTTCCGTTTCCAAAATTAATAGACTCGATTGAACGCCTGGAATAATTCAATTTCCCATTGTCTCCAGTCGGAGTACCTGTATCAGTGACATTGAAATTTACATTGTTTAAAAGTGAGGTGTACTCTGCCATTACATCTCCTGCTTGCCGCCAATAAGTGCCGAGTATATTCATATTGTCAAACTGGGTCACAACATCGCTACCTTGAGATGCATACACAACCCCGGCATCGTCCACTGTAAATTTATTGCCATCAAGCATGGGTTGATTATTTTCTCTTTTAGCAGTTATAATTTCCCCTGTTATATTAAGGTTACCGTTTTTGCCGTAATAGCCTTGAGCACCTGAAATAAACTCCGGAAGATTACCAATAACTGTAAATCCTGCTTTTTTGTATATAGGCGCGAAGGAGAGAATAGGCCCTTCATGCGGATCCACTGTTATTGTTGCTATCTTTTGATTGGGAGTAATAAGACCAATGTTATAATAACCAGGAGCCACCTGTTGTACAGTACGTTCTGGCAGCTTCGAACCTGGCGAATTTGCAACGGTATTATCAGGTGGCGTTCCAGGCAGTGATGAATCAGGCTTCTCTAACGTCGGCGCTGGTAAGGGATTCCCGCTGACCCCTTGCCCTTGAACTGACGAAGTTGGTAAATTATTAAAAAATTGTGTTGCCGTAGGGAATGGATTAGACGAAGACGAGTATACCCCCAAAGAATTAAAATTGAAGCCTGTTCCACTATTAGGCACCGCTGAAACACCATTAATAAAAGAACCGTATCCAATATTAAATATTGTCCCCTGTGGCGGGATTATTCCAAACTTTCCTGTCGCCTCACCTGCAGAATTCTGAGCAACGTTAGCATTCGGTAAACCAAAAGAAATATTGCCATGTTCAGAGTTCAAAATATCAACGGAGTAACTTGTTAAATGATCTGTTGTCCCTTCGATGGCAGGGTTGCCAATAAATTGACCTTCCGGGGTTTGCTCAACACCATTAATCGATACCTTCTGTTTGTTAGGAGTGTAGTTTGTATCAAACATCCACCCCCCCGTATCTTTCGTTCCCACAAGCGTCCAGCCAGGTATCTGCCCTTGAGACAACATCTCATCTGTTGCTCCAGCAGCAGTTACTGAGGCTTTCCCTCCATTAAGAAAATATTCATACAATTCATAGGAATTCCAATAAGTACTCCCCCGAGCGTCGGTGTTCAACGGTGAAACACTACCACTGGCATTGAAAAGCACTCCTGCGCCATAAAAAGTATTCTGTGGCCCTAAAAGGTGAATCCCATTAATTAAAGAAGCATTGGGACTGGCAGCAATCGTTTGACCAAAATAGGCCTGGGCTCCATTGGAAAAGTTATTGTCCTCAACCGGCCCGCGATAAACTCCGCCTGGTGCATTTACTGCTGCCGTTATATTGGGCAAAGCGAATTCAAGTTGCTGATGATTGAGATTTTGACTATTAACAATAATGTTATGGTTAGTGGAAAGAAGATAATCCATTCCTCCGGTATTAATAGTGTAAATAGATTGGGAAGTATACCCCTTCCCTCCAGACCCTGCTTGCGAAACAGCTGGCGCTAATGCATTGCCTTGTCCTACGAGCGCCAAGGTCCACTGTCCGTCTGGTGAAAACCGTGCCTCAGCCCCAGTAATATTCACCACTTGTTTGGATTGCATGAACTGTTTAAAAACGGTATCATATGCATCGGTAGCTTCCGTCTTAGCCTTTTCTATATTCCCCCCACTGGCAAGGACTTCATTATACTTAATACCGGAAGCAGCCAAAGCCGCATTCGTAGCATTTTGTAGACGCATTCCTTTATTCAAAATAGATGTCACAACACTTCCCTGGGCAGCATATAAGAAATTCAAAGGTAATGGAGTGGGATTTACAAACCCCCCAGCGTTATCGTCCTGACTGATGGACATCATGGCAGCGATCTTAACTTTAGAAGTGGTCTTCACGCCACCTGTTGGGCTTGAACCATTGAGCACGATTGGGACTATTTCAAAACCCAGAATTGGATTACCAATTTCTATATCGGAACGTTTGCCCGACCAGTTAGATACAGGTAGAATAACATGACCAAAAATTGAATTAATATCCTGGGGAACCACGGCATCATCTTTGGGAGCAAGATAGCCTGAATATCCCCCGCTGGCATAGGTCTGTGTAATGTGGAGTTCCCATTGTGGACTTGGAGGAGCAAAGAACTGCTCTGCTGTAGGTATTAACGGAGAAGCCACCTGCGTTGTTGGAGCGAAAGTATTTGTCACCGTACCCGCTCCAAACTGCGCGGGATAAATTGAATTGTTCGCCGTCCCATTTATCGGCACCTGAGTACCTGCTGTAAACATTGCCGGGGTTGTCACCGTCGAAAAAGTCAAAGTCGGCGGGACAGTAGATGTTGTATTCTGAATAAATTTAAAATTGAAGCCCGGGATAGTACCCGTCGTTTGAACACCGAAAATGTTTAACCCCACATTTTGTGTTGCCGCAGGTGTTAAGCCCGTAACCGGGAAAGTCACCGTCGAAAAAGGTGAAGCATTATTCTGAGGAACTATATTAAAAGTGACAGTAGCTGAAGATTGTGTTTTCGGCATAATATTTAAATTGAGCCCGAGAAGATCTCCCGTCGTCTGATTACCGACACTCAAGCTTTTTAACACTGCCGGAGACACTAAGAAATTGAGATTAAGGCTTGGGGGGATCCCTTGGATATTCCCTGGCGAAGGTTTACAATTTGTTGAGCATTGCGGCATCACAAAATTAGTATTTAACTCCGTGCCCCCTAAACTGTAGCCATGAAAATTATAATTATTGTCCATTGTACCAAAGTATGAAACGCCATTCACGGTCTTAGCCTTATAATTCGGAAATCCCCACTTTTGTAAGTGATCTAAAAAGGACTGTGTCCTAATTCTGACTCCATTAAGAACTGGTTTGCCATCCTTACCAATCCCCAATATATAATCTATATGAATCCCCTTATTCTTTAATAAGACAATCAGAAGCTGTTCCGGTGTCAATTCTTTTTTATTATGGTTATTGTCCTCCATGGGTTTGCCCTTTAATAGAATATAAAAGCCCTTCCCATCATCTGATAATTTGAATTTACTATTATTCGGTAATAAGTTACTGACAACATCTGTTAAGGTTACCTTCTTACCACTCTTATCTGTATACCCCCCATCATCTGTAGTATTGTATTTTTCTCGAAAATCCTTCCCATATTTCCACAACAAGTACTGGTCAAGAGTTAACTCTTCCTCTTCGCCGTTAATTTTCACAACTATTTTCCCATCTTTGGTGACGTCGGGATGTTGGACACTACGAATAATATCACCCAATCCATTTAACGCTGATGATTCTAGCTCAAATAAGCCGGTATCCACGGCATTTTGCAATTGACTGTCAATATAGTTAACATTAATGCCGGGATCTCCTATCATCGTGCGTGATTCAAGCAATGAAAGGAGAAACTGTTCCTGTAATTCGCTTTGGGAAACCGCTGGGGTTACTGGCCCGGCTGTGATCAACCCTCCAACGGTACGCTCAGCAGGCTCGTAGACCGTCTTATTTTGCATTTGCATCTGCTGCCACATAATATCAGCACTTGCGGCACCTTCTGCTGTAAAGCCGGACATCTGATCCAAAGAATCAGAAAACTGTACAAATCCTAGCGGAGAATTTTGAAAAGTCGGATAAATGTTATTGAAAAAGAATCCAATCGAAGAAACAAAGGGGGCGGGAGCACTGGTAGTCCCGGGCATCGGTATATTTTCTGGGGATCCATTATTTGTATAGGTGGTGACCGTTGTTGGCGGTGATTGGGGCAGACCCAGGCCGCCGATTATCCCTTCCAAAAATCCTTTCCAAGACCCTCCGCCTATATTTATAACCGCGGATTCTACAATGCTTGTACCAATCATTGCTATTGTCAGGTATTCTTCTTGCTCTAAGCTATAACCATAACTATATCCAGGATTATATCTAGCCTCTGCTTGGTTGTATTTGCCGATCACACTGTTTTCCAGCATCCCAAAACCAAACATCACGATGGCTTGGCCAAGAGCTACTTGCAGGGATGGGGATTGTTGGTCTTGACACCACGACGTTAATTCACTGCATGCTGAGTCGGCGATGGTCATAAAGCCAAGCCCCAGCGCATTAGAAAGATTATCTGTGGCTTTGACGTCGGCTGCCTTTAATGCGATAAGCCTCGCCGCCATACTGGCTGCTTGGCCGAGAATTTGAGGAAAATCCTGCTGTATCGCCTGAAACATGTTCTCCATAAAGGAGGAAATACTATTTGGGTTTTGCAAATGAAAATCCTGCTCAATCAAACCGCCGAAACTGTCGTTCTGAAATATTACAGAAGAGACATCGGCAATTGCGGCCGTGGCCAAAACTGCGCCTAAGGTACTGGCAATTACGCCGAGTGTCTGCTCGAGAATTTGGTCCTCATCGCTGCATGTAGAATTCGGATCGGCGCTGGCAGGACAAAACGCATTATCAATCGCCTTGGTAATTTGCAATTCTGCTTCACCCTTAATAACACCAAATATAAGGCCTATGGCAAACTGTTCGATAACAATGGCAGTTAAGCTTGAAGTTATAACACTTGCAGGGATGCCAGAAACTGCACTGGCAATAGATACTGCAACTCCACTAGCTACAGTAGAATCAACGCCTTCAGAAATAAACTCTGCAGTAATATCATCTGCTAATGCTTGAGCTGCTGCAACCTGAGCTGCACTTTGAAATGCCCCGGCAGCCATTGTTATTGCCATTGTTAATGCTGTGCTTAAAATAAAAGCTGTATCCTGGCTGCAGGCACCTTTCAAAACACATATGGTCGCCAAGGTCTGCATTGTTTGGCCGACAGCTAAAGTAAACGTGGCCATAGTCTTAGCAAGAGCGGCCGCTTTAGCAATAAAACTTGCAATTTTACTGCCTGTACCAAAGGCTTTACCAAGCCCTTGAAGAGCGGCGGGCATAAGAAATATCATGGCCAGCATGATAATCAATTGAAAAATTAATTGAAATTTAGTTACCGTCCCGGGAAGGGTTTGGGAAAGGTCACGCCATTTGTCGCCCCAGACAAAGGCTTGTAGGGGGGCGGGGACTATTTGGTAATGGATTCCCGCTTGCGCGGGAATGACAGGTTGTTCTTTTAGAGATTCTTCGCTCCGCTCAGAATGACCGGGAGGTTGGGCAAAGACAAAGCCGTCGGCGTTATTTAAGAAGTCCTGCTGGTCAACAATGCGCGGATAATCAAGGTCGGTATAATAAACTTCCCGCCAACTGCTTTTTGGACTGTAACAAAATGTTCATTCTTAAAATGCGCGATAAAGGGGGTTTTTAATTTAAGTTCATCTTGAGGGGCCACTTTTAAACTTTGATAATCAAGCCCCAGGGCTTTGGCGGTTTTATTAATGGCAAAAAGAGTTGTTTTTAATTTCGGTTCTCCGACCTTGATAATGTCCGCCATGATATCCACGGACAAAGTCATCACCGAAATTTCGGACAAAGAGCGCTTGATGCCATTGGCTTCCAAAATATCTTTTAAGGAATACACCCCGCAATTAAGGACATTGAGATTCGGGTGTTTTAAGCCATTGGGTGATTTGATTGATTTTATCCGCGGTGAAGATGGTTTTGGTGTCGATTTCCAAGTACCCTCCCCTTGGAACGAGAGGGATTAGGAGTCCAAATTTAATTCCAAACGGAGTTTGGGTTTGTCTTGGATTTGCTTAAGCAAATATTCCATGCTGCCGGCAACCTGCAGCGCCGGTTTGGGCATTGACATATCCGCATCCTGCATGGCATACATCGGCAAATTCTTGTAAAGCACCGCCGGATTATAGCCAAAAGCCCAGCTGATCTGATCCGGGATAAAGGTGGATAAAACCACGATGGCAATGACCTTCATCCACTGATTGAAACGGCTTACAAAGGGGGTTGTGTCTGCTGCGGGAGTTTGGGGGACCGAAACAAAAGAATTCACAGCGTTTTCTTGGGCTCTGGAAAATTCTGCCCTTGATGAAGGGATTCAGCTGTGTTTTCCAAGTTTTGGTTCATGTTTTTTTTGGTGTTTTTGAACTGTACTTCTCGTCGACAATTGAAGTATAACATATTATATACAGATGGCAAATTTTAGCAAATTATTTTACGAATTTAAGTTATTATATTGCAATAAGTTACGCTCTTAATGAAAAAATAATATATAATCTTTGGAAAATATCTCTTTTTTCTACATTTAAAGAAAAACATATTTTAATAATAGAAAAAATTACCTTTTGAGAAAATTTTTTCTCTGTTTTTGAGAAAACGGTAACTTGAAAAATGGTCTTATTTTAACAAAAGCATACTTCATCCCCACCCTCTAGGTCTATCTCCGATCCTAACGGATCGTAGATCCGGAGGAAGGTCCTTAGGGCCGGAGGCCTTACCTCCCCCCTCAAGGGGAAGAAATAAAATAACAAATTGCCCCTTCAAGGAGAGGAACAAAAGAACAAATTTCCCCCCTGGGGGAGGGACAAAGGAACGAATCTCCCTTCAATGAGGATAGATAAAAACTAATCCCAATTCAGGATAATTGTGTGATATACAAGATTTAATGGGTTGGAATTAAGGAAAGATATTGTAACCTATTTAATTGCAAATTGTTATGATATTTATCAGAATGGAAATTAAATCAGAATGGACATTAAATTATAGACAACTACTCCAGAATGGAAATTATTAATTTCCATTCTGGAATGTATAAATAGGGACTTCCCCAATTCTTCTGGAAAGCCCCTGCTATTCGTTTATTTTGAAATATTTTTAATGCCCAAGGTTCTTAAGCGGATTATTCTGGAAGAAATCCAGGAAGACCGGTCCGGCAACCAAAATGGCAACCACCGGAAAGATAAAAAACAGCAGGGGAACCAGCATCTTCAAAGGCGCCTTAAAGCCATGGCCTCACCCCTCCTGAAACGGGCCTCGCGCATGTCTTCAGAAAGGATATTCAGGGCTTCAATAACAGACGTCCCCATGCGGTCAGCCTGAATCAGGGTACGGGAAAAGGTGGACAGATCCGGCAATTCATACTTTTTGGCCAAGTCCCTCAACGCATCACGCCTGGGTTTGCCCACATTGATTTCCTGCATCATGTTCTTTAATTCATCAATGATCACGGTAGGGTTTGATTTTTCCACCACATATTTAAGCGCCATCATAAAATCCAAACCGGCATTAACGCAAAGGCCCAAAAGGTCAACGGTATCCGGCAAATACCTTAAAATATTCTTCTTTGATTTTCTTGATCCTGGCCTTCAGCCAAAACTCAGGCAGCATATACCCTAAAGCAAAGCTCATTAAAATCCAGAACATGAAAAAATCACTGTTTCATTGAATTTAAAAACCAATAACAAAAGAACCACTATCAAAATCTCTTTGATCAAAAAGAATTCTTCGACGGTCATCCTGGATTTTGCCATCCCCAAATCCCTGTACATGCGCCGCCCGGTTGGCGAAACAGCAAGGGGCCTGTTAAATACGGCCAGTTTGCTCATTATCGAAAATACGAAACTCCATCGGTCCTCTTTTTTTATTCTCGGCGCCGGACGGAGGCTTCAAGCCCTGCCAGAGGATCGTCCAATATTCAATTGCAAGTTTGGGACGGTTGTCCAGCCTCACAGGCAAAAATCCCAAGATCAGGGCAAATCCGGCAAAAAAGGCGAATAATAAAGGTAACAACATTACCCAACTCCTCATTTCAAAAATAACATTAATTATTTTATACGTCCTTAAAGGTGGATATTTTCCAAATACTTAACGCCCCCAATAACCCACAAGACGACGCACAAGATCAACAGCTGCTGGCCTTTGGGCGAATTAAACATGGTATCAAAAAAATGCGGGTTTGAGCCTGATACGGTAAAAAAGAAAAATACCGGCAGGCCGGTCATGACAACCGCCTGGATTTTCCCCTGCACCGTCAGGGTTTGCAGGTTTTTTTCTATCTTTTTGCGCTCGCGGGTGCTGTTGACGATGCGCGAAAAAATAACCGGCAAATTGCCTCCGGTCTCGCGCGCCAGCAAAATGGCTGTTACCATCTGCTGCATGGCCGGAGAAGGCATGCGCATATAAAGACGGTTGAGCGATTCGTCCAAAGACACGCCCATTTTATTCTCCCCCAAAACCACCCCAAACTCACCCTTGGCAGGTTCCGGCATTTCATCCGCCACTGATTCAAAAGCCTGCACCAAGCTTAATCCCCCGCGAAAAGAGCTGGACATAATCATGATCGCATCCATGAGCTGGTCATTAAATTTCTGTTTGCGGACCGTGATAAGACGGCCGACATACATGCGCGGCAAAAGATACCCGAAAAACACCCCGACAATAAGCCCGATCAATTTTCTTCCTTCGGGAAAAAGAACGACCCCGGCAATGCCCTAAGACAATGGGGCCTAAAAGGACCAACTGGTACATTTTCTTGATTTCTTCTTCGCGCAGGTACCGGTCAACCCTCCCGACGACGGCCTGGGCCTGGTCTTTGCTTAATCTGGCTGGACTTGGCCACCAGCATCGGCACAAAGGTGATGCTTAAAAGGGCAACGGAAATAAATATTAAAAGTAAAGCGAATATAAGCATGTTTTTGTTGATGCCCTTATGTTATGGCAAACCGGAATTACTACGGCGTTCCCCCGCTATTCAACACATTACATGCTGTTACTGATTACCAAGCATTGGCCGGTCATGATGTCTCTTCACAGGTAGGTCTCCGTTACACCCGCACGCGCCGCTGTTTGGCACATCCCCCCGTTGCACGTACTCCCGTCTGCGCAAAATTGTGATGACTAATATTCATAGCAATTATGATCATACCACTGATTTGATTGCTCATCAAAACTGCATTCAATTGTTTTTTGAGGGTCGAACTGACGCCCAAAAGCAAAACTTTTCCCCGCATTCCCCCAGTGACCATAGATGCCATGCTGCATATAATTTCTCATCACCAAAAATGCTCCGATGATAATAACAAATAACACCAAATATTCGATCACAGAAATTGCTTTTTTATTTAATTTTTTCATTCTAACCACCTGTACCAGTCGTACTGTTTAAGTCCTCTGGTGGCAAACTCCCGCCGAAAACGCTACTACAATCAACAAACCTCAAAGAGTAATCATGGTCTTCCAAGGGAGAAGGGCGGGTAGGATCTACGGAAGCTACGTATTGCACACACGCATGGCTCTCCGTGCCATTTTGCAATAACCAATTGGCTTGAGCCATGCATTGGCAATAGTTGCTGTTGTTGCCTGACGAGCATGATGACGGATTGGAACCCCCAGTAATGTTTATAGGATCAACCTGACCGTTTCCATTGTCATTCAACATAAAAGCCTGCTCCATAGCGGTCTGATCTTTTGACGATATGTACGGACAGCTGGTGCTAACGGAACATGTCCCTAATCCTGCTGCCGTTGAGATCTCAAGGCCAAAGCCAAGAGCAGGGAGGTTACTGTTGGGATACACATTAAAGCAGGCAGAAGGAAGGCCTGCCCCTAAAGTACCCGTCCCTCCGTTGGGGTTGTGAAATAAAAATTGCCACAACAAATGTCCGTTGGGAAATTTAATAGTACTACTATGGTCCTGGTCCCAACGTTTGATGCTGACATACACATATCCGTCTCGGTCAAGCAAGGTGAACGTGCGGTGAATAAGTCCGGAGGTCGTTTTAATCCACGGTAACACGGACAATATAGATGAAACGCAGGCATTATTGCTGTTGCAATTGCGGCCCGGTGAGTATGCCGTAACCTTGACAATATGCGAACACCCTACCGGAGCGCCGCTGGGATTCGTGCACCCTAACGGAATGCCGTGAAACGTGCTGTCCTGCCACCCGTAAATTACAGAAGTCGGCAAGGTTGCCGTCGAGGTCGTCTGGGAACGTGCGTTGATCAGCCCTGCTGCCGGGCCGTTGGGACCCAAAAATTTTGTAAGCGCCGCATCTCCTAAGGAAAAAATATTAAGCATGGTCAGTGCCCTGCTTAAAACATCATTTAAAAACGCTACGCGTAAGGCGAATTTCGGGGCCTCGTCTGTGGCCAAGGTAAGGCTGTTTTGCACCCATACCACATAATCAGCGCAGTCACTATAAACAGGAGCTGGCCCTGCCAGGGAACGCCCCAAGGTCGAAGCCGCGCACGCAGCCGGCAAGGTGGCAGGGCAAGTGCCGTTCGGCAACGCGTTAAGACATTGTGTATAATTGTATATGGGACCAATTCCTCCGCTGGTGTTCTGCCCGGAATTATAGTTCAGGCAAGCCATGACATAGCCCAAATCTCCCCACTGTGGCTGATAAGTGGAATCGTAAGTAGTAATGTTGGCGTCAAGGGTGGGCCCGTTGGTGGCAATATAGGTATTTTCCGCCGTGGGGCTTCCACTGGCGTTCATGCTTGGGTCACTTTGCGGCGGAACACACCAGGCGCTTGTACTCGCATAATTATTATTGTTCAGCCATGTGGTAATTGCTTTAATCCAACTTTGGAATACATCCACGCCGGTGTATGGATCATAAATGCTTAACAAACGTCCGTTCGCTAAGCTATCGTTGCACGGGGTGCCGTCTGTGCATAGGTTATTGGTACACGTGCTGCCATCATCGCATGCGCTGTTACTGGCCGCGGCCGGCACGCTTCCGCCGATCGCGGGCGCGATCCACTGGGCGGCCTGCGGGTACCAAGCGCTAAAGGTTGAACTTAGTGTGTCAAGGTTCTGACCGAGAAAATTATTGGCAAAGACAATAAAATCCGACAACGTATGCATCGTGTCATCAAGGGCATCAACACTGCTGCTAGCGCTAACAGATGGGGGAAGGCCGGGCGATGTGGCATTATCTGTCCACTCGCAGGTGCCGTCCGGCAAGTCCGCGGTTGCCCCATTATATTGATAAGTCGCCGAGCAGAACTGATTGTCTGCTTCCAGCCAAGAACCGGTACCTCCTTCTCCAAAGCTTGGGTCAAGGGCTGGGTTTAAAGTAGGGTTTGATGCAAAAGTCGATCCCACCAAATCAATCTGCCCATTTATAATGCTGGTAGACGCAGTTGGAACTCCACCAACAACGCTGCCGGCAAGATAATTGACACAGCAATCCTGCCCCGAACAGGTATACGGCAAGGTCAGCTGGGCCAAATCCGGAAATTGCGTCGAAGTGGCGCCGGAGAGTGGAACATAGCCCGTCGGAGCAGGAATAGTACTGGTACACCAATGATACTGCGACGCTGTTAAAGGCGTTGTTGTAGGGTTGATATTATCAACTTCCGGACTATAATCCTTCATCAGCCAAAAAAATGGATATATTCCGTTAGGGAAATTCCCCTGGAGTGTCAAGGGAGTAAATGGCGGTTCTTGTAGTTGTTGTGGTGGTTGCGGAGCTGATCCCGGTGGTTGTGGCAGTGGAGCTTGCTGATCACGGCCAAACTGATCCAAGAATGATGTTCCGTTCGTATAGTTGTTCTGATATGTTGGATCATAAAGTAGGGCGTATACTAGATGAATTCCCTCCATATGGATTATTTACCAAACATTGCGCGGGCATTGCGCTTTGATCAGGACACGTGGTGGTGCCGGGCCGTATAGAAATATTGGGGGTAGGGTGCAAAGGATTGCCTGCGCTATACATCGGATCCGGAACGCTCAGCGGCTGACAGCACGGGTCGCAATAGGGGTTATACGTGGGACTGCTGGAATCCGAATTGGACACGCACGGATCATTCAATTGAAAACCATTCGGCACTTTTTCCTGACAAACCCCGTCTACGGAGTTGGCAACACAATTTATACCGCTCGTTGTACAGGTACTCGGAGTACAACCGCCTGTAGAGGGATTAAACGGCAAGACCCCCGCACTTATGCATGCCGGGGCAACCGCCGTGCCATAGTTATAATTATCACTCTGGCTTTGACCGCACGTTTCGCCGTTGATTAATTCTGCCAATTGGTCATAAAAAAACACCACCGCAGGATTATCGGGCTGGTTTAACATTTTCAGACGATCGGTATAAAATACCGCAAACCGGCTGACGATATCATTGGAAGCATTGGATGTATTGTTCCCAAACTGGCCGTTGCCGTTCCAATCAAAATAGTCCGTGATATTGACCTGGTCCGTGATGACACCCTGAAGGGCCGTCACAATGCCCTGTTCATAAAACTGTTGTGGTGCCGGTTGGTTTTTCTGTTGTTTATTCCACAGCTGTGATATCATCGGCGCAATTACGGCTAATTGCAGGACAAAACTTACCGCCATTAACCCCGCCGCGAGCGCACCCATAACTGATGTGATGGGAGCTATGAATGCTGCTAAAGGCGGACAGAAAACTGATATGATTGAAAGTACCACAATTATTATAAGCATTAGAAAAGACAAGAACGCCCCACCCAACGCTTGGTATCTATTTTCATCTTTTAAATACGTCTGCTTTTGCATTTCCCCATAACTGGCTGCCTCCGAAGCCAAAAGGGAGGCAGATTGATCTGCTGCTATGGTCACCAAGGCCTTGGTCTGGGCAATGCGCCCCCAGTTTAAAGTGATGGCAAGAAAAATCAGCGCTGCCGCCGTCAATAAAATCAAAATCAATGCTGTCTGGCCTTTTATGTCATTTTTTTTAATCATTGACTTGTATTCCCTGTTAGTTATACTTCCGTGATACACCGCGGCTATCGGCAGAACACTGTCCATATCAGAGTTCAGTTGTGCCGCCGGATCATGATACGGGACATTGGTTAAATCCATTGTCATCGCATTGTCCTGCGCGACACGCCGATTGGCCAAATCCATGCCTGCCCAGCGAAAGACCATCACCATGCCATAGATCAAAAACATAATGGCAACCATGGCAAAGGTGAATTCAATCGTTGACTGCGCTTTTGTGTCATGAGAATTTTTCATCATTGCACCTTTAATTGTCCTGATGTATTGGTCATCCAGAAATCGGCCGCGCCGGTCTTGAAGACGGCTGCGGACAAAAATCATTTTGGCAGTGGTATCATAACATGTCTTTGCTATTGTCGCGCCACACGCGGGATTTACCGAACCACTGGCAGTGCTGCCCATAAAACAGGTACCGGTGGTGCCGTCAACGCAAACTTCCACCGGATTAGGTGTTCCCCATCAGAGCCAACAGTCGGTTGAGGACACCAGGACTGACCGTTTGGACAGCTTTGTGTACAAAACCGTCCGGTATTATTGCTTAATTGAATGGTGCGCTGTATCAAGTCTATAGTATCGCGCTTGTTGGCGCTGCGCACCACCTGGCCGGTTTCAGGATTATATAATTTCCCTTCCTTGATCTGTAAATAAGTCCCGTTCTTGGTGAAGGTATAAATCTGAGAATTGCTTTGCAGTCCGGGCTTAGGGCCGCAGGAGTTGGTGTCCCAGGTCGAATCAATGTCCCCTCCCTGAAAATCCTCATAAGTCACGCTTGCTGTCCCGTCTGAATTCTGGGTTGAACGCATAAATAGTCACTTCTTTTAATCTGCCGTCTATATCATAAGATGGATAATTGGCGTTGTTGCTGGTATCCAGATCCTATCATGGACGCAGATGTTGCGGCGGTAGCAGCCCATTGCCAGGCAACATTACAACGCATGCTTGGCGTCGCACATGAGGCCACCAGCGGAAATCGGGTTTCCACCGCATAGGGATTCCCGGAATTGTAATCTCCGTTACGCAGAAGATCATACTCCATATCCCCATTGGCAGTTGCTGAAACCTCCCATGGTTAAAGTCGAAGATAATGCTTTGTCTTTACACGAAAGGGTGTTCGGGTTAGGACAGCTGGGTGGGGTCAAGTTAAACTGAGCCGTCCCATTGACCACCATGGTATAAAATAATTTATATTTATTCACATTGCTTTGCAAAATAGTTTGGATCTGGTTTAATTGGGCCTGATTCAACTCTGGAAAAGCGCTTGCAAACGCCGTGCTAAAGTTCGGCGCTGAAGCCATGGTCGTGACATTGGCGTAGGTCGTAGTCCCGCTCGTTTGAATATTGTCAATCAATCCTGCATTTAACATTTCATTAAAAATATTGCCTGGCATTAGATTGCATTGTTTGCTCTGTGTTAGGTCCTAATGCTACCGGTATTATGTTCTCAAATTGGCTTTCCGCAACAGTCCCGCCTACCCATTCCCTTTGATTGCGAAGGCATTGGTTCTGCTGGCACTGCTGCTTGAGTGAGGGGATAGCTTTCATACGGACCGCCCGGCGCACACACGTGGCACGTGAAATTGTCTGTTCGTGACATATGATGCGGTGGTAAAAGGAAAATGCTGGCCGTTGATATAAACATCCATGATCGGCAAGGTTCGAAGTCACTTCATCCGACGGATCCAAAGGATAAAGCAGCGTATACGAAAAAGTCCCTGATCCATTGGCAACAAAAGGATTGCGGTCCAAGTCTCCGTACTTATTAAAATCCGGGGAAAGCCGGTCTTCCACAAAAAGGATTGAGGCGCTGTTACGTGATGTGTTTACGTTGGCCGCGTTCCGGTACCTCTTGAAGCCACGGCACCCTTCCAGGAAGCCAGCATGGCCATGCGCATGGCTTTAAAATTTTGATTTTGCGCATAGCTGTTGCCCACGGCGCGAACGCACGATCGTCCCCAAAAGAAAAATCAGGATGGCCCCGAACACGGCAAGCTCGATGGCGGCTTGTGCTTTTTGATGTGCTCTGTTCTTGAACATTAATTCCCTACCTGTGTAGACCCTGTCTTCGTTTCCACAGTATTAGACGTGTCCACCTGGTTTGTCCATTGGCCCTGCTGCTGAGCCGCTGCTGATATCGACCCGTTACTTCGCATCCAATCATGACAGTGGATATCGAATTAACCTGTGTCGCATAACGATATTGGAATTAACCGACTGGGGGTCATATTGGTCTCCAAAATCATCCGTCGCTGATTTCCAACGGCCCTGAATGCCTCTCTTAACATAATCCTTCATGGCGATCATAACCCCCAGAATAATGATCAAGATCACCGTGTATTCTAAAATCGTTTGTCCTTTGCGGTTGCGCATAAGTCTTTATCCCTTATTGGCCAACTGAGTCTGGAGAAAACCCTCCGTTAGTGAAGGTGTTTGTCATCGTAGTCAGTGGTCTCATTAAATACCATATTAGTCGACATAAACCGCGTTACCGGATATCGGTATATACCCTAATTCTGTGATTCTGCTTATTATTGATTTCCTGTGTCTCGGTGTTGGATGCTACCATATACCCTTGCTGGGTGTCATTGAAATCCTGGTCCGCGTTCTGCTGATTGCCCACCTGGTCTGCCGTGACCTTCACCAGACTTTGCACGCCGCGCTTGATGCCTGTCCCCATATAATAAAGCACCACCGTAACAATACCGACGATCATGGTGTATTCCAATATAGTCTGTCCACGGCGCGCGAACATCTGTACTCTCCCTTATATCTTATCCCCCCTCCCTACGCCGGCAGGACAAACTGACACTCCGCCGCATTCGCGATTGCGGGATCGGCACATTCCGGAGGCAGCTGACAACTGGTTGAAATGGTTTGGGTCGCTTCATTGACAGACTTGATGTATATGGCCCCAAGGCCTGCGCATTTCCGGTTGTTGCCCCTGTCATTATCTGTTGAATTCTGCTGAACATCCGCAAGCTCATTGCAGATAATACGGTTCATATTCATAAGAAATATTTCCGCCGGTGGCTGCCAGACAATTGGCGTCACATACGCTGCTATTGATCACCGCATTAATCATAAAATTCCTCGCATCATGAATGCGCGCCTCAAAACCACGCTGTACAAAGGTGGTCATGGCCACCAACGCCGCGATCACTACAAAAAAAATCATCACATACTCTGACAGGACTGCCTGCCCTTTATTATTCATGCCTCGCCTCATATGTTGCCTCAATCGTGCCTGCCCCCTGTTTTAAAAACAAGGGTCGAGCCAATTCTTATTGCAGTCATGCTCGCTGCATTAACTTGCAGGTAGGTGGCCGTATTGAGCATGTCCTGTGTCGTCTGATTAAACACACTTGTTTAGGCCGTTTTGAAAAGTACCCTGCCCTGTGCCTGTCGTAAACAAGATGACAACCAGAGTCACCGCCGTGACGAGCAAAATATATTCCACCGTGCTTTGACCTTTATGTGCGCGCATGCGTTTGTCCTTTTGTAAAAACCCCTAAAAATTCAACTCCCCCTAACCCCTCTTTATGTTCAAAAGGGATCAGGGGGAGTTTGCTTAAATCGAACCGTCATCTGTATTGCTGTTTGCATAACGGCGTTTTCCTTGGACCTATAGAAAACCCTTTATTAGTGCATTAGTTCCCCAATACTCCTGCTGAGTGTTAACGATAACGGAATTCTCCTGAGTGTTGGTAACTTCCATTGCCCATGATATTAGTTGAAGCATCCCTGCGTTAAACATCTCCTCAGTATTACTGTTCCTGATGGTTGTCTTAATCACGTTCGTATTGCCATCGGAATACTGATCGCCGATATCATCCGCGGCGCTTTTCAAACGTCCCTGCACCCCGCGTTTGATATAAACCTGGATGGTCAGCAAAGCGCCGATAATGACAACTATCAGCACCGCGTATTCCAGGGTACTTTGCCCGCGTTTTTGATTAAGATATTGCAACATAGGATTCCTCCTTAGAATATTTTCGTTAAAATCATGCTTTATAACGATCTGATTCATGTCTGCATTAGCGTTATAAGTAGTGCTTCCTGATACCCAGTCCTTGTACGATTGGTCTCGGAATCTTGCTCCTACCAATCCCTGCCCCCAAACGTTTATTCTCAACGCTGTTGGTATCGACATTATAATTACTCTTCAAATAATACGGCTCATACTGCGTGTGATTCCCTAAGCCTATTGTCGAGTTACTGGTGGCGTTTGCCATATACAGTGATGCATCATGGATACGGGCTTGCAAAGCGCGTTGGGCATAGGTCTGCATGGCAATGACTCCAGCGACCACCAAGGCGATCAAAAGCGCGTATTCCGCGGTATTTTGAGCTTTTCTATTTTTAAGGAAGTTTCTTAACATTTGTTCCTCCTATATTGATTCATAAAAATTATATTTTTAACTAACTATTCATTTGCTACCAATCCATTCACTAGCATTAGGGCTAACACTGAAACTGTATACGGAGGCGTGACATTACCCGCCTGCGTTACTCGGTTGATGCGAATCAGCCAATACCTGCCACTTCGGTACTCATGTCATGCAGCAACCTGTGTTCAAGGTCGTATTAAGCTGTGTTCTGAAATACACCTGCTTTGACTGGTCGCGAAGGCGATCATAACTGCCACCACCGCGGTCACAAGCAAGACATACTCCACCGTGCTTTGACCTCTTTTATTCTTTATATACATAATTTCCTCCTGAAATACGAGGTTCATTTAGTTTAAAGAATCCTCAGTAATCATCTTCTGCTGTGCTTGAACGGAACGGAACACGTAGGTGCTCAAAGCAGCCACAGCTGCTGAGATTAAGGCAACGACGATCGCGTATTCGATTAGATTTTGCGCGTTTCTATTTCTTAATTTTTGGATCATCGCTCTTCACCTTCCGTGCCAGAAGATCAATTAGACCCTTCCCCCTTCAAAAAACAGGAGCGAGGAACAATACAAATAACTACAAGGGTCTTCCATTTATGTAAAAGCCCTATAAGGGCTGTTAATACATTTTACGGATTCTCAATGAAAGTATGCCATATATAATAAGGACTGTCAACCCCAGCAGGCAAAAAATTATTAAAGACATTGCCCCATCTTTCACTATTCACTCTAAGACATCGGACTGTCCCCTATTATACCTGAATTTTAACTCTTACCAATCTATTTTGCTCATCCCGTAAATACATCCCATTTAATTTTTCAGCCGCTTCTTGAAGCATGTCTTTATTTTCATAACTATCATTAATTAATAAAGTTACAATATTTTCGTCTTTATTTATAGTGTCAAATCCTTTTAAATTTAATATATTATCTATAACTTCATTATTATCAATAGTTTGTGAAAAAAATACCGTTTTTATCCTTTCTTAACATTTCTTTCATTACTCTCCACAAATACTCTATTTTCTATACATAAAATTCTCTTTTAAACTCCACTATATTGCTATAATTCTAATAAAATATGGTCATTTCTACTCCACTATTGAAATATTTTTGATTTTAAACCTGCCTGAGCATCCATGCATGCTTTAAAAAGCTCTTCATCCGAAACTTTATGAACAATCAAAGGTTTTACATTATTAATTAATCCATCCGCCGCTTCCCTAATACAACGCTCAATGGGCAACGGCAAATCAATAAAAAAATCTTTGTTATTTTCTAAAATCACCTTAATTCCCTTGCTATAGGTCAAATAATAATTCCAATCCGTTTCTTTAATATTCTCTTCTGAAAAAATCCCTAAATCCCAGAGCGCCGCCTTTAAGAAAAATTCTTCCTGCCCCTTCATACTCAGGCGAAATTTCCATATCTTCTTTCTTGCCAAGCGGGCACGATCTCATGAGCTGTCCTGTTGAGATGCGGGGCTCTCTTCAGAAATGATCCTGGGCTTCATAGCGCTTCTCGGGCTCGCAATGACCGGACTCTGCGGATGCTCTTACTGGCAGACAGGCAGCAACTTAACCTGGGAAAGACTGACCTGAATTTGTTTCTTTTTTTCTTGAGGGATTTCGAACTTGTCTTTGGGTTTACGCCCCCGAGGCGTTATAATGCCGGATTCTTTAAGCACATCATGGACTGATGATTTGGAAAGATGAAGGCCAAATTTTTGAGATGCGGATTCAGCCAATTGGCGGCAGGAAAAAAGAGGATTACTTTGCCTTTGGCTGATAATAAAATGGACAACTTCTTCCTTTAATTTATAAATAACACCCATAGAAATGTCCAGTCTGGACATTTTATTATAACACTGAGTTATAGTGCGTCAATGTAGAATTCACATTATATCTTGAATACTGAGTTGTATGAGTCAATAATTGGTAGATGTCACTAGTTAATTATAATTTGGACTTGGTCCCCTATTTGGGTCTTGGAAGCGGCAATGCTGCCCGAAGGCAATTCAATGGCATAGGAGGCTTTAAAAAATATCGGGGACAAACAAAAAGGTTTAATATCTGCACAAAGCCCACCACTTTATTCTGGCGCATCACAAAAAATCACATCAATGGGGAATTTCATAAAAAACATGTGGATGGATTGGCAATGCGTTATGACCAGGGCCTCGCCTTGGGGCAAATCCTTGCGCCCCAAGCAACCCTTTCATGCGCTGCCAAGGATTTTGGGCAATTTCAACACGGGAAGCGATAGCGGTATTGCGGGTAAGATTAACGATCATGAGGATCTTACGCGGACTGGCTTACTGTGACTTTCAAAAATGGTTTTGCTAAGCGGTATGCCGCGGGTAGATCAAATCCTCAAAACACTTGGGGACATAGCCGGTGGCCGCGTATTCTCCCATGATCTGGCCTTCGGCATTGATGCCCTTATGGACAAACGTAAATACGTCCTTGATCTCCGGCAAGATCATCAACCATCTTGCCGGTCAGCTCGGAGATCGCGGTGATCTTACGCGACCCGTCGGAAAAACGGTTGATCTGCACAATAATATTGATCGCGGAAGCGGCCATTTCATAAATGGCGCGCAGCGGCAGCTCAATCCCCGAAAGCAAAACCATCGACGACATGCGCGAAAGCGTGTCCCGTGTCGTGTTCGCATGCAGGGTGGTCAATGAACCGTCATGGCCGGTATTCATCGCCTGCAGCATGTCCAAAACTTCCGGTCCGCGGCACTCGCCGATGATGATCCGGTCCGGACGCATACGCAAGGTATTGATAAAAAGGTCCCTGATGGTCACCTTGCCGCGGCCTTCAATGTTGGGCGGACGGCTTTCCAGCCTGGCCCAATGTGTTTTGACCAAACGCAATTCCGCCGCGTCTTCAATGGTAATGATGCGCTCATTGTCCGGAATAAATTGGGAAATGATATTAAGCAGGGTGGTTTTTCCCGCACCCGTCCCTCCGGAGACAATCATGTTCTTGCGGCCGATGACACAGGCATTTAAAAAATCCGCCATGGGCTGTGAAATGCTTTTAAAACGGTTAAGCAGATCTTCAATGGTATAGCGGTCCTGGGAAAATTTGCGTACCGTGATCATGGGGCCGTTAAGGGACAACGGCGGGATGATCGCGTTGATGCGCGACCCGTCGGGAAGACGCGCGTCCACCATGGGGGTCGACTCATCCACACGGCGGCCTAAAGGGGCAATGATGCGGTCAATCGTGGCACGGACCTGGTCATTGGAAATAAATCTTTTATTGGTCAAAAAGATCTTCCCGTTTTTTTCCACAAAAATTTCATCTTTATTGTTGACCATGATGTCCGTGATCGTCTCATCGGCCAGGAAATCTTCCAGGGGCCCAAGCCCCAAGGCCTCATTGACGATCTCCTTGACCAACCTGGCACGCTCCTCATGGCTGGAAAGAAACGTCCCCGAGGTCTCCGCCAAAAGTTCCGTGACCACTTTTTCCGCGGCTTTGCGCAGATTGGCCGCTTGGGAGGGGTCGTTTAAAACTTCCTGCGACATCTTTTGTAAATTCATGCGCTCAACCAAAAGGTTATGCACGGCCCTTTTTACTTTAATGACCTCATCTTCTTCTTTTTTAAAATCCATCGCTCGCTTCGGCCACATTGGGCGTAATGCCGAATTTTTCCCAAAACGCATCGCTTTTCTTGGAAGCATCGTCGCTGGCGCGCACCTTGATGACGTCGCTGGCCTGCACATAAATGCTTTCATCATTCAAGCTGTTCGGCGATCTCAAAAAAACTTTCTGATACTTTTGCTTTGGGGCTGTCCATGACACAGGGGACCCGCGGTTTAAAGCGCATCCCCACTGTCTTGCCGTCCGAAGGGATCAAAGAAAAAACTTCGCAGGCCAGGGCGTTCTTGACTTCCTGCCAGGCAACGCCGCCGCGGCTTTCCGCCCGGTTTAAAATCAAACGCACCATCTTTAAAGGAAAATGCAGGCTCTGCAGAATATCCAGGCTGGTTTTGACCTGATAAACCGCCAGGATGTCGGGGGTGCCCACCAATAAAATCAGGTTGGAGGAATCCAGGATGCTGATAAAAATCTCGCTAAAGGTGCTGCCGCCGTCAACGATGATATAATCATATTGGCTGGATGCTTTTTTAAAAAATAAGCGCAGATTATCCGAGCGTGATGTGCCCGATTTGCCGCGGGGACTTAATGCCCGGTAAAAAATGCAGCCCGCTGGAATGCGTGACAATATTTTTTCTGATCACGTCGGGCGAGCTTTCCATGTCCGCCAAAATATCCACCAGGCAATGCGTCGGCGGCAAATTAAGCATGCGCGCCATGTCCTGGCTGGCCTGCAAATTCAAATCCACAATCAGCACCCGCTTGCCCTTCAAGGCCAAGGCGCAGGCAATATTGACCGCAATAAAGGTCTTGCCCACCCCGCCTTTATTGCTGAATACTGTAATGACTTTAGCATGCCATAGTTTTTTATTCTACCACAATTTTTAATTTTGTCGCTGATGATTTGAATTCTGATAGGAACGTGTTTAACGACGAGAGAAGTTGCTTAATACGAAGCAATGACTTTCTCCGCGGGTACTTGCCCCCCTGAAATGACCTTATTATAAACGATAGGGATCGTAAAAACCAAGTCTTCCTGGTCCATTCCCGTCGTAAAAGCGTCATACGGAGCGGCTATTTTAGCGGCATGCATAGCATCTTCATCTAAAATATCATTCCCTGAAGATTCCATCACTTCTTCTGAATCCAATGACCCGTTTTTAAGAATCTCAGCTTCAATTTAACAGTGCCTGTCCAAAGCATGCTCCCCATGGCCTGCTGAGGATACGTAATCGCCTTGGAAATTTTCTCCTGGACCATGCGCGCATAGGCCGTCATCTCCGGAAGAACGTCCGGTGACGGTATTGAATCACCGGGCGTCGCCTTGGCAGGCGGCCAGACGACGGCAGAGGTTCATGTTCATACTTCGAATCTGATTTCTTTCCAAGCACTGCGCTCCGCGGGTGTCGGCATCACCAATTGTTTATCCGCGAATTTCTTGTCCGTAAGCACCGTCGGTGTCAAAATAATCACCATTTCTGTGTTGGTATCCGGCGAGGGTGTGTTGCGGTTTCTGAACAAGGCCCCCACAATAGGTATTTTGGAAAGAAACGGGACCTCGGTCACTTGTCACGCTGTCGGCATATTTAATCAATCCCGCCAGGGCAATGGTCTGCTTATTATCCATCAACAAATCGGTCTGAAGCCGTGCGCGTAATAAAAGCAACGTTCCCGATTGGTCGACGAACTGACGACGATTGTCAACGTCCCGAATATCCACATTGAGCAATACATCGATTTTCCCTTCACGGATGGTGGGCGTGACCGTCAAATTAACCCCGTATTGTGAATAGGTCGTGCTTGTGGTCTGTGACGTGCCTGTGGAATTGGTGGTCGTGTTTTCAATGGGAATTTCCCCGCCCACCAGGAAACTGGCTTGCTTGCCGCTGACAACCACTAAGCGGGGCTTGGAAATAAGCCTTGCCTTGCCTTCCTGGACCAAGGCATTGACCGTGGCCTCTAATGGCGTTGTGCGCTGAAAATTTCCTATCTTAAAAAGGTCTTTGAATTTGTCTCCGATAGGAAGCATTTTCACCATAATTAAGCGCTACGCCGGTACTGGTCGTACTGCCTGAAGTACCGACAGTACGTGCCGGTGGACTCGCCGAGTGCGAGTCCCCCACAGGATCCCCAAATTTTTCTCCAAGGATGTGCTGATTTCCACAATCTGCATATCCACTTGAATTAAGTCTTCGTTTTTTTCTTCTTTGACCAAATTCAACAAATTATCGTTGTATGGCTCCAAAATATCATCCAGCCGGTCTTTATCGTCTTTGGATAAGTCCCCTGAAACCACCACCTTGCCTATGTCAAGATTTTCTTCCAAAGAAACGCCTGTAATATTCGCTTCATCCAACATCTTTTGCACACGGGCCTTCACGGCGCTTAAATCTTCATTGACCACGCGCACTTTAATGCTGCGCTTGCCGGCCGCGTCCCATAAAAACAAAACCGTCTCTCCGGCTTTCTTGGCTAAAAGAGAAACTTTATCGCTTTGGGCATCTGAAATATCCGCTACCTCCGGATTGGTCACTGAAACACGGGTCAAATTGTTGACCGGAACCGTTTGGATGTCCCCGGCAACCATGTCAATGACATCTTCGCTGTCCTGATGTGTTTTCATCGGCGGATAAACGCGGCATATAAAACGCCAGACAAAACAAAACCCAGCGACAATGATTAAAAAATTTCTTTAAAAAGATCTCGTTTCATATCAATTAGAGTTCCTTGCCGCCTCTGAAAATTTGAATGTTTGGTTTATTTTCCACGGGCTTATTTCGCGTTTTCCCCGTCTGGATTTTGAATATCAAGCCCCTGATTTTTCAAGACATAGTCTGCCAGGGTTTTCCACGTGGATGCTTTGACCGTTTGGTGCTCGCTTTCATCCGGGGAACGCAAAGCCAATTCTAAAGTCCCGTTTTTATCGGCAAAGGCCAAAAGCCCTGCTTCTTGCGGGTCAACCGCAAAGGTGATTTTTAAAGAGGCCGCCGCCTGCTGTTCATCATAAGCGCCAGGGTCATCTTCATTGGTATTAACTGCCAAAACCTGCAGGCCCTGAAAAATCATGGCGGTCACGGTTTTCTTGTCCGTCTCCTGGGAAGGAACATTAAGCTCGGCGATCACATCCACAAAATCTCCGGCATTAATCAATCCGCCCACGGCTGCCAATGAATCGATCATCACCGTCACCGCACGTTTGCCCGCCGGTGTTTTTAAAGCTAATGATGGCTTGCGGCGCTTTTTTAACTTGAACTGCCTGCTGCTGCTGCTGGACCGGGCTTGTTGCTGCTGGGCCTGCTGCAAGGCAGCCATTTGCTTTTGCATGGCCTGCTGCCTGTTCAGCTTTTGACGCGTTCCAACTCCTGCGCCAAGGCCGCCATTTGCTGGTCGCTTCTTTGCTGGATCTGGGACACCATCTCCTTTTGCTTGGCATCGTACTGTTCTGCCAAGGCCGCGGTCTGTCCTTCAATGCTGCTTTTGACATAATTACTGGTCAAAACCACCGCCACAATCCCGGCAGCCACAGCCCGACGATAATCAAAAGTTGTTTTTTATTTTCAAAGGGCAATTTCCCCTCCTGCTTATACTGCTATGTTATGCCTCACTACGGGCTTATCTTTGCCGACAACCTGTTCTATAAGTTCTTTATTGTATTCGGGTTTATTTTTTTCAGCTAATTCTTTCAAGTGGTTTAAAATGACGGCTTGTTGTTTTTGCATCGTCAATCCGTAAATCAAATCTTTTTTAACATCAGCAAAAGGCTTGACCGCGCCGCCTGTTTTAGAATCGACTTTAACAATATAATACCCTTCCGGCCCCTTGAATACACCGCTGATGCCGCCTTCGTCCAGATTGGCAATGGCTGTTTGCATGGCCTCAAAAGGCGCTTTGCCGGTGATAAATGGTTTTAGTTTCCCGCCTTCTGCGGCGTTTGCGGCCTTGGATTGGGCCTGGGCGATCTGGGCAAAATCACCGCCCTGTAAAACTTGCACTAAAATATTTTTAGCGGTGGCTTCATCCCCTACGACGATTTGACGGACCTTCCAGGTGACCGGCTCGGTAAATTTATCCTTATTCGCGTCATAATAAGCGCGGGCATCTGTCTTCGGTTGCCGCGACATCCTTGGTCAGGCGGCTGGCCAATTCCTGGACTAACAGTGTTTTGCGAAAATCCTCGATAGCGTCTTTGATTTCCTTAGTATTGCCGATATCAGAATCTTCCGCATCTTTAACTAAAAGCTGCTGACGGATAAGTTCATCTAAAACGGCATTTTTGGAATTGGTGTCATTTTCTTTAAAATCAGGAAGTTGCTGTTTTAAAAGATTAAGGCGTTTATTAAATTCATCCGCTGTCAATGTCCAGTTGCCGATGCGCACTAAAACATTGCTGGGCAAAGGGCCTTGTGTCTCTTGTGCGCTTTGAGCAACCGGCGCTGCAGATGCTGCTGCTTCAGGCTGTTTTTTAGATTCTCTTGTTTCTTGGGCCTAATCCCAATAAATCACATCCGGTCAAAAAGACAACCCCCAAATTAAACATAGAATCCCGTACGTTATAATTCCTGGTTTTCTCATAAACATCCTCCAAAAAATAAAATATCTTTTAAGTATATCTGCTCTTTTTCAAAAAAGCAAGTCAGCTGGCCTCAAATTTTTCAATAAATTTTATAGATATTTTTCTCGTAACTTATTTTGTTTCAATAAATAAAATCATATATTAAGATTTTATTAAGGTCAATAAAAAATCAAATTAATTTGGGCCACGGCTTCTTTTTCCGCTAAAAGTTCATCTAAGGTGGCTTTGATTTTAGCTTGGGCAAATTCATTGTGTTTCAGGCCTTGAACAATTGAGCACTCCCTGCCATCAGAACGCAAAGGAAAACCAAACATGATCCCCGGCTCAACCCCATAACTGCCATCTGAAGAAACCGCCGCTGAAAAAAATTCACCCGCAGGTGTCGGGGTTATGATATTGCGCACCGTATCAATCACCGCGTTAGCTGCCGAGGCCGCGGAAGAAAGGCCGCGGGCCTTGATGACGGCCGCTCCCCGTTTTTGCACCGTTTCAATAAACGCGCCCTTAAGCCACTGCCTCATCTTTAATCACTTCTGTGACAGGGCGTCCGCTGATGGTCGCATGATAAAAATCCGGATACTGGGTGGATGAATGGTTCCCCCAGATCGCCACATTCTTGACCTGATCGACCGCGCACCGCGGCTTTTTGCGCCAACTGTGTCCGCGCCCGGTTCTCATCGAGCATGGTCATGGCAAAAAAATTCTTTGCCGGAATATTTTTACAAACACTCTTGGCGATAAAAGCATTGGTGTTGCAGGGATTTCCGACGACGAGGACCTTGCAGCTTGGTTTGGCATGGTCGGAAAGCGCCCTGCCTTGTACCGTAAAAACCCCGCCGTTGATCTTCAACAGATCGCCGCGCTCCATGCCTTCTTTGCGCGGCACGCTGCCGATCAAGCAAGGCCCAGTCGATATCTTTAAACGCGACGTTCGGGTCCGCGGATATGGACACTGCACGCAGTAAAGGAAAGGCGCAATCCTCCAGTTCCATGACCACTCCCTGCAAGGGCAGGCAAGGCTTTTTCTAACTCTAATAAACTTAAATCAATTTCCGTGTCCTTCCCAAACATTTCTCCGGCGGCAATGCGGAACAATAAAGCATACCCGATTTGACCTGCCGCGCCCGTAACCGCGACTTTAATGCGTTTAGCCATGACGATGTCTCCTCTTATTATTGACAATCCCCGGCAAAATCTGTCTTGCTTTTCGTACTTCTTCCATGATTAATCTCGCCAAAAATAATTTCTTGGGCCTCGCGCGCTGCCCGCGGGCGATGATCTCTCCCCACGGGGATATGATCATGCTGTGCCCATAGGCCTGCATGCCCCGGGCATCAATGCCCTACCTGATTAGGCGCCAAAACATACGATAAATTTTCGATGGCCCGGGCGCGAAGCAGTGTTTCCCAATGGGCCTCTCCTGTTTTCCTGGTAAAACACGACGGTACCGTCAAAATTTCCACTCCCCTGCGCGCATAATTTTGATAAAGATCAGGGAAACGCAGATCATAACAAATAGAAAGCCCGACCTTGAATTCCCCTACTTTGACCGTCACCGGCCGTCGGCCTGCCCGCAAACAATCCTCTTCCTTGACTATCTTATCACCGATACGGGCATCAAATAAATGGATTTTACGGTATTTAGCGGTGATTTTCCCGTGAGGATCAATGAAGACCGAGGTGTTATAGGCGTGAGTCATTGGTGGCCTTCTCTAATAATAGACCCCAATAAAAAAGAGACTTTATGTTTTTTGGCTAAAGGGATAAAGGCATCCGTCGAAGGGCCAGGTATTTTTTCCGCTGCTCTCTGCACAATACTTTTTTGTCCCTTGCATCGCCGCGAAAATTAAAAACTTCCGGCAAAAGTATAAATTTGGCGCTCTTGTGCAAGCGCCTCTTGGGACATGGCTATGCGCCTGGGCAAGATTGGCTGCTTTGTCTTGCCCGGCGCAAAGCTGTAAAAGAGCTACCTTCAATATTCCCTGTTTCTTGGTCATCGAAAGTTCTTAATGCGACGCTGGGCTTGCAGCATTTCCCCGTATTCCTTATAACAGCTCGTATAAAAAGATCTGTTTTTTAATCCGCGCGCCAGGCGCTTAATTTAGGATAAACGCTTAAATCAATCTGGGCCATTTCCGCCGGCTCCAGCAGTGCCAACAAAATAATATCCGCCAAGGATATCTCCTGGCTGACAATATATTTATGCTGGGTCAATTGTTTTTCAATGACAGGAAAATATTGTTTAAGAAATCTTCGCCCGTCGGCAATGGCTTTTTCGTTGACCGGCTTGCCTCTGCGCGGGGCAAAAACACGGTTATACACAACGGGCATAAAATTGGCCCCGATGTGAAAAGAGATATAATCAATCCATTGTTCGACGGTCGCGCGCTTTTTAACATCTTTAGGATACAGCGATGAGTTGTGCTTATCGCAAAGGTATTTGCAGATGGCATTGCTTTCAAATAAATAAAACCCGTCATCGTCGATGGCGGGCACTTTGCCCACCGGATTGATCTTCAAAAACCATTCCTGTTTTTGCTCGCCTTCGCGCAGATTGACGACCTGCCATTTATAATTTAACCCTAAGAAACTGGCGGTCAAACGGACCTTGATGGCCGGGGCTGATAGATCTGAACCGTAGATAGTTAACATGATTGTCCTCCTTAATATGAATTGAAAAGCGACCCCAACGGGATTTGAACCCGTGCTGCAAGCTTGAAAAGCTTGTGTCCTGACCAGGCTAGACGATGGGGTCGAAAATAGAATCGACTGGAATCGGTTATTATATTGCCGTGCGTTTTTATTCGTCAACGAATTAATATGCCTGTCAAATCCTTATTCCTCTTCGTGGCTGACCACATGCGCGACGGAAGAGAGCTTGTCGTCCGCTTCCATGGAAATCAGGCGCACCCCCACGGCGCTGCGGCCGGTTTCCCGGATCTCAGAGGGAGAGGAACGCACCACCATGCCCTTTTTGGTCACGGCCATGATCTCATCCCCGTCGGAAACCGCCATGACCCCGACCACCGCCCCGTTTTTATCGGTGATCTTCACGTTGATAATCCCCTTGCCTCCGCGTGATTGCGTGCGGTATTCCGCAAAGTCCGAACGCTTGGCGTAGCCTAATTCACAGACGGACAAAAGTTTGGCCCCGGTCTTGTCCACATCCGGGGCAAACACCAGCATGCCGACGACAAAATCCCCTTTTTCTAACTTGATGCCGCGCACGCCCTTGGCGGAACGCCCCATGTCGCGCAATTGTTTCTCGGGGAACCGCAACGAAATCCCCTGACGCGTCGCTAAAAGAACGTCTTCCTTGCCGTTGCTTAAACCCACGCCGATCAACTCATCGTCCTTTTTCCAAGCCGATGCCGACAATGCCGCCTTTGCGCGGATTATTATACGCAGAGACCTTGGTCTTTTTGACCAGCCCTAATTTGGTGGCAAATACCAAAAATTGGTCTTCCCTGAATTCCTTGACCGCCACAATGGCGCTGATTTTCTCTTCGGGCTTAAAGGACAATAAATTCACGATGGCCTTGCCGCGGGCCGTGCGTGAGGCGACGGGGATCTCATACACCTTAAGCCAGCGCACCGTGCCTAAATTGGAAAAGATCAACAAAAAGTCCTTGGAAGACGCCACAAACATGCGCTCCACAAAATCTTCATCCGAGGTGGTCATGGCCGTGACCCCTTTGCCGCCGCGTTTCTGCGAACGGTAGCCGTCCACGGACAAGCGCTTGACATACCCTTTATTGCTGATGGTGATGGCCATGTCCTCATCGGCGATCATGTCCTCAATCTCGATGTCTTCGGCCCGTCCGGCAATTTCCGTGCGGCGCTCATCCGCATACTTCTTTTTTAATTCTGCCAATTCCTCTTTGATGATGGCATCCACCCTCTTCTCCGAGGCCAAAATCGCGCGGTAATTATCAATGTCTTTTAAAAGCTGCTGGTATTCCGCTTCGATCTTGTCGCGCTCAAGCGCGGCCAGGCGCTGTAATTGCATCTCCAAAATGGCCTGGGCCTGGGCCTCGGAGAGATCAAATTTTTTGATCAAGGCTTCTTTGGCGTCCAGCGGTGGTCTTGGAGGCGCGGATCGTTTTGATGATCTCATCTAAATACTTGAAGGCGATCTTGAACCCTTCTAAAATATGCGCCCGACGAACGGCTTTGTCCAAATCGAATTGTGTCCGCCGGCGGATGACGACACGGCGATGGGCGATGTAATGGCACATCAGCTGTTTTAAATTCAAGACCTTCGGCGATTTATTGACCAGGGCCAAATTGATGATCCCGAAGGTGACCTCCATCTGGGTGTGCTTATAAAGATAGTTGAGCACGATATTGGCATCAACGTCACGGCGAAGTTCAATGACCACCCGGATGCCTTCCTTGTCGCTTTCATCGCGGATGTCGGTGATCCCGTCGACTTGTTTGTTCTGCACCAAATCCGCCATGCTCAAAATCAGATTGGCCTTGTTGACCTGATAAGGAAGCTCGGTGATGATGATGGCTTCTTTGTTGCCCTTTTGCTGTTCGATGCTGGCACGGGCCCGTATCGTCACCTTGCCGCGGCCGGTGTTATAGGCATCCACAAACCCTTCCCTGCCGCAGATAATCCCGGCGGTGGGAAAATCCGGGCCCTTTGACAAATTTCATCAGATCTTTGATGGTGGCCTCGGGATTGTCCAGAAAATACACAATGCCGTCGATGACTTCCCCCAAATTATGCGGGGCCATGTTGGTGGCCATGCCCACGGCAATCCCGGAAGAGCCGTTGACCAAAAGATTGGGGATCATGCCCGGCAGGATATCCGGCTCTTCGAGCGACCCGTCGAAATTGGGGCTAAAATCAACGGTTTGTTTTTCAATATCATCTAACATCTCTTCGGCAACCGAAGCCATGCGCGCCTCGGTATAACGCATCGCCGCGGCCGCGTCCCCGTCGATGGAACCAAAGTTGCCCTGGCCGTCGATCAAGGGATACCGCAGGGAAAAATCCTGCACCATGCGCACCATGGTGTCATACACCGCAGAGTCCCCGTGCGGATGGTATTTGCCCAACACTTCCCCGACGATACGGGCGCTTTTCTTATAAGGTTTATTGTGCTCGAGATTGAGCTCCTTCATGGCGTAAAGGATGCGCCGGTGCACGGGCTTAAGCCCGTCGCGCACGTCCGGCAAAGCGCGGCCGACGATAACGGACATGGAATAGGAAAGGTAGGAATTCTTCATTTCCTCTTCGATATAAACCGGGATAATTCTTTCTTTTTTGTTCAAATCACGTGACATGAATCTGCCTTTCTGTGTTTATGCACTGTCTGTAAATTTATTACTATTAAATTCAAATTGGGATAAATTTATTCATTTTCGCTCCACTCGATTTTTTAACACCGACGATCCTCGTCACTCGGTGCCTCACAACTCGTCATACTCTAATGACATCCTTATTAAATATCCAAATTCTTGACCTCATGCGCGTAGCTCTCGATGAATTGCCGGCGAGGCTCGACTTCATCGCCCATGAGCATGGCAAAGGTCTTGTCCACTTCCACCGCATCTTCCAGCGCCACTTTAAGGATCGTGCGTCGCTGCGGGTCCATGGTGGTGTCCCAAAGCTGCTGGGGATTCATTTCCCCCAGACCTTTATAGCGCTGGTATGCATGCCTTTTTTGGCGGATTCGCGCACATAATAAAGGATGTCCGCCACCGACATCAATTCTGTCTTGATCTTATCATCCTCGATGACAAACAACGGCTTTAAATCCAGCCTTGGGCTTGCCCTTTTCCTTTTTTATCTTTGGCCAAAAGCACCTGCTCTTCAATGCTGCGCTTGTAATCCTGCAAAAATATGTCCAGCTTGTCGAGCTTTTCCTGCAAAGGCTCAATCTCTTCGGATTCGAATATTTCGATATACTGCGTTTCGGTATCGTTCTTGGTTATCTCGGCCAATTCTTTATCATCAAAAACATACTCTTCCTGGCAGCCCACTTTAACCACATAGCGCGGCATTTTTTTCTTTTTAACGTCATATTTCTCGACGTAGGTGCCAAAATCCACTCCCCGGCGCTTAAGACGCTCAACAATATGCTCTAATTCAACCAAGCGCTTCAAGGATCTCTTTGACCTGGGCCGGCGTATATGTCTTTTTCCCTTCGAGCTTGGTCAACTTGATGCCGTCCGTGCCCAAATCCAGGATCAGGTCATTCATTTCTTTCTCGGTTTGAATATACTCTTCCCTTTTGCCGCGGGTCACCTTATACAAAGGAGGCTGGGCGATATAAACAAACCCGCCTTCAATAAGCTGGGGCATTTGCCTGTAAAGAAGGGTCAAAATCAAGGTGCGGATATGCGAACCGTCGACATCCGCGTCGCACATCAAAATGATCTTATGATAACGCAATTTCTCAATGTTAAAATCCTCGCTGATGCCCGTGCCCAGGGCGGTGATCATGGTGCGGATTTCTTCATTGCTTAAAATTTTATCCAGACGGGATTTTTCAACGTTTAAAATCTTGCCCTTCAGGGGCAAAATCGCCTGAAAAGAACGGTCCCTGTCCCTGCTTGGCAGAACCGCCGGCCGAATCCCCTTCCACCAGATACAGCTCGCACATGGCGGGGTCTTTCTCGGAACAATCCGCCAGCTTGCCGGGCAGCCCGCCGGAATCCAAGGCCCCTTTGCGGCGGGTGAGCTCGCGCGCCTTACGCGCCGCCTCGCGCGCACGGGCCGCCATAATGACTTTATCAATGATCTTGTTGGCCACCGACGGATTTTCTTCAAAAAAACCGGTCAGCGCCTCCAGGGTCATGGACGCGACCAGCCCGTCGACTTCGGAATTCCCCAGTTTGGTTTTCGTCTGCCCCTCAAACTGGGGCAAGGGGATCTTGATCGATATGACCGCAATAAGCCCTTCGCGGGTATCGTCGCCCGAAATGCCCACCCCGTCTTTGTCTTTGAGCAAATTCTTGGCCTTGGCATAATTATTAATGGCGCGCGTCAAGGCCGAACGAAATCCCGAAAGATGGGTCCCTCCCTCAATGGTATTGATGCTGTTGGCATAAGAAAAAACTGTTTCATTGTAGGTGTCGTTATATTGAAGGGCGACCTCCACGTTGATATCGTCTTTTTCTTTTTCAAAATAAAAAACCTTGTTGTGCAACGGCGTTTTATTCTCCGAAAGATGTTCGACGAAAGAGATGATGCCCTCCTTTAAATAAAAACAGGGATTCTTTGGGTTTTTCGCCGCGGTTATCGACGAGTTTGATGGACGTCCCCTTGTTTAAGAACGCCAGCTCGCGCAGGCGTTTGGCTAAAATGTCATACGAAAAATTCTGGGTTTCTTTGAAAATCGTTTTGTCCGGCTTGAAGGTGACCTTGGTGCCCGTGGATTTTGTTTTGCCGATGATGGTAAGTTTGGAGACAGTGTTGCCCCTGCTCATAGCGCTGATGATAGATATTGCCGTCGCGCTTGACTTCAACTTCAAACCATTCGGAAAGGGCATTAACGCAGCTGATCCCCACCCCGTGCAAACCGCCGGAAACTTTATAGGAGTCTTTATCAAATTTGCCTCCGGCGTGCAAGGTGGTCAAAACCACCTCCACCGCGGGTTTCTTTTCGGTCTTGTGCATGTCCACCGGAATGCCGCGGCCGTTATCAATGACTGAAATGGATTCGTCATGGTTGATGATCGTCTCGATGCTCGTGCAATATCCCGCCAAAGCCTCGTCGATGGCATTGTCCACCGCTTCATAAACCAGATGATGCAGCCCCCGGCTCGAGGTGTCCCCGATATACATGGCCGGGCGCATGCGCACGGCTTGCAGTCCTTCTAAAACCGTAATGTTGCTGGCATCATAGGTGCCTTTTTGTTTGCCTGCTTTTCTTCTGTTTTCATAGTTCCTTTACCGTTGTTTTCATGTCCGGGTAAATAGCCGTTTCTCTCATTGTGTTACTACTTTAAAACTAATTTTTACAATCGACGGAAATTCTTTCTGTAAGTTCTTTTAAAAGGCTTTCCCTGTTTAAATTAAGCCTGACCAACCGCATCGACGAATCCGCGCTGATCGTCACGCATCCGTCCTTAAAATCCGCTACCCTGCTCTCCTTGATCTTTGGAGATCCTCCCCCAGGCCGCCTGGATGTCCTGAAAAGACCCTCCCTTTCCTGACGACATCCGTCCTATAACCTCTGAAACGATATTTTTGATCGAGTCCATTCGTTAAAGTCTCATCGGAAGGGCCAAATACAAATACTCCTTGAGCCGCAACACACAGGGTTTATCCGGCCCTAAAAATTCCATCGGCACATATTCCTCATTGATATTTTTAAGCACATCAATAAAAAATTGCGGATTAAACCCCGCGATCAATTCCTGGTGTCCGTATTCAATCACCACCTCTTCCCGGGATTCCCCCACATCAGGGGTAGTTTTAGAAATCACCAATTTATCTTTAAAAAGTTCAAACTTGATCGCCTGAAAATCCGGGGTGGAAAGTAAATTCGCCCGACGGATAGCTGCCAAAAGATCCTGCGGTCTTAACCTTGGCTTTATTGTGACCTTCCTTAGGGATAACCTGCTTATAATTAGGAAACTCCCCTTCTATAATACGGGTGGCGATCAAAATCCCGTCAATATTAAACAAAACCTGGTTGACCCCATGAATAATACTAACCTGTCCCTCTTCTTTTAAGATTACGGTTGATTTCATTAATCGCTTTAATGGGAATAATGATATGAAAATCTTTAGACGCTGGATGTATTAATTTTTTTTCAATTTTAGCCAGGCGCCTGCCATCTGTTGCCACCATACGCACCACATCCCCCGCCACTTCCAATAAAAGACCATTTAAAACATACCTTGACTCTTCATAAGAAACCGCAAAACTCGTCAACCGGATCATTTCTTTTAAATCAGCTTGTTTAATTAAAACAGCATCTTTATCTTTAAATTCCGGAAACTTCGGAAATTCTTCTTTAGGTAAACCATTAAGTTTAAAACGGCAATTTAACCCTTCAATATCAATCTGATTATTTTTGCGGGCCATAATAATCACTTCTCCGCTTGGTAATTCACGGACAATATCACTAAAACGCTTGGCAGGGATGGTTATCGCCCCTTGTTCATAGACATGCACAGGTAATTCACAAGATATACCAATATCCAAATCAGTGGTATTTAATTTTAATAACATTTCTTTTGTTTCTAAAAGCATATTAGATAATATAGGTAAGGTAGCTTTCGGAGAAACAATGTTACTGACTGTTGCAATGGCGGCTTGAATTTCTTCTTTATTAGTCTTGATTTTCATATTCACAACCCTTTGCTTATAGTACTGTATGGTTAAAGTTTAAAAATAGCAGTAATCGTATTAGTACTTGTGGATAAGTTGAATTAGAAACCAATCTCTTAATATTTTCAATAAGTTACGGCTATTAACACCTGTGGATAAACTATGGATAACTAGCCTTTTTTATCCACACTTCTTCCATTCTTCATCCAAACTTATTTATTCTAAAAGGATGGAATTTAAATGATCAATGTTTTTTTTCACTTCCAGGATTAGTCATAAAATCTTTTTCTACTTTTTTATAAGCGTGTAAAACAGTAGTATGGTCTTTCCCTCCAAAAGCTGCCCCGATTTCAGGCAAGGAATGGGTGGTTAATTTACGGGTCAGGTACATAGCTACTTGTCTGGGTAAAACCACATTTTTATTGCGTTTTTTATTTTTCAAATCTGCCAAGGTCACATGATAGTAAGCAGCCACTTCTTTTTGGACCATATCGACACTGATGGTTTTTATGGTTTCTTTGACCATATCTTTAAGGACTTGCTTGGCCACCGCCAAAGAAATCAGTTTATCTTCCAGTAGCGAATAGGCCACCACCCTTATGAGGGCCCCTTCCAGCTCACGGATATTGGTTTTAATTTCCTGAGCAATAAATGACACCACATCATCAGGGACCACCACTGATTCTAATTCTAGTTTTTTGCGCAGAATGGCCACCCTTGTTTCATAATCCGGAGGCTGGATGTCGGTAATCAATCCCCAGGCAAAACGTGAGACCAGGCGCTCTTCCAGGTTTGCAATTTCTTTGGGGGGCCTGTCCGAGCAGATGATGATTTGTTTATGGTGGTCATGCAAAGCATTAAAGGTATGGAAAAATTCTTCCTGGGTGGACACTTTTCCGGCGATAAAATGGATATCATCGATCAACAGAATGTCGACGTTACGGTACTTTTGGCGGAAATTTTCCGACGAATGGTGACGGATAGAGTTAATTAATTCATTGGTGAATTGCTCGGAGGACAAGTAACAAATTTTTAGATGCGGGGTTTTTTCTGGTGGGCTTCATGGGTGATGGCCTGCATTAAATGGGTTTTCCCCAATCCCACGGAGCCGTAAATAAAAAAGGGATTGTAAGCCTTGGCCGGATTTTCTGCCACGGCTTGGGCTGCGGCAAAAGCAAAACGGTTGCCTGCGCCCACCACAAAATTTTCAAAAAGGAAACGCGGGTTTAAATGGATATTCTTATCTGTGGAGGCAAATGATTTTTCAATGGAGGTGAGTTTTTGCCGGGTATTTTTATTGAGCAATTCAGGGTTAACGGCAAATTCAATGTTAACCCCCTGCCCCGCTTCGGTGCGCAGGCAACGCTCGATGATGGTGCGGTAGCGTTCATCGATCCAGTTTTTGAAATATTCATCAGGGGCCTGGATGGTCAAAATGCCCGGAGATGGTTTCACAGATTTTTAGATGAGAAAACCAAGTATCGTAAGAAGTCTCGCCAATGGAGGTTTTGATGGGGGGTTGAGCTTTTTGCCAGACGTCAATTAAGGTCATTGTTGATTCTCCTGCGCTAAAGCTTCGGAGGAGTCTCGACGAAGCCTCGGCGAAGACGGATGAGATCACAAGTTATTAACAGCTGTGGAAAATTCCCTATTGCTACGTTTCCGAGGACGAGCACCCGATGATACGCTACGCAGTAAGGGTTCATCAAGTTTCGAAGGGTCATTATAACAAAGCTCTATGTGATTGCAACGGTTTTTATTGCGTCCTTAAAAAACCTGTTTTTAATGCTTAGCGGATCATCGGGAGAATGCCCTTACCTGTAGGCAGTCGCGGGTTTCCTTGAAAAGCGTGTTTTCAAAAAGCCTACGCTCGCTTAAAGGGCCCTTGCCTCGGCCACCCGAGGATATATGCGGGTAACTAAACATTTACACCTTGACTTCATTAAAGCGTATGTTATAATTGCCAAACTATAAAAGCCGTTTTTTTAATATGAATTCAAGAAAACGGACAATGTTAAAATAAGTTAGAAAGTAATATTTAATGAAGAAGCATTTAAAGACGCCAACCAATATTGTTGGGAAGAAAAAACACGGATTCCGAAAGCGCATGGCGACTTCTGACGGCCGAAAGGTTCTTAGCCGTCGACGAGCCAAAGGCCGCCGTAGACTTATCCCCTAAAAGCCCGCAGGCTTAATTGATGGTCAAACAATCATCGTGCCCTCAAGATGTTCTAAGTAAGGGAAAATTGCTTTGCCTGCGAAAAGACAGATATGCTTTCCAATTGCTTTAAGCAACTTCTGGTTTCAGGCATAAAAGCCTATCAGTGTTTAAGCCGCGCGGTATTTTCTAGAAACTGCCGGTTTTATCCCTCATGTTCACAGTATGCCATTGAGGCCATTGAGAGGTTTGGTATTGTTCGAGGAGCGAGAAAAGCGGTTTGTCGCATTCTTCGTTGTTCTCCGGTGACTGACGGCGGGTATGACCCCGTAAGGTAAATCCTATGGAACGTAATACCCTTTTAGCCATTGTTTTATCCGCAATAGTTTTATTTACCTATCAAGCTCTTTTTGTTCCCCCAAAACAGCCGGATTTGCCAAAAAACACGCAACCAATTGCAGCACAAGGCATTAAAGAGACAAACAGTTCCCCAGAAAAAATATTGCCAAATAAAGAAGAAAACACCACAAACATTATTAAAAAGCCGTCAGATTATGAAACAGAAACTAAAAATGCAGATATTTCATATACAAATGTGGGTGGGTCACTCCACAATATAAATTTTTTCGGAAATCCCCCTTTCCCCCTAACAGATGTATTAAGTATTAACGGTTTAGGAAACACCCAATATACAGGCCAGAAGATTAATCATGATACGGTTTCTTTAACCTATCGAAATAAAAATTTTGAGATAAATAAAATCTATAAAATTGTTGGAAACGATTTTATAAAAGTCAGAATGGAAATTAAAAATTTATCAGAAATTTCCATTCTGAACAACTTCAATTTTACAGCTTTTGAAATTGATGAAACCAGAGTGGACAATAGTAAAAATAGCAGAGATAATGCTTTATATGAATATTCAATTGCTTTTAAAAATAAAATATATCGTAAAGGCAATGCTACTAAATTTAATGAGAAGAATTATAAAAACGAGTTAGCAATTGTTAATTGGGTAGGGTTCAGAGATCATTACCATGCATTCATTGTTAAACCCGAATTTGAAACAAAAGGCTATGAAATTAAACCGGATAACGATAAACAGTTAAATATTTCTATCTTACCGCAAGATAAGAATTTAAGCCCTGGGGAAAGCATGACTTATGATTTTAGTATTTATTCTGGCCCCCAAGATCCTTGGTTAATGAAGAAGTATGGGAAAGGGTTTGAGAAAATAGTTGCTTTCAGCAATTTTGCTATAATAGAGTGGATAGGGCAGGCCATTTATCATACGATACCAGTTTTACATAATATTTTTAGAAGTTGGGGAGTGTCTATTATTTTAATTAGTATGATGATTTATGGCATAACATATCCTTTGACCATGAAAAGCATGATGTCCATGCGTAAAATGCAGGAAGTTCAGCCTAAGATCGCGGCGTTGAGGGAAAGATTTAAAAATGATCCTCAAAAACTGAACACGGAAATGATGGAGATCTATCGTCGGGAAAAGATCAATCCTTTTGGCGGATGTCTGCCATTCTTAATACAGATGCCGTTTTTTATGGCCTTATATCAAATATTGTGGCGGGCCCAATATTTTCAGGGGCAGGGGTTTTTATGGATTAAAGATTTATCCCAACCGGACCGGTTAATAATTTTTCCTTTTTATTTGCCTTTATTAGGCAATGAGCTTAATATATTACCAATATTAACCGGGGGCATTATGTTCTTGCAACAGAAAATATCCAGCAAGAATATGGTCGTAACCGATGAACAACAAGTCATGCAGCAGAAGATGATGATGTATATTTTGCCGGTGATGATGACATTGATGTTTTATAAATTTGCCAGTTCTTGGGCTATTTATTTCTTGGTTTTTTACATTCTTTCGACAATCACGCAATGGAAAATAGCTCAATTGTCAGGTAAAAAACCGTAATTTTTTAGCTGAGAGAGACGAAAACAGTAACTTTTTTCTTTATGGTTATTAAGTCGGAAGCCAGTGAATTTGAAGGGAATACCCTAGATGAAGCAATTAATAAAGCAGTATTGAAACTAGGTGTTCCTAAAAATAGGCTAAATATTAAGATTGTTTGTGAAGAAAAACGTGGGCTTTTTGGTATGCAGGGGGCAAAAACTGCCAAGATTAAAGTGACGATCAAATAGCCCGGTTTCACGTGAAACGTTATTTAGGACTTTTTAATACGGATAGGGGAAAAGGCAGATATGGCGAAAACCATCGCTGTTTGTAATCAAAAGGGAGGAACAGGCAAGACCACCACAACCATCAATTTGGCATCAGCACTGGCTGTTTTAGGCAAGAAAATCCTTATTGTAGATATGGATCCCCAAGGGAACGCAAGCAGCGGGGTAGGGGTCAATAAGAATGAAATCAAAGATTCTTTATATGAAGTACTCATTCACCGCATTTCGAGCACCCAAGCCCTCATCAAAACAGATTTTAACAATTTAGACATCATTCCTTGTAATATAAATTTGACCGGAGCTGAAATAGAACTTGTCGGTGTTCTTTCCAGAGAAACCAGGCTTAAGAAAGCTATCGAGTCCGTTAAAAATCAATATGATTTTATATTTATTGATTCTCCGCCATCCTTAGGACTATTAACTCTTAATGCTTTAGTAGCCGCAGATTCCATTTTAGTTCCCATTCAATGTGAATTTTATGCTTTGGAAGGGGTTTCACAATTGTTAAACACCATAGCTCTTGGTTAAAGATGGTCTTAATCCGGATTTGCATATTGAAGGCGTTTTGATGACAATGGCAGATTTTAGAACAAATTTAACTAACGAAGTTATTAATGAAATCAAGAATTATTTTAAGGAAAAAGTATATAAGTCTATTATTCCCAGGAACATACGTCTTAGCGAAGCTCCAAGTTTTGGCAAGCCGATCAATTTTTATGACAGCACTTCGGTGGGAGCTTTAAAATATAAAGAGTTAGCAGAAGAATTTATATTATTTAATACAAAATTAACATTCGAAATAATTCTCGGAGTATAGCATAGTTTTTTAAAATGGAGATTTTAGAATGGAAAATAAAGTTTTAGGAAAAGGGTTATCAGCTCTTATATCAAAAAAAATTCCTGAAAGTAATTATGATAAATCAAATTCCAGTTTGGAAATTAATTAATCATGGGAACGTTGCTTATGTTAAAACAATGTCCATTCTGGGGAATAAATTTCAGCCTAGACAAAATTATGATGAATCAAATATAGAAGAATTAAAAGCTTCAATTAAAGAGAAAGGGGTCCTGCAGCCTATTTTGGTGCGCAAACATGAAAATGGTTATGAAGTAGTGGCAGGGGAGAGGCGTTTAAAAGCAGCTAAAGCCATTGGGTTGGAACAAGTCCCGGTAATTATCAAAAATGTTACTGATCGAGAAGCGCTGGTTTTAGCCTTAGTTGAGAATATACAGCGCGAAGAATTAAATGCCATTGAAGAAGCTGCTAGGGTTTAAACGCTTAATGGAAGAATTTCAATTCACCCAAGAAGCGGTTGCAGAAGCCATTGGCAAAGACCGTTCAACCGTCACCAATTTATTGCGTCTTCTGCGTCTTCCCGAAGAAATTCAAAAACAGGTGGCGGATGCCAAGCTTTCCATGGGGCATGCCCGGGCTTTATTGAGCCTTGAAGATGCCGCTATTCAGAAAAAAATGGCCAAGGTCATTATTGAAAAGGGCCTTTCCGTTCGCCAGGTGGAAGAGTTGGTGAAAAAGGCCCAGCAAGGCCGCAATATTATTCAGGCCGCAAAGGCAAAAACCCAAGAATCGGGATATTGAAATTTTGGAAGAAGAACTGCAGAAAATTCTGGGGACCAAGGTTTTTATTGAGGATAAAAAGGGCAAGGGCAAACTTGTCATTGAATATTATACCTTGGATGATCTGGACCGTATTTTAGGGGTTTTACGCAAATGAGACGCGCAGTCGGTGTTGGTTTTGATCAAGCCCGACGGAATGCAAAAAGCCATTGCCGGCGAGGTGATCAGTTTATTTTTAGCCAGCGACCTGAAATTAACCGGCATGAAATTGGTGAAGGTTTCTCTGAAGCTGGCCCAGGCCCATTACGGGCATTTGCGCGGACAAGAGCTTTTTTAAAGAAATTGTCAGCTACCTGACGGGGGACTTGCACGGGAAAAATCCCGTCGTGGCGATGGTCTTTACTGGGGAAGGACGCGGTGGCAAAATGCCGTCGGATCGCCGGTGCCACCAATCCCGAAGAAGCTGACCCTAAATCCGTGCGCGGCAAATTCGGGCGCATTACCACCAAGGGGGTTTTTGAGAATTTGGTGCATGTGTCTTCGGACACCAAGGAAGCTCGTCGGGAAATAGCGATTGTGGTTTAAGAAAAAGGAACTTACTTTAACCTAAATGAGGAGAACTATGATAACAGGGATGACAGGATTTGGGGCCGGCGAAATCACCTTTGGCAAGGTCAAAGGGATTGTCGAAATTAAAACAGTCAATCACCGCTATCTGGACGTGGCTTTTTATCTTCCGGTAGGATTTTCGTCGCTGGAAGACAAGATACAGAAAATCATCGCCAGCCGGATGAAACGCGGCAGGGTCACGGTATCGGTTAAGATCACCGACAGGCCGCATACGAATATTATATTGAACCAGGAGGCGGTCAAACGTTATCTGGATTTTGCCAAGAGCTTAGGGAGAAAACACCACATCAAGAATGATATTACCGTCGCTGATATTATGCGTTTGCCCGGGGTGGTCGAGGCCAAGGAAGTTTTTGTGCAAGCGGGCGAGCTGTGGCCTGTTTTGGAGAAATCTTTGCAAAAGGCGGTGGCAGGGGTGGTGGCCATGCGCCGGCGGGAAGGCAAAGCCTTAAGCGCGGACATCAACGGTCAGCTTAAGCGCATGCTTGCTGCAGATCAGCCGCATTAAAAGCCGCACCAACGCTCTTTTAAAAGAGAGCAAAGGCAAAATGACGTCGGATGAATTTTCTTCTTATCAAAAAAGCAATGATATTCACGAAGAGCTGGCCCGCCTGGCGCATTATATCGATGAGGCTAAAATGCTTTTAAGGCAAGCCGAGGGGGCAGGTAAAAAGCTTGATTTTATCGCCCAGGAAATGCAGCGGGAGACCAATACCATCGGCTCCAAGGTCCAGGACAAGGAAGTTGCCGCCGCTGTGATCGCCATCAAAAGCAAGGTTGAAAAAATCCGCGAACAGTCCAACAATGTCGAATAAAGCATTCTCATCCCCCAAGGCTAAGATCGTCATTATTTCCGGCCCTTCGGGTTGCGGCAAGACAACCCTGCATAAAGCGTTACTGGAAACCCCCCTGTTAAGGGGCAAATTGGTCAAATCCATCTCCGCAACGACCAGGAACAAAAGACCGGGGGAACGTCCGGGAGGGATTATTTGTTTTTAAGCACAAAGATGTTTGAGGAGAGGATCAAGAAAGGGTATTTTTTGGAGTGGGAGAAAGTTTTTGATCATTATTACGGAACGCCTAAAAAACAGGCGTTGAAGTTGCTTAAAAAAGGCATCAATGTTCTTTTATGCATTGATGTCAAGGGGGCCAAGACCGTGGCCCGGGAGTTTCCGCAAGCGTTGAAGATATTTATCAAAGCGCCTTCCATGAAAATTTTGGAACGTCGTCTCAAAGCAAGGGGCTCTGAAAGCAGGGAGAGTTTGAGCTGCGTTTAAAAATAGCCCGCAGGGAATTAAAAGAAGCCAAACATTATGATCATGTGGTCATTAACGCGGACTTAAACAAAGCCTTGGAGACGCTGCGGCAAATTGTTTGCCGGACTTGGGATCAGGTAGAGGGATTAATTGACAATGCCCATCGGATATGTTATAAAAATAGTTTTCCTACAAGATAGGGAAACTATTGCTTTTTAAGATCCACCACAGGAGGGATCATGCATATGGCTTATCAGCCGCTCGAAGAATTATTGCCTAAGGCAAGCAACAGTGTTTATCGCTTGGTGCGTCTTGCTTCCATCCGCGCCACCGAATTGGCCACGACGGGGGTCAAATTGGTGCAGGCGCCTGCCGAACAGAAATTAGCGACGACGGCATTGGATGAAATCCGCGCAGGCAAGGTCATTGAAAAAGGCGGGGACATCTCTACCGATTACAAAGAGGGAAGAATTAAAAAGAATGCCAAGTCCTAAAATCAAACAGGTTGTTTTGGGCGTTTGCGGCAGCATTGCGGCCTATAAGGCAGGGGATATCATCCGCCGGCTGCAGGATAATCATTGTGAGGTAACGGTGATTATGACCAGGGAGGCGACACAATTCATAACGCCTTTGACGTTGTCTTCTTTGTCCGGCAAAAATGTGTACAGCGACATGTTTGATAAGGATTCCTGGCGCATGGCGCATATTGAGCTTGCCCAGCAGCGCGGACATTGTCCTTATCGCGCCGGCGACGGCCAATGTCATAGGGAAATTGGCAAACGGCCTGGCGGATGATCTGTTGACCACCTTTGTGATGACCAGCCGTGCCCCGGTTTTTATTGCTCCGGCGATGAACGATGAGATGTATGCCAATGAAATTGTCAGGGACAATTGCGCCAAACTTAAAAAGCACGGGTTTAAATTTATTGAGCCCGTGAAAGGCAAATTAGCTTGCGGCACTGTCGGCGTCGGCCACTTGGCAGAAGTTGAGGATATCGTCAAGGCAATCTTAAAGAATTAATTGAAGAACGGTAGTTTTTAAAAGCGGATGAGCGACGGCGTGGTAGCCAAGTGGTAAGGCAGTGGTCTGCAAAACCACTATTCAGCGGTTCGATTCCGCTCCACGCCTCCAGAATATAAGAATATGAAGGAATAATTCCAGAAGAGTTGGTCTGATGGAATTGAGGTAATCTGGGGCGGGTGGTGGAATTGGTATACACGTAGGACTTAAAATCCTGTGGCCGTAAGGCTGTGAGGGTTCAATCCCTCCCCGCCCATATAAAATAATGTGACAACTAGAGTTAAGTGAGTAAGAATTAAACATTTCATACATTAAAAACGTACCACAAATTGACGGACCCGTAGCTCAGTTGGTTAGAGCGTTTCCTTGACATGGAAAAGGTCACAAGTTCGAGTCTTGTCGGGTCCACCAGATTTTAAACAGTTATGGAATACACCAGAGACATAGATAAGTTAAGACATACCTGCGCGCATGTGATGGCGCAGGCGGTGATGGAACTTTGGCCCGAGACAAAGGTCACCATAGGCCCCGCCATTGACAACGGGTTTTATTATGATTTTGACAAGAAAGAGCCATTTTCCGACGAGGATTTACGCAAAATCGAAAAGGCCATGGACCGCATCATGCAGAAAAATTTGCCGCTGACACAGTCGTTCATGCCCCGCGATGAGGCCAAGAAATTTTTTGCCGCAGCCAAGGAAACCTACAAGGTTGAACTGATTGACGGGATTGCAGACGCAGAAGTGTCCATTTATAAAACCGGCGATGAATTTATGGATTTGTGCAAAGGGCCGCACGTGGCCTCGACGGGCTTGATCAAAGCGTTTAAATTGCTTTCGGTGGCGGGGGCGTATTGGCGCGGGGATGAAAAAAAGCCCATGCTGCAGCGCATTTACGGCACGGCTTTTTTTACGCAAAAAGAGCTGGATGAATATTTAAAAATGCTAGAGGAGGCGGGCAAGCGCGATCACCGCAAAATAGCCACTCAGCTGGATCTTTTCCATATTTATCACGACACCGCCGGGGCCGGGCTTATTTTTTATCATCCCAACGGCGCCATGCTTCGAAAAATCATTGAAGATTACACCCGCGCCCAGCATTTAAAACGCGGCTATCAGCTGGTCGTGACGCCGAATATTTTAAAAGGCAAGCTTTGGGAAATTTCAGGCCATGCCGAGAATTACCGCGAAAACATGTATTATTTTAAAGTGGATGATGAGGATTATGCCGTCAAGCCCATGAATTGCCCGGGGCATATCCTTATTTATAAATCCCAGACACGTTCGTATCGCGATCTGCCCATCCGTTATTTTGAATTAGGCACGGTTTACCGTCAGGAAAAGGCCGGGGTCTTGCACGGGCTTTTGCGTGTGCGCGGATTTACCCAGGACGACGCGCATATTTTCCTGCGCCCGGAACAGATCAAAAATGAAGTCATTGATGTCATTGATTTTGTTTTTGACACCATGAATGATTTTGGTTTTCATGATCTGCATATTGAACTTTCCACCCGTCCGGAGAAGTTTATGGGCAGTGTCGCCAATTGGGACAAGGCCACCGCGGCTTTAAAAGACGCGCTGGACACCAAGGGGTTAAAATATGATATCAATGAAGGCGACGGCGCTTTTTACGGCCCTAAAATAGATATCAAATTAAAAGATGCCATCGGCCGTCAATGGCAGTGCGGAACGATCCAGTGCGATTTCTTTTTGCCGGAGCGTTTTGAACTTAATTATGTGGATGAAACGGGAGCCCAGGCCCAGCCGGTCATGCTGCACCGGGCGATTTTAGGCAGCCTGGAGAGATTCATAGGCACTTTGATTGAGCATTACGCGGGGAATTTTCCGTTGTGGCTGGCGCCCAATCAAGTGGCGATCATTCCGATCAAGAATGAGCATCAAAGTTTTGCCATGCAGATTAAAACAGCCTTACAGCAGGCGGATATCAGGGTCGTCGTCGATGATCGCAATGAATCTTTATCCAAACGTATCCGTGAAGCTTCGGTTAAAAAGATCCCGTATCAGATCATCATAGGGGACAAGGAAGCGCAATCGTCTCAAGTGGCTGTGCGCCTGCAAAACGGCAGCGATTTAGGCGCCATGAGCCTGGAGGCCTTGCTTGGGCCGTCTTAAGCAGCAGATTATTGACAAGAAATAGAATTTAGGGATAATAGAACGCTCTTTCAACATAAAAGCATAAACTAACTCTTACTAATCAAATATCCATCAAGGAGGGTTAACTATTTTAAAGAACATACGGATCAACAATCAAATTCGTTCCAAAGAAGTCAGGGTGATCGGACCTAATTCCGAACAATTAGGGGTGGTGAACATCAGCAGGGCATTGGAGTTAGCCGACTGAGTACGGGCTTGATTTAATTGAGGTGGCCCCTACCGCGGCCCCGCCGGTATGCCGGATCATAGATTTCAGTAAATACAAATATGACCAGCAGAAAAAAGAGCGCAAGGTCAAAAAGCACCAGCATGTGACGCATTTAAAGCAGATCAGGATCAAGCCGCATATCGACGATCATGATCTGGAAATCAAAATGCGCCAGGCCATCGCTTTTTTGAGCAAGAAAGACAAGGTCAAGATCAACATGATGTTTCAGGGCAGGGAGATGAGCTTCCGGGACCAATGGAAAGCGGTTTTGGAAAAAGTGGTGGCTGCCACCGCTCAGTATGCGACGGTTGAAAAGGCGCCCATGGCTGAGGGGCGTATCGTTTCCATGGTGTTGTCGCCTAAGTCGGAAAAATGAGCAAGAAGGATGATTTGAAAGGTATAATGATATGGCAAAAAAAATGAAAATTAAAAACCAAAAAAGCGGCGGCCAAGCGTTTGCGCATGACCAAAAGCGGTCTATTAAAAAAGCGCAATGCCGGACGTCAGCATATTTTGGGTAAAAAAACACGCAAACATAAACGTCAGTTGCGCCACAGCGGATACGTATCAGCGACGGACGCCAAGCGTATAAGAAAGGTGTTGCCGTATGGTACGAATTAAAAGCAATGTTTACGCCCATAAGCGTAAAAAACGCGTTTTAAAAGAAGCCAAAGGCCAATTCGGCAATCGCAGCAAACGTTATAAAGAAGCCATCAAGTCCTTGATCGCCTCCCGTCAATACGCGTATTTTGACCGCAAGAAGAAAAAGAGCGAATATAGAAGCTTGTGGATCATTCGTCTCAATGCCGCTTGCCGTGAGTCGGGCATTTCCTATAGCCGTTTTATCAGCGGCCTTAAAGCGGCTCAAATCACCCTTGACCGCAAGGTGCTGGCGGATTTGGCCGTGAGGGAGCCGGAAGTTTTTGCCCAGATTGATCGAGCAGGCCAAGACAGTTAAAGCCAAAGGCAGCGGCTAAAAAGACAGTTAAGAAGGCGTAACCGCGGTCGCCTGTCTGCGAGGCAGCGAATATTCTTACATGTTTTCAAAATGCCCCGCTTAAAAGGCGGGGCTTTTTCTTTAGGGGAGCGCGATGCAGTGGAATTTTCAAGACATTCATAATCAAGCCCAAACCGAGGCCCAGGCCATAGACAGCCTGCAGGCATTGGAAGCCTTTCGCCTTAAATATTTAGGCAAGAAAGGCCTCGTCGCCGCTGTTTTTGCTTCCTTAGGAGAGGCTGAGCCTGCCCAAAAAGCAGCCATAGGCAAAGGGGCCAATGATCTTAGAGATCTCGTTGAGGGGTTGATTGCAGCAAAATCCGCAGAGTTAAATTCTGCCAAAATTCAGCAAGAGCGCATTGATATTTCCCTGCCGGGCACCGGCGAGGCTTTGGGGCATACGCATATTTTAACCCAAACCATGCAAGAGATCATTTCGGTTTTTGAGCAGATGGGTTTTGTGACGCATTGAAACTCCGGAAATAGAAACAGAATTCCATAATTTTACAGGATTAAATATCCCCATCGACCATCCTTCCCGTGACGCATTTGACACTTTTTATTTAGATGCCGAAGACCCCACCGCCCAGGGCCGCCGCCTTTTGTTGCGCAGCCATACTTCCCCCGGACAGGTGAGGATCATGAAACAGCACAAGCCTCCCTTGGCGGTGATCGTTCCGGGCCGCGTGTATCGGCCCGACGCGGTGGATGCCAGCCATTCGTTTATGTTTCATCAGGTGGAAGGCCTTTTGGTGGATGAAAAGGTGCAATTTTCCGAGCTTAAAGGATTATTGACGGAATTTTGCAGGCGATTTTTTGGCCCCAGGGTCATCATGCGTTTTCGCCCGCATTTTTTCCCTTTTACCGAGCCCTCGGCGGAAGTGGACATCAATGCCGAAATTTTGGGGATTCAGCGTAAGAAATGGCTGGAGATTTTAGGCTGCGGCATGGTCAACCCGAAAGTGTTTGAAGCGGTGGGGTATCCTAAGGGCAAATACAAAGGGTTTGCTTTCGGCATGGGGGTGGAGCGCATGGCCATGCTTAAATACGGCATTAATGATATTCGTTTGTTTTACGAAAATGACGTGCGGTTTTTGAAGCAGTTTTAAATCATGTACGCGTGACTGGAGGAATAGCTATTATGTATTCGGCACGGAATATTTTTGCCGTCTGCTACGGTTTACAGCTTGGATGCTATCGCGATAGGGCATACGCGGCATCCTCGCTGTAAAACCTTGCAGACATTTGGCAAAAAATTCCTTAATGTGCCTCACACATAACAGCTATTCCTCCATACCAATATATTTTGGAAACATTGTTTTTTCCCTCTTTTTTATAAAGAGGGGCAGGGGAGTTGAGCTAAAGCATATGAAACTTTCATTAAATTGGTTAAAAGATTATATTGACCCCAAGCTGTCGACGGACGGGCTTATCGAGCGGCTGACCATGGCGGCTTGAGGTGGAGGGGGTTGAGTCTGTTGCGGGGATACGGTTTTGGAAATTGAGGTCACGCCCAACCGTCCGGATTGCTTGAACATTTTAGGACTGGCCCGGGAAATCGGCGCCATCACAGGCAAGTCGGTTAAAAACCCTAAGATCAAGAACTACAAGACAGGGGACATCAAAAAACTCGTCCATATTGAAAATAAAAAAGATTGCAGCCGCTATATCGGCAACCTTGATCCGTGATGCACACATCAGCGATGCTCCCAGCGAATGAAACAGCGCTTAGCCTCTGTGGGGATAAACGCTATCAACAATGCGGTGGATATCACCAATTTTGTCTTGATGGAAACGGGCCAGCCCTTGCATGCCTTTGATTATGACAAATTAGCCGGCGGAAGAATTGTGGTGCGCCGGGCCAAGGCCGGAGAAAGCATTGTAACGCTCGACGGTGTTGAGCGAAAGTTGGATGCTTCCATTTTAGTCATCGCGGATGCCCAAAGACCCGTGGCCATTGCCGGCATCATGGGAGGCAATGGACACGCAGATAACGGCAGACACTAAAAATATTTTGTTGGAAAGCGCGCATTTTGACATGGGCCTTGTCCGACGGGCTTGCCGTGCCCTGGGGCTTCGCAGCGAATCTTCTTACCGTTTTGAACGCAACGTGGATTTCGAAGGTGTTTTAACCGGGGCCAATCGCGCCACTGATTTATTGTTGCAATTAACAGGCGGAAAATTATCCGGACGAGGAGAGATTTCGTCTAAAGCCAAAAGTGCTGCCGTAAAAGTAAAGGTTAAAATTTCTGATATAGAATCTCTTCTTGGTTTGGAAATAACCCCGCTTAAAGTTAAAACATGGCTGGATAGATTAGGATTTAAAGTGACTGCTAAAGCTGGAGTTATGACGGTGACGCCTCCCGTTAGCCGCGCGGATATTGGGCAAGACGTGGATGTGATCGAAGAGATCGCCCGCATGATAGGCTTTGACCGCCTGCCCTCCAAACTACCGATGATTAAAACGATTAATATTCCCGTCGACAAAAGCCGCGTGAGATCAAGGATCAAATCCGCCGGATTTTAACGGCGGGAGGCGTTGATGAGATCATCACGCACGCCATGACCAATAGCAAGGCGCTGATTAAAAGTAATATGGCCCAAATGCCGGCGCTGCGGATTTTTAATCCGCTTAACCAGGACCAGGAATTGATGCGCCCGGCCATGCTTCCGTCGTTCTTGCAGGTAGCTGCGACGAATATTAACCGCGGTCAAAAAGATTTGCGTTTTTTTGAAATCGGCAAAATTTATTTTAAAGATAAAGAAAAAGAGACATTGGGGATTTTATTGACCGGCCGCCGTCGCTACGATTGGCGTTCTTCTAAAAAGGAAGGGATCGAAGTTTTTGATTTAAAGGGCGTTCTGGAGCTCATTTTTCAAAGTCTTGGCATTGACGTTTCTTACGAAATTAATAAAATGTCCGTTTTTGACCCTGCCTGTGAGGCATCTATCATCTTTGACGGAAAACAAATCGGTATTTTGGGTAAAATCGACCGGGAAGTTTTAAATAATTGGGACATTAAGGCCCAAGAAATTTATTTCGCCGAAGTTCACTTGGATGAAATTCTCTCCAAGCCGGCAAAGCCGGTAAAGTATAAATCTGTTTCGGAATTCCCGGCCATTGTTCGGGATGTTTCTCTAGCCGTTAAAAAAGAAGTTCCGTACAAAAGGATAGAAGATATCTGCCTGCAGCAGGGGGGAGGTGTTTTAACATCGGTGCAATTTATTGAACAGTATTTAGGCGATAAAATCCAGTCCGGTTACAGAGGTCTTGTATTTTCCTGCCACTATCAATCCCACGAGCGGACCTTGCGTGAAGAAGAAGTTTCTGTGGTCCATGAGCACATCCTACAGGCGCTCATAAACGAGTTGGGCGCCGTCCGCAGATAGTTTCCTGTTTTTTAATAAATTCTTTAATTTAGAACGCATTTTTTATAAATTTGGAATATTCCCAAGAGGGAATTCTTCATTCCCGACGGAAAATCTTTCAAGAAAGCGCTACCCTCAAATCCCTTCCAGGCCCTTGAAACACTTCTATTTATAGGACATATTTTAATTAGATGTGCTGGAGGGCGGACCATGTTTAAAAACCCCATTAATTTACTATGTAAATTTTGGAATAAAGGAATTATTTTAATCCTTTTAGTTGCATTTATATTTTCCGGATTGCCTCAAATCCCTGCAGAATCCCAGGAATTTAATTTACCGGCCCCCGGTGTCATGATCCATTTAAGCCCGCGGCTTGATCCTCCCATTTTAAAGGGGATTAAAGTTCATACGGATGATCCGTTTCGATTTGATTTTATTTTAGACCAAGGGGACAATGTCATTGCAAGGAGCGAAGCGACGAAGCAATCTCAACAAGAACAACTAAAACAAGAAGCCACCAAATTAATCAAATACTTCCTTGCCTCTCTAACGATTCCTGAAAAAGACCTGTGGGTCAATTTATCCCCTTATGAGAAAAATAGAATAATCCCTCAAAGTTTCGGCTTAACCGAAATGGGCAGGGATTTGTTGGCAGAGGACTATTTGCTTAAGCAAATCACGGCTAGTTTGATCTATCCAGAAGATGAAACAGGAAAAAAATTTTGGAAGCGTATTTACGAAGAAGCCGCCAAACGTTACGGCACGACGGATATTCCGGTGAATACGTTTAATAGGGTTTGGATAGTTCCCCAGGAAGCGGTTGTTTTTGAGAATTCGAACGCGGGAACGGCGTATGTTATCGAAAGTAAATTAAAGGTTATGCTTGAAGAGGACTATCTTTCTCTCGAGAAACATGAAGGGGGTAAACCCGAAGAAACGCAGGCTAAAAATACTAACAAATTAGGAAGCCAGGTCGTCCGAGAAATCGTCATTCCCGAGTTGACAGCAGAGGTAAACGAAAATAAAAATTTTTACAAGCTTCGCCAAGTTTACAACAGTTTAATCCTTGCCGCTTGGTATAAGAAAAAAATTAAGGAGAGCATTCTTTCTCAAGTGTATGCAGACAAGAGCAAGGTGGCGGGTGTCAATATCGATGATCCACAGGAAAAGGAGAAAATTTATCACCAGTATTTAATGGCATTTAAAAAGGGAGTTTACAACTACATTAAAGAAGAACAAGACCCTATGACACAAGAAGTTATTCCCCGGAAGTATTTCTCCGGGGGAATGAACATGGCCATGACTTCTTCCTACTTTGGCTCGAAGATGGTCTTACGTATAATTCATGAGGAGTCTCTATTACCTGAAGCAACCCCTAATCATCACGAATTTATTATTGACGCGAGAATTAATCAAGCGATGAAGAGGGTCGTTTCTCGTCGTAAATTCCTGAAAACAGCTTCACTAGGAGGAGCTGCCGCTTTACCGGCGATACCGGGGTTAGAGCGAAATATTAATAAAATTCTTTCTTTGGAACAAGGGGTTCACAATGGCGCCTCTGGTATAAGCCAAAAAAGTATTGAATCGGTAAGAAGCCTAATAATTAGAGATGCAACTTTAGATCAAACCCGGAAAATGACACGTTATGAAGATACAGGGATTTATCATATAGGACCGATAGTTTCCGGGAGACCGGCAGTGCTTTTTATCCGTGGAGCATGGGAGCAGCCTGAAGCCTTTGACAGGCTTATTACGGCATCGGAAAACGAAGGGAAGGCAAATATTTTTGTTTTCACATATGATTATAAAAGGGCGCTTGAAAACGCAGTTGATTTGCAGAAATGGTTGGGCATATGGTTTGATAATTTTGGGCAAAATGGAAACATTATTGTAGCGCATTCTTTTGGTAATAATGTTCTTGTCAAAGCTGTTGAAGACATGGAGTCGAATAACCGGCTAATTCCATTTCTCAAGGAGACCTCAGTCATTCAGGTGGCTCCGACCTTGGATGGATCAAAGCGGGTGAAACGATTGAGAAGGATTTGGGGGGGAAGGTGGTCGCATCGATATTAGGACTTGAAAAATTAGGGGAAGCACAGGATCCTCAAGGGGACTGGATAAAAAATATTAGAAAGAACTATGGGCTGTTTTTAGAAAAGATAGGACCAGTAGGCACCATTTTTGCATCCAAAGATGTCCATAATGGAGATGGGAATGAAGCTTTGAATATGCAGCTTCGTATAGACCCACAGGGGGAAAACAGGATCATTATTTCCGAGGCTGAAGATCATGTGAAAGTTCTTAACAGCCAACAGGTTAAGGATGCATTGAAGAATGCTTTGAAAAAAGCGTCGAAAAATCAAGCGATGTCGACGGCAAAAAGGCCGCCCTTCAAATTCTATTTCTTCTCAAAAATGAAAGAAGGATGGTTAAAACAAGAAGGGAGAATATTCATTAAACAATGGGCTGAAAAAACAAAGGCTTCTGTCGATATCGATGCATTGGAAGCCCGCAAAGTAAATGAAGAAATTTTCATTGGTTTTAGTGAAGAAAATAATATTTTAGAACCAATGGCATTTTGGTGCTTTATTAGAGATCCATCTCAAAGAAAATACATTTATACGAATGGGATGTATGTAGCAGAAGGACGTCGCAATAAAGGATTTGGTACGGAGTTGTTAGATAGCGCGTTGGCAAATCTAAAAAGAGAAGGTTTTGGGATTTTAAAGATTGGTGATGATCAGGTCCTGAAATTTAGCTACGGAAAATATCTTCCTACCGGCATCGCAAAAGACGTTGCCTATCAAAATCTTATCCAAGGGCTTATTGGCCGTGCCCAGGGAAAAGGTGCTTTGATAGGTGTAAAATACTATCCTGATGGGAAAATTTATTCAGTTGATATAGATGTTCAAAAATACGGAGAAAGGGGGAGATCTCGTTCAGGGACAAAGAACCAGGCGATGACTACAAATAGAGACTTTTTAAATAGCGTTGGAATTATTAACAAAATTCAAATCGGAATATATCTTGCGATCCGAGGATATACATTGACTGAACTCAAAAACTATGATCCGGAATTAGGAGCTTATGTGCTTCGCAATGAAATTATGAGTATGTTAGGGCCGAAAGGATTGCCGAAGGGGTTGCCGACAGGGGTTCGTGCGGCAGCGTTTAATTGGATGGGCTCTGTATTTCTTGACCAAACAACCGTTGATTTGATTAAGTCCGGTGATGAAGTCGCTCGAATTTTTTTACGGCACGAGCAAGCACACACTAAGTATTTAAAAGAACACCCTGACTATCCTCATGGGGAACAATCATTGGTCGATGAAATGTATGCGCTTTTAGACGGGTCTATAGAATATTGGGGCAGGGAAAAGGTTTTTGAAAAAAAGAAAAGTCCTTTTAATGTTGGTGATAATGTGCCGGTTAGGGATCTGTTTGAATCCGTAGAACAAAATTTAATCACAAATGTTTTAGTTCAATTCCCGGAGGCCAGTGAACATTGGCGAGAGAGAACAAGAAAGAAGATCGCGTATGCTATTGCCATTATAAAATATTTTTTTAAAAGTAATCAAAGCGATTTAATTATGGGCTATATATTACACGCTAAGGATTTGGATGATATTTTAGGAAGTATTCCATTAGAACAGCAACAGTGGCTTATCGATGCAGGCATTCAACCTATAAATCATGCAAAATTAAGAGAGAAATGGCTTCAATTTAAGCCAAATCCTGCTCAGCTTGTAAAAAGCCCAGGGGGTATTGATTTCAAGGCAGGAGAAATGAATTTACAAATTCAAAATAGTGGTGGGGGAATCAAATTTAAACTCAATCCGGCTATGTTAAGACAATTACAAAACGCCCCGGGCTTTGTGCCGGTGATCACTAATATCCAGCCGATGACTGACCTTCGCCTTTTTTTGGGCCTAAAAGAGGAACCGAAGGGTGAATCGCAATTAATAAATAGCAGCCACCAGCTTTTGCGTGCATAAAGGACCTTTAGTGCTATAATAAATTCAACCCTGCGCTGTGCGATAGGATCTCGGATGTATTGAACCACAAAACAATACTACGGGCGTCGGTAACCTGTTGGCGCGCCCTTGGCGGCCTCACACTGGCACCCACTTGAGAATGATGGTTCTCATTTACACCAGATTCAACGGCAGAGGCGGGGCTTTTTATACCCCCACCTTAACCTCCCCCATCAAGGGGGAGGTATCGCTTATCATCGGGTGGCCTGCCGCTCTCTGCGGCAGGCAGGTTATCGAATTTGCAATAGTATAAACACGCCGAGAGAGGGGTATCACCCAAGCCGCTCGGACTCTCGTATCAATTGCAGTGGAGAACGGCTTGGGGAAACTCGAGGACAGGCCCCGATGATCAATCTATTTTCTCCAGATGAAAAAGCTATTCCCGCGGATTCTCCGCTAAGTGCCCGTATGCGTCCGCGTTGTCTGGAAGAGTTCGTGGGACAAAAGCATATTTTAGGCGAGGGCAAATTGCTTACCCGCGCCATCGAAGCAGATAGGATCTCATCACTTATTCTTTACGGCCCGCCGGGGGTGGGAAAGACGACCCTAGCCTTATGCATCAGTCAAAAGACCCAATCGCATTTTGAAAGAATCAACGCAGTGGCCTCCAACGTCGAGGAAATGCGCAAGGTCATTGCCGCGGCCCAAAACCGCAGGGTCACCTCGGGCCGCAAGACCATCCTTTTTATCGATGAAATCCACCGGTTCAACAAGGCCCAGCAGGATGTTTTGATGCCGGACATTGAAGAAGGCAATATTATTTTGATCGGGGCGACTGTTTTTAACCCTTTTTTCGCCCTGGTTTCCCCGCTGTTGTCACGTTCCTTGATCTTTGAACTCCAACCGTTGTTGCCGGATGACTTGATAGTTTTAATGCGTCGCGCCCTTGCGGACAAAGAACGTGGGTTAGGAGTCCTGCCCGTCAAAATGGATGAGGATGCCTTAGCGTTTTTGTCCACTATCAGCGACGGTGATGGCCGCAAGGCGCTCAATGCCCTGGAAGTCGCGGTCTTGACGACACCGAAACTTAAGGACGGAGGTATCCACATCACCAGGGTCATTGCGGAAGAATCCATACAGAAAAAGCAGGTGAATTATGACGGGGATGGAGATGCTCATTATGATACCATTTCGGCTTTTATTAAATCCATGCGAGGTTCTGATGCCGATGCCGCCCTTTACTGGATGGCCAAGATGATTTATGCGGGGGAAGACCCCCGGTTTATCGCCCGGCGCATTGTGATCTGTGCATCTGAAGATGTCGGAAATGCCGACCCTCAAGCGCTGATCTTGGCAAATGCCGCGTTTCAAGCCACGGAATTAATAGGATTGCCTGAAGCGCGGATTATTTTGGCCCAAGCCGCGGTGTATGTTGCCTGCGCTCCTAAATCCAATGCGGTTTATTTAGGCATTGACCGTGCCTTGGCAGATGTCAAAGAACAGCGCACACAGGGCGTTCCCATTCACCTGAAAGACAGCCATTATAAAGGAGCAGAAAAATTGGGGCATGGGGCAGGATATAAATACGCACATGATTATCCGCAACATTATGTAGAACAAGAATATATGCCACATGAGGCGGTGTATTATGAACCCACTTTTCAGGGCTATGAAGCTAAGATTAAAGAGAGAATGGACAAATTAAAGAAAAGATGATAATATACGCGGCAAATGAAGGATAAAAGCTCTTTAAGAAATTATTATTTAAAGCTCCTTAAAGAGCAAGGCAAAGAGGATCGTTTGCGTAAGAGCCGTTTGGTTGCGGAGCAATTTTGGAAATTGCCGGCCATCCAAAAGGCGCGCAGCATCCTATTTTATGCATCAATGCCGGGTGAAGTGGATACCCTGGCGATGATTGAAAAGGCAATTTTTTCGGGAAAACAGGTAGCTTTACCAATAGTTGAACAAAATCAAAGGAAGTTGATTCCTACAATAATTTCTTCTATGGAAGAGGTACATACGGGCCCTTATGGCATTTCCGAGCCTCATTTTAATCCCCACAAAGCACTCGCATTACAAGACCTTGACGCGGTGATTGTTCCTGGTTTGGCTTTTGACAGGCTTCATAATCGTCTGGGTCGGGGGGCCGGTTATTACGACCGTTTTTTAAGTACACTTCCTAAGACAGTGACTACTGTTGGGCTTGCTTTTGATTTTCAACTGACCGAAAGCCTTCCTACTGAGGCGCATGATATGCGTCTGCAGCAAATCATCGCAGGGTAGTTCCTCCCAAGTTTCTTAATTTTTAGTCACCCGTAATAATAAGGATAAAAGAAGCCCCGCCGCCGTTGTGACCAGACGCATTCTGGGGTTTTAGGTAAGCAGCGGGACACAAAAGGAGTTGCCATGGAAAGCAATACATACGGGCAGGCATTAATTCTTATTTTCGCTGCCATTGTTTGCGTTATTGTCGGATTTTTCCTTAACCGCATTTTGGGCCGCCGGAGGGTCGACCAGGCCAATAAAGATGCCGGCGGGATACGGGAGTTAGCCCAGCGCGAAGCTGAGACAATCCGTAAGGAAGCCCAGCTGCAGGCCAAAGATCTGTTGCTGAAAATGCGTCAGGATTTTGAGAAGGAAACCAAGGAACGGCGCGACGAATTAAGCAGCATGGAAAAACGCGTTTTACAGCGCGAAGAAAACCTCGATAAACGCGTTGATCTGTTGGAGAAAAAAGAAAAGGACCTGACGATTCGCCTGGAGGCATTAATTCGCGGGGAAGCCAACGTCAAACAGAAAGATGAAGAGCTAAATAAAATTTTGGCCCAGGAAAAGGAGAGGCTTTATACCATTGCCAACCTGTCCCCGGAAGAGGCCAAGCAAATTCTTTTGCGCCGCCTTGAGGAAGAATTCCTGAATGAAAAAGCCATGCGCCTGCGCCATATGAATGACGAGATCAAGGAAACAGCGGAAAAGAAGGCGCGTGAGGTGATCAGCACCGCCATCCAGCGTTGTGCTTCCGACCACACCGCCGAGACGACTATTTCGGTGGTACCGCTGCCGTCCGACGAAATGAAAGGCCGCATCATCGGCCGTGAGGGACGAAACATACGCACTTTGGAACAAGCCACGGGGGTTGATATCATCATCGATGACACCCCGGAAGCCGTGACCATTTCCGGTTTTGATATGATGCGCCGTGAAATCGCGCGGATGGCCTTGGAACAGCTTATTGTTGATGGCCGTATCCATCCCGGGCGTATCGAGGAGGTTGTGGAAAAGGCCAAAGCAGATCTTGAAAAGAAAATCAAAGAAGACGGAGAGAACGCGGCCATTGAGCTGGGGATACACGGCATGCATCCGGAACTTATTAAATTGGTGGGGCGACTACGCTACCGGACTTCTTTCGGCCAAAACGGCTTGAACCATTCCATTGAGGTGGCCAAGCTCATGGGCATTATGGCCTATCAGATAGGCGTTGATGTCAAAATCGCCAAACGCTCCGGATTGTTGCATGATATCGGTAAGGTGGTTTCTTCCGACGTGGAAGAAGGCACGCATGCCATCGTGGGAGCACGCCTGGCGCGTAAATACGGTGAGTCTGAAGAGGTGGCGTATGCGGTGGAAAGCCATCATGGCGAAGTGGAGATGAATACGGTTTACGGGATATTGGTTTCCGCGGCGGATGCCATCAGCGCAGCACGCCCGGGGGCCCGCGCCGAGAGCATGGAAACATATATCAAACGCCTGGAGAATTTGGAGAAAATTTCCAATTCGTTTAAGGGGGTGGAAAAGTCCTATGCTTTACAGGCAGGGCGCGAGATCAGGATTGTGGTGATGCCCGATAAGGTTAACGACGATGAGGCCGTGGTCATGGCCAGGGATATACGCAAGAAAATTGAAGAAGAGATGGAATACCCGGGGCATATCAAGGTCATGGTGGTGAGGGAGATTCGCGCCATCGAATATGCCAAATAGTTTGATGTTTGAATGGTATTGTTCTCGACACGGGAGTATTTTTGGTTCTCATGCCGGACACTCACAGTTGTTCGCCGTACGCATGAGAAGCGTAGGATTGCCGAGCAAGTAATAGGGAATATTAATGCATTCGCGGCATCCGCGCTGTAAAACCTTGCAGACATCTGGCAAAAAACTCCCAAATGTGTCGTTCACAATACCATTCAAACATCAGTAAGATTTTTTGATTATGACCGATTAGTCCGAGGGAAGAAAGCGGAAAAATGATTATATTATGCATCGGTGATATTGTGGGCCGACCGGGGAGAGAGGCGCTGGCCTATGCCTTGCCGAAAATAAAAAAAGAGCATAGCATTGATTTTGTGGTCGCCAATGTTGAAAATGCCTCCGGAGGCTCAGGGCTCATTCCCAAAAATGCCGATGAAATTTTAAGTTTTGGAGTGGATGTGATGACCATGGGGGATCACGCCTGGGATAGACCGGAAATTTTTCCGTATCTGCAGGAACATCAGGACAAAATCGTACGCCCCGCCAATTTCCCCGAGGGAGTTCCGGGTGCCGGCTGGACAATTGCCAATGCATCTAACGGTGTTAAGGTCGGTGTAATAAACCTTTTGGGCCGCACCTTTATGCGTTATAATGTTCTTTGCCCGTTTCGTACGCTCGAAAGTATTGTCGCTCAAATCAAAGAACGGACATCGGTGATCATCGTCGATATGCACGCGGAAGCTACCAGCGAAAAGGTGGCCCTAGGCCATTTTTCAGACGGAAAAGTTTCTCTGGTATTTGGCACCCATACGCACATACAAACAGCAGATGAGAAAATTTTGCCCCAAAAAACGGCGTATATCACGGATATAGGCATGAGCGGCCCTTATGATTCGGTGATCGGCCAGGACAAGACAAAGATCATCAACCGTTTTCTGACCAGCATGCCCAATAAATTTGAAGTGGCTCAGGCACCCGGGACGGTGCATGGCGTGATCGTCAAGGTGGACCCTAAAACCGGAAAAGCAGAAGGGATTACCCGTTTGCAAATAGCTCATGACGGGTAAGGTGGGGTTCTCTCATGCCGGGTACACATAGATCGTAATATCCAAACCCTATAAGAAAGACCAAGAGTCCTTGCCTGTGCAGAGACAAGGATAATTTTTTATACTGCAAGAAAGGGGAGAGTTAATATGGCTTGGGAAGGAATGGATCGCAGGAAATTCCCCAGGGTGATGTATCCGTGCATGGTGAAAGTCATATCTTCCGGCCGCCCTCAAGACTCCATCTTGGCCCATACGGAGAATATCGGAATGGGGGGCATTTGCGTCACTTTGAAAAATGAGGTCAGAGTATTCACTCCCGTTGACCTGGAAGTAGACCTCTTAGATCTCGATGAGCATATAACACCCAAGGGCAAGGTGGTTTGGAATGTACGGCGCAAATCTATTGAAAAGGTCAAACCCCTGTTTTATGATATCGGCATTGAATTTACGGAAATTTCCAAACGAGACCGTGAACGTTTGCAGGCAAATCTCCAGAAGTTAATGGATAAAGGCGTCCAACTTTCAAAACCGTTCATTTAATTTATGGATGACTCTAATCGAAGAAAATATCCGAGGGCTAATTATCCCTGCCAGCTGACGATGTGGCTGGCTGACGGGAGTAACGAAACAATATTGGCCAATACGTCCAATATCGGGGTGGGGGGCCTGTGTGTGCACCTTAATCAAGGTGTCGACGTGGGGACGAAGGTCGATATACTACTTACTTTTGCGGATTCGACATCTCCCCTCAAGTGCCGTGGCGTGGTGGTACGCTCTTTCAAGGGGGAGGAGCAATTTTATAATATAGGGATCCAGTTTGACCCTTTAGACGAACAAAGAAGTTCCTTTCTGAAAGGAAAAGTATCCGAGTTGATTGATTTGGAACAAAAGGGGAAAAGTTAATGATTCGACCGGGCTCACCACAAGCGGTTCGTGTCCGCTTTGCCCCTTCCCCGACGGGGTTCTTACATATTGGAGGAGCCCGTACCGCGCTCTTTAACTGGATGTATGCCAGGGCCCAAGGGGGACAATTCATCCTGCGCATTGAAGATACCGACGTGGTCCGCTCAAAGCCTGAATATCTCGACGAAATTCTTGATAGTATGAAGTGGCTGGGACTGACGTGGGATGAATTTTATAAACAAAGCGACCGTTTTGAGCTATACCGTCAATATGCCGACAAAATCCTTTCCGAAGGCAAGGGCTACAAGGACGGCGAGGCCGTTGTCCTTAAGGTTCCCGAGAAATCCATCAAAATTTATGATTTGATACGCGGGGAAATCGTCGTTGACAGCAAAGAAATCAAAGATCAGGTGTTAATGAAGTCCGACGGCTCTCCCACGTATAGCTTTGCCTGTGTTATCGATGATGCGTTAATGGAAATTTCCTGTGTCATCCGCGGGGAAGACCATATTTCCAACACCCCTAAGCAGATACTCATCTATGAAGCGTTGGGTTTCAAGGTGCCCAAATTCGCGCACTTGCCGTTGATATTGGACCCGGAAGGTGGGCGTATGTCCAAGAGGGCTGGGGCTACTGCGGTTACGGAATACCGCACCCAAGGCTACTTGTCCCAGGCCATCGTCAATTATTTGATGCTTTTAGGCTGGTCCCCCGGGAACAATCAGGAAAAGGTGTCGATGGCAACGGCACTTAAAACATTTTCCATCAAGAAAGTCAATAAGGCGGGGGCGGCTTTTTCTTTAGAAAAACTCCAATGGCTTAACAGTCAATATATTAAAGAAATGGATACCGCTTTGTTGGCAGAAGCTTTGGCGCCTCTGGTAGCCGCAAAATATCCCAGGACACGTCTTCAGGGGAAGGACTTTGAACATATGGTACAACTATACAAAGGTCGCATGAACACACTTTTGGATTTTTTAGATTGGACAGGTTTTATATTTAACGAACAGGTTTTTTTTGAAGGGGATGCCAAGGCCAAGTACCTGGGCCGGGACATGCGCAAAGAATTTGACTTATTGGCAGACCGTTTAAATGCCGTCGGAGACTTTAACGTTAAAGCAGCGGAAGAGGTTTTTCGAGGAGTGGTTGCTCAATTGGGCATAGAAACGGGGGTTTTAGTGCATCCGGTGAGGGTGGCGTTGACCGGTCGTGCCGTAGGGCCCGGCCTATTTGATACCATGGCGGTTCTGGGTAAGGAAAGAACCGTGCGCCGTTTAAAAGAAGCATTTAAATAAATATTGCCTTGTCGTCTAATGGTAGGACATGAGATTCTGGATCTCAGTATCTTGGTTCGAGTCCAAGCGAGGCAATTTGAAGAATTCTACCATCGCTGTTTGTCGGAGAAGGATGAACCGCTTCTTTTTTTCATTTCTCCGATCTTCTTTGTAGATCATGTGCTTACCTCAGAGTATTATTAATTTCCTTTAAAAGCTTATCAAAAGATTTCCAAAAGAGCTAAAATAAATTCCAATTATGGATAAAGACAATAATGTGTTTTGGGCGGGAATTGCACTTTTCCTTGGCTCTTTTTTTTTCTGTTTGTTTTTTATCAATGAGGGATTATTTCATGTAGACAGCGTGGTTTTGGCAAAAGCCGTCGAGGAGGTCTACAAAACAGGCCATTTACATCCTGCTGTCAGCGGCCGTTATGGCATTGTTATTATTAACTCGATTCTTTATTTTCCGTTCTATCTTCTTGGCCAGAATGCAGATTTTTCGACGCGTCTTTCGAGCGTCCTTTTTTATTCATTATCCATTTCCGCTTTTTTTATTTTTATTAACGTATTGTTCAAAGACCGTATTCAAGGATTATTTGCAGCTGTTTTGTTGGCATTGACGCCATTTTATTTGATCCCTAATACATACGGTAAGGAACACGGAATGAGTATGTTCTTTTTCCTTTGCTCCATGGTCCTGGTTGACCGGGGAGTCGAGGGAAAGCGACCGTTAGCCCTCGTTTCGGCCAGTTTGTGCTTTATGGTCGCTTTGTCTGTGAGAGAATCAGTGTTGTTTATGATTCCATTTTATTTTTGGCTTTATTTTAGACCTGCAATCGCATTTAAGCCATTTCGGATCAATATACAAAAAGAAAGATTGAATGGACGGCTTTTATTTTCTTTTCTTCTGCCGGCGGTGATTCTTTTTAGTTTCATGATGACTGTCTATTTAGGCCCCCTCATTCAAAAATCTATAAACGGCGATGATTTCAGTGTCCCACATTTTTGCGGATTTTTTTCAACAAAGCTTCCGCATGCTTTCATGGATATAAGATATTCATTCCCGGACTGTTTTTTATTTTTTGGCACCCTTGGGGCGGTGATTCTTTGGAAAGATCGCCGGTATTTCTTGTTGTTTTTTTCCATGCTTTGGGCGTGCCTGATTTTTTTATATGGTAATTTTGATGGATATGCCGCGAGATATCTTGATATGGTAATCCTTGCAGCGCACGCTGTTGTTTCCTATTTTCTGGCCTGGCTTTACCGGCAGTTTCGTGCGTTGACAATTATTATTTTTGCCTCGTTTCTCACAATTCAATTTATCCATATTTACCCGTTGCTTGAATTCAGACACCACTATGATGGAACTCTGCGGCTGGCATCTTTTATCAGAACAATAACCCCGGGAAATGCGGTTATTTTAACAGTCGATGAGGGGCCTTTTATTGAATATTATGCTAAAAGAGCGACGATCTGTTACCCGATTGGCCATTGGGAAAAGCTGGACAGCTTTATTCATGAGATCGAAAGATTGATGGACAGGCAAATCCCTGTTTATGTAATTCCCACCAGCCCCCATTACTTATCTGGCGGGATAGTTACGAAATCAAAGTTTTTTGAAGTCGGTTCAAATGGGAGCAACATATTAAGCCAATTAATCAAAGAAGGTATTTTAAAGGATGTTTCTTCAACAGAAGTAAGCTTTCAATTAACTAATGAATTAAAAAGAAATGCTATTCGGAAAATAGCAAAAGGTGATTTTGATAAAATTTGGTCTATTTTGCAACAGTCCTATAGTCAAAGCAACAGGAAGATAGTGGATCGATTCAAGTTTTCTAAGGCAGGGGATATTTTCTTTGAAGACTATCATCATCCTGAATTGAACATGGATGTTTACATGATGCCGATCTTTAAGGCAGGGTATTTCGGGTTTACCGTTGATGAATTCACGGACAGTATGCTTGCTTCGAGTTTATTAAAAGTGATTATCCATGATTTGGGCATACCTGTGCCGGATGGCAAGGATGACATCGAGAAACTTAACAACATTTTGAAGATAAATGAGTTAAATAAGAAGCTCCCAGGATTACGATTGCCACATCTTCTGCCTTCTTTAATAAAGCCGGAGGCAGAACTTACAGGAAATGAAATCAGAAGAAGAAATCGATTTTATCTTGAGATTGCTTATCCACATCTGTGCCCGAAATCCCCGGATCTCGATCTCGAATTTTATGGAGAAAAAAACTAAATCTTATTGAGGGATTATTTTAAGGGGTATGGGGTTTTGGATTACAAAAGTTACGTTTTTATGTTAAAATTACCCGAACATGAGATCCCGGATCTCAGTATCTTGGTTCGAGTCCAAGCGAGGCAATTTGAAGATTCTCGAACTAGACAGCATTGATACAAGGCAATGGCTTTAAATTTCTGTCAATATGCCTTCCCATCGGTTTTTTAAACAACGTCTTCTTTTTCTTATCCCCTTATTGGTTTTTGTAGTTTACCTGCCGTGCCTTAAAGCTGATTTTGTGAATTGGGACGATGACATCCACGTTTTACAGAATTTTACACTGAAATCACCCATACGTTGGGCTGAAATTTGGGCCACCACCGTCAATTATATATATATTCCTTTGACTACTACTAGCTGGGCCATTGAGCGTAATTTTTTTGGGGACAACCCGTTTGTTTTTCACTTGGATAACATACTTGTGCATCTTGTAGTTACCGCTTTAGTAATTGTTTTTAGCCGGCGCATGGGGTTATCCATTTTTGCTGCTGGGGTTACGGCATTTTTGTTTGGCATTCACCCTATGCATGTTGAATCCGTTGCATGGGTCTCTGAACGCAAGGATGTTTTGTATGGGGTTTTTTATATGTTAGCGCTTTTGGCGTATCTTGACTATCTTGATAAACGAGAAAAAAAATATTTTTGGGTGACGGTGTTTCTGGGAGTATGTAGCATTCTTGCAAAACCCATGGCCGTAAGCCTTCCTTTTGTATTATTCATTTTGGACTGGTTCCGGGGCCGTCAATGGACTTTTCAAACAATAACCGAAAAGGTGCTTTGTGCGTTTTTTCTCATACCCATTGCGTTTATTTCTTATTTAACTAACGGCATTATTGTGCAGCCAGCGCAAGTTTCAGGGCCTTTTAATTGGGTATGGTGCTTTATGTTTTATCTATACAAATTTGTGTTCCCATGGCCTTTGGTTATTCTTTATGAATGCCCACAGTCGGAAAAAATTTTTTATATCCATGTTCCGCTGTTCGTTAGTCTTATCTTGTTGCTGTGGCTTTTTCGCCGCAATCGATTACTCCTGTTTGCGTTTGCTTTTTATTTTGCGAACATCTTCTTTCTGCTGAAGTTTCATTCAACTTTAATTTGGGTTTCCGATCGATATATGTACCTAGCGAGCATCGGATTATGTATGTTTCTGGCGGTGTTAGTGGAAAAAATGGGGTTTTTTGTTAAAAGCCGCCGTCTCTACCGGTATGGCTTTAACATAGCACTGGGCGTGTTAATGGTTGTTATGGCAGCCATGACTTGGAGGCAGTGTGAGGTTTGGCAAAGCAGCGTGAAGCTTTGGAGTCACCAGTTAAGATATGAGCCGAAGACGGCCACTTGGCTGGTCTATTCTAAACTGGCTGATGCATACCTCGCCGAGAATGAGCATAGTGCTTCCCATTCTCCCAAATTTGACCGGATACGAATGCTTTATTTAAAAGCTATTCAGTCGAAGCCGGATTTTCTTAATGCTTATTTGGGCTTGGGCGGGCTTTTTGAGTCTGTTGGGGATGGGTATGATGCTGAGAAATGTTATGTGAAGATCCTTTTCATGGATAATAAGAATTATGAAGCGCTTTTTAGGTTGGGGCAGATATATCAAAAGAGAGAACTCCCGGGGCAGGCTATTAATTTTTATCGACGGGCAATCGCGGCAAACCCGTATCTGTGTTCATATATTCGAGACGCATACGATGACGCAATTCAAAAACATCAGGACGGTAACATTTACCAAAAGGAGAGATCAAAGATACCTGCTTGTAGTTGACAAAGGATACCAAAAAGTTTTATAGTGATTGGCAAATGCCGGGTTTTGGAGCATAATGTATGGCAAAGTTGAACATGCGTCGAAGCTGTTAATAGATCAGCCATTGCGAAATTTGTCCCAATAGGGCAATTTTGATCATCAAACTTTTGAAAATTATGGAATGAAGGCCTTTTTTGGAAGCTTGCTGCGGGGCAATTTATTGTTTACTATAAAATGAAAGATAAATTTCCTATTGGGATAACGCTTTTCGGTCTTTATTTTATTATAGCTTCTCTGTATGTGCTTTATTGTAAGTTAATGACGTCTGGTTATTATTCTTGGTATAGTTCTATTTTTTACCCTTTACCGGAGCAGGTAATTTTTTTACGATACATTTGTTCGATACTGTATAGGGTGGTCGGATTAATTTCAGGCGTAGGAATTCTATTGCACAAAGAAAATTTTCGAAAGGTTGTTTTGTTTTTAAGTTGGTTCACCATTAGTACCGTTTATTGGAAACACCCTTTTTATGCGGTAGAAAAACATTTCAGCATGGTTATTAATACTCTACGTGGGTCGGCAAGACCTTATGACTTGGGACAAAGCCCAATCATAAAATTCACATGGATTGTTTTAATAGGTCTCTATGCGTTTGATATTGGCGTTTCAGCAGCGACGATTTATTATTTTAGTAGACCTAATATTAAGAAACAATTCAGGAAAGAGTAAAGGTGTTTAACAAGGTCATTGGAGATTTTTCATCAATAAACTTGGCCATAATTTTTTATGATTGAAAATGATAGAAAAATTAAGGATAAGGGGAAAATATAAAATTTGTGCAGGATTATGTGAATTTGATTTATGCTAATTAAAGATTGCTTTTAAGCTGTTGCGTATTTAAGAACAAAAGTGGCACGGGTATCATAGGAGGGTTCCCAAGTATTAATTAGTCGCCAAGTTTGTTCTTATATTGTATATATACTATATTGATACGATATTTTCGACCTTTTTTAAAAAAGAAAGGATGTGTGTATTATGAAGATAAGAACACCTTTATTTATTGTTTTGGCCATAATAAGTGTTAGTTTAATTCCGTGGGTTCATCACTTGGTTTTAAAATCCGGAAGTGCCCTATACAGGATTTCCTATCCCTTTATTCCTGTTTGTCTTTTTGGGCCCCTAATTCTTGTGTTGGGAATTATCCAGTGCCTGGGTGGTAAAGAGTCTGGCGGTTTCAGGAGCGGCATGTGGTATATGGTTATAGGAACATTAATGATTACATATGCCCTATCTTTTTCGTTTTATGCCGTTATATTAAGATAAGAAGGCAGTCCGATGAGGTTTTAAGGGAAAGGCGGAGTTTTAACGAGACAGATTGGGGGCGGTTAGCAGACATGCTAAGGAGGGGAAGTGATAGATAATCGCCAAAGTTTTCGTTTGCGCAAGCAATTTGATATTGTCTGGTCCGTTCCTGACCAAAAGATAAAGGGGGAAGGGATCATTTTTAATATCAGCCTATCAGGCATGCTATTTGTAACGGATAGATTGTTTGAACCCAAGCTGGGGTTGAACATGCGTTTTACCAGCGCACAGGCCCCTTCTTTCCCTCCTCAAGGAAGGTTGGCATGGTTTAGGAAGATAGGGAAAGAAAACCTTCGTTATCAGTGTGGTGTGCGGTTTTTAAAGGAAGATATCTGTAATGAGGCATGGGTAAAATGGATGGAAGAACATATTTTAAAATTGGCTGATGCGGCAGACAGTAAGATTTTAGATCGTTTTTTGTAGAAAGGCAGCGGTTAAGAATCTTTTTTGCAATCAGTTAGCCCACCCGATCATACGCGTTCTACCGGAATATAAACAGCGCTAACCTTCAGGGGCACAGGACGTTTTAAGCGAATATTAAACCAGCGAATAAAAAATTTCTCTAAAACCCCTTAATTAGTATATAAAACGTTTTATTGTGTTATATAGTGATAATAAAAATCTGATTTATTGTTTAATATTGTGTTATATTATGATATATTATGATTCATAAAGTATGAATAAATTGATCAGAAAACTAGAAGACTACCGTTTGGAAAATAAGATTTCACAAACAAAACTGGCTGAAATATTGGGGGTTACATTTGTTACTGTTAATAGATGGTTTAACGGAAAATTTGGCCCCAATAGAATACAGAGACACCATATTAAAAAACTTCTTAAAAATGCGGACAATAGGTAAATATTACAGGCAGGGGTTCTGAAACTTTTTATAGTTGTAATTTGTCTAAATAGCAGAGAGCGTTGATGGAAGACATAGCCAAGGATATATTGATCAGGGCTTCCCAAGGCGATATGCAAGCCTTTGAAGACGTCTATAAAGCAAGCAGCAGTTTTGTCTATAACGTTGCTTATAGGGTCGTTAATAATAGGGAAGATGCCCTGGAAGTTTCCCAAGAGGTATTTATGATCATCTATAATAAACTCAAGGGGTTCCGTTTTGAGTCTTCGTTTAAAACTTGGGTATATAGGATTACGGCCAACTGTGCGATTAATTTTGCCAAAAAATCCTCTAGGACTAAAACAGTGCCCTTTGAAGAAGCTTTTGGTCCTCATATCGGACACTCACAGTTGTTCGGCGGTGGCGCGGTTTTAAGTGATGCCCAGACACATATGGATCAGGAATATCAAAATCAGCTTGTCGAATCTTTGTTGGCGGAGCTTAATCCTGACCAAAGGGCCTGTGTGGTATTGCGGGATATTCAAGGGTTAAGTTACGAAGAGATTGCCCGGGCTTTAAATATTAATATCAATACCGTGCGTTCACGATTGAAAAGGTCACGCGAGAAATTGTTGAGCGTAAGAAAGAAGGTCAGTTATGAAAAAGTGTGATCACTTTAAGGGGTTGATCCTGACGGATTATATAGACGGAGAATTGGATAAAAATTCCCTTGAGATCGTTGAAAGCCATTTGCTTGGCTGCAGTGATTGCCGTGCTTATTTAAAAGAAGTTAAAAATAATACGGCGTTTCTTTATCAACAAGCCCTGCATCAGCAGGTTCCTGCCGGGCTTTGGGATGCGGTCAGAGAACATATCGAAGAAGAAAATCATCTTACGAATCCTCTCGAAGATTTTATCGACAAATTAAAAGGGCTGATGGTATTTCCCCGAATGGTCCCTATTTTTGCCAGCCTTTTATTAATGCTTTTAGTCGGGTCGGTGACGTTAAACTCCATCCAGAGTCAGCGGGCTCAAGCAAAAGACCAGGGGGAATATTTAGTGGCCCTGTTAAGTTCAACAGGCACTGGGTCACCGTCGGATAACAACGAGTGGGGGACGCCCATTGAGCACTATTTTCTTTAAATATATTAGGAAGATCGGCCCAAACTATGCTTGGGGGGTATTTTTGAGATGGTTATGTGTGACATAAGAAAGGCGGGGGAAGGTTTATGAAAGAATTTAGAAAGTTTTTATTTGGGTTTTTGGGATTGTATGTTCTTGCGGCCTTGTCTTTGGCGCACGCAGAGAATCCGGGGCCCGGCGACTCCCCACAGAGCTGGCATTCCGGTCAACGTATCCAGGAAATATATAACCAGCTTAATTTAACGTTTGACCAAACGAAACAGTTGGAAGCCAATAAACAACAGCAACGCTCGAGGATGGCAAAGGCCCATCAAGAAATGAAGATCAGTAAAGAGGCCCTGAAAGAGGAGTTAATGAAACCTCAGTTAGACATGGCTAGGATCACTGAACTTCACAAGAAGATCAAGGCCTTGCTGTCCCAAATGGAAGATGATAGGCTCAGCTCAATTCTTACGGTCAGAACAATATTGACGCCCGAGCAGTTTACAAAATTCGTCAACCTGATGCACAAACATAAGCAAGAACATAAAGAGTAATTCTTTTGCTTTTAGGCCTGTAGCGGTTTTGAAGGTTGTCTGTGTTTAAGATATTCCAGCAAGGCAGGGACGAGAGAAATAAATACGATTGCCAGAATGACTAAGGAAAAGTTTTGACGCACCCAAGGCAGGTTGCCGAAGAAAAATCCGCTTAAGGTCCCCACCAAGACCCACGCAGTCCCCACCGACGATATTATAAATCGTAAATTTAATATAAGGCATTTTGCCCACCCCCGCCAGAAAAGGGGCGAAGGTGCGTATGATAGGGACAAACCGCGTGAGGATGATTGTTTTAGCTCCGTATTTTTCAAAGAAGTCGTGCGTGCGTTTAATGTAGGATTGCTTGACAAAAGGGATGGCATGATTATTGATGACTTTATTTGATAAATAAACACCGACCGTGTAGTTAACTATGTTTCCGCTAATGGCCGCAAGCGATAGCCCTATGATCAATATGGTTAATTGCATATCTCCGACAGCAGCTAACGCACCCAATACAAAAAGCAGGGAGTCTCCCGGTAAAAAGGGGGTGACGACCCGTCCTGTTTCGCAAAAAATAATGACAAACAGGATAAGGTAAGTCCATGCGCCGTAGTGGGCACTGATGGATAGGATGTGGCGGTCCAAATGAACAATGAAATCTACACCAGGATGAAGAATTTCCATGGGATAATCATAGCTAAAGGAAGGCTTATTTTCCATGGAAAATATAGTTTTTTAGTCCTCTGGGAGGATGGCCTAAACAGCCCTCTCCTCGATCCGCGTCTTTAGCCGTATACCTCTAATTAAGCTAAAACCATAAGAAGCGAAAATAGTTGAAATATTTCTTTCATAAAAACAAAAAAATAGCATAATAGGGACTAATAGGGGTTTTATTGGAGTAAACTGAAACTTTATGGATAAATATGGATAAATATGGAGTAAACGGGAAATAAGATGGACGGAATAAGCAGCTTTTTAACTATTCGTGAAACCGCACAGAAACTCGACATAAGTGAAGAGTCTGTCCGCGATTTAATTAAAGCAAAAGAATTGAGGGCGGTTAAAATCGGGCAATGGCGTGTCAATCCCGAAGATTTAGAGGTTTTTATTAAAAGTAGAATGAATTTTTAGACGAGAAAAAGACTGTAAAAAAATGGATAAATACGGAGTAAACGAGAAATAAGATGGACGGAATAAGCAGCTTTTTAACTATTCGTGAAACCGCGCAGAAACTCGACATAAGTGAAGAGTCTGTCCGCGATTTAATTAAAGCTAAGGAATTGAGGGCGGTTAAAATCGGGCAATGGCGTGTCAATCCCGAAGATTTAGAAGCTTTTATTAAAAGTAGAATGAATTTTTAGATGAGGGGAAAGTAGGGACAGACACTACTTAATTCAAAGAAGACCGTAGGGAATGAGAAGAAAAATAAACATTAACATAGCAATCAAGAAGAGCCTGGGCTGGAGGGCAAGGGTGGGCCTTATTATTATGGGCCTCCTGTGCACTGTATGCTCTTTGCCGGCGGTTGCTTCATATATGCCTTTTAATACCAACGTTAATATGAACGTCGGTATCGGGACATCAACTCCGCAGGCCGCGTTTGCAGTGGTCAACGGCAATGTGGGCATTGGGACATGGACGACTGCGGGCGGTAATTTGATAGTTAACGGCGGCGGTAATGTGGGTATCGGCTCTGCATGGCCGGGTGAGGCATTGGATGTCAACGGCACGGTACGGGCCACAGGCTTCATTGCGTTATCAGGTGGGATAACACTCGGTGGTATTACTAATACTACTTGGCCGTCCGGTGGTGCCAATTATTGGTTATTGACAGTAGCGGCTGGTAACGTTGGGGTAAGTACTGCTAATACGGTAGGCATAGGAACGACTTCAGGTATTGGGGCAGGTCTAACCGTGATGAACGGGAACGTGGGCATCGGGACATGGGCACCGGCTGGTTTATTGCAAATCAATAATCCAACCAATGCACCGTTTATAGTTAGCTCGATGGGTAATGTAGGTATTGGGACAATCACACCGCAGGGTGGATTTGTGGTGACCAATGGCAATGTGGGTATCGGCACCTGGTCGCCAATAGGATTATTCCAGATTAACAAACCAACGGTTTCACCGTTTGTCGTTACTTCAGCGGGTAATGTAGGGATTGGAACTACTACTCCACAAAGTGGACTGAATATTACCAATGGGAATGTGGGCATCGGAACCTGGACAGCAGCAGGGGGGAACTTAATTGTCAATGGCGGCGGTAATGTGGGTATCAACTCAGCATGGCCTGGCCAAGTGTTGGATGTCAACGGCACGGTACGAGCCACAGGCTTCATTGCGTTATCAGGTGGGATAACACTCGGTGGTATTACTAATACTACTTGGCCGTCCGGTGGTGCCAATTATTGGTTATTGACAGTAGCGGCTGGTAACGTTGGGGTAAGTACTGCTAATACGGTAGGCATAGGAACGACTTCAGGTATTGGGGCAGGTCTAACCGTGATGAACGGGAACGTGGGCATCGGGACATGGGCACCGGCTGGTTTATTACAAATCAATAATCCAACCAATGCGCCGTTTATGGTTAGTTCGACGGGTAATGTAGGTATTGGGACAATCACACCGCAGGGTGGATTTGTGGTGACCAATGGCAATGTGGGTATCGGCACCTGGGCGCCGGGTGGGTCTTTGATTGTGATGGGCGGTAATGTGGGCATCGGGACGACGATCCCTGCCGGTACATTCGACATACGAGGAGGGACGTCGACAACCGGCAACGGAATCAATGTCAACATTTATGCCCAAAATGGACTTACCAGCGGCACTCATGATGGTGGCAACATCATTTTGGCACCGGGAGCTGCTGACTTGAGCACAAACGGAAACGCCGGAATGGTCGAAGTTATTCAAAATCAAGCAGGAGGGAGTGTTTTAGCATTGATTAACCCAACCTCTGGGGGTACAGAATGGAATCTAGCAAGCTCCGACACAACGAACGATATTGGTGGGGGTACATTCTTCATCGATACTGCAGGAGAGTCATCGAACAACGCTAAATTCATGATAAATAGCTCTGGCAACGTCGGCATCGGCACGGTCCGTCCATCTTCCGGACTAAGTGTAGGGTCAAATGGTGAAAGCATAGGCTCCGCATATACCAATGGCACTTCAGCCCCTTCCAATGGTTTGACGGTGCAGGGTAATGTCGGCATTGGCACATGGACGGCCAATTCGGCTTTGCAAGTGGTTGGTAATGTCGGCATCGGCTCGATCGCTCCCTCTGGCGCATTAGATGTTGGTTTGGGCTCGATATGTCTTGGGCATAATTGCCAATCAAGCTGGCCGGCCGGTGGTGCCAACTATTGGTTATTGACAGTGGCCGCCGGCAACGTCGGGGTAAGTACTGCTAATACGGTGGGGATAGGAACAACTTCAGGGATTGGAGCAGGTCTAACCGTCATGAATGGTAATGTAGGTATCGGGACCTGGGCACCTGCTGGATTGTTACAAATCAATAACCCTGCTAATGCACCATTTGTTGTGAGTTCAGCGGGTAATGTAGGTGTCGGGACAATTACACCGCAGGGCGGATTTGTAGTGACCAACGGCAACGTAGGCATCGGGACCTGGGCGCCGGTAGGATTATTCCAAATCAACAAACCAACTGCTTCACCGTTTGTCGTTACTTCAGCGGGCAATGTAGGGATAGGAACTACTACTCCACAAAGTGGACTGAATATTACCAATGGGAACGTAGGCATCGGTACATGGACGACTGCGGGCGGCAATTTAATAGTCAATGGCGGCGGTAATGTGGGTATCGGATCTGCATGGCCTGGGACAGTACTGGATGTTAATGGTACCGTGCGCATGGGCGGATTTACACTCAGTGGCAATGGCGCTGCTAATGGCTATGTGATGGTCACCAACAGCGTTGGTGTAGGGACATGGATGCCGGCGAGCAGCTTGGTTACGGGAAGTGGTACAAACTATTGGTTATTGACAACAGCTGCAGGTAACGTTGGGGTAAGTACTGCTAATACGGTAGGCATAGGGACTACTTCAGGTATTGGAGCTGGTCTGACAGTTATGAACGGTAATGTAGGTATTGGGACATGGGCGCCTGCTGGCTTGTTGCAAATCAATAATCCTGCTAATGCACCGTTTGTTGTTAGTTCAGTAGGTAATGTGGGTGTCGGGACAATCACACCGCAGGGCGGCTTTGTGGTGACCAATGGGAATGTGGGGATTGGCACCTGGGCACCGGTCAAACCATTCACCGTGATAGGGGATACGTATCATAACGGGAATGTAGGGATCGGGACAACGATTACCAATCAAGGATCATTAGTCGTGACCAATGGTAATGTTGGCATCGGGACATGGACGACTGCGGGAGGCAATTTAATTGTCAATGGCGGAGGCAATGTAGGTATCGGCTCTGCATGGCCTGGCCAAGTGCTTGATGTCAACGGCACGGTACGGGCTACAGGCTTCATTGCGTTATCAGGTGGAATAACACTCGGCGGTATTACTAATACTACCTGGCCGTCTGCTGGTGCCAACTATTGGTTATTGACAGTGGCAGCCGGCAACGTTGGGGTAAGTACTGCTAATACGGTAGGGATAGGAACTACTTCAGGTATTGGAGCAGGTCTGACGGTTATGAACGGCAATGTGGGCATCGGGACCTGGGCACCTGCTGGTTTATTGCAAATCAATAATCTAACCAATGCACCGTTTGTGGTTAGTTCAACAGGTAATGTAGGTATTGGGACAATCACTCCGCAGAGTGGATTAACTGTCACTAACGGCAATGTAGGTATCGGCACCTGGACAGCGGCGGGCGGTAATTTAATAGTCAACGGCGGCGGTAATGTTGGTATCGGTTCTGCATGGCCGGGACAGAGGGTAGATGTCAATGGCACGGTGAGGATGGCAGGCTTGACGATGAGTACAAGTCCTATTAGCGGCTATGTATTGACAGCCAGCGACAGCGCAGGAGATACGACCTGGTCATCACCAAGTTCAGTAAGCGGATGGATATTGGTGGGGAACAATCTCTACAACACCAATAGTGGTAATGTGGGTATCAATACCATTAATGGTGCGAATGTAGGGATCGGGACATCAACCCCGCAGGGCGGATTTGTGGTGACTAACGGCAATGTGGGTATAGGCACTTGGATTCCGAGAAATAATTTATCAGTGGTAGGCGGCATGGGCATTGGATCTGCGGCATACGCCAATACAGCAGCTCCGTCTAATAGTTTAATTATTTCTGGTAACGTCGGAATAGGATCCACTAATCCTTTATCACAACTTTCTCTAGCAGGCTTTACGTTGCCTAATGATGATAGTCAATTTTTTCTACACATAGTTGGGACAATACCCACTAATCCAACTGCAGGGATTGACAGTAATTTTATTGATATTACTTCAGCTGGAAGTGCCTCCTATATTCAGCGCGCTATGCGCATAAATTTAGATGCAGGATATACAGGTTCTTCAGGGACCCAGGGACTAATTGTAGTAAATAATGCGGTAGGGACAGGAAGCGGGATAGCTGTTAATTCCGGGAATGCTGGGGGTCAATTTCAAAGTGATGCCACCACTACCGGAGCAGATTTTGGAGCGATCGGAGAAGCACAGGGGGGTAATATAAGTAATGGTCTAGAGGGGATTGCCTATGTAAACAAAAATAATGCCGTTAATATAGGGGTTTCTGGTTTTGCTTTGAATCAGGGGACATCTCCTACTGAAGTGGGAGGATATTTCGGATTGCAAAACTCGATGCCAACTTTCGCGTCAGCAGCTTTAATGGCTGATAATGGGACGGAAGCGCAGCCGATATTTGTTGCCCGTAATAATGGTACTGAAAAATTGCGTATTGACAGTGGTGGCAATTTAGGGATTGGGACCACTACTCCGCAGAGTAGCCTGGCCATCGTAAATGGTAATGTAGGGATAGGAACATGGACAGCTGGTGGCGGGAATTTAATTGTCAATGGCGGTGGGAATGTCGGTATCGGCTCCGCATGGCCGGGACAGAGGGTAGATGTCAATGGCACGGTGCGCATGACAGGATTGACCATGAGCACAAGTCCCATCAGCGGGTATGTGTTGACCGCCAGCGACAGTGCAGGAGATACGACATGGTCATCACCTGGCTCAGTAAGCGGATGGGTATTGGTGGGGAATAATCTCTACAACACTAACAGCGGCAATGTGGGGATCAATACCCTAAACGGAGCCAATGTAGGTATCGGCACATCAACCCCGCAGGGCGGATTTGTGGTGACTAACGGGAATGTAGGTATTGGCACCTGGGCGCCGGTAGGGTTATTCCAAATTAATAAACCTACTGCTTCACCGTTTGTCGTTACTTCAGCGGGCAATGTAGGGATAGGAACTACTACTCCACAAAGTGGACTGAATATTACCAATGGGAATGTGGGTATCGGTACCTGGACAGCGGCTAACGCATTGTCAATTGTTGGAGGGGTGGGGATAGGGCCAGCGACGTATGCTAGTACCACGGCCCCGAACAACGGATTGATAGTCAGCGGTAATGTAGGTATTGGAACGACCACACCACAAACATTGTTTAGCGTCGTTGGTGGTAATGTTGGTATTGGGACATGGGCTGCTGCCGGTGGAAACCTCATTGTCAACGGCGGTGGCAATGTCGGAATCGGCTCTGCATGGCCTGGCCAAGTGCTTGATGTCAACGGCACGGTACGGGCTACAGGCTTCATTGCGTTATCAGGTGGAATAACACTCGGCGGTATTACTAATACTACCTGGCCGTCTGCTGGTGCAAATTATTGGTTATTGACAGTAGCTGCCGGTAACGTTGGGGTAAGTACTGCTAATACGGTAGGCATAGGGACTACTTCAGGTATTGGAGCTGGTCTGACAGTTATGAACGGTAATGTAGGTATCGGGACATGGGCGCCTGCTGGCTTGTTGCAAATCAATAATCCTGCTAATGCACCGTTTGTTGTTAGTTCGGCTGGTAATGTAGGTATTGGGACAATCACTCCGCAGGGCGGATTTGTGGTGACCAACGGTAATGTTGGTATAGGCACCTGGGCGCCTGCAAAGCCGTTTAGCGTGATTGGGGACACTTATCATAACGGTAATGTAGGGATAGGGACAACAACGACCAATCAAGGGGCATTGGTTGTGACCAACGGGAATGTTGGTGTCGGTACTTGGAACCCGTCGGCAACATTAAACGTAACGGGCACAGTATCGTTGACCCCGACGGCAGCAACTAGTATCACAGCCGGTAGCGGCATTACAGTGACTCGGGCCATCATGCGTATTAGCGGAAGCGGCGGAGCCGTGACAGTGACCGCCAACCCGGCTATTGCTACAGGCAGCGACGGGCAGGAGGTCATAATTTTAGGCACTGACAGCACGAATACGGTCACGTTGACTAATGGCAACGGCCTGCAACTGGCTAGCGGGATACCATTTACTTTTAATAAAGGATCCACGATGGTTTTAATTTATGATTTGGTAAATTCCAAATGGGTGGAGGTTTCCAGAAGTGCTAATTAAAATTGAGGTTTCCAGAAATGCCAACTAATGGGGAGGTATTCTTAAAAATGTTCTCTACGCGCAAATTCTTCTTGATCTTACTTTGTATTTTATTGTTTAGTACAACCAATGCCCATGCCATACCCAACGGAGCAGGTAATGATATTTTTACCGGCAACGTGGGTATCGGCACGTCCATACCACAAACCTCGTTAAGTATTATTGGCGGTAATGTCGGTATTGGGACATGGGCAGCCGCTGGTGGCAATCTCATTGTCAATGGCGGCGGTAATGTGGGTATCGGGTCTGCATGGCCTGGGACAGTATTGGATGTTAATGGTACAGTGCGCATGGGCGGATTTACACTCAGTGGCAATGGCGCGGGTAACGGGTATGTCATGGTGGGCAATAGCGTCGGTGTGGGGACATGGATGCCGGCGAGCAGCTTGGTTACGGGAAGTGGTTCAAACTATTGGTTATTGACAGCAGCTGCCGGTAACGTTGGAGTAAGTACTGCTAATACGGTAGGTATAGGGACGACTTCAGGCATTGGAGCAGGTTTAACTGTGATGAACGGCAATGTGGGGATCGGGACCTGGGCACCGGCTGGCTTATTACAAATCAATAATCCTGCCAATGCACCGTTTGTGGTTAGTTCGACGGGTAATGTAGGGGTAGGGACAATAACTCCGCAAAGCGGATTCGTTGTTCCTTTTACTAATGTTGGTATCGGCACATGGACCGCAGCAAATGATTTATCTGTTGTTGGACAAGTAGCGATAGGTTCCACAGTTTATGCTAATGCAACTGCCCCATCTAACGGAATGATTGTTCAGGGCACCGTTGGCATTGGCACGACCACACCACAAACATCATTGAGTGTTGTTGGTGGTAATGTAGGTATTGGGACATGGGCTGCCGCTGGCGGGAACTTGATTGTCAACGGCGGCGGCAATGTAGGTATTGGCTCTGCATGGCCGGGGACAGTATTGGATGTTAATGGTACAGTGCGCATGGGCGGATTAACACTCAGTGGCAATGGCGCTACTAATGGCTATGTGATGGTCACCAATAGCGTTGGTGTGGGAACCTGGATGCCGGCGAGCACCTTGGCTACGGGAAGTGGTTCAAACTATTGGTTATTGACAACAGCGGCCGGTAACGTTGGGGTAAGTACTGCTAATACTCTAGGCATAGGGACTACTTCAGGCATTGGAGCAGGTCTGACAGTCATGAACGGTAACGTGGGCATCGGCACGTGGGTGCCGCGGGGCTCCCTGGATGTCGAAGGGACTCTTTCTGTGGCAACATTTCGCAACAATGTGGGGATAGGCACCTGGGTGCCAAGGAATAGGCTGGACGTTTTCGGCGGCAATATTGGTATAGGCACTGGATACAGTTTAGTGGACATAGCGACAGCCGACACAATTTTGACCTTACAAAATGACAATACCAGTATTTACGTTGGCTGGACAGCCGGCGCATCCGCCGCCGGGGGAGGCCTTGAAAATGCGGCCGTAGGGACCGGAGCCCTCAATGGCAACACCATAGGCAACAGCAACACGGCCGTCGGATATGCAGCTTTGGGATACAGTTACACGACTAACAACAATTCGGCAGTGGGTTATGAGGCCCTGATAAACAACGCAGGCAGCTACAACACCGCCATGGGAGAGTTGGCTCTGTCAGCAAGTAACGCAGGCAACTACAACACGGCCATGGGGGCCTCAGCACTCGACAATGATAATACAGGACAATACAATGTGGCAGTCGGCTACCAGGCGGGTTTCTCCGGTGGAAGCAATGGGACACAAGCGGGCTCCAACAATGTGTTTATCGGTTACAATGCGGGGTCAACATCTGATGTCAGCAATTCAGTAGTGATCGGTTCCGGTGCGCTGGCAGGCGCGAGTAATGTGATGGTGTTGGGGGGGATGGGAGTTAATGCGCTAAATGTTGGTATCGGGACCTTTGTCCCCAATGGGAAGTTAATTGTGACTGGAGGCAACGTTGGTGTCGGTTCTTTGGCTCCCGGCCAAGCACTGGACGTCAACGGCACTGTTCGCATGACGGGATTAACATTAACGGGTAACGGTGCAGGAACCGGCTATGTCATGGTGGGCAATAGCATCGGTGTGGGGACATGGATGCCGGCGAGCAGCTTGGTTACGGGAAGTGGTTCAAACTATTGGTTATTGACAGCAGCTGCCGGTAACGTTGGAGTAAGTACTACTAATACGGTAGGTATAGGGACGACTTCAGGCATTGGAGCAGGTTTAAATGTGATGAACGGCAATGTGGGGATCGGGACCTGGGCACCGGCTGGCTTATTACAAATCAATAATCCTGCCAATGCACCGTTTGTGGTTAGTTCGACGGGTAATGTAGGTATTGGGACAATAACTCCGCAGAGTGGATTAGTTGTTGCCAATGGTAACGTAGGCATTGGCACTTGGACAGCGGCGGGCGGGAATTTGATTGTTAATGGCGGCGGGAATGTGGGTATCGGCTCTGCATGGCCGGGACAGAGGGTAGATGTTAATGGAACGGTAAGGATGACGGGCTTGACGATGAGTACAAGTCCTATCAGCGGCTATGTGTTGACAGCCAGCGACAGCGCAGGCGATACGACCTGGTCATCACCAAGTTCAGTGAGCGGATGGATATTGGTGGGGAACAATTTGTACAACACGAATTCGGGTAATGTGGGTATCAATACCATCAATGGTGCGAATGTGGGGATTGGCACATCAACACCGCAGGGCGGATTTGTGGTGACCAATGGCAATGTGGGTATTGGTACCTGGGTGCCGATAGGATTATTCCAAATTAACAAACCAACTGCTTCACCGTTTGTCGTTACTTCAGCGGGCAATATAGGGATAGGGACAATAACCCCGCAAAGCGGGCTAGCCGTCACTAATGGCAATGTAGGCATCGGCACATGGGCCGCCGCTGGCGGGAACCTCATTGTCAACGGCGGCGGCAATGTAGGTATTGGCTCTGCATGGCCGGGCACAGCGTTGGATGTGAACGGCACTGTAAGGATGACAGGGTTTAACATTGCTTCCGGTGCCAGTGCTGGCAAGGTCTTGACCTCCGACGTTAACGGTAACGGCACATGGGTAGCGGCTACAGGTTCAAACTATTGGTTATTGACAGCAGCTGCAGGCAACGTTGGGGTAAGTACTGCTAATACGGTAGGGATAGGGACGACTTCAGGGATTGGAGCAGGCCTGACGGTGATGAACGGTAATGTGGGGATCGGGACCTGGGCACCTGCGGGCTTATTGCAAATCAATAATCCTGCTAACTCACCGTTTGTTGTTAGTTCGACGGGTAATGTAGGGATAGGGACAATAACCCCGCAAAGCGGGCTAGTCGTCACTAATGGAAATGTGGGAATCGGGACATGGGCGCCGGTAGCCCTATTTCAAGTTAATAAGTTATCGGGAAGCCCGTTTGTAGTTAATAGCAGCGGCAACGTGGGCATCGGTACAATTACCCCGCAAGGCGGTTTTGTGGTGACCAACGGGAATGTAGGGATTGGCACGTGGGTGCCGGCGAATTCACTGGACGTGGTTGGTGGAAACATCGGCATTGGTACGGCGTACAATCTCGTTGGCATTGGCACAACCAGCACGATTTTAACTTTGCGTACAGACACTACAAGTATTTATGCCGGTTATCAATCTGGAGCTGCAACGACAGCAGGAAATTTGGATAACACCGCGTATGGATATCAGGCGCTCTATTCTGACACAACAGGAAACAATAATGCCGCTTTTGGAGCCACCACTCTCTACTCCAACACCACAGGACAGAGTAATTTCGCTATGGGGAGTGCTGCTCTCTATGCCAACATTATAGGAAGCAATAATACCGCTGCGGGAAACAATGCTCTCGGACACACCACTGCAAATTCGAGCTCTGCTTTTGGGAATGATGCTCTTGACAACGCCACCACAGGAGGCTTTAACTCCGCTTTTGGGGCTTTTGCCGGCAATTATATCTCTGATGGTTCAACTGCTAATTTAACTTCCGTTAATTCAGTCTATCTTGGTTATAAGACAATGGCCCAAGCCGATGGAGATTCCAATGAAACGGTCATTGGATATCAAGCGATAGGCAGCGGAAGCAATACTGTTACATTAGGCGGAAGTGGAACAATTGGCACGATAATTCCTTATGGCAACGTCGGCATCGGCTCCATAGCTCCCGGGCAAGCGCTGGATGTCAATGGCACAGTTCGCATGAGGGGGTTAACGTTGACTGGCAATGGCGCGGGTAATGGGTATGTCATGGTGGGCAATAGCGTCGGTGTGGGGACATGGATGCCGGCGAGTAGCTTGGCTACAGGGAGTGGTTCAAACTATTGGTTATTGACAGCAGCTGCAGGCAACGTTGGAGTAAGTACTGCTAATACGGTAGGGATAGGGACAACTTCAGGCATTGGGGCAGGTCTGACAGTGATGAACGGGAATGTAGGCATCGGCACATGGGTGCCAGCCAAACCATTAAGCGTGATAGGGGACACGTATCATAACGGTAATGTAGGGATAGGGACAACGACGACCAATCAAGGATCATTGGTCGTGACCAACGGGAATGTAGGTATCGGCACATGGGCGCCTAGTCAAATATTAGAGATAGGGAAACAAAAGGTTGATATTACGTTGGGAGGCAATGTTGGAATTGGTACCACGGCTCCCACCGGAGTTGAAATTGAAGGTCAAAACGTCGGTATAGGGACAGCATTTACAGGTGGAGCGGGGGAAGCCGCCTTGACGGTGATGAACGGTAATGTGGGGATTGGCACATGGGTGCCGGTTAATAATTTGGATGTATATGGGCCGATTATAATTGGTAATAATGCTTCTGGAAGTTCAGATGGCATAACGTTTAGGGATGGTGTAGGGGGTAATTATACTATCTATCCTGTCGGTACAAATCAGATGGGCGTAAGCGTTCGTTGGCAAGTAGCTGGGGGCTCTTTAGCAGCCCCTGGCTTAGCTAATATAGGAGATACTGCCACAGGTTTGTATTGGCCTTTGGCTAGTAATTTGTCTATTGTCACTGGGGGGAATGAACGTATACGGATTGATTCAAATGGTAATGTTGGTATTGGCTCTTGGGGGAGCAATACAATGAGCAATAAACTGTCCGTTGTTGGCAATATCGGAATTGGTACAGGTTTTTCTTCTGCATACATCAACACTGCAGCACCTAACGGTGGGATGATTGTAGAAGGCAATGTTGGCATCGGCACGACCACACCTCAAACATCATTGAGTGTTGTCGGTGGAAATGTAGGAATCGGGACATGGGCGGCCGCTGGTGGGAACCTTATTGTTAATGGCGGCGGTAATGTCGGTATCGGCTCTGCATGGCCGGGACAAAGGGTGGATGTCAATGGCACAGTTCGCATGACGGGGTTAACGTTGACTGGCAATGGCGCGGGTAATGGGTATGTCATGGTGGGCAATAGCGTCGGTGTGGGGACATGGATGCCGGCGAGTAGCTTGGCTACAGGGAGTGGTTCAAATTATTGGTTATTGACAGCAGCTGCCGGTAACGTTGGAGTAAGTACTACTAATACGGTAGGCATAGGAACAACCTCAGGAATCGGGGCAGGTCTAACCGTAATGAACGGTAATGTTGGGATCGGTACCTGGGCACCGGCCAAACCATTAAGCGTGATAGGGGACACGTATCATAATGGTAATGTAGGGATAGGGACAACGACGACCAATCAAGGATCATTGGTCGTGACCAGCGGGAATGTTGGTATAGGTACCTGGGCACCCGGGAATAATTTATCAGTGGTAGGGGGTATGGGCATTGGATCAGCGGCATACGCTAATACAGCAGCTCCGTCTAATAGTTTAATTATTTCTGGTAACGTCGGAATAGGATCTACTAATCCTCTATCACAGCTTTCACTAGCAGGTTTTACGTTGCCTAATGATAATAGTCAATTTTTTCTACATATAGTTGGGACAATACCCACTAATCCAACTTCACAAATTGAAAGTAATCTTATTGATATTACTTCAGCTGGAAGTGCCTCCTATTGGCAGCGCGCTATGCGCATAAATTTAGAGCCAGGATATACAGGTTCTTCAGGGACCCAGGGACTAATTGTAGTGAATAATGCGGCAGGGACAGCAAGCGGTGTAGCTGTTAATTCCGGGAATGCTGGGGGTCAATTTCAAAGTGATGTCACCACTACCGGAGCAGATTTTGGAGCGGTCGGAGAAGCCAATGGCGGTAATATAAGCAATGGTCTAGAGGGCAATGCCATTCAAAACAAAAATAGTGCCGTTAATATTGGGGTCTCTGGTTTTGCTTTGAATCAGGGGACATCTCCAACTGAAGTGGGAGGATATTTCGGATTGCAAAACTCGATGCCAACATTCGTGTCAGCAGCTTTAATGGCTGATAATGGGACGGAAGCGCAGCCGATATTTGTTGCCCGTAATAATGGTACTGAAAAATTGCGTATTGATAGTGGTGGCAATGTAGGGATTGGGACCACTACTCCGCAGAGTAGCCTGGCCATCGTAAATGGTAACGTAGGGATAGGGACATGGACGGCAGGTGGAGGTAATTTAATTGTTAATGGCGGAGGGAATGTCGGTATTGGCTCTGCATGGCCGGGACAAAGAGTAGATGTCAACGGCACTGTAAGGATGACAGGGCTAACGTTGACAGGCAATGGCGCGGCTAACGGGTATGTCATGGTGGGTAATAGCGTCGGTGTGGGGACATGGATGCCGGCGAGCAGCTTGGCTACAGGAAGTGGTTCAAACTATTGGTTACTGACAGCAGCTGCCGGCAACGTCGGGGTAAGTACCACTAATACGGTAGGTATAGGGACAACTTCAGGCATTGGGGCAGGTCTGACAGTCATGAATGGTAATGTAGGTATTGGTACATGGGCTCCGTCCAAGCCATTAAGCGTGATAGGGGACACCTATCATAACGGCAATGTAGGGATAGGGACAACGACGACCAATCAAGGATCACTAGCTGTGACCAACGGGAATGTGGGGATCGGCACATGGGCGCCACTTGTTCCACTACAAGTTGTTGGAATCGGTACGCTTACAGCTAACGGAGGAGGTTTGATTGTAACCAATGGCAATGTGGGTATCGGCACGTGGGCGCCTAATACTCTTGTCCAAATAAATGGCCCAGTAACAGCAGCCGGACAATCACTTTTTGAAGTCACAGATAGCAATGCTCCTGGCGGTTATCTTATGATTGGAGAAGGGACAAACACAGCTAACGCATTTGAGCCACTTTTATTAGGTGTCTCAAAAGGGTACAGTGGGAATGCGTTAGCTTTTCTGGGAGAACTTCCGGCGGGTAATGACAGTATTGTAACTCCGTATGAGGCTACAGTTGAATTTCAGTCAACCAGGACTGATGGTTCCGCAATTCAATCTGCCAATTTGTTCTCTTTTATGAATAACAATAATTCTGTAATGATGATTGATAAATCCGGTAATGTCGGTATAGGCACAACTGCAATCATTGGCGGTTTAGCTGTCATGAACGGCAATGTTGGGATCGGCACGGCCACACCGCAGGCAGGATTTGTTGTGACCAACGGCAACGTGGGCATCGGCACATGGACAGCTGCGGGAGGTAATTTAATAGTCAAGGGTGGAGGGAATGTAGGTATCGGCTCTGCATGGCCGGGCACAGCGCTGGATGTCAACGGCACTGTAAGGACGACAGGGTTAACGTTGACTGGCAATGGCGCGGGTAACGGTTATGTCATGGTGGGCAATAGCGTCGGTGTGGGTACATGGATGCCGGCGAGCACCTTGGCTACGGGAAGTGGCTCCAACTATTGGTTATTGACAGCAGCTGCCGGCAACGTCGGAGTAAGTACCACTAATACGGTGGGTATAGGGACAACTTCAGGCATTGGAGCAGGCCTGACAGTCATGAATGGCAACGTGGGGATTGGCACGTGGGTGCCGGCAAAGCTGTTTAGCGTGACGGGTGACGCATATCATAATGGGAATATCGGTGTTGGTACTACTTTAACAACAACCTCTGCCTTGACCGTCATGAACGGTAGTGTGGGGATAGGCACCTGGGTGCCGGGCGCCTTATTTGAAGTTGGGCCGCCAAGCGCAGGTTTGCAGGTATTCTCTAGCGGGTTGATCTATGAAAACGCCACTGATAATACAGTATATTCCACCTCATCGGGATCTCAGCCTGTTCCACCGGGATCTGCTCAGATACAAAGTTTAAATTGGAGCAATACAACAGGCGATTCGGCGCTGTTGGAATTTGGGGCCGCCAATGTCAATGGTTTATGGTCAGCATCGTATATTGGGACGTCTTCTAGTTCAACAAACTATGCATCGAATCTTGTTTTTGGAATCAGAACAGGAGCGTTAAGTTATGCCGAGAAAATGCGTATCGATAACAACGGCAACGTGGGCATCGGCACGACAACGCCTCAGGGAGGCTTGATTGTGTTCAACGGCAATATGGGGATAGGGACGTTTGCACCGAACGGGGCATTAATTGTTCAAGGTGCAGGGAATGTGGGTATCGGCTCCGCATGGCCGGGCACAGCGCTGGATGTCAACGGCACTGTAAGGATGACAGGGTTAACGTTGACCGGCAATGGCGCGAGTAACGGGTATGTCATGGTGGGCAATAGCGTTGGTGTGGGGACCTGGATGCCGGCGAGCACCTTGGCTACAGGGAGTGGTTCAAATTATTGGTTATTGACAGCGGCTGCCGGCAACGTTGGAGTAAGTACTACTAATACGGTAGGTATAGGGACAACATCAGGTGTCGGCTCCGGATTAGTTGTCATGAACGGGAATGTTGGCATCGGCACCTGGGTGCCGTCAGTGATGTTCCAGGTTAGTAATGGTTTCGATCCTTTTGCGGTTGATCTAAACGGCAATGTAGGAATCGGTACAATCAAAACTTCTGCTGCCGGCTTGAGCGTTATGGTCGGCAACGTGGGTATAGGAACATGGGCACCGGCGAATAGTCTGGATATTTCAGGTGGGAATATCGGCATAGGTACAGGTTATAATTTAATTGGCATAGGAACAACCAGTACTATTTTGACCTTACGCAAAGATACTTCCAGTGTTTATCTTGGCTGGCAGGCTGGAGCTGCAACCACAGGGGGTTCCCTTAATAATGCGGCGGTGGGTTATCAAACCCTCTCCGCCGATACCACAGGTTATGATAATACGGCGATTGGCTATCAAGCTCTCACTGCCAATAGCACTGGTTTTCTAAATACGGCGGTGGGTTATCAAGTCCTCTCCTCCAACATCTCCGGTCAGGAAAACGTAGCGATGGGCTATCAAGCATCTTCCCTCAACACTGCCGGTAGCAATAACGCAGCGATAGGATATCAAGCTCTCTGGAAAAACGACTCAGGGGGTAGTAATGCGGCGATAGGATATGGAGCTCTCGGGACATCGCTCAATTCATATTACAACACTGCGATAGGAGCTCAGGCTCTAATTGTTGATAATGCAGGACAATATAATGTAGCAGTAGGATCTAATGCGGGTTTCCCCGGAGGTGGTGGCAATGGAACAATAGTTGGTTCTAACAATGTCTGGGTGGGAGCAAATGCCGGGCCGGCAGGGACATCGGATGTGAGTAATTCCGTTGGCATTGGTTCCTATGCGCTGGCCGGTGCCAATAATGTTATGGTCTTAGGAGGTAGGGGTTCTAATGCACTTAACGTCGGTATCGGTACGGATATGAACGGCGCCAAGGGCAGTTTGATAGTTCTGGGTAATAATGTTGGTATAGGAACTATTACCCCGCAGGGAGGGTTTGTGGTGACCAATGGCAATGTCGGTATTGGGACATGGGTTGCTGCGGGAGGTAATTTAATTGTTAACGGCGGCGGCAATGTTGGTATTGGATCTGCATGGCCGGGCACAGCGCTGGACGTCAACGGCACTGTAAGGATGACAGGGTTTAATATTGTTTCCGGAGCTGGTTCAGGCAAGGTTTTAACTTCGGACGTTAATGGTAATGGTACATGGGGTACGGCTGGTGCTGGCTCAAACTATTGGCGTAACGATACCGGCAACGTCGGAATCAATACTATCTATAACATAGGAATAGGGACAATTGCGCAGGCCAATGTTGTAAATGTCCTGGGCAACGTAGGGATCGGCACAGTCTCATATTCAAATTATTTGACAAACGCGGCGCCGCCCGGGGGATTGATTGTGGAGCGCCAAGTGGGCATTGGTACCTGGGCTCCCTCGGACGCGTTGGATATAGAATCTGGTTACGTTGGCATCGGCACGTCTCATGCGACCGAGCCCCTGGATGTCTGGACCACCTCTGGGTGGGCCGTCTATGGGGTTTCGTCGGACTTTAATGGGGGAGGAGTGCAGGGCATATCAACTATCTCCAACGGTATTGGAGTTTTAGCTAATGGACAAGTGGCTGGGGCAGACGCTCTATGGGCTCTCGCACAAAGCGGTAGGGCCATCTATGCAAACTCAACTTCGGGGGTCTCGGGTTATTTCGTAGGAGGCTCATCGGACACAGCACCCACGGTTGTGATACCGAATGGAGGCGGTACAGGAGATCTCCTGCAGTTTCAAAGTTCCACTTTTGAATTCTTGGATAACATCACAAGCCTTGGCCTCGTAGGAATCGGCACATCTGCTCCTTTGAGTAAACTCAACGTGAACGGCGGGGTGGGTATTGGGACAACGTCAACCAATGGTGCTTATTTGAATTGGAACTCTGCTCCGTCAGGTGGGCTGATTGTTCAGGGCAATGTGGGCTTTGGAACGTTTAATCCTTTCGGCGGGAAGTTGATTGTTTCAACGACGATTGGCAACGTCGGCATCGGATCCTTAACTCCCGGCACGGCGCTGGATGTCAACGGCACTGTCAGGATGACAGGGTTTAATATTGTTTCCGGAGCTGGTTCAGGCAAGGTTTTAACTTCGGACGCTAATGGTAATGGCACGTGGGTTACCGGTGGGGCTGGTTCTAATTATTGGCTTAACGATGCTGGCAACATCGGGATTGGCACAAGTTATAGTGTGGGTATTGGCACCATATCACAGATAAATAGTTTGAACGTACTTGGCAATATCGGCATAGGCACATTTAGTTATGACCAATACATGAAAACCTACGGCCCCGAATGGGGGAATGATTATATCCGGCAACGTAGGCATCGGCACCTGGGCGCCGGCAGCTCTATTTCAAGTCAATCAGCTTTCGGGAAGTCCGTTTGTAGCTAATAGCAGCGGAAATGTAGGCATTGGAACTATCACCCCGCAAAGCGGATTCGTTGTTCCTTTTACTAATGTTGGCATCGGCACATGGACTGCTGGCAAATGATTTATCTATTGTCGGACAAGTGGCGATAGGTTCTACAGTTTATACTAATGCAGCTGCTCCGTCTAACGGAATGATTGTTCAGGGTAACATTGGTATTGGAACGACGACTCCACAAACATCGTTGAGTGTTGTTGGCGGTAATGTAGGTATTGGCACATGGGCAGCTGCGGGAGGTAATTTAATTGTCAATGGCGGTGGCAATGTTGGTATCGGTTCCGCATGGCCGGGCACAGCGCTGGACGTCAACGGCACTGTAAGGATGACAGGGTTTAATATTGTTTCCGGAGCTGGTTCAGGCAAGGTTTTAACTTCGGACGTTAATGGTAACGGCACATGGGTTACCGGTGGGGCTGGTTCTAATTATTGGCTTAATGATGCTGGCAACATCGGGATTGGCACAGGTTATAATGTGGGCATTGGCACCATATCACAGGTAAATAGTTTGAACGTACTTGGCAATATCGGCATAGGCACATTCAGTTACGACCCATACATGAAAACCTCGGCCCCGAATGGGGGAATGATTATATACGGTAATGTGGGTATCGGCTCTACGGCACCGGGACAAAAATTAGATGTTCAAGGCACGGTTAGGGACATCGGTGAAATTGTTAACGGGAACGTGGGGATTGGGACGTCGTTTATCAATGGAGCCGGCGAAGCTTCTTTAACAGTGATGAACGGTAATGTAGGCGTCGGAACGTGGGTTCCGGGTTCTGCTTTACAGGTGGTTGGCAACGTGGGTATTGGCACCAGCGCTGCAGGTTCGACTCCGCGTACGCTGAATATCAACAATATCGCTGTTTTTAATGCTGAATATAATAACGGCTCTCCGGCTACTCCTATTGCCATCAATTGGGCTAACGGTAACAAACAGGCAGTCACATTAACGGCTGCTGGCATGACAATTAATTTTACCAATCCGGCAACGGGGGTTGGGATTTTTCAATTGAAAGTAATCCAGGACGGCACCGGTTCACGCACGGTTACGACATGGCATCCGTCAGCGGGGAGTCTTTATTGGTCGGGCGGAAGCGCGCCTACCCTTTCAACGAATCCTAATTACGTGGATATTATGTCCTGTTATTATGATGCGACAAACTATTTTTGCACCGGTACTACGGGTTTCCCGGTTTAAAACTATGAGAAATCTTCATAAAAATTATTTTTTTGTTTTAGTATTTTGTTTTAGCTTGATTTTATTTGTGATGTTGATTAAGGCGTATGCGGCACCCCTGACTCATGCGATATCAAAGGCGCAGCATGGTCCAATTCTTATTTCCAAGGCGCAACATTTAGACACGAATAAAAATTTAATTTCCGACATAACTGAGCAAACCAGGGTCAAGGATAATGTCTACTGCGAGCCTATTCGTAACGGGGAATATGTCAGGGTCACCTTTGAGCAGGTTTTAAACCGCAATTGTGACAATAGCATATATGCCAGACCAATCAACCCGAATAAGCCGGCCGAAATAGAAGTTTATCCTGTTTATACCGACCAAAAGGGAAACCAGATCGAATTCCCGCCAATTGGCGTCTTTCCAACCATTAACAGCGAGGGCTACTATAAAATTTTGCTCACCCAGCTTATGGCACCTACCGACACTTTTGATTTAAAAATTACCGGTAGTGATTCATCAGGACCAACACAAGGCGTGGGCATTGACTATATTTTTGATGCGACATTCACGCTTTTATATAGTTTTGGGACCATGAATTATGGCAATTACCCTTTTGGGGGCCTTATCCTCTCAGGAAGTACACTGTATGGCATGACTGAGGCTGGCGGACCTTATGGCGACGGAATTATTTTCTCTATTTCAACAAGCGGCGGTTCTTTCACGGATTTGCATGATTTTAGCGGAAGCACAACCGACGGTAACTCTCCTATGGGTTCCCTTACCCTCTCAGGAAGTACGTTGTATGGCATGACTAGGTATGGCGGAACTAAGAGCGACGGTATTATCTTCTCTATTTCAACAAGCGGCGGCACTTTGACGGATTTGCATAATTTTACCGGAAGTAAAACCGATGGTAAATATCCTTATGGTTCTCTTACCCTTTCAGGCAGCACGCTGTATGGCATGACTAATGTTGGCGGAACTTCAAGCAGCGGCATTATTTTCTCTATATCAACAAGCGGCGGCGCCCTGACGGATTTGCATAATTTTACCGGAAGCACAACCGACGGTGCAAATCCCGAAGGTTCTCTTACCCTCTCAGGAAGCACGCTATATGGCATGACTACTTGGGGTGGAGCTTATGGCGACGGTATTGTCTTCTCTATTTCAACAAGCGGCAGTTCCTTTAAGGATTTGCATGATTTTAGCGGAAGCACAACCGACGGTCAAGCTCCTTATGATTCCCTTACCCTCACAGGAAGCACGCTGTATGGCATGACTAATCAGGGCGGAGCTTATAGTGACGGCATTATCTTTTCTATCACGACAAGCGGCGGTTCTTTCACAGATTTGCATGATTTTAGCGGAAGCACAACCGACGGTAAAAATCCTGAGGGTTCCCTTACCCTCTCAGGAAGCACGCTATATGGCACGGCTTATCAGGGCGGAGCTTATTATAACCTGTACGGCATCGTCTTCTCTATTTCAACAAGCGGCAGCTCCTTTACGGATTTGCATGATTTTAGCGCAAACCCAACTGACGGAGCATATCCCGGGAGCGGTTTCCTGATCCTCTCAGGAAGCACGCTGTACGGCATGACTTCGTCCGGCGGACATGCAAACGAGGGAATGATTTTCTCTATTCCAATAAGCGGAGGTGCTATCCCAGGAAACACGCTATATGGCATGACTTATGCGGGTGGAACTGCAAACGAAGGTACTATTTTCTCTATTGTAACAAGCGGCCTCACTCAGCCATCTCTCACAGATATGCATGATTTTAGCGGATACGTAAACGGTGCAACTCCTTACGGGGACCTGGCCGTCTCAGGAAGTACGATGTATGGTATGCTTCCAACGGGCGGACCTTATAATGACGGCCTTATTTTCTCTATTTCCACAAGCGGCGGCTCCTTTACGGATTTGCATGATTTTAGCGGAGGCGAATTCGACGGCGCACTTCCTCAGGGTTCCCTTGTCCTCTCAGGAAGCACGCTGTATGGTATGACTTCTTCGGGAGGAACTTTGGGCTGGGGCACTATTTTTTCTATTTCCACAAGCGGCGGCCCCTTGACGATTATGTGGGATTTTGCAGGATACTACAATTTTGACGGGGCAGACCCTGTAGGTTCCCTTATCATCTCAGGAAGCACGCTGTACGGCATGACTAATGAGGGAGGAGCTTTTAGCGGCCAAGATTGTAACGGTGGGGAGATTTTTTCTATACCAATAAATGGCGGCGGCGAGACGCGTTTGCACGGTTTTTGCGGAGGCGCAGGCGACGGTGCATTTCCTTATGGTTCCCTGACTATCTCAGGAGGAACGCTGTATGGCATGACTGAGCGTTACGGAGCTTATAGCGACGGCATAATTTTTTCTATTTCAACAGGCGGCGGCGCCCTGACGGATTTACATGATTTTAGCGAGAGCTCAACCGACGGTGGTTGGCCTTATTATACTTCCCTTACCCTCTCAGGAGGCACGCTATATGGCATGACTCAGTATGGCGGAGCTTCAGGCTATGGCATTATCTTCTCTATTTCAACAAGCGGCGGTGCCCTGACGGATTTGCATGATTTTACCGCAGGCGCAGGCGACGGTGAATGGCCTCAAGGTTCCCTTACCCTCTCAGGAAGCACGCTGTATGGCATGACTCAGTATGGCGGAGCTTCAGGCTATGGCATTATCTTCTCTATTTCAACAAGCGGCGGGGCCTTGACAGTTTTGCATACTTTTACCGGAAGCGCAACCGACGGTGAAGGTCCTTGGGGTGACCTTGCCCTCTCAGGAGGCACGTTCTATGGCATGACTCAGAATGGCGGAAGTGCAGGGGAGGGTGCTATATTTTCGTATGGCGTGCCAGCATCATTACCGTCTTCTTCTAATGGGCTTTATTTTGGTACAGATTTTTAATCAATTGAGAGTTTCCCCTCCTTTGGTGGGAGGGGGCAGGGAAGGGGATCACAGGGGCAGGAGAGAAGGAGCGGTTGAGAAAGAATATTGGGGAATTGAAAATCTTTTTAAATGACCTGTATTATAATGCTACTGAAACCTGTTTAAAATCATTATGACTTTTTATAAAAACTATTTTCTTATTTTAGTATTTTGTTTCAGTCTGATTTTATTTGCGACGTTGACCAAGGCGCATGGGGCATTAACGTTACAGCATGGCCCAATTCTTATTTCCAAGGCGCAACATTTAGACGCAAATAAAAACTTAATTTCCGATATAACTGAACAAACCAGAATCAAGGATAATGTCTACTGCGAGCCTATTCGTAACGGGGAATATGTCAGGGTCACATTTGAGCAGGTTTTGAACCGCAACTGTGACAATAGCATATATGCCAGACCAAGTAACCCAAATAAGCCCGCCGGAATAGAAGTTTATCCTGTCTATACCGACCAAAAGGGAAACCAGATCGAATTCCCGCGGATTGGCGTCTTTCCCACCATTAACCGCGAGGGCTTCTACAAAATTCTGCTCACCCAGCTTATGGCACCTACCAACACTTTTGATTTAAGAATTACCGGTAGTGATTCGGAAGGACCAACACAAGGGGTAGACATTGACTATATTTTTGATTCGACATTCACGATTTTAGCTAATATTGGGACAATAAATTATGGGCAATATCCTTATGCTTCCCTTACCCTCTCAGGAAGCACAATGTATGGCATGACTTATCAGGGCGGATCTTATAACGACGGCCTTATCTTCTCTATTTCAACGAGCGGCGGCACCATGACGGATTTGCATGATTTTAGCGGAGGCACAGGCGACGGTATATATCCTTTAGGTTCCCTTACCCTCTCAGGAAGCACAATGTATGGTATGACTGAGGAGGGCGGGGCTCATAGCGACGGCATTATCTTCTCTATTTCAACAAGCGGCGGCTCCTTTACGGATTTGCATGATTTTAGCGGAGGCACAGGCGACGGTCTAACTTATAATGATTATGGTACTAAAAATCTTACCATCTCAGGAAGCACGCTGTATGGCATGACTGCTGCGGGCGGAGCTAACGGCGACGGCATTATCTTCTCTATGACGACAAGCGGCGGCTCCTTTACGGATTTGCATAATTTTAGCGGAAGCGCAACGGACGGTTCCTATCCTTATGGTTCCCTTACCCTCTCAGGAAGCACGCTGTATGGCATGACTATTTGGGGTGGAGTTTATGGCGACGGCATTATCTTCTCTATTTCAACAAGCGGCGGCACCCTGACAGATTTACATGATTTTAGTGCAAGCGCAACAGACGGTGAAGGAGTTACTGGTTCCCTTACCCTCTCAGGAAGTACGCTGTATGGAATGACTTGGGGGGGCGGAGCAAATGGCTACGGCATTATCTTCTCTATGACGACAAGCGGCAGTTCTTTTACGGATTTGCATGATTTTAACGGTATAGTTCTACCGACGGCGCATACCCTTATGATTCACTTACCCTCTCAGGAAGCACGCTGTATGGCATGACTTATGAGGGCGGGAATTATGGCGACGGCATTATCTTCTCTATGACGACAAGCGGCGGCTCCTTTACGGATTTGCATGATTTTAGCGGACAGCCAACGGACGGTCAATACCCTATGGGTTCCCTTACCCGTTCAGGAGGCACGCTGTATGGCATGGCTAAGGATGGAGGAGTTTATAACTTTGGCCTTATTTTCTCTATTCCAACAAGCGGCGGCACCTTTACAGATTTGCATGATTTTAGCGGAAACGCAAACGGTGAATATTCTTATGGTTCCCTTACTCACTCAGGAGGCACACTGTATGGCATGACTCGTCAGGGCGGGGCTTATGGCGACGGCATTATCTTCTCTATTTCAACAAGCGGCAGCTCCTTTACGGATTTGCATAATTTTAGCGGAGGCGCAACCGATGGTGCATTACCTTATGGTGACCTTACCATTGGAGGAAGTACGCTGTATGGCATGACTTATGGGGGCGGAGCTTATGGCGAGGGCATTATCTTTTCTATTTCAACAAGCGGCAGTTCCTTTACGGATTTGCATGATTTTAGCGGATATATTTATGGAGGGATACCGGACGGTCAAAATCCTTATGGGGACCTTACCCTCGGAGGAAGCACACTGTATGGTATGACTTATGAGAGCGGGAATTATGGCGCCGGCATTCTTTTCTCTATTTCAACAAGCGGCGGCACTCTGACGGATTTGCATGATTTTAGCTACGGCAACACAGCCGACGGTTGCTATCCTCAAGGTTCCCTTACCCTCTCAGGAAGCACGCTATATGGCATGACTCATCAGGGCGGAGCTTATGGCGCATACGGCATTATCTTCTCTATTTCAACAGGCGGTAGCTCCTTTACGGATTTGCATGATTTTAGCGGAAGCGCAACCGACGGCGGATATCCTCAGTATGGTTCCCTTATCCTTTCAGGAAGCACGTTGTATGGCATGACTTCGTATGGCGGAGCTTATGGCCACGGCATTATCTTCTCTATTTCAACAAGCGGCGGCGCCCTGACAGATTTACATGACTTTAACAGCTTAGATATAAGAGACGGTGGCGATCCTGCGGGTTCCCTTACACTCTCAGGAAGCACGCTGTATGGCATGACTTCGCAGGGCGGAGCTTATAGCGCCGGCATTATCTTCTCTATTTCAACAAGTGGCGGCACCCTGACGGACTTATATGATTTTAGCAGCGGCAGTAAAACCTCCGGTGCATCGGCTTATGGTTTCTTGACAGAGTAATGAGTCAATGATTAAGATTATTTATGATAGATTTTAATTTCCAAAATAAAAATATAAATCGTAGAGCTTCTTTGCAGTGGTGGGGATTTGCCCTCATTTCGCTTTGTGTTATTATCGGGTATGGCCCTTCTTTGAAGCATTTTACCCGGTCTGACTCCATTCCTTATTTCAGCAGAGTTGCCCATCAAAAAGGATTTTATGATCTGGTCATTTCCGATTATGATTTTAACAGAAAGGCCGACCCAGATTGACTTTGAAAATGAGCGGGGTCTTTTCCGGCCTTTGTTATATGCATTCTTGGGTCTGGAGAAATACTTTTTTGGGTATCATTTTTATGCCTGGCATCTGACGGGGATCGTCCTGCAATTGTTGGTTGTCTTTTGGTTTTTAAAGATATGTCTTGAATTTTATGCCGGGCTGCCTGCCATCCTTGTGACCTTCCTGTTTGCCTTATTTTATCCTAATATGGAACTGGTTATTTGGGAAAATATCACGGCGTATTTGTTAGCCGTATTTTTACTTTTAGTGGCTTTATATCACACCTTTAAGTTGATGACCGGATGCAAGGATATTTTCAAGCGGATACGGTGGATTTTCATTTCGTTATTTTTCGGTGTTTTTATCTATGAACCGGTTAATGTGTATGCCTTGATGATATTTATTTTTTTGTGGTCCACAAGGCCGGAAATCAGAAAAAAACTGTTTGTTATACTGGTTCCTAATGTTTTATATGTGACGTGTAGTGCATTAAATTATTTTTATATCAATCATCTGCCGCTCCTGCATACGATGGGCAAGAATTATTGGCTTTCTGTTTGGGATGCTTTGCAAATGGCAGGGTGGTGGTTTTATTCGGGCATGTTGTTCTACCTGTATCCGTTAAAGCTCAACGCCCTGCAAAGAGATGTATTCGATCCGTCAGATGCTTTGGCATATAAGCCCATGGATGTGTTTAATCCTTTTGTGATGATCTCCGTATTTTATATTATTTGTTTTCTTTTATTGTGTGCGAGTAACAGGTTTTCATTCTGGCTGAAAAGAAAAAACGTCATTTTGCTGATTATGTCCTGTTGTTTTTTACACGCGCTTATTTTAGCAGTGTTTCGGGTGGACCAGTGGGGTGTCAAAAGTATCCTTTTAGGTACCATTTATAATCAATATATTTTCTGGCTTTTCACATTTCTCCTGATGTTCGTATGCATTGACTGGCAAAATGTCCTTAATCAGAAATTTTCGTCGGTCATAATAAAAATTTTTATGGTTTTTGCTTTATTGTTCGGCTTATTGTCTGGCTACCGGTTGTTTGTAACAAATTCTAATATAGCGAGATTGAGCGCTCCTGAACTGGTTTTAATTAAGGAGATAGAAAAAAGAAAGACCATGCATGGTGATTTTCAACCTGATGTAAACCAACGTATCGCGGGCAATGATATATATATATTTAGAACTGCTAACATGGGCCAGCAGAAAAACCATGACGGAAAGGGCTACCAGTATGTGTTGATTAAAACTCTCATGGCAATGCTTTATCCGCAGTATAGCAAAGGCAATGATATATACTGCTGTTCCCAGGTTCGATCACAAGACGGACGGGATTCAATCACCTGCGCAGATCAATGCGATGCTGTTGATGGCGGCCAGGGCAGGTTAACTGAAATAAATTTAACCACGGAGGAGGAATTTTTTAACCTGGGGACTGCTAGCTTCAAGCAAGGCAACTTTGCTGACGCCATTTCTGACTTTAGTGAGGCTGTTAAAATAAATCCGAAGTTTGTACAAGCGTATAACGACCGCGGCTTTGCGTACTATAACCAAGGTAGATTTGCTCAAGCTATCTCTGATTATAATAAAGCCATTGAAATAGACCTTGAATATGCAGATGCCTACTACAACCGCGGCCTTGTCTATGACAACCAAGGCAGATTTGCTCAAGCTATCTCTGACTATAATAAAGCCATTGAAATAAATCCTGCCTATTTAGAAGCGTATAACAATCGTGCTCATATCTATATTGAAGAAAACAATTTCACTCAAGCCATATCGGATTATAATAAAGTCATTGAAATAAATCCCGGCTTCGCGCAGGCTTATACTAATCAAGCTATTGTCTATTATGAGTTAAAAAATTTTGATAAGGCTTGGGATTGTGTGCATAAAGCAGAAAAATTAGGAGCGGTTGTTAATCCCCAACTCATTAGCGCGCTTAAAGCGGCAACGGAAAGAGATAAATAAAACGTTTCTTTAAACTTACGGAAGGGGGCAAATAAATATGCCATTGAAATTATTATTTTTTATAATCTTTGGACTAATTTTAATGTTCCCTGCCATGGCCCAGAGCCCGCAAATGACCGGGCAAGCATCTTCTCAACAACAAATGACTGGTCAAGCACTTTCTCAACAAATATGGCAGTTTCATGAAGAACTCCGAGAGGCAATACAAAAGGGAGACAAAGCAAAAGCCGAACAACTTAGAAAGCAATTGATCTCATTACAGAGACAGCAAATTGTCCAAAGAAAACAATTAAATGACGCTTTGCGTGATGCGTTTGCAAGCGGAGATAAACAAAAAGCCCAGCAGTTAAGAGAACAATTAAAAGAGCAATTAACAGGGCAATTAATGCCGAACCTGGGACAACCAGGCGGAAGACCGGGGATGAACACGAATCCTCAAATAACAGCGCTCTATCAAGAACTTCGGGATGCCATAAATAGCAAGGACACACAAAAAGCCGACCAGCTTAGAAAGCAATTACTTTTGTTGCAGAAACAGCAACTTGCCCGATGAAAACAGAATTGATCAACGATCCCAGCAAATATTTATTTATCCCTGCCCGATGCTGCTTTAAGTGCATTGAGGAGTTGCGGATTAACAACAGCCCCTGATTTTTCTGCTTTATACACATCTTCCCAGGCTTTATCGTATTCTTTTAGCCGGTAATAGATAATAGCCCGGTTACTATAGGTCTGTCCATTGTCAGGGTTTATTTTAATGGCTTTATTAAAATCTGACAGAGCTTGGAGTTGGTTAGCTTGCCGGTCGTAAGCAAGACCACGGTTATAGTAGGCGTCCGCGTAGTCTGGGTCCAGGTCAATAGCTTTATTGTAATCAATGATAGCCGGGTAGTAGTTGCCTTCATTGTAATATGCCAAGCCGCGGTCGTTATACGCCTGTACAAACTTCGGATTTATTTTAATAGCCCCAGTAAAGTCAGAGATGGCGTCGGCAAAGTTGCCTTGCTTGAAGCTGGCAGTCCCCAGGTTGAAATAGTCCTTTTCAGAGACACCTATGGTCAAGTTATCTTGCTTGAAGCGGGCATTTCTCAGGTTAGAATAGACACCTGCGAGTTGAGGATTTATTTCAATGGCCTTGGAATAGTCCAGGATCGCTTGAGAATAATTGCCTTGTTTGGTATAGCTAAGGCCGCGGTTGTTATAGAGCTCCGCATGGTTTGGACTTAATTCAATGGCCTTAGTAAAGTCAGCGGTGGCTTGAGTAAAGTTGCCTTGACGAAAATAAGCCCTCCCACGATTGTTATAGGCATCCGCATAATTGGGATCTAATGCAATGGCCTTGTTAAAATCAGCGATGGCTTGAGCGTAATGGCCTTGTAAGTCTAAAAAATAGCCGCGGTTGTTGTATGGCCTTGCTTTATGAGGTGAGTTTCGAACCACATTATCCCATAAAGCAAGTTCATTCCCCCAAATTTTATTACGCTGAAAACTGACTAAGGTCGAGACCGTAATCACACAGCATAACATCCACACTAATGTTCTGCGGTTTCGGACCAAAATAGACAAAGTAGTTACGAACGTTAAAAAGAACCCGAATGAAATAAGGTACAATTTATGCTCAAAAATCACATTTGCCCGAGGCGCTAAATTGATGGAAAATGTGATCAGCATCCAAGCCAAGCCAAAGGCTATTAAAGGGACATGGCGGCGCAGCTTGATGATCAGAAAAATGATGGCGCCGAGCACGCATAATCCCATCAAAGTTAATGGTGGATGGAGAAGTCCGGTAGAGGCCGGATAATCGTAATCCAAATTTTGATGGATAGGCAGCACTAAAAGACGAAGAAAGGTCAAAAAGACCCGCATTTGAGTTAAAAAATAACGTGCCGGAGTCAACAGGTCTCCGGCATGAGAATCAGAGGGGATTGACCGCATAAAAATGCTTAAATCCGCATGCACCAATTTGGTAAACAGCACATACAATAAAACCCCTAAGACAACTAAAATTATATACAGTCTGTTGTTATATTTTTTTGGATTCCCGCTTTCCCCCATTGAAGCCTGGGGGCAGGCGCGGGAATGACACGGGGGAAATAAAATCCATTCCGAGGCCAGTATCATCGCCGGCACGGTAATGATTACTTCTTTGGTGAAGATACCCAAAATGGTTAAAAGGCACGCTAATCCGAATAATCCGATTTTTCGTGTCTTGTTTGTCGATAAGCGCGCATATAGATAACAGTACACCGTCCCCAAATAAAAAACCGTGGCCATAGATTCAAAACGCTGTGAGATATAGGACACCGCCTGCGTCTGGCATGGATGGACTAAAAAAAGAACAGCTATAAAAAAGGGGAGTTCTTTTGTTATACGGTCCTCTGAAGGAAGCCATTTAGTAATTTTGAAAAGCAAGAGCGTCAAAGCCCACACCAGCCCCACAGTCACAATATGTACGATAAAATTAAAGATGTGATAGCCCCATGGGTGAAGTTGGTTGAGAAAATAATTTAACGCGAAAGAATATATGCCGACCAGTCGGGTCATGGGGAAGGGATGCCACATCAAATGGACATCGTTGAAATTCTTGATGAAAGGATTATTCTCAACGAAGAAATGGTCGTCAAAAACAAAACCAAATTGAAACGTCCGGCCGTAGATCAAAAGCCCTAGCAGAATGAGCCCCAACGATCGCAGAAAATAATAACGTGTCATTTGAATTTCACTCCTTGGCCTGATGCTGCTTTAAGAGCGCTAATGAGTTGTGGATTAACAACAGCCCCTAATTCTTGGGCTTTATGCACATCTTCCCAGGCTTTATCGTATTTTCTTAGCCTGTAATAGATAATAGCCCGGTTACTATAGGTCTGTCCATTATCAGGTTTTATTTTAATGGCTTTATTAAAATCTGACAGAGCTTGAGTTTGGTTAGCTTGCCGATCCCAGGCAAGACCACGGTTATAGTAGGCGTCCGCGTAGTCTGGGTCCAGGCCAATAGCCTTATTGTAATCTATGATAGCCGTGGAGTAGTTGCCTTCATTGTAATATGCCAAGCCGCGGTCGTTATACGCCTGTGCAAAATTCGGATTTATTTTAACAGCTTCGGTAAAGTCAGAGATGGCATCGGTAAAGTTACCTTGCCTGAAACTGGTAGCCCCCAGCTTGAAATAGTCCTTTTCAGAGATGGCTTTGGTCGGGTTACCTTGCATAAGGCGGGCATTCTTTAGGTTAGAATAGGCTTCTGCGAACTGCGGATTTATTTCAAGGGACGTGCTATAGTCCAGGATCGCTTGAGAATAATTGCCTTGCCGGGCATAAACAGAACCACGGTTGTTATACGCCTCTGCAAAGGAAGGATCAATTTCAATGGCCCTGGTATAGTCTGAGATCGCTTGAATATCATTGCCTTGTTTGGCATAGGAATCGCCACGGTGGCTATAAGACTGCGCACGATTTGGATTTATTTCAATGGCCTTGGTATAACCCTGGATTGCTTGAATATGATTGCCTTGATCCGCAAAAAAATTGCCTAGGTTGAAATAGGGCTCTTCACGGTGGGGATTTATTTCAATGGCTTTGTTTAAGTCCCTGATGGCCTCGGTTAGCTTGCCTTGCTTGGAATAAGCAACCGCGCGGTCGATATAGACAATCATGTAATCGGGACTTAATTCAATGGCCTTGTCATAATCCGATATTGCTTTAGTAAAGTCGCCTTGTTGGAAATATTCAGAGCCGCGGCTCATGTAGGGCCTTCCCTTATGAGGTGATTTTTGAACGGTATCATTCCATAAAGTAAACTCATTCTTCCAGACTTTATTCCTTTGATAAGTCAAAATCGCATAACAAGCAACAATTATAGTTAGCGCAACCATCATTTTGAGTCTTTTGTCATCCTGAGCGAAGCGAAGGATCTTAAGATGTCTTAAGATTCTTCGTCCTTTGGACTCAGAATGACGAGTAACGACGAGTGTCCGGCTTGAGGACCAGTATGTATCAATCACATAATACATACTGCTGACCAAAAATATACTAAAGCCCACCAGTGGTAAATAAAGCCGGTGTTCATAAATGATATCCTTTTCCGGTAATAAGCTTGATTCAGGCAACAGAGTCAAAAAAAACCAAAGGATAGAAAAAGATACCAATCTATATTTTGAGAACAGGTGTTTTGCAAAAAGAAGAATAGTTATTAAGAATAGAAAACCGGTTAACACGGGTAATTCAAGAATGCTTTTGAAAATGGGATAGTCATAATCAAGATTCTGATTAAAGGGAAGAAAAACCAGCCTTATATAGGTGACCATGACCCTGAATTGAGTCAGAAGATAATGCATAGGGGATATGCCTTCAGGCCCTTGGGTGATGCCTTGGATTTCATGAAAAAGTATGGACTTAGTAAGTAGCATTACTACAGGAATAATAAAAAGAGTAAGCAAGAAAGGGGTAATGGATTTCCAATTAATAAAGATGCCATTGATGGCGCGTCTACTAAAAAAGCAAGACTCATAAAGTAAAATCATCAAAGGCAGGGTTATCGCTATTTCCTTAGTAAACATGGCCGCAATGGCGGTTATTAGAGAACAGATGTAAAAGAATTTCCTTCTTGTATCATTGTGAGGAGCTGTAGGCAACGTGGCAATCTTTTTAAAAGGTTGCTTCGGTTCAATTGCAAGGGCACTATTTTGCAGCAATCTCCATTTAACGTAAAAACATAATGAAGTCAGATAAAACAATGTCGCCATAGAAGCGGCCCGTTGGCAAATATATGATACCGCTTCGATTTGGACCGGATGGCTTACAAACACCAGTCCTGCAAATAAAGCAATGACATTTGCATGACGGGCAATTTTTTCTTTTTTTATGGCAGGGGTGGAAAATGTCAGAAGAGTCAGCCACCAGACTAGAATGGCTGAACCTAAATGAACTGCTATGTTAAAGAGATGGTAACTAAATACATTAAGCCCATTGAAATGATAGTTGAGAGCAAGGGAAAGGAAAGTGATAAATCGGCAAGGGTAATAATTCCAGATGCTTTGCAGAATTTGGATATTTTTTATAGCACTATTATCGGCTATATAAGTAAAATCATCGAAATGAAACGTATAATGGAAGGTATTAGAATAGACGAGAATGCCTAAACAAGAGATGATAATTATTGAAAATGGCTTAATATAAAACGACTTCAAATTGCCTCCTTCATTAAATTACATCAAAATCATGTCCATAAGGATAACAGAATAATAATCCTTTCGCAATTTATTTACGTCGACGCATTCCTTATAATTAATGTTGCCGTTGTCCGGCGCAATTAAAGGCACCAATTAAGGGGACACAATGCTTAATTCTTTGACTAATCCTCAGGGAACCGCACCGGTTAAAAAAGTAGTGTCTATCCCTACTTATTTAGTATAATAACCGAATGGGCAGATTCCTTTTTATTGTCTTTTGTTTGATCATTGTCGGCTTTTGGCTGGTCTGGCGGTTTAACCGGGAACATTTTTATCAGCAAATGTTAGACCGCCTTCAGGCAGAGTCACGGGCGGCCCAGGTGCTTGTGACTGCGGTCAATTATGACGAAAAGCTTCACCGCAATATGACCACCATTAAATTTGTTGAAGAAGACACTTCCGGGCATGCCCTGCTGCCTAAATACTTTACCTTCAGCGGAAATTTGATCCAGTTTCAGTCCCTGGTTGTGCGTTTCGAAGATAGGTTCGTGGCCGCCGGAGACCGCTTTAAAGGCAGGAGTGTTTATTTATTTTGGAAGGTGTTTATGCTCGATGGGCCCCGAACCCAGGAATTTCTCATAACCCAGGTGGACGAGATCCCGGGCGGATATAAAATTCCGGGCAGGGCCAGCGGTTTTGAAAATAGATTTTGGAGAGATTTTTGGCGCTTTGCTTTTGATGAGGCCAAGGCCAAGAAGGCGGGGATCAAGAGCGTACAGATCGAGGCCCCCGGGGCTGTTTTTATTCCGGGGTATTTGTATACGATCCATATTGAGCACGACGGGGGACTAAGGATCGATGCTAAACCCGTGGAACCCATATTACGCGGAGAAAAAATCCTGAATTGATCATTTTTTGTCATCCTGAGTGTAGCGAAGGATATTAAGATGTCTTTAGATTCTTTGGCTTTGCCTCAGAATGACAGCGATACTTAAGGGAGTAGAAATTTATGCGTTTCGTTTTGGCTTCAATGATAGCCATTATAGGCTTGACGTCAAACGCCCGGGCTGCTTTGAAAACACAAACCGTGGAATATAATCAGGGGGTTGCCTTTTTGGAGGGATATTTGGTTTATGATGATGCAATAAAAAGGCAAGCGACCGGGGATATTGGTTGTGCATGAATGGAAGGGGCTTAATGATTATGCTAAAAAACGCGCAGATATGCTTGCCCAATTAGGGTATGTTGCTTTTGCCGCTGATATTTATGGCAAGGGCATACGTCCCCAGACGATCGCAGAAGCCGGGGCCATGGCCGGCAAATTTAAAGCGGACCGTGCTCTTTTAAGGGCGCGGGTTAATGCCGGTCTGGATGTTTTAAAATCCCAGCCTAATGTGGATGCGTCTCAATTAGCCGCGATTGGTTATTGTTTCGGCGGGACTGCTGTTCTGGAATTGGCCAGTAGCGGAGCTGATGTTAAAGGGATTGTCAGCTTTCATGGGGGTTTAAGTTCTCCCACACCGCAAGATGCCAAGAATATCAAGGCCAAGGTTTTGGCCCTGCACGGGGCCGCGGATCCTTTTGTTAAAGCGGATGAAGTAGCGGCCTTTGAAAAAGAGATGACGGATGCAAAGGTCAATTACCGGTTGATTAAATACCCGGGGGCCATGCATGGGTTTACCAATCCGGATAATAAAGGAGTTCCGCCGGGCGCCCTTTACAATGAAGCCGCGGATAAAGCCTCATGGACGGAAATGCAGAAATTCTTTAAGGAAATTTTTAAGACTTCATAGAGACGCCATTAATGGCGTTTTTAGTGATTCAACTTTGATTGGACCACTTGCAAGGCCTGAAAGGTTTTTTCATCTCTTGGGTCAATGCGCAAGATCTGCAGTAAATTTTCCTTACATTGTTCATATTGCCCCAGACGCCAATACAGGTCAGCTAAAGAGCGGTAACTGAAAATAAAATTGGGGTTTAGCTCAATGGCTTTTTGAAAATTTTGCAAAGCCAAATAGATGTGGCCGGTATCGCGGTAGGTGCCGGCGATATTATGATAGGCCACGGGATTTTTGGGGTCTAAGGCAATGGCTTTCAGATAGGTGGTCAGGGCTTTGTCATGAATGCCGTTATTGGCATATTCCATCCCTAAGTTATTGATAACACGATAATCATCCGGCCGGTAGGTGATCAACTGCTCGTAAAAGCCGATGGAGGTGCGCCAATCGAGGTTGCGGTGGATATTAATGGCGCAAAAGATGACCATAATGACGGCGATTATTTTTAGCAGTGTCGGTATCAGGTGGTATTTTTCAGCCGCCTCTAGGCTTAGAAAGACCACGATCAAGACAATGCCGATCATGGGCATATAAAGGAAATGTTCGTAAATAACGGAATTGATGGGGACCAGAACATTCGACGTTGGGGCGATGGCCATAAAAAACCAGCCGACACCGAATGAGACCCACGGCCTTGTCCTCCAATATTTGAAGGCGCAAAAAATCATAAAACCAACTAGTAGGCCACCGACAATAACATCCCATTCCATCGGAGATTGGGCCAAGTGAAAATCACGCTCTACGCGCAGTTGGTACGGGAAAAAGAGAAACCCCGTGTATTGTACCAGGACTTTAAAGAAGGTCATGAGCCGGATGGTGGGATGGGTGGTAAAAACATTGTTTTCATTATAAAAATTAAAGCTGTTAGAAAAGTTGAGTATCGTGCCCCGCATGATGATATAGATTATTCCCATGATGATAAAAGGCCACGTTGCTGCCAAGGTTTGCCCGACACGTCCCCAAAAAGATTTCGCCTTTGACAGCAAAAGAAAGTCCGTTAAAGGGAGTAACCCGACTAATACAAAACCGGTTTCTTTAGAAAGTATGCCCAAGGGAAAAACCAGTAAAGACGCCCAATATGAACGGGAGATCCAGGCCGGTTTTTTTGATTGTCGAAAACGGGTATATAAAAGGAGGGCGGATAAAACGAAGGTCGTGGCCAGCGAATCGCCCATGCTGTTGACATAGACCACGGCTTCGTTGTGTACGGGGTGGGCCACAAAGATCAGGGCAACCAGAAGGGCCAGTAAATTCCGCGCGAATAGCCTGTTTAATAAAAAATAAAGAGTGACGGCAGCCAAGATATGAACTCCGATGCTAACCGTATGCCAGCCATAGACCCAATTGTGCCACCAATGCCATTCCGTGGCAAAGATAGTTAAAAGTAGAGGACGCCAATAATTGCTCACCAGGTAACTGCCGGCCACCAGGTTTTGGCTAAACCATAAAGGCCAGTAATGGAAATCCCTGATAAAACGATTATTATTGATGAAATCATCATCATCCCAGAACATCTCATTGGGCAGGCAATTATGATAGGCGATCGCCCCAATGAGCACGATGAGCAGAATGCCGATCCAGCGTTTGGTGGAGAGAATTTTTAGAAAATAGCTCATACTTTAACTTAATAATTCCTTCAACCAAACAGCGGCATCAGGAGGGCTAAAACAGACAATGGGAAGATAATAGCATATCGATTGCAGACCTAAAACGAAATTTTTTATATCGCAAAAATTATAAATTGTGATACTATTCAATATTCCCTGTTCCCTTGATGGCCGAGGGATAGTTCCTCCGGACGGTTCGTATGAAAATACATGAATATTAAGCTAGAAATTTATTTGCCGAATACGGCATTCCTCTTGCCGAAGGGGATGTGGCCCAAACTTCCGATGAAGCCCTGAAAATCGCCCGTAAGATAGGATTTCCCGTGGTTATCAAAGCCCAGGTTTTAGTCGGCGGCCGCGGCAAAGCCGGCGGGGTGAAGGTTGTCACTAATGAAAAGGACTTCATCGGTGAATTTAACCGTATTAAGAATTTGAATATCAAAGGTTATACGGTTGAGCGCCTGTTAGTCGTCAGGGCCATTGATATCAAGAAAGAATATTATTTGGCCGTTACCATTGATAATATCAAAGGTGACGTGGTCATTATCGCCTCTGCCGAAGGCGGGGTGGAAATCGAAGAAACCGCCAAGACCCATCCGGATAAGATCATTAAATTTTACATGCAGGGCGGCAAAACCCTTGATGAAGCCCGCTGGGCGCCGGTGGTAGCCCGGTTGATTGAGCGAGCACACTTGCAGAAAAGCGCAACATCCATTTTGCAAAAATTGCTTAAATTATTTTTTGAAAAAGATTGTTCCCTGGCGGAAATCAACCCATTTGTCGTCAACGGTGAGGGCCATCTGATGGCCGCGGATGCCAAGGTCATTATTGATGATAATGGCTTTGGAGCGGCATCCGGAATTGCTGCCTTCTGCGGGACATGAAATATGAAGATGCCGACGAGCTGGAGGCCAAGGAGAAAGGGTTTGAGCTTTGTCAAGTTGGAAGGCAATGTCGGTTGCATTGTCAATGGCGCAGGTTTGGCCATGGGCACCATGGACGTGGTTAATCTGCTCGGCGGCAGGCCGGCCAATTTTTTGGATGTGGGGGGCTCTTCCAATCCGGAAAAAGTGCTCAACGCCTTAAAGATCATTTTGCGCAACAAAGACATTAAGGTTATTTTGATCAATATTTTTGGCGGCATTACCCGCTGCGATGATATTGCCAACGGGATATTGACCGCTTTAAAGCAAATTGAAATTCCGGTGCCGTTGGTCATCCGTTTGACCGGTACCAATGAAAAAGAAGCAAAAGCGCTTTTAGCGTCAGCGGGCTTGACAACATTCACTTCCATGCGGCAGGCTGTTACCGAAGCTGTGAAGGCAGCCTGATAATATGTCCATACTTGTCGATCAAAATACCAAGGTCATTGTCCAGGGCATTACCGGCCGCGACGGTTCTTTCCATGCCAAGCAGATGCTGGATTACGGCACCAAGGTCGTCGGCGGTGTGACCCCCGGCAAAGGCGGTCAAGAGGTCAGCGGAATACCTGTTTTTAATTCCGTCAAAGAGGCCAAGGACAAAACCGGCTGCAATGCCGCGGTCATTTATGTGCCGGCCAAATTTGCCAAAGACGCCATGCTCGAGGATATTGCCAACGGCATTCCCTTGATCATTTGCATCACTGAAGGAATCCCTGTCTTGGATATGGTGGAAGTCAAAAAAGCTTTGAGCAACAGCCCCTGCCGTTTGATCGGTCCCAATTGTCCGGGGGTGATTTCACCGGGCAAGGCCAAGATCGGCATTATGCCGGGGCATATCCATAAAGCCGGCAATATCGGCGTGATTTCCCGTTCAGGCACCTTGACCTATGAAGTGGTTTTCAATTTGACCATCAACAACATGGGCCAATCGACCTGTGTTGGTTTGGGCGGAGACCCTATTATCGGCACCAGATTTGTCGATGTTCTAAAAATGTTCCAGGAAGACCCGGACACCAAAGCCATCGTGATGGTGGGCGAGATCGGCGGCGGGGATGAACAATTGGCCGCGGAATATATCAAAAAGTATGTCACCAAACCGGTGGTGTCTTTTATTGCCGGACGTACCGCGCCTGCCGGCAAGCGCATGGGGCATGCCGGGGCCATCATCTCTTCAGGGGACTCCACGGCTGAGGCTAAAATGCAGATGCTGCGCGATGCGGGGGTTGCGGTCGTTGATTTTCCCGATGAAATTCCCCAGGCGTTAGCAGCCAGTTTAAAATGACTTCGAATGTAGCGGATTACGTCATCCTGAGAATGCAGAAAAGGATCCTTTATGAGCACCAATCCTTTTTCTTATCTAAAGTAAAAAATGTTATTGCTATTTCTTCCTGCAAAGGCGGGGTGGGTAAATCAACCATTGCCTGTGCCTTGGCCTGGGAGTTAGCCCAGCGGGGGTTTAAGACAGGCCTATTGGATGCGGATATTTATGGCCCGTCCTTGCCTTCGCTTTTTCGGTTGCATGACGCCAGGTGCAGACCAATGAATTTAAGATGCTTATCGCCCATTGACTATAAGGGGCTTAAACTCATGTCCTTTGGATTTTTATTGGGGGATGCTCCGGCGGTGATGCGCGGGCCCATGGTCACGCGCTATATTCAGCAATTACTGTTTCAAACGGATTGGGGAGAACTGGATTATTTGATACTCGATATGCCGCCCGGAACCGGGGATGTGCAGTTGACCATCACCCAGTCGATCAAATTACAGGGGCCGTGATCGTGACCACCCATCACAGCCTTTCCCTGATGGACACGGCCCGCGGGATACTGATGTTTGAAAAAGTCAAGGTGCCGATTTTAGGGGTCATTGAGAATATGGCGTATTTTATAGCGCCTGATACGGGCAAAAAATATTATATTTTCGGCGAGCAAAAAGCAGGGGCCTTGTCCAAACGCTTTGGGGTCAAGACCTTGGTGGAGATCCCGATCTTAGAGCAACTTTCCGGGGACATGCGTGCTTATCAGGCCAATGAGTATATCCAAAAAGCAGCGGAAGAATTGCTGCAGGCCGTTGAGGCAATCCAAGCATCCCAATCAGAGTTAAAAGATGCCGGATTTCAGGGACGGCCGGGTGGTACTGGTTTTTAGCGACGGGCGGGAAATGTCGGCAAAAGCCTTTGACCTTCGTGCCAATTGCCAATGTGCTTTATGCGTGTCGGAAGTGACCGGCCAGCGGCTGGTGGATCCCCAAAAAATTCCTGCGGACATTAATCCCGTAGAAATCCTGCCCTTGGGCAATTATGCCGTCGGCATCACCTGGAGCGACGGCCACTCCTCAGGCATTTATCCCTACAGCATGTTTAGTTAATTCTGTGTAATTTAGGGATCATTTTTTAAATAGTCTTTCCGTAAAGTAAATGTTAAACTTTTAATCTGTAAGCTTTAGGAATAAACAACATAGAAAGTAGGGGAGGTGTTTATGCTGATTTATCTAATCCCCATTGTAGTTATTGTTCATTGCGTTTTCGATCAGGATAATCCAGCAGTATCAAACAGGTGTGGTATTTCAACTGGGGAAGTATTCCAGAACACTTCAACCGGGTTTGAATTTTATTATTCCTGTTATTGAAGAGGCCAGGGTCGTGGATATGAGGGTATTGACCAATGATATCCCCAAGCAGCAGGCCATCACCAAGGACAATGTGCCGGTGTCCATCAACGGGGTCGTTTATTTTCAGGTGGTCGATGCGCAATCGGCCGTGATTAAAGTCCAGAATTATTTGTATGCGGTCTCCCAATATGCCCAGGCGGCCTTGCGGGATGTGGTCGGCGGAATGACTTTCGATGATCTGTTGGCGGAAAGACAAAAGATCGGCGATGAGATTGAAGCGATCATTCAGAAACAGGCAGAGAATTGGGGACTGAAAGTAACAGCGATCAAGATCTTGGACGTGGATGTGCCGGAAGAATTAAAGAAAATGATGGCCAGGCAGGCCTCCGCGGAAAGAGAAAAAAGGGCCACGATCACCAAGGCCGAAGGGGATAAATTAGCCGCTGTCAATCTGGCGGCAGCGGCAAAAACAATGACCGAATCTCCGGGGGCCATGCAGTTAAGAACGCTTCAAACCATCGATGGTCTGGGTCCGACACCGTCTAATACTGTTGTTCTTGGCGGTTCCGGTGGATATCCTGGAATCGGTCAGGGCGCTGACCGCCAAACTTACAGATAAGCAATCAAAAACAGGGGAGTCATGAAAAAAACCAAACATCTTAAGAATATTTTTATTTCCGCCATCCATCAAAATGCCGGCAAGACGACCTTGGCCTTGGGGCTTTTCAAGATTTTCCAGGAGCGCAAGATCAAGACCGCCTTTATGAAGCCTGTCGGCCAGGAAACCGTCACCTACGAAGAAAAGGCCATCGATAAAGACACCTATTTGATCGGCGAGGTATATCATTGCAAGAAACATATCAAGGACATGAGCCCCATCACCGTCGGCCACGGCTACACGGAAAAATATATTCTTGAGCCTCAAAAACAGCAATTGCATGACAAGATCCTTAAATCTTTTCAGACGATCACCCGCGGCAAGGATGCCATCATTGTTGGGGCACAGGGCATGCGGCGGTGGGATCGGTGATCGATTGTTCGAATGCGGATGTGGCTTCCCTGCTTGGGAAGCCAGGTCATCATCGTCTCCGGCGGCGGTATCGGCCGCGCCATTGATGAGATCATGCTCAATAAAGCCTTGTTTGATCTATGCAAGGTGCCGGTATTGGGCGTTATTATCAATAAAGTATTGCCGGACAAATTGGATAAGATCAAAAGCATTGTGGGCAAGGGGCTGGAGCGCAAAGGCATCCGGCTTTTAGGCGTCATCCCTGAAATGGAGTTGTTAAGCGCTCCGACGGTAGAGCAGATCAGGGAGCGGCTGGATTTAAAAGTATTTTCAGGGGAAGAAAATTTGCGCAGCCGGGTTTATGATGCCATTGTCGCGGCCATGGAGCCGTATAACATGATCGGCCATTTACGCGACGGGGCCCTGGTCATTACTTCCGGTGACCGGGTGGATAATATGCTGGTGGCGGTGTCTTCGTATTTGTTGCAGAAGGGCAGGGCGGTCAAGGTGGCCGGCCTCATTTTGACCGGGGGGCTGACGCCGGACCATAAAATCGCGGGGCTCCTTAAAGACAGCCGCATCCCGGTGCTTTATTCCGAGCAGGACACCTATACCATCGCCGCTGCCATCGAGAACATGACCCCCAAGATCCAGAAGACCGACCGCGATAAGATCCTTGAGGCCAGGCGTTTAGTCAAAAACTATGTGAATGTGGACATGATCCTGGAAAATTTGTAAATTATACATTTTGAATCAGCCTTGACTATTCGACGATCCTCATTTAAAGTATTTTAACCAACCTAATTAAATAATTTTTTTTATGGATTCCCGCCTGCACGGGAATGACAGGGTAGAGTGGCCGAAAATGTTAGAATATATCGCAATTATATTTGCTTTTTTGTTTGCATTGGCGCTCGCGGCCCTATTGTTGACCTTGCCTAAGGTTTTAAGCCCGAAAGTCCCCAGTACAGCCAAATCCAAACCTTTTGAATGCGGCAAGAAGCCTTTTTCTTTGCCCGGCGGCAATATGCCGGTGCATTTTTATATCGTGGCCATGCTTTTTATTATTTTTGACGTCGAGCTGGTTTTTCTTTTCCCTTGGGCGGTGATGTTCAGGGAATTGGGGCTTTTTGGCTTGTCGGAGATGGCTGTTTTTATGGGTTTTGTGGTCCTGGGATTCTTTTATATATTGAAAAAAAGGGCATTAGAGTGGGAGTAAATATTAATTTTTAAAATGGATTCCCGCTTTCGGTCGTATTGACCGACACTCGCAGTTGCTCGCGGGAATGACAAAAAATGATAAGTTCTTCAACGAATTTCTTTACCTCAAAATTAAGCGATGCCTTGGGTTGGGCGCGTAAATTTTCTATTTTTCAATACCCGTTTGTCACGGCCTGTTGCGGCATGGAGTATATGTCAACGGCCGCTTCTCATTATGACCTGGACCGGTTTGGCGCAGGGTTCCCGCGTTTTTCACCGCGTCAGTCGGACGTGCTTTTTGTGGTGGGGACCATCAGCCATAAAATGGCGCCCGTCTTAAAGACGGTCCATGACCAGATGTGTGAACCCAAATGGGTGGTGGCTTTTGGGGTCTGCACATGCACCGGCGGCTTTTACGATAATTATTCGACGGTGATGGGCATTGATACCATTATCCCTGTTGATATTTATATTCCGGGCTGCCCTCCGCGTCCGGAAAATGTTCTCGATGGGTTAATAAAACTTCAGGACAAGATCCAAAAGGGAGAGCAATCCAGGACGCTTTATGAACCTCGCACAAAAACCGGCCGGCCTGTTGAACTTCAGGGCGGGTATACCATTGAGAAGCATATTAAACATATAGAACCTCCATCATGACGCCTTTACAAAGAATTCAGGAACAGTTTTCATCTCAGATCATAGAGACCCATGCTTTCCGGGGGGATGAGACTGCGCTTATTTGCGTCCGCCAGCCTGCGGAGCGTTGCCAAGTTTTTAAAAGAAACCCCGGAATTGGATTTTAATTTTTTGATGGACCTGACCGCTGTTGATTATTTGTTTTTTGCCGGCGGACGGACCCAAAAAGAATTTCGTTTTGAAGTTGTTTATCATTTTTTTTCCCTTAAATTCAATCACCGGATACGCATCAAGTTGCCTGTTGATGAAAAAAATCCCGAAGTGGATACTCTTAGCGATCTTTGGGCTTCGGCCAATTGGTATGAGAGGGAAGTTTGGGACATGTTCGGCATCCGATTTAAAGGGCACCCCAATTTAAAACGCATTTTGATGTATGAGGAATTTAAAGGGCATGCCTTACGCAAGGATTATCCGGTTAATAAACGTCAGCCATTGATTGGGCCTATTAATTAATGAAAGTCACATGTCACAAGTCATAGGTCACAAGAATAAAATTAAATTCCTTATGACTTTGTGGCTTATGACTTAAAAGAATTACTATGACACAAACACGCTCCATGCTGTTGAACGTAGGGCCCTCGCATCCGGCGATGCACGGTGTTATCCGTATGATCATGGAATTGGATGGGGAGAAGATCAAGGATGCCGACATAGAGATCGGTTATCTTCATCGGGCTTTTGAAAAAATGTGCGAGACGGTGATGTATTCCCAGTGCTTCCCGTACACGGACCGGTTGAATTATGTTTCCCCTTTGATCAATAATGTGGGATTTGCCCTTACCGTCGAAAAATTATTAGGGATCGATGTCCCGGACCGCGCCAAATACATCCGCGTCATCATGAGTGAGATCTCGCGCGTCACTGACCATTTGACTTGTATCGGGGCCTCGGCCATGGAGTTGGGTGCGATGTCAGTGTTCTTGTATATGATCAAGGCCCGCGAATTTTTATATGAGCTCATCGAAGAGATCACCGGCGCACGGCTGACGATTTCGTATGTACGTATCGGCGGGGTCAAGGCTGATCTGACCGACGGATTTGTCGACAAGGCCTTCAAACGGATCGCGGATGTGCGCAAGGTGCTTATCGAGGCAGACGAGTTATTGACCCGCAACCGTATCTTTTTCGACCGTATGAAGGATATCGGGAAGATTTCATCGGAAGATGCAATTGCCTACGGGATTACCGGGCCATTTTTAAGGTCAACAGGGGTTGCTTATGATGTGCGCAAGGCCAGTCCGTATCTCGTCTATGACCGGCTTGATTTTGAGGTTCCGGTGGGCAGTCAAGGGGATAACCTTGACCGTTATTTTGTACGTATGGCGGAGATGGAGCAGTCCTTAAGGATCATTGAGCAATGTTTTCTACAGATGCCCGACGGGGAGGTTGTTGCTGATCTGTCGGGTGTTGTGATCCCTGCCTCCCAAATGATTGACAGGGCCAAGATGGGCAAGACCGAAGAATTGATTGAAGATGAGGTCACCCTAGACCCTACCTTGCAGGGCAGCACAAGAAAATACCACGGCTCCATCAATGCGAATAAAAAAGACGTGGTGTTACCTGCCAAAGAAGATACTTACGGTAATATTGAAGGGTTGATGAATCACTTTAAATTGGTGATGTTCGGCCACGGCATTCATCCGCCCGTGGGAGAGGTATATTTTCCTGTTGAGGGGGCCAACGGAGAGCTGGGTTTTTACATTGTGTCCGACGGACGTGACCAGCCATGGCGGATACGCGTTCATCCGCCGTGTTTTGCGATCATGGCGGCTTTACCTCAATGTTTGATAGGGGGCATGATGGCTGATCTGGTCCCGACTTTCGGTTCAGTCAACATGATTGCAGGGGAATTGGATCGGTAGTTGAAAGTGGGGTTCATATTTTTACCGCTGACTATTTACAGGAACTAGATAAGATCACAAACAAGTATGAGCAAAGGCAAGCTGCTCTTTTGCCGGTGTTGCATTATGTCCAGGAAAAAGAAAGGCTGATTTCCCTCGAAACTGAAAAGAACGTTTCTGAATATCTGGGGATTCCGGTTGTCCATGTCCATGAAGTTGTTTGTTTTTATCATTTGTTCCACACCAAAAAAACCGGGGAATGCCATTTTTCCGTTTGCCAGACCACCGCTTGCGCTTTGCGCGGCGCGGAGGATGTCATTGGACATATTCAGGAAAGGTTAAATATTAAACCCGGTGAAACAACCCCTGACGGCAAATTTAGTCTTAGCGTGGTGGAGTGCCTGGGCGCCTGTGAGTTGGCTCCGGTGATGCAGTGCAATAAAGAATACAAAGGGTTATTGAACAAAAAGAAAATTGACGAGTTGATCAATAAGAATAGTTAAATGGAAAAAATCGTCACGCGCCATTTTGACCAGGAAAATTCCCACCTCCTTGAAAATTATCTGAAAGATAAAGGCTATGAGGCCGCCCGCAAAGCCCTGACCCAGATGACGGGGGCCCAAGTCATTGAGGAGGTTAAAAAATCTAATCTTAGAGGATTAGGAGGGGCCGGTTTCCCGACGGGCACCAAATGGGGCTTTATCCCCCCGGCCAACCCTAAGCCAAAGTATTTGGTTGTCAACGGTGATGAGGGGGAGCCGGGGACATTCAAGGACAAATACATTCTTGAAAAAGACCCTCATGCTATCCTTGAAGGGATCATCATCACCTGCTATGCCATCGGCAGTCATAAGGCCTATATTTATATCCGCGGGGAATACATCAAATCGTTACAGAACATACAGGGAGCGGTTGATGAAGCGTATCAAGCAGGATTTCTGGGTCGTGGCATCATGGGGACCGGCTTTGATATTGACGTGGTCGTCCATCCGGGCGCCGGGGCGTATATTTGCGGAGAAGAGTCGGCTCTTTTGGAATCAATGGAGGGGGAAAAAGGGTTTCCGCGCCTTAAGCCTCCGTTTCCGGCGGTGGTAGGGTTATTTGGCTGCCCGACAATTATTAATAACGTGGAAACCGTTGCCTGTGTGCCGCCCATTATCAGCAAGGGCGGTGATTGGTTCGCGAAATTAGGCAGCGAGAAAAATGGAGGGAATCGTTTGTTTTGTGTCAGCGGGCATGTCGTTAAACCCGGGGTTTATGAACTTCCCAATGGGACAACATTGCGCTCAATTATTTATGATCATGCCGGGGGAATCCCTAACGGTCGCAAGCTTAAAGCAGTGATTCCCGGAGGTATTTCGGCACCGATTTTGACGCCGGATCAGATCGACGTGAAAATGGATTTTGATTCTCTTAAAGCCGTTGGTTCGATTGCAGGTTCGGGGGGTATTATCGTCATGGATGATTCCACCGACATGGTTTGGGCGGCGATGATCACGGCACGGTTTTTCGCGCAGGAATCCTGCGGCCAGTGTTCCCCGTGTCGCGAAGGCAGCGGATGGGTTTACCGTATTATTAGAAGGCTGTATATGGGCCAGGCGCGGCCGCATGATTTAAACAATCTGCCGGGAATTGTGAATAACATCGGCGGCAATACGATTTGTGCCTTTGGTGATGCAATTTCAATGTCCGTGGGCAGTTATGTGACTAAATTTCGTAGCGAGTTTGAGGCTAAAATCAAGAGAGAGTATGCCTAATCTAACCATTGACGGGAAAAAGGTAGAAGTTCCTGCGGGGACAACAATTATTCAGGCCGCGGAAAAATTGGGGATTGATATTCCACGGTACTGTTATCACCCCGCTTTGCCCGTGTCCGGCAATTGCCGCATTTGCATGGTGGAAGTTGAGAAGCAGCCCAAACTGCAAATTTCTTGCAATATGCCGGTGGTTGAAGGGATGGTGGTCAAGACAAACTCACCTAAAGTGTTGGATGTCCGTAAAACCGTATTGGAGTTTTTGTTAGTCAACCATCCGCTTGATTGCCCGGTTTGCGATCAATCAGGGGAGTGCAAGCTTCAAGATTATTACCTGGAGCATGGTCAGTATGACAGCCGCTTGAGCGACGTGAAGGTCAAAAAAGAAAAGAAGGCTTTTGCGATCGGCCCTACCGTCATGCTCGACCAGGAACGTTGTATCCTTTGCACCTGTTGCGTACGCTTCACGGACAATATCACTAAGACCCACGAACTTGGGGTCTTCAGCCGCGGGGACCGTTCACAATTGGACGTTTATCCGGGCAGGCAATTGGATAATAATTATTCCGGAAATGTGGTCGACATTTGTCCGGTCGGGGCTTTGACCGATTCGGATTTTCGTTTCAAATGCCGTGTGTGGTATTTAGCAAAAACAAAATCAGTTTGCCCGGGCTGCAGTATGGGGTGCAATATGACCGTCGAATGGGATGAAATGCGTCCTGCTAAATACAAGAAAGCACGGGTCATGCGTCTTAAACCGCGGCATAATCCGGATGTTAACGATTATTGGATATGCGACAAAGGCCGGTACGGTTATCATTTTATCGACGAGAACAGGATCCTGCACCCGCAATTTAAGGACGATTTGATTTCATGGGAACAAGCGATGGTGTCAATGGCCAGGATCATCAAGCCGCTTCAGGATTCAAAGCGCGCCGACAGGATCGGTGTTTTAGCTTCCGCACAACTGACCAATGAGGACCTTTTTCTCATCCGTAAGATTTTTAAAGAGACTCTTAAAGGGGCACAGGTAGATTTTAGAGTGCCCGAAAAGTCCGGGGGAAGCGACAACTTCCTTATTAAGGCGGACAGGAATCCCAATACCGCGGGGGCATTGAAAATCCTTCAAGCTGATGTCCACGCGAGTCAGATTGTGCAAAAAGCCACTCAAGGTGAGATTGATCTGTTGTATGTGTTCGGTCATGATTTGGCGAAAACCTTTGGCAAGGAAACTGTCGGGCTGATTGTCAAGAAGGTGAAGCTCTTGGTTTATCAAGGCAGCAATATTAATGAGACCTGTAGTTATGCGCATTTGAACCTTCCCAGCAGCGTTTATGCGGAAAAGGCTGGCACCTTTACCAATTGTCAGCAGAGGGTCCAGAGGATTTGGCCGGCATTTTTGCCCTTAGGCGAAGCCAAGGCTGATTGGGAAATCCTCTCTTTACTTAGTGCAAAATTAGGGGCACCGTTTGTTTACCAGGCCCCTCAGGATATATTCAAGGATATCACGGCAGAGATACCCGCATTTTCCGAAATGTCTTATGAAAAGATTTCTGATAGGGGGATGTTATTGAAGGGATGATCATGAATATGGTTAAACGGTGTTGTTCCCGAAACGGGATATTTTGGGCCCTCAAGCCGGGCACTCCCAGTTGGTCGGCGTAAGCATGGTGAGTTTAGGAATGCCGAGCAAGCAATAGGTAATATTCGTTTTGGGAACAATACCGTTCAGCCAAATTTAGTGATGTGTGAGGGGAGTTTTAAAACGTGAACGACATACTTATCAAATTTTTATTAAGCGCAGGCACCTTGTTTATTATGTTTAACATTGCCGGTCTCTTGACCTGGGTCGAGCGCAAGCAAAGCGCCGTCATGCAAGACCGCATTGGTGCCAACCGTGCTTCTATTTTTGGTTTCAAGGCCATGGGTCTTTTTCACGCGATTGCCGACGTGCTCAAGATGCTCAGCAAAGAAGAGTTCATTCCTGAAGGGGCGAATAAATTCTTGTTCAATTTAGCCCCTTACTTGTCCGTTATTTTTTCCCTTGTAGGTTTCGCGGCCATCCCCATTGGCGGCGCTCTGGTTTTGAATAACCATGTCATTGAGCTTCAGGCGGCCAACCTTAACATTGCGCTTATTTATATTTTTGCCATGATGTCCATGGGTGTTTACGGTGTCGTCTTGGCAGGTTTTTCTTCGAATAATAACTACGCTTTCTTAGGGGGCATGCGCGGCGCGGCACAGATGATCGCCTATGAAATTACCATGGGTGCCGCCATCATGGGTGTGGTCATGGTTTATAATACTCTGGATCTTCAGATGTTGGACCGCGCGCAGGGAGCATATATGTTGGGAGGCTGGCTCCCTAAATGGGGGATCTTTGTTCAGCCGCTGGCGTTCTTTTTATTTTCAGCCGCAGCTATGGCGGAGACCAAACGGACCCCTTTTGATCTTCCCGAGGGAGAGTCGGAGATCATCGGCTATTTTGTGGAATACAGCGGCATGAAATTCGGGATGTTCTTTTTAGCGGATTTGGTGGAAACAGTGCTGGTTGCGGCTTTGATGGCGACTTTATTTTTAGGCGGATGGCAGGTGCCGTATCTGCACCCGGATGGATTTTATTTTCCGTGGGGGGGGCACATTGCCCTTTCTAATTTGTCAGTGGTGATTTGGGGAGTTTTGTCGTTTTTTATCAAGGTGTCTTTCTTTATTTGGTTTTTGATGGCTGTTCGTTGGACTTTGCCGCGCTTCCGTTATGATCAGTTGATGAATTTGGGTTGGAAGATTTTGCTGCCCGCGTCGTTAATTAACATTGCCATTACAGCCGTTGTAATAACTCTTTTAGGGTGATTCATGGAAAATACAACCGAAAAGCGCCGTCAGGAGTTAGAAAAATATTTCGATCCCAAAGGTCCTTTTGCTTCCTTGCGTATAGCCCAGATGAAGCGCGCCTGGAAACAATCCAATCGACGTCAGCTGAATTGGTGGGAAAACACCTATCTTCCGATGCTGATCAGCGGTATTTGGCTGACCTCTAAACATTTTTTTTACAATATCACCTTCCATATCCTGCATTTGGTCGGTCTTTGCAAAGAAATTCCCGGCGCTGTTACCTATCAATACCCGGAAAAGCCGCGGCCCTTATCGTCTCGCTTAAGGACCCGTCACCGTTTGACCAAGCGCGAGGACGGTTCTCCCCGCTGTGTAGCCTGCATGATGTGTGAAACTGTTTGCCCTGCCAGGTGCATCGAGATCACTGCCGCCGAACACCCGGATCCCAACATCGAAAAATATCCCGCCGAATTCATCCTTGATTTGGGAAAATGCGTTTACTGCGGTTTTTGTGTTGAAGTCTGCCCGGAAGACGCCATCCGCATGGACACCGGCAAACTCGATATCGCCGAATACTCCCGCGAAAGCATGATCTACGACAAAAAGCGCCTGATGGAATAAGTAGTGACAGACACTGATTATTTACCGGCGACTATTTTCCTCTAGGTTTTAAGAATAACAATGGGCCGCACGGGAAATCATCCCCGGGGGTTGAATCGGTAGGGTCATAAAAGAATGTTTTCAATCGATAGGCAGCTGTCTTAAAACCGCGGTAGGTTTTAAATCGCATGTATTTCAGTTTACTTTTTGTTTTTGTGGTTAATAGATTTGTTATCATTTTTTAACCTCAAAACTATTTTTTAAATGCCAACATTTTAAGTGTGCCATATGTTTTTGTGTTTGTCAAGGTGACCACCCCCAGGGGTAAGCATTTTTAACTATTAGATATAAAAGAGAGCACAGAGGAGAATCTGATGCCCCCGAGGCGGAATTATCATTGACTGATTTTTTGTTTTCGTGCTACTATTACTCGCTTTAAACAAAAAGGAGTTTAATGTCATGTCTAAACTAAATATGAAAATACATATCATATTGGGGGTATTGGTTATTTTGGGAATAGCAGCAGATAACTCTGCTTTCGGGCAGGCAAAGAGATTTGAAAAATTTTATGTTTATAAGGATAAACCTTCCATTCTCAATCATTTTGCTGCCTCTGGCTTTATGCCCGACGGGCGGTGCGTGGAAATCAATGATGCGTGGATTGAAAATTGCCAGGATAATAGGAGTTGTGTTCAGGTTAAATTTAATAGAGATTGTGCGGCCATCAGTGTCGGATGGGCAGGGGTTTATTGGCTTGCTCCTGCCAATAACTGGGGGGAGTTAAAGGGAGGTTTCAATTTAACCGGAGCCCACAAGTTGATTTTTTGGGCCCGGGGAGAACAAGGCGGAGAAGTTGTTCAATTCAAAATGGGCGGGGCAGGGGTGGGACATCCGTATCCTGATACTGATACGTCTTCTACCGGTTCAATTGTGCTCACTAAGGATTGGAAGGAATACTCCATAGATTTGACAGGCAAGAATTTGTCCCATATTATCGGCGGATTTGCCTGGGTTGCCACGGCAAGTGAAAATCAGTCTAACATCATGTTTTATTTGGCCAATATTTATTACCAATAACTTTCGTAGGACGAGGGATTGAAAAGATGAGGCACGGTAAAAAGGCGCATTCTTTGTTGATACTGGGGTTTTTCTTTATTTGCCCTTTTGCCGGCCGGGCAGAACAAACAACACAGTTGCAGGTAAGCCTGTTTCATCCGGTTCAAATATTTCCTGATGTCTATAGCGTTGATGGTTTAAGGTTGGACTTTATTTACGGGATCAATGAGGATTTGCAAGGGGTCGATATAGGGATCGTCAACGAAATTAAAGGCAGCGCCCATGCCTTAGAGTTAGGTGCGGATAATCGGATCAGTAAAGATTTTAGCGGCGGGCAATTTGGTTTGTTTAATGAGGTGAAGAGAGATTTTAAGGGTTTTCAATTGGGATTGATTGCCAATATAGCAAGGCGTTCCTGTGAAGGTTTTCAAGCGTCAGTGTTTTTTAATGACGCACAGGAGGAATTACGCGGGCTCCAAGTGGGGCTAATTAACCACACAGGGTCACTATATGGTGTTCAAATCGGATTGCTTAATTTTAATGACGATAGGAAATATTTAGGGTTCCTTCCGTTTATCAATGCTGCATTTTAGAAAAGAAACGTGCCGTTTTGTTGCGCGGCATGTGCTAAACTTAAAATATGAATATAGAAGTATTTTCCTTATGTGATGCCGCAACCATTGATGTTTCCGGGAAGTTAAATGTCCTGGGGGCATTTGATACGATTTGGACGGCCAATATGCCGGTGGTATATCCTCAATGCGCACTAGCCCTTAGGATCAGATTTGAGGGCATTGAAAGGGGGTCTCACAAGGTCTCCGTCAATTTTGTTGACTTGGACGGTAAACATATCATTCCGGCTGCTAACGGCACAATCAACGTTAATTTCCCCGATGAGCAAAGGTCAGGATCAACTAATTTGGTTTTTAACCTTCAAATGTTGAAACTGGAAAACAGCGGTGAATATTCCATTGATTTAGCTGTTGACGGCAGGAAGGAAACAGCCCTGCCGCTTTTTGTGAGGGAAAAGAAATAAGGGTTTCAGATATTTCATGAACAAAAGAATAAGGGAACTGATCAATGGGCTTGGTTTGGTTGCAGCGGCTGTTGCTATGATGGCGGTAGGTGTGGCTTTTATTTTTCTGGTTTCTGCTGTTTTTCACACCAATTTCAAATAATAGAAAAACAGTTGTTATAAAAGGGATAGGTACATTCCTTTGACGGCATTTATGGCAGCTTCAAAAAACGGGCCTTGGAATATCCCGATAATGACGATCCCAAGGAGGGAAAGACACATCAGCAATTGCATACTTAGCGGGACGACAATCGGGGAAGTGTCACGGGGGCAATCGACATAGATACGTTTGGCAACCATCAGATAGTAATATAGCGAGATGACAATATTGGCTCCGGCGATCAGAGCCAGCCATATATAGCTGCTTTTAATGACAGCCATCAGTAAAATAAACTTACCAAAGAACCCTGCCAAGGGAGGAACGCCGGCTAAGGACACCAGTGCCAAAAGCATGGTACAGGCTAAAAGGCCTGAACGTCTAACAAGCCCGGCATAATCCGCGATCTCATCGCTTTTAGTTGCGGCCGAGAACACGACAATAACTAAGAATGCCGCAAGATTCGTAAACAGATAGCCTAAAAGATAGAAATTAATTCCTGAAATCCCAAGGGTGCTTCCTGCCACAGCTCCCATTAAAAGATAACCCGCATGGCTGATGCTTGAATAACCCAGCAATCTTTTAATATTAGTCTGAAACATCGCCACCAAATTACCGTAGGTCATGGTAACGGCCGAAAGCACTGCCAGCAACAGCTTCCACTCAATATGCCAGGCGCCAAAAACACCTAAGAAAAGGCGGATAAGAATGACCATTCCTGCGGCCTTGGATCCGACGGACAAAAGAGCCGTAACCGGCGTCGGTGCGCCCTGATAAACATCAGCCACCCACATAGAAAAAGGCACCGCCGCTATCTTAAAGGCAACCGCTGCGAAAATGAGGACCAAGGCAAAGAGGGTCATCAAAGACATGGGATGGGAAGCGGCATAACCTTGGATCATATCAAAGTGAGTTGAGCGGGTCGTACCGTAAAGGAAACTGGTACCATAAAGGAAGAACCCTGAAGCCAGGGAGCCCAAGATCAAATACTTCATCCCCGCCTCAATCGAAAGTTTATCGCTCCTAAGGTATGCCGTCATTACATACAGGGAAATGGTGAGTATTTCGATGGAGATAAAAAGCAGTAGGAAATCCGCGCTCGAGGCAATAAAGCACATCCCCATTAGAGCCAGCCATAATAATAAATAAAATTCGTTTCGGCGTCCGCCCAATGATTTAAAAAATTCTTGGGCCATGGCAAAAACAAAAACCATTGTAACCAGGAAAAGTCCCTTGAAAAACCATGCCAGGGAATCCATGACAAACATGCCGCTAAAAGTGGTCCCGTTAAGGTCTTTCTGTGTGATCCAAAAAATGATCAGACCAAAGAGGGCGATAAAACTAAAGATGCCGATCCAGTCCTTACCAACGTTCTTGGGCAACGCAATATCCGTCGCCACCAAAAAAACCAGGATGATGGCCATCAGAGCTTCCAGCGAAACTAAATTCCAATTAATAACAGGGAACATAATCTATCGCATACTTTCTACTATCGCCGTTGTGCTTGATCCAATGTGTGTCAAAATGACGGATGGTAAACATCCGACGAGCATCAACAATACCAGTAATAATACGTAAGGCAATTTAGTCATAAGAGTTTGGGCATCCGTCAATTGTGCGAATCGGGGGTTAAGAGGCCCTTGAAACCCCAGACGGATCGCTTTAAGCAAATAAATGGCGGTGACCACAAGACCCAAGATAGCCAATACAGTAAACCATCTGTACTGGTCCCACGCTCCCAATAGGACAAGGATTTCGGCTACAAAATTGGCAAATCCGGGAATACCGGCGGAGGCCAGGGCGGCCATCATGAAACAGGTACCGATAAACGGCATGCATTTAAGAAGGCCGCCTAATTCATCCAAATTACGGGTCTTGGTTTGGTCTTCCACAAAACCTGTTAAGGCAAAGGCCAGGGCAGCCATAATACCGTGAGCGAACATTAAATACACCACCCCGTTAAGGCCGATCGCATTAAAACACGCGAGTCCAAGCAGGATGTATCCCATGTGGCTGCAGCTGGAATATCCCAGGATATATTTCAAATCACGATGGGTGAGCGCCACAAGACCGCAGTAAAGGATATTAACAACGGCAAGACCCGCGATGACCGGCATCCATATATGGGCGGCCTGCGGCATCAATTGGAGCGCGAAACGGATAATGGCATAAGCGCCCAACTTTTTAAGCACACCGGCATGCAGCATGCTAATGGCCGTGGGCGCTTCCCCATAACCCACCGGAGCCCAGGTATAAAAAGGCCAGAGGGTGAGAGTAATGCCAAATCCTACGACAATTAGCAGGAAAATCCAATTTTGCACCTCAATGGGCAAAGGATATCTTGCTAATTGCAACTGGAGCTGGACTAAATCAAATGTCTGAAGGCCTGTGGCGAGATAAAGGGCCAATAATCCAATTAGGGCGACAGTTGCGCCGGCCGCTAAATACAGGGTCAATTTCATGGCAGCGAATTCTCGATGTTTAGACCCCCAAATCGCGATCATCAAGAAGACCGGGACAGCAGCCACTTCATGGAAGAAATAGAAAAAGAATATATCTAACGAAAGAAAAGCACCATAGGTCCCGATGATGGTAATCAGCAGAAGTACGTAATATTCCTTGACGCGTTCTTTAATAGACGCGGATATCAAAACAGCAGCAAAGGAGGCCGCGCCCAACAGCAGCAAGAGCAGAGAGTTGATCCCGTCGACACCCAGATGATAGGAGATTCCTAAGGGGACGACCCAGGGGACATTCTGGACGAATTGAAAACCTCCAGCCGCATGATCGTAAGCGGCATAAACCCAGACAGACAGGATAAATGGCAAAAGGGCGGCCACGTTTGATATCCGCCGGATAAAAGAGGTCTTATCAGCCGGCACCAGGCCAACGATGCCTAATCCCAGCAAAGGGAATAAAAGGATCCAGGAAAGATTAGGGGTTATCATAAATGACCTGAGGACATGAGTTACGGTACGTAACTCATAGTCCGAATGGTCCTCATACCGGACACTCACAGTTGTTCGTCATCCCCGAATGTTTTTATCGGGGATCCAAAAGCCAGCAGGGCTCCCCAGGTTTACCTGGGGGTGAATGCCCATACAGCCGTCAGGTTTTTAAAAGGCACCCCGGTTCCCGGGGCAACCATTCAGAATTAATTCTATTATGGATTCCCGCTTTCGGTCGTATTGACCGACACTCGGTCCTCATGACGGACACTCGCAGGAGCTCGCAGTTGCTCGCGGGAATGACAAATTACTGTTAATTAAATTAAATGCGCACCATCAAAAAGAGAAATATTAATACAGCTCCCAGAACAAAAACCAACGCATATGACTGGACCAGGCCATTTTGTAAATAACGAAGGGTCTTGCCGCCGGATCTCGCCATGTTTGTAAGTCCGCCGACGCACAAGCGGACAATGAATTCTTTTTCAAACCACGATAAAAATAGGGCCGCATTTTGTTGGATATTATCGACATACCATCCGTAAACAATATCGAAGTAAAATTTATTTCTCAAAACGGTATAAAAACTTCCCAGCTTCGTGGTCAAAGGATCGACCGCCGTACGTTTACCGTAGATCATATAGGAGAAGACTATGCCGGCAATGGCAACAACGGAAGAAATCAGCGCGACCCTCATATTAAGCATTTCCGGAGCTTCTTGGGGAGACAGGAAATGGGGAATGCCGATAAACCCTCCGATAGCAGAAAGGATCGCTAAGAAGATTAGGGGAATAGTCATCACCGCCGGAGATTCAAGGATTTCGTGATTCTGTTGCCCGTGATGGTCATCAGACGGGTTTCCCCAAAAGACCACCCAGAAGAGCCGTCCCATATAAAAGGCTGTTAATCCGCTGGCTATGGCGGCGATCAAATAAAGCACGGTATTGTGTTCAAAGGCCAGCCCCAGGATCGCATCCTTGCTCCAAAAGCCGCTTAAGGGGAAAATACCGCTGAGGGCCAGGGCGCCGATAAGAAAGGTTATGCCGGTGATGGGCATTTTCTTGAACAGGCCATGCATGTTCCAGATATTTTGTTCATGATGGAGGGCGCAAATAACACTGCCTGCGCCTAAAAACAAAAGCGCTTTAAAAAATGCGTGGGTTGTTAGGTGGTACATCCCCTGTACGGGCCCTCCCAAACCTAAGGCCAGGACCATTAATCCTAATTGACTGAGCGTTGAATAGGCCAGGATCTTTTTAATATCATTTTCAGCGATGGCTAGGATGGCGGCCATGAGGGAGGTGATAGCCCCTGTATACCCTATAACTGTAAGAGCTGTCACGGAGGGTTCAAAAATAAAGAAGGTGCGGGCCAAAAGATAAATACCGGCGGCCACCATGGTTGCCGCATGGATCAAGGCGCTGACAGGTGTCGGGCCTTCCATGGCATCAATGAGCCAAACGTGTAAAGGCACTTGGGCGGATTTACCGATCACCCCGCAGAAAAGCAATAGCCCGATTACCGTCACCATATGAGGATCCAGAAAAGGGACAATCTTGGCCAGTTCTGTAAATTGAAAACTGCGGCCGACAGGCATACTCGGCATGAGTGTGTGGCCATGGCTGATATCAGAGACGCTCCATAGTAAAATGATCCCGCAAAGAAATCCAAAATCAGATAAACGATTGACCAGGAAAGCCTTGACTCCTGCGTCTGCAGCGGAAGGCTTGGTGTACCAGAAACCGATAAGCAGATAAGAGCTTAAACCCACCAGTTCCCAGAAAATGAAGAGTTGAATAAAATTGTTGGACAAGACAATGCCTATCATAGAGAAGGCAAAGAGGCTTAATTCCGCGAAGAATCTGGGGCTGCCGGGGTCCTCATTCATATATCCCCTGGAGTAAATGAAAATAGCGCTGCCGACACCGGTGACAATCAAGAGCATCATGATTGCTAAAGGATTTATGAGAAAACCAAAATTAATGGTCAAGGTGTCAATCCGGATCCAGGTTAAGGATTGCTGCAATTGGGCAGGGGGATTGGTTTGGAATATTTGGGCAAAGACCAAACAACTGCAAACAAAAGAAGTTAGGATGCCGCCAACGGCAACGAGAAAGCTGGATGTTTTCGAGCGCAGAAATAACAGCGTAATCAGAACGCATGAAACCAGCGGCGCAAAAAAAGCTGTCCAAACCAAATGTGAATCAATCATTACTTTTTGTCCTATTTCTATCTTGCATGCGGGGCCTGTCCCAGACTTGCCGTTAAGGTGCTCCTAATTGAAACGCCCCACTATCAGCGCTTGAGAACGGTTGTTCCTCTATTAGGCGGCTGTGTGCAGTCACCGTCCGCTCCTTAACGTCAATTCTGGTCCACCCGCCGACACATTGGTATCTGCCGTCCGTGCCTACCATTTCATCTCTTTTAACTCATCAGCCTGGATTGTCGAAAGGAGACGGTACATCAATACGATGATAGCAAGCCCGATGGCAACTTCTGCAGCGGCAACAAGAATGACAAAAAATACGATCAACTGTCCGGTATAATCGCCGTTAAATTTAGAAAAAGCTACAAAAGAAAGGTTGGAAGCCGCCAAAAGAAGCTCTAAAGATAAAAGGACCTTAAGCACATTGCGGCTGGTTATGACACCCACCAGCCCCACCGAGAAGATAATGCCGCTCAAGATTAAATATGATCCCAGTGTGATCATAGATTTTCAACGTCCTTGCCTGTGTTTAAAGCGCCTTGGGCCAGGGCAACAATCCCGAAGATTGCGATCAATAAAAGAAGCGATGTCAATTCAAAGGGCAGCAAATAATCCGTAAAGAGAATCCTACCGATGGTTTCAACCGTCCCCCGGACCGAGGAAGGCTCCATGGTTTGGGTTTTGATGAAACTTTTGATGGCCAAAAAGAATGAGGATGCGAACATCAATCCCGCCAAAGTTCCCATCCATCGAAAACGGTTTTGTGCGGCGGTGGTAAGAGTGGCGGCATTAAGGTTCAGGCACATGACTACAAAGACGAAGAACACCAAAACAGCCCCTGCATAGACCAAGAGAAGGACCATGCCCACAAAAAATGCTTCGAGCAGCACAAAGAGGCAGGATAATGAGAAAATAACGACCACTAAAGATAAGACGTTATACAGGAGATTTCGTACCAACACTACCGAAAGGCTTGCTAGTATGAGAATAATTGCAAAAAGGTAGAAGAAAAATGGAGACATAGCGCGTCCTTTAATCATAGAAATAAAAGTAGTATTGTCAAGAGGAGACTATAAAAACCCGCTATCAAAGCGTTCTTGGGCGTATTTTACTTGAGGGAAGATAGCCGATGTGGTATGTTAATCAAATATTATTGCTGAGCGTGGGTTCCTATGGCAGGAAGATCGAAAAATAAAAAATTAAGTGTGACCGCAATCCAAGAGCTGCAGATCCTACGTAATATCGTTGATATCGCTTCTTCCGAACTGGACTTAAACCTTACCCTGCAGTTAATCGTCAAAATTGTCACCGAGATGACGGACGCGGATTCTGTTTTTATCTATCTTTTTGATGAAGGCAAACAGAATCTTGTGCTTATGGCCTCCAAGACCGCGCATAAAAAAGAATTGGGCAATGTGGTTTTGAAAACCGGTGAAGGGATTACCGGATGGGTGGCCCGTGAGAACAAGACCGTGGCCATAAAGGCACGCGCCTACCGCGACCCGCGTTTTAAGAATTTCGATGTGCTTCCCGAAGACCGTTATGAAGCTTTTTTATCCGTCCCGATCATATATAAGGGAAAGGCTGTTGGGGTCGTCAATGTCCAGCATAAAAATCAGCAGGATTATTCAACACAGACAGTTAATCTGATTGAAATGATCGCCAAGCAAGTCGGCGGCATTATTGAGCATGCCAGGCTTTTTGAAGAGACCAAGAAGAAGGCCCTGCAGTTTGATTCCTTGATCAAGGTCAGCCGCTCGATAACGAGTGAGGATTATTTAGAGGAGATCCTTGACCTGATCGTTGTGGTTACGGCCGAAACGCTGAATTCCAAAATTTGTTCCATCATGCTTTTGGATGAAAAAGGCACGGAGCTTTCGATCAAGGCCACCCAATCATTAAGTGCGGAGTATAAACAAAAGCCCAATATTAAGGTAGAGAACAGTTTGACCGGTGGTGTCATCAAATCCAAAAAGCCTGCAACCGTATATGATGTAAGCAGGGATGAAAAATATGCTTACCGGGATTTGGCCATTAAAGAAGGGTTGACTTCCATGGTGGCGGTGCCGATGATCGTCAAAGATAAGGCCATTGGGGTCATTAATGTGTATACCAAACAGCCGCATCATTTTACGGACGAAGAGATCAATGTATTGCAGATCATTGCCAATCAGGCTGCGGTGGCGGTGGAGAACACTAAATTGATGCAGGAAGCCCTGAAAGCCAAGGAAGCCTTGGAATCCCGCAAGCTCATAGAGAGGGCCAAAGGCATCTTGATGAAGATGAATAATCTTTCGGAAGATGCTGCCGTACCGCCTGATCCATAAAAAAAGCATGGATACCTGCCGGTCCATGAAAGAAATTGCCGAGTCGGTCATTTTAATGGCTGAACTTCGCACAACTTGAGTGTCCGGTATGAGGGCCATGAAGGCCCAAAACAGACTAAAAATTTTTTATTGACAAGATTGCGCTTTTGGGTGTACCATTACACCTCTGATAAAGTAATGTTGCTTAATAAAGGAGTTTTTATTTCTTAGGAGGCTTTTATGATACAAGCAAACACAGCTAAAAGAACAACAGTAAAATCCTCAACACTCAAAAACAGGCTTGAAACTCCTTTGCAGCAAACAGATTCTTCAAAAGAGGATTTTAACAGAAAGGTGCAGGAAAAAGCCTATCAGCTTTATGTAGAGCGCGGTTGCGTCAATGGCTACGACGTCGAGGATTGGCTGCTCGCAGAGCAAATTGTCAAAAGTTCATAAAATTTACTTGACAAATGTTTTTTTAGCAGATATATTTGGTGCGTAGTTTAGATTTTAAGGAAAGTCCGGAGCAATGATGTTCCGGATAGATAAACGGGCATTGATAAGTCCTCTTGGGGGAAGCAACTTCAAGAGGATTTTTTATTGGTTCGACTCATGGCCTTCGCTCACCATCCTGAGCGAGTCTTAAAGAATAATAAAAGACGAGTCGAAGGATTTTAGGGGCATTGAAGTCCGGTCTTATATGCAAAGAAGCATAGGAGACCGGATTTTTTATTGCCTAAAAGGATCAGCAAAATAAGGAGGGTATCCAAATGGGAATTCCTCAATCCACACAATCGATGAAAAATGCGGAAGCTTTGGCTTTCATATTTGCATCTGCTTCTGTAGCGTTATCTTTGGGTTTGTTTGTTGGCATATTTTATGGTTTTAAGGTATAGCTCAATTTAACCAGGAATAAAACAGGAGGGAAACGTAATGGGAACAACACCACCACCAGCAATCAATTCCGGGGATACGGCATGGGTCTTGTGCTCATCAGCCCTTGTTTTGGCGATGACAGCACCTGGCCTGGCCCTATTTTACGGAGGGATGGTAAGGCGTAAAAACGTCTTAAGCATGTTGATGCAATGTTTTATGTGCTTGGCCATTGTCAGCGTATTGTGGGTAGTTTACGCGTATAGTTTGGCCTTTGGCCACAGTAAGGGTTTTCTAACACCCTATATCGGCGGTTTGGACTGGTTCATGCTGAAGGGTGTGGATATTAATAGTGCTAATGGAGATTATGCAGCAACTATTCCGCATCAAGCATACATGATCTTCCAATGTATGTTCGCGGTAATTACACCAGCGTTAGTCATCGGTTCTTTCGCCGAACGGGTTAAATTCTCAGCGTGGGTCTGGTTTACCATTTTATGGTTAACCTTTGTTTATTGTCCCATTGCCCACATGGTTTGGGCATCTGACGGTTTGGCTGGTCATACTTGGGGAGCCTTGGACTTTGCCGGAGGTACAGTCGTGCACATGAATGCCGGTATAGCGGGCTTAGCAACGGCATTGTACTTAGGCAAGCGCATCGGTACTGATAAAGCGGGTATGCATAATGTGCCCTTTGTCATGATAGGAGCTTCCCTTTTGTGGTTCGGTTGGTTTGGTTTCAATGCCGGCTCAGCTGTTAGTGCCGGTGGTCTTGCAACCAGCGCCTTCGTTGTGACCAATACAGCAACAGCTGCCGCGGCCATTAGCTGGGCTATTTGCGAATGGATCTTTACCGGTAAACCCACGGTAATCGGAGCCTGCTCCGGTGCTGTGGCAGGTTTAGTTGCCATCACGCCGGCGTCAGGCTTTGTGAATGTCGGCGGTGCATTGTGGATCGGTTTTTTAGTCAGCGTAATCTCGTATTCCATGGTGGCTTTTGTCAAACCGAAATTCGGTTATGATGATACCTTGGATGTTTTTGGAGTGCATTATTGCGGCGGGCTTTGGGGTGCTTTAGCCACCGGATTATTTGCCGTTAAAGCGATCAACTCCAGCGGCTCAGGGTTATTTGACGGAAATCCCGGCCAGCTGCTGACCCAAATTAAGGCCTGTGCGCTGACAACCGTATTTTCTTTTGTTGTCACATGGATTATCTGCCTTGTTATAGATAAAACCATCGGTATGCGCGCATCCACCGAAGATGAGGTGATCGGCATTGATCTAAGCCAGCATCATGAGCGTGCTTATACAATTTTAGATTAAATTAACCCTTGTCATCCCCGAATGTTTTAATCGGGGATCCAAATCAGAGTTAATTTTGTTATGGATTCCCGCTTTCGCGGGAATGACAATGAGCATAAAGGAGGTTTCTTACATGAAATTAGTTACTGCCATAATTCAGCCCTACAGGCTCGAAGAGGTTAAGAAAGAGCTCTATGCGGTGAATGTGAATTTGATCACAGTGTCCGAAGTCTTGGGCCACGGTCGTCAGATTGGCGTTGATGAGTTTTACCGTGGTGTCAAGGAAACGGGTAATTTGCTGCGCAAGGTGCAATTGGAGATCGCTGTCAACGAGGATTTCGTTGAACCGACCATCAGGGCCATCATCAAGGGGGCCCGTACCGGTAAGATTGGGGACGGCAAGATCTTTGTTGTAGATCTGCCCCGATGTATACGCATCCGCACCGGTGAGGAAGGATCAAAAGCCATCGGTTAAAGATGGTTGAGATGAAAAACTTGACAGTTTTGGGCTAATATATTATTATGCCCAAATGCTGTGAGGGCAACGAGGTCCTCCTTGAAATCTTAGGGTAAGTTTATTTCAGGGAGGATTTTGTTTTTCAGGAATTCCTTTAAATCTAACTTTTTAATAGAGAGATGTATAGATTAAATAATTGAAGAAAAAATGGAGGGTAAAAACATGTCGACCTTAGTTACCAGGATCTACGAAAATGGGACTCCCAAAGATCCCAAGGATGTTGTCAAACTCATCGAGAAGAATAAAATTGAGATCGTTGATTTAAAATTCAATGACCTGCCGGGATTATGGCAGCATTTTTCCATTCCCGCGGCAGACGTTATGGATGTCGATAGTTCAAGCAGTATTTGGAACGATGGCATTGGTTTTGACGGCTCCAGCATCCGTGGTTTTCAGAAGATTCACGAAAGCGATATGATCCTCATCCCTGATCCAACGACCGCCGTAGTCGACCCGGTGTGTCAGATACCGACCGTAAGTCTGATTTGTGATGTTTTTGATCCGGTTACGCGTGAGGCGTATTCCCGAGACCCGCGGTTCATCGCTAAAAAAGCTGAGGAGTATCTTAAAAAAACCAAAATCGCGGATACAAGTTACTGGGGGCCGGAAGCGGAATTCTTCTTGTTCAACGATATCCGTTTCGACCAGACCGAGAATGCAGGTTATTATTTCATTGATTCCAATGAAGGAGATTGGAACACCGGACGTGATGAAAAGCCGAATTTGGGATATAAGCCCAGATACAAGGAAGGTTATTTCCCGGTTCCCCCCCATGATACCCTTCAAGACATTCGATCAGAGATCATGCTAACATTAAGAAAAGTAGGTGTGCCTGTTGAGGTTCACCATCATGAAGTTGCCACGGCCGGACAATGCGAGATTGACATTCGCTATAGTCCGTTGCTCAAGATGGCGGATCATATGATGATGTATAAGTATGTCATCAAGAATGTGGCGCGCAAATATAACATGACAGCTACGTTCATGCCTAAACCGATTTTTAAGGATAATGGCTCAGGGATGCATGTCCATCAGAGCCTTTGGAAAGACGGTAAAAATACTTTCTTTGATAAAAAGGGTTATGCGTTATTGAGCGAGAACGCCATGTATTATATCGGCGGTCTTCTGAAGCATTCGAATGCGATTTTGGCTTTCGCGGCCCCTACGACAAATTCGTATAAAAGATTGGTTCCGGGCTACGAAGCACCGGTCAATCTTGTTTATTCGCAGCGTAATCGTTCCGCCGCTGTGCGCATTCCGATGTATACCAAGAATGAGAAGGCCAAACGGCTCGAATTTAGACCGCCGGATCCTGCAGCTAATCCTTATCTGACTTTTGCGGCCATGCTTATGGCGGGATTGGACGGGATCAAGCATAAGATCGACCCCGGTGAACCGCTGGATAAAAATATTTATGCCCTTTCACCGGCGGAAGCTAAAAAAATCAAGCAGGTGCCGCGTTCTCTGGAGCAGGCACTTGATGCGTTGGACAAAGACCGTGACTTCCTTCTGGAAGGAGGGGTTTTTACTCCGGACGTGATTGATACCTGGATTGAATACAAGCATGAATGTGAGATTGATCCTATGCGCTTGCGGCCGCACCCCCATGAATTCTATCTCTATTTTGATGTTTGATTTTTTTAGGGAATAGTTATAAGTTTAATTCATATTAACAAGCCTTCGCATTTTACCGCCTCCTATGGCGTGGCAAGCAAGGCTAAGGGAGGCTTATGAGTCAGGTTCGTGAAGAAGTTATTCAGGCGGCAAGTACTGAAGAATGCTGTTGCAACGGTTCTTTCAGCGAACATTTGCCTGAACATTTCGGTGAAAATGTATTTAGTCTCAAGGTGATGAAAGAATGTCTTTCTCCCCAGGCGTATGTTTCCATCGAAAAGACCATTAAAGAGGGCGGCAAGCTGGACGTTTCCATTGCCGATGAAGTGGCCGAAGCCATGAAAAAATGGGCCATTGCCAAAGGGGCAACTCATTTTACACATTGGTTTCAGCCTATGACTGGTACAACGGCTGAAAAACACGATTCTTTTATCGCTTGGGATAATCAAGGGGGAATCACCTTAAATTTTTCCGGCCAAGAACTTATTCAAGGAGAGCCGGATGCTTCTTCTTTTCCGTCCGGCGGATTGCGTGCAACTTTCGAAGCCCGCGGTTATACCGGTTGGGACCCGACGTCCCCTGCTTTTATTAAAGAGGGGCCGGAAGCAACCACCTTGTGCATTCCGACTTTTTATATCGGTTATCATGGCGAGGCCCTGGATAAAAAGACGCCTTTGCTGCGTTCCATGAGCGCTTTAAGCAAGCAGGTTTGTCGTCTGGCCAATCTTTTTGGAATCGATACCAAGGGAAAGCGCGCTTATTGCACGATAGGCCCTGAGCAGGAATATTTTTTGATTGATAAGGCGCATTATCAAGCCCGTTTGGATTTAATTGAAACCGGCCGAACGTTGTTTGGCAGAAAGCCGGCCAAGCATCAACAGCAGGAAGACCATTATTTCGGGGCCATTAAACCGCGTATTATGGGTTTCATGGAAGAATTGGACCGCACCTTATGGGGTTTAGGTGTCCCGGCTAAGACCCGTCACAATGAAGTTGCTCCGGCCCAGTATGAAATCGCGCCGATTTATGAAGAACTTAATATCGGCGTTGACCATCATATGATGGTTATGGAACTCATGCGTCAGATAGCTGATAAACGCGGTTTGGTCTGTCTCTTGCATGAGAAGCCATTTGCCGGTATCAATGGTTCCGGCAAGCATAATAACTGGTCCGTGGTTGGGCCCGACGGTAAAAATTGGCTGTATCCGGGCAAGACCCCGCATGACAATGCTAAATTCTTGACCATGCTCTGCGCGGTCATCAAAGGGGTTGATACTTATGCCGATCTTTTGCGCGTCTCTGTCGCCTCTGCGGGCAATGATCATCGCCTGGGGGCCAATGAAGCGCCTCCGGCGATAGTGTCCATATTTTTAGGTGACCAGTTGACCGACATCATCGAGCAAATCGAAAAAGGCGGGGCCAAGTCTTCCAAGGAAGGCAGTGCCATTCATGTGGGTGTTGGCTCCCTGCCGACCTTGGCTAAGGACACCACTGACCGCAACAGATCATCGACTTTTGCATTTACCGGTGCTAAGTTTGAATTTCGGGCCGTGGGTTCCAGTATGAACCCTTCAGGCGCTAACATGATCCTTAACACCATTGTGGCGGAGGCCATTTCTGATATCTGTGACCAGCTGGAAGCGGATAAGAAAGCCGGCAAGGATTTTAACACCAGCCTGCAAAAGGTCCTTCAGGAGACCGTCAAGAAACACAAGAGGGTGGTTTATAACGGGGACAATTATATTCCTGAGTGGCAAGCCGAAGCCAAAAAGCGCGGGTTGCCCAATCTGAAAAATACCCCTGAGGCCATTGAAACTCTTAAGGTTAAGAAAAATATCCAGGTTTTGGTCAAGCACGGTGTTTTGAACGAAACAGAAGTTGCTTCCCGCTATGAAATCAACAAACACGCCTATAATACGGTTTTGGTCGTAGAAGGGGATTGCGCCCTCACCATGGCCCGCACGCAGTTGATCCCGGCGAGCATTGAGTATCAAAAACAGTTAGCCGATACCATCAAGTCCGTCGGTACATCCGGGAAGACCACAGGGCAAAAGAAGTTGTTAAGGCAAGTCTCCGGTTTGATCGAGCGGTCTTTGAACGAATGCGATGCCTTGGAGGCGGCTTCGGCGAAACATGATGCAGCTAAAATTTTTAGCGGCATGGCCAAGCTGCGTGAATCTATTGATGAACTGGAAGGTTTGGTCCCGGCCAATTTATGGCCTTTACCAAGTTATGCGGAAATGCTGTTGATGAATGCATAGACGTCGTGATAGCGAGGAGCAATAAAAGTAGGGACAAAAAAGTAGGGACAGACACTGCTTTCTGAATAGAAAGTAGTGTCTGTCCCTACTTTTTTTAGTATAATCTTTGCATGATTCTAATCATTAAGCATATTGACATCGAAGGGCCGGGGACATTGGGGGATTTTTTAATAGCCCAAACAGAGGCCTTTCGTATTGTCGAGTTGGGAGCCGGCGAGCCTATCCCCCCTGATCCTTGTATTTTCAAAGGAGTGGTTGTTTTAGGCGGACCTATGAATGTCTACGAAGAAGACCACTATCCGTTTCTCAAGCCGGAAAACGATTTTATTCAGAAAGTTTTGAAGGCAGGGATCCCTTATTTGGGGATTTGTTTAGGTTCACAGCTCTTGGCCAAGGCCGCCGGGGCCCGTGTCGTCAAATCACCCGTCAAGGAGATCGGCTGGTATCAGATACAATTGACGGATGCAGGGAAAAAAGACCCGCTGTTTGATGGTTTTCGCGAAAGTGATCCCATTTATCATTGGCATGGGGACATGTTTCAAATCCCCCCGAACGGGAAGTTGCTGGCCAGCGCCCGGGGATGCCCCCATCAGGCGTTTAAGGTGGGGATGTGTGCCTATGGATTGCAATTTCATGTCGAAGTTACGGATAAAAGCATCAAGGAATGGTGTGAGGAATATTGCGAAACGGATTTTCCGGACCGCTTGGACCATGCCAGATCCATGATGGAAGATTACTGGAAGTATAAACGGACCTTTGATCGCCAGGCCAGGGTGTTGTATCAAAATTTTTTGGGCATCATTGTTAACCATCATCCCGGAGAATTAAGGGACCTATCCAAAGATGAGGTCCCCCGGCCATGCGGCCTTTAGAAAGACAAGACTTTTGATGCTTAAAAATATTCCCAATTGCTTGCTCGGCGATCCGTAATCAATGGTTCGGTATGTTAAAAATATCCTTAGCTCAAATTAATCCGACTGTAGGGGACCTTGCTGGTAATACCAGAAAGATCCTGGAATACACGACCATGGCCCAAAAGGCAGGTGCAGACCTCGTGGTGTTCCCTGAACTAGCCATTTGCGGATATCCTCCGGAAGATTTGCTGCTTAAGAAACATTTTGTGGTGAATAATATTAAAGCGTTGGACGCATTGGCCAAGAAAATCCGGAGAATAAGTGTTATCACGGGTTTTGTGGACAGTGATGCCAAGGGGAAAATTTATAATGCCGCGGTCATTATCACCGATGGTAAATTACAAAATGTCTACCATAAACAGGAATTGCCTAATTACGGCGTTTTTGATGAGAAACGGTATTTTTCTTTAGGGCAAAAATCCGCGATATTGACGATCAAGGGCGTCAAAATCGGTATTAATATCTGTGAGGATATCTGGATCGACGGTGCGGCGTATACAGCACAGGCCAAGTCTGCCCAGATTTTGATCAATATTTCCTCATCTCCTTATCATTCCGGGAAGATTAAGGAGCGTTATCAACTTTTGGCGCGCCGTGCCAAGGAAACAAAGACGCACGTGGTATATGTCAATACCGTTGGAGGACAAGACGAACTTGTTTTTGACGGAGGGAGCATGGTCATTGCTCCTACGGGTGATTTGATAGCCCGTGCCAAGCAATTTGAAGAACAGTTGCTTATTGTGCCATTGCGGGTGACCGAAGACAGCGAAGAAATTTCTGAAGGAACAATCAATGTCCCAAAGATGGCCACGTCGCCGACGGAGGCTCTTGTAGCGCCCCCTTTGGATGAAGCCGAAGAAATTTACAAAGCCCTGGTTTTAGGGACCCGTGATTATGCATTTAAAAATGGCTTCAAAAAAGTTGCTTTAGGAATAAGCGGGGGAGTTGATTCCGCCCTGGTTGCCTGCATTGCCTGTGATGCTTTTGGAAGTGAAAATGTTACGGCTATTTCTATGCCAAGCCCTTTTAACAGCAGGGCTACCCGTCAGGACGCGAGGGTCTTGGCTAAAAATTTAAAAATGGATTTAAAAGAAATTTCCATTAAAAAGATTTTTGCATCCTACTTGAAGACCATGGGGCCTTATTTTGACGGCCTTCCCATAAATACCGCCGAGGAAAATATCCAGGCGCGCATTCGGGGGAATATTTTAATGGCCATGGCCAACAAATTTGGCTGGCTGATCTTAACTACCGGCAATAAAAGTGAAATGGCCGTGGGCTATTGCACTCTTTATGGGGACATGTCCGGAGGCTATGCGGTCATCAAAGATGTTTTTAAGACCAAGGTATACGCATTGGCCCGTTTTCGCAACAGCATGTCCCGCCAGGCGCTCATCCCTAAAAGCATTTTTCTTAGAGCCCCTTCTGCTGAATTAAAGTTAAACCAAACCGACGAAGAGACCCTGGGTCCTTATGAGGACCTGGATAAAATTTTGATGGCGTATATCGAAAGTCATGCATCACCCCAGGAAATTATTGCTTCGGGCATGGATGAAAAGCTTGTTCTGAGGACAGTTCGTTTGGTAGACATGAATGAATATAAAAGACGCCAGGCCCCTCCGGGCGTTAAAATTACCCCCTGCGCTTTCGGCAAAGATTGGCGCTTACCGATTACCAATAGGTATACAGAGTGACCCATTCGACGGAGCCTGTCATAAGCAATTCCGAAGAGTTCAGGGTTATACTGAGCGAACGACGAATGAAATGAGGAGTGAGTCGAAGTATGAAATTATCCGTCGTTATCCCAGCGTATAATGAGGAATCGACCATTGAGGGGATCATTTCCAAAGTCCGGGAAGTGTCCTTGCCTGAAGGGATTTCCCGTGAGATCGTGATCGTCAATGACGGCTCTAAGGACATGACGGGCGATATTTTAAGCCGTTATAACGGGCAGGCGGACACGGTCATTGTTCATCAAAGCAATCAGGGCAAGACCGCAGCCCTTTTAACCGGGTTTAAGAATGCCACCGGCGACATCCTGCTGATTCAGGATGCGGACCTGGAGTATGATCCCCATCAATACGCTAAGCTTTTACAGCCAATTTTGGAAGGACTCACCGAGGTGGTGTATGGATCACGTTTTTTAGGCCATATCGAGGCCATGGCGCCGATCAACCGTTGGGCCAATAAAATTTCTAACTGGACCTTCAGCCTTCTTTATGGCGTGAAATTGAGTGATATCAATACTTGCTATAAGGTTTTTACCCGTCGGGTATGGGAAGGGATGAGCATAACCTCTAGGAATTTTGCTTTTGAAACTGAATTTACGGTGAAACTTATTTCTCGAGGGTACACGATCAAAGAAGTGGCCATTGATTACACGGCCCGTTCCCGCAAATCCGGCAAAAAAATCAAATGGTCTACCGCCCTGGAAATGTTCTGGCCGATCATCAAGTATCGTTTGTTCCCCAACTGAATCGGTGGCGTTTTTTGATGGGATTAGTTTATGAGAAGAATTTCAATTATTATTCCGGCTAAAGATGAGCAAAAACGCCTTCCCCGCTTTTTAAGGACAGTCATTGATTACTGTCGGCAATCCCCGCATTCTTATGAAATCATTGTGGTTGATGACGGCAGTAAAGATCAAACAGTTAACGCAACCTTATCTTTTCAAAAAGAAATCCCGTCATTGAAAGTGATCAGCCTTGAGCGTAACCACGGCAAGGGCTATGCCGTCAAACAAGGATTCCTTGCGGCCCAAGGGGAGATTGTGTTATTTTTAGATGCCGATGGATCCACACAACCGCAAGAAATCGAACGTCATTTAAATTGGTTTGAGGGGGGCTATGATATCGTCATAGGGTCGAGGGTCTTGACCGACGGGCAATCTCATGTCAAATCCCTGGTTTATCGTAAATGGGTAGGGATTGTCTTTAATTTTTTAGTTTCACGGATGCTTATTAAGGACATCCAAGATACCCAATGCGGTTTTAAAATGTTTCGCGCCTCTGTTATTCCGGCCTTGTTCGGCGGTCTATACCTGGAAGGGTATGGCTTTGATTTAGAGGTACTGTATCTGGCCCAGAAAATGAATATACCCATCAAGGAGGTTGCCATTAACTGGGCACATATGGATGGCAGTAAGGTCGATCTTTTCAAGGATTCTCTACGGATGTTTTGGAATATTATCCAAATTAAGAATTGGCACGGCCGAGCGGTTAATGCCGTTTCTGAACATAGGTCGGCGAAAGAACCGGGTATTCATCGTTGAGATTGGGAACAATCTTCTATTTTATTTAAAAGCTTTTAATATAGACGATTTTATATTTAATATAGAAAATCTAACCCGGTTATTTGACACACGCCTTCAGCATTAGTCCATTCTGTTGTGCAACACTTCCAGGGCAGAGGTCTTTTTGTTTTTTAGATAAGGTGAATATGTGGGGACATTGGCGACTAATTTAATTTGCATTTTTCGACGAATAATAATAAAATAACCCTTTTGAGTGCAATAATATTTAATCCTGTTGCTAGACGAGTCGAATATGAATCCCCCGCAAAAACAAGGCTTATATGATCCGCAATTTGAACATGATTCCTGCGGTGTAGGTTTCATTGTGAATATCAAGGGGCAGAAGTCTCATGATATGGTCCGCCATGGTGTTGAGATTTTGGAAAATTTGACACATCGCGGGGCCTGCGGTTGTGATCCCGAAACCGGTGACGGGGCAGGCATCCTTATTCAGATGCCGGATACTTTTTTCCGCAAGGGATTGTTTAAGAACGGGTCAGAGCTTCCTGCTCCCGGTGATTACGGCGCGGGGTTGGTCTTCTTGCCGACCTCTTTGGATGACCGTAATGTCATTGAGGAGTGGACGGAGCACATCATCTACGAGGAAGGGCAGAAATTGATCGGTTGGAGGGAGGTCCCCCATGATCCGGGCAAGATCGGCCGTATCGCCCGCTCGGTAATGCCGGCCTTCAAACAACTTTTTATTGCCCGCGGCCTCCAAACTTCCCGGGAAGATTTTGACCGTAAACTTTATGTGATCCGCAAGCGTTTATGGAATAAAGTTTATAATTCTACCTTACCGCAGAAAAATTTTTATTATTTCTGTTCTCTTAATAGCCGCACCTTGGTTTACAAAGGCCAATTGATGAGTGAGCAATTGGACCGTTTTTTCCCTGATTTAAGCGACAAGGAACTGGTCTCGGCCATTGCCCTTGTGCATTCGCGCTATTCCACCAATACCTTCCCCAGCTGGGCCTTGGCACACCCTTATCGGTATATCGCCCATAACGGCGAAATCAATACCCTGCGCGGCAATATCAACTGGATACAAACGCGTGAGAAACAATTTGTTTCCAAAGCATTCGGCGAGGATTTGAAAAAAGTATTGCCCATTGTGGTGCCGCACGGTTCAGACACCGCGACTTTCGATAATGTTCTGGAGATGCTGGTCCTTTGCGGCCGTTCGCTGCCGCATGCCATGATGATGATGATCCCTGAAGCCTGGAGCAATCATCAGGAAATCGAGCGCTCCAAGAGGGCTTTTTATGAATACCATTCCTGCTTGATGGAGCCCTGGGACGGTCCGGCGGCCATCGCATTTTCCGACGGGCGCTATGTCGGCGCCCTTCTTGACCGCAATGGGTTGCGTCCCTCCCGTTATGTAGTCACCAATGATGATATCGTGATCATGGCTTCAGAAGCAGGGGTGTTGCCTGTCGTTGACGAGAAGGTCGTCAGTAAAGGCCGTCTGCAGCCCGGAAAAATGTTTTTGGTGGACACTCAGGAAGGGCGCATCATCGATGATCGTGAAGTCAAAGAGTCTTATGCCAGGCAAAAGCCTTATGAGAAATGGCTCAGAGAAAATATCGTGGACATACGCACCCTGCCTGATCCTAAAAAAGTGCACGGCCTCGATGAAAAGACCTTGCTTGAACGCCAGCGAGCGTTCGGATTCACCTTTGAAGATCTTAAAATTATATTGCAACCCATGGCACAGGGTGAAGAAGCCACCGGATCCATGGGGACAGATACGCCTTTGGCGGTATTGTCGGATAAACCTAAACTTTTGTTTGAATATTTTAAACAATTATTCGCCCAGGTGACCAATCCCCCTATTGATGCTATCCGTGAGGAGATCATCATGGCCGAGGATATGATGTTAGGGCCCGAGGGGAACTTGCTTGAGGAAGGTCCGCAGCATTGCCATCGTTTGTGGATCCAGCATCCGGTGATCACCAATGAAGAGTTGGAAAAAATCAGACACGTCCATCAGGGGGCATTAAAAGCGTTGACCTTGGCCGGGGTGTTTGAGAAAAAAGACGGCATCGCAGGGCTTGAGAAGGCCTTTAAGGGTTTGTGCTCAAAAGCGGACCGCGCCATCGCACAAGGGTACAGTATTTTAATTCTTTCGGATCGCGATATCTGTGACCAGAAAGTGCCTATCCCTTCGCTGTTGGCTTGCTCCGGGATGCACCATCATTTGATCCGCCAAGGGACACGCACGAAGGTGAGCATCGTGGTTGAAACCGGCGAGGCCAGGGAATTGCATCATTTTGCGGTCTTGATCGGATATGGTGCCAATGCGGTTAATCCGTATCTGGCTTTTGAGACCATGGAAGCGATGGTCAAGGACACTAAATATGAATTACCGGCGACCTTCAAAGAGGTGGAGAAGAATTTTCTTAAAGCCTGCCATAAAGGATTGTATAAGATTATTTCTAAAATGGGTATTTCCACCATTCAATCCTATTGCGGGGCCCAGATCTTTGAGGCCGTAGGGTTAGGGCAGGAATTGATAGATAAATATTTTACCGCGACGCCTTCGCGCATAGGGGGGATCAATATTGATACGGTGGCCCAGGAGGCCCTGATACGCCATGAGAAAGGTTATCCCCGTTGGGGACTGACAGACGGCATGTTGGATGAAGGCGGTGAATACTATTGGCGCAACGAAGCGGAATTCCATCAATTAAATCCGATGACGATCGCCCTTTTGCAGCACGCGACACGTTCCGGTAATTTTCAGGTTTTCCAGCAATATTCCAAGGCGGTTAATGAACACAGCCGGCAAATAGCCAATATCCGGGGACTTTTAAAATTTAAGACAGGACAGCCGATCCCTATTGAAGAGGTCGAACCTGCCTCATCGATTGTCAAGCGGTTTGCCACGGGAGGGATGAGTTATGGTTCCATATCCCGGGAGGCGCATGAGACCATGGCCATCGCGATGAACCGTTTAGGGGGTTTTTCCAATACCGGTGAGGGCGGTGAGGATGCCGAGCGTTTTAAAAAAGATCCCAACGGTGATTGGCGTCGCAGCCGCATCAAGCAGGTGGCCCAGGGCCGTTTCGGGGTTACGATTGAATATTTGGTCAATGCGGACCAGCTTCAGATAAAAATAGCCCAGGGGGCTAAGCCCGGCGAGGGCGGACAGCTTCCGGGGCACAAGGTGTCCAAGGAAATTGCGGCCACCCGTCATACGACACCCGGTGTTATTTTGATTTCGCCGCCGCCCCATCACGACATCTATTCCATCGAGGATTTGGCCCAATTAATCCATGACTTGAAGAATGCCAATCCCCAAGCCGCCATTTCCGTTAAGTTGGTCTCGGAAATCGGCGTGGGGACTGTTGCCGCCGGTGTCGCCAAGGGTAAGTCCGACCATGTTTTGATTTCCGGGTTTGAAGGCGGAACGGGCGCCTCTCCGCAGACGTCCATCAAGCATGCAGGGCTGCCGATGGAACTGGGCCTTGCCGAAACCCAACAGGTTTTGGTGATGAATGATCTGCGCGGGCGCATACGCGTACAGACCGACGGACAATTAAAGACCGGACGGGATGTGGCCATAGCCGCGATGTTGGGGGCCGATGAATTCGGATTTTCCACCACCGCCCTGATTACCATGGGGTGCATTTTGCTTCGCAAATGCCATTTGAATACATGTTCCGTCGGTGTTGCGACCCAGGACCCGGAACTCCGCAAGAAGTTCGACGGTAAGCCGGAATATGTGGTTAATTTTTTTACCTTTATCGCCGAAGAAGTGCGCCAGATCATGGCTGAACTGGGGATCAGAAAATTTGAAGATATGGTCGGCAGGGTTGATTTGTTGGATACCAAACAAGCCATTGACCATTGGAAGGCCAAGAGTGTTGATTTGACCAATATTTTGCACCGCCCGGACGTCCCTAAAGACGTGAGCATCCGTCACAGCGGCACCCAGGACCATGGCCTTGAGAAGGCCTTGGACAACACCTTGATTGCTCAAAGCCAGCAAGCCATAGAACAGCAAAAAGAGATCAAAATCGAAACAAATATCCGCAACACCAACCGCACCGTAGGTACCATGCTTTCCAGTTTAGTTGCGCGTAAATACGGATTGGAGGGACTGCCTGATGACACTATCCAAATTAAATTCAACGGTTCGGCAGGCCAGAGCTTCGGTGCTTTCCTGGCCCATGGGATCAGCCTGACTTTGGAAGGTGAAGCCAATGATTATGTGGGCAAGGGGCTTTCAGGGGGACGGATTGTTGTTTTTCCCCCGCGCAGGGCACGGTATGTCCCTGAAGAGAATATAATTGTGGGTAATGTGGTTTTGTACGGGGGTATCAGGGGAGAGGCGTTTTTCCGCGGGCTTGCCGGTGAGCGTTTTGCAGTGCGTAACTCCGGGGTATCGGCGGTGGTTGAAGGGGTGGGGGACCACGGTTGCGAGTATATGACCGGCGGACGGATTGTGGTCATAGGCCCGACAGGCCGCAATTTCGCGGCAGGGATGTCCGGTGGTATTGCTTATGTGTGGGACAAGGAAGGGCTTTTACAGAAGAATTGTAACCGCGGCATGGTGGATTTATTTCCCGTTAAAGAACAAAAAGATGTCTTGGAATTAAAGGATTTGATTGAAAAGCATTTTAAATACACCCAATCAAGCGTGGCCCAGGGCATTTTGAAGAATTGGCAGGAAGGGTTGAATCAATTTGTCAAAGTTTATCCACGGGATTATCGCAGGGTTTTAGAAGAAGCAGAGAATATTGTCAGTCACAAGACACAAGATACAAGTCACAAGCTACAAGTCGTAAATCATAAGACATAATTCTTGTGGCTTTGTGACCTGTGACTTGTGACCTTACTTAAGTGAGGAACTGTGGGGGACGTTAAAGGTTTCATGAAATATGACCGGCGGGATTACAAGAAAGACGATGTAGCCCGTCGGGTCAAGAATTTTAAGGAATTCACACACCTTCCGGCTCCTAAGGAGTTGAGGAATCAGGGGGCCCGTTGCATGGATTGCGGAGTACCCTTTTGCCAGTCAGGATGCCCCATAGGCAATATTATCCCGGACTGGAATGATTTAGTTTACCGTGACCGCTGGCAAGAAGCCATTGAGCGGCTGCATAAGACCAATAATTTCCCGGAATTTACCGGGCGCATTTGTCCGGCCCCTTGCGAAAACGCCTGTGTGCTTGCCATTAATAACCCTCCGGTCACGATCAAGAATATTGAATTATCGATCATTGAAAACGCTTACGACAAAGGATGGATTAAGCCCCAGGAGCCTTCCCATCGTACCGGCATGAAGGTTGCTGTGATCGGTTCCGGCCCTGCGGGGTTGGCTTGTGCGGACGAACTTAATCAAAAAGGACACAAGGTCACGGTTTATGAAAAAAATGAGTTTATCGGCGGGCTATTGGCCCTGGGGATCCCGGATTTTAAATTGGAAAAATGGGTGATCACCCGTCGGGTGGATCGCATGCGCGAAGAAGGAGTCGTTTTTAAGACTAACGCCCATGTCGGGGTGGATGTTAGCTGTCAGGGATTGCGGGATAAATATGATGCCCTTGTTTTATGCGGTGGGGCAGAGACCGGACGTGAGCTGCCGGTACCCGGGCGTGAGTTGAAAGGTGTTTATCAGGCTATGTATTATTTGCCGCAGCAGAATTTGCGTAGTAATAATGGTTCGACAGGTAAATTTATGGCCCAATATGCCGAAAGTATCTTGCAAGTTAAGCCGTCTTCCTTGGAGGAGGTTACCGCCGAAGGGAAACGTGTGATTGTCTTAGGCGGCGGCGATACGGGATCGGATTGCGTGGGCACAGCCATACGTCAGGGGGCTTTGAGCGTGCATCAATTTGAATTGATGCCCCAGCCTCCCCAGCAACGCGCTTTGGATAACCCTTGGCCAAACTGGGCGTTTATTTCGCGCACCTCCAGCTCCCATGAAGAGGGATGCGTCCGCGATTATAGCATTATGACTAAACGTTTAAGCGGGTTGAACGGTCAGTTAAAAAAATTGCATGCAGTACGCCTGCAATGGAGCAAAGACCCTGTCAACGGGCAAATGAAGATGAGTGAGATGGCGGGATCAGAGTTTGAAATGGACTGTGATTTATTGCTTTTGGCATTGGGATTTACAGGTCCTGTCCAAAAAGGGATGTTGGAAGAATTGGGTGTGGCCTTGGATGCCCGGGGGAATGTGTGCGCTGACGCCAACAAAATGACGTCGGTATCAGGTATATTTACCGCAGGCGATATGACTCGCGGCCAGTCATTGGTGGTGTGGGCGATTCATGAGGGGCGTACGGCAGCCCAAGGCGTACACCGGTATTTAACTTCGAAGGTGAATCAAAAAAAGAGAAGGAGCAATCATGAGAAAAACGTTATTTATTTTAATTGCACTTGTTGCCTTGGCCGGCTGCCAAAAGCAAGAAAGTCAGCAGCAGCCGAATATGGAACAACGAAGAGATATTGCTCATAAATTGATTATGAAAAGTTTAAATGATTTGCAGAATAAAGACCTAAAGTCCACGATTATAGACCTTGAAACATCCATTAAGGTCAATCCTTCCGAGCCGGAGGCGTATTTGCTCCTGGCTCAAATTCTCCTGAAAGTCCAGGAGTACGATCATGCGACGGATTTTCTTGACATGGCAGCTAAGACTTTTCCTGATAATGGTACGGTTTTTTATATGTTGAGCATTGCTAACAAGATGACAGGCAAGAAATTGCCTGCAGTTTTAGCTGCCCGTCATAGTGTTGAAATTTTTCAGGCCCAGCAAGACAGGGATAATATGCTTAAATCAGCCGCCTTACTTCACGAATTAATTGATACTTCGGATGATCAATTCACGCCGGTGAAAAAGAAGGATGCCGCAGAGACACCGGGAAGCAATGATTAGCCATGATCCCTTGGCCCGCCGGTTGTCTTGTGGCATGCAGCTTATAGGATTTGTCCGCAGGCGGGGTTTCGCCTGTGTAAAATATCGGCGGATAAGAGTATAAACATGGTCAAGAGTATTTTTTTTATTTTGGTGTTTTGCGGTGGGGTTGCTTTCGCCCAAACCAATGAGCTTAAATCCCCACAAACCCCGGATACAAGCCCTACCGAAGTTCAAAAGATCAGATCCCAAGCAGATGGCCTCGAAGATAAGGGCGTTGATGCCATCGATAACGGCAACATGAGTCAAGGTTTGAATTTCATGGTTCGTGCCATTCGTCTGGATCCCTCGCCGATGAGGTATATGAATTACGGCAGTATCCTTTTTGGCAATGGGGTAGCTCTTTTCAAAGACAGTGATCAAGAAAAAGGCAAAGAAATCCTGCGACAGGCAGAAAAGCAACTACGCAAGGCCATTGAAACTTTTAATCCCAATAAGGACCAGGTTTATTTAAGCCAGTGTTATTTTCTTTTAGGGGAAATGTATCGTAATGCCTTTGCTGATAAAGTTAAGGCCAAAGAATATTACCGAAAAGCAGTTGATTTAAATGATTATATAGGGGCGAAAGACGCGTTAAGCCAACTGTCTAATTAAGAATTTTTTTATGAGGGGACACTGTAAATTCATATTAGAAATTCGGCCTTCCTAAATGTTGCTCACTCTTTTATCCGCAGCCCTTTTCACCCTTTCTTTCCCAAACAGTATTTCTATGTACGGTTTTTGGCCTTGCATTTGGTTTTTTGCCGTGCCATTATTGTTGGCCCTGCGCGAGAAACCTTTGAGGAAACGGTTAGGGTACGGAATATTTTTTGGTCTTTGCGCTTATGGGCTCATGGCTCAAGGGGTTGCTAGGATTTCACCGACGGGCTTCCTTGCTTTTATTGGGTGTTTAAGCTTACAGGTAGTGATTTTTGCGTTGCTTTATAGGTCCACAGGATACCCACTGACAGATATTTTTTATTTCCCTTTGCTGTGGAGCGTAAGCGAACTTGCTCGCAATAGTTTATTGGGGGGTTTTAGTTTTTATATCAGCCATGCCCAGGCTTTTTGTCCCTTGATGTTGAAGTTATACGGTTTTTTGGGGTGTTTGGGCATGAGTTTTATTATTTTTTTATTCAACAGCCTTATTTATTCAGCTGTTGTCTATAGAAAGAATCGGTTTAGATTTATACTGGTGGCAGCCGTTATTTTTTTGGGTGTCGTTTTGGCAGGCTTTTTTAAAAAAGGACCGGCATTGCAAAAAGCCAGGCCTTTGCGTGTCGGTGTTATTCAGGCAGATATTTCTCCTTTGGAAAAATCGGATTTAAACCTTTTTGATCGCAATGCCGCGCTTCATTTACGTCTCTCAGAGCAGTCTTTTAAGAGGGACCATCCGGATCTGGTCATTTGGCCGGAAACCGCATATCCCGACGATCTTTTGCAAAGCACTCAGTGGCGTCCGCTTATTTTTGCAGAGGCCAGGCGCATGAACGCGGATCTGTTGGTGGGGATGTCCCCTATTATTGGCGGGAAAGAATATAATAGCGCATTGCTGATTAACGCCTTAGGACAGATGGGGGGATTGTACCATAAGAAAGCCTTGGTGCCTTTCGCGGAAACTGTTCCCCTTGAGGGATGGGGGATTGGTTGGGGACGAGGTTACCATTTTAGCCCCGGGAATAAACCAGGGGTTTTTGCCTTGAGTCACGGGTCTTTGCTTTTTGGGGTTGTGATTTGTTCCGAATCCGCCTATCCATCCCTCGTGCGTCAGCTACGAAAGGGGGGAGCTCTTTCTTAGTTGAGATCTCTAATGACGGGTGGTTTACGGATAATGCTTCTTATATGCTTCATGCGCAGGCTGCGGTCATGCGCGCGGTGGAAAACCGGATGTGGGTCATACGCGCCGCTAATACGGGTTTTAGTTTTGCCGTTGATCCCGATGGGGTTATTCATACGGATGGGAATCTTAAATTAGGCCGCGAAGGCTTTGGGATTTTTGATATAATAGTCGACAACCCTTAAATATTAGGGGGTGACGGTTGAAACAGGGCCTGTTTTTCTTTTGCGCTTTCTTTCTGGCGACAGATATTTCTTTTGCCGCCGGTATCATAATGCGCGTTCAGCAGATGAAATCCATGAAGCAGCAGCAATCCCAACAGGAGTACCAGCGGGAATATCTCTTATATCAGCAGCAACAACAGCAAACTCAAGGCCAACAGGCTGCTCATGTGCAGCCAACATATCAACAGCAGGTTGATCAACGTAATCAAGCCATTGCCCAGGCCATTCTTGATTCCCACAATCAAGCGGTATCGAGTGTAAATTTGCAGGGTAGTAATAATACGGCGGCTACTCAACCTCAACAACGGTCTTCTGGTCAGGGGTAGGGCCGGCAGTACAGTCCCAAGCGTCATCGCAGCAGGTTGCCTTTAAAGCGGGATCTTCAGATGTCAAAGATGTGGTTGATCTTTCTGAAGTATGGAAGAAATTGGATAAAAAATCAACCGTCTGGGCCCTATTGATCGACGATCAGGCCAAACTTTTGACCGTATCTGAATACATCGAGCGTTTTCGCCAGGAGGGGGCTAAGATCAATGCCCCTCCTGCACATTATGTGCAGCTGATCGATCAAATAGCTCAAGAGAATCCCCAGATGCTCCAGAGACCTTTTGGGGAACTGCTGCAAATATTGGCCATTGTCGATTATGATTTTGACAACGGGATGGACAAAGATCTTTTAGCCAGGAAGGTTTTGGGCGACGCAGGGTTCGAAGCGAATAAAAAGAGATTTACTCAGCAACAGTAAGCATTGTTAAGGGATAAATTTGTTTTTTTCGCTCCTGGAATCGTTTTTTTAACGCCAAAGGTCTCATGCTTTTTCGGTGTCTGAACAACTCACCTTGAAGTTCTCTGGAACTTCAAGGTTCGAACAGTTCAGCCATCCCTCGGCCCCAAGCCTCGGGATACCCTTAAAGCATGAGCTGCTTTGGCTAAAAACTACAGTCGCAAAAAGAACAAATTTATCCTTAACAATGTATGCGTTAGAGATAAACATTTATTATATTTGGGCTAAATTTCTAAATAGTATATCATCGGGTGGCCGAGAGAGGCCTCCGGCCCTTACGGGCCTTAGGCCCGGAGGGGGCATCCCCAGCGAGCGCAGGCTTATATTCCCTATTTCTTCGTCAGGCGGACACCGAGGGCGGTTGTTACCGCAAAACAAAGCAATAGGGATATATGGACAGGACCCGATGAGTTTAGCTCAAGTCTGAGACAGAACTTCTAGGAGATTATGAAAAAATATATTCTTTCCATTGACCAAGGTACGACGGGCTCGAGGGCGTTTATTTTTGATTCCCACGGCCGGGTGGTTTCCAGCGCCTACCGGGAATTCCGCCAATATTTCCCAAAGCCGGGCTGGGTGGAACATGATGCGCAGGAGAATTTGGAACAGCGTTGATGCTGTTATTAGAAAGGTCATAGCCCAATCCCGCATTGATCCCAAAACTATCGCCGCCATCGGTATCACTAATCAGCGCGAGACGACGGTAATATGGGACCGCCACAGCGGGCAACCTTGTTATCATGCGATTGTCTGGCAATGCCGCCGTACGGCAGAAGCTTGTGCACGCATGAAAAAACATGAGAACTTATTTCGCAGGACAACGGGCCTGGTCGTTGATGCGTATTTTTCCGGTACAAAAATCCAATGGCTATTGGACCATGTTTCCGGCCTCAAGCGAAAAGCAGACCGTGGCCAAGTTGCCTTTGGGACCATGGATTCCTGGCTTATTTATAAATTGACTAACGGTGCTTCGCACGTCACGGACTTGACCAACGCCAGCCGCACCTTGATTTTTGATATTAAGACAAAAGCGTGGAGCAAGCCTTTATTAAAATTGTTAAATATTCCTGAAAATATTTTGCCCAAAGCGCTGCCTTCCTCGTCAGTGTTTGGGTATACTGCCCATGGAGTTGCCGGTCTTCCCAAGGGTATTCCCATTGCAGCTGTGATGGGCGACCAGCAGGCGGCATTATACGGACAGGGATGTTTTACTCCTGGCACCATCAAGAATACCTACGGTACCGGATGCTTCATGCTGCTTAATACCGGCGGTCAATGTGTTTATTCTAAGAAAGGCCTTTTAACTACCTTGGGGTGCGATGCTTGGGGACAACCGGTGTATGTGCTGGAAGGGTCCGTGTTTATCGCCGGAGCTGTAATCCAATGGCTGAGGGATGAATTAAAAATGATCAAGGACTCATCTTTGTGTGAAGAGATGATTGCCGGCTTTAAGGATACTAATGGAGTCTATTTCGTGCCGGCTTTTGTGGGGTTAGGGGCGCCGTACTGGGATGCTCAGGACGGGGAATAATAACAGGTTTGACTAGGGGAGCGAACAGAGGGCATATTGTGCGTGCGGCATTGGAGTCCATGGCGTATCAGACCAAGGAAGTTTTTGACCTGATGAGCAAAGAATCCAGGCTCCAGATAAAATCTTTGGCCGTAGATGGCGGTGCTTGCCGTAATAATTTTCTCATGCAGTTTCAGGCGGATATGCTGGCTATTCCCATTGTAAGGCCTTCGATGGTTGATTCCACCGTCGCAGGTGCGGCTTATTTGGCCGGCGTGTCTATTGGTTTGTGGGATCCAAGGATGTCCTTAAGATCAAAAAGATCGAGCATATTTTCAAGCCGCGCATGCCGCATCCTGAATCCCTGGCTAAATATGAAGGCTGGCGCCATGCCGTACGGCAAGCCTTGGCACGTTAATAAATTCCCCTAACCCCTCTTTATAATAAAGAGGGGGACAAGATATTTACTTTATCTTTTTATCAAGAGAAAGGGATCCGAATTTAGAAGAAATTTAATGATCCGAGACACATCCCGTTTATCTAACCGTAAATTCGATTTGATTGTCGTCGGAGGAGGGATCAATGGCGCGGCAGTTGCCCATTTGGCCTCGGCCGCTGGGGTTTCTGTTGCTTTATTAGAAAAGGGGGACTTTGCCAGCGGCACTTCCAGCAAATCCACCAAACTTCTGCACGGGGGCATCCGTTACCTGGAGAATTTTGAATTCGACCTGGTGTATGAATCTCTCAAGGAGCGTTTCATCCAATGGCAGGCAGCGCCTTATTTGGTCAAACCTCTGCCGATTGTGATCCCGGTTTATAAAAATGATGCACGTCCTTTATGGATGATGAGGTTAGGTGTTTGGCTTTACGATCTTTTAAGCGGCAAGCATCGGATTGACCATCCTCGCTTCTTATCCGTCGCTGAAATCACATCTTTGGCCCCGGGAATTAACCAGGATGGGTTAATGGGAGGGGTAGAATACTTTGATACCCAGATGGATGATGCCAGGCTTTGCCTGGAAAATGTGCTGATGGCGGACCTGCGGGGGGCCCTGGTGGCTAATTATCTTGAGGTTGAAGATTTTATCAAGGACAATAATCAACATGCTATCGGCGTTAAGGCCAAGGATCTTTTAAGCGGTGTACGGATGGATATTTTTGCCTCTAAAATTATTGTGGCGGCAGGGCCTTGGTCGGACGGATTAATTGCAAAAGATGTCCCCCATTCCGTCAGGCGCCTGCGGCCAACCAAGGGTGTCCACCTTGTTTATCGGGGAGAAATTTCCTCCCATGCTTTTTTATTGCAAAGCCATCAGGACAGGCGTATTTTTTTTGTAATTCCTTTTAAGGGGAATTCCCTGATAGGGACGACGGACACTGATTACGATCAAAGCCCCGATCAGGTTAAGGTCGAAGAGGCGGACATACAGTATTTGCTGCAAGAAGCCGGCAGGGTTTTCCCTAATATCAATTTTGACCGTTCTAAAATCATTAATACTTTTGCCGGATTAAGGCCTTTGGTGGCGGACTCGGGAGAACCATCGCGTGTTTCCCGCAAACATGCCATCGAATGTAATTCTTCCGGGATTTATTTTGTCATGGGCGGCAAATATACCACCTATCGCGCTATCGCCGAGGGAGCCATTATAAAGGCAATGCCCCAACTGGCATTCAAAATGCCCTATGGCAGGCAATTTGCTCTTTATGGCAGTGGGGGCAGTAATGAAGAACTTAAGATTTTAAGCCAGCGGTTTGAAGTACCGTTGGAATTGGTCAGGTATTTGCACGGCATTTACGGCAGCCGTTTCGGGGATGTCCTTAATATCGCCCGAAGCAACCCTCAGCTTAAAGAAAGGATATGTTCCTGTTCGCCGGCTATTGCCGCCCAAGTCATCTATGCCCAACAAGTGGAGATGGCGAAAACACCAGAAGATGTCGTACACCGAAGGCTTGGTTTGTCCTATTTGGATTGTCCTACGGGTGATTGCCGTCGAGTTATAGAGGAAATTTTAAAAACCCATCCATGAAAGCGTTTACAAGGACTCTTTATAAAGCCATCCAACGACGTGCTCAATTGTCTTCCATCACCAATGCCATGCGTCTGGTCAATGGGGCAGGGGATGATTTAGACGGCCTTTTGATTGATCGTTTTCACAAACATTTTCATGTGCAGGTTTTAGCGGAGCATTGGTATCGACAAAGAGAAGAGATTTGCCGTTTATTGACCTCTGTTATGCCGGCGGAATACCTGATTGTCAAGGCCCGCCGCGGCCTTGAGATTAAGCAGGAGATATTGGTCCCGGGAGTTCCTCAAACAGTTATCCGTGAACATGGCATTAAATTCGAAGTTAATTTGAATGACGGGCTTAATTGCGGTTTGTTTTTAGATATGCGGCACAACCGTTGGATGGTGGGACAATTTTCAAAAGGGAAAAAGGTGCTCAATTGTTTTGCGTACACCTGTTCTTTCGGGGCTTATGCCCGTGCCAGCGGCGCCCGCGAAGTCATTAATGTAGATATCAGCCGTAAGAGCTTGGAACGCGGGGAAAATAATTATAAAATCAATGGGATATCCCCGGATGCAGGAGAGTTTATTAAGGCAGACGCCGTCACATTTTTAAAGAGGGCCTTTAAAAAAGGGAATAGATTTGATGTGATCATCGTTGACCCTCCTTCTTTTGCCCGTTACGGGGGGAAGGTTTTTCAGGTCAAACGCGACTTGCCTAAATTAATGGTTTTGGCGGTTGGGGTATTAAATCCCGGAGGCTGCCTGCTGGTAACTACCAATTATACTGAGATCAACTATGCCGAATTGGAAAGGGCATTAGCCCGAAGTCTTAACGGCCGTCGGGTAGCACATATCCAACGGGTGGGACAGGATGAGGATTTTACAGGGAGCAACAGTTTTAAGGAGAGTTATCTCGTAGGCTTATGGGTCAAGTTCCTTTAGAGCGTGCATTGTCGAAATTGGGCATCGCCTCCCGCAGCCGGACCAAACAATGGATCAAGGCCGGCCGCATCGCGGTCAACGGGAAGGTCATCAAAGACACGGCATATGGGGTTGTCCCGGAAACGGCGCACATCACCATCGACGGCCAATCGGTTGCCCGAAAAAGTTTTTGTACCATTATGTTGTATAAACCCAAAGGGATTGTCACCACTAAGTCGGATGAGAAAGGCCGCAGGACAGTTTATGATTTATTGCCGGCCCATTTGCAACATTTGCATCCGGTCGGACGTTTGGATATGGCAAGCACGGGATTGTTGCTCATGACGACGGACACCCAGTTGTCAAATTTTTTGACCGATCCGGATAATGCTATACCGCGTGTTTATGTTGTTGGTGTCACCGGTAGAATCACTGAAGAAGAGATCCGTCGCTTGTCACAGGGTATTCGGGATAAAGGCCAGGTATTAAAAGCCACGTCGATCACATTACGTAAAGCCAGCAATAAGGAGTCCCATTTGATCGTGCAGCTTGCCGAAGGGAAAAACCGTGAAATCCGCCGCATGTTTGAAGCCATGGGGTCGCAGGTCATTTCCCTTAAACGCATTGCTTTTGGAAAATTAGAATTAGGCACACTTAAACCGGGTGAATTCCGGGAAATCAGCCCTGCCAAGCAAGAAACAGGGAATTTTTTCGGGAACTGACGTCCAAGGGAATTTTAAACACTTAAATATAAGGAGTTTCCCCATGAACAAAAAAATTATCAAAACAGACAAAGTGTCTTTACCGATAGGCCCTTATAACCAGGCGGTGTCCATCGGCAATTTAATATTTACAGCCGGGCAGATACCGTTGGATAAGCAGGGCAACATGGTGGCCGGCGGGATTAAAGAGCAGATGGAGCAAGTCATTCAGAATCTTATCGCGGTTTTAACCCATGGGGGCTCGTCTTTAGACAAAGTGGTCAAGGCCACGGTTTTTCTAAAGGACCTTAATGATTTTGCGCCGATGAATGAGGTGTACGCTAAACATTTTAAGAGTGAGATAGCGCCGGCCCGCTCCACCATCCAAGTTGCCCGCATCCCCAAAGATTCCTTGGTGGAAATCGAAGTCGTGGCTCATATATAGTGGCGTCTAAACTATATTATTTGTGACATGGGTAAGACAGGAAGACGTCCCTATTTTATCTTGATATGAAGTATAAGGAGAGTTTATGAAACTATTTATCATTACTTTACTGGTATTGGGTATTTTTATTTTTGCCCGTCAGGGAAAGGCGCAACAGGTGCCCGCTCTCGGCATAGCTCAAAGCATTTATGATTTCAAAGTCAAAACGATGCAAGGGTCTTACAAGAACCTGGCGGATTATAAGGGTCAGGTGCTTTTGATTGTTAATACCGCAAGCCATTGCGGGTTTACGCCTCAGTATGCCGGCCTGGAAAAATTATATGAACGGTACAAGGCGAGGGGGTTTATTGTCCTGGCCTTTCCGGCCAATGATTTTCTGGGTCAGGAACCGGGGGATGACAATACCATCAAACAATTTTGTGAACTGACCTATAAGACAAGTTTTCCGCTATTTTCCAAAATAAGCGTGCGGGGGCCTCAGATGGCCCCGTTATATCAATACTTGACAACAGCGTCGGGCTTCAATGGAAGTGTTACATGGAATTTTAATAAATTCTTGGTTGACCGTCAAGGCCGGGTCATAGCCCGTTTTGGCTCCAAAACCGATCCGATGGACCCTCAATTGGAAGAGGACGTGTTAAGGGCCCTGGCGCAGTAAATTAACGTGAGTTCGACACAATAAAAAATTGTATTCCTTCCCACTGCAAAGGAGGGGATTTATGGGGCCAATATGAATTTTGATGAAATCGTCCATAGCCTGTCTGCTGAAGACCAAAAGGTCATTAGGGACATGATGGTTTTATTTGAAAGCATTGACAGCCAGACAAGTAAATTTGCCGGGCAGTCAGGGCTTAAATGCAAGAGCGGCTGCGGAGCTTGTTGTGAAAGTCCTGAAGTTGAAACGACGGTTGCCGAAGCTCTGCCATTGGCAGTGCATTTGTGGTCCTCTTCTCCTGCCGAGGACTCCTTTAATTCAGGGCAGGCGGGGAGTATTCTGGAAGTTCTTCGGGCAAACCCTTCTAAAAGCGTTTGTATTTTTTATCGGCCTGATCCAGTTGCCAAGGGACAAGGCCGCTGCAGCATTTATGACTACCGTCCCGGATTGTGCCGTTTATTCGGTTTTGCTGCCCGCAAAGACAAATATGGGCGAGGGACGCTTATGACATGCAAGGTCATCAAAGACAGCCAGCCTCAAGCCTGTGAACGTGTCCGGGAAGGGTTGCAAAAGGGGACTTGGGAAGCTCCTTTATTAACCACGCATGCCGTTGCCGTAGCCAATATCGATCCTGTCCGCGGACAGAAACTTTTGCCGATTAACCGGGCAATCAGGCTGGGGATAGAGAAAATAGGGTATAGTTTAGCTCTCCGTAAAGTTAATTATTAATACTTCAGGGAGAGAGCGTTTTTATATTTAAGGGGATATTGTAAAAAGTAAAACAATAGTTGCCGTTCCCCTTGGAAAAGTTGTATACTACAGTACAAATGGCCGAGAAAAAAACAATTTTGTTTATCGACGACAATCCTGTGGACAGGACATTAATCGGCAGGCTTTTGTCAAAATACGAATTCAATGTTCTTTTGGCTGAAGATGGTGCCGAGGGCTTACGGATGGCCCAGGAGAACAAGCCGGATCTTATTCTTTTGGATATCCTGCTTCCGCACATTTCAGGGATAGAGTTGTGTAAAAAGTTTAAGAAGAACGAGGCTATCCGGGAGATCCCTGTAATTTTTTACACATCCATCGATATCCCTAAACATTTGATTGATTATAGTTCGTATGGTGCGCGGGACTATATTCAAAAAACCATGCCTCCGGAAGATCTTGTTGCCTTGATTAAAACCGTCCTGAAAGGGGACCCAGGGTAACAACAGGGGGGTTAAAATCTGTCAGTTACGAACGATGGCGAGTGTCCGTTTAAGGATTGAGGCTTGCTTGACAATAAAGAGGAGTTGTTTTATAGTGTTTTAGGCATGGAGGTAATCCTTCCCGCCATTGTCATTCCGCGTTATTTTCAATTAAAAAGCAGGGCATGAAAGAGGCCATACTATATCTTCAGGACGCGACGAGTTTTCGCGGCCGTACTTTAAAAGAGACCGGGGAAACTGCAGGCGAAGCTGTCTTTAATACCGCCATGACCGGTTATCAGGAAATTCTTACTGATCCCTCCTATACCGGCCAAATCGTCGTGATGACCTATCCTTTGATTGGCAATTACGGCGTTAATGATGAGGATGTCGAATCTGACCGTATCCATGTCAAAGGCTTCGTTGTCAAAGAATTCTGCCGCCGTCCTTCTAATTGGCGCGCCCAAAAAAGCCTGATCGATTACTTAAATGATAATAAAATTATTGCCATGGAAGGCGTGGATACCCGTGCCTTGACCCGACATTTGCGCCTGTCAGGGGCCATGAAAGCGATAATTTCGACGGAAGATTTTGACCCTAAAAGCCTCCAGAAAAAAATAGATGAGATGCCCTCCATGGAGGGGATGGATTTTGTCAAGGATGTCAGCACTTTAAAAAAGTATGTATGGAAGCACCAAGGCCCCAGGCGATATAAGATTGCGGCCATTGACTGCGGGATCAAATATAACATTTTGCGTATTCTGGCGGATTTAGGCTGTGAAGTGCATGTATTTCCGGCGAAGGCAACCCCCAAAGAAATAATGAGTATCAAGCCCGATGGGATTTTTCTTTCTAACGGGCCCGGTGATCCGGCGGTGGTGACCTATGTGATTGACACTGTCCGGGAATTTTTGGGGAAGGTCCCTATTTTCGGCATTTGCTTAGGCAATCAGATTTTAGGGCTGGCTTTAGGCGGGAAAACATATAAATTAAAATTCGGTCATCACGGGGCCAATCATCCGGTCAAAGATTTTGAAGGCAATCGTATCGCGGTCACAAGCCAGAATCATGGCTTTTGTGTGGATGTCAAAAGTCTTGACCGCGATGATGTAGAGGTCATTCATGTGAATTTAAATGACCAGAGCGTCGAAGGCATCCGGCACAAAAGATTTCCGGCATTCTCCATACAGTATCACCCGGAATCAGCCCCAGGCCCGCATGATGCCAGATATTTATTCAATCAGTTTATTGAAATGATTGATAACCATAAAAATGCCAAAGCGCACTGATATCAAGAAAATCATGATTATCGGAGCAGGCCCCATTGTCATAGGTCAGGCTTGCGAATTTGATTATTCCGGGTCCCAGGCTTGCAAGGCCCTGAAAGAAGAAGGCTATAAGGTGGTACTGGTTAATTCCAATCCCGCCACCATCATGACTGACCCGGGCGTTGCCGATGCCACCTACATTGAGCCCTTGACCCCCGAATTCTTGGAATATATCATCCGAAAAGAAAGGCCCAACGCTATTTTGCCTACCCTGGGCGGACAAACAGGGCTTAATTTGGCCATGCAACTTCATGAGCAGGGTATTTTAGCCAAGTACAGCGTCGAAATGCTGGGGGCCAAATATGACGTGATCAAAAAAGCCGAAGACCGCAGTGAATTTAAAGCCGCAGCTATCAGGATAGGTTTGGATGTGCCTAAAAGCGTTTTTGCTTATAGCCTTGAGGAAGCCAAGCAGGCTGTAGGGACAATCGGATTCCCATGCATCGTGCGGGCCTCTTTTACCTTAGGGGGCACGGGGGGAGGGATCGCTCATGACGCCGTAGAGTTTGAACGCGTCGCGGCTTTAGGGATTGAAAGTTCCATGATCCATGAAATCCTCATCGAAGAGTCCATTGAAGGCTGGAAAGAGTATGAGTTGGAGGTGATGAGAGACTGTCGGGACAATGTGGTGATCATTTGTTCTATTGAAAATTTTGACCCCATGGGGGTGCATACCGGCGACAGCATTACCGTAGCGCCGGCGCAGACATTGACGGATGTGGAGTATCAGAAGATGCGTGATGCCTCCATCCGTTTGATCCGCGAGATCGGGGTTGAAACCGGAGGGTCGAACATCCAGTTCGCCATGGATCCCAAAACGGGGCGCATGGTGCTCATTGAAATGAACCCGCGGGTCTCGCGTTCCTCGGCGTTGGCCTCTAAGGCCACGGGATTTCCCATTGCCAAATTCGCCGCCAAATTAGCGGTGGGCTACAGCTTAGATGAAATTCAGAATGACATCACCAGGGAAACGCCTGCATGTTTTGAACCCACCATTGATTATGTGGTCGTCAAAATCCCGCGTTTTACCTTCGAAAAATTTCCTGAAGCCAAGGATATTTTAGGGGTACAGATGAAGAGTGTCGGCGAGACCATGGCCATCGGCCGTAATTTCAAGGAAGCTTTGCAAAAGGGCTTAAGGGGCTTGGAAATTGACCATATCGGCTTGGACAACAAACAGGATTGGCGTTATATTGATGATGATAAGATGCGCTTGCGCCTTGAAGAACCGAATGCCTCGCGCATTTTCTATTTGAAATACGCCCTGCAAAAAGGCATGAGTATTGAACAGGTTTCCGAAATTTCTAAAATTGACGTTTGGTTCATTGACCAGATAGCCCAGATTTTAGAGCTGGAGGAGCATTTAAAATCCGCTGGGACCGTAAACGGGACCTTAGGCCCAGAACTTTTGCGTCAGGCCAAGGAATACGGCTTTTCTGATGCCCAATTAGCGGAAATACTGGGTAAAAGTGAAAAAGACGTTCGTGGCATGCGTAAGGATTTGGGGATCGTGGCGACTTTCAAATTGGTGGATACATGTGCCGCGGAATTTGAAGCCTATACGCCTTACTATTACTCAACGTATGAGACCGAAGATGAAGCGCTCATCAATAACAAAAAACGAAGATCTAAAAAGAAGAAGATCATGATTTTAGGCGGCGGCCCCAACCGTATCGGCCAGGGGATTGAATTTGATTATTGCTGCTGCCATGCGGCTTTTGCGCTCAAGGAGATGGGTTTTGAGTCGATTATGGTCAATTCCAATCCGGAAACGGTGTCGACGGATTATGACACCTCGGACAGGCTGTATTTTGAACCCCTGACCTTTGAAGATGTGATGAATGTCTTTGAAGTGGAGAAACCTGACGGGGTCATTGTGCAATTCGGCGGCCAGACACCCCTTAATTTAGCGCGTCGTCTTTCCCAGGCCGGGGTGCCGATCATAGGGACTAGCGTTGATTCCATTGACCTCGCCGAAAACAGGGAACATTTTTCCAAATTGATAGATAAGCTGGGGATAAAACAACCTGCCAATGCTTCCACGGTAACCAAGGAAGAAACGCTGAGTGCTGCCTTGCGCATCGGTTATCCGGTACTGGCAAGGCCTTCTTACGTATTGGGAGGGCGGGCCATGCGGATTGTTTATGATGAGGAGTCGATTAAATCCTTTTTGGATGAGGTCTTGAGTGTTTCGCGCGGGCATCCGGTATTGATCGATAAATTTTTGGAGGACGCCCAAGAGGTGGATGTGGACGCAATCTGCGATGGGGAGGAGGTGTACGTCGCCGGAGTCATGGAACATATTGAAAATGCGGGGATCCATTCGGGCGACTCGGCCTGTGTTTTGCCGCCCCATACGTTAAGCGAGGAAGTGATCGAGGAGATTAAAAGCCATACTGTGCGTTTGGCCCACGCCTTGAAAGTCGTAGGGTTGATGAATATTCAATTCGCGGTTAAAGGCCGTCAGGTTTATGTTTTAGAGGTTAATCCGCGGGCATCGCGCACCGTCCCCTTTGTCAGTAAAGCCACCGGTATGCCGCTGGCCAAGATCGCGGCCCAGATCATGGCGGGGTGCAAGTTGAGTGATTTTAAATTAGTCAACCCGGATGAGTTAAAATATATTTGCGTTAAAGAATCGGTGTTGCCTTTCAACCGTTTTTCCGGGGTGGATATTATTTTAGGGCCGGAAATGAAATCTACCGGCGAGGTTATGGGCATAGCATCGAACTTTGGCGCGGCTTTTGCCAAATCTCAAATGGCGGCCAATCAAGCCTTGCCCAAGGCGGGAATGATTTTTATAAGCGTCAATGACCATGACAAGCGCGATGTGGCGGTTATTGCCAAGAAGTTGGCGGATTTAAAATTCAAGCTCATGGCCACCAGGGGCACGGCCAAGGTCCTTCGTTCAGCGGGCATTGATGTGATCATCGTAGACAAACATTATGAAGGTGAAAATAACGCGTTGACATTAGTCAAAAAAGGTGAGATAAATTTAATTATCAATACGCCTTCTGGCAAGAAAAGCCAATCGGATATGCGGGTCATCAGGGCGGCAGCTATTTTGCATAATATCCCTTGTATTACCACCTTGCAGGGAGCATGGGCTGCGGTCAACGGTATAGAAGCAAGCTTTAAAGAGGAATTTACCGTAGAATCTTTACAAAACTTGTATGGCATGGAAGGGGTAAGGGTTAAGAGGAAAACGAGTAACATCCTTTGACGGTTATCTCTTATTCCTCCACAGCGGAGACATAGAAGATGTGCGGTATCGTGGGGTTAAGTCACCATAAGGAAGCGGGCAAAATGGCCTTTTTAGGCCTGTATGCCTTACAGCATCGGGGAGAAGAAGCGGCGGGCATTGTCTGTTACGACGGCAAGGAGATGCAGGTCATTAAAAAGGACGGCCTGGCCGTTGATAATTTCGATGAAAGCAATATAGGTAAGTTAAAAGGTCACATGGCCATTGCGCACACCCGCTATTCTACGACGGGCAGTTCTCATATCAAGAATATCCAACCCATTGTCGTCAGCCATCGCAAGAAACCCATCGCGATTGCGCATAACGGTAATTTGGTCAATACCGATGAGCTTTATGCCAAACTTGAAGAGGAAGGCTCTATTTTTCAGACCTCCATGGATACGGAAGTGTTTGTCCATTTATTGGCCAAAACCCCCAATGGAGACTTGCCCCAATTGCTGATAAAGGTTTTTTCTCAGGTGGAAGGAGCTTATTCTGTCGTGCTTTTATTGGAAGATTGTTTGGTCGGGGCCCGCGATCCTCATGGGTTTAGGCCGTTGTGCCTGGGCCAGTTGGGTGATGGCTATATTTTGGCATCGGAGAGCTGTGCTTTTGATTTGATGAAAGCGGAATTTGTGCGTGAGATCGAGCCCGGCGAGATCGTCCTCATCAAGGGCAATAAATTGGAATCTATTTATTTGCCGGGGGCCTCCAAAAGCCGCCGGGCCTTTTGTGTTTTCGAAAATGTTTATTTCGCCCGTCCCGACAGCACTATTTTTAACGATAATGTCTATCAAGTGAGAAAACGCTTAGGGAAGCAGCTGGCCATCGAGCATCCGGCCGTCGCGGATTTTGTCATGGGTATTCCGGATTCCGGTAATTACGCAGCGTTGGGGTATGCCCAGCAGTTGGGCCTGCCTTTTGAAATAGGGATGATCCGTAATCACTATATAGGGCGCACCTTTATCCAACCCACTCAATTTTTGCGTGAATTCCGGGTTCGTGTTAAACTTAATCCTATCCATGACTTGATCAAGGATAAAAGGGTGGTGGTGGTCGAGGATTCCATCGTGCGGGGGACCACCTCCCGCAGCCGTATTGACGAAATCCGCCAGGCAGGGGCCAAAGAGATACATATGCGCATCTCATGCCCGCCTATTAAACACCCTTGTTTTTACGGGATTGACTTCCCGTCCAGCGGTGAATTGATCGCTCATAATAAGACGATCCAGCAAATAGCGGAATTTATCAAGGTTGACTCTTTGGGCTACTTAAGCCTTGAAGGCATGATGTCGGTAATGAAGGATAGGGACAGCTTTTGTTCGGCGTGTTATTCCGGCAAATACCCGACGGCAATTCCTAAGAACACGGATAAACTAAAGATGGAAATATGAGCAAATACATTTTTGTCACAGGAGGGGGTGGTTTCCAGTTTAGGTAAGGGCAAAAGGCTTAATCAGTACTTTCTTGGTCGTCGTAACCTTGGACATTTATGAGTAAATATATTTTTGTTACCGGAGGAGTGGTTTCCAGTTTAGGTAAGGGCAAAAGGCTTAATCAGTACTTTCTTGGTCGTCGTAACCTTGGACATTTATGAGTAAATATATTTTTGTTACCGGAGGAGTGGTTTCCAGTTTAGGCAAAGGCATTGCCGCAGCCTCTATCGGCAAATTACTGGAGGCCCGAGGGCTTAAGACCGCCATCATTAAATGCGACCCGTATTTGAATGTGGATCCCGGCACCATGAATCCCTATCAGCACGGGGAGGTGTATGTCACCGACGATGGGGCGGAAACGGACTTGGATTTAGGGCATTATGAGCGTTTCACCAATGCCCAGCTTTCCAAAGACAGCAGCATTACCGCAGGGAAGGTTTATTATTCTGTCATTACCAAGGAGCGCCGCGGGGATTATTTGGGGAAAACGGTGCAGATCATCCCTCATATTACGGATGAGATCAAAGAGCGCATTAAGAAGGTCGCTAAGGCCACCGATGTGGATGTGACCATTGTGGAGATCGGCGGCACGGTCGGCGACATTGAAAGCCTGCCTTTTTTGGAAGCCATCCGGCAATTGCGATGGGAACTGGGGGAGTCGTATGCATTAAATATTCACGTGACACTCCTGCCTTACATTAAATCCGCCGGCGAACAGAAAACCAAGCCTACTCAGCATAGCGTCGGACGTTTGAGGGAAATAGGGATCATTCCCCAGATTTTAATGTGCCGTACCGAACGGCCCATCTCACAGGAGCAGCGTGAAAAAATAGCCCTTTTTTGTAATGTGGATGTGGAAGCTGTCATTGAAGCTCCGGATGTTAAACACATCTACGAGGTGCCTGTGGTCTTTAAAAAAGAAGGGCTGGATGCACTGATTTTAAAGAAACTCAATATTAAGCTGCCGGATCGCGGCATTAAAAGTTGGGAAGAGGGGGTTGTTAAGCGCCTGCGTTCCCCTCTTAAAGAAGTTCAGATTGCGGTGGTTGGTAAATACATTTCTTTGCAGGATGCCTATAAATCCATTTATGAGGCTTTGGCACATGGCGGTATTGCTAATAATGTGCGGGTCAACATTTTGAAGATTGATTCTGAAGAAGTAGAAAACCATGGTTTTAAGAAATATTTAAAAGACGCGCGAGGGGTATTGATCCCCGGCGGTTTCGGTTCTCGCGGCATCGAGGGCAAGATCGCTGCAGTCAAATACGCACGCGAAAACAATATCCCGTTTTTCGGTATTTGTTTGGGCATGCAGATCGCCACGATAGAGTTCGCCCGCAATGTGGCAGGACTTAAAGGGGCTAATTCGACGGAGTTTGACAAGGAGACCCCCAACCCCGTCATCAGTTTGATCGAGGAACAAAAAGAGGTCAAGAATTTGGGGGCTTCCATGCGCCTGGGGGCGTATACGTGCATTTTAGAAAAGGGCACCAACAGTTTTGAAGCGTATAAGAACGCTAAGATTTCCGAACGTCATCGCCATCGTTATGAGTTTAACAACGGATATCGTCAGCAATTCACACAGAAGGGGCTGGTGATTGCGGGGCTTAATCCTGAGCGGGATTTGGTGGAAATCGTCGAGCTCAAAGACCACCCGTGGTTTGTCGGCTGTCAATTCCACCCGGAATTCAAGTCCAAGCCTGACAGCGCCCATCCTCTGTTTAGGGGCTTTATCGCAGCGGCGTTGAATCATATAAAATGAGATGAACAGCTATTATGACTGCGGCTAAAAGCAGTCTTTAATTGTCATTCCTGAATGCATTTGGTCGTATTGACCGACATTCCGTCCTCTTGCCGGACACTCGCAGGAGCTCGCAGTTGTTCGTCGGGAATCCAGTACGAGCATTTAATCGTTTTTGGAAACGAATTTTTTTGACCACGAGTTGGTCCTCAAGACGGACACTCACAGTTGTTCGTCTTATTCCAACAATCTATAATAATCTTTCAGAAATACAACGGCCTTCGGCCTGTATTTCTGAATCGGTGTCGTAGATTGTTGGGACAACAGTGGTCTTCAAAAATTGTTTCCAACAAACGATAACCGCGGCGAAGCTTAGGAGCGAAAAGAATAAACTTATCACTTATTTGAGATGCAATAGAGGTTTGCGTAAGCGTGGGTGGCGGAACTGGTATACGCGCACGTTTGAGGGGCGTGTGCCGTAAGGCGTGAGGGTTCGACCCCCTCCCCACGCATTAATTAGCTAGGGAATTGGACAAAGTGAAAAAAAACATCGAAATTTCAGCCAGTATTCTCGCCTCTGATTTAGGTAATTTGGCGCGTGACATCAAACGCTGTGAAGCCGCAGGAGTGGAGCGTTTTCACGTCGATTGCATGGATGGGCATTTCGTCCCTAATTTGACCATCGGTCCTTTGGTCGTTGAGGTCTTGCGTAAGCATACGAAACTTATGCTGGAAGCCCATTTGATGATTGAGCATCCCGGTCATTACATTGAAAGTTATGCGAAAGCCGGCGCCGACAGTATTCAGATCCAGGTGGAGTGCTACGGCGAACGCGTAAAGACATGCCGCCAATGGAACCAATGGCCTAAGGGAATAGACCAAGTGGACATCCCTGCCTTGCGTGCGGATTTAAAAAAAATCCGCGGACTTGGCAAAAAAGCTTTTGTAGTATTCAATCCCGCCACCCCGTTATGCGAAGAAATTTTGAGCGAATGTGACGGCGTTTTGATCATGTCCGTTAATCCCGGTTTCGTCGGACAGCAGTTTATGCCCGAAGTTTTGCCTAAGCTTGAGCGCTTGAAGGAAATTTTTAAAGGAGATATTGCGATAGACGGAGGGATCAATGCCCAAACCGCCCCTTTGGCCGTGAAAGCAGGGGCGAATGTCCTAATTACTGCCAGCTATCTTTTTGGTGCGGACAATTTTTCTGATGTCACCAGGCGCCTTAAAAGTCTCCCCTGAATTTGTTAGGTGTTTTGCCAACCCTGAATTTATATGTTATATTTGTATTATCTATGAGAATGTCCGTTGACAATAGTCCCGTTCGAGGCCAGACGTCTTTAGAGTATCTTTTACTCTTAGCGGTGGTCGCGGTGGTGGTCATTGCCAGTTTTGGGCCAGGGTCTTTGGTTGACCAAGTGCGTAACGCGGCAGGGGGCTATTATGGCACTGTTACCAATGTCATCATGGGAGCCAAGCCTCAGCCTATTCCTGGACACTGGTGTCCGGTCACCTGTCCTCCGCAGGGTAGCTTAGGTTTTAACATTATGTATGGTGCCTGCGAATGCCCTGCGCCGGCTTTTGGAGGGTCATTTTGCCCTGGTGGGACTGTTAATTGCGGGGCTAACCAAACGTGTAAAGGGCAAGAGGTAATCTGCACCGGGGCCTCTGCCTGCGGGGCATGCCCGACCGGTCAAGTTTGCGGGGCTGTTCCCCCCACGAGTGGAAACCCATCAGGATGCGGTTGTCAGGACGGTTTAATATGTGGTAATGGGAATGGTCCGGCAGGTTCTATTCCTGACGCATCATGTCAAAACTGCATCTGTCCTGCCGGGTATATCTATGATCCAACCTCGAACAAATGTGTTAACCAATGTGCTCAACCATGTACTTCTTGGAATGGGACAACGTGTGCGCCTTTTACTTGCAATAGTGAAAACGGCAGCAATGAGTGGTGTAATCCACAGTGTCCATCAAGTTTGGAATGTCAATGTGATAGTTACGCTTATTGGAACGGGTCCGGATGTGCCCCTTGCCAAGCAATAAAAAATTCTGATGGTTCTTACACATGCACTGTTGGTCCTTCTGGTGGGCCAATGTGTGGATCGCCGTCCGGGGCACCGACATCATGTCAGCAGATAGATTGTGCTAGCCTTTATCCAAACACCTATTGTAGCGGACAGGCGAATGCTTATGGACCGGCGAACTCTTGTCAGTGCATTGCAGGGTATGAGCCTGCCCACAACCCTGCAAATGGATGTGTTCAATGTCCTAATAGTAATTGCTGTATTCCCTCGACTCAATGTGGCACCGGTTCGCCGCCTTATAGTTGTGGTACCGACACTTGTCAGGTCAACTGTGGCCCTCTTAATGGGCAATGTCCCACAGGGCAGCAATGTCATGTTACCAGTAATGGTCTTGGCACGTGTGTATCGAGTTGTCTTTCATGTCAGGTTTGGAGCGGCAACGCGTGTGTAAGTGCAACACCTTGTCTCGCAGGCTCTAATGTTTGTGGTCAAGACAGTTGTGGGAATGTTTGTGGGAGTGGGAGCTGTCCTACAGGGGACACATGTTTTGGCGCTTCAGGTAACCCCGTTACTACTCCCGATACCCCTGGCATATGTCAATGTATACCGACCACGTCCTGTTCGCCGACCCTTAATTGCAGTAGTGACAGTTGCGGAAATTCTTGCGGGGCCTGTACAGGAGGGCTGACATGCAGCACGTCCCCCGGGACTCCAGGCACATGTATACCGAACTGTCTTGCCTGTCAGACTTGGAACGGCAGTGCATGTGTAAGCACAACGCCATGTCCCGGAGCTACGCCGTCAAATCCTTCAGGGAATTCTAATGCTTGCGGTTCCGACAGCTGCCAAAATGTTTGCGGCAGTGATGGGGGGAATTGTACTGTCGGGTCATGCAGCAGTTCAACCGGGCCCGGCACGTGTAACTGCACACCTAAGACCTGTACGGTTTCGGCTCCCTGCGGAAGCTCTTTAGGCATTAATGATTGCGGTGGTGTATGTTCAGGTACTCCTAACAACTGTCCCCCTGGTCCTGCTCAAAGTTGTGATTTAATTTCATTGACATGCATTTGCGGAGAATGTTTGGTCCCTTCTGGCTCTTGCGGAGTCACTCAAGGTTTTGATAATTGCGGTAATCCTTGTCAAGTTGCGCCTGCTGGTTGCCCTTCGGGGCAGACTTGCAACACGACGTATGACCAGTGCGTTTGTGCATTTCAATCCTGCGCACCTATTTATGAATGCGTTAATACTGAAGGTTTAGATAATTGCGGTAATCCTTGTACAGCTACAGCCGGTCAATGCGACCCGACGACTCAATATTGTAATGCGTCGTTCGAATGTGAATGTAAATTTATTTCCTGTGCTATAGTTCCCGGTACATGCGGGGCAGGCACTAAAGGTATTGATAATTGCGGTAATCCTTGTACTCCACAATCACAGGGTCTTTGCCCTGGGGAGATATGTGATCCGACGACTTTCCAGTGCGTTAGTTGTATATCAGGAACAGGGTGCGCAGGAAAAAGTTGCGGATCGGATACGTGCGGTAATCCGAATGGGTGTGGCACTTGTTCTGCCGGTAATATGTGCAGTTCAGGTCAGTGTGTTCCTTGTACGGCGGGTACGGGTTGCGCAGGGAAAAATTGCGGACCGGATGCGTGTGGGAATCAGGATGGGTGTGGTAAATGTTCCGGTACGAATATTTGTACTTCAGGCCAATGTGTTCCTTGTACGGCGGGCACAGGGTGCGGAGGGAATGTTTGCGGACCGGATGAGTGCGGGAATCCGAACGGGTGCGGCCAATGTCCCACTAATTATACGTGTAGTTTAGGGCAATGCGTGTGTACGCCGGGCGCAGGGTGCGCAGGGAAAAGTTGCGGACCGGATGCGTGCGGGAATCCGAATAGCTGTGGCCAATGTTCTGGTACAAATGTTTGTTCTTCAGGACAGTGTGTCCCTTGTACGCCTGGAATGGGGTGCGGAGGAAATGTTTGCGGGCCGGATGCATGCGGGAATGCAAATGGTTGCGGCCAATGTTCCGGTATTGATACTTGCTCTTCAGGGCAATGCGTTTGTGCAACGGGAACAGGGTGCGCAGGGAAAAATTGCGGACCGGATGCGTGCGGGAATCCGAATGGCTGTGGCACTTGTTCCGGCACCTGCAGCGCTTCAGGACAGTGTTGTGTTGCGGGAACAGGGTGCGCGGGGAATATTTGTGGACCGGATACGTGCGGGGATGCGAATGGTTGCGGCACTTGTTCTGGCAGTGAAACTTGCGTTTCAGGACAGTGTGGGGCTACCTTTACATTGCAGATTGTTCAATACGGAGATTGTCAATCATGTGCGGGCATATGCTCTAAGTTTGATTTGGGAGGATCTTGCGGGAAGGAATCTGATTGTGGGGGACAGGCAAATTGTCCGATCAACTATAGTTTTTGCATTCAACAGGACTCCACTGTGGGGTCTTGGAGTTGCGGCTCTTGCCTACAGGAGACGCTGGTAAGCGGCCAAGGCTGCCCTGATGGGATAGCTTCGGTGGTATCAGTACAACAGACTACGACCCAGTCTTATGTCGCTTGCGGGAATAATCCTACGCCGGGCATTGCAAACAATACATATACGGTTATTTGTAATCCATAAAAAAGGATATTGTTAGGAAGGGAGGAGAAACAACATAAATTTTAATTTCTTCTTTGATCCCGCTGAAAATTACTTTTACCCACCGACTTAGCAAATTTTTTCAACTCCGCGCCAAGTTCTCCTATTTGGGCCACATGGGTGATCTTCTGATTAACATTGCTGACAATACCGATAGAAACGGAAACCAACCCTGTTTTGATGGCATTGCCCTGCCGGTCAAGGCCCGTGATAAAACCGGCAGCGCGATCCTCATCGTTATAAAAGCCGGGAGAGAGTTTATCGAAAGCATCGATGATGCTTTTACTGATGGCATCGGCCTTGTCATCATCGCAGATAAAGACAAAATCATCCCCTCCGATGTGGCCGACGAAAGCTTGGGGGCCGCAGAATTGCTGGGTGGCGTCGATGAGGATGCGGGCCAATGAACGGATGATCTCATCACCGCGTTCGAAGCCATACTTATCATTATAGATTTTGAATTTATCAAGGTCCGCGTAGCCCACCGCAAAGGGCTTGCCGGAGTCAATATTGCTTTGAAATTCTTCCATAATGGACGAATTTCCCGGCAGGTGGGTCAGGGGATTGGCGTCCAGTGAGCGGGTAGTGCGTTTTAAGATCATGCGGATGCGCGCCAGCAGAGTTTCTGGTTCAAAGGGTTTGACCAAATAATCGTCTGCACCGGATTCGATGCCGGTGACCATGTCCCTGGTTTCGCCTTTGCCGGTCAGCATGATGACGGGCAGGTGGCGCAGCAAAATGTCACGGCGCAGCTGGTGGCAGAATTCCGGGCCGTTCATCACCGGCATATTATAGTCGGTGATGATCAAATCCGGGTTCTTGGTTTTGACCATTTCCAGACCTTCTTTGCCGTTGCCGGCCCCAAAGACGGTGTAATGTTCCGACAAGCTTAAATCAAGGACATCGCGGATGTCAGGGTCATCATCAATAATGAGGATTCGTTCTTTACGCATCGTTTTTTTCTAAACCCAGGTGTTCTTTAAATGCTTTTTCCGAGGAAGGCAAGGTAACATAAAAAGTAGTCCCAACCCCGACCTTGCTTTCAACCCATATTTTACCATGGTGGGCCCCGACAATATTTTTAGCCAGGACCAATCCTAAACCGGTCCCCTTCACATTTTGATTGACTTCATTATCGACCCGGAAGAATTCACTAAAAAGTTTTTGTATCTCCGAAGCAGGGATGCCGATGCCGGTGTCAGAAACACTAAAGACGGCAAAGCCATTCTCGAGGGTGGGGGACACCTCCACTGTTATGGTCCCTTGTTGAGGGGTAAACTTGACGGCATTGCCCAATAGATTGATAAAAACACGTTCGGATTGGGAGGCATCTACATAAACTTCCTGTATTTGTTCGGGAAGGTGCAATTGCAAGTTGATCCCTTTGGCGTTAATTTGGGGGGTCAGTAAATCAGCGACGTTCTCGACAATATTTTTGATTTTATAAACGGCAAATTTCATTTCTTGGCGGCCGGATTCAATGCGGGCGATGTCCAACAGGTCGTTGATCAGGCTGACCAAATTATCGGAATGGGAATTGATTTTGACCAGACGCTCTTTGACAGCATCGGGTACCTCGCCGATTTTTCCGGCGATCAGGATGGCGGCATAGCCCTTGATGGACGTCAAGGGGGTGCGCAGCTCATGGGAAACAGCGGAGATGAATTCCGTTTTTTTCTTACTGATGTCGTTGACTTTTTGCAGGGCACCGGCCAATTGTTTGGTGCGATCCGCAACCTTTAATTCCAATTCCTGGCTGGAACGGAAGACTTTTTCAAATAGCTGCGCGTTTTCAATGGATTGGCCTATTTGTCCGGCGAGAATGGTGATCAGCTCTTCGTCACCTTGGGTGACCGGGGGGGCATTTAAACGGTTCCCTACAAAAACAAAACCGATATTCCCTCTTTGGGCCAGGATAGGAGAGATGATAAAGTGTTCTGATTCGAATATTTGGATTATTTTTTCCCTGGTTTTGTTCGGGCAGTTGTTGGAGGACAGGGACTGGGAGGCCCCTTTAAGCGACTCCTGGGAGGCTATTTCCTTTAATATTTCTTCGGTACTGGCATCCTTATAGCCGACGTTAAGGCGGATTTTATAAACGTTATTGTCATTCAGGGAGGCAATCAGGATGCGGGAGAACCCCAGGTCTTCAAACAGTGAAGGGGATATCCTCTGAAAAATCTCATTTTCATTAAGGGCCTGACTCATTTGCCGGGATGTCCTTTGCAGGGCATTGAGACCGTTGAGGCGTTTATCTATTTCTTCGCGGGCTTTATTGAGCTCCAGGTCAGTGCGGACGATCAGCCTGGCCTGCTCGTCTAAATCGTTAAAGGAACGCATCAATTGGTCATGTTCTTCCTGCATTTTTTTGATGGTATTTCCCTTAGTGATAGAGGCATAAATGAGATAGGCCATGGCACACAGAAGGGCAAAAATAATGAGGCCAAGGATCAATAGGATTTCAGAAGATGTCGTATCCATAAAGTTTCGATTTTTTATGAAATGGCCACAATAAGGATGCTTCCGTTGTGCAAATAAACATTCTTTATATCGTTGAGGGTCCCAAAGGGCCCTATTTCACCGTAGGAACACATGCCTATGATCGGTGTTGCCTGGCCCAGAACATTCTTGATGGCCTGAATTTCACTGGAAGCGGTCCTCCCCAGGATTTTATGACGGAACAGGGATTCAAATACAATTACCAGCTTAGGCTGCCGTTCTGCGAGGGATGCTTTGGCTAATTTCGCCGCTTCGATGGCAGAACTGAGGCAAGATTCACTATTGCTGATCATCAAGTGTACCTCAGCGCCAGGAGGGATTCCCTCATGACATACGATACTACCGTCTTCTAAGATGTCAATAAGGTTACGCAACAAATATTGGCGGCGTTCTTTCAGGTAGAACCCTAAGGGGTACAGCGTCGTATATGAGTTTAAGGCCGTATTTTTAATCCCTTCAGCTTCGGCCCCCATGAAATGTTTATAAATTTCGATGGCCGGCTTATTATCAATGGTACGGATGATATGGCCGTCGAGCTTGGTGATGGTGCGGGGCTTACCCAGCGGTTTAAAGCCATGCTTACAACCTAAGGACAGATGGAAAACCCCACCCAACAAAAGGCCGACGGCAGAATGATGTAATATCTGGTCTTGAAAAAATTGGGAGAGCTCTTTATATTTGAAATCATCGCTGGAAATGGCCCCCAGTACAGGGAACCCTCCGCCTAATGATTCTTTGACGCCGCGGATAAACTGGGAGTTGTTTTTTTCAATGCCTTCCGAAAAAGAGAGGAATACTTCCCGATGGTGGGATGTTCTTAAGCCCTGGGCTGCTTTGCGGGCAAGGTCAAATCCGATGTAATGCATATCTTGATTGTCAATATCGCTGATGGCGGAAACCCCAAAGCTCATGTCGTCGGAATTAATACCTGCCAGCACGATGCCGTGATGGGCTAGGCCATTGGGGAAAAGGAGGCCGCCGGCGGACGAGCCGACCAACTGCTTTGGTTTAAGGCTGCGCATTATGGTTGTCTGAATTTCAGGGACGACATATTCAGGGGAAGCAAAGATAATGACTAGATCGGTCTCGGCGGTGTTGAGTTGATTCTTGACCTGCACACAGGCCTGCAAAATAGCCTTTGAGGGGTCGGCGTGTTGACTGAAACCAATGCTGATGTTGGTAGGCAAAGAAAAACTCCCGGGTTTAAAGATTGATTCCTGTATTCGATTATAAATTTAAGATACAGGGTGTCAACGATATTTGTTGACGATTAAGGGGCTTTGAGATATCCTTACTTTTCATTATTGATTTGACGTACATGTTTAGCGGGTTGAGAGGTTTTGTTTTTTCCCCCAGGGGGAATTATAGAAGATGCTTATTCAATTTCCCTCCCCCTTGAGGGGGGTTATTGGGCCCCATCGTCTAGCCGTGTGCCGAAGGCACACTAAGGGGGTATGGGGGAAATATTCCCCCATGTTCGGGGGGTGCTCAGTCCCGACGATTTGTGTCGGGACGCCGAGGGGGGGCTTGCCCCCCTAGCGGAAGGCGGCCATTGCCGTTGATACAGTGTTGATAAAGATTTAAGTTTTGAATGTGAAATAAACTACGGCCCCATCGTCTAGCCTGGTCTAGGACGTCTGCTTCTCAGGCAGAAAACACCGGTTCAAATCCGGTTGGGGCTACCAAAGCGGATTTATTGGCAGGAAAGTGCTGTAACTCCCTGAAGATTGTGGCAGTTGCGGTGGTTCTAAATGTTCCATTCTCAAAGTAGATTTTTTCGGGGAAGATTAAAATTTGGAACCGTTGTTTTAGGTCAATGTCTACGGCCGCCCAAAGGGCGGCAATGTTGGAGATGAAAAACTTGCAGTAGTTAATACAGCCTTCGACATCATCTAAGTCGATTCTCGCCTCGTTCAAGTCGATCTGCTTCGCCAGGATCTCAGCTTTTAATTTTTCAGCCTGTCTTTTGTAAGCCTCCTCATCAAATGTGCCTTTGACGGCCAACTCTTCCAGCTTGTTTTGGTCCACCTTTAGGGATTTTAATTCTTGATCGAGCCGGTATTCATTTTTGATCTGCTCTGATTGACTGTTTTTCAGAAGATCCAGGACAATGGCGCAAAAGAGGTCCAGGATCTCCGGCCGGGGCTCATATTGTTTCAGGTGTTCATAAAATTTGGTCTCTAACTCTTGTTTCTTGACGTTGAGAGAGCATCCTTTGGTCCGGCAATGGTAATAGGGGTATTTAATGCCTTTGCGTCCTGTAGACCATCCTCCGGTCAATTTCTGATCACATTTGGGGCATCTCACATAGTTCCGGAGAGGGAAGTCCGGATGGTTTCTTTTCTTGGCGGTGATCTGCGGCCTTTTACCACTCAAGAAGGCCTGGACCTTAAGGAAGATCTCCCGGGGAATGAGGGGCGCATGTAAGGCTTTGATGCTCTCAGCATGCCAATCAACTTTAATGATGCCGGCATAAAGGGGATTCCGCAATATCCGGTTGAGGATTTTTTCGGTAATCTTTTTAAACCCTTTTTGCTTTATTTTTGTGACGATATCGGTCTGTTTATAAAGACCGGTCGCGGCAAGATTAAAGGCCTCGATGACAAAAGGGGCATTGTTATCCGGACAGAGGAGAGGCTTGCCGTTTTCGCTGCGGACCTGCTTGTATCCCAGGGGCGCGCGCCAGCACCACCGGCCCTGCAAGATCGCTTGTTTCATGCCGTTGATGGTGCGTTCGCTTTTGACGTCGTTCTCGTATTGAGCAAAAGATCCGATGATATTCCGCATTAAATTGCCGACGGAAGTTTCTTCATTATTTTCGGTAACGGATAATACGCGAAGGCCGCAAGCGCTGAAATTTTTTACCAGCTCGGTTTGATCGGAGAGGTTACGGGCGAGGCGGTCATATTTCCAAATGATGAGGACGTTGAGGCGCTTTTTATTCTCAACGGTATATTTAATGAGTTTTTGTAATTGAGTGCGATCGGTTGTTTTTGCGCTCTCACCGCGCTCTATGAAGATCTTATCAATCTCATAGCCGTGATCGATAGCAAATTTGCGGCAATCCTTCTCCTGGCCGTCAAGGCTGTAACCCTGTTCGGCCTGTTCTTTCGTGGATACGCGGCAATAGATAATGGCATTCATAGATCAGGAGTGCAGACGTCTGCACTTTTCGTTTATCTTTAAAATACTCTTAACCGGACCACATTCCAACAAAAACCTATAAATTTCATTTAAGATTTTTTGGTACCTCTTCGAGCTGGATCATTCCACCAGGCCCACGACTGAAATCCTACGATCAGCAAAAAGAAAACGCCCTCGGCCGGCAGGCCTTTCATGAAGTCAATGACAGACCAGGCGGCATAGGCAACGATCCAAATTAAGGTCCCATACAAGTTTTTTATCATCGAAAAATATAACCCTAACAAAGAAAGAAAAAGCACCACCCATGTTATCGCTTGCATAATTGTTTGACCTCCCGTTTAGATTCAAAAATCGCCGTGGGAATCCCCTCTTTTTTGATCGTAGTAGCCCCGAACGGCTTCAGGTTGACCATCAGGCCTTTCTTGTGCGGATTCTTGCCAAAACGGAACTCCCACAGGGGGCACGTTACCGCCTCACAAAGTCTAACTGCTTTGGGGCTTTGGCTTTGACACTGTAGGCACATCTTCCGGATCGCTTTTACTGGTGTTAGGCTCATAAGATCCTGGCTGCTCATCTTTAAAAATCCTTTTGAAAGTGAGGTTTTATCATGTTCTTCCCTGTAAGCCATCTGCTCATCAATATCCCTTCTGATATCACGTTTTATCACGTTCTCATTTTTGTTTTTGTACTCCGTTACCTATATAGTTAAAATTAGCGCTCTTCAATTGCTCGGTAAAATGTAGTGTTTTGTAGTGTTTTCACCGCGTGCCCTGGCTTTTTTATGGTGTGAGAAAACTTTTAAAAACATGTGGTTTTATGAGGTTCTTGCCCATTCTTGAAGAGTGATATTTAAATAGTTAAAATTATCTGTTCGTTTCTGCTGTCATACCACGCGCGACGTTATGGATTTCCTTAATTGACCTGTTGAAATTAAAATTTTATCTGATCCTTTTTTCTCGATCGTCACTGGACTCAATGGCTGCCACCCAGGGCCACCTTTTTTAAACGCTTCCTGGATTACGTTCTCTGCAATAATGCCCAAGGTGGCATAAAATTTAACAATATCCGCCACACTGATTAACTTGTTTAAAACCTTCGATTTCTTTTTTACTGCATCGAATAAATAAAAAGTTAGAGGCATTAATAAGAAAGACCGCTTGGGGAGGTGTCTGGTAACGCTCCCAAGTTCATGATCTAAGCCGATTTCTGCATTGGTCCTGTTTGCTCCCAGGGCTTTGCTCGGTCTTCCTACGCCCTTATCATTGCGCACCGTGGCCATCCTGGGCTTAAAAACTGACCGGTTATGAGGGCTTGATCCTAAAATCCCAACTTGCGCCTTTAATTTGATCCCCATGGCCTTCTGGATCAATTCCAGCTTGTCTATGTTGATATGGAGATCCATGTGGCTGTCTCCGTTTCGCATGAGCTTTATGGTTTTCATAATGTTGAACACTCCTTTAGTTTTAGTGTTTTGCTCATTGAAGCCAGGATATCTTTTATAGCTATGGATTCCTTTTTCAAAGCCTCACCCTCTTTTTGATTTTTTTGAGAAAAGTATCGTGCGCTTTTATCTTCTAAGACTTTAAGGAAATAGGGGAACGGATCCTTGATTTGCTGATGTCTGATTAAAACCTCATCCAAGACAGATCCTAAAACATACTCGGGTAATTTTTCACTTAATTTAGATTGTTTATAAAAGGATCCAATCATCTGATAGATATTAAATCCGAATGCTTTAGCCTTTTCAGCTTTCTCCTTAAACTCTTTTGAGAATTGAGCCGGCTTGTCCGGCTGATTTTCTTTTGTAATAGTTTCTTTGTTGTATTTTGTGTCTACCTGTTTAGGTAACGGTTCATTACCTGTTTGGGTAACGGGCATTGCCTGTTTAGGTAACGGTATCCATAAATCATGATCTTTTTGGAAGGAATAACTCACATAGTAACCGTTACCTGTTTGGGTAACGATTTTCTTCTTTGTCAGCTTTTTCATTGCGCGGCAAACGTGAGGTTTGGGAATCCCGGTCCCTTCAGAGAATTGTGAAAGGCTTATCCTGTCAACCTTCTTTTGCCAGCCGTAGGTTTTACGAAAAAGCAGCATTAAACACTTCCATTCGTAATGCGATAAAGAGATTTCTATCGCGGCCAAACGCTCAAGGATCTCATTGGCAATGCTGGTATAGCCGTTTTCTTTCTGCGGATTAGCCATGCTTCTGGACCTCATTGGAATCCGGAAATATCTGCCGGCTGTCACAACCAATCGTTTTGGCGATCTGTATTTGACGTTCAACAGGTGGCCGCCTGGTGCCGGTTACCCACATGGAAACGAGCGACTGATCTACTCCCAGGGCCCGGGCCAGGTCCGTATCTGTTCGGCCTTTCGGATACCAAAGCTCAATTAAGAATGATCTTAGGAGTGTCATAAATGTAATCCCTCCGGACAAAAAAAATTGTCTAAAACATTCTTTCTCTGTTTAGGTCCTCAGCTGAAGGCCTTTGTCTTGTCGATCGTGATTTTGAATAGTTATCAATCGCAATCCCGGCGAGCTGGTACAAAGAGTCTCGGACTTCTTCGACCTTATCGTCGGAATAACCTGGCAAATAGTTTTTACATTGTTCCACAGAGAGCATGTGTCCCCTTTAAAAAATCCCTCATTTCAATAATTCTCAAACGGCGTCTGATCGCTCGCCGTCTGTAGCTTCTCCTGGTACCAATCGTCATAGGCCTTCATGTTGTTTTGTGCTGAATCGCCATGAAAAGTATTGTAATTGTGCATGGTGATATCACGACTATTGTCTGTATTTCCCTGCATGAGTCCGTAGGTCCCTAACCCGACGGCACCAACCAGACCCGCCAATGCTAAAGGATTAGCCAATAAAGCCGGAAGTGCGGCAAAAAACGCCCCGGCGCCCACCCATGCCATACGCAAAGCCATAGCGCCCAAGACTCCGGTAATCGCTCCTAAAAGCGGATAAAGTATTTGAGCTTGATCTACGAATTTAACAATAGCCTCTAAGCCTTTAAGTAAACTACCGACGAAAGAATTTTGAAGAATGGCCCCAATGTCGGTTAATAAAATCGAAAAGACTTGTCCTAATTCTTTGATCTGCACCCAGGATTGAGCCATAAGGTCAAGACTTTTTTGCGAGGAGGTATAGGACGTATCAACCGTATCTAACAGAGGGACCATCTGGACAAGTTGCTCCGGCAATCCAAAGTGTTGTAACATCCATTTTTGAGAGGCTTGATCATTGTGGTAATGTTGGTCAAGATATTGAAGAATAGCTCTTAATGTCGCGAATGTATCTTTCGTTTTCGTCGGGTCAATCTGAAAAGCTGCGTAAAAGGTTCCCCCTTCCCCTGTCCTTATTAAATTCTCAATGCTGTTTTGTAAATTATCGACGGTGCTGGCCACCAGCCCGGATGATAGGCCGGCCTTTTGAGCGGCCAGGTCCCAGGCCTGCAATTCTTGAGAGGACAATCCGGTTAAGGCATGAAAATTATTTAACGGGAGAGCGAGCCGATTAGCCGCCTCCATGATGTTCTTAATGCCATCTAACAGCCCGCCAAAAGAGGAGGCTGCCACGATCGACGACAAATTGAGATCCCCGAGATCATGAATAAAATCCCTTAACTTCGTGGTTTCCGTCTTGACGCCCAAATTTATCAAAAGCTCACCGATTTCCATAGAAATATCCTTTCATACGGCCGCGCCTTTTAAGGCGTCCCGCAAGTCGTTCATTGCACGATTGAATTTGAAAAGATCAACCTTGGCTTTCTTCATTGCATACAGATTAATGAGGTTATCACGATTATCAATTTGGTCTTCGGGGTGTAAAATACAGATCGTTTTTAAAGCAGATCCGGATTCGGCATCGATTTTGAATGTAGAGAAATGAATTTCTGAGAGGATTAGGGCAGCCAGCCTTAGGTTTTCCGTCTCGAATTGTGTCATCGTGACTGTCATATCATCGTTCCAATCTTAAGATTTACGCTAACGATGATAATGTACAAATAAAAAACACGTAAAATCTGTTTATTTATTTTACGTGCAATTCAGCGTCGATGATTAGGAGGGATTTCTTACAGGCAAACTATGTTTTGTGACTTCGAAGAATATCTTGAATGGTTCTGGTGGCAAGTTTGTATTTTCTTGAAAGGTCATAGATTATCTGTCTTTTATTGTATTCACCTTCCTTGTTTTGTTTTTGATATTCCTTTTTGATTTGACAGTCCCTGATTTTACGATCCAGATTTCCTTTCGGGGGTCTACCACCTCCGGAAGGAACTTTACCAAAATTCGAAGTGCAGTAAGCAAAAAACTGAAGTTCCATGTCCTTATATTGATACTGAGAAAAAGCCCGCGAAGCCTCCAGACACACGACGGGTTTAAAGGACTGATACAAGATGCTTTCAATTTCCCAAAACTTCTCTTTGCTGAAATCTGGGAAGAGGCTTTTAAACTCATCATCCAGGCCCGAGGCATACGTGCAATGGTTCTTTTTATCATCCCAGGACTTTATTATCCCTGGTCCATTTAAAAAATCTTCAACTACACGGTAGTCTCCATCTGAATATTCTTTTACATAACCCTGTTTAATTAAGACCGGCAAAATTTGATCAAGATCTAATTTCTTCTCGAGAAATTTCTCTCTTGAAATTGGCGCCGGCACTCGCCTAAATACAATCCCGATGGGTTTAGTGACAAAAACTTTACCAAACCCCAACCATCGGGGATCGACATCAAATCGTTTGCACAACTCGTTCATATCCCGATGGTAAGTATTTATTTTTATGTCCTTACCTTCCCATGCTTGTTGATAGTATTCCTCTACGGTAGGAGGTGCCGGTGGATGAGGGTATTTCTTCTTGAATTGTTGAAATGCTTTTTTAAAAGCAGGATCATTTTTTATCTTTTTCTGATCTTTATTGTATAGCTGGGCGCTTCGAGTTTTGGGATAATGCCGTTCAAATTCCTTGAATGGATCGCCTTTTTTGTTTTTCTTCATACCATCATCCCATCATTACCATCGTCACATTATCAACACTTAAAAGCTCAAACCCTTTTTATCCTTCGTATAGCTTAAAAGCATAAATGGTTTTGTTAAAACCAGTGTTAGTCGTGTAGGTGTAGGTTCCCACATAATACGCCAAAAGGCTATCGTTTCCCCCCATACCGCCACCCAAAAGTTGGCCTTGATCAAATTCTTTATTCGTATTTAGAAATGCAATATCAACGCCCCCATCAATGCCGCCATCGGGACTCATTCCACCAATAAAATATCCATTTGATCGTTTTGCAATAATCAACATCTGGGCTAAAGAGTACAGTCGTTCTTTTTGAGGCCGTATTCCTTCCTGTTCCCATCCCGGACTTAAAAGCATCCCAAGTCCACCTTGATCTCTTGGATAATTTCTTGCATCGGAATCTTCTGGTACTGTGTTCTCAGGATTGTTTTCATCTCCATTAACTATGTGATGAGGCAAAAAATGTATGCCCCACAAAGAAAGAAATAAGACCAAGAAGCCAAAGAATATAACCCATTTTATTTTTCCCATAGAGTTTTCCTCGATTGAATCTTTTTGCTTGCGGTAACGGCATTATACCTTCTCAATCATTCTTATTCAATCGCCGTGGCCGTCTGCCAGGCCCGGCAGCTGGCCCAAGGCGCCGGCGTTTAAGATGCCTTTCGTCCAGATCTCTCCCTAAATAACCCAAGACGTTTGGTTGCCTTGTGGACAGCTAACATAACGGCAAGCGCGCGCGGACTATTTAACGCCTCCATTATCTTATCTGCCTCTTCTCCCTCTCCTAACAAATTCCGGAGCTCTCTTGTTTCTTCAAACGTGAGTGTCATATCCATTTTGATCTCCATATTGTGATTACAATTGTTAGTTTTGTGGGCAAAAAAAATCCTTAAAGTTTTTTTACTTGCTTGTCGAGAAATTCGGTAACGATTTTGGCATATACGCCTTTCACTCCTTTTTCTTTCCAGCGATAAAGATAGACCTCGGGAACATCGAGCTTCTGCGCCAGTTGCCGGTAAGTTAGCCCTCTGTCTTCTTTGTGCGCCTCAAGTCTTTTCATCAATTCATCCATGGCTATATCATAACAATTGTAATGACAAATATCAACGGACAAATGATCTTCTATTTTAAGGTCTACCAGAGCAAAGTTAGCGAGAAGTTAGCGAATTCTTTTGTTCGGAGCCGCGCGGCCCGGATAAGTTCAAAACAGATATAATGTAATCAAACTGATTCCAATGCTTTTGGGGGAGTACTGACTCTTAATGACGCTTACCCGGCGGCAACCGGCATAGGCACCAAGTCTTTAAATTTGAATATATTTTCAATATCTGTTAGTATTTGGTTCAAAGAAAAACCCATTGGGGCTATTTTAATTGAATGGGGCGAAGTCCCATTCATATAAAATATTCACCTTCGCGTTTGAGCCTCTCAAACGAGTTAAATTCTACAGGGTTGTCGACCAAGAGAGTGTTCACTGAAGCCTTTTCCGGTTGGGGCTATTTTAATTGAATGGGGCGAAGTCCCATTCATATAAAATATTCACCTTCGCGTTTGAGCCTCTCAAACGAGTTAGATTCTACAGGGTTGTCGGCCAAGAGAGTGTTCACTGAAGCCTTTTCCGGTTGGGGCTACCAGCCATCACCACCTTAATCAAGGTATCCCAACATATTTAATAGGGCACCGTCTAATTAATCGAAGATTCTAATTTTTGCATAAAAATTTAATACATATAATAGTATTGCTAATTAGCCATATAAATGGTATGATTTAAACAGGTAGGACAGAATTTATCTGGGATCCGGCCAAAGAGAAATTAAATATATTAAAGCACGGTGTTAATTTCACGACGGCAGCGTAAGTATTTATGGATCCGCATAGAAAGATATTTATTGATGAGAAGCAAACTCAAAATGAAGAACGGTATTTTTGTTTGGGTAAAATCAAAGGGCGCGTGTTAACAGTAAGATTTTTATATCGTGATGATAGAATCCGTATTATTGGTGCAGGATTTTGGAGAAAGGGGAAGAAATTCTATGATCAAGAGAGCATCCAGTGAATTCGATATGCCTATCGGAGAATTAAAACAAATTAAAGATTTTTTGCCGCCGCCGCATCAATTAACATCTCCAGAGGAAACGGTAAAGGTGACTATTTCTTTGACCAAAAAAAGTCTTGGTTTCTTTAAGAGAGAAGCTTCGAGAAATAAAATAAAGTACCAAAAGATGATTCGTGCGGTAGTTGATCGGTACGCCAAGGCGTATGAGCATTAGACGCTTTGTCAAAATTTGCTACGGCTAGGAATAAAAGTATAATTTTTGGTGGTGGCTTTGGTGGTGAAACGCTATAACAGCGACGAGTAAGTAGCCTTTCCGGTTGGGGCTATTGATTACTTAAACCTTTGCGATGTAAAAGTTGTGAGGGTTTTTTCTTTTGTAAAGAATATAAATACCGTTAAAATACAGCAAAGAGGAGTTGTCCATCATTCAATCATTAAGGAATTATCGAAAAGTATTTATAAATCAATTCTTGAATTTCTTAGGCGTAGCTATGCAAATCATACCTAGATGGTTGATCAACGTCTTTATGAGGGGCATATTTTTTATAGCCCTTTTTTTTCTTAAGAAAATAAATCGTATCTGTATCAAAAATTTTCATATCATTTATGGAAATTCTAAGAATGATAAAGAATACCGGCAGACAGCTGATAAATATATTAAGTTGATCGGGTATTCCATGATGGATCTGCTTTATTATCTAAACCGTCCTAAAGAATTGTCAGCAATTGTCCATTTTGAAAATGAAGATTATTTAAAGAAAGCGCTCCATTTAGGCCGAGGAGTAATAGCGGTCACGGCGCATCTCAGCAATTTCCCTTTGATGTTCGTTTCTTTGGTGCAAAAAGGTTATAAGGTGAATGTGATCATTCGTAAGATGCGGGACGCAGATTTTGGTAAATTCATGTATCACCAGTGCCATAAATGGAATATCAATATGATACAGACTTCTCCCAAGAAGGAATTTTTTAGAGAAAGTTTGGGGGCCTTAAAACGTAATGAGTTGTTATTTATCCTGCTTGATGAGGTTGTGTCCAAAGAAGGAGGTGTTGCGGTGAAATTCTTTAATAGCGATGTCAGCAGGGCCGCAGGGCCGATGTTATTTCTAGAAAGGACAGGGGCATCTATTTTACCAATGTTTATCGTCCAAGATGAAAAGCATGATTTTAGAATTTTTATAGAAAAGCCTTTTAAGGTCTATACTGGAGGGACTAAAGAAGAAAATGTCATAATCAATATTACAGGCTTAACAAACATTATTGAAGGTTTTGTAAGGCTTTACCCACTTCAATGGGGCGGTTGGTTGAATAAAAGATGGGCGTATGGATGACCCCTCTCCACAAATTATTATTGATTCTAATGCCATTGGGGAGTATTTACTCTTGCCGCGGTTCCCGCAGGATCAGTTGGCATAGGCACTAAATCCTTAAATTTGAATATAGATTCGATTTCTGATAGTATTTGGTTCAAAGTAAATCTGTCTGGGGCTATTTTAATTGAATGGGGCGAAGTCCCATTCATATAAAATATTCACCTTCGCGTTTGAGCCTCTCAAACGAGTTAGATTCTACAGGGTTGTCGACCAAGAGAGTGTTCACTGAAGCCTTTTCCGGTTGGGGCTATTAGCACCTTTAGATTACCATTTCCTCGACGCTGACCTACCTTTCTTGCCATTCCCGCGCCTGCCCCCAGGCTTCAATGGGGGAAAGCGGGAATCCAGACGCGGTGAATATGGTTAACCGGTATTGCTACCGAAACGGGATATTTTCGCCGTCGTCTACGGTTTACAGCTCGTCCGCGATCGCGATATTTTAACGCGGCGTCCGAGCTGTAAATCCTTGACGACTTTTGCCGAAAAATCCCTGATTGTTTCGTCCGCAATACCGGCTTAACCATATACTAAAAATGTTTCCCCAGAGGAATATTTATATCGAACTCACGTTCTTTTAATACCCGACATGGGGGCGAGCGCAATCCGGTTGGGGCTCTATTTTGCTGATGTTTTGCAGGCAGCAATGCATCACTATACAAAATCCCCTTGCCCCGATCAGGCTCTTGCTAAAGTTCATCACTTATGATACACTTTATTTGGGAGGATAAAATATGTCTACCAAAAATCCGAGATTGAATGTTGTATTAGAGCCGACCTTAATGAAGGGGGTGGATCATTTAGCCAAAGCTCAGGGGGTGTCCCTGTCTACCATGGCTAGAGATTTGATTAAAGAAGCCTTGGATACCTATGAAGATGGACAATGGCAGAAAGTTGTCCAAAAAAGGGAAATAACTTTTTCTCATAAAAAGTCCCTTACTCATAATGAGGTTTGGAGGTAATGGATTATCAAGCTATTTATCATCACGAAATTCTTCATGATTTAGCGGCTATCCCAGCAAATATTAAGGGACGTATTCGAAGAGCTATAGAGACTCGTCTTTTAATAGATCCTATCAATTATGGCTTGCCTTTACGCAAGAGTTTACACGGCCATCGTAAATTGCGAGTGGGGGATTATCGGGTTATTTACCGTATTAATGACAAGGAGATTATTATTCTAAAGATTGGGCATCGCAGGGATGTTTACCCTAAGGCATTGATCCGTTTGGGTAAACCGTTTAAATCATAGTTGCCTGTAGGGTAAAAGTTGTTTCTTTTACCCAGTTCGGGCCACTTTGGTCGGGTTTTTCCAGATGCTTAAAGAATCGAAGGGGAAGTGACGAGGGTTATGATAAGCAGGAGGGTTATATGCCTAAGAAGATATTAGTAGTGGATGATGAACCCGACTTTATAAGAATTGTTTTAGCAAAGTTAAAAAGCAATGGGTATGAGGCTATATCCGCAACTAATGGGAAAGAAGCAATAAAAGAAGCTCAATTACAGAAACCGGATCTAATTGTTATGGATATTATAATGCCTGATATGGATGGATCGGATGCTGTGAGGCTTTTACAAGCTGATGAGAAAACAGAAAATATCCCTATTATTTTTATTTCTGGCGCGATGGTTAATCTGCCTGAAAATGAAGATACGCGACAAGCAACTATTAATGGCAAATTATTTACGGCCATAGCAAAGCCATTTAAAGCGGAAAAATTGTTATCTGAAATTAATAAATTTATTAGAGATAAAGGTGACGGACACATTTAATTGATCGCTTGTGGCTTATCGAGCTTTAGTTGATATTTGGATGGCCGTACGATGCTCAAAACTCCCTCCATACACAATAAGAAATGCTGCATCTGCGGCAAGCCGGTCTTTGCCAACCATTCAAAATATTGCCGGCAATGTTCACAATTCTCTTATCGAATCAAAGTAAGACGATATCCGGCCAAGGCTGTCAAAGGTATTTGGGATTATGTGCGCAAGCATGGCTATGTCTGTTATTACACCGGGATGCCCCTTGATATGAACGATCCCCAAAGCCCGTGGTATTGTGTTTTCGATCATTGGATACCTCGAGATCCGGCCAAGCTCGTGATAACATCCACCTTGATAAACTTGATGAAATCGGACCTGACGGAAGAAGAATTTTGGTATTACGTCAAGCAGCTGGCCGACCATAAAGAGAAACATACCAGGGTAAGGAAAAAAAGCCGGTCTTCTGGAACCGCCTTTACCCCGTAGACGACAGGTGAAGAGAATTTATTGTAATCAGAAGGGCGAATAAGATGGGTGGGGACTTAAATTGTTTCCCTACAGAGGGATTCTAATACCTTTGGGGAGTATTTACCCTTATTGGGGCCTTCCTTAACCTGATGGCATTGGAACTAAATTTTTGAATTTGAATATGGTTTCGATTCCTTTGAGTATTTGGTTCAAATAAAATCCGTCTGGGGCTATTAGATTAAAAGGGAAGCTTTTTGGCTTCCCTTTTAATTTAATACACCATCTTCCGATTTTAATCTGCACTTCAGGGCGTTCACTCGATGACTACCATTAAGCTTTTAAGAAGAGCCATCAAGCTGTGAGGCCCAAGATCACCTTAGCTTTTTCTTACTAAGTAAATCAAAACTACACAGATAATGATAAACAAAAAACCTAAAATAATTCTTGATTTAGTCTTAATTATCTTTTCATCAATATATATACTTGTGTCTACGGTTTTCCTAAAATAGGAGGAGATTTTAGTTACTATTTTATCAAAATCCAACACTGTCTTGTTTAACATTTTATTTAAATTAGACGTAATCTTAGCCCCGAAAAGCAGATCTATCCCCATCAAGATGCCCAATGTGCTTATAATATAAATTACATTTTGAAGGAATCTTACCTGATCCATTTTACCCTCCCCCTCTAATTTAAACAACAGAGCGACTTTTAAAAACGGGTTATCTTTTTACTAAGTTTATTTTAGCACTAGATTGATAGCCTTGCAATCTGCTTATGGGAAAAGTTTGGGAAAAGTAGGGATTTTTCAAAATAGGTTGTACGATGTCCCTTTAGTGGATTTTGAATTCTACAGGATTATAAGATATACTTTAGCTAAGTGTGGGTATGGAAACGAAAAGGCAAATCCATCGTAAGGTGGTGGCGCAAAACTAAAGGGTCCTGAAATATGGATAGCCAGTTGCCGAAAGATAAAATTTTAGGTTCTCATCGTCCTCATGGTCCTCATGCCGGACACTCACAGTTGTTCGGTCCTCATGCCGGACACTCACAGTTGTTCGGTCCTCATGCCGGACACTCACAGTTGTTCGGTCCTCATGCCGGACACTCACAGTTGTTCGCAATATTCTTTTTCTTCCTGGCCGTTATTTTATTTTCCTCTCCCTGTTTTTCCGGAGAAATCGATACGGACATATTCGGTTTTACTTATCATTTGCACCGCAAGGGATCAGTCTATAACGCTCCTTTAAAACTAGACCATGCCGGTGTTAAGGTGTTCAATCCGGGTTTGGGGCTGGGCTGCGTCGAATGTCTTGAGCAGGCATTGCGGGTCTTCGGTCACCCTGAGATATTTAACACCGATCAGGGCAGTCAGTACACGCGTAAAACCTTTACGGATGTTCTTAAGCAACACGGCATTCATATCAGCATGGATGGGCGCGGACGGGCCTTGGACAATATCTTCGTAGAACGGCTGTGGCGTAGCGTCAAATACGAGGATATTTATTTGAAAGGTTATGTGACCATACCGGAATTACAGCTAGGCTTGACGGCATACTTTGCGTTTTACAATACGGAAAGGTTCCATCAATCCTTAGATTACAGGACGCCGGATCAGGTTTACCGGACCGCGAGCGGGGGCGGTGTTAAAATTATGGATAAATTTAGTCATTAAAATTTCGGGGCGAATTTTAACCCCACCCCATTTTGAGATTTAAAAAACATTATTTTGATAATATTTTGATAAAGAGATGTGTGCCAAGGATAACTAAGAGACCCAGGCTCTTAGTCAAGACAGACATATAAATGTTTTTTTAAGATCAAGATCCAGATCAAAATATGAAATGAAAATGGGGCAACGCCATCCAGTTGCTGGAACAAGTTACCACCTTAAACTCGGCATAAAACTGTCTTGACTATGGGGTCCACTTTATTCTTTTCATGCTGTCTATTCGTAGTAATACCTATCATAGTTCCAACACGAAAAGTTTAGAACCCTATTCTACCGCCGATTTGCAAGCTTAATATACTGAAAAATGGCATCAAACTATTGGCGAAAAACCTTGGCCGCTGCCATTTTAGCTTGATTGATACGCAAAACGCATCTGTTTATTTTGGAAGGCAAGATGTGCAAAAAAATGAATTTCTTGGCTCAAGTTGAACACTTAGCTGACTGGACGGTTTGGAGAAACGCGACCGTCAGGTTTGGGTCGTTAACTGCCATCCAGTAAACTACAATTAGGTAGAACTTTCAGTTTGCTTATAGCAAAAAAAGCCTCCGACCCGAGCAAGGTAAGAGGCTATATAGTTTACTACAGGGAGGCACAACATTAAAACCAGGTTCGCAAAGCTAAACCAAAATCAAGATTACCGAAAATGAAATACCAAACAATATACACTCTGCTACATTAATTGGATTATTTCAATTTCCTCCTCATGCTTTTGGTTTCTTTATGGGTTTGACTAAACTATATACTCATCAATATTTTTTACAATCAGCTGTCCAATATATGGCTTATTTCGAAATAGGAAACAATAAATACTCACAGTTTTGCCAAATGTGTTCTATGATTTAGAGATTACAGATTGACCGGTTCACTTAGATGACAAAATCGGAACTTATAGACCTAATCAAAAGAAGGAAACCAAACTTGCAACCGAAGAACGTTGAACTCGTGATCAACGACTTAGTTAAGGTAATGACAGATTCAATCGCCAATGGTGAAAGAATTGAAATTCGCGGATTCGGTGGTTTTTCAATTGTACTTCGTAAAGCACGTATGGCTCGTAATCCGAAAACTGGCAACAAGTCAGCTTGCCTGAACATTTTGTCGTTCGCTTTACATCAGGCCAAGAAATGCGAAACCGTGTAAATAAGTCAAAGCGTTAAACAGTCCGTAATCGCAAAACCGAAACTGGCCTAGATTGCAGGGAGAAGACAATGCTGTAATTTAATTTTAGTCAGCATTTCCAAAAAGTATATTCCCACTTGTACTATGGGGAAATCTGTCACGCTATAAAATTATGGGGTCATCTTTTTTGATTTTCGTGAATCACGACAGCCATTTTCATGATTTTTTATTACCACCAGTATGTTTACCAAGTTCAAAAAAAATCCGACACTGGTGCCGGATTTGATTTTGAAAATGCCAGTCCATTAGCTTGGCGCTTCAATGCAAAATTAGTCAACGCTCTTTAGTTTAACAACGTCAGCAACTTGTTGCGATTTTGTTCTGCCAGACGCCATTTTGTCATCCATTGATCCAGATTGATCGACAAGAAAAATAAACGCAGTTGGATTGCTTCTGCTAATTTCCGCTGTGTAGGACATTTTTTACTCCATAAGTTGCGTAAAGAAATCGGTAATAGAGCGAAATAAATATTTATTGCTTATCTAAAACCAATTTTTAATTTGAATGAATCTGCTTTACAAATTTTTAGGTGGATGTACAAACCTAAAAGATTATTGTACGCATTCAATTTAGATAGACTTTCATATAATGTACTTAAATTTTCTTTTGGCACTCCATACAATATACATTTCCGCCAAATTTAGGTTTATTGAGCCAGCAGAACTTTGCCATATTGTATGTAACTAAATCCCCGCACGAATAACAAATCAACTTTTGCTTAGATTTGCTTGATTCATTGCTTTCGATTTTTGAGTTTGAGTTTTTAGGTGGGACAGGTTGCTCTGACTGATTATCTGTTTTGATATTGGTTTTTGCTTCAGGCTCTACAATGAAGCTGTGTGGTGGAATTGCTGTTTTTTCAATCACTTCAAGAATTAAAAAACCTTGATTACGCAGATTGTCAATGGCTACTTGCCTATTTTCGGCATTGATATTTATTTCCCTTTGTTGTTTCTCTGTGTCAATTACCTTGGCTTTGAAGGCCATTTGTTGCCGCCGGTCAACGGCTTTAACGATTGATTGGCAACTGTCGATTGCTGACAACCCGAATTTTGCCGTCCAATTGAACTGTAGCGGTTTATGAAGTTTAACAATTTCGTGTGCCAACTCTTCTAAAGTATCACTGCCAATTACTCTGGCTAACTGTAGAAATGAACCGCTGTCATCTTCATTTGATTTTTGAATGGCATTGTAAAGTTGATCATTCTTGATAATGGTGTTTAAACCATCAATTTTGGCTTTTGGGCGACTAATACGAGCATGTTTAGATACGAGCACAAGACTCTTCAATTCCGGCAGCATAGTGAAACCAAGTCTTTTTGGTAGTTTTACAATGCCTGATTCAAAGATTCGGCTCAATATTAGAAGATGCTTGTTATTTTGCTCAATTGGTGAGGGAACACCATAAGCCTTGCTACTGGAAAACGCTGTAAACTCTCCTTGTGCATTAATAGAAATACCTTCTGAGAAATGCTTGCTCTCGCACACCCAAAATTCCAGCACTCGGTTAATCAATAAGTGGTCAATCTGCGCAACCAGTCCACCATGCTCAACCCGCAAGTCATGAATGATCACCCAGTTTTTGCTATCCCCCCAACGCACTTTCATTTCATAAGCAGCTTCCTCTTCTCCGCGAATACCCGCACGGATATTACGAATTTCTTGTTCAACGCGCTTTTTCGTATTGGTGTCTGCCTCGGGATGATTCAGTAGATTTTGCAGCGTTTGAATTTCTACTTGCTTATCATCAGCAATTTTAATTATCATGGTTTTCTTATTATAGTGGAGACGATTTGTATGATATCGAAGGTAAACAAAATCAAAATATCAATGCTCAAACTATTTAATAAAGCAGATAACATGCCGAAATGTAGAAGACTGATAATTATTGCAAAAATTGACCAACTAGTGCTTTAACAAAAAAAACATGGGAAATGACTTGAATATTTTGAGCCCTATAACATAGTTTAATTATTGCCATATTTTCAACCTCTAACTAACTTTCTTGATTAGCTTAACAACCTGAATGCTACTGCCCGCTCCAAAGGTCGGAACTTTTAAACCACAAACTGCTGTTTCATCATCCTTATCTTGATCAAAACTGACATTCAATTTATTTAGGTCTTTCAGTGGGTTGTGTCGCAAAATTTGCCGACTCTTTGCGATAATGCCCGGAATTTGAGCAGGCCGAAAGCATGATCAATTTCCGTGGAGCCCATTATCCAAAAGATGCCATCCTTTACGCCGTCTACTTTTATGTTCGTTATGGCATATCGTATCGGGATCTTGAAGAAATTTTAGAAGAGCGCGGTGTCCACGTTGACCACTCAACGCTCAACCGGTGGGTTATCCGGTATTCGCCGATGATTGCCGAGGCTGCGATGAAAAGCAAACGAACGGCCACAGGTTCCTGGAGGATGGACGAGACCTATATTAAAGTCAAAGGCCAATGGGTATACCTGTACCGGGCCATTGATAAGTATGGCGATACTATTGATTTCATGCTGTCAGAACGCCGGGACGAAGAGGCGGCCACACGCTTTTTCAAACAGGCGATCGATCACAATGGCCTGCCAAATCGTGTAGTCATCGACAAGAGCGGTTCAAACGAAGCCGGTTTGCTGAACATGAACATCATGTGTTGGCGCGATTAAAAATCGACACCCGTACCGATTGAAAATTGACCAGGGGATTTAGCGGATCAGG
>CAVYLG010000004.1:0-428852 GCA_963769315.1 Candidatus Omnitrophota bacterium
TCAAGCGCCTGGAGTCTAAACTCGAAAAGCTCAAAAACGACATTTATAACAACATGACGCCATGGCAGCGTGTGCAGATCGCCCGTCACCCCAAGCGGCCGTATACCTTGGATTATATCCGGATGATGACCGATGAATTTTTGGAACTGCATGGGGACAGGCTTTTTGCCGATGATCATGCCATGATCGGCGGCTTTGCCAAGATCGACGGGCACAAGGTGATGATCATAGGGCACCAAAAGGGCCGTGACGTCAAAGAAAATGTCATGCGTAATTTCGGCTGCGCCCACCCGGAAGGTTATCGCAAGGCCATGCGGCTCATGCGCCTGGCAGCCAAATTCCAGGTGCCGGTTATTTGCCTGATCGATACGCCGGGGGCCTATCCGGGCATCGGGGCAGAGGAGCGAGGGCAGGCCCAGGCCATTGCCGAAAATCTGCGTGATATGGCGGGCCTTAAGACACCGATCGTTGCCGTGATCATCGGTGAGGGCGGCAGCGGCGGGGCCTTGGGGATAGGGGTGGCCGACCGTATTTTTATTCTGCAGCACGCTTATTACTCTGTTATCTCGCCCGAGGGTTGTGCCTCCATCCTTTGGCGCAGTTCCTTAAAAGCCCCGCAAGCCGCGGAAGCGCTGAAGTTGCACGGGGAAGATTTGGAGAAATTTAATATCGTGGATGAGATCATCCCTGAGCCTTTGGGCGGCGCTCACCGTGAGCCGCAAGAAGTAGTTTCAAATTTGAAGGCAGCGCTTGTTAAATATCTTAAGAAAGTGTCAGCCTTAAATATCCAAGAGATTTTGGACGCCCGCTACAAAAAATACCGCGATATCGGCGCATTCATTGAGAAACGCTTCGCAATGAAACCCCACTCTACGCAATCGAGGGCCCTCATGGTCCTCAAACCGGACACTCGGTCCTCCTACCGGACACTCGCAGGAGCTCGCAGTCCTCGCCGGACACTCACAGTAGTTCGCAATTGGGCCCTTGACCTCCCGGCCGGATATCCGTGATTTGTCCTTAGAGGAATTGGAAGATTATTTGAAATCCGTCGCTGCCGAGTCTTTTCGCGCCCGGCAGATTTTCCAATGGATTTACCAAAAAGGGGCTTGGGGCTTTGAGGTGATGAGCAATATCCCCCAGGAGTTAAGGGCCCGCCTGCAGAAAGATTTTATCCTCAAACCCAATGAGATTGCCCAAAAGCTGACCTCCGAAGACGGCACCACTAAATTCCTTTTTGATCTGCATGACCATGAAAAGATTGAGAGCGTGTTGATCCCGACTCCAACCAGGACAACCGCTTGTATTTCAACCCAGGCCGGATGTAAGTTTGGCTGTAAATTTTGCGCCAGCGGTATCGGCGGTTGGAAGCGCAACCTTAGCTGTGCACGAGATCATGACCCAGGTTTTACATATCAAAGAAGAAGCGTTGAAATGCAAGCGGCCTTTATCTAATATCGTATTCATGGGAACGGGCGAGCCGCTGGATAATTTTATTAATTTGATGAAAGCTGTCCGCATCATCAATTCTCATAAGGGCATTAATATAGGGGCCCGGCACATCACTATTTCTACCGTCGGAGTTGTCCCTAAAATTAAGGAGCTGGCCCGGGAAGGTTTGCAGGTGGAATTGGCTATATCTTTGCATGGCTATGATAATCCGTCCCGCAATGTGCTCATGCCGGTCAATCAGAAATATCCCTTCGATGAATTGATCGCCGCCTGCCGTGAATATGTCCGGTATAACTAAGTCGGCAGATTACCTTTGAGTATATCCTCATTAAGGATGTCACGTGTACGCCTTATGCCGTGGCGGGCCTGAAAAAAGCCTTGAAAGGGATCATTTGTAAAATGAACCTCATTCCTTATAATCCTGTTTCAGAATTCAGGCATCAAACGCCTTTACGCGAAGAAATGATTGCCTTTAGAGACAGCCTTGAGGACAATGGTATTCATGCGACGATCCGCACACCGCGCGGCAAAGACGTGCATGCCGCCTGCGGGCAGTTAAGGCATTTGCAAAGTGTGAAATAAAACAGGAAGACATCCCTATTTTTATTTAGGTAGAATCCTTTGAAGACTCTTTATTATTTACGGCGATGGGCGGGGCTCGTGCTGATAGGGCTTTTGATCTACGCCCAGACATTTCGATTTGATTTTGTTTTTGACGACTATATTTTCGTTGTCAACAATCCTTTCATTAAGAATCTCAGCAATTTTCATTTGATGTGGCATACTTTTCCTTTGACCCGGTTGGTCGGGATGTATTCCTTCGCATTAAATTATCATTTCAATCAGTTCCACCCGTGGGGCTACCACGTTTTTAATTTTATCGTTCATCTTGTAGCCGTGGGACTGGTATGGGCGTTGGCGGAGGAGCTTTTTAAAATCACAAAATTGTTTCCTGAGGCAAGCAGTTTAAGAAGAGGACTTCCCTATTTTATAGCGCTGCTTTTTTTAGTGCACCCCTGCCAGACCCAAGCGGTGTCCTATATCACGCAACGTTTTGAATCAATGGCCACCGTGTTTTATGTAGGGACGGTGTATTTGTATCTGCGTGCACGTCTATCAACATGCCTAACACGCAAAATCATATTATTTGGGAATGGCCGTCCTCTTGACGGTGTTAGGTGTTTTGACCAAGGAAGTGTTTATAACCGTGCCTGCGATGATACTGGCTTCGGAATGGATTTTATTTCCTAAAAAAGATAATAAAAATTTGTACATTATCTTATTTATCACGGGGGTTTTATTGGTTCTGTTGTTTCCCAAATTGATACATGCCAGTTTAAGCATTTTTTTACGCTCAATCCCTTCAGAATCTCACGATGGGGATGTCTTGACACCTGCGCAGCTATCTTCTTGACTCAAATGAGGGTTTTCTTGACCTTCCTTCGGCTGTTGGTATTGCCGATCCATCAGAATTTGGATTACGATTATCCGGCCTCAACCGGATTTTTCCATCCGCCATTGACCTTGGTGGGATTATGCGTGATTGGTTGTATTGTTTGGCTGACGATCAAGCTTCGCCGCAGTTTCCCCTTGGTATCTTTTGGCCTGGCATGGATGCTTATTACATTTTCCATCAATTTGGCGCCCCGATCAAACGTGATCTTTGAGCATAAATTGTATCTTATTTCATTCGGGTTTTTTTTAGCGGGGGTGGTTGCTTTGTCTGTTTTGGTTAGAAACCGCTGGACCTTGGCGAAGATTTTATGGTGTTTGATTGCGGTTTTAGCGATCGTCAGTTTTCAGCGCAATAAAGTCTGGGCCAATGAATTAACACTTTGGGAAGATAGCATTAAAAAATCGCCCGGACAAGGCCCGGGTGAATGCGAGTTTGGGAAGGGCGTATGGTTCTTTAGGCCTCTATGACAAAGCCGTTTATTATCTGAGCAGGTCTATTGCCATCAGTCCGGATAATATTACTTACGAGAATCGCGGGGTTATTTATTCCCAACAAGGCAGGGTGATCCAAGCCATGGAGGACTTAAATAAGTCTATTAATATGGACCCTAAATATTTTTTACCTTATATCAAAAGGGCATGGATTTATTATGGGCAGCATAATTACAAAGCGGCAATGGCTGATTTGTCCTTTGCTATCGAGCTTGAGCCGTATTTTGCGGATGCGTACGTAGAAAGAGGGATGATATGGCTGGCAATAGGGAAAAACCAAGAAGCCCTCAAAGATCTCCAACAAGCTTTGGACATAGATCCTTTGAATTATGATATTTTATTAAAAATTGGAGGCATATATTACGCCGAGGGTCGTTATGACTTGGCGTTGGAAGATTTTACCAAAGCCCAGGCATTGGAACCTAGGGGTGCCGAGGCTGCCCGATATAGGTCGTATTGTTTGATGAAGTTAGGCCGATAGAAAACATGATGTATTTTGATGAATGCCGGTAAAGAAGGGATACGTTATTGAGACGAGGGAGTTTGTTGCTGTTGTTGGGCTGCCAGTTCTTTTAGTAATACTTGCATTTGGGGGTCATTGATCAGTTTCTGGACAGCGGGATTGCTTTGTACGGCCGCATAATCATGGTTGGTGACAGCCTGTACCAAGGCAGGGTCTTGGAGAGCTTGCATAATTTCCGGGTTTTGCGTCATTTGCTGGAGGATTGCCATGCTCTGAGGGTTAGACATAATTGTTTTTGACTGGCCGCAATTTGTTGGTCCAGAGATGAGGGGCCTCCCAAGGTTTGGCCAGATGGAGTGGGATAATTTGTATTGTTTGTCGGCAGGGAAGCGACAGGCGCATTACCGTTGGTGATACTGGCTACATCGCTGGCCGCTACATGCACATCGCCTATAATAGGCGTTTTAACGGTGTAAATGCTGTTATCGATCCCGGAAAGTACCCCTTTGATTTGCGAGCCGTCCTTGAGAGTGATGACTTGTTGGTCTTGATCGGCAAAAATAATTGTGTTTGCGGACAGGACCAAAACGGTAAAGATAAGAATAATCTTGTACATAATGAAAGTCTAACATCTATTCACCTTCTTGGCAAGCAGGGCTAGACAATTTAGTTTTGCATTAACAATGAGTTGTGAAGCTTTTGACAAAAGGGTGATGGGATGATATATTGGCTTTTTCCTACGGGCAGAGCAGGCATGCATGATTTAATAAAGTTGTTGTAATTTGGGGCTGGCAAATTTTTCTGGGCCAAATTTAAGGTAATTTGCCCAAGCACCCAAATCTTTCTAGAGTTATTTGAAATAGAAGCTATTGTGGTCATTTGGGGCTGTAGCTCAGTTTTGGGAGAGCGCTTCAATGGCATTGAAGAGGTCAGGGGTTCAATCCCCCTCAGCTCCACTTTTTTTGCCAAGGTGGCGGAACTGGTATACGCGCTGGTCTCAAAAACCAGTGGTCTCACGGCCGTGAGGGTTCAACTCCCTCCCTTGGCATTTTAAATATAATGAAAAGGGGACACTTTAAAGTGTCCCCTTTTTGTCTAAGCCGCCCTTAGCGCCATTGTAAACCTCAATTACCATCGCAGTTGACAATCCTTCCGGCGCCGGCTATTATAATCAATCTATGTCTTACATTTATTTGGACTACGCTTCAAGCACTCCTTGTGATCCCCGTGTGCTCGAGACCATGCATCCTTATTTTTTTGAGCGAAGCGGCAATGCGTCAAGCCCGCACCAAAATGGGCGCCAGGCCCGTAAAGACATTGAGGAGGCCCGTGAGATATTAGCGGCTTTCATAGGAGCCTTGCCTTCGGAGATTATTTTCACCGGCTCTGCCAGCGAATCCAATAATCACGCTATTTTTTCAACTGCCAGGGCCTTGAAGGACAAGGGGAGGCATATTATTGCTTCTGCAGTCGAGCATCATTCGGTGTTGGAACCCTTGTATCAATTGGAGCGGGATGGTTTTCAGGTGACCTTCATCAATCCTAAATCTGACGGTATTATTTCCTTTGAAGATATAAAATCCGCTTTTAGGCCGGATACCATCCTTGTTTGCTTGATACACGCCAATAATGAGATCGGCACCTTACAGCCGGTAGGCCAGACAGGCCGTTTGTGCCGCGAGCGCGGCATTTATTTTTTAGTGGATGCCACTCAGACCGTCGGTCATATACCCGTGAATGTCAGGGACATCCATTGTGATTTTCTTACTCTTTCAGCACATAAATTTTATGGGCCTCAGGGGGTGGGCGCTTTGTATATCCGCCAAGGGATTGAATGTCCGGCATTTATTTTGGGCGGGGACCAGGAGAGGGGACGCAGGGCAGGTACACCGAATACCGCGGGAATTGTCGGTTTAGGCGAAGCTATCAAACTGGGGAAAACGCATATGTTGGAGGAGGGCCAAAGAGAAGTTGTGTTGCGAGACAAGGTCATGGAGTTTGTCCTAAAAAAGATTCCTTCGGCCGTTCTTAACGGGCATCGTGAAATGCGTTTGTCCAATAATGCCCATTTTTCTTTTGCGGATATCAACGGCGAGGAATTGGTCAGTGCTTTGGATTTAGCGGGCGTGGCGGTGTCCATGGGGTCGGCCTGCACCTGGGGACGCCTGGAGCCCTCACATGTGCTTAAAGCCATAGGCTTAACCGACCAACTGGCTCTGGGTTCTTTGCGTGTGTCTGTCGGACGCTGGACAACGGATCAGGATATTACGTATTTTTTGGAGCAGTTGAAATTAAAAATAGAAAGTTTACGGTAACCGGATCAATTATTCATTGAGCGATCTGTAAGGGTAAATTTATTCTTTTCGCTCCTGGCTTCGTTTTTTTAACGCCAAAGGTCTCATGCTTTTTCGGTGTCTGAACAACTCACCTTGAAGTTCTCTGGAACTTCAAGGTTCGAACAGTTCAACCATCCCTCGGCCTAAAGCCTCGGGATTCCCTCAAAGCATGAGCTGCTTTGGCGAATAATAATGAGTGTCCGGCATGAGGACCTAAAAACGAACAGTCGCTTCAAAGAACAAATTTACCCTTACATTACCTAAGTTTGAATTGGTAATTATAACAGCAGGCTTTAAAAGTGATTTTTGAAAACTACTCTTGGTCCCTCAATCTTCGTCACCGATTCAGAAATACAGCCCGAAGGGCGTTGTATTTCTGAAAAATGAGAAAGGATTGACGGAATAAGACAAGCGTGGTTGAAAAAATTACTTTTAAAGGCTGCTGTTAGCCGCAGTTATAATAGCTGTTCATTCTTCACTAGGGAGCATTTATGCAAGAGCGCATCATACAATTTTTGAAAGAAAGCGACGGGTATATTTCCGGCGAGGAGATCAGCCAGCGGCTGAAGATGTCGCGCGCCGCCATCTGGAAGTATATGCAGGAATTGCGTGCGTTGGGCTATGAGATCACCGCTGTCCCGCATTTAGGTTACCGGTTGGTGATGAGCCCCGATAAACTATTGAGCTATGAAATCCTCTCCGGGCTGGGCACTAAAATCATCGGCAGGAATATCATTGTGATGGATACGGTCACCTCCACCATGGATGAAGCTTTCCGATTGGGGATGGAAAACTGTACTGAAGGTACGGTGGTTTGTGCGGAGGCCCAATCCAAGGGCCGAGGCCGTCTGGGGCGCGGATGGACCTCTCCTAAGGCCAAGGGATTATATTTTTCTTTTGTCTTGAGGCCAAGCTTGCCGCTCAATCAATTGGCGCAATTAACATTAATGTCGGCGGTGGCTTTGGCAGAGGCTATTGAAGGCATCAGCCACCTTAAACCTTTGATTAAATGGCCTAATGATATTCTTGTGGGAGACCAAAAGTTAGCGGGTATTTTGACGGAGTTACGCGCGGAATCCGATCAGGTTCAATTTGTCGTTGTTGGGATCGGCCTTAATGTTAATACATCATCGGGCCAATTGGTCCCCGGGGCAAGTTCTTTAAAAGTCGCCGAAGGGCATAGCTTTAATCGTACACAGGTTTTTCAGGAGATCTTACGTTCTCTGGAGAAGGGATACTTGAAACTTTTACGCCATGAGTTCTCCCAAGTCATGGAAGAGTGGAAAAAACGCAGTGCCACACTTAATAAATGGGTGAGGATAACGGACCCTACCGGAACCATCGAAGGAGAAGCCATTGATTTGGACGAAGACGGGGCTCTTTTGATCCGCAAAGATAACGGCCTCACCGTCAAGAAATCCGCGGGGGATGTTTTTTTACTGCGATGACAATAAGCCATTTACAAAGGGATTTACAAGGGTTGGAAAATTTGGGGACATACCGGTCACTTAAGACAGTTTCCTCCCCCCAAGGCCGGGAAATCACGCTTGAGGGCAAACGGGTATTGAATTTTTCCTCCAATGATTATCTGGGATTAGCCGATGATGCGCGCATTAAAAAAGCAGCGCTTGAGGCGATAGAAAAGTATGGATTGGGCGCGGGGGCGTCAAGATTGATTTGCGGCAATATGTCTCCGCATGAAGGACTGGAGGCGGACTTAGCCCGGTTTAAGAATACCGAAAGTGCCTTGGTGTATTCCAGCGGGTATATAGCGAATACTGGAATTATCTCTGCGCTGATGGACCGTCACAGTGTAGTGATAAGTGACAGGTTAAACCATGCGTCGATTATAGACGGGGTTATCCTAAGCCGTGCCCAGCTTGTGCGTTACCCTCACGCGGACATAGGGGCTTTGCAGGAGATTTTAAAAAATTATTCTGCCACGAAGCGTAAATTGATTGTCACGGACACCGTTTTTAGTATGGACGGAGACAGGGCACCTCTCAAGGATATCGTTGATTTGGCCGGCCGTTATGAGGCCATGATCATGGTGGATGAGGCCCATGCCTTCGGAGTGCTTGGGGTACACGGCAGCGGATTGGTTGAAGAATTAGGTCTCGAGGGGAAAGTGGATGTTCAGATGGGGACTTTGTCCAAGGCTGCGGGATGTTTCGGAGCTTATGTATGCGGGACAAGGATTTTACGGGAGTATTTGATCAATAAAAGCCGTAGTTTCATTTACACCACGGCGATGCCGCCGGCATTGGCCCAAGCGGCACGTATTGCTTTACAAATTATCCGTCAGGAAAGTCAACGGCGCCGTAAGTTACAGGAGAATTCGGACTACCTGCGCGCCAAACTTCAAGCAATGGGGTTTGATTGGATGAATTCAAGCACCCCCATCATACCCATTTTGGTCAAAGACTCCCGGCAGGCGGTAGCTATGTCCAAACGGTTGTTGGAACGGGATATCTTTGTGCAAGCCATACGGCCACCAACGGTACCGATGGGCACGGCAAGGCTTAGGCTTACCGTGACGGCCACCCATACTCAGGATGATTTAGATCGTCTGTTGAACGCCTTGAGGATTTTATAAGTATGCCCAATTTTAAAACACATAGGGGATTAGACTGGCATTATGAGGTTTCCGGTTCTGGGGATGCAATCGTCATGGTCCACGGGTTAGGGGCTTCAGGCCGCTTTTGGCAGGCCCAAAAGGATTTTTTGCATACGGATTTCCAAGTGGTGACATTAGATTTGCCGGGTCACGGTCAAAGTACCTGGATGCCGGTGAGTTTAATGGAAATGGCTATTGATATCCGTCAAATTTTAAGCAGCCTCGGACTTGGTCAGTTTTCTTTGCTTGCCTCATCTATGGGAGGGCTGGTGGCCTTAGAACTTTATCGCATGATCCCTCAGGATATCATGCGCATTTCGCTGGCGGGTTCTATACCTAAGTTCGCGCGGGGGCCTAATTATCCCGCCGGATTGGATATCGATAAAATCCGCACCCTCAGTCAACAATTTGACGGGGATTATGCCACGATATTGGATATTTTTTTCCGTTCCCTGTTTACGATAAAAGAGCGCAAAAAAAGACGTTATCAATGGGTCCAAGAACTGCGTCAGAAAGAGCCCTTGCCTCAACGCGAGGCATTAAAGTGTTTTTTAGATATTCTGGAAAAGGCAGATTTACGGGACCGTATTGCTTCGATGATCTGTCCGTTGCAGTTTATCACCGGGACAGAGGATTACATTTGTCCGCGGGCAGTCATGGATTGGGTGGCCGGGCATACCCATAACGCCAGATTTGATTTTATCGACGGATGCGGGCATTTGCCGTTTCTGGTTGAGATGACAGAGTATAACCGCCTCTTAGAAGATTTTTTGCTTAACTAATGGATTGGCGGGTATTAATTATTCCTGGCACGGAATATTTTTGCCGTCTGCTACGGTTTACAGCTCGGCTGCTATCGCGATAGGGCATTCGCGGCATCCTCGCTGTAAAACCTTGCAGACATTTGGCAAAAAATTCCTTAATGTGCCAGGAATAATTAATACCCACCAATTGATTCGGTTTCATGGCACGAACAAGGAGTTTATGATACAAGCTGTGAATAATAAAATCCGACGGAGATTTAGCGAATCAGCTAAGCGGTATGATTTGTTCTCCGGCCTGCACAGGGACATAGCAGATAAGCTTTTGGCTCAAGTGATCAAGGCCCCTAGGCCATCAGCCCTCCTGGATGTGGGCTGCGGCACGGGTTATTTGACGGCTCTGCTCAAGGACCACTTTCCCCAATGTAAAATCATCGGCCTTGATTTTTCTCAGGAGATGCTCAAGGTTGCGCGCTCAAAGTATGCAGATATTGCCTGGGTTTTGGCGGATGGCAATAATCTGCCGTTTTCCGACGGTCGTTTTGATATTCTGATTTCCAATTTGGCCTATCAATGGATGGGGAATTTAGCTCGTGCCTTTACCGAAGCAAGGCGTGTGCTGGCTCCCGATGGGATTTTGGCATGCACCCTTTTTGGTTTCAACACATGCCAGGAGTTGTTTCAATCTTTGGATGAGGCCAGGGCGGGAACATTACAATTCATCAGATTGCCTGATCAATCTCAAGTTCGTGAAGCCCTCGCCATCAGCGGGTTCAAAAATTCCCAAGTCGATAGTCAGCATATTAGAATCGAGTTTAAAGACATGCATGAATTGATTGGTTGGCTCAAATTGATCGGGGCCAATAATCTTTCGCGGAAAGGATACTTGGGGCCTGAAGCCATATCCAAGGCCGCTGCTATTTATCGCGATAAATTCTTTTATCTTCGGGGAGTTGGGGCGACTTTTGAGGTGATCCGGGTTTATGCCAAAAAGTAAGGTTATCTTTATTACAGCGACGGACACAGGGGTAGGCAAAACAGTAACGGCTTTTGTTTTGGGCATTTTACTTAAGTCCCAAGGCCATAAAGTAGGGGCCATGAAACCCGTTCAATGCGCTGGCACAGATGCCCAATTCCTGAAGAGGTCTCTGGGGTTACAAGATGATTTAAAAGTGATCAATCCGTTTTATGCTCCGGAGCCTTTATCGCCTCATTTGGCTTTTCGACGGGCAAAGATCGAATTTGATAAGCGGAGGGTGCAGGATTGTTTGAAAAAATTACGGGTCCGTTACGATATAGTTTTGGTGGAAGGGGCAGGCGGGCTCATGGTGCCGCTGACGGATTCTTACTCTAACGCCGATTTGATCGCAGATTTAAAAACGCAGGTGATCATTGTTGCCCGTCTGGGGATCGGGACGATCAATCATACCTTGTTGACGATCAAGGAAGCTAAAAGGCGGGGATTGAAAGTAGCGGGGCTTGTGTTTTGCCAGACCAAGCCGGAACGCAAAGGAATTCCTGAAAGCACCAATCCCCGGGAAATAGAAAAATTATCCGGTGTGAAGGTGCTGGGGGTCATCCCTTATTTAAAACCATTAACCCACAGAAATATTTTGAGTCGATGTCAAAATCTAAAGATAGACGTTTAAAACAATGGGATAAAGAATATATTTGGCATCCGTTTACCCAGATGAAGGATTGGGTCAAGGATGAACCATTGATTATTGATTCCGCTAAAGGGATTTATCTTAAAGACATTGATGGGGATATCTTTATGGACGGGGTTTCATCTTTGTGGGTCAATGTCCACGGCCATCGCCACCCACATATGGATGCAGCACTAAAAAAACAAATTGATAAATTAGGCCATTCAACGCTTTTAGGTTTATCCAATATTCCGTCGATAGAATTAGCCAAACGTTTAATAGGCCTGGCTCCTAAAGGGTTAAAGAAGGTATTTTATTCGGACAACGGGTCGACCGCGGTTGAGATCGCCATCAAAATGGCGTATCAATATTGGCAAAATACCGGGGAGAAAAACAAAACCAACATTATTCATTTGAACAATTCTTATCACGGAGACACCTTGGGTTCGGTGAGTGTGGGGGGGATTGATTTATTTCATAAAGTTTATGCTAAGCTGATGATCAAAACGATTTGCCTTAAGGGAAATGGGTGGGAAGCCGTCGAGGACCTGGAAAAATTGCTTAAAGCCCGAGGCAATAGTATTGCGGCCTTGGTGGTTGAGCCCCTGGTGCAGGGAGCGGCAGGCATGCTGGTATGGCCCGAGGGGGCCCTTAAAAAGATGCGTGATTTGACTAAAAAATATAATGTATTACTTATCGCCGATGAAGTGGCAACAGGGTTTGGACGTACGGGAAAGATGTTCGCCTGTCAGCATGAAGATGTTCTCCCCGATTTTTTGTGCTTGGCCAAGGGGATGACCGGCGGGTATTTGCCTTTGGCCGCAACCCTCACTACCCAAAAGGTCTATGACGGGTTTCTTTTTGATTACAGAGAGCAGAAAACTTTTTTCCATGGCCATACCTATACCGGCAATCCTTTGGCCTGTGCCACAGCCCTGGCTAATCTCGAAATCTTTCAACAGGAGCGGACTTTAAAAAAACTTGCTCCCAAGATAAAATTTTTAGCTAAAAAACTTAAAATGTTTTATAATTTGCCTTCTGTCGCCGAGGTGCGTCAGAAAGGTTTTATGGTAGGCATTGAACTTCATGGCTGCCTGGAAGACCGTGTGGGGGCAAAAGCCTGTCAGCGTGCACGCAAATACGGGGTCATTCTAAGGCCCTTGGGCAATGTGGTCGTACTGATGCCGCCTTTAAGTATTTCCGTTGAGGAATTGGACTATTTATTGATGGCAACATATAGGGCAATTGAACTCCCCCTAACCTCCTCTTTAAAATAAAGGGGGAGAGTTTTAGTTACGTCCCCTCTTTTTTACGACCTAAAGGAGTCCTAGGTAAGATAGGATAAAGAGGGGATCGGCAAGTTGAAGGAGTCGAAGTTATGGAGACTAACAAAGACATCACAGTTTATGTTGCCATGAGCGGCGGGGTGGATTCCTCGGTGGTGGCGGGGCTTATCAAAGAGGCCGGCTATAACACCGTCGGGGTGACCATGTGTTTTAATATCACGCATACCGATGGTAAAGCTTCTTGCTGCGGCATTGACGGCATTGCCGATGCCAAGCGCGCGGCAGACATCCTTGGCATCCCGCATTATGTGTTTAATTTTGCCCATGACATCAATGAATTTATCATCGATCATTTTACTGATGAGTATTTAAACGGGCGCACTCCCAATCCCTGTGTCCGCTGCAACCAGTATTTGAAGTTCGGTACGCTTTATCAAAAAATCAAAGCTTTGGGGGCCGGGTATTTGGCCACCGGCCATTATGGCAAGATAGAATTTAACACGCGGCGCAATTGCCATGAATTAAAAAAAGCCGCGGATTCTAATAAGGACCAGTCGTATTTTTTATACAGCATGAAAAAGGAAACATTGCCGTCGGTGATGTTCCCATTAGGAGGCTTGACCAAGCCGCAGGTGCGTGCGCTCGCCCGTCATTTTGCCCTTAACACTGCCGCGAAACCCGAAAGCCAGGATATTTGTTTTGTGCCTGCCAGCGGGTATAAAAAATTTATTGAAAACAGGGTGGGCCCCCAAGCCATGACCCCGGGGCCATTTGTGGATGAAAAGGGACAAGTCATAGGCCGGCATAAAGGCCTGGCAAATTATACGATCGGACAGCGGGATAAATTGGGACTGGCCTTGGGCTATCCGGTTTATGTTTACAAAATGGACCGTGCGACTAATTCGGTTCATATCGGTAATCTTAGACGGCTATATTCCGGCGGCTTGAAGGCCAGCGGTGCCAATTGGGTGAGTATGGAAATTCCTCAAGAAACCATAGAAGTTAGCGCCAGAATCCGTTATAATTCTCCTGAAGTCAAAGCTTATTTGACCCCAACGGACGGGACTTCTGTCCGTGTTGAGTTCAGGGAGCCGCAAAAGTCCGTCACCCCCGGGCAATCGGTGGTTTTTTATGACGGTGATGTGGTGTTGGGAGGGGCTGTTATCGATGAAGCGCTTCCCTGTTCTGATGAAGAATTGGCTTTGGCTGACATAAAACAACCGAACGAGAAATAATTCATGAAAATTTATCTTGGCCTGCTGGCATTATTGATGATTCCAGGGTCTTTGTGCTTTGCCCAAACGATCAACCCCGCCCGTTTATATGAACAGCAAAGGGGGACAGAATCTCCCGTTGAAGGGGTGTGGCATGTATATGACCGCCAGGGACGATTGTTACGTGAGGAAAATTATCATAACTACAGGCTTGACGGAGAAATGAAAATTTTTTATCCTTCCGGCGCCCTTAAGGAATGGTTGCATTATTCCGACGGCCTGCGCGAGGGGGGTGACAAGTCCTATTATGAAAACGGCGGCCTGGAAAGCGAAGATACCTATACGGACAATGACCTCAACGGCCCGAGCGTTCATTATTACGATACCGGTGAAGTAAAAAGCCGCGAACATTATACCAATGGCAAATTAGACGGAGAGAAGACTGTCCTTTACAAAAGCGGGATTTTAAAACAAAGCATGTATTATGTGAATGGATCGCTTGATGGCGCTGTTTCTACTTATGCGGAAGACGGACAGATAACGCAGGAAGAACATTATATCCACGGGAACTTAATCAGCCATAATGAATACGTTGATAAAACGGCCTATGTGGCCAAGAACAGTTCTGCCGTTAATACCGCGGCACCTACCTCCAATAATGCCCCTGCTCCAGCAGATATGCCCACTAAATTATGAATACTCCCTATGCTTTAAATACAGATTATCTTAAGGGCTTTGTATCAGCCAAGGAACTTCACGATATCCTTCCCTCGGTGCGCCTGGCCCATGAAAATTTGCATCATGGCAAGGGATTGGGCAGGGAGTTTACCGGGTGGCTTGATTTGCCTTCCCGCATTACGGATACACTGATCAAAGAGATTGTTTCTTTAGCAGGCGAAGTACACAAGAATTCCGATTGCATTGTTTCCATCGGTATCGGAGGATCATACCTGGGCATCCGTGCCACCCTTGAATTTTTAGGCGGTGGGAAGCTGCCGGTTTATTACGCGGGACACACCATCAGCAGTGACTATATGCATCAGCTTTTAAGTGTCCTTAAATCTAAACGTATGACGGTGGTTGTTATTTCCAAATCCGGGACCACCACCGAGCCTGCCATTGCCTTTCGGGTGATCAAAAAACTTTTGGCAAGCAAATACCAAGGCGAAGAATTAAAAAAGAGGATCATCTGTGTCACTGATAAAAGCAAGGGGGCCTTGCGCAAGATCGCAGACAAAGAAGGGTATCGCTCCTTTATCATCCCCGACGATGTTGGGCGGGCGTTTTTCGATATTGACGCCGGTGGGGCTGGTACCTTTGGCTTTGGCAGGCGTGGATATCCACAGTTTGGTCGACGGGGCTAAAAAAGCCCAAGTTGAATACGCCCATTGTGATCTGGATAAAAATCCCTGTTACCGTTACGCGGCATTACGTAATATCCTTTATGCCAAAGGCAAAAAAATCGAAGTGTTTTCCTCTTTTTACCCCCATCTTTTTTATGTGGCCGAGTGGTTCAAGCAGCTTTTTGGTGAAAGTGAAGGTAAGCAAGGCAAAGGCATCTTCCCGGCCTCTTTAATGATGTCCACAGATTTACATTCGATGGGGCAATGGATGCAGGAAGCGGAGCGTACGGTTTTTGAAACATTTGTGCAGATTGATAAGCCCCATCATGACGTCATCATTCCTCAGGACAAGGACGATCTGGATGGTTTCAATTATGTTTCGGACAAGGGTTTTGATTTTGTGAACAAAAAAGCGTATGAAGGCACTGCCGCGGCACATTTTGAGGGAGGGGTGCCGAACATGACCATCACTTTGGGCAAAGCTGATACTATGCACTTGGGGCATTTGTATTATTTTTTGGAGAAGGCCTGCGGAATTTCCGGATATATTTTGGGAGTCAACCCTTTTGACCAGCCCGGGGTAGAAGCCTACAAAAAGAAGATGTTCGCACTGCTTGGCAAGTAGAGAGGCCATTAATGGCGTTTCTACAAAATGCAAAACCTACGGTGGTTTAAGACCGTAGGTTCTGTAAGGGGATAGGCCTTAGAGTTGCTTTCGCTATCCTTGGGACCCTCCTTAACTACATCTTAACTATACTATTAATTTTTTCAAAATGCAAATTTATTGAAACAGTATAGGTGTGTGTGGATCACAAAAGGTTATGAGCGAAGAGCAAAATAATTTTGAAATTGTCCTTGCCGCGCGCGGGTTATGCAAAACGTACCGGGATACGCAAGGCCATGGGGTCATCAAAGCGTTGGATCATTTGGACCTAACCGTGCGTGAAGGGGAAATATTAGGGATCCTGGGGCCCAACGGGGCGGGGAAGACCACGTGTTTAAATATTTTGGCGACTTTGTTACTGGCAGATTGTGGAGAAGTCGAGATTTTTGGGATCAAGTCAATCCCGAGGAATTTTAATACCGTGCGCAGCTGGGTTAATATGTCATCGGGTTATCCTAATTATGCCTTTAGCCTTACCGTCAAAGAGAATCTTGAATTTTACGGGCGCCTTTATGGGTTGAGGGGGACTTCTTTACGGCACCAGGTGGATGATGTGGTGTCCCTGTTTGAGTTGCAGTCCTATTCCAATCGCCGCTTTGATGAACTGTCCTCAGGTACCAAGCAGCGGCTATCCTTGGCCAAATCGCTTTTAAATGATCCCAAGATTTTATTCTTGGATGAGCCTACCATCGGGCTTGATCCGGACGTGTCTTTAAAAACCCGTGAAATAGTCATGAATATTTTGCGGCAGCGCCGGATGACAGTATTGTTGACCAGCCACAACATGGACGAAGTGGAGAGTATGTGCGAAAGGGTCGCGTTTATTCGAGAGGGCCGCATTATCAAATTAGCCACGGTGGATGAACTCAAACGCCTGCATCAGACGGATGATCTGGAAGAAATATTTATTCAATTAGCCCATCAAACCGACGGTCCGTCGGTACAAGATGAAAGTTTGGGAGGGATGACGACAAAGGCCTTAAGCCTTCCCGAAGGCGGCGGATGGCAGGGATGGATCAATCGGGCCTTTGCCTTTACGATACGCAGTGCCATTTTTGCCGTGCGTAATTTATTTGTGATGACGGATGTATTTTTTTGGCCGCTCATTTCGGTGATCTCTATCGGGCTTATGGCCAAATTCGTTAAATTGGGACCTCAAACCCTTGGGTTTGTGATGACAGGCACCTTGGCCGCAGGTATTTTGCAGATAACGCAGTTGGACGTCGGCTACACCGTGCTGTATGAATTATGGTCGAAAAGTTTTAAACATACCTTATTAACGCCCGTCGGTGTTTCTGAAGGGGTGGCCGGAACATGGATGGTCGGTATGGCCCGGGGATCGTTCGCCTTTGTGCTTTTAGTCACCGCTGCATCATGGGGTTTTGGTTTCCATCTACCGGGTTTTTTCATTACGGCATTTTTTTTATTTGGGCTTTTTGCTTGTGCATTTATTTTAGGGATTTTAGTTAATATCCTTATATTGTCCTTTGGGCAAAAAGCGGAGATCACTGCCTGGATGTTTGCGCAATTATTTATGATCGTTTGCGGTATTTATTATCCCGTAGATATGCTGCCCAAGGCTTTACAATACCTGGCTTTAATGGTACCTATGACACATTTTCTTGAGTTCTTCCGTCAGTCTTACGGTTTTAAACCTCATACATCATATCCGCTGCTTTCAGGCTTTGCCCTGACCTTTCTTTATAGTATTCTTTCTTTGCGCCTTTTGGGGCATGCCTACACGAGGGCCCGCAAAAAAGGCGTCATCATCCGGTTGTCGGAATAAGTTATTACAAAGATTTATTTTCTTTTTTAACGGATTATTATTACAGGGAACTGGTTAGGTGCGCAGGAATTGGCGGTCGAGAAAGTCCTGGGTCACTTCAATGAGCGTCGGGCGGCCATGCGGGCAGATGAAGGGGTCTTTGCATTCAAGCAATTGTTTGCGTTGGTGATCGGCTTGGGTCGTATCGAGCTTGTCACCGGCAACAACGGAAGCTTTGCAGGCACGGCGGGCCAGGGTTTCATGGTCCATGCGCGGCGCATCCTCGCCGGCTAACAGGCTGCGTACCACGGCTTCGATGTTTTTAAGCAATAGCGGCTGGGTCTGCACGGCAATCGTGTCATCATCAAATTGGGTGGTTTCAATACCGGCAGCGGTCAATTTTTCCTGCAGTTCTTCCCACGCGATTTTTTCCTGAGGTGTTAATTTAAGCAGCAAAGGTGTGAGCAAAGGCTGGCTTTCAACCTTGGCATTTTCGATTTGATCTTTGAATTTTTCGAACATGATGCGTTCCTGCGCCGCGTGCTGGTCAACGATCAAAAGCGATTCATCTGCTTCAAAAATCAGGAATTTTTGCAGGAAAGCTTCCCACAAATCGTGCCCTGGCGAATTTGGAGCGCAGGGTATTATCCTCGCCAAAAAGCTGAAAATCTCACATGGCATGTCATTCCCTGAAGGTTGAGATCTGTGTCGGATTCCGAATGTAGCGAGGATCCTGGTCGATGTCCTGATAGAGCATTCGCGGATTGACATGTTAGCCTGCAATTGTCCGGGAGCAAAGATCATCTGGTCGGCAGGCAATCCTGGTCTGCGCGTAGGGAATGAAAATTCTTTCGCTTGTCCTTTATGCATCAGCTGATATTCCGTCATGCGTCTTAATAAACTGATGATCCTGGCTTCATCTTTCAGGCGCACCTCACGCTTGGTGGGATGAATATTGACATCCACATTGGCGGGGTTCAAGGTGATATTGACGATAAAAGCCCCATAGACGCCCGGCGGCAGGATGAGTTTGTAGACATCGTTGAGATTAAAACTTAAATTTTTGCTTTCAACCGGGCGGTTATTGATGAAAATAAATTGCAAATCCCGGCGGGGACGCTGGATATTGATATTGCCTAAGATCATCCTGATCCGGATTTGTTCTTCAACGAATTCCTGGTCGGTTTCCAGGAAATGGTTCATGCGGACGTTGAGCGCGGCGGCAGCCCTGTCTAAAGGTGAAGGGGCAGGCCTTAAATCTAAAAGGCTGCGGCCGGCGTGGGTCAGCACGAAACGTTTTTCCGGATAGATCAGGGTATAGGGAAGCACGATATTGAGGATTTGATGTAATTCTGAAGCGTTATTTTTAAGGAATTTACGGCGGGCAGGGGTATTAAAGAAAAGTTCAGCGATTTTGATGTCCGTGCCTGTATGGGACAAGGCTCGCGGGTTCAAGATTTTGGCGTGCTCCGCCCCGGAGATGAATTTGCCAGCCGTCTTCTTGAGCAGTGCGTGAGGTCAGAATGACATCGCTGACAGCGGCGATGGAATACAGCGCCTCCCCGCGAAAACCCATCGAATGAAGTTTTTCCAGATCTTCAATGGCCGAAATTTTGCTGGTGGCATGGCGCTGAAATATTTTTTCCAAATCTTCCCGGGCAATGCCTGAACCGTTGTCTTTGATATGGATAAGTTCTTTGCCGGCGTCTTTAAGATGTATTTCAATGCTTGTGGCCCCGGCATCAATGGCGTTTTCCAGCAGTTCTTTGACCACCGAAGCCGGACGGTCCACCGCTTCTCCGGCGGCAATCTTGGCAATGACATCAGGGGGAAGGATATTGACTTTATTCATAATTTAATTTATTTTTTTAATTCATCCAGTTTTTTTAATGCTTCCATGGGCGTTAGGGTGTTGATGTCAATTTCTTCCAGTGCGGCGCGCAGTTCATCCAGGTGCGGTTGGGTGCTGGGAGTAAAAAGGTTTAATTGTTTGTCCTCTTTTGCGTAAGGATTGGGAGTGCCGATTTCCAGTTCAGAGAGGATTTCTTTGGAACGTTTGATCACCGCCTCCGGAATTCCCGCTAATTTGGCCACATAGATCCCGTAAGAATCATCCGAACCGCCGGGAACTATCTTATGCATGAAGATGATCTTGTCCTTCCACTCACGGACCGCCACATTATAATTTTTGACTCCTTTAAATTGGTCGGCCAAAGCCGTCAACTCATGAAAATGCGTGGCAAAAAGCGTGCGCACGCTTTTGTGCGTGCATATGCTCGGCCAGGGCCCAGGCCAGGCTTAGCCCGTCGGAAGTTGAGGTGCCGCGGCCGATCTCATCTAAAATGACCAGCGAGCGGGGCGTCAGATTATTGAGAATATCCGCGGCTTCGGTCATTTCCACCATAAAAGTACTTTGGCCTTTGGCGATATCATCATGGGCGCCGATGCGGGTAAAAATTTTATCAACCATTCCGATGCTGGCCGCGGCCGCAGGGATGGGGGCGCCCATCTGGGCGAGGATCACTAAAATGGCGTTTTGGCGGATATAGGTGGATTTGCCTGCCATATTGGGGCCCGTTAAAATGATCAGGTGATTGTCAGTCAGTGTCCAAAAGGGTGTCATTGGCAATGAAATTATCGGTCACGGTTTTTTCAACGACAGGATGGCGGCCGTCCTTGATCTCCAGGACAGTGGAGGTATTGACTTGGGGGAAAATGTAATTGGGCCATGTGGATAGTTTGGCAAGCGCAAACAGGCAATCCACAGTGGCCAATTGATGGCAAACTTCGTGCAAACGCGCCGCTTCAGAGAGGATGGTCTTTTCAATTTGGCCCAGGATGCGTTTTTCAATATTTAAGATTTTATCCTGGGCGGTCAGGAATTTTTCTTCGTATTCTTTAAGTTCCTGGGTGATGTAACGCTCACCATTGACCAGGGTTTGTTTGCGCACGTAATGGTCCGGCACGCTGTTTTGGTGGGTTTTGGTGATCTCGATATAAAAACCAAAGACATTAGTGAACCCCACTTTTAGCGACGAGATGCCTGTTTTTTTGATTTCCTGGGCCTGGTATTGGGCCAGCCATTGCCTGCCGTTTTCTAAAATATTTTTAAGTTCATCCAATTCCTGGTCAATGCCGGGCTGGATCATTTTGCCTTCGGGTTTGGCCAGAGGCACGTCGGGGTTAATGGTTTTGGTCAACAGCTCGCGCAAGGCAATCAAATCCTGGATTTTTAAAAGCGGATTGGAGACTATTTGCCAAGTGTCTCGGCGATCAAGGGCACGCGCAGCAAGCCCTGGCGTATGTTCAGAATATCTTTGATGGAGCCGCATCCGCAGGAAAGCCTTGAGAGGGCTTTTTGCAGATCAGGTAAATTTTTTAAACATTCTCCGAGCCGGATATTGTTCTATCAATTGTTTGGCCGCTTCCTGCCGCAATTGGATGGCAGCGACGTCTTTAAGGGGATGATACAGCCAGAAACGAAAAGCCCGTCGGCCCATGGGGGTCGAGGTCAGGTCAATGGTCGCAAGCAGGGATTCAAGTTCCAGGCCATAATGAGCGGCAGGGGAAATAAACACATGGTCATCCTGGGCAGTAAAGAGCGATCTTATCAATGTGCTTGAGGCTGGTTTTATTCATGGTTTTTAAATATTCCAGCAAAGCGCCCGCAGCACCCTTGCGCCAGGGGCAGATCATCAACGCCAAAACCTTTAAGGGATTGGAGTAGACAAATGATCGCAGAGACTTTTTTTAGCCATGTCAGTGTTAAAGGTCCAATCGCCCAAAGGGCTTAAAGTAATGGCGCGCATTTTGACTAAAGGATGGGAAAAAAGATCTTTGATGGCTTCTTCCTGGGCTTCAGGGTAGAGGCATTCAAAAATGGGCAGTTTGGCTAAAAGCTCGATGGTCTGATGTCAAGGAGAGTTCATTGGCAAAAATAGTGCCGCCGGAATTATCAATAAAAGCCACCCCAAATAACATGAGTGTCCGGCAGCGCTCGAGTGTCCGGATGAGGCCATGGCTGCAAATAGCCAAAAGATAACGGGAATCAACGGATTCATCCAAATAGGTCCCGGCACTGATAATGCGGATGACATCGCGTTTGACAATGCCTTGGGCCAAGGCAGGGTCTTCGATCTGTTCGCAGATGGCGACTTTTTTACCGGCTTTGATAAGTTTGGCAATGTAATTGTCGCTGGAGTGATAGGGCACCCCGCACATGGGGATTTTGCCTGCGGCATCACTCCCCCGGGAGGTTAAGACCAGATCTAAAATAGAGGAGGCCTGGGTGGCATCTTCAAAAAACATTTCATAAAAATCACCCAAGCGGAAGAAAAGGATGGCATCCTTGTGGCGCGCTTTGATGTCGCGGTATTGCTTGATCATGGGGGTAGTTGCTTGCACAGGGATAATTTATAGCACAAACTAAAGCTCACAAGCAAATACTTTCGCAGAGGCTACCCAAAATGACAACAGTTTTTAGTCTGGCCGTATTGGCAGAAAAATTATTTTTAACTTGTTTGCTTCCAGATTTCTCCATAATTGATTTATATGAATGAAAATTTTACTAACAAACGTAAGTTTGATTTAAATGATTTCTTCCTGTGAGAGGCTGGATGATATTATTTCCGTTGATAGCTTTGAGCTTCATCTGTCCTTGTGTTGGTCTCTGTGAGTCCTCGCCTTCTCTTCCGTTTTATGATGCTATCATGAAGATCATGGGGCCGTTGGAATATTCGGGAGTTCCGGTCATGGTCAAGCCCCAAGTGGTCTTGAGCATTGATTTTGACAAACGGACATGGACCTTGCATAATATCCATGAATATGACAGTCAAGGAGGGATCATTTTAGAGCAGGGCCGTTTTGGCCTTTGCGCGGAATTGGCCACGTATTTGTTTGAGAAAATCAAGCCATTGCTGGATGGGCGTTATGAGGTTAAATTCGCCATGGTCTCGGAATCAGGGTTCTTTTCCGCAGGCCAATCCAACCATATTGTTTTATTACTGGTGGATAAATCTGACAAACAAGTTTACCTGATTGACCCCAGTTTTCATAAATACGCAAGAATGAAGGACCTTGCCGAATACCATGTCCTAAATATCCAGGACACACTGTCTTTTGTGAAGGACAAATCTCACGATGTTTCTTTTGGCGTGGACCAGGCCATACCGCTTTATATCAAGAATGATTTTTTACTGTCTTTTTCGGTAACTTCCGTTGACGGGAAATTCGACAAGGACAATTTCATTTTTGTCATTTCTGCCAATCGCCGCTATAAATTCGCCGGCCGCGACATCGTTGTCATCGGCCGGCGTAATAAGGAATTTGAGGATTTTGAGGATAAAGCCTTGCTAAATCAGCTTTTGACCCCGGATGAAATCAAAACATTGTTTGATAAATTAAAAAGCTGGATTGGGAAGGTGTGATTCTTATGAAATGGTTCTCTCGTTGGGAAATTTTTGCATTAGCCTCCGCCTTTTTTGCCGGGCTTACGGCTTTTTTAGGTAAAATGGGAGTCATGAATGTCAATTCCAATCTTGCGACATTCATTCGTATGTGTCGTGGTCCTTGTGATGACCGCCTGCATTCTTTCATGGCGCCAGCAATGGCAATGGCCTCAGGGAGCCGCCGTCAAAGCCTGGATTTTTTTGGTCCTTTCAGGGATCGCGACCGGTCTTTCCTGGATTTGTTACTGGCGTGCGATGAGTTTGGGGCCGGTTTCCAAGGTAGCGTCCATCGACAAATTAAGCGTGGCCTTTGCTATTATTTTAGGAATCATATTTTTGGGGGAGAACCTTACCTGGCAAGTTGCTTTGGGCGCGGGGTTGATTATTTTGGGAGCTGTAATTATTATTTTTTAGTCATTAGCCTTCGCCTACCGGCGAGGCAGGCTAACTGTGTCGGAGTCAAAAGCCAATTAAGAACAGCGTTGAGGCGGTCCAAGGGCCCTTCGATGCTTAAGCAACAAAGCCCGCCTTTTTTAAAATCTATCATAAGCGGTTTGTCACTTTCCAAAAGGCAGGAAATCATTTCGGTTAAATGCGGCTCATGCCCGACCAATAAAATATTTTCGGATTTTGGGAAATGAGCATGGACTTCCTGCAGCAGTTCTTCAATAGAAGGGGAGGAAGCAAATTATCCGTTAAATATATTCCTTTATTTTTCAGTTTGTAGGCCCGGGTTACAATTTCCGCGGTTTGTTTGGCCCGCAGGTAGGGGCTGCTGATAACGGCATCAAATTTTAAGCCTAAAGTTTGCATGCCAAGGGCGACACGATGCATTTTTTCCCGGCCTTCTGCCGTCAAAGGGCGCAGGCTGTCGTCTTTGTATTTGGGATCACCGTGCTGACCTGCAAGGCCATGTCGTAAAAGAAAAAGTTCATAATATCTTTTTTCTGAATCTAGCGGTGTAAGGGTATGCGGAACAATAAAGTTCCATAGTAAAATTCTCTTTAAATCTATTATAATGTAAAATCTCAAAAAAGTCGTGCCTGTTGTTAATGCTGACTACTTATCTAATCAGGAGTTTTATATGCGTTTTACCTGGATTATTTTTTTGAGTTTAAGTTTGACCGGTTGCGCCGCAAGCATTGTCTACAATCCCATGCAGGTGGCCAGCCCAAGAGGAATTATTATTAAATGAAAGCGGTTTTAAAGCGATCCAGAATGGGATGACCATCGACCAGGTCCATAAGATCATGGGCACAGAACTTGTCATCGGCTATACATATCAGACACCCGATTACAAGCCCCTGACCATTCCCAATCCTTACAAAAGCGAGGCCATCAAGGATACGGGTTATTTGATTGAGTATTATATTGAAGCCATACGCCAGCCGGACGGCATTGTCAGCGATAATGAATTGATGCCTTTAATTTTTAAAGACGGCAAGCTCATTGGCCGCGGCTGGCCTTTAGTTAATTCCTTGCGTCCTGCTAAGCCCTCGGCATGAAGCCTTTTTATATTTCGTTAAAGCCTTTTTTAAATCATGGCGCCCTTAGCCGTCCGACGGACTGGGCGCGGTTTTTGCCAACAATTCCCCTTGGAAGTAGAGATCGGTTTTGGCAATGGCGAATATTTGGAGCGTTTAAGCCGTCAGAACCCCCAAGTTAATTTTGTCGGATTTGAACAGTATTGCGAACGCATTCACAGGACCTTGCGGAAATTAAGCCGCACAGGCCTTGATAATGTGAGGGTGTTGAGATTGGATGCAAGGGCGGGCTTTGAGCGTTATTTTAATCCTAAGACCATAGCCCGTGTGCATTGCCTTTATCCGCCGCCGTGGCCTAAAAAATCGGATGCCAAGCACCGGCTTTTTACGACGGATTTTTTAAAGCTTGTCAACAGCCGGCTTGTCGATGGCGGTGTTTTAAAAATAGTGACGGACCATCATCCCTATATTGATTGGATCAGGGAGAATATCCGGGATACCGGATTTTCCGTCGAATTTAAGAACATCCAGGCGAATTACGGCACTAAATTTGAGAAAAAATGGGTCGAGGGCGGCCAGAGCGAATTTTATGAACTGCTTTTGACCAAGCATCTGCATATCCCCGTGGGGCTAAAGGAGGACAGTCACCTTGCAAAGTTATCTTGTTGATAATTTTAATCCTGATAATTTTGGTTTTAAAGATTATTCCCATGAAGGGGTGGCGGTGTCTTTTAAGGAAATTTTATATGACGCCAAAAAGACAAATCGCCCTGGTCCATGTGATCGCCTGCGACGGGCCCTTGACCCAGAATATACGCATTGTGATTGCCCATTCTCCCAAAGGCTGGCGCGTTAATTTGGCCGAAGGGACCATGTTGATGCCCACCATGGCCGTGTCCCAAGCCCTGGAATGCGTTTACCAGGCGGCTAAAAATAGCGTAAATTAACAGGATACAAGTATTGTCATCATTATTTTAATTAAAGTAGTGTCTGTCCCACTTATTTCTAAAGTATATTGCAGTCTATGTTGAAATTCTTTCGAGTATCTCTTATTGCCGTTTTGATAGTTATTTTGATTTCTCCCGAGCAGGGGATGGCGTATCGCCGTTTTTCTTCAGGCACAGAGGGGCCGTATCACCTGACCGCCAATACGGCCCTTCTTTGGGACCCTGCGAGCAATCAGCGTTATTTTGACCTTGGCGCTGACCGTGAAGTTTTTCCGGCCTCAACCACCAAGGTATTGACGGCGCTTCTGGTCTTGGAAAATCTTCCTTTGGACAAGTATGTGACGGTGAGTGAACATGCAACCCAGGTGCCGCAGACCAAATTGGGTTTAAGGGCGGGTGAAACTTACCGCGTGCGGGACTTGCTTTACGGGCTTATCCTTAAATCCGCCAATGATGCGGCCGTGACCCTGGCTGAAGCAGTGGCCGGGTCTGAGGGGAAATTTGTCGACATGATGAATGCCCGTGCCAGGCAGATGGGGGCCATGCACAGCCATTTTGCCAATCCCCATGGGCTTCCCTCCCACGGCCCCCAATATACAACGGCTTCGGACATGGCTTTGATTTTCACCCAAGCGCTCAAGAATGATTTTTTCCGTCAGGCGATCACTTTTAAATACCTCGTCATTTATTCCAAGGAAGGGCACGCTTTTTTTTAAAATCCCATAACAGATCTTTGTTTTTAAAATGGAAACAGCATGTTTTTGGTAAAACAGGGTATACGATTGAAGCGCAATCCTGTTTTGTGGGGTATATCCCTAAGGGGAATGATATATTGATCATTGCCGTTTACGGATGCCGCAGGCGTTGGACAGACATGAAGTATATCATTGAACATTATGGGCATATCAATCTTTAGAATTTTATTGTTTGATGTTTTAATTTGATGTAGTATATCAATAATTATCTAATGAATTATTTAAGCAACGATGGAGGGATTTTATGGAAAATAAAAATAATGTCATTGTTGTTCTTTTGGTTGTTTTAATCGGTATTGTTTCAGGGGTAGGCCTTTTATAGGGATCAATAATGCCGTTGGGGTTGCCTTAAGCCCGTTGAATGCCAAACTCGCCGCAATCGAGAGGGCAGAAAGAATATTAGAAAACAAATTAAATAACCAAGGCAATAGCTAATGTTTCCGCTTCTCTTGCCGATATTCAAAAAGAGTTGGCTCAGATTCAAAGCAAGATCAATAACATAGGCGACTAATGTCCAGCAGCAGCCTCAACAACCTCCGTCCGAAGATATGAATAAAGTTTACACCATTGATCCGGGCGTTTCTTCAATTCTCGGCAAAAAAAATGCTCCGGTGACCATTGTTGAATTTTCTGATTTTCAATGCCCGTTTTGCGCCCGTTTTTATCCGGTGATCAAGGATGTTTTGGCCGCCTATCCTGACAAAGTAAGAGTGATTATTAAGAATTTTCCTCTTCCGTTTCACCCTAATGCCCGTCCGGCAGCCAAATTAGCAATGGCCGCCAATGAGCAGGGTAAATTTCAGGGGATGATGGAGGCTTTGTTGGCAAACGGCGGGGATGTTTCAGATGCCAAAATCAAGGAATATGCCAAGAATTTGGGATTGGATTATAATAAATTGATGGCTGATTATAAGAATAAAGATGCCCAGTGGGAAAAACAGATCCAGGATGATATGCAGTTAGGCGCAGAGTGTGGATGTGCGCGGCACGCCGACATTTTATCTTAACGGCCGCAAAACCAATGCCCGGGACATCAACAGTTTTAAAGCCCAAATTGATCCGATTTTAGCGGGAAATAATAGAAATCAGAAGATTGTGACCCATTAACTTCTATTGTCGAAAGCAAAATAAATGGAACGTCTATTTTTTCTTTGCAAAAAAAAGGTTTTAGTGTATATTGTACCCTTCTACATTTAAGAACTGTCCGCTACTGTGACGTTGGCTGTGCAGGTGATCAAGAAGGGAGGTTTTAGTCTATGGGTGGTCGTGTAGGAGGGAGTTACAAGTAAATATTATTGCGAAACCGCCGGTATCAAAGTTTCCGGCGGCCAGAAGGTCAAATCCGGCACTATTTTAACCCGTCAAGGGGACCAATGGAAACGCGGTCTTAATGTGATCGGCCGCAGTTCTTTGACGGCCGCGTGCGATGGCGAAGTTTATTTTACCCGCCGTAAAAACGGTTACAACAAAGTTATCACGCTCATTAATATTAAACCTTCACATTGATGTGGTATACCTTATCATTCTAGGCGAACCGAAGATATAAGGTGTCTTAAATTCTTCCTTCGCTTGAGAATGACGGGATTCTTATATGTGCGGTATTGTCGGTTACGTCGGGAACAAAGACGCCCTGCCCATATTGCTCGAGAGCCTTAAAAAACTCGAGTACCGCGGGTATGATTCCAGCGGTGTGGGTTTTTTAGACCATGACGCCCATCTGATCGTCCGTAAATCCAAAGGCAAGATCCGTAATTTGGAAGAGTTGATCCGCAGCCAGGCCTTTGCCTTTTGCCCATGCAGGGATTTCCCATACCCGTTGGGCCACTCACGGGTTTCCCTCTGACAGCAATGCCCATCCGCATACAGACAGCAAGCACACCATCGCCGTTGTCCACAACGGTATCATTGAAAATTATCAGGACCTTAAGAGCCGCTTTGAAGAAAAAAGGATGCAAATTTGTCTCTGAAACAGATTCGGAAGTCATCCCGCATTTGATCGCTTCTTTTTATAAAGGGGATTTGCTTGCGGCCGTGCGGCAGGCCATTGCAGAAGCTCAAAGGCACCTTTGCCCTTGGGGTCATCAGCCGCGATCATCCGGGAATGCTGGTCGCCGCGCGCGTGGGCTCTCCGTTGATCATAGGTGTCGGCGATCAGGAAAATTTTATCGCTTCCGATGTGCCGGCTATTTTGGATTTTACCCGTCGGGTCATTTATTTGAAAGACGGGCAAATGGCGGTCTTGACCAAGGACAAAGTCAAGCTTTGTACTTTTGACGGGAAAAAAGTCAAGCCTAAAATAGATACGGTATCTTTTAATGTGACCGCCGCCCGCAAGGAAGGCTATCCGTATTTTATGCTCAAGGAAATCCATGAGCAGCCTTATGTCCTTGAGCAGATGCTGAATTTGCGTTTAAAAAACAAGCGTCTGAGTCCTTGAAGGGTCTGGGTTTGTCCGAGGATGTTTTAAAACGTATGCGCAAGGTGATGGTGGTGGCCTGCGGCACGGCGTATCATGCCGGCTTGGTGGGGAAATACATCATCGAAACTTTGGTCCGCCTGCCTGTTGAGGTGGACACCTCCAGCGAATTCCGTTATCGCAATCCTATCATCGATAAACATACCCTGGTTTTGGCGGTCAGCCAGTCCGGAGAGACGGCCGATACCTTGGCCGCGGCGCGTGAGGCCCGTGCCAAGGGGGCAAAAGTGATTGCCATTTGCAATGTGGTGGGCTCTTCATTGGCCCGTGAGGCCGACGGTATTTTATACACCTATGCCGGCCAGGAGATAGGGGTTGCTTCCACCAAGGCGTACAGCGCCCAGCTGATGATGTTTTATTTATTAGCTTTAAAATTAGCCCAAGTGCGCAAAAGCCTGACGCCCCAAGAAGTCAAAAGATTTGATCCGCCAATTGCTTCGCATACCGTCGTTGTATAGAGAAATTTTAAAAGACATGCACAATATCCAAAAAATAGCGGAAGCCAATTCGCATTTCGGCTGTTTTCTTTTTTTGGGCCGGCATGTCAATTATCCCTTCGGCCATGGAAGGGGCGCTTAAACTCAAGGAAATTTCCTATATTCCCGCCGAAGGGTATGCCGCCGGCGAGATGAAACACGGGCCCATCGCCTTGATCGACGAATACCGGGCGGTGGTGTGCATCAATCCCCAATCCCATGTCTATGAAAAAATGTCTTCCAATATTCAGGAGATCAGGGCCCGTAAAGGCAATGTCATTGCCATAGCCACCCGCGGGGACCGCGAGATCAGGTCTAATGCCGATTTTGTGATAGAGGTCCCTGCGACCCACGAACTTTTAAGCCCCTTGCTGGTGGTTTTGCCTTTACAGATGTTGGCGTATTTCATCGCCGTCAAACGCGGCTGCGATGTGGACCAGCCGCGCAATCTGGCCAAATCCGTCACGGTGGAATAAAATGTTATACATCGTCTCCACCCCCATCGGCAATCTTAAAGACATAACCTTGCGCGCCATTGAGACGCTTAAAGTCCGTTGATTTGATCGCCGCGGAAGATACCCGCCACACCAAAATACTGCTTGATGCCTATCAGATCCAAAAACCCCTGACCTCTTTTTTTGAGCATAATCAAATTAAAAAAGCAGACCATCTGTTCGGCCTTTTAAAGATGGGCAAGAACATTGCCTTGGTTTCCGATGCCGGCACTCCCGGCATCAGTGATCCGGGCTTTCTGATGGTCCGCCTGGCCAGGAGAATAATATCCCGATGACCGTTATTCCGGGGGTCAGTGCCTGTATCAGCGCCTTGACAGCATCGGGCCTGCCGGCGCATCGTTTTGTGTTTGAAGGGTTTCTTGCCGCCTAAAAGCGGGGCCCGGCGCAATAAATTGATTTCTTTAAAAGGAGAGAAGGGCACCATTATTTTTTATGAATCGCCCCATCGTCTGCTTAAGACCTTAAAAGACATGCAGGAAGTTTGGGATGATCCCGTGATCGTCGTGGCCCGGGAACTGACTAAGAAATTTGAAGAGATACGCAAAGACAAGGCAAGCCTTTTGATTGAACATTTCACCCTGCATGCCCCCAAGGGGGAATTTGTTTTGTTGAGCAATAAGGAAGTATGATTGCGCTTGCTTTGGAAACACAACATGTATATAGTTTTAGTTGAATGAGAGGTGACTATGAAACGCTCTATATTCTATTTTCTATTGCTTTCAATCCTGATGGGGGGCACCCCTTTGCATGCTGCTACCCAAACCCTGACCACCTATTACCCGGCTCCTTCCGGTAATTATAGAAAACTTCAAACAAGTTCTATGCAATTAACGGCATCTACCCTAAGTTCCATTCAAGCGCAGTATCATTGCTCTTTTGATCCTGCTGCCGGTTTATCACCTTGTCCGGCAGGGTTAATGTATTATGATACAGATTCTCAGACGGTATTCGTTTCTGCCGGCACACATTGGAGTTCCATAAACGCCACATGCGTGCCGGTGACAGCTTGTTCAGCGACTCTTAATTGCGGTAATGACAGTTGTGGCATTTCCTGTGGGAGTTGTATTGGAGGTAAAACATGCAGTAGTCCCACGACAAACATCCCCGGTTCATGTATTTGAATATCGACGTCACTGTCGGAAGATAAAATTTATCCGCCTTCGCAGAAGATCATAGCTTTGCCTGTTAGGCTTTATGATTTCCCCCCTCCCAACGGACCACTCCTCATTGAATTTTATTAAATTTAGGCAAATAACATTAGAGTAAGGCAGGGGTGTAGTGGTAAATTCCAGAAAAAAATTTTTAGGGTCTTAGTTGATATTGCCCTTAAGTATTGTTGGCGGTAGTAGTGTCGGATGGATTGGTGTTCGTATCAGTTGTGTTAGCGGCGGCGGTGTCAGCAGCGTTACCGGTGTCGGCAGGAGCAGCAGTGGTATCAGTCGGGTTAGCGGCAGTAGTGTCAACAGCGTTACCAGTATCAGTAGGGGCAGCAGTGGTATCAGATGGGTTAGCGGCAGTGGTGTCAGCAGCGTTACCGGTGTCGGCAGGAGCAGCAGTGGTATCAGTCGGATTAGCGGCAGTAGTGTCAACAGCGTTACCGGTATCAGCAGGGGCAGCAGTGGTATCAGTTGGGTTAGCGGCAGTGGTGTCAGCAGCGTTACCGGTGTCGGCAGGGGCAGCAGTGGTATCAGCAGGGGCAGCAGTGGTATCAGTCGGATTAGCGGCAGTAGTGTCAACAGCGTTACCGGTGTCGGCAGGAGCAGCAGTAGTGTCAACAGCGTTACCGGTGTCGGCAGGAGCAGCAGTGGTGTCAGCAGCGTTACCGGTGTCGGCAGGAGCAGCAGTAGTATCAGTCGGATTACGCGGCAGATGGTGTCGAGCAGCGTTACCGGTGTCGGCAGGAGCAGCAGTGGTGTCAGCAGCGTTACCGGTGTCGGCAGGAGCAGCAGTGGTGTCAACAGCGTTACCGGTGTCGGCAGGAGCAATAGTAGTGTCAACAGCGTTACCGGTGTCGGCAGGAGCAGCAGTGGTGTCAACAGCGTTACCGGTGTCGGCAGGAGCAGCAGTGGTGTCTGCCGGGTTTGTAATAGTTGCGTCTGTTGAGTTCCCAGCGGGGGTATTGACATCAACCGGATCGGCATGCGAAATAAAGGATGTCAACAGAAGCCCAAAGCCGAAGAAAAGGACAGATGTGAAAAGAAATTTTCTCATAGAAAGTATTAAAAACGGATTTATTAAGCTAGTAAAAGTATAAACTAAGGAGGGCAATCAATCAATGCAAAAATTTTTTAAGTCCATTGCATTTATTACGGCGCTTCTAGTACGTCGTCCATTAACCTTGACACCTTCTCAAATGGGTGGTATAGTTTAACAAATTTAGGATTAACACCTTTAATCCGGTTCTGTGAGGCTGGAAAGGGAAATTATGAATTTCTTATTATCAAATTTAATTTTGCGACCCGTCTTCTTTCTTATGAAAGTTGGCGGGTTTTTTTTGCGACTTATAGGAGTCCTCGGCATGAGAGGGTGACTTATAGGAGTCCTCGTTATGAGAGGGCGATTTAAAAGAGTGCTTGCTATTAGAGAGATATGGCGAGCGTTAAAATTATGGACCAAGAGGCTATCCGCCGGGCAGTTTTACGCATGGCGCATGAGATCCTCGAGAAAAATAAAGGCGTGGACCATCTGGCTTTTGTGGGGATCCGCACCCGCGGGGTCATTTTGGCCCAGCGGCTTAAGAAAGCGATTAAGGACATCGAGGGTGTCGATGTGCCGACGGGCATCTTGGACATTACCTTATACCGCGATGATTTGACCTTGGGGGGCACCAAACCCCTGGTCAGAGAGACATCGATTGATTTTGACATTACAGACATGAAGATTGTTTTGGTGGATGATGTGTTTTTTACCGGACGCACTATACGTGCGGGGTTGAACGCGCTGGTCGATTTCGGCAGGCCTGCCATTATCCAGTTGGCCGTACTGGTCGACCGCGGGCATCGCGAGCTGCCCATCCGTGCGGATTTTGTGGGTAAAAATATCCCCACCGCTAAAAATCAGGATGTACGGGTCATTTTAGGAGAATCCGACGGGAAGATGGATGAAGTGATATTGGCAGACTCTCTTGATGAAAACAATGTGGGAGGATTGAACGTATGATATGGAAGCATAAACATCTTTTGGGGTTGGAGGACTTAAGCCGTCAGGACATAGAGCTGATCTTGGAGACTGCTAAATCTTTTAAGGAAGTTTCCAGCCGGGATATCAAGAAGGTACCCGCGTTGCGTGGCAAGACCGTGGTCACCTTATTTTTTGAGCCGTCCACCCGAACCCGTATTTCGTTCGAACTGGCGGCCAAGCGCCTTTCCGCAGATACCCTCAATATTGCCGCTAATGTTTCGTCAACGAGCAAAGGCGAGACCCTGTTGGACACCGCCCGTAATATCGAAGCTATGAACGTGGATGCCATGGTGGTGCGCCATTCCTCGTCTGGTTCGGTGCTGCTTTTGGCCGAGGGCCTTCAGTGTTCGGTGGTCAATGCCGGGGACGGCTGCCGGGAACACCCCACCCAGGGGCTTTTGGATATGTTCACCCTGAAAGAGAAATTAGGACGTATCGAAGGGTTGAAAGTCGGGATCGTCGGAGATATCTTACATTCAAGGGTGGCACGTTCCAACATTTGGGGGCTGACCAAACTGGGAGCTAAGGTGACTGTGTGCGGTCCCGCGACCTTAATGCCGCGTGGTATTGAAGCCATGGGGGTGGAGGTTTGTTACGATTTGAAAAAAGTCTTAAAAGAGTCGGATGCGGTCATCGCCCTGCGCCTGCAGAAGGAACGTCAGCAGGATAAATTTTTGCCGTCTATGCGCGAGTACTCGATGCTGTTTGGTATCAATCAGGCCAAGTTAAGCGAGGGCAGGGACCATTTGATCGTCATGCACCCGGGACCCACCAACCGCGGGGTGGAAGTATCCGCTGATGTGGCCGACGGCAAGCAATCAGTGATCCTGGACCAGGTGACCAACGGGGTCGCCGTACGCATGGCGGTATTGTACTTGGTATTGGGGACAGGTAAGGGATAAAAGGGATAAAGGGAATAAAGGGGTCAAGGCAGGGGGGAATTTATGGGACTATTGATAAAAAATGCCATTATCGTAAATGCTGATAAGATATGGGACAAGCCGCAGGATATTTTATGCCTTGAGGGCAAGATCACCCAAATCGCATCCGGCATAGCCTCGGGCGGGCATGAGGCCCTTAACGCCGCAGGGAAAAAGGTTTTGCCGGGATTGATTGATATTCATACGCACCTTCGCCAACCGGGCCGTGAGGACAAGGAAACCATTGAAACGGGCTCGCGTGCGGCGGTCAAAGGCGGGTTCACCTCCATTATGTGCATGCCCAATACCAACCCCGTCATTGATAATGCCATGGTCGTGGAATTTATTATCCGAGAAGCTAACCGGGTGGGGCTATGCAATGTTTATCCCATCGGCGCTATTACCAAGGGGCAACGGGACGAAGAATTGACTGATATGGCGGAGCTTAAGTCTTCGGGCTGCCTGGCTTTTTCAGATGACGGTAAGGCTGTTCTTAACAGCCGTCTTTTCAGGCTCGCGATGGAATATGCCAAAATGCTGGATGTCTTGATCATCGAGCATTGCCAGGACTCCTTATTGAGTGCGGGCGGTGTCATGAATGAAGGGGTTGTGTCGACTAGGATTGGCTTGAAAGGAGACCCCGGTATTGCAGAGACGGTGACGGTTGCGCGCGATATTGAAATAGCTCATTATCTCAACGCCCGGGTGCACCTGGCCCACATGTCACTTAAGCGTTCCTGCGAGCTTATACGTTTTGCCAAGTCCCAAGGGATTAAAGTGACGGCTGAGGCATGTCCCCATCACTTTGTTTTGACGGATGAGGCTTGCAGCAGTTTTGATACGTCGACAAAGGTCAATCCTCCTTTGCGTTCCAAAGAAGATGTGGAGGCGATCAAAGAAGCTATTTGCGATGGGACCATTGATTGCATCGTGACAGACCACGCGCCGCATACCAAGGAAGATAAAGAAGTGGGATTTGACGGCGCACCTTTCGGGATGATCGGTTTGGAGACGTCCCTGGGGCTTGATGCTCACGGAATTGGTCAAACCGGGAATCATTGACTTGTCTAAAATGGTTGATAAAATGTCCAGCGCCCCGGCACGTATCGTGGGGCTGGCTAATAAAGGGACAATTAAGCAGGGGAATGATGCGGACATTACGATCATTGATCCGGACAAGGAATGGACGGTAACCCAGGAAGGGTTTGTTTCTAAAAGCAAGAATTCACCTTTTGTCGGGCGCAAACTCAAAGGCCAGGTAGCATACACCATCTGCGGCGGGAAGGTTGTTTATCAAAGTTAAGACTTTTGTCATTCTGAACAAAGAGAAGAATTTTATGAGCCGTAAGGCGAATGAGCGAGCTATGCGCCCGTAGCCTAATGGATAGGGCAGCAGCCTCCGGAGCTGCTGGTGCAGGTTCGAATCCCGCCGGGCGCGTTTTAAGAAAATTAAAAGTAATGTTTCCAAGGAAGGGGATCATGCGAAAACAAAAGATCACTATTTCAGTCATTGGGGGCAGCAGCATCAGTTCCAAAGTCGAGGATTTGGCGGAATCCGTCGGACGGATGATAGCGGAATTGGGCTGTGTCATGGTCTGCGGCGGCTTAGGCGGTGCCATGGAAGCGGCGGCCAAGGGAGTTAAAAAGGCCGGAGGCATGACCATCGGCATTTTGCCCGGCAAGGATAAAAGGGATGCCAATCCCTATATCGATATCGCTTTGCCCACGTCCATCGGTTATGCGCGTAACACGATCGTGGCCTGTTCGGCGGACATTATCATTGCCCTTCCCGGAAGCTTTGGCACTAATTCCGAAATTTGTTATGGATTGGTGTATGGCCGGCCGGTCATTGATCTGGGCAATTGGAACATTGAAGGCATGATCCACGTCAAGAATGTTGCCGAGGCAGAAGAGAAAATCAAAAAGATCATCAAAAAACTGCAAAATGCCTGAACTTCCGGAAGTTGAAACCATTGTCCGCGATTTAAGCAAATCCCTTCAGCGGCAAAATATTTTCTGATGTGATCGTCCATGATGCTTTTGTCTTCGGCCGGCGAGTGTGCCCGGCAGGAAGTACGCTGAAGGCAAGAGGATTTTATCCGGCGGCTCAAGGGCCAGGCCATAGAAAGATTTTTCGTCGGGGCAAGGCCGTGATCGTGCATTTAGCCTCAGGGAATTTTTGGTCATTCAGCCGATGATGACCGGCCAGCTGATCGTTGATGGCCCAAAGGACAAACATACCCGGGTCACATTTATTTTTTCCGATGGCAGCAGGCTTTTATACAATGATCAGCGGCGTTTTGGCCAAATAAGGTTGGTCGAACATTTAAGCCAGATCAAGTATTTTAACATTTTGGGGCCGGAGCCTTTTTCCAAAGAATTTACACCTCGCATTATATGCAGGGAGGCTTTTCGAAAAACTAATCGTCCAATCAAAAATGTTCTGCTAGATCATACTTTTGTGGCGGGTATCGGCAATATTTATGCCTGTGAGATCCTTTTTCGCAGCCTTTTAAGTCCCAGGCGGCGGGCCCGCCGGATCAGCTGGCACAGATCAAGACCATTCATCACGCCATCAGGGAAGTTTTAAAGGAAGCGATCGCTTATCGCGGTTCTTCCATGCGTAATTACCGTGACGGTTCCGGTAAAAAGGGCCGATTTAATGAGCGGCTGGCGGTTTATGCCCGTCAGGGCCTGCCATGTCCCCGCTGCCAGAAATCCATATAGCGCATAATCCAAGCGGGCAGGAGTACATTTTATTGTGGGCATTGCCAAAAATAATGATATACTTAAAAAATTATTATTTATGGAAAAAATCCAAAACAACTATAAAGTCCTCGTCAATGAAAAGCTTTCCCTGAAGTATTGGCGCATGATTTTTGACGCTCCTGATTTGGCCCGTGAGGTCAAACCCGGCCAATTTGTGCATATCCGCACGGATGAGCAGGGCTTACAGCCTTTTTTCCGCCGGCCTTTTAGCGTTTATCGTGCCCAAAAATATGTTGAGATCTTTTATGATGTGGTGGGGCCCGGCACCAAATTGCTTTCCTTAAAGGAAAGAGGAGATATCATTGATGTCTTGGGGCCTTTAGGCACCCCTTTTGTGATGCCGCCTCAGGATACGGCAGGTGATGATGATCGCCGGCGGCGTCGGCATTGCCCCGATGCTTATCCTTTCCGATGTGCTAAAAAAGAAAAAATATGAACTTATATTGCTTTTTGGCGGCCGTGACCGCGGGCATGTGTATCCCATGAAGGAATTTAAAGACAACGGGGTCAAGGTCCATATTGCCACAGATGACGGATCCGTCGGTGCTAAGGGGCGTGTCAGCGTACTGTTTGATAAGATCGATAGGGACTCCAAGCGCACGTTTATATATACCTGCGGTCCGAGTCCCATGATGAAAGCGGTGCAGGCATTTGCCGGCCAGCGCGGCCTTTGCGGCCAGGCCGCTTGTGAGGAAATCATGGCTTGCGGTTTAGGGGCGTGCCTGGGATGTTCCATTGAGACTAAAAATGGTTTTAAAACAGTTTGTTACGATGGCCCGGCGTTTAATTTGGATGAAATAATTTTTAACGCATGATGTTTTAAATATGAATTTATCCGTCAAAATTGCCGACATAACTTTTAAAAATCCCGTGACCGTGGCTTCCGGCACCTTTGGCCATGCGGAACGGTATTACAAACTTGAAGAAGTCAAGAGGCTGGGGGCCATTGTCCCCAAGACCGTGACCTTCCATCCGCAGGTAGGCAATCCGCCGGTGCGCATTTTTGAAACACCTTCGGGCATGATCAATGCCATCGGCATAGAAAATCCCGGCATCGACGGCTTTATCGCCCAAAAACTGCCTGCCTTAAAGAAAACAGGCGTGCCTTTGATCATCAGCATTCTGGGGCACGATGAAGGACAGTTTATCGGTATCATTGAAAAATTGAACGCCCAGGACGGTATCGCAGCGGTAGAGTTGAATTTGTCATGCCCCAACCTTAACCATAAAGTTTTGGTGTCCCAGGACCCTGTTGCTACGACTCGGTTAGTCGGCAAGATGAAATCGTTGTCTAAATTCCCCATCATTGCCAAATTGTCACCCAATGTCACAGACATCGCCGACATCGCCCAAGCCGCCCAAGACGGCGGTGCTGACGCGATCAGCCTGGTGAATACTTTTTCTGCCATGGCCATCGACATTAAGACCCGTAAAAGCCGCATCGGTAATTTTACCGGAGGATTATCGGGACCGGCCATACGGCCGATCGCCCTTTACATGGTGCAGAGGGCGGCATCCCAGGTTAAAATACCCGTTATCGGCATGGGCGGGATCATGACAGCCTCAGATGCATTGGAGTTTCTTATGGCCGGCGCTTCCATGATCGCCGTCGGAACCGCAAACTTCATTAATCCCCGGGCACCCCTCGATGTTTTGGAGGGCATGGAATCTTTTATGAAAGAAAACAAGATCAGCGATATTCGCGAGATTATCGGGAGCTTGCAAAGATGAACAATCCCCTATCTCCCCAATTAATAGTTGCGTTGGACCTTGAAACTTTTGAAGAGGCCGGTAAACTGATCGATGATCTGGCTGATTCAGTCGAGATTTTTAAAGTCGGCAGTCAGATGTTTACCGCGCAAGGGCCTTTTATCGTCCGTTACTTGCAATCAAAGGGGAAAAAAGTTTTCCTGGATTTAAAATTTCATGATATCCCCAATACCGTGGCTTCAGCGGTCAAGAGTGCGGTACTTTTAAGTGTCAGCCCGAATCAAGCCCCCGGTTTTGCCCCGCTTTTTATGCTGACGGTACATACCGCCGGCGGCAAGGAAATGCTTGAGGCCGCATCCCAAGCAGGCCAGGCCCAAGCCAAAGCCTTGGGGGTCAAACAGCCATTGATCGTCGGGGTCACGGTGTTGACTAGTACAGAGAGGAATGCTGATTTAAAGACTTTAGTGTTGGAACGCGCCCGGTTGGCCAAAAAAGCAGGTTTGGACGGGGTAGTGGCTTCCGTTGAGGAGGCAGCACTTATTCGTCGGGCATTAGGACCGGAATTCCTGATCGTAACCCCTGGCATACGGCCTGCGGATGCGTCTTTGGATGATCAGAAGCGGGTGGCGACGCCTCAGGAGGCCATTCGACAGGGGAGTAATTTTTTAGTGGTGGGACGGCCTATTATTCAAGCCTCATCCCCACGCACCGCCGCACTAAAAATTTTAAAAGATATGCAGGCTTGAAGATATGAAAAGTATTCCCCCTCTTTATGATCAAGAGGGGGATAGGGGGAGTTTAAGAAACCAATGAACCTTTTTATCAAAAAACCAATCAGCCAAATAATTGAGTCTGCCGAAGGCGGGGAATATCAATTGAAGCGTACCTTGGGGGCGCTTAATTTAGTGTCTTTGGGGATTGGCGCCATCATCGGGGCGGGGCTGTTTACTTTAACAGGCAATACCGCGGCTGTAAATGCAGGGCCTGCGGTGGTTCTTTCTTTCGTGGTAGCGGCTATTGGGTGCGCTTTTGCGGGCATGTGCTATAGTGAACTGGCGTCCATGATTCCGGTAGCAGGCAGTGCGTATACCTATGCTTATGCGGCCATGGGCGAATTTATCGCCTGGATCATCGGCTGGGACCTGGTTTTGGAATACGCGGTGGCTGCCTCAGTGGTGGCGATGAGCTGGTCAGGGTATGTGTGTTCTTTTTTGCAGGATTTCGGCATCACAATTCCGGTACGCTTAGCCGCCTGCCCCTTTGATGTCATTACCATGCCGGATGGCAGCCATGTGCATGGATTGGTCAATATCCCGGCGATGTTGATCATTGTGCTCATTTCTATTTTGTTGATGCTGGGGATCAAGGAATCAGCCACCGTCAACGATATTATCGTCGTCATCAAACTGGCAGTGGTGGTGATCTTTATTGCCGTGGGTTTTCATTATCTCAAACCGAGTAATTATGTGCCGTTTATACCGCCTAATACCGGCCACTTTGGAGAATTTGGTTTAAGCGGCATCATGCGTGCCGCAGGCATCATCTTTTTTGCTTATATCGGTTTTGATACAGTTTCAACCGCGGCCCAGGAAGCGCATCATCCGCAAAGGGACATTCCGCGGGGCATTATCGGTTCATTGTTCATTTGCACGATTTTGTATATTCTTTTTGCCTTTGTTTTGACCGGCATGCTGAATTATAAATTGATGAGAGGCGATGCCGCGCCGGTGGCCACGGCCATTAATTTGACACCCTATCCCTGGTTGCATGTGTTGGTCAAGCTTGGGATCATCGGTGGATTGACGTCGGTGATCCTGGTGATGCTTTTGGGCCAGTCACGCATTTTTTATGCCATGTCGCGTGACGGGCTTTTACCAAAACTTTTTTCCGATATCCATCCCCAATGGCGCACTCCGTGGAGGTCGAATCTGCTGTTCATGTTTTTTGTGGGGTTTTTCGCCGGGTTTTTCCCGATCTCTAAATTAGGGAACATGACATCTATCGGGACGCTGTTGGCTTTTATCATCGTCTGTGCGGGGGTCATGATTTTGCGTTACACCCAGCCTAATATACATAGGTCCTATAAGTGTCCGTACTTCCCGCAGTTTCCTATTATGGGTATTTTGGTATGTCTGGCGATGATGACCTCCTTGGACCATGAGACCTGGTGGCGTCTTTTGATTTGGCTTGCCATCGGGCTGATCATATATTTTACTTATAGCCGTTTCAACAGCCGGTTAAATAAGAAGCTTTCAAAACGGAAAGTATAATTTTGGTAAAAATCACGGGCAAGTAGCTCAGTTTGGTTAGAGCAATTGATTTACATTCAATAGGTCGTAGGTTCGAGTCCTACCTTGCCCATTTTAAATTAACTTAACGCCAAGCGAAGCAATAGGGGGTCTGGGTTCAATTCCTTCACCGCCCACCAGTTTTTTGCTTTACAAACAAAGTAGCGGATATTAGACTATCCCTCTATCAAAGGGGTCGTGGTGTAGCCTGGTTAACACATCAGCTTGTCACGCTGAAGACCGCGAGTTCAAATCTCGTCGACCCCGCCACTAAACTCAAACCCCGTAAACACTTACGGGGTTTTTGCTTTTAACCACTTTTAACCAATCTTAACGATTATAGACACCAGATGGACACCTGGGTGGACACCAGAATTTGATTGGTATTCCGCAAAAATTTTTGATATAGTTAAATTGAGTTCTCGCTAATGCAAGTGTGGTCTATTGGCCACGGCATTGAGACAAGACTGAAGCAGGGCGTGAGTCGGCTTCTAACCTTTTCTTTATGCCGTGGCCTTTTTTATTGTTTTTGGTGGTCTGTTGTTTTAATCAAGGAGGATAGCATGGCTTTGAAAATGTTCGATTCTCTTCTACCGTATTTTGGGAATAAAAGAAAACTTGCTCCAGTAATTTTTAATCACATCTCTAAATTCTTGCTAAGGGAGAAATGGGGACGGTCAATTTTTGTTGACCCCTTCCTTGGTTCGGGGGCAATGAGCTTGTTTGCCAAGGCGCAGGGGTTCATGATTATTGGGAGTGACATTGCCCCTCGCAGCATAATTGCGGGTGAGGCGTTAATCAAGAATAGCCGTACCAAGCTCACAGAGTGGGATATTCAACTGCTATTTGCGCCAAATCGAAATAATAAGCATTTGATTGAACAGGAGTTCGTGCCAGACGTTTTCACCAGACGACACGCCCGGTTTTTGGATAACGCATTTGCTAATGCAGAAACGCCTCTTCAGAAATATGCCTTAATAAAATATATCTTCACTATCAGACCTTATTCCAAGTTTTCAAGTCCAAATGCTTTTAACCGTCCAATGGAGGCAGGCCTGTTTGACCAGATAAAGGAAACATACGTCAAGCACATCAAGGACAACTTAAAGAGTCCATTGGAAATACTCCGGTCCGAGGTCGAGTCTATAAACGCAGGTATTTTTCACAATGGCGTTGGGCATACAATTCACAATCTTGACGCTTTTGAAGTTGTTGGTGGGGAATATGGCCAAGTTTTATATTTAGACCCGCCGTATGCGAATACGCTGTCCTACGAATCGGAGTATAGGATTTTAGATACGATATTGGGGGACAGTATTCCTGTCAGCAAATTTTCAAATGATGATGGGGTGGATATGCTGGAAGCATTACTGTCGCAAGCCAAGGAATATCCTTTGTGGGTTATTTCTTTCGGGAATGCAGGCGGAAAGAACGACTTTAATGAGTTTGTTCAGATGATTAAGAAATTCCGGAGCTGTGAAAATTGGGAATTCTCCTATCAGCACTGCGCAGCAATGGCTTCTGAACAACATAAACAGCAGAGTCGGGAATGGCTGGTGATAGCGTGGAAATAACATTCATAAAAATGGGGCAAATAACCCCTAATTCTTATAACCCGAATGACATTCCAGAGGACATCATGGCAAAATTACGGGCTGAAATCGCCAAGAAAGGGCTCGTAGAGGCAATAATCGTCCGGAAGACGGGGGATACCTATACCATTGTGGATGGTGAGCACCGTTGGCGAATTTGCCGGGAGTTGGGCATGGAGGAAGTCCCGTGCATCATCAAAGACTATGATGAGAACGAAGCCAAAATCAAAACGGTTCAGTTGAACTATATGAGAGGTTCACCAGTCCCAATCAGGTTGGCATCGTTAATTCATGACCTTAATAAAGAAATCCCTTTGGAAGATTTGGCAAGACGACTGCCTTATGAAGAGGCACAGTTGCAGGATAATCTTGAGTTATTGAAGTTGCCAGAGGATTTCGGCATGGCCATTGAACGACAGGCTATGGAAGAGTCAAAAGAGATGCCCATGGTGGTTTCCTTTGTGCTCTTCAAAAAGCAGGTGGAAGTCATTGAACAAGCTATAAAGATTGCAGGAGAATCTCTGCCTGAAGGAACGAAAAATTTGAAGGCAGTTGCCTTGGAGAAGATTTGTGCAGAACATATTGCCAGTCAGTCGGTTAAAGGGGAAGCAGTAAAAACCATGATTGAGTCTAACGCAGGATAATTTCGGGGTTTTAGGGTATGGGGTACGAGCCTGTTAAAAACGAAACACAAGAGCAATATGTAAAAATATGGACACACTATTCGGTTGCTCATTTTACGCAGCCACAGCTGTCAAAGCTCTTTGACTGCGGAGTTGATACGATTGCTAATGCAATCAAATGGTGTGCTGATAACAGGACACAGTTCAAGTCATCAGTTCTTGCGGAAGCAGCCAAAGAAGCGGTTGAAGCAAAACTGCGGGAATTGGGGAATGACCTTGTGAGAATCAAGGATAAGGAGCCTATCAACTGGAATGCTGCGATTGGAATTGAAAAGCTCATCCTTGAGAACAGACAGCTTCTTTGGAAACTTCAGGCGATTATTCAGGACAAGAGCATGGTTACGGTAAATAATATCATCCAAAACAACCAGGTCTTGCAAGCTCGGGATGAAATGATGGAGGGTATGGACAATGATAAACGTCAACAAATCATTACCAGCATTAGAGAAATTATTAACAGACCCGACAACTTCAAAAGAGAAGCTGATGGAGCTGTTGTATCTGGCGGAGAATCCAGCGTATGAAGAAATGCCCGTTGGCATCCGCACGTTTATTGATTCTCCGCAATACATGAACGCTGGACATGAATGTTGGGAACCAATCAAGGTTGATTTGGAGGGTTTATTTCAGGGCTATGATGACCCTCAAATGAACTGGAAGTATAATGAAGCCTGTTTTGACGAAGGAATTAGCGGGGGGAAGTCTTATAAGTCCTCGGTTATTATTACTTATATGCTATATCGGACTCTCATCCTCCGTGAGCCTCAAGAGTTTTTTCATTTGGCAAAAGGGTCTGGAATTTATTTTATGAATATGTCTATCGGTGCTGACCAAGCCAAAAAGGTTGTTTTTGGTGAGATATGCACACGCATTAACAATGCCCCGTGGTTCAAGAGCAGGAACTATCTGCCTAATTCAAATGTTAAATCAGAATTGCAATTTCCAAAAAACATTACAGTGATACCCGGAAATTCAAAAGAAACAAATCCTCTTGGTTTTAATTTGCTTGGCGCAGTAATGGATGAGGCGGCGTTCTATACAGAAACAGAAACGCATGATGTGGCGGAAAAAATGTTTAATGCTCTCTATAATCGTATTAAGACCCGTTTTGGTAGGCATGGGATGGTTGTGATGATTTCAAGTCCAAGATACATTGATGATTTTATTGAAAAGAAGATGGAGGAATCAAAGACCAACAAGGAGATTTACGCAGTGCGCAGGGCTTCATGGGAGAGCAAGCCCAAGGAATTCTTCTCTGGGAAGACCTTTGAAAAAGAGGGGTACATCATTCCCATTGAATTTGAAACCCTTGCCAATCGGAACTTCGACACGTTTAAGCGTGATATTATGGCAATTCCATCTCTGGCATTGGAACCTTTCTTTAAGCAGTGGATTCTTGTTGAACAGTCAGTGAGTGCGGATGTTCCCAGCCCCTTTAATACCAAGGGAGAGATAAGGTTGGATTTCAGGGGGAAGTCAGGCAAGGGATATTATATCCATATTGACCTTTCACTTGTTACTGATTGCACAGGCCTTGCTATGTGCCATGAAGAGAATGGTATTGTTATTCTTGACCTTGCCTTGCAGATAAAACCGCCGCAGGGTGGGGAAATAGACCTTTCTGAAATCAAAGGCATTGTGCTTGGGTTAAAGGCAAGGGGTTTTGATATTCGTAAAGTAACGTATGACCAATTTGCCAGTCAGTCATCAATTCAGGAACTTAACAAGCAGGGGTTCAATGCCGAGCGGTATTCTTTGGATAAGGATTTGTCCGGCTATTCCACGCTGAAGGATTTAATTTATGCAGGCAAGTTTAAGATGTTTAAATATGAACCATTGCTAAAAGAACTTCAAAGGCTTGAATTAGTGCGTGGGAAGAGAGTAGACCATCCCGTAAATTCTTCAAAGGACGTTTCAGATGCCGTGGCAGGGTGTGTTTATCAATGCGTCAAAAGTTCCGCTATCGTACCGAGCTTTGGCATCGCTGGGGGGCAAGAATTAACAATGAGTGAGCAGGAGAGCATCAAAAAGGCTTCTGCCATGACCGCAGATGGACGGCCTTTACTATACGGAAAATTTTCTGGTCAGAATTTATCAGAGAGCTTGGTCTTATTTGCCCCGTTGACTTGCTTTACCGATGACTTCATGGTAATGATTGGTCAACGGAGGGAAAATGGCATTCTTCATTTGTTTGTTATTTATGTTATTTGTGATTTCTGCTGTCATCAATTCTGGAACCAGTACGGTCGTGCGCTGTCGTTCTTTAACCTGCTCTCATAACAAGCGGGGGAAGTGCGCTAAGGGTACGATTTCTGTTTATGACAACATGGTCAGGGGTTTATGTTATGACCATTCGGATGATATGAGTAAGAGAATTCTTGTTCCAATGATTCGGAAAGGCATGACGTTTAAGCATCTTGAATCCCCACCTACAAAGACCCCCGAAGTTTCTGTAAAGAATTTCAAGCCTTGGACAAGTAGAAAAGATAAATTGGACTGGTGGTTGAATTGATATCAGTGTCGAGAGTAGAGCAGGCTTTTACTTTTTTGTTGAAAGGGAGGGCAACCGTGAGAAAGATTTCTCATTGACACCTTAATTTTTAGTGTTATTATTTATAAATTCGTAACACAAAGGAGTCTTATGCCTCATGTCATTAGATTCGGAGTTTCATTAGAAAAAGAGTTATCGGACATTTTCAGCCAGCGTATCCGTGCCAAAGGTTATACCAACCGTTCAGAAGCCATACGGGACCTTATCAGAGAGGATTTGGTTGAAGCCCAATGGCAAGAAGGCAAGGAAGTAGCTGGTGCCATTACTCTTGTCTATGACCACCACAGGAGAGATTTGCTTAATCGTCTGATGGATGTTCAGCATGACCACAATGCAAACATTCTTTCTACATCACATATTCATCTTGACCATCATAATTGCCTTGAAGTTGTTGTGACTAAAGGTGCGCCGAAAGATGTGCGTAATCTTTATGAAAAATTAAAAGCATTAAAGGGGATTAAACATGTTGGGATTGCCATGTCTACGATGGGGAAAGAGGTAATTTAATAGGCAAAAAATTTTTAACTAACAGTAACACGATTATTATATTAGTAACATGAAAGGGGATTAAATGTGGAGTAAGATTTTCAGTATTTTGCTCTGTTTATATTTTTTAAAAGTTCAATGTTGTTACGCATATGGCCAAGCAAAAGCAAATGGACAGAATTTGTCTAACGACACCAACTACCACAACACAGACGATTTCTGTTGCTCAAACCACTAATGATGAGTGGAGTCCTTCAACCGCTGGGCCGATAACTACATGGACGGCACCACTGGTAGGCAAGGGTAAGTTGGCTGTTCAGCCGTTTGCTTTCTATAATATAACTCGTGGGGAATTTGATTCTCAAGGACATTACCATTCATTGCCCGCAGGTGACAGTGAATCTCAATTTCAGGAGCAATTTTTCGCCCAATATGGAATCACGGACAGATTAGAGCTCGATGCACAGACGGTTTATCAAGAATATTATATCAAGCAAGATGGAGAAAAGGCTCATGATGAAGGTTTTGGCGACAGTTATTTGTTTTCCCGTTATCAGATACTTGATGATAAAGGGTGGGTGCCTACTGTTGACGGGCTTCTACAGCTTAAAATGCCAACAGGTAAATACCAGCACCTTGATGCAGATAAATTAGGAACTGACTCTACGGGGGCATCAACAGGTGGAGGCTCTTGGGATACAGGATTCGGTCTTATGGCGACAAAGAAACTGAATCCATTTCTTGTTCATGCGGATATTATTTACAGTATCCCACAAGAAGTAAGGGTGAATGGGGCAAAGACTATATACGGTAATTATCTTAATTGTGACGCCGCTGTGGAATACATTTTACCCAAAGGCTTTAACCTTATGATGGAACTTAACGGTCTTATACAGGGTGATAGATGGCAGGATGGGGCATACGTTCCGTCGAGCGATTTAAAGAGTCTGACTTTTGCCCCTGGCATTGGTTGGTCGAATGATAAGATTCAGACGTTAATTGCCTATCAGCGTGTTTTGACTGGAACCAATACAGATGCCAATGATTCAATAGTAGCAACATTTGTTTACAATTTCTAAAGGAGGAGATTTATGCACATTCCAGATGGGTATTTAAGTCCTGCAACGTGCGTAGTGGGAGCAATAGTGATGGTCCCAATTTGGACAGCCGCATCCAGTATTGTAAAAAGAACACTTAAAGCCAGACAAGTACCTTTTTTAGCCATCGGTGCGGCATTTAGTTTTGTTATTATGATGTTTAATGTGCCAATTCCAGGGGGCTCAACAGGTCATGCGGTAGGAGGAGTTTTAATTGCCATACTTTTGGGGCCTTGGGCGGCCTGTATCGCCATTACCGTTGCTTTGGTCATTCAGGCTTTATTGTTCGGTGATGGAGGGATAACCGCTATAGGTGTTAATTGTTTTAACATGGCATTTCTCATTCCTTTTGTGGGTTATTACACATACAAGTTAATCAGTGCGGGAAGTCCGATTGAATCCAATAGACGTATCCTTGCCGCAGGGGTAGGTGGCTATGTAGGTATTTGCTTTGCGGCTTTTATGGCAGGTGTTGAGTTAGGTCTTCAACCCCTGTTGTTTCATACTGCCAGTGGACAGGCTCTTTACTGTCCTTATGGAATAAATGTTGCAGTTCCAGCAATGGCAGGAGAACACATGTTATTATTCGGTTGGGTTGAGGTTATTGTTACAGTCCCTTGTCGTGAAATATTTACAGAAACAAAATTTTTCTTTTTATGAAGGATGGGAATCATGACACTTGCTAAAAAACTTTTAATTGGTCTTATCGTGCTAATTATTTTATCCCCTTTAGGGCTAATTTTACCAGACCGTTTTAAAGCTGGTGATGCGTGGGGCGAATGGGGGCCTGATGAACTTCAAAAGATGATAGGGTATGTTCCACAGGGGCTTGCTAAATTATCAGAGTTATGGAAAGCGCCAATGCCAGATTATGCCTTTAAGGGATGGGAGGATAAAGGGCTTGTGCATTTAAGCTTTGCCTACATTATAGCCGCTATCATCGGAATGGCAGTAATCAGCGGGATTATCATATTATTGGGTAAGATATTCGTAAAAAATAATGATTAGAACAATATCTATCAAAAGAGGTAATTTTTTAGAGCGTTCAGCTTTGAGTGCTTTGTCATTTATAAAGGACGCAACGCTATACGAAGAATTTGCTGTCAGCCGAGGATTCCTGCAATCTTTAGACCCGAGGGTAAAAACAATTACGTTTTTGTTATTTCTTATAACGGCTGTTTGTTTAAAGAGTTCCCTTTTGATTGGATTGCTTTATCTATTGTGCTTAATCTTGGCCGTATCTTCAAACGTGTCCATCATTTTCTTCTTAATAAGGACATGGGTATTTATTCCACTGTTTTCCTTGTGCATAGTCATCCCGTCCTTATTTAGTTTTTGTACTTATGGGGATGCCATATTATCTTTTTATGTCTTTGGCATTAAACTCATAATTACCCGTCAAGGTTTAGCAGGAGCTATTTTATTTGTCGTGAGAATTACGACATCCGTTTCCCTTGTTGTTTTATTATCTTTAACAACGAGGCATAGCGAGTTATTGAAGGTTTTGCGGGATTTAAAAGTGCCGCAGGTTTTTGTTCTAACGGTATCAATGTGTTATCGTTACCTTTACCTTTTTGCTGTTATTGTTGAGAATATTCTTTTAGCCATCAAAAGCCGTGTGGGAATCATTTCTCAATATAAAAAAGGTCAGAATGTGGTTGCTTGGAATATTGCTAATACATACAACAGGTCAACCCAAATGAGCGAGGACGTTTACAAGGCTATGCTTTCAAGGGGATATACGGGGGAACCACGGCTTTTAGGAAGTTTTAATGCCCGAATCAAAGATTGGTTTTGGTTAATAGGCGCAGTCATTCTTTGTGTTGGTCTTCTTTATATGGAGCATAAAAGGTGAGTGAAAATATTTTTGAATTGACGGATGTTCACTATTCTTATATTGGTAAATATCCTGCCCTTAAAGATGTCAATATGACTATTCGTAGAGGGGAGAAGATAGCCGTCATCGGAGCAAATGGTACGGGTAAGTCAACCTTACTTCATGTTTTGGACGGGCTAATATTTCCTAATCAAGGTGAAATAGTGGCTTTTGGGCAGAAATTAAGCGAAGATTCATTGAGTGATGAAAAAAGTGCACATCATTTTAGGAGTAAAGTTGGTCTTGTCTTTCAAAATGCGGATATTCAGTTATTTTGTCCTTCGGTTAGAGAGGATATTGCTTTTGGGCCTTTGCAGTTGGGAGTTAATGACAGAGAGGTTATGGAACGGGTTTCAGAAGCTGCTGGAATTTTGGGTATTGAACATTTGTTGGATAGAACCCCTCATCAATTAAGCATAGGAGAGAAGCGTAAGGTGGCAATAGCCTCCGTTTTAGCCATTAACCCTGATGTTTTTATTTTTGATGAACCAACAGCAGGCCTTGACCCTCTTACAGTCAGGCACATTATTGATTTCATTCTTCAAGCTAATAAACAAGGCAAGACCATTATTACAGCAACGCATGATTTACATATTGTTGGAGAAATGGCGGATACTGTTTATGTTTTTGATAAGAATAATAAGATTATAAAATATGGCTCTACGGGAGAAATATTGGAAGACAGAATATTATTGGAAGAAAACAACCTCGTTCATATTCACGGGCATAGACACATGGGCTTAACCCATGTCCATCCACATTTACCTTTAGAAAAACATGGTTAATCCTTGACTCCATTTTCTTTAATTCCGAAAATTATTCTATTTGAAAGTCGTCAATTTGGGGATGCTAATCTTGAAGGCTTTAGCGAGTTTCTCCAAGGAGTTCAGGGTAGGCGAGGACGGTCTTTTTCCTTCAAGCCGTTGAATATATTTGTATTCCAAGTTGGATAGCTCGGCGAGTTCTTCCTGCGTCAGTTTTTTCTTTATCCGCAGGGCTTTTAAGTGATTTCCAAATCGTATATTTATATTTTCCACACCGCAATTTTCCCATAGTCCTTCCATTATTGACACCTACGATTGTAGGTGTTACCATTCTCCTTAAACTTGCATTTCCCCTCATTCCATGGCAATGATTGGTATAAGAGGGGCAATGCTCCAAAGGAGTGGTATGGTCAAACTTACCTTTCATGGGGGTGTTTGTGAGATAGGTGGGAACAAAATCCTGCTTGAGGACAGCGGCACTCGGATATTTCTGGATTTTGGTAAAAATTTTACGCTTTCCAACAAGTTTTATGGTGGTTATCTCGTTCCCCGCTCTGTTAATGGTGCTGGCGATTACCTTGAGTTCGGTATAATCCCCAAATTAGATGGACTTTACAGAAACGACCTTTTGAATGGCTCGGGTTTGAAGCCAGGGATGTCGCAATTCGATGCGGTGCTTGTATCGCATCCGCACATTGACCACGTTGGCTGTCTTTCATTCCTTCACGAAGAAATCCCTGTTTACTGTGGTGAAATTGCAAAGCTGATTATTGATGCCATCGAGGAAACGACCGCAGGGGACAGCTTTGGTGCGCATCCATTTAAGACCTTCCACACGGGGGACCGCTTGAAGATTGGCTCACTTGAGATTGAACCAATCCATGTTGACCATTCTGTTCCCGGAGCATACGGATATATCATTCATACATCAGCCGGAGCCATTGTTTACACAGGCGATTTAAGGCTTCATGGTACTCGGCATGATATGACCGAGGATTTTATTGCTAAGGCGAGGAAAGCTAATCCAAAGGTTCTGATTACTGAAGGCACTCGGGTCATGCCTAATGACACAAGACAGAACTTCACGGAGCAAGGGGTGCATGACGAAATCCACCGCATCGTTTTCGGGACGGACAAACTGGTGCTTGCGACTTTCTATGGTCGTGATTTAGACAGATTCAAAACGTTCTACAAGATAGCCAAAGCAAGCAATCGGAAGTTTGTCATATCAATGCGACTCGCTTATCTATTGCTCAAGGTTAAGGAAGACCATCGGTTTGAAATCCCGGATGTCCTCAACGATGACATTCTTCTTGTTTACAAACGGCGCAAGAAAAGCGGTGAATATGATGAGAAGGATTATCAGAAATGGGAACGCCTTTTTCTGGACAAGGCAGTTGGCTATGAGTATGTGACCAAGAATCAACGGGACGTTATCTTCAACCTTGACCTCTTCAACTTTCCAGAACTGATTGACATCCTTCCTGTGCCGGGCAGTCATTTTATTCACTCCATGAGTGAGCCGTTCTCCGAGGACGACATTAACGATGACTTAATGCATCAGTGGCTTGACCATTTCAAATTAGAGTTTCATCAGGTTCACGCATCCGGCCATTGTTCAGGTGAACATATCGTTGATTTGATTCGCAGGATAAATCCTGAAACCCTTATTCCGATTCATACCGAACATCCAGAAATGCTTCAGGGCATTGTCGGAAAGACGCTCTTGGTTGAACAGGGTAAGGAATACGTTTTTTAAGGAGATATTGATGAACGTTTTGCCATTGGGGAAGAAGTTGACCATTGCCATAGACATTGACGGTACGGTGGCGGAGTGTTCACAAGTTGATTTTCAAAAGGTAGATAATGACTCAAATGAGCTTATGAATGCAAGACCGATACCGGGGGCGGTAGAGGCGGTCAAGAAATTGCATCGGGAAGGGCACACGATTGTTTTCTACACATCCCGCAGTAACGCAAGCAAGGCAGTCACCAACGGTGGCTTAAAAAACATGGCTTTCCGTTTCATCACGTTAAGGTAGAGAAGTTTGTGGCTCATGTTTACATTGACGACCGAGCCATCAATGGCTGTGACTGGAAGAAGGCTATGAAGGATTTTAAGAATCCGAATTTGCCGGGGAAGCTGGCAAGGAAGCGGGGGATGGTATGACAGATGAGCATACAAATTGTATTAACCGTTTGATGGAAATCGGTACCCGCTTGGGATTCGAGGCTTCACGTGCAGTGCAGGGGAAGATGTATCAGTTAGGGAATCCAGATTGTGTGTGGTACTACAAGGGCCCCGGAGAAAAAGAACTGCGTAAGATTGCCAAGGGTGATAAGGCTTCATTGTTGCCCTTTATCGCATTTGAGGTGGCTTGTTCCGAGAAAGAGAAAGCATTGCGTGGCTCGTTGGTTTCGCTTCAGTTGACTAACGCCAGTGCCAGTATCATTGTCTTGGGTGGGAAATCGGTTGAGTTAAAGGCAAAGTTGAAGAAGCTGGTTGGTCGTTATTCTGCATCAAGGTTCCGCATCTGGACAGTGAAGGACGTGGATGCCCTTCATGCCCGTGTTATGGTTAAGTACCCTAAAATTTCTTGATGAGTCTTTAGGTGACGTTCGGCATCTTTTCATGTAAAATCATGCGAATGAGTTCATATTTAAAAATGCTTGAAGAAAGAAATCCTTTTCTTTCGCTTCTTAAACATAAACCCGAAGCAGGAAAGTCTTCAAAAGAAAATTTCCTGACAGAAGCCTTTGTTTTTGTTTTAAGTTTAGAAAATAATTTATTATTAAAACATTTATTGAAGAGGATTTATCCGAAGAAGAATGAAATAGGCAGTAGACGAAATGAATTTGAAATTGAAACACAATTTTCTATCAAGGAATCAACTCTTCAAACGAAATATCCAGATATATGCATTCATTCAAAAGACACAATCATTTTGATAGAGAATAAAGTGGAGAGCGGGTTGAACTATTCAAAGGGCGCTTCCGATAGGTATGAACCGCAGACAAAATTCTACGAGGCATATTTAAATAAAAGCAACAAGCCCTTTAAAAAGTTAATAATAATTACAAAATATCCTTTTGAGGATGCTGGTGAGGGAATAAATATTTCATGGTATCAGGTGTATGGATGGATAAAAGAATATGGGGATTCGTTCACACAAAACACAGGGGAGTTATTTAAATACAATGTTTGTTGGTTTTTAGAATTGTTGGAGGAACTGGATATGAAACCAGAAATGATATTAAAAGAAGATTGGAAAGTTGCCGAGCGATGGGACGCTTTAAATAAAGCAATGATTCGAGCCAAGGCACATATTATTGATGCTATTGTGAAAAAATATAAATGGGAAATCGAAGAGAATAGGGCTGGCAGAGAATCGGAGGAGGGGCCGTATTGCTATCATTACTGGACAAGTAAAATAAAATCTAATAACAAAATCTACTTTGATATAAGTTTTGAATTATTTCAAGAAACTCTAAAAATTGAGCTGGACTTTAAAAAAGACGAGGGGATAAGACCTTTCGAGGGTAGTATGATAAAGCGGAAATATAACGATTGGAAAGACAGGTCATATTTTAAAAGATTGAAAATGCCGCCAAGTTTCTTTAAGAAGTCGCCAGATGCCCAAGAGCATCTCTTATTAAAAAGGTTATCCGCCGAACTGGATGATTTGACAAGGGACAAAATTTTAAAATAATTTGTTAGAACGGTAGTTCAGTTGGTAGAGCAGCGCATTCGTAACTGATGCCTTCGAGTATTTTTAATGACCTCCTTATTTAATAGGGAGGTTTTTTATTTTCGGTAGTATAATGTCACTAATTTGACACCCAACAAGGAACTAATTATGGTATTACCAAAACTCCGAGGATTACCCAAGCCACCAAAATGGGAAGATGATTCGATTACTCAATTTCTTGAATTTACAAAAGAACAAACCTATGCAACTTTTGTTCAATGTCCTAAAGAGTTTTCTTGCTTGGTGGAAGTAGATGGTTTATTTCGAGAAGCTATAGATTGTGCTCAGAACACAAAGCATTGGTTTCCATGTTTGTTTACTCTAAAGGCTCATTCAGCATTCTTGGGTGCTGTTAAATTGATAATGGGTACTCAGGCGCAGGAAGCGTATATGGTGATGAGGGGTTCCTTAGAAAATGCCTTGTATGGCTATTATATTTTTAAACATCCTGAATTAACCGAAGTATACTTAAAAGAGATGAAAATCCACAAACCAAGGGGGAAATGCGAGTTAATTTTCAGAATAAAAAAATAATAGAAGAGCTTAAAGCGGATGATAAGGCTTTAGGTGGCCCTGTAGAGATATTATATGAAAGAGTTATTGACTTTGGTGCTCATCCCAATGAAAAGTCTCTATCAACAGCTTTAAAGAAAACGGATTTAGAGCACAGTATTATATTTGAGATTAACTATTTGACCAGTGACCCGCTGGTAATAGCGTTTGGGTTAAAAACTGTAACCCAAGTGGGTATTGCCTGTTTAAAGATTGCTGAGAAAGTATTGCCAGAACGTTTCAAAATCATTGGTCTTTCCGATAAGATTCAGACGATTGCAGTTGTTGGGTGTTTTTAGAGGATTTTTTAATGAAGCAGACATATCCTAAAAATCATCATTATGTTCCACAGTTTTTGCTTAAAAATTTCTGTTTTGGTAAAAAGAAATATGTGTGGGTGTATGACAAAAAAACTGACAAAGAATTTAATTCTAATATTAGAAATATCGCATCAGAGATTAAATTTTATGAGATGAAGGGCAAAGACTTTTTCAAGATAGTTTTAGAAGCTAGAGAAAAGATGCTAGTAGATGTGCCGGAAGAAATTAGAGAGTTGATTGAAAAAGGTGAATTTAAGATTTCAATGGAAGAAGGGTTTTGTGCCCTTGAAGGTAATAGTAAAAGAATAATAGAAAAGATACTTGAGAGCGGTAATCTTTTTAATTTGATACAGGATGAGAAAATTGCTTTAGCTCTTTTTCTTGCAGTTCAAATGGTAAGGACAAAGACGTATATAGATATGGTCAAATACACAAATGAAATGTTAAGAAATGAAATGATGACAAGGGGTTTTAGTGAAGAACAGGCAATAAAAGCTGCGGGTATGGATGACGCAGGGTTGAAGTATTTTCATATGAGACAAATAATGGATGCCGAAAGGTTTGTGCCGCTTTTTCTTAATAAGATATGGGTATTGTTTAAATCTCCACAGGGTCTTTCTTTTTACATTGGGGATAACCCCATCGTGTTACAAAATATAAATCAAAACAAATTTCGTGGGAATCTCGGCTTGGCAGTAAGAGGGATAGAAATATATATGCCAATCGCAAAGAATTATGTTTTAGCTTTATTTTGTCCATCGTATGGGGAGATGGTTACAGACGTTGAGAATAAGATGAAAATGTTGCCTGAATATCAACCATCTATAGGGAAAGAGTATGTTTATCAGATGTTAGAGGGCATTAAATCTGGCAGTTCCGTTGAACTACGAGAAGAGAGTGTGATTAACTTGAATTATTTGCAGACGATGTTTTCTTCAAGATTTGTTTATTCTAATAGACAAGATTTTGATTTAGTAAAAGACATGATAAGTGAGAATGGAAAGTATAGGGGGCCCTTGAGACCAGTAGTTGCATAGGAGGGAATCATGTTGGATAAATTTTTTGCTGGAATGAAATCTACTTTGTGTATTTGGGAATACCCTGTGCCATTCTGGATTTTTTTATTATTTTTTTCAAGCGTTTGTTTGTGGTTTCCTCCTATGATGTTCAAGTCTCTTCAGATTGAACCAATGTTGTTAATAGTGAAGCCTTATTGTGGCTTGGTCTTCTTTATTTCAGTGATTGTGCTAATCGTCAAGGTATTGATAATTATCGGACAACAAATTAGAATTAAATGGGGTGCCAATCAATTAAAAAAGGCTGGGATAAAACATTTACAAAGATTGTCTCCGGCTGAAAAGAATTTACTATGTTGTTATATTTTGGGAGAAACAAAGACGCAGTACTTTAGCATTGAAGATGGTGTTGTGAAAGGGTTGGAATTTCAAGGAATTATTTATCGTGCTAGTGATGTGGGGGATTTGCATGGTAAAGGATTTGCTTTTAATATTCAACCTTGGGTTTGGGAATATCTTAAAGGACACCCACGGTTAATTACAGAAGGAGCAATAAAAGACAATGATGGGAGAATTATTCCCTATAGAAACAGGTTCAATATATTCGACACTTATTAGTCCAAATAAAGGGGACAAAACCCGATTGATATAATCTTATGCCAGCCAGTGACCTCATTTTACTGTACTAAAGCTGCTTATTTTAGTTCTAAACAACGTACGGAATCCCGACCCCCATTATTTGCGATTAAACAAGCAGAATCCTCGCCATAATCAGCCCAATACCCCAAAAATCGCTGCCGTAACCCTATAACACACCGTCGGATAGGCGATGGCTTTTATGGTCTTGCTCAAATGTAGCCAAGACGTTCAGCGTTTGTGATTAAATACTCACTTTAATCGCAAATAACTTGCTTTCTGTCGGATTCCATGGCAATCATTAGATGACAGAAGGAGGATTAACGCTATGAAAGAGGAAATCACCGGATTTTTAGCCTACATCAGCACGGAGCGGGGGCTGTCGCCCAAGACAGTCGAGGCATACCGCCATGATTTGGGCAAATTTAGCGAGTTTGTGGCCAAGGAAATGGGCGATGATTGCCGTTTGGAGGGCATTGACCCCTATCTTATCAAGGCGTACCTTCAGTTATTGGCGGATAAGGGCAACGTAGCGGTCAGTAGGGGCAGGAAACTGGCAACATTGAAGTCATTCTTCAAATATCTGGTTGATGACGGACAGGTGAAGGCCAATCCTGCGGGACAGGTACGGATGCCAAAGGTTAATCAGAAGGAACCATCTTATTTAACGGAGCAGGAATATAAGCGGTTACTTCGGACAGTACAGAGAAGTTCCACGAAATTCTTTCATTATCGGGATGTCGCTATTATCACTATGCTTCTTGGCATGGGGCTTCGCTTGAGTGAGCTGGTGGAGCTGGATGTTGGCAACGTCAATTTTGAGGATGCTATCGTAAAAGTTACAAGGAAGGGAAGGAATGAACGCATCCTTCCAGCGAATGACGAGGTGATGATGTGTTTGAAGCGGTATTTGAATACCCGCAAGGAGGTGACTGGTCAAGAGCCGTTATTTTTAAGCAAGCGGAACCAGCGGATTGATAGTGCATCGGTTTGGCATTTGGTACGGAAGTATCTTCAACAGGCACGGATTGAGAAGGACAAGCTATCGCCACACACTTTAAGGCATACGTTTGCCACGACGCTTCTCAAGCAGGGCGAGAATATTCTGACCATAAAAGAATTGTTATCGCATCGCAATCTTCGGACGACAGAACGGTATTTGCATATTGATGGGAAAGACTTGAGAGAAGCGGTAAACAGGCTTATATTATAATCTCTCAAATGTTGTTCCAATAATGAGATTTTTATATAAGAATTTCTGTTTCTGATATAATTAAAATCTATAAGGGTATAATCCAAATGACAAAAACAATAAATATTGAAGCAAAACCTTTCTTAAAATGGGCTGGTGGTAAAGGACAGCTCATTCCACAATTACAAAAGCTCATTCCTCAAGAGTTTGTTAATGCTGGAAGAATAAAGAAATATATTGAACCGTTTTTAGGTGGAGGAGCGTTCTTTTTTTGGTTATGTAACGAATTTGAGATGGATGAGGCCATCCTTATTGAACGAAATCTTGAGGTTGCTGATACTTATAAAACTGTCAGAGATAATGTCAAACTTTTGATTAAAGAATTAAAAGATTTGGAAATGCAGTATGTTTCTGCGAATGAAGAAGGCCGTGAAGAATTATATTATTTAAGTCGGCAAGGATTTAATGCCATTCGTAAGCAAAAGAAATCTGCGGTTTCCTCCGTTCATCAATCCGCATTGATTATTTTCTTGAATAAGACTTGTTTTAATGGTCTTTACCGAGTTAACTCCAAAGGGGAATTTAACGTGCCGTTTGGCAGGTATAAAAATCCTCTTATTTGCAATGAGGGAAATCTTATTGCTTCAAGTGAATCCTTGAAAAGGGCAAAGATATTGTCTGGTGACTTTTCTCAATGTTTGCAGGGTGCAGAGAAGGGGGCTTTTATTTATTTTGACCCCCCATATCGTCCGATTAGCACAACCTCAAGTTTTACAAGTTACTCAAAAGATGTTTTTGATGATGATGAACAGAGAAGACTTCGTGATGTCTATGAGGAATTAGATAAATTAGGGGCATTTGTATTGTTAAGTAACTCTGACCCCAAGAATTTGAACAGCGAGGACAGTTTCTTTGATGATTTATACAAGGGGTATCGTATTGAAAGAGTAAAAGCCAACCGTATTATTAACTGTTGTGCGGATAAGAGGGGAGAGATTAACGAGATTCTCGTTACTAATTATAGCTTATGAAATATTTTGACCTTTATAAAAGTGTGGGATGTAAGACCTCAAAAGAAGTCTTTGAATACATCATGGGTTCATTAAAAGAATCAAATACTACTTGGGATTATTTTGTAAATTGGGGGAAGGTCATTGGAGGGGTTCAACAAGTTGAGGTGAGCTTAAATATTTTGAACACATTGGTCGGGAAAAATAATTTTGATGAAGTGTTTGTTAGCCTTCTAAAAGAATATCCAGCAGCAATGAAAGCGATACCTATTTTGTTGGCTTGCAGAGAGCATAATTTTAAGATTTTAATAACTGACCCAAGTGGCTTCCGATATGAAGATTATGATTTTAATGATTCAGGAACAATTAGTGATGAGCAAATAAAACGGGCATTAACCTTTGTTCGTGAAACGGGAATTGCGAAATTATTTAAAGATAAAAATATAAAGAATGTGGTTGATTATGTTACCGGAGTGGAAGTTGGCCTTGATAGCAATGGAAGGAAGAATCGCAGCGGTGTAATAATGGAAGATATTGTTGAGGTTTTTGTTAAGAAAATTTGTGCAGATAATGGATTTGCTTATTTGAAGGAAGCGACATCATCCGCCATAAAAGATAGATTTGGTTGTCTTGTTCCTGTTGATAAGGCTTCCCGTCGGTATGATTTTGCGGTTTTTAATGGGAAGAGAGTATATTTGATTGAAACAAATTTTTACGGCGGGGGTGGTTCCAAATTAAAGGCTACCGCAGGTGAGTATGAGGGGCTTCATGGCTCATTAAAAGCGGCGGGACATCCGGTAATTTGGATTACTGATGGACTTGGTTGGCGTACGGCAGCACATTTTCTGGAAGAAACATTTAACCGTATTGATTTCCTGTTGAACCTTGCCTTGGTAGAAAAAGGATTTCTTGCTCATATAATTAAGGATAATTTATAGTGGAAAAGCCTTTAGAAAAAATTGAGCAGTCAGAAGAACTTCAGACAACAACTGTCTGGTCTTTTCCCGACCGAGGCAAGTGGCTAACCCACAGTGCTAATGCAAAATATCGTGGTAATTGGGCACCACAGATTCCCAATAATATAATTTTACGATATTCAAAAGAAGGAGATGTTGTTTTAGACCCAATGGTTGGTAGTGGTACAACAATGATTGAAGCCAAGGCTCTTGGTCGCAAAGGTATTGCATACGACATCCATCCTGAAGTGGTCAAACTATCTCAAGATGCTTGCAAATTCTCTTTGGAAGGCAAAATTTTTGAGACACATATAGAATGTGGCGATGCCAGGCGTTTAGTTAAATTAAAAGATGAAAGTATAGATTTAATTGCCACTCACCCGCCTTATTTAAACATTGTTAGTTATGGTGAGAAACCTGTTGAGGCAGACCTTTCCAGCATTAGCAATCTCATTAAATTCTGTGATGAAATAGAATTAGTTGCGAAGGAGTGTTATAGGGTTCTAAAGAAGGGGAAGCACTGTGCTATTTTAATTGGCGATACTCGTAGAAGAAGGCATTTTGTACCATTGGCTTTTTCAGTTATGCAACGGTTCCTTATGGCCGGATTTATTCTAAAGGAAGATGTTATTAAAGTTCAGCATAATTGTTCAACAACAAGGTATTGGGGGGCTCAGGAGAGAGATTTCCTCTTGATTATGCACGAACATTTATTTGTTTTTAGAAAACCTGCCGAAGGGGAGGATATTAAAGTTTATAAGGATAGTATGCAGAAGTAATTTGTTTATTTGTTGGCAAATTTCTTGTGAATACCGTTTCTTAACATTGCCCGTCCAGAATAATTCCAATAAGTCACGTCTTGTTCTATAAATAACCATTTAAGTGTTTTAAGTAACAGCTCAACAGAGAATCCATTCTTAAAACTTAAATTGGTGTCTTTTAAAATATTATCTGGCTCATCACAATCCCATACCTTATCAATGGCCTGTAACAAAAGAATGAACTTTTTTTGATTTTCTTCCTTTTTAATGTCTAAATCATTAAAGATGTCTTTGTGACTTGGTCTTTTATCCTTTCCGTTATTTAATTTTTCTATCCAGACCGTAAAATCCATTCCTTTATTTAAATGAGCTGGTCTAATTAAGAATATCCTTGTGCCAGCAGAAGTTTTTTCTACATTGTATTTATATGAGGTGGAATACTTAACGCCGTCTTTCCAATAACCACCTTTTTCCTTAAGGAATATATTGATAGCTTTATTCTTTAATTCTTCCCTTGAGTTTGACTGTAAAGAAAAGGTGCTTTCGTAACATTCGTATGCTTTATCGTCTTCTTTTTGGATTATTTTTGGGGAAAGATTCTTTACCATAATAATTACTATACACTTTTAAGTTGCCCATACAACCTTGGATTTTAATAAATTGCAGAGAATTTTTGTTTGGGGTAAAATTGCTTCATGAATACAGATAATGATATGCTTTTAGAAGTTCATAAGAATTTGGTTGTCAAAATATTGCAGAGGCATAAAAGTAATAATTATTCTCAATGTTCAATATGTGATAGCGCAATTTTAGATTTAAGGGAATTAGCCACAACTTTGTATAGCATCTATGTTGAAACGGACGATTCAGAAGATGAATTGATTGGAGAATTTGGGGAACAATGTTTTGAATTATTTAGAGAAATAGTTGATTTTGGTTTTCATGAGGACTGCTTTAGGAATGAAGATTTTACTAATAAATGGTTTGAAGAGAACGAGTACAGATTTTCACAGAAATTAAGTGATGAGTTTTTTGAGGCAGTATATTTTAAGCCGTATAAAGATGTGGTATTAAAAACTGATAGTAGCTGTGGATGTTTTAAGAAATCTTCTTGCGTTAATGGGGCCCCCCTCAATTTAGGGCTGGAACGGGGCCACTGATTTTAATTTCCTTGAAGGCGCACGATGAATAATTCTTTAATTTGTTATATGGATATTCTTGGTTTCTCAAGTTCAATTCGTAAATTAAATGAACAAGAGATTAAGAAGGTTTTAGAGTCATTAGAGGAGGTTTCAAAATTCTTTGATGTAGTAAAGCCTCTCCAACAAAAACATATGACGATTGAAAGCGATATGAATATTGAATTATTGGAACATATGAGTTTAGATGTTTTTAACGATTCAATATTGATTATCGGAGATTTTCCAGACAATTCATTAGCTGGAAGACGATGGGGGCAAGAGCCTACTCAATTTCATTTTTGGCAGTTATTTTTATTTGCGTGCGCCTATATATATTTTATGATTTTTTGTGATTTAAAATTGGTGTCAAGAGGGGCTATTGTTTGTGGAACATATCAAAGAGCAAGAGGCAAGAATTTTAATGCGGTGTTGAGTTCTGCGATTGTTGATGCCGTTAATTTAGAGAAGAAAGAGGCAGTATATCCTCGGATTATCATGGGAGATTCTGCACTACAAAAAATTGACACAATGTCTGAATATGGGCCAGAATTAAAAAGCGAATATTTGCTTGAAGATAAAGATGGGAAGAAATATTTAGATGTATGGAAACTGACTTACTCAAAGTTTTCTAATTCGGGAACAATTATTCTGTTTAAAGCAGCATATGATTTAATTGGGAAACAACCATTTGATGAAAAGGATAGGCCCAAATACGAGTGGCTGAAAAGCTATTTCGGTAGTAAAGGGGTTTAAGGAAATTAAAATGATGGCTTTTAGTAAAGTGGACGAACCTCAAACTTCAAGAATATATTTATGGCAAAATATTTAACGATTGCTCCGATAGTTTCAGAATACAATAACAGGCATTTATTTGACATACCTTTTGGGGATGTGAAAATAGCTGCTAAACCCGATTTATTAGAAGATGAAGAAATTATAAAACATTTAGGCACTTCTCAAAAGATGAGCATAAAAGATTCAGAAATAGCTTTTATCACAGAATGTGAAGCTGATTCTTTAGGTGAACCTGACCCCCATTGGAAAGGGGATGCCCTAAGGTCTAAACAGGATGTTGCCTTTGAAAAGATTCAGATTTGTAATTTAGCATTATGGTTAGCAAAGCCCACGAATTTAGCAACGGATACACTATTGCATATTCGGGTTGACAGTACGCATAGTTTTGCGCAGCAAACAAGTTCCATTGACCCAATACACCCACATTTAGAAGATAGGAATAATTCGCATACAAAGGAAAGCTATCAGCTGGCAAGAGAAATAAATTCAGCTGTTCTTGGAATTGAAAGGAAGCATTCTACTTGGATGGCATTTAGGACTTTAATGGATGCGCTAACAAATCTTTCTTTGGAAATAAGATTTATTTTATTATGGGTAGGATTGGAAGCGTTATTTGGAATAGATAAAGAAATAAGTTATCGGATATCAAATCGGATTGCGTTCTTTGTTTCAAACGATAAGAGAGAAGCCAAGAAAATATTCTTAGAAATGAAATTAAGTTATGATTTACGTTCAGAAATTGTTCACGGATTGCGAATCAGTAAATCTAAAAAGAGAGATTTGATGAAAATTTTATATAATACCGAAACAGCAATACGCAGGTCGTTATTAAGGATATTTTTGGAGAAGGGATTGGTTGACGTGTTTAATGATGAAAAGAAAAGGAATGAATTTTTAGACAATTTGATTTATGCCTGTTAAATAGTAAAGAGTAAAATTCTGTTATTGGCAATTTCTCGGTAATTTCATAGAGGTATTTATGCTTTCAGAGAAGGCGGTTCAAGAGTTTCGTGACTTATATAAGTCCGAGTTCGGAATAGAATTGTCCTTGGAGGATGCAACAGAGAAGGCTTACAGGTTGATAGGGTTTTACAAAGCTGTTTTTAGGGAGCCGCCAGCAAACCAAGAAAATGAGAAATAACCTTATAGACTGTCAAAATAAGACAACATAAACCACGGAATTTTGAGTCTTGTTACACCATATAACACCATGTAATAGCGACGATAATTATTTTTTTTAGGTAATAAGTATTTTCTTGACACTTTCTCTAAAAATATGATAAAGTAAAACCATCAAATTGTTCTTGGAAAATTTGGGTAGTCTTTCAGAGGGCCGCAAAGCCTGTTGCTGAATAGACTTTAATAGATGTCGTATATACCGTAGGCAGAGTTCCTGCCGGCCTCGTAAAGAGAAACGACTTCCTTGATAACCGTAAAATTAGGTTATTCGGGAAGTCGTTTTTTTGTTTTATAGGGCTTTAACCGTTTTTGCAAAACGGGGTTATTTACCAAAAGGACCAAAATATGAGTTTCTTCCAAAAGTTTCTTCCTCCCATATCAATTCAATTTAATTCGTTTAATAATTTTCGTAGACCAGTGATTCATTGCGGCTTTTATAGCCGGATAGAAGGAGCGTGACCATGGACATATTGGAGTTATCAGACATTCATCCAGCGGCATTTTTGTCCTGCGCTGGCTTGGGCTATCAAATTAAAAATGAAGCTGCTTCTAATGGAAAACGGCGTGTCATCTTTATTTTTGAAGGTAGCCGGGCTCGGGAGCTTTGCCGTAATTTTTATTCATCCCGAGATGACATGGTATCGGCCAGTAATTTTTCCAGGGTCTTAAAGGAGATGAAGTCGGTCGTTCATAATTTTTAAAAACCATAATTTACCAGAGAGATGCTATGAATTATTTTCCGAATTTTAAGTATTACGATGTAGGAGTGCCCAAGAAGACCAAATGGAAAAGAGTTGTATCCGAAGATGTTGAAAAGCATCGGGCAAGATTAAAAAATCGGGATTTTTGTAAAACGGTCGCACGATATGCCAATGAACAGCCACAAGACGTGGAGCCAAAGCTTATGGGCATTAGTATTGACCTTGACAACGATAATTTTGAGGTCGTATTAAGTGAGGCTTGTGGGTTATTGCATTATTTTTATACTTATTTTGATTTGAAGAAAGAGGAAGTGCGCTTTTATTATTCTGGCAATCGCTCCATTCATATTGTTATCCAACCTGAAACGCTTGGCATCTGTCCTCATGAGAAGCTGCACATATATATTAGGGAAGTAGTGCGAATCATAGCAGATAAACTTGATTTGGAGAACATTGATTATCATCTCTATGCGAAAAGACAGCTTTTTAGATGTGAGGGGACTCGGCACGGTAAGACTGGCAGGTATAAGGTTGAGATTAGTCCTGAAGAACTAATTTTGCCACCAGAGGAAATTGAAAAACTTGGAGAGAATCAGCGGAATAGTCTTTATGAGGAAGATGAACTGGAATTGTCAAAGAATGAAGCAGCGGCCAAATGTTTCAATGAGTTATTTGAAATGGTCCGCAAGGGGGTGGAGGAATCAGATTATCGGGCAAACTCCACAGAACTTTCAAGTATTATTAGAGGCTTAAAAAATTTCCCGGTTTGTGTCCAAGACCTTCTTGAGAATAATATCCGGGAAAAAGGAACCCGCAATAGAGCTACTCTGACATTGGTAAGTTTTTTGAAAGATGCAGGTAGGCCCCCACAGGAGATAGAAGCTATTCTTATCCCTTGGGCGAAGGCAATGCCATTGAGCCTAACAAGCGCAGATGAGGCGAAGAGGACTGCCCATGTCAAAGACATGGTAGCCTACGTTTTCTCTGAAGCGGGTAGCGAGTACCATTTTGCCTGCCCTTTTATTTTGAGTCTTGGGAGCAAGGACAAGCGGATAAAATGCACAACCAGATGTCAGTTAAGGCTTAAAGAGGCAGCACGTAAAGAGATAAATGTTGACGGAAAGTTAGTTATTCCAACAGCATACCTACCTGAAATTGATGGGCATCTTGTTGAATTGATATATGACCCTGAAACCAAGGAAGGGTCTTTTGCCGTATATAACTTGCAAACAAAACAGGTCAGGCATGAGGATGTTATTTCATTTCGTTATCCGACCTTCTATGTTCCTTTAATTGACGACAATGTTCGCAAGGGGGTCATATTGTTTCCGTCTATGGCGGAAGAATACGGAACCGATGAGGCGTTGTATCAAGAAGTGGGAAGGTTTATTTCAAAGTATTACCATGAGCCAGACCGGAAGCACAGAACGCTGAATACTCTTTACGTTTTCTTTACATGGGTTTACGACAGGTTCCGTTCATGGGCGTATCTGCAATTTTTGGGGAAGTCAGGAGGCGGGAAGTCACGAGGGCAGGAAAGCATAGGCTATATTTGTTATCGCCCAATGAAATTGGGAGGAGGAGATAGCTCTGCATCTATCTTTAGGCTTCAAGACACATATCGTGGGACTACGCTTATTGATGAGGCAACATTTTCAAGTAGGAGCGAGGCTCACCAAAGCATTGTGCAGGTGTTAAATGTTGGTTACAAAATAGATGGTACGATTGGTCGCTGTGAGGGGGATGTTCATAATCCGGTCAGGTATATGGTCGGTAGTCCGAAGATATTAGCTACAAGAATTGATTTTTATGATGATGGTTTGAGAAGCAGGTGCATTGTTAGGCGAACTGGTAAGGACAATAGAGTCAAGACTGGTGAAAACAGCCAGCCTGTCGTTCTTCCGGATAGTTTTTATGACGAGGCTTTATCTTTAAGAAATAAGTTGCTCCTCTGGCGATTTCGGCATTGGAAAGATTCCAAGATTGACCTCACTGTTGAGATAAAGGGCGTTGAATCAAGAATTAACGAGATAATCGTTCCCATTTTAAGTGTAATGAAATTCCCATCTATTACAGAGGATATTGAGGCACTCGCAAAAGAGCAGCAAGATGACTTGAAGCAGCACAGGCAAGCTACATTAGAAGGGGAAGTCCTCAAGGCTATTCAGGAGATTGGGCTTATCTCTGCCGACATTTCTCCTTCAGAAATTGCAAGTGTCATTAACAAAAATAGGCTTGATAAACCGTTTACAACAAATTCCATCACAAAGGCATTGAAAAGGATGGAGTTAAAGTTGCATCAATATGCGAACAAATGGATGCTTACAAATTGTCCTGAAAACAAGGAATCATTGGTAGGTTTATATGAGGACTACGGTTTGGTCAATTAAATGACTACGGATTTAGATGTTAAGAGTGGGATTTGATGAATAGCCGGAAGCCTTTTTTATTTTATGGGACGAAGGTCATATTTTAGGTTTTTAGAATTTTTAGGTTTTTTCCATAGGAGTTGAGGTTACACACACTTGAGTTGTGGGTTTTTAGATATAGGGAGGAGCCTATATTGATAATTTTAACTTCACTGTTATAACATCCATCAACCCTGTTAACCATGTTGGCGTGTAACCTTGGCTATCGTAGGGGAAAAAGGTAAAAAAGTTAAAAAGTTAAAAGGGAGCCTTAAATAAAAATGTCAATATTAGAAAGGAGCTGTTATGGTTTGTGAACAATGTAATGAGTGCATAGAAGATAACGAGAAGAGGGCAATAGTTCGTCGGTACGACAACGCCGAGTTCATTATCCACGAAGAGTGCATGGAAAAATTCAATTCCGATGAGGAATTTCTGGCGCAGGAAAACAATTTACGGGGGATTATCTGACACTGTTTATAAAAAATGAAAGGGAAAAATTATGAAGACGAGCATCAAGAGGGATAAAAGCAAGGTAAATAGGGTGAGTTCTTGCAGGGTTGGTGATTTAGAACGCAGGGGCAAGGCTTTGGAGAGGACTATTAAAAGATTGGAGAACAGGAACGATAATTTAGAGAAGTTGAAAATAAGGCGGATGAAAGAAGAGGCATCCGCTAATAGAAAGCGGAAGGAGAACCTTAGAATTGGAATGCGTATGATAAAAAAACATTATAAACATCTAAAGGATTAAGGCGGCAGCAGAAATGGCTGCTGCTTGCGAGATTGCAGAGTAAATTAAAAAATACGAAGGTTAAGAAAATGAAAGGAAAATCATGAAGGAGGTTTCTTTGAGAGGAGTGTTATTAGTACTATTGGACACAGGGGAACAAGGTCCTGTGTTGCTGCGTCGGAAAACAATCTGTATGAACGGTAATCAATCCGCATCTGAACACGGGAGAATAATGGCCCGTGGGTCTTCACCGGAAACCAATCCGCATTAACGGTAATCAATCCGCATAATTTTAGAAAACCAAAAAAATAATAACAAAATCGTATTTGAACATGGGGGGGTCCTATTGTAGGGCTAAAGGGGAGCGGCAGCATTTAATGCCTTGCTCTGTTCGCTGTTGGCAAACCCCGCCCGCATTACAGGGTCGTAAAGAGTCTATGCAAAAACGATTCGTAAAGATTAAGGAACTTGCCAAATATATTGGAATAACTGAAGGCACTCTCTATGTTTGGGTTTGTCATAAGAGAATCCCTTATTATAAATTTGGTAAGGCTTTAAGGTTTGATTTGGCGGAGATTGACGCATGGGCTTCAAAGAAGAAAGTGAAACCTTTGTGCTTATAGCCCTTGACTGGTCGCCGATGCCAGAGGTATCATCCGGCTGTTTCAAAGGGACAAAAAATGGGTGTATTTAGACGCAATAATGATTATTGGATTGACTATTATGTCAGTGGGCAACGCCGACGAGAGAAAATTGGTACGAGCAAGGCTCTGGCTGAAACGGTATTAAAGAAACGCAAGGTTGAGATTGCCGAGAACAAATTTTTAGACATCAGACAAGAGCAGAAAATTAGATTTAGCTGCTTCGCTGATGAATACATGGAATTATATTCAAAGCCCAATAACATAGCTTGGAAAAGAAGCATCCTTCCCAATATGAAAGCCTTAAAGAGATTCTTTGTTGATAGGCTTTTAACAGAAATAAATCCCCACCTTATTGAGAAATTTAAAGTCGAAAGAATAAAAGAGGTTAGTCCTGCTGCTACCAACAGAGCGTTGACGTTATTGAAATCCATGTTTAACAGGGCTATTGAATGGGAAAAGTTTGATACAGTTAACCCCGTTACGAGGGTCAAGTTTTTCAGAGAAGATAATCATAAGCTCCGCTATCTTGAGAAAGAAGAAATCAAAAGGCTCATCAATAACTGCGAAGATTCCCTTCGGTCTATAATCATCGTGGCATTAAACACTGGAATGCGGAAGGCAGAGCTTTTCAATCTCAAGTGGCATGACATTGATTTTAATAACGGCGTCATTCACCTGTTAAGGACAAAGAACGGCGAAAAAAGGGAAATCCCCATGAACGAAGCGGTTAAAACAGCCATGGTCATTACCAGAAAGAATCCCGATAGTGCTTATGTATTTTCTACAAAGCGGGGGAATCCTTATACAGATATTAGAAAACCATTTGCCAGAAGCCTAAAGAGGGCAGGGATTGAGAATTTCCGCTTTCATGACTTACGTCATACCTTTGCTTCCCAATTGGCGATGGCAGGCGTTGATTTAAATACCATCCGTGAGTTAATGGGGCATAAATCAACGAGGATGACCATAAGGTATGCTCACCTCTCAGCTAACCATAAAACCCATGCTGTTGACCTTTTAGGGCGGTGTATGGACACCACTATGGACACCAAGGGGAAAAGCGATTATACTAACCAAAATGAGCTGTTGCAACCTATAGAGGAATCAACAGCTTACGAAAATATTTTAAAAGTCGGGTCATAAATCATTCAGCTTGTCACGCTGAAGACCGCGGGTTCAACTCCCGTCGACCCCGCCATTCATTTCAACCTTTGTGACTGAATAAGTTGCAAAGGTTTTTTAATTAATTAGAATGTCCATTGTGATCCCTAAAAAAGTGCTATATCGATGCATTCTTCCCTTGATTTTGGTGATAACCGCGCTTGCCTTTTTGCCAACCTTATATAATGGCTGGGTGGATTATGATGATCAACCCCTCGTTTTAGACAATTATTCCATCACTCTTCTTAACAAAGAACATATTCATTTGATTTTTTCAAGCGTGGTCAATCAAGCCTATATTCCATTGACCTGTCTTACTTTTGCCCTGGAGTATCATTGGGTGAAATTGAAACCATTTTTATATCATCTGGATAATTTATTTTTGTATCTTGCAGATATTGTTTTAATATTTCTATGTGCCAGACGCCTCGGATTATCAGTTATAGCCACGGTAGTCGGGGCATTATTTTTTAGTTTGCACCCATTGCACGTAGAATCAGTGGCATGGGTTTCAGAACGTAAAGATGTTTTGTATGCCCTATTTTATTTGGCAGCGATCTACACTTACTTGGCTTTTATTCAACAACGTAAGATTTATCTCTATATTTTGACGATAGCTTGGGGTGCCTTAAGCATGTTAGCTAAACCCATGGCCATAAGCCTTCCGGTAATGTTTTTTCTTTTCGACTGGTTTTATCGCAGGCGTTTGAGTTGGTCCCTATTTTTGGAAAAAATGCCGCACATCTTCATTATGGGGTTCCTGGCGGAGATAACTTTTAAGGCCAATGGGCATTTATCGGATACATTTGCTTTATTTACCTTTAAAGGCTTTTTACAGAGCATTTGGTGTTTTGTTTTTTATATCAAGAAGTTTGTTATGCCCATCAATTTGATTCCCGTGTACTTACTGCCCCAACCGGTAGCAGTTTTTAATTTCGAATATTTTAACCCTATAGTGATATTAATTTTAGTAGCGTGGAGCTTGATCCAATTCAGGGAAAACCGTTGGTATGTCCTGGCATGGGGGTTTTATTTTATTTCCATATTCTTTCTTTTAAGATTTGATGATCATGCTTATGGAAATCCAGTGGCAGACCGGTATATGTTTTTAGGGGGTTTAGGATTTTGTTTATTTATCGGAGCGTGGGCAGATCAATGTTATGGGAAGATGTCCAATTACAAGGCTGCTTTGGTAATTGCATTAAGTTTAATATTGTTGTTTTTTGCTGTCAGAACGTACCAGCAATGCAAAATATGGCAAAGCGGAATTACTTTATGGGGCCATGAGCTGAAAATTCTGGAGAAGAATAAATCATCTTCCTGGGAGGATATATTAAAAAAATATCATAATCTTGCTGTCATTTACGGGGATCTTGGCGTGGCCTATCAAAACAGTGGGGATATGAAACAGGCCATTTTAAATTATGACAAGGCAATAGCTATTAACTCTAATTTTTTTGAAGCTTATAATAACAGAGGGCTCGCCTATCAAGCCATGGGTGATGGGAATAGGGCAATAGCAGACTATAATAAGGCCCTAACAATCAATCCTTCATCAGATAAAATTTATTTCAATCTAGGGTTGGCTTTTCAGGATAAAGGAGACCTAAAACAGGCCATCCTCGATTACAACAAGGCCATAGAGATCAATCCCTATTCCGCTGAAAGCTATACTGAGCGAGGCAACATATATAACCACCAAGTTAACTTCAATCAGGCTCTTTTAGACTATAACAAGGCCTTACAGATCGATCCTAAGGATGGGGAAGCTTATTACGGGCGGGCGTATATATTTTATGAACTAAAAGAATATGCTAAAAGTTGGGAAAATGTCCATAAAGCAGTGGCAGTAGGGTATAAGGTCAACCAGGATTTTATTGAAAAATTAAAAAAGAAGGACTAGGTAATATAGGAAAATAAAGGTGACGGACACAGAAATAAAAAACCCAAGAATAGCGACGATATTCTTGGGATTTTTTCTGTTTGTGACAATTTAAACCGCTAATTAATAATCAATTAATTAAGATGATGGACATCAAAATATGCCGAAGCCGCCACATACTTCTTTTTTGACCGTTTGATAATCAAAAAAACCAACAATTTCTTAAATAAATGATTGCACCAAGGCAAACGGCCAAAAGTGAGCACCCAAAATCGGAAAAATATCATTTGTGTCGGGGTCATTTATTTTCTCCCTTAAGCCGCAGTCAACAAATAATTTGCTGTCAGTGGAATCGTATACCTGTCATCCATCCAGGCAGGATTAAGGACAACATCTTTGCGCAAGCCATTGGCCAGTTTTTCCAGAACAGAAGGTGCAAATACTAAGAATCCATAAGGGTAAAGGAATTGCGCGCGACGGGACATCTCCTCACCGGAGTAATACCCGTCTTCATTAATAAATTTTTGTGCTTTTTGGATTAACCGCAGGGCCGCGGCCTTGATATCTTCGCGTTTGGTATTAAGGTAAAGCCGCGCCAAAAAACTTAAAGTAATTGAATCATAGCCAAGGTCAAAGCCGCCGTATTCTTGGAAACCGCCATCATTTGATTGTAGTTTTAAAAGCTTTTCTAATTTCTCTTCGGAAGCTTCCTGCCACTTCTTTTCTCCCAAACATAAAAACAAGTTATGAAGCGCCAAGGCAGCACAGGCCGTTTGGTTGGACACATCAAGGTTATCATGACAAGCAAGGAATTTTCCCGTGGGACTTAAATCCCAACGGGGTTTTTCTGAAAGAACCAATAAAGTTTCGGTTACTGCATATAAAGAAAAAGCCGTAGAACAAAAATGCCGTTCATAGGGATAACTTTCGTCAGTACTCCCATCCCCATGGCGTTTCCTTGCCCAAAAATCGACAGCCGCCAGGGACCATTCTTTTAGCAAATGCTTTTGAAAGTATTTATTACCTGAAAAAGGAAACACATATGCCAAAGCCAAAACCAAGGAAGCCTCCTGGAAGCGTGCATTGGCAAAATCAATTGTTTTGTAATGCCAATACATTCGATCGGCGCATCCATATGTCAAAGAAGCCGGATCCCGGTCCATGAACCCCAAGATCCTCGGGATTTGCGACAAACCACGCTCGGCGAAGATTAAATCAGTCACAAGTTTTCTTTATCTCCTCTCCTTACAAAAGAATGCCTGGCACGTGCCTGGGCCACAATAAGATCTGCCAGAAGCCCCTGAAACCCTATCATAATACCGCCCAAAATAAAAATAATATCCGATAGCTGCAGGCGATGGACTACATAAAAGAAGTCATATAATGATTTCGCTATACCTCCGATGATGAAGAGGAGTGCCATGGGGAAGAAAATACGGATCGGGTTAAAATAGGTAATCAACCGGCATACAGTAATAAGATATAAATAGGTGTCTTTAACAGGATGGAATTTTGACTTGCCGATGCGTCGATGATAGACGCTGGGAATATATTTCACAGCGTGCCCGTTACATAAGAAAGCCAGTGTCATGGAAGATACACAAGAAAATCCGTCCGGGATAGTCCAAAGGTATTTTAGCATCAGGTCCCTTTTAAACGCCTTTAACCCTGTGTTAAGGTCAGGAATGGGGTAACCAGCCAAAAATCCGGCAAGTTTCCGAATAAACCATTTGGCAGGGGCACGCATCCAAACCAAAGTTCCTTTCTCGCTGGTACGGGCCCCATTGACCTGGTCAAATTCAGGGAAATATTCCAAGATCTTCGGGATATCGGCGGCCGTATATGTCCCGTCACAATCAAGCATGACAATGATATCCCCATAGGCTGCCAGAATTCCCGTACGTCGGGAGGCCCCGGACCCTTTTCTCATGGGGCGTTTAAGGACACGGCATCCCAAATTTGTCGCGATCGGGACACTTTGATCAGTGCTTTTGTCGTCAACGATCATGATCTCATAAGAATATTTCGTCCCCTCCATGGCCGAACGTATGTCGCGCACAACATACGGCAGCGCCTCTTCTTCATTAAAGCAGGGGAGTAACACCGTGACGTCCAAATGATTTTGGTCCATAGGATATCCTTTATTTTCTTTCAATTACGATTGTTTGAAAATATCCGACCCAAGGCATTAAAGGCGTTAAACAGATTTCAAAGAATAATACCACAGAATACATCCAGGTTGGAAGAATCTGACAATATGATAACCCGCCGCTTGCGATGTATCGGAACGTTGTGTGAAGACGCAAGCCTTTTATTTCGAACTCCGGGAATTTATTATAGAAGATCTCGCGGTCGCGCGAAAATATAATCCATGCCAAAGCGCCGTTGGCTGCTGACATTGGTCCTTGCTTCTGGATTTTCCAGCCTGCCTGAGGGTCAAAAGTTTCATCATGGAAATGGCTGTCCACCCAACGTCTCCAAGGCGTATTGGCAGGCTCAATCATGACGATTTTCCCTCCTTGGCGTAAACAGCGGCTAAAGGATTTTAAACAACTTTCGGCATCATGAAGGTGATGAAAAACATTAAGCATAACAATAGCATCAAGGGTGCCCGGTTCAAACGGCAAATTTTCTGCCGAAAAAACCTTGTCCACTACGTTCGTCTTTTTGATATCCGATGTTATTACATCCGGTAAAATTTCCTTTATGAACCCGCCACCACTGCCAATCTCTAGGACTTTAAGAGCACCGGCAGGTAAATGCCTGCCTAATTTCCGATAAAAATCCATGTATAGTTTTTTTAAGAACGGCTTCTGAAGGATCAGCTTGCGATGCCAATCGAGCGCTTCGGAAGAATCAATATCTCCTTTAAATTTTAATTCCGGGCGAAAAAGAATTTTTGTTAAATCGACCATGATGGTATTTTTTTTATTTGGGAGTCTTCATCCACCGCACGAGCGCCAGGATACTTGTAATCTGTTTTTCCGCTAAGAGTGCAGAATGCTCCCTATCGTCTAAGCACTTTAACACGAAATCATAATTAAAAACTCCACCATCCTTAACTGATCCGGGGGTAAGGGTCTCTTGGAGCAGACGTTCAAACGTTTCCTTGTAAGCACGATGGATGGGGATATAGAAGGGCCGTTTTTTCTTTAGTAAGAAGGGCCGGTTCTTTTGATATATTTGGCGCACTACGTTTTTATTTGTTGAAAGAGCCCTGAAGGCCGCAAAAGGCATTCTAAAGAAAAATTCAATCAGACGGTAGTCTGCGTAAGGGCAACGGCATTCTAAGCCAAAAGCCATGGATAAACGGTCGAGCTTCATCAGTGTTTGTTCAGGGAACCATGTCTGCATGTCCCAATGCAGTACTTTATCCAACAGCGTCATATCAGGACGGTAAAAGTGCGTACGCATCTGTTCGTCTAATTCATCAGGCTCATCATCAAGATACGCTTGCCAGCGGGGTGTATAAAGGTTTTTGCGTTCCTTAAGGGTAAAAAGTGACGCGATGGCCTTATAAGAACTATAAGGATCGGGATAAACGCTTAAAAGATGGCGTAAACGTTCTTTGCCTGCCTCTCCCATGGGTGCGGGGTAATCAAAAAAACTATTCAAAATTTTCTCAGGGATAAACCGCAAAAAGCCAGCTGCCATTTTGCAAATTGAGGACCCGGCATAGGGGGGCATATTTCGAAAAAAATGATGGTGAATGTACCCACCCAAAAGTTCATCTCCGCCATCACCTGTAAGGACAACCTTCACAAACTTACTCGCCTCGCGCGCAAGAATGTATGTCGGCAAGATGATCCCATCGCCATAAGGTTCATCCATGGCCAAAAGGGCGTCAGAGAAATTGTTGAAATCGCTGTCTTGCAGATAAAATCCTATGTGTTTTCCCCCAAGGTCTTCCGCTGTTTTTTGGGCGGAAACGACCTCATCACCTGCAACGTTAAAACCAAGTGTAAACGAGAAGGGGACCGCTGTTTGAGCGGTTTCTGCGAGGATGGATACGCTGTCAATGCCGGAGCTCAAGAATAATCCTATAGGCACATCTGCAATCATTCTCAGACGAACAGCCGATGAGAATATTTCCTGAAATTGCTCAGCATAACGACTTAGTCTTGCAGGCGTCACTTCGCATTCATCGCGAAGGTGAGGCAAATCCCACCATTGTTGAATTTGACAAATACGGCCGTTATTATCTACGGTCATCCAATGACCGGCTTTTAATTTTTTGATATTCTTATAAAAAGTTCGCTCACCCGGGACATACCGGTAGGTCAGATATTGATCCATACCCCTGGCATCCCACTGTCCGTCAAACGAAGGCAGATCCCAAAATGCTTTAGCCTCGGACGAAAAATAAAACCTCCCTTCCCGGGCCATATAATAAAGGGGTTTTTTACCTAACCTGTCACGGACCAGCCAAAGTTTCCCTGTGCTTTTGTCCCATAAGGCGAAAGCAAACATGCCATTTAAACGTTCCAGGCAATCCTTTCCCCATTTACGATAAGCGGCTAAAATGACTTCGGTATCGGAAGATGTTTTAAAGTGATAATCCTTTAGGAGGGTCTCTCTAAGTTCCTGATAATTATAAATTTCTCCATTAAAAACTATTATCTGAGCACCGTCAGATGAAAACATGGGTTGATGCCCTCCGTCTAAATCAATGATGCTAAGCCTGCGATGCCCTAATGCGAGGGGGCCTTCCATAAAAAAACCCTCATCATCTGGCCCCCGATGTTTTAACCTACGGGTCATATGGATGAGGGTTTCTTTGGGATTTTCTAGGTTAACACCTCCACAGATTCCGCACATACTGTTAATCCCCTTGTACAACAAATCCAAAGATTTTGCTACCGGCAAATACCAGGCGCTTTAAATCAGATAGATTTCGAATACCTGAAAGCTTTTGCCAAATATATGAAGGCCGCATATAAAACCGACGGTACCCTTCCTGCACATACCCCTCTAACTTTTTTTGGGGGATCCCGGTAAATATTTTTGAAAAGGAGGCATTGGTGTGTAAAGTACGCGCATCAATTTGTGTCCCGTCGTTAAAACCGGGATCAGCAGCTAAAACTTGACGGTAAATTTCCGTGCCCGGATAAGGTGTCATAATGCCGTAAGTGATCGTTGAAGGTTTGATCTGCTCTATAAAACGGAAGGTCGTATGGACTGTCTCAGGCGTCTCTCCCGGCATGCCAAGCATCATATGGGCATGGGTATTGAGTTTTAACTGATGGGCCCAGCGAAAGACATTGGCGACTTGTTCGATTTTCACATCTTTTTTGACGCTGTCCAAAAGATCTTGGACACCGGTTTCGACGCCAACACGAATTATATGGCAGCCGGCCTCTTTCATGGATTTTAGCATTTCAAAATTGGCCGTGCTGGCCTTGACGGAACATATCCAGGATAATTTAATTTTTTCTTCTTGTATCAAAGAACAAATGTCAAAAACGCGCATTTTATCCACCGTAAAAAGTTCATCGCGGTAAAAGACTTCTTTAAAGCCCAAGCCCTGCAAATAAATAAGTTCATCAACCACGTTCCTGGCGGAACGTGTCCGATAACGCGGCCCATAATAAGAAGGGGCCGTACAGAAAGTACACCGGCTGGGGCACCCTCTGCTTGATAAAGCAGTCGTCCAGGAATCATGCAGGACAATCGGATTATAATACTCAACGCCTTTAGGTAAAAATGAGCGGTCGGGGATGGGAAGTTCATCCAGGTTTTCAATATAAGGATAATCGGGGTTAACTACCGGCACGCCGCCTTCGCGATAACAGATCCCTTGGACCTTCTTCCAGGAGCCTCCACCGGCGCTGATCGCCTTGACCACATCACGGATCACAAACTCCGCTTCCCTGCGTACTATGATATCGACGGATGTCTTAGTGGTGGCCTGTTCAGGAAGGAACGTACCATGTGAACCAAACACGATAGTCATCAGGCGGGGATTTTTCTTTTTTAGTAATTCCAATACCTGCGCGTCTTCCGCAAAACTCATTGTGGCAGAAATAAGAAAAACCATATCATAGGATGTGATTTTTCCCTCTAACTCAGTCAAGGTCATGCCTATAGCTTGGGCATCAATGATATCGACGTCATAACCCGTATTTTTCAGGACCGTCCCCACATACATAAGGGGTAAAGAGGGGAATTGCACGCCGGCAATCCGGCGTCCTTTGCACCAGCATCCCCACAACAGGTCCCTGGCCACATTTTTACTGTATTTACTTGGCGGATTAAGTCCCAGTATTTTCAAGAGAATTTCCTTTTTTAATCATTGCTTCACAATAACCCGTACAAGTCTTGAAAGCCTCTAATCAAGCCTTTTAAAGATATTTGTTAAATCATATGATAGGAAAACCCTAAGGAGAAAAAGGATCACAAAAAAAGCCCCTGAAAGCAGGCCAACCAAGGCAATAAAATAACTAAGGACAGAAACAATTCCGTTAAAAAAGACAAACCGGAGGAGATGTTTCCCTTCCGGTATAAACACACCTTTAAAGGCCAGGTAAGCTTGGGTTATGGTTGTCGGTCGGCGGTCTATATAAGCATGCCAACCGGGATGGAAAGCATCCGCATATATTAACCAGGCCCCTCTTTTTTGTTTGACGTTGACTTCAATGGAGATTTCGTTGGTGGTGAAATCTTTTACAAAAAATTGGCCCGGTGAAGCCTGGTCTTCTTTTTTAAAATCGGGGATTTGTCTTTCAGTACCCGCGTTTACCAATGCGATTTTATCAAAATTTGTGTGGGTCCTCATATAATCCTCTATATTTTTATTATCTGAGAAAGACAACCCACTGCCTAAGAGCCTTATTTTGGGTTTCCCACAACCAATAATAGAGTCGTAAGAAGAAGTATGGGGGATTTGAGCCATGGATAAAAGCATTACACTTGAGGCCACAAGATTGGTGTTGACAGTATCTTTTTGTGGACGAGCAAGAACAGTCTGGCCGTTTTGAAGATCAGTTTTTAAGACATCCCTTAATAACAAAGGCTTCCCATAAGTATCAGGCATGGATTTGTTCCCATCGTTACAAAAATCCATCTGAAGGATGCTGTAAAGGGTATCGTATTTACCTTCACCGAATTGAGCGGTGCCTTTTTCCAGACTCCAGGCTAATTTTTGGCGCTGTCCTACAGGGGTTGAAGACCGGCTGTCTACAAATTTTAGTTCATTGACCTCAACAGCTTTTAAACCTCTATGCGCTTCGTAGGGAAGAACGGGGGCCTTAAGAAAAACGTTCCTTTGAAAAGAGACGACATCTATTAGGGCAATGACAATCAATAACATTGCCAGACCATCTTTAGTGAAAATAGGTGAAAGCGGTTTTTTCTTCAATTGACATGTTAAAGCATAAAGAAGTACTGTAATCAGGCACAAATAGGTTACGCAGAAGAAAAAAATAGGGAAAAAAAGGACGTGGTTCAGGGTTGGATGAAGCCAAAAACCAGTTATATTCTCTTTGCTAAACGTTCCAATAAACAAAAAACGCGCCGTTTCATTCATATCAATCAATAAAACATAAATCCCTGTTACTAAAGCTATTTTTTTAATCATTTCTTTCCACGGTGATTTGAGGATATCATTAATCCCAAACCCGGCGCAAAAAGCCACCAACACCTTTACTAATCCATAAACAAGGCCAATGTGACGGTAATACTTCATACCCGGGAAGTAATACGCAATCGTTGTCACGAGCCCACTAAACGAAAACCATATCAGCACGAGTGTAGTTATTAAAAAAGCGAAGAAAAGGCGGTTTCGCACAAAGAGAATGGCCCAAATAAAAAAGAACATGGCAGAAAATCCCGCATAAATGGTGTTATCTATCCCTGAACCTACAGGCGAATACATAACCCAGTTATAGGTAAAAAAAGTCACGAAAAGGTCAAAATTAAAATTACCGGCATATGTCAAAAAGACATTAAGTGAATTGGCACCCGTTTCGGCTCGACCCCATATAAGCGCATGATCAAAGGATGATCTTAAAAAATAAAAATAGGATATTAACAAAACACTTAAAACCCCTAAACAAAACCAGGCTCTCTTTGAACGGGGGATGATATCTTTAAAAGAAACATGTTCAAAAATAAACATAGCACAACAGAATATGCAGAAAATAAAGAGCCATAAGACGCTGTAATACCAAGAACTGCCTATGGCCCCAATAACGCCAATAATGCAGGATATCCAAAAGAAACCGGCTTTCCTAAACTGAAAGAAAAGAAGCAAAAAATAAACCACCCACGGGCAATAATAGTACAGCCTAAAATTAAAAAGCACCTGACTAAACCACTCGAGGCTGCAAAAACATGCAAGACAAACGAGTATGGTCGTTATGCGGTTTTTGAACAGATAATTTGCTAAGAAATATAACCCTAAAAGGAACACATATTGATTTAATAAAATAGCCAACTTAAATAAAATCAAAGTGTTTTTGAAAGCCAAGATCTTCCCGATAAAGCATACAAAATAGTCAACCGGCGTTATGGCCCCGATCTGCCAGTACGTATAAGGGACTCCGTAGACACCATAAGGCATCCATTGAACAATGTCATGATGGTAGAAGAATTCATTATAAATGTTGTAAAAGACCTCATAACAAAATAGGGTGTCATGACGCGGAATAAAATCAGGGCGCAAATAAGGGAAATTGATTAAAAATACGACAAGAACCAGAAAAAGAAAATCCGCTTGTTCAATAAATTTTCGAACAGTACCAAGATATATCTTCTGCAACATGCTCATAGCTTTTTAAGGGGGGGATATAAAAAAAATTGTATTAACATTTTGAGAGCAAGTACAAGAAAATTAGGCGCTCCAACTATGAACTATTAGGACAGGTAATAAGCATTGGGACCGATGGTGGAGGAGTTGGAAATTCCCACCGCCTTTCAGCTATTATATTGTTTTAGTATCACTTTACCATCATTTTTTGTCACATTAACTTAGGTCGTAAAGGGTTTTTGTTTTTTTGTAATTGGAGAGTATAATCCTGGGAGATTTAAAAAATAAAAAGGATTAATTTTGAAGATATCCCATCTTAAGTTTCTTCCGGTAATTTCTCTGCTCTGTCTGGGACTGGTTGTCTACTCCAATACCTTCCATAATTCATTCCATCTGGATGATTACCAGAATATCATTGATAATCCGTTGATCAGAGACATTCATAATCTGCACAATATCCGGCTTTGCGGTCCTCCTACGCGTTTTATCACATATCTTTCGCTTGCCCTTAATTATCAATGGAACAGGCTGGATATCGTAGGTTACCATGTTTTTAATTTGACGGTGCATTTGGCTTCAACGATTTTGGTTTGGTGGCTGGTGGTCCTGATGTTCCACGCCCCTTTGGTCAGGAAAGAGAAAATATTCTCTTGTTCTCAATTGATTTCTTTTTTTGTTGCCGCGATATTTCTGGCGCATCCCATACAAACCCAACCGGTCAATTATATTATTCAACGGGCCGTTTTATTGGCCGCCTTTTTCTATTTATGCTCCCTGTGCTTATACCTGAAAGCAAGAATTATCAAGGAAGATGCCGCCCATTCACCGGCCTGGAAAGTTTATTATACGATCTCTTTTTTGACGGGCGTGTTGGCCATGTTCTGCAAAGAAATGGCCGTAAGCTTGCCGTTGATGGTCTGTTTTTTTGAATTTTTTCTTTTCAGAGGCAAAAAAAGCCATCGATGGGCAATGGTGGCCCCGTTTTTCCTGGATGTTCTCTTCGTCCTATTGCCATGGATGAAAACAAATGTCACCGCCTATGCGGGCAGTTTGACGGCGTACTCGTATTTTCTCACCCAGCTTAAAGTTCTGGTGATTTATCTCAGGCTTTTGTTTATACCGGTCCACCAAAGCGCGGACTACTATTTTCCTATTTCAAAGTCGTTTTTTGAGATGCCGGTTATGTTAAGCGCACTGTTTCTGCTTTTGATTTTTTCGGCCGGGGTTTATTGTAAGAATAAGTTCAGGGTAGCCTCGGTCGGTATTTTCTGGTTTTTTATTGCCATTTTGCCTGAATCGAGCATTATTCCTATTAGCGATGTGATCTTTGAGCACCGCCTTTACCTGGCGACATTGGGGTTTGGGCTTTTTTTGGTCAGCGGTATATTTTATTTGTTTCAAAATAGAAGTTCTTTTGCGGTGAGGATCCTTTTCTTTATTGTTATTGGATTTTCGGTCTTGACGTATCAAAGGAATAAAATTTGGAGGGATGAATTTAGTTTATGGGACGATGTCGTGCATAAGTCACCCCAAGACCAAAGGGCGTATTTAAACAGAGGCGCAGCCTACCAAAGGCAAGGGGACCTCGACCATGCCCTTGCTGATTATAATATGGTTATAGGGCTGGGGCCCGTAGATGCCGTGACCTTAAGCAACCGGGGAAATATTTTCAGGATGAAAGGAGCCTTCGATCTGGCCCTGGCAAATTTTAATTTGGCGGTTAAAATTAACCCCAGTTACGCCGGGGCATATATCAATAGGGGCCTCCTTTATCAAGATGAAGGGAAATTCGGCTTGGCCCTTGCTGATTTCAATAAGGAGATAGAACTTATGCCCCAAAATGTCCCTGCTTATATCGACAGAGCGATGCTTTATGAAAGCAACGCAAAACCGGATTTGGCCATAGCGGATTGCAACAAGGCGATAGAGCTTGAACCCAACAATCCTGATGGTTACGGCACCAGGGCAATTGCTTATTATTTAAAGGGGCAATACGATAAGACTTGGGAAGATGTGCATAGGGTTAAGCAGTTGGGGGCGGCTATCAGAAGCGAATATCTGGAGGCGTTTAAGAAAGCATCAGGCAGGGATCAATGACGGCATCCGGTGGTGATATATTGGGAGGGCATAATTTTGAGGCCATTTTATCTTAAGTTTCTTCCGGTCTTTTTCATATTTTGTCTGGGGCTGGTTGTTTACTCCGACATTTTCTTTAATTCATTTCATTTCGATGATTTCCCTGAAATAGTCAATAATGCTTCCATCCAAAATATCCATTGTTTCCAGGATATTTGGAGTTTCTGGCCGACCCGTTTTATGGCCGGTTTATCTTTTGCCCTTAACTTTTATTGGGGGAAGTTAAATGTGGTCGGATATCATGTCTTTAGTCTGTTGATCCATTTAGGCTCATCGATCATGGTTTGGTGGCTTATGATCCTAACTTTAGGTTTGCCGTCGGTAAAGAATGAAAAAATATCCGCCCATGCGGGATGGATCGCCTTTTTTACCGCTTTGATATTTTTAGTACATCCCCTTCAAACACAGCCTGTTAATTATATTTACCAACGCGCCACGTTATTGGCGGCTTTTTTTTATTTATCGTCCTTAGGCCTATATGTCAAGGCAAGATCGATATACCTAAGCAATTCTGATGCTGTGGGTTGGAAGGCTTATTTTATTGGCGCACTATTCAGCGCTGTGCTTTGCATGTTCAGCAAAGAGTTAGCCATCAGTTTGCCTTTGATGTTCTGTTTTTATGAATTTTGTTTTTTAAAGAATGAAGGGAAGAGGTCATGGCCATGGCTCATGCCTTTTTTCCTGATTGCCCTTTTGTTGCCCTTAACGTGGCTTGTGACCCATCCCGATATTCTCAAAGGGACTAAACAAGTTTTGGAAAATTATGCAGGCGGTGTCTCCATGAAGCGGTATTTTTTGACGCAAACCAGGGTCATGGTGACATATCTCAGGCTTCTTTTTGTCCCGATTCATCAGACGATAGAATACGATTTTCCTTTAACCAATTCCATATCCGAGATACCCTTTATACTAAGCTCTTTATTTTTGCTATTTGCTCATATTTACGGCGGTGAGTATTTTTAATAAATACCGGTTGGTGTCATTCGGGGTATTATGGTTTTTTATAACCCTTTTGCCTGAATCAAGCCTTTGGCCGAATAAAGATGTTATCTTGGAACACCGGCTTTACTTGCCGATAGTGGGATTTAGTATATTACTATCCAGCGGGGTATTTTATTTTCTAAAAGGGACAAGGGCGGCTTGGGCGGTTCGGACACTTTCATTGTTGATTCTGGGATTTTCGATTATGACCTATCAAAGAAATAAAATTTGGAAAGATGAATTTACTTTATGGAATGATGCGGTGCATGAATCACCTAAAAGCGTAAGGGCATATCTGAACCGGGGGGCAGCTTATCAAAAGCAGGGAGACTTCGACCATGCCCTTGCCGATTATAATATGGTCATAGGACTTGGCCCCGTCGATGCCGTAACCCTTAGCAATCGGGGGGTCATTCTAAGAATTAAAGGGGCTTTTGACCAGGCGCTGGCAAATTTTAATCTGGCGATTAAATTTAACCCCAGTTATCCCGGGACATATACTAACAGAGGATACCTTTATCAGTCTGAGGGGAAATTTGATTTGGCACTTGCTGATTTCAGTAAGGCGATAGAACTGATGCCCCATAATGCCCGTGCCTATATCGACAGAGGCATGCTTTATGAAAACAACGCAGAACTTGATCTAGCCATCGCTGACTATAACAAGGCGATAGAAATCGAACCTGATAATCCTGAAATTTACGGTGACAGGGCTAGCGCATATTTTTTAGAGCGGCGATATGATCAATGTTGGGAAGATGTTCATAGGGTGGAAAAATTGGGGGCGAGTATTAAAAGTGAATATCTGGACGCGCTCAAGAAAGCATCAGGCAGGGACCGGTGAGGGTAATGTATCAATTTACGAAGGCTTACGTTTAAGGATCATCACGCCGTGGTTATTGGCCCAGCCGGGAGGTTGGCTCCAGTCTCCGCCTTGGCGAACGACAGGGACAAAGGTATCGTGAATGTATTGGCCAAGCAAGGGGCAGTAGGTTCTGCCGAATATCCCTAATCCTGTCTCAGGGGAAATGATACGGCTGGACATTAAAACGAACCCTACCTTATTTTTTTCTAATTCCCCGATCACCGAAACTTCCTGTTGTGGCGGTATGTTGATATGGTCAAAGAAGATCAACTGGCGCGTGGGGCTTTCTTTGCCGGTCAAATAGTAATAAAGGCAGTCATAGGGCAGGGCGAAAAATAAATCATCCTTTTTAAGAGCGGTGTTCAAAAAGCGGGTGACCGTATTGACGGTATATGTCCATTGAGGCTCATTGCCGACGTAAATCTGCCCGCGTTCCATACTTAAAAAATGGTCAGGTTGTTTTTGGCTTTGGATGCTTCCGATGTGCACTATTATTCCCAATAGCACCAATCCCCATAAGAATATCAGGATCAAAACACGTAAGAATTTCGGGATGAGCAAAAAGGCCAAGGCAATCATCACAAAATGAAAGAGGTTTAAGAAAGGCATGGACCAATAGCAACGGTACCACACGCCGCTGACTAAAAATTCATGGAAATAGACGACGAAAAATATTCCGATCACAGCCTAATGCCAATAATACATCCTGCCGGTAGGTTTTTTCGATTTTTTTGCTTATCAGTAAATACGCACCCAACAGGGTGCATCCGTGCAGGACAATGCCGATGGCAATACCGATGGGGGAATGGATGAAGGTCAGCCAATGCTGCATAAAATAATAAGGAATGACCAACAAAGGCGAGGCATGATACGGCTGGTCATTGCCAAAATAGGGCATGCACTGGCGTATGGCGTAAAGCGGCAGCTCATGAAGGAGCATCCAGTTAATGATGCCAAGGCACAGAGGGACCAGGCCTGCGGCGCACAAATAATAATTTTTTCTGTTGGGCGTTAAAAGAATATTTTTTGGCCAAATCGATCCATAGGACGCTAAGCACTAATCCCAGCCAAGCCGGCTAAACCAAAGTTGATCTTGACTAATCCCAAGACAAAGTCAGCGATCAGGGCGATCCATAAATAGCGCATGGAGCCGATCCGGATATAAGATAAAAGGCACCAGCAAATGACCAATTCCGCGGCAATACCGCCGATATGATTATAGGTAAAGAAAAATTCCTGACGGCATTGGGTAAACCAGCCGGCTGCCAAGAAAGCCAGGCCGGGCGACATAAGGCAGGCTGCGGATAAATAAAAAAAGGCAGAACAGACGATCACCAGCAATGCTCTTCCCAGAAGCACGCTCGTTATATGCACTCCGAAGATCTTAAAAAATAGGCCGTAATAATACGGCATTAGGGGGCCATACACCCACCAGAAATCCTTGTAAGGTAATTTCCCATGGGTCACCGCGTCAAAAGCGTATAGATCACGGCCATGATCACCTTGAGAGAGCAAGTCCTGGAAATTCAGCTCAGGCCAGACAAAGATGGCCGCCATCAGGATGGTTAGAAGTAGAAAAATGGTTTTTGGATTAAGTTTCATGAATGGTCTCAAGCGGGGCCTGTCTCGGCCTTGATGTTAAGGTGCTCCTGATTGAAATGCGTACGTTACCAGCGTATAGGATGGGGATGTCCCTTCAATAGACCTTAGATCAGTCACCGTCCGCTCCTTAACATCAATTCCGAGCTCCTGCGAGTGTCCGGCATGAGGACCGAGCCACCCACCGAAAGATTTGTAATGATACTATGTCCTTTACGCTTCAGTATCAAGGTCCCATGATTCCACGCCCAACCCGGTTCATCACTCCAATCACCGAAGCGGGCCAGGGGGTAAAAATTCTCCTTAATATATTTTCCGATCAAGGGGCAATAAGTTGTCCCTAAAAAGCCCAACCCTTGCTCTTCGCGGGCAAAAGCACGGTTGGAAAGCAAGATATAATTGACATGGTTCTTCTCCAGCTCGGCGATCACAGATATTTCTTGCTCTGTTGGTATTTTGATATGTTCAAAGAAAATCAGCTGACGTGTCGGCGTTTTTTTGCCGGTCAGATAATAATAAAGACAATCATAAGGAAGAGCAAAGAAAAGTTCATGGGGTTTAAGTGTTTTATTTAAGAATTCCGTGGTCTGCTCAACGGTCGCAATCCATGAGGGAGAATTAGAGACATAAACCCCCCCTCTGGCAGGGACAGGTATTGGCTATCGGTTTTTACGGTATTGTTCAAGCGCAACGCAGAGAACCAGCAGTAGATTGCCAACAGGGCCAGAAATGTGAAAATTATTTTGCGGACTATTTTAGGAATACTTTGGGGGGCGATATCGATTAACAAAAAGATGATCATCATGTTCAAAGGTTGGGCCCAGAAAGACCGGTACCAAACCCCGCTTTTAAGGTATTCGTGGAAATTGGCCACATAAAAAAGACAAAGCATCCCTAAGGACAACAATAAGACGGTTTTGCGTGATGCCGGCAGTTTATTTTTAGCAAATAGATAAAAACAGCGCAAAGCGCAGGCATTGATAATCACGGCAAGACCTAAATTCAACCAGGTGGACCTCATCGAATGCCAGATGATTTGCAGAAAATTACTGATTGCCAACCACGGGCTCATGGAGTAAGGCTGGTCACCTTCTATATAAGGAAGGCATTGACGAATTTCCATGACGGTCAACCCTTTTAACAAAGACCAGTAGATAATAAAAGTTAAGAGCGGGACCCCTATGAAGGCAACGGAATAAAATAATTTTTTGGCTGTATTGAAAGGAATACGGTGTACAGAATCACAGACACCAACGGTGATCACACATACGGCCAAAGCAGCTAAACCGAAATTGATCTTAATCAGGCACAACGTAAAAATGAAGGCCAAGGCGCCCCAAGCGGCTTTCAATGAGCCTTTTTGGATATAAGATAAAAGACAGAAGGCCGTCCCCAGGATCATCGCAATGCCGCCTAAATGATTATAGGTAAAGAAAAAATCTTGATGGAAAAGCATAAACCAGCAGGCGCAAAGGAAGGCGGCTATTTCCGAAGAAACTTCCAGCATGGCCAGACAGATAAGAATGGCGCCTAAGATTCGAAGGATTAGCTTCCCTAATATAATGCTGCCAATCGAGGTCCCGAATATCTTAAAGAACAGGCCGTAATAATAAGGCATCAAAGGCCCGTATACCCACCAGAAATCTCTGTAAGGGAGCTCACCTCGATAAACCGCTTGGGCGGCATAAAGATCGCGGCCGTGATCACCTTGGGAGAGATAACTTTGAAAATTTGCGTAAGGACCTAAGAAGATGATGCCGGTACACAGAACCGATAACAAAACGAGGTGTTTAGCGTAGCGTTTCCAGAAAGACATAGAGGCATTTTAGGCCGTTTTTCTTATATGTATTTTAAGGAAACGGCACATCTCTAAAATTATTTTTAATAGTAGGATTTATTGTAGGGTAGAGGATGGGGATTGTAAAGCATAACCATAATGTTTATTTAGGGGAAAATTCAATTCATCGGGCCCTATGAATGGAGACATTGTAATTTGGCATTGACATATTTTTACAGCAAGGGTATAACAACTTCTATAAAAATTCGGTCGGATAACAGGTCTGTATTTATCCTATATCCCACATTCCCAAGCTGTTGCTGCCCGTATGTTTATTAGAGAACATATCTATTTTGTTGACAGGATTTTTAACACCGAGAATATGGCCAAGATCTCCTATAGCGAAGGGCGTTCTTTTTTGCCGTTGATGCGTTACATGTATGCTCAAGATGCTCCTTATGCCACAGGTTACTACCCGATGGCCCTTAAGCGGCGGGAGGAGGCATGAAAGGGATATTAGAACAATTGATACCTGATGTTCAAATTCGCCACATTGTGATGGTGTCTGTTTATACCCTCATCGTTTCACTTCAGGTTGTTATTGTAGCGGTGTTGATTTTTTCTTATTTCCCCATTGATGTTTCTGCCTACGCCCAGACAATGTTTGATGTTTATTACCGGGGATTAAGGCCGGAAAGGGAGATATCTTTTTATCATTTATTCGTCGTTTTTGCGTTAGGGATGCAGGGGGCGGCCCTTTATCTTTTAAGGAAACGTTTGTCTGACGGGGATTTGGGGAAAAAGATTTCAGATTTGATCTTTGTCGACGGGCTCCTGCTATTGGCCGCTTTGTTTGCCGGTTTTAAGATTTTTCTTTACGGAAATCCATTGTGGGCGAGGGTTATTTTATACGCCTCAATCGGGCTTTTTTTGTTAGTCAAGATTTTCTGGCCGGAATTAAACCGATGGATCGTATATATGTTAGCCGGTCTTCCGCGCACCTCACGCCTGAAATGGCTGCGCGCCACGTGGGCCATTGGCATTTGTGTTTTGATCGCAGCCATGATCAATGTCGCCGATGTTGAGCTCATCAAGGATAGTATCCTGATTTGGGGGAATTTAGATCAATTCCATCTATGGAGGATGGGCCAAGGATGGGGGCTGGAACATTTAGACGATATACAATTCTTTCATTTGATGACCATCGCAGTGGTGGTGTATTTTTGGATTTTCTTTGGGCTGATGTGCGTTTGGCTCAGGAGTCTTTTGTTAGCCAGCACGGCCGTTTTATTGGCGATTAAGTGGCAATTATTCCACTTGGCAACAGTGCCGATCATCTGGCAATATCCGCAGAAATTTCAGGTGGGCTATGTATTTGATCTGCTTTTGTTCTTCCTGTTGTGGTCTTCTATCCAACTCAAACGAAAGCCGCTTATCGCAATCACCTTAGGCATGATTGGCCTGGAATCCCTTAAGGTCCTGTGGAGATCATTCACCGCAGATACCCACATTCCCTTGGTTGCCCCTTTAGCCGGTCGCTATTTCTTTACTTTTATCTGGCAATTTACGGTTCCTGTTTTGTATTTAGTTTCCCTGCTTTGGATAGGGCTTAAAGATAAGAGCAAAGCACAAGACCTCATGCTCACCGCTGTTTGTGTGTACGGCCTGGCCGTTTTTAGTCTTCATGTCAGGGAGTCAACCCCCGATAATTTCTATACGGTGAGTTTTCCATTAGTCATGGTGCTGGCTTTTTGGGTGAAAGAATTTCTTGACCGATCAAAGGCCCAAGCGTTGAACATCAAGATGGTATTGGTCTTTCTTATGTTGGGAGCTTTGATGACTAATAATATGTTTATGGTTTATCCCAACATTTTTAATGTTGCAGGGGTCTCTTGGGGGCAGGTCAAAGCGTTCGCCCAGCAAAATCAAAAGAATATGGCAAAATGAACATGCGCATTTTTTATATTATTCTTTTTTCGCTGATTGAATCAATCCAAACGGTTGTATTCATCTCTTGGGGAGCAAGTTTTTTCCCCTCTCTTAAGCCCTTCATTAACGAGATGACGCTTTATCTTGTATTCTGTTGTTCGGTGTTGGGCTGGGGGATCGGCCTTAAAAGACGATGGAAAGATAGGGCGCCTTCTTTTCAGGTCCGTCTGTTTTGTGTCATCGAAGCCCTGTTGACCTTTTTGTGGTTAAGCGCTTTATTTAAAACAGTCATTTATGACCGCCAGCCGCAAATGGCCCAAGGGGCTTTTGTGGTGGTTTTGTGCTTGCTGATCGCTCATAAATTATGGTGGGTTAAAATTCAGTCATGGCTGGGGGCTTTCATGTCCCTGGCTGCCAACCCCTCCAATTGGTCATTGGCCCGTACCCTTAGCGGGGTCCTTTTTCCGATGTTCATTTTCTTTTTGATTTATATTCCTGACACCCAAGCGGTGGTGGCCCGCATTTGGATCGGGGAACAGTTTCATCATTGGGACAGCTCAGTGATGGCCCCGGCATGGGCGTATGTGTCCGGAGCCATATTGGACGTGGATGTGATTTCACGTTATGGTTTGGGTTTGCCGATGATCGTAGGCTTCCTGACCAAGATTTTTGGGGGATTTAGCCATGAAAATGTTTTTTTGGTCTTGATGTGGCTGACCATTGTCTATTATCTGTTATGGTATGCATTTTTAGTGAAATGGTGGGACAGCCGCCTGATGGCTTTGGCAGCCATCATTTTGGGAATCAGGCTGCAGATGTTCCATTCGGAATCCCTGCCGATCTGCTTTACCTACCCCAGCTCAACGGTGTTGAGGTATTGCTTTGATATCCCGGTTTTGTTTCTGATTTTTGCCCATTTGAATAAACCAAAACAAGGGTACTTGTTGGCCGCTGCCTGTATTTGCGGGTTGGCCATTTTTCATATCACCCCCGAGGGGGTGTATCTGACCTGCGCTTTTTATTTTTATCTGGTCGCTTGCCTGGGGATTCCCTCATTACGCGCTACTCTTTATAGGTCCTCCAAAGATATTTTATCGATCCTGCGGTTATTTTTATTTGTCCCGGTGACTGCTGTTGGCCTACTGTGGTTTTCACTAGGGGAGCATTGCTTGCAGAAAGAATTTTGGCAGAATTCTTTTGAATTTGTAAATTCATTCAAGAGTGGCTTGGCCCTGACCCCTATGTATCAGAGCCTCATAGACCATCAATTTTTGGCCTCACTGGTGAGTTTCTTATATCCGCTGGTCTATATGATGACGGTTTTGGTGGTTACCAGCTTATGCTTTTTTAAGAAAATCCACCATCGCCATCTATTTGCAGCCGTGCTTTCTGTGTATGGCATGGGTCTTTATCATTATTATGTGGCATTATCTTCCACCAGCGCCTATTATTCGGCAGGATTGCCCTTCATTTTTCTGTGTTGTTATTGGGGGCATTTGGGCCTCTTGCATTATGATGCCAAAAGATATCATCGATGGAGCTTAGGCCTTTTGGCGGTAGCGGTCTATGCGCTTGTGACCAACCACCTTTTTATCGCCTATCCTAATATATTTAACTTTTCACGAAATCCGATGGTGGACTTAAAAGTTTCCCAAATTCCTCCGGGGAGGGTGTCCTATTTTAATCATCTGTTCCGGGAATATCCGGATGCTTTTAAACTGACGTTGAACTCCTTAGGGGAAACTACCGAGGATTTGTGGATGGAAAAAGATTTTCAGAGTGATGAAGATCTTAAGGCCTACTACCGCAAGGAATTTGATTTTATCCAGGACGCACTGCTTATCGACCGGTTGACATTGCCCCAAGAGGCAGTGGCTTTGATTAGCTCTTTTGAAGTTAAAATGCTTATTCAAGCCAACCGCAAACCATTTTTTTACTACTTTGATTTGGTCAATTCCAGGCCCCTGCGCATGAGGATGTTTGTGGTCCCCAATTATTTTACCGTGGATGCTACCCAAAGAACCCTCAACCAGTTGATTCAGGCTAAACCTGAATATGTTTTCATGGAAAGGATCTTCCTTAATCGTCAGGTCCCCCGGGCGTATTACCATGATTCCCAGGGGATCATGGAGGTGATTGACTATGTGAATGATAATTATAGTCCGACAGCGTTTGGCCAATATTTAGTGGCTATGAAGAGAAAGAATTAGTTGGTTTTTTATGGGAAAAATGCTAAATTGTTTAGCGCCTCAAAACGGGCAGAGTCCCACGTGCTTGGCCTTTGGGTATCTACTGTGAATGACGTAATGAACAAGGAATTCCGCAAAAAAATTGCGCAAATGGTTTTTGAAGGCCAGGATGGTCATATCCCCAGCGCATTCTCCATTATAGATTTAATATCTTTTTTGTATAAAGACATATTAAAGGTAGACAGCTCCAATCCTGATTGGCCCCAAAGGGATTATTTTTTCTTAAGCAAGGGGCATGGGTGCTTGGCTTTATATGTGGTGTTGCACCATCACGGGTTTATTTCTGATGAGGACCTGCGTTTATTTTGTAAACCTGGCGGGATATTAAGTGAACATCCTGACAGCACGTTGATCCCTGGGGTGGAAGCCTGCACCGGGTCGCTGGGACATGGCTTACCCATGGCCGTAGGGACAGCCTTAGGGCTCAAGATCAGGGGGATGTCAAACAAAGTGTTTGTGCTTGTCGGGGACGGAGAATGCCATGAAGGGACCATTTGGGAGGCGGCCCAGGTAGCGAATAATTTACGTTTAGGTAATTTGTGTGTGACTGTGGATTGGAATGGCTCAGCCGCACAGCTGATGCCTTTGGATGACCTGCCGGCCAAGTGGAAGGCCTTTGGATGGAAGACCTTGGTCATTGACGGACATTCGGCAGATGAAATTTCTGAGGCATATCATCGCGTGTCTTTTTCTTTAACGGGAAATCCGACGGTCATCATCGCCAAGACTATCAAGGGCAAAGGGGTGCCTATGCTTGAGGGGCATGGCCGCTGGCACCACCGCATCCCAACACAGCAAGAACTCAAAGACATCATGGAGGCCTTGGCGTAATGGCCTATTTGGTTAAAAAACAATTTGCCGATACCATGCTGGCTTTGGGCCAAGCAGACCCTAACCTGGTTGTGCTATTAGGAGACATCGGGCATTTTGCCATGCAGCCTTTTGCTCAAGCATGTCCGGGGCGGTTTTACAATATAGGGATTTGTGAACCGACCATTGTCAGTATGGCGGCAGGGTTGGCCAAGACCGGTTTTCGGGTGGTGGCCCACACCATCGCCCCTTTTTTAATCGAGCGTTCCTTTGAGCAGATCAAGCTGGATTTTTGTTATCAGAAACTTGGCGGCAATTTAGTGACGGTCGGCAGTGCTTTTGATTACGGGAATCTGGGGTGTACACATCATTGTTACAACGATGCGGCCCTGTTGAAAACTTTACCCGGCACGCAATGTGTTTTTCCGGCCAGTCCGGTGGAGTTTGATACGCTCTTTCGTCAAACGTATGATAACAATTTTTTGACCTTCTTTCGTATCCCGGCCTTTGAGCATGAAACTATTTTTCGTCCGACGGATATTCATTTTGGCAAAGGGATCAAGGTGATGGAAGGATCGAATTTGACCATGGTCGTTTGCGGGCCGCAGTTGACCAACGCCCTCAACGCAAGGGAGGCCCTGAAACCCTTAGGCTGGGATGCCGAAGTTATTTATATCCATTCACTTATTCCTTTGGATATTGGAATAATTTTGGATAGCGTGCGCAAGACCAGGCGGGTATTGACCATTGAAGAACACGTGGCCAGCGGTGGGCTGGCGGCTGATGTACTTGAAGTTGTCCATGAGCTGCCCGGCGTGAAATTTGATTCCCTTTGCATCCCTAAGGAATTTATCCGTGGGAATGGGACCTATCAGGAACATTGCCAGCGTTTGGGGTTAAGCAGGGAGGGGATCATCCGACGCGTTAAGAAAGTCTTTAAGCTGTAAGGGGCCAAGGATGCTTTTAGGCAAGTGGGCGTGGGTCTGGCAATGGATCATCAAAAGGTTTTTTCGTCGGTTCGGGATTGATGTGGCCCGGTATTATCCGTCCCAACAGGACTATGAACGCTGTTATCCTTATGCCTATGAGACTTTTGCACCCTGGCGACAGGCTTCGTTTCAAAAGGCATATGCTTTAGTGGCCAATCGTTCCACCGTGACAGAAGACCGCATGTATATGCTTTGTTCTTTGGCCCGTCATTGTTTGAATTTTAAAGGGGAATTTGCGGAATGCGGGGTTTATCAAGGGGCATCTGCTTATATGGTTGCGGGAATTCTCGCTTTAGACGGCAGGCCCTTTCATTTGTTTGACACATTTGCCGGGATGCCGCCGTTTGCCGCCCATGACCCCGGCGGGCATACCACAGGAGATTTTGCGGATACATCGCTTGAGGCAGTCAAGGAATTTTTGTCGCAGTTCCCTTTCTTAGAGTTCCATCAGGGAACAATGCCTGAAACATTTGAAGGTTTGCACAAGAAGAGTTTTTCTTTTGTGCATGTGGATGTAGATCTGTATCAAAGCGTGAAGGACTGTTGCTTGTTTTTTTATGAACGTCTGGTCCCCGGCGGGGTGATGATTTTTGATGATTACGGGTTTAGGCAATATGAGCATTCGGCCCGTAAAGCCGTGGATGAGTTCTTTTTAGAAAGAGTAGAGAAACCGATATCGTTGCATACCGGGCAATGTATCATCATCAAGGTTTAAGGACCAATAGTCCCGGGACTTAGGAAGGACATATGGAATTAGGATTGCAGGGGAAACGGGCCATAGTGACAGCCAGCGGCCGCGGCATTGGCCGTGCCATTGCTTTGGCTTTGGCCAAAGAAGGGGTGAAGGTGGTGGTCGTGGCCCGCACCGCATCGGATATTCAAAATGTCGTGAATATGATGGGAGGGAACTCCAAAGGGCATTTGGGGGTGGCGATGGATTTGATGGCGGAAAACAGCGCCAATGAATTGATGTCCAAACTCCAGAAAGTCTCTTGGGGGCCGGTGGATATCGTTGTCCATAATTTGGGGGGGACCCTTGATATCAGAGACCCGTTTTGCACCGTCGAAGAATGGCGTAAGGTCTACCGGTTGAATTTTGAGGTCGCGGTGGAATTAAACAGGCTATTGATCCCTTTGATGCAGCAGCGCAAATGGGGGCGTGCGGTCCACATTTCTTCGATCTCGGCTATGGAAAATCATGGGCCGGTCACTTATTGCGCCTTCAAGGCCGCGCTGACAGCTTATACCCGCAGCATGGGCGGAGTGGTTGCTCCCGACGGGGTGGTGATGTCAGCGGTCCTGCCGGGGGCGGTGTTTACGGAAAAGGGGTATTGGGACATCACATCCAAAGAAAATCCCCAGCATGTGCATAAATATTTGACGGAACGCCAGCGTATCGGGCGTTTTGGTCAACCGGAAGAAATTGCCAATTATGTGACCTATCTATGTTCTCCCTTGGCCTCGTTTAACACCGGCAGCATTGTTCCGATTGACGGCGGTCAGGGGCGGGGGTATTTCGGGCAATAAATGTCAATTTAAACCATCCATGATTACGGTCGTCATTCTCGCGTTTAATGAAGAAGAACATTTAGAAAAAACCATTGAGACCATCCGATCGGCTTCGATGCCCCAGCAGGCCATTCCGTTGGATATTATTATCATCAATGACGGCAGCCGGGACAAGACAGCAGATATCATCATGGCGCTTCAAGGGCGCTACCCGTTTATCCGGTCTATTCATCATCAAGAGAATAAGGGCCCTGGTTATGGGGTCAAAGAAGCCATCCGCATTGCCCAATATCCCAAATTTATTGTTGTCCCCGGGGACAATGACCTCTCACGGGAACTGGTGACCGAATTATTTGCCAACAGGGACAAAGCCCAGTTGGTGATGGCTTACTATAAGAACATGCATGTCCGCGGGTGGTTAAGGAGCAGTCTTTCCATGCTTTATACCTGGATCTATCGTTTGACTTTTAATATCCCCATCCATTATATCAACAGCCCTTGCCTTTATCCGACGGACAAACTGCGTTTGTTGACCATCAGGTCGGACCGCTTCGGTTATTCGGCGGAGATGACCGTCAAAATATTGCGTCAGGGCACGAACTTTACCCAAGTGGGCGGTCAGAGGCAGGTGCATTCGGTCCGATCCAGTTCTATATCATGGAAGAATTTGTCGGAAGTGGTGGAGGTGTATTTAAAACTTATCCTTGATGTCAAGATTCTCTCCAGGGATGTTTTTAACCATAAACCCCAAGAGGTTATTTGATCTTATGCTGACGGTTTTAACAGCCATAGGTTTTTTCCTGTTGTCCGCGATAGCGCATGGGTGGTTTTGCCGACGGCAGAAACAGGGCGGGCTTTTTGTCAAAGTGTTTTGTGTCATCGCCGCGGTCAATTTAGGACTATGCTGGCTTGTTTTTATGAATTACGAGAATGGGAGACATCCCTCATTTTGGGACATACCGCTGGTGGTTAGTTCGACCGTCATCTATGTTCTTCTTGTTCCCGCCTACATGGTTTTTTATGTTTCCACTCAATTAAACAGCCCCTCTAAGACAGTTTTGCTGGCACTTCATGCCCATGGGGAAATGTCAGAGGAAGATCTTTTGAAGTATTTTACCGACGATCTTTATATCCTCCCGCGCATCAAGGATTTAGTTTTGACGGGATGCATTGACATCGACTCCAAGGGGAAATATGTGTTATCATCCTCAGGGTTAAGGATTGCCGGGTTTTTAAACGCCTATCAAATTTTCTTGGGACGTAAAGCGGGGGGATAAATGGCATTCTCATCGTGCGTGGATACGAGCGTGGTAGGTCTTTCCGGTTTGTCATTTGTGTTCTTTTTTTTGGTCCACGCCGCAGCATCACGGTTTTTAAAGACAGACCAGGTTTTTAAGACGATTTTGCTCACGTCATTGATTGGACTTCTCGGGAATATTTTATTGACGACGTTTTTCTTTCTGCATTATTTCCCCTTATTTTCAGGGTTAGGGATTTTGAGTATCGTGGTGCTGTCTTTGGCCATCGATGGTCTGATGGTTTTCGGGTATGTGATTTGCATTTGGGGCCCCTTTGAAACATCCATCCGTATGCGGATCGTCCGCGAGCTTTATGAGGCCCGTCCTCAAGGCTTAAGCGAAACAGAACTGCTTAGGGTATATAACACCCGGGGAATACTTAAAATAAGACTCCGGCGTTTGGTGGGGGCAGGGGACATTCAAATGGTCAATGGCAAGTACCGGATCATCCAGAGGCAAAATGTGTTTTTTATCATCGACCGGGTCGCCGGAGTGCTTAAGAAATGGACCTCTCCTTCTTTGAAAGGCCGAGGATGAAAGGTCTCCCCGTTAATCCGCCTTTAGGAAATTTTAAAATCAATCATAAATATTTTAGCTAATTCATGATATCCTATTTACCGTATGTTGGATATAAAAACTGCCAGAGAACATCAAGACCTCATTGATCGATTGCGGCATATCAAGCACACCACACGCACCCATTGTGTGGTTTGCGATAGTCTTTTGCCCTTTCCTTTGATTGAGCTTCCCGCTTTTCCTTTAACGGAGATCTATACCCATAAGCCTGTGCGCGAAAAAGTGGGATTTGTCGACCAGGCTTTCTGTCTTTGCCTTCAATGTGGCCATGGCCAGTTAAAATATATCATTGATCCCCAAGCCCTTTATGCCCGGATGTTTTATTTCCGGACATCAGAAAGCCGAACGGCCCGGGAAGCTTCAGATTATTTTTTGAACTTTATTCGGCGGACGATCAACGGCAGAAAATTCCGAACCATCCTTGAGGTCGGTTGCAATGACATGTACTTGCTGCATTTGCTTAAAAAGCAGGGCCGCCAATTGGTGGGGATCGACCCGGTGCTGGGGGGTATCCATAATGCCGATCCTCAAATCCAGCGTATTGTTGATTTTGTCGAGAATGTGGATATTAAAAACAGGGTGGACCATCCGGCTGATTTGGTCATCAGCAGTCATGTGATGGAACACATGGAAGACCCGCTGGGTTCCCTTGAGCAGTTGTTGTTACAATCCAGCAAGGATGCCTTATTTTTTTTCCAGTTCCCCGGGATTGAATCGATGATCGGAGATTTCAGGTTTGACCAGATTTTTCACCAGCATTTGAGTTATTTCAGCCTTGCGTCAACCAAATATATGCTGGAGCGGTTCAATTGTGAAATGGTTGATGTCAAGGTCAACCCATATCACTGGGGGGCTTTGATGGTGGCTTTCCGCAGGAAAAAAGGAGTACGAAAAATCCCCAGGGCTGTAAAGAGATCTAAGGATGTGGCGGGGCTGTTGAAATCTTTGGACATTGTCCCTAAGTATGGCCTTTTCCAAAATAGCATGAAACTGGTCAATCAGCGTTTGAGGGCATTAAAAAATGAAAAGGTCTATGGATACGGGGCAGCTTTGATGCTTCCGGTCCTAGGTTATCACCTGAACAATGACTTTTCCTCTTTGCAATGTGTCATTGATGATGATCCCAAGAAATCAAAGATGTATTATGTCAATTTGCCGGTCAAGATCCGAACGTTAAGCCAGGTCAAGGATATCGCAGATAAGACTGTTTTGGTCACAGCCACGACAGCTTTGTCGAATGTCAGGGCTATTTTACCCAAGGTGATTGCTTTAAGACCGAGGCAGATTATCGTTCCCCTTCATATTTTCTAAAAAGGAGAAAATAAGAGGGGGGAATAGGGGCGTTTTCCTATTTTTGTCTGTAAATGAGTTTGACAAAATAGGGAAACGTCCCTATTTTTTTGTGGGAAAGCGCTTCCCTTGTCAAACTCAAAAAATAGGGTATACTTCCAATAGGTAGCGAGAAAGCGCTCTTTTAGAAGACAGGAACGATAAAGGCAAACCCAGGGTAACCTGGGGACTTCTGCTTAGGCCTGTTGGGCCTTAAGCCGAGCCTCGTGTAAAACACGGGGGCAAAGCCGTGGATCCTTGATTTATAAGGACTGCCTGGTTGCCGAAAAATGCGCATGGCATTCTTTTTTCCCTGCGTTTCTTAAGGTAAAGCCCCCGCGTCTTGCGACAGCAAGAATTCTGTGGGGGCTTTTTTATTGGTAAGGGAAGAAAGGGTGCAATGAAAAGAATATTAGCGGCGTTTATTTGTGTCTGTTTAGTCACCGGAAATATCCCTTATGTGGGGGCCCAAACCTCAATAGCTGTTTTTGATCTGTGTTTATTTAATTGGATTAAGTCCAACGTCAGTCCCATCACCCATCTTCCTTATAGTTTTTACATCCCTGAAAAGGACAGACCCGAAGTTTACCGGCGTATGGAATCATCAGGAGCATTGGAAGGCAGCATTGAGAGGGTCATTACCCATGAAGGGATGGATATTTACGATGCATCCGTTTACCAGATCGTTTTGAGCTTGGCCGGCGGTGAGGAGAATCTAAATCAGGCGTCCTTGGCGGACCGTTATTACTGGCAAGGGTCCGTGGGAGATACCTGGAGTATCCGTGCCGGTTATCCCATTAACACCTTTGTTTATAATCCGAAGAACCCCCAAAGCGTCACCTCCGACATCAGCCGGTTGGGCGAGAGGGGGTTTATTTTTCGCATCATAGATGCGGACGGCAAATATTTAGTCACTGACCCTTTGGACGGGAAAAGGTCTTTGACCGGATTCCCCGATAATGACCGCCTTCATTGGGTGGACTGGAAACCAGTGGCCGGAGAAAATGCCTGGGTGGTGATTGCCGCGATGCAGCTTTATCATAAAAAATATTTTGATGAAGCCCAAGGCACCTATGCACGGCATCCGGACAGCGTTGAGTTAAAACTATCGAAGGAGTTGGCCCGCGCGGCCATGATGCTCCAAAGCGATATCGGCGGCATCCGCATGGCGCCTTTGGGCACATACCGCAGTTTAAAGCAAGAGGAAAAGAAGGATTTTAATGAACATAACTGGTGGTATAACCACCTGTCGACGGAAAATAATATTTCCTGGTATGCGGCTTTTCGCATGTTATATCAAGTCACCGGTGAGCTCCGATACAAAAAAGCGATGGATGCCATCAAGCGTTATTTACGGTTTGTTTGGGACGAAAAACAAGGGTTGTTTTATCAAGGGGCATACTTTATTAACGGACGGTGGATGATTGCGCGAGAGGATTTTGCTTTGGATGTGCAGACCTGGAGCATTGCCTGTATCGGCCCCGGGACCTTAGATTCCTGGTTGGGGGATGGGGCAGCCTGGCGCATTTGGCAGGCGGGCCGTCGGCATTCCGGGGTTTTTGATAAACAGGGGAGACTGTTAGGTGTCGGCTATACGGATGAACATGACAGGGTCTCGGTGGAATGGAGCGCCGGGGCCATGGTGGCTCTTGGGGACTTAGCGGATTATTATAAAATTCAGAATTCTGATTGGTCTTCCCAAGCGGCAGCAGAAAAATCCTCGATGCGTAAGTCCATGGAAGGTCTACATTATAATATTTCACAAAGCCTTGCGGCTTATAGTTATTCATCCCAGCGTAAAGAAATTCCTTTTGGTTGGAATTCGCATGACTCTAAGGTTTTGAGCCTGGCTTCCACCGGATGGATGATTTTTGTTGATGCTGGTTTTAATCCTTTTTGGCTGTTATAATGCCTTCCATGTTGCAAGCCTTTGTTTTCGTTACACCTTGTGCATTATGGATATTTTTAATGCGCGATTTTGTTTTTGGCACCATCCCCGTAAACATGGATACCAACACCATCTATGGGGTCACTAAATTTTATTTTAATAATGTCCTCAACGGCGTCATCCCTTTATGGGAGCCTTTTATCATCTCGGCCGTCCTTTTTACGCGAATTTCCATTTGCAATCTTTTTAATCCCGTCACGCAGATTGTTCCGCTTTTAAAATTAGCCGGTATGAATTACGCCAATGCTTTTGTGATCTATATGGTGGTTTATTTTTTTATCGGATGTGCCGGTTTTTATTTTCTTGCCCGGGAAGTCCTTAAAGACCGTGCCATGGCTTATCTGGCTTATCTGGGGCTCATGTTTTCCAGTTTAGGGGCTTCGATGTTCACCCAGTTTACATTTTTGGAAATGGCGGTGCCGGCAATCTGGTTTTTCTTTTTTTTATTGCGTTTTGCCGCCAAACAGGTCCGGGGGAATTTTTTAGCATTGACCTTTTCAGTGATGGTCTTGATAAGTTCCTATCTGCCGTTTTATTTTATGACGGTATTTTTATGTTTTTTGATTGTTTTTATTCTTTTGTATTTTAAAGAAGCAGGGAATTTCTGTATCAATCTTTATCGTTTTCTATTGAAGCATTGGCGTATTTCCTTGTTTAGTGTTATTGGTATTCTTTTGGCAGCAGCACCCCTTTTGGCATATAAAATTCTGGATGCCAGCGGGGATGTGGTGGCCCCGGGCCGGCATTGTCAGTATGCTTCTGCCCAGGAATGTTATGACCGCACCATGGGCCGTCAGGGCGGGATGTCGTATGATGAGATCACCCATAGCGGGACCTTGGGCGAGCGTTTGGATATGCAGTATCTCTTCGGGCATTTAGACAAAATTTCTTATGGCAGTGATTCGTTTCTTTTTTTACCCGTTTGGATATATGTCCTGCTGGGGCTATCCGTTTTTTTGCGGCTGAAACGTTTGACGGTCCTTTTAAGCGCGATGGCGGTCCTTATCGGACTCATTGCGTCGGGTAATGCCGCGCCTTTGCATGGATTTTTATACCGGCATATTTTTTTCTTTGCTTATTTTCGCAATCTTTTTTTCTTGGGGGCATTTCTTATTCCCATCGTCATTTTATTGGGGCTGTATCAGTTGCAAATGCTTTTGAGCATTAAATCTGAGGGGGTTCAGTACCCAAAAAATGATTATTTTCGGTGTGGTCGTTTTGCATGGCTGTTTGTTTTTGTTTCTAAAACATTTTGAAGGGGTGCCGGCGGCTTCTTATTTAACCTTAGGGTTGTCTTTTGCCGCACTGGTTGTTTACTATTCGGGTATTTGCCGTTTTTCTCCCCCCATATGGACAGGGATATTCGCGGGGATTTTGATCCTTCAGCCGGCGTGGTTACTTAAGGTCTATGCTTTAAATGCCGGTGAATTTGCATCGGTTTTGCCTTCCATGCATGTCACGCCGGTTTTCTCCTGGGTGCGGCCACAGAAACCCGCGGTGAGCAACAGCCGTATTTATCAATTTGTCCGTTATGAGGATTTTTGGTATGACATGAGCATGACCGATGCGCCGCCCAAAATGGGATACCCGCAATCAGCATCCCGATGGACATTTGATTTATCCCAACATACCCCCCAGGCCGTCCTGGCAAACTATGCCCAATATAAAATTGTACTCTATGACGATTTTAATTCCGTCGGCAAACCTGTGATCGGCCCCGGCAAGGATCTTTCCGTCGATTATTTTGATGTCAATACGCTCAAGATGAAGTCGAATTTTTCCAGGCCCCAAACAGTGGTATACAATGACAGTTACACCACATCCTGGAAGGCTTATTTAGACGGGGTACCGGTTGAATTGCTTCGATTTAACGAAGCTTTTAAGGGCATCAAGGTCCCCGCGGGAGAGCACAAGCTGGAATTTTCCTATCATCCTCCCGGTGGCACCTGGGTGTACATAACCGCCACCGTGGTGCTTTTTATTTTTTTGATATGGACAGTACTTATGTTATATTGGAAGCTTTGAGGTATCAATGAAAAAAGTCACTTCAAAAGCAGTAATAGTTTCGATTTCCAGCGACATCGGGCATGCTTTGGCTAAAAGGTGGCGGCAACGGGGTATAGAGGTAGCCGGCACGTACAGGAAGTCTTCTTCCCTAGTTGATGAATTGGAAGATTGCGGTGTCAAAATTTTTCATTGCGATTTGGGGAATGTTTCTTCTGTGCAAAAGGCTTGCACTCAGTTGCGTTTGGCGTTTGCCCAATGGGATTATCTGGTTTTATGTCCGGGGACCCTGCAACCGGTCGGAGCTTTTGCAGACGGGGATTTCGCGTCGTGGGTAAAGTCCCTGGGAGTGAATTTTACAAGGCAAATACAGTTTGTTCATGAATTATTGCCGTCACGTAACAAGAAAGGGAGGCATCCTCCGGTCGTATTGTTTTTTGCGGGTGGAGGGACCAATAACGCAGTGGTGAATTATTCCGCGTATACGATATCCAAGATCGCCTTGATCAAAATGTGTGAACTGCTGGATGCGGAAATCCCTGATACGAATTTTGTCATTGTGGGCCCGGGATGGGTCAAAACCAAAATTCATCAAGAGACCTTGAAGGCAAAGCAAAAAGCAGGGGACAATTATCGCAAGACAATTGACAGGTTGGCCTCAGATGAATGTACCCCCATGGAAACGGTCCTGGATTGTTGTGATTGGATCATTAATGCCGACCGTAAAATCGTAGGCGGCCGTAACTTTAGCGTGGTTGATGACAAGTGGGGGGCACCCCTCACTGATCAAAAAGTTGTTGGAAGATCCGAATATGTATAAGATACGCAGGCATGGTAATGATTGGAGACCTTGATGGTTAGGGCGTATTTAGCGCGTAACATTGTTTGGGCGGCTTTGTTGGCTTTATTTTTGTCCTGTAATGTCAATTGGCGTTTGTGTACCATTGAGCGCGGTAAATATTTGCTCGGGATTTTTTACAACGGGTATTATCAAAACAAATCAGACGGTACTGTTTATATAGACTATTTAAAAACCCACGGCATCACACATGAATTCATTAAAAGTAATATTTAATTTATATTGTTTTTCCCCTATTTCGAGGTGGCGTCAAAGGTTTTTTGAATAATAGATGGACGGCTGATAGGGATATATTTTCCTGGCTAAAATCTGTTGTTTACGTTGGATAGCCTTGGTGCCCAATATGAGAGGTCACGCGATAAGAATAGACGAATGCAAGGGGTCAGATTTTTATACACCAGGACAACATATCGATATCAGCCTGCTAAGATTTCGGAAGGCCCCACTTCCAACAATTTGACAATATGCTTTTTGCTGTAAGGAGGTTCTATGGTCAATATCTCCGTGGTTGTTCCGGTTTATAAAGAAGAGTCAAGCATCCGGCCGTTTTTGGCCCGTATAGAAAAAGTCTTTGATCAGATGGGCAAGAGCTACGAAATCATTTTTGCGCTTGACCCTTCCCCGGACCGGACGGAGGAAGTCATCCTCGAAGAGATCAACCGTAACCCCAACATTAAGCTGATGGTGTTTTCGCGCCGTTTCGGCCAGCCTGCCGCCACTATGGCCGGTATTTTGGCCTGTCGCGGTAAAACTTGCGTTGTTATTGATGTTGACCTTCAGGACCAACCGGAACTCATCGAGCAGATGTATGCCAAGTTAAATGAAGGATATGAGGTGGTTTATGCTAAGCGACGCTCCCGCAAAGGCGAAACACTCATCAAGCGTCTGATTTCGTATGTCGGTTATTACCTGATCAACCGTTTTAGCGATGTCCAGATCCCCCGCAATACCGGAGATTTTCGCATCATGACGCGGCGGGTCATTGAAGAGTTGCGGCGATTGAATGAGAGCCATGGTTTTTTGCGCGGCTTGGTGGCCTACGTGGGTTTTAAACAAACATTTATCGAGTACGACCGCGACGAACGATATGCCGGGAAGGGGAACTACAACCGTTTGACCGGTTCGCTCAAAATAGGATTGAATGGCCTGATCAGTTTCAGTTCCCGGCCTTTGTCTATGATGTCTATAGCCGGATTTGTGATGGCGGGTTTAAGTTTTTTGCTGGGCGCTTGGTATGTGCTGCAGAAACTGATAGGCATCGATTTAACCCCCGGGCTTTCCACGACTGTATTGGTGGTGAGTTTTTTTGCCGGCGTCCAGTTGCTTGGGCCTGGGGTTGATCGGTGAATACGTCGGACGGATTTATGACGAGGTGAAACGGCGGCCGATGTATATCGTAGACAGGCAAGTTAATTTCGGAAAGGACAAGTGATGCTTCCGTTTGATTTGCCTGCGACAAAGGGATATCCGGTTTCTCCCAGCTGGGATGGCCGTGATTTTGTTTTTGCTGATCAGCGCACGCCGGTGCTTGAATACAGTGAGGATTTATCCGGCTGGTCGGATGAGCTAAGTTTTCTTCATGAAGAAACGGTGGGAGACAGCCACCCGGTGGAGATTGCTTCGCGAAGGGATGCAGTATCACAAGTGAAAAAGTTTATGCCTTCTCCAAAGGCTGTCATCATGGAGATCGGTTGTTCCTCCGGTTATTTAATCCGGGATTTGGTAAAGTCTTTTCCCGAAGCGGTCATTATCGGAGCGGATGTTGTCAAGGAGCCTCTTTATAGGCTTGCCAGGAATTTGCCGGGAATCCCTTTGATTCGTTTCGATGTGCTTCGTTGCCCCCTGCCTGATCAAAGTGTGGATGTGCTGGTCATGTTAAATGTCCTGGAACATATTGAAAATGACGTGCAGGCCCTTAAAAAGGCGTTTAATTTGCTGAAGCCCGGAGGGGCCCTGGTCATTGAGGTACCGGCTTTTCAGGGTCTTTATGGAGATTACGATGCCCAGCTGCACCATTTCAGGCGTTATTCAGCGGCGGAGCTGCACGGGAAATTGATTGCCACAGGATTTCAGATATGCAGGAAATCGTATCTTGGTTTTCTTCTTTTTCCGGCGTTTGCCATAGTCAAGCTATTGGGGAAGATGTCCTCTCCCGGGAAAAATAAACCGGTTGTGCGTAAGCAGTTAGGCAGTACGTCTAAGAATGTCCTGGTTAAATGGGCGATGGAATTCGAATCCAAGCATTTGTCTAACTTTCAGTTGCCTTACGGGATAAGGCTTCTTGCCGTTGCTGTTAAGAAAACGTCTGCCGGAGGATAAGCTTATCCGGGCCGACAAGGCTTGAGATATGAAAAGGCCGGGACAAAGGGTTTTGTAATGACCCACAAAGTTAATAAGACAGTTCTTGTCACCGGGGCGGCCGGAGGGTTAGGGCGCACTATTTGCCGAATTCTTGCCGGCCAGGATATTCAGGTCAAAGGGCTCATTCGACCGGAAGATGATATTAACAGTTGGGAGCTTAGCCGGGAAAAGTTGGTCATAGGTTATATTGAAGACCCCCAAGCGGTTTATACAGCCATGCAGGGGGTGGATGCGGTTGTCAATTGCGCTGCCTTGATGCCGAACGCTTTGCATTTGAAAGAAGAAGAATTCCATCGGGTTAATGTATCGGGCCCTTTAAATGTTTTGAGGCAGGCGTCCAGGCACCAAATAAAGAAAGCTATTTTTTTCTCAACCATCAGCGTGGTAGACCACGTCACAAGGAAAATAACACAGGAGGGAATACGGGAATATGTAGAGAACCCCCATGATGCTTATCTTTCGTCTAAAATTAATCTTGAAAAAGAGTTAGAAAAGGAATCCCATATTTTTGACGGCCGAATTGATATCATCAGGCCCGGCTTTATTTATGGCCCGGGGAATTTTTCTGTATGGCAGGATGCCTTGCAATTGACCCAAAAAGGGAAAATGGTCCTTATCGGAGACGGGCAGGCGCCCTTACCGTTAATTTATGCCGAAGATATTGCCCGTTTTATTTTGCTTTTACTCAGTCGGTCCGTCGAAAAAACAGGTATCGGTATTTATGTTTTAGCAAGCCATGAACCGACCACCATGCAAGAGGTGTTTTATTTTATTGCCGATTATCTGGGGGTCAAACGCCCCCGTCATGTGCCTTATTGGCCGTTGTCCGTCGCTGCGTCTATAGTCGGGGGGCTGCCCCCCCTATTAAGATTGGGAAGGCTAAAACTTTTGACAAAGCCCAGGGTGCTGCAATATTCTAAGGGGTATGATCTCTCAAATTTGATAAACCCACCGCCTCTTGGATTTGTACCTGAAACAAAATACAAAGAAGGTTTGTCTTCTATGCTGGATGAGTACAAAAAGATCAATCAATCATGAAAAAATTAGTCATTGGGGCCAGCGGCCATATCGGGGCCCATCTTGTTAGGGCTTTATTGTCACAGCAATATCAAGTAAAAGCATTGGTTCGGGAAACCAGCAACCTTCAGGGCATCACCGGATTAGATGTTGAAATTGTATACGGCAATGTTCTTGACCCCAACAGCCTGAAGGGTGCGATGAGGGGATGTGATACGGTTTTCCATTTAGGGGCGCCGACTTCTTTAGAATCAACGACTTCACAGGTAATTATAGACGGTACGAAAAATGTTTTGGATGAAGCCCATCGTTTGGGAATTAGCAAGCTGATTTATACAAGTTCGACCGTAACTATCGGGTATACATCCGACCCGAATGTTGTTTTGGACGAGACTTATAGCCAGTTGACGCCGGCTTCTTCTTATCACACGGCAAAATTTTATGCGGAAAAATTGGTATTGGATTTTTCCCAAAAAACCGGATTTGAGGTCGTGATTGTTAATCCTGCGACGGTCATAGGACCTTTGGATTATCGGGTTACACCAAGTAATCTGGCGATCCAACGATGCCTTGATCGGGGATTGCCTTTTGTATTTGATTCCGGTTTGACCGTTGTTCATGCAGAGGATGTGGCGCGGGGTCATGTTTTAGCTTACCTTCATGGTAAATCGGGGCAACGTTATATTTTGGGCGGGGATCGAATGACGATAAAGGAGTATTTCGGGCTTATCTGTAAATTGTGCGGACGCCCGCAACCGTACTTTAAGATTCCCCGTTGGGCCATGTTAGCGATCGGTGCCGGGGTCAGTGCATTGCAACGGGCGGGTGTGAAGAGCGGGCTTTTTAATTATAACCAGGCGGTCAACCTTGTCGGGAAATATGGCTGGTATTCAAGCCAAAAAGCCGCCCGAGAGTTGGGATATTCCTGGCGTCCGGCCCCAGAGGCCATCGGCAGTTATGTCGAGTGGGTTCATGGTAGGCACGGTGGCAGGTGTTGTGGTAGAATTGGCGATGCCATAAGGAAGGATAAACATGATGAGTGAAGGTGGTCCTATGGGCGATACAGTTAAAGGAGGACAAACACCGGTAGCCATCGATAAGAATGCTAAATTTTTTTTGGATGAATACCACAATTATAGGGCATTGGTAGAGTCGATCGATACGTATGCTTTTATATCCTCGGCCTTAAGCGAAAAGTTGCAAGGGATACGGCGCCTGTTGGATATAGGCAATGGTAGCGTATTTGATTACGATACCGGTCGTGTCGGGGAGATAGTTGGTTTGGATTTGTTCCTTGATAATCTGCCCGGGGATATCCGTCTTCCCGGGAATGTCAAAATGGTACAAGGCAGTGCGCTTGATATACCGAAAAGTTTATATGACTTTGATGGTGTGGTGATGGTGATGCTGGTCCACCATTTGATCGGTAAAACGGTTGATGATTGTGTGGCCAACGTCCGGCAGTTGCTTTCCGAGGTCCACAGGGTTTTGCTTCCGGGGAGGCAGGCTGTTAATTATGGAGTCTTGTGTCCCCAGTTGGTTCTTTGTCCTTGAGAAAATATTATTTAAACCAGCCACAATGGTTATAGAGAAAACAATAAAGCATCCTGCGACCATTCAATACAGTGCGGATTTTCTTCTTGAAATGATAGAAAAAGCGGGTTTTGCACAGGTAAAAAAAGAAAATATCCCCAAAGGGAAATATGTGCTCCAGTATGGCTTTAAAGTCCCTTCATGGGCCACGCCCATAGAACCTGTTTTGTTTTCTGCAATACGGCCGTGACCGTAAGTTATGGGAAAAGTTTGGCAGGATAGATGAGGTACACAATGGGGCGTTTGGTTGTCACCGGTTGTGCCGGTTTTATAGGCAGTAATCTGGTTGACCGCCTGTTGGCTCTTGGCCATCAGGTGACGGGTATTGACAATTTTTCCACAGGCCAGCGTCGATTCCTTGAAGGGGCGTTGGCGCATCCGAATTTTCGGCTCATCGAAATCGACCTGCTTGATTGCGATACCTTGAAGCAGGCATTTGCCGGGGGACAGATGGTTTTTCATTTTGCGGCCAATGCCGACGTGCGTTTCGGTGTTGAGCATCCCCAAAAAGATCTTCAGCAAAATACCATCGCCACTTTTAACGTGCTTGAAGCCATGCGGGCCAACGGCATTAAAGAGATTGCTTTTTCCTTCCACCGGCTCGGTCTACGGAGAAGCAGAGATTATCCCTACGCCGGAGAATGCCCCATTTCCCCTTCAAACATCATTATACGGCGCTTCTAAATTAGCGTGTGAAGGGTTGATCCAAGCCTATTGTGAAGGGTTTGGATTTAAATCCTGGATATTCCGGTTTGTTTCGATATTGGGAGAACGCTATACCCATGGCCATGTCTTTGATTTTTATAGAAAACTTTTGAGAAATCCCAATGAATTATTGGTTTTGGGGAATGGCCGTCAGAAAAAATCGTATCTTTATATACAGGATTGTCTGGATGCCATGCTTTTGGGTATGGGGAAATTTAAGGATAAGGTAAACATCCTGAATTTAGGGACCAATGAATATTGCCAGGTGAATGATTCTATTGCTTGGATTGCCGATCATCTTGGGGCTTAAACCAAAACTTAAGTATACCGGCGGTGACCGCGGGTGGATTGGGGATAATCCGTTTATATTCCTTGATACGACTAAAATCAATAATGCCGGATTTAAGCCAAAATTAAGCATAAAAGAATCGATGATAAGAACATTGGAATATCTTATTCAAAATCAATGGGTATTGGAGAAGAGGGCCAATGAATATCTGTGTATTTGGCCTGTGGCATCTGGGGCTGGTGACGAGTGCTTGTTTGGCAAAGTTAGGCCATAAGGTTGTTGGCCTTGATTTTGATAAAGACGTGGTCAAAGGGCTTCAGCAAGGCCAGAGCCCCTTTGTTTGAACCGGGATTAAATGAGCTTATATCCCAACAGATGAGGCGTGGCAGATTATCTTTTTCCAATAATGCCGGCGAGGCTTTGATAAAAGCGCAGGTACTTTGGCTTGCCTTTGATACTCCGGTCAATGAAAAAGATGTGGCGGATATTAAATTTCTTGAGAATAATTTTAAGAAAATTATGCCGTATTTAAATGACGGGATGGGAATAATTGTTTCTTCCCAGGCGCCTGTAGGGTTTGTAAGCAAAATCGAAAAAGAATTTGTCAAACAGTATCCCCATAAAAAATGTTATTTTGCTTGTTCACCGGAAAATTTGAAATTAGGCAGGGCCTTAGATGCTTTTTTGAACCCCGACAGGATCATCATCGGGGTCAGGGATGGGGAATCAAAAAAGATTTTTTCCCCCTTATTTTTTTCGATTACCGATAGGTTGGAATGGATGAAAATTGAATCCGCTGAAATGACCAAGCATGCCATCAATTCTTTTTTAGCGGTTTCGGTCTGTTTTGCCAATGAACTTGCCTCTATTTGTGAACAAACCGGTGCCGACGCCAAAGAGGTTGAACGCGGGCTTAAAACCGAATCCCGCATAGGCCCCAAAGCTTATCTTAAACCGGGGGTGGCTTTTTCCGGAGGGACCCTTGCCCGGGACATCAATTTTTTGGTAAAATTAAGCGATAAATATAAATTGCCTTCTTACCTTATCAAAGCGGTTAATGACAGCAATTCTTTTCATAAAAACTGGATAGAAAGGAAATGCCGTCAGTTTTCGGGGGGTTTGAAGAAAAAGACCATAGCTATTTTAGGGTTAACGTACAAGCCCGGCACAGATACTTTACGCAGGTCTTTTGCGGTGGAGTTAGCTAAATCACTGCACGCCAAAGGCGCCCGGGTGAAAGGTTTTGATCCGGTCATTAAAAGCATTCCGAAACATCTTGCTAAGACAATAGAGTTAAAACAAAGCGTTAGAGAAGCCATAGCGGATTGCTGATGTGGTCATCATTGCCGTCGAATGGCCGGAATTCCTGCAGTTGGGGGAAGATATAATCAATCAATGAAAAACAAGATCATTATTGATCCCAACGGGTTTATCGCAAAACAATGTTGAGCATAAGGGATTTAAATTATTTTTCTGTGGGAAAAGGTTTCAAAAAGGGGACATAAATAATGAAACTAAAAGGCCGCACTGCTATCATTACCGGAGCCAATCAAGGATTAGGGGAAGCTATTGCCGCGGAATTTGTCAGGCAGGGCGCCGGAGTTTTTATTTGCGCCCGGGACAAAGATAAATTATCGGCGGTTAAAGAAAAATTAGAAAAAATTGCCGGGAAAGGTCAAAAAGTGTGTGCGATGGTCGCGGATGTTTCCCATGAGCCGGAAGTAAAGAAATTGATCAATGACGCTGCTATAGTGAATTTGACCATATTGATATTCTCGTGAATAACGCCGGGATTTACGGGCCCAAGGGCCCGATTGAAAAAGTGGATTCCGCGTGATTGGGTCAAGGCCATTGAAATTAATTTGTGCGGGGTGTTTTATTGCTGTAAACATATGATGGCCCATATGAAGAAGAATAATTATGGAAAAATAATAAATCTCTCCGGCGGCGGGGCCACGGCACCGCTTCCTTTTATCAGCGCTTATGCGGCATCCAAGGCAGGGGTTGTCAGATTTACGGAAACATTGGCAGGTGAATGCAGAGGTTTTAAAATTGATGTGAATGCTTTGGCCCCGGGCGCGCTTAATACCAGAATGCTGGATGAGGTATTATCAGCCGGGCCTCAATTGTGTAGGGAAGGATTTTTACGAGAAAGCATTGAAGCAAAAAAAAGACGGGGGGGTCCCCTTAGAGATGGGCGTTGAGCTTTGCGTATTTTTGGCTTCTTCTGAAAGCGACGGGATTACCGGCCGGATCATCAGCGCAAAATGGGATTCCTGGAAATCCTTGCCTGATCGTCGCAGGGAGTTAATGGGAAGCGATATTTATACTTTGCGGCGGATTACTCCTGAAGACCGCGGTAAAAAATGGGATTAATGATGAATGTCGGCATAGTTGGTTGCGGATTGATCGGTAAAAAAAGGGCCCTTGCCTTGGGGCAGCATAATCTTTTGTTGGCTGTTGATGCTGATATTAAACGTGCCCAAGCCGTAGCAGCTCTCAAGGGCCATAGCGGAGTTTCTGCTGATTTTAACGATGTCATCAAAGATCCCCGCATTGATATTGTTATTGTTTCGACAACCAATGACAAGCTGGCACAGATAAGTCTTGCGGCAATAAAAGCAGGAAAGCACGTATTGGTAGAGAAGCCTGCGGGCAGGAATTCCAAAGAAATCGAAGATGTCATAAAGCTTGCTCAAAAAAACAAGGTCATGGTTAAGGTGGGTTTCAATTTGCGTTACCATCCGGCATTAATGAAAGCCCGGGAAATCGTAGATTCCGGAGTGATGGGGGAATTAATGTTTATCCGCGGGCGTTACGGTCACGGAGGCCGTGTCGGATACGATAAAGAATGGCGGGCCAATCCGGAAATATCAGGAGGCGGGGAATTGATAGATCAGGGCGTGCATATGATTGATCTCTGCCGTTGGTTCTTAGGAGATTTTGTTTCCGTAAAGGGTGAAACCGCAACCTATTTTTGGGACATGCCGGTTGATGACAATGCTTTTCTTTGTTTGAGTACCCGGAAAAATCAAATTGCCTGGATCCATGTCAGTTGTACGGAATGGAAAAATATGTTTTCATTGGAAATTTATGGTAAAACAGGGAAAATCCAGATTGACGGTCTGGGGGGCAGTTACGGGACAGAAAAGTTAACATATTATCAAATGCTTCCGGAAATGGGGCCTCCGCAAACCACGGTTTGGGAATATCCGGGAGAAGACAATTCTTGGAATTTAGAATTCAAAGCATTTGTGGAAGCGATTAATGGCGCCGCGCCTCTCAACGGCGATATCAATGATGCTTATGAAGCGCTTAAGATAGTGGATAAAATTTATCTCGGGAGTACATCACATGATCATAACTAGAAGCCCTTTACGGATAACTTTAGGCGGAGGGGGGACGGATTTACCTTCTTATTATGAAAAGTTCGGCGGATTTTTAATCGCTGCGGCCATTGACCGTTATGTCTATATAACTATTCATGAAACTTTTGTGGATTATCTCATTGTGAAATATTCGAAGATGGAGAAGGTTAAAAGAGCAGAGGACATCAAACATCCGATCATCCGCGAAGCCTTAAAGATGCTTAACATTGATTGTGCTTATTGGGAAATGAGCAGCATGGCGGATATCCCCGCCGGGACAGGATTGGGCTCATCGGGCAGCTTTACCACGGCCTTACTTAAAGCTTTGCATGCTTATAAACGCAATTTGATCCATCCTAAAGAATTGGCCCAACAGGCCTGTGATATAGAAATTAATAAATTGAAGCGAACCGATCGGGAAACAGGACCAATATATTGCCGCTTATGGAGGGATCACTGTTTTCGAATTTACCAAGAAGTCGGTAAAGGCGTATCCATTGAAAATAGAAAAAGAAATATTGTATGATTTGGAGGACAATCTTTTGTTGTTTTTTACCGGTTATACACGTGCCGCGTCCGGTATTCTTAAAGAACAACACCATAAAAGCAAAGCGAATGACAAAGCGATGATCGATAATCTGCATTTTATAAAAGAATTGGGGATTGAGAGCAAGAAAGCCCTGGAAAAAGGGGATTTAAAGAAATTCGGTGAATTGATGAACGTCCATTGGGAGCATAAGAAAAAGCGGTCGGGTTCCATGTCCAACCCAAAGATCAATGGTTGGTATGATTTGGCGTTGAAAAACGGGGCGTTGGGGGGAAAATTGATCGGGGCCGGCGGCGGAGGTTTCTTGATGTTTTATGCCGCGGATCATGTGAACATTAAGACGGGCAATGGCCTCTGCGGGATTGGAAGAGGTGCGGTTCAGGTTTGATTTTGAAGGGACCAAGGTGATCAGCCAGTCATGATGCCTACAGTTGCCATACTTTCCGGGGGTAAGGCCACGCGTTTATATCCTGTTACTGAAACAAAGCCTAAGGCCATGCTGGAATTGTCAGGCAAGCCGTTTATTGCGCATCAGTTGGCATTGCTTAAGGATAATGGCGTCGGACGGATTGTCATCTGCGCCGGGCATCTCGGTCACATGCTGAAAGATTATATCCGGGATGGGAGAGATTTTGGTTTAACAGTGGATTATTCTTTTGACGGGGATAAACTTCTGGGGACATCTGGGGCCGTTAAAAAGGCGTTGCCGTTATTGGGCAATGTTTTTGCCGTCATGTACGGGGACTCCTATTTGACGGAAAGATTTCGTCCCATTGCCGATTCTTTTTTCAAATGCGGCAAAAAAGGATTGATGACCGTATTCAAAAATGAGGGCAGGTGGGGGCCCAGTAATATAGTTTATGATAATGGCACAATCGCAAGATACGATAAGAAGCACCTGACCCGGGAAATGAAGCATATTGATTACGGTTTGTTATTTTTTAAAAAAGAGGCCTTTTCTGAAATCGTCGATGGGCAGGTTTATGATCTGGCGGATCTGTGTAGCGGTTTGGTCAATGAGGGCCAGATGGCAGGCTATGAGGTTAAGCAAAGATTTTATGAGATAGGCTCTCCGGAAGGATTGGAAGAAACCAGGAGATATCTGGAGCAGGTAGTTCGGAGTTAATAGCCAGGAATCCAGTACAGGCGTTTATCGTTTTTGGAAACGAATTTTTTTGACCACGAGTTGGTCCTCAAGACGGACACTCCGTCCTCTTGCCGGACACTCGCAGGAGCTCGCAGTTGTTCGTCTTATTCCAACAATCTTTTCTAATTTTTCAGAAATACAACGGCCTACGGCCTGTATTTCTGAATCGGTGTCGTAGATTGTTGGGACAACAGTGGTCTTCAAAAATTGTTTCCAACAAACGATAACCGCGGCGAAGGTTCGGGAACAATACCGTTTAGCCTTTTCATAGTAAGGCCGAATATAGTACAAGGAGATTATCATGAACGAAAGCTCGCCCTTGAGGCGGTATATCGACGAATACCTGACGCAGGCGCAACAGATCATCAATCAGCTTAACCGCAAACCAATCGAAGATATGATCAATATTTTGCTTAAGACCAGGCAATCGGGCGGACGGCTTTTTATTTTGGGGGTCGGCGGCGGCGCAGGGAACGCCTCGCATGCGGTCAATGATTTCAGAAAGATTGCCGGCATAGAAGCTTATACCCCCACCGATAATGTGTCGGAATTAACCGCGCGGATTAACGATGACGGTTGGGACTCTTCATTTGTTAATTGGCTTAAAGGAAGCAGGCTGAATTCGAAAGATTGTATTTTTGTTTTTTCCGTAGGCGGCGGAAACGCGGAAAAGAATATAAGTAATAACTTGGTACAGGCATTGAAATATGCCAAAGATACAGGAGTGAAGATTATCGGAGTGGTAGGGAAAGACGGCGGGTATACGGCCCAAGTTGCCGATGCTGTGGTGATTGTTCCTGTGGTCAGCCCTCAGACCGTCACGCCGCATGCCGAAGCATTTCAGGCCGTCATATGGCATCTGATCGTGTCCCATCCGTTGCTTAAAGCCAATGATATGAAATGGGAATCAGTTAAATAATGAATAAGGCGGTTTTTTTAGATAGGGACGGGGTCATCAATGAATTGGTTTATAATCCCCAAACCGGCGAATACGAATCTCCCCTGAAAGAGAATGACTTAAAAATTGCTCCGGAAGTTTTTTCGGATTTAAGAGACCTCAAGAAAGCAGGATTTTTGTTGTTTGTAGTGTCTAACCAGCCTAATTACGCTAAAGGGAAATCTACCTTGGAGTCATTACATAGGATAAACCAGTTTTTAGCCAAACAAATGGTTGATCATGGGGTGGAATTTAGCGATTATTTTTATTGCTTTCACCATCCTGATGGAGTGGTTAAAGATTATTCCGGAGAATGCCTTTGCCGCAAACCCAAACCGTATTTTATCCTTGAAGCTGAAAAGCGATATGATATAAATTTGAAGCAATCATGGTTGGTGGGGGACCAGGATTGTGATGTGCAATGCGGCAGGGCAGCAGGAGTAAAGACCATACTCATCGAAGAAAAACGTTCAGCGCAAAAAAGAAAAGATAGTCTGCCGGATTATCATGTGGCTAACTTGGGGGAAGCGGTTAAGACCATCCTTAACAGTTAGATTATAGGGGATAAACATGGCTGGTATTAAAGACTTAAAAATAAAGATTCTTGCCGACGGAGCCGATAAGCCCGGCATGTTGGAGATGTATGCGAAACCTTTTATTAAAGGCCTGACCACTAACCCTTCCTTGATGCATAAGGCTGGGATTTCGGATTATGCTGCTTTTGCCCAAGATATCCTGCTTGTTATTAAAGATAAGCCCATTTCTTTTGAGGTGGTTTCTGATGATTTTAATGAAATGGAACGCCAGGCGCTTCAGATTGCCAGTTGGGGGGATAATGTCTATGTCAAGATCCCGGTGACAAATACCAAAAAGGAAACAAGTTATAAACTGATAAAAAAACTGGTTGCCAAGAAAATTAAATTGAATATAACGGCTATCATGACGCTTGCCCAGGTTAGAGGTGTTGTTGCTGTGTTGGATCCCAAGGTGCCCAGTTATGTTTCAGTCTTTGCCGGTCGCATTGCGGATACAGGACGCGATCCGGTGCCGTTCATGGCTGAGGCGGTTGAAATCCTGAAAGCGGTGCCGGCCGCCGAACTGATTTGGGCGAGCCCGCGGGAACTATTGAATATTTTTCAGGCGGATTCCATCGGATGCCACGGGATTACCGTTACCAACGACATTTTAAAGAAATTGCCGTTGATCGGATATGACTTGGATGATTTTTCCCTTGATACGGTCAAAATGTTTTATAGGGATGCCCTGGCGGCTAAGCTTAAAATTTAGGTTTTAAATTATGTTTTACATTATTTGTGCCATCTTGTTATTTATTTTCTCGGTGACCGCCCATATATTTTTCTGCCGAAAAACAGCCGCGCCGGGCTTGCATGCCAAAGCGTTTGTCTTTATGGCCATTATTTTTTTGGGTATTTATGTGACAATTGTCTTAAGTTTGCAGTGCGGGGGCATGCTTGACCCGCACTCTTTATGGGGGATACCTTTTAAAATCACCGCGGGGATTATTTTTATTTTATTGGTGCCCATTTATTTGTGTTTTTACGTATTGACCCAGTTGATGAGCCCTTCCCAAAAGATACTGATGGCGATTTCCTGTCGAGAGGGTTTATCTTATACCGATATTGTGCACAGCGTGCAGAAAGAAGATTTTATCAATACGCGTTTAAGCGATCTGGAAAAAAGCGGTTGTGTGAGGAAGGTGGAAGGCCGCTATGTATTGAGCTTATCAGGACGGACGATTGCCGGTATTTTGGATATGATGCAGGGTATTCTGGGGAGGGACATGGGGGGATAAAAGGGTTTATGTCCATTGATGTTTTGACACTGGGCACGGGTGTTTTTTCGTTTGCCTGTTTTTTACTCATTCATTTGATTTTTTTCCGTTGGCTGGCCCCTGAGCGGTTATTACGATCATTATTGTTTATTGTCGTGTCTATTATGGGGCTTCCGATATTGCTCATGGGCACCATGTCTTTTTTTAAGATCACGGATGTCCCCTGGCAGGTGTTGGTCGGTGGAGCCTTGTTGGCCATGTTGATTGACGGGTTGTTGTGTTTTGTTTATGTGCTTTGTATTTTTGGGCCTTATGAAACATCCGTGCGCATGCGCCTGGTGCGTGAAATTGCCAGGGAGCCCCACAGAGGGATTCCCTTACAAGAGCTTTTAAGCCGTTACAACGTTGAAACGATCGTGAAGGTGCGCCTGCGTCGGCTGGTGGGTTCAGGGGACATCATAGAGAAAGACGGCCTTTATCGCTGTGGGCGCACCGGGAATTTTTTCTTTATTTTTGATAGCATCGCCGGTGTTATCAAAAAATGGATCGGCCGGTGAATTGATTTAAGGGCATCAGCTTAATCAAGGGAGGTTTGCGGTGGAGGATGTAAAAACAAAAAATATTGTGGCTTATTCGATACTGGTCCTGGTGTTGTCGGTGCAGGTCGTTATCATTCTTGCTGTTATTTTTAGTTTCATTCCTATCCAGTCCAATAATTTCGTCCAGACACTATTGCCCTTATATTGGGACCAGGTCCGCCCGCATCGCCAGCTCCAGTTTTATGCCGTGTTTATTCTTTTTGGGATCATGGCCCAGGCATGGGGGATGGTTTTTTTGAAGAAACAACTGCAAGATAATAATTTTGCCGGCCGTTTATGGCCGTTTGTTATCATGAACGGGGTTTGGGTCCTGATAGAAGCAACCGTGGCATTTAAGATTTTTATTTTTGGCAGCCCCCCGTGGGCCAAGTGGTTTTTATATTTATCCCTGCTTGCCTGGGCGTTGAACAACATCTTTTGGCCGGAATTTAAGAGATTGTCAAAGCACTGCTATTATTGGCTGGCCCATCCTGCCAACGCCGTTTTGGCCAGTCGTTTAGCGGATGTGATGGTCCCTGTGGCGGTGATTTTTTTGCTGTGGCCGCCGGACATGACCAAATTATTAGCGCATGTTTTTGTTTGGGATTATTTTTACCATTTAGATGGCATGGTGATGTTTCCCGGCTGGGCCTATCTGCACGGGCTGGCCCTTTATAAAGACGTCAGCAGTAACTACAGCGTCCTGATCCCCGCGTTTTTAAGTACCATAGCTAAATATTGCGGAGGATTCAGTTATGAGAATGTCCTGCGTTTGATTATTATCGGCACATTGGCGTATTTTATAGCGGTATGGGCTTTTTTGCGTTATTGGCTTAAAAGCACCTTGCTGGCAGCCTTCGGACTTTTGCTGGCAGTGAAACTCCAAATGTTCCATTGGGGGGTTGTCCCTGTCATTTGGAGGTACCCCAGTGCCACACCCGTGCGTTATCTTTTCGATTTATTGCCTATCTTCTTTATTTATAAACATGCTGATTGCGGCCGTGAAAAATATTTGTGGCTGGCCGCCGCTACCGGCGGATTGATGATGGCCTATTGTCTGGAGGCGGGGATTTATTTGATGCTGGCTTTTTATGCTTATGGTTTTATGCTTTTGACATTGCCGTCGACCAGGACAAAATTTTTTCATTGGCCCGCCGACATCCGCAAGGTCCTCGGTTTGATTGTCCTGCCGATTATAGCCGGCTTTGCCTTACTATGGATGGTGGAAGGCCGCTGGGTATGGACAGGCGAATTTTGGAACAATACCACTGAAATCTCGCGTCTGTTTCTCAACGGATGGGGGTCATTGCCTGTTTGGGACGGGCTTAAGGACAAACAGTTTTTCGCTTTTTGTATGGGATTTGTCATCCCCGCTGTTTATGTGTTGACCATCATGATCATCGGGGCCTTTTTGTACTTGCGTCAAACGGATGCGCCGCAAATGTTCATCGTCTATGTTTGTGTCTATGGGCTGGGGTCATATCATTATTTTATTTACCGGTCTGCCGTGACCAGTTATTACGTGGTGTGCGTGCCGTTTATTTTTGTGTTATGTTTCTGGATCCGGCAGATTTTAAAGCCTTTACGTCAGCAATTGCGACGGATGATTTTATCGGTACTGGTGGTTTTGACTTTCGGGGCCTGGGTAACGGGATATTTATTTACCGTTTATCCCAATGCCCTTAACCTGGCAGGGCTTGATTTAGGGCCGGAAGTGGATTTTTATAAAAAAGAATTTAATTTCGAAAAGGACGCCGCCCTGATTGACCGATTGACCGGGCCGGATGAGCGAGTGCCTTTGATCAGCAGCTTTCAAACGAAAATACTGATGCAATCCCAACGCAAACCATTTTTTTATTTTTACCCCATCGTTTGGGCTGAACCTATGGAAAATTTGGATTTCAAGGGGACGGAGTTACTGACCGTTGGCCGTATGCAAAAAACACTGGGGCAATTGGAAAGCGAAAAGCCGACCTATGTATTTATAGAAACAAAATTGTTCTCCGGTCAATTACCTCTGAGTTATTACCAGCATTATCAAACATTGACGATTTTAGTCCGGTACTTAGCCCAGCACTATGAGCCTGTTGACCAAGGCCAGTGGCTGTTGGCATTAAAACGCAAACAATAATGAACCCTGTTGTGCTTTTTTCCTTAATCATTTTTTGTGTCACGGTGCAAGTATGGTTGGTATTGATTGCCTTGTCGGGCGCAATACCTCCGGCGGATACTTTAAGCGCCATGGTCTGGCCTGAGTGGCAGTATTTGGTGTTCGCCAAGAGGGACGCATTGTTGTTCCACTGTTTTGTGGGGCTGGCATTGTCAGCCCAGGCCATCGGCATCTGGTCGGTGCGGCATAAATTAAACCGGCCTTCCTTTGTCAAGGCGATCATGCCTTTTTTAGCATCGGAGGTGGTATGGACCTCCTTGATGCTGAATGCCAGTTTTAAAATGATCGTTTATCATGATCGCCCGGGGCTGGCCCGGGATGCTTTTATTTTTATTTCGGCAGGGGCATTGGCCAGCAAGGTGTTTTGGCCGGAGATCAAAGACTGGGGCGGGCGTCTTTATCAGAGGATGGTGTCATGGCCCTGGGGCTTTAAAGCAGACGTACTGGCATGTGCCGGTTTAATACTGCTATTGTATGTCCCTGATACCAAGGCGGTTTTGGCCCGGATGTTTTTCGGTGATCATTTTCGTCATTTCGACAGTTTTCTGGCGCCTGCCTGGGGTTTTACCAAAGGCGCTGTATTAAACGTGGATGTTATGACCGAGTATGGGGTGGGGACGCCGGTCTTGATGTCCTGGTTTGCCAAAATCGCGGGAGGCTTCAGTTATACGCATCTATTATGGTTTTGGATGGGAGGGACGATCGTTTATTTTATTTTATGCTTTCTGTTTTTGCGCCGTTGGCTTGGGTCTTTTGCTTTGGCTTTGATTGCGACCTTGCTGGCCATCAAGTTTCAAATGTTCCATTCCGGAGTTACCCCATTTATTTTTACGTTTCCCAGCGCCACCGTGATGCGTTATTTTTGGGATATTATTTTCTTTTTATCGTTATTGGGGCATGTACGCACTTTGCGTAAACGTTATTTATTCGCGGCAGCTGTTTGCTGCGGAGTGCAGATTTTTTATATGACTACCTGTGGCTATTGCCAGATGATAGCCCTTATTGCATATGTGACGGCTTTTATGATCTTGGGGCATTTAAGGTCTTTGGTATGTAAGAATATTGCGGATTTTATTTGGTTTGGCGGTTTTATTGCCGTGGCCCCTTTAATAACAGTGTTTTTATTAGGAATTACCCAGGGTGCTCATTTATGGACCGGGGAGTTTTGGCATAATATGCAAGAATTTAATAATTATTTTTTATCCGGTTTCGGTTTGATGCCCATGTATGAGACCATCCAGAATAAAGAGACCTTAGCCGGCTTGATGGGATTTTTTATCCCGGTCGTTTATTTGGGAACATTCCTGGTGACCGCAGGGCTTTTGTACTGGCGCAAGGCACAGCGTGATGATCTGGTGGCCGCCGTTCTTTCTTTGTATGGTTTGGCCATGTACCATTATTATGTCGGCCGTTCCGCACCAACCAGCTATTACGTGGTTTGTATTCCCTATGTGTTTATTTTATGCTTTTGGGTACAGCGATGGCTCTTGTTTTTTAAAAAGGATGCACAGTCCCTTGTGCTTTTGGCTTTGTTGGCGCTGGCCGTTTATTCTTTGGTTACCAACCATACGTACCTGGCGTATCCCAATCTTTTAAATGTTTCGCGCAATCCGGTCGTTGATCCTTTGTTAGTTCAACCTTTGTCTGACGGACGTTCTTATTTTAATGCTGCTGTCAGCAAGGTGACCGAAGAACAGAGGGTTGCGGAAAACTCTTTAGGCCAGAGGGATGAAGGGTTAAAATACGAAAAAGATTTTAAGACGGATGCCGAACTTGAAAAATATTACGACCAGGAATCGGATTTCAGCCGGGACGCGGCACTCATTGCGTCTTTAACCAGACCTTCCGAGCCGGTGCCTCTATTAAGCAGTTTTGAAATTAAAATGCTCATGCAGGCTGACCGCAGGCAGTTTTTTTATTATTCGCCGATTTTAATCGCCAGGCCCATGCGCATGCGCAACTTCCCTAACAGCACGATGTATAGCCTGATTCATCAGCAAAGGACGTTGCTCCAGTTGCAGCAATCCCAACCTGAATATATATTCATGGAAAAAATCTTTTTAGAGGCCCCGGGATTCAAGAATTTTCAGGATGCCTCTTTAGCACTGGTACTTAACTATGTTTTTGCCTATTATGTGCCCTACAAAGAAGGGCAGTATTTAGTGGCCATGAAGCGCAAAGGATAAATTTATCCGCCTTCGTAAGAAGACCAGTTGAGATAGTCATTTTATGGTAAAATCTAAGAATATCCTTGTGCTGGTGCTGATTGCTTTTGCCTTAAGCATACAGATTTGGCTGATATCCATTTTCGCCCTGCAACCTTTTCCGCCCCCCGATACGCTTTCTGGGATCGTCTTTCCGGAATGGCAGGACTTAGTTAAGCCCGAGAGGGATGCCTTACACTTTCATATTTTTATTTTTGTTGCCTTGGGATTGACCGCCATGATTTTTTGGAGGTTACGTCGAAGTCTTGCCGATCCGTCGTTAATTCAGAAGGCCAAATTATTTTTAGGGCTGGAAATTATTTGGACTTTTCTTTTGTTAAGCGCGGCATTTAAAACAATTGTCTATCCTAAGAGCCCTCAACTGGCGGCTTGTTTATTTTGGGTCATTGCCGTTATAGGGTTGGCGGGAAAAATATTTTTTAAGCCTTTTAGCATTTTTTTACAACAGGCTTACCGCTATCTGCATACCCCATCAACCTTTCTGGTACGTTGGGTTGAGATAGCTTTCCCAATTTTTTTAGTTTCGATATTATATATTCCCGATGCCCATGGAGTGATGGCCCGTGATTTTATGGGGGAACAGTATCACCATTGGGACAGCGCGGTGATGTCCCCGGGCTGGGCATACTTAAGCGGTTGCGCGCTCAACGTGGATGTGATTTCTCAATATGGTCTGGGCCTGCCGATTTTAGTGGCCCAGCTCAGCAAAATCTTGGGGGGATTTAGTTACGAGCATGTTTTGCGGGTCATGGTGGTCGTGAATATGATTTATTACTTGGGTTGGTACTGGCTGTTGTGCTCCTGGCTTAAAAATAAGCCGCTTGTTATTGCAGGCATGCTTTTTGCGATCAAGATCCAAATGTTCAACACCTCATCCTACCCCATTGTTTTTACCTATCCCAGCAGCACCGTATTGCGGTATATGTTTGATGTGGTGTTATTTGCTTTCATGCTGGGGCATTTAAGGACAGGGAAGTATGCTTATTTATGGGCGGGCTCTGTCATTTGCGGCATTGCGATTTTTTATATGACCACTACCGGTTTATGCCTGGCATTGACCTGGGGCGCTTATTTAGGGAGTTTGGCCCTTCTTCCCGGTTTGCGTTTGAAATTTTTGTCCAGGCGTCACAGCTGGCTTGCCTTGCCGGCCTGCGCGGCCCTTGTCGCGGCCGCGGTGATGTCCTGCCTTTGGTTGGCCGAGGGGAAACACACCTTCACCGGCGAATTTTGGCATAATACCCAGGAGTTTAGTAATTATTTCTTAAATTATTTCGGCACCGTCCCTTTGTCACAAAATATTACCGACCATAATTATTTGCCGTTGTTGATGGGCATATTGATCCCCCTCATTTATTTAGGCACCTTTCTCGTTGTTTTGAGTCTTTATTTTTGGCGTAAATTTTTAACGGAAGATTTATTGGCCGCTTTCCTTGCTTTTTATGGGTTGGCGCTTTTTGAATATTTTATGGCCCGTTCTTTATCGACCAGTGCTTATAGTGCCGGCTTGCCGTATGCTTTTATTTTGTGCTTTTGGCTGGCCTGGGCCCTTAAGAAGCTCAAGGCGGACAAGCGCCGTAATGCCGTCCTGGCCTTTATCATCCTTGGCGCCTGGGCACTTTGGAGCAGCTCTAATTATGTCAGTTATCCGAATATATGGAACCTTTCCCGCAATCCTTTGGTGGACCCCATGGTATTCAGTCCTTTACCCGACGGCAGGTCGTATTTTAACCATTTGTTCAGCCAGTTGCCGATGGAAGGCCGCCTGCCGCTCAATTCTTTGGGAGAGACGGATGAAAAATTGACCAGCGAGAAAGATTTTGCCAAAGATGAAGATTTAAGTAAATTTTATGATCAGGAATTTAATTTCGGCCAGGACGCCCGCCTGATTGATGAATTGGTGCCGCCGGGGGGCAAGGTTGCCTTGGTCAGCAGTTTCGAGACCAAGATTTTGATGGACGCCAATCGTGCGCCGTTTTTTTATTATGTGCCGCTGGTCATTTCCAGGCCGATGCATATGCGCACCATGGTGGTGACCTCTTTATACACTAAGGGCCATTTTTTAAGGACCATTTCCCAAATAGAGACCCTCAAGCCGCAATATATTTTCATCGAGCGGATTTTTTGTAAAGAAAATATCGATTTAGTCAACTATAATGACGGTTCGGCCTTTTTGTCCTTGATGCGGTATATTCATGCGCATTATGAGGGGTATCGCAACGGGCATTTCCTGATGGCCATGAAACGCATATGAAGAAAAATTTTTTAAAAGATCCGATAACGCAAAATATTTGGTATTTGTCTTTGCTTGTTTTTGTATTGTCTTTGCAGGCATTGATCGTGCTGGTATTTGTTTATCAATTTGTCCCCCTGCCGGCTGCCCCGACCACTGAAGGGGTCCCTGAAGCATTGTTGAAACTTTTTAAACCTAACCGTAACCTTTTTTTTATCACGCATTTATTGCCTCGGTTATCATCGGCCAGGTTCTGGTTCTTTGTATATACCGCAAGCACTTGAGGTTATTTGATTCGGCGAGGGGCATCCGGACTTTTTTGATTTGTGAAACTCTCTGGGTGTCATGGCAATTATTCGCGGTGTTTAAGATACTGCAATATGACAATCCTCAATGGGCCAGGGTTTTATTGTATGCGGGTTTTGCCGCAGCCTTGTTGGCGAAAATTTTCTGGCCTGAATTAAATCGGGGCCTCAAGCGCCTTCAGGCATGGCTTAGCGGGGATATGCCGGTGTTTTGGTACTACCTGGCAGACGGCGGGATCATTTTTATTTTGTTGCTGGCCATAGCGATTCCTGATACCGAAAAAGCCCTGCTGCGTCTGGCCTTTTATGACGGGAATAATCATTTTGATCAATGGTTAATGGCCCCGTTATGGGCTTATCATAAAGGCCTTGTTCCCGCATTGCAGGCGTTTAACCCTTTAAATTGGGGGGTGCCGGTTTTAATTCATACTTTGACGGGTTTCATAGGCGGCGTGACGTATGGCCATGTGCTGGCGGTGCTTTGTTTTTTGGCGATCGTTTATTATACGGCGTTTTATTATTTATTACGTTATTGGCTGGGCGTTCTTACGGCCGCTTTCGGTGTGCTATTAGCGGTGAAGCTGCAAATGTTTAACATAGGGATTAATCCGTTAATTTGGATTTTTCCGGAGCAGAGTGTGTTACGCCACATTTTTGACGTGGCGGTATTGGGGGGATTGTTGTGTTATGCCCGGGCAAGAGGCGAGATCTTTCTTTGGTTAGCGGGGATAGCTGTCGGACTATCCTTGGCCTTTGTCTTTGACACCGGGGTGTATTTGACAGGGGCCTTTTATGCGTATGTGGCCGTGCTGATGTCGTTTAAAGATACCCGTTGTTTATTGTGTCCAAGCCCGAGGCAGTGGCGTAAAGTTTCGGGATTGGTCCTTCTTCCGTGGGTCTTGATGATCATGTCGTTGGTGTTTTGTTTTGGCCGCGGCGTGCTGCATAGGGAATTCTGGTCGAACAGTTTTAAAGATATTCCCCGATGGCTCAATGGCTTTGATGCTGTATCGATTTATTCTTGTTTAAAGGACAGGAACTTTTTCGCGTTTTTTGCCTCATTTTTCCCCCCTTGATTTATGCGGCAGGCATGGCAATCACCATCAACTTGGTCTTGAAACGTTTTTGGAAGAGTGAAAAATTATTTTTAATACCTTTGAGCGTTTATGGCCTGGGGGTATACGCTCATTTTTTGTGGCATGCCACCATCAACTTCTATTATATGGTCCCGTTGCCCTTGGTTGGTTGTATATGTTTTTGGGGGACGCAGATTCTGGAGGGGATGGCCCCAACCCGGCAACGCTTAGTCAAACTGGTTTTAGGGTCAGTTGCTGTCATTGCATTATTCACTAATTTCCTTTTTACCTACTATCCTAATGTTTTTAATTTGGCAGGGGAGAATTGGGAACAAGAAAAGGAATCATACCGGGCCGTTTATAATTCTGACCATGATGCCGATTTCATCCGTCATTGGACATTGTCCTCTCAACGGGTGGCCTTGATCAGCGGTTTTGCGACCCCCATATTGCTGCAGGCTGACCGCGCGTCTTTTTTTTATGGCGGTCTGCCCATGATGAGCGGGGAGGATATAAAGGAGCTTTTAAATCAATTGGATAAGGACAAGCCGCAACAGGTTTTTATCGATAAAAGGATATTCAGTAGTCCCTCGATCGTGAGCTTGACGGATTATTTAAAGGCACATTATCGATACAACGGTCAACAAAGCGATAATCTGATTTTATTGCGACTTTAAGGAGTCCCCGGTATGAGGGGGCGATTTTAAGGAGTCCTCGGTATGAGAGGACAGAAGAGACATGAATAATTCAGGGAATGCACAATTAAAAAGCTGGTGGCTTCTTTTTTTAATTGCTTTGCTTTTGAGTATCCAGGCCTTGTTACTGATTATGAAAGCCGTGGTTCTTTTTAATCCGCAGCCTCAGGTTTTTTCTTTAGGCCTTTGGCTATTGCTTTTTATCATCGGGCAAATAGCAGTTGTGTTCTGTGATCGCAAATGTAGGGCAGATGTGGCCTGGGGGCAAAATTTACGGGCATTTTTAATTGTAGAGACAGTTCTAACCTTTTTTTTGTTGAGCGCTTGGGACAAGATGGTTTTTTACGATTACCGTGACGCGCTGGCACGGCGTGCATATGATGTGCTTTTGATACTGGCCGTATTGAACAAATTATGTTGGCCTAAAATTAGAGAAACAGGGGGCCGGATATACGCGTTGATCAATGATAAGGCCAATAGAAAGATTTTAAGGCAGTTGATTTTAATCGGGGGGACCCTGGGCCTGGTATTGATTATTTTTGTACCGGATTTTGAGCACGTGCTGGCGCGCATGTATATCGGTGAGCAATTTTATCATTTAGATATGTTTGTGATGGCGACCGGTTGGGCCGTAACCAATGGCCATATCATATATGTGAATCAAGCTTCTTCATATGGGGTGGGAATGCCATATGTCTTTGCCCAATTGACCCGCTGGATGGGAGGCTTTTCATATGAACATGTTTTTTTAGTGATCATGACAGGGGTCATGGCCTATTACGTGCTGATGTTCTGGCTTTCCCGGTACTGGTTTAAAAGTGCGGCCCTGACGCTGGCAGTCATGCTTTGGGGTATACGCGTGCAGATGTTCCATCCGGGGACATATCCTTTTGTGTTGACCTATCCCAGCGCCACCGTGATCCGGTATTTCTTTGACATTTTTGTGTTAGGGGCCATTTATTGTCATTTGCAACGGCGGAATCCCGCATGGTTATGGGTTGCCGGTTTTTTGAGCGGCTTTGCGGTATTTTATATGGATTCCACCGGGATTTTTCTTCTTGCCGCATTTTATGCTTATCTGGCATGCCTTTTGATTATGCCCTATACCCGTGGGATGCTTTGTAAACTTCAGCGTGATAGGGCGGTTTTAGGCCTGTATTTCCTTTTTCCTGTAGCGGTGGCGTTGGGATTTTACTACATGGCGGTAGGCAGGCATTTATTTACAGCGCAATTCTGGCGCAACAGTACGGAATTCATAGATTATTTTGTAGTAAGCGGCATGGGGGCTTATCCTATATATGAAAATTTTAAATACCATAATTTTTTCGCCGGTCTGGTAGGGTTTATCATCCCGGCGGTGTGGGTATTTACCATGATTTTTGTAGGAGGGATGTGTTATTTTAAGAGACTTTCCCGGCGTCACATTTTTATCATGGTGGTGTGTGTTTATGGGCTTGGCGTCAATCATTATTATATCGCACGCGCGGTCTTGACCAGTTATTATGTTACGGCCCTGCCTTTTATTTTTGTTTGCGGTTGGTGGTTAAAACTTTTGCTATGGAGCTGGCCCCGCCATCAGAGGAGCAATGCCATTTTGGTTATTTTAGCCGTATCGTTTTATGCCTTGTTTACCAACCATAATTTTATGGCTTACCCTAATATTTTTAACTGGTCTCATAATCCTATGGTTGATCCTTTGACGGCCCAGCCTCTGCCGGCTGATCTTTCGACGTATTTTAACCATCTTTACCGTAATTCCCCGGAGGATTTAAAACTCCCGGTCAATTCTTTGGGCCTTAAAGATGAGGAGCTTTATACCGAGAAAGATTTTCCTTCCGATGATGATTTGACGGCGTATTACCGTCAGGATTTTGATTTCAGCAAAGACGCGTACCTTATCCGGACCTTGACTAAACCGGGGCAGTCGGTGCCTGTGATCAGCTCTTTTGAAGTCAAAATTCTAATACAGGCTGACCGTCCGCCTTTTTTTTATTATTTCCCTTTGATTAAGTCGCGGCCCAAACACATGAGGATTATGCCGTGTAACTCTATGAACACTAATCCTACATCTTTGAACCACAAAGCCATTGATCAGCTTCGGCAAGAGAAACCGGAATATGTCTTTTTAGAGAAAATTTTTCTTTATAATTTCCCCCAGGCTTACGCGGATAAATCGGAAAACATCATTCCCATCGTTGATTACGTGCGCGCGCATTATTCGCCGTATATGGCGGGGGAATATTTAGTTGCCATGAAAAGCAAAGATTCTTTATAATAGAATTTGTCACCTGCGGATGTTTTTCGTCCTTATATCCTTTTCTTACCGAGGATTTTCTTTGGACCAAGAGCTATTGAAAGATTTATTTGAAGAAGAAAATACCCACTGGTGGCATGCGGCTAAAAGGAAATTGATTTGGGAATTTCTTCCCAAAGGACATGGGCGTGTTCTGGTCATGGGTATCGGAGGGGGGCTTCTGTGTCATGAACTAGCCAAGACTTTTGATGTGGTCGCGCTAGACATATCCCTTATGGCCTGTAGGCATCTTAAAAACACCTATGGGCTTGATGCCATCGAGTGTGACCTTAACGACGGTCTGCCGTTTGTTAAGGAGATATTTGATGTCATTATCATTGCGGATGTTTTGGAACATATCCTTGATGACAGGAAGCTTTTAGCCGATATCCGCCGCTGTTTGGTACGGGGAGGGGTTTTGCTGTTAACGGTACCTGCCTATACGCATATGTGGAGCAATTGGGATGAGCGTTTGCATCATTACCGCAGGTATGAATACAGGGAGTTAAGAGCCTTAATAAGCTCTGAGGATTTTAAAATCAAAAGGATCACTTTTTTTAATACATTGATTTATCCTGCAGCACTTATCAGGCGTAAATTTTTTAAGGCCGGGGTCAAGGGTGATTCTGATTTTAAAATATCCCAAGGGGGGGCATTGATGAATTCCTTAATGGGTTATTATTATGCCGTTGAGCGATGGTGGCTCAAGTTTGGTTCTATCCCTTTTGGCCTTAGCCTGTTTGTTTGCGCGCAAAAAACATAAAAGCAGGACTGAGGGGCCCTGCAACATGCAATAGCATAAATTAGGAGATTGGCATGGTAACAATAGACGATTTTAAGAAAATGGAATTGGTGGTGGCACAGATCAAAGAGGTCAAGGAACATCCCAACGCGGATCGTTTATATGTTTTGCAGGTTGATACGGGCCGTGATGTGCGCCAGATAGTTGCGGGAATCCGCAAAGCGTATATGCCCGAGCAACTCATTAATCGCCGGATTATCCTGGTCGCCAATATGGAACCTGCGGTTATCCGTGGGGAAGTTTCCAATGGGATGCTTTTAGCAGCGTCGGATACCGAGGGCATGGCTTTATTGTTGCCGGATAAAGAGATGGCTTTAGGCAGCATTGTGAAATAATAAACAGGTTAGACCGTTTCTACTTGGCACCTAGAGAATCATAGACTTATGACAGAACTGTCCCTGAAACAATTTGTCCCTTCTGAAGTTTGCCTTAAATGTAACGGCTGCTGCCGTTACAAGGAAAAGGACTCTGCCTGGCGCCCTAAATTAGGCGCAAGCGATCAAGCAAGTTTAGCTGATTTGATAAACGAGGGAGATGTTTTAGACAGTCTTTTTTTTATTAAAACCATTCAGGCCTGTGGGGAAAATTATTGCCGTTTTCTAAATAGGGAGGACAACACCTGTGGCATTTATGCCAAGCGTCCTTTGGAATGTTCTTTGTATCCCTTTATCCTGTCCCAGGCCCCCGATGGGATTAAGGTCTACGTGCATTTAAGCTGTCCTTTTGTCCAAGACCATTTGTCTCGCCCGTATTTTGATGCTCATGTGGTTTATTTGAAAGAATTTTTTCGTCGGGCAGATACCCGTGAACTTTTATCCCGTAATAAGGCCATGTTTCATGATTACAGTTCCTATGCTCCTGAATTGCTGCATTTATTCGATTTATCATTTTTATGAAAGATAACTTTTTGCTCGACCAAAAGCCGTTGGTAGATTCGTTTCTTAATCAGGGGGATAGGCCATTGTCCAGTTTTTCTTTTGTCAGTGTATTTGCCTGGTGTGATTTTTTTGATTTTGAGTTAAAAACCATGGAAAACTGCCTGTGTATTTTTGCTCATGGAGAATCGGGAAGTTTTTTATATTTGCCGCCTCTGGGGAAGAAATTCGGACCATCGACCATAGAAGCGATTTTTAAGCATATGGTCCGAGAGGGGAGATTAAAGGGGGCCAACCGTATCGAAAATATTCCGGGAAATCTGTTGTCAGCCTTTGGCCCAGGTAGTTATAATCAATACTTAAAGCCCGCAGAGTACGTGTACCGCAAAGAGGATTTGGTTGCATTGAAAGGCAATGCGTATAAATCCCAGCGGCATGATTGCAATTGTTTTTTAGCCCGTCATACCGGGAATGCTTTTGAGCCTTACCGGGATGTTGATTTTGATTCTTGCGTGTCTTTATATGAACGTTGGGCCCAACATCGTGCCGATGCCCATAATGATGATATTTACCGGTCCATGTTGAAAGAAAACCGGCTGGTGCACGCGCGTTTGTTGAAATTTTGGCAACCCTTAGGGTTGGTTGCCCGGGTCTTAAAAATAGAGGGAAGAGTCGTCGGGTATACCTTTGGTTTTCCGCTGGATGAGAATACGTTCTGCGTTTATGCGGAAATCGCGGATTTTAAAATCCCCGGGACCGCGGCGTACATGTTCAGGGCTTTTTGCGCTGATGAGCAGTTAAATAAATTCAGCCGGATAAATACCATGGATGATTTTGCCATGCCTAACGTGGCGCGCGCAAAACAAGCGTATCATCCCACAGAATTGATTTCTTCTTATACAGTTTCATTAAAGACTGGAAGGGTTTAATGAATATCAAGCTTACCGAATTTGTGATTTTCGACGTGGAAACAACCGGCCTTTCTCCCATTGACGGCGACCGCATTATCGAGATTGCCGCTGTGAAGGTCAAGGGAGACCGGGTGGTGGACAGATTCTATTCTTTGGTCAACCCTCAAAGGTCAATACCTTTACATGCAACCCAAGTTAACAATATCACGGAAGAGATGCTTGCCACGGCGCCCGTGGCTGCGGATGTCTTGCCTCAAATAATCCGTTTTATCGGAGGCGCATGCGTGGCCGGGCATAATGTACGCTTTGATCTTAATTTTTTATGTTATGAACTGGCTTTGATCGGCCGCAGGCTTAACGAGCAGACCCCGGCCGTGGACACTTTAAAAATGGCCCGTGACCTTCTGCCTTATTTAAGCAACCATAAATTGTCCTGTTTAGCACGCTCCCTGGGCGTGGTCGTAGATCAAACCCACCGCGCCATGGCGGACGTTGAGCTGACCGTCGCGGTATTTATGCGCTTGATGGAAATTGCGGGGGACAAAGGCCTTCAGAAGGCATCTATTTTTTTAAATCAGTTCGGCGTTGAGAAGCCCAATTTCAAATTAAGTCAGAAATCCCAAGCATCGCTTTTCTAAAGTATGCCTTCGGTGCATCAACACACTCTTGCCTTCAACGGTGATGCTTTTCGTATTTTCTGCATATTTAAAGACCAGCCGCAGGCGTTTTTTTTAGACAGTAGTTTACCAAGCCGTAAGGCCCGGTTTTCTTATATCGGTTTTGATCCTTTCACAACACTGAGGGATGGCCGTTTATCCGGTTTGAAGAAGGTGTTTGATAAATATCGTCTTGTCCGTCAAGGCCATCCTTTGCCTGCCGGAGCAGTCGGGTATTTGGGTTATGACGGTTCTTTGTTTTTCGGGTTTTACGACACCATTTTGACCGTGGACCACCAAAAGCGTCAGCTTATCATTTCGAGTTTTTCCCCAGCCCGCATTAAAGACATATTAAAACAAATAGATAAAACACGAAAGGCCGAGAGTGACTGCAGGCATTTTCAGGGCCGGCTTAATTTTAAAAGTAATTTTACCAAGGCAGGGTACCTAAAAGCCATTCGCCAGGCACTGGAACATATACGTCGAGGAGATATTTATCAGATCAATCTTTCTCATCAAGTTAGGGTACGAATACCGCATTGGCAGAATTATATGCAACCAGCGGCCATTTATAAGAACTTACGCCGTTTTTTCCCGTCGGAGTTCGGGGCCTATTTTGATGACGGCAGGCAGGTGATCTTAAGCGCTTCACCGGAACGTTTTTTAAGATTGCAAGACAGAACAGCCCAGGTCAAACCCATGAAGGGGACGAGGCCCAGAGGAAAAACAAAAATACAAGACAAAAAATTAAAGGAGCAATTGCGAAAAAGTCCCAAGGAAATTGCCGAACTTTTGATGGTCACGGACCTGGAGCGCAACGACCTGGGCAGGGTCTGCGATTATGCATCAGTCAAGGTCAGGACCATGCGCACCATTGAGACATATGCATCTGTTTTTCAGGCGACATCCGCGGTCGAGGGTCGCCTTCGGCGGGAGTGTGATCAATTTGATTTATTACAAGCCACCTTCCCCAGCGGTTCAGTCACCGGTTGTCCTAAAATTGAGGCCATGAAAATTATTGACAAATTAGAGCACGGGTCTCGCGGCCTGTATACAGGGGCGTTGGGCTATATTAGCTTTTCCGGGGACATGGATTTTAACGTCCTGATACGTACGATGTTTTTAAAACCAGATCAGATCACTTTTCACGTCGGTGGGGGGATTGTGGCAGACTCCAATCCCCAAGACGAGTGGCAGGAAACCTGGGACAAGGCCAAGCCACTAATCGAGACGTTAAAAACATCTTTTAGTTGAGCCTTTCCTTTTTCTAGAGTAAGCAGCGGATGATAGGGACATCTTCGAGACAAAATCCGCAGGACTATGGGTTGAAGGGAGGTGGATGGTGGGGCGAATTATTCTTCTTGACGGTCAATACCATAACGTAAACGATCAATTCATTGAGGCCTTCACGCCGGGCGTTTTTAAGGCAAAAGGCGTTTTTGAAACCATGCGGGCCCAAGACGGTTTTGTCATGGATACTGCCTTGCATTTGGGCCGTTTACGCTCAGGACTGAAAAATTTAGGCATCAAGCCGCCGTCGATCAATCCGTCGGAATTAAAGGAAGTTTTACGGCGCAACCGGCTGTCTTCTGCCCGCGTAAGGCTGATGGTTTGGCTGGCAGGAAAACAGGTGCATATGATGGCGGTGGCATTGCCATATAAAGATTCTGACAAAAAAAGTTACCGCGTTTGCTTAATCAAGACTGACCGTGCCGCTAATGACCGTTTGGCCAATGTCAAATCATTAGACTATGAATTGTTTGCAGAGGCATTTGCCCGGGCGCAAGCCCAAGGTTATGATGAGGCGCTTTTGCTTAACCGACGCGGTTATATTTTCGAAGCCAGCCGGGCGAATATTTTTTGGGTCAAAGACAAGATTTTATATACGCCCCCATTGGCTTCGGGTTGTTTAAACGGCATCACCCGCCAACAAGTGATCAAACAAGCTAAACTTTTGAAGATTTTTGTGAAAGAAAAAAATTTGTTACCGGCAATCCTCAAAGAGGCTGATGACGCTTTTTTGACCAATTCCCTCATCGGCATCAAACCCATTACCTTCTGTCATTTCCGATAAAAGCATTCGGGAAAGACAATGGAAAATAAGATTGCATGGAAGGAGGGGGAATTGATATACTACATTTATAGAAGAACTAAAATTCTTTAGAACTGGCAATGATGGGGACTAAGATGAAAATCCGTACCAAGGCCGTACATACCGGCGTTAACATTGACAAAACTTTCAATTCGGTGATCACACCGATATATCCCACTTCCACCTTTTTCTTCGATGAGATCGGCAAGAACAAGGGGTATGATTACACCCGTTCAGGCAATCCCACCCGCGCGGCTTTGGAGGCAAATATCGCGGCCCTGGAGGGCGGCATTGATTGTTCGGTGACCGCTACCGGCATGGCTGCCATCACTGCGGTGATGTTTTTCCTCAAGGCAGGGGACCATATCATCACGGGGGATGATATTTACGGGGGGACCTACCGTTTGTTTAACTCGGTCTTAAAGCCGATGGGCTATGATTTTTCGTTCATTAATATGCGTGACCTAAAGGCGGTCAAAGCCAGCTGTTAAGAAGAACACCAAGATGATCTGGATCGAAACTCCGTCGAACCCTTTGCTTAACATCGTGGATATGGAGGCGGTCATTGCCGTGGCCCGGAAAGACGAAGGCATTAAGTGTCGTGGACAATACTTTCTTGTCGCCGTATTTTCAGAAACCTTTTGAGTTCGGGGCGGATATGGTGGTGCATTCGACGACCAAATACCTCAACGGCCACTCCGACGTTGTCGGCGGGGCGATCATTTATGGGCGTCAAGAATTGCAAGAGCGCGGCCGCTATTTGGTCAATGCCTTGGGAGTGTCCCAATCTCCTTATGATGCCTGGCTGGTTTTACGCGGGATAAAAACACTGGTCCCCCGCATGGAAGAGCACCAGGCCAATGCCATTGAAATCGCGCATTTCCTCGAGGGGCATAAGAACGTCAAGAAAGTCTATTATCCCGGCCTTAAAAGCCATCCGCAGCAGGAACTTATCAAAAAGCAGATGAAGGGATTTGGGGCCATGTTGGCATTTGAATTGAACACCCGAAAGGTCCCTTTAAATAAATTTTTCAAGAAATTACAATATTTTGCCTTGGCTGAATCTCTAGGCGGGGTGGAGTCTTTGATTGAAACTCCATGGTTTATGAGTCATTCCTCTATGGGGGAGGCAGGGCTTATAACATCCGGCATAACTAAAGAAACCGTGCGTGTATCCGTCGGTATTGAAGATGCCGAGGACTTGATCGCCGATCTTGATCAAGCATTGAAAGGATGATATGAAGAATAAATTCAAGACGCAGGGCCTTGTTCTGTTCGCAACGATGCTTGTTTTAACGGCTGTGCCCTTGGCTCACGCGGCATTGCCGGATATTGAGACTGCGGTCATGAACAAAGATTACGCTCAGGCCAGGGAGTTGGCTTCCAAGATCATCAGAGACAGCAATAATCCCGCAGAACGTATAGAGGCGCAATATTATTATGGGTTGGCCCAGCTGCGTCTGGGACAATATGCCGATGCGCGCAGTGCTTTTCAAAATGTCATGGATGCTCATCCGTCGCAGGACATTTATGATAAGGCCGCGCTCAGCCAGATCGAAGGATTTTATATGGCCGGTTTTTACACGGATGCCCTCAACACGGCCAATCAATTATTAAAGAAGAGCCCGTACTCCTCATTTTTGAGCCTCATTTATTTTAAGATCGCCGGGGCCGATTTGAAATTAATGCGATGGGAAGATGCCCATCAATTTTTAAACAAAATCATTAGTGAGTTCCCTAAAAGTCCGGAAGCCCCCATTGCCAAACAGCTTTTGGAAGAAAAGCAGTATTTCGCGGTCCAGGTGGGGTCATTCTTAGATAAAGGCAGGGCCCTTACATTAATCGATGACTTAAAAGGCAACGGGCAGTATGCTTATGTGGTTGAGACTAGCGCCACCAACGGGCAAACATTTTATCGAGTACGCGTGGGGCAAATGAGCTCGCTTAACGACGCCGAGGATTTGAAAAGACGGTTGGATAAGCTGGGATATCCCACCCTGATCTATCCTTGATGAAAGATCCTTCCCTAATTTTTATCGTTGGGCCAACCGCCGTCGGTAAATCCGAGATAGGTCTTGGACATATGCCGGCATTTTGATGCTGAAATTATCTCGTGCGATGCTTTCCAAGTTTATCGGGAGATCGCAATCGCCAACGATAAGCCATCAGCCACGGCAAGGTCCCAGGTCCCGCATCATCTGGTGGATATCCTGTCAGTGACACGAAGATTTTAATGCGGCGCGTTACCGACAATTAGCCGTGTCTGCAATCCGTCAGGTGCAGGCCCGTCGTAAGACACCTTTAATCGTTGGTGGGAGCGGCATGTATATGTCGGTGCTGTTGGACGGAATTTTTGAAGGGACGGCTGAAGAAGACATAAGGGAAGAATTGGTCCAAGAGCTTTCGGCCAAAGGCCCGGGGCCTTTACATGCGCGCCTGAAAACCTTAGACCCACAGGCAGCAGCCAAGATCCACCCTAATGACCCCCAGAGGATTATTCGGGCCTTGCAGGTGACATTATCGACCGGCCGGCCCTTGTCGCGACTGCAGCAGGAGCGTGAAGGCTTGTGGGGCAAAATGCCGATCAAAATTTTTGCTCTGAATCGGCCGCGTCAGGAACTTTACCGAAGGGTGGAAGCTCGCGTGGAAGACATGTTCGCTCAAGGGTTAGTCGAGGAGATCCAGCAGGTTTCAAAACTGCCTTTGAGCATGACGGCGAGTAAGCTTATCGGCATACCTGAGGTCATGGGGTATTTAAAGGGGGAGTATGACCTTGAGCGTGCCAAGTACTTAATGAAACTCAATACCCGCCACTATGTCAAGCGACAATTGACCTGGTTTCGAGGGGAAGAGCGGCTTACGTGGATAGAGATTGCATCAGGGCAGTCTGCGGCTCAGGTAGCGGATATTATTGTTCGCAAATTGAGATGAACAGCTATTGTGACTGCGGCTAAAAGCAGTCTTAAAAAGTAATTTTTTCAACTACGCTTGTCTTATTCCGTCAATCCTTTCTCATTATTCAGAAATACAACGCCCTTTGGGTTGTATTTCTGAATCGGTGACGTAGATTGAGGGACCAAGAGTAGTTTTCAAAAATCACTTTTAAAGCCTGCTTTTATAGTTATTCATTCTGACGTAGGAAATATAAGGGATAAATAAATTTGTTCTTTGAAGCGACGCTTTAGATCGAGTCAAAGGATAAACGGTGTTGTGGACGAAACATTCAGGGATTTTTGGGCAAATGTCCGCAAGGATTTGCAATGAGTTTGTTCAAATACAGAGAGACTATAAAACAAACGAACTGTAAACCGTAGCGGACGGCCAAAATATCCCGTTTCGGGAACAATACCGTTTATCCTTATTAATAGCAAGTCCGAAACAGGAGCGAGAAGAACAAATTTATCTTCTAGGATTATTATGAAAGAAAAAATTATATTGGCCGTAGTCATCGAACATGCCCACAGTAGCTGGTCGCCTGAAGACGAGGCTGCTGAGATGTGCCAGCTCATCACCACCTGCGGGGGGGAAATCGTCCATACTGTTTTTTGTAAAACCATGCCTCCCACCGCCTCTCATATGCTTACCAAGGGGAAGGTCGAGGAGATCGGAGCTTTGTGCCAGGCAGGCGGCATTGACGCAGTCATTGTCAGTTGCGACCTTAAGGGCACCCAGCAGCGCAATTTGGAAGCTGATTTCGGCGTTAAGACCTTAGACCGTACCCAGGTCATCCTTGATATTTTTGCCAAGCGGGCCACTTCCCAGGAAGGTAAAATGCAGGTGGAATTAGCCCAACTACAATACAGGCTTCCCAGGCTTACGGGGCACGGTGAAGAAATGTCGCGTCTGGGTGGAGGTATCGGTACTTCCGGCCCCGGCGAGACCAAACTTGAAATCGACCGGCGGCGCATCGGCGAACGCATCACCAGATTAAAGAAAGACCTTAAAGACGTCGCTCAAAGCCGTCATGTCAAACGAAAAAAGCGCCAGGACCAGAAGATACCGACCGTGGCAATAGTGGGCTATACCAATGCCGGCAAATCAACCCTGTTAAATACCTTGACAGAAGCTGATACGCCCGTGGAGGATGGGCTTTTTACGACCCTGGATTCACTCTCCCGTCAGGCGTTATTACCCAATCATCTTAAGGTGGTTTTTTCCGATACTGTAGGCTTCATGCACGCCTTGCCTCACGGGTTGATTGAAGCGTTTAAGGCGACCCTTGAGGAGGTTCAGGAAGCTGATTTATTATTGCATGTCCTGGACATCAGCCATCACGATTACCGGAAATTTTATGATGCGGTTAACGCGGTATTGGATCAATTGAAGGTTTTGGACAAGCCCATGATCATGGCGCTTAATAAAATAGATAAGCTTGATGACAGGAAGTGTTTGGAGCAGATGAAGAGAGAGGTCCCGTATTGCCTGGGCATTTCCGCCCTTAAGGGAGAAAATATCCAACAGCTATTTTTGTTGGTTGAGGACATTTTATCCCAAGGCGCCGTAGAGATTGACATTTTATTGCCGGCCAATCGCATGGATTTGGTTAATTTGGCCTATAGGCAAGGACAGGTGCAGGATGTCAAATTCTTAGCTAAGGGCATACACCTGAAAGCTTCTCTGCCGGCTAAAACCGCTGGGCTTTTCGACCCCAAGCGCAAAAGGCCCAATGGCTTTGATCCGAACCCCCAGCACAAAGGGCCCCATTACTTTGATTCCGGCCCTAAGTAGATTGACAAAAATATCTAACTATGTTAAATTTACACATCATGTTCCGTCGAAATATTATTTTATCCGTCATATTTTTAGCCTTGTTCCCCTCACTTAGCCCGGCTGATTGGATTTGGACTCCTGAAACAGGCAAATTTATCAATCCCAAATGGGCGGTAAAGCCCACTCCCGCAGACCAGTTGGAATATGCTCAAAGTTTTAGGGACCAGGGCAATTGTAAGAAAGCCATGGCGGAATACAAAAAATTGATCAAAGCCTATCCCCGCTCCAAAGAAGCTCCGGAAGCTGAATTTTTTACAGGCCAATGCCTGGAGGATATGCATAAGCCTTATGAAGCGTATCAAGCTTATCAGTTGGTCATTGATAAATATCCTTTTAGCGAACGTGCCGCGCAGATTGTCGGCCTGGAGTACAATATCGCCAACCATCTTCTTGAAAACAAAGACCGTAGTAAATGGGCCAAAGTGGTTATAGGCAGCGATGAAAAGGTCATTGAAATATTACGCACCGTAATCAAGGACGCACCGTACGGCAAATATGCGGCGATTTCCCAGTATAAGATCGGGCTTTTTTACAAGGAAAAGGGCATGTATCAGGAAGCCCGGGATGAATTTGAAAAAACCATGAACGATTACCCCAACAGTGACTGGGCCCAAGCCTCCAAATTCCAGATTGCCATGGCTGACACGAGCAGGGCTTCGGATGCGCAGCATGAACAGAAGGTGGCCAGTGTTGCCATGGAGGAGTTTAATGAATTCGTCAAAAGCCACCCGGACAGTCAACTGACTCCGGAAGCTAAAGAGCAGATGGCCCGTCTTAAAGGGAAGGAAGCGGAAAATAATTTTGTTATCGCGAAGTTTTATGAAAAGCAGAAAAACCTAAAAGCCGCACGGATTTACTATAAAGAAGTTGCCAACAATTACGCGGACACCTCTTGGGCCCCTAAGGCCTTGGCCCAATTAAAAGTTATCGGTGAATAATAAGAGGTAAAAGAGATATGGGCAAGAGATAATAATTAGGTGGACAATGGCACGAAATTTTTTATGTATATTACTTGCCTTGACAATTACCGGCTGCGGGTATACGACCGGGTCTTTATTGCCCAGCCAATACCGTAAGATTGCCATCCAGCCTTTCCAGAATAAAGTCAATAATGTTGATGAGAACAGCAACGTGCTTTATGTCCCTCTTTTGGAAACAAATGTTCGCACTGCCATTATAGACAAGTTTTTATTCGATGGGAACCTGCATATTGCCGAACCGGAGAAGGCGGACTTGGTGCTTAACGGTGATTTAATCGGTGTTGAACAGGATGAATTACGCCAAGACGTAAATCAAAATGTCCAGGAATACCGAATACGGATCATTGTTTCTTTGACCTTAACGGATGTGGCCACCGGCAAAGTTCTTTGGAAAGAACCTTCTTTCGCCGGGGAGACGACGTATTTTCTCACAGGAGCTCAGGCCCAATCACAGAGTGCCGCGATAGACACTGCTCTGTCCGATCTTGCCACCCGTGTTGTTGAGCGTACCGTTGAGAATTGGTAAGCCTCCGGCCCTAGGGGCCGTAGGCCCCGGAGGGCTATGATTTATCTTTTCCTTGGTGATGACCTGCCGGCCAAAGATACCAAAATTGCTGAGATCAAAAATAAACTCTTCAAGAATTCCCAGGAAGCCCTGGCCTTTGACTTCGATAATCTTGATGCCGGTCAGCTTGGGGACAATGCGTTAAAGCAAGCGTTTTTGACCCTGCCGGTCATTGCTCCTCACCGTCTGATCGTTTTGCGCCAGATCCATAAATTAAAATCTCCGGATATCCAAGTGCTGGTTCAATTTTGCCAAAAGCCTGCGAAACATTGCGATGTGATCTTAGAATCCACCGAAAACGCGCTCAAAGGTGATTTAAAAGATTTGCCCTTGTATGTCAAGGGGATGGTTTGGGCCAAACCTGAAGGACCGAATGTTTTTGATATGACCAAAATGATCACAGCTCACCGCAGCGGTGAGGCATTGAAAATGTTGGATGGCTTCTATCGCAGGGATGTGCATCCCTTGCAGATCATGGGAGCCTTAGTGTGGTATTGGGGAAAGGAAGGTAAGGCTTGCGGCAAAGAACGTTTTGAACGAGGGCTCAAGGCCTTAGAAGAAGCAGACCTGAACATAAAACGCAGCCGTTTTAACCCTCAATACGCCGTGGAAAAATTGGTGGTGGAATTAAGCCTGTTATTTAGCCGCTAAAAGCTTTGCGAAGCGGGATTTACGACGGGCCGCTGTTTTGGGGTGAATGACGTTACGTTTGGCTGCCTTATCGAATTTTTTATAAATTTCTTTGAGTAAGTCTTTGGCATCGGCTTTTTTGTCGGCGGTAGCGGTCGTGAATTTCTTGATCGTCTTTTTGAGATTAGTTTTGATCTGCAGATTATGCAGATGCCGGGTCGTGGCTTTACGTAAATCTTTAATAGCTGTATGACGTTGTGGCATATTATCTCCAGAAAATTAATAACAGGGCCTCTTATCGGGGCCTCATTATTATTCGTCATTCCCGGATGTTATTATCGGGAATCTCTAATAAGGTTGAAATAATAGCAAACCACCCACCATATGTCAACTGATATATCTCAAACATCTCACAAACATCATGCCCTTTTAAAGTCCAGCGGCATTGTTGCTTCCGGGGTTTTGGCGTCAAGGGTGTTGGGCTTTATTCGTGATGTGATTCTGGCCCGGTTTTTAGGAACCGGTTTTTTGGCAGAGGCTTTTTTTGTGGCCCAGCGTATTCCAAATTTGTTTAGAGACCTGGCCGGAGAGGGGGCGGCTAACGCGGCCATTGTACCGGTCCTTTCAGAATATGCTCAGAAAAAATCCAAAGAAGAGTGGCAGGAATGCATTAACGCGGTGTTGACTTGGGGTTTGATTATTTTGGGAAGCATTACGGTGATCGGGATGTTCTTAGCCCCCTGGATTGTGCGGCTGATCGCTCCGGGATTTGCAGCAGAGCCCGGGGAATTACAGCTCACGACGGATTTGACGCGTATTATGTTCCCCTATTTGATTTTGATTGCTTTAACCGCTTTTCAAGTGGGGATTTTGTATTCTTTGAATGCGTTTTTTGCTCCGGCTTTCGGGCCATGTCTTTTAAATTTGGCCATGATCTTAAGTGTTTGGATCGCCTGCTTGTTCTCATGGCCTCTGGCGTATACGATTTCAGTCGGTGTTTTGGTTGGCGGCGTTTGGCAATTTTGGGCTCAATGGGAAGCTTTGCGTCGTCGGGGAGTTTATTGGAAGATGCCCAGACGCCTAAATCATGAAGGAGCTATGAAAATCGGGAAGCTTTTGCTTCCGCGTTTATGGGGGAGTGCCGTTTATCAGCTCAATGTATTCGTGGATACTTTTTGTGCTTCACTGGCGGTGATCGTTGGGGCCGGAGGCATTGCCGCGATTTATTATGCCAATCGCATCATTCAATTCCCCTTGGGAGTTTTTGGGTACGCTTTATCATCCGTGACTTTGCCGTCATTGTCTAAGCTTGCCCAAGAAAATGACCTGTTACGTTTTAGGTCGACTCTGCTTTTTGCCTTGCGCAATTTGATGTTGGTTTTAATACCCGTGGCCGCCGGCTTGGCCATTTTTTCGACATGGATCATTCATATCGTTTTTCAGCGTGGGGCCTTTGATGCGTATTCGACGTCGATCACCGCACAGGTGATGTTGTTTGCCGCGTTGGGATTACCTTTTTTTGGCGCCTCTCGGATTTTGGTGTCTGCTTTTTATGCTTTGCAGGATACTAAAACGCCGGTCAAGGTAGCTACGGCCTGCCTGTTAATCAACTTGGTATTAAATGTGGTTTTGATGTTCCCTTTGAAGATCGGGGGGATTGCCTTGGCCAGCAGCATCTCCGGAGCGGTTAATTGCCAGTTGTTGTGGCGAGAGCTTAATAAAAAATTGAGCTGGGGCTAAAGGTGCACTAAAATAGCCGTAGGGATAAATTTAGGTGATTATAAAAGATTTGGCACAAAATTAGCCATTAATTTGGTTAATAAGAGGTACAAATTTTTGTTACGATTATTGTATCTGTATTCCAGTTCTTTCAAATACAACGGGAACTTATCTTTTGATACCCCGTGATGTTTCATTAAGCGCTCTTTGGCAAAACTCCAGAAGCCTTCTAGGCCGTTGATGTAAACTTTACCATTGGCAAAATACTTGCGATGATCAACTTTAAGGTGCCTGTATCCACAGAACATGAGAGAATCATAGCTAACATATTTGTCTGTGTAAACAATGGATCCACGGCGCACTTTTTTGATTGTCATATCCATCAACGCTTTGGCGCCTACATCGGGAACTACGTCAACTGATACAAGACCATTACGTTCGAGTATCCCGAAGACGGGAACCTTGTTTTTTGCGCCTCGGCCTCTTGGACCTTTGCGTTTGCCGCCAAAGTATGATTCATCAACTTCAACCTCACCTTTGAGCAAGAGTTCATAATCTTTACACTGGGTAAGGATGGCTTGGCGGATGACAGTAGTTGCTTTAAGAGCCGTAGGGTAACTAATCTTTAATTCTTTAGCAATCCTAAGGCTTGAGATTTCTAATTCAAAGAGCTTTATCAACCATAACCAATTGCTGGCTGATAAATTTAATTGTCCATACCAACGGTTAGTAAATAGCCTGAAGCGTTGGTGGCATCGTTTACATCGATACCTTTTGTCTGTTGTTCGATAGACTTTTCGACTTTGACAAAATGGGCAAGGTCGGTGTCCATTATTTGTGCTAATTTGTGACAGGTATTTAATAGCATCTTTTTCGTTCTTTATATTCTGATATACGTCGAGAAGTCGCATAGGCATATTTTAACCGTGGGGTTAAATCTATGCCAAACTTTTTATAATTACCTAAATTTATTCTTTTCGCTCCACGGTCGATTTTTTTCACGCCGACGTTCCTCGGCCACTCGGTGCCTCAGAAACTCGTCCTTAAATCTTCTAAGATTTAAGGACTCGAACATCTTCGGCATTCCTCGCCCTACGGCTCGGAATAAACCTCGTGACCTGCGGCATGCGTCGGCTAAAAATCGAAGTGTCGCTTCAAAGACAAATTTATCCCTTACATTGCATGCGTTTAGAGATGAATAGCTGTTCATCTAAATACGTCAGCGCTCAAATGATGGACATCAAGACAAAAATTAAAGGATTACCGACGACCAGCGGGGTTTATTTGTATAAAGACGCCGCCGGTACCGTTATTTATGTCGGCAAGGCCGTTAATATCCGTAAGCGCGTGGAATCGTATTTTCGTACGAATACCAGAAGCCTGAAGACGGATATTTTGGTCAGACATATAGCCCAAATCGACACGATCCAAACCGCTTCTGAAGCTGAAGCATTGCTCCTGGAGGCAGGCCTCATCAAGCAGTACCAGCCTAAATATAATGTTGAGCTCAAAGACGGTAAAACATACCCCTATATCCAGATCACTAAAGAAGAATTTCCGTTAATTTCCGTGGTAAGGCTTAATACCCGCAAATACAAGGATGTAGCGGCTGAATTTTGGGGGCCTTACGTCAATCCGGCACTGGTCCGTGAAGCGCTACAGATCATCCGTAAGATTTTTCCTTTTCGCACCTGTGAGCCTTTTGCGGAGAAATTGTGTCTTTATTATGATCTGGGGCTATGCCAAGGCCCTTGTGAGAGCAGGATCAGTAAAGAAGATTATCATCGCAGTATCCGGAGCATAAAATTTATTCTTGATGGAAAGAAAGATGACCTGTACCGTAATTTGCATCTGGAAATGGAGGAATTAGCCCGTTGCAAAGACTTCGAAGGGGCGGCCCGCCTGCGTGATCAGATACGGGCCATCGGGGCGTTGTATTCGGGGACGGGGGACATTAATTATTTTAAAGAAGCCCAACAGCTGCAAAGAGCCATGGGTCTTGAGCGTGCACCGGTGCGCATTGAATGTTTTGATATTTCCAACATCATGGGAAATCAGTCGGTGGGGTCCATGGTATCTTTTTTAAACGGTAAACCCGATAAAAATAATTATCGTAGATTTCGTATCAAGACGGTTAAAGGTATTGATGATTTTCAAATGATTGCCGAGATTGTGCGCCGGCGTTACACCCGGCTTCAAAAAGAGGGTTTAAGTTTTCCGGATTTGATTGTTATTGACGGCGGGAAAGGACAGCTGAAAGCAGCAATACAGGAATTAAAAAAATTAAATTTGTCTCTGCCGGTCATTTCTTTGGCCAAAAGGGAAGAAGAGATTTTTATTCCGGGAAAACGGGATTCCTTAAAGCTACTCCCGGATTCATTGGGCCTTAAGCTTTTGATGCGTGTGCGCGATGAAGCGCATCGCTTCGGCCTAAAATACCACACCCTCTTGCGTGCCAAGAAATTTTTAGGCAAAGATTAGACCGTTTCTAAATTAGCTCTAGAAAAATATAGAGTTATGACAGAAGTGTCCCCAGGGACAAAGGAGTAAACATGAAGACCATAAAGCAATTAACCGATTTTGAATGGCAGGTTTTGCGAGCGGCACTGACGATACCCTTAGGTGAAACCCGTTCATATCAGTGGATAGCTAAAAAAATAGGCAGCCCCAAGGCCGTGCGTGCGGTAGGGCAGGCTTTACGTAAAAATCCCTATCCGTTGATCATTCCCTGTCACCGGGTGATTAAATCAGACGGAACGCTGGGAAGCTATGCCGGCAAAATGGACGGCAAAAAAGCCAAGCTTTTGGCGATCGAACAAGCTATTGCCTGCAAGATCAAACCTTAAGGGGATCTTTGCCCGCCGGATTAAGCCTTAAAAGACCGTTTAAAAAACACCTCGACAAGCCCTGATTTTAAGATTATCATGTTCAAGTTTTTATAGGTTATTCCCTAGAAAGGTTATGAATGGAAATAGGTATTGTAGGCTTGCCCAATGTGGGTAAGTCCTCGCTGTTTAACGCTTTGACCGGTGCCGCCGCGGCAGCGGAAAATTTCCCCTTTACCACCATTGAGCCCAATATCGGAGTTGTCCCCTTGCCTGATGAGCGCCTGCATTTTTTGGCCCAGGAGTGGAATTCCGCCAAGGTCACCCCGTCGGGTATCCGTTTTGTGGACATCGCCGGACTCGTTGAGGGCGCGTCCCAAGGCGAGGGCCTGGGTAATAAATTTTTGTCCCATATCCGATCGGTGGATGCCATTGCCCATGTGGTGCGTTGTTTTAAAGATGAGAATGTGGTCAATGTGATGGCCGATCTTAATCCGCTTTCTGCTGCGGATATCATCACCACCGAGCTTTTATTGGCGGATATCCAACAATGCCAGACAGCCGTGGACCGTTGGTCTAAAAAAGCCAAGTCCGGAGACAAAGATGCCATTGCCAAATGCAATGCCTTAAATGATTGCATGAAATCATTTAATGAAGGCATTCCCGCCCGTCGATTAAAAGATATTCCACAGGAAATTTTAAATGAATTTCAATTTTTGACGGCCAAGTCTTTAATGTATGTGGCTAATACCGATGAGGGGATTCTGGACGAAATCCTGCTTAACCCCTTACGTGAGCGTGCGGCAGCTGAAGGCGCGGCAGTAGTTGCTTTATGTACCAAATTAGAAGCTGAGATCGTGCAATTGCCGCCCGAGGAGCGCGGTGCTTATTATGAGTCCGCGGGCATTACCTCACCGGGGTTGATGCGCCTGGCCCAGGCGGGTAAAGAATTGCTTAACCTGATCTGTTTTTTTACGGCAGGCCCTCAGGAAACTCGCGCCTGGCTCATCCCTCAGGGGACGATAGCCCTCAAGGCTGCCGGGAAAATTCATACGGATATTGAACGCGGGTTTATCCGCGCTGAAATTTATAAGTTTGATGATCTTAAAAAGCTGGGTTCCTATAAGCCTTGCAGGAAAAAAATCTGGTCACCCTCGAGGGCAAAGAGTATATTATGCAGGATGGGGACTGTGCCTATTTTCGTTTTAGCGTATAAATAGCTATCATACGGATAAAATATGAACGACCAACTTAGCAAACAATTTGATGAACTTGCCAACAGGCTGGCCGGCCTAAGGGGGTATCTTTGATGTCCCCCATAAAGAGAAAGCGATTACAGAGATACAAGCGCGGATGTCCCAAGAAGGATTTTGGGAACAATCAGGAACAGGCTAACAAGATCATGCAGGAGCTTAAAGGTTTAAAGAATATCGTTGAGCCTTTCGCGGAATGTGTTAAGCGTGTTAATGAGGCCAAAGAATTCCTGGAATTGGCCTTGGATGATGAAGATTTGGATACGCAATTAGCCGATGAGGCCGTTGTTTTGAAGACCCAAATCGATGCATTGGAATTACAAGCGCAGTTAAGCGGTCCCTTTGATTATGCCAATGCGCTTTTAAGTATCAATGCCGGTGCCGGCGGGACAGAGTCCTGTGATTGGGCAGCCATGCTTATGCGCATGTATGTGCGCCATGCGGATTTGAAGGGATACAAGTGCGAAACAATCGATATCCTGCATGGTGAGGAAGCGGGCATTAAGAATGTGACCTTGCGCATCGAGGGGGAGAAGGCATACGGGTATTTAAAATCCGAAAAAGGCGTTCACCGGTTGGTCGCGTATTTCTCCGTTTGATGCCAATAAACGCCGGCATACCTCTTTTGCCTCCGTTGAAGTTATCCCCGAGGTGGAAGATGACGCGGATGTTGAGATAAACCCCGCGGAATTGCGCATTGACGTCTACCGTGCTTCAGGCCCCGGGGGGCAGGGGGTCAATACCACGGATTCTGCGGTACGGATCACACATTTACCGACGGGCATTGTGGCCCAGTCACAGAAAGAGCGTTCGCAGTTGCAAAACAAGGCCCAGGCCATGAAGGTCCTGCGGGCAAGGTTTTTGGCGTTAAAAAACAGGCAGCAGGAAGAAGTGATGAATAAGGAAGCAGGGGACAAACAAAAAATTGAATGGGGTTCACAGATCCGTTCCTATGTGTTGCATCCGTACCTGATGGTCAAAGACCATCGTACGCAAGTTGAGACCGGCAATGCCCAGAAAGTTCTTGACGGGGAGATTGACTTATTTATTGAAGGGTTTTTAAAAACCAAGCCGGAGGACAGGGACAAACGTCTTAAAGAGCGGCAGCAGGAAATATAAAAGTGAAATGACAACGGAGTTTATATGTTTGATTTTTTAATTCGTAATAGTGTGGTACAAAGTGCCCAGAAATTTATCGACCGATTAAGTCCTGGGGTGCAGATTAATATCCATCCGGAAGCCCCGTTGCCTTCGATCAGTTTAGTCAAAAAATTATCCGCCAGGGCTTCGGAAATTTGTGCCCTGGAAGAAAAGATGAAGGCGTTATCCGACGAAGAACTTCGTGCCAAGACCGCGGTATTTAAAGCGAAGGATTAATCAGGCAATCAGCACTAAAAAGAATGAATACGAGCAGATCCAGGCCAATTACCGTAAAGCATCTTCAGGCCAGGAGCGGGAAGACTTAGGGATAGAAATCAAACGCTTGGAAAAAGAATTGTTTGAAACCAAGCAAGGGGTGTCTGGATGAAATCCTCAACGAAGCATTTGCCGTCGTGCGCGAAGTAGGGCAGCGGGTTTTAAACATGCGTCATTTTGATGTGCAATTAGTCGGCGGCATGGTACTGCACAGCGGAGGCATCACTGAGATGACCACCGGCGAAGGGAAAACATTGGTGGCGACCTTACCGGCGTATCTTAACGCTCTGATTGGCGATGGCGTACACGTTGTGACAGTCAACGATTATCTGGCGCACCGTGACCGCCATTGGATGGGGCCTATTTATGAATTTTTGGGGCTTACCGTGGGTGTTATTCAGCATGACATGCCACCGCGCGAGCGTCAGGCCGCCTATGCTTGCGATATCACCTACGGGACGAATAATGAGTTCGGTTTCGATTATCTGCGCGACAACATGGTTTCATTCAGAGAGGAAATGGTCCAGCGCGGGCATGCTTTTGCCATTGTCGATGAGGTCGACAGCATCCTGGTGGACGAAGCCCGTACACCCCTGATCATATCCGGTCCGGCGGAAGAAAGCACGGACAAATATTACAAGGCCTTCCAGATCTCCCGCCAGCTTAAAGGCCGTCGCGTCACCGACACCGATGTTGAAAAAATAAATGCCAAGCAAAAAGGCGTAGACCCGGAAGAATTTAACAAGGGTTACGATTATGTTGCCGATGAAAAAGCCAAATCCGCCACACTTACCGATGACGGCGAACGCAAGGCTGCCGAGCTTTTCGGAGTCAGGAATCTGCATGAAATCGATACCAATGAATACCGCCATCATGTGATCTGCGCGTTGCGCGCCCATGAGTTTTTCACCCGCGACGTGGATTATGTGGTCAAAGACGGGAAGGTCATTATCGTCGATGAATTTACGGGACGAATGATGCCGGGCCGCCGATGGTCGGACGGCCTGCATCAGGCGGTGGAAGCCAAGGAAGGTATCAAGATCGAGCGTGAAAATCAAACCCTTGCCACCATTACCTTTCAGAATTATTTTCGTATGTATGGCAAACTAGCCGGTATGACGGGTACTGCCTACACCGAAGCCAATGAATTTAAACAGATATACAATTTGGACGTGGTGGTCATCCCCACCAACCGTAAGCTGATACGCGTCAATAATCCGGACTGCATTTATAAGACCACCCAGGAAAAATATAATGCCGTCGTTGAAGAGATCAACGATTGCCATCAAAAAGGCCAGCCGGTTTTAGTGGGCACTATTTCGATTGAAAAATCTGAATTGATCGCCGGCCTTTTAAGGAAAAAGGGAATCACGCACCAGGTCTTAAACGCTAAATACCATGAGTTGGAAGCTCACATCATCGCCCAGGCCGGCCGTTATAAAGGAGTGACCATTGCCACCAACATGGCAGGCCGCGGAACGGACATTGTCCTGGGAGGTAATGCCGAGTACCTGGCACGGGCCCTTGCCGCTGAACAGGGTCAAGAAGCCGACGATCAGGCCAGGGAAGAGATGATCAAAAAATTCATCACTCAATTTAGAGAACAGGTATCTAAAGAGAGAGAACAGGTGCTTTCCGCCGGAGGATTGCATGTCATTGGTACGGAACGCCATGAGTCCCGCCGTATTGACAATCAGTTAAGAGGACGCTGCGGCCGTCAAGGGGATCCGGGGTCATCGAGATTTTATGTTTCCTTGCAGGATGACCTGATGCGCTTGTTCGCCTCCGAGAATATCATGACCGTTATGGATAAGCTGGGCATGAAGGAAGGCGAAGTTATTGAATCGCGCATGGTGTCGGGCGCCCTGGAAGTCGCTCAAAAGAGGGTTGAGAATTACAATTTTGAAATCCGCAAGCAATTGCTGGATTATGACAATGTCATGAACAAACAGCGTGAGGTCATTTATAGCTTGCGCCGATCCATCCTCGAAGGTGAAAATTTAAGGGACGTGATTTTGGACAAGGTCTTGATGGCTTCCGATGATATGGTAGATAGTCATTATTCCCTTGAGCATAACGAAGAGACCTTCAACCATTTGGCGGCCGATGTGCAATCGAAATTTATGGTCAATATTGATGCCCTTAAAGAGCAGTGCAGTACCCTTAATGCTCAACAGGTTAAGGAGGAACTTGAAAGGGTCTTGGTACAGGCCTATGAAACCAAGGAGGCCCAGGTGACCCCGGAAATCATGCGCCGCATGGAGCGCATGATCCTTTTGCATGTCATCGATACGAAGTGGAAAGAACATTTGTATAGCATGGACCAGGTCAAAGACGGTATCAGCCTGAGGGCTTTAGGCCAGCGCGATCCTTTGGTGGAGTATAAGAAGGAAGGCTTTGGCATGTTCAAGGCAATGTATGCGTCGATCAATCATGATGTGGCGGCGATGATCTTCAGATTGGAAGCAATGCCTCAGGACGTTCGTCCGCGCTCAGTCTTTAGTACCATCCCTCAGCAGGCGGTGCATCAGGAATTTCAAAGCGGGATTCCCAAACCCGTTTCTCCCCAGCGGGCCGTATTAGAGGAGACAAAAGCCCCTCAACAACCCGTGGCCGCATTCGCACCTGTGCGTACAGGTGAGAAGATTGGCCGTAATGATCCATGCCCTTGCGGATCCGGCAAGAAGTACAAAAAATGCTGCGGGGCGTAATACAGCAGGTCCTGATCTCGGACTTGCTAGTTAAGGTGCAATCCTAATTGAAATGTGTACGTCACCAGCGTATAGGATGCGTGATCTTACCTTAACTAGACCTTAGATCAAGTCACCGTCCGCTCCTTAACATCCCAATAATCGCGTTTATGCCAAATACTGCGAGTGTCCGGCATGAGGACCGATGCTACTGCGAGTGTCCGGCATGAGAGACCGAGTCACTGCAAGTGTAGGCATAAGAGCCATGAAACTATTCGCATTAAGCAGTATATGATTTAGCCCTGATTAAGAGCAAAGCTAAGAAGCTGGGTGTAAAGTATCAAAGTTTTATCGCGGAATTCCTGCATAGTATCGCTCACGCTTGACATTCCTTCCCCGATCGTTAAAATACCCCGATGGAAACAGCAATGGGTACGACGAGCAAGAAACAGGGAATATTGGCATTTTTATCCTGTTTATTATCTGCGGGGCTTTTGGTCTTATCTTTCCCCCGAATTGAATGCGTCCTCTTTGGCCTGGTTCGCATTGGTGCCGCTTTTATGCGCCCTTGACGGACAAAAGCCGTGGACAGGCTTTCAGGCGTGCCTATCTGTGCGGTTTTTTATTTTTTTTCGCCACCTTAGGCTGGTTTATCTATGTCACGTATCCGGGTGCGTTTCTCTTGGTGGCTTTCTTATCTTTATATTTTGCGTTTTTTGGGTTGATTTTTGTTTATTTTCAGCGGCTGGCGCTTATATCCGCGCATTTTCGTTTTAGCATCGGGCTGGGTGGCCTTGGAATTTATCCGTGCCCATTTTTTTACCGGTTTTGGATGGGTGATGCTGGGGCATTCGCAATACAAAAATATTTGGCTTATTCAAATAGCGGACAAGACAGGCGTTTACGGGGTTTCTTTTTTGGTGATGTTGGTTAATCTTTTGATTTTTGAAACTGGCGGGCGCGTTCTTTATTGCTCAAAGCGAATATTAGCCGTGATGGCGATTTTATCGTTAGTCCTTATCTATGGATTTTGGGTCACGGGACAAAAAAAATATTATCAAATGGTCAGGGTAGGGGTTGTTCAGCCCAATATTCCTCTGGTGATCGATTGGGATGAGAGCCAGCAAACCCTGGATCATTGATAAAACCATCCAATTGACCCAAAAGCTGCAAGACCAAAAATTGGATTTGATCGTCTGGCCGGAAACATCACTGCCGGGCGTTATCAGTGATTCCCCGTTTTTAACCGATGAAATTCAGGCACTCGCAGCCGAACTGCATACTCCCATTTTGATAGGGTCCATTGCCCAAGAAGGCGAACGGTATTATAATTCCGCTTTTTTGATCGGTGCGGATGGACAAATGCTGGGCCGTTATGATAAAATCCATTTGGTGCCTTTTGGTGAATACTTGCCTTTAAGGCCGATTTTAGGATGGATCAATAAATTTGTCCCTTTGGATGATTTTACATCGGGCAAGACTTACAAGATTTTTTCGATTACGCCTTTGCAAAAGAAGTTTGGCGTCTTGATCTGTTTTGAGGATACTTTAGGGTATTTATGCCGTAATTTTGCCCGGGCAGGGGCAGACTTCTTTGTGAACATGACCAATGACGCCTGGTTTAAGGACACCAAGGCGCCATTTTTGCATTTACAGGCCGCGGTGTTTGGTTGTGTGGAAAATCACCGTTCCTTGGTGCGCGCGGCCAATACCGGTGTCAGTGCCTTGGTGGACCCTTGGGGCCGTATAATGACCACCGTTGACGACGGGCACGGTAAAAAAACTTTTATAGAAGGCACAGCCTGGGGATTGCTGCCTTTAAATCATGAAAAGACTTTTTATACAAAATACGGAGATATTTTTACTTACTTGTGTTTTTTGTGTATATTAGTGGCAGGGTATTGTATAAAGCTCTTAAGACAGAAACGGTCATCTTGAGTCAATCAGATATGTGAAGGAGCGTGTATGTCTAAGAAAATTTTATTAGTTGATGATGACCCGGGCGTGCATTTGATCATTGTTCCGATTTTAAGTAAAGCCGGGTATTCCGCGATTTCCGCGAAAAACGGAGAGCAGGCGTTACATCTGGCGCTCAATGAACGTCCGGATTTGATCATCCTGGATGTTATTATGCCGGGGATCAAGGGACGTGACTTGTGCAAAAAAATCAAAGCCTATGATGTGCTCAAAGACATTGCGGTTATTTTTTTGACGGCCAAAGATTCCGAAGATGATGTTAAGGCTGAATTAGAAGCCGGTGCCGTCACCCACCTGACCAAGCCGGTCAACCCGACTGAATTTATTGCAGACCATCGACCAGGGCATCATCGGAAAATAATCATGTTTAAAGATGTGAAGAAAAATATCGAGAGGACCCTTGTGCGCTGGGCATTTTATTTTTTTTCCTGGCTGTTTAGGGTCCTGCCTTATCCGGTCATCAAGGCGATATCAGGCGGATTGCTGGCGGTGGTTTATTTTGTTTTGCGGCGTATGCGCAGGGCAGCCATGAGCACCTTGAGCATCGCGTTTGGCAAAGAAAAATCCCAGGCGGAATTGAAAAAAATCTGTAAGGATTGTTTTTATAACGCCGGACGCGGGGCCATTGAGATCGGGGCCTTTACGGCGCGTCCTGCATCTGATCAAGGAGACATTTTCTTTTGAAGGGAATTCCCGTGAGAATTTGGACGCGGCTTTTAAAGAGGGCCGCGGGGTCATCGGCATTTCCGCGCATTTCGGCAATTTTCCTTTGATGTTGCTTTATTTGGCGCAGATGGGTTATCCCACCAATGCCATCATCCGTCCCAGCCGTGATGAGATCATTGAAAAGGATTTTCAGGCCTCGCGTTCCCGTTTGGGGCTCAAGACAGTGCATAGTTATCCCCGCGAGGCTTGTGTGGCCCAGTCGCTGAAAGCCTTGCGTGATAAAGAATTGTTGGTGGTTTTGCTGGACCAAAACACCGGCAGCAAGTCCGGTGTTTACGTTGATTTTTTTGGCCAGAAAGCCGGGACAGCAACGGGCCCGATCATTTTTGCCATGCGTACAGGGGCGCCGTTATTGCCGATCTTTACCTTGCGCAAGGGCGATAGCGATACCCATACGTTGGTGATCGAAAAGCATTTTTATCTGGAACAAAAAGCAACCGATGAAGAAACCATTCAATACAATGTCCAGAAATTGACAAATATCATTGAAGGGTATATCCGCAAATATCCCACCGAATGGGGCTGGATGCACCGCCGCTGGAAAAGCCGTCCCCAATCCGCTGACGTCCCAAGAACAAGCGAGAGTGACCAATGTGGCGTAAAGTAGTTTTTTTTATAGCCGGATTTATTTTAACGACTTTAGGGATCACCTTGGTTTTACAGCAATGGGAAGCGGTGGTCTTGGTGTTCAAGGCTTTTATAGGAGCCATTTTTGGCGGTGATCGGCCTGGTCATTTTATTTGCCTCCACCACTTAAGCAGTCATGATTAAATTAGTCATTTTTGATTTGGACGGCACGCTGGTCAATGCGTATCCGGCGGTGAGCCAAAGCGTTAATTATACTTTGAACGCTTTGGGCTTTGCTCCGCCGTTCTCACGCTGAGATCAAGCGCAGTGTCGGCGGCGGTGACCGCAAGCTGATGGTCCATTTCGTCGGGGAAAAATTAGCGGACAGGGCGATTGCTATTTACCGGCCTCATCATACCAAAGCCTTGAAGGCTAAAGGGCGCGGTGAAATTATTGCCCGGCGCTTTGGGGATTTTAAAATTTTTAAAAGGCAAAGGGTATAAGCTGGCCATTGCCAGCAACCGTCCGACTAAATTCACGCGCATCATTTTAAAAGTGTTGGGCGTATTGCAACTTTTTTGATGTGGTGCTTTGCGCGGATAAAGCCGGTAAGCCCAAACCTTATCCGGATATCTTATGGGCCATTGCCAGGCGTCTAAGGGTTGACAAATCAGGAAGTTTTGTATGTCGGAGATATGACCATTGATGTCAATTGTGCCCACAGGGCAGGTATGCGTATGGTGGCGGTGGCCACAGGGTCAAGTTCAAAGAAAGAATTAAAAGAATTGAAACCGTGGCGGATTATCGGTAAAATGAGTCAACTTAAAATCGATAATGACGAAATATAGATCAAAGGAAGGAACAATGAGCAAAAGATTACGTAAGGGCAAATTAAATTGGCGTTCCAAAAAAGCTAATCACGGTGCCAAACCCGGCAAGGGCTAAATTAAGTCTACAGGATAGGATAAGTATGAAATATTCAGTCAAATTTTTTCAAATTTTACTTGTGGCTTTCTTTTGTGTTTTTTCCAGCGGCTGCTGGTTTTTGGTTATCGGTGGTGCCGGGGCAGTCGGCGGGTATGCCGTAAGCCGGGATACTTTTGAAGGTGTCAGCAGCAAAGGCCAGGAAGAGTTGATGGCGGCGGCCCATAAGGTCTTGTCGATCATGGGGACCATTACGGAAGAGCATCCCAAAGACGGTGAAATTGTGGCCACGGTTTACGGCAATCATGTGACGTTGAGGTTATCCAAATTAATTTGACTACCAGCAAACTTCGTGTCAAAGCCCGCAATGATATTTTCCCGCGCATTGGTATTGCCCAGGAAGTTTACACCAAGATCATGAATCAGCTGGAACAATGATCCGTCAAGAACATTATTGACAAAATGCTTGATAGATATTATTTAGAGTTTACAGCATTATTAACACAGGAGGAGACAATGTCAGTCAAAGTCGGTATTAACGGGTTTGGGCGCATCGGCCGCATGGTGTTTCAGGCGATTTGCGACCAAGGGCTTTTAGGCAAAGAAATTGATGTGGTGGCTGTCGTGGATGTTTCCACCGACGCGGATTATTTTGCCTATCAGATCAAATACGATTCAGTTCAGGGCAAATTCAAGCATGCGGTGTCAACCGCTAAAAGTGATCCGTCCAAAGCAGAGGCGGATACGATCGTGGTCAACGGGCATAAAATCAAATGCGTGCCGGCAACCAAAACCCCGGCCGAGCTTCCCTGGAAGGCTTTGGGCGTTGACATTGTCATTGAATCCACCGGCCTTTTTACCGATAGCGAAAAAGCCGCCGGACATTTACAAGCCGGTGCCAAAAAAGTGATCATTTCAGCGCCTGCCAAGGGTGAAGTTAAAACCATTGTCATGGGTGTTAATGAGAAGGAATATGACGCGGCCAAGCACCATATTATTTCCAACGCCAGCTGTACCACCAATTGCCTGGCTCCGCTGGTGTATGTGCTTATTAAGGAAGGCATCGGCATTGAAACCGGTTTGATGACCACCATCCATGCCTATACCGCCACCCAAAAGACAGTGGACGGCCCTTCCAAAAAGGATTGGCGCGGCGGACGTGCGGCGGCGATCAATACCATCCCTTCCTCGACAGGCGCGGCCAAGGCCGTCGGAGAAGTTTTGCCGGTGACCAAAGGCAAATTGACAGGCATGGCTTTTCGTGTCGCGACCGCGGATGTGTCGGTGGTTGATCTGACCTTCCGTTCCGTCAAAGAAACGTCGATCGAGGAAATCGATGCCTTGTTGAAAAAAGCCTCTGAGACCTATCTTAAAGGTTATCTTGGGTATACCGATGAGGAATTGGTGTCCACGGATTTCATCCATGATCCGCGTTCTTCCATCTATGATTCTTTAGCCACGACCCAGAACAATCTTAAAGGCGAGAAGCGTTTCTTTAAGATCGTTTCCTGGTATGACAACGAGTGGGGATATTCCAACCGCGTGGTTGATTTAGTGCGGTATATCTCTAAGAAATAAAACCGAGGTGTAAAGCATTTAGTTCAAAACAGCCAGTTACCGCAAGGTACCTGGCTGTTTTATCGAATTTTAGTATCATGTCCCTTCAATTCTTTCTAATTCGGGGGACAGCCCTTTAACGTAGGAATAAAATCTGTTGCAAGAATCAAGAAGGGTTGATAGACTTTACGCCGTGAATTGTAAGTGTTAAATAAAATAACCAGGGAGAAATGAATGAGCGTTCATGAAATTAAAACCAAGGTCTTGGGTTACCCCAGGATCGGGCAAGACCGTCAATTAAAGAAGGCCACGGAAAGCTATTGGAAAGGGGAGATTACCCTTGAGGTTTTGAAGCAAGCAGGTGTTCAGATCCGCAAGGACAATTGGCTCAAACAAAGGGAAGCGGGCATCGACGATATCCCCAGTAATGATTTCAGTTTCTATGACCAGATGCTGGATATGAGTTGCTTGCTTGGCAATGTGCCTGCGCGTTTTCAATGGGCCGGTAAAACGATTGATTTAGACACGATGTTTTTCATGGCCCGCGGGTTACGTCCGGGTGCCGGGGCCAAACCCACCACTGCCTGTGAAATGACCAAATGGTTTGATACCAATTATCATTACATTGTCCCGGAGTTTGCCTCAGCGACAAAATTCACCTTGAGTTCACCTAAGGTCTTTGATGAATTTAAGGAGGCCAAGGATTTAGGTATTGTGACCGTTCCTGTTTTGATAGGCCCCGTAACCTATTTATTATTAGGGAAGGGACCGGCAGGCTTTGAGCCGTTGTCATTATTGGATAGTCTTTTGCCGGTTTATGAAGAAATTTTAAAACGCTTATCAATCCAAGGGGCCCAGTGGATCCAGATGGATGAGCCGGTTTTTGCCCTGGATTTGACCGGTGCTCAGTTGGAAGCCATTAAGAAAGCTTACGAGCGTTTGAGTAAGGCCGGTATGGCCAAATTGATCGTGGCCACTTATTTCGGCGAGCTGTGTTCTAATTTGCAGACCTTTGTAGAATTGCCTGTGGCCGGATTGCATATCGATGCCGTCAGGGGGCTAAGCGAAGTCACTTCAATTGCCCACGGCATCGGCCGTCAGAAATTCCTTTCGGTAGGTGTGGTCGACGGGCGCAACATCTGGAAAAATGATTTTACCGCTTCTCTGGAAATTTTGAACCAGGCCAAGGCCATTATCGGAACACATTTGGTCGTGGCCGCGTCATGTTCGCTTATCCACACCCCCTTGAGTTTGGCTTCCGAGCCCAAATTAGACGCTGAATTAAAGAATTGGATGTCTTTTGCCGAACAGAAATTACAGGAATTGGCCCAATTGCGCGGGTTGCTAGAGGGGACTGCTTCCGGGGATGTCTTAACAGCCAACGCCCACGCCGTATCCTTACGCCGTCAGAGCAAGCGTATCCATCAGGATGCAGTGGCCCAGCGTGTCAAGGAGGTAGCGCAGAAGGATTTAAGCAGGGCTTCTGCCTTTCCCCAAAGACGCGCCGTCCAGGTCAAGAGGCTTCGTTTGCCGCTTTTCCCGACGACCACCATCGGTTCATTCCCGCAGACAACCCAAGTCCGTAACCTGCGGGCACTTTGGAAAAAGAATTCGATAAGTACTAAACAATATGAAGAGGCCATGGAAGCGGAAATCAAAAAATGCGTGGAATTTCAGCATGAAGCAGGTATCGATATGCTGGTTCACGGTGAATTTGAGCGCAATGACATGGTGGAATATTTTGGCGAGCAGTTAGAAGGATTTACTTTTACGGCCAACGGCTGGGTGCAAAGCTATGGCTCGCGTTATGTAAAGCCGCCGGTTATTTTCGGTGATGTTTACAGACCCAGGCCCATGACCGTGCGTTGGTCAGCTTTCGCACAGGCCCTGACTAAAAAGCCCATGAAGGGCATGCTCACGGGGCCGGTGACAATTTCTCAGTGGAGTTTTGTGCGCGATGACCAGCCCCGTTCGCAGACAGTCCAGCAAATCGCCTTGGCCATGCGCGACGAGGTCCTGGATTTGGAGAAAGCAGGCATCGCTGCCATCCAAATTGATGAGCCGGCCTTGCGTGAAGGCCTGCCCTTGCGCAAGCAGGATTGGCCCGCGTACCTACGTTGGGCGGTGGACGCTTTCCGTTTATCGTGCAGCGGCGTCAAAAATGAGACCCAGATCCATACCCATATGTGTTACGCCCAGTTCAATGATATTATCGAAGCCATCGCAGAGTTGGATGCGGATGTGATTTCCATCGAGACATCCCGTTCCAATATGGAGCTTTTGGGCGTTTTTGAGAGCTTCCGTTATCCTAATGAAATCGGCCCGGGTGTTTATGATATTCATTCACCGAGAGTGCCCGAGACCGCGGAAATGGTGGATTTGTTGATGAAGGCCAGCCGTGTTTTGCCGGCAGAGCATATTTGGGTAAACCCTGATTGCGGCCTTAAAACCCGTCAGTGGCCGGAAGTCAAACAGGCATTAAAGAACATGGTTTCAGCAGCCCAACAGATGAGGACGCGCGTTAAAGTAGCTCTTTAATAATCGCGTCTATAGGGAGGATTTTAAAAGGCCCAATTGCGAACAACTGTGAGTGTCCGGCATGAGGACCTTCGACTTCGCGACTCATCGTAGTTCTTTAATGATCACATCAACCGGATGCACCCTATTGAGCGCGTAGAAATGTAGGCCGGGAGCGCCTCCTTGCAGGAGCTTCCGGCTTTGTTTTAGGCAAAAATCAATTCCCGCTTCAAGCGTTTTTTCATGGTCCTCTGCGATTGGCTTGAAAATATCATGCACTTCTTGGGGAATTGATGCTCCGCACACCGAGCAGAAGCGTACCAAAGCCGGGTAATCGGTGATCGGTAAAACCCCCGGTATGATACGGGCGGTGATCCCTAATTTTTTCAAACGTGCCACGTAATCAAAATAATCCTGATTATTAAAAAAAAGCTGGGTGATCACATAATCAGAGCCTTGGGTTATTTTATTTTTTAAATATTGGGCATCCAAATTACGGTCAGGGCAAAGGATGTGCCCTTCGGGAAACCCGGCCACCCCGATGCTGAAATAATCGTGGAAGTACTTGCGGATAAAAGCAACTAATTCCCAGCTGTATTTAAAATTATTTTTTCCCGGAGTCCAGTTAGGGCTGTCCTTGGGAGAATCTCCCCTTAATGCCAGTATATTGCTAATCCCGCGCTCTTTCATTTCGGTTATGATGTTTTTGATTTCGTTTTTGGTATGCAAAACGCAGGTTAAATGGGCCACCGATGGGACATGATGATTGTTTTGAATGTGCTCAACAATGTCCAAAGTTTTTTCGCGGCTGCCGCCTCCGGCCCCATAGGTACAGGAAATAAAATCCGGCTTTAGATTACAAAGCATAGGCATCGTATTTAGGAGTTTTGAATATCCCTCTTCGGTTTTAGGAGGGAAAAGCTCGAAAGAAAAGGTCTTGTTTTTATGGGTGAAGATGTCGGTGATTTTTTGCATGGGAGCCATTATAGCTTAATTTATTCTCCTTCGGCAAGAATCATTTAATGGCTTTAGGAGGAACCAGTTTTTTTAGGCAGCAATTTTTGGTTTACCCAAATGCCGATGGCGATCAGGTACAAAGGGGCAATGGGCAGGACATAGCGGGTCAGGATTGAGAAGAAAGAGAGAAATAAAATAGAAAGAAAAATCAACACGCCCATCAGAAAACCAATAGGGGATTTGCGGGGGGGTAGGTTCCCCAACCATAAAGACACAACGGCCATCAAGGTCACCAGGGATACAAAGAAACGCAGGCCATTATTTAGTATTTTGATATCATAAATTTTTTGTAGCCAATGAGGGTAACGGACAAATCCGACTTGGGTCGATTCCCAGAAGAACATTTTTAACCCTTCGATGCAAGTTAATAGGGCGTATTGAACAGGATTCTGAAGGGCTTTTTGGGCAGACAGGGTGAGCAGGACAGCATTTATTTTCTCAGGAGACAGGTGTTGGCGGTTTAATTCTTTTTGTTTTGTAAGTCCCAATTCATCAGATTTTTTAAAAGACCAAAAACTGCAATCATTCGGCCCAAAAAGAATGTTACAAACGCCTTCTCCCGGAACATAGGCCAGAGCTTCTGCAAATCTTTTGAAGGTCAATGGTTCCATCCGCCGGGCGGTGTTGCCGTAAAGGGTCCATGAGGCCCGGTTGGTTATGACAAAATTGCCGTTATAATGCAGGTTGAGCCATTTATAGCCGGTTGTAGGGGCATAGTAAAAACTTGCCGTGGCCGCCAGACAAATCAATAAGGTCGTTGTTACTTTTAATTTTTTATTTATCAAAAATACCGTCGCGAAAAATATGACAAGATAAACAGGAGCAATACCCTCAAAAATACCCTTGACCAAGGTTGCTAACGTCAGCGAGATACCTAAAAGTATACCGTAAATAAAAGCAGCTTTCTTTTTCTTTTGTTTGATTGCTCCCCAGGCATAAAAACTCGTCAGGGGTATACCTAAAATAAGTGGATAGGTGGCGATTTCCGAATATAAACTGAAAGCAGAATTGTTTAAAGCAGGGGACAGGGCCAGGTAGGCCAGCACCAAAATGCAAACGCCATTACGGATATTTAAGAGACGCAGGATCTTATAGGTCAATGCTTGTGTTAAAAACATGATGATAACGCCAAAGATAGCCATGATTTTGACATAGGCAAGACCTGTTACATGTTCAAGGGCCATGGCTGCGGTTATCAGCAAGGGATATACCGGTTCGCGGTTAGGGCCGGTTGTAAAATAAGAAATCCAGCCCTGGGATTTGAGCATTTTTCCTAAGGCCTCATAACCAATCGAATCGCACGCGATATCCATGCGTGTGGTAATGCTCAAGTATAACCAATAGATCAGGGATAAGACAAAAACACCGGCGATGTCGGGAGGTAAAAACGGTTGATTTAACTTTTTAGATTGCAATCGCATAAGATATCTTTTAATATGAATTATCTTATCAATAGGTCAAGCCTCGTGCAAGCATATACCATCCATGACTTCTTCTGTGCCTGTTTATATTTTAGGGATCTCTGCTTTTTATCATGACAGCGCCGCCTGCTTAGTCAGAGACGGGGAAATCATTGCCGCTGCCCAGGAAGAACGCTTTACCCGTAAAAAGCATGATGCCTCTTTCCCTTCCAATGCTGTGCAGTTATTGCCTTAAAGAAGCAGGGATCGGAATCGAATGATGTCGATTATGTGGCTTTCTATGAAAAACCGTTCTTGAAATTTGAACGGTTATTGTTGACCTATCTCGCTTATGCCCCCCAGGGCTTAAATCTTTTTTAAAAGCCATGCCTGTATGGCTTAAAGAAAAAATATTCATCAAAGATCTCATCAGAGAACAGTTGAAATTTGACAAAGAAATTATTTTCCCAGAGCACCATGAATCCCATGCAGCTTCAGCTTTTTTCCCTTCGCCGTTCAAGGAGGCGGCCATTATCACCTTGGATGGGGTGGGGGAATGGACAACCACCAGCTGGGGCATCGGCAAGGACAATAAGATCGAATTAAAAAGCGAGATACATTTTCCCCACTCATTGGGGCTTCTTTATTCCGCATTTACCTATTATGTAGGCTTTCGTGTTAATTCCGGCGAGTATAAATTAATGGGGTTGGCCCCTTACGGCCAGCCTAAATATGTGGATCTTATTAAAAAAGAATTGATTGATATAAAGCCAGACGGTTCATTTCGTTTGAATTTAAAATATTTTAATTATCCGGTGGGGTTGACCATGACCAATGAACATTTTCATCGACTTTTTGGCGGGCCTCCCAGAAAGCCGGAGGGGCCCATTACCCAAAAGCATATGGACATCGCCCGTTCTATTCAAGATGTTACCGAAGAGATCATGGTAAAAATAGCCTTGCATGTGTACAAACTTACGAAACAGGATTATTTATGTTTGGCCGGAGGGGTTGCCCTTAATTGTGTCGGCAATGGGAAGATTTTAAAAGAAGTGCCGTTTAAAGATATTTGGATCCAGCCGGCCTCGGGAGATGCCGGAGGAGCATTGGGAGCGGCCCTTGTTGACATGGCATCAATATTTGAATAAACCCAAGAGCAGCGGATAATGTCCATGACCAACAAAAGGGTTCGTTGCTTGGGCCTTTGCCGGATGAAGATATCAAAGGTTTGGCGGATTCTAACGGCTGGCTTTATGAGTATATTCCTGACAGTGAGCTTCCGGTCAGAATCGCCGGCTTAATACAGCAAGAGAAGGTAATAGGTCTTTGCCAGGGCCGTATGGAGTTTGGTCCTAGGGCTTTGGGGTCTCGCAGTATTATCGCAGATGCGCGCAGTGAAAAGATGCAATCCGACTTGAATCTAAAAGTTAAATTCCGCGAATCTTTCAGGCCTTTTGCGCCCAGCGTGTTGGAAGAAAAGGCTTCGGAATATTTTGACCTTCTCTGTCAGAAGTCCGTATATGCTTTTAGTGGCTTCTGTCCGGGAAAATAAAAGGCTCAATGGAGCGCCTGTCGGAAAATTGGGAGGGCATACAAAAATTAAAAGTCAAACGCTCCTTGGTTCCTGCGGTGACCCATGTGGATTATTCAGCCCGTGTCCAGACGGTATCTGAAAAAGATAATCCGCTGTTTTACAGGATCATCAAGGAATTTGATGCCCAAACCAATTGCCCGGTTATTATTAACACTTCATTTAATATTCGGGGAGAACCTATTGTCGCCACAGCTGCTGATGCGTACCGTTGTTTTATGTGCACGAATATGGATTATTTATTGATTGGTAATTATTTATTTGAACGTGAAAAACAGCCCTATAAAGAAAAATATAAGAAAGAAGATATTTCTACCATCTTGGATTAGCTATTGGGAGCTAGGAATGACGAGCAAGAAACAGCGAATCTTTTTAAATTATTTACCTCCCTTGGTCATGATCGCTATAGGCGTAGGGCACTATGTCAGGCATGGAGTGGACTTAGTGACCATAATCCCCATTGTCCTTGGAACCTTTGCCTTGTATCTGGCATTATTTAATCATCCTTTATTACAACGTCTACTGACTTTCTTGATGAAACTTTGGTATCCTATAGGCCAGTTCATTACCGTATTTCTCTTTGACGGTGACATTTTATGTTATTTTTGCGCCTGTGGGGCTATTGTTAAGATTATTTAGAAAAGATATTCTAAATAGGAACTTTAAATCAAACTGTTTATCTTATTGGATTGACAGATCTATAAAAGAACAAAGTAATTACACTCAACAATTTTAGTCCTGTTCTTTAATGGTTAGGGGTGAGGCAAGGGGGAGGAATAATTTATTTTGTCGGATTTTTCTTGCTCGCTTAAGCAATACGAAAGTAATAGTTGACATATTAAGGTATGTCCTTATAATGTTCATTAATTGAACATTATGAATACCCCTCTTGACGAACGTGAATTCGAATTAATTAATATTGTTGGTGCCCAATTAGCCGCTAATCAGCGCGAGCTTTCCCGCCATATGAATTTGTCTTTGGGGATGACGAATATGATCCTTCGCCGTCTTATCAATAAAGGGTATATACGTATCCGTCAATTAAATAAGAAAAAAACAGAATATTTGCTGACCCCTAAGGGTTTTGGCGAGAAATTACGTAAGTCTGTCAAATATACTATTAAAACAATTACCTCAATTGGTTTAATAAAGAAATGTTTTAGAGAAATTGTTTCAGAGCTTTATGTCCAAGGAGAACGGGTTTTTTATGTGTTAGGGGAATCAGATTTCGCCTTTTTAATAGAGGCGGCTCTTAAAGAGGCAAACTTAAAGAATTATAAGGTGTTTTATATTAAGAGTATCGAGGATTGCAAACCGGATGGAGTCTTATGTATTTGTAAGGAAGGGATTGAAGGGGTACCTAAGGGACAAAAACACATTGATTTTATTAAGGAATTGGCGCAAGACAAAGAGTTAACAGCGCATGGGATAAAGGAATTTTAACCGCTTATGAGTAAAAATTTATTAGTCACCGGAGGGGCAGGCTTTATCGGAAGTCATTTAGTAGACCGTCTGTTGCAGGACGGCCATAACGTTACGATCATCGATAACCTGTCAACAGGGCGATTGGCTAATAATGCGCATTGCCAAAGCCATCCGCGTTTGACCTTTGTTGAGGCGGATATTTCTGATTTTGACAGTATCAGCCATCTATTTAAAGAGAAGGACATGGTGTTTCATCTGGCGGCACTTGCAGACATTGTGCCATCCATTGTTAACCCGAGAGCGTATTATACAGCCAATGTGATGGGAACTATGAATGTCCTGGAGGCATCCCGATTGGCAGGTGTTAAGAAATTTGTATATACCGCTTCTTCTTCCTGTTATGGGGTGCCTGCACCGGGACAATATCCGACCAATGAAGCTGTGCCGATTAATCCTCAATACCCCTATGCGTTGACAAAATATATGGGAGAATATGCCGCTTTACATTGGGGTCAAGTCTATGATTTGCCGGTTGTTTCTTTAAGGTTATTTAATGTTTACGGACCCCGCTCACGCACTTCAGGTACCTACGGCGCTGTTTTTGGCGTTTTTTTAGGCCAGAAATTAAACGGTAAACCGTTTACGGTCGTCGGTGACGGTAATCAGACGCGTGATTTTATTTTTGTTATAGATGTTGCCGAAGCCCTCCATTGTGCCGCTTTTTCCGATGTATCCGGTGAGGTTTTTAACGTCGGCACGGGAAAACCCCAGAGCGTCAATAAACTGGTTTCACTGTTAAAGGGGGATAAGGTGCATATCCCCAAAAGACCGGGGGAGCCTGATTGCACCTGGGCTGATATAAATAAAATCAAGTCAAGGTTGGGCTGGCAACCGCAGGTGTCATTTGAGCAAGGGGTAGCCATAGTGCTTGAAAATATCGATTATTGGCGTCAGGCGCCGGTATGGACCCCTGAGGCCATTCAGGAGGCAACCAAGGATTGGTTTAAATATTTAGTAAAGGATTAACTATGGATGATAAGACAAATAGAAAGATTTTACCGCTCAAAGAAATAGCCAAACGCGTTGAGGACATTAAAAATAAAGGCAAGAAAGTGGTGCAATGCCACGGCGTGTTTGACATTGTCCATTTGGGGCATATTCGTCATTTTAATATGGCTAAAAAGGAAGGCGATGTTTTGTTAGTCACCTTGACCGCCGATCAGTATGTCAAGCGCGGTCCCGGCCGGCCGATTTTTAATGAACAATTACGGGCCGAGTATCTGGCTTCTCTTTCGATGGTGGATTATGTGGGGATTATCAATGCAGATACCGCCACGGAAAGTATTACGATTTTAAAACCGGACTTCTATGCCAAAGGGGTGGAGTACAAAAATCATAAAAAAGATGTTACCGGAAAAATCTCTGAAGAAGAAGAGGCCATCAAGTCAGTAGGCGGTAAAATCGTCTATACGGATGACATCACCTTCAGCTCTTCGCAAATTATTAATAGCTATCTGGATGTTTTTCCCCCGCGTACAGTACGGTATCTGCAGGCCATTGAGAATCGCTATCCGATCGAATTTATCATTGAGTCCATTGAAAAGTTAAAGAAGCTGAAGGTGCTTGTGATTGGGGATACCATAATCGATGAATATCATTATTGTGTGCCTATGGGGAAATCTTCCAAGGAACATTTAGTGGTCAATCGTTATGTTTCTGAAGAAATGTTTGCCGGGGGCGTGTTAGCTACGGCCAATAATGTGGCTAGCCTATGCGGGCAGGTAGATTTGATACAGTTTTGGGTAAACATGATATCCAAGAAGATTTTATAGAAACCAGCTTGTTTCCAATGTCAAAGCCGCGGTTTTTTTATCGTCCGGATACCAATACGATCATCAAACGCCGTTTTGTGAGTGAAGGATCCAATCGTAAGCTTTTTGAAATTTGTTATATGAAAGATAATGATATTGCCAAACGGGAAGAATCCCATATTGCCCGTCATTTAGAAAAAGTCATCAGTAATTACGATTTAGTGGTTGTTTCCGATTTTGGCCATGGCTTATTGACCAAGAAGTTGATTGATCTTATTTGCGCCAAGGCCAAGTACCTGGCTATCAATGCCCAAACGAACAGCGCTAATATCGGTTTTAATATGGTGACCAAGTATCCGCGCGCCAACTGCGTTTGTATCGATGAGCTTGAGCTGCGATTTGCGGCACATGATAAATTCAGCGATCTTCGTCAGTTAGCTAAAAATGTTTATAACCAGATCGGATGCGAACAGATTATTGCCACCATGGGATGGCATGGTTCATTATGTTATTCACACAAAGATGGCTACCATGAAACACCGGCTTTCTCTTATCGGGTGGTGGACGCCATAGGGGCCGGGGATGCTTTTTTTGCTTTTGTCGCGCCGTGTTTTGCCGGCGGCATGCCCCAGGACTTGGTATCTTTTATAGGCAATGCGGTGGGTTCTTTGGCAGTACAGATTGTTTGTAACCGCGAGCCGGTAAGAACGGTAGATTTAATTAAATTTATGACGAGATTATTGAAATACTAATTTTTTGACGAAAGGTTATGAATCATGGTGAATGTTAAAAAGACTGTTTTGGTTACCGGAGGAGCAGGGTATGTGGGGGCGGTGTTGGTCCCTAAGCTTTTGAAAAAAGGTTATAAAGTAAAGGTACTCGATTTGTATATTTACGGCGAAGGGGTGTTCAATGACGTTAGGGATAATCCGAATTTAGAGCAGATCAAAGGGGATATCCGTGATCAGAAATTATTGAAAAAAGTTTTAAAAGATTGTGATGCTGTTATTCATTTAGCGTGTATTTCCAATGACCCGAGTTTTGAGTTAAATCCTCATTTAGGGAAGTCTATTAATTACGATGCATTTATCCCATTGGTCCAGATTTCCAAGAAGAATAAAGTAAAACGTTTTATTTATGCCTCTTCTTCCAGTGTTTATGGGGTCCAAGAAGTCGAAAATGTGACAGAAGACATGGAACGCGTCCCCTTAACGGATTATTCAAAGTATAAGGCTTTGTGTGAAGATTATCTTTTGCAGGAACAGACGGACGAATTTACCGTCCTTGTTTTACGGCCGGCCACGGTTTGCGGGTACTCGCCACGTCAGCGGATGGATTTGACAGTTAATATCCTGACGAACCATGGATACCACAATCGCAAGATTCGTGTTTTCGGAGGACAGCAAAAACGTCCGAACATACATATCGAAGATATTACCAAACTTTATGTAAAGTGTTTAGAGTATCCTAAAGAAAAAATCGCCGGAAAGATCTTTAATGCCGGATACGAGAACCATAAGGTCAGCGAGTTAGCGAGTATGGTTAAGGATGTGATAGGGGATCAAAACATCAGCATTATGACCGAACCTACCGATGATAACCGTTCCTATCATGTTTCATCGGAGAAAATTAAGAAAGAGTTAGGTTTTGTCCCTGAGCATACGATTGAGGATGCTGTGCAAGATCTGGTTGATGCTTTTAAGGCGGGAAAACTTCCTAATTCCATGACAGATGCTCGATATTTCAATATTAAAGTGATGAAACAAATTCAACTTAAGTAGATAATGATTTGGAACTCAAATGACGTCCGTCACTAAAATTCCTTATGCAAATCTTGCCCGACAGCATGCCGCGATCAAGGATAAGCTGCTGAAGGCTGTTGAGCGGGTGTTTGATCACGGACAATTTATTTTAGGACCTGAAGTCGAAGAGTTTGAGTTACGGTTTGCGCAATTCTGTCAAACAAAATATGCCGCTGGTGTCGGCAATGGTACGGATGCTATTATTTTTGCTCTTAAAGCCATAGGTATTCAACCCGGTGATGAAGTGATTACAGTTGCCAACACCTTTGTTTCAACGGTAAGCAGCATCGTTGCTGTTGGCGCCAAACCTGTCTTTGTTGATGTTCAGAATGATTATAATATTGATCCCTGTCTGATTGAAAAAGCAATAACCAAACAGACCAAGGCTTTATTGCCTGTGCATTTGACAGGCCGGCCGGCTGACATGGATTCGATCGTCAGTATCGCCAGGAAACACGGCCTGAAGATAGTTGAAGATTGTGCTCAAGCCGTTGGTGCTGAATATAAAAAGCGGAAGGTGGGGTCTTTTGGCGATATAGGGTGTTTCAGTTTGCATCCTTTAAAAACACTTAATGCCTGCGGAGATGCCGGAATCATTGTCACCAATAATGAACAAGCTTACCAGATGTGTAAAATTTTACGTGACAATGGAATGAAAGGCCGCAGTGAAAGTATTGTTTGGAGCAGTAATTCCAGATTGGATTCTATTCAGGCAGCCATCTTATTAGTGAAATTGGATTATCTTCAGCAGTGGACGGGAAAAAGGATTGATAATGCAAAATTTTATCAAAAAGAATTATCAAAATTGGATTTTATCCGGTTTCCCGTAGATCAATCTTATGAAAAGTCTGTTTACCATACCTTTGTTATTCAAGTCGAAGGGCGGGATACGTTAAGAGCATATCTTGCTGAAAAAGGGGTAGGAACAAAAATCCATTATCCTGTCCCTGTTCATTTACAGCTGGCCGCACATCATCTGGGCTATAAAAGAGGGGATTTGCCTGTCACGGAAAAACAATCGCAGAGTATATTGAGCCTTCCGATTTATCCGGAGCTAAGCCGTGAAAATTTAGAATATATCGTCCGGTTGATAGAAGAATTTTATCAAAGCGAGAAAGTAATTTTATGAGAATTGGATATTCTTATTTAAGACAACAATTTGCTCACATTGATCCGTATTTAAGCGATATTAAAAAGCTCATTCTCAGCGAAGATTTAACTTTAGGAAAGCCGGTAAGGGAATTTGAGGAGCGTTTTTCAAAGCTTACAGGTATTCCTTATGCGCTTGGGGTGAGTTCTGGAACAGATGCGCTTATTTTATCTTTAAAAATGCTTGGGGTCGGCCCAGGCGATGAGGTTATCACAACGCCGAATACTTTTATCGCGACCGTAGGAGCCATCGCGATGACAGGCGCCAGACCGGTCTTTGTTGATAATAACGAAGAACATACCATCGATGTGACAAAGATCGAACAAGCTATCACGAAAAGAACTAAGGCGATCATACCTGTTCATTTAAGCGGTACTCCGGCTGATATGCCTGCGGTGATGAAAATCGCCCAACGTCATCATTTACGTGTTGTCGAAGATGCCGCTCAAGCTATTTTAGCTTCCATTGATGGGAAGCATGTGGGTTCATGGGGAGATGCCACAGGATTTAGCCTTCACCCTTTAAAGAATTTGAATGTCTGGGGCGATGGGGGAATTATTGTTACGCGTTCAAAAGACCTTTACAAAAAATTAAAGCTGTTCCGTAATCACGGTTTAGTCAACCGTGATAAGGTGGAATTTTTCGGTCATAATTGCCGGTTAGATTCTTTGCATGCGGTCATTGCTAACCGTCTTATTAAAGAGGCCCATTTCATTACTAACAAACGCATTCAATATGCCAATCAATTTGATCATGCTTTCAAAAGATTGTCAGAATATATTACTATTCCGCCTCGCCGGGCGAATGTCAAAAGAGTTTATCATACCTATGTTATTCATGCTAAACGCCGTGATGCCCTGTTGAAATATTTAATAGGGAAAGGGGTCAGTGCCAAAATTCATTATCCCATTCCGGTCCATCTTCAGAAAGCTGCCAGATATTTAGGGTATAAAAAAGGTGATTTTCCTGTATGTGAAGAACATTGCCGTACCATTATTACATTACCCGTACATCAGCATTTAACACAGGATCAGATGGAGTATATGATTGACTGTGTTTACAAGTTTTATGAATAATATTGTTATCGGCGTAGATTTTGACAATACGATCGTGGATTATGATGAAATGATGCATCGCCTTGCCCTTGATGAGGGTTTTATTAGTGCGGATATAAGCGCTAATAAACAGAAGATCAGAGATCATATTCGCTCTTTGAAAGATGGGGAAATTAAATGGCAAAAACTTCAGGCGAAAGTGTATGGAAAATTTATGTTTCGGGCAAAATTGATTGAAGGTGTTCAAGATTTCTTTTTATGTTGTTATAAACAGAGGATACCCATTTTTATTATTAGTCATAAAACACAGTTTGCCGCTCAGGACAAAGGGAAGATTGATTTACATCGCGCGGCTTTTAAGTGGATAAAAGAAAAGGGGTTGGCTCTTAAAGAGGACCGAATTTTTTTTGAACCAAGCCGGCAAAAAAAGATAGAGAGGATCAGGGCATTGGGTTGCATGCACTATATAGATGATTTAATAGAGACATTCTTAGAAGATTCTTTTCCTCAAGGTGTCCAAAAAATTTTATATGCGCCTCATGGTACGGGTAAAATTAGTCAAGATGTCTTAGTTCAATCCAGCTGGGAAGAAATTTATGGCCGTTTCTTTACAAACATCAGAAAATGATTTTTTATTGAAAGTCCAGAAAATTGTTTCTTTAAAATCACCTGTTGTCCGTACGCAGCGTGTGGGCGGCGGAGGCAATAGCAGGGTTTTTAAGGTCCAATGCGAGAATGGGAAGTATTATTGTGTAAAATTTTATTTCTCCTCACCGTTCGATCAGCGCGACCGTTTAGGGACGGAATATGGTTCATTGAAATTTATTTATGAAAAGGGTATTCATGTTGTTCCTCAGCCTGTTCTTATTGAACGGTCGGAATTGGTAGGTGTTTATGAGTGGATTGACGGCCAGAAAATTGCCTCGGATACGGTAACGGCCAATGATATTAGTTTTGCGGTCAATTTTTTGGCGAAGTTAGAAAATTTATCCCATCATCCTAATGCTCATCTATTTAACACTGCTTCTGCAGGATGTTTTTGTATAAAGGATATTATTGATCACATTGAAATCAAGCTGCAAAAATTTCAATCATGTCCGACAGACACGGAAGAATTTAGACGGTTAAAGATTTATTTGGATCAGGATTTCTTACCGCTTTTAAAAGAGATTTTGTCTTGGATCAGAGCCAATTTAGGAGATACCAGCTTCGATCAGGATATTGAGACTAATTTAAGGACATTGAGCCCTTCGGATTTTGGTTTCCACAACGCATTGCGCAAGGATAGCGGTCAGATTAAATTCCTAGATTTTGAATATTTCGGTTGGGATGATCCGGCTAAGATGATCGTTGATTTTACATTCCATCCGGCCATGGATTTAAGTTTTGAATTAAAACAAAGCTTTTATCAAAAAATGCTTTTAGTTTTTAGACATGACGCCTCATTAAGAGGCAGGGTTGCCTGTTATTATCCGCTTTTGGGGCTTCTGTGGTGTCTTATTTTTCTAAATGAATTTACTAACGATGATCTAAAGCGGCGTCAATTTGCCATGGTTGATGTCAAGGATACGGTAACTCTACAACAACGTCAGTTAAAGAAAGCAGAAGATCTTCTTGGGCAGGTAAGAAGTTCTTATAAAAAATTTCCTTATGAATGCTAAAGCCAGCGTCAATAAATCTATTGGATTGGATCAGAAATCCAAAGAGCTCAGGCGAACGATTGTTAAGGTCCTTGATTTGTGCGGTCGTGGTCACGTAGGTGCTGCTTTTTCATTGATTGAAATCCTGCGTGTTTTATACGAAGACGTCTTAAAGTATGATGCGAAAAATCCCAAATGGCCTTTGAGGGATAGATGTATATTAAGTAAAGGCCACGGTTGTCTGGCGCTTTATGCCGTCCTTTGCGATAAAGGATTTTTCCCTGAACAAGAATTGTGGAATTTCTGTAAACCTCAAGGGCTTTTAGGCGGACATCCGGAGCATAAAATTCCCGGCGTCGAAGCTTCTACCGGAAGCTTAGGACATGGTTTGCCTATAGGAGTAGGGATGTCTCTTAATGCGAAGATAGATAAAGCGGCTTATCGCACTTTCGTGATTGTGGGAGATGGAGAATGCAATGAAGGTTCTGTTTGGGAAGCAGCTATGGCGGCAAACAAGCATCAATTGAGCAATCTGACGGTTATTGTTGATTGCAATAAATATCAATCGTACTCGACGACCAAGGAAGTATTGGATCTTGAACCGTTTGTTCGGAAATGGCAAGCGTTTGGATTTTCAGTGATTGAAGCGGATGGTCATGATCTTGTTGATCTTAAACGGGCATTTTCCAAACTTCCCGTTGCCTCACATAAACCGACCGTGGTCATTTGCCATACTGTCAAAGGGAAAGGGATAAGCTTCGTCGAGAATAATTTAAAGTGGCATCATAAAAATAAATTAAATAAAGAAGAACTTGAAGCTATGTTAAAAGAGTTGGAGTAAATGGCATGCGTCAGACCTGTTTGGACATGGTTTATGAGCTGGCTCAAAAAGACAAGCGTGTCCTTTTTATAGGTTCGGATTTAGGCGTTGGTACCTTACAGAAATTTAAGCAGGAGATGCCGGACCGGTTTTTTATGGAAGGCATCAGCGAGTCCAACATTATCGGTATGGCCGCGGGATTGGCGATGGAAGGGAAGATCCCTTATATCAATACGATCGCAACTTTCTTGACCCGACGCTGTTTTGATCAGCTTGTCGTTGATCTGTGCCTGCATAAGGTGAATGTCCGTTTATTAGGCAGCGGCGGCGGCCTGGTGTATGCGCCGCTTGGGCCCACTCACGAAGCCATTGAGGATATAGCCATTTTACGGGCGATTCCCAACATGACCATTGTCTCTCCGGCGGATGCCCAAGAGATGAAAAGACTGATGGATAAAACGTTGGATTATCCAGGGCCGATTTATATACGCGTTGCCAAAGGAGGTGATCCGGTTTTAACAACGGATCAAATACCTTTTGAAATAGGGAAGGTTTTTCCTATGCATTCTGGCAAGGACGCTCTTATTATTACAACAGGAATCACATTAAAACATGCCTTGGATGCCGCTCATCATTTGCACGAGGAAGGTATTGAAGTCGCTGTCTTACATGTCCCTACGCTAAAACCTTTAGATCAGAAAATAATTTTGGGATATATCGCTTCAGTGCCGGTGGTAGTTACGATTGAGGAGCATACACTTATGGGTGGGCTAGGCAGTGCTGTCGCGGAAATAATCGCTGAAGCAAATTTCAGCCCATCGAAACGTTTTAAACGCATAGGAATTCCTGATGTTTTTCCGGACCAATATGGTTCTCAGGAAACACTGATGGATTATTACGGAATTAATGCATCAAGGATTATTTCAATCATAAAGGAGAATTATGGGAAAAAAGCTTGAACTTTTCACACCGCTTCACCGCAAAACAAAACGTAATTATATCGAGCGTATGGTCAATGACAAAGTCCATTGCATGATCAAAGCCAAGGAATATGAATTTGATTATTGGGATGGTGATCGTAAATACGGTTACGGCGGGTATAAATATGACGGTCGATGGAAGCCTGTCGCCGAACAATTGATTAAAATTTATGGTTTAAAGCCCAATGCCAAAATATTAGATGTGGGCTGCGGTAAGGCACATTTGTTGTATGAATTAAAACTATTGTTGCCGCAAGCTGAACTTGTAGGTTTTGATATTTCCAAGCATGGATTAGCTGATGCGCCGGAAGGTATCCGTTCCTCTTTGATCCGTCATCGTGCCCAGGCCCCCTATCCATGGAAGGATAAATATTTTGATTTGGTGATTTCCTTAGGCTGTGTGCATAATTTACGCATTTTTGAACTTGAGAAGGCATTAAAGGAAATTGAACGTGTTGGGAAGAATAAATACATTATGATGGAAAGTTACCGCAATGAGGAAGAGATGTTTAATCTCGAATGCTGGGCTTTAACGGCCGAATCTCTTTTTGATGAGCAGGAATGGGTATGGTTGTTCGATCGTTTTGGATATACAGGGGATTATGAATTTATATTTTTTGAATAGAAAAAGAAGATTATGAAAATATTATTGCTTGCCCCTAATTATGGCCGAGAAAATTATACGCATGTCCCCCTGGGATTGATGTATATATCGTCTTATTTGAAGCAGAAGGGCCATTCTGTTGATGCGTTGAACTTAAATCATTATCCTGAATCAAAATTAAGGGAGGTCCTTCAGACAAAAACGTATGATGCGGTGGGAACGGGCGGGTTATTTGTGCATATGCGCCAAATGATATCGATTATCCGGGAGGTGCGTCAGTTGGCGCCTGGGGCGCGTATTTTTCTTGGCGGGGCGATCGCTTCAGCAGACCCGGAATTTATATTGCCTGAATTGAAGCCGGATTTCCTTGTTCTTGGTGAAGGAGAAAAAACGGCAGATCTTTTGTTAAGGGCGCTTGATAGCGGAGGAGACATCCATCAAGTTACAGGCATTGCATTTATTGAGAATGGCCAAGTCATAAAGACCCCGCCGACCCCTTTGATCGAAAATCTTGATGAGCTTCCTTTCCCCGATTACGAGGGGTTTGAGTATGACGTCTACCTTGATCATTATTATAAGCCTCGCACTGAACAATATTTTTGCGCCTTGAAAGGGAACGATTTTATTTCAAGGCCGGGTTCCCCTATTTCGAGCCGTGATTGCGTATGCAGATGCACGTTTTGTTTTCGTATTACCGGCGGTAATTTTCGACTCAGGTCGATCGCTAATTTTATGGCCGAAATACGCTACCTGATCGATAGGTATCAAATTAATGTTATTGCCATCTCTGATGAAATGTTTATTTTGAATAAAGAGAGGGTCAGGGAGGCGTGCCAAGCGTTAAAGTCTTTAGGATTGCCCTGGAGTTGTCAAGCGAGGGTTCCTACACTTAATGATGATGTTCTGGCAATGTTGAAAGATGCCGGTTGTTATTTACTTAGTATGGGTTTTGAGAGCGCAAGTCCGGTTGTTCTTAAGAGCATGAAAAAAGGGATAAGCCCTTCTCAGATAGAGCGAGCTATTCAAGGCTGCATTAAGGCAAAGCTGTGCATTCAAGGCAATTTTATTTTTGGCGATCCGGCGGAGACATTGGAAACTATGGAGGAGACCATCAAATTCTTTCGAAAACTTCCCAAGATAAATGTCGGGTGGAGCAATGTCTCTCCTTATCCGGGTACGAGTATTTATTATGATCTAATTAGGTCCGGGCGGCTTAAAGACCTCCGGACGCATCACATTGAGCCGAACAGTAGATTTCATAATATGACGAAGCTTTCTGACATCGATTTTGATTATATGATGAAAAAGGTCCAATATGAGAGATACCGGCAGGAAAGATTTCAGTACGCCCGTGTTTCTGTATTGGGGAAAAAGCCTGATGGCCGCCACGCGCTGGATATCTATTGCAGTTTCTGCGGAAACCTGAATGAGAATTGTCATTTGGATTTGAATCTGCATAGTGTGCTGTGTCATATTATCTGCAAACACTGTTTTCAAAGGACTTTTATCAATAAGGGTGACCCGCGTTTTTTTGATCTTAATACGTTCATGCATCAAATATATTATTGGTACATCGTCAGGTGGATGATTATAAATCCGCATGTGTTTCGTATTTCCTCTGTCATCAGGCGTTTTGTATCGTTCGTTAAGAGATTGTTGAGTTTTCAAAGGTTTGAATAACAGAATTAATTTGGAAAGGAATATTTATGAAAGCAGCTATTTTAACGGAATTAAATAAGCCTTTGGTGGTAGCAGATATTTCTTTGCCTCAAAAGCTTTCTTTTGGGCAAGTGAGGGTGAAAATTTATTATAGCGGAATTTGTGGCGCCCAGCTCAATGAGATTGAAGGAGCCAAAGGCCCGGATAAATTCTTACCGCATCTTTTGGGACATGAAGGCTCAGGGATCGTGGTGGATGTAGGGCCAGGTGTTAAAACAGTTAAAAAAGATGATCATGTTGTTTTGCATTGGCGCCCCAGCAACGGTATCCAATCGGAAACTCCTGCATATGATTGGCAAGGAAGAAAAGTTAATGCTGGATGGGTGACAACATTTAATGAAGAAGCCATTATTTCTGAAAACCGTTTAACGCCTATACCTAAGGATTTTGATATGCGCATCGCTCCGTTGTTCGGTTGTGCGGTGACCACTGCCATGGGTGTGGTCAATAACGATGCTCATGTCAAGGTTGGACAATCCGTAGTTATTTTCGGTATTGGCGGGGTAGGGCTTAATATTGTTCAAGCCGCGGCCATGGTCTGTGCTAATCCGATTATTGCGATTGATCTTTTTGATGAAAAATTACAGATGGCGAAAAAAATTGGCGCAACACATGTCTTAAATTCAAAAAAGACACCAGGTGTAGGCCAGTGGATAGCACAATACATTGCCAAGGGAGGCGCGGATGTGGTCATTGATACCACGGGTAATCCCCGGGTCATTGAGCTTGCGTATGAATTGACTCATCCCGATGGGAAAACCATTTTAGTCGGCGTGCCGCGCAAAGGGGATAACATTTCTATTTATTCTTTGCCTTTGCATTTTAAAAAGATCTTGAAAGGATCTCACGGGGGAAGCAGTGAGCCGCATCTGGATATTCCCCGTTATGTGGCCTTGTGTCAGTTAGGAAAGATGACTTTGGAAGGCTTGGTTACCGATGAATTTTCTTTGGATCAGATTAATGCTGCTTTGGATAAGGTGCGCAGCGGTCAAAGCGGACGTGTGATTATTAAGATGTGATAGGAATCAACGAGTGAGGTTTTTATGAATACTCTTAAGGACATTCTTCATCAGAGCAAGGACTTTAAAACTTTTGCCAAGGGATATGGGCTGCGTATTTCTCGATTGTTGGAAGAATTAGATACAGATTCTCTTGAGCGTATTGTAGAGGGATTTAATGAGGCTCATCGTGAAGAAAGGAGTATCTTTGTCATTGGCAACGGAGGGTCAGCCGCGACGGCTTCACATATCGCTAATGATATTGCTTTTGGGTCACGAGGCAAAAAAGAAGGCCCCTTCAGGGTCATTTCTTTAACAGATAATGTGCCGGTGTTATCGGCTACGGCAAACGATTTGGGCTATGAGCAGATTTTTTTAAGGCAATTGCAGGTTTATTATAGATCTCAAGATAAATTATTGGTCATTTCTGCCAGCGGGAATTCTCCTAATTTAATCAATGCGGCCCAATGGGTCAAAGCCCAAGGCGGTCAAGTTTGGGGATTTCTCGGATTTGATGGGGGGGAATTAAAAAATCTCTGTGACGTGTCTGTGGTGGTGAAGACTCCCAAAGGAGAATACGGCCCGGTTGAAGATGTGCATATGATTTTAGACCATCTTTTGACTGCTTGGTTTTATTTTAGGATGTGAGTATGAACTATCGGAAAGAAAATGATGAGGTTTTATATCCTAAAGATCGATTCGTGGTCCTGAATGCTGCTGACCTGGCGTTTTTGAAAGCTCAAGCTTTCAAGAATCCCCGAAAGCGGATACGGATATGCACTCATCAGAGTAAAGATGATAAAGTCCATGAAATGTTTATAGTTCACACCAAAGATGCCTATGTCCGTCCACATAAGCATATTAATAGGTCAGAATCGACATATTTAATAGAAGGCGAAGTTGATGTCATTCTTTTTGATGATGATGGCGAAATCATTAAGAGAATTGAGATGGGACCTCCGGCTTCAGGGAAAATTTTTTATTATCGCAGTGCTGATCCTTTTTTTCACACTTTTTGCATTAAAACGGACTGGATTTGTTTTTATGAAACTATCGGAGGGCCTTTTAATCGCTCTGATATTGTTTTTCCATCTTGGGCTCCGGATGGCAGCGATCCTTCCCAGGTAGAGAAATTCATACGGGTAATCAGAGATAGTGGTTCATAACAAAGAGAGGAAATTAGAATGGGAATTTATTTTCGTAGAAAAACTTGCCGTTTATGTGAGAGTGATAAGGTTGTTTTGGGTTCACAATTTGTTCCTACTCCACCGGGAGATATTTTTGCGTCGTATGATAAACTTGGGCAAAAAGAAGAAGCTTTCCCTTTGGATATTTATCTTTGCCCAAATTGCGGATTGATTCAAATTCTTGATGTGGTTGACCCGGCAGTTCTTTATGGGACCTATATTTACAGGACACAAACCTCTTTAGGCCTTCCGGAATATTTTAGAAAATATGCCGAAGAAGTTTTAGCCTTTGTTGCCCCTCAGGCAGGTGGTTTGGTGATTGATATCGGCTGTAATGACGGGACGTTACTTCGGTATTATAAAGAGAAAGGCTTTAAAGTCTTGGGTGTTGACCCGGCTCCCATTGCGCAGCAGGTTAATGCTTCAGGAATTGAGGTTCTCCAGCGTTTTTTTAACACTGAGCTTGGCAAAGAAATCAGATCTAAATACGGTACGCCTTCTTTAGTAACAGCAAATAATGTAGTTGCCAACATTGATGATTTAAAGGATTTTTTTACCGGCGTTCGTGAGTTGATTGGTCAAGAGGGATGTTTTGTTTTTGAAACGGGTTATGGGTTGGATTTGGTAGATAAGAAATTATTGGACGTTGTTCATCATGAGCATCTTTCTTATTTTACGGTTGGCTCTTTACAAAAATCGCTTGGGCTTTATGGATTGGAATTGATTCATGTGCAGCATACCATTTCCAAGGGAGGATGTATCCGTTTTTATATCCAAGGTAAAAATGGCAAGCGTAAGGTGGAGTCTTCTGTTAGCCAAATGATAGAAATGGAAACCCGTAAAGGTATCGAAAAAATTAAGTCTTTTGAACCATTTAATGCCTTTATTCATGAGATACGCGAGCGATTGGAAAAAGAGTTATCTGCAAGACGTGCACGGGGAGCGACGGTCGTAGGGTATGGAGCTTCTGTTGGGACGACAACATTAGAACATCTTTTTGGTTTGTCGGACAAAATTGCATATGTGGTTGATGATAATCCGGACCGCTTTGGGCTTTATACCCCTGGACATCATATTCCCGTTCATCCGTCTCCACTATTGTATGACCGTAGACCACAGTTAGTGGTGGTTTTTGCATGGCGCTATATCAAGTCCATCCTGGATAGACATCAGGCATTTGTTGCCCAAGGGGGCAAATTCTTAGTATTTCTTCCTGAATGGAAGGTGTATCAAAAATGATAATTGGAATGGAGAAAAAATATGGATAATTGCCGTTTGTGCGGCTCAAGCCAGATGGTTGAGCTTTTGGATTTTGGGAGTCATCCGATAGCTCATTGGTATTCGACGAGCCTATCAGCGAAGGAGTATGTTCATCCTGTGGTTTTGACATTTTGTGAACTTTGCGGACAGATGCAGATCGATGACCCCATCTCTCCGGAAGTTCTGTATAAAAATTATATTTGTTTCAGTTCTTGGAAATTTCAGCCCCACATACCTCATATTGTCGATTTGATTGATAAATTCTTTTCATTAAAGAAGGATGCTTTGATTTTAGAGGTTGGAAGTAATGACGGGCGATTTCTTGAGATATTGAAGGAATCTGGTTATAAGAATGTAGTGGGGATTGAACCGACGCAAGACGCGTCTGCCCTTTCTCAAGAGAAAGGTTTGGATACAATTCACGGTTTTTTTAACCGTCCGTTGGCCAAAGAGTTTGTTTCTAAGCGTGGGAAGTGTGATGCGTTAATTTCCAGACAGGTATTGGAACATATTAAAGATTTGCAAGAATTCGGCGATGCCCTGCAGCTTGTATTAGCTCCAGGGGCGTACATTTTAATTGAGGTGCCTAATTTTATGGCGAATTTAGAAAATTTAGATTATACCATTTGGGAAGAGCATGTGAATTATTTTACTTTGGATACTTTGAAATATTTTTTATCCAAGGCTGGTGTGAAGGTGATTCATCATGAAACGTTTGTTTTTAGCGGGGACAATGTCGTGATTTTAGGGCAATATTCGGGCAAGCCTTTGCCCGTTTCTTCGTCGAATTATTTGGCCATATTACGCAAGAAGGCTTTTAAATATAAAGATGCTTGGCCCAAATTTAAGGAATCAATGCGTGCTTATTTGGCAGAACAAAAGAAAAAATTTGGGAAGATTGCGTTCTACGGGGCCGGAGCCCGCAGCTGTTCTTTTATAAATTTTTTAGGTTTAAAATCACATATTGATTATATTTTGGATGATCAACTTGAAAAACAAAATAAGTATCTGCCGGGTTCAGGCCTGGTAATTTCACCAGGATCAATTTTGGAAGAACAAAATATACGTTTTTGCATGTTAGGCGTTAATTCCGAGTGTGAAGATAAACTCATTAGTAAACATCCGGAGTTTGTTCGAAAGGGAGGAGAATTTATTTCTGTTTTGCCTCCGAGTCATCGTGTTCCGGATTTGTGGCGTCAGATGCAGGGAAAATAGATCTATAGAGGAAATTTAAATGATGGAGATGTAATGCATAATATAGGATGGTATAAAACTGGCGTGGGAGAACAAGAAGCGGCAGCAATCCGTAAAGCTATTTTGAAGGGACGGGTGAGCATGGGGGAAATAACGGAAGAATTTGAGTCCCTCCTAGCGAAAGCTTTGGATGTTCCCTATTGCCTTGTAACTCCCAGCGGTAGTGTGGCGCTTTTTATAGCACTTAAAGCAGTGGGCGTTAGTCACAGAGATGAGGTCATCATCCCAAATAGAGGTTGGGTCGCGGCCGCTCACGCCGTCATGCTTACCGGCGCTAAGGTCGTGCTTGCTGATGTCAAATCAGATACCCCTCTTATTGATATTCAGGAAATTCGACGTAAGACAACGTCACGTACAAAAGCTATTGTCCCTTTGCATTTGAACGGCCGGTCGGTGGATATGCCCGCGCTTTTGTCTTTCGCTCATCAACGGGGTCTGAAGGTGGTTGAAGATGCTTGCCAGGCCTTATTTTCGCGTAACAAGAAGAAATTTATAGGGACATCAGGTGACATTGGTTGTTTTTCTCTCGGGATGGCTAAGTTGGTGGCGACAGGCCAAGGTGGTTTTGCAGTAACGAAAAATGAGAAGCTTTATGGGCAGCTTAAACTTTTACGTAATCATGGGGTAAAAGATAATTTCACCGAGGCATGGGGCCAATGGGGTTTTAATTTTAAGTTTACGGATGTTCAGGCCGCTATGGGGTTAGCCCAACTAAAAAAAGTTCCCCAACGAATAAAACATCTTAAACTTATATATAAGAAATATGACAAGGCCCTTTCAAGCATGTGCGGCATTCGTATGATTCCGGTTGACCTCGAGAGAGGGGAAATTCCTTTATATATCGAAGTTCTTGCCGACCGACGCAATGCTCTTGTCGAATATCTTAATAAAAGAGCTATTCAGGTTCGACCTGCGACTCCTGATTTGGATTCAACGCCTTATTTAAAAAGTTCCGGGGAATTTCCCAATTCACGAATTTTTAACCAAAAAGGCATGTATCTCCCTTGCGGGCCTCAACAGCCTCTTAGGAATATTGATAGTGTGATAGCAGCTCTACAGGAGTTCGAACGTTATGCTTAATGCGGAGGAACAAGTTTTTGGGAAAGATTACTATACCGTCCCCAAACCTTTAAAGTTTATTTTTTTAGGCTTGGGATTGGTGGGGATATTTTTTTTAAAGATTATTCGTCCATTTTTCTTTGTGCGTTTTTGCCTTTTACAATCAGAACGTATCGGGGAAGTAACATCTAGTGCTGAGATGTATTTGCGCTGGAAGGCGGACAATGCATTTCCGCTTAAGGAAAGGCATATTTTTTTATCCGAGGTTCCGGCCAATGAACAAATATTAAAGATGTTTAGCCGAAAAGCGCGGGTTGTCAGGGTTAATAAATATTTCTTATGGACGTATAGAAAACTTGTCAGACAATTCCCTCGTTCAAAGTTATGGATGCCTCCATTAGTGTGTTCTCGGAAAGATACTAAAAATCTTTATCCTCGTTTCAATAGACTGCCAGTTCAATTAGAGTTCACTCAACAGGAAGAACAAAAGGGAACGGAATTTCTTGCAAAATTAAATCTTCCTTTTAAGGCAAGTTTTGTTTGTGTGCATGCGAGGGATAAGGCCTATTTGGCCAACATTCATCAGTATAGAGAATGGACGTATCATGATTACAGGGATGCGGATATTGAAACCTATGTCCCGGCCATGAAATATTTAACATCCCAGGGGGTATATGTATTTCGAATGGGTTATAAGGTGGAGAAAAAGTTAAAATTGATTGATCCTCTGATCATCGATTATGCCAATGTATGCCGCGAAGATTTTGCAGATATTTATTTAAGTGCGCATTGTAAATTCTTTATAGCTTCGGAGGGGGGGCTTAACTGGGTGCCGTGGGCGTTTAACATTCCCGTGGCCTATTCGAACGGTATTCCTCTGGATGTGGGAGGCCAAAAGCCGATTGACATCTATTTACCTAAGAAATTGTGGTCAAATGAACGCAAAAGAATACTCACTTTTCGTGAGCTATATGCTTTGGGAGTTGATAAGTGGTTTTATACTGAACAGTATATTCAGGCAGGTATAGAGATCATCAATAATTCACCTGAAGAAATTTTAGGATTGACTCGTGAAATCAATGAACGTCTTAATGGAGTATGGCAGACAAGTCCTGAAGACGAAGAATTACAATGCCGTTACCTGGAAACATTGCCGGAATATTTTCGTTGTCAAGAGCTACCGTTACCAAGGATGAGTGCTGTTTTTTTAAGGATGAACCAACAACTGTTGGATTGAGGCTTCGCTTATGAACAAATCATCAGTCGCTTTTATCGGATGGGAAGAGGGAGGACCGGGACAAATTCATTCATGGTTTGAAAAAGAAACCGGGCAGCATATTCACTGTTTTGTTAATCCTACCGATGAACCAATCAAGGTTGATTTAACAAAAGAAAGGGATTCTAAGAGATTTTCTTATCCTACGAATGATTCTTTTAAAGGTAGGCCGCTGATTACATCTTCCCATTGGGCAGAAGCCATTTCGGATCTTGGGATTAAGAAAGTGTTAATATGTTTATCCGATAAAGAAATGCAGGAAAAATGTTTCAAAATCGCAATAGATAAAGGTTTAGAAATAATAAGTGCCATTCACCCTTCAGTCATTATTCTTCCGGAATCTTATATCGGCAGAGGGGTTATTATTCATGCAGGTGCGATTATTGGGTACAAGGCTGAAATTCATGACGGCGTAATAATAAACACAGGAGCCCAGATAGACCATCATTCAATTGTTAAGGAATTCGCCTGTATTGACCCCGGAGTCGTTCTTTCAGGGAATGTAACTATTCATCGAAAAGCACAGATCCATACAGGGGCCGTGATTATTAATAAAATTCGTGTAGGGGAAAACTCCATTGTCGGAGCCGGGTCGGTGATCATCAAAGACGTTCCGCCTTTTTCCACAGTGGTAGGATCCCCGGGAAGAGTAATAAAATTCAATGGGCGAAGCTGATTAAAATTTTTTATAATTTTCAGATGGTTTAACAATTCTATGACAACTATTAAAGACCCGAAGAAATACGCCTATATTGATACCTTGAGAGGGTTAGCAATCCTTGGGGTGATGATGGTTCATTGTGGGCAATGTGGCAGTAATAAATATCCTCAATGGGTAGAGTCAATTATCACGAGCGGCAGCTATGGTGTTCAGCTTTTTTTTATAGTCAGTGCGCTTACGCTCTTTATGTCAATGAAAGAAAGGTCTGTCAATGAAAAATACCCGGTCCTTAATTTCTTTATTAGAAGATTTTTTAGAATAGCCCCCCTATTTTATATCGCTATAGTGTATTATTTGCTGGAATATGCTCATGGCCGGACAGATGTTTTTGCCGGTTCCTATGGCCTTAGTATGTTTAAAATTTTGTCTACAGTCACATTCACCAATGGGATTAGTCCTTATTGGATAACTAGTGTCGTTGATGGAGGCTGGACGATAGCCGTGGAAATGACTTTTTATCTTTTTTTGCCTTTGTTGTTCATGACTATAAAAAATCTTAAAACTGCTTTATTGCTTACCACCATAGCATTGTTAGGTTCACAATTATTAGACTTCATTTTACATAAGCACGTACTGATATCTGACGCTCACCTTTGGGAAAGCTATCTATACACCTATTTTCCGGCCCAATTACCAACTTTTTTATTGGGCATTGTTCTGTTCTATCTGATTAAGAACAAGCAAAAAGCCGTTCCTGCAGAAAAAGATCAAGGCATATCTTTTGCCATGGTATGGCTTATTATTGCCGTGCTTCTTATGGCACAACTCGTCTTAAGACACACGATACCTTTTTATTTTTTGATTAGTGTAATTTTTTTAATTTTGATCTATTCGCTGGCATTAAGTCCGATAAAGTTATTCGTCAATAAATTCACTGTTTTTATAGGGAAAATCAGTTTCAGTCTTTATATAACTCATTTTGCAGTTGTGGACTATATGGACAGGTTTCATTGTGTAGATTTTTTATCGAATTCGATATTGAATTTTGTGGTCAGATATCTGGTGCTTTTGGCAGCGGCGGGGATTGTTTCATTTATTACTTATTCGTTGATAGAACAACCCGGACAGGATATTGGAAAAAGATTAATCAAAATACTTAATAAATGATAACTAGATGCTGTTATCGAGAAAGAAAAAAGTATGTGTGAAGGATGGGTTAAACGAAAGAATTACGTGAAATGAAGAAATATAAAAAATATATCTTCTGCATGATCATTTTGGGCACGATGTTTCTCTTAATTCCGCGTTTTATGGATCCTTCAGGTGACGGAGAAAGTGAAAAGCAGTGGGTCTCCGCAAGGGTTTTGGCTGAAACTGGAGGCTTCCCGGTTTATTCACATGGCCCTTTTTATTGCGTTTATCTTCTGGTCTTTCGTTTATTTGATTACCCCTTGTCTGTTCGGCTTGAATATATTGCAACTCATTTTTTTGCACAGGGTGCTATTTTTTTGATGTTGTTGAGGTTTTTATCTTGGCCTTTGGCACTGTTTTTGTCATGCGCATGGATCCCTTATTTAGCTGTTTTAGATCCAGGGGCTATGGTTTTAGGGATTGCGTTTATATGCTTATATTTTCGAGGGCCAAGCTGGGAGTATAATCAGGGATATTTTCCAGTAACTCTTTTGGCAGGGGCTTTGTGTCACTCCGCTTTTTTACCGTTTTTGGCAGGACATACTTTGGGAGAAGTAATACAGAGGAGATTTTCCGGGAGCAATATTGGAAGCAGACCTAAAAAAGATTATGGCTTCTTAATTGCCAAGGGATTTTTGATTCTTCTGGCCGTTCTAACCATAGTTCATCCTTCTAAGCGTTGGGACCATAATCATATGTTTATGAATCCAACGTATTGTCCTATTCCCTTGAAGGATGCCTTAACGATTGGTTTTTTTCAGATTGGAACTTGGAAAGAGGTGGTCAGAGAAGTTCCTCAAACTTTGTGGATTTCACAGGATTGGTATTTTTCTACTCCTAGGATTTTCAAAGGAGCTCACACTATCTGGGAAGCAGTTATTCGCTCACCGGATATTGTAGGAAAGAATATATTAGAGAATATGGGGGCAATATCAGTTTTCCCCCGTCTTTTTATAACCGGGCACTTAAGAGGAACTCTTGCCTTGATTTCTATCATTTTATTTTTCTTAGGCCTCATAGGGATAAGACGTTTTTATGGTAATGATAAGGTGTTTCTTCCCGAAATGATGACCCTTATCACAGGATCTTTTATGCTGGTACTTTCTTTACTCCTGACCTGGTTTGCTGAGCGTTATATGATGGCCTTATTGCCGGTCGGTCTTTTTTGTCTGTGTTTTACCGGCAGGGGTGCCGGTATTTTCTTAAAGGGGAGAGACGGTTTGCGGTCGATGGCCATTAGGAGTAAGACGGTATTTTTTATTGGAGTGGCCATGATAGGGTTAGTTTTATTTTATAATCCATTCATTCTGGGTTTTATTTTTCACCATGGTATAAGCCATAATTTGGAGGTTTGGTCCGTAGGGTTTGACATTTTATTATTAGTAGGCGGAGGCTTGTTGATGGCAGATTCGTTGATACCCCAGAAAGTTTTGAATTACGACGATTTTTCTCGAAGAGTAACTGCTGTTGTCGTTTTTTTTAGCGCTTGTATTGTCCTTTTGACAGCTTCATATGAACAAGGCACCGCGACTCAGATTAAGGCGGTCATTAAGAATGAGGGTCTTTTTGATGGTGTCATGAATCGTTCTTATAGGGAACTACTGAGAGGACTTCGGAAGGACTCAAAGGTTTTTTTGGATGAAAGGCTGTGGGTGAAGGCTTTTGGACCGTTGGATTTAGATAATATTTACGATCCTTTTGATCTTCCTCCTTATGAGGATAAAACCGGTAAGGTAAGGGCTCTTCTTAATAGTCTTGATGCTATTTGGATTACTTTTTATTCGACTAAAGCTGAGTCGAGTTCGACAAACGCCTATTTGCGTTATCGTTTACATGTTGGACCTTTCCTGAAAGATGTCGTGCAACAACATCGTTGGTTTAAAGAAGAATTGCCCGAATACGGAACAATTTATAGGCGAGGGATGGCAGGGTAAATGAAGGAAAGTTAAAAATGAAAATTATTCGGTTCGCAGTTGAGCTTTTTAAAAAATACCCCAGGCTTTGCCTGGCCAACATCCTGGTTAATGTCTCCATGAGTTTGTTTGCCGTTTGTTCTCTATTTAGCCTTGGACCGATCATTGATCTTTTTATTCATCCGGACAGAGCGGGGATCAGCCCATTGACACAAAAGGCAATTATGATCATGAAATTCTTTGGTTTCCCTGTTTCATTGTCAAGCTGGATGATTGTTTTTTTGGTGTTTATCACGATTAGTTGTGCCTTACAGATCTTTGGGATGCAGTTAACGCAGAAGATGAAATTTGCCGTCGAAAGAGATACTTTAATCAGATCTTTTGAGGATTTCTTTAATGCCGAATGGCGGTTTTTCACCAGCAGTGAACATGGGACTCTTTATAACACATTTAGTCGGGAACTTGAGCAACTGGGTAGTGCGTTCAGTGCATTGGGAGTAGCTTTTGCCGGTCTTGTTCAAGTGGGATTTTTTTTGGTGGTCCCTTTTGTGATTTCATGGAAGGTGACCCTGATATCCTTTGCGGTGGGGCTGGCCGCTTCTTCGTTTTTTCTTTTATTAGGAGGCTTGGCTTATAAACTGGGGGAAAAAGTACAAAAGCGTCAAATAAGGTAATATCCGTTATTTATGAAAATATTAGCGGGGCGAAACTTGTATTGGGGTATGGGAATCAGGCTCGTTTGCTTAGGGATACGGATGAGGCGTATAAGGCTCTTTTGAAACCCGCTATTCAATCCCAGGTTTTGAATTATGCAATCCTTATCGCCTATCGCCCTTTGGGGGTCATTGTAGTTGGAGTTGCTATTATTGCTTCCAAATGGTTCTCGGTTGCAGTTTCAGAGGTCGCGATATTGCTTATGGCCCTCTTCCAGGTCATGATATCGTTAGGGAATTTAGTCGGTCAAAAGAATAGTATCATGAATATGGTCCCCAGTTATGAACAGATCATGGCATTGAGAAGGGAAGCACAGATGATGCGTCAGCCTACGGGGCAACGGGTATTCTCCGGCTTTTTAGAGGAAATTCGTCTTCGGGACCTTTCGTTTTCTCATCCGGGTCATCCGAAGGTCCTGGATGGTATTAATTTGGTAATTCCAAAGGGTAAGATGGTTGCGTTTGTCGGAAGGTCAGGTGTTGGCAAATCTTCTATGATCGATATGTTGATGGGGTTCCATCAACCGGAAAGCGGCGAAGTTCTAATCGACGGAGTCAATTTGTTTGAGTATGATATTCGCTCTTATCGCAATCGTCTGGGGTATGTCCCCCAGGAAAGCGTGCTTTTTAATATGAGCATCCGGGAGAATTTGATATGGGCAGCATCTCAAGCCACTGTCAGGGAGATTGAAGAGGCCTGTCGGCAGGCTTATGCGGATGAGTTCATTGATTCCATGCCCAAGAAGTATGAAACGATTGTGGGGGACCGCGGGGTCCGTTTGTCCGGGGGACAGATTCAACGGCTGGCTTTAGCGCGGGCGTTTTTGAGGAAACCCGAAATTTTGATCCTTGATGAAGCAACCAGCTCGTTGGACAGCCATTCCGAACAATTGATCCAGAAGGCGATTGATGATTTTGCGGAAAGGTCGACGGTGGTCATTGTCGCCCACCGCCTTACAACCATTAAAAAGGCAGATTTTATTTATGTGTTAAACGCGGGCCGAATCATTGAACAAGGTTCTTATATCGATCTTATGACCAGGAAAGGGATTTTTACCGGGATGGTCCAAATGCAGGAACTGGGATTGAAATAACAAGAAAGTGAACCAATAATATGAAAAAAATTTTGATTACAGGAGCCGGTGGATTTATCGGGTCTCATTTAACTGAAATTTGTGTCCGTCACGGGTATAAAGTCAAAGCGTTTGTCCGTTATAATGCAAAGAATAATTGGGGCTGGCTGGAAGAGAGTCCTGTTCTTAAGAAAATTGAAGTTGTCAGCGGCGATATCAGGGATTTTGATTCGGTTTTTAAGGCGATGAAGGGATGTGACACCGTTTTTCATTTAGCGGCCCTTATCGGTATCCCTTATTCCTATCTTTCTGTGTTGGCTTACATTAAGACAAACGTTGAAGGAACGTATAACGTTGCAGAGGCGGCCAAGGACCTGGGTGTTAAAAATGTATTGGTGACCTCGACCAGCGAGATTTACGGCACAGGGCAATATATGCCCATTGACGAAAATCATCCGTCTGTTGGGCAGTCTCCTTATGCAGCGACCAAGATTGCTGCGGATCAAATTGCATTGAGCTATTATCGATCCTTCGGCCTGCCTGTGAAAGTAGTACGTCCTTTTAATACCTATGGCCCGCGTCAATCTGCCCGGGCTATTATTCCGACGATTATTATTCAGTTATTAAGCGGTGCTAAGGGAATCAAACTGGGAAATTTAAAACCAACCAGAGATTTGGTCTATGTGAAGGATACTGTGAATGGCTTTATCGCAATTGCTAAGTCTGAAAAAGTTGTTGGCCAACAGATCAATATTGCCACCGGGCAAGAAATTTCTATCGGTGATATTGCGAAGAAGATCAAGGGGATACTTCATTCTAATGCCAAAATATTGGAAGACAAAGAGCGGATACGCCCCCCCAATAGTGAAGTTGAGCGATTGCTGGGGGATAATCAAAAGATTAAAAGGTTAACAGAATGGGCCCCCCAATTTGATTTAGATGCCGGACTTAAGCAGACAGTTAATTGGTTTAGGAATGCTAAAAATATAAGTTTGTATAAAAAAGATATTTACAATGTTTAAAAGAATACAATTGGATGCCCCAAGTCTTGGGAAAATAGAAAAAAAATATTTATGCCAGACAGTTGATTCTGGATTTATTTCATCTGTGGGGCCGTTTATCCCCCAATTCGAGGAAAAAATAGCCCGCTATCTTGGCGTTAAAAGAGCAGTGGCTGTTCAAAGCGGGACAGCGGCCATTTATATGTCCCTTTACGAAATAGGGATAGGTCCTGGGGATGAAGTGATTGTGCCGTCTTTGACTTTTGCGGCCACGGTCAATCCAGTGCTTTATTTGAAAGCTACCCCGGTGATCGTGGATGTTGATGCCAAGACATGGAACATTGATCCTATTAAAATTAAGCAAGCGATTACAAAAAAAACAAAAGCCATTATTCCTGTGCATGTATACGGCAACCCCTGCGATATGAACAAAATTATGACCATTGCTCACCAACACGGCCTTTATGTCATTGAAGATGCCACGGAAAGCCTCGGTGCTAAATATGACGGGAGACATACAGGAGTTTTCGGTGAATTTGGCTGCCTTAGTTTTAACGGGAATAAGTTAATCACTACGGGGGGCGGCGGCATGGTGGTCGGTAACAATGTCGATAGAATCGAGCATATCAGGTATTTGGTCAACCAATCCAAGGACAAAGACCGTCCGAATTTTCATTCCGAAATGGGGTTTAATTTTAGAATGACCAATATTGAAGCGGCTTTAGGCTTAGCGCAATTGGAGAGGATAGAAGATTTTTTAGGTAAAAAAAGAATTTTTAAAGAAATATATGAAAAGGCTTTTACGGATTTAGCCGATGTTTCCTTGCAAGGGAAATATAGTAAAGCCATTGAAAGTTCTTGGTTTACATGTATCCAATTGGCTCGAGGCGTCGACATCTTAAAATTCATACAAATTTTACAAAAGAAGAATGTCCCGACAAGAAGAGTATTTATTCCTCTTAATCAAATGCCATATTTAAAGAAATATTCGAAGGATTATACCCATGCATTGGAAATTTATGATCGGGGGCTTTGTTTGCCATCTTCGACTACGAATGATGAAAAAGATATTAAGGAAGCAGCCAAAATAATCAGAGAGGCCTATGGAAAGATTTAAAAAAACGTTCATAAAACCAACGAGCACTATCAAACAGGCACTCAAGCAAATGGATGCGATGGGTGAAAAAACGCTTATTGTGGTGGATGATCAACATAAGCTTTTGGGCACGGTCACTGATGGGGATATCAGGAGATGGATATTAAAAGGAAAGAGCCTTAGTGAAAATTTAATAGGTGTAACGAACCGTAACTCGATCACCTTAAAGGAAGAATTTAACAAGCAAGAAGCCAAAGAACTGCTGCTTAAATATCAGATTGAATGTTTGCCGGTTATCGATAAAACGAAGAAAGTCATTACCTGCCTTTTTTGGACGGACCTTTTTGAAAATAAATTGCATATTTCCAAGCCTTTAAAAACTCCGGTCGTAGTTATGGCCGGCGGTGAAGGGGCCCGCCTTCATCCATTCACAAAGATATTACCCAAGCCCCTTATGCCGATAGGAGATAAACCTATTATTGAGGTGATTATTGATAAGTTTTTTGCTTATGGATGCAGTGATTTTTATCTTTCTTTAAACTATAAATCAAATTTAATTAAAGCTTATTTCAGCGATTTTGAGCATCAATACAAAATTACGTATCTCTTAGAAAACAAGCCTTTAGGCACTGCCGGGGGTTTATATTTTTTAAAGAATAAAATCAAAAAGACATTTTTTGTCAGTAATTGCGATATTCTTATCGAGGCTGATTACGCCGACTTATTAAAATTTCATCACCAAAGGAAGAACAAAATTACCCTTGTCACTTCCATGAAAAATTTGATAATTCCTTACGGGGTCTGTAGAATCCAGAGCGGCGGGGTTTTAAAGGGTATTCGTGAAAAACCTGAATATGATTTTTTGGTTAATACCGGAATGTATGTTTTAGACCCTACGGTCTTGGCTAATATCCCTCACGCTACTTTTTACAATATTACTGATCTCATCAATAGTTCTCTTAAAAAAGGGGAAAAGGTCGGGGTTTATCCTGTTTCTGAAAAAGCGTGGGTGGATATCGGACAATTTGAAGCGCTTCAGGAAACACTGAAAAAATTTGAGGTTTAATCTAAATCGATGAAACATAAACTTTTGCTTATTGGAGCAGGCGGACACTGTAAAGTTGTTATCGACGTACTTCTATTTAGAAAAGAGTATGATGTAACGGGTATTATTGATTTAAAAGAACGTATTGGTACTAAAGTTTTGGGGGTCCCAGTTATTGGGACCGATTCGGATTTACCACGTTTGTTCAGGTCAGGGATCAAACATTGCTTTATTTCAATCGGAAGTGTGGGGAATCCGCGATTGAGGGTTAAATCCTATAACTTTTCTAAAAAGTTGGGATTTGAGTTCCCGAATTTAATCAGTCCTGATGCCTGGGTGTCTTCCCATGTTATTTTGGGAGAAGGGAATTATATTGCTCCGCTAGCAGTCGTTAATGCAGGAACACAGATCGGGGATAACTGTATTATTAATACCGGCGCAATCATTGAACATGACTGTAAAATTGATAACTTTGTTCATCTTTCACCGGGAGTGGTCGTAAGCGGCGGGGTGCATGTAGGTGCTCGTTCACATATAGGCACGGGCACTAATATCATTCAGAACTTAAAAATAGGGTCAAATGTCATTGTAGGTGCGGGAAGCGTGGTCACTAAGAATGTCCGTGAAGGTGTGATTGCTTACGGTAATCCGTGTAAAGAAAGAAAAGTTAATGCATAAGGTATTTATTATCGCAGAGGCGGGGGTCAATCATAACGGCTCCCTTAAAACCGCGAAAAAATTGGTGGATGCGGCAGTGCACGCCGGTGCTGATGCGGTCAAATTCCAGACCTTTAATGCCCAATCGCTGGTTTCTAAATACGCTCCTAAAGCCGGGTATCAGAAAAAAACTACGGACCAAAATGAGAGCCAATTGGGAATGATCAAAAGATTGGAATTGGACTCCAGTGCCCATAAGGAATTGCTGCGGTATTGCCGGAAAAAGAAGATTATTTTTCTTTCTTCTCCATTTGATTTGGGAAGCATAGATTTATTGGCACGTCTGGGGTTAAGAATATTTAAAATACCTTCCGGAGAGATCACGAATCTGCCGTATTTGCGCAAAATCGGGTCTTTGAGGAAAAATATTATAATGTCAACCGGGATGGCCGATTTAAAAGAGATCAAAGACGCGTTGGATGTTTTGTTAAAAGCAGGGACTAAGAAAGAAAATATTACTGTTTTACATTGCAATACGGGATATCCGACTCCTTTTAAAGATGCAAATTTATTGGCCATTTCTGTGATAAAGAATAAATTGGGAGTCCGGGTGGGTTATTCTGATCATACTTTAGGAATAGAAGCTGCGATTGCGGCTGCAGCATTGGGTGCCAGCGTCATTGAAAAGCATTTCACACTCGATAAAGGCATGCCCGGCCCTGACCATAGAATGAGTTTGGACCCTAAAGAATTGAAGAATTTAGTGGTATCAATAAGGAATATCGAACTGGCCTTAGGTTCGGGTATCAAAAATATTTCTTCATCTGAAGCCACCAATATTGGTATAGTGAGAAAGAGTATTGTTGCTGCAAGGGGTATAAAAAAAGGTGAAATTCTTAGTGAAAATAATCTTACGGTTAAGAGACCGGGTTCGGGGATAAACCCTATGAGATGGGACGATATATTGGGCAAGGTTGCAAAAAAAGATTTTTATAAGGATGAATTAATAAAGATATGAAAAAGAAGATCTGTATAGTAACAGGAAGCAGGGCGGAATATGGTTTATTTAATCCCTTGCTGCAAGAAATAAAGAAAGAACCTATATTTCAGTTACAAATTGCGGTCACAGGGATGCACTTATCTCCTATGTACGGTTTAACTTATAAAGAGATACTACATGATGGTTTTAATATTAATGAAAAAATAAAAATTCCCCTGGATAATGATACTCCGGAAGGCATCACAAAAGCATTAGGCAAAGGAGTGATTGGTTTTGGCTCTGCTTTCAAAAGACTAAAACCAGATTTTGTTGTTCTTTTGGGAGACAGGTTTGAAACCTATGCAGCTGCTATTGCAGCATTCTTGGCAAGAATCCCTATTATTCATCTTCATGGGGGAGAGCTCACTGAGGGGGCTGTAGATGATGCTTTCAGGCATTCAATTACTAAAATGAGCACGTTGCATTTTACTTCTACAGAAAGTTACAGGCGCAGGGTTATTCAGCTTGGAGAAAAGCCAAATAGGGTATTTAATGTCGGCGCTCTTGGAATAGACAATATTAGGCGATTAAAATTACTTTCCAGAGACAAACTGGAAACAGAGTTAAATTTTAAACTCAAAGGGAAGGTGGTTTTAGTTACTTTTCATCCGGTAACTTTAGAGAATAATACCTCTCAGAGGCAGTTTAAAGAAATTTTGGCAGCTTTAAATCGTTTTAAGGATTTAAAGATTATTTTTACTAAACCAAATTCTGATATTGGCGGAAGAATTATCATTAAGCTTATTGATAAATATGTAAAAAGTAACCAGGAAAAATCAATTGCTTTTGCTTCTTTAGGCAGACTCAAATATTTGTCTTTAATGAAGCATGTGGATGTTGTGTTGGGGAATTCTTCGAGTGGGATCATTGAGATGCCTTCTTTAGGCAAGCCTACAATTAATATTGGTGATAGGCAAAAGGGAAGAATAACAGCGGGCAGTGTTATCCAGTGTGCTCCTGCACAAGGACGCATATCTATGGCATTGAAAAAAGCATTTTCAGCAAAGTTTAGCAGCACCTGCACAAAAATAAAGAACCCTTATGGTAACGGCTTAGCTGCAAGAAAAATAGTCGCGGTCTTAAAGAAAGAGCTTCCAAGAATTAAAAGTTTAAAAAAGGGATTTTACGATATTAAGTAAATTTTAAAAATCATGCCTAAAAATATTAGAATTATTCCCCGATTGGATATCAAAGGGCCGAACTTAGTCAAAGGATTACACTTGGAAGGGTTGCGGGTGTTAGGGAAACCTGAGCAGTTTGCCCGTTATTATTATGAAGCCGGAGCGGATGAATTGATCTATATGGATGTTGTGGCAAGTTTATATAACCGTAACAGTCTGCATGATATAATTGAAAAAACCGCTCGGGAAATTTTTATTCCTTTAACAGTAGGAGGAGGATTAAGGACAATAGAAGATATCCGTGATGTTTTGCGCGTTGGTGCGGATAAGGTGGCGCTTAATACCGCAGCTTTGAAAAACCCGCAGATTATCAGCGAAGCATCGCGAAAATTCGGTTCCTCAACCATTGTCGTTGCTATTGAGGCGATAAGGCAGCCGGATGGGGCTTATTTCGCGTATACTGATAATGGCAGGGAATATACCGGGGTAGAAGTGTTAGGGTGGGCCAGGCAGGTTGAGCAATTAGGGGCCGGAGAAATTATGTTGACTTCCGTGGATAAAGAGGGAACCGGCCAAGGATTCGATATTGAACTAACTCAAATGGTAGCTGAAGCGGTTTCAATCCCTGTTATTGCGCACGGAGGAGCAGGGAGAGTGGAACAAATACGTGAAGTTATTCTCAGGACAGAAGTAAATGCGGTGGCACTTTCTTCTATTCTACATTACGATTTTATTAAACATTGCGAAGTAGAGCCGGATAGGTATATCGAAGGTAACCTGGACTTTGTTAAAAGTGGGAGCGTGTTTAAAATCATTCAACCGGCAAATTTGTCTGTTATTAAACATTCCTTGGGTTTAAATAATATAAACTGCCGGCCGGCTTTATTATCATGAAAGATATTGATAAACAATATGTGGCCATTGTTGATTATGGCATGGGTAATTTATTTAGTATTATGAACATTTGCCAACACGTGGGATTGCAAGCTATCAAAACTTCTGAGAAGGATATGATAGAAAAATCCTCCGCAGTTATTTTACCGGGAGTTGGCGCGTTTGGTGATGCGATGGGTGTTTTACAAAAATTAGATTTAGTGAGAGTCCTGGAGGATGTGGTCAGTAGCGGGAAGCCGTTTTTAGGCATTTGTCTGGGGATGCAGCTTTTAATGAGTGAGAGCGAAGAATTCGGAATACATAAAGGATTAAATATAATCAAGGGAAGGGTGGTAAAATTCCCCAATGTTAACGATAAAAACGACAAGGTGAGAGTCCCACATATAGGATGGAATAAAATATTCTTAACAAAAAGTTCTAAAGATAAGGGTTCGATTTTGTACAAAATTGATGATGGGGATTTTATGTACTTTGTCCATTCTTATTATGTGGCACCTCAAGAAAAGGGGAGAGTTATTACCAATACGGATTATTGCGGGATCCGATATTGTTCCGGGATACAAAAGGATAATCTCATTGCTTTTCAATTCCACCCGGAAAAAAGCGGATCTTCAGGAATGCAGATATTTGAAAATTTTAAAAGAATAATATCCAAGGAGATCCGGGGATGATTGAAAACAAGAATGTTTTGAAGCGGTATCATTTACCTGCTGAGGTTAAATTTTGCAGGGAATGCACCGTTTCTAACCAAAGGCCTCGAATCACTTTTGATGCCAATAGCGTTTGTTCTGCCTGTCAGTTTGCAGCATTTAAACAGAAGAATGCCCATTGGGATGAAAGGGAAAAGGAGCTGTTGACACTTTTAAAAAAATTCAAAAGAAAAGACGGAGGATATGAAGTTTTGGTCCCAAGTAGCGGAGGCAAGGATAGTGCCCGTATTGCGCATGAATTAAAGTATAAATATGGGATGAATGTTTTGACCGTTACCTGGTCGCCGCATCTTTATACGGATATAGGATTTAAGAATTTTCAATCGATGATACACGTCGGTGGACTTGATAATATTTTAGGTTCTCCCAATGGAATAATACATAGGAAATTGACTAGACTCTCGTTTGAAATATTGGGTGATCCGTTTCAACCATTTATTTATGGCCAGACTAATTTCCCTTTACAAATCGCAGTTAAGCATAAAATCCCTCTGATCATGTATGGCGAGAATGGCGAGGTGGAGTATGGCGGAGATATGAAGAATGCCTTTAAACCTACCAGGGACTATAAAGCCGATCATAAGAAACATTATTTTTCCGGCCTCGGTCCTGAAGATTTGATCAGCTTAGGACTAGAAGAAAAAGATTTAATGCCATATATGCCCCCAGCCCCTCAAGAATTGGATGCATTAAATACAGAAATCCATTTTTATGGGTATTATCATAAATGGATACCGCAGGAAAATTATTATTATTGTGTAGAAAATACCGGCTTTATCCCTAATCCCGTTAGGAATGAGGGGACATATTCCAAATATGCTTCCCTCGATGATAAGATAGACGGGTTCCATTATTACCTTATGTTTATTAAATTTGGGATTGGTAGGGCAACATCAGATTCGGCCCATGAAATCCGGGATGGACACCTGACCCGGGAAGAGGGTGTGAGGCTTGTAGAGAAGTTTGATGGCGAATTCCCCCAGAAATATTTTGATGTTTTTTTGAAGTATTGCGGCATCAATGAAGATTATTTTTATGAAGTCATTGATAGTTGGAGGTCCCCTCATTTGTGGGAAAAAGTTAACGGCCAATGGAAATTGCGGAATGCTATTTGGAACGAAACATCTTTAAAGCCTGTTTAGAATTCGTGTCCCCGCTTAAGTAAAGGGTTTGAAAGGAGTTTATAAATAAATGGACACAAAACTTGAAGTCAAATACGGTCTGCCACAGGAGGTCATATTTTGTAGAAAATGTGTCATGTCTAATCAAAGACCTGTATCGGCAGTCGAATTTAAGCATACGATCCAAAGCAAAAAAGGTACCATGCATATTAATGAAGAAGGGATATGTGATGCCTGTTGTCAGGCAGAGGAAAAAGCACGGATAAACTGGAAAAAGAGGGAAGACGAGCTGTTAAAACTTCTGGATATGCATAGGCGCTCCGATGGGCATTATGATTGCATTGTGCCTGGCAGCGGAGGCAAGGACAGCTCATATCAGGCCCATGTTTTAAAATATAAATATGGGATGCATCCCTTAACGGTCACCTGGCCGCCTTTGTTATATACAGACTATGGGTATAAAAATTTTAAGAACTGGCTTGATATAGGCGGTTTCGATAATATAAGTTTTTATCGCAATGGGAAAGTGATGAGATTATTGACAAAGCTTAGTATAGAAAATTTGCTTCATCCGTTTCAGACTTTTATATTAGGACAAAAGAATTTAGCTCCTAAACTTGCTATAAAATTCGGGATCCCCCTTGTTTTCTATGGAGAAAACGAAGCAGAATACGGTAATCCTTTTGGAGATAACGCCCGGTCTTTGCGTGACAAAGCATATTATGTGTTTAAAAATTGGGACGAAATATATCTCGGGGGCGTTTCCCTTAGGGAGTTGCAAGAAAAGTATGGTGTTGATAGGACTGATCTAATGGCTTTTTTGCCGGCAGAAGCAGATGAATTGGAGAAAGCTGCGGTTGAAGTGCGCTATCTGGGGTATTACCTTAAATGGATTCCTGAAGAAGCATATTATTATGCTGCTGAAAATACCGGTTTTCAGGCCCGTCCTTTTCGGACCCAAGGGACGTACAGTAAATATAATAGTATCGATGATAAAATCGATGATTTGCATTATTATACGACCTTCATAAAGTTTGGGCTTGGCAGGGCAACGTACGATGCATCACAGGAAATACGCAACAAGCATATTACCAGAGAAGAAGGCGTTACGCTGGTCAAGAAATTCGACGGAGAATTCCCGGACAGATATTTTTATGAGGTTATGAATTATTTGGAGATGAAGCCGGAAAGGTTTATGGAACTTTGTGACAATTTCCGTTCCCCCCACCTGTGGGAGAAAGTCAACGGCCAATGGAAATTGCGTCACGCGGTTTGGCACGAAACATCTTTAGAGCCCGTTTAAAATTTTTGTAATCCCCCCTTAAGTAAACGATTTTAAAGGAGCTTTCAAAGGCATGCACCCAGAAGCAATTTATGTCGAATATTTGACTATTGGGAATTGGTTAAGGATCATTGCCCCTGCTTTGCGATGTTTGGCCAAGGGAAGTTCCCAACACAAACCACGCTGTTATATTTTTGATAGTACGACAATAGCTTTATGGCTGGCCTATGCTTGGGGGCGATGGAAAGGCATCCATGTTGAACGCCCTTGTTTTCAGATTATTGACATGCGTGATGAACAGGGATTGGCCATTTTTATTCGTGTCATTTATCTGGATCCAAGCGAAATTCAAACATTGATACTTAAGAATGCTGATTTCCAAACCTTCACCCGAGGACTTGATCCTACCAGTTATGCCAGTGCATATTTGGCAAAAACTCCAATTACTTTTTATGATTTTAATGGCCCCGAAAAGTACAAGCAGATATGGCATGTGACAATGATGACCCAAATAGCACGTTGGTATGAACGGCAATCTAATAATGTTTCTCCTTCATTTTCTTTGTATATCAATCAGAGGCCGTGGATGAAGGAGCTAAAGCAATACGCCCAATCCTACGGAGGGCTTTTACATTCTTTAGGAACGGTACAGTTGTTGCGTTGGAGGTGGGCAGGGTATAAGGCCAAGGTAAAAAAATTGAATTGGCGTTTATTGAAGACTCTTGTACGCCATAAGATTTTTGGTTTAAAAGCAAAATGCGGGCTGGCTAAAAGCAGGCCTTATTTTTCGATTGATGCCGTGCGGATATTAACTGAAAATTATGGGCAATTGAATTTGGACTATCCCCAGTGCCATAGTGATGTATTTTTTGCCGATGGGAAAGGTGTCAGTCTACGGGATATTTTGCTCATTTTTAACTCAGCCTTAGATCCTATTGATGCCAGAAAATATAAACTTCTTAGTTCTCATGGCCTTGCCGCCGTGGCCTTGACTCCGCAGTCATGCGCTGTTGAACCGTCTTTGATAGAGGTGTTTCGTCCTCATGCGCAGGCTTCAAAGGAGTCTCTGGACTATCTTCCCTTAGAGAGAATGAATGAAGAGATTAAGACATTGAAAGCTGATTTGATTCAATACCATAATTTACGCAGTTATTGGCGGCAGTTTTTTCAACAGTATAATATTAAGCTTTACTCGTGTTGGGCTATTTGTGAACCCAGACAGATGGCGTTGGCGGACGCAATTATGGATGTCGGGGGGGTATCCACCATTTATCAACGTTCATATGAGCCTAATCCGTCTCCGCAAGTTAATTCTGGAGCGGATATTATTTTTGGTTTTTCACCCCAGAATTTTACGATAAGGCGTGATGATGGCTCACTCTTTCGTTATCATGTCGCCACCGGTTATACAGGTGATTACCGTTTTGAACTGGTACGTCCTAAAGCGATCGAGATCCGTCATCAGTTGAAGACCCAAGGGGCCAAACACATTATTGCTTATTTTGATGAAGAAACTAAAGATGATGGGAGATGGTTTGTCGGGCATCAGGTGGCGCAGAAAAATTACCGTTTTTTGTTAGAGAAATTATTAGCTGAGCCTCAATTAGGACTTGTTTTAAAACCTAAAGAACCAATTACCTTGCGCCGACGACTGGGTGAGGTAAGCAAGCTTTTAATGCAGGCAGAAAATACCGGTAGGTGTTTTATATTTGAAGGGGGAGTTTTTCAGGGGATTTTTCCGCCGGCTGCCGCGGCCTTGGCTGCCGATGTATCCATTCATGATACGTTAAGCTCTGGTACTGCCGGTTTGGAATCTGCGTTGGCCGGGACTAAGACGATTCTTTTGGATTATGAAGGCTGGCCCCTGAGTCCGCTTTATAAACTTGGGCCTGAAGTTGTCTTTCGAGATTGGGAAAGCGCCTGGCAGGCTTGCCGGGAATATTTTCAAGATCCGGGGAATAGGCCGCGGTTTGGCGATTGGTCAGGTATGATACACGAGATTGATCCCTTTCACGACGGTCGTGCCGCTGAGCGTATCAGTTGGTATCTTAAAGAACTTTTAGAAGGGCTGCGTCGCGGGGATAGGCCGGTGGATATCATGGAAAGGACCGCTGAAAATTATGCCGGTCGTTGGGGGAAAGATAAGGTCCAATATGGACCTCGAAGGTAAATGAAGAGCAATGCAGAATAATAAGATGGACAATCAGAACCATGGTAGATAAAATTTAGACATGTTTAAATCAAAGACCATTTTATCTTTTATTGGCGCCAGAGCAGGTTCCAAGGGGCTAAAGAATAAAAATATCGTTAATTTTGCCGGCAAACCCTTGATTCATTGGACCATTCAGGCATCCCTGAAATCTAAGTATATCGATCGCACCATTGTTTCAACAGATGGGGATAAGATAGCCCGAATTTCTAAAGTTTCCGGAGCAGAGGTGCCTTTTTTACGCCCGAAATCGATTGCACAGGATAAATCCTCGATTTACGATGCCATTCGGCATGCCTTGAAATGGATCAAAGAAAATGAGAAGCTTTCCTATGATTATTTGTTGTGCCTTCAGCCGACTTCTCCTTTAAGGGATTCCAAGCTTATTGATCGAGCTATTGAATACTACTTTAAGAATCGTCGGACAGATTCTGATACACTGGTTTCTGGCGTGCGCGTACTATCCAAATACGGTTGGCTTATGAACGGGGATCAAAAGGGGTATTTTCATTTTTGTCTTAACAGTGTGGCAAAAAAACCAAGACGTCAGGATATGCCGGATTATTATTTACCCAACGGAGCTTTTTATTTAGCTCCTGTGAAGGTGATTCGATCAAAGAGCTTTCATACTTCGCGAACTATGTTGTTTCTTTTGGATCCGGAAACTTCTGTCGATATAGATACGCGGGAAGACCTGGATCAGGCGTTAAGGATTTTTAAGACACGTAATCAACGGAAAAACTAAATGGATTCACTTCAGTTGTCTCCACCCCTCAAGGACAATATGGCCCTGTGGAAGACATTCATTAAATAATCTTCTTTTATGAATATGCATGCTCTAAAATATGGTTGCAAATGGGTATTGGGGCGAATATATTGTCTAACATGTGGTGTTAAATTTGGAGAAGATTTAAGACCTTACGGATGCCCTATAATTTATCGTCACAGATCTGCCCGTATTACCTTGGGTCACCATGTGGTCTTAAATAGCAATCCACGGGTGAATCGGGCAGGTATTTTGCGTAAAGTCACGTTGGTCGCGATGTCTTCCGGCAGTGAGATTACCATTGGTGACCACACGGGATTATCGGGGGCTGTGGTTTTTGCGGCTAAATCGGTGCGTATCGGCAGTTATGTGAATATCGGTGTTAATACGGCTATTTATGATACTGATTTTCACCCTTTAGATTGGCAAGCCCGTCGAGCTAATAATAGTCCCCAAGTTTCTGTTTCGCCGGTGATCATTGAAGATGATGTGTGGATTGGGGGAAACAGTATTATTCTTAAAGGGGTACACATTGGACGTGCGGCTGTCATCGGAGCTGGCAGTGTGGTGACTTGTAATATACCCGAAGGAACCGTATGGGCGGGCAACCCCGCTCGGTTTATAAAGAAAATAGCATTATAATAGATTCCCGCTTTCGCGGGAATGACATAGGGTACTTTAAAGGAATTGAATGAATTATAATCCTTTTAAAATTAAATCTTTTTCCGCTAAGGCCGCTGCCTTCGGAAAATTTATGTTAATGCGTTATGTCCCTGGTGCGCTTGAACATGTACGGGTAACCCCTTACTTGGCGACCCTGACGGTGACGGACAACTGTTGTCTTAAATGCGTGATGTGCAACGAATGGCACTCGCATCATACAGAGGAGTTTACTACGGAAGAATGGAAAAATGCTTTAACTCAATTAAAAGAAGCAGGTATTAAGGAAATTAATTTGACCGGCGGTGAGCCCTTGATGCGTAAGGACATATTTGATATCGTCCGTCATGCCCGCAGCCTTGGGATTCTGGTGGGGATGACTTCAAATGGATTTATGATGAATGAGCAAAGAGTTGCCGAACTCATTTCAAGCGGGGTCACGACCATTAGTTTATCTATGGATGCCACGGGAGAGAAATTTGACGAGATCCGGGGAGTTAAGGGAGGGTATGACCGTTTACTTAAGGCTTGCGAACTTCTTTCTGAAGAACGTAAGAAGGGCAAAATCGCCGCTTTTATTTGTTTTTTATTGATGAAAGAAACTCTTGATGCTTATCAAGATGTGCTAGCGGTTGGGAAACGTTTGAAGATCCCGGTGGTAGTTAATCTTTTTGACGTCAATCCGTACTTTTTTAAGATTGACGGATTGAAAGAAAAATATGGGATTGACGAAAGCGATACAGATCGTCTTAAGAAATTTCAAAGAGTGATGGTTGATAACCGTTCTTCCCACGCTGATGCTACCTACCATAGTTATTCAGAAATAAAATATTTTGCGGATTATTTTCATGATCCTTTGCAGAAAAATTTACCTTGTTATGTTTCGCAAATACGTGTTTGTGTTGGAGCTAAAGGCCAAATTTACGGAGGCTGTTGGGCTTGGCGCGTACTAGGTGATTTGCGCCAGAAACCGTTGAAAGAAATTCTAAATTCAGAAGTCTTTCGCCGCAATACCCAAAAGATGTTTAAAAAAGACTGCCCGGGCTGTTCTTGCGGTTATTCATTGAATTTGCGTTATTCCCCGCCGAATGTATTGCAGGAGACCATCTATCGTATTTTCCCATGGACCCGTGAAGGGATCCATAAGAATTAATATGTTCAAGCTCGCTGTTATCATTGCCACGAAGGACAGAAATTTTGAACTGGATCGGTTACTCACCAGCATTAAAGATCAGGATCTTCATCCGCAGGAGATCATCATCATTGATGCGAGCACAACGCCAGAATCTTCCCTCATTGCTGACGTTGGAACATTTAGTCCCTTGAAAATCAAATGGGTTAAAGCTTATCGCGCCTGCCTTCCCGCGCAGCGTAATCAGGGCCTGGCACTTGTTAGTCCGGATGTAGAACAAATCTGTTTCTTAGATGATGATATTGTAATTTACAAGGGCGCATTCAGCGCTATGGCAGCATTTTGGAAAAATGCCCCTGAAGATGTCGGTGGATCTGTGTTTAATATCATGAACGAGAAAAAACCGACACCCGGAGTCTTCTTCAAGAAGATTTTTTATACAGGGTCTTTTGATCGGGGAGTTGTTTTGCCCTCCGGTTATAATACGCTTATGTGTCCGGCCCAAAAGACAAAGGAAGTTCAGTGGCTTTTTGGGGGGGCGACGGTCTGGAGACGTAAGGTTTTTGATGAGTTTCTTTTTGATGACTGGTTTGAGAGTACGGGCTTGTGTGAGGATCTTGATTTTAGTTATCGTGTCGGGAAAAAATTCAATCTGGTGGTCGTAGCTGATGCGAAGGTTGATCACCTGACAGGTACGGTCGTGCGACGCCGGAATTTATGGTTTGGCCGTTCGCAAATTAAAAACCGGTACTACTTCGTTAAAAAGAACAAAGAACTTTCGAAGGTCCTTTGTTTATGGGCAGGGATTGGGCAGTTATTGGAAAACATAGCCCTTGGTGTTATGTCATTTAGCGGTTATTATTTTTTGCGAGCTTTAGGGAATTTGATTGGATTTTTCGAGTTGAGGTAAGGGAAGGAGACTCTTTAATGAATTTAAGCCGTATCGGCCTTGGGCTGATTTTTTGCTATTGTTTCCTGGCATCTATATTTTTTATTTGTTTTTCCCAGATGCATTTGTCATTAAGCTTCCTGCCGTTTCCCATCTTCGTTGGTGAGATCGTTATGTTTATATGTGTCTTGTTGTTGGCAGGGGCTTGTAAGGAGTCTCCGGTGTTTAACCGACGGACAATGCTTTTACTGGGACTTTATTTTGGTTGGGTGGCCCTAAAAGTATTGATTAATTATTATTATGACGGGCCGCTGTCATTTCGTAACGCGGCGCTTTTTTATTATCCGGTCTTCGCTGTTTTTACTTATTGTTTCTATCAAAAGGCCAGGATCCCGGGGAAAGTGTTGCTAGCGCTGGCATTTTTAGCCGCAGGCGAGTTGTTCTTTAAGCTCATGGTCGTTTGGTACTGGTGGACGTATGTTATATTATTCGTCATTGCAGTTTGGAATACAAAGTCCGACAAATTACGCTGGCTTGGATGGATATTTCTAGCGTTTATTTTTTTATTAGGGAAGGAATATTTTTATAAAGGTCCGCGTGCTCATTTTACGGGCGTATTTTTTTCGTTTCTTTTTTTGGCATCTTATTTTGGGGCTTTATTAGCCAAGCGTCATGATTTTGTGCGGCTAAGTATTTTACTTGCGGTTCTTCTTTTATATATTTCAGGATATGAGATTTTTGCAGATCGCAACGCTGTTTCTTCGGTAACTTCTATCAAAACAATGATCGATAGGTATAAAGCGTTCGATCAACAGTATCGGGATAAAGAAGCAGGCTTTGTTCCTAAAAAGCTTTCAGTCCACCTTTATAATCCTAAAGAATTTACCTCATCTTTTTCAGGAGATATTGCGCATAGTCGGATTATAGAAGGACGTCCGTTTGAGTTGGAGGAGACTGATATTATTTTTAGGTTTTTTGTTTGGCGAGACATGGCCCGTGAGCTTCTGCAACAGAAAGCATGGGGTGGTTTTAGTTTTGGCCATCCTCAACGATCAAGGTCTCTGGAAGTGTTGGGTTGGGCACAACCGGAGTGGGAACGTGACGGATGGATCACCCCGCATAATTCTTTTTTTCATATCATTTATCGTGCCGGTATCTTGGGTGTATTTTTGATAGGTGTTCTGTTTATTATGGCATACAGGCTGGTCAGGGATTTTTTCAATTTGAATTCCATCGTAGGGGCTTTGTTAGTCGGAGCTTTGGTTTATTGGATAGTGTTGTCCAATTTTTTTGTCATTTTAGAGTTTCCTTACAATGCCATTGTATTTTGGTCGTTGTTCGGTATTACTCTGGCTTATCGTGATGGGCTCAAAAAGTAAAAAAATTAAAATTTTGATTTGTGGGATTTTGCCGCCTCCTCATTTCGGCCACAGTGTCCTTTATAAGATGCTAATGGCATCCTCGTTTCCCAGCGCATTTGAAACTAAATTTTTGAACATGAAGTTTTGGACCTACGGTACGCACCAAAAAGTGACGATTGAAAAAATTTTTAAGACGGTCAAATATTACTTTATTTTTGTTGTGACCCTGGTTTTCTGGCGGCCCAAATATTTTCTTTATAACAGCAGTTTTTACCGGATGCCTTATTGGAAAGATTTTTTATTCTGTTCGACGGGCATTATTTTGGGTTGTAAGCTTGTGATTCATGATCATGGCCAGTATGTGAGAGAGCTTGACGATTCCCTGAAAGGGCTTAAGAAGACTTTCTTGCGTTGGATGCTTAAAAATATGGCCGGCAGTATCATCATGGGTGAGAAGGTGCGTCAAGATTATGCGGGATTAGCAGACCCGGCAAAACTTTTAGTGGTTCCCGGCACTGTAGAAGACTCGAAAGAGATCGTAATCGATTCTCCTAAGATTCCCGGACGGATCAACGTTTTGTATTTTTCATATATGAGCCGGTTAAAAGGCGTGTACACGGCTTTTGAGGCGATGTCTTTCATCCTTAAAGAACGCGCGGATATCATGGTGACTTTTGGCGGGCCGCTTGAAGATCAAGAAGTCAAAAGCCGTCTGGAAGAATTGCAAAAAAAATATCCCGAGCAGGTCCGTTCTATGGGGTATGTGGAGGATGTGGACCAACGGACAAAGATGTTTAGGCAGGCGGATATTTTCATTTTTCCGACACTCAGGGACGTTTTTGGACTTGTGCTTTTGCATGCGATGGCCGAGGGTTTGCCTATTGTAGCGTCCCGTGAAGGCACAATCCCTGAAATTGTAGAGGACGGCACCAACGCCTTGCTCATCGAGAAAGGGGATGCAAAGGCCTTGGCTGACAAGATACTTCTTTTGGCAGACGACCGTCATTTGCGCGAAAAGATGGGTCAAACCAACCGCCGTAGATTTGAGGAGGCGTACACTTTAGAAATATACGGCGAGGCCATGATCAATGCTTTTCGACAGATGGAGGCAGGGAATAGTGTTTGACGATATGTAAGATCCATTTATAATAAAATCTATGCTAGTTTTAATCATTATTAGTTTTGGCATCCTTTCTCGCGTTATAGTGCATACATTTAATTTTACGCCGGTATTAAGTATGGCCTTATTAGGCGGTTTGTATCTTAAAGGCCGCCGGGCCGTGCTTGTGCCTCTGGCGTTGATGGTCATTAGTGATTTCATTATCGGTTTTCATAATATGATGTTCTTTACATGGGGAAGTATAGTGTTGATCAGTATTTTTGGGCTTTGGCTCAAAGAGAGAAAAAGTTTTGTGACTGTGTTAGGCGGCAGCATGGCCTCGGCCGTGATTTTTTTCATTGTGACCAATTTTGGCGCTTGGCTGACTTTATATCCGCATACGATGGATGGCCTGCGGCAATGTTATATTTTAGCAATTCCTTTTTTTAGAAGCACATTGGTTTCGACCATGGCGTATAGTCTTGTTTTTTACGCTGTTTACGAATGGATATTAAAACGCAGCCAAGGCACGGTTTGGGCGCGATTGTTATAAAAGAGTTGGTATCTGCGACCAACGGTAGTACTCGGCAGGAGAGTACAAAAAACATATCCGTTTAGGGAAATCTCGTGTGAATCGAGAACAGTCCCGCTGCGGTATCCCCTTTAAGGGGAAGTCCGAAGACCTAACGGTATCTAAAAGCTGAATGCTTGCGTGAGAACAAGTCAAGAAGCGTATAAATTGAGAAATGTTGCGGGAACACCCTCAATCGTTTGATTACGGTTGAGGGTTTTCCATTTAAGAACAAAGAGGCAGAACAGAAATGCCAAACAAGTTATTGGTAGTTTTATTTATGGTGGCAACAACAGGATGGGCGTATGGGAATGATCAGTATATTACAACTCTTGAACCTATAGTAGCCACACCTGACAGAACTTTGGTGCAAGAAGCAAGGGCTCCATCAGAAGTAACAGTTATTTCTCAGCAGGAGATTCAGGATTCCGGCGCTCAAAATGTGGGTGAGTTGTTGGATGGTAGTGTCGGAGTTCATGTTTATAATAACGGAGAGGTCAAGACAGATAAGGTTGATATCAGAGGTTTTGCCGATACCTCAGTCAGTAATATATTAGTTCTTGTAGATGGGCATAGGGTTAATCCCATAGATATATCGGGTCCAGATCTAACTCAGATCCCGATTGAGGAGATAGAGAGGATTGAGATTATTAGAGGTGCCGGCTCAGTCTTATATGGTGATAATGCGGTAGGCGGGGTTGTTAATATTATTACCAAGAAGGGTTGTGGAATTGCATCTGGCTCTGTTGAGTATGATGGTGGAAGCTATGGTGTATCCTCAGAGGATGTGACTGTAGGGGGTTCAGAGAAAGGGCTGTCTTATCAGATGAATCAGAAGTACGCTGATTCGAATGGTTACAGGACTAACAGTAACATGTTGGCCAAGGATTATGACGGCAAGTTTAGTTATTCTGTTACCGATGTTTTGACGGTGAACTCTGATATTGTGTGGCACCAGGATGAATATGGTTTACCGGGAGATTTGACTCCGGAGGATCTTGCTACGATAGGCAGAAGAAGTTCAAGTTTCCCTCAGAATTACGATTACGCGTCTACTCAAGACAAGATGTTTTCACTTGGAATTGACAATAAGACAGTTGTGGGGGACCTGTCCGTGGATGCCTCTTATAGAGATAAGGACACTTATGCATACTTTGATGAGGATCCCTACGGCGCAACCTCGGTGAAGTATGACATAACCACCTTAAGTGTATTGGGCAAGGATGTCTATAAGGGTGTCATACTTGGTCATGATTTTCAGATTGTGGCCGGTGTGGATTACTACAATAGTCAGAACAAAATATTAGGTGGCGGTTCAGGCTTATCTGAAGACTTCGATAATCTCATAGTTACGATGAAGGAGTTGGGGGTCTATGATAACAACACTTTTTGGGTTACTGACAAGTTGAGTTTGGAGGCCGGGTATCGGTATCAATGTGCTCAGTACACTTTCAATGATATAGGCAATGATGCTTACACGATAAAAGATGCTAATGCCCCTGTTGGTGGTGCCAGTGTGAAGTATGAATACGCACCGGGGTCGAATGTTCACGCCAGTGTGCAACAAACGTTCAGGTTCTTAGCTACGGATGAATGGTATAGCACATACACCGGATTGAATACAAACCTGAAACAGCAGACGGGTATTCAGTATGAGGTGGGTATCAAGCACAATTTGAATGATATCACCTCTGTGACTGTAACCCCGTATTGGATTGATAATAAGAACGAGATTTTTTATGACCCGTATAACGTGTACTTTGGAAGTAATAACAACTACGGCCATACCCGGAGGATAGGCATCGAGTTTGGTCAAGAGACGGACTTGCTTAAGATATTGCAAGCTCGGTTGGATAAACTGACGTTTAACACTAGCTTCACTTACCAGGATCCTATCTTTATCGGTGGACCATATAATCACAGTACAATACCAGGGGTGCCTAACACTCAGGCAACTGCTGGGTTTGATGTGGGTTTCTTGAAGCATTTCACATTTACCGCTAATGAGAAATTCACAGGACAGGAGTATGCGATAGATGACGTTACAAATGAAACTGCAAGGGATAAGCAGTATTGGACGACAAGTCTTAAGTTATCCTATAGACTGAAAATGGTGGATTTATTCATGGGGGTGGACAATCTCTTCAACGAGTATTATAACGACTACACCGTCATGAGCACGGTTGATACTGATAAGGTGTATTATCCTGCCTCGGGCAGGACGGTGTTCGGTGGAATAAAGCTGAAATTTTAACCATCAGCATGTAATAAATTGCATTGGGGCTGGAAGTGGTTTCTTTGATTAATACCCACCGCTATGACCGGGTGAAATCATTACGTCAGGGTAATTCGCTTTATGTGATACCCCAGTGATTTTTCTCCACATATTATCTTTCTGATATATAATATCTTTTTAAATCATGCTTAAAACCATTCCCATATTGGGCGTTAATGTCAGCCGGGTCAATCTTGTTTCAGCTGTTCAACAGATTTGCGAGTGGGTTAGGCAAAAGCAGCTTACCTATGTTTGCGTGGCTCCGGTTTCAACCCTGGTGGATGCACAGCGTGATTCCCAATATTTGGCGGTGGTTAATGCGGCGGGCATGGTCACGCCGGACGGCATGCCGGTTGTCTGGCTGGCGCGGGCCCACGGGGGCAAGGATGTTCTGCGGACCTATGGCCCGGATTTAATGTTGTCGGTTTGTAATCATGGGCAGGATTTGGGGTTACGGCATTTTTTTTATGGGGGGACCGAGGATATTTTGCGGAAATTACAGCAAAAGCTGGTTGAATCCTATCCGCAGATTTTGATAGTTGGCAGTTATGCTCCGCCGTTTAGGCCCCGGGTTTGGCAGGAAGACAAAGAGGTCATAGATCACATCAACAGTTCTTCTGCCGACATTGTCTGGGTAGGGTTAGGATCGCCTAAGCAGGATTTTTGGATGCATTTGAATAGACCTTTGTTGAATGCCCCTGTCATCGTCGGGGCCGGCGCTGCTTTTGATTTTTGTTCGGGAGCCAAGCCCCAAGCCCCCAGGTGGATGCAGGCCTGCGGCTTGGAATGGTTGTTTCGCCTTTGCTGTGAACCCGGGCGGTTATGGAAACGGTACTTGATCGGCAACAGCCTGTTTTTAATTTATTTGATCAAAGATTCCTTTAAAAAATCCAGGTAGCTTATGGGACCACGATTAAGATCCATTTTTATTATCAGCATATACGCAGCCATTGACGTGGTCTGTATCTTTTTGGCATTTTATCTGGTGTTACTCCTCAGGCCCCAAACGATCGCTTTTAAAGTTTCATTCCAAACTCTTTTTTCCGCGGACGACCCTTTTAGACTGCTGTTTTTATTTTGGACACTTCTGATTTTATTTTTCCATTATACCCATAACCTTTATCAAACCCGTCGTGAACAATTGGAAAGTCTGGAAATTTGGGAAGTCGTCAAATCCATTTGTATTTCGACCTTGCTCATCGTTGTTATAGCTTTTTTATTGAGGATCCAGGATTTCCCCCGCAGCGTTATGATACTCAACGCTGTCGTGATTACGGCATTTTGTTCCGTTTGGCGGGTACTTAAGAGGGGAGTGGTCAATTATTTGGTTTCCCATGGGTACAATAATTTTAATACGCTGATTATCGGTGCCGGGAAAATCGGCATGTTGGTCGCCGGAGAAATTAACAGGCAGCCGGCCTTAGGATTGAAGATCAAAGGTTTTTTGGATGATTATAAAGTCGGCAACTGCGATCAGTGGCCGGTTTTGGGCAAGCTGGAGAACCTTCAAGAGATCATTCATCGGGAATTTATCCATAAAATTTTTATCACGGTCTACCCAGATCATCAGTCTTTTATTAAATTACTGGAAATAGCGAGGGAAGAAAATTTGGCGGTCAGGGTGGTGCCGCAGGGTTATGAATTTATGTCCCACGATTTTATTAAATTCAATATCGGGATCATTCCTATCCTGGAATATTCTGATATCGATGTCAATTATCGTCAAAGGCTCAAGAGGGTGTTTGATTTTGTTTTATCATTCCTGTTGGTGATTGTCTTACTGCCGGTTTTCATTGTGTTGGGTGTGCTTATCAAACTCGATAGTCCCGGCCCTGTTTTTTATCGATCCCGCCGTTATGGCCGTTATGGCCGTATGTTTGACATGTATAAATTCCGGAGCATGGTCATTAATGCCGACGATCTGTTAGCCCGTCTTAAAGATAAGAATGAAGTGGACGGGCCCATTTTCAAGATCAAGAAAGACCCCCGAATCACCGGGATGGGGGCTTTATTACGCCGTTATAGTCTTGATGAATTGCCGCAAATATTGAATGTGATGACGGGGGATATGAGTTTGGTGGGGCCGAGGCCGTTTCCTATTACCCAGTTGGAAAAGGAAGATTTGCGCCAGTTAAGACGTCTGGGCATCCGTCCGGGGATTACGGGCCTCTGGCAGGTCCGGGGGCGCAGTGATGTGTCTTTTGATAAATTACTGCGCTGGGATATTTGGTACATCAAGAATTGGTCTTTCTGTTTGGATTGGCACATATTAATCCAAACTTTTCCGGTCGTTATTAGAGGCAAAGGAGCGTATTAAGTTACTCCTTCTTTATAAAGAAGAGGGAAAAATTACAATCCCCCGTCTTTAATTCAAAGAGGCCTGCCGCTCGTCTCGCGGCATGCAGGTTATCGTATTTGCAATAGATTAAACACGGGGTTAGGGGGAGTTGAAATACCATGAAAAAAGCACTGATCACGGGAATTACCGGTCAAGACGGTTCTTATTTAGCCGAGTTTTTGATTAAAAAAGGTTATACGGTTTATGGGATTATCCGTCGTTCAAGCAGTTTTAATACCCAACGCATCGATCATCTCTACCAAGACCCCCATGAAAGAAAGCGCAAGTTGAATTTGGCTTACGGAGATTTGAACGACGCCAGTTCATTGAATTTGCTGATTAAAAAGATTGTTCCGGATGAAATTTATCATTTGGGAGCGCAGAGCCATGTGAAGGTCAGTTTTGAGGTGCCGGAATATACCGCGGAAGTCACGGGTCTCGGGACGACCCGTCTTTTGGAAGCCATCAGGGACACAGGGGTTAAAACCAAGTTCTACCAGGCATCTTCGTCGGAGATGTACGGGAAGGTCAGCGAGGTCCCCCAAAACGAGCAAACACCTTTTTATCCGCGCAGCCCTTATGGCGCCGCAAAGGTCTACGCCTTTTGGATGACGGTCAATTACCGTGAAGCCTATCATATGTTTGCCTGCAACGGGATTTTATTTAACCATGAATCACCCCGCAGGGGAGAGACCTTTGTGACCCGCAAGATCACCATGGCGCTGGCACGCATTAAACTGGGTCTTCAACATAAACTGTATTTAGGGAATCTTGATGCCAAACGCGACTGGGGCTTTGCGGGAGATTATGTCGAAGCGATGTGGCTGATATTGCAGCAGCCTAAACCTGACGATTATGTGATAGCTACCGGCGAAACCCATTCCGTGCGTGAATTCTTGCAGGAAGCTTTTGATTATGCCAAGCTCGATTGGAAAAAATACGTGGCTATTGATAAACGGTATTTTCGTCCTACGGAAGTGGATTTGCTTTTAGGGGACAGTTCTAAGGCCCGTCGTGTCCTTAAATGGAAGCCTAAGGTCAATTTTAAACAGTTAGTACGTATGATGGTCGACAGTGATATGCAGGTGGTGCGTCGGACCGTGTATGGGTTAAAGGGTAAATAAATGGTGATTTAAATCTAGGGAGGGGATCGTGAGTTTCTGGAAAGACAAACGTGTGGTGGTAACCGGTGGCGGAGGTTTTTTAGGCAGGGTGGTCACCCAGCAATTGCAACAAAAAGGCTGCAAGCATATTTGTGTGCCCCGCTCGGCGCAGTTTGATTTGCGTAAAGCTTCAGCCATCCGCAAGCTCTACACCCGGACCCGTCCGGATATGGTCATCCATCTGGCCGCGGTCGTCGGAGGTATCGGTGCCAACAGTGAAAATCCGGGTAAATTTTTTTATGATAATTTGATGATGGGCGTTGAATTGATGGAGCTGGCACGCCGGATGGGTATCCCTAAATTCGTTGCCATCGGCACCATTTGTGCTTATCCCAAATTTTGTCCGGTGCCTTTTAGGGAAGACAATCTATGGGACGGTTACCCTGAAGAAACCAATGCCCCTTACGGTTTAGCCAAGAAAATGATTTTGGTCCAATCGCAGGCCTATCGTCAGCAGTATGGATTCAATTCCATTTATTTGCTGCCGGTCAATCTTTACGGGCCGGGGGATAATTTTTCCTGGGAGAGTTCGCATGTGATCCCGGCCATTATCCGCAAATGCGTGGAAGCCAAAAAGCGCGGGGACGATCATATAACCATATGGGGAACCGGCCGCGCCACCCGGGAGTTTTTATACGTGGATGATGCGGCCCGTGGTATCATTCTGGCCGCTGAGAAATATAATAGCTCCGAGCCGGTGAATTTGGGGGCGGGGTTTGAGGTTTCTATTAAGAAATTAGCGGAATTAATTGTCAAGTTGACCAAATTTAAAGGGGGTATTGTTTGGAACCAATCCAAGCCTGACGGTCAACCCCGGCGTTGCCTGGATACGACACGGGCCCGCAAAGAATTTGGTTTTGAGGCCAAAGTCCCTTTTGAAACAGGATTAAAAAAGACCATTACCTGGTATGAACGTAATCCTGTCCGGGTTGGCTGATACCGAACAAGACTCAAATTGACAAAACAGCATGCTTCGCTATAATACTTTTTTTTATAAATAAATTATTAAGTTAGAAAGAATATAATGAGAAATAGGAATAATTTGGGTTGGTGGAAGGGATATTTTAATTGGTGTGCCGTCCAATGAGAATGTTTATAAAAAAAGGACAAGAATATGGCCTTCATAAAATACAAATGGCTTCCAGTATTTGACACCCAAAACTGTTCCGGTTGTAGGGCCTGTTCCCCGACATGTATTTCCGGTGCTTTATCTGTGGTTGAGGGCGTAATTAATTTTAACCCGTCAATTTGTTTGAGCCATGGACGTTGCGTCGAGCAATGTCCGATAGGGGGGATCCACATGGAGTGGGTCCCTTTTTTGGGCGACAGCCGGCATGGTTTAATCAGGACAGGATTGCCGAAAGCTGTGTAGAATCAGGGCCAAATGCTTTGATAAGACGAGGATGAATGGGGGAAAAGTTTATGCAGAAAATGACTATACGGGATGTTGATATTCAGGGGAAAAAGGTAATTATCCGTCTGGATTTTAACGTTCCTTTGGATGCGTCCTTTCATATTACGGATGAGCGTCGTATCACGTCAGCCTTGCCGACGATCCAATATGCCTTGAGCCATGGAGCTTCCAAAGTTATTTTAATGAGCCATTTGGGCCGTCCTAAGGGGGGTGGCTTCGAGAAGGATTTTTCGCTTTCCCCCGTAGCCAAGCGCTTGCAGGAACTGTTAAAGGTAAAAGTCCTGCTGTTGAACGACTGTGTGGGGCCTTCGGTTAAAGAGGCGGTTGCCAAATCTGCCGAGCGCGTGATCTTGCTGGAGAATTTGCGTTTCCATAAAGAGGAAGAAAAGAACGACCCTGCCTTTGCCAAAGAATTAGCCTCTTTGGCGGATATTTATGTTAATGATGCTTTTGGGACCGCGCATCGCGCCCATGCCTCGACGGCCGGGATAACGGCATATTTACCGTCGGTGGCAGGGTTTTTAATAGAAAAGGAATTACAATATTTGGGTAATGCCATCAATAATCCCAAGCGCCCGTTGGTGATCATTTTAGGCGGGGCCAAGGTTTCGGATAAGATCGAACTGATCAAGAATTTGATTCCCAAGGCCAACAGCATCATCGTGGGAGGCGGGATGGCCTACACCTTTTTAAAAGCGCAGGGCATCAATGTCGGCAACTCCAAATTGGAAATTGACAAGGTGGATATGGCCCGGGAATTGATGGAACAGGCCAAAAAGGCAGGGGTGGAGTTTTGCCTGACGACCGATTTCGTCATCACCCAAAGTTTTGACAGTGATGATTGCAAAATTTCGGACGTGATCCCTGATGGTTGGCAAAGCCTGGATATCGGCCCTAAAACGATTAAGCGTTATGAAGCCATCCTTTCCAAAGCAAAAACCGTGGTGTGGAACGGTCCTTTGGGGGTTTTTGAGCGCGATGCTTATTCAAAAGGGACCCGTGCCATTGCCGATTACCTTGCTTCCCTAAAAGGGGTCACGGTGATTATCGGCGGCGGGGATTCCGCGGCGGCAGTGGCCAAATTCGGCCTGGAAGATAAAATGACGCATATTTCTACGGGCGGCGGGGCATCGCTGGAATTTTTAGAAGGCAAGGAATTACCGGGCATTGCGGCATTGAATGATAAAAAATAGTTTTTTATGAATAGGGGAGTTGAATGCGAAAATCGATCATCGCAGGCAATTGGAAATTAAATAAGACTCCGCATGAGTCCATCATGTTGGTTGATGAATTAAAGCGCGAACTGGTGGATGTTACGGGTGTAGATGTGGTGGTTTGTCCGCCTTTTGTGGACTTAACGGATGTGTCAGATGCCCTGATCGATCATGATATTGCCTTGGGCGCCCAGAATGTATTTTGGGAAGATTCCGGTGCTTTTACCGGGGAGGTTTCTGCGCCCATGCTTAAAGATCTGGGAGTGACTTACGTGATCATCGGCCATTCCGAGCGCCGTCAGTATTTCCATGAGACGAATGAAACGGTCAACAAGCGCCTGCGCGCGGTTTTGAGACACGGGCTTACCCCAATCGTTTGTGTGGGGGAAAATTTGGCCCAGCGCGAGGCTAACAAAACGTTTGATGTCGTCAAGGATCATTGTGAGGGTTCTCTGCTCGGTTTGTCGGCGGAAGAGATGAAAAAAGTGATTGTGGCGTATGAACCTGTCTGGGCCATAGGAACGGGGAAAACCGCCACCCCCCAACAAGCCCAGGAAGTACATGTCTTTATCCGTCAGTTGTTGGGAAAGATGTTTAATGCGGAGACTGCCGGCATCGTGCGCATCCAGTATGGCGGCAGTGTAACGCCGGAAAATATCTCTTCGCTGATGGCCCAGGCGGATATCGATGGTGCATTGGTCGGAGGGGCGAGCCTGAAAGCTCCTTCTTTCGCGGCCATCGTCAAAGCTTGCGTAAAATAAATTTGACGGAATCATTATTCCTCTAAATTAAGGAGTATAAATTCATGGGTTTTATCCTTGTTATTCACGTTATTGCTTGTGTATTGTTGGTGGTTGCCATATTAATGCAGGCAGGCCGCGGTGGCGGTTTGACCGAGACTTTCCAGTCTGCAGAATCTATGTTTGGGACACAGACCAACGCGTTCATGGTACGTACGACGACGATTTTGGCGGTGATCTTTCTGTCCACCTCGTTGATTTTAGCTTTTCATTCCTCCAAAAGGAATCAGTCTTTGATGGCCGATAAAAATCTTTTGTCCACGGTCCCCAAGCCGGCAGCATCTGAAAATAAAGGCTCTGAGAGTGAAGCTCAAGTCAAGGTCGGGACTCCCAAGCCAATGTCGCCGGCAGAAACAGCAGCTCCAAGTAAAGACGTTCCGGTTAGCCCCGTGACTAATGCTAAGCAATAGACTTTTTCTTGTTTTTATTTTTTGGTGTGTCTTCTCATGGCCTTTTCTGGCCCAGGCTTCCTCAAGCCGCTTTGGCGGCAGCCTTGTGGTGGCCACTTCTTCCGACCCTAAAACGTTCAATGATATTGTCTCCACCGATGCTAACAGCGGGACATTTACGTCCTTGCTGTTTGAAGGGTTGACCACCGCCGATCCTTTTACTTTAAAAGTCATTCCCCAATTAGCAAAATCATGGCAGGTAAGCCAAGACGGGCTTCAATGGATTTTTCATTTGAGGGAGGACGTTAAGTGGTTTGACGGAACTTCTTTTAACGCGGATGACGTGGTTTTTACTTTTAATGACCTGATTTATAACCCGGATATCCCGTCATCTTCAAAGGATGTTTTGACCATCGAGGGAAAACCCCTGAAAGTTAAAAAAATAGATGAGCACACGGTGCGGTTTACCTTACCGGTCAAATTCGCCCCTTTCCTGAGGGCCATGAGCCAGTCGATTTTCCCTAAACACTGTCTATGGCAAGCAGTGAAAGAGAAAAGATTTTCTTTTACCTGGGGGATTGATACGCCCCCTGCGCAGATCATAGGTACAGGCCCGTTTATGTTAAGTGAATATCATCCCGGAGAACGCCTGGTCTTTAGACGCAACCCCCATTATTGGAAAAAATCTCCGCAAGGGAGGGCCTTGCCTTATTTGGACAAGATTATTTATTTAATCATCCCGGATCCGCAGGCCCAGTTATTAAAGTTTATAGACGGTGAACTTGATGCCACCTCCGTGAGCGGCAGTGACTATCCTTTGCTTAAACCTTTGGAGAGAAAGAAGGATTTTCATATTTATGAGGCCGGTGCCGGTTATGACAGCAACTTTGTGACATTTAACCAGAACCCCGCGAACAATCCCAAAACCCACCGGCCGTTTGTTGATCCTGTTAAATTGTCCTGGTTTACCAATCCGGAATTTCGTCGGGCCATCGCCCACGCGATTGATAAAAAGAAAATCATAGAGATCCTCAACAACGGTTTCGGCCAGCCTCAAAACGGCCCCATGAGTCCCAGCAGCGGGTTCTTTTATAATCCGGACGTGACAGTGTATGATTATAATTTAGAAAAAGCGCGGATGATTTTAAAACAGGCCGGGTTTAAATACCGCAATGGCGTAAAGGTGCTTGAGGACCCCCAGGGGCATCCGGTGGAATTTAATTTATATACCGCTGATACCGGTACCGCCGGGCGCCAGCAGATGGCAGCCATCATCCGTTCGGATTTGGATGCGCTTGGGCTCAAGGTCAACTTAGTGCCGGTAGAATTCAATACCCTGGTGAATAAATTGATGTCTTCCTTTGATTGGGATATGGTGATGATAGGATTGACCGGCGGGGTAGAGCCGCATTTTGGCCAAAACGTCTGGCATTCCTCCGGCGGGCTGCATTTATGGGCCCCTCATCAGGACAGACCTGCTACCTCTTGGGAAAAACGCATGGATGAAATTTATGACCAAGGGGCCCAAGAGCTGGATGAAAATAAACGCAAAGTCCTGTATGACGAGTTCCAGCGCATCGTTGCTGATGAATTGCCGGTGATTTATACGGTTTTAAATACGGACATGTACGCCGTGCGTAATAAATTCGGAAATTTAAAACCCACCGTCAACGGCGGAGCGTTTCATAATATTGAGGAGATTTATATTAAGAAATAGTGTAATTGCCCTCCCCCTTGACGGAGGAGGTTGGGTGGGGGCGGACAAAGTCGATGGTCGTCGATGTCCCCTCTCCCTGACCCTCTTCTCAGGGGGGAGGGAAACCAGTTATGATTAAACACATCATTCAACGCCTTTGCTCAACCGTCCTGCTTTTGCTAGCCGTCAGTTTTTTTACCTTCTGGCTGATACACGCCACCCCGGGGAATTTTTTTGACAGCTTGCGCCTCAATCCCCAAATTTCGCAAAGTACCGTAGACCGTTATGAAAAACTTTACCATCTAAATGATCCGCTTCTGGTGCAATATACTCATTGGATTATCAATATCCTGCACGGAGAATGGGGGTATTCTTTTTATTACAATGTCCCCGTTACCCATGTCTTGTCCAGCCGCTTGTTCAATACCTTTATTTTGTCTTTTACCAGTTTGCTTTTGACTTGGAGCGTGGCTATCCCGTTAGGGATATGGGCGGCCCTCAGGCGCAATCAATGGGCAGACCGGCTTCTTTCCGTATTTTCCTTCGCTGCTTTTTCCACGCCGAGTTTTTTTTTAGCGGTGTTGGTTTTATACGCAGCCAGCCGTTGGGGAGTGCTCCCCTTAGGAGGCATGCATAGTCCCAATTTGATGATATGACCATCGTCGGGAAAATTGGGGATACCGCACTTCATTTGGTGATCCCGGCCACGGTCCTTTCCTTATCAGCCATGGCTTCTTTGCAAAGGATCATGCGTGGCAATATGCTGGGGGTCTTGCGCCAACAGTATATTTTAGCGGCCCGCGCTAAAGGTTTATCGGAAAGGACAGTGATTTACCGGCATGCCCTGCGGAATGCGTTTAATCCGCTGGTCACTCTTTTGGGGTATGAATTTGCGTCTTTATTAAGCGGGGCCGCCTTGATTGAAATCGTTTGTAGTTGGCCCGGCTTGGGCTCCTTGCTTTTAACGGCGGTACGTGCCAAGGATGTGTATTTGGTGATGAGCAGCACCTTATTGGCAGGAGTGCTTTTGATTGTGGGCAATATTCTGGCTGATATTTTATTGGTCTGGGTTGACCCTCGTATCCGTTATGGAAAAAATTAATTCGCATAGCCTCATCCAATCAGCTTTCGCGTCTTTTCGTCAAAATCGCGTGGGGATGCTTTGCCTTTGGGGCCTGGTGATTTTGTACGGGTTGGCCATTTTCGCCGATTTTATATGCCCGTATGCGTATCAGGACGAAGACCGTAACTTTTCTTATTGCCCGCCGACGGTTGTGGAATTTTTGGACCATGGACGGTTGGTCGTTCCCTTTGTCTATAAGCGTGACCTTACCTTTAATGCTATACACCGACGGATTTATGTGATTGATTACACCCAACGGTATCCGTTGCATTTTTTCAAATCCGGACGGCTTTTTACCGTAGATGCCCCGGGCCGCTTATATTTATGGGGCGCGGATGCGCGGGGCCGCGATTTATTCTCCCGCATATGGTATGGGGCCAGGATTTCTTTGTCCATCGGCCTGTTGGGAGTTTTTATTTCGTTTATCCTGGGCCTTTTGATTGGAGGTATCGCCGGATATTATGGCGGTTGGGTGGACAGCATTTTGATGCGGCTTTGTGAAATGTTTATGATGATCCCCGGGTTTTATCTGATGTTGGCGTTAAGGGCGGCGGTACCGGAAAATTTCAACTCCGTGCAAGTTTATTTAAGTGTTGTGGTCATTTTAGCCTTGATCGGATGGGCGTCTTTAGCGCGTATTATCCGCGGCATGGCCCTTTCTTTGCGCGAGCGGGATTTTGTGTTGGCCGCCAAAACCTTGGGGGTTTCGGATATCGGCATCATTTTCAAACATATTTTGCCCCAGACAATTTCCTTCTCGATGGCAACCTTGATGTTAACGATTTCCTCGTATATTTTGGCAGAAGCCGGATTAAGTGTGGTGGGCTTGGGGATCCAGGATCCCATACCCAGCTGGGGTAATTTGCTTTCAGATGCCATGGAAATCGTGCCGGTCATTTTTGCTCCCTGGATATTGCTGCCGGGTTTATTTATTTTTATTGCGGTCATATGCTTTAATGTTATCGGAGACTCGCTGCGCGACGCCTTTGATCCCATGTTCCGAGAAGTGAAAGAATAGGGGATATTGCCTTTGAGCCGATGTTTAGTGATGGATGAAGAGAAAAAGTAAATCCCCCCTCTTTTTTTAAAGAGGGGGATAGGGGGAGTTGAAGACAATGAACCCGTTAGTATCAATAAAAAATTTAACCGTTGCCGTAGGTACCAAGATACTTGTTAACCAAGTGTCCTTCGATGTGCCTCAGGGCAAGATGGTGGCCAAAAGGCCCAATTGTTTCGACGTCGTGGATAAGGTGCTTGTCGACCAGGTGTCCTTTGATATTTCCCAAGGGAAAATTTTGGCCATTGCTGGTGGGTCGGGTAGCGGGAAAACTACGATAGGATTGTCTATTTTACGTTTATTATCCACAGGAGTACACATTCGCAAGGGTAGTATCATTTTTGAAGGCAGGGATCTATTGGAACTTTCTCCTGAAGAGATGCGCCAATGCCGGGGCGCTCGCATAGGCATGGTTTTTCAGGAACCGTTAAGCGCTTTTGACCCTTTGTTTACCATCGGGCAGCAATTGGATGAAGTTTTAGCGGCGCACACGAAATTTTCCAAACGAGAACGGTATATAAAAGTTTTGGACGCCTTGACTGAGGTGGGATTACCCGATGCCCAACGTGCTTATAAAAGCTTCCCGCACCAATTAAGCGGAGGGATGCGCCAGCGTGCTATGGTGGCCCAGGCCATCGTCTGCGGACCTTCTTTAATTATTGCCGATGAACCCACCAGCAGCTTGGATGTTACGTTGCAAGTCAAGATTATGGAATTGCTTGGCCGTCTAAAAAAGAAGAACATGTCCATCCTACTTATCACGCATGATTTGGGGATGATTTCGCGTGTGGCGGACGAGGTCATCATCCTTTGTCAGGGAGAAGTAGTGGAAAAGGGGCCGGTAGGTCAAGTCATAGGGCAACCCCGGCATGAGTACACGAGGGAACTACTAATGTCAGCGAAGCAATAGGGGGTATGGCTTTTCAATGAGCGTCCTACAAATTCAAAATGTCGTAAAGTCCTTTGGCAACCTGCGCGCTGTCGATGATGTCAGCATTCTCCTGGAGCAGGGGGATAATTTGGCCATTATAGGCGAGTCCGGATGCGGTAAGACCACACTGGCGAAAATGATCATGGGACTGATATCGCCTGATACGGGGTCCATTAGGGCTGAAGCTTATAGTTTGCAGATGGTTTTTCAGGACCCTAATCTTTCTCTCGATCCTTTATGGAACGTGAGGGAAATTTTAAAAGAAGCTTTATGGCGTGAGCGTCTTCAATCAGCCCGGATGCAAGAAAAGATGGAGAAGATGCTCGTGGCCGTAGGGCTTCCGCCGCAGGTTTTACAGCGTTTCCCTCACGAATTTAGCGGCGGAGAGCGTCAGCGCATCGCCATTGCCAGGGCCCTTTTGGCTTCTCCCAAGATCCTCGTTTTGGATGAAGCTGTTTCAGCGCTGGATACCCTGGTGCAAAAACAGATTATGGACCTTTTAAAGAAATTAAAACAAGATTTTAATCTTACCTATATTTTTATTTCCCATAATTTGCGGTTGGTGCGGAATTTTAGTGATAGAATAGCTGTTATGTGTCAGGGGAGAATTATTGAGCAGGGCCTTGTCAAAACCGTCCTGCAATCCCCATCGCATCCCTATACGCAACAATTGTTAAAAGCAGCGATTTACACAAGCTTGTAAAAGCTGGAATTGTATATCTAAGAACCTTTATGAGCGAACGGTTTTGGAATAATCTTAGCACCTCTCTAGGTTGGCTGGCCATCGGCATGTTTTTTGGCCTAATCACCTTTTCCTCCAGCCTTGAAATCAAGGACCTGGATCTATGGCTGCATTTGAGAATGGGCTGGTGGATTTGCCACCACGGTTTTGTCCCTAACTACGATGTTCTTTCCTGCACCATTTCCGGCAAACCCTGGGTCAATCATGAATGGTTATTTCAGGTCTTGGTTTACCTGGTTCAAAGGGCCTATGGTTTCGATGGGCTTATCTCCATGCAATCCTTTGTGGTGGCAGTGACATTTTTGGTGCTGCTGTTTTTAGGTTATAGCCGCGAGCGTCAATGGTTGACCGTGGTCACCCTTTTAATGGTCCTGATGGTCTATCAAACCCGCTTCACCATCCGCCCGGATATTTTTAGCATTTTGTTTTTCGTGCTCTATATTTATATTTTAGCGTTGCATATCAACAAACGCTGGGCGGTTTATGCGTTGGTGGGATTGCAGATATTATGGTCCAATATGCACGGTTTTTTCTTTTTCGGCCCTATGCTGGTAGGTGTCGCCATCCTTTCAGAGTTCATCAAACGCCGCTTGCCCTTGCCTTATGAATGGAATACGGTGGGCCGGCTTAACGACCAGGAATATAACTCGCTTAAGAAAATGCTGCCGCTTCTCATCCTGGCCTGCTGTGTTAATCCCCTCACATTCCAGGGGGCGTGGTATCCGGTAACTGTTTTCTTCCATTTAGCGGGAGACAGTAAAATATTTTTCAATCATATTGTGGAATTACAAAGGCCTATTACGGCGGCTAACATTTTTACCGACAATTGCCTGTATTATAAAATCCTGATTTTTATTTCGGGCGTAAGTTTTGTCTTTAACCGCCGTAAGATCGATATCAGCAGTCTTTTGGTGTGGGGAATTTTCTTGGGGTTTTCCTTGGTGGCCGTTCGTAACTTGGTTTATTTCGCGGCGGCAGCATACCTGGTCTTGATGGTCAATGCCATTTCCATTTCTTGGGAGAACCTGGTCCCTTTACGTTTTTCTTCTTTTAAGTTCAAACAGCTTACCGTAATTATCTTTAAATTAGGGCTCATGCTTTGGATGTTGAACTTTGGCCTGCAAATGTGCACCGACGGTTATTTCGATTTTGATACCTATTACCGCAAGAGCGAATTTTTCGGAGTTTCCAAGCGCGTCTTTCCTTACAAGGCCGTGGATTTTCTCCTGCGGGAGAAAATCAAAGGCAACTTCTTTAATGATTTTAATTCAGGCGCATATTTGGTCGGCAGGGCGCACCCCAATATTAAAGTTTTTATTGACGGCCGTACGGAGGTTTATGGGGCTAAGTTTTTTGAGACTTACCAGAAAGTATGGGTACAAGGGAATGCCAAAGTCTTCGCGGATTTCGAGCGCAAAGACAATATCAACGGGGCTTTTTTGAATAACGCCCACCAGGAAATCCCCCGGGATGTGCTTAAAATGTTCCATTCTTTTAAAAATTGGTCAATTGTTTATTTGGATTATGACGGGGTCATTTTCTTAAAACAAACGCCTTATAATAAGCCTTTCATTGACCGCTTATCCGTGGATCTAAACAAATGGAAGCCTAATCCCATGGACCTCTTTAAATTAGCCACCAAACGCATTGACCCGTTCCCTTTTACCAGCAGGGCGTATATTCTGGAAACACTGGGGGCTGACGAAGCAGCGCTCAAAGAGTCAAAAGAAGCTCTTCGCGTGTCAGCTGATTACGGACCGGCCTTTTATATGATCGGCAAGATTTATGATAAGCGTAAGGATTACAAAAAAGCGTTTGAATATTATCGGTTTGCGGCGATGTATTTAGGGGACAGAAAGTCCCGTGTAGGTTTGGCCCAAACTTACGAAAATTTAAAATATTATAATGAGGCGGTCGACCAGTACCATAGAGTGCTTAGTGCTATCCCCAAAGATGTCCAAGCATATTTTGGTATGGCCCGGACGTATGCCGAGATGGGGCAGGATAAAAAAGCCGAGGACATGCTTATTCAAGCTAAAAAATTAGGATTAGAAGATAAAGTTGCTGTTCAAAAAATTCATGATATTATAAATGGCAAAAAAAATGCCAAAATGAGATCGTAATGTTAAAGAGACTTCATCACAAAAATTTCTAAGAAATTTTGGAGAGGAAAGCGGAATAAATATGCGTGATGTTTTGACTTTTATTTTAGCCGGAGGCAAAGGGGAACGCTTAGACCCTTTGACCCGCGATAGGGCCAAGCCCGCAGTGCCTTTCGGAGGGATTTACCGCATTGTTGATTTTTCACTTTCCAATTGTGTCAATTCCGGCCTTCGCCGTATTTTTCTTTTGACCCAGTACAAGTCATTTTCCCTGCAACGCCATATTTTGGAAGGATGGAACATCTACTCCAATCAATTGGGGGAATTCATCGACGTGGTTCCGGCCCAGCAGCGCATTTCCAGCGATTGGTACCGCGGTACCGCGGATGCCATTTATCAAAATTTGAACATGGTCAGCGATTATGACCCTAAATTGGTATTGATCCTGGCGGGGGACCACGTTTATAAAATGGATTACCGTAAATTGATGGAATACCATCTGAGTAAAGGCGCGGACATGACAGTGGCTTGTATCACCATGCCTAAGAGTGATTCTGTTTATTTCGGGGTGGTGGAAGTCAATAAGCAGAATATGGTCATTGGTTTTCAGGAAAAGCCCGAGAAGCCCAAAACCATTCCCGCCAGCCCCGAGGAGATTTTTGGTTCCATGGGGATTTATTTATTTAATGCCGATACGCTTAAAAAAGAATTGGTCTCCGATGCAGCCAAGACCGATTCTGACCATGATTTCGGCAAAAATATTATTCCGCAGATGGTGGCTAAGAAATTGAAAGTATTCGCCTATGATTTCGCCAAAGAAAACGAAACGTCATCCTATTGGCGGGACATCGGGACCCGTGATTCGTATTATCAGGCGAACATGGATCTCTGCGGGGCCAAGCCTAAATTTAATTTGTATGACAAGTCATGGCCTTTGCGCACCCACCATCATCATTATCCGCCGCTGAGGGTTTATACGACGGGTAAGACGCCGGGCACCATTATCGATTCTTTGGTTGCCGGAGGCTGTGTTTTGGAAAGCGGTCAGATCGAAAACTCGGTTGTTTCGAACAATGTGGTCATTAAAGATGGTGTGCTGATTAAAAATTCTGTGATTATGGATAGTGTTACCATCGGCAAGGGGGCTCAGATTCAGGGAGCTATCATTGATAAAGATGTGGATATCCCCGCAGGAACTAAAATCGGTTTTTATCCAGCCTTGGATCGCCAGCGTTTTGTGCTGACTACATCCGGTATCGTCATTGTTGCAAAGAAAACGTCTATATGATACTCTTCTCCCCATGATTATTAAGCCAAAAATACGCGGTTTTATCTGCACAACAGCGCATCCGGTGGGTTGTGCTGCTCACGTCGCCCAGCAAATTGAACACGTCCAATCGCAAGGCCCTATTACCAATGGCCCTAAAAAAGTTTTAGTGATCGGCGCTTCAACCGGATATGGGTTAGCCTCGCGCATAACCGCGGCTTTTGCCTGCAGGGCTGCGACTATGGGTGTATTTTTTGAAAAATCTGCGGACACCGAACGCACGGCTACTGCTGGCTGGTATAATTCCGCGGCTTTTGAAGAAGCCGCCAGAAAGGCCGGCCTTTACGCCAGAAGTTTTAATGGGGACGCGTTCTCTGATGAAATGCGCCGTCAGGTTTGTGAGGCTATCAAGAAAGATTTGGGCCAAGTGGACTGTGTCATCTATTCTTTGGCCTCTCCCCGACGAACAGATCCTAAAACGGGTGAAGTTTACAAGTCAGTTCTTAAGCCCAAGGGGAAGCCTTACACCAATAAAAGTATTGATTTTGAAAACAATAAGGTGACCGAGGTCACACTCGAATCAGCCAATGAAGAAGAGATCCGCCAGACCATCAAGGTCATGGGCGGTGAAGATTGGCAGCTTTGGATTGAAGCTTTGATGAAGGGAAATCTTCTTGCACCCGGCGCACTCACCGTTGCATATTCTTACATCGGCCCTGAGGTGACAACTGCGGTTTATCGCAACGGCACCATAGGCGCGGCCAAGGACGATTTAGAGGCCACGGCCCATCGGTTGGATGAGTATCATGAAGAAAATCGGCGGCCGGGCATTGGTGTCAGTTAATAAAGCCTTGGTTACGCAAAGCTCTTCGGCCATTCCTTATATGCCGCTGTATTTTGTATTGCTCATGAAGGTGATGAAAGCCAAAGGCGTGCATGAAGATTGCATCCATCAAATGTACCGTCTTTTTGATTCACGCCTATTTAGTGGGCTTTCTTTAAATCAGATTCCCACCGATCCGCAAGGCCGCGTACGCATCGATGATTGTGAGATGTGCCCAGAAATTCAGCGTGAGGTCGCCAAACTTTGGGAGATTGTAGCTAATGAAAACATCTTGCAGATCGGTGATGTCAAAGGCTACAACACTGATTTCTTAAAACTTTTTGGTTTTGGTTTATATGGTGTCGATTACGAAGCTGATGTCCCCACGGAAGTCCCTATCGAAGGTCTTATGTAGATAAAGGTGACGGACGCTTTGATACGGATTTCAATGGTTTCCCTCGGCTGGAAACCAATTTCTTAAATTAAATTCGTTGCTTTTTAGTTACTGTGATATTATTGGTTTTATTCAAGATCCCATAACTGCTGATCAATGGAGGCGCAATGATAGACTATTTGCTTACAGAAGAACAAACCATGATCCGTGATCTGGCCCGCCAGATTACAGATGAAAAAATCCGTCCTGTGGCGGCTGAATATGATCGGTCTGAGAAATTCCCCTGGGATATTATGAAGATCATAGCCCAATCGGATCTTTTTGGGGTCTATATTGAAGAGAAGTACGGCGGGATGGGCGGCGGCATATTGGAGTTATGCCTTGTGACAGAAGAGTTCTCCAAGGGGTGCGCGGGGATTGCGATTTGTTATTCCGCATCAGCGCTGGGGACTTATCCGATTATTTTGGCCGGCAACGACCAACAGAAGAAAAAGTATCTTCCGGCAATGGCTAAAGGAGAGAGGTTGGCCGCATTTGGCCTTACAGAACCTGCTGCGGGTTCGGATGCCAGCGCTCTTCAAACAACGGCTGAAAAGAGAGGCGATCACTACATCCTTAATGGGCTCAAACATTTTATCACTAACGGCGGAGATGCGGATATCTATACAATCGTTGCGATGACTGATAAATCCAGAGGGGCCAGGGGGGCTAGTCTTTTTGTTGTTGAAAAAGGCACACCGGGGTTCAGTTTTGGTAAAAAGGAAGACAAGATGGGAATTCGCGCGTCTTCTACAAGTGAACTGATCTTTAACGATTGCAAGATCCCGGCAGAAAATCTGATTGGAAGGGAAGGGATGGGGTTCATTAGTGCGATGAGGACCTTTGATATGTCCCGGCCTGGGATAGGCGCTCAAGCCGTCGGCATTGCCCAGGGTGCGCTGGATGAAGCCCTTAAGTATGCCAAGCAGAGAAAACAGTTTGATAAATCCATCGCCAGTTTTCAGGGGATCCAATGGATGCTTGCGGATATGGCGACCGAGACAGAAGCGGCCCGGGCCTTAGTTTATGCTTCGGCAAGAGAAGTGAACGCCGGAGTGAAGGATGTTGGCGTGCATTCGGCCATGGCTAAAATGTATGCCTCGGATGTGGCGATGAAGGTCACAACAGATGCGGTCCAGATTTGTGGCGGCTACGGGTATATGAAAGAATATCCTGTTGAAAAATATATGCGTGATGCCAAGATCACCCAGATTTATGAAGGGACAAATCAGATCCAGCGTAATATCATCGGCATGGGTTTGATCAGAGAGAGCTCTAAATGAACATCATTGTTTGTATAAAACAAGTTCCTGATACCGCTGACATCAAGATCGATCCTGCGACAAAGAGACTCGTTCGAGAAGGTGTCAAGGCCATGATTAACCCTTTTGACATGTATGCCATTGAAGAGGGTTTGCGCCTTAAAGAAAAGCTCGGCGGGAAAGTGACAGCCATTACCATGGGACCGCCTCAGGCAGAATCAGCTTTAAGAGAAGCCATTTCTTTGGGTTGCGATGAAGCCATTCTTATCAGCGATGGCGCATTCGCAGGCTCAGATACCTTGGCCACCAGTTATGCCTTGTCTCAAGCGATTAAGAAGATCAAAGATTACGATATGATTTTTTGCGGGAAACAGACCCTTGACGGGGATACCGCCCACGTCGGACCAGGGATTGCCGGTAATCTTGATATTCCTCAAATTATTAACGTGCGAAAAATTCAAGACATCAAAGAAGGCCGGGTTACCGCTGAACGAATGACTGAATATGGATATGATGTCCTTGAAGCTCAACTTCCATGTCTCTTGACGGTGGTCAAGGACATCAATATGCCGCGCCTGCCGTCTTTAAAAGGAAAGATGAAAGCCAAGAGTGCCCTTATCGCCATTTGGAAAGCCGCTGATATTGGGGCAGAAGAGGGCCGTATCGGGTTCAAAGGTTCTGCAACAGAAGTTTGGAAGGTCACAATACCGCCGGCCAGGCCTCAAGGAAAGATTTTTGAAGGTGAAACGGCTGTCGATCAACTTGTCGAGGTTCTCAAAGGATTGGTGAAATGAGCGAGATTGCTGAATATAAAGGCGTCTGGGTTCTTGGCGAGCATCGACGTGGCGTCATTGTTCCTGTCACCTATGAACTATTAGGGAAAGCCAGGGAATTGGCCGATAAGCTTGAGGTTGAGGTGTCCTGTCTTTTGCTTGGGTCTAAAGTCAAGACACAAGCCCAGGAGTTGATTCATCGCGGAGCTGATAAGGTTTATGTTGTTGACGATCCCAGGATTGAACATTTGCTCGAAGAACCATATACGCGCATCGTGTCCGATTTGATCAGAAAGCATCGCCCTGAAATCTTGCTTTTGTCCGCAACATCGCTTAGCAGGTCTTTGGCCTCAAGGGTGGCGGTTGGCTTGAGGGTAGGGCTCACAGCCGATTGCATTGGGCTTGATATCAATCTTGAAGACCGATGCCTTTTGCAGACGAAACCGGCTTTCGGCGGAACTATAATGACGACGATTATTTCAAGGAGCTATCGGCCACAGATGGCAACGGTCCGGCCAAAAGCCATGAAAGAGGCCGTCTCTGATCCGCAGCGAAAAGGGGTGGTTGAAATTTTAGAATTGAATGAATCATTTTTTGCTTCCAGGGCTAAGGTTTTAGAAGTTGTCGATGAAATTGCTTCTACTATCAATATTATGGACGCCAATGTGATTGTTTCGGGTGGACGGGGAATGGCAAAAGCGGAAAATTTTAAAATGCTTGAAGAGTTGGCGAAAGTATTGAATGGTGCCGTGGGCGCCTCACGTGCTGCGGTTGACGAGGAATGGATCCCTTACTCCCATCAAGTGGGCCAGACAGGAAAAACAGTTTGCCCCAAACTTTATATTGCCTGTGGTATTTCCGGTCAGATCCAGCATCTGGTTGGAATGCAGTCCTCGGATATTATTATTGCGATCAATAAAGATCCATCCGCCCCGATTTTTAAAGTCGCCAACTATGGAATTGTCGGCGACGTTTTTGAAATTGTGCCCCTTTTGACAAAACGGTTTCAAGAAGTTTTGTAGTTGCCATTTCCGTGCCATCATCTTAAATAGGGACAACTTTATGAGTAATGATAATTTGATTGAAACGGACGTCTTGGTTATAGGGGCCGGACCTGCGGGGCTTGCTTTTGCCATCCATTATGCGGATCTTATTAGCAAACACAATAAGTCAGCAGAAGCTGATCGAAACATTTTGAATATTCCTTTGAAGGTCATGGTCCTCGAAAAGGCCGCTTCGGTGGGCAATCATACCCTTTCTGGGGCTGTGATGAACTTAAAAATTATTGGCCAGCTTCTGCCGGACGTTGATCTTAAAACCATTCCTTCTGTTACAGAGGTCCAGCAAGAAGATATCCTGTTTTTAACAAAGAAAAATGCTTTCGCCTTGCCTTATCATCCAAAGGTCATGTCTAATAAAGGCAACCATATCCTATCTTTAGGTGCAATGGTCCGATGGCTTGGGGGCATTGCCGAACAAAAAGGAGTTGAGATATTCGCGGGAGTTGCAGGGCATGAATTGATTTTTGAGAATGGCAAGCTCGTCGGTGTATTTACAGGGGCATCCGGGCTTGATCATACAGGCGCGCCTATGTCCAATTACCAGCCGCCTACTGAAGTCAGGGCAAAAATTATTATTTTGGCTGAAGGCGCGAGAGGCCATTTAACGAAAAAATTGATTGAAAAATTTAATTTAGCACAAGATAAAAATCCACAGGTCTATTCGCTGGGAGTGAAAGAGGTTTGGGAGGTCCCCGAAGGTTCTTTTGCTCAAGGGCATGTTATTCATACTCTTGGTTATCCTCTTGGGTCCGACCAATTCGGAGGCGGGTTTGTTTACGGTTTAAACAAAAGTCAGGTGGTTATCGGTTTTTGTTCCGGTCTGGATTATTCAGATCCGGCTTTTGATCCTCATCGTGCGTTACAAATGTACAAGACGCATCCGCGGATCGCAGGGATCATCAAAAATGGCAAGCTCATCAAGTACGGAGCAAAGAATATACCTGAAGGCGGATTGTTTTCCTTGCCTCAGCTCTTATCATCATAATTTTATGATTATTGGAGATTCCGCCGGGTTCGTCGCTATGCCGAGTTTAAAGGGGATCCATTTAAGTATTAAGGCGGCCATGACTGCGGCACGGGCGGCTTTTGAGGCCATAAAAAAGCAAGATACATCAAAAGAAACCTTAAGCCTTTATGAAAAATTATTTAAGGATACGCCTGAATATCATGAATTGTATGCAGCCAGGAATTTCCGTCAATGTTTCACATCTAATTTATATCTTGGTTTCTTAAAGTTCGGCATCAATCAAATAACTGCAGGGCGGGGGCTTTCAATTAAGCGGTAAATCACTCCTTGAGGCTGATTATAAGCATTGCCGGCCAGCATTAAAGGGGAGACGTCTAGCGCAATTTATTTTTGACAACAAGATAACTTTTGATAAAGAGGCGGATGTATTTTATTCCGGGACCAAACATGACGAGGAACAGCCTTGCCATATTCTCATATCGAGCTCTGATACCTGCCTTGATTGTATAGAGAAATTTGAAGCTCCCTGTCAGCATTTTTGTCCTGCCAAGGTGTTTGAATTAAGCCTTGACGCTCAAACCAATAAACGTAAGATTATTTTGCACCCGTCGAATTGCATCCACTGTAAAACATGTGACATCAAAGATCCTTTCCAAAATGTGACCTGGGTGCCACCTTATGGCGCTGATGGCCCGCAGTATGACAACATGTAAGGGGCAGATGCATGCTTGACCCTTCAAGGTTATAACAGCGATTTTTTAAAACTTTTCGGTTTTGGTTTAAGCGGGGTCGATTACGAAGCCGATGTCCCCTTCGCAGGTCTTTCTTGAAGTAAAAAATAGTTTTATTTTAAATAGTTGGTAGACGCCGCCATTTATTAACCAGGGCAATAAATACTGGCAGCAGGGGAACAGACCGGGTTGCAGCCAGCCCCGGAAGTAGTTGCACAGTTTGTTCCTCCCAGCAAGACTACCGGGTTTGTAAGGGTTAAGGTTAAGGAGAACCCTGCAATCGATGTGGTTGTTGCTACACATTGAAGTGTCCCAGTTACAGGGGTGACGCACGAATAAGTAGAGTAGTTGTCAGAAATATTTAAATTCAGATTAGCGTTGATATCGGCATTATTGTCGCATGAGTTTGTGCAATAGGTGCTATTATTGTTGAAGTAATAACTTTTTTCTGCGTTATAAATAGAAATTAAATTACTTTGGGCAGATTTGGCGGCCCCTTGTTGTACGTAATTAATATAATTGGGGATAGCTATTGCGGCTAAAGTTGCCAAGATAACTAAGGCAACAATGACCTCTATTAAAGTAAATCCTTTTTTATCAAGCATAATCCCTCCCTATTAAGATATAACACGATAGCCCAATGAAATCAAATATAAGGCTATATTTTTAAAGTAATAATTGTTAAGGGGAATTTTTTAATAAAATGTCTAACAAAATTAAAAAACGCTGTGGCTGGTGCACTTCGGCCCCCGTTTATATCGATTACCATGACAAGGAATGGGGCAGGCCTGTTCATGACGACCGATTGTTGTTTGAATTTTTAATTTTAGAGGGGGCCCAGGCGGGGTTAAACTGGTTGACCGTATTGAAAAAAAGGGAGAATTACCGCAAAGCTTTTGACCGTTTTGACGCGGCTAAAATAGCCCGCTATGATGACAAAAAGATCAAACAACTGTTGAACAATGAAGGCATTATCCGCAACCGTCTTAAAATCACCTCAGCGATTGCCAATGCCAAAGCTTTTTTGGCGGTGCAAAAAGAATTCGGTACTTTTGATAAATATATATGGCAATTTGTCAACGGTCGTCACATCAAGAATCATTTTCCGCATTTCAAAGTTTTACCCGCCCAAACTCCTCAGTCGGATGCGATGAGCCAAGACCTTAGAAAAAGGGGATTTAATTTCGTGGGGCCTACCATTTGCTATGCTTTTATGCAGGCCGTGGGCATGGTCAACGATCATACCACCGATTGTTTTTGCTACGCGAGAAGGCATTATAAGGGATAAATTTAGGTAATTATAAAAAGTTTGGCATAGATTTAACCCCACGGTTAAAATATGCCTATGCGACTTCTCGACGTATATCAGAATATAAAGAACGAAAAAGATGCTATTAAATACCTGTCACAAATTAGCACAAATAATGGACACCGACCTTGCCCATTTTGTCAAAGTCGAAAAGTCTATCGAACAACAGACAAAAGGTATCGATGTAAACGATGCCACCAACGCTTCAGGCTATTTACTAACCGTTGGTATGGACAATTAAATTTATCAGCCAGCAATTGGTTATGGTTGATAAAGCTCTTTGAATTAGAAATCTCAAGCCTTAGGATTGCTAAAGAATTAAAGATTAGTTACCCTACGGCTCTTAAAGCAACTACTGTCATCCGCCAAGCCATCCTTACCCAGTGTAAAGATTATGAACTCTTGCTCAAAGGTGAGGTTGAAGTTGATGAATCATACTTTGGCGGCAAACGCAAAGGTCCAAGAGGCCGAGGCGCAAAAAACAAGGTTCCCGTCTTCGGGATACTCGAACGTAATGGTCTTGTATCAGTTGACGTAGTTCCCGATGTAGGCGCCAAAGCGTTGATGGATATGACAATCAAAAAAGTGCGCCGTGGATCCATTGTTTACACAGACAAATATGTTAGCTATGATTCTCTCATGTTCTGTGGATACAGGCACCTTAAAGTTGATCATCGCAAGTATTTTGCCAATGGTAAAGTTTACATCAACGGCCTAGAAGGCTTCTGGAGTTTTGCCAAAGAGCGCTTAATGAAACATCACGGGGTATCAAAAGATAAGTTCCCGTTGTATTTGAAAGAACTGGAATACAGATACAATAATCGTAACAAAAATTTGTACCTCTTATTAACCAAATTAATGGCTAATTTTGTGCCAAATCTTTTATAATCACCTAAATTTATCACTGACAATGCGCTAGTAAAAATAGATTGAAGCCAAATAGTATGAGCATATTCGTTACCGTTGACATTTCTGACAAACACTGTTAAAAATACACTTCATTTATGGTTCAAGACCGGTTACCCTCTGAATTCGAACTTAGATTAAAGGATATCCTGCCTCAAAGGCCGGCATCTCTTTTTCAGCCCAGGTTATATCAATCTTTCCGTATCAATACGCTTAAAATCAGCGTTGATGAAGCTTTTGAATTGTTGTTAACTCGAAAAGTTGCTTTTCAGAAAGTAAACTTTTGTCCCTATGCCATTATTGTTGATAAATTAACGGCCCAAGAGATTTTAAAGTCGGACCTCATCACCAACGGATTTTTATATGCCCAGGGCTTGGAAAGTATTTTGCCGGTAATTGTTTTAGACCCGCAACCAAATCACCGCGTATTGGACCTGTGCGCGGCCCCGGGCAGTAAAACTTCCCAGATAGCCATGCTTATGGACAATCAAGGAGACTTGAAGGCCAATGAGCCTATACGCCAGAGGCTTTACAAGCTGAAATCAGTGTTACAGTTGACCGGCGCCAAAGCCCAAATATCGTCGACAGACGGTCGCCGTTTGAAGGAGCATGACGGGGTCTTTGATCGTATTTTGGTTGATGCCCCCTGCAGCTGTGAGGGGCGTTTCATTATCAATGAACCCAAAAGTTTTGCCTACTGGAGTATGCGTAAAATCAAAGAAATGTCCCACAAGCAAAAAGGTCTTTTACTCAACGCCGGCAGGCTTTTGAGTCCCGGCGGGGTCATGGTTTATGCCACCTGCACCTATGCACCGGAAGAAAATGAGGAGGTGGTGGATTGGTTTTTGCGTAAGACCGGTGGCCGCTTTGAGCTTGCCCCAATTCAAATGGAAGGGGTTAAGACCTATCCTTGTTTGACCCAATGGCATGAACGGTCTTATGATCTTCGTATCAGGGCCGCAGCGCGTATTTTGCCCGATGAGATGATGGAAGGTTTTTTTATTGCTAAATTCACGAATTCTCACTATAAATGATTATATGTTTCTAAGAATTATCCTCATATTATTTGTGTCTTTTCTATATGGGCCTGCGGCTAGGGCAGACCTCACACCGGACACCCACAGCAGTTCGCCGAATAAACCTCCGGATGAGATCACGCTGGAAACAAATATCGTGCAGATCATCCTTAACGATGAGCATCGCAGCGGCGTCGATTGGGGGGCCATTGTCTCTGATTTTCATACGGCCCTCTTGAAAAAAGAAAATGATCCTGTCTGGAATGACAAAAGATACCGCTTGAGTTTCGGTACGCTTTCCCAGGATGATTACGAGGTCCTGCTTGACGCTCTGGACATGGCAGGGCAGGTGAATCAGTTTCCGCAGTCGCCTATTAAAATCATCTTGAACACATCTGCCAGTATCAGTTTTGATAAACAGAGTATTCGTGTGGATCTTCTGCTTTCACGTTTAAAATCAGGGGAACTTTCTCTGCACGTTGATCCCCATATTGACGTTGCCGCGACTGAACTCTTTAACGGAGAGAGGATCCCCTCATTGGTACGCCTACAGGCAGGAACCAAAATATTGGTTGCGGATAATATGACGATCGTCATAGGCGGGCTTATGAAGGAAGAACAGATCAAACGGATGCGTAAGTTCCCCTTGCTGGGGGACATCCCGATTGTCGGCCTGGTTTTTCGTTCTCGAGGCCGCCTGATGCAAAAAACAGAAACGGTTATTTTTTTGACGGTTAGGAGCAACGCGGTTGCGGCTCCTGAGGATGAAAATCCATCATGATATTTAGGATCTTGATTTATTTTTTAATGCTTTTGACCCTGCATGGTTGCGGGGGAAGGCCTGTTGTCCCGCCTGCTTTGCCGATGGGAATACCTCTTCAGGATGTTTGCAGCCGTTATCATGTCAACTGGCAGTGGGATGGGGTCACCCAGGTCATCATGATGGAGTATAGGGGCAATGTATCCAAGGCTTTGGTGGGAAGTTCGACGGTCCTTATTGGGCAGAAACAAATAATTTTAAGCGCGCCTTTGCGTCGTGCCAATAGCACGATTTATGTCCCCGAAGATTTTGAAACCAAGGTTTTGGCGCCCTTCGGAGTTCCCCTTGCCGGCCTAACTCCGGTTGAGAGTTCTTCACGCGTGCATGTTATTGTTATAGATGCCGGGCATGGCGGCAAAGACCGCGGGACCATGGCTCCGTGGGGAGGGATGGATGAGAAAGAAATTGTTTTGGATGTTGCCAAACGCCTCAGGATGCTTTTGGAGAGCGCCGGGATCAAGGTCATCATGACCAGAGATACCGATGATTTTATATCCTTGCCCCAACGCACCGTCATCGCCGCCCGCAGCGGTGCGGATTTGTTTCTCAGCATCCATGTTAATTTTAACCGGGATAGTTTGGTTAGCGGTTTGCTGGTTTATTATCTTGAGACCGTCACTAGAAAAGTTCTGAATGAAGAACAGAGAAAAGAAAATGAGCGCATTTTCCTACAGACTCTTAGTGCCAGGCATTCTCCTGTTTTGCAATCCATTGTCACCGACATGATGGATACCTTTAAGACCACGCAATCACAGAAGTTGGCGAAATTGATCGTTAGAGAAGCGCGCCAGGAGCCGGAGGTCAAGGTACGCGGCGACGGCCTTCGCCTATGCCGGTTTTTTGTGGTGCGAAATACGTTAATACCGGCGGTGCTCATCGAAACCGGATTTATATCCAATCACCAGGAACGTAATAAATTAATTTCACCGTTTTACCGTCAGATGATGGCGGATATCATTGCCCGGGGAGTATTGGATTATGCCAATGAATAAAACTTCCGAATATCCTATCGGTGTCTTTGATTCGGGGCTGGGGGGATTGACCGTTGTCAAAGAACTCATCCATTATCTGCCCAACGAAAGGATCGCGTATTTTGGGGATACGGCACGCGTTCCTTATGGGACCAAATCCGCAGAGACGATCATTCGTTATTCGCGTGAGATCGTGCGTGCTTTGCTTAAACATAAAGTCAAAATGGTGGTGGTGGCTTGTAATACAGCTTCTTCGTTAGCGCTGGACGTTTTAAAAAGAGAATTCGATTTGCCGATCTTGGGCGTGATCGAGCCGGGTGTCAAAAAAGCGGTCCAAGTCACCCGCAATAAAAAAGTCGGTATCATCGCCACTTCTTCAACGGTCAACAGTGGCAAATATGCCAAGAAAATTGTTCAATTGGACAAACATATCACTGTCATAAGCCGGTCCTGCCCTTTATTTGTGCCCTTGGTCGAGGAGGGTTGGTTTGAGCATACGGTGACCTATCAGGTGGCCCAACAATATTTGGGTGAGATGAAAAAAAACAAAATAGACACCCTTATCTTAGGCTGTACGCATTATCCGTTGCTCAGAACAGTTTTGCATAATGTCATGGGACCCCAAGTGCAATTAGTAGACTCAGCCCGGGAAGTAGCCTTACAGGTCAAAGAAGAATTGACTAAGAGCCGGCTCTTGCGTACCCGTTTGGGACCTTGTCAGCATATGTTTATCGTCACTGATGAACCAAAACAATTTAGGCGCCTGGCTTCGCGGTTTTTAAGCGGGGGCGTTAAAAATGTCAGGAGACACATTTATGTTTGAAGTAACGGTGCGTGACTCCATTTCTTCTGCTCACCAATTACACGGCTACGATGGGCCCTGCAAAGATATGCACGGCCATACGTGGAAGGTAGAGATGGTCGTGGGTGGAAATAGTTTGGATGAGGTGGGACTTTTGGCAGATTTCAGAGTCCTTAAAACCAAGCTCAAAGAGGTCTTGATGCCCTTGGATCATGTGGTCCTCAATGATTTGCCTGCCTTTAAGGGGCTTAATCCATCAACGGAGAATTTAGCCCGCCATATTTACCGCGCCTTGAGCGCCCATTGTGCCCCTTTGCGTTTAAAGCAAGTACAAGTCTGGGAATCTGATACAGCAAGCGTCATTTATTATGAATAAGAAAAAATTTTTTAATCTCCTGGCGGGATGGGTCAAGGGAAGAAAGCGAAAGGCTGTTATTTTGCTTTCCGGAGGGCTTGATTCCTCGACGACTCTTTATTATGCGCTCTTAAAAGGCTATGATTGCCGTTGTCTGATCTTTGATTATGGCCAGAAGCACAAGAAAGAAATCATTCAGGCCAAGGATGTGGCGCGCAGAGCGGGTTGTCAGAGTATTTGCGTTAAGATCAGCTTACCTTGGAAAGGTTCGGCGCTTTTAGACAAGAAGATCGCCGTTCCCCGACGCAGGTCATTAAATGTTCGGGGTATTCCGGCCACCTATGTGCCGGGTCGTAATATTATTTTTTTGAGTTTCGCGGCCTCATATGCCGAGGCTATCGGCGCCGAGAAGATTTTTATCGGGGCGAATGCCATAGATTATTCCGGGTATCCCGACTGCCGTCCGGAATTCATCAGTTCTTATCAGGCCATGCTGGCGCGTGGCCTTAAGACTTCGGTTGAGGGGAAAAGGATTAAGGTTGTGGCTCCTTTGATACGTTTAAGCAAGGCGCGGATTGTGCAATTGGCGGTCAAATTAAAGGTGCCGTTGCATTTGACATGGTCGTGCTATAACGGCGGTTCTAAGCCTTGCGGGGTATGTGACAGCTGCCGCTTAAGGGCCCAAGGCTTCGCGCAGGCAAATATTCAAGACAGCACATTAACGCAATAGCGTCGCTAACGGCTAAATTTATTGTTTCTCGCTCCTAGGCCATTTTTTTAACATTAAAAGTTTTTCTTTTGTTCCGGCGTCTGAACAACTCGTCCTAAAATTCTCTAGAATTTCGGGACTCAAACAAGTTCCGCCATCCCTCGACAATAAAAGTCTCGGGATTCCCGAAACAACAATAAACTTTTGACTAAAAATGACGAACAACTGGGAGTGTCCGGCATGAGGTCCAAGTCGCATCGAACCAACAAATTTATCCATTAGCGACGCTAGCATATTATTCGTCATTCCCGTACGTATAAATATTGTCATTTCCGCGAAAGCGGGAATTTGCAACAGATTTAATTTTAAGTATGAACGCTAAAATTTTAGAAATATTCCGTTCCATACAAGGCGAGGGCAAGTACGTTGGTGCACCCCAGGTGTTTGTGCGTTTTTTTGAATGCAACATGCATTGTGCCTGGTGTGATACTCCGTCTTCCATCGGTGACGGTAGGCGTGAGCATAAAGAGTTGAGACTCAAGGATGTCCTGGCCCAAGTGAATGCTTTATATGGGGATGCCCATTCCGTCAGTATTACCGGTGGAGAGCCTTTGTTGCAGAAGGATTTCCTTAAAGGTCTTTGCCATTCCCTGCATCGGGAAGGTAAGAAGATCTATTTAGACAGCAACGGCACCTTACCTCATGCTTTGCAAGAGCTGATCAAGGATATTGATATTATTGCGATGGATATTAAATTGCCTTCGTCGACAAAACAAAAAGCGTTTTGGGCTGACCACAAGAAATTCTTAAAAATCGCTTCACGGAAAGAGGTTTTTGTAAAAGTTGTTATTTCCCTGAATACTAAGAAGGAAGACGTCTTAAAGGCGGCAAAATTAGTGGCAAATAGTGATCCCGGAATTTTATTCATCCTGCAGCCGAACTATCCGGATATGAAAAAGGGGATAATCGAAAAATGTCTAGGGCATCAAAAATTATGTGCAAAAATCCTTAAAGACGTTAGAATATTGCCCCAAGTACATAAATTTATGAAACTGCGTTAATGAAATCCAACGAGGGAAAATGAAAATAGTCAGTTCATATGAAGGCCGGCAAAAAGATGTCCGTACGCTTAAGATGCCGAATATTGAAGTGTGGGAAAATCAATATTCCGACCGTGACTACATCGTGGATTTGACCATCCCTGAATTTACTTGTATTTGCCCCAAGACAGCTTTACCGGATTTTGCGCTTATTAAGGTTAGCTATAAGCCCGCCAAGGTCTGTCTGGAATTGAAATCTTTAAAATTGTATTTAGTGGTATACCGCAATGTAGGTATTTTCCATGAGCATTTGGTCAATAAACTGTTGGATGATTTCGTTAATGCGTGCCATCCTCGCTGGATGCGCGTTGAAGTTGTCATGAATCCGCGCGGCGGCATCGGGACTACCGTAAGCGCAGAGTATCCATTGTCCCTTCGCCATGGCGGGGGGAAGGCCAGGGGGAAATAATGAAAAGACCGGACGGACGTAAACCCAACCAACTGCGTAAGATTAGAGTCACAAAAAATTACATGAAAAATGCGGAAGGCTCCTGCCTGATTGAATTCGGCCAGACCAAGGTTATCTGCACGGCGTCCGTCGAAGAGGGAGTGCCGCCGTTTCTTAAAGGTTCAGGTAAGGGATGGGTGACCGCGGAATACGGTATGTTACCGCGTTCTTGCACTGCCCGCATCCGGCGCGAGAAAACGTCCGGCCGTACGGAGGAGATCCAGCGGCTAGTGGGCCGCAGCTTGCGTTGTGTCGTTGGCATGGAAAAGCTTGGCGAACGCACCATCCGTATCGATTGCGATGTGCTGCAAGGCGACGGCGGGACTCGTACGGCTTCCATCACCGGAGGTTTCATAGCCTTAGCTGACGCTATACAGTGGATGCATCAACAGAAAATGATTGATACAGTGCCTATCAAAGATTTTATTGCGGCAATCAGTGTCGGTATTTATCAAGGGGCCAATGTTTTGGATTTAAATTATATCGAGGATTCCAAAGCTGACGTAGATATGAATGTTGTGATGGTCGGCCGCGGCGAATTTGTTGAGATACAGGGCACCGGTGAGGGGGGTACTTTTTCTGAAACCCAGATGCATGCCCTGCTTGGGCTGGCGCGCCGTGGCATTAAGGAACTTTTGAATTTACAAAAAAAGAATTTACCTGCGTTAAAGATATAGCAGGGAAGTCCTTATTTTTAAAAGTAACTTTATGAAAGAATTGATAGTCGCATCCCGCAATAAAGGCAAGGTCGCAGAAATCAAAGAATTATTGGCCCATCTACCTTTTAAGGTCACCTCTCTTCTGGATTATCCTCATATCCCCGATATTGTTGAAGACGGCAAAACATACCGTGCCAATGCTTTAAAAAAAGCCTGCGAAGTTGCAAGAGCGACGGGTAGAATGGTCATGTCGGATGATTCAGGTATCGAGGTAAAAGTTTTGGGCAATGCTCCGGGAATTTATTCCGCCCGTTTTGCCGGCGAAGGGGCCAGTGAAAAGGCCCGGAATAAAAAATTATTTGCGATGCTCAAAGGTGTTGCTATGTCTAAGCGCCAGGTGCGTTACCGCTGTGTGATAGCCTTAGCCGATGCCAAGGGGCAAGAGCTTGGGGTTGTGCAGGGCACTTGCAGCGGTTATGTCACAACCAGGGAGATAGGCAAAAATGGTTTCGGCTTTGATCCGCTGTTCCTTGTTAAACGCTATCATAAGACCTTTGGCCAACTGCCGCCTGAATTAAAAGCCAAAATTTCTCATCGCGCCAGGGCACTAAAAAAATTCCTTTTACTTCTAAAGAGTCTTTGAAGATCCTCCCAAAAACAATGAACCCTAAGCCGATAATTTTTTCCGTTCTTTTAATAATTGTCATGGGTTTAGTGGTTTATGCCAATTCCCTCAAAGGGGCGTTTGTCTATGATGACCAGATATGGATCGGAGAGAATAACTCGATAGCCGGTTGGGAGAATTTACAGAAGATTTTTACAAGTAATATCGGCGCCGGCGCCGGGCGAAAATATAATTTTTACCGCCCCTTGCTTTCCTTAACACTGATGGCCGATTATTCTTTGGGAGGAGCTGACGTCAGGGTATACCACCTTACTAATGTTCTTTTTCATATTTCTGTGGCGTTATGCATTTACTGGCTGGTCAATATTCTTTTTTCCCAAAATTTGCTTTCTCTTCTTTCGGCCCTATTTTTCGTGGTCCACCCCATCCATACGGAAGCTGTATCGTACATATCGGGCAGGGGGGACCCTATGTGCGTCTTTTTTTTACTGCTCACATTTATTTTTTATATCAAACAACCTCGTCCCAGAGTTGTAAGTGCCTTCCTTATTTCTGCATGCTATTTATTGGCAATTTTTTCTAAAGAAAATGCCGTAATACTGCCTTTTCTTATCTTAATGTATCATTGCTTCTTTGGAGGATTTAAATTCAACAGATTCCTGGAGATCGGAGTCATAACACTGATATATGCCATTTTAAGATCGACGGTTTTATATTTCCCCGCCGCTTCGACGGAAGTCCATAGCACTTTATTGGAAAGAATACCCGGCTTCTTTGTGGCAATCACCAATTACACAAGGCTCCTTATATTCCCGTTTAATCTTCATATGGAATATGGCGATTTCTTATTCAGTCTGAATAATCCCAAAGCACTCTTTGGTATCCTGATATTATTCTCCGCCATTGTCTATGCTTTTAAATCGGTTAAAAAAGATAGATTAGTATCGTTTTCTATCGCATGGTTCTTGGTGGCATTGTTTCCTGAATCTAATATTTACCGTATAAACGCCTATATGTACGAACATTGGCTTTATTTACCGTCTATCGGTTTTTTCCTCATCCTCGCCAATTATCTGTCATGGGCCTATAACAACAGAAAGCTAAAGATTTTTGCTGTCATGACCATCGTTGGTTTATTGTTTTTTTATTCATATCTAACAACCAAACAGAACGCCTACTGGAGGGACCCTGTCAGTTTCTATCAAAGGACGTTACAGTACTCCCCCTTTAGCGCAAGGCTGTACAATAACCTTGCCTTGTTGTATAGCAGCTCCGGCGACAAGGAAGAGGCGATCAAACTTTTTAAAAAAGCAATATCCATCAATCCGAAATATTCGGAAGCATATAATAATCTTGCTGTTGTTTATACCGATATCGGCAAATATGCCGATGCCATTGAGTTATACAAGAAGGCAATAGCCGTTAATCCTGATGCCATCGAAATTGATTTAGCAGGGGCGTATAGCAATCTTGGGAATGCCTATGGCAAGGCAGGGCAATATGATGAAGCCGTCGCTATCTTTAAAAAGGCTATTGAAATGAATCCCAATCTTGCGAGTACCTATAATAATCTGGCTATCGTATACCAACAGATGGGCGATTATGAAGAAGCCGGGAAGTTGCTTGAAATAGCGGTAAAAATAGATCCTAAGAATTTCGTTATAAGGTTTAATCTCGGCAATACTTATGCGGCCCTTAACAGAATTGAAGAGGCCGTCAAGGTATATAAGCAAGTCATCCGGCTCGATCCCAATAATGCGGCTGCATATAATAATATCGGTTTTCTTTTAAAGAATACCGGTAAAAATGATGAGGCAATACCTTTTTTTAATGCCGCTTTACAACTCAATCCAAAATTAACAGAGGCTTATGAAAATGTCAGTATTGCTTATTTGAATATGGGCAAGAATAAAGAAGCAGCATCAGAGTGCCGCAGGGCAATACAGGCCGATCCCCTTCACGCAAATAAATATAATTATATTCTGCATCTTATCGACATCAAACAGGCCAAGGGTTAGACCGTTTCTAATTATCCCATTGCCATTCATCAAGTTATGATAGAAGTGTCCCATGTTTTAAAAGATAGATTGGGGACACTTCTACCATAAGTCGATATTTATCAATGGGATAATTAGAAACGGTCTATTGTAAAAGGTTTTTAATAAGGGTATTAATGACCTGAGGGATGGATATTTTCTTTTTGAATTTGGGATCGCCGATTTGATCGTAAATGTGGATGTTAAGAGATTGGAGAACATCATGAGCAATGTCCGGGACAACCCCCGAACTCAAATCCACCGTCACATTCAAATCGCAGACCTGGTCAAAATTAACCCAGCCCTTGCCCAAGAGCACGATGGTGGGGCCTTTAAGCCTTAAATTATCTGTATTAATTTTTTGATCATCGACGGTAAAATTACCTTCGACATCGGTGATCATCACCTGTCCCAAGCGCAGGGCCTCGTTTAAAATACTGAGCAACCCTTTAAACAAATTGAATTCTGCCAAAAATCCGTCTCGGATGGCCATGGAGCCGGTGGCATGTAAATTATTCTTAAAGTCAGTTGCCGTGCCGTGGGCCAGGGTTGTTAAATAAAATTTCCCGTTAACCTCTTCCATTTTAAGGGGAGAATCCATCTTTAATTTGTGCAAATCTGTACCGTCAATATTTAAAGCCAGGTCATAGGGCATGCCCTTGGCCGACAAATCCAAAGAGCCCACCGCGTGCACGGTCCCGTCATATAATTTCCCATCAAAGGTTAAATTCTTGACCTTGCTTTCACTCTGCTCGACGCTTATTTTCATGTCAGTAAGTCTATAACCCATAAGAGTCACCACCGGGCTCGTTATCGCGGCATTCAGGTGATAGTTTTTCCAGTCCATGGCGGTCCCTTTAAGGTCAGCCGTCATACTGATTGTCCCCATGGGGTTTAGGGATTGAATACTTTTCTTTTCTCTGGCAGGCAGATTTTTTACAAGGTCTTCTAAGAGTAAAGACACGTTGCTGTTGATATCAAATACAGGTCCCGTGCCCGCGACCATGGTGATAGTCCCTTTGCTGTCAAAGGCTGCGTTCAAATATTTGCCCGTCAAAGAATTGATCGTAATGAGATCATTGTTTTTGGCAAGGGTCGCTTGGACCAGTAAGCCCGGACCGTTAAGGGTAGCGATGATTTTAGGTGTTTTGAAATTATCCAAAGTGCCGGACAAGGTGTAATTTTTGCCAAGATAGGTGGCGGTAAAATCCCGCCATTTAAGGGAATCAGGGGTGGCTTCAATAACGCCGGTAATATTATTTATACGTTGATGGAATTTACTGCTGTAGGCGCTCACATCTTTGAGGGAAGCCACCGCCAGGATTTTTCCGGCCAACGGATCAGAGGCCAGCCCTTCAAACTTGACCTTGACGACACTGGTGCCCTCAAGGCTCAGGCCGTATTGATCAACCATTTGGGGGGAAAGGTCTTTGATTTTAGCTAAATTCAATTCATCGGTCTCTGCTGTGATATTTAGAATGGGGTTCTGAAAATTGTTCACTGTCCCGTAAACACGTACATTGGTATCAAGGACATCGGCGCTTAGCGCGTTGATGGCTGCTTCATCATTTTGAAAATCAGCGTCCAATTCGACATTATTGAGAAGCTGTATAAAGGGGAATCCCCGGATGGAGGCATCTGAAAGGGTGATGGACCCTTTATAGGTCAGTTGTTGGGGAGCATTTAAGGGCATTTGCAGAGTGAATTTCAATTGCGGGTTAGCTTCAATAGTTTTGTGATTGTCTAAAATAAGCTTCCCCCTGGAGGTGTTGAGAGCCGTAGATATTTTTATAATGTCATCATCTAAATTGAACAAAAATTTGTCTGTTTTTATGGAAGCGGAAATCAGGAGGTTTTTCCCTAGTCCCAGCGTCATCTCATCAAGGGTTAATTTTGTATTTAAGGCGATGTTCTTTTGGTTCGTGATGTTCATTTGGGTATCTTCAAGAAGGATATGCCGGCTGCTAAAGGTTTTTTTATCGATGGTGGTAGAGAAGTTATCGGCTTGAAGTTCACCTTCCAGTGAAATGTCATTTTCATCTTGCATGCGCATGATGATGCCTTTAAGGGCAATGTCTCCTTGGAGTTTTTGGCCGGGCCATTGGACAAAAAGACCCTGGGTACTGATGCTCCCCACAGACTGAATACCTTCTTTGTCTTTTCTTACCTTAATGTTATCCAAGACCACCCCATGGGCCCGCACCAGACGGTCTTTTAAATTTACAAAGATATTTTGCGCGTGTAGAGACCCGTTGAAGGTCACTCTTTCTTTGGTCAATTCAAAATCATTCACTCTGGTCTGCATGCTGCCGCCGGCAGAAAGTCCGGGGACCTTGGTTTGCATATTGTTTAAGGCCACCTGCCCCCGGGCCGTTATATCGCCATTCTGGTAGAGGGCATCCAAATTACGGATTTCAATGTCGCCTTTGAAGGCTTGTTCATGGCTGGTAATATCCAAATTCTTTATGGTCACATCACCCTGAGCGGATGTTTTATCTTGAGTATAGTCGATATTCAAATTGATCTCTTTGATGATTCCGCTGTCTAATTGCACATCAGGGATATTGACTAAGGATAAATACGAGGCGGTGTCGATATTTTTAAGATGAATTTGGGCCTGGGTATTCTTGGTGATGGGTTGATAATAAACAACGGCCCCCACAAATCCTTTTTTTGCGGGAATGTCCGCGGTGAAATTATAGCTGATCCCTTTATAAGAGAGGGAAAGTTTCAGATTGATATTATCAAAGTATTCGCTCCATTTGCGTGGGGCAGATACGTCATCTACCAGGAATTGTCCGTCGCTGATAGAAATGCCTCCCCAGGCGATCTCAAAAGAGGAAGATTTTTGTGTTTTTGTAAGGGGCGGCGCGGGCACAGACGCTGTCGTTGCGGGAGGGGGAGCAAAGATATCGCTAAAGTTCCAGGTGTCTGGTTCTGTGCGTATCAAATGCACTGAAGGAGAACGCACATTGATAAAGGGAATGGTGATTCTATAGTGTTTGAATCCGGGGAAGAAAAGGACACCAAAGGACACCTGGTTTGCTTGAGCGAAAACAGAATCATGGGAATCTTTTTCATAAATCTTGATTTTATCGATAACAATTCCCCTGACCCAGTTAAGGTGAATGGAGCCGATTTCTACCTTGCGTTTGAGGGCCTCTTCGATGCGTTCAACGGCGATTTTTTTGATCAACTGGGGGCATATGACGCGGTTAAGGTAAAAAGTAAGCGCCGTCAGAAAAAATAATATACTACAGATGATAATAAGGGCTTTTTTATACTTCATAGGTCTTTTATTATACAACGGTAATCCTTGATTTCAATACAAGGCGTGTCAAAAGAGTGGTGAAATAGAGTATTATTTATATCCAAACATCATGGTGAAAATAATGCACACGACCAAAATCAATCCAATGGTCAGCGCCGTCCAGCCAAAGATCCTGATGGCCAAGAATCTTTTTAGGCGACAAGGGTTCTGCCATGTGTTTTTCAAGTTCGCCACGGGCGACCAAAGCTTCGTATTCCATTGGCCGCTCGCGTTTTAAATCTTCAATGGACATGCCGTCCGGTAAAGATCACCGTGTCCATAGGGAATTTTTCCGGCCTAAAATGGGTGTTAAAAAAGTGGACGGTAAAAATAAAACCTGCGGCCAGCAAAGCTTCGTCACTATGGATGATGGTGGCCACATTAATGACCCATCCCGGTAAAATATGTGTAAACGCCTCCGGGAACCACAGCATCAGCCCTGAGGTGCCGATGATCATAATCCCCCAAAGGACGGCAAAATAATCAAATTTCTCCCAATAGGTCCATCGTCCGTATTTCGGATATGGTCCTTTGCCTGTATACCATTTCACCGTGGCAATGAATTCGCGCCAATCCTTCTTCGAGAAAAGAATGCTGTCCGGGCCAAAAAGTATTTCTTTTAAGCTCTTAAACTCGATCTGTTTTTGAGAAGAAAACCTGCCAGATATGGGCAATAAAAATACCGAAGAGCGTAACCGCGGCACAGCGATGGAGGAATCCCGAAACCGCAAAGCCCCCTAAGAGCTTCGAAATAAACAACGCCCAAGGCGTATAAGAAAATTTCAGCGTCATCCCGGTTATTGTCAATGTCAAGAAGCTGATGATCATAATGATATGAAGTATCCGGTAAAATACGGGGAAACGCACATATTGTTTTTCCGATGGATTATAAGGCTTGGGAGGATGCAGCCGCCTCATTTCCAGCGATTTAGGCAGCCACAAAAGCGTATGAAAAAGGCTCAGCGTAAAGGTCCCCACCAAAAGAGCGGTCATAAACCAAAATGTCCAGAATATCCAGGGGTATTTTTTAGGGTCATGGTGGGTGGCGTGAGTCAAATATCCGGCAAAACGTCTTGTTGCTCCTGCATGACATTTCTGACAGGTCATCACAATATTCTGACGGCTTAAAGTAGAGCGGGGGTCCGTAACCGGAAAAATTTCATGGGAACCGTGGCAGTCCTGGCATTTAGCGGATTTGGCATACCCGAGTTTGGATGTTTTTCCGTGGACGGTTTCAAAATAAGTTTCAGCGATATCTTTATGGCATTTACCGCAGGTATTCATGATTTCAAATTTAAAGATATTCTCATCTGTTCTTTTAATGGTGTGTGCGGTATGACAATCATTGCAAGCCGGTAATTTATCGGAATTTTTACTTGTACCGATGGCATGGACGCTTTTGATATATTTTTCATAAACACCTTTATGGCACTGTGAACAGGTGGCCGCGATATTATTACGGTTAACCGAAGATTCGCCATCTGCGGCGGGGAGTTGTTTATGGGCGGTGTGACAGCTGGTACAGGTGGCAGTCACAATCAGCCCGCTTTCAAGAAGCCCTTTTCCGTGGATGCTTTCTGTATAATTTTTGGTGATGTTATGCTCCGTGCCTTTGTAGAGGATCGCCGCCTTTTCATCCTTCACGATGGCAGCGTCCGCAAAGAGTGGGGACATTAGTCGGATAGGTGGGTGATTTAAGGTCCTTGTGAGAGAGGATCGCATGTGTGCCGTGACATTCCTTGCAGGAAGGGGCATTAGGGTTGCCTTCATTAAATAATTTCCCATGGATTCCCTGCTGGTAAAGCTCTACTTGTTGGCTATGGCAGACGGCGCAATCTACTTTCTTTGTAATTGTTTCACAGGCACGGACATGGGAAACAGATACTTGTGTATGGCATTGTGAGCAGGCAACTTTAGAATGAATGGAATTATTAAGTTCCTGTTCATCGACAAAAAGCGAACGGTGATCTTTGGAAGAAACGATGTCTTTTTTGCCGTGACACATCAGGCAATCTTTATCGGCCACTCCCAACGCATAAAAAACTTTTCGCACTTTGTGGGGCTGATGGCAATCAACGCAAACGGGAATACTCTGCGGGTCTTTTTCCCACAACTCGCCCTTAATGATTTTGCGATGCACTTGCTCGATTTGGCTGTGGCATTGCAAACAGGTTTTGACGATATTTCCTCTTGCGATGGAGGAACGAGGGTCCGTATGAGGAAGGATCAGATGGGCACTGATGACAGGAAACGCATGTTGCAGTGACATTAAGTCCTTTTTTAAGGAGCGCCTCTCCATGCATGCTATCGGAATAATTTTCTAAAATGTGATCTTCGGGGATTTTTCGTTGGAGCGAAACCGGTTTGCCTTCGCTATGGCAGGAACCACAGACAAAAGGAATCCGAAACGGCGTCACATTCGAATGGGGGTCTTTCACAGGGAAGGATATCGTGATTGCCGTGACAGCTTGACGCATCGGGGAGCCAATTTATCCCCATTTGCCAGTGCGCGGCCGTGAAGACTCTCTGAAAACCGAGCTTTTTGTTGGGTATGACAATTTCCGCATTCGACCGGCGCTAACGGTGTCTTATGGGGGAAATCGCTTCCGATTAAGTCCGTATGACAGCTGGTGCAAAGATGGCTTCCATGGACCGATGCTTTGAATTTTTTTTGATCGACCAAGAGGCGCCATGCTTGCATCGCTGTGACAGCCAAAACAATCATCATTTGTAGGGGCTTTTGTTGCGGGAGCGCTCGCAGAAAACGTCTGAGCATAGCCGGGAGTATAATTATAAAAGATTAAAAATAAAACGCCATTTATCAGAATTAAAGAACGCCATGATGGTGCGCTCGGTTTGAGGGTATGACTATTCCGGAAGTTTTGGAGAAATAAGGACATAAGATCTATCAGATTGATACTGTTTTATATATTATTAAATAACTAGTTTAATTAGATGTCTATAAGTAGAAACACTTACTTTTTAAAACAAAACTACTGATTTTCCGAAGATCCGTAAAATCGTTATCGACAGCATTAAGGAAGTCCAGGTGACCGCGCCCACCGGCCTTGAGACAGGAGAAGTCGAAAGTCTCACTCTCGGTTATACCCTGCTTAAGACAGATGACAATCGCCATGTGGTTATACCTAACAGTATCATGGCGAGCCAGACGATCATTAGCCTGATTAAGGGGCGGGGATAGTGTATCAATGCTAACAGTTCAGGGAAGTTTTCATGCATTATTTCCCTTTCCTTATTCCGTGACAGCGGTTTTTCTTTATGGAAGATGAAGAGAAGATGTCCATGTGATAAATTTTTATATTATTTAGCGGGCAGAGAATTGGGAGAAGGTTGAGGGGGAATTTTTGGGAGTATACGGTTTGAGGACCGATTGATTTCTTTGCGAACTGTACTTAATAATTTAGGATAATGCAAAGGCTTGGCAAAGGCACGGTAGGACTCTTCTCCAATGGTTATGATCAAATCGCCTTTATCATCTTTCATATTAAGGGTATTGGTAGCAAAAACAATAGGGATATTTATTGTTTCTGGGTCCTGTTTTAATTTTTTGACGAATTCACGGCCATCGCCATCTGGGAAAATAACATCCATTAAAATCACATTGGGCTTCTGAGTTTTTGCCACTTTTAAACATTCTTCTTCATCCCAGGCTAAAAGCACTTGATAACCAGCGCTCTTGAACACTTTTTCCGTCACTTTCTGTGCCACGGGATTATCATCAACTAACAAAATTTTTTTCAGTTTTTTAGGAATGTTAACTCCTTCCTTAAGGATACAGTGACATATTTTATCATGGGTAACATTTATATAATCTAAAAAAATGGATTATTTTATTTTTCGCTACTTACTATGCCGAAAATTAAAAATACTCTCCCCACGCAGGGGGAGGGAATTCAATTCTCGCAATGACACTTCATTTTTTCTCAACTTTTATCAGCCCTGACATGATTAAATAAGGATTAAAGGGAGTGAAGTACCAAAGTTCCAATGGTTTTCGGCCAACCCAGGTCAAACGGTAGTTCTGCTGCATGAAATTAGGGAAATCTCCGTAATAATTATAACAATCCAAACCCATTTCTGTGAGATATACAGGGGTCCGGTTGTTTAAAGCTTGGTCAACAGCCTTTTTAAAATCAATTAACTGTTTATTTAAAAGATGTTTGAAACCCCTCTCCGGTTTAATGAGGACCTTTCGATTAGCATAATAAGTGACAAATGGCCCGTCATCGGAACTTATGATCAAAGCATTGGGTTGTGTCACTGCGCCTACCCACCGGTAGAGGTCCACAATTAGTGCGTAATGATGCCTGCGTACAAAAGTTTCTTTTGTCATCATCAAGGGGAATCCTATGATGGTCAGAAAACAAACCAGGGCCAGTATCTTCAGAATTTTATTTTTCCCCCGCAAAAAATAGGCCAGATAAAAACTCATAGGGATAATAAAGGCGGGAAGGGTCGTGGTAAAAAATCGCGGGACGGATGTAAGGACGTTTCCGTAAAAACCAAGCGGAATGATCCACCACAGGACAGTTGCAAGAAGAAACCTTGGCCCCCGGTAGATAAGGTACAAAAGGCCGGCCCCGTAACAGGCCATACCTAGCAGCGTAAATGCGCTTGTTAGATAAAAGAGCGAAAGAAGAAGGTGGGTCGAGAATAATCCTATAAAGTTTTTCGTCAGCCCGATTTGCCAGAAACTTTTTAACTGCAGGGAATAGTCATTGTAGTCGTATAAAAAATAGGGGCAATGGAATAATGCAACTATCGCAACGAGGATACTTATAAACAGAAATAGGTTCCGTAATTGATTTTTGGGGGGGCACTCTCGTGGAAAAAGAATAAAAACTGTGCCTGTGAAAGGAGCAAGCAATATCAAATCCTGAAGCCGGGTGGCGCCCATGAGTCCGAAACATAAGGTGCTTAATAAAAGGTTGTGAGTTTTTTGATGTTTATGAAAGCTGACCAGCGACAATAGACCCAAAAGAAAAAAACATAAGGCGGGCGCATGGCTTATGCCGTAGGTGGATACATCTAAGAAAATGGGGTTGAACAATAGAAGCAGCGAAGCCACAAGGGATGTGAGGGTATCCGAAAAATGGAGGACCAAAAGATACAAAGCAACAATGGTGATCGAGCCGAAAAGTACGCTTATGAAATTGACTGACAGAACATTGTCCGTGATGCCGATACAATGGCCGATTGTCGTGAAAATGACACCGAGCACAATCATGAGGGGATAACCAAAGCCGTAAAGGTAACTGAAATGGTGGGTTTTTAAGGTGGCCTGTGATTTAATTGCAAGGTCTAAGCAGTCTACGGTTACGGGACCCCGGCTTATGAGGGATAGATAAAAGGAAAAACTGATGATAAAAATCAGGCAGGGGAGCCAAATTTGTTTACGCGGGGACATAGAATTATATTAGAAGAATTATGACAGTAAGGCCATAAAAATGAGCGAATTTAAAGTTAATCAGTGAAGTACATCATTGGCCTGTTTTTTGTTTTGTGGTACTATATTATCCATCAACGTAAAATAGGTGGCCAATGATAAAGAAAATTTATTTGCGGATTATCTTGGGGGGGGTGGTTGTAATTTCGTTTTGGATTTGTAGCCTGTTGATTGAATCCCGAGACGCATTAAAATGGCCCCAAACAAAAGGGAAAGTGTTATCGTCTTTGTTAACTATTGATCATTTGCCTAAATTCATTGATTTCGGCTCTGATCCGATGAGATGGTATGGGACAGATGTCCATTATGAATATTCAGTTGGCGACAGAACATATATATCGAATAAGGTAGCAATACGAGATGGTACTGCCAGAAATCCTAGGGGCGCATTAAAGGAGATGAATAAATATCGCCGCCAACACCAAGTCACGGTTTTTTATAATCCCGCCAACCCACAACAGGCGGTTCTCGAACCTGCGAATATAGGAGATATTAATATACCGTTAATGGTGGGGGTGTTATTGGTATTTTTATGGATGTTTGCTTTTTTCGATCAACCTGTGGAAGTCAATACTCGTTGGGGAAGTGATTATTCTTCCCGGGGGAATACCTTTCAAAAACAAGGGAAATTAGACGAAGCCCTCAATGAGTTCAATAAAATTATTGAGTTAAACCCGCGTCTTGTCCAAGGATACAAAAGCCGTGGCGGGCTTTATCTTCAACAAGGTAAATGGGACGATGCCATCACTGATTTTAATCAGGTTCTCTTGATTGACCCTGTAGATGCTTCTGTTTACTTTAACCGGGCCAATGCATATTTAGGGAAAGAACAATACGACAAAGCTTGGGAAGATATGCAGAAGGCCATGGAATTGGGCTTGAAAGTCAAGCCGGAAATTCTGGAAAGAATTAAAGGGCACCTCTAAAACCTAAGTCTCCGTAACTCTCACCGTGTCAGCTGTATGGCAGATTTAAATCGCTATAATGAATGGATGATCCTCAAAAACAGCGAATGGGAAGCAAAATGCGCCCGTTGTGGCGCCTGTTGCGGGACCTTGGATGATCCATGTGAAAATTTCCGTAAAAATCCTAACGGCAAATTTTTTTGTGCGGTCTATAGCCGGCGTTTCGGCAAATGGCACACCGTATTAGGAAAAGAACTTACTTGTGTACCCATCCGCGAAAAAATTGTCCAAGGTCATTCCTGGCCCGGGGATGAGCATTGTGGCTATAAACAAAAGTAGCCCGTGACCGCCGCATCTGGCGTTTTCTCAAACTAAACCCTCCTGATTTTGTTCGGCAGTATCTCTATGGAACTTTTTGATGGTCCGGGTTGTCTAATTTAGTGAAGGGGCAATAGATTTATATGATACAATAATACATCAATGAAGGAGATCCATATGCGATATACATTGAAGGCACTGTTTGCAGCTTTGATCATGACTTTGTTCGTCATGCAACCCGTCTCATCTTATGCGGATTGGCATAACCATAACGGGGGAAATGGGCATGGCGGGGGATATGGGCACAACGGGGGACACGGTCATGGTGGTTGGCATGGCCATTCTTATGTCGGTCTTAATTTATCTATATGGCCGGACAGTTACTATTACGGCGCTTTCTATTACCCGCCAACGGATGCGGTGCTTGTTTCACCGCCTATTTATGAACCGGTTGTTGTTAATGGGGTAACGTATTATTTATACGATGGGGCATACTACATCTATAACGGTTATAGTTATCAGCCTGTGGCCCCACCGGTAACTGTGGCCCAACCACAACCTGTAACAGTAATCCAACCGCCAGCGGTCACTGAAAATCAAGTTCAGGGTACAGATGTGGTAATTACAAATCTTGGCACGGCCAGTGACATAGCAGATTCTTTTACTATTAATATCCCCAATGATAAGGGCGGTTATACGGCGGTCACTCTAAAAAAATCAGGAAATGGCTTTATAGGGCCGCAGGGAGAATTCTATACCAAATTCCCCAGCGTTTCCCAGTTAAAAGTCATGTATGGGAAATAACCGGCCCTCTGGGAATTTTTTTCTTAAATAACTCAGGCGTCATTCTTGATGACTGGAAGCATGATGAAAACTCCGCTGAAACTGCCTTCCCATAAAACAAAAATTGTTTGCACCATTGGTCCATCGTCGTCGTCCCTCTCCAAACTGAAGGGATGATCGAAAGCGGGATGAACGTGGCCCGCCTTAATTTCTCGCATGGGGAATTTAAAGAACATGCAAAAAATATCCGCAATATCCGTGCTGCTGCCGCCAAAACACGGCGCATGGTCAGCATCATCATTGACCTGCCCGGCGTAAAAATGCGTATCGGCCGTCTTCAAAACGAATCTGTTATGCTTAAAAAAGACGGGGAAGTGGTGCTTACCACAAGAAGTGTGCTTGGCACACAGGCGCTTATTCCCGTTGAGTATAAACAGCTTTCTAAAAGTGTCTCAAGAGCAGGGGTTATTTTTCTTAATGACGGGTTTATTCAATTAAGGGTAGAGAAAGTTTCCGGCCAGGATGTGTTTTGCAAGGTTTTGATAGGGGGAGAACTTCTTTCGCATAAAGGGATTAATCTGCCCGGAGCGAAATTAAATATCAATCCGATCACAGACAGGGATTTAACAATAGTTGATTTTGGATTAAAACATGGTGTTAATATTTTTGGGCTTTCATTCGTTGAAAAAGCCAAAGATATCATTAAGGTAAGGGAATTTGCCAAAAAGAAGGGTTTTTCTGTTTATTTGGTGGCCAAGATCGAGCGCCGGGGAGCGATCGAGAATTTTGACGAGATCCTCAAAGCGGCGGACGCGGTCATGATCGCCCGGGGAGACCTTGGCGTGGAAATCCCCATTGAAGAGGTGCCGGGCATTCAAAAACGGCTTATTCAAAAAGCGAATATCATGGGACGTCCCGTGATCACCGCGACCCAAATGCTGGAATCCATGACCCAAAATGTGCGTCCGACACGCGCGGAAGTCAATGATGTGGCCAATGCCATTTTAGACGGGACAGATGCCATCATGCTTTCGGAGGAAACAGCCATCGGTGATTATCCTATCGAAACAGTGCGGATGATGGCCAAAATTGCCTTAACTACTGAACAGCAACGCGACGAAGGGCAATTATCTGATAATGAGGAAACGCAAATAAGTAATAAGATCGCCCAAAGCAGTTTTTTGACGATTACAGATGTCACATCGTTAAATGCCGTCCGGGCGGCCCAGGAATTAGATGCCAGGTATATACTGACACCGACGACTAGCGGGAGCACCGCGCGGCGTATTTCCAGGTTCAAACCGCATTGCTGGATATTGTCCTTTAGCGCCCACCGATACGTTTGCGACTTTTTGAATTTTTCTTATGGGGTGCAGCCGTTTTTTTTAAATAAAAGGATTACCCATGATCCGCATAGCAATATTAAAAAATCTGAAAAACTGGCGTCTAGTCAAAAAAGGCGATACGGTGATTCTGACCGAGCGCAGATTGTCCCATCATCCGGGGGAAACGGATTCATTAGGGGCAGTTACTTTATAGTAGGGTTGCGCGTTCATGCGCCGGTCGATCATTCTCTCGACAAATGAAAACATGTGCCGGCGCACTTTATCTTTAAGAAGGGAATTGTCCCATTGAAAATTCATCCTGTGGATATTTCCGGAAAGACTGAATTCAAAAGGAAGCGTCCATGCCCCATGGACCAAACCAATGATGTACCGGCCGATGGGGGATTCTTTCAGAAGATCTTTTGAGAGGCGTACGGAAAATTGACTTGAAACCAAATCATCCGCATCAAGATGAAAAAATCCGTTTAGATCAAAATTACCCGCGTATAGTTTTAAATCATCCAGCATTTTTGAATTTCCGTCTATTTTAAAATGGCCTGATATTTCCGCATCGGGCACATGTTCCAGAGAAGGCATTTGCAAGATCTTGGCCAGCCATTTTTGGAAATCAGAATCGTTAAAATCGCCGTTATGTAATGTTAAAGTGCCGCTGAGCTCGATATTTTTTGAGGCTTGAAGGTTGAAATCACCGGATAAAAGGCCATGGCATTGTTTGAAAAAAGAAAAGGTGTCTTTTAATCCGTTAATGTCTATCCCTTCGAAATTTCCCTGACTTTTGATTTGCCACGGGAGAAAAGAGGTGTCCAGGAAAATCCTGCTGTTGAGGCGCCCCGTAAATGTTTGGGCAGAAAAAGCGATGATTTTTTGGTAAGGCTCGGCAAAATTGAAGCTGGCCAAAAATATTTTCCATAGGGACATTATGTCCGTTGCCTTGGATTAAGAAGATGCTTTGTAGTTGCTTTATTTTGAATCGTACAAAATTACCGTTGACGATTTGGGCTTTTAAGTTTTCAAAATCTAAATGCATGCTTTGTAAAGAGGTGGGGGAATCCGGATTAAAAAGAAAATAAAAATCAGCCCGCCCCTTAAAAAAAAGGCCTTGCGGGCTGTTATGGGCATGAAGATGCAGGTTGATGTTTTTTAAAGGTTCCTGTAAATTGCGATGTTGTATTTGCCGTTGATAAGTGATGTCGGCATCACATTGGAAGAGGTTTTGCCTTGAACAATGCCCCCAGGCTTTAACATCATCCCCGTCAATGGAAAAGGACAGATGTTTAAGGACGATGTCCTTTTCCTGTATTTTCAAATCCCCGTTGATATCCAGGATATAAAATTTTTCATAAAAAATAAACCCTTTCCAAAGAATATCATTGTCATGCCAGCTGCCCCATAGGTCTGTGGAAGAACGGCCATTTTCCCAAGTGAGCTTATCCAAATCAAAACCGGAATTACGGACATTCCCATAGAGTTTATAATTGAATCTGTTTTTATCATTCCAGAATCCATGAGCGCTCAGGCGGCCATGATCGAGAGTGAGATCAGTTTTAAAGGCAACAGGCTCACCCTTAGTGTGATCTATCAGGTAGAACCGTCCGTGAACTATCAGAAAATGCAACTTACCCTTCGGAAGCCTCTGGGCACATGCATATATTTTTTTGCCACGCTGTATCCAATAATTCTTTAAGGTTTGGAAATTAATTTCCATGCCATCCGCGACTATGGAGTTAAGGGGTGCGGCGGATGAGAAAAAGGGATAAGAAAACCTCATAACTACCCTGGGGGCTTGCAGCATGGGTGCTTCTCCCATCAAACTCAAGGACTTGGACATTCTTAAGAATAATGGAGTTGGGGAACCGGTAACGGACAGTTTTAAATGATATTTTAGTGTGAAACTGTTGGGCAATCAAATTAGAGTAAGACAGGGCAAAACCGGGGAGCCAGCGGTTGATTTGGAAGGTAAACACTGTCATCGTCGCGGAGATTATCAAAATGATAAGGATCGCGTATTTCCATTTAAAAAGGGACCTCTGTAAATAGTTTACCATTAACATAAAGTTCTACTTTGTTTATGTAATAAACCAGCTTATGTTGACGTTGTAGACCCGAAAGGAACTTAAAAGATTTTTTGTCATTAAAAATAAAAGCGATCTGGCGGAAAGAAGCGATCTTTTTCCGGTACTCTTTCATAACATCAGGATATTTTTGGATTTGGGCGATTTTAAAAAGATAGGCTAAGGCGATCAAGGATTCATCGTGCTGGGGGTATTTGGTATAAAAATTCTTAAATGCATCGGTAGCCATTAGGAGATTGTTCTGCAGAAAATAATATTCTCCCTGCGCAAATTCTGCGGCCAGGCAATAGCGGGAGGCAGGATAATCATCAAAAATGGTTCGAAAATTCATGAACGCAAAATCATACTCTCCCTGTTTAGCGAACTTGACGGCTTCTTTCCATTCCAGGTCCGCTTCCGAGGCTTTAACACAAGGTACCCACAACCAACCCTGCAACAACAATGAAAGAATAATAACGTACAACTTCATCAATTTAAGTATAGCTTATATCGGTTTAACTTCAAGAAAAGTGGGATAACAGCTTACTGGTTAAAGTTGAACTTTTTTATCGTAAAATAGGTCATGGTAAAGACGCCCGCTTCGATGATCATGGTTGCCATGGCCGCTCCTACATAAGAAAAAGAAGATATAAAAGTAACGATCAAGGGCAGGCCGAGGGTTGCCATGGTGATATGTATCCTCGAGTAAATATCGGTCTTCCCGCAAACCAAAAGAAACTGCACGCGAAAAGCGTTCGAGCTGATAAAGAAAACGGAATGAGCAAAAACCTTAAAGATAATACCGCCGCCGGATATGTCCCCCCGCAGACAAGCTTCACAATAAACGGTGCCAGGATAAAGAACAAGGGCAAAAAGATCAAAGAAATAAGGATCGTGATCCATTGGACCTGGTTCATAATCTTAAAAGCCTTCTTTTTATTTTTATGGAATATTTTGCTTAGGCGCGGGAAAATCGCCTGGGAGAAAGAGGACAGGGGAAAGGTTTGCACTGCGTTGGCAATCTTTTCGGCGATGGAATAAAATCCGGTCAGGGTATTGTTGGTCAAAAGCCCCACCGCAAAGACGCGGGTGGTCGTATAAGCGTTGATGGCAATCACGGAAATAAAAATATTCCATCCGGCCTGCAATTGCCGGCGGATATCATTGAGTTTGGGCAATTGGAAGAACAGGTGAAACCTGGCAAAAAGAATGTATTGCCCCAAAAGGCCGGTGATGAGGGCTGACAGGGATGTGACAATGGGTACTAATAGAAAGTCTTCCGGCCCGCGGATAAAAAGAAAAATGCCGAACGCATAGACAAATTGTCCGATAATATTAAGTTTGGCGATGTATTTCATGCTTTCCGAACCCTGGAAAAACCAGGAGGGGAAAAGGGAATTGCCGATGACCACACCAAAACTCAGCGCGTAAACCATCCAGTCAGCTTTGAATCTGGGGACAAAATAAATGACAATGCAAAGTATCAGCAGGCTTAAAAGAGCCAGGACGGTCTTGATGGTCATGACGGCGGAAATAACATTACAGACTTTTGTTTTATTCTCGAGACAGAGGGAGATTTCTTTGGTTGCAGAGACGTTAAATCCATAATCAGTGAGGATCATGAAATATTGCACAAAGGCCTGCGCGAAAGAAATCAGGCCGAATTTTTCCGGTCCGATCACTCTAAACAAGTAGGGTAAAATGACGATAGGGGAAAGATAGGTGACGACTTGCAGCCATGAAAGGGAGGTCACATTGTGCAAAACCCTGTCGCCTTCAAGGGGATCGACCATCCTATAGGTTTTTTGGATTAATTTTATGAGAGAAGCCATAGGATTAATTTACTCTTTTGTCAAGTCTAAATAAACATATTTTTAAAAGATTTACTTTTAGCGATGATATAATTAACAAATGATTCAATTTCCCAAAAATTTTTATTGGGGCGCCGCGACGTCTTCCTATCAAGTAGAAGGTAATAATGTGAACGCGGATTGGTGGGCATGGGAGCCCCAAGCCGGAAGGGAAAAATCCGGGCAGGCCTGCCGCCATTATGAGCTTTATGAGCAGGATTTTGATCTGGTCAAAAGTTTAAATCACAATGCTCACCGCCTTTCCATCGAGTGGAGCCGTATCGAGCCTGAAGAAGGACAGTTTTCTCAAAGCGCGTTACAGCATTACATTGACGTAATCATGGCCTTACGCTCGCGCGGCATAGAGCCCATGGTGACCTTGCACCATTTTACCAATCCCATATGGTTTAGCGTTTCAGGCGGGTGGGTGAACCCCGTTAGTGTTAAGCGCTTTTTGCGTTATTGTGATTTTGTCACCCGGGCATTGGCCAAGCATGTCCATTTTTGGTTTACCATCAATGAGCCCACGGTTTATTTTTCCCATGCTTATCTCTGGGGGATGTGGCCGCCGCAGGCGAGGTCATTTTTTAAGACCAAGGCGGTCCATGATAATATGCTCGATGGGCATATCAGGGCCTATCGGCTTATCCATAAAATTTATAAAGAATTAAATATAGCACCACCTTTTGTCAGCATTGCCCATCATATGCAGGCTATCGCCGGCTGCGATCAAAGCTTAAAAAACCGTTTGGCGGTGGCGATCAGAGAGCAATGGTATAATTTGGAAATCCTTGATCATTTAAACCGTCATAAGACACTTGATTTTATCGGGGTTAATTATTATTCCAGGCATTTGGCGCATGCGCATAACTGGTGGATCGGTAATTTGCTGATGGAAACGTGCCGGGACAATCATCATCCTCTTAAGAAGAATTCTTTAGGCTGGGATATTTATCCGCAAGGCCTGTGCCGGGTGCTTTTAAATCTTAAGAAATATAATTTGCCGGTGATTATTGCGGAAAACGGTATTTGTACCAGCGACGATAATGAACGTTGGGAATATATCCAAAGTCATCTTCAAAATGTCCATCTGGCCATGAGTCAAGGGGTGGATGTCATAGGATATATTTATTGGTCTTTGATGGATAACTTTGAGTGGGCCCAAGGGTTTTCTCCCAGATTCGGATTGATTGATATCAATTACAACACGCAACAAAGAACTGTCAGGGAAAGCGCCAAAAAATTCGCCAAGGTCTGCCAAACAGGCGTAATCAATCCTCTCTAATTGACATTCATCCCACCCGCCTTTATAATGCTCTGTCTTAATGTTCCATAATGGGGAAGATGCAAGTTTAAAATAAAGGCAAGACTGTGAAAACATGCAAATCCGTATATTTTTAAAATCAAACCCTATGTCCCGGGAAAGCCCATTGATGAGGTCAAGCGCGAACTGGGCCTGAAAAGCGTCATTAAACTGGCTTCCAATGAGAACCCTTATCCGCCTTCTCCTAAGGTTTTGGCGGCAATGGCCGAGGCCGCCCGCGAGGTTAATCGTTATCCGGACGGCGGCTGTTTTTTATTGCGCCGTGACCTTGGCCCGGAAGCTTAACATCGATGAAGATCAGCTGATTTTCGGCAATGGTTCAGATGAAATTATTGTTTTAGCGGTAAAAGCCTTTGCGGCAAAAGGGGATGAAATCATTATTGCCAAGCCGTCATTCCTGATTTATGAGATTGCCTCAATTTTATCCGGTGCCCGTTTGCATCAGGTTGCTCTTAAAAATTTCCGTTATGACCTTGAGGCCATGAAGGCCAAGGTCAATGCGACGCACCAAGATCATATTTATCGGCAATCCTGATAATCCGGCAGGGACATATATCACCCAGCGCCAGGCCGAGGATTTCCTTCGCTCTGTGCCTAAAAACACCCTGGTATTTTTTGACGAGGCTTATTTTGAATACGTGCAGGCCAAAGATTATCCTGATACCTTAGCCTTGATGAAAAAATATCCCAATGTGATGACCACCCGTACATTTTCCAAAATATACGGATTGGCAGGGTTGCGTATCGGCTACGGGATTGCCGGTCGTGGAATTATTGATATTTTAAATCGTTTACGCGAGCCTTTTAACGTCAACAGCATGGCCCAGGCCGCGGCCGTGGCTGCTTTAGGCTGAGAGGCGTATTACCGGAATATCGCTAAAGATGTGAATGTGCAAAAAGCAGTATCTTTACCGTTCTCTTGAAAGCATGGGTATCGCCTATGAAGAAAGTTTTACGAATTTCATTTTGGTCCGTGTGGGGGGCGACAGCAGCCGGGTGGCGCGTGCCTTGCTTAAAAAAGGGGTCATTATCCGTGACATGGCTGTATGGGGTTTAAAAGGATACATACGCGTTTCCATCGGCAGCCCGTCGGAAAATAAGCGTTTTATAAAAACATTAGGAGAAATATTATGATCGTTATTTTACGCCCGGATGCGACTGAGGCCAATATTCAACATATTGTCGAACGTGCCGGTAAGCTTGGTCTTAAAGCCAATATTTCGCGCGGGGTGGAGCGTACGGTGATCGGCTTTATCGGTCCTGAAGATGCCTTGCGGGTCATTCCTCTGGAAGTTTTTCCCGGCGTTGACCAGGTCCTTCAGGTTTTGGCGCCGTATAGATTGGTTTCCCGTGAGTTTAAGAAAGAAAATACCGTCATTAAATTGCCTTACAATACAACGGTGGGCGGCAAGTAAAATCGCGGTGATGGCAGGGCCCTGCTCAGTGGAAAGTTATGAAGGGATGATTTCCATTGCCAGGAAGGTCAAGGCGTTGGGTGCCAATATTTTGCGCGGGGGCGCTTTTAAGCCGCGCACCTCTCCGTATGATTTTCAGGGCTTGGGGGAAGAGGGTTTAAAAATTTTGCAGGCAGTGGGGAAAGAAGTGGGGATATGCACGATTTCCGAAGTCATGGATACCCGTCAGGTGGATCTCTTGGCCCAATACGTCGACATTCTGCAAATCGGGGCGCGCAACATGCAGAATTTTTCCTTATTGAAAGAAGTCGGCATCATTAAAAAACCCGTGATGCTCAAGCGCGGCATGAGCGGGACCATCAAAGAGTGGCTGATGTCCGCCGAGTACCTTTTAGCCAATGGTAATTTTGATGTCATGCTTTGCGAGCGCGGTATTCGCACATTTGAAACCGCCACGCGTAACACGCTTGATATCAATGCGGTGGCTGTTGCCAAACGGCTGTCTCATTTGCCGGTGGTGATTGATCCCAGTCATGGCACAGGCTCATGGGAGTATGTGGCCGCGGGAGCCCGGGCCGGCATTGCCGCCGGTTGTGATGCCTTAATGATTGAGGTGCATGAAAATCCCGAAGAAGCTTTGTCAGACGGGGCCCAGTCGTTGATGCCGGATAAATTCCAGGAACTGATGGCCTCCTGCAAACGTGTAGCCCAGGCGGTGGATAGGGAATTTTAAAAGGTCACAGATAAATAATATTTTTTGCTTGTGACATGTGACTGGTAACTTGTGACTTATCGGAGAACTTTATGTTTAATCGAAGAGAACTTTTTAGAAGGGTAGCGATCGTTGGGGTAGGTTTTATGGGTGCTTCGTTGGGATTGGCCATCAAGAAAAGAGGCCTGGCCCGTGAAGTGGTAGGCATTGGGCGCCAGGAAACTTCCTTAAAGGAAGCCAAGGGTTTAAGGCGCCATCGATGAAGGGACTTTAGATTTTAATAAAGGGATCATCGGTGCTGATTTGATCGTACTGGCCACTCCGGTGAACACGATTTTAGATCTCATTGAAACCTTAGGGAAAGAACACAGGCGCGGGTGTATCATTACGGATTTAGGCAGTTCCAAGGCTGCGATCGTCGAGCGGGCTGAAAAAGTATTGCATCATTCGCTTTTGTTTGTGGGTTCCCACCCATTGGTCGGTTCCGAGAAAAAAGGGCCTGCCCATGCCAATGCCCAGCTTTATGAAGGGGGGGTATGCGTGATGACCCCGACGGATAAGACCAATCGTCTGGCCAGGGAAAAGATCAAACAGTTCTGGACGCAGTTAGGCTCTTCGGTCAAATTTATGACGCCTGTGGAGCATGACCAGGTTTTGGCCTATATCAGTCATGTGCCGCATTTGACGGCATTTGCCATGATGAAGGCCATGCCGGATGATTATTTGAGCCAAGCTACCCAAGGCCTAAAAGATACGACCAGGATCGCGGCTTCGGATCCCCAAATCTGGCGGGACATTGCCTTATCCAATCATAAGCCTATCCTCAAGGCGCTAGATGAAGCAGTAAGAGTTTTGGCTGCGATACGCAAAGCCATTGTGGCCCGTGACCAGGAAACATTGGCGGACATTTTTAAGCAAGCCAAGGACAAACGGGATCGATTGGACTAGACCCATGCCAGCGGAACATTTAGGTCCTCATACCGGACACTCATCGTTATTCGTCATCACTTTAGACGGTCCCGCGGGTGCCGGTAAAAGCACGGTAGCCAAACGCTTGGCTGCGCGGTTAGGGATTTTTTATCTTGATACCGGGGCGATGTACCGTGCCCTTGACTTTAAAAGCTTTACGTTTAAAAATGGATTTATCGGACGAAGAAGCTTTGACTGCCTTGGCCCGCAACACCAAAATCTCTTTTAAAGAAATGCCCGATGGTTCGTTGCACGTCACCTTAGACGGTGAGGATGTTTCAGCGGCGATCCGTACCCTTGAGGTAACTAATAATACTTTTTATGCCGCCAGGACCCCGGGTGTGAGGGCATTAATGGTTGCCTGGCAAAGGGCCATCGGCACCGGCCGTTCCGTTGTCACCGACGGACGCGACCAGGGTACGGTGGTCTTTAAGGATGCCCGTTATAAATTTTATTTGGACGCTGATGTGGAAGAACGCGTGCAGCGCCGTTATAAAGAGTTGGTCGAGGCCGGCAAGAATGTTGATTTGGACCAATTGCGCGGTGAAATGAAGGAGCGCGACCAAAAAGATTTGACCCGCGCCGTTGGCCCTTTAAAAAAAGCGCCGGATGCCATTCTCGTCGATTCCACCGATTTAACGGTAGAAAAAACGGTTGATAAAATCATGAAATTGATCCAGCTATGAGGGATGGACAGGTTTGAAAGTAATATTTAATGAATAAGAATTCCAATATCCGCAATTTTTCCATCATCGCCCATATCGACCACGGCAAATCCACTTTGGCGGACAGGTTTTTGTTGTTTGCCGGGGCCATCGACGAGCGTAAGTTCCATAACCAGATGCTTGATGACATGGACCTGGAACGCGAGCGCGGCATTACCATCAAAGCTTCAGCCGTGCGCCTGAATTATAAGGCCCGAGACGGGCAGCAATATATTTTCAATCTCATCGATACTCCGGGTCACGTGGATTTTTCTTATGAGGTTGAAAAGTCCCTGCGCGCCTGCGAGGGGGCTTTGCTTTTGGTCGATGTTACCCAGGGGGTCGAGTCGCAGACCATTGCCAATTATTATCTGGCCATTGATAATAACCTGGAAATTTTGCCGGTCATCAACAAGATCGACATTGCCAATGCGGATATCGACGAGGCTAAACGCCAATTCAAAGAGATTTTTAAGTTCAAACCAGAGGACATTCAGCTGGTATCGGCCAAAGAAGGTTTGAATATCGGTGAGCTGTTTGAGAAAATAGTGAAATTTATCCCTCCGCCCGAAGGCGAACCGTCATGCGCCTTTAAAAGCCCTGGTTTTTGACATGAAGTATGATATTTACAAGGGCATTATTATTTATGTACGCTTGTTTGAAGGGGCCATTAAACCCGGGGTGCGCATCCGTTTTATGAACGTAGGAAAAGATTTTGACGTGCAGGAAGTGGGTATTTTTGCCCCCGGCATTCAGCCGGTCAAGGGACTTTCCGCCGGAGAAGTAGGGTATATCACCTGCAATTTGCATGATCCTAAAGAAGTGCGGGTAGGGGACACCATGACGGAATTGGCACGTCCGACAGCCCAGCCTATGGAAGGTTATCGTCAGCTTAAACCGCTGGTTTTTTGCGGGGTTTATCCGGTCAATGCCGGAGATTACGCTCCTCTGCGCGAGGCAATTGATAAATTGCGCCTTTCAGACCCCAGCTTTGTTTATGAACATGAAACCTCCCAGTCTTTTGGGTATGGGTTCCGCTGCGGTTTCCTGGGGCTTTTGCATATGGAGATCGTGCAGGAGCGTCTTGAGCGAGAATATGATTTGAATTTGATTTTGACCACCCCTAACGTCGGTTATAAGATCATCAAGCGCGACGGCTCTGTGATGGAATTGGAAAATCCTTCCGATCTGCCCAACGGGTCTGAGATTGCCCGTATCGAAGAGCCGATTTTAGCCGTGTCTATTTTTACACCGGTCACCTATATGGACGCGGTCATGGAATTAGCCAAACGTAAACGCGGGATTTTTCAAAAGAGTGAATTTATCGGTGACCGTATGAAGATCCTTTTTGATATCCCGCTGTCCGAAGTGATCGTGGATTTTAATGACATGATCAAGTCTGCTACCCGCGGGATATGGGTCCATTGATTATGAGTTTAAAGATTATGCTCCGGCGTCTATCACCCGTCTGGATATTTTGATCAATGATGAGCCTTGTGACGCTTTCTCGTGCATGGTGCATAAAGAGCGCGCGTATGACAAAGGTTTGGGGCTGGTCACCAAACTCAAGGAACTTATCCCCCAGCAATTGTTTGAAGTGCGTATCCAGGCCCAGGCCGACGGGCGGATCATCTCATAGTGCCCGGGTCAAGCCGGCCGGAAAAAATGTCACGGCCAAGTGTTATGGCGGGGACATCACCCGCAAGCGTAAATTATGGGAAAAGCAAAAAGAAGGGAAAAAGAAACTTAAACAGATCGGCCGTGTGGAAGTGCCGCAGGAAGCCTTTTTGGCGGCGTTAAAAATTTAAGCTAGATAGAGAGATAGAATGTCTATGCTCAAATAATCCAAAAAATAGAAAACCAAAATCAGCAGCTGCGCGAATGGGTTGAATCTATTCTTATTGCCTTGGTTTTGGCGGTATTGATCCGCAGTTATTTTATTCAGCCTTTTAAGATCCCCAGCGGTTCCATGCGCATGACGCTCATCGAGGGAGACCATCTTTTTGTTGACAAATGGACTTACGGCCCGCAGGTTTTGCCTCCTATGTTCTGGGACATCGGATTTCAAGAAGGAAGTCCGCTGTTGTCGGTCAGATGGCCCAAGGCTTTGCTGCCTTTGACCAAAATACGCTTGCCCGGGTTTAGAAAACCTCAACGCGGGGACATCATTGTTTTTGTTTATCCGGTTGATCCGACCAAAGATTTTATCAAGCGTCTTATTGCGGTGGGCGGGGAGACCGTTGAGATCAAAGACGGGGCTATTTATATCAACGGTAAGGAAATCACTGATCCGCGCATTAAACGCACGTATTATTATAATCGCGGCGATTACGGCGCTGAAGGCCAAGTAGTGCATGTGCCTCCCGGTTATGTTTTTGTGATGGGGGACAATAGCGGCTCAAGCTATGACAGCCGATATTGGGGTTTTGTCCCTGAGGCGGATATTATCGGCAGAGCGGATCTTATTTTTTGGCCATTGGACCGTATCCGGATTATACAATGAAATCGGTGTTATTAGTAATGACACTTATTGTTTGTCTCTGTGGTTGCCAGACAGCTCCGCATAAACCCGGGGCAACCCGAGCAGAAACAATTTCAGCGTTGACGACGATGACCCAGGGGCTGACGAATAAACCGATCACGGAAGCGCAATTAAAGAATTTGACATTACAGGTAGCGAATGATCCTCAGGCACAGTCTGCCTTGCGATCGATCAATACGGCTTTAAGCCCGCAGCATACGGTTAAATATTGTCCGGAGAACGGAGAGCGTTTTAGTGCGGATATGATTTATTGCCCGGATCATAAAGTTAAACTTGAATGGGTGGAATAAAATGGCGTTAACTTTCGCCAATAAGGTTACCGTCGGCCGCATTTTGATCGTCCCGTTTTTTATCGCGACGGTCATGTATATTTCGCCTCAACATGAATATTTCCGATGGGTGGCCTTAGGGCTTTTTCTGGTCGCGGTCATTTCGGATATTATCGACGGTTATATTGCCAGGACCCGCGGACAGAAAACAAAAGCCGGGGCCATTCTTGACCCCTTGGCGGATAAAATGCTTTTGATCAGTGCGTTTATTTGCCTGTATATTAAAAGAGGGGTTTTCCCGGACATTCATTTTCCTTTATGGTTTGTGGTGGCTATCATCAGCCGGGATGTCATGTTATTGTTGGGTCCATGATCATTCAGTTGACCACGGGAAAATTGGAAATTGAAGCTAACCGTTCAGGTAAATTCACCGCGTTTTTGCAAATTGTATGCGTGCTGGGAGTTTTATTGCAGTTGAAATTTACTTTTGTGTTTTGGTATGTGGCGCTGGTGGCCACATTTATTTCCGGTGTCATCTATATAAAGGAAGGGATAAAAGCTCTTAATGAATCTACTGTTTCTGGCAATTAGTGTTCTTCTTGCTTATTTGATCGGCTCCATTCCGGTGGCGTATATTTTCGGCCGTGTGCTTAAAAATATCGATATCCGCGAACATGGCTCCGGGAATATGGGGGCCACCAATGCCTTTAGGGTTTTGGGCAAGGGGCCGGGCACGGTCGTGTTAATTCTGGATATTATCAAAGGCATCATTCCCGTTACTCTTTTGGCCAATGCTTTTGGTCTGGGGGATGCCTTGTCCTTGGTCATTATTGCTGTGGCAGCGGTGGCAGGCCACAATTGGACAGTATTTTTAGGCTTTAAAGGCGGCAAGGGCATGGCCACAAGCCTTGGTGTTTTGATTGGTTTGGCCATGCAATTTCAGGTTTTGAGGATCATCTTGCTGTTGGTGACAATGATATGGCTGGTGTTTTTTCTTTTATTTGGGTTTGTGTCCCTTGCTTCTATAATTGCGGCTGTTGTTTTTCCTGTTTTGATGGTGGCTTTTTTGGAGCCGTTTACCATTGATCATTATGTCCATTGTATTGTGTATTTTTATCGTTTTTCGCCATAGGTCCAACATTAAACGCCTGGCCAAGGGCCAGGAAAACCGCGTTTCTTTTCCTTTCCGTAAACGTCTCTAATCCCATTATCCCTAAGTTTTTATTTTTTATAAATTTTTATAAAAAATAGCCCTTCATTATAATTTCTCGTCGATGAAATCTTAAGAAAACGTTTTCCCCAAAGCGGCCAAACGCCCTTGTTTTCACTTTCTGGCATGTTACACTTCGTTTAGAGGCCATAAAAGAGACAAGTTGAGGGAGTTTAAAATGGATTTCAACGATACGGTATTAGCAGGCACAAAGGAATCGCCTATGCGCGACATACTTCATAAAACAACAGCAATTTTACAGGGCAGGGGAAAGGTCATAACCCTGCGCGAACATGCTGAAGAAAAGGAATGCGTCACGGATGTGCGCAAGAATTTCATTTATGTGGCTACCGAGGCACAAAGCGAAGAAAAACAATCAATTCCGCGAGTGCATATTAAGAAGTCTTTTGATAGCGTTAGTCGTGATGAAAAATTTTTTTTCCGGGTGAAAGGGTTCTTTTACGTAAATCACAATCGCCGGCTGATGAAGGTCGATTATTGTCATACGTTGAGGATCAATTTACACTGGAAGGTCAAGTTCCATACTCCCAAGAAGACCGTGACTATGGCCTAGGAACCGAAAGTGTCACGTTATCTTCTCTTCCTGAACCCCGCTTGGTTAGGCGGGGTTCTTTTTTTGTCTGTCACCCAAAATTCCAGGTATTTGCCTAACATCAGGCGGGTCTGGGCGTGCAGGGCCGGCAGGGCGCTGAAGAAAACCAGGATGAAGGGCACCAGCAGCCATTCAAAGGCATGGCCTAATTTGAAGAGCCAGCGGTAGCGTATTTTTGTTTTGGGCAACAAGGACAAGGAAAGGACGATGGTGATGCATATCGCAAAAAAACCCAGGGCAAAGATCGTGTTGGCGATATCAGGGACATTGTAATAAACCACGGAAGCGGCAAATTCCCGGCGGGCAAAAATAACCGGAAGCCAGCCGATGATGGAGAGAATGAAACCTGAGGTGGCCCAGGAAAGATGCCCTTCAAAAAGTTTAAAACCAAGACGCAATTTTTCATAGAAAGGGATTTTTTTTGATTTAAGAAAAGCCCGCATCACGATCGGGAAATTTTCCACCCCCCAAGCCCAGCGTTGTTTTTGTTTATAGACACTTTTGACTGTCTGCCACCAGTTATCCGCAGAGGCGACATCCATGGACAGGGTGACATACATGGGGATCACCTGATATTGGCCGTCATAGTGAATATAAGCTTTCCAGAAAATGGCGGAGTCATCGGAGATCATGTCCACAGGCCAGTAATCCACGTCAACCAAGGCTTTGAAGCTCATGCTGTGGCTGGAGAAGGTGACTAATTTTTCGGGGTTGGTGGCTTCGATCAACTGATAAAACGAAGAACCTGTTTCCACGACACGGGCAAAGCCGGGGACATGCCATATATTATTGTGGTAAACCGGAATGGGTTGGAAACTGGCACGCTGACGATCCGGGCAGACCATAAAGTGATAGGTCAGGCAGGCAAAATAGTTGGGGCTGACAACGGTGTCCGCGTCAAAACAGGAAATGATCACATTTTCAAAAGGGATTTGATGGCTTTGGAAAAATGCCGCGGCTTGTTTGGCCGCACAGGTGACATTGGCCCCTTTGACCCGGGCTTCTCCGGGGACTACGGCCGGATGCAGGACGGTGAAACAATCGAAAAAGACATTTTTGTATTTTTCTTCCAGTTCGTGCACGGCGCTTTGGACCGGAGGCAGGGCGCGTTCTTCCAAGGCAAAGACAATGACTATCTGCTTGAGATGGAAATTTTGACGGCTGATAGCTTCAATGGCAGGCTCCAGGATATCACGGCCTTCTTTGATGACCGGGAAAATGACCAAATGATAAATATCATTGGATGCTGGCGGTAAGATTTTACTGGTCCAAGAGTTCATTCAATTGACGCAGGTGAATTTTGTGGGAAATGCGCTGACGCCAGTGACGGCCGAATTTTTTAGAGGTACTTTCTTTCAAATAGTGTCCCAGGTTATCAATGCCCTGGATGCGGTGCATCCAGTCTGTATTTCTTTCAATGTTCAGCTGCAGATAGGAAAGCACCAGAAAAATGGTGGAATACAAAATCCTCATGATCCAGGACAGATAAAAAGCCACAATAAGGATAGCCGCGCTAAAGGGAAAGAAGATGGAAAGGAAAATGAGCCCCAGCAAAACACCCCAGCTGCAAGCGCCGGGCAGTATTTCCAGGAATCTTTGCAGCTTGGCCTGTCTTGGTTTTAAATTTTCTTTAGAATAATGAAATTTCATATAGTCTGGATTCTTTTTTGGAAATCTTAATCCTCAAAGCTTCGGGAATAGGGATATTCAATATAGGATGATACGGTAAAATTTGGGCTGCGCATAAAAAACCGGTGTCGTCATCCAAATAAAAAAGTTCTCCGTTTTTTTCTTCGAAATACATATTTGTCGACGGTCTGGATTTGGCGATATCATATACTTGAGGGGTGCCAAAATCTTCTTTGGGGTAAATCCGTATCCATTTTCCTTCCCGGATGAGCAGGTCATTTTTGTCATTAATAAGGAATTTCTCCTGTTGGTTGTCGGCGGGCTGTTGATTCAAGCTTTCAGGCAAGCTGTCAGCATTCTGAGGATAAATCGCTTTATCCTTGATGTTGATACGGTAAATATTTTTAGGGTAAAAAGCGAAGATGTTTTCATTATCAGAATTATCCCAGGCGATACAGGTTGGGAATTTCGGCAAAAAGATCGCTGATGTCTTCGATAAGGGGCGGATTTTCTTTCAAGTTGATCCATAAGAATTTATGTTTATCCTTGATGTTTGCTTCCAGCAGAATAAACGGGCTTTAGGGCGCGTTAAAAAGACGGACTAAATGTCCGTCTGCGTAAATGGAGTTTTTGGAGAACAGGGGGATTGGTTCGAAGGATTGCTTTTCGTTCAATTCCTCTGAGTGGTATGGAAGATATCAATATTTTTAAGTACGGGATTGGTTGCGATCAAAATGTCCTGGGCGGCAAAGAAGATATTTTGATAAGGTTCGGTTAGAAATTATTTTAATAGGCCATTCTTCGGGAATAAGCAGGATGTTGGCCAGGACAGTGGCTTTTTTGCCGACGATAGGGATATTTCTTTCCCAATCGTTATAACCGCCAAGTTCAATGCGGATAAAATGTTTTCCCGGGGGCAAGTCTCTAAGACCGTCGGTGTTTTTTGATGGGCCAGGCGGCCGTCGATGTAAACGGTGGCATCCGGAGGATTAGTGGAAACATAGACCAAGCCGGTCTTGACAAAATGATGCGTCAGCGGATTGATGACAAACCCCAGCATGCGGGCAACGATCAAGGGGCATAAAATCAGGTAAATAAGGGCAAAAATATAGAAAACAATCTTTCTTAAGCCAAAGCATGCCCCAATAATAACTAAGGTTTGACAAGCAAGCAATAGGGATATTCATAGCAAAAGTAGACAGACACTACTTTTTTTAAATAGCAAGTAGTGTCTGTCCTACTTTTGTACCGGACACTCACAGATGTTCGGAACAAGTTGAATTATGATATTTAAGGCATTAGAATAAAGACTATTAAAATAACTAATGCGGAGATCTGTGAGTTTGAGAAGAATTTTTATTTTGATAGTTGGTTGTATTAAGTTTGGGGCTTCAAGTATGGCGCAGGCAGACTCAAGCGCCTTTTCGCCTGACCTTGAAAGATGCCCTGCAAAAAGCAGATGCTGTTAATTTTCAAGTGATGATGGCCAATGCCAGGCTTGAGCAGGCCATAGCCCGGATATCTCAGGCGCAGTCGGATTTATTGCCGCATGTTGAGGGAGCTGTCAGCGGCGGGCGTCAGACGAGGATTTGCGTGCCGAGGGCTTACAGATTCCGATCTCCGGGTTTTGGAACACATGTGGGGCCCTATAATAATTTTGATGCCCGTGCCTCGTGTGACCGTCGCACTTTTTGACCCGTCAGCTTTTGAGAGATTTCAGGCGGCTAAAAAAGGGAGAGAATCTTTCCAAGGCAGAGTTGGAGAAAACCCGTGAAGATATTTTGGCATTGGTTGCCACCCTGTTTGTTGATGCCCAGCGTAAGCAGCAAACTGTAGGCTTTTGAAGACCCTTTTGGAAAAAGACCAGATGGCCTATGAGTTAAGTGAAGATAGCTATGCCAGGGGACAGGAACATAATTGGATTCTAATAAATTTAAATCAGACTTTAGACCAAACTAAATATTTATATGTCCAGGCCAAGCTTCAGGCTAAGATGCCCGTCTGGATTTGGCGGCGGCCTTGCAGTTGCCTTTGGATGAGCCGTTGGTATTTATCGACGATAAAGATTTCTTGAAAACATTGGAAATGATGGCGGCCACTAATTTCAATAATGCGACTAATGCTGATATGGCATTGGCATCTTCTCAGTTAGAGGCGCGCAAGGCTGATCAAAAAACCGCTTATGCGGATTTTTTACCAAAGGTATCAGGCAGCGCTGATTATGGCCGTTTGGGTGAATCGCCGGACCATGGCAGTAACACGTATTCGGTTGGCTTGCAGGCAACTGTTCCTATTTGGGAAGGCGGGCACAACAAGCCAAGCTCAAGGAAGTTAAAGGAGAGATCAAAGAAGCCAGGAAAATCATACTTGATACCAGCCAACAGGAACAAGTTAATATAGCTAAGGCCCGTGCTGCCATGGTAGAGGCGGATGATTTAAGGGAGGCGAAAACTCAAGAACGGCAGACAGCTCAAAGATCTTTGCAAATTGCTTTGCATGCCCAAGAGATTGGCAGCGGCACTGTGTTAGAAGTGATGCAGGCTAAGGCGGATTTAGCTACAGCTGAAGATGAATACAATGAGGCTCAGGCACTTGGGTGATGAGCCATATTGATTTGCTTCATGCTCAGGGACGATTAAGGGAGTTGGTTAAAAAAGGAGAATAAGCGTGCGTATTATTATAGGGATATTGACAGTTATTTTAATTTGCGGTTGCGCTCAGCAAAAAGATTTTAAAAAAATGACCTTTTCCGGGACCATGGAGATGACCGAGCATGTGCTGGGCGCCAAGGTCGCCGGACGCCTGACAACACTTAATGTCAAGGAAGGCGATTTGGTCAAAAAAGGCCAGCTTTTGGCGACATTTGACCGTTTTGAGCAAAATAAAAAAGATTACGCGCGCGTCGGTGTTCTTTATAAAAATGGCGGGGCCAATCAGCAGTCTTTGGAATATGCCCAATTGACGATGGAAGACCAGGAAATCATTTCTCCTATAGACGGTGTTGTTTTGGTCAAAGACGCTGAGACAGGTGAGATCATTCCCTCCGGCGGAGGGGTGGTTGTTATCGGGGACCCTCATGACCAGTGGGTCAAGATTTTTGTATCCGAAGATATGATGCATCAGCTGAGCATTAATCAGCAGGCAACCATCTCTGTGGATGGCAGCAAGTAAGACGTATAAAGGCCATGTGACCTTTATTGCTGACAAAGCTGAATTCACTCCGCGCAATGTGCAGACGCCCGAGGAGCGCGTCACCCAGACATTCGCTGTTAAGATTGCCGTTGATAACCCGGATGAGAATCTCCATGCGGGCGTGGCTGCGGATGTAAAATTTGATTGAACTTCCCTAACCCCTCTTTATTTAAAAGGGAAGGGGAGTTAATAAGGTTGATAATATGCCCGACATTGCCATCAGCGCGGATAAATTGACCAGAAGGTTTGGGAAATTCACCGCGGTTGATGAGGTTTCTTTTGAAATTCCTTATGGGGCTATTTTTGGTTTTCTGGGGGCCAATGGCGCGGGGAAAAGTACCACCATCCGCATGCTCTGCGGTATTTTAGCACCCACCAGCGGTAACGGGAAAGTAGGCGGCTTCGACGTGCAGACCCAGCCGGAGCAGATCAAAACTGTCATCGGATATGTTTCCCAGCGTTTTAGCCTTTATTCGGATTTAAATGTCGTTGAAAATCTCAACTTTTTACGGGCAGATCTATGGTCTTGAAGGGGCTGCCTTATCCGATCGTATCAAAGAAGTCTTAACGCTGACGGGTTTAGACCGTTTTCGTCAGCGCCTTGCCGGCGATCTTCCGGCGGGATGAAACAAAAATTAGCCATCGCCAATGCTATTTTGCATAAGCCCAAGATCATTTTTTTGGATGAACCCACCGCCGGACTTGACCCTTTGTCCCGCCGGGCCATATGGGAACTTTTATATCAATTGGCTGAAGGCGGCACATCATTGTTTGTGACCACCCATTATATGGAAGAGGCCGAGCGCTGCAACACCATTGCCTTTATCAGCGACGGGAAAATATTAAAAATCGGCCAGCCGGCACAGTTAAAACATGATCTCAGCGGCAAGATCCTGGAAGTGGCTTGCCGGCCTTTGATGAAAGCTTCCCGTCTTTTTTTGACATTAGAAGGTGTCCGCGGGGTCACGGTGTACGGGACTACGTTGAATTTAAACGTGACTGACCAGAAGGCTGTTGAAGCGCGCGTGATCGCCGCCGCCGGCAAAGAAGGGGTGGAGATCACTTCTATTAAACCTATTGCTGCTTCGCTGGAAGATGTGTTTTCTGATTTGGATTCAGTAAAAGAGGAGGTAAGGAGAGCAAGATGCGTAATATTATCAGGGCCATTGCTTATAAAGAGTTCATCCATATTTTGCGCGACCGGCGGACATTGATGCTGCTCATCATCATGCCGATGATGCAGTTGATGATCTATGGTTATGGCATCAACACCGATGTCAAACATCTGCCCACCTATGTGTATGACCAGGACCGCACGTTATTTAAGCCGCCGCTTGATCAATGCTTTTACTCAAAGCGATTATTTTACGGTCAAGACCCAGGCAACTTCCTTGCCCCAAGTGTATTCGGCCTTGGATAAAGGTTTGGCCCAGTCGGCTTTGGTGATACCGCCGGATTTTACCGCGGATTTATTAAAGAAAAAAGAGCCCAGGTCCAGCTTTTAATTGACGGCACGGACTCCACCCCGGCGAATGTGGCGCTTAATTCCAGCCAGGCGATCATCAATGCTTTTATGCAAAATGAAGGATTGATCCCTGTTCAGGTGTCTCCCATCGATTTTCGTCCGCGGCTTTGGTATAACCCGGACCTTAAAAGCACGTATTTTATGCTTCCCGGATTGATTGGCTTGGTCTTGCAGTTTTTGGTCCCTATGATCACAGCCACGGCCATTGTGCGCGAGAAAGAAAGGGGCAATATTGAACAGCTTTTAGTGACCCCTATCAAGCCCTATGAGTTGATCTTAGGGAAAATAATTCCTTATATAGCCATCGGCATGATTATTGCCAGCCAGTATTATCACAACCATGCATTTTCTTTTCGTGGTGCCTATTCATGGCAGTATCGTCACTTTGTTTTTTCTGACCCTGGTTTTTTTGATCGTATGCTTAGGGATAGGGTTGTGGGCCTCGACGGTGGCGGACAATCAGCAGCAGGCCTCGCAAATCGTCATGTTTTTTGCCATGCCTTCGATTTTGCTTTCGGGTTTTATTTTTCCCAGGGAAGCCATGCCGGTTATGGGTGCAGGATATCGGTTATTTTATCCCCATGACGTATTTTTTGAAAATCGTCAGGGGGATTATTCTTAAAGGATGGGATTTTTTGATTTGATCGACCAGGTTTGGCCTTTGCTGCTGATGGCGGTTTTGGTCATTGTTTTTAGTATTCGACGTTTTTCAAAAAGGATGGCATAATAAAATAGAATTATTGTTAAAGGAGGGTGATTTATGTCCGAAGAAAAGAAAGAAGGAAGCTGCTGTTCATCTGATGGGTGCAGCTGTTGTAAAGGCACCAAATTGATTATCGGCCTTTTACTGGGTGCTTTTATTTTTGCCGCCGGCATGTGGTTTGCAAAATCCCACTGCCCTTGCCATATGGGGAAGGCAAGTTTTGTCCCTTTAGCGCTCCTGCGACAAAATAGCTTACATGGATTTCCCCCTTCGTGGAGAAGGTAAGAGGGGCAAAGCAATAATCAATTCTTGGCAGGTTCAATATGCACCAGCACATCAGCAATGCCTAAAGAAGATGTGATCAGTGCGTCTTTGACATCATGGCCGATAGCATGGGCTTCGTGGACCTGCATATCGCCGTTGACTTCCACATGAATATCCACGAATAAGTTAAGCCCGCTTTTGCGTACCCGGCATTTTTCAATGGCCGACGACTCCTGCGACCCGTCCGGCTATACTGCGGATGGTTTCTTCGGTTTCAGGGTTGGGCGCATAGTCCATAATTTCTTTAACGGCGTGTCTTAGCATATTGAATACCGTTAAAGAGAATGATCCCGCTGGCCGCGAGGGCCGCCCAATCATCCGCGCTTTCATAACCCTTACCGCCGACAATAGCAATGGATATGCCGATAAAAGCAGCTATGGATGTCAAGGCGTCCGAGCGGTGATGCCATGCTTCTGTTTTGAGTGAAAGGCTATTGACCGATTTTCCGACGGAAAAAAGGAACCTGAACAGGGTTTCTTTGAATGATGATGACCGCAACCAGGACAATCAGGGTAAAAAACGCCGGGGTGTGGTGAGGCTGCATGATATCAAGGACGCTTTTGACGGCAATGCCGATGCCTGCCATCAAAAGGATCAAGGATACGCTCATCGCGGCCAAGGATTCTGCTTTGCCGTGGCCGTAAGGATGGTTTTCATCCGCAGGCAGGGAACTGATTTTGATGCCTCCTAAAACCACCACCGATGAAAAAATATCCAACGTAGACTCAATGCCGTCTGCCATTAAGGCATAAGAATTCCCTAAAATACCGGTAACGATTTTAATGGCCGCCAGAAGGACATTGGATGAGAGTCCGACCAGCACACTGCTGACACCCCGGTCAAAGCGACTTTTGGATTTGGGGTTTTGAAGAGACCATGGCATAATATTAAATCATCCTTTAACATCACGCAAGCTGCTTGACGGATTTGCCCTCATGGTTATAATGATAAAAAATTTTAACCCTTTAAATAAGGATATATATGAGCAATCAGGTGATTTCTTTTGATTACATAAAAGGCCCTATTCCTTCGATGTCGTAAAGGACACATATGAATAGTCAAGCGATTTCTTTTAATTATGTATTGACGGCCAAAGGTGGCCAGGTTATTGATGCATCAGCCAAGGGTAAACCTTTGATCTTTATATCCGGCATGGGTCAAATTATTCCGGGCTTGGAAGCTATTTTGTTGGAAATGCAGCCGCTCCAGAAAAAAACAGTGACCATCGAGGCTAAAGAAGCCTATGGGGTTTATAATGAGCGTTTGATCTATAGAGTCGACCGCTCTAAATTGCCAGCTGTGGAAATTAAGATTGGTGATATGTTTGAAGTGGGACAAGAGGGCAATTCTCTCCTGTCACCATCACCGCCATCAATGGTGATGAAATCACATTAGACGGTAATCATCCCTTGGCCGGAGAGGACCTGACCTTTGCGGTTGAGATCGTCGGAAAAAGACCGGCCACACCTGAAGAATTGGCTCATGGCCATGTGCATGGTAGGGCGGCTGTCACCATAACCATTGATGACTGCGCCATGGAGCTTGGTTTGGGCGGTCAGCCCGAGATATGGCATAATGGGCGTTAAATAAACACTTGATAAGAAAATGGCCCCTATGCAAGCAAGCTTCGGTTCTCAAGGACCTCATACCGGGCACTCACAGTTGTTCGGCCCTCATACCGGGCACTCACAGTTGTTCGGCCCTCATACCGGGCACTCACAGCTGTTCGGCCCTCATACCGGGCACTCACAGCTGTTCGGCCCTCATACCGGGCACTCACAGCTGTTCGGCCCTCATACCGGGCACTCACAGCTGTTCGCAACTTTAGGATTTTCTAAGAGAAACAAAAATTCCTTTAAACCGATTTTGGTAGCATAACGCGGTAATATCCCTCGAAACTTAAACCCTTTAGTTTGATTTAGGGTTGGCTAGTAAAAATAGATTGTAATCTTAATAGGATTTGCTATAATCAACTCTCTTTTATATTACTCTTTTAATCACAAGTGGTTAGACATGAAGATTGCAATATTTTCTTGGGAAGCGGTTCACTCGGTGTTTGTGGGAGGCATTGGTATTCATGTCACCGAGCTCGCCTGTGCCCTGGAACGCAAAGGCCATGAAGTTCATGTATTTACGCGTATGGCCCGTCACGATCATTCTCCTTATGAACGTATCCATGGCGTTCATTACCATCGATGTGCCTATACCGGGAATTCTGATTTCATAGAAGAAGTTGCGAACATGTGCCGTTCCTTTGTTGATAACTTCCTTGCAACAGAGAATTATATTGGATCATTTGATGTGATTCATGGGCATGATTGGTTGACCGCCCTGGCCCTGGAATGGATCAATAAAGCACGCAGGCACAGGACTATTTTTACCATTCATTCAACGGAATACGGCCGTTGTGGAAATAATTTTTTTGAAGGTAAGTCCCAGCGTATCCGTCACTTAGAGTGGTTGGGCTCTTATTGCAGCGATCATGTCATAACCGTATCTAATGCCTTGAAGAATGAAGCCATGTGGATATACAGTATCCCTGAATCAAAGGCGGATGTTGTCTATAACGGTGTTTGTTATTCGGATTTTGATAATTGGATTGACCCCGGGGATATCAGACGTCAGTACGGGATCGGTGCACTGGACCCGATGGTGCTTATAGTTGGCCGTATGGTTTACCAAAAGGGCCCTGATTTGCTCGTCAGTGCCATCCCGTATATTTTAAGATACCATCCTAACGCTAAGTTTGTTTTTGCGGGTGACGGGGAAATGCGCCATGAAGTCGAACGTCAGGCATGCAATATGGGGGTGTCTCATGCGACGCGCTTTCTGGGCAAGCAAAATCCTTGGGCGCTGAGGGACCTTTTTAAGTCAACTGATTGTGTATGCGTTCCCAGCCGCAATGAACCTTTCGGTATCGTTATCTTGGAGGCTTGGAGTGCCGGGAAACCTGTTGTTGCCACCGTCAACGGCGGACCTAATGAAATTGTTTGGCACGATGTCAATGGGTTAAAAATTCAGGACAATCCCCAATCCATAGCATGGGGGATAGGGACGCTTTTTCAAGATTTTGATCACGCCAGATGGATGGGCCATAACGGCAGAATGACCGTGGAGACAGCTTTTTCCTGGGATGTCATTGCTGATGAAACTCTTGCTATTTATAGCTAATCCTTCGATTACACTCAGGATTTGCCCTGAGCGAAATCGAAGGGCTTAAGGGTACTGAAATGCCACAATCCGGTTTTGAGTCGACAGAGCTTCCCGCCTTGCAGTCACGTACTCACTGTGTCCTTATTCCACGGGACCCTAATTTTATCTACGCTTATTGGGATTACACCCAGGAAGATATTGACCGCGCTCGTAATCAGCTTAAGTTTGAAAGCGAAGATTCCCAACTCATATTGCGTATTTATGATATTACCGGTGTCGAGTTTAGAGGTTCAAACGCAAATTATAGTTGGGACCTTGATGTAGGGTTTACATCTAAAAATTGGTATGTTCATGTGTGGCAGGATAATGCGGATTATTGTGCTGAGCTTGGGATCCGCTCCGGTAACAACCATTTTATTCCTTTGACACGATCTGATGTGGTGCATACACCACCCAAGTCCATGTCGCAACGAAATGACCTGATATGGCAGGATATTAAGGCCCACAAGGAATCCCAACCGTATATTAAGGAAACCATTAATGAACGTTACCGAAATTTCATGCAAAAACGTTCAAAACAGAAGCATATCAACGCAAAGAAATCACAGAGCCAAAGAAATTACTATTTAACCGCTCAAGAGATCCGTGATTATTATATGAGGCTTTTTTCCAAGGTCTCAAGGAAGCATAGGCTAAAAGCCATGGGCAAAGTCCTTTCACTGAAAGATATTCTAAAAGGGCAGTTGAAAGGAGAATCTTGGCAAAAGGTCCGGCCTATCATGACAAGTTTTGACTTAATCAAGCATACCCATCCGGGCGCCTCACAGATGGGGGAGAAAGGGGCAAGTGAAAATTTGTTCAGCTCTCAGGGTGCCAGCGAAGGACGATTAAACAAGAGAAAATTTTTCTTTGAAATTTGGACGGAATTGATTGTTTATGGCAGGACAGAACATGATGCGGCTGTCTGGCTCAATCAAAAGGGGATCAAGTTAAATCCTGACGGGACATTTTCTTTGCGGTATGCCCTTCCCGATGGAGAAATTCCTCTTAAATTTATCGCCCAGTCTTCAGATGGGGTCGAACAGCGTCATATCTATACGCGCGTTGAACGCGAAAAAACAATCGGTTTCCCAAAGATGTTAAGTGATAATTTCCAGGGATAGGTTTAAGCAGACGGGCTATTTCCTGGGGTCGTTTTAAAAGTAATTTTTAGGGAAGAAAATCCATGATCAACAAAACAAAAGGGTATCTTGCCCTTGTCCTTCATGCCCACTTGCCGTTTGTTCGCCATCCGGAAGAAAATTTTTTTTTAGAAGAGAACTGGCTATTTGAGGCCATTACCGAAACATACATTCCCTTGATCAAGGTTTTTGAATCGCTGGTCAGGGATGATGTTGATTTTCGCATAACTATGTCGGTGAGCCCAACCTTGGCAGCCATGTTCAGTGACCCTCTCTTACAGGACCGCTATGTGCGCCATATTAATAAACTTATTGAATTGGCGGAAAAAGAATTGGACCGCACTTCCCATGATCCTCAATACCACGGGCTGGCACTCATGTACTATAACCGTTTTATCGATGCCCGGGACATTTACATCAATCATTACCAGAGAAATCTTATCAATGCGTTTAAAAAATTCCAGGAAGCAGGATGCCTGGAGATCATCACTTGTTGTGCTACACACGGTTTTCTGCCGAATTTAAAGATCAACGAATCCTCCGTTCGTGCCCAGATTGAGATCGGGATAGATCAATACCGTAATTATTTCGACGTTGCCCCTAAAGGGATGTGGCTTCCCGAATGCGGTTTCTATCCGGGCTTGGACCGGCTGCTGAAAGAAGCAGGGATCAGATATTTCTTTTGCGATTCCCACGGGATCATGAATGCGGATCCGCAACCGCAGTACGGTATTTTTGCCCCCCTTTATTGCCCGAGCGGTGTCGCTGCCTTCGGACGGGATTGGGAATCCTCTAAACAGGTATGGAGTTCAAAAGAAGGTTATCCCGGAGACCCGGATTATCGTGAATACTACCGCGATATCGGATTTACACTGGATTTTGAATACGTCAAACCTTACATTCATCCCGACGGCCTTCGTATTAATACGGGGATTAAATATTGGCGGATCACCGGCGATACGCAATATAAACAGCCTTACCAACCGCAATGGGCCAAAGAGAAGGCCGCCATACACGCCGGAAATTTTATGTTTAACCGCCAGAAACAGGTCGAACATTTATTTCATCATATGGACCGTAAGCCGGTCATTATTGCTCCCTATGACGCGGAATTATTTGGTCATTGGTGGTTCGAAGGGCCTCAATGGATCGATTTTTTGGCCAGAAAGATTTTTTACGATCAAGATACTATTGAAATGGTCACCCCTTTTGAATATTTGAAGGAATATTCCACCAATCAAATAGCCATGCCCAGCCAATCGAGTTGGGGATATAAGGGGTTCAGTGAGTATTGGCTCGACGGTTCCAACAGCTGGGTCTATCCCTATCTTCATGAAGCCGGCCGGTTGATGAAAGATTTGGCACTAAAGAATTTCGATTTGATCAAAGGAGATTTCAGTAAAAATCTGTCCCAATCCGCTTTGCGTTATCGGGCCCTTAACCAGGCCGCGCGGGAACTTCTTTTAGCCGAAGCCAGCGACTGGCCGTTTATCATGAAGTCAGGGACGATGGTGGCTTACGCAGAAAAAAGAATAAAACAGCATTTTAACCGGTTTTTTAAATTATTTAATGATTTAGAGGCGGGTTCCATCGACGAGCTTTGGCTTAAAGAAATCGAAGCCAGGGATAATATATTTTGGGATACCAATTGTGTCCAATATTATTTAGGAACTCATAAGTCGATTCACCGCACGCTCAAAAAGAATATCAAGCGCCCTCTTTCAATCCCTTCGCGTGCGAAGCTAGGGAAGCCCTTAAGGAAGCTTCCGGCAGGGAGATAAAAGATGAAGGATATCGTTGATCATTTGCCCAATATTTATGCCCAAGCCGACGAATTCAAGGTGGCCAAAAAAAGAAAGCTGTATAGCGCTTGCTCAAATGTTGATTTCCAAAAAGTAAGGGCTTCTTTTGGCATCGCTCTTCACATGCATCAGCCGACCATTCCGGCGGGCGGCAGTGATCTTCAGAGGGCAAGTCTTATTTCAAATCTGCAGCACATGTTTGAGAACCAGGGGATCGGTGACAATCATAATGCCGGGGTATTTTATTGGTGTTACTACCGATTGTCCGAGATCATACCCGACCTGGTCAAAGAAGGGAAAAGCCCGCGTGTCATGCTGGATTATTCCGGCAATCTTCTTTGGGGGCTGCGCCAGATCAATGAAGGCCATGCCCTGGAAAATCTGAAGAAAATCACCTGTGATAAATTTTATTACCCTTACGTCGAATGGCTGGGGACAATGTGGTCGCATTCTGTTGTCACTTCGACGCCTGTGCCGGATATCAAGCTCCATATTTTGGCGTTCCGTCGTCATTTTTCCTCAATTTTTGGTAAGGAGGCAGAAGAGCGCATTAAGGGGTTTTCCGCACCCGAGATGCATCTGCCCATTCACCCGGACGTCTGCTATGAATATGTCAAAGCGTTAAAGGAATGCGGTTATGAGTGGCTCATGGTACAGGAGCATACCATTGAACACCTTAATGGCCGCGGTATCAGTAATCCTCATCTACCTCATAAGCTGGTCGCCCAAAATTCCCTGGGGCAAATTCAAGAAATCACTGTTCTTATTAAGACACAGGGGTCTGACACAAAACTTGTGGCTCAAATGCAGCCTTTATCAGAGGCGCGCGGGCTATCCAGGCAGGAATATTGCGGGAAACTGATTCCTCCGTTTGTTTGTCAAATCGGTGACGGTGAAAACGGCGGCGTCATGATGAATGAATTTCCCCCTATGTATATTCAATCCATTCAAGGTCTATCTACAGTGGGGACGGTTGCCTTGAATGGTTCGGAGTATTTGGAATTTCTGGAAGAAATGGGCATCAATCCTGCCGATTTCACGCCGGTACAGCCAATTTCTCAGCACCGCATCTGGGAGAAGGTCAAGAAATTTGAACCTCAATCTGTGAACAAGGCCATCCAGGAACTCGCGAAACAGGATTCTTCATTTAACCTTGATAAAGGTTCATGGACCAATGACCGCAATTGGGTTAAAGGGTATGATCAAGTGCTTGATCCCATTAATCAATTGAGCGCGACTTTTCATGAGAAATTTGATCAGAAAAATGTGAGACCCGAGACGTCCCGTTCGTATAAAGAAGCCCTTCTGTATCTTCTTTTATCTCAAACAAGTTGTTTCCGCTACTGGGGGCAGGGGGTGTGGACAGATTACGCCAGAGAACTTTGCCGAAGAGGTATGGAGGTTATCAAAACAGGGAAAACGTTCGTGGTTCCTCAGGGTTCCGTAAAGATTGCGAATGTTTTTCAAGGGCCACGAACGGCATCTTCAAAAGAGCCCAATAGAGAGACTCCCATGCCGGACACTCACCAACGTTCGGCCCTCAAACCGGGCACTCACAGTTCACCCAAAGATTTGCTTAGTATTCCGGAAGTTATCCAGGAAATTGAGAAACACAAATGGTGTGAAAGCGAGAAAGCCGGGCATGATGTTGGTTATGAATGGGCCCGTGAGGATTGGCTCAAACGTTACGCTGAAAAATGGAGACAGAGTCATCCATGAACGGACAAGCGATTAAAACAATGGATTCTTTCATTACCGATCACGATACTTATCTGTTTAATGAAGGCAATCACTTTAAACTTTATGAAAAGTTAGGGGCCCATCCGATGCTCCTTGACGGCCAGCCGGGAGTGCATTTTGCCGTTTGGGCTCCCAATGCCAAAAATGTTTCGGTTATCGGTAATTTTAATAATTGGCAGAGAAATTCCCATCATCTAAAGCCCCTTAATTCTACAGGTATTTGGGAAGGGTTTATTCCGGGTTTGACCAAGGGTGAAGTGTATAAGTATTTTATTACCTCCAACCATGGTTTTTATCAGGTAGAAAAGCAAGATCCTTTTTCTTTTTATAATGAAGTTGCCCCGAATTTCGGCTCTATTGTTTGGACCCTTGACTATGAGTGGCAAGATGCCCAGTGGATGAAGGACCGTCATCGTCATAATAGTCTGGAGGCGCCGATTTCCATTTATGAACTGCATATAGGTTCTTGGAAAAGGGTTGTGGAAGAGGGCCATCGTCCTTTGACCTATCGGGAATTAGCTGCCCAGTTGCCCGAGTATTTAGAGTATATGGGATATACCCATGTCGAATTCTTGCCGGTGATGGAATATCCGTTTTACGGGTCTTGGGGGTATCAGACCTTAGGTTATTTTTCTCCCACCAGCCGTTTTGGCACTCCCCAGGATTTTATGTATTTGGTGGATTGCCTTCATCAGCGCGGTATTGGCGTTATCCTTGATTGGGTGCCGTCGCACTTTCCGACCGATGAGCATGGACTGGTGTATTTTGACGGCACGCATCTTTATGAACACGCGGATTCAAGGAAAGGTTATCATCCTGATTGGAAGAGCTCCATTTTTAATTATGGCCGTAATGAGGTGAGAGAATTTTTAATTTCTTCGGCCATGTTTTGGATGGACAAGTTTCATGCGGACGGCTTACGGGTGGATGCCGTTGCTTCCATGCTTTATTTGGATTATTCCCGAGGGGACGGATGGGTTCCCAACGAGCATGGCGGACGGGAAAATTTGGAAGCCATTTATTTTTTGCGAAGGCTTAATGAAGTTATCTATGCCAATTTCCCTGACACGCATATGATTGCCGAGGAATCAACCGCATGGGGTGGGGTGTCACGACCGACGTTTGTGGGGGGACTTGGGCTTTGGCATGAAATGGAACATGGGTTGGATGCACGATACCCTTGTGTACATGACTAAAGACCCGATTTACCGTAAATATCATCATAACGACCTGACGTTTTCATTTTTGTATGCTTATTCGGAGAATTTTTTGTTGTCCCTTTCCCACGATGAGGTCACCCATGGCAAAGGTGCTTTGGCGGGTAAGATGCCCGGCGATCAGTGGCAGCAATTAGCTAATTTGCGTTTGTTATTGGGATACATGTTCGCCCATCCGGGCAAAAAACTCCATTTTATGGGAACGGAATTTGCCCAATGGGCCGAATGGAAACATGAACACAGTATTGAATGGCATCTTTTGCAATATGCCCCGCATCAGGGGATCCATCGATGGGTCAGGGATTTAAATCATTTTTACCGTAACGAACCTGCTTTGTTTGAAAGGGACTTTTCTCCGGAGGGCTTTGAATTTATTGATTTCAGCGATTATCAAAACAGTATTATCAGTTTTATGCGCAAATCCGCCGACAACCAGAGTCAAGTACTTGCGGTATGTAATTTTACACCTATGACGTGGAAAGATTATTGTGTCGGCGTGCCGCAAGAGGGTTATTGGAAGGAAATGTTGAATTCCGATGCGTCAGTTTACGGCGGCAGTAATCAGGGTAATGGGGGAGGCCGGGAAACAACCCTCAAACCTTTTCATGGTAAGCCATTTTCGTTGTCTTTAACAATCCCCCCTTTAGGAGTTCTATTGTTGAAAAGGATCAGCCCCGCAAATAGTCCCAAGACTTAAGGATCGACGTCCGTCATTAAATATTTTCTTTTGCACAGAATATGTTATACTCTTGTAAATTTCATTTAATTTTTATTAAATCATCATGTTATCAGGTTAAAAGGGGATAAGATGAGAGCAGCTGTCATAGATATCGGTTCTTCGACCATCAAGCTTTTGATTGCTGAAAGCCACGGGGACAATGTTAAAATTATTGAGTCGCTTAAAAATCGTTATTCCTTTAGGAAAACACGTATTCCTCAAGGGCCGTATCCCGCAGACTATTATTAACCAAACCGCAGCGGTATTGCAGAAATACAAAGAAACTCTCAAAGAATACGATGTCGAGAATGCCATGGTCATTGCCACCACCGCTGTGCGGGAGGCGCGTAACCGCGATATTTTTCTCGATACGGTCCTGCGCAAAACCGGTTTTGCGATCGATGTTTTAAACGCGGGGGATGTGGTTTATTACATCGATTATTTTCTCAGCCATAAATTAAAGAAGACCTATCCCGTAGACAAGAAAAACCTTTTGATAGCGGAGTTAGGCGCCGGAAGTTTGGATATCTCGGTGATGGAAAAGGGTCTTACGCTGATGAACATCGGCTTTCCGATCGGGACCTTGCGGCTCTCGCAATTTATGGAAACCTTGGATGGGTCCCTGCAGGAAGTCCATGAAGCCACCGAGGAGTATATTGAGAATGAAGTTTTTTCCCTAAAGAAAACCAACACCAATTTGAGTATTGACGATATTATCCTTATTGATGAGAATTATTCGGTCTATATCCAAAATGTGCTGCCTAATAAACGCCGTGATTCGGATTTTTTCAGATTCAAAGCCAGTGAAGCCCAGGAATTATTGACACGTTTAAGACAAATGAACGCTGAGGAGATTGCCAATACCTACAATGTCCCTGCGGATATTTCCTCCACCATCACGGGATTTGCCATCATTCTTAACACCTTATTTAAGCTAAATAAAAATGAGTATGTCTATATTCTCGAGACCTCTTTGTCCGAAGCTATTATGGCGCATTTACTGTTTAAATTCGAAATGGAGGAAGGCGACAATAAACTAAGCCAGCTGGTGTCGGTGGCCCATTTTCTTTGCCGTAAATACGGCATGGATTTAAACCATCTTAAACACGTAGCTTCTTTGACTGATCAACTTTTTGGCGCCTTCAAGGATATTTTGGGCTTTGAAGAAAAAGACCGTTTATATCTTCTTTTGGCTTCTTATCTGCACGATATCGGGATGTTTGTCAATAACCGTTCGCACCACAAGCACAGCGAATATATCATCAGCTCTTTGAATTTATTCAGGTTGACCGAACATGAAATCAATATCATTGCCTGTATTGCCCGTTATCACAGGCGCTCGGCACCTTTAAAAAGCCATTTGTTGTATAATTCCCTGGCTTCGCAGGAGCAGATTTCGGTGCAGAAATTAAGCGCGCCTATTGCGCATTGCCAATGCTCTGGACCGTTCGCATAAACAGAAGGTCAAAAAGCTGGAAGTTAAATTTAATGCCACAGGGGATGCGACGATCGTGGCCTATACGCATGAGAATTTTTTATTGGAAAAAGAAAATTTTTTGGAAAAGAAGGAATTATTCGAGGAAATTACCGGCAACAAATTGACCTTGACGGTGAAGGTGCAAGATTGACAGGTATTTGTTATATGTAGGCACGGAATATTTTTGCCGTCTGCTACGGTTTATGGCAACAATGTTCTAAAGATTCTCTTCATTTGGAACATTCTTGCCATAAAACCTTGCAGACATTTGGCAAAAAATTCCTGAATGTGCCTACACATAACAAATACCTATCAATCTTCTAGAGTTGTACTATGGAAATTAAAGAAAAATTTATTCACAGGGATTTAAGCTGGCTGGAATTCAACCTCCGTGTTTTGGAAGAAGCCGCTGATGAACGCAATCCGCTTTTGGAGCGTATTAAATTCCTGGCTATTTTTACCAGTAATCTTGATGAGTTCTTCATGGTGAGATTGTCAGGGGCCAAAAAACTTTTGGCTTCCGGTTACAACAAGCGCGATCAATTCGGTTTTTATCCTCAAGAACTCATAGCGGAGATCAAAACGCGTACGGATGAACTGGTGAAAAAATTTTATGAGATTTACGAAGGCTCTGTCAGGAATGCTATGGAAGGGGAGAAAATTTTTATCAAAAAACCCGAAGGCTTAAGTGCGGAGCAAAAAAAATACGTGCAACGCTTTTTTGATACCACTCTGTATCCCATTATCACCCCCATGGCCGTGGACAGCGGCCATCCTTTTCCGGTGCTGCCCTCGGGTACCATTGCCTTTGCCGTCACGATAAGCCCTTCTGAAAAAAACCGTCTGGCCATTATTCCTATCCCGAAATCCGTGCCCCGTTTATTGAAAGTCCCGGCGGAAGGCGAGGAATCGGTGTATGTGTTGACCGATTATCTGATCAAAGAAAATCTGGCGCAATTTTTCAAAGGTTATAAAATCCAGGATGCTTCGCTTTTCAGGGTTTTGCGCGACAGTGAATTGGAAGTTGACGAAGGATTTGCGCCTGACCTTCTCAAAGCCTTGGAGAAAGAATTGAAAAAACGCTCGAGCGCCAAGGCGGTGTATTTGCAGATGGAAAAAGGGACTAGCCCGGAGCTTCTGGAAGTTTTGTGTAACGGCCTTGATTTTCCTAAAGAAGAAGTGGCTTTTACCACCTCGGATTTGGATTTGACCTTTCTTTATGATTTGTTTGCCTGGAGTGATAAACTGCAGTTGCGTTATTCCAGTTTTACGCCTTTTAAACTTGTTAGTGATAATATTTTTGAAAAGATCAAAGATGAAGATTTTATTATCCACGTGCCTTATCAGTCTTTTATGCCGACTTGTGAACTCATCGCCGCGGCTGCCCGTGACCTAGATGTTTTGGCCATTAAGATGACGCTTTACCGTACCAATGAGGATTCTGCCATTATCAGGGCTTTGATGGAGGCGGCTAAAAATCGCAAGCAGGTCACCGTGGTCGTTGAGATCAAGGCCCGGTTTGAAGAAGAGAAAAATATCCAGTGGTCGCGCGAATTGGAGCAGGCGGGCTGCCATGTGATCTACGGAATCGCGGGGCTTAAGATCCATTCCAAGATGACCTTAATCGTACGTAAGGAAGAAGGCCGTATCCGCCGTTATGTGCATTTATCGACGGGGAATTATAACGAAAAAACAGCCAATGTTTATACGGATATCGGATTTTTTACGGCCAATGACGATTTTGCCCGCGACATCGCGGATGTGTTTAACGTCATTACCGGCTATTCTCTTCCCAGCCCATGGAAGAGGGTCATCTCCTCTCCGCACGATTTGCGTAAGTATTTTCTTAGTCTGATCGACAAGGAAATCGAATTCCAGCAGGCGCATAAGAACGGTTTGATCATTGCCAAAATGAATGCCTTGGAAGATACGCAAATTATTGAGAAATTGTATGCGGCCTCCCAGGCCGGTGTTAAAATTAAATTGATCGTACGCGGCGTATGCTCTTTGGTGCCCGGGGTAGAACTTTTAAGCGAAAACATTGAGGTGCGCAGCATCGTGGCCCGATTTTTGGAGCATTCACGCATTTTCTATTTTAACAATAATGGTAATGGGCGCGTATTTTTGTCTTCGGCAGACTGGATGACGCGTAATTTCGACCGTCGTATTGAACTTTTGTTTGAGATTACCAAGCCTGAGATCAAAAGCCATCTGCAGTTTATTTTGGACAGTTACTTAAAAGATACCCGCAAAGCAAGGATTTTAAAAAGCGATGGCAGCTATTCCCGTATTAAAAAAGAAGGCGAGACTTTTGGCGCACAGGAATATTTTATTAGCCACTATACAAGGTAATTCTTAAAAGTCACAAGGTCACAAGATACATGTCACAAGCAATAAATATTGTTACTTGTGACTGGTGACGTTGGGACATTAATAAGCTTCTATGAATTGCTATATCGGCCTTGACATAGGTGGTACCAAAATCGCAGGGGCCCTGGTCTCAGCATCGGGTAAAATTTTAAACCGCACCAAAACATCCACCCCCAAAAAGGTCAAGCCTAAAGACGTTTACGATAGTGTGACTGATGCCATCGATGAGTTGATTAACTCTGGGGGAGTCAGTCTTGCGTCCATCAAAGGTATTGGGGTGGGCGTTCCCGGTATTGTGGATACCCGCAACCACCATATTCTGGCAGCGCCCAATATTGCTCTTACCGGGTATCCTTTAAGCGCTTCTTTAAAACAGAAGTTTCACATGCGGGTGGTCATGACCAATGATGTCAATGCCGGTCTGTTGGGAGAGGCTTGGCTCGGCGCGGCCAAAGGGCTGTTGCATGTCGTCGGTATTTTCCCTGGGACCGGTGTCGGCGGGGCGGCTATTTCTGACGGTAAATTACTTTTAGGCTCCCAGGGTGCTGCAACGGAGTTAGGCCATGTGATTGTGAGCCTTGATGGCCCGCTGTGCCATTGCGGTAATCACGGGTGCCTGGAAAGCTTGACCAGCCGTTGGGCCATTGAAAGGGATATCCGTTTGGCTGTCCAAGCCGGGCAAAAGACAATTGTCACCAAACTTAATGACGGGAAATTAGGCATGATCAAAAGCCGGATTTTAAAAGAAGCTTTGGCTAAAAATGACGCAGTAGTTAAATCAGTTTTGACCAAGGCGGCCGTAGTTCTGGGCAAGGCAGCTGTTTCCCTAAATCATACATTCAATCCGCAAGCCATTATTTTTGGCGGGGGAGTGATCAAAGCTTGCGGTAATTTCATCCTGCCTATTGTGGCTAAAGAACTCAAGGCTGACCCCTTTTTTAAGAAATTCAATTCCTGCCGTATTTTAGCTTCCCAATTGGGTGATGACGCCGTATTACTGGGTGCCGCCCGCCTGGCCCAGCAGCCCTGAGTGTTTAATAATATCATTGGTCGCATAAGGATTCATTTATTTTTAGTCTTCAATAAGGGGCTACGTTTGTCTTGCGGTGACGTAAAGGAAGGCTGGATAGTGAGAAAGGGTGCTTACATTATCAAATTTGTAATAGAATAAGCAGGGAATTGATTGAGATATGTTGACGCAAGGGGGTCTTCATATTACAATGTCAATAATCTTTATATAAAAGGCCAGTTTTTTATTAATGGGAGGGAGGATTCGTTGAATCCTAAGGTAAAAGGGTGCCATAACACCTAAATATTAAAATATAAATAAGGAGTTGGGTCTATGAAAGAAAAAGTTATTGAAGCAGCAGGGAAGGCATGGCGATTTTTAGGTCAAAACGGACAAACCAATATCAGCCAATTGGCAAAATCTCTCAATGAAAAAGATGAAGTAGTCCTTCAGGCTTTGGGTTGGCTAGCCCGCGAGGATAAAATCAACTATACCATTAAAAACCGCCGCACCTTTGTTTCTCTGGTGGAAGGCGAATTACGTGCCTTTAACTCAGTCGTCTACCACATGGATGGGAAAGCCCCTTCTGCCAATAAAGAGTCAGGTAACGGTAAACCCAAGGCCCGTAAGTAAAAAAGTATTTTAAATCGCAAGATTTAAGGAGGTAGTTTGTTTTGAACAGATTTGTTTGTATTCACGGTCATTTTTATCAGCCTCCGCGGGAAAATCCATGGCTTGATGAAGTGGAAGTGCAAGATGCCGCTTATCCCTATCACGATTGGAATGAGCGGATTATCGCGGAATGCTATGCCCGCAACGCGGCCGCACGTATTTTAGATGACCGTCGCCGCATCGTTGATATCGTCAATAATTATTCCAAGATCAGTTTTAATTTCGGCCCCACCCTTTTGTCATGGATGCAGGACAAAGACCCTGAAATTTATGCGGCTGTCTTGGAAGCTGACCGTTTAAGCCAAGAGTATTATTCCGGTCATGGCAGCGCTCTTGCCCAGGTTTATAACCATATGATCATGCCTCTGGCCAATTCCAAAGATAAGCGGACGCAAATTATTTGGGGCATTAAAGATTTTGAGTCGAGATTTAAGCGAAAACCCGAAGGCATGTGGTTGGCTGAGACGGCAGTGGACCTGGAATCGTTGGACCTGATGGCAGAGCAGGGGATCAAGTTTACGATCTTAGCGCCCCACCAGGCCAGACGGATCAAGCAGAGCGACCAGGAAATGCTGTGGCATGATGTGTCTGTGGGTAAGGTCGATCCGCGTGTGCCTTACCTTTGTAATTTGCCGTCGGGCCGGAAAATTTGTATTTTCTTTTATGATGATCCGATTGCCCGGGGGGTTGCTTTTGAGGGTCTGCTTAATAACGGCGAACAATTTGCCAGGCGACTGACAGATGGTTTTGGCGTCAGTAATCCCAACGCCCAGGTTGTTAATATTGCCACAGATGGGGAAACCTATGGCCATCACCATAAATTTGGCGACATGGCCCTGGCGTATTGCCTGCATTATATCGAAAGCAATCATCTGGCTCAACTGACCATTTACGGCGAATTTTTGGAGAAATTTCCGCCGACTCAAGAGGTAGAAATTGTGGAGAATTCGTCTTGGAGCTGTATGCATGGGATCGAGCGTTGGCGTTCGGATTGCGGCTGCTCAACCGGCGGGCAATCGGGATGGAATCAAAAGTGGCGCGCTCCCTTACGCCAGTCTTTGGACTGGTTGCGCGATCAGATATTCCCTTTGTATGAAACCCAAATGGCCGAATTTACCAAGGACCCTTGGGACGCGCGGGATAGATATATCGATGTCATTTTGGATCGCAGCGAGGAGAACATGGGACGTTTTTTACAAAGCGTGGCCGGCCGCACCCTCAAGGAAGGGGAGAAAATTAAGATTCTCAAGCTGCTGGAAATGCAGACGAATGCCATGCTGATGTATACGTCCTGTGGTTGGTTTTTTAATGAGGTTTCAGGCATTGAGACGGTACAGATCCTTAAATATGCGGCACGTGCCATCCAACTGGCCCAGGATGTCTCCACCGTTGGTTTGGAAGAGGGATTTATCTCCCGTCTGGCAGGGGTGATTAGCAATGTCCCTGAGTTAAAAGACGGTGCGCACATTTACCGTGCCATGGTCAAGCCATCCGTCGTGGATCTTTTACGGGTGGGAGCCCATTATGCGATGACGTCTTTATTTGAGCATTACGCATCGGAAACCAATATGTACAGTTATGACGTCAAAAGCGAACAGTATGACCTCAAAGAGGCCGGACGCCTGAGGCTGGCCGTCGGCCGGGCGAAGGTGCGTTCCAAAGACACCTGGGAACAGGCCCATATTTGTTTTGCGGTGCTGCATTTAGGAGACCACAATTTCATCGGAGGAGTTGATTATTTTAATGCCAATGAGTTTTCTAAAATGCGTTCTCTCTTGATGAACACCTTTTTAGAGAGTGATATCCCCGGTGTTATAGGGATCATTAAAGAGTATTTTAAATACCATAATTATTCACTTTGGCATTTGTTTAAAGAGGAACAGCAAAAGATCCTTAACCAGGTTTTAAGATCGACGATGGATGATATTGAAACGAGTTTCCGCCAGATTTATGATCACCATTACCCCTTGATGCAGATCAAAAATGAAATCAGTTTGCCCTTGCCGCGTATGCTGATGACGGTCGTGGAATTTGTCCTGAACCGGGATATCAGTGACGTGCTGGAAGCCGAAGATGTGGACATTATCCGTTTTAAGCAATTAATCGAAGAGATGAGACGCTGGTCTTTCAAGCGTGACCAGGCCAATTTTGCTTTTTTGGCAAGTCAGAGGATCAGCAGCCTTATGAAGCGTTTGTCAGATAACCCCCAAAGTATTCATCTGATGGAGAAGATAATCATCATTTTGGGACTTTTGGCGCAATTAAGTTTGGATTTGGACCTGTGGAAGGCCCAAAATACCTATTTTGCGATGGGGAGAAGAATTTATCCGGACATTATGGGCCAGACAGGGACTGATGAACTGGCAGGGCGGTGGGTGAAACTTTTTGAACACTTAGGAGAAATCCTCCAGGTTAACATTACTTTGCCAATCTTGGAAGGCAGGCCATGACGGCTTTTGATTCTTTTTTGCTGAAGTTTCGGAGAAACTAGTTTTCATGGACCGACACAGCGGTATTTTACTGCACATCACTTCCCTCTCCTCTAAGTATGGTATCGGGGATATGGGCCCTCTTGCTTATTCTTTTGTCGATTTTGCGGCTTCCTGCGGACAAAGGTATTGGCAGATCTTACCGGTTAATCCCACCGATGGGATTAATGGCAATTCACCGTACAGTTGTTGTTCAGCTTTTGCCGGCAACCCGCTGTTGATAAGCCCGGAGATGATGGTCATTGAGAATTTCTTACTGGCTTCTGACCTTAACATCCCGATTCCCTTAGTTGAGGAAAAAGTAAATTACGCCAAAGTGGGGCCTTTTAAGGAGAAGATTTTTAATATTGCTTATCGTCGGTTTCAAAAGAGTCCTGCCGGGCCTAAGCCCGAAGCGACGGACTCTTGTCAGGAGACGTTACGTGAGGATTTTGACCGTTTTGTTCAAACCCAGCACTATTGGCTTGAAGATTTCGCTTTATTTACGGTTATAAAATCTGTCTATGGCGGCCTTGCCTGGAATGAATGGCCCAGGGGTTTGAAGAACCGTCGAACACAAGCTCTTAAGGGATTTACCCGTAAGCATTTTTCGGATTTAGAGAAGGTCAAGTTCATCCAGTATTTATTTTTTCGCCAGTGGCGTAAGCTAAAAGGTTACGCTAATAGTAAAAATGTGGAAATCATCGGGGATATCCCTATTTATGTCAATTATGACAGTGTGGAGGTCTGGCGTCATCCGTCATTTTTTAAGATTGACAGCAAAGGGAATTTGATATTTATCGGCGGATGCCCTCCGGATTATTTTTCCAGGACCGGCCAACGCTGGGGGAACCCGGTGTATAGCTGGGTACATTTGAAAAAAGTCAAATATAGCTGGTGGGTGGAAAGATTCGCGCATGATTTGCAGATGTTTGATTATTTGCGTTTTGACCATTTCCGCGGGTTTGCCGGTTTTTGGCAAATTTCCGCCCAAGAAAAATTGGCGGTTTTCGGGCAATGGGTCAAAGGCCCTGGAAGGTCTTTTTTCAAGGAGCTGGCCAAACGTTTTAAGAAGCTTCCCATTATCGCCGAGGATTTGGGGGAAATCACCCCGGATGTCATTGCGCTAATGAGAGAATTTGGCTTTCCGGGGATGAGGGTATTATTGTTTGCATTTAACGGAGACGTTAATACCAATCCGCATGTGCCTGCCAATTATCCGGTTCATTGTGTCGCTTATACCGGCACACATGATAATAATACCATCCGGGGTTGGTATAATAAAGAAGCCAGGCCTTATGAGAAGGCTAACATAGCCCGGGTTTTGCAAAGGAAATTCAGTTTCCAGGATTTGCATTGGATGATGATCGAGGCGTTGATGCGATCTAGGGCTGAAACCGTTATTATTCCGATGTCTGATTTTTTGGGTTTAGGCGAAGAAGGACGTATGAATACACCGGCCACCAAGGCTAATAATTGGCAATGGCGGCTGAAAGCGAATGCTTTGAGTATGAAATTAAGCCAAAAAATTGCCCGTATTACGAAAAAAACAGGCAGGTGGGGGGGGAATGAATAAATTGCGGGCAACTTTGGTGGTTGTATTGGTTCTAGCTGGGGTGGTTATAGGGACTAAGATTTTATTGGCACCCAAGAAAACTGAAATTAATTTACAAACGGCCAGGGCCAAGGGTAATGTGCAGGCCAAGGTTAAAATTGTGGAATTTATTGATTTTCAATGTCCGGCGTGCGCCGTGGGTATGAAATATTTAAAAACATTTTTTGATCAACATCCCAATGATCTTTATCTCCAGGTGAGGTATTTCCCCCTCACGAATATGCACCATCATGCCATGATCAGCGCTCTTTACAGCGAATGTGCCGCGCGTCAGGGGAAATTTTGGACCCTGGATGATCTGATGATGTCCCAGCAGGGCCAGTGGGAGCAATTAATCAGCCCGGAACCGGTTTTTCAGGCGATGGCAGCACAGGTGGGGATGAATATCAACCAGTTAAATACCTGTTTGGCTTCGGATGACGCGCGTCGTGTGATCAATGATGAGAAGTCCCTGGGCCAATCGTTGGGGGTCTCTTCCACACCGACGTATTTTATCAATAATAAAATGGTGGTAGGGACTAAATCTTTGCAGGAAGAGATTAAGGCCTATTTCCCTGGAAGCTAATGAAGGCAATTGAAGCAGAGATTGCGAATATGGTTAAACGGTATTGTTTCCGATTTTTATTTTTAAAGAGCGGTTGGAGGGTTTAAGGTATAATAGATCATGTGGGTTCTTCTTCGTATCGCCATCGGCTGTATTTTTATAGTTTCGGGGCTGGGGAAGCTTTTGGGCCCTTACCAGAATTTCTTGTATGTGGTCCAGGCCTATCAGCTTTTGCCTTTATGGGCTGAAGTTTTAGTTGCCAGGATTTTTCCGTGGATAGAATTGATGGTCGGTGTTTTCGTTCTTTTAGGGTTGTGGACGAACTGGGGGTTAAGGGGAGCAGGGATTTTATTCGGTATTTTTGTGGCGGTGGTAGGGCAGGCACTAATACGGGGTTTGCCGTTGGAGAGTTGCGGCTGCTTTGGTGAGTGGCTCCATTTAAAACCGCAGACGGTTATCGTTATGGATAGTTTCAGCCTACTGCTGACGTTGCTGTTGTTGCTCAAGCTTTCATACGTCAAAAAAATCAGTCTGGATTCTTATTTTGATCAGGTATGAAACAAATTATTTTTTTATTGATGGCGCTTATGGTTTTTACCGCTAAATCTTGGGGGGATATGGTTAAGGAACCGAATGTGGCCGGCGGTTTTTATAGTGCCGATCCTAAAGAACTTTCTGATTCCATTGACTATTATGAACAGTCGACCGGACCTGTGCCGGTTGACCGGAAGGTAGAGGTTGCTATTGCCCCGCATGCCGGGTATCCGTATTCTGGACCGGTGGCGGCCTATACTTTCAAGGCCATTGCCCACAATCATTATAAAACAGTGGTGGTTATCGCCCCCAGTCACTATTTCCCTTTTGAAGGTATTTCCGTTTGGCCCAAGGGGGGTTTTCAAACACCGTTGGGGATTATCCCTGTCGATGAGGATTTTGCCCAAGCCCTTTTGAAAGAAAACCCCAAGTTTCAGTTTTTGCCACAGGTTTTTGAACGCGAGCATGCGATTGAAGTAGAATTACCGTTTTTACAAAAGACTTTTAATAATGTGCATATTGTCCCAATTCTGATGGGCGATCCGGATCCCCAGGTCTGCCGTGATTTGGCGGTGGCTTTGGATAAGCTTATAGGTAAGCGTGATGATGTTTTGATCTTGATCTCTTCGGACATGTCGCATTATTATACTTATGACGTTGCCAATAGCATGGATGCCCTGGCTCTTCAAGCGATTAAAGAGATTAATCCTAAAAAATTTTTTGAAGGATGCATAAGCCGCAAGATGGAAATGTGCGGATTTGTCCCGGTGACTACCGCCTTGCTCTATGTCAAATTGCGGGGGATCAAACACGTGGAAGTGTTAAAGCATGCTAATTCCGGGGACACCTCCGGCGACAAGAGCAGGGTCGTGGGTTATTCATCGGTGATTTTTTATTCAGACCTGTTAGGGCAAGACCCGCCCCAAGACCAGGGAATTGAGGCATTAAGCGCTGCTCAGAAAAAGGAGCTTTTGAGGATTGCCCGTATTACCGTTGAAACCTTTGTTAAAACCGGCAAGGTACCGGACATCACTGTCAAAGATGCGAGGCTTAATGAAATTGAAGGGGCCTTTGTTACCATCCGTAAGCATGGGGCTTTGCGGGGCTGTATCGGCAATATTATCGGTCAAGAGCCTTTGCATGAAACCGTGCGTGACATGGCGGTGGCAGCCAGTTCTCAGGATCCTCGTTTTCCCCCCTTGACGGCGGCGGAATTAAAAGATATCAATATCGAAATCTCCGTTTTGTCCCAACCCCGCCGCGTCAAAGATGCCTCGGAGATTCAATTGGGCAAGCATGGCGTGATTGTCAGCGCAGTCGGCCACCAGGGGGTATTCCTACCACAAGTGGCGGATGAAACCGGATGGAGCAAGGAGGAATTTTTATCGCAATTATGCAGCCAAAAGGCGGGCCTGCCGCCGGATGCATGGAAAGACCCTGACACCGCCCTCTATGTTTTCACCGCCGACGTCTTCGCTGAAAATTAAGAATTTTATTTCCCCCTCTTTCTTATAAAGAGAGGTCGGGGGAGTTAAATTTATTAACATCTTTGTTTTTTAAATTCATGAACATCCAACTTCGCAACAAACTTATTTCCATTTTCGCCATCGTATGGCTGGCGGTTTTTTATTATGAATCGACCTGCTATTATTATTTACAGCCGTTATTTAAGCTTGAATTACCCAGAATGAAATTTCTTTTCCCTCCGGCGGGTTGGATTATGTTTTACAATATCGGAGATAATTTTGGGTACGCGGAAGTTTATGGTGTCAAAGACGGGAACCCTCAGCTTATTGACCCTCATGACATTTTGCAGACCAGGGCCATCGGCTATGATAATATTAACCGTAATGCGCTTATTTCGGTGCTTTCACCTGGAATGTCCGGATCATTTTGTCCGTTTTTGAAACGTAAATTCCCTTACTTTCAAAAGTTTTTGGTCACTTTTGTCGAGTACCCGCATCTGACTAAACAGCCTTTTGAGAAGGCACAGAAAGTTATTTACACATGCGGGGAATAATGGTTCCCCCTCTTTTTTACGAATAATAATGAGTGTCCGGCATAAGGACCTAAAAACTACAGTCGCAAAAAGAACAAATTTATACTCCTACGCAAATTATTTTCCCCTCTTTATAGAAAAGAGGAGAAATAGTAGCCGAATAGAATGGGCGAATCACAGCTTTAAAGTATGAAGAACATTTGGAATACACTTTTTTTGGAAGAACGGCCGTCCATCGGGTTGTCGTTTTTCCGTATTTTTGCGGCTTTGACCGTCGGGTTGCATGTCATTCCGTCATTCTTTCATTTAGATGACAATTATTTCTCCACGGCATTGAAAACTTTTAATTATGATTTTTTCCCTTCGTCTTTTATTGATTTGGTCCAAAAAAGCCCCGATACTTTGGTCATTTTCTTTGTCTGGGCCTTTTGTCTAACCTGGTTTTGCTTCCTCATCGGGTTGTTTTCGCAGATCAGTTGCATTTTAATGACGGGGTGCTGTTATTATTTTTACGCGCTTAATATGTTTCATATCGGGACCCTTTCTTGGGATATTTTGCTGGTGACCCTGTTTTTAATGTGCGTAACGCCGTATCACGGAGATTATTTCTCTTTTGATGCCTTGCGCCGCGGGGATATCAATGCCTGGCGGCGTACCCGGCCATTTTTTATCCAGAGGCTTTTGCAATTACAGACAGCATCCACGTTTTTTTTCACCGGCCTTTATAAGATTACCAGGGAAGGTAATTGGATCACGGGCAATCCTGTTTATTATTTGATGAATTATCCCTCGGTAGGGGTGACCAAGCATTTTCTGTTCAAGGAATGGATGGCGGGGCATCCGCATTTTTGTTACGTGACCGGCCTGTATGATCGTAGCGACGGAAATTTTTATGCCGTTGTTGCTTTTTATCCCTCGGACCCGCAGGGCAGCGATCATTTTGGGAGTATGTTGGCATGTTCTACTGGTCTTGACCCTGGATGTTCCAACGATTTTTCTTTTTTTGTTCCCGGCGCAGTTGATGCTGTTTATCCATCCCAAAAAAATAACGGACTGGATTGAGGCCAAACGCCGTATCAATGCCCAGAGCCCTCGTCCAAGGATAGTTTATGACGGAGAATGCGGGTTTTGCCGATCCAGTATAAGGCTATTGCAAGTGATGGATTTGTGGGGGAAGCTCGAATACACATCAGGCCCCAAGGGTATGAATGAAATGCGCCTTGATTTTTCAGACGGCAAAATTTACGGAGGGTTTTTTGCTTTTCGGCAGATTGCCTGGATGCTCCCTATGCTTTATCCGATGATACCGGTAGTTTATTTTCCCGGGGCCGGAATCCTGGGGCCTTTTATTTACCGGTGGGTTGCCCGTAACCGTTATTTATTTCCGGTTTTTCATACCTGCGCAAACACAGAATGCCATTTATGATTTCAGCCAGTCAATATCCCCAGAGCCATTTGGATTCATACCATTTTAATCATCACTATCGGACTTTTGGCGCTTTACAGTGCTTCTTTTAATAACAATGTGGTGGGGGTTTCCGTATTTTATGATCAGCTTTTTTGTGCTTGCTTAGGGATTTTGCTGATGATTTTGTTAAGTCAATGGGGATTACCGTAAATTTTTTGATGTCGCTTATATTGTTTATGGGGTCAGTGTGTTTTTTTGATTTTGGTATTGGTTATGGGGCGTCAGGCTTTAGGTGCCACACGATGGTTTTCAGTAGCCGGTTTTAGTTTTCAGCCTTCTGAATTCAGTAAGTTGGCAGTTATCTTTTTTTTGGGCCGTTATTTTTCACAGCGACGGCCAAGGCTGACTTTTGATTTTTCCACCTCCTGGCGTGAGGTTTGGGGTGATTTGATTTGGCCCTTGATTTTGATAGGCATTTCGATCGGCCTCATTTTTAAACAACCGGATTTGGGGACAGCTATCTTAGTGATGGGCATTTTTTTGGTCATGCTTTATGCCAGCGGTATAGCGCTCAGGCTTTGGGGGGGCCTGCTTGGAATGTTAGCCTTGCTGGCACCTCTAGCCTGGCATGTTTTAAAGCCCTATCAAAAAGACCGGCTTTTAGTTTTTCTTGATCCCAGCCGTGACCCTTTGGGCGCGGGGTATACCATTACTCAATCAAAAATCGCGGTGGGCTCCGGTGAGCTTTTAGGCAAGGGCTGGCTTTCCGGTACACAGAATCAATTAAATTTTTTACCGGAGAGGCATACGGATTTTATTTTTTCGGTCATCGGTGAGGAATGGGGCCTTTTAGGCGGGCATTTTTTTAATCTATTGTTATGGTGTCATCATTTATTGCGGTTTTAAAATCGCCAGGCACAATAAAGATCCTTTCGGGCAATTGGTGGCTGTTGGCATCGTTAGTATTTTGGCCATGCAGGTGGTGATTAATATCGGCATGGTCATGGGGCTTTTACCGGTGGTGGGGATTACCCTGCCTTTGATCAGTTATGGCCGCACTTCTTTTATGGTTTTTGCCATTCTGCTCGGATTTTTATTGAATTTAAGTAAAAAACGAACTATATTTTAACCATGAACCAAGACAAACATTTTGTGTATAGTTCATGGTTACTCTTAAAGTGAACGCGAAGCGTTTGTTCACCTTCAGGATAAAGCCAGGGTTGCCTCTTGTCTTGCGGCATGCAGGTTAACAAATTTACAATAGAATAAACACGGCTGGACAATACCTTTTGTAATCGGTATAGTAAAGGATATGAAACATTTTAGGAAAACAGTCAATAAGCAGTTAGGTGAAATTTTAGTTGAGCGCGGTGTCTTTTCACGCGCTAAATTGGAAGAAGTTTTGGCTTTTCAAAAAGGGAAGGGCATTTTATTTGGCGAAGCATTAATCCAGTTGAAATTAGCCACGGAAGAGGACGTGGTGCAGGCACTGACTTGTCAATACGGTTTTCCTTACCTGCCTTTGGCCAATTATGAAATTGCCCCTGAGGTCGTTGCGACCGTTCCTATAAACATATGCAGGCAATATTGCCTTGTTCCCATCGATAAAATCGGCCGCAGTTTGACCTTAGCCATGGCCAATCCCTTAAACGTCCAGGCTTTGGAAGATGTCGAGAAGGTTACCGACTGTTCGGTGCAGGCCTTTGTCAGTACAGCCACGGAAATCAACAGTGCCATCAATCGTTATTACGAAACGCGCTGATGTTGCCCACTCAAGAAAATCTCAAAGAAATTCTTTTGAGAGATCATCTCATAACCCCCGAAGACCTTAATCGAGCCCTTGAAGAACAGGGGAGGTCCGGCGGGGAGTTAAGCCGTATTCTTCTGAGGCTTAAATTGATTTCGGAAGATCAGTTAAGTGTCGTTTTAAGCGAAGCGCTGCAATTGCCTTTGATCAATTTAAATTTGTTTAGAATTGATCCCTCCCTTTTAAAATTGATCCCCAAGGAAATAGCTGAGAAATCGTTATTGATCCCCCTTTCCAAGCTTAATGATCAGCTGACCATTGCCATGGTTGATCCTATGGATATATTCACTATCGATAATATCAAAGCCATGACTTCTATGTCGGTCAGTGTTGTTTTGGCCAGGCCTAAAGAAATGCGCGCCGCCCTTGAGCGCAGTTATGCATCAAATAATTCTTCGGATCTCGAGGAACTTTTTCAGGATATTAAAGATACGAAAGAGGCCGGAAACCTGGAGTTAGTCAAAGATAACTCTCAACCAAACAAGGGGGCAATTGAGGATCTCAGTGAAGAAGCCCCGATCATCACGTTGACAAATACGATTATCCAACAGGCGGTATTGGCCCATGCCAGTGATGTGTTCATAGAGCCTATGGAAAACTGTCTGCGCATCCGTTATCGCATTGACGGTTTTTTGCGGGAAATCGACCGTATGCCTAAGAACCTGCATTTCCCCCTCATTTCCCGTATTAAAGTCATTTCAAGCCTGGATATTGCCGAACACCGTCTTCCGCAAGATGGGAGATTTAGGATTATGTCCAACCAGAACAAGGAGGTAGATTTCCGTGTTAATGTGCTGCCCACCGCCATGGGGGAAAAGATAGTTTTGCGGGTTTTGGCTAAAGATGAGGGGATGGCTGATATTGATAAGTTAGGGTTTGAGCTTGATTCCTTGGAGAGGTTAAAAGAGTGTTGCCATAAGCCTCATGGCATGGTTTTATCCTGCGGACCTAGCGGGAGCGGTAAAACCACGACCCTGTATGCGATTCTTAAATATATCGATTCCCCGGGAAGTAATATTGTGACCGTGGAAGATCCAGTGGAATTTCAAATCAAAGGATTTAATCAGGTCAACATCCGCACGGAATTCGGTCTGTCCTTTCCGGCGGCTTTGCGTTCTATTTTGCGTCAAGACCCGGATATAATCCTCATCGGTGAGATCAGGGATTCGGAAACCCTGGATATCGCGGTTAAGGCGGCTCTGACTGGGCATTTGGTAGTTTCCTCTCTGCATACCACAACGGCTCCGGGCTCTATTACCCGTATGATCAATATGGGGGTGGAACCGTTTTTAATTACATCCTCGGTGATTATTATTGTGGCCCAGCGCTTGGTGCGGCGGGTATGTCAGAAATGCCGTGAACTTTACACTGTTTCTGACGAAGTAATTAAAGAATTTCGCCTCAAGGAATTGTTGCCAAAACATAACGGCCAGTTCTATAAACCCAAGGGATGCGATAAATGTTTGAAAACAGGCTATAAGGGGAGGGTTGCGATTAGTGAAATGATAGTTCTGACTAATAAAATCAAGGAATTGATTTTAATTTCGGCCTCAGAGGCAGACATTAAGAATGCGGCTCGCTCCCAAGGCATGAAGACGATGCGTGAGGACGCCGTAGTCAAGGCTGCACAGGGGTTGACGACTTTGGAAGAAGTGATCCGTGTGACGGCACCTGATTAAGGGATAAGCGTTAAGGGATAAGGGGTATGGATACAACTCAAGAGCGGATTTTAAAAACACTTAAAGAACTACCTAATATAAATCCGGCGGATATTGATGCGCTGAAAGAAATCCAGCAGAATAAAAATATAAGCTTGGTCAAAGCCTTGCTTAAACAGGGCATAATTTCCGAGCAGGATTTGCTGGTCCTCTTGATGCGCGAGCTTCACGTCCCTTCCATTGACCTGACCAAATACCGTTTTGATGAACGTCTTAAAAACCTTATCGGAGAAAAGATTGCTCGTCAGTATGTGGTGATGCCGCTTTCTTTGCTTGGGCAAACCATGACAGTGGCGATCGCTGATCCGCTGAATGTATTTGTCCTGGATGATTTGCGTAATGTGACAGGCAAGGAAATTGAGATTGTGATCGCCTCTGAGAGCCAGATCCTGCGGGTGATCGACCAATTTTACAACTCAGCTTCTGTGGCCGTGACCCATGCGAGCCAGAATGCGGAGGGCAAGGGCATTGAAATTTTGCAGAATAAAGACAGCCAACAAGACGGCCCGATGGGAAATGAGGGACCACTGGCGGTGGAGGAAGCGCCGGTTATTCGCATCGTTGATTTGATTATCAAGGAAGCTCTGCGTCAAAGGGCTTCGGATATTCACATAGAACCTCAGGAGCAGGGGATGCGTGTGCGGTTTCGTATCGATGGCATATTACAGGACATATTGACTATCCCTAAGGAAAGTAAAAATGCGGTGGGGGTGCGTATTAAACTTATGGCGAATTTGGATATTACCAATACCCAAACGCCCCAGGACGGGCGTTTTAAAATGAAGATAGGTCGACAGGAAATAGATTTTCGTTTGTCTATGCTACCGACGACCTTTGGTCAAAAAATCGTCATGCGTGTGCTTGATAAAAATAATCTTTCGGTAGGCTTATCTAAATTAGGGTTTTCAGGAAATGCGCGAGAGCTCTTGGAAGAGTCTGTTTATAATCCTTACGGGATGATCCTGGTGACCGGTCCTACCGGTAGCGGTAAGTCTACGACATTGTATTCTTTGATCAGCAAATTAAATACTTCGGAGAGGAATATAGTCACCATTGAAGAACCGGTGGAATATTTAGTGGATGGACTGACTCAGATTGAAGTTAAATCGGATATAGGGCTCACTTTTGCTACGGGGCTGCGCGCTATTTTGCGCCAGTCGCCGGATGTGGTTATGGTGGGTGAAATCCGGGACGCGGAAACAGCGGACATTGCTATCAAGGCCTCGCTTACGGGGCAGTTGGTCCTGTCAACTCTCCATACGAATAATGCATCAGGTGCCGTTACCCGTTTGGTAGATATGGGGCTTGAGCCTTTTTTAGTGGCATCTAGCTTGGTTTTGGTCTGTGCCCAGCGATTGTGCCGGCGTATTTGTGATTTTTGTAAAAAACCTATGGATTTAAAGCCGGAAATGTTGAAAAAGATCCAACATCGGCTAAAAGCTAATACTGTTTTATATGAAGGCAAAGGCTGTGAGCGTTGTCGGGGTACCGGTTATAAAGGCCGGATAGGGGTCACGGAAGTTTTGCAAATTGATGATCATATCCGCGACATGTTGCTTAAGAGAAATACGTCTATGGAAATAACCCGTTATGCTCAGAAAAACCAAGGGATGAAATTGCTTTTTGATGATATCATTGATAAAATGTGTGAGGGGGAGACTACGTTGACGGAAGTTTTCCGAGTGGCGTCGGAGGAAGAATGATAACTGACACAAGCTACAAGTCACAAGGTCACAAGTAATCACTTGTGACATGTGACTGGTGACGTGTGACTGGGGTAATATGGACGCTTATAAGGTTTTATTGGGAGAGATTTTGATTCAACGCAAAAAAATCACCCGCGAGCAACTGGATGCCGCCCTGCAAGTGCAGAAGGAAAAGGGTGGGATTATCGGTGAAATTCTTGTCGACTTAGGAGTGCTTGATGAACGGGACATTGTGGTGGCCTTAGTCATTCAGTGCGGACTGCCGTACATTGCCGTCAATAAATATACCATCGACCCGCAGATTGTGCGTTTAATCCCTAAAGAAGTGGCTCAAAAGGAAAGAGTGGTTGCTTTAGACCGTATCGGTGAAATATTGAGTGTGGTGATGTGCAATCCTCTGACTGAAGATAAGAAAAATTACTTAGAAACGTTGACTAAATGCCGTGTAGCAACTTTTATTTCTACTAAAGCTGAAATTGAAGAAGCCATCGCGCGTAATTATTGAAATAAAACAATACAAGTTTCAAAAGACAAATTACAAACAATAAACAATGGACAATCAACAAACCAGAATATTTTGTATTTTTTAATTTTGTAAACTGTTTGTGATTTGTAATTTGTTAATTGTGATTAGGGGGATGTGATTTATGCCTACGTATAAATATACCGCCCGCGATCAGGAAGGCAAGAACGTTGCCGGCAGGATCTCCGCGGAAAGTGAATCGGTGATCGTGGCCGAGTTGCGCAAACGCAATTTGATCATTTTAGGCATTTCGGAAGAAAAGGGATCGGTATTCAAGAAATCTGTTTCTAAACCCTGGGGGAGGAAAAAAGTTAAGACGGAAGACATTGTTGTTTTTACCCGTCAGTTTGCCACCATGGTGGATGCGGGGATACCGATTTTGCCCTCATTGGAAGCGTTAAGTGATCAAACCGCTAATCTTGACTTTAAAGAGGCCCTCAATATTATCCGCGAAGATATACAGTTAGGCACCAGTCTTTCCAGTGCTTTTGAAAAGCATCCTAAAATATTTGACCAGTTGTATGTGAATATGATCAGGGTGGGGGAGACCGGGGGCATTCTTACCACCATCCTTGAGCGCATATCCTTGTATTTAGAAAAAAGCGAGCGGCTCCGTCAAAAAGTACAAGGAGCCATGATTTATCCGTCGGTGGTTGTGAGCATGGCGATGTTGATCACCGTAGGATTGCTTGTCAAGGTGGTTCCTACCTTTTCCCAGATTTATGGATCCCTGGGACAAAAATTGCCGGTCATGACTCAGATGCTGATTGATTTCAGTAATTTACTTAAAAATGATCTTTTATTTCTGGTGGGTGGCGGTGTTGTTGCAGTATTCCTTTTTAACAAGTATAAAAAGACCCCTGCCGGCCATATTCAGGTGGATACCTTTCTTTTAAAGATGCCGGTATTTGGAGAATTGATTTGTAAAGTTTCGGTCAGCCGTTTTTGTCGGACCTTATCCACTTTAAGTCAAAGCGGGGTACCAATTTTGGAATCTTTAGATATTGTCGGGAAGACATGCGGCAATAGGGTAATCGAGATTTTAGTCGATGAAATCAAGGTCAGCGTCAAGGAAGGCGAGAGCATTTCCGTACCGCTGGCTAAAAGCCCCATTTTCCCATTGATGGTCACCCGCATGATTTCTATCGGCGAGAAATCCGGCCAATTAGATAAAATGTTAGCTAAAGTAGCTGAATTTTATGACGATCAGGTGGATACGGCGGTTGAAGGTTTGACCAAATTAATTGAGCCTTTGATTATCGGATTTTTAGGGGTGGTGGTCGGATTTATCGTCGTCGCTCTGTTTATGCCGATTTTAAATATGGCTTCAGCCTTAAGATAGGACGATGAGGCATATGCGATTATTGTTTGTAGTACAAAAAAGCATATCTGCCTTTGGGCGGACAAGGAGTTTTCGCTATCTTCAGAGGATTTTGAAGTTACGGGATTTATTTGTTATTGTTTTAGGGATGATGTTTTTGACTTGTCTTGGATATGCTCAAGAAGATAATGAGACGACGGCTGTCTCTTCCCTGCAGGCGGTATTGTCTACTTTACAGCAGAGTGTCCAAAAGTTAAGTCTAGATAATGATCAATTGGCTGCCCAAGATAATTACATCAAGCAGCAGGTTTTGGAGTTGCAGATGCAGTTGAGGGGCCTGGAAGCCCAGGGGGATGTCTTAAATAAGACAGTAGCCCGCCTGCAAGAGAAAAATGCCCGTCGCACCCAACAAGCCGCTCAATTGGAAAAAGAAAATTCTGATTTGGACAATCGTATCCCAAAAGCTGAAAGCGGCATTCAAATGCTCCAAAGGTCCTTGGATGCAGGGTATCGGGAGGATCAAAAATTGCTCTTACAGCTAAAGGGAATGACCAATGTCACACCACTTTCTGCCCAGGCTCAATCCGCTGAATCTCAAGCCGTTCAGCGTAACCAAAATGAAAAATTGAAATTGATGAAAATGATTGAAGACAGCCGGCAGCGGCAAGAAGCGTTGCATGGATCAATTCTAGAGTTCCAAAAAAATACTGCTTTGTTGCCTGCAGTCAATGCTTTAGCGCACCAACGGTTTTTAAAAAACCAGATCGAAGACTTGGAAGTTCAAATTGCCGCTTATCCGCCAGAAAGGCTTTCAGGAAATTTTGAATTTGCTGATCGATGGGATGGTGTTCAGATCAGTGAGTTGGAGTCGGAATTAAAGGTATTAGAAAAAAATTATTCGCAGCTTAAAGATTTACTGGGCCAAATGAACAAGAAAATTCAGAAGGCCCGAATGACCGCCAGCCAGCATGTCGAAGAGGAAAAATTAAAGAGTAGTATTGATGATTTAAACCGACAGGGCAAGGGGTTAAGGGCCGATTTAGATAATTTGCGTTCTCAAATGATTGATTTAGACAAACGCAAGTCCCATTTGGAAATGACGATTCAGCAGTTACCTTGAAAAATGGCCTGTTGCCCCCTAATAGTTATTGCATACTATGGGGGAATAGGTATAATCTTAAAAGCGATTTGGAATTTTTTAATTCTATTTAGATTAATGTTTTTAGAGATTATTAGAGATGGCCTTACTCATAGGAGTTTTTAAGGCAACGGCACTTCTCTGGGAGTAATTTTGAAAGGAATATTTATGGTAGGCCGAATTTCTAATAGGGACATTTAGGAAACGGCACTTCTCTGGGAATAAATTTGGAAAGGAACATTTATGGAAGCAAAATTTGAAGAACTAGACGATTGGGTTAAGGTCCCAGTTAATTTGAAGGTTTATCCGCTACAGTCTGTGCATTCTTCCGGATATGTTTTCATGGATCGGGCTCATGTTAGGCTTGAGGAGGAAAAGAAGAATAAGATAGCAGTTTGGCTTAAGCCCAAAAATCAAGCCCAAGATCTTCAAGAGCTGGCACTGGAATTTTCTGATGAGTTGCTTAATTACGCGCATTATTTCAGCAGCTTGAAGATTAATGCGGAGAATATGAAAGTCTTGTTGCAACGGGCTCTTTTTTCAGCTTCCCCGTCAATCGTCAAAGAGGCAGAAGAAAAAGAGATCGAGAATTTGATCAAGGAACTCGAGGCGGAAGAGAAACAAGTAACCCCGAAGGCCAAGACAGTACCAAAGTCACAAAAATAACAATTCTTTTTTATATGACACCAACCGTCCAGTCATCTATCCTTCCTTTTAACGCCGAGAGAATCAATGATAAATATTTAGTGACCAACATGATGGGGTGTTGGGATGCTTTGAATGAAGGTGAGTTTCGCCAACTCAACAGCTTGCGTGTGTTGGAGGGGGGGGATTTATTCAATCGTTTGTCGGAACGGGGATTGATCGTCGATGAGGGGAATATACGCCGCATTATTGACGGGTTTAAGAGTTTAAATGCGAATTTGTTTAATGATACAGGCCTCCATATCGCTGTTGTTACCAAGCGGTGCAATCTCCGTTGTACTTATTGTCATGCTGAAGGGGGAGCTTCCTGTGAAGATATGTCCATTGAGACGGCCACTCGCGTATTGCAATACCTTTTTGATGTGCGCAACAACAATGTGACGCTTGAGTTTCAAGGAGGAGAACCGTTGCTTAATTGGCCGGCAGTGAGTTTTCTGACCGAACATGCGCGTAAATTCAACACATTAGGGAAGAAACTTAGCGTAGTTCTTGTGACCAACATGTTGCTCATGGATGATGAAAAAATGCGTTTTTTAGCAGACCATGATGTTGATGTATGCACCTCTTTGGACGGTCCGGCGGATATTCATGATAAAAGCAGGGTAGATGTTGCCGGGCAAGGGACGCACGCTCAAGTTGTGGAGAAAGTCATGCGTTTTTCGAAGGACTTCGGGCGTCGTGTACATATGTTGCCGACTATTAGCAGGCATTCATTAGCGCATCCCGAAAGAATAGTTGATGAATATCTGCGTTTAGGACAAGGGGAGATTGCCTTAAGGCCTGTTAATAGAATTGGGTATGCCTGTGGGAATTGGGAAGATATCGGATATACGGCAGCAGAGTTTAATGTTTTTTATGACCGGGCGATGGCGTACATTATGAAATTAAATACGTCCGGTTCATATATAAGCGAACGGATAGCCAGGACCATTTTGACTAAGGTATTGCTTAAGCAAGATTCGGGTTACGTGGATATGATGAATCCTTGTGGGGCCGGGCGTGCAGTGATGTCTTACGCTCCGGATGGTGGGTGTTACCCTAGCGATGAAGCGAGGATGTTGGAAGACAAGATTTTCCGATTAGGGAACATCATGGATGAAAATTATGATAAAATGCTTAATAATGAAAATTTGCTCTATCTTTTAAGTGCCGGATGCTCTAATCTGTGGAATTACCGCTCTGTTTATAGTCCATGGCTTGGCATTGATCCTGTAGTGAATTATGCTGTGGAGAAAAATGTTGTTCCTAAAGGAGACTCACGCTTGCAGCAAATATTTAAGCATCAATATAAGACCGTTTTTTCCTATCTGTTGGAGGATAACAAATACGCGGAAGTTTTTCAACGCTGGACACAAGGTTCCCTTTCTAATTAGGATAATGGGACCCCCCTTCTCTAAGGGACATTTGAAATGAATACGTAAGGAAGGAGTTCCTGATGAAAAAGAAAAGAAAAAGTGAGGTCATTAATAAAACGGTTCCCCTGACTAAGTCTCTTGGCGGATTAATGAAAGATGAGGACGGTTTTGTCAGCAAGGAGACCATTTTAAAGGTCGGACTGTCGACTGTTGCAGCATTGGGGGTGGCAGGTGCGCTGACGGATATTACTTCCGGACAAACAAGTAATACTACACATACTAATACAGTTGCTCCCAGCGGTAATTGTGTTGCACATACTAATATTTCAACACATACATCATATTAATTATACGTTTATTTTTTTAGGTGGACAATTATGAACTTTCGATCTTTCACAATGACTATGGGATTGTTTGCTTTACTGTTTGTTGTCAGTGCCGTTGGCAGTTTGGCTGTGGTTCAGCAGTGCTCCGGCCAAAGCGGGCCAATAACGATTTCCAGAGAAGTTCTCGTTAAAGAGTTGGAACTTCGCAAATTTGTAGTACTAGCAGGTGATTTGTCATCGTGCGCAGGTAACAGTCTTTGTTTAAAATATGCGAAGGAAGTTAGGAAGGGATATTGTGCCGTTGATGCGTGTAATGGGACAGATCAAAGTAAAGATCCGACTGCCTGCTATCCTGAATCTTTTGCTAATTATACTATTAAGGCTAAAGAGCAGGCAGTAACGGCGTTTTGTTCTTGGATAAAATCTCCCGGTATTGAAACAAAGGAATCATTGATGACACACCTTCCCCCAGGTTCCGATGAAGGAGATTGGGTTGAATCTGTAGCAAAGGCTTTGGCTTTAAAAGGTTCTGCGGTGTCATGTGAGAATTTTATAAAGGCCAACGTCGGTGAGTACGGCCCTAAATGGAATTATAAATGGTATAGGGCTTTATCCGGATGCCGTATTATTGCGCATGAGCGTACGCGTAAGGAGGAAGAAAAAGATTTTTACACCTGGTTTGGAGTTGTACGGGGACTAGGCCAATGTTCAGATATAGTCAATAGTGAGATGCGTAATGCATGTAGTGCCCCCGGGGCAGCGTCTCCCCTGCCTACCTATAATGGATAAGAGATCTTGTCCCAAGGCGGGTATTTATTTTTCTCACTATGAATGTTTTGGCCATGTCTCCCGTGTCATGGCGGTTGGCGGGGTTTTTAAAAAAAGGTTCCCAAAAGGGAACCTTTTTTTTATTCAGGCAGGTGTTCCACAGCCCAAGGCCAAAATAAATGAAATGGGGCAGGTGTATTCGTTACCGGGGCCATTCATGGGGCGTCACAGTTTCAGAGGACCTGTTGATGGGGTGGAGGTTGATGTAGAAAAGCGAGGGCAAGTGTGTGGGGATATTATTACCCGGGAAAGGCCGGGTCTTTTTATAACAGAATTTTTCCCCTTCGGCCATGAGGAATGCCGCCATGAATTGATTCCGTCTTTAGTTAAAGCATCTGTGCAAGGTGCCGCGTTATGGGCGGTCGCCGGATATCCATTATTAACAGGTCAAAATAGCGAATGGCGCGAGAAAATATTTAAATTATATCAGCAGATTATCATTTTTTCACCATCTCTGGAAAAAGAACTTATTGCTGATTCATTACCCCGTGCAGATGATAGGCAAAGATATCTGGATTTCTTTGAAAGAAATGCAAAGAAGATCAAATTTGCGGGGTATCTATTGCCCCACCAAGAGGTGGTGCGTGACGATGAAGATGTAAATCTTCCTAAACCTCGTATTCCCTTAGGCGCTTGCCGGGTGGCGGTCCTTCGGGGCGGAGGAGCGGTCTATCCTAAAGTGATCGCCCAGGCCATTCGTGCCAGCGATCTGTTGGGGAAGGGATATTACCTGACCGTGGTTGGGGGGCCGTCAACGACATCACAGGAATGGTATTTTTTTAACACGCTGGTTGGGAAAAAGAAAGTTAATAACTTGGTATTGCTGAGGGCAGTAGGTAATTATGAGGGATTGATCAAGAGCAGTGATGTTTGTGTTTCTTTGGCATCGTATCATTCATCTGTGATGTTGCTTAAATACAGGAAAAAGGCGGTGCTGATTCCTTTTGAGGGTTATGGACCGCAGTCCATCTATGAGCAGCCGGCACGGGCCGCTATGTTAAAAGAAAGGATTGGGGCTAAGATTCTATCCTTCCAAGAATTAACCGTAAACAATTTGACAGCAGCAATTAAAGATGCTGCCGCTTGCCGGGGTGTCAACTCACAGATCCCAAAGGAATGGTTTCTGGGCGAAGATTTTTTAGATAAGGCTTTGACAGGGCTTTTTGGGCGATAGCCCCAACAAACAACGGATCAGGTGCCAAAGCCGTCCCGTGGGTGCGCAAGGCCATGGAACGGCTACCGCCGCGGCAGGTGTCAAGCACAGGACAGCGCTGACATAAATCGGGTAAATAATCAGTGCGGTTAAGTTCATTTAAAAAGGGATGATCCCAGGCAGTTTGGATGGTGTCTCCTAAATTGGTTTCTAAAAAATAGTTTGGTTTAAAAAACCCTTTGGCGCTGCGCACGATACGTAAATGACCTTCGTCTAATTGGGCGCCCAGGAAGGCTTCCTTACCTATCCGCAGATCCCCTGTGATGCACAGGGGGATCGGGTTGGAAATAAAGACATTGAGATTCGCCCGGCGGGCTTTCATGATCTGAAGCGTAAGGCTGCGGTAGAATGTGATATCCATTTGTTTTAGGTCCTCATTTAAGTCGTTGATGGGACGCTGCAAGAGCCAGGCTGCGGGGTTAATTTTTTTGATTAGCGGTACAAATTGAGTAAATGACCGCGCTAGGGAGGGAGTAATGACGGTCGCAATCCACAGGGTCGGCAAATAGGCCTTTAAGAGAAAAATATTTTTGAGCTTATCAAGAAAAGGAAGTTTCGAACGGGTATAAGAAGTATTGGACACCTCGTCATGCCCTTGCAAAGAGACGTGCGCCACGTCGACGGTCGCGATAATGGTTTTCATCAGCGCGGGGCCGATATTCTCAGCGGTGGTATTAAGAATGATCGCGAATTTTTTGGCCTTCCCATAAGTCAGGATCGTCCGGATGTCTCGATGGAGAAGGGGTTCGCCGCCGGTGATACGAATGGCCTTAACCCCAAGCCTTGCTGCTTCATCAAGGGTGGCTTTAACATCATTTAAGGGAACGTCGGGTGTCCTGGGCCCGGTGCAGTAAGGGCAAACCTGTCGGCATCTACCGGTGATCTCAATGATAATTTCTAAGGGAATAGAGGGACGTTTCATCGGCGTATAAAATGCGTAAAATGTATGACCCATGTTAAAAAGGGGGTATAACTAAGCACACATCCTGTCAATAGCAGGGGGGCGAACGGGACACGTTCATGATAATCTTTAAAACAACTGAAGATGGTGTACATACAGGTTGATATGGTGGCAGTTAGCGTGATCATGATGATATATCGTGTTAAGGCCGGATAAGATAAAGAATTAGGGGAGAACCAGAGACGAATTAAGAATCCGAAAATGAAGCCGATAGAGAGTAAAATGAAATTTTCTTTAAAAAAGCCGATAATATAATGTTTTTTAGCCTTTTGAACTCTCCCGCTAAAAAAAAAGGACATAAGCGTTAAGATAATAACAGAATTTGGGATCCTGGCAAGATATTGTCGTGCCAGATAATAGCATGGGAACAATATCCAAGAAAAATAAATTATTTTTATGATACCCTTGAACAGGGCTTGACGCTTGGCCGGCAAAAGCAGGTTGTTTGCAATGGCATTGTGATTTATAATAAAATCTTTAATGAGAACGGGGATAAGAATGATTGTGCCCGCGATAAAAGAACAGGCAAACAAGCTAACGACAGTGGGGAAAAGAAGATGACTATATACGGGGGTTGGCATGAGAAAGGCATAAAGGGTGAATAATTTAGCATCTCCGCCTCTCCATAAATCAAAGTGGTACATGAACAATCCGATGAGAAAAGCAACAAGGGCGTTGACAATATGAAAAAGAACTTGCTCGTGCCTAAAGATGGCGGCATAGGCGGTTACAATAAGGCCCAAAACGGCGCCGATCATCAGGTGCTGGTTGGATATTTTTTTGCTTTTCAGATCGGTGAATGTGGTTAAAACACCGATGATCAGGATGATGGATAAGAAAGGCATAAGTACTGCTAGTTTAATTTAAAAGACGATATTTGTGAATAAAGTTCTTGCAAAGGTTTCTTAAGATCATAAGCTTGCTTTTCTTGAGGTAATCAACGGACTTTTCTATCCATGATAGGTATTAATGAGGGACTTTAAGGGTAAGATACATCATGGGAAGCGCAATTACATAAATAGGTGATACCTTGATCGATGTGATCCTTACTCCTAATACAAGGGCGGTGTGCTGTGACCCGCAGCTGATTAATTATAGCGCGGGTGGGGTTGTTTTGGCGCTTAGGGAAAAGGGGGTGGATGTCCGGTATGTTGACCTGGGGTCGAATATAGAAGGGAATTCACCTGTCCCACCCCAGCAGAACTCAGCGGAGATTTGTTGTTATGCGGTCTTTTTTGGTAACAAGGTGAGCGCTTTTCGTCACATGGAAGATGTTCGCCTTGCCCCAAAAGCTCCGCGCCTTATTATTGCTTTCGGGCCGTTTGCATCGCAATTTTCCGAAGAGATTCTTACCAAGGGGTTAGCGGATATTGTAGTGACCAGTGACCCGGAATTTGTGATTCCCGCGATACCACAAGAAAGTGAGGCGACTGCTTCTTTGGGAACTATCCCGAACTTATCTTATCTGCATGAAGGGAAAATTATCCACACACAGAAACATTCTTTTCATGATTTGGATGAGATCCCCTTTATCAGCCCATTTCTTTACAGTCAGGGGCAACGTCCGGCGATAATAATGACTGCGCGGGGATGCCGGTATCACTGCGTATTTTGTGACCGCAATGTCCTTTGGGGCGGCGGCGTACGCAATCGCAGTATCGCTAACGTTTTGGGTGAGATCGAGCAACTCCTTGAACACCAGTATGTACAAAATATCCATTTTCTTGATGAGGATTTAGCGGCTGATCATAAACGTCTGGCAGCAATATGTGAAGGGATGCACCGCATTAAAAAGGAATTTGATTGGGATTGTTCAGTTTGTGTCGGTTCAGTGAACCAAGAAATCCTTTCCTTGATGGGGCGTTCTCGTTGCCGGGAGATTTATTTTGGAGTGGAGTCAGCTTCTCCCCGGGTCTTGCGCCGGATTGGGAAAACATATGGCCGTCGGGAGATTTTGAAAGCCGTGCGCTGGTCCCAAGAGGCTGGACTCAAGGCGGAAGTAATGGTTACGATCGGCAATCCCGGTGAAACTGACCTCGATCGAGAGTTAACATTATCAGTCCTGAATGAATTAGGACCGGATGTTAAAATCATCGCCAATCGGCTGGTAATATTACCTGGTACGGCATTTTATCGTAAGGGATTGCATGACGGGCGGTTTACCCGGAAATCTTTTTTTGAGGATGAAGGGATTATCTTTTATGATGAAAAGAGACAGATGTGAACAGTCACCTTCTATGGAACCATTGACGGGGTAGTTTATGGAAAACAAACGATTGTTGGTCTCGCTTTATGACGGCTGCCAATACCGTTGTGGTTTTTGCATGTATGGTTATGTTAAAGAAACGCAGCCGTTGAGCCAAAAGGATTCCATGAGCGAGCAGCATTGGTACGATGTCCTTTCAGCCGCTTATGAACGGGGTTTTCGGGTGGTAGAGATCGGTGGGCGCGGTGAGCCGACGCTCAACCCGGCATTCACCAAGGTGGTGGCCAGAGCGCATGCACTGGGGTATCATATCGAATTGCTGTCTAATGCGCTCAATGATAAAGCAATCATTGAAATACTGCCTTTGATACGGCAGCTAACAATTAATTTAAATGCTGTAGATGAAGAAGGAATGGTAAGGATCCATGTGCCATATCCAGGTTTTTCTTTCGACCGTTGCGTGGCGTTAGTCAAGAACGTTGTCAGTGCTGTCTCAGAGAAAAATCTGAATATTGAACTTAAGACCAATTATGTTGTGACCAGGCAGTCTCTTAAGGACGCTTTCTCTTTCCCGGAACAGGTGAACCGCCTGCTGGCCGCTGAACTTGGCACCCGGCGGCATTTTTATATATCATACCAGCATGTGCATAATTACATTAAGACCCTGGAACACCTTGGTTTTGATTATGAAGGATTACGAAAAGTTTTATTGTTAGCGCGTCTCAATGGCCATCAGGCGTATTTATTGAAATATACTAACCTGAAGGAGTTCATCAAAAAAACAGAAATATTGATCGAGAGATTGAAGCCGTTTTCCGAAAAAACAAACGGAGCCACCAAGCATTGCTCCATGCACACGCATTATACCTGTGAAGTGCATCGGGATGTATTATTTATCGACGGCAATGGTGATTGTTATGGTTGTTATAATCCTTTTCGTGCGGTCAATGGATTGCCTATCGACAAAGACCCGTTTTTTTTCGGCAATTTGATGTCACAGAGTTTTGAAAATATCACCGCGGGAAGGAAGGGGTTTGATCCGGCAATGGATATTTCTAAAGCATATTGGCGGCCGTGTTTATTGTGCCAAGCAATACAAGCGTCGGTCGTGGCCCGATGTGGAGAAGGTGGCGGCAATGAAAACATGTGAAGCGGCGGGGATCCATAAGGCGTTAAAGTGTTTTGGCGGTTTTGTCCGTTATTATGACACTACCGAACCCCTGCCTAAGCTTGCCGCATTGGTGTCAGCTGGTGCCTCTCGAAATATTTTGGCCTGTTGTGGCGGGGGGAATCAGGCATTGACCATGCTTGGCGCCGGCGGCGGGCGGGGTGCTTTATGGGCTGTTGATATTAATCCCGCACAGCTTTTTGTGCTTGCTGCCAAAGCCCTTTTTCTAAAGCAAAGGAATTTGATGCCTTCTTTTGAACAGGTCCGACGGACGTATCCCGGGAGGATTGCGGCGCTCAAAAAGAACATGCGCCGCCTGGCTCAGATGCATTTATGCCATACAGTCACAGGCAAAACAATCACACCGCCCGCCGGACTGGCTGAAAGATATGTGCTTGTTATTGACGATGAAATGTTTGTTTTACCGGAATCCGGACCACATTGGCAAGAAGACCCCTCATTTACCGCCCGGGTGCGTGCAGGGCTTGGGTATTTACGTTTAGCACAGATGGATATTTTGGACAGCCCGAATTATTTCAAACCAGGATCACTGGATTTAATTTATATGTCAGATATTTTTTGGCCCCAGGCCTTGGCGTACTATCAGGCAAGGTTGGCAAGGTTGGCAGGCCTGTTGCGTCCAGGGGGAAGGATCATCAGTTATCTCGATGAGGGTGATGATTTTATGGGTCGAGGGGTTTCTCCCGGACGTTTACTTTTACAACAGGCACAGAGGTTGTCCTTGAAAGTTGAATATGATCGGGATAATAGCAGGTATCTTGTGCTTGAACGATGCAGGAGAAGGCGATGAAGAAGTACCGTTCGATCGCGGTCCTACAGATTATTCCCAAACATCATGACCTTTTGCCCGTCGGATTGGTCAAGGCCCTGAGCTTCCTTGATCAATTGGGGCACCCTTACGGGTTTTATGATATCGAACGCGCCCCGGGGGCCGATTTCCGTTCGTCGTTATTACAATTGCTTGCCAGTATCAAGGAAGAGACGGTTCTTGTTTCCATGGCATGTCATAATAATTATCCTAAGATCGAGTCGTTGATTTTTCTTTATCTTTATTTGCACCTCTTAAAAGATAAAAAAGTCATTATTTGTTCTCCGTATTTTTCTTTGTATGAAACATCGTTGATCCATAGGGACAATGTAGTTTTTAGCCCGTTGAATATCGAAGAATATATCCTTCGGCATGTCGGGGATCCTCACTTGTCAGAGGATGTTTTTTTTGCTCGCCTTGAAGCATTGCTTTCGCGCTACGGGTATCAGAATTACCGCTTTTGGGAATATTTGACGTTTGGCTGTTATGCTAAGTGTTCTTTTTGTTATAACCGTTTGCCTTTTGAAGGGGCACCGGCGATTACGCAGCACTCTCCCGAAAGGGTATTGCAGTGGATGCGCATTGCCAAACGTAGCGGGAAAACCTATTTTGAATTTTGCGAACCAAATTTTATATCGGACAGACCGTTTACGGAAGGCTTTCTTGGACGATTAGAACAGGAGAACCCGGGAGTAACGTGGCGCTGTAAGACGAGATTAGACGACATTGATCTTGATATTTATAACCGGATGACAGCGGCGGGTTGCCGGACGATCTTTTTTGGTGTTGAGCATGTCGACTTTTCTTTGTTACGGCGGATCCGCAAGGGAGAAAATTCTGGCAAGAGATTGGCGATATTCTTGAAGTTCCGCCGAAAAGAAACGGCTCTCCAGCTTTCTTTTATGATGGGGATCCGCGGGGAGACGCCTTCAGCTCTACGGCGTAACCTTGAAATGGTGCTTCAGATAGGGGCTGTGGACGGTATTGAACCGAATATCGGCTGGCAGATATTGTTTAACAGACGAAACAGAGCCCCCGTAGCCCCTAATTATATTATCCCGTTTATGTTTATAATGAATTTTCTTCCCGGTCGGATGGAAGTAAGCCCGGCGTTGATGCGGGATATCCTGCAGATGTGCAGGGAAGAACCTTTTTTTGATTTTTGGTGCATGACGGAATCACAGGAAAGCCTCGTATTGATGCAGCATCTGGTGGCTTTTCTCAAGTCTAGGCCGCAACAGCAAGTCATTAAGGATTATGACCGGTTGTTACATTATCAAGGAGGAGAGTTGACAAAGTTGATATTAAAAAGCCGGACACTGGAGGAGTTAAACAGCAGTGTTTTATCCATGGCGGGGTTGTGATGCACAGCAAACAACGCGCTTGCGCGCGGCCGATAGTTCTCATTATTGGGGCAGGAGCGTTGGGGAAATGCCTGGCAGCCTTATTGGCAGACCAGGCAGCTATAACAGTATACGAACGAGACCCTGTGACCTCCCGGGCGCTGAGGAAGGGCTGGTTCAATTTTAATGAAAATAGGCTCACACGAAGGGTGAAAGTTCGGGCGGCCTCATCATTAGCAGAACTACAAGGGACCAAGATTGATGTTTTAATTTTTGCAACCAAGGTCATGGATCTGCGGCAAGCGATCAAAGAAGCGGCCGGGCTTGAGCCGCAGTGTGTTTTTTTCCCACAGAACGGGATTTTTGATATCCGCGCAACGAAGCGTTTTTTTAAGAAAGCAAAAATTTGTCGCGGGGTTACAACGATGGCGTGCCAAGAAGAAGGCCCTGGTCAAGTGGCATTATTTTATCGGGGCAATATTTATGTCGGCGGTGATGGCGCAGTGTCCCTTGCCGGGCTTTTATGCAGGTGCGGGATTGAATCTCGCGCATACCGTGATCCAACCGGGTCTGTTTGGGCAAAACTTATTTTTAGTTCAGTCATGAACCCTTTGCCGGTGATAACGGGCCGAGGATATGATGTTTTAAGGATGGACAAAAACGTCTGGAGAATGGTACGGCTGGCTGTGGAAGAAGGCCGAATGGTGGCGAGGCTCTTAAGGGTACGGCTTGCCTTTGATCCCTTGCGGCTTATTGACAGGGTACGCAAAGGCGATTTGGCCGGCATAGAACACCGCGGAACGATATTTCAGGATATGAGTGCCGGGCGATCGACGGAGCTGGATTTTATAACCGGCGCCCTTATTCGGCAGGCCCGTAAGCTGGGGGTGAAAGCACCTACACTGAATTCGATCCTGCTTAGGGCTAAATCAGCGGGAGCATAAAAAGAGGAAGTTGCTGTGTTTAATGCGCAGTCATTAAAAAAGGTTTTACATTTACTCCAAATCTTTTCCAAAATGGATCGTCGTTACTCGATGCGGTTGCGTTCCTGGGAAGATTTTAAACGAATCCCTGTTTCGGGAAGGGAGGATCTTAAGGCGTTTGTTAAAAAAGGCTTGGTCAAGGACGCCTTTAATGTTACGGCTACCTCAGGATCGACTTCATCCCGGATGATCGTTGCTCATTCACGGCAGGCATATGAAACCCATCTGCGCCGTTTAGTCAAAATTTACCGTCTTGTAGGTGTCACAGAAGGAACGTTGTGTTTGAATTTGTGCTCATATGAATTAAACAGCGGCGGACGTATGATGGAAACTGCCTTCAAGGCCGCTGGAGCAGGGGTCATTGCCTTAGGCCCTATCAGCACCCCGGAAAAAGTTCTGGAAGCAGCCCGTCTTATCGAAACATTGAAACCCGTGATGATTAATGCCTACACCAATCAATTATTTGACCTGTTTGCTTTATTGGGACGTCAACATTCCGTTCGACGTTGTTTGGTTAACGGTGAGCCTTTATGGCCGGATTACCGCAAACGAATAGAGCAGATGGGCCGAGTCCGTATCCATGACCATTATGGCGCCATGGAAATTTCCGGATTGGCCGTTGCCCTTAAGTCTGACGATGAATATATGAAAGTCGTTGCGGATGGATTGCTGTTAGAGGTGCTGGCAAATTCCGCAGGAGCATCCGAAACAGGGACCGGAGATTTGTTGGTAACGGATTTGAACAATACCTGTATGCCGTTTATCCGTTATCGTTTGGGAGACAGGGTGCAGATAAGACGCCTCAGAGGGGATCTATTGATTAAGGTATTGGCAAGAACACAGGACAGCCTATTGCTCAATGGTGTCGTCGTTATGAAACAGGAATTGACCCGTACGGTCAACGATTTTTTGGGTCACCCGCGTTTCTTTTTTGTGATTGATAAGCATCCGCTGCAATATTATGATAGGCTTGTCATTAATGTAGCCGGCGGTTGTGTCAAGCAGTCTTTGGCCAAGAACTTGGTAACAGCGGTGGGGATAGATAATTGCATTGATGTAAGGAATTACGAAGGGACGATCCCGAGGACATTAAACGGAAAGATCAAATACTTTATTGACGCAAGAACAAAAGCATAAAAAATTCAAGGTCCATATACAATTTTACTACGGTTTAGTCAATGGCAACGGGCATGTCCATGTCTTTAAAGGCAAGAGAAAATGATATTATCGCGACTATCGAGCAGGATCTGCGAATGCAAAACGCCCAAGCATCAAAAGAGAGTTGTGCTCATTTTGGCGGGGAATGGGGATCTAGAATAAAAAGTTTTTCGAAGGAGTTTATTAATAAGGACTCCTCGGTGAATAAAATGGTTCTGCGGAATTTTCGTGCACGAAACATTTTTGTTTCTGATGTACCGACACATAACGGATCTTTCAAAAGGTTTTTTAAACGTAGCGACGCGGCGAAATTTAAAAAGGAACTATCGGAGTTGGTATGTCTATATGAAGTGGCGAAAGAGTGGCGTTTTGGAAAGACGAGTGTTCTGGATCTTTTAAAGAAAAATCCATGTAATTTGGTGGGTAATCCGAATGTTTTTTTTTATAAAGGATGCTCCTATACGAAAAGATGGTTAATGCGAGTATGGTACCTTTTGCTGTTTCGACATTTCCTGCGGCCACGGCTGGAAAGTTCTTTTAGTTTGCTTGATATTGGCAGCAACTATGGCGTTTTTTCTTATTTATTAAAAAGGGAGTGTGCGAAATGTTCCCAGATATTACTCGATTTCCCGGAGCCGCTTGCATTGGCACATTATTATTTGGGGGTGTCTTTCCCCCATGCAAAAATTGCAACTTATAAGGATGTTGCGGGAGTTTTGAGCATCAATAGAGATTTTATTAAAAAGTTCGATTTTATTCTTTTACCGATGTTCTTTTATAATAAGATTGAACGAAATACGATTGATGTTGTCTGTAGTTTTGCCTCTTTGGGGGAAATGTCGCGCGAGTGGTTCAAATATTATATGGAATCGGGGCCATTTTTGAGCGCGAAATATTTTTTTTGTATGCTTAATCAAATCAGGTCAATTCATTTTAAGACAGACTTGACGATCCAAGATTACCGATTAGATGCATTTAAGGAATTCTATTTTCGGATATTGCCCGAGTTGCTTCCCTGCAAGAATCCGGAGCCTCCTTATTTCGAATTTATAGGTCAGAGGATTTAGTATTATAATTAACGTCGCTGGTGGCACCGTTAAGCGCTTTTAGGCCTTGGCCAGGGCTGTGGTTTAAGGCCACGGGGATAGATCATTGTATTGATCTCAGGACGTGTGAAGGAACAATCCCGAGGACAATAAATGGGGAAATCAAGTACTTTATTGACACAAGAACAAAAGCATAAAAAATTTAAGGTCCATTATACTTGGATTTATGTGACGGAGCGTTGCAATCTGCATTGCGATTATTGTTTTTTCAGGCATATGCATGGCCGGGAAATATCCTTGGATGCCGTCGAGCAACTCTTTTTATTGTTCGAAAGGGAAGAAACCGTCCCATCCACGCTGATCTTAAGCGGAGGGGAAGTGTTTTTGGCCAAAGAGAATCTTTTCAAAATTTTAAATGAAGCGCAGCGGCGTTTTAAAGGGACTTCTTTGCATATTCAAACCAACGGTCTGTTGATTGACCGGGAATCGATTGAGCAGTTGAGTCGATTGGGGGTTAGCCTTGAGTTTGGGATTGACGGCGCCTCAGAGCAAACGATACGTCACAGGGGTGGATTAAAGCCCGCGTCATTTCAGCATTTGACTAATACCATTCGGAATTGCCTGAAGGCTGGAATTTACTGTGGTTGTACCATGACGGTCCATCCTCATGAGGTCCAGCACATGGCAGAGGGATTAAATTTTATCCGTATGCTTGGGCTTCCCCACGTGGATGTTACTCCTGCAGCTTTTATGCCCTGGACTCCTGAAACGGTCGCCCTTTTTAAAAAGAATTATTTGGCATTGGTAAGGCAATCGGATATTCGTAAACTGTTTTATGCCCATGAGGATGTACAATGGATAAATCCTGGGCTCATGGACTTAAGCTTGCACCCTCCGGGATATCTTTTAGGAGGGGATCCTTTTCTTTGCATGCCGGAAAATAAGCGGATGGAATTTAACCTTTGGGATTCCGCCAACGGCAAACTCAAACCCGACGTCCTGTCTTTTTATCAGGATGCTTATGACCGAATGTATCTGCAATTGGACAGGGTGCCTTACAGGGAACATGTATGCCATAGTTTTGATTTGATGAACACCATGATGGGGGAAGAATACATGAACACATGGGCAATCAACGATATCATGCGGTTTTTGACATCCACACATCTTGCCTTGGGGGCTAGGACGTACATACAATGACATTAACCTTACGAAATCGAAGGAATAGGGCCTTTTGATAAAGCATATCAATCATATCTGGCTTCTTTTTACGGACCGCTGTAATTTGGGTTGCGGGTATTGTTTTTATAAATACCGGACACAACAGCAGGTCATTACGTTAGAAACATTTAAGAACATTTTAAATTACATCCGCCCAGTTGCACCGGCGGAATTTATTTTTTCCGGCGGCGAGCCTTTGATGGACGTCGAAAGGCTAAAGGAGATGATCACAACCATCAGACAGGAAGGGTTAAGCCGTTATATTTCTGTCCAAACCAATGCCACCTTGCTGGATGAATCTTTGATGGAATTTTTTCTGCATCATGGAGTCAATCTTGAAGTCGGCATCGATGGGGATGAAGTAACCACACAGCGCAACAGGCCCGGGATCGGTAATTTTTATTATGCGGATATTGTTCGGGGAGTGAATTTGGTGATCCGCTCCCAAGGGCCATTTACCGCGACCATGACGGTGCATCCTTCCAGTGCCATCAAACTGCTGGAAAATTTGAAACATTTGGCAGCGATGGGCCTAAAGTCGGTGGAAGTGCATCCGGCTTTTCTGGAGGCCTGGGATACCGAGTCTTCAGAGGTTTTTCTGGACCAATACCGTCGGGTTTGCGCTTGGGAATTGAAAGAGGGGATGCACGGTTTGATTGGCCGCGGGTATAGTGAACCGTCCAGAGGGACATGGGATCTGTTATCGGTTCCCAGCGGGAAGGTCCTGGCGAATTGGTTGCTTCTGTCTTTCCCCGAGGAAGTCCGTGAGCAACTTTATCTGATGGATTTTAGTCTGGGCTCTTCAGGGGAATTCCTGCCGCAGGCAAAACCATATTTTCAGGCATTACAAGAACATGTAACCAGCCATCCCAACTGCAGTTACCGCAGCATCAGTAATTTTAATGCCATGCAAGCGGTCAAGACTCCCACCGGCCGCCGTTATGAACAGAGGATTATGCATTACATTGACCTATGCGAGGGGATCGAAGAGATTGATCATAAGATTATGGGAGCGGCTGTATGGCATCGATAAGGTATGAAAGTCTTTTAGTCGAGCAAGCCTTAGCCCGTGAATACGCGGTGGAAATGGAACATGCTCTTAAGGCCATGAGTGGGCTTAATGATATTAAACCCATGGTCCGGGATTTTGAAAAGGAATTTGCCCGGTATATCGGGGTAAAGAATGCCGTCGCGGTCAACTCGGGAAGTGATGCCTTAAAAATGGCCTTGCTTGCGGCGGGCATAGGCCAGGGGGATGAAGTTATCGTACCGGATTTGACCTATCAGGCAGTAGCCCTGGCCGTATTTTACTGCGGGGCCAAGCCGGTTGCAGTGGATGCCCGTGCCGATGACCTGCAAATGTCTCCAACGGTCGTGGAGGCGGCTATAACCAAACAGACAAAGGCTGTTATTGCTGCCCACATGTTCGGCCGGCCGTGTGACGTCGTGACAATCGGGAAACTGTGCCGCGATAAGAATATTTTCTTCATCGAAGATGTTTGTCAAGCTGAAAGTTCCCGATACAAAGGGTGCATGCTGGGCAGCTTCGGTGACATGGCCACATTTTCATTTTCATATTATAAGCCGTTGTCATCCTGCGCAGGGGGAGGCGGGATGGTCATTGTGAGCGATGAACAGGGAAACCGTATCCGCCGATGGATGGAGGATTGGCGTAATGACGACGATCTTTTGAAAATAGGGCAACGGTTTGCGCCGATCTCGTTTATGGACCTTATTGCCCTACGGGTCAAATTGTCACACCTTAAGGAAATCATCAAGTCACGGCATAAGATCAAGGCCTTGTATGAACAGGGGCTTGGGGGTATAGAAGGCTTGACTATTTTTAAAGACCGGCCGCAAACAGAAAGCGTCGCCCAGAATTTTGTCGTTTGTTGTGAACAAAGAGACCAACTTATTGATTTTCTGGAGGCCCAAGGAATAATGGTCCAGAGGCCTTATTTACCGCTTCATCAAATGGATGTGTTTAAAGGCGCTCCAAAAGAAAAATTCCCGGTGAGTGAAGCATATGCTGCTACTGCTTTGCATCTTCCTTTGCATTCGTTCATGAGCGAAGAGAAGGCCCAGAATGTTATTGAATGCTGCCGGTCCTTTTTGGCGAAAACGCACTTGTGAAGATTAATTCATGAAACCATTGCTTAACGATATTACTATTGAAATAACCAATCACTGCCAGTTACGCTGCCGGCATTGCGGAATTTGGGCGGAAAAAGAACGGCATGAGATGAGCTCTTCCATGGTTGTCCGGATGATGCGGGAATTACTGGAACGTTACAGGATTAATTTCGTATCGATTACGGGAGGGGAACCATTTTTGAATAGGAATTGCGGACGTCTGTTGAAATCGATGTATTTTTTCCGTGAGAAAAAACAGATCACCGGATTTGGTGTGTATAGCAATGCAGCTTATTTTGAAGGTGTCCGTCGTGTTTTTTTGGCCCAAAGGGCCTACCTGCGCGGGATGCATATGGGGATCAGTATTGACGGTACAGAAGAAACTCACGACCGCCTTCGCGGGGCCGGGGCTTTTGGGAAAACTTTAAAAACCATCGAGTGGCTGGCGGAGGACTTCGGCAAGGACATTATTTTGGAAATTAAGTTTACCATCAACCAGGTCAATTATTCCGAGTTAGGTGATGTCTATCGTCTGGCACGGCGTTTTAAAGCGCGGTTTTCCCCCAAAATCATGGAAACCGGCGTATCTGATTATTACCATCGCCACCAAATGCCGGACGCCGATACGCTGGCTTCTCTGACGGAGGAGATGGTCGAAAGCGTCCGCGCTCAGGTGACCCGGATGTTAAAGGACGGTTATTCCGGAGTCGACCGTCAATTAGTTGAGGCCACGATGGTATTATTGGCCGGTGGCAGAAAACGCATCCGTGCCTGTGCCACCCCGGCCAAATCCCTTTTTATTAATTCCCGCCGTCAAGTTTATCCTTGCCTATATATGTCTCCCGCAGGCAAGGTGGGAATAAACGGAGAGTTACCGGAAGATTTAGATCGTGTGCGGCAGAAACATACGGACGATGCGGCGCAGGGCAATTGTCCGGGCTGTTTTGCGTACCATGGGTTTCTGAAAAAATTTAATTTGCAGTACCTTGCGACCTAAAGGAGTCCTCGGTATGAGAGGACGACCTAAAGGAGTCCTCGGCATGAGAGGATTCGCTAAGGGAGTGCTCGACAGGAGAGTGTGCGATAAAACGCGCGGAAAAATCAGCCCCGTTAAACCAGTTTTGGGGGGCAGGGACAGGACGGGGAGAGGACATTTGTTTTTCGATTGCATCGGCAAGGGAGCGCGCTGTTATGGTATCGTGTTCAAGGATAATGCTGGAAAAGTGTTCTTGAAGCAGGCGGGCGCGGGCGACCTGGTCATTGGTTGACGTTTTCGAAAGTCTGTTTTGGTACGGGACGATGACCGAGGGCGTACCATAGCGCATCAATTGGACGGATGTATTGTAGCCGCATAGGCTCACCGAGACCCTGCAAGTGCGAAAAAAATCGTCAAGGTTACCAAGGAGATCCACTAAAAAAACGCGGGCTTTGTCCTCAGATTTAAGGCAGGATCGGAATAGGGCCATTTCTTTAGGGGTAGTGGCCGGGCCGCAGGCGATGACGGTACGAATTCGCTTGTCGAGCAGACGCTGGGCCTCAATGGCCAGGGTAATCAGTTTTGGATAGACGGCACCGCCGCCGCGGCTGATGACAATGGTGGAGGCGGTATTTTTTCCTGTGGACAACTGTGTGCCTCCGGTGATTATTTTTTCCGGAAATACATAGCCGGTATAGACAATTCTTTTTTTTAAGTTTTTCATGATGGCGGCGTAGGAACGGGACAGAAGCGGGGATTGAATCGTCTCTCGGATGTATGAAGTTTCAAGCTCTTTGGGGGTATGTATCAGGAAGGTATCATAGAAAGCAAATATGGCCCGATGCAAGGCGGCAAATTTTTTTCTTTCAAGCAGGTCCAAGTCGATCAGCAAAGGGTATCCGATGCTGGCAATAATGCGCGTGCCTTTTTTACGCAGATAGCGCAGGGTAGGCAACAGCTCCGGCAGATAAGATAATCTTCCGAAGGGGAAGAATTCCGTGATCAAAACATCCGGACAAAAGTCGGCTGCCGCCCGGAGGATAAATTGAGCGCGTTTGGCCGCGGACACAGGGACAGCATGTGATTGAAAACTTGTACGGGTATCAAAGGGCAGCGGGATATCCAGGAGCCTGCAGTCCTTGGGGAAACGGATAAAAGGCTGGGGGAGTCCCCCTTGCAGGATAAGTACTTCTGCTTTATGGCGGCAAAGGGCTGTTGCAAGAGCTATGCTTCTGGTGGTATGCCCGAGGGTTTGTTTATGGGTGTAATGGAATAAGACACGCATTGATTGATAGAAAATAGTATACCTAATTATATGATGAGTGCACGCCTTTTTATTCAGGGTGATGATGTTTGTGTGCAAGGCAAACTCCCGGATTTCATTATTGCCGGGATTGAAAAATCAGGCACAACTTCATTGTTTGTCAATTTATCCAAACATCCGCGTATAGAGATGACCCCTAACGCCATGAGATATATGAAATTAGGAATGGCGGGTAATATGAAAGAGAGTCAATTTTTTAATAAAAAGTGGTCTAAGGGTGTCGGGTGGTACCGGGGTTTGTTTAATAATAACGACAAACTTCAAGGGGAGGCAGCTTCCAATTATCTCTTTAGGGAAGAATTTATTCGAAGGATGTCAGGTGTTGTCCCACATGCAAAAATAATAATTTCCCTCCGGGATCCCGTGACCAGGGCTTATTCTCAGTACCATCATTTTAGAGGACCTTATCGCAAATCCCTCTCCAGAATGCTCACCCGTCTTGAGCATGAGAAAAATTTATTTATAAAAGTGGCTAAACTAAGGAATCTTAGTTTTGATGAGACTATCAAGAAAGAAATCAAGAAAGGAATAACTGTTGGAAGCGGTGTTATCGGAAAAGGTCTGTACATTAATCTTATTGAAAGTTTATTAAAATATTATCCTCGCCAACAGGTGTTAATTGTGATTAGTGAACAAATGAAACAAAATATGCAAGTAACCTATAATAAGATATTTGATTTTCTCTCTGTAGAAAGGCTTAAGATCGATTTTAATATGGATGTTCTTGTCGGGAAATATGAAAGAAATATGAGCAAATGGGCCCAAGGGACATTAAATAGAACTTATAGCCCTTATAATGAGCGCTTGTTTAATTTTTTAGGTTGTAAAGTCCCTGAATGGGGAAAGTGACCCAGAGGAAGCAGAACCCTAAATGCAAAAAATGGCATTCTTTTTTACCTTTTATTTTATATTTTTCCCTAAAGACGCTTGGGCCTATATCGATCCCGGTTATGGCAGCTATTTGATCAGTTCCGTTGCGGTGACGATCACGGCCTTTTTTTCTTTTATAGCGGCTTTCGTTATGCATTTTTTCCGTAAATTTATTGTCGGTTTTTTCCGAAATTTTTGGAAAAAACAAAGAACGGTTTTTGTCATATCTCTTCTTATCTTGGCGTCTTTGTTGGCATATGCCATAAATTCTTTTCGATGGGGGACAATCATCTTTGGCAGTTCTTCTATAGAAAGGGCCTCAGCAAAATTCGATCCGGAATTAACCGGTGCTTATGTGCGTGATTTTGGCCGTGTGAGTCCGGGGTATAATCTTTATGAAGGGAAACTGATCGATATTCATGGGCGGATTGTAAAAACATGGTCAAGTGTTTTTATGGGGGTTTTGGATACAAACGGGGATTACTATGCCCAGAAATATTTTCAATCACCCCTTTGGGGGAGATATACCTGGGATGATAAGGTTGTTTGGGAGAAAAAATTCCCGATTCATCATCAAATTTTATTGACGCCGCAGAATACCATCATTACCTTGACCAAGCAGATGCATGAATACAAAGGGCGCAAGGTTGAATTTGATGTCATTTTAGAGTTTGATCAAGAAGGGAGGGAATTGCGGCGTTTTTCCACTTGGGATCATCGGCAGGAATTTTATCAATACCATGGCCCTTTACCTATTGATAGGCATATCAATGCTCATGGGCCGGTTGATTTCAAGAAAAGTCCCTGGGGCGGAAATTTTGATTATTATCATATGAATTTTATTTCCCTGGTCCCCGATAATCTTTTAAAGAATACAAATCCGGCTTTTGAGCCCGGGAATTGGGTGATCACTTTCAGGCACGGGGATATGATTTTTATTGTGAACCCTCAAACCGGGAAAATTGTAGGGCACATTTTGCCAAACGATGTTCCGGGTGGGATCCAGGGCGTGCATGCCACCCAGATGCTTCCCAACGGCCACATGATTATTCTGGATAATGGGACTTACCGAAGATGGTCACGGGTGATCGAGTTAGATTTAATGACGAAGAGAATTCTTTGGGAGTATCATGCCAAAGGGTTCTTTTCATACACCCAGAGCTATATTCAAGTGCTTCCCAACGGGAACATGTTGTTGACCGAATCAGAGAAAGGACATGTGTTTGAGTTGACACGGGATAAAAAAATCGTTTGGGAGTTTTATTATCCCTTTCGGCAGAACAAATGGGTATCCAAGGTGCCCTTGGCGGACTGTGGTCTGGATGCGGACAAAATTTTTGATTTGTTAATTGCTCACGGATGGTTGAAGCCCATTTCTTATAGTGAGGGAAGGCTGACTGAACGTGTCGGGAAATTCCGCAAGCAATTAAAAAAACTTTTCCCTGAAGATTTTGGGGAAATCAATTATGTCCTAACACAGTATGAAAACGGCAAGAACAACGAGTATCGTGAAGAAATATACCGTATGCGCAGGTATCCCGTTGAAATGATCGACCCGTTGCTTAAAAGATAATGTTTTTTATAAACTGCAGTAAATAATATAATGAGTGCACGTCTTTTTATTCGGAATGATGATGTTTGGACGCTGGATCATAAGTTCCGGTTTTTTTTTGATCTGGCCATTGAGCGCGGCATTCCGGTCGTTCATGCGGTTATCCCGGGGAAGATGGATCGGGATTTAGTCCGGTTTTTGTGCCGCGCCAGGGGAAAAAAACCGCGATTATTGGATATTGTTCAACACGGATGGATTCATGCGAATCATTCCGCCGATGCCGGCACAAAATATGAATTCGGGACATCGCGGTCTTTGAAATCCCAACGTGAGGATATAAAGCTGGGGCTGAAAAAGATGCGCTTGGCATTCGGGGAGCACTTTACCCCCGCGTTTGTTCCGCCGTATCACGGATTTGATGAACGTACATTACGGGTGCTTCAGGAAGAGGGTTTTCGGATTTTTTCAGCCGGGACACCCCGGCCAGAGGTCAAAAGAGGACTCATTGAAATACCGGCACAGATTTCATTTAGCCGGTATGAGCAAGGCCGGACGAGTATTCAAAGTGCCGGGGATGTGATCGGTATCTTAACCAGAAGTATTCACCGTCGGCCGTTATCCGGTGTATTGACCCATCACGCGGATTTTGAAACCGCGGCATCTCGTCATGAACTTAAGCGGTTTTTTGATTGTATCGCGGCATTAGAGGCCAAAGAGGGTTGGCGCGTATTGTTGTTTTCTGAAATTTTATCAGGAGCCAGGGAGGGCAATCATGACAACCAGCGCGATGTCAAGAATAACTGATACCGGTATCAGGGATGCATTGCGGGTCAGAAGCGCTATAGCCGGAAGACCATTAATCGGCCCTAAGTCTGTGAATATCCATGTTATTAATTCTTGCAGCTATCGATGTGAGTTTTGCTGGTATTTTTCTCCCTTGGTCAAAGACCAGCCGAAGAGAAAGACCCTTGACTATAAGGTGCTTGAGGGGGTGCTGGAAGACTGCGAGGAAATGGGGGTTGATGAGATCAATTTAGAAGGGGGGGAAGTTACCCTTTATCCTTATTGGGTCGATGCGTTCCGTAAGGTCAAGGATTTGGGGATGAGGCTGGTTGCTTACAGCCATCTGGGTTACAGTGCCAAGCATTTACCGGGTTTGTTTTATGCCGACCGCTTGACGGTGAATTTTTCAGCTATGACGGAAGAAACGTTTAAACGCGTTCATGGCAAGAATACGTCCATGGCTCAGGTACTTAAGAATATGGACCGCCTTTTGGCCATGCGGGATAAATGCGGCAAGCCCAGGATCATGCTTTCTTTTGTCGTGTATGACCATAATTACAAGGAATTGACCGCTTTTTTGGACATGGCCCGTCAGCGCAAGGTCGATCAGGTTGTTGTCCGTTTTTTTGAGGCGACCGAAGAGATGCGGGATCTGTTTTTTTCCCAAGATGCTTTAGCTTCATTGAGCCAGACCGTTGAAGGTGCATTGCAAACACCATATGAATTCAAACACGACCTCAAAAAGTTGTATAATTTAATTTCTAACGGAAAAATGTTCGATAATGTTGTTTCGATGTCACGGGCACCCTTACACAATGACCGGCTTTTATTTTATGATTCGACGGGCGGGAGTATCAATTGCCACGTAGGATGGTTCTATGCCCATATTGATGAGAAGGGGAGGGTAGTGGCCCCTTGCGATAATGTCGGCGTATGCGTGGCCGGGAATGTTAACGAGCGTCGTTTTAAGGACATATGGTTTGATAATGATTTTTTGCATGAAACGTTGAGGGAAGCATCCAACGGGATCCATACCTGTAGTTCCAAGTGGCAGGAATGCCGGTATTGCAGTTATGTTCCGGTTAATAAAATGCTTGATGCAAGAGTTCGCCGTGCAAAAGAGGCGGGAGAGATTGTATGATCCTTGAGGCGGGAAAGCAAAAGCGTAGATTGTTGCTGCGTTTAAAGGGTATTGAGTCCGGGCGTGCGTTGATCGGTCCGGCCACGGTCCAGCTTCATTTAACGGACTTGTGCAATCTTTCATGCCGATATTGTTATTATTATGGGCCGGACAGTACCCATCGTCCGACAGGTAAAAACCATCTGCCGTTTGATGTATTTGAGAGAGTTGTACACGATTGCGCGGAACTTCAGGTTGATGCGTTTTACCTTTCAGGCATTGGAGACCCGACGCTGCATCCTCGCTTTTACGACATCCTGCGTCATCTTGAACGCTCCTTTATGGTCACCATTTATTCTAACGGAACGTTTCCTATTGAGCATTGCCGGGACATTTTGCGGGCGGACCGTATTGTGATCAATCTGGGAGAATCTGACCGGGAAAGTTACCGCGCTTTGCAGGGGCGTGATCTTTTTGTCAAGGTCATTAAAAATATCAGGGAATTGGCCAAGCTTAGGCCTCAGATTAACCCGAATTTTTATATTGAAGTGGCTGTCGTGGTGACCCGATTGAATGAGGAGAGCCAGTTAAGGACAGAGAATCTTGTCAGGAAACTAGGTGCGAATCGGGTGCAGAAGAAGGTGTCTGAATTAAACGAACAAACATGTCATATCATGGTGCCGGGCCAAGAAGAGAATTCAGATATCGGAGGAGAATGGCCTGGGTGTTACCACGGATGGTTTTACAGTGCGATCAAGCTTAACGGTGATGTAAATGTTTGCTGTTTTATGCAACGTTTGACAATGGGGAATGTTTTTGAAACCTCTTTTAAAGAGGTATGGGAATCGGATGCGTACGCCCGTGCGCGGACTTCAGCTTTGACGGGCGAACCCTTTAGAAATTATCAAGAATGCATCAATTGCCGAGCGGCCTGGCGGAATAAAGAGATTGCCGCGCAAATGGAGGTGTACCATCGGAGCCGGAAGACATGACGGGTTCTTATGCATACACAGGGACCGGATTTGAAGTGGATAAGGAGGCAGCCTGGGATTACATCCGTGATGGTTACCTGCTTTGCCCCCGAACAGTTCTAAAAGGACGGACGAAACTCCCGCAATCTGAATTGCCGGTTATTTCTGTTGATTTAAACAATCTCCCTTCTCTTGTACGGCAAACGCTTGAGGCTGCCATGGGTGACATAGAGGGGGATCGCCGGGCAGTTATGTTCAGCGGCGGGTTCGATTCGATGTTGATAGCAGGCTTGGCGCAACGTTGCGGGGCGCAGGTGACCGCTGTGACAGTTCAATTTGATGAATTTAATCCCCTAACGGTGGCAGGGGCCGTTGAAAGTGCTGATAAAGTAGGGATTTCACATCATATCCTTCATGTTAAAGCTGCGGAATTTTTATCTGCTTTTGAAGAAATTGCAGGTTTAACAGACGAGCCCATTTTGGATTTGGATTTGAGTGTTGTTTATGCCGCTTTAAAGAAATATGATCCCATGATCGGGGGAGATGTTTTTATTTCGGCGATGGGCAGTGACCAGTGGTTTGGTAATATGGCTTTGGAGAAAATACCCGGGGGCATTGCGGCCCGTTTGGATTGGGCAGTGGTAGACGGGGATGCGCATCATCGGGTAGCGCAAGTTCATGGTTGTAAGTTTTCTTTCCCATTCTTATCAAGGTCCATGTTGGCATTGTCGCAAGGGATTCCTGCAGCCTTGAAAAAAGATAAGAAGCTGTTACGTGCGCTGGCAGTCGCCAATACGATCCCGCATTGTGGTATCAGAAGTGAGGTGCAAGTCCCGCCATTGATGCGGCATATTTTGATTAAAATGTATGGCGATAGAGCCTGGCCTTCTCCGGTATCGGTTCATGCCAGAAGCAATAGCGACCAAGACCAGGCATTACGGCAGATTATTCTTGGTCTTTGGTTGGAAAAAGCTACAAAAAAAGCAGGATTATGAGCAAGCTTCTTTTTATACGCAATGATGACGTTTGGACTTTAGATAAGGCTTTTCGGGAATTTTTTGATTTTATGCTTAGCCAAAAAATACCTGTTGTGTACGGAGTTATCCCGGCTCAGCTTCAGGAAGACGCTGCTATTTTTCTTCGGCAGGCCAAAAAGAAAGCCCCCAAACTTTTAGATATTGTCCAGCACGGGTTTGCCCATCGCAATTATGCGGCGGAGGGAGAGAATAAATATGAATTTGGTTCGGCCAGATCGTACGATGAGCAGCTTAAGGACATCACCCAAGGGATGCAGATCATGCACCGTTGGTTCGGGGAATTAGTGACACCGGGATTTATTCCTCCATACCATGCCGATGACGCAAAAACGATCGATGCGATTGAAGCGTTAAACATTCCGCTTTATTCCGCTCGTCTGAAGGTTGCTCGTCAGGGGAAAAAGTTTATTGATCTGCCGGCACAGGTCTGGGCCAATAAGCTCGACGCAAAAGGCAATCCCAGACCGCTTGATTTTAACCGCCTTTCTATAGACTTAGCCAGTGTATTAGGGGCAGGACCAATAACAGGGATGGTATTTCGTCATCATATGATGATCACCCCCAGGGACAAGGAAGTGTTAACGGCGTTGATGAGACTTGTCTTGCGGCAGCGCAAGCAGGGGGAAATCCGGACGGTCCTTTTTTCTGATCTCTTGAGTGCAGTGGGAGAAAAAAAAGATGAACAATAGATCAGAACTGTTTTCTTATGTTCCGCCGAAAGCTGTTCGTTTAAGCGCCTGCAGCACTTGCCAATTGTCATGTCCTGCGTGCGAACCCCATACTCTTCCGGAGAGAAAAAATGGAGTGTTGGGCTGGGGATATTTACGTGCCCCAGATTTTGCGGCTTTTATCCGCAGTAATCCGGCAATCAAGAAGATTGAATTGTCCCATTCAGGCGAAATATTTCTTAACCCGGAATTAGAGCTTATCATCAAGGATGCTTTTGAGCAGGGAGTGGTCCTTACTGCTTGGACCGGTGTCAATTTAAACAAGATCAGCGAACAGCTGTGTGAAGACCTGGTTAAATACCATTTTCAGGGGATCAAGGTGTCCATTGATGGGACCAATCCGCAGACGTACGCCGAATACCGGCGGGGAGGAGATTTTACGGATGTGATAAATAACATAAAAAGGATTAATTTTTATAAAGAGAAATACAACAGTTTGTTGCCAGAATTGGTGTGGCAATTTATCCCGTTTTCCCATAATGAACACCAGATTTTAGAGGCCAAAAAGATGGCACAGGAATTGAATATGGGCTTTAAGATCAAGTTAAATGCACGGGCTGACTATGCTCCGGTCAAGAACAAGGAATTGATCCGGCAATTAAGCGGCTCCAGAAGCGCCACCAGAGAAGAGTTCAGCGATGAATACGAGTTGTCGGTCGGCATTTCCTGCCATGAGTTGTGGACAGCTCCCCAGATCAACTGGGATGGGACTATGACCGGATGTTGTGCCAATTATTTCGGTGGAGTCGGGAATGTATTCCGGGATGGGTTGGAAGCGGTAATAAAAAGCAAGGGTTATATAGATATGAAAAAAACAGTGATGGGGGCAATCACTTCGGGCAGGGACGTTCCCTGTAACCGGTGTCCCATTATGTCAGAAGTCACCGTTGCCCGGAGAATCCGCTCTATATTTAAGTCTTTGACAACAAGACGGACCCATGGCTGATCCGTCGGGTTATGAAAGTTCATCTCTTGCCGTCGTTTTGTAAAAGACGATCAACCATTTCTTTTGGATAGCGGGTCATCCGGTAGAGTGAATGGTCATTAAAAAAAAGTCCATCATATTCCCAAACAATTTTTTTATCCGGCGTAAGTTCGAAGGCATGATTTTTTTCTGATTCTGTAATCAGAAAATTACCATTAGGCAAAACCTGCACAAACCCCCCAGAGGCAGAGTAGAAATTCATACTGTCGTATTGCCATTTAATTTTTAGGGTCATGGGATCGATTATTAAAATCCTTGAGGCCTTTCGATCGTAACCATTGTCAAAAAGAAGTATATTGCCGTCAGGCAACATAGAGGCAGAATGTTGCCCCTCAAGCCCTCCTTCGACTTCATTTGCCACCGCGTGCCATAGGATTTTTTTAGTGTCTTGATCAAGGATGAATACCATGCTTCCGTGGAGAATGCTGATAAGCCAGTTGCCGGGCCGGAATGCCGGATTTTTGCCTTCCAGCGCGTTGGGGGGGATTATGAAAAAGGAGTTGATGTGAAAATAATCATATAAGTCGTTCGAGAAATGCTTGAAAAATACCTTGAAGGGTAGACTCAGGAAGTCAACATCAATTACAAATTTACCTTTGTAAGGCTGAAATTCTTTAAGGTGATCCCAAAAAGAAAAACACTGCAGTTGCTTGCCGTTTTTATCAAATTCTAGAATGATATCAAAATCGACGTTAAAGTTATTGTAACGGTGGATCTCTGTGGTAAATGTAAAAATTGTTCCCTGGGGGCTCAGATAAAGCTCATGGTGAATAGGAAAATGTTTTTCCCATATGACCTTATCATTCCAGGTATAACGTCCCCATTGTTTCCTATAAAATTTTCCTCCGTAGTAATCGCCATTTTTGTCAATGATCCCAAGGAAATAACTTGACCATTGCTTAATAATTTTGCCTTTCTCGTTAATTAATTTCCCGTCGTAAAGGTTATATCCCTTACACATACGCTGATAGTCATTGATGCGCGCGCCTAACAAATGGGAATGAACGGCTGAGCGTTTGTCAAATGTTCGGGAAAGGGACACTGCTAAGAAAAAGATCCCAAGGCCTAAAACAGACAGAAGAACGATGAGACAAAGTTTTTGGTATTTTTTCCCAAAAAAAAGAAATTTTTGACCAATGACTTTACGAAAGAAATAGATAACTGCGGCGGATACAAAAGCAAAACCGGTGACGATTAAAGAAATGATGGAATTAACGAGGTATCCCCCAAAACCGGGATCAAAATAAGCCCATGCTGTTAAGGGAAAAAAGAAAAAAAAGATAAGAAAGAGAAGAAAGTTCAGGCTCAATAACATGTTTACTTTTATAAATTTTATTTTCAAAATATCCTCAGAGATGTATAGAGGCATCCGTCTATTTTTCAGGAATCCTCGTAGCCCGGAGGATCTGTTTTATACTTAAGTCTTTGTCAACAGGACGGATCCATGGTTGATCCGTCGGGTATAGTGGTTCGGGTTTGAGTAATGACACGTCATACAGGCATGCCAGAGAGGGTGACTAAAGTCAATTTTAGTTTTTGCGCTGTGCCGGAATTCTTGGGCTTTTTCTCCTTCCCATATCTCACGCAGTCGTTTTTCTTTCCAATTTCCGATGATCAGGTGGTCATTTTGACAGCATAATGTAACCGAACCGTCTTCATTGATATTGATTACCAGCCATCCGATAAAACAACGCCCGTGTTCTTGGGTTTCCCTGGCCCCGTCATCTTTGACGGTGGGGGCGGATAGCTCTTGGAGGATGTCGCTAAGATTGTTGGGGATCTCTTGTGGCTCTTTGAGTAAGTCGGTGATCTTATCAAGGAGCCATTTCCGGTCTTGGGTCTCGAGGATGAGGGGTTGGGTAAAATCAAGAGGGTCCATGAACTTAAACCTGATGGAGGCAGCGCCGCAGGAATGGGCGAGCCTGACAGCTTCCGGGATTTGGCGAAATGAGTTTTTTGTAATGACGTAGCCGATCTTGATTTGCGGACCGCCTTGCTGCTGAAGGCGGGTCAAGGTCTGGATATTCTTAATAACTTGGACGAATGACGCATGTCCCTTGGGGGCATAGATGGATTGATAAGAAGAGGGGTCGGTCGCGGCAAGATTAATGATCAGATGATCGGCCCGGGAAAGGGCGGCGGCTATCGTTGGAGAAAAAAGGGTTAAGTTGGTCACGACTTTTAATTTCATGCCCCTATTTTTGACGGCTTGAACCATGGAGGGGAACCCGGGGTGATTTGTCGGTTCTCCGTTGGCGCTGAGCGTAATGTCCCTGGTCCCCAAGAGGTCAAGTTCCTGGATCATGTCCAAGACGGCGGAAGTTTCCATACGTTGTGACCGGTGATTATCCTTTTTAAGGAAGGAATGGTACCAGCAAAATTCACAACGCACATTGCAATGCTCTGTAATATGGATCATCGCCGTTAATGGGGCAAATGGCCGTTCTTGGCGCAGGATTTCTTTGAGAACCGCGGGATGAGGGATGGGGTATCGGTCCATTGGATGATTATACAATAACGTCCGCGATAACGTTTGTTTTTTTCAATACGGAAATAATAGATTCTTTGCGCTTGGAATGACAGGACATATAGGTGTGCACAAGATCCGGCGGATAGGTGGGAAGGTTAACGGATCTTTCGCGTTGGGTCCTTCCTATATATTCTTTGATCAGACCGATTTTAACAAGAGTGTTAAGTACTAAAGAATGATTCGAGATCTTGCGAGGGTCTGGGAGATATATGAGGGGGGGGCCTATTTGATGCTGGGTGAAGTAATCTTTGACAATGGCTTTGATCGTTGTGGCGGGTAAAGATAAGAGGCAGGAGGTGAGCAGACTTGCCAGATCGGATAAAGCGTAATCTTCTCCGACGTGTTCCAGATCAAGGGTATAGACGGTTTTTTTATCGATGAGAAAGTTGGTTAAGTTGGCATCATAGTGAAGCCATCGGCGGGTAAACAGGCTTCGATGATGTTGATATGTTCGACAAGCATCCAGCAGGGATGCGTTAATCGTTTCTTTTTGGTCATAAGGGGCCATGGCACGGGAATATCGGGTGAGGGTATTGATAGTTGTCACGAAGGACGCTTGTTTCAGGCAAGGGAGGCGTTTAGTGTTTACAGATAAAATATTCTTTAGAGAGAGCATAGCGCCGTTGATTTGGCGGATGGTGTTTCGTTGTTTGATGTGATTCCACGCCGACTGTCCGTCAATAAAAGAATAGCAAGCGGCCAGACAGCCGTTGCTGGTGAAAAATGGTTGACTGCGAAGGCCTGTGTACATGGCTGGGGTCGGGAAATTTTGTTCGGCTAAAATACGGTTAATGGCATATTCAATGGCGATTTTTTTGGCCGCATCCATCGGATAGAATTTAAGGGCGTATTTCCCATGAGTCGTCGTGACAAAGACAAAGAAATTAGCGTGGGGGAAGGTGATCCCCTTTTCTTTTGCATAATGCCGGAGTTTTCCTATGTTAAAGAAGCGGCAAATACGGCTGATATCTTCCTGGGATGGATGGAATTCTTTTTTACCTAACGATAAATTATCGATACCGGCAAAAAGTTTAGCAGGGCTGTGGGTTGTTCGCATTAGATTAAAGGATGCTTCGGGTTAGTTCAAAGAAATGATTATACAATAAGCCTCGGGCTATTATTCATTTTTTTCAATACGGCAGTAATAGATTCTTTACGGGCTCTAAGGAGGGACATATAGGTGTGCACAAGATCCGGCGGATATGAAAAAAGGTCCACAGATTTTTCGCGTTGGATATTTTTTAGATATTCTTTGACCAGCCCTATTTTAACAAGGGTATTGATAACCGGAAAGTTTCGGAAAGATTTTTTATGCTGGGTAAGGTAGTTTTTGGCGATGGTGTTGATTGTAGTTTTGGGTATATCGAAAAAGAAACAGGAAATGACCAGACTTGACAGATCGGAAAGGGCGTAATCTTCCCGGACGTGGGATAGATCAAGGGTGTAGATAGTTTTTTTATGGATGAGAAAGTTGGTTAAGCCGGCATTATTGTGAAGACATTGGCGGGTAAACAGGCTTCGATGATGCTGATATGTCCGGCAGGCATCCAGTAAGGATGCATCAATAATCTTTTTTTGGTCATAAGGGGCCAAGGCACGGGAATTTTTGGTAAGGGAATTGATAGTTGTCGCCAGGCCTTCCTGTTTTGGGAGGGGAATACGTCCCATGCCAGTGGATAAGATGTTTTTTAGAGAAAGCATAGCGCCGTTGACTTGGCGGATGGTACTTCGTTGTTTGATATGCTTCCACACCGGGCGTCCGTCAATATAAGAATAGCAGGCGGCAAGATGGCCGTTGCTGGCAAGAAAGGGTTGACCGCGAAGGCCCGCGTACATATCAGGGGTCAGAAAATGATGATCGGTTAGGATACGGTTGATGGCGTATTCAATAGCGATTTTTTTAGCTGCATCCGTTGGGTAGAATTTAATGGCATACTGTCCATGGGCCGTTTTGACGAAGACCAAGAAATTGGTGTGGGAGACGATTAACCCTTTTTCTTTTTCGTAGTGTCGGAGCTTTCCGATGGAGAAAAAGCGGCAGATATGTTCGATTTCATCCCGGGAGGGATCGAATTTTCTGTTATCTAACGATAGATTATCGACACCGGCAATAAGATCCTTAGAGTTGTGACCCATAAATCATTTCTACATTAGGAGCAGCTTTCAGTAGTGGGGTTCCAGGTTTCGGAACTAGGGCAATCGATGACCATCCAATTTGACGGTTGAGAATTAAGAGCCGGGGGAATAAATCCTTCAAGACAGCTTACCTGGTTGCAAGGATCTTCATTTTTACAATCGAAATAGTTTGCCATACAATTATGATTCCCAGGACAACCCCTGCCACAGTCTTGGGCAGAATAAGGGCCATTACTTTGACCGGTGCTTGCAATACAGCCTAGAGTATAACAGGTGCCTACGTTGTTGTAGCATTGCCAGTAATTTCCCGTACCGCAGCTCGACGTCGGCGCAATAACCTGGACAGTCCCTGCCGCCGTCGGCGGCAGTGTCCCGGCGACATAAGGATAAGTGGTTTGGCCATAGGTACTAGTGGGAGAAGATAGATCATAGATTAGAAGAGTTACACCCCCTCCATAGCAATTCCCAAAACCAAAGCCACACCAGTTGCCAGAACCTCCCATTATTGAGCCATTTATCGTTATAGTATGAGGCCCTGACTGGTTGAGGGTAAAGGTACCGTTCAGTAGCATAGCGGATCCACTATTTGCATTTTGGCATTGGGACATAGCACAACTGATTTCTCCGGTAGAGTCTCCACTAGCTGCTCCAGTACCGGTGATACTAAAATTAGCAACAGCTGGACAAGTTTGCCATGTCGATCCACAATTTCCACAACCTAAACCGGAAGGGACATTACAAAGATAGCCGTAATGGTGAGAGCTTCCTGAAAAGTTAAAATTAAAAGGAGTCGATGTATAATTGAGTGTTAAACATTCGTTGGGCAAAGTGACTGGTGAAGGCATAACATGAGTATCGGGAGTAATCCATAAATCGGTACATACAGAATTGTTGCTATCACCTGAGCTAAGTCCTGATACCCAATAAGGTGAGGGCGCTATGCATGCATTGCCGTTCTGATTAATGATAAACGGGGAAGGACAATAGTACTCGCAATATGGTGGAGGGTTTTGAGGACAAGCCGCCAGATTGGCTACAAGTTGTATGCCATAGTTTTGGTTCAGACCGGTTGTTGCGTTAGGGCAAGGTTGAGCGTTTGCAGTAGCGGTCCCCACACATTGTGGATTGCATGAGGCATCAGTCTTGCATTCAACAGGAAGATTAGAGCATTGAGTGGCATAAATGCGTTGGCCGTAATTACAATCACCTGTCGAGGGGGGCTGCCCTATTGGAGTTTTTCCACAACCTTGAGGGTAATAAGTTGTACAACAGTTATTATCATTTTGGCATATGAAGGATGGCCTAGGATCGCATCCTAGCGGACTAGTGGGGCTGCAGGTAAGAATTTGAACATCTTGACCGGGACTGCATGAACCTGTACCACCGATGGCAGAGCCTTCACAGCCACTGTCTTTATACCAACAATTGCAGTCCGTAGATATACCGGGGATATCGCTGACAGGAGCTTGCTTCAGATTTTCTTCAAAAGAATCCTGTGCCCCCTCGTCCCATAGTTTATAATGTGCGGCGATCGAACGCAGGACATAGGGCCCCATGAAGGCGATCCCAAAAATGACAAGGACGGCAATTAAAACGTATTCCACAATTGATTGGCCGTGTTTATTCATGATTTATTATCTATAGACAAAGTATATCCGAGAGAAGCCGCCTCTGCAAGCAGCTTTGCAATGACTTTTCACTTACCCAAAAAATAAAACCAGGTGTTTAAGAAGGTTAAAAAATCAGAATAATGCTAACATCAACTGAAGGTGAGTGATACGGCACACATCTGAGAAGGTTCTCCAGGATTTCCGCACCCGCCATTAATCACAGGTATTGGTGGAGAAGGGGTTACGGGGGAGCCATAGGGGACTACAGATACTGAAGTAATATTGGTGCCTGAAGAAACGCATGTTCTAAAACTTTGATTATTAGTTACTACATAGCAGCTCCAATTACAATAGTTCCCGGGGGGTTTGCAGTTGCATGCGTCACTGATCGACGAGCTACAGGATCCTACGTCGCAGGAGATTGTGCTGGAAGGGGAGCACCCACCGGGGCTTGCCGGCAAATTGGTTGAAGCGCTGCACGAAGTGGCAGCAACGGTGAATCCTAGTACGCAAGCAGTGGCTGTCGAATTAAGGATATACGGGGGATTACAATACACCTGGCATGTGGCACCAGTAGGAGGACAATACGTGCAATTTGGAATGGAGGGATGGATGTCACAACTCCATTGGGTCGGTTCATTGACATAGGTGATGGCCGTGTTTTGGGTCAGGCCGGTGGTAGGCGGTGTGGATGTCCCGGTTGCGCAGTATGTAATGGAATTTTGAAAAAGAGTAGATCCCACACACTGTGGACTGCATGAGGCATCAGTGTTGCATTCAACAGGAAGAGCAGCGCATAGAGTGGCATAAATGCGTTGGCCGTAATTACAATCAGTTGATGGAGGGGTCTGCCCTACTGGAGTTTTTCCACAACCTTGAGGGTAATAAGTTCTACAACAGTTATTATCATTTTGGCATATGAAGGATGGCCTAGGATCGCATCCTAGCGGACTAGTGGGGCTGCAGGTAAGAATTTGGACATCTTGACCGGGACTGCATGAACCTGTACCACCGATGGCCGAGCCTTCACAGCCGTCGTCTTTATACCAACAATTGCAGTTTGTAGATATACTGGGGATGTTGGTGACAGGTGCTTGTTTCAGATTTTCTTCAAAAGAATCCTGGGCCCCTTCGTCCCATAGTTTATAATGTGCGGCGATCGAACGCAGGACATAGGGCCCCATGAAGGCGATCCCCAAAATGACAAGGATGGTAATTAAAACGTATTCCACAATGGATTGGCCGTTTTTATTCATGATTTATTATCTATAGACAAAGTATATCTGAGAGAAGCCGCCTCTGCAAGGAGCTTTGCAATGACTTTTCACGTATCCAAAAACAACACCGGGTGTTTAAGAAGGTTAAAAAATCAGAATAATGCTTACACCACCTAGGTGATTCTGTTAAAATGTGCCTATGAATTACAAGAAGTTATTTGATCAGTATTTATTATTTGTAAATCGTTTAATTCCCAAACCTGCAGCAGTTCCGGTCATCGGTATTGATATCGGCACCTCATCGATTAAGGCGGTGGAGTTGGAGCAAGCTGCCGGCGGGTTTGAAATACGTCATTGGGCCATTGAACCGGTGGCAGGCAATGATATCAAAAGTGCCCTAAAGAAAATTGCCGAACGCCTGCATTTCAATAATCAAATTCTGGTTTCCTCGGTTTTCGGTAAGGGGACCTTGATCCGCTATGTCGACTTGCCCCGCATGCCCCTGGAAGATTTGCGTAAATCTTATATTTTTGAACTGGATAAATATTTTCCTTTTGACCCCAAGAGTATTTACACGGATTGTTCTATTTTAGATCCCGAAGGCAAAGATAAAAAGATGTTGGTATTGCTGGCGGCCGTCAAAAAAGAGATGGTGGATGAGCGTTTAAAATTGTTTAAAGAAGCGGGGCTTGAATTGAACCGCGTGACGCTCAATTCGATCGCGATGGCCAATGCTTTTAACCGCCTGGGGCCGCAGGTCACTGCGTCGGGGAAAGCCAAGGCTGTCCTGGATATCGGCGGGTCGGCGTCTTGTCTTATGATTTTTAAAGAATCTTCTCCGCGCTTTGCCAGGGACATATTCGTCGGCAGTCAGGAGTTGACAAAGAAAATTGCCAATGCCTTGGGGGTTGATGCAACCCAGGCTGAGGCGATCAAGCGCCAACCCGGTGAGAAATTGGCCCAAGTCATCGAAGCTTGTGAAATGCCGATCAATAATTTGATCACCGAAATCCGTTTGTCGATGGATTATTTTATGACTGAAAAGAATATCCAGGTCGATGAGCTTTTTTTAGGAGGCGGCGGTTCATTATTAAAGGGCATTGAAGGTGTGTTTGAAAAGAATTTAGGGTTACCGGTCAAAATTTGGAATCCCTTGGAGAGGGTGCGTTTAAATACCCCGGCGGCATCCGGGGATATTCAAACCTATGCCGCGCAGTTTGGCGTGGCCTTAGGGTTGGGGCTGTAGGCTATGATCGACATTAATTTAATTCCAGCGGCTTTGAGAAAAAATGGCAAAGGGAATGCGGATTCCTTGACGATCAATATCCCCCAGGAAATTCTTTTAGGTGTCGGGGCAGGGTTGATTTTTCTGATGGTGACGGTCCATTTGCTTTTGGGGTGGTATGGTTGATGGGGAATGGCCGCTTGTCCTATTATAAGGCGCAATGGCAGAAGGTATTGCCCGATAAAACTATATTGGATGCCATTAATAAGGAGTCCGGGGATTTAAAAAAGAAAATCAAGATGATTTCTGATATGACGATCAAAAAATCGGTGCTATGGGCCCCCAAATTCAATGCCATCAGCGACTCTTTGCCCAGAGGGCTTTGGATCAGAAAAATGACTTTAGATAAAATCGGCCTGACGATGGAAGGCAGTGTGGTTTCCAAAAATCAGAATGAAATCAATAATGTGGGCATGTTTTTATCTGCCTTAAAGCAAAATGATGATTTTATGAAAGATTTTTCTTCGCTGGAAGTCAATTCCATCCAGCGGGGCAAGAGCAATGCTGTTGAGGTAACGGATTTTTCCGTCATGGCAAAATTAAAATGACTACCCGAACACGACTTTATCAAAATCTTAGACACTATAAATAAAATCCTTGAATATTTCAACAATTTAAACGACCAGGCGCGTTATGGCATATTGGCGGGTGTCGTCTTTCTGATTATTTTGCTGGATGTGATTCTTTTTGGTTTTGCCTCAAATGGGCAGCATCGCCGATGTTAATGACCAGATAAAAAAATTGTCCGAAGATACCCAGCAGGTTTTGATTGATAAACCGCGGATCAATCTGCTTAGGAAAAATCTTCAAGAGGCGCGCATTCAATTAAAGTCTCTTAGCAGCAAGGTGCGCTCCATCCAGGAAGTCCCTGCTATTCTTAGCACCATCTCCAGTATTGCCAATGAATACGGTGTTAAAATTGACCAGTTGATCCCTGAAAAAAGCCAGCAGGAAGCTTTAATGACAGCCGCGGACGGTAAATATTACGCTTTACCCGTTGTGATCAAGGCCCGTTGCGGATATCATAAGTTCGGGCATTTTCTTAACAAACTGGAAAATGAAGACATGTTTTTCATTATGAAAGATTTCATTATTCAAAATGATGAGAAGGACCCTCACACGCATTTATTTTCTTTGACCATCAAAATGATTCTAGTGGAACAGGCTAGTGGCCAAATCTAAAAATTTATGAGATTCCTTATTTTTATGTTAATATTATTATCCGTAAATTCAGTTTATGCCCAAGAGGCTTTTGTGTATGATGATCATGGAAAACGTGATCCCTTTGTGCCTTTGGTGTCTTCAGCCGGGATGGTGGTCACTTACGATGAGGATTTGTCGGTGAATGATCTGGTCCTGGAGGGGATTGTGGCGGACGCGTCAGGGAATAATGCGGCCATTGTCAACGGCAAGGTCGTTAAGGCCCATGATCAAATCGGCCCTTATGTTGTGGATGTCATTGCTGTTGATCATGTGGAATTTTTGAAAGGGACCGAGAGGTTTATATTGAAACTTAAAAAAGGGAGGGATGTAATGTTTAAGCGTGCATCCAGCTTATTAGTCTTTCTGATGGTGGTCTGCAGCTTTTGTGCCGATGGGTTGGGCTGCTGTGCCCTGCCGCCGCCAATGGACGCAACGGCCAGTGAGTCTGGCCCAGGCCAATTTGTCTCCGGAAGCAGGGCTTGTCAGTTTGGATTTTCAGGATGCGGATATCAGGAATGTATTGAAAGTGCTGGCCTTTAAAAGCGGGGTGAATATTGTGGCCGCGCCCGATGTGACCGGTGTCGTTAATATTGAGTTAAAAGATGTGCCCTGGCAGAAGGCTTTGGATGTGATCCTGTCCACCTATGGGTATGGTTTTGACCGCAAGGGCAATATTATCACGGTCATGACCGTTGAAAATTTGAAAAAGTACCGTGAAGATTCTTTGAGCTCTGGAAAGCCAGGAATCGTTGGTTTCCAAAACATTTCCTCTTTCTTTTGCCAAGGCCGAGGATGTGATGAAGGTCATTGATAAAATGATCAGTAAACGGGGGTTTATTAATTTTGATGCGCGTACCAACTCGATTATTATGCGGGACCTGGAAAGTAATCTGGAGTTGATATCCGGGGTCATCAAGTCCATTGACACCGTCACCCCGCAGGTGATGATTGAAACCAAGGTCATTGAAACGGATTTAGATAATACTGAGAATTTGGGGATTGATTGGGTGCTTCAGGCCAGTATTTCAGGGGCTTCACCGTCCGACCACTTTTCCTTTTACACAGACAAAGGATGGACTTTTGGGCAGGGAGGGCCCACTTCATATACTCCGGCCAATGTAACTGCCTGGCCTTATCCACCGCTACTGGCTCAACTTCTACTTCAACTAGCTCCAATTTTACTTACGGGACCATCAATGCCACCCAGCTTTCCGCCACCTTGCAAGTTTTGAGCACCCGTTCCACGACAAAAATTCTTTCGAACCCGCGTATCGTGACGCTGGACAATCAAAAGGCCAAGATTAATGTCGGCGCTGCAATATCCGGAGGCGACATTATTCTTTTAACTCGAATACGGGACAGCAACAAGTTACCGGATTTACTCAATTACCTATCGGTATTAATTTTGAGGTTACACCACATGTGAACAACGCAGGATTGATAACATTGGATTTGCATCCGCAGATCTCGGCGCTTCAGGGAACGATTACAGTAGACAATAATCAACTGCCCGGAAACGACTAATCAAGAAGCTCGAAACCAATGTGATGGTGGAAGACGGCAAAACTTTGGTCATCGCGTGGTTTGATCACGGATCAGACGATCGTCACCAAGACAAAGGTCCCTTTGTTGGGGGACATCCCTTGGTTGGGCAATCTTCTTTTCAAGAACACCAACACCACAGAAGACCAAGACAAGAATTGCTGATCTTCCTGACGCCGCACATCATCACGGTTGGTAAAAACTCTGCCTCGACTGCTGCAATCCAATAGTTTTCATCCTGCGTGTGTGTATGACGTACCATTTTTATGAAACACGTCTAAAGGAGAGGAAACTGTGTCTAAAGAAATTCTTATTCAAGTCGCCCAGGACGAGAGGCGCGTGGCGGTTTTGGTGGACGGCAAGCTGGATGATTTTTATATTGAGCTTGACCGCCATCAATCCATGCTGGGCAATATTTACAAAGGCAAGGTCGAGTCCATTTTGCCGTCGATCAACGGGGCTTTTGTCAACATCGGGCAGGAAAAAAACGGCTTTTTGTATTTGACGGACGCGGACAATCCTTTTCTCAATGATATTGAGAAAATTGAGGATGAGCCAAGTGCTCCCCAAAAAATCCTCAACATGATTTTCCCCAAGCCCGCAGCCAATGGCTGAGCCACAGGCTTCCCAGGGGCCGCAGGCCAAAGACAGCCGTCCTCCTCAAAAGGACAAAAATGAATTGCCTTTAAAGAAGGACCAGGAAATTTTAGTGCAGGTCGTCAAAGATCCTTTTGGCACCAAGGGGGCGAGGCTTACGACCCATATCAGTCTGGCCGGACGTTTTGTGGTGTATATGCCGGTGGACAAGCATAGCGGTATTTCCAAAAAAATCGATAAGCCTGAAGAGCGCCAGCGCCTGCGGGATATTTTAAAGACATTCACCTTTGTCAAAAGCGGAGGGTTTATTATCCGTACAGCTTCCATGGAACAGGGGGAAAAAGAAATTTTCCGTGATTCTAAATTCCTGGTCAATAAATGGCAGGAGATCCGTGAATTGTCCAAGAAAAAACAGCCGCCTGCCCTTATTTATGAAGAAGGCTCTTTGATCTGGAAGGTCATCCGGGATTTGCTTAAGGATGATGTTCAGCATGTGATCATCGATTCCCAGGATGAGTTTATTAAAATGCGCAAGTTCGCGCAGAATTTGATCGGCCATGAGGTGATCGATAAAATCCAGTATCATCCGGGGCCCCAGACCTTGTTTGAGGCCAAAAACGTGGCGCGCGAGCTGGATAAGATTTATGAGCCTAAGGTGTATTTGAAATCCGGCGCTTATGTGGTGATTGAACCGACGGAAGGGGTGACGGTCGTGGATGTCAACAGCGGCCGTTTTAAGAGCAAGGGTACGCCGGAGGACGCGGCTTTTGCGGTCAACATGGAGGCTGCCCCCGAGATCGCCCGCCAGCTGCGTTTAAGGGATTTGGGCGGTATCATTGTTATCGATTTTATCGACATGAACCGCGAAGAGCACAAGCGCAGGGTGCTTAATGCCCTGCGTGACGGCTTAGCCAAAGACCATGCCAAGACCGAGGTCAACCGCATTTCCCAGTTAGGGCTTGTGGAAATGACCCGGGCGCGTACAGGCAAGACCATCGAATCCCTGGAATTTCACAACTGTCCTTATTGTGAAGGCCGGGGGAAGGTGAAAATTAATTAAACTTTAAAAAGTATTTCCCCTCGATACTGAGTGTCTATAACGAAGGGGTTAGGGGAGTTGATTAAAATATTTTGACTAAATATTGATTCCTTGTATAATACGGACTTTCTAAGAATGTAATGGACTGCCCTCGCTGTGGCATGCGGGAGGAGCATAGATAAACTGGAGGGTATTATGTTTGCAGTGGTTCAGGTAGGAAACAGTCAGTTTAAAGTCAGCGAAGGCGATGTCATCAAGGCCAATCGTCTGGATTATGAAAAAGGCCAGAGCATTATTCTGGATAAAGTTTTGCTTTATTCCGACGGTAAGAATGTTAAATTAGGCCAGCCGTATTTGAAGGATGTTGAAGTTAAGGCTGAGGTCCTTAATCACATGCGCGCTCCCAAGGTCATTGCGTATAAGTACCGCAAGCGCAAAGATTCCGCGCGTACCCATGGCCATCGCCAGGATTTGACAACCGTTAAAATTGCAAAAAATTATCTGCTTAATCATTTTTGAAATTTTAGAATCCCGGTCTCCCGGCTTGGTTGGGGGCACCGGGATTTTTAATTTTTAAGGAACATATTTTATGGCATTTGTTGATCAGGCACGAATTCAGGTGCAGGCCGGTAACGGCGGCAAAGGCTGCGAAAGCCATTATCAGCGATAAGTACACGCGTTATCCCATTCCCAACGGCGGTGACGGCGGGCGCGGCGCCAATGTGGTCTTTGTGGCGGACCGCAATTTGCATACCCTTTTGGATTACCGTTTCAAACAGCATTATGTGGCCCAAAGCGGCGGGCATGCCAGCAGTAATAATAAAACCGGCAAAAGGGGCGAAGATTGTATTTTGCGCGTTCCCGTGGGAACGATCCTGTGGGATTATGACACGGATTTATTGATCCGCGATTTGAATGTGCATGGGGACAGCGTGATCGTGGCCCGTGGCGGCGAGGGCGGCCGGGGCAATAATCATAACCGTACGGTCCTGCCTCCGCATGCCGGTGAGGTGCGCACCATACGCCTGGAATTAAAGATCATCGCTGATGTGGGGTTGGTGGGATTTCCCAATGCCGGCAAATCAACGCTTATTTGCGCGGTTTCCAAGGTCAAATCCAAGATTGCCAGTTATCCTTTTACCACCAAGGCCCCGATTTTAGGCATTGTCAAAGATGAGGATGATGAAAAAAAGAATTTTGTGATGGCGGATCTGCCGGGTTTGATCGAAGGGGCCCATGAAGGCAAGGGGCTGGGGCATCAATTCCTCAAACACGCCGAGCGCACTAAAATCCTGGTGCATGTGATCGATATGTCCGGCAGCGAGGGCCGCGACCCTGTCGATGATTATTATAAGATTTGCGAAGAGCTGGATTTGTACAGCGAAGAACTTTTGCAGAAGCATCGGATACTCGTGGCCAATAAAATGGATTTGCCGGATGCCAAAAAGAACCTGACACGATTCAAGCGCAAGGTCACCAAGGACATCATCCCCATTTCAGCCAAAGAAAAGCAGGGTTTAGATAAACTTTTGGAAACGATCAGATTATTGCTATAATACAAAGTTTCCCCTCTTTATTACAAAGAGGGGTTAGGGGAGGGGTACAAACTGGTAACATAGTTTACAAAACAGATTGGGTACATGGTTTACACTATACGGCAAGGAGGTCATCCTATGCCGTGGAAAGTGATAAACCAAATGGACCTAAAAAACCAGCTTGTAACCGATTATAATAAAGAACATTTTAGTATTACTGATCTTTCTCAAAAATACGGAATCAGCCGACCAACAGTTTACAAATGGCTTGGGAGATATGAACAGTTAGGCGTTGGTGGACTCATAGAACAAAGTCGAGCGCCCAAGCACTGTCCACATCGCACATCTAAAAGAATCCTGAAGCTTATTATTCAGGAAAAGCTTAAGAACCGTAATCGGGGGCCACGTAAAATACGTGCCCAATTGAAACAACGATATCCAGAACTTGAACTACCAGCCGTCAGTACTGTGTTCTATTGGCTGAAGAAAGAAGGACTTGTTGAAGAGCGCCAAAAACGAAGACGAGTCCCACCTTATACACAGCCTTTTTACGATTGTAAAGCTCCTAATGATGTTTGGAGCATGGATTATAAAGGGCAATTTTATATAAAAAAGGTTCATCTTTGTTATCCGTTAACAATTAGTGATAATTTTAGTCGGTTCCTTTTAGGCTGTAAAGGTCTTAAAGGACCACGGTATATCCCGACGAAAGATTATCTTGAATCCATTTTTTGTGAATATGGGATACCAGATGTAATTCGTCATGATAACGGCACGCCGTTTGCCGGAAAATGCATGGGAGGACTTAGCCGGTTGTCGATTTGGTTAATTCAACTGGGAATCGTACCAGAACGAATTAAAAAAGGCTGTCCCCAAGAAAACGGACGACATGAACGCATGCACCGCACGTTAAAAAAAGAAGCCCTAGATCCAATGGTCCGGAGCTACAAGGAGCAACAGGATTTATTTGATAGGTTTAGATACGATTATAATTATAATCGTCCCCATGAGGCGCTAAATGATCAAACTCCTGGTAGCCATTATAGAAAGTCGATACGGCCTTATAGGCAACGACCGTATCCACCTGAGTATGGATATGGTTACAAAGTCCGCCTTGTTAAAGACAGCGGAGAAATCCATATAATGGGCAGAAGGATTTTTATCACTGAATTGCTCGCAGGCCAAGGAGTCGGTTTAAAAGAAATTGCCGATGGCATTTGGCAGATCCAGTATAGCTTTTACGTACTAGGTTCCGTAGATTTGAGAAAGAACAAGATTATTAGTAACTAAAAAGTGTAAACGATGTACCCAATCTAAAATGTAAACGATGTATTAGTTGCACAGGAGTTAAATCAACAAGATTTTCCGTGAAGGATGAACAGCTATTATGTGATTCGGCACGGAATATTTTTGCCGTCTGCTACGGTTTACAGCTCGGCTGCTATCGCGATAAGGCATTCGCGGCATCTTCGCTGTAAAACCTTGCAGACATTTGGCAAAAAATTCCTGAATGTGCCTCACACATAATAGCTATTCATCCGTTCCAATAAAGAGATAAGTATTGTGTCCCCATAATTCGGGATGTTCAGAGATGATCGTAAGCAACGGTAATTTTATTTTAATAATTTGTCTTATAGTTGGTCTTTTTGCCGTGTTCTTTATTTTTAGTTTGATTAAGGAAAAGGAGTTAGAAGAATACTTATTAAAGAATGGAGAAGAAGTTGAGGCAGAAGCGAAATTTATAGCTGGAAACTGGCGATCAATTTATATAGTAAAAGTTAGTTTTCAGATAAACGGTCAAAGAATAGTGAAAACGTTAACTATGGACAGTTTACATTGGTTGGGCGCTCAAAGAGGTGCTTGCAAAATATTTCCTGTGCTTGTAGACCCTCTTGATCCTAATAGATTTTTATTTAATATGAGTAAGTTTCAATTAAAAGGAACATCTAACGATTCCGTCCAAAATTTTTTAGAAAGGCACAAGGCAGAACAGTCAAATTCTGAAGAATCTGGCGATACAGAGATAAAGGGACACAATACTTAATTGGTTTTGATCAGGCATAGCAAAGAATTGTGTCTTCATAATTCGTACATGGATGCAGAAACTAAGGATTTAATTAAATATGACACGCAAATTTCAGAGACCTATTAAACGGATTGTTGTTAAGCTCGGCTCAAGCCAGATCGCGGATTCTAAAATGCGACCGAAAACAGAGCAGCTGGCTTCTTTGGCCAGGCAAATCAGTCAATTGCACAAGCAAGGGATTGAGGTGGTGCTGGTCTCATCAGGGGCTATTGCTTTGGGCATGGGAGAGTTAGGCGAAACAAAGCGGCCGGCCGAATTGGCTTTTCTGCAGGCGCGGGCGGCCATTGGGCAGGCGGCTCTTATGCGCCTTTATGGTGAATTATTTCGTAAGGTTTCGCTTAAATGCGGCCAAGTGCTTTTGACCTGGGATGATTTTGATAATCGTACCCGCTTTTTAAATGCCCGTTATACCCTGGAAGCTATTTTGAAAAAAGGGGTTGTTCCGGTCATCAATGAAAATGACACCACATCCACCGAAGAAATCAAATTTGGGGACAATGATAAATTATCCGCGCTGGTAGCCAGCCTTTTGCACGCGGATTTGCTGGTGATCCTTTCTGACGTGGAGGGCTTGTATGATGCAAATAGGAAAGTGTATGAAGAGATCAGAGAGATCACTGAGGAAATCGAAGGGATAGCTGATGGGACAAAGAATATTCAAATGGCACGGGGCGGCATGCGGGCTAAAATCGGCGCTATTAAGATTGCCACGCACGTGCGCATTCCTTGCATCATTACTGCCGGGGATATCAAGGATGTTTTAGTACGCTTGGTTGCAGGGGCAAAGATCGGTACTTATTTTATAGAAAAGAAAGAAAAAATATTAGACGGGGATTCGGAACATGAGTTTATCCGCTCACATTTTAAAAATAGCAAAGGCGGCTAAAAAAGCGTCCTTTCAGATGGCTTTGATCGGCACGAGAGAAAAGAACCGCGCACTGATGCAAATGGCCCGGGCTTTGCAAGACCAACAGTCCTATTTAATTAAAGAAAACGCCAAAGATTTGGCTGTAGCCTCAAAAGTTAATTATTCCCAAGCCCTTATCGATCGCCTGACGCTTAACCCCAAACGTATTGCGAGTATGGCCGAGGGCTTGCGAGAAACAGCCAAACTCAAAGACCCGGTCGGCCAATTACTGGAAACCATCCGCCGTCCTAACGGACTTCTGATCAAAAAAATCCGTGTGCCTTTAGGGGTGGTGGGGATTATTTATGAATCGCGGCCTAATGTCACCGCTGATTGCGCTGCTTTATGCCTGAAATCCGGCAATGCCGCCATCCTTAAAGGCGGCAGGGAAGCCATTTATTCGAACAAGGCGATCTTTAAAATACTAAAGAGCCAGTTAAAGAAAACCAAAATACCGCCGGATGCCTTGCAATTGATAGAATCAACGGACCGCCAGGCGGTGCAGGAACTTTTGAAACTTGATGAGTATTTAGATGTGATCGTCCCCCGCGGGGGCGAAGAATTGATCCGTTTCGTCGCCGATCATTCGCGTATCCCGGTCATCAAGCATTACAAAGGGGTTTGCCATGTCTATGTCCACAAAAAAGCGGATTTGGATATGGCGCACCAGATCACCATGAATGCCAAGGTCCAAAAGCCCGGCGTATGCAATGCCATGGAAACTTTGTTGGTTGACCGTGCCGTAGCCCGTCAATTCATGTCGCCGGTGATTAAGGATTTGCAGAAAGCCGGCTGCGAGATCCGGGGGGATCAGGCCACGCGTGCTATTGTCAAAGAGGGGGTTAAAAAAGCGACTGAAGAAGACTGGCGCACGGAATACCTGGATTTGATTCTATCGGTGAGGGTGGTGGGGGATATTCATCAAGCGATTGAACATATCAATACCTATGGTTCGCATCATTCCGACACCATTGTCACCGAGGATAAAAATCAAGCGCAAGTTTTTTTGGATGCGGTGGATTCGGCATGCGTTTATGTCAATGCTTCAACCCGTTTTACCGATGGTTTTGAATTCGGTTTCGGGGCGGAGGTGGGTATCAGTACCGATAAATTACACGTGCGCGGGCCCATGGCTTTGGAAGGCTTGACCAGCTATAAATATGAAGTTTATGGCAGTGGACAGATTCGGTCATAAGGTTAGACCGTTTCTAAGTTACGTCTTGAAAACAATGGTGTTATGATAGAAGTGTCCCTTGTATTCAAAAAATGGATTAGGGACACTTCTGCTAGAACTTAAGCATTACCAATAGGATGCCTAGAAACGGTCTAAGAATGAGAAGAATGAGAATAGGTGTACTTGGGGGGAGTTTTGATCCCATCCACTTTGGGCATTTGCTAATGGCCCAAAGTGCCGTGGAGGCGTTGAAGCTTGATGTTGTGTTCTTTGTGCCGGCTTTTTGTTCGCCATTTAAAAGCAAACCTTCTTTACTTGCCGCGTCCAAACGTTTAGTGATGGTTAAAGAAGCCATTAAAGGTAATAAGGCCTTTAAATTGTACGATGGTGAGTTGCGACGGGGGGAAGTCTCTTATACCATCGATACATTAAAGGAAATGAAAACCAAATACCCCTGGTCCAATTTTTATTTATTAATGGGAGGGGATCATTTAAGGACCTTCCACCGCTGGAAGGACCCGTATGGTATTTTAAATTTGGCTAGACTGGTCATATTAAACCGCCCCGGTTTTGATAAGAATTATCCTAAGCGCTGGCCTTATTTGAAAATCAATATGCCGGCCGTCGATATTTCTTCCAGTGACATTCGTCAGCGTTTAAAAACGGAGAAATCAATCTGGTATTTGACGCCCAAGGCGGTCATTCGTTATATCAAACATTGTCGATTGTACGGTTACAAAGGAGCCATATGAGCGATATCAAATCCCAAATAAAATTCGGTACCGACGGTTGGCGTGCAGTCATTTCAGACACCTTTACTTTTAACAATGTCCGTATAGTGGCCCAGGCAGCAGCTGATTGGGTCAATAAGAATAACCCCCAATTTTCGCTTAAATCTGCTTCGATCGGGTTTGATAACCGCTTCCTTTCTGCGGAATATGCACAGGCCGTTGCTGAAGTTTTTGCGGCCAATGGCATCAAAACATATCTTTCGGATACATCCTTACCAACACCTGCTTTAAGTTTTGGGGTTGTTGGGCTTGCTAATGTGTGTGGGATTATGATTACGGCTTCACATAATCCCGCCAAATTTAACGGCATTAAAATTAAGACAGCCCAAGGGGGTGCGGCGTCTAAAGATATAACAAGTTCCATTGAGAGCTATCTGGGGCAATCACCTGTCAAGATCCTGCCTCATTTTGAAGCCGTTGCCCAGGGTCTGATCATAATTCATGATTTTAAAAAAGATATGTCAAATTCATCCGTGCATATCTGAATTTAAAGAAAATGAAAACGGCCAAATTTAAAGTGCTGGCTGATATCATGCATGGCAGCGGCCGTGATTTGATATGCCAGATACTCAAGGGGACGAGTATTAAGCTTACACTTATGCGTGAGGATGTAAATCCTTCTTTTGACGGCAGCAAGCCGGAGCCCATTGTCGAATGCATGCAGGTCATCATGGACCGCATGAAAAAAGAAAAATTTGATTTTGGCCATGTGCTCGATGGTGATGCCGACCGCATCGCCGCGGTGATGCCCGGCGGTGAGTTTGTCTCTCCCCAGAAGATTTTAGGGCTTTTGGTCCTGCATTTGGTGCGTAACCGCAACGTAGAGGGCGGCATCATCAAGACCTTATGCGGGACGACCATGCTTGATCATATCGCCCAAAAACTCGGCCGCAAACTTTATGAAACGCCGGTAGGCTTTAAATATATTTCTGATTTAATGGTGTCAGAAAAAATTGTGGCCGGCGGAGAAGAGGCCGGAGGCATGGGCCTGCCCAATTTTATCCCTGAACGCGATGGCACCCTGGCCGGGCTTTTGCTTCTGGAGATGATGGTTTATAATAAAAAGAATTTCAAACAATTGGTTGAGGACATGGAGCGTGAATTCGGCCGGTATTATTATTCCCGGCTGGATTATGAGATGGATGCCAGTAAGGTGGATTTAAATAAATTGAAGGGGATCAGCTTCTGTTTTAGGCAGGAAGGTCATTGAGGTCAAGGATTTTGATGGAGTCAAACTTATCTGTGACAATGAAGACTGGTTGATGTTCCGTCCCTCGGGCACGGAGCCGTTGGTGCGTATCTATTCGGAAGCTAAAACCTCAAACGATCCAAGGACATTCTGGAATTCGGCCGCCAACAGATAGACCCTAAATAAGTCCCTTTTTTTGATAGGGGGCACAAATTTATTTCCTTCCCCTTGACGGGAGAGGTTCGGTGCGGGTGTAAGTAATTAATTTATGATTTATTACATCGTCTATTTTGGTACCAAGGTTTTAAGTTGGCTTTATTTTCCTTTTACTGCCTACCAGACCCGGAACATTCCCGCGCCAGGGAGCGTTTATTTTAGCCAGTAATCACATCAGTAATTTGGATCCTGTCCTTTTGGGGATATGTTCAGTAAGGCGCTTGAATTTTATGGCCAAGATAGAGCTATTTAAAGGCGCTTTGGGGTTTATTTTGACACGATTAGGGTCCTTCCCTGTCAGAAGGGGTGAGGCGGATTTCGGTGCCATGAAAGAAGCTCTTAAGCGTTTAAAAAATGGCAGGGTAATATTGATTTTTGTTGAAGGGACCAGGCGTATCGGCAACGAGCCTTCCAAAGCCCAAGCAGGGGCAGGCTTTTTAGCGGTGAAATCCGGTGTTCCCGTGGTTCCTGTCTATGTGCAGGGGACCAATAAGGTCCTGGCGCCCGGCACCAAATTTTTCAAAAGAGGCCCTGTGACTGCAATCTTCGGCGAGCCTTTTTTCGTTAATGACGCACCTTCCTATGAAGAAGCCTCCCAGCGTATTTTAGATAAAATTTACGCCCTGGCATAAGTTGCCCCCAATTGGCAGTATATAAATACACGTGTTATACTTCCCTTAAACAGTGAAAAAATTATTTTTAATTCTTACTATCTTGTGTTTTTTTATAACAAGCGTATTGGGAAACTGTCCCCTTTATGCCCAAGAATTCCGTTTGCCTGCGCCCGGTGTGCGTGTGGGCTTAAGCTCTGAATACAACCCTTCGATATTAAAAGGCATTAAAATCCATCCCGATAATCCTTTCCGTTTTGATTTTATTTTAGACCAGGGAGATATTCCCCTTCTTTCTCAAAAAGAGGGGGATAGGGTGAGTTTAAAACAAGAAGCCACCCGCCTTATCAAATATTTTCTCGCTAGCCTCACCATCCCCGAAAAAGACCTTTGGGTAAATTTAAGCCCTTATGAAAAGAACAGGATCATACCTCAAAGCTTTGGGCTTACAGAAATGGGCCGGGACTTGCTGGCTGAAGATTATATGCTCAAGCAAATAACAGCATCTTTAATTTATCCTGAGAATGAAATAGGTAAGAAATTCTGGAAACGTGTTTACGAAGAAGCCGCCCAAAAATTCGGCACGACCAATATTCCGGTCAATACGTTTAACAAGGTATGGATAGTCCCTGAGAAGGCGGTTGTTTATGAGAATGCCAAAGCAGGAACGGCGTATGTAGTGGAATCAAAATTAAAAGTTATGCTTGAGCAAGATTATTTAGCATTGCAGAAAAATTTTTCTGTATCCCCTCTTTTTTATAAAGAGGGGGTTAGGGGGAGTTCTGAAAATATCAACGCCCTCGGTTCCCAAATCGTCCGCGAGATCGTCATCCCCGAACTAACCAAGGAAGTCAATGAAGGCAAAAACTTCGCCCAACTTCGCCAAGTCTACAACAGCCTCATTCTTGCCACCTGGTACAAGAAAAAAATCAAAGACAGCATCCTGGCGCAGGTATATGAGGACAAAAAGAAAATAGCGGGAGTTACTTATAATAAATCTGTCATCCTGAGCGTAGCGAAGGATCTAAAGATATCTAAAGATTCTTCGGCTAAGCCTCAGAATGACGTGGAAGGGATATACCACTGCTACCTCCAAGCCTTCAAAAAAGGCGCGTATAACTATATCAAAGAAGAACGAGACCTGTTGTCCCAACAAGTGATACCAAGGAAATATTTTTCGGGCGGTTTTGATGCCGCATCAATATCTCCGTTGCTGAATTATGCTCAAGCCTCGCAGGTGCCAAAATACTTGGGCCCCGATAAGGCTCAAATAATAAGCGTTGATTGTAAGATGGCCGATTCAACAGATGTCCCTAATAGTTTTTACCTTAAAAAATTTATAGAAAATGAGGTTATTGCCCAATTACCTAATGATACTGAAGAGCAACGGAAGCTTTATTCCCCAGAAAGGATTATAGTCTCTATTCCAAATTCTTTAATTTTTCATTCGGCTCTTGAGGATATGGGGAAATTCTATATGGATTTAATGTTAAGGGAAATGCTACTTAATGCGCTTAATGCACAACAAGAGGGAAAAATAGAAGTGTCCTTTAAAGATAATGTGATATACATCAAAAATGAGGGGAATTTATATTCCAAAATGTGGGACGGATATCATCATCTTTTAAATAGTCACATGCTTTGGGTTTCTCATAATCCAGTTGACGGTTCAATTATTGATTTTGTTCATGAAGGTTCATTGCCGAAACCTGATAGTTTTGAGAAGGGGAGTGATCGTTATATCGAAGCAACTAAGGAGAGGGAACTTTATAGCGAAGCATCCGAGGATGAAGTTAACAAATTATTCGAGACTTCGGAAGGCCGAAATTTATTATTCTTTTCACGTAGGAATATTTCATTTTCTGGTGTAGAAGGGACCAAAGGATTTGGGATTTCTACGATTAACGGTTTAAGTAATAAGTTAGGAGGGAAGGTATTGCTGGTTGATGATGGGGAAAATGGAAAGATAGTTGGTGGTAAAGAAGTCCATACAGTTATATTTGCAATTAAATTCTCAAATGAAGCCCCGGTTACCTTTATTAATCAAGCGATGGCAACAGAACATAGCTCTCAAGTTACAGCGGCCAGGCGGGCCAAGGAATTAGAGATCTTGATGCGGCAAAAGTCGCCAGTGTGGGTGAGTCGATTAATAACGCTTCTTCGGGCCGAAGAGGGATACGAAAATGTCAACGTGGTGGATGTTGGGAATGACATTGCCCGTGACGAGCGTTTGAAAGGCACTGGCAAGTTAAAAGAAAAAGACCGGGAAGCAGTAAAGGCCAGGCGAGACAAGGAGGCAGAGATCTTGGCGCGGCAAAAGTCACCGGTGACGGTGAGCCAGTTAATAACGCTTCTTCGGGCTGAAGAGGGATACGCAGATGTAAATGCGGGGGATGTTTGGAAGGACATTGACCGTGACGAGCGTCTGAAAAACAATGACAAGCTGATTGTAAAAGAATTAGATCGGGAAGTAGTAAAGGCCAGGCGAGATAAGGAGGTAGGGATCTTGGTACGGCAGAAGTCGCCAGTGACGGTGGGCCGATTAATAACGCTTCTTCGGGCCGAAGAGGGATACGAAAATGTAAAAGCGGGGGATGTTAGAAACGACGTTGACAATGACGAGCGCTTGAAAGGCAATGACAAGTTAAAGAAAAATCGGGAAGATGTAGCGGACAGGCGGTCCAAAGAGCTAGAGATATTGGGACGGCAAGAGTCGCCGGTAACGATAAGCCAATTAATAACGCTTCTTCGGGCCGAAGATGGGTACAAAAATGTAAAGGCAAATTCGGTCAAGAGGGACGTTGCGCTTGACAATCGCCTGAAAGGCACTGGAAAGTTGATTGGGTATCAAGAATTTATTAGGACCCGATTTAATGCGGCGCTGGCGGATGAACGAGTTAAGAATTATCTGCAAGCTTATGCGAGCCAATCGCCGCGAAGAAGGTTATGGGCAGGAGTATTGTTAAAGATCATTGAAGAGAATGGCTTTCATTTGCATTTAAAGCCGATATCTTTTTATAGAGCGTTGCCTCAAGAGATAAAGAAACTTGTTTCTTCAACTGACAGAATATTCCGATTGGACGAAGGGGGATTGATCGTAAGGACTAATCATTTATCTTATAACGTTTATAATTTTTTTAAGAAACAGGTAAATGGTCTTCACTGGGACAATCAAATTGTTGTACCTTTGTGGGGTAATGATGGAAAAATAGAAGAATTTGAAGTGCCGATAGAAAATGGACATCCGATAGTGATCCAAGCATCAGATATTATTGAGGGCGGGATTACGGTTGAAAGAGTTGTGTGGCAGTATTTGGGTCATAAAAGGGTCCGCGTCGTGGTTGATTCTAGGAGAAACGCTTATGAGGTTTTAGAAACAATAGAGTATATGACCATACTAAAACGTATCATCATTGAATATGTCAAAACAAATCACTATTCGACTCAGCAATATCTGAACTTTTTGGTTTCTTTATTTGAATTAGAGTCAACACAGGGGATCGATGCGCAGGAGATGTTGGGAGAGGCGGCACAGGATAGTGGAGTTGATCCACAACAAGCGGAAGGTTTTATGCGGGTTTTAATGACGCCCGAAGTACGCGCCCAAGGCATTGATATAGAGGGGCCTTTTAAACGCGTTGTTGAATATTTGCGTGCTAATAACGAAATGTCGGTAGATAAAACAGGGGGCATCACCTCATCGGTCCGGCAGACAGAGAGTCGGGCGATGACGGCAAATCTTGCTATTATCAAAGCAACCAAGCCAATTAACCTTGATAAAGTACAACTTATACAAGGAAGCGTTGGTGATTTTCACGTTTGGAATCAAATTTTCCAAATTTGGATGGATGAACTTGATAAAGCTAATTTAGACAATCCTGTTCTAATGATCGGTGGATACCCTGGAGCAGGAAAAACGGCGGCAGTTAGAAGATTTCAGGAGTTTCTTGAGCAACGAAGGCATAAGGCATTCGTTATTAGTTCAAGCAGTCTATTGGGAGGTATTAAAGTAAGAGAAATAGTTAGAACCCTTCCTTATGTATTATTCTCAGGTTGGCAGAAGAGAAGAGATCGCATAAACAATTTTCTTTCGAACAATATGCCTGTCATATCTATTACCAAGGCATTTAAATTTTGGGAAAATGATAGTAGCAGAAGAGGGCTTAGGTTAGTCTTGCCTGGTAAGGGGGAAGTAGATGTCAAACAAGGAACTATAGTTATTTTTGAAGGCAGCCCAATGAGAAATATGTTTCCATCGTTGCATGCAGTAGGGGTATATTTTTACATTGATCCTGATCCACAAAAAGAACGGATTCTTCAACGTGCTGATGGGAGAGGATCCTTGAGCCGGAATCTTGAATTGAAATATAAACAGTGGGGGTTGCAGCAAGCGGTTTTTGATAGCTCCAAAGAGCGATATGATTATTTTCTTGAGGTTAGAAGGAATGGAATGGTTACTATGCGGAAAACAGGGGACAGCACCCAATCGGCCGGGAATCAGGCGATGAGGGCAACGACTATTTCAGATTTTGAGACCTTAGGACCTCGGTTAGAGTTTATTCTTGGAGAACAAAGAGATGAGAAGGAAGAATTGAAGTTAGATCAAAAACCACTGAAATTGATTGGCTCCGGAGGTAATACGTCAGTATTTAAATTAGATGACAATTTCGCTATTAGGGTATCTAAAAATCGTGGGATCTCTCATGAGAGCGAATTTAAGAATCTGGAGGGTATGGGAATTAGTCCTAAATTGATCGCTAATGGAAAAACCAGGAATGGGTATTTTTATCTGATCGTGGAGTATATAGATGGGGTTTCAATCAATAAATTGGGTAGAAGATTAAGTAAAAACGAAATTAAACAAGTAACAGAATTAATTGATTTGATGCTTAAATATAAAATAAAAGATCAAAATTTTGACACAAATAGTGTTATTCTTTCTAGGCGAAAAGGAAAAGCAATTTTTGGTGATCCTAAATTTGTGGTTATAGGTAATGAGAGTTTGGCTTTTCTGGCATTTTATTATCGAAGCCTTTTGTGGAATTGGCGTATTCGTTGGAAGAGGGTTGATCCGGACAAAGAAATCCTTACTCATCTGGACAAAATCATTTTAGGTGAAACGATTGGGAAATTATCAATAGGACAAGTATTTGATTTTACTGATTTAGAAAAATGGTTTGGGAAATCATATCCAGATACCGAATTCGATAATTTCCTAGAAGATGTGCAAACAAAATATCCTGGTCTTATCAGCAATTACAGTAATAGACAATGGAAGGTAAATAAGAAATTCAGAGACTTCGCTATGCTTGAACCAGGAGGGATTGATTTAACCTCAGCCAATATGAATGTTGAGGTTAAAAAAGAGATTGCTTCGTCGTTGGGAAACACTCCTCGCAATGACGAGCAATTGCGAGTGTCCGGTAGGAGGGCCACTTCGGAAGGAATCAAATTTCATCTCGACCCTATCATGCTTGAGCGATTGCGAAATGCCCCTGGGTTTGAGCCCGTGATTATTGATGTCCAGCCGGTTAAGGATTTGCACCAATTTTTAGGTATACAGGAAGATTTGCCTGCAACCGGGGCGACCTCCTTATAATTCCCCCCAACCCTTTAAACGAATATGGATTTTAAGTTTCAGACTTCCCTAAATATATCGACGAGCATAAGGAATGGTCTATAAATATGCTATACGGGGGAACCGGGGAAGGTTTAATGCTTTCAATTTTTTCAGGTATTCATGATATAGTATTTCGATAATATAAGTTAATTAAAGGGGACAGCAGATGGATCAAGAAGTTAAGAATAACCAAGGATGGAGGCAAGAGGTCGCTCACCCAAGTTTGCGTGAGGTCTATTCTTCCATACCGGTTTTTGCCAATGCAAGTATTTGGCGAAAAATTCTTGCTTTTGCGGGGCCGGGATTTTTGGTTGCAGTGGGTTACATGGATCCGGGTAACTGGGCGACCGATTTAGCAGGTGGAGCTAAATATGGTTACACCCTACTTTCAGTAATTTTAATTTCTAATTTTATGGCGATACTTCTTCAGTATTTGGCCTTAAAGCTGGGTATTGTCACAGGCCGTGATTTAGCCCAGGCTTGTCGCGACCACTATTCTAAACCCGTGGCCATTGCCTTATGGATTATCTGCGAAATTGCCATTGCTGCCTGCGATTTGGCAGAGGTTATTGGGTCGGCCATTGCCCTTAATCTTTTATTTAGAATTCCTTTAGTGGTTGGTGTTTTGATCACGGCTTTTGATGTATTGCTTATTTTATTCCTGCAGAATAAAGGGTTTAGGGTCTTGGAATGTATAGTGATAACCCTTATTACCACTATGGGAGCTTGTTTTGCTTATGAACTTGTTCTTGCGCATCCCGCTTGGGGTTTAATGGCGGGCAATTTATTGCCTAAGCCGGAGATAGTGACCAACATGGATATACTTTATATTGCTTTGGGTATTCTAGGGGCAACGGTTATGCCGCATAATTTGTATTTACATTCCAGCATTATCCAGACCAGGGCCTTTGAGCGTAATGACGAGGGGAGAGCTATGGCCATTCGTTATGCCAATTTTGATTCTACCTTTGCCTTATGCGCTGCTTTTTTTGTCAATGCTGCCATTTTGGTTCTGGCCGCTGCTATTTTTCATGGTACGGGGCATCAAGATGTTGCCGATATTAACGTTGCCTATCAATTATTGACTCCTCTTTTGGGGACTTCGGCGGCAGCTTTTGTGTTTGCCATAGCTTTATTGGCATCCGGTCAGAATTCAACCTTGACGGGAACCTTGGCCGGTCAAATCGTCATGGAAGGATTTTTAAATATACGTCTTCGTCCTTGGATACGTCGATTGATTACGCGCTTGATTGCCATTGTTCCGGCTGTGCTTGTAATAGTGCTCTATGGGGCAAAAGGGATGGGAAACCTTTTAATTTTAAGCCAGGTTATCTTATCCGTCCAATTGGGATTTGCGGTATTCCCATTAGTCCTTTTTACCAGCGACCCTAAGAAAATGGGACGTTTCGTTAATAGATTGTCTCTTAAAATATTATCTTGGTCCGTTACGGCTGTTATAATAATCCTCAATGCTTACCTGTTGTTCCAGACCATAGTCCCATTGTTTAAAGGAGGGCAGGGTTAATGTACCGTAAAATTCTTATTCCTTTAGATAATTCACCGACAGATCAGGTTATTTTAGACCATATCCGTCCTTTAGCCCAAATGACCAAGGCGGATTTGGTTTTAGTACATGTGGCTGATGGTTTTGTGGCACGTTTACAGGATCAATTAAATTTGGAAGATTCTGAAGAAATTAAAAATGACCGGTTGTATTTGGATGAACGCACCCAACAATTCACTCAAGAAGGTTTTAATGTTAAAGCCATCCTTGCCCGGGGCAAAGAGCCTGCCGATAGGATTTTAGAAATAGCCAAAGACGAAAAATGTGATTTGATTGCCATGGCCACTCATGGCCATGGATTTGTTAAGGACATTATTTTAGGATCAGTGGCTGATAATTTAAGGCATCATACCGATATTCCCATCTTGATGATCCGTTCTGGTGTTAAAGGGTGACAATGCGATTAAAAAGACAAGTATTTTTATTTTCGGGACGGGTATATTATTAAAATATGAATGACATTGGATCGGAGGATTATTCCTTCGACTTTGCTCAGGGGCAATGCTTAAGTGCAATCGAAGCATTGACAATCCTCACAATTCGCGATATTTTAACCTGCCTAAAGGATAAAATGATAAGAAAAAGAACATGGTTGCCAACAATTTTGTGTTACTTTATTTGCGTAAGCCAGGCAGAAGGAATTGTCTGCCCAAGAAATAATAATTATTACTATCCTAATGGTCTTGCAACAGCTACCGGCACTGTCCAGGCCAATGGGCGTAATTCCATAAAAATATATGATGAGGATCAAAAGAGGGTGGGAAGATATATTTATTTTGAACACGGAGAGATGTTTCATCAAGGGGAGTATGTCCGCGTTTACTATAACCCCCAAAATCTTGTAGTTAGGATGATCAAGAGAATGACGGTTTTGGATTACAAAAAAAATGGCCGGAACTTGGGGTACATTTCTCGAGGGGCATTAAATGTCGATAAAACTAAAAAATAAGATCATCAATAAAAAGGCCGGTATCGCGGTGATCGGCTTAGGGTATGTCGGTTTACCGCTGGCATTGGCATTTGCCCAAAAGGGGTTTAAAGTAACAGGCATTGATACCGATAGCCAAAGGGTAGAACGCATTAAGAATTTGGAAAGTTATATTACGGACGTGCCTAATGCTCTCTTGGCCCGTGTGATGGGTAAAAAAACTTTTACTGTATCCACGGATTTTAATTTATTGCGTCAGGTCGATGTCGTTATTATTTGCGTTCCGACGCCGCTTAAACGCAAATATACCCCGGATATTTCATATATTATCAGCGCCGTCAGGAGTGTGGCCAAACATTTGCATGAGGATATGCTCGTAGTTTTGGAAAGCACCACCTATCCCGGCACGACACAGGAACTCATCAAGCCGGAGTTGGAAAAAAGCGGTTTAAAAGCAGGGAAGGATTTTTATGTCGCTTTTTCTCCGGAGCGCATCGATCCCGGCAATAAAAATTTTACGGTCACAGAAATTACTAAAGTTGTCGGGGGATTGACTCCGAGGTGCACCTTTTTGTCAGGGTTGCTTTATGGGCAAATTATGAAGCATGTGCATCAGGTGTCTTCCTGCAAATCCGCGGAAATGGCCAAACTTTTGGAAAATTCTTTTCGCATCGTCAATATCGGATGGATCAATGAAATTGCGCAAATGTGCCATGCCCTGGGCATCGATGTTTGGGAAGTCATCGACGCTGCCAAGACCAAACCGTTTGGTTTCATGCCGTTTTATCCGGGATTGGGGGTCGGAGGGCATTGTATCCCCGAAGATCCGTTATATTTATATTGGAAAGCCAAGCATTATGATTTTAGTTGCAAATTTATTAAACTGGCAGCAGATACCAACGCCCACATGCCCCATTATGCCATGAAACGGTTAAAGGAAATTTTGGGAAGATCTTTTAAAACCGCCCGGATCCTGGTATTGGGTGTGACCTATAAGAAAGATGTCAAAGATCTCAGAAAATCGCCGTCAATAAAACTCATTGAACTTTTAAGGAAACAAACCCGGGTGGATTATTATGATCCTTTAATTCCATATCTTAAACTGGACGGGTTGGACCTAAAAGCCGTTGATTTAACGCCGGCGAAACTTAAAAGGTATGATGTGGTAGTAGTGGCGGTGGATCATTCAGCGGTCAATTATGAATTAATATATAAAAACGCGCGGTTGATTTTTGATACGCGTAACATATATAAGGGAAAGATAGATAAGAGGGTGGTTAAATTATGAATCTCAAGGTCATGAGAAATGTTCATCTGTACTTGGGGGTTTTCTTTGCCCCATTGCTTCTATTTTTTCTCATCAGCGGATCTTTGCAGACTTTTGGTTTGAATGGCGCTAGTAAAGACGGCAGCTATCAGCCGCCGGTAATTATTAAATCTCTTTCCCAAGTTCACAAAAATCAAAGATGGGTTGACAGCAAAATGGTCCCACAGCCGTCAATGCCTTTTCGCTATTTAGTTGTTTTGATGGCAGCGGGCTTATTGGTCACCACCATATTAGGTATTGTTATGGCATTTAAATATACGCGTGGATGGATTGTTTGTATTTGTTTATTTTTAGGAGTAATGATCCCTTGTTTTTTGTTATGGATAGCCCATCGGTAAATTAGCAAAATTAAGAAATAATATTTACTTTCTCCGATTTCTCCTTGACAACATAAAAATGTTAGTTAAACTAAGTCAATAGTTAACTTAGTTATAAGATTCAATAAGTAAATCTTTGGAATTTCTTCATTTGTAGACTCTTTTTACACAGAAAGAGCTTTTTTGATGGATTAAAATAAGTCAATTAATAACGTATTTAATAAAACAGGAAAGAGCATGGCTGTCCGTTTAGTTGTCTATTTAGTTTTAGGTGTTTGTGTTTGGTTGCCTAAGTTGTGTTTAGCCCAAACCCAGCTGGCTAATTCTACTCAAGCACTAAATACCATTGTGATCAAAAACCATCAATTTCTCCCTCCCCAACTAACGATCCCCGCTAACCAGAAAGTCCGGATAACGGTTGATAATCAGGACCCTACCGCTGAAGAATTTGAAAGTTTCGATTTGGACCGTGAACAAGTCGTAGAAGGTAATAAAAAAATAATTGTTTATCTCGGTCCGCTAAAGTCAGGAACATATAAGTATTGGGCGGATTATCATAAAGACTCTAAGGGTGTCATTGTTGCTCAATAATAAAGTAGTGTCTGTCTCTACTAAAACCTTAGGGGGTATCGGGTGAAGTTAAAAATCACGTTAAGCACCATCGCTTTTATTTGTACTATTAGTTTATCTCACCCTGCTTTCGCCGGGAGGCAGGTGTTCGCTCCTAATGCGGAGCAAGGTGAATGGGAGTTAGAAAATACAGGGGTGTACGATATTGATCCTGCTAAGAATAAAAATGCGGTACAAGAGTACCATGAAGCGATTGGTTACGGGGTAAATAGTTTTTGGCATACGGAACTAGAACTGGAAAACGAAACACAGCCAACAGCTAATGCTATTACTCCGTTTCAGGTGACCCATATGGAGTGGGAGAATATTTTTCAGCTTGCCCCTAAGGGGGAATATTGGCTGGACCCTGGAGTTTATCTTGCCTATGAGGCGCCCCTCATCAATAAACAGGTGGGCAAGTTTGAAGGCAAAATATTGTTGGAAAAAGACTTGCAGAAGATTTCCAATATTCTTAATATTAGTTTTAATAAAGAAGTCGGCGGAGGCGCAGATCCGCATACCGACGGCGGGATATCCTGGAGTACTAAATATCGTCTGTCTCAATATTTTGAACCTGGTTTTGAATATTGGAATGATTTTAGTGCAATCGCTCACCAGTTAACTTATAATCAGCAAAGCCATCAAGTGGGACCATGCTTTTACGGCCATTTATTCGGCCATGTCAATTATGATATCGGTTATTTATTCGGGATATCTGATGCGGCTTCCCGAAGAGAAATAAAATGGGTTCTGGAGTACGAATTTTAAAAGGACTAATATGAAAAGATTTCAAGCAAAGGTAGGCCAGATTTTTAAAACATGGGGCCCCGCGTGGCTTGTCATGATTGCGGATGTTGATGCTGCCAGTGCCATAACTGCGGCTGACAGCGGAGCCCAGTACGGAACAAAACTTGTTTGGTTCTTAATGCTGCTTGTTATTCCATTATTTATCATCCAAGAAGTGGCAGGTCGTGTGGGGGTGGTCACCGGTAAGGGATTAGGGGAATTGATCAGGGAGAATTACAGAAAGCGTATTGCGGTACTGGCCGCCATACCGATGGCTTTGGTAGATATCATAAGCTATGTAGTAGAGTATACCGGGATAGCGGTCGGCTTTCAGATGATGGGGGTATCTCCATGGATTTCCGTACCAATCGCGTTTTTAGCCCATGTGATAGTGGTATACAAAAGAAAATATGTGGAAGCCGAAAGGCCGTTGCTTATTATTTCTGTCATTTTTTCCATTGTATGGATCGTGGCCGCGTTTTTAACGGCGAGGCATGGGGTTGTGATTACACCATTTTATTTTTCCACATCCCCGGATTTTATTTTCATGCTTGCCGCGAATATCGGGGCAGTTATTATGCCTTTCATGCTGTTCTATCAAGTGGCCGCAACGGCAGAGAAGGGGACGGATAAGAATAATGTATGGGCCGTAAGATTCGAGACATTGATAGGCGCGGTATTTTCTGAATTGATAATGGTGGCAATCGCGGTATCGGCTATTGGAATAAATGTTGGTTCTTTGGATTTTACATCTCCCAAGGTCCTTTCGCAAAGCCTTACATCCGTAGCCGGGCATTTTGCCCCTTATGTTTTTGGGGTCGGCCTTATAACAGCATCCTTTATTGCTCTTATTGTTATTTCCCTCGGAAGCTGCTGGGGTGTGACGGAGGCTTTGGGATGGGGCAGAAAGCACTGGTTTAAGGTGTATCTTATTGAATCAATCCCTGCCGTGCTGATTCCTCTTTTTTCGTTCAACCTTATCAAACTTGCTCTCAATTTGATGGTTTTACAGATAGTGGTGCTGATAGCGCCGGCCATTATACTGGGAGTAATAGCTTCGAATAAGAAATTGATGGGGAGTTTTTATTTGAAAGGTATCAATAAATTCGTTTATTGGATTATTATTGTTTTGATTTTCGCAACAGGCATTATAAGCATGCTGCCCACTTTTGGAATCAAGTTATAGGTACGACAAGCAGGGCAGTCCCTTCACATCCCAACTCGGTTTTATCATCGATTTTCAGGTAATTGGCGCAACCTTCTTTCATCTATTTCAATCCTTTTATGGATGGGAATCAATTGATCCTCGGCTTTTGTGATTTGTTCCCTTAGGGGTTTTATCTGTGATACGAGCAGTTTAATCCCATCATTTAAAGGTTTGATTTGATTCTGGTAATTATTAATCCGAGCATGCAATTTTCCTTCTTGTTCAAATAAGGACCGGATTTCTTGGCGGAGTTTATTAGCTTCCGGGGAAGCGTCCGCTGCAAGAGCGGTTGTCTGTTGGGTGACTGCCTCAAAGGCTGCGAATCCTGCAAGGCATATGCTGAATCCCAAGATTTTTAATTTGTTTGTCATATATGCCTCCATGGGTTAAAAATTTGCGGATGTTTATTAACAGCGGGTTTTTAAGAAGTTGAAGATTTCTTCAATAAAATATATTGCCGGACAAGTTTCATATACCTGTTATCTGGCAGTATTTCCATTCCTGCTTCCCATTGTTCACCGTAAGGCGTCTTATTAATCCACTTTATTTTACCTTTAACATTAAAGGAGTCTGAAGATAACGGCAACCTGAACTGTAAATCTAGAATAGTCCCGATAGGGAAGAACTCTTTGATCTTGATGCATACGCCGCTTTCGCAGACGTCTTTTGCCACACAACCTCCGGCTAATTTGTCTTTTTCATCCAGGTAGAATACTTCAGCTACTATTTTTTCACGGGTATGCCGGCGTTTTTCGTTATTCATAATGTCTCTCTAAAAATGGTTTTAAGATTATGGTTCATAAACCTATATATTATAGTTCGTATTTTGATATGTTAGACAATTATTTATAAAATCTGCATCAGCGCCAGCGGATTTTAGGCAGGTTAAATAAAACTCAGGGCTGGCATTTCCGCGCATTGAACTTTTCCTTTGATCAATATTAGTAAGGGACAGAAGTGGGCTAATTATAAAGAACGGGGTTGCTATATATTAGGGAAGTGGCGCATAGTTATGGAAAAATACGAGAAGATTTTTATAAGGGCTTTAAATCAGATAAATAGCACAAATTTGACACAAGAGCCATATGAAGAAACATTAACTTTCGATATTCCAAAGAGTTATGAATTAATAACCGCAGGTTAGAAGCCTGGGGTCGAAGGTTTAATTTTATTTTCATCAAATATATTGCTGGGTGTTCAGTTAGCAGAACAACGCATTCGTAACAGACCCTTTTAAAAATCTCCTTCGACCTCTTATTTATATTCTCATAAGAGGTTTTTTTGTTTATACTGATTTAGTAATGTCACCCCCGTGTCACCCAGAAAGTGAGGAATTTAATTATGATTAAAGGTATAAAGGATATGTTTATCTGGGTAAAAAATAACTTTCTACATATTTTAATGACGTATCTTGTTTATCTGATGATAATTTTTGTAGCAGGCTTTATTTTTAAGATGGTTCCCAATAGTGTAAAGGCATTCAATATATATCTTTTATTAGCATTTGCGTTATCTTTGTTAACCAGAGTGATCTTTGCCTTTAATCCAATGACATCACTAGATGTTAACAAACTAAAAAATAAAAATGAGGAATTAGAAAAAGAAAATTCAAAACTAAAATTTGATATCAAGAATCAGATGCATAGGTTTTTGGATATGAAATCAATTTGTGAAATAAATATTGCTGAGTTTAAGGATGAATATACAAAACGCATAGATTATTTCCTTAATGAAAATGGAGAACCCCAACCATGGCAGAATAAGCCCAGGGACGTAAAATCAAAATCGAAAAGAGCCATAGGGTTACTTAGTATTATGCATACTGTTAAAATAGGGATAGATTTAAGAGATGTGTTGGTCTACGAAGATAAAAATATTGATGTTGTATTGTATCGTATGTCAGCACCCAAAATTACCGGATTAATGGATATTAAACCTGAATGGGCCATTAAGTTAGGTCTCGAATATGTACGCCCAGGTCTTATTGCACCGCATGGCTGGCTTGCTGTTGATGATAAATCTGGTAAAGAACTTGCTATTTTTGGAAAAGAAACAGAAGAGGCAGTAAGTAAAATATCTAGTGGTGAATATAAAGTTCAGCCTCGCATTGCTCAGATACTTACAGTGCATGCTAAAAATAGAGTTGAACAGATGATTTATGATATGCTTGGCAAAAAGGCACAACAAGACGATAGTATTAGTGATGCTAGCCCTCGCCTTGTTGATTATTTATTATCCCAAAAACCTCTTCTAAATAGTTAATATGTTTAATAGAAGTTTAATTTAGAAATTTAATATTCATTGTTACAAAAAGGACTCTTTTAGGTACCTGTAATGCCACCACTACGCCCACATAAAGAAGAATCCGACCACAAAAGAAACGAACGAATGATGGCGCTTTGGACAGGTCGTGTCGGACTGTTTACTTTGGCTTTGGTATTGGTAGCCTTCTTACAATTCTATTCGTTTGTTGAGAGTGAAAGAGCTTGCCTTGTTCTTGAGGATGTTCACTTTACCTATGGTGAGCCATCGATTGATGGTAAAGGCACCAACTTGATATTGGTCATAAAAAATATTGGGAAGCATGTGACTTCTGTTCACACTTTCAAAGTCAAGCCGTCTTTATTCATTGTTCAAAAAGAGCTACCCGATTTGCCTTGTTATGGCGGCTCCACAATCAAGGTAATACCGCCTTTTGCTCCTGATGAGGGAAAAATCGTTGATATCTACGCACCCTTTCTACAAAACACTTCCATTTCCAATGAAGAACGGATTAAGGGTATAAAAAGTGGAAATTTCCCTTTCCGAGTTTTTGGCTTCATTGAGTATGATATGGGTTATTTATTTCTCAAGGGCAACCTTGGATTCTGCAGTATCTATATTCCCGAAAAAATCCGTCGTAACCCCATTATTACATTCGAGACATGCGATAATCCAAAATATACTTATATACATTAGGGCGAGGCATGGGCCAAGGTAGTGTTACAAAAAGAAGCATTTTTGAGACAATTAAATAGTAGTATTTTTTATACTTAGAGTTTTATATGAGGTTTTTGGATCAAATAAGATGAAATGGCACAAATATGGCACATTCCTAATAGCTGCAACATTTAATTTTAAATGTACCAAGAGGTTATATCGGTTTAAAATTACGGATATTATCTGAAGGGCGAGGTAAGGTTGAAAAAACTGACGTTTATTCAACCCCCGGTAATTTAATAAATTGCAGGGGGTTTATTTTTTTGATAGCATGGAGACTATTAAATAGGGCGCTGTCTCCTATTATTCTTATTATTGAGATAAAACATAGGAGTTTTTAATGAAAAAATTGCATTTAAGGAATTTTAAAGCTTTTGGAGATACAACTGAATTAAAAATGGCACCCATTACTGTTTTAATTGGCCCAAATTCGTCAGGAAAAAGTAGTTTGCTTCAACCCTTATTAATGTTTAAACAGACTGCTGATAGTCGAGATATTAATACTCCATTGGTAGTGAATGGAACATACGTTAAACTTGCAGCATTCGAGAATTTCATATATCTGCACGACTTGAAAAACAAACTGGAAATCAATTTTTCATTTCAATCAGAGTCAGTTTTCGATACATCTGAAGGAGAAATAGTGGACGTGAGCACCTCATTTATTTACAACAAGCTTAGCAAAAGAATTGAGCTGGATAGGTTGGATGTAAAATTGGGCGAGCAATCTCTTAAGCTTGAAAGGATAAAGTTGACACGAGGGATAAAGTATCAAGCCACAGTTACTTTTTTTGTTAGGAAGGAAAAGGATCAAAAAATTGAAACGGTAATTTTGCCTCGAGTTCAGCCTTATAAGTTTTACGGTTTTAGATTGCCCCCTGTTGAAAGAAAGAAATTTAGAAATTTTCAAGCGTTGCGATTTTCCAACCAGATTCGTAATACTATTGAAGATTTTATTGATGAAATAAGCTACATTGGGCCTTTACGGGAGGCCCCGAAACATCTTTATATAAGTGGCGGGGAGCTAAGAAAAGATGTAGGCCTAAAAGGAGAATACGCGTCTGATGTCTTGTGGTCTCAAAGCCAGCGCACAAAATATCGGAATAGTTTATTGAAAAAAGTAAACAAGTGGGTAAATCTGTTTGGCTTAGGTGATGTAGAAATAAAACTACTCGGAAAGCATTCAGGATTTTTCCAAATTTTAATTACCAATCCAGCTACAAAAATTTCTGCAACAATTAGTGACGTGGGTTTCGGCGTATCGCAACTCTTGCCATTAATTGTGGAGGGATTTTATTCTGCTCCTGGTTCTACGCTTTTAGTCGAACAACCAGAAATTCATCTGCACCCTAAAGTACAGACCGATTTAGCAGACCTTCTTATAGAATTTTACTACAGAAAAGAAGAAAATTATTGTTGAAACCCACAGCAGTATCGTCTAGTTTAGCAAGACGAATTGCAGAAGGTAAGGGGTTTAGCAAAAACGATTTAGCTATTTCTATTATTTTTTTGCTACGAAGGATGGGCGAAAGTTGAGAGAATTAACATTAGTGAATATGGTCAATTTGAAAATTGGCCTGAAGAGGTTTTTTTGAAGAAAATTATGCGGAGTCCTTAATACACAGCAAAATTATTTTAGATCGGTTCAAAGAAAAGGAGGGAATAGCTAATGGCTGAATGGGTAATAGATGAAAATATATTTTTTTTGGCCTGATCCTAAGAAACCAAAAATGTAGCGATGCTATCATTGATTGGAAACTATTTATAGATTTCACAGATTGGTGTTGGATCACGAAAATGTTTTGTTGGAAAAATATAGACATATTTTTAATCAAAATAAGATATTACAAAACTGGTTTTGCAAATGCCTCAAAAAAGTTGGTCGCATATCGTATGTTAGTTGTAAAGTGCCCGCAGCAGTGAAGGTTAAATTAGATGAGTTAGCTTTTGATTCTGAAAATACCTGATCAAATCGCTCTGTCGGGGCAGCCATGGCTTCTTCAGGGAAATTAATAATTACAGAGGATTCTGATTATACAAAGATAATTGAGTATTTAATGCAATTGGGGATAAATACCCTTGACATTGACCAATCTATTGCACAAGAGCTTCTAAGCGAGAATTGGAAACCTAAAAATCAATAAATCATTCACACTGAAACTCCTTTAAGCGATATAAGTAATAACAAACTATCGGGGCTCGTTAATAGAGTTCAAAATCTTCTTCCGCTAGCGGGATCAAGGATGATCGGTTCACAAAAGATTAGTGTCTATTCGTTTTAATTTATAAGTATAGCTTCATCAGAGTTAAGCCAGTTGCAAAACTCGTCCACTTGGGGGACTACTTCTTATTGCAAAAACGGTCGTTTATTCAACCGTTGACTATATGGCACAAATCCGGCACATCAAACATCCATCCGTTAGCTAATCAAATATACTTCAAGATGTTACATCACTTAAAAATCAGAGAGACTACCTGGAGGATCACCCACATTCGCCCTCAGTTACATTTTTCTTGTTGAAATTTTGTTGTAATAGTAGAATTTATCTCGTAGTAGAAAGTCCAATAACCCCAATCGTAATTGATTTATCGAACTGTATGAAACGATATATCCATCGTCGAAACATGCGTTTTAAAAATGAAATTGCAGTAGCAGATAAAAGCAAGATTCTGGGTATCGCTATAGATCGATCCAGTAATTTTCATCGAGTGGTGATATTTGATTTTTTAGGAAAAATAGTAGGCAAGCCGTTCTCAATAGATATTTTACGAACAGGTTATGATTTATTAATTAAAAATATTAATAAAGCACAAAAGAAAATATCATCCACAGATATTTATTTAGCAATTGAATCTGCAGGCTCATATTCCGAAAATCTTTATATCCATCTTCAGGCTGATTTTAAGAATGTTGTTTTAATTCCCGCATTATCTGTAGCTCATAATCGTAAACAAAAGTCACTTCATGGATTAAAAACTGATGATGTTGACTGCGGAGCAATAGGAGATTTATTAATAAGGGATGAGTTTACAAAATTTACTTTTGACAACCTTTTATATTATAAAATAAAAAAATTTAGTGTATTGGCGAGAAAAGAAAATTAACATGATGGTTATGTTAAAAAATCAAATATCAAGCAGGTTTAATAAAATGCTACTCAGGATTAAATTGTGATTTTGAGGAAAACAAGATAATTATATTCTGATTCAAGATTGAAAGTTCTTTTGTGCCAGGGGTTGATGAATAATTGCATGACAGTACAGGAAATTATTAATATTCCAGTACTTAACTCCTATATGACAAATTTAATTATAGTGATAAATCTAGATTGAAAAAATTACGGATAAAACAATTCAAGAATCGTCTTAATGATATGTTGCTCCCAGAAGAAAATATCGCAAGAACTAATTTAGAGACATTAGAAGTTGATGTAAGAATTTTAAGATTGATAGAGAAAGAATTACAGAGTGCCGAAGAACAAATTATTGAGTTAAGTAAGAAAACACCGGCTATTTATCTTATGGGACAAATAAAAGGAATTACTGATTTGCATGCTTCACTGTATGTGGGGCTGATTGGAGATTTTAAAAAATATAAGTCTGCTCGTAATATATATTCTCTTTCAGGAATGTCGCCCAAAATTCAACAAAGTGGATCTGCCTCGATGAGCCGTTCAACTGGAATTAAAAGAGCAAGGAATAGTGTATTGAGAGCATTATTATTTAAAATGGCTTGCTTTGTAATTATTAATGAGCCATTTTTTGAATCGTATTATCAAAAGATAAAAACTGAAAAGAATTGGGGTTGGAAGCAGAGGATTATTGCTGTTTATCGCAAATTAAATAAAATTCTATACGCATTAATGCGTGATAAATCTCAATTTATAGGAAAAGTCCTGGAAGTTCGACTCATTGTGTAGGCAATTAAAGCCTAAGAAATGTAATGAATTTCTTTAGTTACAAAATGAATACAGGCTTAATCTAAGACTGATAATCTGTAAAAGGTAACGTATCATTTGTGACTATATAGAGAAGCCAATGGCTTTTCTTAATTATCACTTTTAAGTAACAAGTACTTTACTTTTTTATAGATAAAAAGCCACTGGGAATTCGAGTAGTTAAATAGGCTTTTAAAGCCTGCAAAGGATGGTGAATTTCTCTAGTTCCAAAATGAATACAGCCTTGCATTAAGATTAACAATCTGATGGGGAATACGTATCGTTTGTGACTGTAAGAGAAACCAGTGGCTTTTCTTTAGATTTAGTCTAAAATCGTAAATGCCTCTTTATATCAAAGCATTCTAATCCCCCAAAAATATAGGATAAACTATGCATACAAGACTGAATTTATCGCTAACCGAAGTATCCACAGATATCCGTAACAAACTCCAGACAGCTATGACCGTTTTGGAATCGTTAAAAGCTGGTAAGAAAGTTCCAGATCGGTTAATTGAAGCGGCTATTAAAGATTTATATAAGGTAGTAAGATTAATTCCATGAGAAATATTTTAATATCTTTGATTTTGCTTTTCTTCGCGATGATTTTAACTGAGGGATATTAGATAAGAGACAATATTTTTTATTAAGTGATTTTGTGAAAAATAGCTGGGATTCACGGTACTGGGGACCGGTGAATATTCAATTTTTGTTAAAACCTTTATGGATATTTGAAAAGAAGGCTTCAATAGTGATGAAATGTTAAACACACTCCAACACCCCATTCGCAGTTTAATTGGCGTCATAGCTGTTCTCTTATCAGCCGCTGCTACCATTTTATTAGTATATCGTGGGGCAGTTTATGGCAGCGCGTTGCATGTGGTATCGTTTAGTATTTATGGCCTAAGTTTAATCACCCTTTGGACGATAAGCACTCTTTATCACTCTTTAAATGTTTCCAGTGCGGCTAACCGGACTCTGGAACAGCTTGATCATGCGATGATTTATTTTTTGATCGCGGGGACCTATACGCCGATTTGTTTAATTGTTTTGCATGGAGGGTGGGGATGGACTTTATTCGGCATTAATTGGACGCTGGCCATTGCAGGCATTGTTTTAAAACTGGTCTTTCGCCGGCCGGCAAAATGGCTTGTTATTTTATTATTTATTTTTTATATTATTATGGGGTGGCTTGTTATCATCGCTTGGTCCCCTTTGGTTAGGGTCATGCCTCAAGCAGGACTTTTTTGGCTTGTTTCAGGAGGGATTTTTTATACCTTCGGAGCAGGGGTTTTTAATATAAAACATCTTAGAATACATCCCCGATTCGGTAACCATGAAATATGGCATCTTTTTGTGCTGGCAGGAAGTTCTTGCCACTTCTGGATGATGTTTAATTATGTGGTATATTTAAAATAGTCAATTGGTTTATATGACCGAAGGGAGTAGTCGGTATAAATTTTATTTAGATTTATATTAGCATTTCCGAAAACTTGGGTATATACTTTAGCTGGAAGTTAGCAAAACCGGCAAAAGCTGGTGACGCAAAGGATCGGGCCTAAATCTTTGCGAAGCTAAACGCGAAAGCGTTTTGGCACAGCAAGATATGGTAGTCGAGCTGCTGAGGGATGGTAATATAATAGATTTTATAACCCGAATGCGTCTTAAGATTTTTGGAGAAACATTCGGGTTTTTTTATTGTGTTAAAGAGAGGGGAGAATATGAAGAATAATTTTTTAGAAAAGGCAGGTCTCAAGCTTCTTTTTGGCCTTTTTTTAGCCGTTTTTGGCATGGCCATGGCAGCAAATTCATTTGCGGATTCCCCTAATTATATTAGAAATAACGCTGATGGCAGCCAGACCTTAACGGGGCATGTACCCTTGGAGATCAAGAACGCCACAACAGCCTTCTTATATCATGCCACCAACCCAAGCATTAACGCTCAGGTTATTATGCCTTTAGCGAATCAATCGCAGTTAAACAGTTTGCTTCAAGACCTTTATAACCCTGAAAGCCCCAATTATCATCATTTTTTAACTCCTGCTCAGTTTGCCCAGCAATTTGCTCCTTCTGCAGTTGATTCAACCCTTGTTCAAGAATTCCTTAATAAACAAGGAATTTCGGTGACAGGACAATCACCGAATGGAGCAGTCCTGAACGTGACTGGATCTGTGGGGGCTTTCGAACAAGCTTTTGGTTTGCATATCAATAATTATAAAAAAAGTGATGGCACAGTGTTCTTTGCTCTGGATGCAGATCCGACTATACCGGCAACCTTGGCGGGTAAAATTTTAGCGGTTGGCGGTTTGGATAATCTTCCTAAGTATCAGGCCCATCGTCAACATTATCCGAATGCCTTACCCAAAGCCGTTGGTTCAGGACCTGGCGGGTTCTTGGCCCCCAATGATGTGAAGACTGCGTATAATCTTAATTCCGTGACTGCTAGCGGTTCAGGACAAAATTTAGCTCTTTTTGAACTTGATGGGTATTTAAGTAAGGATATATTGGCCTATGAATCGTACTTTGGCCTTCCGGGCGTGCCTTTGCAGAACATACTTATTGATGGGTTTAGCGGGACACCGAATTATGGCAACAATGGCGGCGCTGATGAGGTGACCCTTGATATTGAATTGGTAGCAGCATTTGCCCCGGGCGCCAGTAATATTTTAGTTTATGAAGCCACCAATACAAACCAATCATGGATCGATGAGTGGACCAAGATCGCCTCAGATAACAAAGCAAAGGTAATCAGCTGTTCCTGGGGTGAGCCGGAACAGGATTCTCCGACTTTAAGTTTCGATAATCAGATTTTCCAGCAAATGGCAGCTCAGGGACAAACAGTATTTGTGGCCTCAGGTGATAACGGTGCATTCGATGCCGGCGGTAGAACATTATCTGTTGATGAACCTGCTTCCCAGCCGTACGCTACCGCGGTGGGGATCAGTAAGTTGACAGTGAATTCCGGCTATGCCTATAATAGCGAAACAGCTTCTATTTACGGCGGTGGCGGAGTCAGTGCGTATTGGTCAATCCCTTCCTATCAGACAACACTCGCTTCACAGGCCGTCAAGGCAGCCTTGGTGTCAACGACGAAGCGTAATCTGCCGGATGTGGTTTTGACAGCTGATGCTTCGACCGCGTACGCTTTTTATATTAACGGCGCTTGGGCCGGTTATTATGGTTCCAGCATATCATCCCCTATTTGGGCTTCTTTTATCTCTCGTGTTAACCAGGGGCTTGGGCAAAACGCCCCTATCGGTTCAGTTAATTCGGCACTTTATCAGCTCGCGCAAAGCAACAGCTATGCTAATGATTTCCACGATATCACTACCGGGAATAACGGTTATTATCCTGCTGAGAAGGTCTTTGATGATGCCACGGGTCTTGGTTCCTTTAATGGCCTTAATTTATACAATGACTTGGTTAAAAACTCCGTGGCAGTGACGACCCCGTCAGCGCCGACCGGTTTAAGCGCTACTGCCGGCAATGCACAGGTGGTATTGTCCTGGTCTGCCAGCTCAGGAGCTACTTCTTATAAGGTACAAAGAGCCACCGCAAATGGCGGACCATATACAGCTATCGCCGGTTCAGTAGTGTATACCACCTACACCGATAGTTCAGTTACCAACGGGACTACCTATTATTATGTTGTTTCAGCCGCGAATTCAGCAGGGGTGAGTTCGAACTCTTCACAGGTCAGTGCCACACCTGTGCTTCCGGCGCCATCAGCACCCGTCGGTCTTAGCGCTTCCGCAGGCAATTCCAAGGTGGTATTGACATGGACCGCGGACACAGGAGCTGCATCATACAATGTCGGAAGATCGACTGTCTCCGGCGGACCGTATGCAACAATCGCCAGTTCTTTGACCAGCACTACCTATACTGACAGTTCGGTGAGCAATGGTACCACTTATTATTACGTCGTTTCAGCGGTCAATGCCAGCGGTCAGAGTCCGAATTCCGCGCAAGTCAGCGCAACGCCTTCGGCATCCGCTGCTGTGGCAGCGGTGACTAATCTTAAAGGATCTGTATCGAGTTATTATGGGCAGCCGGCAATCTTGTTACAATGGAAACAATCAATCAGTTCGAATATAAAATCTAATAATATTTACTATTCAATAGGTACCAGCACTAGTTATGTTGAGTTAGGCAGTGTTTCAGCGACAACCGCTGTTATTGTTACGGGTATAAGTAATAAAGTAACTTATAATTTTTATGTCACAGCTGTTAATTCTAGCGGGGTGCAAAGTCCGGCATCTAATAAAGTAAGTGTTGTCGGATAGGCCGTAAAGCATTAGTAAAGTCTTATTTGATGTTTGTTTTTAAGTTGAACACCGTTGCCTTTTCAGCCGTATCTGGTTGGAAAGGCAATTTTAGTTTCGTTAAAAAAATTTAATCTTTTTTGATTGAATCAGCTTAGAAGAGTTATAATTAAAAGTAATACTATGGGAAATATCCTGACATGGCCTGTCATTCGTTTGGTTCAGCGTTTGTCTATGATTTTGACGTTGGGTTGTTGTGCGTATGTGATTTTCTTTTTACTAGTTAAAAATCGGGACAATTCTATGTCCGAAAATAGCAGTGTTGTTTCCATGAAGAGGGTTGGGCTGATTTCGCCTTCACCGGCATTTGATTTGAAGCCCTATGATGCATCTGCTAATGTTCAAGCCCGTGATATTTTTTCTTTGAGCACAGATGTTAGTCCGTCTGGTATTGTTGAAAACACCCCGAAAGGACAGCTTCCAGCCCATTTGAAAATAGTCGGTATCCTTATAGCTCATCCTTCCCAAATTATCATTGAAGATAGTTTTCTTCATAAAACTTATTTTATAGATGAGGAAAATCCCCAGGCCGGGATCAAAATTGTGCGGGTGAGTAAAGATCAAATGATCATTAATTACCAAGGACAGGACATTTCTGTTCCTGTAAATAAGAATTAACTTTTGGGCCCTGTTGAGTGAGGGTTAATGCCAAGTGAAATCGAAGTATTAATTGACATTGGAGGCTAATGATTAAATATTTTAAATTTATCCTTTTTATTCTTTGGTTTTATTCTTCCAGTTGCAGTTGGGCCCAACCGGCGTTAGATACTACTAATACGGCTGGTTCTGCCACAGGGAATTCATCTCAGAATCCTGTCATTAATTCGTCAGCAACTGCTTTACCTCAAAAATCAATGATTCTGGATACGCTTGAGATAAAAGACATGGACATTAATGATGTCCTTAAATTATTGGCTGCTAAGTCAGGGTTAAATATCATTGCCGGCAAAAGTATAACGGGGCGGGTGACTATTTTTTTGCAAAACGTCGAAGTGCATGACGCGCTGACGATCATTCTTAAGGCCAATGATTTGGCTTACATGGAAGGCCATGGGGTGGTCCAGATCATGACCGGTGCTGAGTATGAACAGGCCACTGGCCATAAATTTGGAGTGAACATGGAGAGCACCATCGTTTCGCTTCAGTCGGCAAAAGCTTCTGACGTGGTGGCGGTCTTAAACCAGGTCAAAAGCCAGGCGGAAAGTGATCGCGGATGATCAATCCAACAGCATCATTATCGAGGATGTCCCGAGAAAATGGATCAATTGCTTGATTATATCAAAACCATCGATGCCCCACCGAGATGAAGTTTATAAATTACAGCAATCGCCGGGGACCTTGGTGGCCAAATTGCAGGAAATGGTCAGCCCTAAGATCGGCAATGTAAAATTTGACTTTTTCCAATAAATTATTTATCAAAGATACTCCAAAAAATTAAGGAGATAATAAATATATCAAACAGATTGATATCCCCCGTGAAACCAAGGTGTTTAATATCAATTACGCGAAAGCCGATGAATTGGCTAAAACCATTGGGCCGATGCTGACGAAAGATGTCGGCAGCATAGAATTTGATGCCCGTTCCAATACTCTGGTGGTGATGGATATCCCTCCTAAAATCGAAGAAATTGGTGCCATGATCACCGCGTTGGATAAGGATGACAAAGAAGTTTTTATTGAGGCCAAGATTGTCCAGATCACCTTAGGGGATCAATATCAGATGGGGGTCAATTGGGACAAGGTTATACCTCATGTGGTAGGCCATACGGCATTGAAACTTAGTAGTAGTTTTAGTATACCCGGAGCGATAACTTCGGGTGTCGGTACAGCGTCCATAGGGACGTTGAGCAGCGGTACTTATAATGATGTCTTGCAAGCCTTAGACACTTTTGGTAAATCACGGACTTTGTCCAGTCCGCGTCTGGCTGTCATCAATAACCAGGAGGCCAGCATTCTGATTGGGACGACCATTCCCTATACGACCAGTACGGTCACAACTTCGGCTAGCGGCCCGACGACCAGTGCGGAAAGTGTAATTTTATCGATACCGGGGTCAAATTGCACGTGACGCCGACCATCCACGATGACGGTTATATTACTATGAAAATCAAGCCGGAAATTTCCAATGAAGAAACCAAACCCTTTACAGCTTCTGATGGTACTGTGATCCCTATCGTGGATACCTCCGAAGTGCAAACCACCGTCCGCGTTAAGGATGGGGTAACGATCATCATCGGCGGTTTGATGAAGGATGAACTTATCAATAATAAGACCAAGGTCCCTATTTTGGGGGACCTTCCTTTTATCGGTAAAGCTTTTAGCAATGAAAATCGAAATATGCAAAAAACGGAAATCGTTATCTTTTTGACCCCGCATATCATCAATGGAGATGTGCATGTTGACACTGAAGAATATCTCAAAACAACTCCGACACTTAAAGGTGCCAAAACTTATTACGATCCCTTGCCCAAAGATGAATCCACAGTTCCTGTGCCGTAATAACGCATTTAATCATCGGATTTAGAAAATATGGCAAAGCCGAATGTTTATTTAGGAGAACTGCTTGTTAAGAAGGGTGTCATCACCTCCCAGCAGCTGCAGGAGGCCTTAGAAGAGCAAAAGAAGACCGGCCAGCCTTTGGGCGCCACCTTGATCCGTATGGGGATAGTCAGCGAAGAGCAGGTTATTTTACCGTCGCTGGCTGAAAAATTTAATATCGGTTTCGTTTCTTTAAAATCCATCACCGTTTCCCAGGAAGCCTTAACACGCCTGCCGGCTAAAGCGGTCAATCATTACAAGGTTTTTCCTGTTAAATATGAAAATGGGATTTTGACGGTGGCCATGGGCAATCCCTGGGAAATATCTGTTCTTGATGATTTGGCCATGGTGGCTCATGCGCACATCCAGCCTGTTTTAGCCGGAGAAAAGGACATTATTGAAGCTATCCGTGAACATTATGGGTTGGGCGCTGAGACCATTGAAAGGATGATGTCTGATACGCAAATGATGACCGCGGACGCTCCGGTGACAGAATCTATTGATGAATCCTCTTCAGAAGCATCCATCAGCCAATTTCTTAAATCAAATTTTATTTCAGGCGCACCGCGACAGCGCGACCGACATCCACATTGAACCGTTTGGCAATGAATTGCGCATCCGCTATCGCATCGACGGGGTGCTGTATGACGCGCAAGTCCCTGAAAATATCCGCTATTTCAAGGATGCGTTGATCTCCCGTATCAAGATTCTTTCAAATCTTAAATATTGCTGAAAAACGTCTTCCCCAGGACGGGCGTTTTAAAGTCAAAGTGGAAAATGCCGACATGGATTTGCGTGTTTCTTTTTTGCCTACGTCTTTTGGTGAAAGTTGCGTTATCCGTTTATTAAACACGTTTCGTTTATATAATTTTGAAGAATTAGGCATCGTCGGCCCCGAGCGAAAGCATTTAGATGTTTTGATCAATAAGCCGCATGGGATCATTTTTTTAACCGGCCCCACAGGCAGCGGAAAAACCACGACTTTGTATTCGTGTTTAGCCTCCATCAACGCGGAAGACACCAAAATCATCACTGTTGAGGACCCGGTTGAATACCAGCTCAAAGGGGCGGTGCAGGTCCAGGCCAATTCGGCCATTGGTTTGACCTTTGCCGCGGCCTTGCGTTCCATCCTGCGCAATGACCCTGACGTGATCATGATCGGAGAGGTGCGCGATTTTGAAACGGCGCAGATCGCCATCCAAATGTCTTTGACAGGGCATTTGGTTTTTTCAACATTGCATACCAATGATGCCGCCTCAGGTATTACGCGTTTAATTGATATAGGCATTGAACCTTATTTAATTGCTTCTTCGGTTGAGTGTTTTCTGGCCCAGCGTTTAGTGAGATTATTATGTCCTGTTTGTAAAAAATTAACACCATTTACCGATACCATCAAAAATGAATTTGATTTAAGTCATATGAGCCAGGACCCTGTGATTTATGAAGCGGTGGGGTGTAAGGAATGCCGTATGACGGGTTACAGTGGCCGGCAGGCCATTTGTGAATTTTTGGTGCTCAATGAAAAAATGCGCGGCATGGTCACTGCCCGGGCGACCAGCAGGGAAATTAAACATCAGGCTATTTTAGACGGCATGAAAACATTGCGTCAGCATGGATGGGAAAAAGTGGCTTTAGGCCTGACCAGTCCCAGCGAAGTTTTGAGGGTCACTGAGAGATAATTAGCATTCAGAATTCAATTATGCCCCAATTTCTTTATAAAGCTAAAAACGGGCCCCAAGATGTGACCAGCGGTATTATTGAAGCGGATACTGTTACCGAGGCTGTAACCAAGCTGACCAATGCCGGCAAAATGCCTATTGATGTCAAGCTGTACATGAAAATAATTTTACCGCCTATTGACAAAAATTCAGGATCAGGCCGTTAAGGTTTCGCAGGCGGCATTATTTCAATTTACCAGGCAATTAGCGGATTTATTGGAGGCAGGGATCCCTTTAGCCCGTTGCATGGAATTATTGTCCCGTCAGCGCCAGTTTCCTCTGATGGTTGAAATTATTGAGTCCATGACTGTTTTATTACAGCAAGGGGGAAGTCTTTCTTTTGCTTTAGCGAAATACCCAAAGATATTTTCACCTTTGTATATTCATACCGTAAAAGCCGCGGAAGCCAGCGGCCAGCTGCCTTTGGTATTAAACCGATTGGCTCAATTTTTAGAAGCTGATATGCAAATGCAGTCAAAAGTAAAATCGAGTTTATTATATCCTGCGATCATTTTTTTAGTCGGGCTTTTGACGCTTTTTGTCCTGCTTTCTTTTGTTTTGCCCCGCCTGACCTTGATGTTTGAAGATTTTGACGCCCAGTTGCCCTTAGCCACCAGGATAGTTGTAGCTGTAAGTCAAATATTCGCGCAGTTTTGGTGGCTTATGGCAGGTGTCATTACAGGTGCTGTTTTTTGGACACGTTCCTATTTGAAAACAGAGAAGGGTAAAGCTGTTACTCGACGGTGTTTGCTTTGAAAATCCCGTTATTAAAATCATTTATTGAAAATACCCAATTAAGCCGGTTTTCCAGGACATTGGGGATGTTATTGGAAAGCGGTGTGCCCATCGTCACCGCGCTTGAATCAGTGACCTTGGTCGTTGATAATAGCGCTTTGCAGGAAGAAGTAAGAAAAATGGCCCTTAGAGTCAAATCCGGCATGAGTCTGACACAGGCCATTAAAGCCAGTGCGCTTTTTCCGGAAATGGCTGTTGATTTGATTGCCGTTGGCCAGGAAAGTGGTAAACTGGAAAAAGGATTGTACAAATTAGCCGCTAATTGTGAACGTTCCAGCCAGGACTTGGCTCAGGCCTTTGTGACGATTTTAGGGCCGGCGGTGTTGGTGGTGGTGGTGGGCATGGTAGGATTTATGATCGTGGCGATGCTCTTGCCGATGTTTCAGATGAATATGATTATTAATTGACTAGATCATGACCATGCGAAAACGGAGATCATTATGTTTCAAAATCAAAAACGTGGCTTTACCTTAATTGAAATTATGCTGGTGGTGATCATCATTGGGATATTGGTGGCGATGATTGTCCCTAATATCGCCGGACGCAGCGAACAGGCGCGCAAAACAGCGGCCCGTACGGACATTGAATCAAATTTGAGCACGGCCTTGGATTTGTACAAGATGGATGTCGGCCAGTATCCCACGACCGAGCAGGGATTAAGCGCCTTGATAACGCAGCCGACCGCTTCTCCGGTGCCGGCGCAATGGAATGGCCCTTATTTAAAGAAAAAGAAAATCCCTAAAGATCCCTGGGGGCATGACTATGTTTATGTGTCTCCCGGCACGCATAATCCTGAAAGCTATGACCTTTCGTCTTTGGGGCCAGCGGGGTAGAAGGCAGCGATAATATCACCAATTGGGAAAATGAAAAAAATAACGCTTTTACCCTTGTTGAAATATTGTTAGTGGTTATTATTATCGGAATTGTTTTAGCACTGGCAGCGCCGAATTTTTCAAAAGGGTATTCACGTTTTCAGTTAAATAAAACGGCCGATGATTTGCTCAGCGTGAGCCGTTGGGCCCAGGCTATGGCAATAGGGCAGGAGCGTATTTACGCTTTATCTTTTTCCGATGATCGCCGTTCTTATGGCCTTGTGCGCGCGAAGGTCAATGAGGCGTCTGATGATCAAGATAATTTTGAACCTGTCAAGGGGACACTTGGGCGAATGCATACAATCCCCGATACCATTCGTCTTGATACTCAGGATGACCGTATTGAGTTTTATCCGGACGGCACCATAGATCCGGCAACAATCCAATTAGCTTCCCCTGACCAAAAAATAGTGTTATCCTCAGCCCAGATGCGCGGGATGATGACGAAAGTGAATGATGAATAAAGCACGGGCCGGGTTCATGCTGCTTGAAGCTATCCTATCGGTTGTGATCGTCAGTATTTGCCTGACCTTTATTGCTCAATCCTTGTTGACGAATTTTCGCACAGGAGTGCGTTTTCAGGAAACGGTCAGGTCTTTGATAGTCATGGAAAATAGATTAGGGCTTTTATACGCCACCAATGCTTCGGAGGACCATCTTTATTCTTATTCACAGTCCTTGGATAAGCCTTATGATAAATTTACGGTCAGTGCTCAGGCGAGTACTATTAATGATCATTTAAAAAATAGTCGGACTCAAATTGAATTGGCCTGCCGGTCAGGACCCAAGGCCATTTGGATGTGACAACGATTATTTATAATCCTGATGAAACTGGAAGTAATAGTTAAATATTGCAAGGGCTTTACCCTCGTTGAACTTTTATTGGGACTGGCGGTTAGCGCTATCATCGGTGTAAGCGTTTATAATATGTTTTGGTCAAGCCATGAAGCTGGATGATAAAATGCGGCATGTCCATGATAATTATATGGAAGTGCTCATGGCAGACCAGGTTTTGACCCATGATTTGGAAAATGCCATCAATCTTGATTTTTCCGGCAGTTATCCTGATGCTATCGTTTTTGATGGCCAACAAACAGAATTTTCTTTTTTAACACAAACACCGACGGGTATTAAACGCGTGCGTTATTATAGTGGGTTGATGGAGAGGGAACGGTTGCCAAAACAATGATTGGACGCGTGGTCAATCCATCAAGGCGGAACGACTTATTCAAAGGGATCCTTACCTATTGAATTTTTATTGCGCCAGGAGAGCAGTTTGGCTGATTGGTTAAATGAGACTGACAATAATACATCCATTCAAATTGTGGCTGCCGGATTAAAAAAAGGGAGTTTCAATTGCCAGTATGCTCCTTTTGAGAAAGATTTACATACTATCGGTTCCAAGGGAATTGATTATACAGGATTCCTGGGATGATAAAGGCCTTCCTTTGGCCGTTAGTTGCAGTTTTATTTTGTATGATCCGAAAAATCCACAAGAAGGTCTTATGTTTAAACGGGACATATTTTTAGCCCCGGTAGCAAGCTATCATAATGAACAATAAAGGGGTTGTTTTAGTTATGGTGTTGTGGGTTTTATTGATTTTGTCTTTGATCGCTTGGGGATTGGGCAGGCGTTCATCATTGGAAGTGTCTTTATTAGAAACGTACCAGGGGAAATTGCGCAGCTACGCGGCCGCGCGAGCGGAGATCAACAATATACTTGACCTTTTGCAGAGATCCCCTTCGTCTAAAGATACTTTATATTCGACGGGAATCAGTATTGACACAACCAAAAGTCCTGCAAGATATTTTTTCACATATCGATACAGGGCAAAATGCGTATGCGATCGTTCAATGGCCTGCTAAGAATTTTAATACAGAGAGCAACAATTCACAATTGGAGTATGGAATAAGGGATGAGGAAGGTCGCATCAACGTCAATGCCATTGGCGTTGCGAATTACCAGATTTTAAGCGCTCTTTTGCAGTTGAAAGGTTTGTCGCAGTCAGATGCGGACAAATTAGCCTTGGCCATTGTTAATTATACTGGAATCAACGCTCAAGTGAGTAACAATAATTCTTTTTTGAATTTGAATGATTCAGTATTAAAACCTAAGAACAGGCCTTATGAAAACATCTTGGAATTATTGGAAGTTGATGGCATGACACGGGAAATTTTTGATAAAATCAAGGATGATGTGACGGTTTATGGGGATTCTCAAAATGGATTATGGATCAATACGGATACGGCTAATAATGATGTGATCCAGGCTGTAGCTAATGCCGCAGCCCGCCTTAATCCATCTATCAATGCGGCGGATATTATTAGCCAGGCTTATACAATCCGTGACGGCGCGGATGGTCAGTCATTTACGGCTGATGACGGCGTTGGCTCTATTGCCAGCATCACTGATCCTAATTGGCCTGCTGCTTTGCAGGAAGGACATTTCCAATTATTATCGGGCACGGGTGGTCGGTGTCGATGGGACAAGCGGCACGCGCACGGTATTAGAGGCAGTCATTCATCAAACACAAGGGACTCCGGGAGAGATCATCTCCTGGCAAAGGGATTAATATTCATGAAGTCAAATGTGGTTTTTTCATATCAGTGAAGGGATGATCAAATTTTTTCAAGTATCTGGCACACAAAAAAAGCTTGTGACCGCCGTGGATGTGATTAATACCGACAAACAAACTGATGCCCAGATCAGTCAGACTTTAAGCGCCTTTATCAAAAGCAAAAATTAAATTTCGCTGAAAGCAGGGTGACTATTTTGATCCCGCGCTCCCAGGGCCATTTTACGTTATATGGTATTCCCTTCTCAAAAGCAAGATGAAATTCGTTCCATGATCGATTTGCAGGTAGGCAACCGTATTCCTTATTCACGAGAAGAAGTTGAAATTGATTTTCAGATATTGTCTAAAACAGCGGACGGTTATGCGAAAGTCGCGGTGGTTATTATTCCCCAAGAGATCGCGATGCGTTATTGGAAGATTTTTTCAGATTCAAAAATCCCTGTTCATGGGATCACGATTTCTTCCATAGGTTTATGGTTATTGTACCAGCAGCAGCCGGATTTATCCGATAAGCCGGGTGCTATTTTTGATTTGGATGTTAATCACAGCGAGATCTGTTTATGTTACAAAACCCATTGGCTGACTTCCAGGGAAATACCCGTAGGGTTTAGCAAATGCAGCAGGATGGGTATGTTGAAATTTTAAAACAATGGGAATTAACGACAAAATAATACTGGCAGCGAGAAATTAACCGAAGCCGTGGAAACGGTTTATTTAGCAAGCACCGCTAACCGGGCCTATGCGCTTGGGATCGAAATGGCAAAGATGCAGAATGATTTGACGATTAAAGAGATTCTTTTAACGCAGACCTTAGGCTTAGCTCGTGGTGTGCAATGGCCTATGGCAATGACAGATGATGGGGTGTCGGTGGCATCATTGGCGGGCATTGCTTTTAGTCAAGAGCCGCCACCCATTGATTTAATTCCAAGGGCTGTAAAACAAGCCCAAGAGCAGCGTGTTTATCAGCGTCAGTTGGTCATTTTAGGCATTTGGATCACAGCGGCTTTGATTTCTTTAGGGTTAGCATTGGGAATGGGATTTTTTAAGAAAAATGTCCAGTTAGCCCGTCTGGAAGATCAGCTTCATGACACCAAACGTGATGCCCTCAAGGTTGAGGCTCAATTACGAAAAACTTATGATATTGAAGGCATGATCAAGGGTCGTTTGATTTTTTCGGATTTAGCCCAAGAAATTTACCGTTTACTGCCGGTCCAGGTTTATTTAGTGAGTATTACCATCAGCGATGGGGATACTTTATCGCTTCAGGGGGTGTCATCAAACTCCGTGGAAATCAACCAATTTCAAAAAGACATGGTCGATTCTCCAAGGTTTTCTAATGTGAGCCTGGATTATGTCAACAAACGGGTCACTCAGCAGGGTGAAGTTGATTATTTTAAAATTACATGCTACGCTTAAATCTGTGAACGGTCAAAAATGAGCGCCGTTATTCTAAACATATATTTAATGAAACGGTCCTTATGGTCCTCATACCGGACACTCGCAGTTGCTCGCCGGACACTCATAGTTATTCGGCACATCTCTAGAATTATACAGAAAGTAATTTAGATGAAGAAACTCAATCCCCGTGAAACCGTTATTTTGATTATAACCATGGTATTGATTATTTTTTTTATTGCTTATCAATTTGTGATCAAGCCAATGCATGAGGGTTCTGCGGATATCAATAAGCGGCAGCGTGTGGATCGTGACCGGCTCATTAAAGCCAGCTTGATGGTGGCTCAAAAAGATTTTATCGAAGCCAGGTATCAAAATTTGGTGAAACTTATTGGTGTGGTCGACTCAGAGGAAGCGCAGATGCCGGCGATTATTTCCAAAATTGAAGCAGCTGCTCGCGAGAGCTAATATCCATATTGCGAATATTCAGCCCCAAAAATCGGTCACTCAGAAAGAGGCCAGGTTTCTGGCGGTTGAACTGGAGATTGACGGGCAATGGCTCGATATCGTACAGGTTTCTTTATTTGCTTCAACAACAGCCCAATTTTTATTTTATTAATGAGCTTAATTTAGAAAAATATTCTGATACGACAAATTCCCTGCGCGGCCGTATTGTTATTTCCCGCATGTTTTTAGTAAATCCTTAATTGGAATTTAAGTTTTGGCTTTAGGTGGACTATGAAAATATTTTATTATTTATTGTTGTTTTTACTCGGGAGTATTAATCCGGTTTTTGCCCAGGAGGTCTATCAGGCACACACCCATGTGCGGCTTATTAGCGAACAAGACGTGGTTTCTCCGGGAGGGGAATTTTGGGTGGGTTTTGATTTGGTCCTGGATGACGACTGGCATGTGTACTGGCAAAATCCGGGAGACTCCGGACTGTCTCCCAAAATTAAATGGTATTTGCCGTCAGGTTTTAGTGCGGGGGATATTCATTGGCCTTACCCGGAACGTCTGAACGTGGGGCCGTTAACGAGTTTCGGGTATGGGCATGAGGTCCTTTTATTAGTGCCTGTTTCATATGACCGGAATTTTCAGTCATACAAAGATGTCAATCTTCATGCCCGCCTGAGTTGGCTGGCTTGTCGGGACGTATGTGTTACGGGCCGGGCTGATTTAAATCTTCCCATGGCGGTGGTGAAGGACCCTTCCGGTATCACCTTTAATAGTTTTAAGAATTTATTTGATCAAACCCGTCAGAATTTACCTCAATTAATCTCTTCAATTACCAGTTATGCCGTTCTTGAAGGCAATCGCTGGCGTGTGGACATCCAATCTCCCTTGAAAAGGCAGGGGGATATTATTTTTTATCCTTTTCGGGATGATGTCATTGAACATGCCGCGCCTCAAGATACGCGACAAATCCCCAACGGATATCGGGTGATTTTAACTAAATCCCATCTATATCAAGGGGCCTTAAAGGCGCTCGAGGGTATCGCGGTCAATCCCTCGGGTTGGGATGAGAGTGGAAAAATAAAAGCCATTGTCATTCAAGCACCCGTTTTGCCTTATACTGTTCGGATTTCCTTTTTGATTGCGTGCTTGTTCGCTTTGTTCGGCGGGTTGATCCTTAATTTAATGCCCTGTGTGCTGCCGGTCTTATCGATCAAGGTCCTTCATTTGGTTGAGCGTCATCCTGATAAAAAAATAGCCCTTCGGCATTCATTGATCTACTCATCAGGCATTATGGTTTCGGTATGGGCGTTGGCTTTACTCCTTTTTATTTTAAAATCTGCCGGCCAATTTGCCGGTTGGGGGTTCCAATTTCAATCACCGGTCTTTGTCATTACCGTGGCTTTGATCCTATTTGTTTTAGCCCTTAATCTTTTTGGCGTTTTTGAATTTTCAATCCCTTCGAGTGGGGGGATGGGGCCACGCCAAGTAGGTTATCAGGCCAGTTTCATAAGCGGGGTCATCACGACGATCGTGGCCAGCCCTTGTACCGCGCCTTTTATGGGAACGGCACTTACCGTGGCGATAAGCCAGCCTAACATCATCGGATTTGGGATATTCACATTTTTAGGCTTGGGGTTGGCCCTGCCTTTTGTGTTGCTGAGCGCTTTCCCTTCCCTTTTATCTTTTATTCCTAAGCCCGGGAGGTGGATGGTCCGTTTGAAACAGATACTCGGACTGGTTTTATTGGCATGCGTTATCTGGTTATTATGGGTGTTTGGGATAGAAACAGGGTTATGGGATTTGTCGAAATTTTATAAACCATCTGATGAAATTCATTGGCAAAGTTATTCTTCGACGGCGGTTAGTCAGGCACGCCAGAGGGGGCAAGGTGTGTTTATAGATTTCACGGCAGACTGGTGTATTAATTGCCAGGTCAATGACCGCCTGGTTTTGCAAAATCGTGAGGTGGTTAAGGCTTTCAGGGAGCGGGGAATCAGTGTTTTTAAAGCAGATTGGACCAAATATGACCCTGTTATTACCCAGGCCTTGGCTTCATTTGGCAGGGACAGTATCGACTCGCGGCCGGCTGGCGGCGATCGCAACGTCGAATCGCCTTGGACAAGAGCGGGTTGTCAACGCGTGCAGTTCAGTATAATGCATCGATCAGGTGGTGGCCGAGTACCAGTCGCAAGTGGGACCGTGGATATGGCGAGCACTCCTGCGTACAATATTCCTACGACACGCCTACCAACGGGCTGCGGCCACGGCGGTCGTCTATCCAACGGTCGGCAGCTTCTCTACGGCTAAACGCCGGCAGCGACGACGTTCTGAATCGCCGAGCTTCCTGGCGACCAAAACGGTCCGGTGGTCCAGTACGGGTATACGGCCTCGGCAGCATCGTCGAAACGACCTATCCGCAGCCGCAGCTTGTCGGCGGGGTTTGCCAAAACGGCGGCCTTGACCCGTACATGGGCCTTGACCCGTTCGGGGTGATCGACTGGTTTGGCAGAGCGCTGCGAGGTCAGGCCATAGCGCGGATCGGCCACGGCTACGACGCGACGGGCAACGCCTCTGGCGGAAAGACCCGGTGGCCATCGCCGCCGGACGCCGGCCGACGAGCTGTATGCGTATGACGGGCTGGATCAGCTCGTCGACCTGACGCGAGGCCAGCTCGAGGCGGCTCAGGACGTTGAGTCGCGGGCACGGAGACGTTTGCGGAGGCGTGGCAGCTCGACGCCACGGGCAACTGGTCGCAGTGCGACGAGGACACCAACGGCGACGGCACGAGGGAAATGGCGCAGGCCCGGACGTTCAACCAGGCCAACGAGCTGCTCTCGGCCGCCGGCTGGGCCGCGCCGCAATCACTGCGCGGGCAACGTGACGGTCATGCCGCAGCCGCAAAACCCGAAGGCTGCCTACTGCTGCACTTACGATGCCTGGAACCGCCTGGTGCGGATCAGCGACGGTGCGCAGCCGTCGCGCAGTACCAGTACGATGGCCGCAACTGCCGCACCTCATAAATCATGCAGAAAGGAGAACCTTGGTCGGTACGGCACTTCGATCACGACAGACAGTGGCAGGTGCTGGAAGAGCGCACCGGCATCGAAGAGCTGAGCGGCAGTACGTTGGGGCTTGCGTTACGTGGACGACCTTGTGCTCCGCGACCGCGACACCACCGGCGGCGGCACGCTCGACGAGCGGCTTTACGCATGCAGGACCCCAACTGGAACGTCGTCGCGCTGACCGACGGTAGCGGTGACGTCGTAGAACGCTACCGCTACAGTGCCTACGGCGCGTCGCTGTCTGACGACCCCGCAGGCCGCCCCGCTCCGGCGGCTCGCTGTACGACGCCACCGCGCTCTACACCGAGACGCACGCTCGACGACGAGAGCGGCTCTACTACTACCGAGCCCGAACACATGCCAACTGGGAAGGGCAACGGATAGACTGAGGAGGCGAGCCAAGTACGGCGACCCGCAAACAACCGAAGCAGCGGACCCACAGGACAGGACAGTTGCTTGATTTGTATCAGCTGTGGGTTACATTGTGTGGTAGAGGGTGATTTGGTAGTTGCTGGTGGTAGATTTGGTTTTTTGCTTCTTCAGTCTGGGTTTGAGGGTTGGTTTCAGCAGCTTGAGTTGGTAGATGTTTCTTGTGTTGTGTTGTTTTTCTTGGTTGGTGGTTGGGTAGGTGGTTTGCTTCTTGCTGGCACTCTTCAGGCAGGGTGTTCAGTTGGAGATGTTTCGCGACTAGACTCGTGTTTTTATTGGAGTTTTGTTTGCTTTCAGTCGGTTGGGGTGCGGGTTTTGCTTTGCTTGGGAGGGTTGGGGTGGTGTGAGGCGGGCAGTTTGTTTGTGCTGCCGGTCAGACCGCTGTGCCTAGTGAGGTAGGCTGCCTTACTCAGGGGTGTTGCTTTTTTGTGGGTGCCCATAGCGGCGGTGGTGGTGTGCGACTGTGTGGCACCTGGGTGGTTCGGGTTTTTCGGCTCTGGGCTTGTGATTGCTTGTTCTTCTGAGTTTCTCAGCGGTTGTTGTTTCTTTGTTTCTTTTGAAGGCCTGCTTGTTTCTCGAGCTTCTCGTTGTTTCGCGCTGTTTTCTTCTGGGTTTCTTGCTTGTTGCTCGGGGCGCGCGTTCCGTGCGGGGGAGCGCTGGGGGTTTTTTGTCTTTTGGTTTTTTGTGTGGCGTCTCTTTGCTGCAGGTGGGTTGGTTTTTATGGCGTTGGTTTCTCGCGCGTTTTGAGGGGGGTGCGGCGTGCTTCTCCCTTGGGAGAGGCGGGCTGGAGGGCGAGCGTGGTGGGCGCGTCCGCGCTCGCTGGGCTCGCTCCGCGGTGGCGGTGTCGCGTTGGGGTTGCGGGCGCGCTGGTTTCGGCGTGCCGAGCGGCGTCGGTTGCCTGGCGCTCGCTCGCGTGTGGCGCTCGTCGTGGGGTGCGGGGCGCGCTAGTTCTCGTGCTACCTGCTGCGTCGGTTGGCTTTGTTCGGCTGTCTGGCAGGCTTCCTGGCGGCTGCTCGTGGCGGTGGCGCTTTGTTTTGCTGGCGTTTCTTTGTTTGCTGCGCGTCGGTGCGGGCGTGGTGCTCTGCGTTGTGGCGTTGCCGTTGCGTCTGGGGCGTCGTGCGCTGTCGCTGCTGGTTCGCGGTGGCGCTCTTTCGCTGGTTGGTTCGCGCGGGCGGCGGTGTCTCTGGCGTTGCGTGGCGGTGTGTAGTCTGGTGGTGCGTGCCCGTTGTGCTTGCGCGCGCCGTCGGGCCGGCCGCTTGTGGTGCGCGCTGCGTGCTGCCTTGCGTGCGGGCTGCGTGCGGGTGCCGCTGTGTGTGTTGTGGTGTGCGTCGTGGTTCCGTGGCCGCGTGCTGTCGCGGCGTGTCGCGGCGGGCGGGCGGGCGCGGCCCCCCCGGCGGGGCGTCGTCGGCCGCGCCGGGCGGGGTGCGGGTGGGCGGGGCGCGTGGCTGGAGGGTGTGGCCGTCGCGGGTGCCGGGCCGTGGCGGCCGCGCGGGGGTGGCGGCGCGGTGTGGCGCGCCCCCGGGGGCGCCGCCGGTGCGCGGGCGTGGCGGCCTGTGCGCCCGCCGCGGGCGCGCGTCGCGGCGCCGGCCGGGCGGCGGGCGTGGTGCCCCGCGGCGCGCGGCCGGCGCAGCGGGGGGGTGGTGGGGGCGGGTGCGTGCGGCCCGCCGCCGCGCCCCGCGGCGCCCCGCCGCTCGGCGGGCGCGCCGCCGCGGCCCCCGGCGCCCGGACTCCGGCCCCCGAGAGCCGCTTCGTGGAATCGCGAACCGCCGGGTGCCGAATCGGCCGCGTGATCCCGGGTCATCGAGGGCTGCATTCGTCCTGGTGTATAACTCGACGTTCGTGGGCGCGCGGCGGGCCAGGGGGGGGGGGGGGGGGCGCGGCGGGGCGGGCGGCGGGCGGCGGGCGGGTCGGCGGTCGCGCGTGGGGCGGGAGGGGGGGGGGGCGCGGCGAGGAGGGGGGGGGAGGGGGGGGGGGGGGGGGGGGGGGCGGCGGGGGGGCGCCGAGGGGGAGGGCGGGCGGGCGCGCGGGCGCGCGGGGGCGGCGGGGGGGCGAGGGGGGGGGGCGCAGCCCGGCACCCCGGCGCGCAGGGCGGCGAGGCGGCGGTGGCCGGCTACGCCGTCGCCCCGCGAGAGGCACCCAGCCGACGCGGCGCACCAGGCACGACCCACACAGCGAGCGCGGGGCGGCGGCAGCGCAGCGAGGGACAGGCCGGCGGGGGGGCGAGGGGGAGCCGGCGCCGCGCGGCGGGCACGCGGGGGCGCGGGCGGGGCGGCCGCGGCCCCCGCGACCCGGCCCGCCGGGGGAGGGCGGCGAGGCGGCAAGGCGGGCAGCAGGGAGCGCCGACGGGGGGGGGGGGGCGCGCGGGGCAGAGCAGCGAGGGGGCGGGGGCGGCGGGCGGGGGGGGGAGGGGGGCAGGGGGGGAGGGGCGGGGGGGCGCGCGACGCGAGGCGACGGCGGGAGGCGCAGGCGCGCGAGCGAGGAGAAAAAAAAAAAAAAAAAAAAAAAAAAAAAAAAAAAAAAAAAAAAAAAAAAAAAAAAAAAAAAAAAAAAAAAAAAAAAAAAAAAAAAAAAAAAAAAAAAAAAAAAAAAAAAAAAAAAAAAAAAAAAAAAAAAAAAAAAAAAAAAAAAAAAAAAAAAAAAAAAAAAAAAAAAAAAAAAAAAAAAAAAAAAAAAAAAAAAAAAAAAAAAAAAAAAAAAAAAAAAAAAAAAAAAAAAAAAAAAAAAAAAAAAAAAAAAAAAAAAAAAAAAAAAAAAAAAAAAAAAAAAAAAAAAAAAAAAAAAAAAAAAAAAAAAAAAAAAAAAAAAAAAAAAAAAAAAAAAAAAAAAAAAAAAAAAAAAAAAAAAAAAAAAAAAAAAAAAAAAAAAAAAAAAAAAAAAAAAAAAAAAAAAAAAAAAAAAAAAAAAAAAAAAAAAAAAAAAAAAAAAAAAAAAAAAAAAAAAAAAAAAAAAAAAAAAAAAAAAAAAAAAAAAAAAAAAAAAAAAAAAAAAAAAAAAAAAAAAAAAAAAAAAAAAAAAAAAAAAAAAAAAAAAAAAAAAAAAAAAAAAAAAAAAAAAAAAAAAAAAAAAAAAAAAAAAAAAAAAAAAAAAAAAAAAAAATTCCTGTTTATGTCTATTATCCGCAGGGTTCTGATGTTCCCAATATTTTGCCACAGCTTATAACGCCTAAAATGGTTTTGGAACGTATCAAGTATGTTATAAAATAGGGGCCGTCCCTATATTTAGGAAAGGAATGGTTATGCTAAGAATTAAATTTATTTTCGTTGGTATTTTTACAATGCTGACCCTGACCGCCGGTGCGGCTTGGGCGCAAGTTGTTAGCAATCAAGCTGCTCCTGATTTCACATTAACAGATACCAACGGCCAAAAACATTCTTTATTGGATTATAAAGGTAAATTTGTGGTCTTGGAATGGTTCAACCCTGATTGCCCGTTTGTCAAAAAGCATTATAACAGCGGTAATATGCCCAAATTACAAAAGAATTACACCGCCAAAGGGGTCGTTTGGTTATCTATTAATTCTTCCGCACCGGGCAAACAAGGCAGTTATACACCGCAAGGGTTTAATAAATTCATGGCAGACAAAGGGGGAGCACCGACGGCAGTTTTGTTAGACACAGCAGGCAAGGTGGGGCATTTATATGGTGCCCAAACCACCCCAGGTTTGTTTGTGATCGATCCCAAGGGGGCCTTGATCTATCAAGGGGCTATTGATGATATTCCCAGCACGGATACCGCGGATGTCAAAACAGCTAAGAATTATGTAAGTGCTGCGCTTGATGCCGCCATGAATGGTAAGCCCGTTGCCGTGCCCGCCACTAAATCCTATGGCTGTTCGGTTAAATATTAATATGGATAAAATAACCAGTCTAAAAAATGTACTGATCAAACAGGCCCAAGCTTTGCGCGAAGCCCCCGAGCGCCGTGAACAAGGGATGACTGTTATCGACGGTGTTCGTGAGATCATACGGGCATCAGAATCCGGCATCACTTTAAAGAGAATTTTTTATGTTAAAGGCCGGCAGGACGTTTTGCTTCATCAATTGAGGACCAAGAAAGTTGAAACCATTGAAGTAAGCGATAAGGTCATGGAAAAGTTAGCTTACGGAGAGCGTCATGAGGGTATTATTGCTTTGGCCAAGACACCTGTGATGACCTTAAAGGATTTAAAATTATCCTCTCAGCCATTGGTGGTGGTTTTGGAATCCCTGGAAAAGCCCGGTAATCTGGGGGCTATTTTACGTACATGCGACGGGGTGGGGGTTGAAGCTGTTTTAGTCTGTGATCCCAAAACCGATGTATTTAATCCTAACGTCATTCGTTCCAGTACGGGGGCCGTCTTTCATCTCCCTGTTGTTTGTGAAAAGAATGAGGAAGTGTTTTCATTTTTAAAATCGAAGAAAATTAAAATTTGTGCATCCCAGCCCGCGGCCTCCAGGTCATATACCCAGGCAAATTTCAAAGGCGCTTTGGCGCTGGTCTTGGGCAGTGAGGATAAAGGGTTGTCCAATTTTTGGATTTTGGCCGCGGACATAACGGTTAAAATTCCCATGAAAGGCCTGGCAGACTCTTTGAATGTGTCTATCTCTGCTGCAATTATCCTTTACGAAGCCCAACGACAACGTACGACTTAAAGCTCCCTTAAGCCAAGAAAGGAACAGGGAATCTTGCGATTACAGGTATTTTTATCACATAACGGTGTTTGTTCCCGTCGGGACGCGATGGAGATTATCCAAAGTGGAAGGGTCAAGGTCAATGGCCGTGTTGTCCAAGAGCCCTCGACACCGGTTACAGGCAGCGAGGAGATCACAGTTGACGGCCAAAAGATCGGTACCAAAGAATACACCTATGCTTGCCTCAATAAACCTGCCGGCTTTACCACTACTAAGGATGATATCCATGCTGAAAAGACAGTAATGGACTTATTGCCTTCGTCTATGCGTCATTTGGCGCCGGTGGGCAGGCTTGACCGTGACAGCGAAGGGCTATTATTGCTGACTAATGACGGTGATTTGGCCTATCGTTTGACCCATCCTAAATTCCATGCGGATAAAACGTATCTGGTGCGTGTTAAAGGGGAATTGACTAAAATTCAACAATCCAAGCTTGAAGGCGGGGTCATCATTGAAGGGTCGTCCTCATGCCGGACACTCGGTCCTCATGCCGGACACTCGCAAAAGCTCGGTCCTCATGCCGGACACTCGCAAAAGCTCGGTCCTCATGCCGGACACTCGCAAAAGCTCGGTCCTCATGCCGGACACTCGCAAAAGCTCGGTCCTCATGCCGGACACTCGCAAAAGCTCGCAGTTGCTCGAAAAACTGCCCCTTGCCGTATTAGGGAAGTTAAGTATAATGGCACGGATACTGAATTTAAGATCACCCTTAATGAGGGACGAAAACGTCAAATCCGTATGATGGCTAAAAGTGTCGGGCATTATGTGACGTATTTATGCCGTTTGTCGATGGGCAAATTGCAGTTAGGTGACTTGCCCAAAGGACAGTGGAGGATTTTAACTAAACAGGAAGTAGAGCTTTTGAAATGAATATTCCCTATGGCTTCGACATCGTAAGGTTTGTATGATCACGATTACTAATTTGTCTAAGAATTTTGATGAGCGCATGCTTTTGGAAAATGTTTCATTAAGTATTTTTCCCCATGAGCGCATTGGTTTGACCGGGCCCAACGGCGCCGGAAAGTCCACCTTGTTCCAAATTATTTTAAGCCAGATGGAACCATCGTCGGGCACGGTGCAAGTCCAAAAGGGGCTTAATATCGGATACATGGCCCAGGAAGCCAATTATGCCTCCGACCGTACGGTCATGGATGAGATGACCTCCGGTGATGAAGAGATCCGCCGATTGCTGGAAGAGAAACACAAGCTTGAAGATGAGCATAAAGCGGACAGCCCGCGTTACGGGGACATTATGGAGCAGTTGGAACATAAAGGGATTTATGACCTGGAACACAAGGCTGAAAAAATCCTTACCGGGCTGGGTTTTAAAGAAGAGGATTTTCATAAGCCCATTAACCATTTGTCCGGCGGTTGGAAGATGCGCACCCAATTGGCCAAACTGTTGACTTACAAATATGATTTGCTCCTGCTCGATGAGCCTACCAATTACCTGGATTTGGATGCGACCTTATGGCTTAAAGGTTATTTGGCAGGTTACGACGGGACTTTTATCATCATTTCGCATGATAAGATTTTCCTCAATGATGTGACGAACTACACTATCATCCTGGAAGGCGCTAAAATGGCCAAGGTCAAAGGTAATTACAAAGCGTATGAAGAAGCCAAGGCCATACGTAACCGCACGCTCGAGAAACAGCAGAAGGTCGTCGATCAGAAACGCGAGCAATTGGAGCGTTTTACTGAACGTTTCCATGCCCAGCCTAACCGTGCTTCTGCGGTGCGTAATAAACGTAAAATGCTGGGCCGACTGGAAGAGATCATCATCCCGCAGGAAAAACATTCCATACGGGATTTTGAATTCCCTCCGACGCAAGAAAGCGGGTATACCGTTTTGACGCTAAATAAGATCGATAAATCTTACGGCCCCAAGCAGGTCTATAAGGGTCTGGATTTTGAGATCACTAAGGGTCAGAAATTGTGTTTGGTCGGTCCCAACGGGGCCGGTAAGTCAACCCTGCTGAAAATGATCGCCGGGGTGTTGCCGCCTGATTCCGGGGTGCGCAAGCTTGGGCATCAAGTAAATTTGGGATATTTTTCCCAGACCAGGCTGGATGTCTTAAACCCAACCCGTTCGGTCTTTGAAGAATTGATGTCCGCCACCGACCGCAGTGTGCCGCAGGCCCAGGCGCGTACGTTGTTGGGCATATTTAATTTTAGGGGTGATGATGTCTTTAAATCCGTACGTGTTCTCTCAGGGGGGGAGAAAAGCCGTCTGATCTTGGCCAAGCTTTTGATTAATCCGCCGAATTTCATCTGCCTGGATGAGCCTACGACCCATTTGGACATCGATGGGGTAGAGGCATTGACCAGCTGTTTTCAGAAATACCAAGGGACCTTATGTTTTATCAGCCATGACCTTTTTTTTGTCAAGAATATCGCCAATCACATAGTGGAAGTCATGCCCGGTGAACTTAAAAATTATCACGGTGATCTAGATTATTATTTGGAGAAAAAAGCCGGGATACATTCAGAGAAGGCAGACCCCAAGCCCAAGGCGGTAAGGGCTCCGGATGATAAAAAGAAAAAAGTCACGCCTTCTTTGGAAGATATCAAAAACCAGCAATTAAAGCAGGCACATGAACGCCATCATAATGCCCTAAGGCGTCTAGAAGAAATCAAAAAAGAAAGTCGGGCCCTGGAAGTTGAAAAAAAGCATTTGGAAACAGAGAGCTATGTAAAGTCCCGGTTTTTAAGCGATGCATTTGGCCGCGATCCCAATATGATTAAAGAGTATGGCATACGCCTTAAGGAGATTCAAAAAAGGATACGCGATATTGTTGTGATTTTAGATCAATTACAAGAAGAAAAAATCCGGATTAGCAAGTAAAATAATATAAATAAACCCCCTTGATGGGGGAGGTAATGAATAATCCATTTTTATGAAATCAGCAAAGATCATTCCCTATTTGTTCGTGGTGTTGCTTGGTTTAGCCGGATGTTCCGCCTTTGGGAATTTTGATGAGCTTTCGGTATTGGGGCAGTATTCCCGGGAAAAAGATGAGCAACACCGTCTGGTCAAATCCGTCAATGACCATTATGATGCGTTGATAAAGGTGATTGCCCAAGGCCATATCGTCGATTATAAAGATCAAGCTTCATTTGTGCATTCTTTTGGCGAGCCCATCCTTAAAAAAGATTTGGGTAACGGCATTCAACAATGGCTTTACCGTTATGCCATTTATAGGTTCGCCAAAGATAAAGTGTACGTGTATTTTGACCGTAATGGCAAACAGGTCAAATGGGAGAAAATATCATGTCCGTCATTCTTTTAGAAATTGTTGGTATCCTCGTTTTGATTGCGACCATGGCTGTTTTAGTCTTTTTGATCCGCAAGCAAATCACTCAGGAAATGCGCCTGGCCCAGGAACAGATTTTGCAGACCGCGCGCCAGCAGATGGAACTTTCCCAAGGGGAGGCCGCCTCACAGTTGGAGTTGCGTAAACAAGCGATTGAACATACTGTCGCGGGCTTGAAAGAAGAGTTAGGCAAATATCAGCAAATGCTGCGCGAGTCTGAAGGGGACCGTGCCCGCAAGTTTGGCAGCATCGAGAATGAGCTCAAAAATGCTTCCAGCGCCACCCAAAAGCTTCAGGAAACTACCGTGAGATTGAACAATATACTGGGCAATGTTAAATTGCGCGGGCAATGGGGCGAACGCATGGCTGAGGATATTATCCATTATGCCGGCCTTATCGAAGGAGTCAATTATCTCAAGCAGAATGTCAATGTTGCCTTAACCAAGCCTGATTATACCTTCCTTTTGCCCCAAGGGCATTGCATCAATATGGATGTTAAATTCCCTTTGGATAATTATCTCCAAATGGTCAACGCCCCCGAAGGGCCGCAAAGGGACAGTTACGAAAAGGAATTCATTAAGAACGTCAAAGACCGTATTAAAGAGATCCAGAACCGTGATTATATTAATCCGTCGGAGAATACCCTGGATTTTGTCTTGCTGTTTATCCCCAATGAGCAGGTTTTTGGCCTTATTCAGGAAAAAATGCCGGATGTGATGGATTTTGCTCTTAAACAGAAGGTGGTGCTTTGTTCACCTTTTACCTTGTATGCCATGTTAAGCGTTATCCGTCAGGCGCATGAGCATTTCCGTTTTGAAAGGGACATCAAGAAGATCATTGAGTTGATCGAGGGCTTTACCAAGGATTATGAATTATTCAAAACCCGCTTTGCGGATCTGGGGAGCCTGATTGATAAGATCAGCGGCCAGTATGCGGATATTTCCGACAAAAGTTTTAAGAAATTAGACGGCAAGATCCAGCGCATCGAGGACCATAAAAAAGGCCATCCGGCCGTTGCCCTGCCTAAGGATGTGATTGATGCAGCCTGAAATATTTTTTAAGGACGAAGGCCTCGTTGCCCTTACCAGCGATGCCTTAATTGATTTTACGCCGGCGGATTTTGACAGTCCTTTGACACCTGCCCAGCGCGCATATTTGAAAAAGAATTCCGGTACGGATATACCGCGAGTATTTTGGCGCAAACAAATCCATGGTGATGATATTATCGTAGCACTTGGCGGAGTAGGGGCATCTAAAGGCTCCCCGGATGCGGATGCTTATGTTACTAATGAAAAAAATCTGCCCATTGCCATACGCACGGCAGATTGTGTGCCGGTTTTCATTTTTGACCCGGATCATCGTGCTATAGGCTTGGCCCATGCCGGATGGAAAGGGACTTACAAGGCGATTGCCGCCAAGACCATACAAAAAATGCAGGAGAAATATGCCAGCCAGCCGTCCGCTTTAAAAATTGTCTTGGGGCCGAGCATCCGTAAGTGTTGTTATCAGGTGGGTGAAGAATTCCGTCATTATTTTCCTTCTTACGTTAGTGATCAAGGGGGCTATTTATACGTGGATGTGATAAGCGTCAACCGTGACCAGCTATTGCAAGCGGGTGTATTGCAAGAGAATATTTTTGATAGCGGGATATGCACGTGTTGTAATAAGAATTATTTTTCTTTTCGGCGCGACACAGAGAAAGCCGGACGCATGATATCTATAATGATGCTTAAATAATCCTATGGGAGCCATCGCTTTATGAATATTCATTATGTAGTTATTTTGGTCACTGCCAAAGATAAAAAAGAAGCAACAAAAATTGCCAAGAGCTTATTAGAAGATAAATTGATTGCCTGTGCCAATATTGTAGGGGGTGTGCAATCTTTATTTTGGTGGCAGGGTAAAATTGATTCGTCTAAGGAAGTTTTACTTGTTTTAAAGACCAAAAAGATTTTATTTAAGAAAGTGATGGCTAGAGTTAAGGCCTTACATAGTTATCAAACACCGGAAATCATCGCTTTGCCGATTATTAATGGCAGTGAGGATTATTTGAATTGGATCAACTCTTCATGCGTTTAACTTTTTTACTTCTCTTTTTATTTGTTCCGGCCTCAAGTTGGGCGATGGGTCATTTCTCCGAGTATTCGACCGATAGCCCTTTGATAGGCCAGGCAGCACCGGATGCTGTTTTGACTACAACGGAAGGGGAATCTGCCAGTATTATTGGCTCGCGTCAGGGGAGAAAAGCAATTTTGTTTTTTTGGGCCACTTGGTGCCCGCATTGTTACGAAGAATTAGGGACCATCAATGACAATATTCCATCCATCGAACGAAAAGGTATTAAAGTTATCCTGATAGACCTGGGAGAACCCAAAGAACAAGTCGAAGAATATTTTTTGCGACGTCAGATGAAATTGGTCAGTTTCCTTGATGAGGACAACACCCTGCAAGAACTGTATCATCTCATCGGGGTACCGACTTTAGTATTTATTGATGGTAAAGGCATCATCCGCAGCGTGACCCACGCATTTCCTTCAGATTACGAGAATTACTTCAGGGCTAAATAATTTTATTTTTAATAAATGGGTGGGCCTGTTTCCCTCTTTTTTATAAAGAATCCGCAAATACTTTAATTTTAGATTTATTTCATAAAGATTTTTATTTATAAGCAAAATAAAATTAAAGTTATCCGACGCTAAATTCTAAAGAAAGCGCTGCCTCAAAAGAACCAAATAGGCTTGAAAATGGTGTTTTTATGGTAAATACTTTATATAAGGGAGAAACTCTGTATATATGTTTAAATTTTTGTCGACCGTCCTAGTTTTATCAACCTTTCTGATGACTTCGGTTATAGGGCCTTTGCCTGTAGCCGAAGCCGATGAATTCAATTTACCCGTACCAGGGGTGATGGTTCATTTAAGCCCGCCGCTTGAGCCGCCGATTCTAAAAGGGATCAAGGTTCATGCCGATAGTCCTTTTCGTTTTGATTTTATTTTAGACCGGGGTGATTCCTATTCGTCATTGGTAGGACAAAACTCCAGTGTCATTGCGAGCGAAGCGAGGCAATCTCAACAAGAACAACTAAAACAAGAAGCCACCAGATTAATCAAATATTTTCTGGCCAGCCTAACCATCCCCGAAAAAGACCTTTGGGTTAATCTTTCACCTTACGAAAAAGATCGCATTATTCCCAACAGTTTTGGTTTAACGGAAATGGGTCGTGACTTATTGGCAGAAGATTATATGCTCAAGCAGATAACCGCTAGTTTGATTTATCCCGAAGATGAAGTAGGAAAAAGATTCTGGAAGAAAGTTTACGAAGAAGCTACCAAGAAGTATGGGACAACCAATATTCCGGTCAATACTTTTAACAAGGTATGGATAGTGCCCGAAAAAGCAGTGGTGTACGAAAATGCCAAAGCCGGTACAGCCTACGTGGTAGAGGCCAAATTAAAAGTCATGCTTGAGCAGGATTATTTGGCCATGAGTAAACATGTGAATGTTGGGGTGACCGAGGGAGGCCTCCGGCCCTTATCTCCGACCCTAACGGATCGTAGATCCGTAGGACGGGCCTTAGGCCCGGAGGGGGTATCCCCAGTGAGCGCAGGCTTTGGCGAGCAACTGCGAGTGTCCGGTATGAGGACCGAGCACGCTGGGGAAACCCGAGGCCAGGACCCCAACATCAATAGTTTAGGCTCTCAGATTATCCGCGAGATCGTCATTCCCGAATTGACCAAGGAAGTCAACGAAGATAAAAACTTCGCTAAATTACGTCAGGTCTACAATTCATTAATCCTTGCCACTTGGTACAAAAAGAAAATCAAAGACAGCATTTTGGAACAAGTCTATGCAGACAAAAATAAAATAGCTGGGGTTGGTTATGCGAATTCCCTCCCCCTTGCGGGGAGGGTTAGGCAGGGGGGGGATGTAGGAGCCATTTACCAACGCTATCTCCAAGCCTTCAAGAAGGGCGTCTACAATTATATCAAAGAAGATGTTGATCCGATGACTCAAGAGACAATACCAAGGAAATATTTTTCAGGCGGTGAAACATTGATAGATGTAGATTCAATAATGCAAAATGTTTCGAAATTACCTAGCAAAGCTATGATTATTAATTACCGTGCGATGGTAATTCAAGCCGAAGTCAATAGCGCCCAATTGGCCCAGCAGGAAAAGGATCAGGCGATGGTAGGAGAAATCCCCATTACCAATTTAATCGGCGAGAAAGAAATCGTGCCAGGAGCATCGACAGTCGATTTTAAGGGTAAGCGCATGGAAAATTTGTTAAAAGCCTTGGACGTAGCCTTGAAGAAAAGGTCGTTGGCCGTTTCCCAACCGTCGAATATTTTATTGATAGGCGGATCAGAGTGGGACGTGGAGAATTTATTTAAACGTTTTCCTAAAGCCAGGATCACCGTGGTCAATTTGGCACAGTTCTATTTGGAGAGAATTCAGCAGAAATATAATAACAGCCCAGAAAGTGATCAATTGCAGTTGTTCCGGGCGAATGCACAGAAGCTTTCTGATTATCAAACTCCAGATGGAAAACCATATTTCCGTGATGAGTCTTTTGACCTGATTGCTGCTCCAGGGGTGGATGAAACTGTCTTTTCTAATCCGTTGAGTTGGGAGTTCATGGGCCAGATTGCTGATCAGGAGGTCCGTCTGCTTAGCAGGGGAGGATTTATCCTGCATAATTACGATAGGGATGATATTCAGCGATCGGTTTCCCTTCAAAAAGAGGCCATGGATGCGGGTATTTTGGAATTCATTTCCGATTATATGCAAACCTCGCCTATTCAGATCGTTTTTAGGAAAAATGACCGCGCGATGACCACTGATATGGCTATGACAAAGGGAAAAACAGGCGACAACACCCAATTGGCTAATGTTAAGGATTTGGTGATGTTAGAAAAAGTCGTTGCGGGATTATGGGAAGAATTAAGTTCAAAAGCCGGAGATTCGTTTAAATCTAAATATTCGCAACAAGAGATATTAGAGTGGTTTGAGCCTTATGCAGATGCATTTTTATTACGTAACGATCTAACCAGTTTTTTAAAAAAATCTCTCTGGGAACTCAATGTGTCAGAACCAGCGACGCCGTTTGCTTTGTGGGATGAAGAAAGAGTGAGCATTGAGAAAGGGTTTGACGCTATTATTTCTCAGTTAAATAGGACGCAAGAAAAAATCCCCATCACGATTGTTTCCTTTGGAATCGGAATACAAAAAAAGGATCTTATTGAAACAGCCCAAATAGCCCTGGAAAAATTAGGTGCCTATAAAGATCGGGTGGAAATCCAGCTTGTTGGGATCGACAAGCAGGGAGAAATTCTAAAAGAGCCTATTAATCTCAACAGCATCACCGAAGATCGTAACTGGCAAGCACGGATTCACTATCATGCATTCTTCGGAGATATCCGTAACAAAGCGCTTTGGGAACATTTGGCAAGCAAGATAAAACCGAATGTCATTCTTTTTCGTTACAACTGGACTGCGAATAGCGTATATCAGGATGAGTTTATTGAAGCAATGACACGTTATAGTCCTTTTGGTTTAGTTGTCGCAAGACAAAATGGGAGTCAGTGGGCTAAAACAAGTGTTTTCGATAATAGGATAAAGATGGCCACGGCACAGAGGTCTTCTGCAACAATGATAACTAACAAAGTGGAAACAAGGGGCAGCGGCCAATTGGCTGAGGATAGGAGTAAGGCAGGGAAGACGGATGTGGCGATGCTAAACGGTAATCATCCGAATTTAGTATTACGTGATGAACAACAAATGGATGAGTTCGCAGACAAAGTGAGAAAAAGTCTAGGATTTACGCCTCTAGACATTGAACGTTATTTAAAAATCGGAGACAGAAAATATGGATTTGGAGTCTCCAAGGGACAACAAATTTATCGTTTAGGTCCTTTGATCTTTATTCCACTTTGGGTAAATAGAAATAGTACTGTACTTCCAGCCGGTTCCATCAGAGATCTGACAACGAAATATGGAAGTGCTTTGGGAGATATTTATCATCAAAATCATAAAAATATACTGTTTATTCCTCCAACTTCTGCTGTTTATCATGTCCCTCTCAGTGGCCATATGGCGGCAGTTATAGCTATTATGTTGGATAATGTAAATCAATTTAAAGGAGCGACGGTTATTGATCAGGGAGCTGGTTCCGGTGTCCTTTCTTTAGTTGCACTATCTTTAGGGGCAAAAAAGGTGGTGTTAGTCGAGAATAAAGATGAGGAAATTGCTATTGCAAGGGCATTGTTACAAGCGCATGGTTATCAAGCGAAAGAAAATTTTTATATAGTGAAAGGGGATTTGAATGATGTAGATAAAGTTACAGAGTCTCTCAAACATTTGAATCTTCCTAAAGGTAAAACAATTGGTTTGGTTGATATAGGACCTTGGCCGCAATATGGTGATGCTAATTGGAGTGCTTTGGATATTTTATTGAATTTAGGAGTTGATTTATTGATCAATGCGGGATATTTGTCAGAAGACACACAAGATTACGGTAAACACAGGACTGAATTTAGGAAATCTGTGGAATATTTAAGAAATAAATTTGATGTTCAAGAATTGGAGTTTGAAAAGAGTAGATATGATTCATTTGGAGCTAGCGTTTTGGTAGCTAAGTCAAAGGATTGGGTGACACTGACGCCTCTTGAATTACCTCCCTCATTGGCTAATCAGGCGATGAGGGTAAATGTGTTGGATATTAGTAAGGACGTTTCATATCGAGAAGCTTTTGATCAAAATGGCATTTTGAAATACGTATTGATTATAACACCTCAAGGAACTATTAAATTAGAGCGGATAAAACCAAAAGGGGATATCAATGTGTTTAAAGCATATTTCAATGGTCGAATTATTTCTGCCGATAAACCCAAGGATTCAATTTCTTTTGCCATAAATGGCAATGAATTATTTGTCAGCAGGCTTTATTTAAAAGAACAAGGACAAGGATTGGGTAAATTAATATTAGACTGGATTGTGTCCTATGCCTATCGTCAGGGAGCGAAGAAATATAGTAATGAGGAAACCACTAATCCGGATATGTTATGGATGCATTATCAGTTATTGCAAAAAGATACAGTATCGATGATAGCTGGTATAAGGCCAGCTAAAGATTTTAATTTTCATAATGTAAGTATAATGCAGAGCAATTTCTTAGGGAAAATCAAAAATGTCAATGTCCTTATTCCTGGCATTTACGATACTGATACATGGAGACAAATTTTTGGTGTTCTTGGTTTTGATCAAACAGGACAAGTAGAATCGTTTCAATTAAAGGAGGGGAAGGAAAAATTCAGGGTTTCAGAAACCAAGGGCAATAAGCATGAGGATGATTTAAATAGGGATTATGAATTGGAAGGGAGTGAAGGCCATCATTTTCGCATACAAGTTACAGATGGATTAAAGATTCGCTTTTTGGATGATGAAGGAAGAAGGTATCCTACCCGTTTAACTTTGGCATACGTTAAAATATCAGGACGCCTTAAGGTCCCTCCGAACATGGCAATGGCCACCAACTTGGGAATTTCAATGAGACAAAGGAATACGAACAGAGGGGGTATTGATTTAACCTCTGCTAATATGAATTTACATACACAGAGTAATGGAGGTGCAATTAATTTCCATCTTGACCCTGCCCAACTTCAGCGGTTGAAAGATGCACCCGGATTTGTGCCGGTAATCATCAATATCCAGCCTTTAAATAATATTAAACAATTTTTGGGTATTGACCCAACTACTTAAGTGGGGATATCCGGCAGATTTAAGAGATTGCTACGTCCCCAGCTGCATTCTTGCAGAATGCCGGAAGTGGGCTTCTCACAATGACAGGTCATAATGACAATCCTGCATAGCTATTGGTGTTTGATTTTGCTGTGGACATCTGCTTTGGCGCGCAGTTGGCTCATGAAGGCAATGAGGATTTGATTGCGTCGCTCGGCGCTGATCATTTCCCTAAAATTCTCTTTATCTGATTCAAACTGTCCGTCTTCGGGTTTTTCCATTTTTTCCAGATAAATGATAGCCGGCCCTTGAGATGTGGATATGACTTCGCTTAATCTTTTATCGGTGTTAAGCTCGTCAGCTTCCTGTTGGAACTCCTGGATTAATCCCACATTGGCAATATATTCTTTGCGGCCAAAAGAGGGGGTTTCTTCGACCTTCAGTCCGAGGCCCGTCGCTGCAGTCTTGAAATCTTTGGTCTTTAGGGCAACGGTCAGATCTTTGAGAGCTTTATCAGCTTGCGGTTTGGCCAAGGCAAATCCCTTTTCCATCAAGAGAGCATTCTTGACCTTGTCCTTGATATCCCGCAACTCAGGGAAGGTAGAACTGTTCTTTTTCTTAAGCTGTACGATTTGCCAACCATCCGGGGCTTCCAAGGGGGGGGAATATTCCCCTGGTCTCATCGCAAAAAATTTCTGAATGTTATCCGGATTGGAAGCAAAGGTCAAGATGGGCTGCTCCTGGGTAAAGGCGCTCGAGGTTTTGACCTCGAGTTTTAATTGTTTGGCAACAGCGGCAAAATCAGAACCGGGTGTCAGTTCTTTGGAAAGGGTATCGGCAAGGGCCTTATCTTTGGTCTGCACATAATTAAGGACAATGGAAGGAGGCTGGCGGAACTGTTCTTGGTGTTGCTCGTAGAACGTATTAATCTCGTTATCGGTGGCCGTAGCGTTCTTGCCATAATCCGAGGCGTTAAACAATACATATTCCAAGGTTATTTTTTCATTGCGTTTCTGATATATTTTTTTTAATTCGGCATCGCTTAATGCCACTTCAGGGGCCACATGATCGATTAGCTTTTTAATGATCAACTGCTTACGTATGCCTTCTTCAAAGTCGTGGGTGGAACGGTCGAATGCACTGGGGTTTTGTACGATTTCTTCATAAAGCGTTTGGTCAAATTGTCCGCCTCTTTGGAAAAAAGGCAACGTAGCTATGTAGGCCACGACTTCCTGGTCGCTGGCATTGATATCCCGTTTTTGGGCTTCTTTTAGCAAAATCAAACGGTCCCAAGCTTCTTGTTCCAAATCAATCTTGTTGGCGTTCTTAAAAAATTCATCGCCATACGTTCTGATAGCCTGATCACGGGCGTCATTATAGGCTTGCTGGAAATCTTTGATGCTGACATGGTGGCCGTAGAAGGTACCGGCGCTGTTGACGGTATTGTCCAAGCGGTATGCGGTGCCGAAAACCCCGAAGGAGAGGATAACGATAACGGCGATGATCCAAAGGATGGTTTTATTCACGCCCTTTTTGCGCAAAATTTCAAGCATAATCACCTCATATGGTTGATGATTGCAAAAATCGTGCCATTATAGCGGAGTCGCAGTAATTTGACAATAAAATAACTGATATGAGGACATCACTTATGGAGAGATAGAGACATAAGTTATAAGTCCGAATATCATCCCTGAATGTTTTAGTCGGGGATCCAGGATTTGCGCAATTTCTGGATTCCCGACAGAAGCTTTCGGGAATGACATTAAATAAAAAAATTGATTCTTAAATAACTTTACATATTTATAAGTGGAGGATATAATCAACGGCTATGAAAAAGCTAAAATTAGGATTGCCCAAAGGCAGCTTGCAGGACGCCACCATCGCCTTGTTTGAGAAGGCGGGTTTTAAGGTAACGGTGTCAACCCGTTCCTATTTCCCCCAAATTGACGACGAGGAGATTTCTCCGGTGCTTTTGCGCGCCCAGGAAATGTCCCGGTATGTCGAGGACCAGACCCTGGATTGCGGCATCACGGGAGCCGACTGGATCGAAGAAAATTCTTCCCGGGTCACATCCTTGTCCGAGCTCTTGTATGCCAAACAAACCAGCAATAAGGTCCGTTGGGTCTTGGCGGTGCCCGAGGCTTCTTCCATTAATTCAGTTAAAGATCTGCGTGGCAAGAAAATCGCCACCGAAGTTGTCAATGTTACCAAAAAATATTTGGCCAAACACAAAGTCAAGGCTGACGTGGAATTTTCCTGGGGAGCTACCGAAGCCAAGGTCTCCACGGGGCTCGTTGATGCTATCGTTGAGTTGACCGAAACCGGCTCCTCCTTGCGTGCCAATAAGCTGCGTATCGTCGACACTTTGTGCGAGTCCACGACACAGTTTATTGCCAATAAAAATGCCCTTAAAGATCCCTGGAAAAAGATGAAAATGGATCAAATCATCCTGCTGTTACAAGGCGCGTTGCAGGCCAAAAACATGGTGGGCCTTAAGATGAATGTACAGCGTATGAATTTGGATAAGGTGTTAAAGACAGTCACGGCCCTGCGCAATCCTACCATTTCGCCACTGGTTAATGATCATTGGGTGGCTTTGGAAACAGTTATTGACGAAGGTACTGTACGTAAGATCATTCCGGCCCTCAAGGAAGCAGGCGCCGAAGGAATTATTGAATATTCGCTTAATAAGTTGATATATTAAGGTAGAGAAGCAAGATTTAAATCGTAGAGACGCCGTTAATGGCGTTTCTAGACCTAATCCAAGGAAAGAAGAATATGCCCTGCGGTAGAAAAAGAAAATTAATCAAGATCCGGACCCACAAGCGTAAAAAGTTACGCAAAGCATTACGCCACCTCAAAAAGAGAGCCACTCGTTAATTGGGGGGGGTCGTATGCTTTCCGGGCAACGCCTATTCTCCTTTGCTAAAGCTTCAGAGAAATCTCACCGGAGCCTTAGCTGGGGCGGATTTTCACTGAGGATCATATTATTATCCTCATTGTTGGCGGCGGTAAGCCCTTGCTATGCCTCGGCATTATCTTTAGATGCAAAAGCCAAAGGGCTGGCGCATTATATCATGGCCGTTTGTGATGATTTAGACGGTGAAAGCGCCCAAGCCATCAGCGAATATCAAAAATCCGTAAAATTTAACGGTATGGAACCTGCCCCCAGGTTAAGACTGGGGGCTTATTATTTGCGTCTGGACCAGGTCAGCCAAGCCACTGCCCAGTTAAAAAAAGTGACACATATTTCCCCCCGGGATCCTCAAGCGCATTATTTGCTGGCCCTCATTTATTCTTCAGAACATAAATTCGATTTGGCAGCCTCGGAATATGAAATTATCCTCAAACTCGCGGTCCAAGATGATCCGGCCAATACAGACGTGTATATGTATTTAGGGCAGCTTTACTATTCCGAGGGGAAGTACGCTAAGGCTATTGAGCAATTTTTGAAAACCCTGCGTCTTGATCCTGCCAACACCTCTGTTCTTTTTTTATTGGGATCGGTTTACGCGGATAACAATGACCATTCCAAGGCCATAGAAGCGTTTCGCAAAGTATTGCAAATTGAGCCGGGGTATAGTGAGGCGCTTAATTCCTTGGGGTATATGTATGCTCAGGACGGCGTTCATTTAGATGAAGCCATTACGATGATCCGCAAAGCTATTGAGATCGATCCGGCCAATGGCGCTTATTATGATAGTTTGGGATGGGCGCTCTATAAAAAGGGAATGTATGCTGAAAGCTTGGCAGCTTTACAAAAAGCACAGACGTTTATTGAAGATGAGATTCTTTATGACCATATTGGTGATGTTTATAAGGCTTTAAAGGAATACACACTGGCCTGTAAATATTGGCGTAAGTCGTTAGATCTTGCCCCTCACCAAATTTCAGTACAACAGAAAATTAAAGAATTAGAGAAATGGATCGCCTCACAGTCTACTCACCGGCTAAATTAAATCTTGCACTTGATGTTTTGGGCAAGCGACCTGACGGTTTTCATGAGCTTAAGACCATTTTTGAGCGCATCAGCCTGGCCGACCAAATCATCCTGACCCGCAATAAAACCAATAAAATAAATATACGTTGCGCCCATCCCCATGTACCCCGAGGCCCCGGTAATCTTGTTTTTAAAGCTGCGGTGATTTTGCGTCAGGATTTTTCTATTACAGAAGGTTTAGATATAGATATTATAAAAAATATACCTGTAGCTGCCGGTTTGGCCGGAGGTTCAAGCAATGCGGCCGCTGTCTTGTTAGGATTAAACCGTTTGTGGCGTCTGGGGTTAGGCCTCCAAGAATTAGCAGATTATGCTTTTCGGTTAGGCAGTGATGTGGCTTTCTTTCTATATGATATTTCTTATGCGTTGGGTACGGGACGGGGAGAGATTATTAAGCCATTGGATATTAAGACAAAATTATGGCATCTGCTTGTCACGCCTAGAGTTAAAATATATACCAAAAAGGTATTTGCACGTCTTAAATTAAGTTTGACAAATAAAAAAGATAATGTTAATATTCTGCTTCCCTTTTTAAGAAAAGGGGATTTGGGGCGACTGGCAGGGGCTTTGTCTAACGATTTAGAACCTGCTATTTTGTCGCTAAGGCCTGATTTTGTTTTTTTGAAGAAAAGATTTCTCGACGCTGGAGCCACGGGTGTCTGTTTTTCCGGCAGCGGCCCGTCGCTTTTTGCCTTGGCCGAGTCACAAAAGCACGCTTTGAGCCTCCGGGCGCAATTTGACAGGCGTTACACGCAGGCGTTTGTGGTCAGTACATTGTAGTTTTACTGCCCGGTGGTGTAATGGTAGCACCCGAGAATTTGGATCTCGTTGTTCAGGTTCGAGTCCTGACTGGGCAATTTAAAAAATAAGAAGGACGAGAACCTAAAAGGGCATGGGAAAAGAATTTTTTGATGTTTTTGGGGTGACGGCGACGTGACTAATTTCAAAGCAATTATTTTGGCGGCAGGCAAGGGCACACGGATGAAGTCCGGGATCCCTAAAGTGCTGCACAAAATTTGCGGCAAGCCGGTGCTCGATTACGTTTTGGATATTACAAAAAGCTTACGTTCTTTGAAAACGTATGTGGTGGTTGGACATGGATCGAAACAAGTCAGGGATGCTATCGGCGATGGCGTTGAATTTGTCCAACAGGACCGGTTGCTCGGTACAGCGGATGCGGTTAATCGTTGTGCTTCTTACTTGAAGAGTCATCAGGGAACGGTTTTGGTCCTTTGCGGAGATACCCCTTTACTGTCTAAAAACATCGTGGCCGCGTTATTAAAACAGCATTATCGTTTGCGGGCTTCTGCCACGGTATTGACGGCAAATATTGATGACCCTCGAGGTTATGGACGTATCGTGCGGGACGCCCAAGGCCGTATCCAGGCTATTTGCGAAGAGAAAGATGCCTCCCCGGCGCAACATAAAATTAAAGAAATTAATGTAGGGGTCTATTGTTTTAATTCGAGGGATTTATTTAAAATTTTAAAAAGAGTCAAGCTCAACGCCGGGAAAAAGGAATTTTATTTGACGGATGTCGTTGAATTGTTGTTGTCTCACGGTAAAAATGTCGGGAGCTTCACGACCCGGGATGAATCAGTGGCTTTGGGGATTAACACCAGGGAGGATTTGGCTCAGGCTCAGGCTATTATCCGGCGCAGGATTTTAAGCAAGCATATGTTGTCAGGGGTGACGATCGTTGATCCTTTGACAACTTTTATCGAGCCTGGCGCGGTGATTGGCAGGGACACGGTCATATATCCTATGACTGTTATCCATACGGATGTCCGTATCGGGAAAAATTGCAGCATAGGCCCTATGGCGCATTTGCGTCACGGGACCCGTATCAGCGACGGTGTGGAAATAGGTAATTTTGCGGAGGTTTCACGAACGTCCGTGGGGCGTGGGGTCTTTCAAAAACATTTCTCGTTTTTAGGAGATGCCCGGGTAGGGCAAGGGGCTAATATCGGCGCCGGTGTTGTGACGGCTAATTTTGACGGCGTGAATAAAAATAAGACCGTTATCGGGCCGCAGGCATTTATAGGTTCAGATGCGATTTTAGTGGCTCCTAACAAGATCGGTGCCAGGGCAATCGTCGGTGCCGGTTCGGTTTTGTCCAAGGGGAAAAATATTCCGGCCGGTATGGTGGCTGTCGGAGTTCCGGCACGGGTCATAAAAAGCCGGTAAGGTCTGACCGCTTTCTGCGGTAGACACGTCATTGAATTTGTCCGCTAAAGGCGAGAGCTCGCCGGTGATAACATTGGCGGACCATAGGTTAAACTGGGGGAAACATGAATAAATTATCGGTCTTAGGTGGGAATGCCAACCCTTCTCTGACGGCAGAGATTTGTCAGAAGCTCGGGATCAATCAGACCGAAGTCTTTGTCGGCCGTTTTAGCGAAGGTGAAATCCGCGTGCATATCAGGGAAAATATCCGTGGGAAGGACGTTTTTATCGTCCAGCCGACTTGTCCGCCAGTCAATGACAGTTTGATGGAACTGTTGATTTTGATTGACGCTGTGCGCCGCGCTTCTGCGGACCGGATCACGGCGGTTATTCCGTATTACGGCTACGCGCGTCAGGACCGTAAGGATCAGCCGAGGGTGCCGATTACCGCTAAGCTGGTGGCTAATTTGATCGTCGCGGCCGGTGCCAACCGTGTCTTGACGATGGATTTGCATGCCAGCCAGCTTCAGGGTTTTTTTGATATCCCGGTGGACCATTTGTATGCCATCAATGTCTTGTCTGAGTTTTTTAAGGAACGGCAGATCGGGGATTTGGTGATCGTTTCTCCTGATGTGGGGGGTATTAAAATGGCCCGGGCTTATGCCAAGCGTTTAAATGCGGGCTTGGCCATCGTTGATAAAAGACGCATGTCTCCGGAGAAAACCGAGGTCATGCATATTTTAGGTGAAGTTAAAGACAAGAACGTGGTGATGGTGGATGATATCATTGCCACGGCGGGTTCTTTGATCGATGCGGTCACCGCCCTTAAGAGCTATGGAGCCAAAGGCATTTACGCGGCAGCCAGCCATGGAGTGCTTTCCGGTCCGGCCAAGGAGAGGATTGCTAATTGCAAGGAATTGCTCGGAGTGGTCATCACCAACAGCATTCCTTTTAAAGACGGGATTCAAAACCCTAAAATAAAACAATTGTCGATTGCCCCGCTTTTAGCCGAGGCCATTGCCCGCACCCATAACGCGGAGTCAATCAGCAGTTTATTTGAAGAAATCAGGAATTGACCCCAAGGGTCATCCCAAGCGAGCTCAAAGGCAAGTCGAAGGATAACAACCGGAATTGAGGAAATATTATGGAACAAATTAATTTTGACGTTCAAATCAGAAAAAATATGGGATCTGCTAGGGCCCGTCAGGTTCGCCGTTCGAATTTGATCCCCGGGATCATTTACGGGGGAGGGTCTAAGCCAACGACCATCCAGGCCGATCGCAAGTCGTATGATCGTATCTATCGCCAGTATGCCGGCCAAAGTTTGATTTACCATCTTAATTTGGTTGATGGGGGCAAGAAGATCTCGGATTTTCCGGCCATCATCAAAGAAGTTCAGTTCCATCCGGTCACCGACGAAGTCATTCATATCGATTTTAACCGCATTTCTCTCGATAAAGAAATCGAAATTAAAGTCAAAGTCCTCTCCAAAGGCGAAGCAGTGGGTGTTAAGCGCGACGGAGGAACCCTGGAACATTTGATGTGGGAATTGGATATTATCTGTTTGCCGACAAACATACCTCACCATTTAGAAGCGGATGTCACAAATTTGGGAGTGCATGATTCCATCCACGTCAAGGATTTGGTATTTCCCCCGGGAGTGCGTACCAAGCATGATCCGGAATCCGTGGTTATTACGGTCGCGGGTTCCATGCGCGAAGAGGTAGCTGCTCCTGCCGCAGAAGGTGAAGTCGCGGCCGCAGGTTCTGAGCCTGAGGTTTTGAAAGAAAAGAAGAAGGAAGAAGGGGCCGATGCTGCCGCAGGAAAAACTGCGGGCCAAGCTGCCGGTGCTGCTAAAAAGACCGAAGGCGCCAAGAAGGACGAAGTGAAGAAATAACGTTCTTCTGCCAACCTTAAGGAGCTATGGCAAAATTGATCGTAGGCCTTGGGAATCCCGGGCCGCAATATAGATGGAACCGTCATAATTTAGGTTTTTTAGTCCTCGAAACCCTAGGGAAACAACTAAAGGCCAAAGGACATATTTCCGCGAGTAATCACGGAATGTTTTCGAAGGCAGTTATCAAAGATATTGAATGCTCTTTGTTGATGCCGATGACTTTTATGAATAATTCCGGGTTGTCTGTCAAGAAGCTGGTGGACAGGCAGGGTATAGCCCTGGAAGATATTCTGGTCGTATGTGATGATTTGTCCCTTCCTTTTGAGAAATTACGCCTGCGGCCCTCGGGCAGTTCCGGAGGCCATAATGGATTAGATTCTATCATCAAGGATTTAGGCTCAAATCAGTTCGCCAGGTTGCGCTTAGGAATCGGCGCTTCTGCGGCGGATACGGTAGATTATGTTTTATCGAATTTCACTCCGGCACAGATAAAGGCCTTGCCGGATTTTATTAATCATGCACTAGACTGCGTCATATGCTGGGTGACCGAAGGTGCGCAAGTAGCAATGAACATTTATAATAAAAGGAAGGGAACATAATGAACAGGTATGAATTAGTTTATATTGTCGACGCGCACGCGCCGCAAAGTACCAAGGACGAGATCGCCAAGCAGGTGGCGGATTCCCTGGCTAAAACCGAGGTCAAGCTAGTCAACAGCCAATTGTGGTTGGACCGTCATAAGATGAGCTTCCCTATTCAGAAAATCGTGGAAGGCACGTATTATCTGTTGAACCTTGAAGCCCAAAGTTCCAGCATCCCCAAATTGCAGGGTATTTTGCGCATTAACGAACAAATACTACGCTTTTTGACCGTTAAAGTAGACACCCAAAAGGTTTCCCAGTAAGTCTTGTTATCAGAGCAAATGGAGGTATTATGGCAAGTTTAAATAAAGTTTTGTTGATCGGAAATTTAACCAAAGACCCGGAATTGCGCTATACTCCCAATGGCACAGCAGTGACCAATTTACGTATTGCCGTTAATCGTAAATTTAAGGATCGCACCGGTGAATTAAAAGAAGATACTTGTTTTATCACCGTGACAGCCTGGGATAAGCAGGCGGAAATTTGTAATCAGTATTTGCAAAAAGGCCGGGCGGTCTTTGTTGAGGGTATCTTGCAAAGCCGTTCCTGGGAAACGGGGGATGGACAGAAACGCAGCACCATTGATGTACGGGCCGAGCGCATCCAGTTTTTAGGCGGCCCGGTTAAAACGGAAGGGACCGTGAGCAGTGAGCCCGCGGCCAAAGATGCCGGTGAGCAGGATACCGTGGTATCACCGGAAGATATAGCTTGGGAGGAGTAATAAATCATGGAAAGAAAATTTGCTAAAAAACGTCCGACAGAAAGAAAACCATTTAGAAAAGATGGTGATAATAATGCTTTCGGTGGCAGGGGCGGTGACGGCGCTCGTCGGGGACAACGGACCCCGCGTATGTCCATACCCAAAGGGACGGAGATCAATTATAAAAATATAGCATTCTTACAAAAATGTTTGATTCGCAATATACTTGGTAAATATAAATGGGCGATTGAAGTAGATCACTCCTTTGAATTATTTATGCTTTGCAATGAATGAATATCTCCCATAACTATCAATCGTATAATGGCGTACAGAATAATTCTCAAAACCACATTTTCTCAATGAATTAAACACAAAAAATGCGTAATCAGCTCCATGCATGTCGTCAAGAATTATAGATCCCTTATGAGAAAGTAAACCTAAAGCTAGTTCGAGATTTTCCATGCGCGCGTCAAAAGGTCCAAATCATACAGAATGAGATCAAAGGAAATATTTTGCTTCTGTTTTATAGAATCATACATAAAAAGATTATCTTTAGTTCATACCTTGAGCTATCAAGAATTCACTAGTTTTATCGAGCCATTCCTGTGAATCATCTAAAGACCATATAATTGTTGATTGATTATTTACATAATGAGCAGCATAATAACGAAATATAAAAGAACTGAATCCCGAACCAAAATCTAAAATATTTTTAGGTTTAATAAAATCGCATAGTAATAGCAGGAAAACAGATAGTTCAAGCGAAAGTGCCATTATAGGGTTAGATACGTTTTTTACGTAATCTTGATAAAATGGCAGGATTTCAGTCCTATATATTGAGCTTTTCAGATCATAAAGCTCTTTTAATCCGGGATAATTTTTACACATAATGCGAAGGTCAATTTTTCTTCAACGAATTTTCTAAATGCATTATCATAGAATTTATTTCGAAAATAATTTCTATTATAGCGACTATAATGTTTGATTGTTTTCTGGATTCGTTCGTGGAAAGTCATAATATATTCCTAATATAAATTTAATATGATTCGACTTACTTTTCTTTTTTTATTAATCCATTATTACAAAAAGCAGGGATCTTTTTTCTGAAAAATATTCCACATTTGCCCTTCTTTCCAGTGTTTGTTACCGATATCCTTCGGATGCCAGAGATGTAAAATGCGGGCTCTCTTAATAACCGACGTGCCCAAATCCCGCCATCACCAGCCGCATGGCAATATCCTGATCCTCACCACCCCAACCAACATAATTTTCATCATATCCATTGACCGACTTCATATCTTTTTTGAATATGGAATAATGCCCACCGAAGGTTTGCTTCCTAGGCGAAGCCAGCCGTAACTTCCGCAGAAATCCATAACGGACGAATTCATTATGTTCTTTCAAAATCGGCTTTTCCGGCAATTCAGAATAAATTTGTCCCAACAAAGCAGGAGACATCTCTTCGGAAAATATCCGTCTGGCCTGTTCTTTGGTTGAATATTTGCAGCGCCCGCGGCAAACCAACCGGGTTTTGCCGCTTCTACGTGACTTTTTATAGCGCCTGGTAAAACGGCAAAATCGGCATCGAGAAAAATAAGATAATCACCCGTCCATGCCGTATGCCATTATTCCGGTAGGCGGCGCGGCGGGCGCCTTCCCTGGAATGCCAAGCATGAATAATGGGAAAAGAATAATCATCAATAATCTTTTTTTACTTCATTGACAACGATTGCGTGGAACCATCGTCTGCAATAACAATTTCATTAAAATCATTTCAGTAATTTTTAAGTGAATCAAGGCAGCATTTCAGATAATCCAGTCGTTCATAGAAACAAATAATGATGCTGGTTTTCATTGATGACCTCTTGGCAACTGTTTCACCATTGAAAAACACCCTTTTCATCCCAATCAATTAAAAACAACTCATCTTATCAGCAAATTGTTCTGGTAAAATAGTAGTAACTTTCTTCATACAGTCATTCTAGCGGCATCGAGCGTGTTTTTCATCAGCATGGCGATCGTCATCGGACCCACGCCGCCGGGTACCGGTGTGATAAATGATGCTTTGGCGGCGACTTCATCAAAAGCGACATCGCCGGCCAGCTTGCCGTTTTCCAGACGATTAACGCCCACATCAATCACGACGGCTCCTTCTTTCACCATATTCGCTTTGATCATTTGAGGTTTGCCGATGGCGGCAATCAGCACGTCGGCCCTTGAGGTCACCGCGCCTAAATCTTTTGTTTTGGAATGGCACATCGTCACGGTAGCGTTTTGCGCCAGAAGCAGAAACGCTATCGGTTTGCCGACAATATTACTGCGCCCGACAACCACCGCTTCTTTTCCGGCAAGTTCAATCCCGGAGCGGGCCAGCAATTCCATAATACCGCGAGGCGTGCAGGAAACAAACAGCGGCGTGCCCGTCACAAGGCCGCCCACATTATAAGGATGAAAACCATCCACATCTTTGCGCGGATCAATGGCGGCAATTATTTTTTCAGTGGAAATATGTTTGGGTAGGGGAAGCTGTACTAAAATCCCATGAATAAGCTTATCGTCATTTAATTTTTTAATAATCTTCAAAAGTTTTTCTTCGTCTGTTTCGGCGGGAAGTCTATATTCGCGGGAGAGAAAACCGACTTCCGCGCAAGCCTTGGCTTTTCTTCCCACATAAACCTGCGACGCAGGGTCTTCGCCGACGAGCACAACGGCTAGGCCGGGTATAATCCCCTTTTGTTCCTTAAGTTCAGTAGCGCTGAGGCGCACTTCATTACGAATATCCTGCGCTATTTTATTTCCATCTATAATACTGGCCATGAGCGGCTTCACCTCAAATGATTGTCATCAACCTCAAAACAAACATTGAAAAATTATCCCCCTCGATTCCTGTTTGGGAAATCGAGGGGGATAATTGCTAAATCACATGCAATTTATTTACTTCAGAATATTTCTTTATTAAGTCGATAATTTTAGGAATATTTTCCGCCGGGGTTTTACCGGAATAAATGTAACGAACAACTCTATCCTTATCAACAAGGACTGATATAGCAATTTTGTGCGGAGACCCGCCCAGGACATTGCCGATTGTAAAATCCGGATCAAGCAGAATGATGGCGCCGCTGCTCTTCTGCTTTTTCTTGGCTACCATATGAATAATGAAATTAGGCACCGGACTGTCCTTCTGGTTTCCTATACCCAATCCAACGTACTTATTTTCACTTTTCAGACGCATGACATCCTTGTCGGCATTCAGTGCATCAGTTACATGATCATTATCATCCGCTGAACTCGTACTGGCATATACGATATAAACAACTCTTCCTGCAAATTCCGGTGAGCTGAGGCTATATTCCTTATCATCAAGCGCAGCCTTCAATTTGAAGTCACCTAATTTGTCACCCACTTTTAACTCAGCCGCGTAAGAAACAAAGGAACTGCACAATAAAACCATAAAAACGACGAAAATTATTTTTTTCATTTTTCCCTCCTTTTAAAAGTTCTTAAGTTATCCTAGCATTTAGTTGGTAACACGTTTTCGTTGTCACTTAATAATGGCGGTAGGATTATAGGGTAAAAAAACAGCACAGGCAAGTAAAAATAACTTATTCCCCGGCAAACATCAATCAGCTGGAGGGAATATTTAACAAGAAAATCTTCCAAAATAAAAAATAAGAAAAAAGGTTGAAACCAATGATTAGATATGTAAGAGTTTCTCCAAACTTATTAGCTCATTTTTCAATATAAATTGTAAAAAGAGAAATGATGGATCAACAAGCAAATCCCATAAATACCGGCAAAGGCATCCACAGGTTATGTCCTTTATGCGGCACTGATAACGCGAAAGTCAAACCTTCCGTTTATTCCAAGGATGAATGGATCATAAAAATGTGCGCCCGATGTAAATTAGTTTATCTGGAAAATCCTCTTACCTATGAAGAACTTGAAGAAGCTTACGCTTGGGAAAAGACATCGCGTCAGGTTGTCGAAGAAAAAAATAAAAACGAATCAGCCTTACGGCGGGGCGTGCGGGTTATCGAACGTTACAAAGACGGGCTTATCCGCCGGGAAAAGCTGATAGATTTAGCCAAACAATACTTTCCCGAAGGGCCGGTAATTGACGTAGAGGAATGCGGAGAGGTAATGGCCCGCTTGGATAAAAAATATATTCCCTCCGGCATCGAGGTATCAAAAGAGCTTTCCGGCAGGGCTCAGAAAATCGCCGAATCCCGGGGGGGGCACGTTTTTTGTGGCAATGCCCTTCTGGGATTGGATATTTTTGAAAATAATTTCTTTGTCGCGGCAATTATGTCGGCCTACTTAGAACATGAATCGGCACCCCATGAGGTTCTTCAGAAAATTCTGCGGATATTGCGGCCGGGCGCTCCTCTTATTATAAAAGTGCCTAATTACGGTTGTCTTAATCGCATGGTTACGGGAAAAAAATGGTGCGGTTTCCGTTATCCCGACCATGTCAATTACTGGACCGGCGAAAACCCTCACCAAAATTATCGAAGATGTAGGATTCGAGATTGTCCGATTTAACTTTTGGGATCGCCTTCTTATCAGCGACAACATGTGGCTTATCGCCCGCAAACCTGCTTGATGCATTTCGGGAAAAATTATGTTAAGTGAACTTCAAATTTAGCGGGTTTTATTATCTCGTAAGCAACGCCCGGAACCGCGCATACAGCGTAGAAAATGAGGCTTTAAAAATATTTTGATATTGGAAAGGAGTTAAAAATGAAAGAGGTTGTAATTGTTAGCGGCGCTCGAACAGCAGTAGGCGGATTCGGCGCTCGTAAAAGACGTAAAAACGGTTGATATTGGAGCATTGGTTATCAAGGAAGCTCTCAAACCGCCGGACTCAGGCCGTCAATTGATGCTTTTTCTAAAAGCTGCCGTCCTGATGCCTTGGGCAATTTTGAAATGACGGAAATAAACAAAAAATATTACGATTATAATGAATCCCTGAAATCTGTTTTCGTGGATGAAGTAATCATGGGCAATGTTTTACAGGGAGACTGGGGCAAAACTCCGCCCGGCAGGCCTGTATCTACGCCGGCATGCCGGAAGAAACCAACGCCTATACTGTGAATAAAGTATGCGCCTCCGGAATGAAAGCAATCCGCTGGCGACGCAGGCCATTCAATCCGGCAACGCTGAAATCATCGTCGCCGGCGGAATGGAAGTGATGAGCGACGCTCCCTTCGCTGTTCCTCAGGCCCGCTGGGGATACCGCATGAGCATGCCCTTTCTCGATCACCGATTTGATGGTTTATGACGGCCTCTTATGAAATTTTCAACGGTTATCACATGGGCATTACCGCGGAAAACATAGCCACTCTTTACAAAATATCCCGCCGGCAACAGGACGAATTTCTTTAAGAAGCCATCAGAGAGCGCGGGCGGCAAACGCATCCGGTGCGGTAGCTGACGAGATAGTGCCTGTAGTCATTCCTCAGAAAAAAGGCGACCCCAAGGTATTTAAAGTTGATGAACGTCCCATGGATACTTCGCTGGAGAAGATGGGCAAGCTGGCTACAGTTTTCAAGAAAGACGGCACGGTAACGGCAGGCAATGCTTCCGGCATCAATGACGGTGCGGCGGCGGTGGTCGTCATGAGCGCCGAAAAAGCCAAAGAGCTCAAACTTCAACCAATGGTCAAAATAAGCGGTTTTGCCAGCGGCGGAGTTGATCCGCGTATATGGGGCTCGGACCTATACCGGCGACACGAAACTTTTCAAGAAACTGAATTTGACCGTAAAGGATATTGATATTTTTGAAATCAATGAAGCCTTCGCCGCGCAGGCGCTGGCCTGTATGAAAGAACTGGATGTTGACGGAGAAAAATGCAATCTCAATGGCGCGCGGTTTCCATTGGTCATCCCATCGGCTGTTCCGGAGCCCGCATTACCTATACGCTGGCCATGCAGATGAAAAAGAAAAAGTTGAAACGAGGCCTTGCTTCGCTTTGCATGGGGCGGACAGGGCATGTCCATGATATTGGAAAGCGTTTAATTTAATTTTATCCAGACAGAAAAGGGGTGAAATAATTCACCCCTTTTTTATTTGTACCCAATTTTTCCGGGCGCAAATTATCTGAGTCAGGATTTTCAGAATCTAATTTAATCAAGCCGGACTTTATTTTAGAAATAATTAGGCGCCGTATTTTTCCAGTCTTCCAGCGTGCGCCAGAGCGACGCCCATCAGATATTTCATCGGCATCCGTCCCAGCCCGCCCTAATGCAGGCTCTTTCGCCGAAATTTACAGCGGTGTCGGGCGGATGTTTTCCTATGACCAGGGCAATGGATGCCAGCTGTGTCCAGCCATCAGAGCCGGAGTGGAATGATCGCCGGTAACTACCAAAACGTCGGGATTTAAAGAGCGGATTTCCGGAATCAATAAATCAATTTTTTCGATAACCTTGACTTTTTCGGCAAAATTACCGTCTTCGCCGCGGGAATCCGTGGCCTTGATATGAATGTAGAAAAAATCATATTTATCATAGTCGCTTTGAGCGCGATTTCTTCTTCAACAGAGGATAAATCGTCCACAATGTTCATACCAACGAGCCGGGCAATGCCCTTGTACATAGGATAAGTGGCAATGGCCAGCGATTTAAGGCCGAAACGGTCAGACATGTCGGGGAAAATTCTATACTGGGCATAACCCGCAAAAGCAGACGATTGGCCTGCTCCTCGGCGGCAAGCGCTTTTATAACTTTTTCAGAAAGCTCACGTATTGTTTCGGCTGTCGTATCGGCTTCTGGAACCAGACCTTGTGCGTCAATTGGCGGTTTCCCGGTTTTCTGAGGGTCTGTTTTGGAAATCTGCTCCGAAAAATCGCCGCCCCTTAAAACCACCAAAGCTCGGTGTTCTTTTTCCGTGCAGAAAAATACCTCCTTAGCCGATTCCAGCTTAATCGATTTCTGAAGTTTTTGCAGAGAGCTTCATTCTTTTCAGTGGCCAGGCGTCCGGCGCGCGGTCCGAATTCAGTCCGTTTTTATCCAGCGTGGCAAAGTTGGCGCCATAAACAAATCTCCGGGCTTCATCGGGAATCCGAGACCGGCCACGGAAAGCAATCCACGTCCAACATTATATTTTATGGGGTCATAACCGAAAAGAGCGAAATGCGCCGGTCCGCTGCCGGGTGTAATGCCGTAACCGACAGGATCGAGCAGGCATGTTCCTTTGACGGCTAAACTATAAGATTCGGAGTGGAAGCCAATTCCAGCTCCGTTTTCCCGCCAGCTTCCTGAGGCAGGCCTCCCAGACCATCCATAATGAAGAAAATTATTTTTTTATCATTTTTAATAATCAGCTGTTCTATAAATTCCGTATCCATAACAACTCCTTCAAGAAATATTCAAAGCTCTACGCTCAATGTTCAATGTTCTATGTTCTACGTTATATTCGGAACAATATCTTTTATTTTAGAACTTAGAATCTTGAACGTTGAACAATAAAATCGAACGCTTATTTTCCTGTAAATGTTGGTTTTCTTTTTTCCAGAAACGTCTTCATACTTTCTTTTTGATCCTGCGTGCTGAAACATTGGGCAATACAGCTTATTTCCAATTTGTTGGCGTTATCGAACGGTAAATCAAATCCGTAATTCATCGCGTTTTTGGCCATCTTCAGGGCGAAAGGCGGAAGTTTGACCAGCTTCAAAGCTAATTTTCTGGTCTCTTCCAGAAGACTATCCGATGGAAATACTTTATTTACCAGCCCTATTTCATAGGCTCGCTGGGCGTTAATCTGAACTCCGTTTAAAATCATTTCTTTGGCTATCCCCATGCCGACTAACCTGGGCAAGCGCTATGTGCCCCCCCAACCGGGAATAACGCCGATTAAAATTTCCGGCTGTCCGAAAACCGCTTTCTCCGATGCGAATCTGATATCGCAGGCCAGCGCTATTTCCCCGTCCGCCGCCTAAAGCGAATCCATTGACGGCAGCAATAGACGGTTTCGGCATGGTTTCAATAAGCCGTAAAGTACGATGCCCCAATTCCATCAATTGCTGTATTTCCACCGTTGTGCTGTTTTGCATCTGCGAGATATCGGCGCCAGCCACAAAAGCCTTGTCGCCCGCGCCGGTCAAAATCAGCGCTTTGATTTTATCATCTTTCTCACAAGTCATCGCCACGTCAAGAATTTCGGTCAGCACCTCGGAATTCATGGCATTTAAAACTTTAGGCCTGTTAAATGTAATAGTCGCGATTTCTTCTTCAACGTTAAAAAGAATGTTTTTGTAACCCATCATTTTCTTCTTTCTTACATAGATGCGTAGAAGCTACATCGCCAGCCGCATCTATTATTCATTTAGCTTTTCTTTTTTTCAATTCTTCGGCACGCAATTCCTTGCGCAATATTTTGCCAACAGTAGTCTTGGGCAACTCATTGCGGAATTCAACTTCTGTCGGCAGCTTGTAGGCAGCCAGATGAGCCTTGCCGTATTCGATCATTTCCTCGGCTGTAGCCGTCTGACCATGCTTGAGAACCACAAAGAGTTTCACGTTCTCTCCACGTTTCGCATCGGGAACGCCGATGGAACAGCATTCTTCAACTTTGGGGTTGCCATAATAGACTTCATCAATATCACGGGGATAAACGTTGTAACCGCCGGAGATAATCATATCCTTCTTACGGTCAACGATATAAAAATACCCGTCTTCGTCCATTGTCGCTATGTCCCCCGTATACATCCAGCCGTCTTTCAGGACGTTGGCCGTCTCTTCAGGCATTCCTTTGTAGCCCCTCATAACCTGAGGCCCTTTGACGATCAGTTCGCCGGGCTTGCCGATGGGCATGTCCGTCACACCGTCATCAAGATCAACTATCCGAGCCAGGGTATCGGAAATAGGAAGGCCTATACTTCCAACCTTCTGCTTTCCGTTGAATGGATTGGTATGCGTCACCGGACATGTTTCCGTCATACCGAAACCTTCGGAGATAAACGTCCCTGTGAGTTTCTGGAATTCATGAATAACCTCGACCGGAAGAGGCGCGCTTCCGGAAAAAGCTCCCTTTATACAGCTCATATCCGTTTTTTTCAGATCGGGATGGTTGAGCATGCCGATATACATGGTTGGGACCATGGGAGTGAAGGTCGGTTTGTTTCCCGAATCGCCTCCAGCAGCGGTTCTGGCTGGGGCCTGGGAATCAGAATCTGATTCCAC
>CAVYLG010000005.1:0-141499 GCA_963769315.1 Candidatus Omnitrophota bacterium
GGATGGCCTTGTCATTCATGATTTTGGCCCAGACCTATATCCCGCTTTATTTTTTAATTATCCTCGGCTTCTTTTTATTCTTCTTTTCCCTGGTTTATTTTGACCAAATACCGCAAATCCTTCGCTGCTGGGTGATTTTTTTCAAAAAAAATAAAACATTCGTTCTTTTGTCCCTATCGGCCATGCTTTTTTCATTTTTACCGATCATTCATTTTTTTTATAATTCTACACGCGGAGCGGTGGTTTTACCTTTCCGTCATGGAGATGCGGCCTGGGGACAGGCCCTGACCGTCCCTCGTCAAACGCTTGATTGGGGAGCGGTGGAAGACTTGATGTATTCCGCTTATTTTTCCAATTTAAAATTGTTTAAATTTGCGGTCGTTTATGTCCCGTTTTTCTCGGTTATCTTATTGATGTTAGGGTTGGTCGGCCGCATCACTCGCCGGGCGATATTCCTGTTTTTATTAGGGGTGGCCCTTTTTTGCTGCATCGTGCCGCACGGGCTTCCTTTCTATGACTTTTTTTATCGACATGTCTTTTTTTTAAAATATTTCCGCAATCTGCATTTTTTTATATGGTTCTTTCTGATCCCGCTTTTCATCATGCTGGTTTTGGAACACTGGAATATGTTCCGTCAAACAATATTAGCCAACCCCCGGCACAAACAGCTCTTAATGATGTATGTGGGGGGTGTGCATTTAATCGTTCTTCTTTTTGTTTGCTACAGAAATGATGCGGTCTTCAGCACTTATTTAATGATTTCCCTGAGTCTTATTTTTTGGTCATTGATGGTCCTGACACAACTTAAGAGCAACGCCTGGGGATTTGCATTATTAACACTGACAATACTTGTTCAACCCTTACAAGCCTATTATTATCTTTCTTTGAAGGCTGAAGGTCATTTGCGTCCTTACGACTATGATTTTTCTTTCACATCATTTAAAATCAAAAACACCCATTTAGTTAAACCTGAAGATATCCCTGCCGCCAAGGAACAGTTATATTATGCTTCGGGAGGATATAATTTTATTTATCAAAATATCGGTAACTATGCTCTCGCACGATATTTGCAAAATAAAATTACCCTGGTTGACCGGCTGGAGCCCGTTGATCGTGATAAAGCCGCGACCTTGCTGGAGCACAACTTCCTGACCGATGCCAATGCCGCAATTGTTTTTGATAACAAAGACCGGATGCTAAAGTTAAAAGGAGATGATCCTTATCCGCAGACCAAAGCCCAACCCTTAAACGGTATGTCCGGTGGATTTAAGCTAATGGCTTTTAACGCCGATCTTTTGAAGTTCAGTCTTGATGTCCCTTATGAAAAATTCTTGGTCTACAATGACAGTTATGATCCTTACTGGCAGGTGAGTGTAAATGATCACCGGGCCAGGCTTTATGAAGTGAACGGGGCATTTAAGGGCACCTGGGTCCCGGCAGGTAAAAGTGTGGTTGTATTCAGCTATGGCTGCTGGTGGCAATATGCCATGAACATCCTCTTATCCCTATTTTTTCTTTTCTTCTTAGCAGGTATTATCTGGTATGCCCGTTTATCCTATTTACAGGCTGAGGCTGATTGATGCTGAGACAATGGACAAAATACCTGCGGTTCATTTTAACCAGAACCATGGTGGTATATCTGGGTTGTTTCATTTTAATTTGGCTGATTTTAGATTATCATAAGCTCGTTAACAATGCTGTTCCTCAGACCATGAGCCGGCTGACCCCTCCTATGAATTATTTTACTGAATTCATGGACAAAAAAGATCATTACAATTATTTTAACTTGATGAATTGTATCAATTATCATAAAGCGGTGGCACAGTTCTTTGCCTTCCAAAAGGCGGAGGCTGATGGCATGCTGGGATTTTGTTATGAACGTTTAGGCCAAGAGCCCCAAGCCGTGGCATCCTACCAGCAAGCCATTGCTTTTAATCCCGACTATTTTTGGCCGTATTATAATCTGGGGATTATTTTTTATCGGGAGGGCCAATATCCCCGGGCAGCGGATTATTTTCGCCAGGCTATCGAGCAAAACCCGGTGAAAACCATCATCCTATTGTCCAGGTCCAAGGTCTACAACGATGTGAAATTAAGCGACAATATGGGTGGCTTATATAATCCCCTTGAAAGCCTTAAACAGGGACGTGCCAATGCCTATATATTGATGATGGATAGTTTATGTAAAACAGGCTCCTATGAGCTGTTATGGCAGACAGCGATGAATGGTTTAAAAGAAGGCCTGGATACGCAGGGTATTTTTTACTATTATGCCGGTGTAGCCGCCTATTTTCAAAAATCCTATCAAAAAGCGATAGATTTGCTGCAAATGGCCCTACAAATCGACCCTCATAATGCAGACGCCCTTTTATATATAGGTGAGTGTTTAAGCAGGGCAGGGAAAACGGACATGGCGCAGTTATTCATAAGTAAGGCCGCCCAACTCCATCAGCAGGAGGGGTCAATAATAGAACAATATCTCAAACCCCGGGTGCGCTTTTTTTAAAACAAAATTATGAAATTATTACGTAATAATTTTTTTATCGCTTTTCTTCTTCTGGCGGCATACATGTCGACCAATCCCTATATTTACGGATGGGACGATCAACATTTGGAAATCCCTATCCTTAAGCACCTCATTGACCCGTCTTTATACAAAGGCGACTATTATGTCGAGAGTGCGGCCAAATATTTTACCAGCTGGCTCTATCCGGTTTTAGCGAAGGTGATCACCATCAAACAAATCCCTACAACCTATCTGATATTGTTTTTAATTTCACGATACGTGATGTTTTATTGGGTATACCGGCTGTGGTTGTTGATCAGCGGCAGTTGTTTCACGGCTGTATGTACCACCTTAATGTTTTTTCTGCTGGGGCGCACAGATGAATTCCTTTACCGCAGCTTTTGTCATGAAGAATTCAGCTTTATGTTCATGTTCGCCGGGTTGTATTGCTTTTATCGGGATTGGTATCTGGCGGCCGCCATTATCTTCGGCTTGGGGGTTAATTCCCATGCCATTTATAATTTATTCCCTATGCTTTATATGCTGGCTTTTCTTATGCTTTTCCATCCTCAACGTTTCAGGGTGGTTTTTCAAACAGGATTTACTTTTGTGATAGCGTCTTTGCCTTTTTTACTTTGGCAGATCCCGATTTCCCTGTCCAGAGAGGTGGCCCATGCCGTGCCTGCAAAGGAATGGATCCCTTTGTATTTATTGTCCTGCCCTCAAAACTTTATTTTCACGGACTCTTCCTTAAAAGATGTTTTGACCAATATCCCTGTATGGTGGAATAAGACCGGTCCCTATCTTTTAATGCTGGGGTTGTATGTTTTTAACTTATTCTTAAACCCCCTGCTTCGCAAAGACAAAAAGGTACACGTAATCATGGGCCTATCGTGGGCTATATTAGGGGTGGCACTCTTTTATGATTACATCCAGCCCAACCGTTTTGTTTTGGATTTAAACTTAGTGAGGGTGGAGCAGTTTATGCGGTTCTTTTTGATGGGATATACGACGATTTGGTTCTGCGATCTATTACGTAATTCCAAACCCTGGTTGGCCCTGGCCGCTGCCGTGCTGATCTTAGCTTGCGGGACGACGGACCTGATAAGATTGTTCTTCCTCGGCGCTGTGAGCATGGTTTTTATCATTGATGCAATGCTGCGTTTACCGGTCAAATTCTGGAAAACGATCCGGTGGGGGATATTCCTTTCGGCAGTGATTTTATTGGTTTATGCCTTAGGGCAAGAACTAAGACGTTATCCTGATGGGGTGCTGTTATGGATTTTTCAAAAGTTCATGTATATGATCGCGGCAATTACGGTGATCTTTATTTTGTTATTGTTTATACGCAATAACCGATGGCTTCGCCGGATGTTGATCATTATACCTTTAACGGGGCAGTTTATTTTATATGCCCAAGCCACGCATGATTATTTACAGTTAAAGAAGAACGGCCCCGGCGACTGGGAAATGCAACGTGATTGGGAAGATATGCAACTCTTTGTAAGGGACCATACGCCCAAAGATACGATGATCTTAACCCCCTATGACATGCCGATGGGTGGTTTTCGCATTCATTCCGAAAGAAAGGTCCTCGTTTGTTACCGGGACTGCGGCATCATTGGTTTTGATTACGCGGCAGCGCTAGAATGGCAAAACCGCATCAAGGACATCGAACCTTTAAAAATTTATACCAAAGATAGAGTGGATATCGCTATCCTGAAAGCGATTTTAAAATATAAAATCGATTACGTGGTTTTCATGAAGTACTACGGACCTGCCAATGATACTGCGATATTAAAAAAAATTTACGAAAATACCGTGTTTTCTTTGTACCAAGTCGTCTAAAAGCGCACTTTTACGATGAAAAAATTTGTCATTTCAACCTGCCTCATTGTTCTTGCTTTAATCACCCTGTCGGCATGTTTCCTAAGTTATTATCGATTGGACCGTGTCCCGTACGGATATCATGTGGATGAGCTCAGCGGTGGGGTAGATATAGGGTGCATGGCTACCGAAGGGGTTGATGCGCATCATGTCCCTCATCCGGTATTTTCGAATTTAAATTACGGTACGCCAAAACCGCCAACCTATATTTATCCTGCCGTGGTTTGGGCCAAGGTTTTTGGTTATTCCGTCGCCAGTCTGCGTGCATTGAACGTGACAATGCACCTTTTGGGAATCATCGGATTGTTTTTTTTAGCCAGGTCATTCTTCGGCTGGCGTTATGCTTTAGTGACCGTGACCGTGGCAAGCCTTTCACCTTGGACATGGAATGTCAGCCGGGTCGCATTTGAATCTTTGTTTTCCGCAACATTTTTGATTTGGGGGATGTATCTCTTTTTTAAACCAGCCAAAATCTGGAATTCTGTCCTGGCTGCCTTGTTTTTTGCCGCCGCCATGTACTCCTATCCACCCTTCAGGGTGCAAACGCCTTTGATGCTGTTGTCGTTAGTTGTTTATAACCGCTGGAAGGGCCCCTGGAAGCTACGCTCATGGATAATTTTTGTTTTTACGTTGATGCTGTCGCTTATACCCTTAGTACAGAAAACATTGAGCGGAGAAACGCAACAACGTTTTAATGCCATCAGCATATTTTCCAAAGAATATTTAAATTCCATCCACAGCCCGGGCCATCTGAGCAATATCATCACCATTTTTATAAATAATTATCTTATGCATTTTGACCGGGATTTCCTGTTTTTAAGAGGGGACCCTTCCTATGTCCATTCCACACGGCATTTCGGGATTTTAAGTTGGTTAGATATGGCTGCTTTGGTTTTGATATTATTTTGGCTATTTATGCTTTTGATCAAAAAATACAGAGGCCTTAATCCGTTGGTCTTACAAAAACATTTTGTCCTGTTTTTGGCAGTTAATATTTTAATTGGGGTGTTACCCGCAGCGTTAACTAATTCCGAACTGCCCAATTCCTTAAGAATTACTGGGTCATGGCCGTTTATGTGTCTTTTGAGCGGATTTTTCCTCTGGCAAGCTTGCGAACGATGGTGGGGGGGATGGATACCAACGTGTGTTGTGTCGATTCTCTTTGCGGTTGCCTTTTTTAATGTCTATTTCAAGATTTTCCCACAGGAAGGCAAAGGCATGTTCGATTATTGGACACTGGAGCAGGCCAATCAGATCAAAACCGATGATGACTGGTTAAAATTCCTGCTGTTTTATCGTCATGAGGATTATCATGCCCGGTATTTTTTAATGCAGTACCGGGGATTAAGTTGTACGCAATCCGGAGATATCTGGGAGAGGATAAGGGATTATTTACAGAAACAAGGAAAGTATTAAAATTTTGCCCCTTGCCCTAAACGGTATTTAAAAAATAGGAAAATGATTTTCTCATGTTCATAATCTTACCCGTTATTGTCCTTGCAGAATTAACCTTCTTTTTTTATTTCGGTGCTCCCCAAACCCAGCGATCTGCCCGAGAAGCGTTTCTTGCTGCCGCAATCCTTGTTGGTGCTTACGCCACGATTTTAGCCGAAGGCTTGGGCCTTTTTGGCGCGGTGAATGTGTGGACCATCCGCGGGGCTTGGTTGGTCACGGCAGGTCTTTTAACGGGGTATTCTTTTAGAAAAAAAGCCTTCTTGTCATGGCGAATTCATGCGGTTTCGCTGACATGGTCTGAAGGTGTAGTCCTTGGGGCAGTTGTTTTCATAGCATTGCTTTCGGCTATCATCGCTTTTCAGTGTCCGCCCAATACAGCAGACTCCATGGTCTATCATTTACCGCGGGTGATGTTCTGGGCCCAAAACGGTTCACTATCAGACTATCCGACACCCATCTTACGCCAGCTGAATTACCCTCCCGGGGCCGAAATCCTTCTGCTTAATCTTTATCTTTTGGCCGGTGATGACAGATGGCTGAATTTCCTTCAATGGTTTGCGATGATCGGATCGGTTATTGGTGTCAGTGTGCTGGCTAAACGTCTTGGGGCAGGGACACGGGCACAATTGCTTGCGGCCCTGATTGCCGCGACTGTGCCGATGGGAGTGCTTCAATCCAACAGTACGCAGACAGATTATGTTTTGACTTTTTGGGTAATTTGTACGGCAGTGTTTGTGTGGCGAGCGGTCTTCACAGAGGATAAGGCATCTGTGATATGGACCGGCCTGTCCGTCTCTCTTGCGGTTTTAACAAAAGGCACGGCTTTCATTACTCTTGTGTTTCTTTTCTTTTTATTTTGGAAGGGAAGAAATAAGGACTTTGTTCGCACAACAAAAATTATCGGCATATTGCTCGGGCTGTTAATTCTTTTAAATGTTGGTTATTGGACCAGAAATATGCTGGCCCAGCCGGGGCATGGGATCTTTCCTGAAAATGAAACGGGTCTCCTTGTTGAGCATTTTTGGCCTCAAGGGATCGCGGCTAACACAATCCGCCATGCTGCGCTGCATTTTATGACACCTTTCGACGCCCAAGTACAGGCATTGCATAATTTTGTATTTGCTATAGAAGACAAATTAGGCGTTGCGCACAACGATGGACGCCTCTTTAGTTATGATCCTTCCCAAGCTTTTAGCGGACATTACGTTTTTAATGAAGATGTCGCGGCTAATATGCTGCATTTTATCATGGGCACGGTAATGATCTTTATTGCCTTGTTTTTTTGGTCTAAGCAAGAACGGCTTTATGCCGGTTGTGTTTTGGCAGCATGTATTCTTTTAACCGGTGCTGTCAAATGGCAGCCCTGGGCTTCGCGGTTTCATTTACCTTTGTTTTTACTGGCAGCCCCTCTTATTGGCATTGGAATGAACAAAATGCGTGCTTGGGGGTGGGGGATGGGGGCGGTCCTTGTGATTTTCGCGGTCAGTCTTCTGATGACACACAATTTGAGACCGCTTATCGGTAATCCTAATATTTTTACGTTCAAAGATAGGCGGATGTGGTATTTTGCTCACATCCAAGACACAACCGGGGCTTACGGCCAAGTTGCGGCGCTCGTCCGGTCTTTAGGATGCAAAAATATCGGTCTTATCACAGGGCAGGGGAGCTTTGCATATCCGCTTTGGCCGCTGATTTCTCCCGACCGGTCGGTACGATTTTATTACATGGATGTGAATAATTTTAGCCGTAGTCTTCATAAAAGGGCCCAAGAGCAGTCATGCCTTATTTTAACGTTAGACAATGAAAAGCCCAGAATGTTGATTTTGGATGATAAGATGTATCTGGAACTTTGGCAAAACAATCTCTTTCAGCTGTACTCCGCGGCAGATGAAGGAAAAATTTAGCCAAAGGATATTGGGTCAACTTTCGTGATTAATATCAAAATCGATAAACTGATCCGCAGTCACCGCAAAACCATTGGTTTACAAATAACCAACGACGCGCGCCTGATCGTTCGGGCGCCGCATTTCGCATCTGAAGATTTTATCCATAAACTCATCCAACGTAAAGAGTCCTGGATCAAGGCCAAACAAGACTATTTTAAACAACGGCAAAATAAAACCAAGGTCAGAAAATTTGTTCCCGGTGAAGAATTTTTATTTTTAGGCCAAAGTTATCCCTTGGTTGCGATTGATGATCTTCCAAAAGCGGTGGTTTTTGATAATTCTTTAAAGATTTCTCAGGTTGTCTTAAAAAACGCCCGGGACCATATAGAATGCTGGTATAAAGCCCAAGCTCTGGAATATATCACCCAAAGGACCGTTTATTACACTCAAACAACAGGGTTAAAATATCAATCTATCAGGATTAATAGTGCGTCAACGCGCTGGGGGTCTTGCGGGCATAAAGGCACGCTTAATTTCAGCTGGAGGCTGATCATGGCGCCGGCAAGTACGGTGGATTATGTCATCATTCATGAGCTGATGCATTTAAAGCAGAAGAACCATTCACGTAAATTCTGGTCAGAGGTGGCTTTAATGATGCCTGATTACAAGAAAGAAGAGCGTTGGCTTAAACAAAACAACCATTTACTGACTTGGGATGCTTAAAACTTTTCTTAGTTAAATTGTTTAGGATGTTTTGGAGGGTAAAGGCAATAAGAATAAGATGAAGTGGCGCTATAGGAAGCGAGTATCTTTTTAGGACCGTAAAGAACCCATAAACGATACTAAAAAATAGAATAAAAAGCAGGGTGCTTAAAGCCATGGGGGCCCGTTTCTTAAATAGAAAGAATGCGGTAAACACAAAAGAACCAATTGTCAAAAAATCGACAGTGAGGCCCAACAGAAGATTAAACCAATGGATGGAATATATATTTCCCAACCATTGCGGGTAAATGACGAAGCCTATATTGGTGCCTTCCCATAAAAACAATTGAAAAAAACCAATGATATAAAAATATGCGTATTTTAATAGATGTTGAAGAATGGCAAAAAAAGCTCTTTTGATCAGGGTTTCTGAAATAACGTCATTAGAAAGTCCTTGTCGGGCCAATTGTTTTTCCTTTTGAGAGCGGATTTCATCTGCGGTGCGGGCGGACCAGTACTCACAAGTTTTAGGAGGGAATGAACTTTCACAAAGGTTTAAATCCGGAGCTTGAAATATAGCGCTTAGGTAATAATCCCGACTGAATTCGTCAAGACGCTGCAGGGTACTGCCATAGAAATAAGAAGAACCTCTGCCGGTAACAGCGAAATTATTATTACACATTTTGTTAAATGTTTTATACGCGAGTAACGGTGAGTAGTAACCAATGACAAAGAAAACCAGAATGGTCATGGCCATTCGTCGGCGTGCCTCATTCTTTTGCATAAAATGAAAGAGTGCTAGAATAACAAAAAATAAAACAAATAATAAAGCTACCCCTTCGAAGGGGGCTTTTGCCAATGTTGCTATCATGAGCAGTATTCCAAAAAAGCCAGAACGTAACCATAGGTTTTTGCCTTGAAATACAAAAGATTCCCACACTTTATAGAAGGCAATGACCAAGGCAAGAATTATGGGATAGGTAATGATTTCTGACCATAGACTAAAAGCGGTATTGACTATAGCAGGGGAGAACCCAAAATATAAAAGCACTAAAGCAGAAATGTTCGTGTTGATCTTCAATATTTTAAGTATCTTATAAACTAAAATTTGGGAAATTAATAAAATAAGAATATTAAAAAATACCAAGATGAGTTGGTAAGATACATTGTTTAGGATTTTTGCTATCGCCATTGAGAATGTAACCAAAGCGATAAAGATGGGTTCACGGGAAAGGCCGCTTTTAAAATAGGGCAGAAATCCATTTTCTTGAAGGAACCGGGCAGAACTTTCATACCCTATGGCGTCATGAACCATGACCATTTGGGTTGTCAGCGCAAGGGTGTACCAATACAGAAAGCTCAGAGCAATGACAAATCGGATCCGCAAAGGTGTTTTGTTTGTTTTCGGGGATCGTATGGGGAAAATACGTAAAAATTTCATTGCGCGCTGCCTTCAAGTCGTTTTTTTGATTGTTTTCTTATGGGGGATATTACAATCGATCATTGTCCTTCGAGGAGAAAATTGTCCCATACGTAATATCCTATCGAAGTGTCCATTCATGTCAAATCTTATTTATCAAATTGACCAAACAAAAAGACGTAGTCAAATCTCAACACTCAATTATTTTATCCCTTCATTTAAAGAATTATCAAACATTATACAATCCGGGCCTATAAATCCTCTTCCTGATGATTACGTAAAATATTATGAAAAAGTAGCGGAAGTTTTTCCTCAAATTCCCGAAAATTATTCCCTTTTGGGGTATTGTTATTATATGGCAGGTGAAAAGGGGGGGGCAATCAAGGCATTTGAAAAAGCCATAGAGCTTAATTCCGTGAATTTTTGGGCCTTTTATGATTTAGCGATCATTCTTAGAGCACAAGGAGATTACCGGCAATCGATTGTTTTATTATCAAAAGCGGTCGGGCTTAATCCTCATGATGTTTTAAACAGCATCTTATCGGCGTTTGTTTATCAACAAATTATACGTTCTGAGGATTTCCATTATGATATACCCGGGTCTTTACATTTAGGCTACGCTAAAGCGTTTTATCTTCTGGGCTTGAATTTCCAGTCTTTAGGAAATGCTGAAATGGCACAAAAATTCTTTGCCCAATCCAAGTCACTACTTTCCAATAAACCCTTAAGTGAAGATCAGATCTTTGTTCAGATCCTATAGAAATAGTTTGAGGATGACCATCCTTAATGTGTATACTTAATTGTGTGCATAAATTGGCTGATGCACTAATCGCCGCCACCGCTGATATTTACGGTAAAGAGCTTCTCACAGGCAATACGATAAACTACCGGTTTATTCCGGGTTTGGCACTTGAGCCGTTCCGTATATAAAAACTACTTTCTTTAATTTATATTAACGCCTCGCACCAAAATCCTCCCCCTAAAGGACATTCACAAAAAGTGGCCAAATTCGAAAAAATAGGGCATACTTTCTCTATATGAAAAAGTATTTAAATTTAACTCTTCGCTTCCGCTCAGAGTTAATGTTGAGTGAAATCGAGGCATTAAGAGCTAATATAGCTTTAGGGCTCATTTTTGTTTTTTTGGTCAATACGCTTGGGCCTCTGCCTTTAGCCCAAGCCCAGGATTTCCATTTGCCTGCGCCAGGGGTGATGATCCAATTAAGCCCTGAATTCAATCCGCCAATCCTCAAAGGTATCAAAGTCCATCCCGACAATCCTTTTAGGTTCGATTTCATTTTAGATCGTGGTGATTCCCTTCCCCTTGAAGGGAAGGTAAGAGAGGGGGACCTAAAACAAGAAGCTACTAAACTCATTAAATACTTCCTTGCCTCTTTGACCATTCCCGAACAAGACCTCTGGGTCAATCTAAGCCCATATGAAAAAAATAGGATCATTCCTCCAAGTTTTGGCTTGACCGAGATGGGGAGAGATTTATTGGCTGAAGACTATATGCTTAAACAAATAACGGCTTCATTGATTTATCCAGAAGGGGATATTGGCAAAAAATTCTGGAAACGCATATACGAAAAAGCAGCCAAGAAGTATGGGACAACAAATATACCTGTTAATACATTTAATAAAGTTTGGATAGTCCCTGAGAAAGCGGTTGTGTATGAGAATGCGAAGGCAGGAACAGCTTACGTTGTCGAAAGCAAATTAAAGGTGATGTTAGAGCAAGATTATCTCTCGTTGGCCATGCATGAAGGCATTCAATCCGGGCAAGTACAGAATAGGGACACCAACCAAATAGGCAGCCAGATTGTACGTGAGATCGTTATTCCCGAATTGACCAAAGAAGTCAATGAAAACAAGAATTTCTTCCAGCTACGGCAGGTATATAACTCACTGATATTGGCCACGTGGTACAAGAAAAAAATTAAGGACAGTCTTTTAGAGCAGGTGTATGCGGATAAAAACAAGGTGGCCGGAGTCAATATCGACGACCCGAAAGAAACGCAGAAAATTTATCAGAGATATTTACTGGCGTTTAAGAAGGGAGTTTATAACTACATTAAAGAAGAGGCAATTTCTATCCCCGGTATGCCGAGCAAGGAACAGGGAATATTCCCAAGAAAATATTTCTCCGGTGGAGAGAATCTTTCGTCCATCTCCCGAACAGAATTGGTTTTGGATGAAGCAATGGCTACAACTCATAAGATCGATCTCCCCCAAATCTCATCGGTGAAGCCTGCTTTTTTGTCTGATATTACGGTAGATTTTCAGATGAGTTCACTGCAGCAGAAAAATAAAGCCATGATCACGACAAAAAACTTCTTTAAAAGAGATAAAATTGATTGGATCATTGTGGGGCTTTTTGTTGCTGCTCTATCGATGTTGCCGGCTATTAATTTTGAACTCAAGCATCAGGGTTATCTGCCGGAATTTATAAAAGAACATCGATTGGGACTGAAAAAATTGCCGATCACCCAACGTTGGTTCACTAATACCCCCAATCCGACCCTTATTTACGGTGAATTAAATGTTGACCAGGACTTTTACCCATCTAAGCTGAGTAATAATGTTATAAATAATATCTATGTGCTGAATGCAGAAAAATTTCATGAAATGGCTTCGGATGACAGTAATATTGATATCTCAAGGTTTGATGGGATCGATTTCAGTGAAAACCCTAAATTAGATCCAAACAATAAGAATGGTTATTGGGAAAAGGTCCGATCAACTGAGGGAGGTCCAATTTTGGTTAAGCTACGGGATGATGTCTCTATAATACCCATTTACGAAGGCACATTTACCAATATGGGCCGTGATAGAATTATATCTATTTTAAAAGAAGCTTCTCATGGTGAAGACGGTCAGTATTTTGATGGGACTAGATCAATTATTCTTCACTTGGGAAATGCAAAAAACCCGTTTATTCTTGCTCATGAACTTGGTCATCCTTATTGGGAACATGCGTTAGATGATCCTACCCGTCAAGAACTTATTTCTATATACAGAGATAACAGGTTTGGATTTAGTAAAGTATCTAAATGGGCCTCTGAAAGCAATCACGCTGAAGAAGCCTTTTGTGAAATGTTAATGACGTTGGTTAAAAATCCCAAGGACATTAGAGAATTAAATAGCGTTTCCGTACTAAAACCATTTGTTAGGGAGGCATTGAAAGCTTTGTCCTGGAAGAATAGTGAAGGAGTGACGGTCATAAGGTCATACCACCGCCACGGGGATTTAGTATCGTTTGATGATGTCAAATTACCTAGAGGATTTAATGTAAAGGATGCTATAGCAGCATCAGAAAAAGGAGCTTATCATACTCAACTAAAATCAGGAGAGAAAAGGTCGGCTGGCGGCTCGCAGGGTGCAAAGAACCGGGCGATGCTCTCACATTCCGATAAAAACACGGAGGGCCTTAGAAAATTCGAGGATTTTCTTAAAAAATTAGATGAAGGTTATTTTGACTTTGAAGAAGTTTTGGATGATCCAGAAGCGATCATTTCTGAGTATGGTTACAATGTTCCCAATTTTAGGAAGTATTTAAATAAAATGGTCAAAAGATTGAGGCCTATTTATAAACGGTATGGGATAGTTATCCCCCCTGGACAGGTCCAAGCCGGCTATGATGTGTTAGAGGCAGAGCATATACCCGTACAACGGCCTTCAGCAGAAGAAGAAATCGATGGTTTTATAGATTATTTATCTATCGATTTGGATAGTGGAGAGCCATTTCATTTTGATCTTGTACCCATTGAAGATCTAAGAATTATTGTCGGGGCCAGGACAAAGGAATTCGACGAATTTTTTGAAGAGCAAAAAAATGTAAGAAAAAGAGGGCAGGAAGATATTCCCCCAATTCGAGCAATCGCTGATAATGTATTCAGGGTGAATTTCGCAAAGCATATTTTGGGACTTCAAGATGTGGAACCACTAACCAGGGAGATTGTTAGGCAGAGGGTTGGACAATTAGACGGGATACTTATGCCATATCTACTTCATTCTATCCATCCCGGTTTACTCACCTTAATCGATACAATGCATCACGCGTATCAATTTGCTGGAAGTGTTCTTATTCAATACTTGGATAAGGCTATGAAATCTGAAACTATTCAACGAAAAAGAAAGGGTAATCGGGATCGGGTGATGGCAACAGAAATAAAGTATACGGGGCCAAAAGCAGTAAAAGCGGGGTTAAAGAAACGTGAGAAGGCATTTCTAGAGAACAATGCCACTGCATTGCAAAAAACAAAAGCCGAAGGCGGAGATAAAACATTGTATGAAGCTGCCAAGACTTTTGGTGTGCCGTTGCCTAGAAAAGCATATGAAGATAATAAACCAACAGAAGAACAAGCAGTGCAAGAATTAATACAATGGGCCATTGGACATAGAGCTAGTGGCATAACATCAATAACATCTATAAAATTAAATTCAATCTTAGAAGAATACCCAAAACTTTCGAGAGAAATGGCTGTAAGGGTGCTTTCTTCAGAGGGAATTGGTATTAAAGACAAAGCTATGGCCAGAACAACTAGTGGCGGTATTGACCTAACTTCAGCGAATATGCATTTTAAGACACAAAATAATGGTAGGGTAATCAAATTCTACATGGATCCCGCTATGTTTAAGCAATTGCAAAACGCCCCTGGCTTTGTGCCTGTAATCATAAATATCCAGCCGATGACTAATCTAAGAGAGTTTTTGGGATTGAATCAGACATCACAAGCATGAAAGCTGATAAAACACTAAATCAGAGGATTTTCCTATATAGCTACTTTACATAACATATATTATAGGAAGTTAATAGGGTGAGCTTTGAAGGGCTAAATTTGACTCTTTTTTGCGCCCTTAACTGTCTTTCCCGATCTTTTCGCTTGTTATTCCCACTTTTTTAGAGTGTCCTTCCCGCGAAAGCGGGAATCCAGTCAGGGCCTTAGCTAATCAGCCCCTTCGCCCATTGGGTGTCCTTTCTTGCTGTCCTTCTGTAATATGTCATTGCAAGCCCCGCATTGGTGTCATTGCGAGGAGCAAAGCGACGAAGCAATCTCTTTTACCTTATTTTGTTATTATACCACAAAGCAACCAAATATCACCTATCAAATAACCAAAACCGCAGCCAACCCCACAACCCACCGAACTTATCCCATAAACACAAAACAAGCGTCCAGATGGGCATTTCTTAGAATGTTGGTGAATTGAGCTTAGAATAGCGCTTTAAAGTGATTAATACAAGCTTTTTGAGCGTCAGCAAGAATTATTCAAATTTTATTGGAAATAATTTTATAAGTATTTCTTCAACCAACTTAGAAAAATTTTCAATCTGTTTGTCAGATATTCCTACTATTGCCCGTTCGTGTATAAACTTACACCTTAAATCATAATAATACTTTATTTTTTTCCAATCATCAGTGCTAATATTGATATACTTCTTTATTTCTGCATGAACTTTTTCACGACTTTTAAATAATGCTAAAAGATCTTCATTTGAGTACCACTTTCCAGATTCGTTTACTAGATATTCTTTAAAGGCAATTTCTAATGTGCTATCCAATAAAATTAACGCAATTCTATTTTTTTGTTCCCAATTTTGTCTTACTACTAAATTACTTGCGCTAAAACTTTCATAACTTCCTTTAACCCAAGGTTTTTTCTCAAATAAATCTTGATTAAGTTTTGATAATTTTTCATCATAGCTTATTTTTGACTTCGGTAAAGGAGGTAAAAATGATGTTTTGGCATTTGGAAAATTTTCTACATCCACTGTAGTTATAATCCCTTTTTTATATTTAAATACTTTTTCATCCCAATCCCCTTGCCACCTTCTACATAAGGACGCGTAGTCTTTTACAACAGAAACCAACCATTCTCTCAAAGATAAGAATATTTCATTGTTAAAGTTAATGCCAGATTTGCTGCTATTCCAAGGCATTAACTTTGCCTTACCTTTTAAATTCACGATGACCCTAGTCAGAGAGATATTAAAATGCGGAATCCCAGCGGCGCCATTAGAAAAACCGACATAATAATTCTTAAGACTTTTAACAATAAGACGATCATTACAATAAAAATACACGCCGTATTCTCCGGCTGCAGGAGCTGACTCTTGCGACAATCCAGCAAGCACTTCTACTTTAATTTTTTCTCCTTTAGAAGCAAAAATTGTTCCAATATATCTTCGAGGTTCAAAACCAGGAGGGAATGCCCATTTTTCAAAACGAATTGAAGAAAGTTTTTCTTGATTAACTGAGATTGATATACCAAAGTTATCAATAAAATTAGCATAAGTTGCGCTTAAATATTTTTTGAGACGAGTTTCCGCTTCCTCTGTAATGACATATCTTAATTTTTTTAATTCAATATTGGTTGTGCCTTCAGGAATTTGGTCTACTTCATAATAAGGTAAATTCCAATCTTCGTTTTCCAACCAAGACTCATCAAAATTAATTTCATAAGTTTTATCTTTTTGATGTCGAGTAATAATTCTTACATCTTGAGCCAAAGCCACTACTGCTCTTTTTGTTCCAACACCAAAGATGCCTATGGTTTCATCATTTTCATTATTTCCTGTTTTTCCAGGAGCAATAATGTTAATTAATTCGGTAGAATGAACTCCCCCAGCATTATCAATAACCATGATTACTTGCTGATCTTTATTTAGAATTATTTCCAAATTAAGTTTTCCAATCTTGCCGTATTTAAACCAAACATCTATAGTATTATCGATTAACTCACAAATTGATTTATTTAAATCATAATCAGAAATAATCGACAAGAATAGTCGTTTGGATGGAACAGCTTCTATTGTGCCTATTTGTTTTTTCAAAATTTTTTCTATTTATTTTTTCTGTTTTTGTAAGTCTTTAACTAAGCCCATTACTCCTGAAACCACATCTTTAGCTTCGTTTGCAGAAATTGATTGAACGCTATGTACAGCAGTATTACGAAGATACATCCATTGCTTAACTTTTTTTTGTATGTTTTCTGGCAATTTACCTCGTTTGGAAGCTAATGAAAGCAGTGCTAACATTGGAATAAAACGAGCTTCTGGAGTATCAGTATGAGCTACTTGTTTTCGGAGTTCGCTTTCCAATAATGTAAACGCCGAAATGACTGCAGCTCGATATGCTCGTATTGAGAGTAAGCGTTGTGGTTCTTCCATTAATGAAGGCTCAAGGGACGTAAAGATATTGCTTAGCCATTTTTCAATTCTTCCTAAAAATGTTTTTGGGTCCAGCAATGCATTCCGTTCACGTATCAAATAATCAAATTGTTGAATATCTTTAGGAAGCGACTCGGAATCTTCCACAACAATTAATATTCGTGATGGATCAAGTCGTGAGAATGCTAGTTTTAATTCGTAGATTGTATTTTTACTTGAGGCATCAACAACTACTGCTGCTGCTCTAGAAATTAATGCATCAATCTTGGCGGTAATGTTTTCTCCTGGAGAAATAACTTCTTCAGCTGTTATTGGTACGAGATTTTGACTTTTGACAATTGGAAATACTTTGTCCCTATAAAAAGCTTGCAATGAAAATGGAATAGCAAAAAAGCAAAGTCGGGTTGCCGAATTTTCAGGCAAAGACAATTCTTGTAAAGGCTCTTCTTCAGTAACCTGACTAATTGGAATAATATTTTTACGCACAAAATCTCCTAAATCCTTAAAAGTTTTAGTGAGAGTCTCCTCATAATGATTTTTTGTTCCTGGCAAATTAATTGGCTTCACTCCCCGTCTTTCATATCTAGCCTGTTCCGGTTGTTTAGCGCCAACAGTTAGGACGTATGCTTGTCTGCGAAGCCTACCAAGTCGTTCTGAAATAGCTTGCCAAATCATTCGAAAATCTGGATCTTCTAGGCTATAACCAATAAAAATTGGAGTACGAGTAATCATGAGGCTCGAAAGATAAGTTACCATAAGAGGATATCGACTAATAAAAAGATCATAATCATCTTCTGTGAGTATCATTCGTTGTGGATGATGGATATCGCCATGAAGTTTTATGAGGCGAACACTAGAATCTTGCGAAGTTATCGACAATTGATCTTCATCAATAATTGGTTGACAATAACGCTGCACCATTTCGTAGGCACGCTCAATGAGAAAATCAAAATTTGTAGTACATACGATATCAAATTGAAGTTCAGCAAAGGCTTTATGGGCCATTCCTGGACGGGCTTTCCCAACAAGAAGAATATGACGTAATCTTTCAATTAACTTTGCTCGAGAATAATCATGAGCATATGCGGAAATTGCATCAATTGGACCTGTGTAAGGATAATCTTCAATTTCTTCTGCAAGTTTTCTGCCCAACTCATCCCAAAGTGGAATTTTTTTCCCTCCTGGTACTATAGCATTCAGAGAAAATCCAGCACCTACAATTGGCAGCCATCTACCTTCAAGAAGATCTTGAAGTAGTGGTTGAGGAAAATGTTTAAGATGACTTGGAATCATATAACTCTCTCACACCTATCAAGGTGCTAAATATTAATTTTCCTTATAAAAAATTCTATTTGGTTTTTTTAAATGATATTTCTTTATATAATTTTCTAAATCAGCTAATGCTTTTTCTTTCGATTCAAAGGAGTCAGTGCTTGTTACTGATTCAATTTTACCAGCTTGAAATCCATTTTTAGTTTCATCTTGATCTTTTGTGCAATATAACCATTCCCATCTATTTCCATTGTCAAAAATATTAATAATAACATCGCTTTTTTTCATTAATTTCTCATTAAATTTTTAAGAAATCGTTTTAGTAATTTTTTCTACACCTATAATCAAATCTTCAATCTGATCTTTTGTTGGCTCATTCTTTTTATCATGATCACAAAGATTTCTTAAATCACCCAAATGTAGAATAAATCTCCAGCTCGGTAAATCAATCACACTATTATCTTTTAGCGCTTGATTATAATCATTAATCGTCGATTTTTTATTTGCAATGCTAATTTTATGATTACCACATACTTGAGATAAATGTTTTTCCAACACAACACCTGTCATCGCTCCAGCGGCACGTATAAAACCATTTTTATTTAATTCCCTTGCTGCTTTTAATTCTGAATCAAATAAATCTGACTGTATAAGAATTTTGATATCGAATAAGGAGCTATCAAATCTCTTTTCAACTGACTTTAAAATATTTAGTTGTTGTTTGAATTTTGTAACGGCAGCTTTTGGACCTGCTATTTCATCTAAGCCACGCGTTACACTAATTCCATGTAAATAATCTTCAATAACATAACTATCGTTCGTAATTTCCTTTCTTTTTGGCTTTTCATATAATCTAACAAAATCATTAATACGGTCAGGAAGTAAAAGCTTAATTATCGACAAAGATTCTGAATACCAAGATTGATATTTATTTATAAAACTTGGTATAGATTTGATAAAGGGTTCTGCCTCATCTTTAAAAATTTTTTTTATTTGAGTTGTAAAATTCTCTGGAAAACATTCATATTGAATAGCATCATAAAGAGCATCACCAAAAGAAATAAGCTTTTTTAAATCATTTTTATATTTTTCTAAGTTAGTCAATTTATCTATCCCTAATTATATAAATCAAAATTCCCTCTTTTAATATATTCCTATGAACTTAGCCAGTTCCAATAAATTATAATACTACAAATCCAATCCCTTTTAAATAATCATAAATAGGGTCATAATATATAGGGCTTCTCGTTGGATCTTGAATATCCCCTTTTGGGACAACAATAACCATTCCTTGCCGGGCACGTGTCAATAAGACCCTATAGGCATTCTTAAGATACTCCTTGCGTTCGGGTTTGTTAATAGACAGCCACTTACTTCCACGAAATGTATGGCTCCCCCACTTATTCCCAAGATATCTAAAATCAGCATCCCAAGTAACACAAACCCAGTCAAGTTCTAGGCCTTGGATATGAAACTCTGTTGCTACATCTTCAAGATAATACGAAGAACGCACATCTTCCTTATCATCCAAAAACCAATGAATTGGGTCCATGGGTGATTTTACATCTATTGCATGGGGCTTTAAACGTTCTGCTTGCGAAGATACGACAATCCCGTAACGCTCGGTTCCCCTTGCCTTTTCTCTTAACCACTGTTTTGCTTTCTTTAAATCTCTTGTTATAACAATTGGATATTTAGAGCTTATTTGTTTTAAGGTTTCCTGTGCTCCTTTAAGGTTTAAATCTAGCATTTGCTTAACTAATAATGAAACATGCTCTGCGCGAAAGGAACGCATAGATACTGAAAGATGTAAATTATCGCTATAAGTGACATTATTCAGGGAACTCAAGGTTTTAAGAGTTTCTGTTGCCCGATATTCCTCATCTGTAAGCCTGGAAGAGATATAAATCTTCCAATGAGAGTATTTCTCCTTTAACGAATTAATCCATTCACTTATACCCGCTTCTCCAGTATTGATCTCCTGCCCTCCACCCACTAAACAAACAATGACTGCCCAATCAGAATGGCGATCAAGACAGGATATAAGAAATTCCGGTTCGGATAAGCTAAAGTCTGGCTTGCCTTTCTTGCGACGCATAAAATCTATTGTTTGTTCCTTATTCCATGCCCGTTGGGCTTCATCAAACAAGGCTACGTGTTCGATAGGCGCTTTAAAGGCATCAACAAGGCATTCATCTCTAAAGTTATGGACGTTCTGAATGAACATCTTAACTTCTGACATTACTTCGCCTTTTCTTTTTTTACCGCCAAGTTTCTTAATACGGCTTAAGTTTGTCTCGTGCTAACGCTTCCCTCAAAATTAAAACTAGCGGGCCATTGCCTGACAAAAAGACGCTATACATGTCATTGGATTTGTCACAATGTTTGGTGGCGATATCTAGACCTACCAAGGTCTTTCCAGCTCCAGGGACACCTGTAACAAAACATATGGATTTCTGATGTTTATCTTTGGAGAGCTTAATAATGTTGGATATTTCATTTGATGTTTGAGTTAGGTTATAGCTCTTTGCATCATTTCGTGAAATATCTTTAACCGCATGGCCGGCATATAGCGCCATAGCAGCTTCAACTATGGTAGGAGTTGGGGAATATTGGCCATTTTCCCAATTATTGCTTTCAATAGTATTGCCATCTGCAAGACGCAATACGTTATTAATAGCCTCTTCTAGAAGCTTGTTCATTGATTTTGATAGGGAAGAACAGTTTATCGTTCTGAGGTGTTAAAACAACGGTAAAATCCGAACAAATTGCCTGAGTGGCGATAAGTATGGGGGCTACGTATTGATTATGACTTGTTGCATGGAAGTTCTTAAGATCCAAGGCATAATCTAAGACCTGATCTATGGCATAATTTGTAAATAGCTTCTCCCCTATTTTAAACTCTAAAACGAAGATGACAGGCCCGATTAATAAGACCACATCAATGCGTTGCCCCATTCTGGGCACTGAATACTCAAAATATACGGTCCCTTCATAAGACTTTAAGCAATTTCGAAGAATTTCTATCTGTTTGACCCAGGCATCACGCTGGGTTTGTTCTATGGCGAAGTCACTCTGTGCTGTTAGTTTCCCTAAAACTTCATCGATTGAAAATATTTGGAAGTTCTTTATGGAATCGGAATAGTAGGAGCGTTTCACGAAACCCCATCTCTAATGGAAAATTTATATCAAATAAACTTAATTAGAAGAAAGCCGAACTATTGTTTTATGTAAGCTTCCGCTGTCTGCTTATAGATTTCAAGGATATCTTGAGCGCATTCATTGAGACTAACTTCATCCATAAGATTAACAGAAGCAGCAATTTGACCCTCTTCCCTAACTTGATCAAATGCCGTAAACTTTTGCATTAATTTATTAAATTTTAATCTAGAATCTTCCGGTAAATCTTTTTCCGGCGTTATATGTATTAAGTCATAAACTGCAATATTAATTAATCGAGTTCTAATATCACTATTTGATACTAATGATGACATTGCATTAGTTAATTTCTCCCAGCCATATCCATATTTCATTGTATACCTCCTTTAATCCTAAAATTCGTTAAGAAATTATATTCTTATTTCAATTCTCGCAATGACGTTAAGAAAGGACTTTTATAAATTCAGCCACAATCATAAACTCCCCTTCTTCCGAATTAGGGATAACAATGGTTTTATAAGATGGATTTAAAGGCAGAAGATTGATTTCTTCATGAACCCATGTATCATCTTCACCCTGTCGCTTTTTACTGGTGTATTTCTTAACGGTGTACTTGCCTCCGGTATCTTGGTCAATAATACTATTATGTTGGACCAAGACGATCTTATTATTACGGCTTCCTACAACCGGTGTGCGGAAAAGACAGTAGCTTCCATCGGCAATTAACGGCTCCATTGATTTGCCAATGACCTTTGTGACAAACATGTTACGGGTTAAGCGACCAACGTCTTCGGCTTTGATCCAGCCTTCTATTTCGGCTGAAACTCCTTCTCCAAAATTACCGCAGGCGGCGGCTAAGGTATAAACCGGTAAATATTCTGTATATTCGAGGTTTTTGGGAATAGATTCATGTACTTTAAGAGAACTTTCTTCTTCCTTGGATATAACATCGGAAAACATGAGCGTTTTATCCTTCAAAGGATCATAGGCCATTCGGGATTGAAAATATTCTTTTGTATCTTTATCCATGAAATAAACAAATACCCCCTTATGGGCGCGGGAAAGCAATACCCGATAAACATTTTTTAAATGATTCACCAGGTCTTTATTATTTCTGGTTACTTGGGTATCGAAGGATTTATCCGGAACGCTTTCCCAAGTTTGCTTTGACTTGTTCCAAACCAGATCATTACCAAAAATTATGCCTATATAATCAAATTCAAATCCCTGGGCCGTATAAACTGTGCCGACTTGCTCCATTCCACAGGGATCAGTGGCCCATTTCCAAAACTCCTTTTTGTTTTCCCAGGGCATTTGAAAATCTCCGATCTTAACATCATTGACCAAGTTGCCATCAGGATTTGGCTCACTCCATGCCCAACAAAAGCCGGCAACCAGCCTTGAATGATTAGGCCTTAATTCATTCTTCTCTATAATAGTTTTCTTTAAATCTTGGGGAGAATCAAAGATCTTAAATTCCATCTTGGGGTCAAACCTTGCCATATCAATATCCCGTATCTCCAAGACTTTATCAAGCCACTGAAGATAGGCATCTGAGCCGGAACAACGGAATTGTGTTTTTAACTCAAATTCAGCGATATTTGATCCCTCAACACCGATCTTCTTTGCAGTTTCCTTAATTAACGCCACACTACCGATTTCTTTGGGCCTTACAATCTGGTATTCATCCAGGAAAAATATAGATAATTTTGCGGGCCTTATAAGGTCCTCGACCTGAGGATTCTTTGATCTAAATTTATTAGGAACTGCAAAATCATTGCTATTTGCCCTTATCCTATGGGCTTCATCACAAATCAAGACATCGAGTTCATTTTCTCCAAGTTGTGTAAAATTAAAAAAGAACTTAAATAAATTGGAAGCCCTTCTGCCTACGATCTTTCGCAAGGTATTAGTAAATGCAGATGAGCCTGTGGCATGATAAACAACCTTCCCCTGCCTCATAAGTTCACCCATTACTTCTAAAGCAATGACTGATTTGCCGGTACCTGGCCCACCTTTTACGATAACAATGGACTTTTGGCCTATTTTTGACAGATGGGTCGCCTTATGCATTATTGCGTTAAATGCTGCTATTTGATCATCTATAAGATTAAAGATCTGCTGCTTATGGATCATCTCCCCCGTATGATCGAGCAATCTCTTGGAAGGCCTGGCCGGACTTACTATAAACCGGTTAAAAACCTCAAAACCAGGATCGTTCTTTAGCCTTTCTTTCAAATACTGGCCTAGATCCTGGACGTCTTCTTTGCTAAATAAGGGGAATGTTTTAATAATCTTGCTAAATTTGGGCAGGCGTAATACATCTATACCTTGGCGGGAATAGTTATGGCAATAAGCGCAGGAATTTAATTCTGTCGGAGGGTCATCTTGAAATACTTTGAGAAAATCCAGGAGATCATAATGGTATCCTTGCACCTGAAGGCAAGGATGAGGCACTTCCTTCTTCCCAAGAAAATCAATAATTACATTACCTTCGTTTTCGCAATCATGGACATGGTCATTAGACCATTGCTTTAACTCTATCAGTACAACACTATCCTTGTCCCTTAAATCCTTCCCAAAGATCAAAACATCAATTCTTCTTGTTGAATATGGCAGTTCATATTCGATGATTATCTTATTCTCTTGCAGGCCGGACAAGGTGAATGAATTATTGAGGACATTTAAGGATTGATTCCAGGCCCTATACTCTGACTCTTGCGGGACCCTATGATAATGCTTTGAATAGGCGAATTTGAGCTTATCTGCTATGCGGTTTTGGAGGACATCGTTGTTAAAGGCGGCTATGGTGTCGTCGTAAAGCTTCATTGGGGGCTTTCTTGAAGATTCCGGCTTGCGCCGGAATGGCACAATACAGGTACTGGATTCCCGCTTTCCCCCACAGAAGCCTGGGGGCAGGCGCGGGAATGACAGTGTTTTGACTTCATTTATAAGCGATTATATTTGGTATGTCTCCCTTTAGCTTTGTGTATGGGGTATTTTAGGGCGTTTTTCTTCATTTTATTGACCATTGCGCTTTTTAAATCTATTCCTAAATTATCTGCCAATTCAAAAAGATACATAGCCACATCAGCAAGTTCGTCCGAAATTTCGTTTTTGCAATTTTTCCCATGCTGTTCAACTTCTTTTAGTGATTTCCATTGAAAATGCTCTAACACTTCTGAAGCTTCCAATACCAAAGAAAGTGCCACGTCCTTATGATTATGAAATTGTTTCCAGTCGCGTTCATCCCTAAATTTCTTTATCTTTTCAGTAATTGTTTTAATTTCATTCATTTAAACTCTCCCCACCGCTTCCCTATACTTTGGGGGGTGTAATACTTTGACATTAGGTCAATTCTACGATAAACGACGGAATATTTAAATAGATTCTTTAGGGCTACCTGACTAATCCTATACCACCCACCGTAACCCTAATTAATTCGGGTTACGCTGGGTAGCAGTAGATATAAAACTACCGAAAATTATTAAAAAATGTAAACGTAGACAGTACGATAAGAATCGAGATCACCTCCCACGCCGCCTTTCATGTTTTTTTCATTTATGAAATAGGTTTCTATTTCACGCGCATCTGATAAAGAATCAGCGGTCCATTCTTTCCAGTATTTGGTCGATTCCCCATCATTTTCGTGTTGTTGTTTTCTCTCATCCGGAACATGTGTCAGACCAATGGTCCAAGAAGTATAAGGTGATGATCCCACCATACCGATAATTGCTTGTTTAATAGATTGTTTATCCATCTTCATGCCTCCTATTCAATAGAGCAGGTACTGATCCATCATTCGTATCGAAGTCTTGTTAATTAAGTGAATTTTTTCAAAACTATTCTTTCAGCTGTTATCCAATCTTCAAGTTCGTCACCAGCAGCACCATGACGCTCCAAATATAGTTCATACGCTTTCAAACGAATAGCATCTTGAATTTCTCGATTCTCATTAATAGTGGCCCGAACAACAGCTTTTCTCCTTGGTAATTTTGTATTATTATTCCCGCTTCCCATAAGACCTCCTTGATTGTTATTTATAGACTATACACTTTCAAATCGTTAAGCAAATCTTCATTGACCTTGCAGCCCAGGGATTGTGACTTGCGCACATCCTGCCATGCCCTATCATAACGTTTGTTTAAAAAAAATACCACAGCACGGTTGGCATAGACTGTCGCTATCCCTGGATCAATAAGGAGTGCATAGTCATAATCTGCCCTGGCCTGGAACAGATCGCCTTTTTCCTGGTACGCGGTCCCTAGGTTATTGTATGCATGGGCAAATTCAGGATTAAATTCAATCGCCTTACTATAGTCGGCAATCGCCCGATTTAGATCATGCTTGTCTTGGGAGACTACGCCGAGATTATAATAGACAATTGCGTTATCAGGAACAATAGACAAGGCTTTCTTATAATCTGCTATGGCAGCGTCGGTCTTACCTTGGTAATAATAAAGGATACCACGGTCATTATAAGCTTGAGCATTGCTGGTATCCAATTCAATGGCTTTGCTGAAATCCTTTACGGCCAACTGCGGATTCCCTCTGTCGATCTCTGCTACCCCTTGCTGAATCCATCCTTGCGCTCCCGTGATGGCTTTCCCCGGTCGGGAAGAATTAAAAAAGCTGAAAATAAAAAAGCCTAACACCGCGCAAACGCCGACCTTGGCGACCCAAGCAGGACGGCGCAATGCCTGCCTGCTTAAAACCACCATCGGCATCTTGTCCCTTAACGAAAGGAAGTACCGCTCAACGGTGATTGTACTTAAAACACCGCAAGCCAAACTGACTAGACAACAGCCAATAATAAGCAAAGCTGTGGGGATCTTGCCTACCCACCACGTTGCTAATTGAAAAACCAGGCAGTGCCACAAATAAATACCGTAAGAATTACGACCTATCCACTGCATAAATTCACGGTGAACCAACAGAGAAACCCCATGATACGAAGCCATAAACAAACAACCGAACATCACATAGCCCAGGGTGTAGAAATACCATGGCCCTAGGTAAAAGTTCCAATATTTATGAAAAAATAAATAATAGTATCCTATATAACCAACCGCTCCAAATAAATAACCCCATAGCTTCTTCTTGGGCCAATTGGACCAATACGGTTCCAATAAAGCCAACATACACCCAAAACATAAACTATCGGAATGATATAACGTTGTCAGAAAAGGAAAAGGAGAATGCAATGGCCATGCGATAAAGGTTTTACCGGTATCCAAATAATAGCCACGGATCAAGGTGACTGCGGCCATCAGAGCAAAGCATATTCCCAATAAGGCCACCCGTCGGGCTCGCGCCGAAGGAAAGAGCATATACACAGCAAGGATAACAAGCGGGCAAAAGATATAAAATTGTTCAGTTACGACCAGCGACCAAGTGTGCTCTAGCAACGGGTTACGGAAAAAATAATTCTGTAAAAAAAACATATACTGAACTGCTTGCTTGGCCAGTACAGCCAATGGCTGAGGATTCTGCCAATCAAATACAAAAAATGAAACTACAAGCAAAAGCAAATACGAAGGGTATATTTTCAGGAAGCGACGCAGGTAAAAACGCCCGATGGAAAATCCTTTGCCACTGTCCTTGTCCTTAATCAAAATCCTCGTGATGAAAAACCCGCTAAGAACAAAAAATATCTGGACTCCTAGAACGCCTTTAATCTTAAAAAGTCCTCCTTGGACCCATAAATAAAAATCGTTGGTGTCAATACCTGAAAAATAGCCGGACTTGCTATTTAACCAGTGAAAGACCGTAGTGTTATTGGCCAGCCAACGATTGAGATGGAAATTGAGGCGTACATGGTCAGCTAGGACCATGAGGATGGCAACAGCGCGGAAACCGTCCAGAAAAGGATAAGCCCTCTTTTGCACAGACATATTTTCAGTTTAGTATTAGAACCCTTGTCCGTTAAACTGTCTAAATACTTGGGACCACCTTACTTCTAATGGACAAAAAGTAACGCTCAATGGTGTTGGTGCTTAACACCCCCACCGCTATACTTGTCGCAAAACAGCCTAAAATAATCAATTCTATAGGAATTTTGCCGACCCATATTTTCCAAAACTCAAAAACCAGAATCTGCCATATATAAATGCCATACGCATGACGTCCAAGCCATTGAAAACTTTTAAGCCGGCTAAAGAAGGAAACCCCATGATACGCTGCAAAAATCAATAGACCAACTGTCAGGTATCCCAATGCATACAAATACCATTCGCCCCAATAATAGCTCCAATCTATACGGAAAAATAACTGATAAAATATCGCCATTCCCAAAACCCAAAGGATTGCTCCCCATAATTTACTTCTCTTCCAGCTAGACCAATATGGTTCTAATAAAGCCAATAAAGATCCAAAGGAAAACGGGCCCAAATTAGCTGTAATTGTCCAATATGGGGTGGTCGACTGCAAAGGCCAAGACACCAGGGCGTGTCCTGTTTTCAAACAGTATACCTGTATCAAAAATGATGTAACCATGGACAAAAAACATATGCCAATCAACATTTTGCGTCTCTCCTGCGCTGCGGGAAAGCTGTGATTCACAGCGAGAATAACCAACGGACAGAAAAAATAAAATTGTTCCAGCGCGACTAAGGACCAAGTATGTGATAAAAAAGAATTAATGGGAAAATAGTTCTGCATAAACAATAAATGGTAAATGGCTGTCACAATGGTGGTTGTAATCCCATCATGATTTTCCCATCCATAAATCATAAGGCTTGTCAGCACCATAAGAGCATAACAGGGGTATATCCTAAAAAAACGCCTCTGATAAAAATGGACTACGGAATCCTCGTGGAGTTCCTTTCGCAACAGGATTCCGGTAATCAAAAAGCCGCTAATCACAAAGAATATTTCTATTCCCAAAATACCCTTCAATTGACTTATAACGTACTCGATTCCCTTATAAAATCCGGTTAAATTTATTCCCAACACCTCAAAAGACTTAAAGTATATCCATTTTAGAATCGGCGGGTCTCCTGTGAATAAATAATTAAGATTAAAGGTGTCACGCATGTGATGACATAAAATCATAATGAGGGCGATTGCCCGGAAACCATCCAGGAAGGGATAATATTTTTTAGGCAAGCTTGTCTCAACCTTGACATGAAGTCTGGTCTTGACAGCCTTCTGCGTTCGAATTAAAACTTCTTTTTCAAATTTTGTTATCAATGATTTGGTTAAAAATGATTGAATTAAAATGTTTTTTAAAACACCCCTATCAATCTAATATATTTATATACATCATGGCTGGATTTATAATGATTTGAAGGTGTCAGGAACTGACATTTTCTACATCGCGGATTTCAATAAAATAATCGTGAACAAACCATTGATTTAATGCGGGAGAGTATTAATGAAGATCCCTACCTGGCTTTTGAGCAAACAACAGCAGTTATCGCTTCTTGAAAGAGCGACCAATCCTTTTCAAGGCGGGGAATTACATATTCTACGCCCAATGATTTAAACTCATTGATCTTATTTTGGCTCGTCAATAGCCCTGTTTGGACAATGATCGCCAAAGAAGGCCTATGTGATTTTACTTGTCTAACAAGTTCCATACTATCCGCGTCAGGCATAGTGGCCGAAAGGACAACAACGTCCGGTTTATTCTCAATGATTGACTCCAGTGCCTTAGCCCCCCGAGGGACCACCACATTATTCTTTAACGTTAAAGATTCAAGGAAACCCACCGTTTTAGAAACATATACCGGATGCGCGTCAATAATCATAATTTTCGGATTCATGTCTTCCTCTGTTTTTGTTGATGTTGAAAGCGATAGGCACTAGGGTTTTCTTTAACATACTTTTTAAAAGCGCGCATAAAAGATTCAGGATTTTCATAACCAAGTTGATACGCGATTTCACTGACATCTAAAGAAGAATGTTTTAATAAATCCATGGCCTTCTCCATCCGGATTTTTAATTTATAACCTCTAAAACCATGCTTTTCATATTTTGTAAAAAGCCGGCCTACATATTGAACAGAAAGACACATTTCTTGCGCGATAAATCCCAAAGAAGCATTGGTATAATTGCGCTGGATGAATTGTCGTATGCGCTCAACCTGGTTTTGAGGATCACGGGAAAATGGGTCTACGCGGGACTTTTCTCTAAGGATTGCCTTGACCCGTCCCCTTAACTCATTTACATCAAATGGTTTTTCAACATAATCATCCGCGTGAAGACGTAATGATTCCACAACAATATCCTGCCCGCCATGAGCGGTCATAATCATTACTGCCAATTCTTTCTTAACCCGCCTAAGCGATTCTAATAACTCAATCCCATTAAGACCTTTCATGCGCACGTCTACAATCGCCAGCTTGATCTCATTAGGGCGCAACAAATAATCTAAAGCTTTTTGCGCGTCCAGAAATGGGATCAATTGATATTCAAACAAAACTTCTTTTAGGCTTTGATGGACACGATGATCATCATCCACGACTACGATCTTCTCTGAAATCATAAGATTTTCCTATTGAAACTTTATCAACAAAAACAGGCAAAAGCACCCGAAAGGTCACCATTTTTCCTGTTTGATTCACCACTTCCAGATGACCATTATGCTTTTGAACAATGTCACGGCAAATAGCCAGCCCCAGGCCTAAACCTGTTTCCTTGGTCGTAAAAAATGGATCGAAAATCCGCTCTAAATTCCCCGGAGCAATCCCTTCACCTGAATTTGTCACTTCAAAACCAACAACCGAATTTTGTTTTGTATCAATCGCGGAAAAAGTGCGCACCACAATCTCTCCACCACTTGGAGTTGCCTCAAAAGCATTGGCAATTAAATTAACGACCACTTGTTTAATTTTTGGTTCATCAGCCAAAGCTAAAAGATTTTCATTGGCGATTTGTACTTGAAAAGACACCGTCTGATCCATTTTCAATTTAGCCAAATAAGTTTCCTCTTTGACAACTTCGTTAATATTGACAACGACTAGTTCCAAAGGCATCTGCTCTCGCGCAAAATCCATCATATTACGTAACATCGAATTCCAACTGTCTAATTCCTTGGCAATCGTATCTGTCGCATCCTTGACAAAAGCCTTCTCTTTATGGCGTTGAGGGATCAATTGTACAAAGGTTTTAATTAATACCAATGAGTTCTTCAGCTCATGCGCGATACTGGCCGCAGATTTCCCGACAATGGACAATCTCTCCACCTGACGGGCTTTTTTCAATTCCAAAGTCATATGATTAAAAGAGTGTTTCAAACGATTGATCTCATCGCGACGGCGAATCGGCAAAGACACAGATAAATCTCCTTGGGCTAGGCGTCGTGTGGCTTGAATCATTTCATTCACCGGCTGACTCATCCATTGAGCAATGATAAAACTAATTAACGCTGCCGCAAAAACACTAAATAGGATTAAAATCCACGAATGATAATCCCAAATTCTTAAAAAAGAAAATGCCTCTGTGTATGGTTGGGCTATAATTAACCCCCAATGTAAAGAAATTATCGGTGAAAAAGCGATGATCCATTTGTGCTGGTCAGGATCAAGCTCTATCCGGCTGTCACTTTGGCCCTGACGTAATTCACTAATCACCTGGGGATGGCTAAATATATCGTTTTTAAGGACTTTCTTTTTATCCGGATATGCCAGGATATGCCCATCCTGGTCAATCAAAATGGCGTAACTTTGCGGTCCAAATTGGATTTGATCAACCACATCCCAAATACCGCGCAGATTATATTCAGCGATCAACATCCCTTCAACCTTGCCGTAACGGCGGATAGGCACGGCCATATCCATCACAGGCATATGATCTGAGGCGATACGTACTTTTGAAATACAATGGTCCTGATTGCGCGCGCAGTCCAGCAGGTCAATTTGCGTCTTTTGGGCCATTGGCTGACCTAAATCGGAACAGGCAATAGAATTTCCTGTTAAATCCACTGAACAAATATGACGTAAAAAAGGATACTTTAATGATAACTCAACGATCGCGGTTTCCTGCCGCCAGGTTTCCGCGTGTAAAACACCTAAAATAGATGCTGTGGCATCCAGCGCCTGATAAGCCCCAACATATTCTTTAACAACTTCACCGGTCGCGTGAAGGGCGATTTGCTTTAAATCCCGACTTACCGTCTCCTCCATTGTCTTTTGGCTATTATTAATAAGGAGTGACCCTAGAATAACCAAGGGGACTATCATCAGCCCTAAAAGGATAAGGAAAATCTGTTGCCATAATCGCCTGGGGAAGCCACTGTTGTATTCGCATAGGAACCTAAAGGGGTTATTTAAATTGTTCATTGATATAGTCTACTATAAAGGCCTACTTGATTCAAAAGATAACCGTGGTCCCCTTGTTGGACAATATGGCCATCATCAAGCACCACCACACAATCCACATCCATAATGCTGGAAAAACGGTGGGCTACCACCAAAATAGTAGATTCGGGGCAAAAACTTCGGATATTTTTCTGTACTTGATTTTCTGTTATCGCGTCTAAAGCACAGGTAGCTTCATCTAAGAATAAAACCCGGGGCCTTCTTACCAACGCACGGGCTAAAGACACACGTTGACGCTGGCCCACGGATAATTTTAAACCCTTTTCACCTATATAGGTATCATACCCTTGAGGCATTTGGGCAATAAACTCATCCGCGCATGCGGCTTGGGCAGCTTGACGCATCTGTTCCTGGCTGGCATGATGATTGCCTAACAGGATATTGTCTTTGATGGTCCCGCTAAAGGTATAATCATCTTGCAAAACTACTCCGATTTGCCGGCGATACGCCTGCAGATCCAACTTCCGCAAATCATGGCCATCAACCAAAATCGGACCCGCGAAGGGATCATAAAAACGCAATAATAACTGAAGCAAGGTTGTTTTGCCTGCTCCGCTTTCTCCTACAATACCCACTGTTTGTCCCGCGGATACTTGCCAATCAAGGCCTTTGATGACCATGGATCCTTGCTCATAACCAAAATATACCTCTTTAAAAATAAATTGTCCCTTCAAATCATTGAATATTATATTCGGGCCGCTGGCTGCAGGGGAATGCTCCCGTAAAGATAAAAATTCTTCGATTTTTTGCATGGCACTGGAAGCCTCCTGGAAACTGACTTGCAAATTCCCTAAACGCATGATAGGTCCTAATAACATGAGCCAATACATATAAAACGCAACCAGGGTTCCCACGCTCATATGCCCTTGGCTAACCGCCATCCCTCCCGCCAATAAAATAATAATGATCACCAGGTTATTGACCATATCCATCATGCTTGTCAAATGGACACCAAAGGCATAATTAGATTGACTTGCCTTTGAAAGCCCTGTCTGTAAAGATTCAAAATGTTTTTGGAGATACTCCTCCAGGGCCATGGCGCGCACCAGGGACAAGGCTTGTAAAATTTCACTCACATGATGGAGCATCTGCCCATTGATATCCTGCAGCTTCGAATAACCTGCCTTAAGATCAGGCAATACCCTCATGCATAACCAAACCAGACAGGTATAATCAATGTCACAGCCAAGGCCAGCCATTTGTCCAAAAACCATAAAATTCCCGTTAACAACAATATGTTCATCACCGCGATCACCCCTTCCAACGCTTCATTGGACAGGAATCGGCGCACACAATCCACGTCAGTTGTTAAACGTGTGAGGACAACAGAATATTCCATCTTCCTAAAACACAAGAGAGATAGTTTTTGGATCTGCGCATAAATTCCCTCGCGCAGATTTTCCATGATCCGCTGGGAAAAACTATAGGTATTCTTTTTAACGATTATTTGTAAGAAAGAACGGAGGGTAACAACCAGTAATAAACCAATACCTATAGGTATTGATAAAGACATGGGCTGATGATGGCTGATGCGGTCAAGGTAAATCTTGATGATCCATGGCCAGATATACGAGAAGGAGATTGACAACACAGGACCCAGCAAAAAGAGAAACACACAGCCATGGGGATTGCCGCCATACGCGATTCAAGATCATGAGACTCCTCATTAATATTACTAAATAGTATGCAAGAGAGGTGCCATTTCCTTAATGTCCGTATTGGAAATTCGGCCGGAAAATTTTTTTTGCAGATGGTCCTGATATTCCTGTTTAATGATTTCAGGGGCCATCTTGTTTAAATATGGTTTATGGCAGATGGGGGTACGGAAATTCTGGTTTTTTAAAAATGAAGAAAGCCGGCATCCTCCTGAACACATCGGCATATAGGTGCAATCCTGCGGGCATTGATTAAAGACATCAAGGTGAATGAAGGTCTGGTGCTGTTGATTATACTCATTGTCTTTGACATGTCCGGTGGACAATTCCGGGTGCCCGAGCATGGAATTGCATTTAAAAATACGCCCTTGCTGATCAACAGTACACTCCTGCTTCATCGCGCGTCACCGGACAAACAGAGGTGGACATACCGCTTTTCATCTCCAGCCCATAACTGATCATCAATTCCCTGATCTTGCGGTTGGCCTGCACTAAAGAATCGTCTTCGTAATTGCACGCACAATGGGATTTTGGATTTTTTCCGTTTCCCCTTTAGGCCCTAAGGTCGCATGGATGGGTGAAAAAATAAAACGCCCCAGTTTATTTAAAATCCCTTTTTCTTTACAATACGCGAAAAATTTCTCTATATGCCGTATGTTTCCCTTATCAAAACTGACAGAAATCCCAATGGGCAATTTTTCACAAGAAGCGATGATATTCTTCATGATGACTTCAAAGGTACTGCCTCCGCCGCGCAAAGGACGGTGTTTGTCATGGTCTTCCCCGACGCCATCCACAGAAATACGCACTTGCTTTAAGCCCAATGTCATATAACGATCCACCAATTCAGGGGTCATCAAGTATCCATTGGTTTGCATCATAAATTTAAATCCAATGCCCACGGCTTTCGCACCAGGCCTTCATGGAAGTGGCAATATATTCAAGAATGGGCTTATTAAGTAAAGGCTCTCCCCCATAAAAATTCAAATATAGGCTGCGATAACCCAATTTAAGGATCTTGGATTTAATCCAGTCCATGGTTTGTTCGGCGGTTTCCATGGTCATTTTCTCATTGACCCGTGGAACTTTCTTCAAAACAATACACGCATTTAAAATTGCAGGCAAAGGTGGTCAAAATAGTCATAAAAAGGACTTGGTATTGACGCTATATTTGATTTGATCCATATGGCGCTTTAAGCCTGGTTAAAATCTTCTTGCTCATCAGTCGCTAAAATACCCTGATTTATGCAATTGTATAATTTCATCGGCATATTGAAAACGCAGATGAAAATAATCGGGGTGGTCAAAATGATCAATAAGAGCTTTTAGCTCATCGTTGATTTTGACCATGGCTTGAGAACGGGTATTGTAGAGCAAAGATTCGCCAGGGGTTAGGATAATCAGGGATAATAATGGTATGAAAAGAAAATTGCATGAGCACCTCAGGGGTTTGGGGAGTTCAAAAAATACACCGGGGAGATTGACCCCCGGCATATTTGGCATGGATTCATTCAGGCTCTGGAGACATGAATACTCTGTGAACCCGGTGGCCAGCAGCAATTTAAGGCGGCCATTTGATTAATATCATCTGTACCATAATTAATGATTTCCATGTTTTTACCTCCTTTCATTAATAATAAACCACTTCTTTATCAAATAGTCCGGCATATAATCATTAAAAAAATCTTCTGTAGTTGCCTACCCTTGAGGAAACAACGCTATATATAACGGGAAAAAATAAAAAACATGCTGGCTGGTCTTCACAAACTAAAGAATGTATTTTTTGATAGACCTTAACGCGTTGCTTCTCATCCTTGGTGCTGAGCCCCTGTTCAAAAACTGGTCCACTCTTTATTTTGATATTCCCATAACCGCCCAAATTCACTAGAAGATGAATACCAACTATATGCAATATCCGATGGATCATAACTACTTCCTAAAAACATCCTCAACCACATTTGTGGTTTAACCCGCGCCAGATAATCTTTGGTCAATTGGTTTTCATCATCATAAAATACAATTTTTAAACCTATGCCTACTTCGGATAATTGTTGACGTAAAACAATGGCCATTTGACGGTAATACGAACTATTGCGATTGACCAGCATGGTCAAAACTAATGGCTTCCTCTTTTTTCTTAAAAAGACCTTCCTCATCTATGTCCATCCAGCCTAACTGATTCAATATATTTTGGCTCTTAAAGGATTATAGGAAGCAGGTTCAACTTCTTTATTAACCCAAGGCGATTGCGGATAAAAAGGGCCATTGCTTTCCACCCCATCAATACCTGCCTCCCGCATTAAGGCTTTACGATCCACGGCATAATTAAGGCATGGCGTAACTCACGATCATTTAAAATAGGATCATGAAGATTATAGATAATCGCAAAATAAAACCCTGTGGGAATTGATACGTTTTAAATGACGGATCTTTACTTAATACTTCATAATCCTTTTGGTTTAAGAATATCAACAAAATCCACTTCTCCTCGCATTAGCGCGGCCCATAAAGACGAATTGTCCTTATAAACCTTGATCACAATCTTGTCTAAAAAAGGACGGCCTTCAAAATAAGCATTATTGGCCATCAGCGTTATTTCATTGTGTTACACGATCCCAAGATTGAAACAAAACGAAACGGTCCTGTTCCTACCGGAAAATAATTATGAATGTTGGCAGACAAATTGGTGATCTTATACAAATGTCTGGGAAAATTTCGCGAGCCAATTTAATAAAGAAATCTGGAAAGGCTTTTGAAGCAAAATAATGCAGTATGGTATATCGGTCAATCACTTCCATACGATTTACCAATTCCAGAATCAGTACGCCAAGATGATTGATTTAATGGATCACTGGAATAGCTTCAAGAGTAAATTTGACATCCTCTGCGGTACATTCAATCCCATCATGAAAATAAACATGCGGATAAAGATAAAATGTATACTCCAATCCGTCTGCAGAAATATCCCAAGATCGGGCAAGGCCAGGCACAATATGACCATGCTGATCAATACGTACTAAGTGAATCAAATATAAGGCTTAACAACGGAAGCAGAAACACTATGTGAGGTCAAAACAGGATTAATAATTGTCGGCGGATTAACGGTGCCCCATACCAATGTCCCTCCATATCGAGAATCGTTCTTTTGAGGAGCAGGGTGAATATCTTTAAAATAATGGCTTAGACGATTAAAATACTGAGGAGCTTTATTTGACATAACCACCATGGCAGATATGAGGAGAATGGTAAATAAAATCCTGGTGATTAAAAACGTAAGGCGCATTTAATTATTTAACTTTTGTAGAATAACAATGTTGTTGGTATTTAAAAATGACCTAAAGATGGCTTAAACTGACATTTTAATACATTATTAAAATGTCAATGAAAAGCCGCCTTCTATATAACGTCCGGGATAAGGGAAAGAGGGGTCAAGCCAGTATTTACTGTTTGTAATATTATGAAGATTAAGGAAAAGTTCCAAATCTGTATTTTTATAAATATTCTTAAAATCCTGGGTCAATTTAATATCAAACATTGGCTTACGGTCATTAGCTTGTGAAGGCTCTGCCAATGACCGGCTGTAATAACCTTCCAAATTAGCCCCAAAACCAAAACTGGTCTTATAGTGCGTCCCCCATTTAAACGCTTCCCTGCTAATATTGGGGTCACGTACCAAAGATTTGGTTTGGACATCAATGGGATTATTAAATTCCCCGCTTGTATATACAGACCATGGCGCTGTTATTTGATAATCAAGCCTCGCCTGCCCGCCCTCTCTCCTAAGTTTATCAACATTAACGTAAGTGCCGGTAAAAGTCGAGGGGTCAAACTCAAATTCTAATCCATTTTTCACTTCGCTATAATACCCTTCCAAAGAAGCGGTTAAAGGTTTGATTGGTTTAAAAGAAAACCCCATATCATAACTTAGCGCTCGTTCTGCTTTTAGATTTGGATTGGGCGCCACAAAAAGAGAAGGGTTACTATTATTTATCCATAAAAGTGGCGGCGCGTTAAAAACGCGGCTTGCCCGTAATCGAAAAATGGCATCATCCCAGGGCAAATGATAGACCCCGCCTAAACTCGGGCTTAATTGGTCCCCAAAATGGGTATTATTATCAAAACGCACGCCTGGCTCAATATCAAAATCCCCTATTGTCCAGACATCATTGATAAACGGCGATTCCATCGCAATGCTCTCAGACTTACTCAAATAAGTGCCGTATTTAATGATATGCCAATCAAAATCTGATCCGGTTGTCAGCACATTATCAGCGTTTATTTGATGGTTGCCTACTATGCTTATCCCCTGATACATATCACGGCCGTCACCCGGAGAATAATAGGGCTGCATTGCGCCTGAGGTAGAATCAAATGTATTCAATGAAACTGTCTGATCATTGTATTTGTATGTTAACTGCCAATGACTTTCGCCTTTATCCAGTTGAACATTGGCCTGGCCGTAACGGGTAATATAGGGTTGTTTGAAAATAAGGCCATCCGTCGGACCATAGGTTAGTTGAGACCCGCTATAACCATAAGAGGCATTGAATTTAACAGAATCGTTAAAAATGTAAGAGACCTTGGTATAATTTTTGGTCTCTTGGGTAAGGCTCTGGGCCAAGTTCCCCCCCGAATGTAAAAAGCTTCCCATGGATATGAAACCAAAATTTCCAATACCCCCTGAAACATCCAAACTATTTTTCGTTTCTCCATACTGCCCGAATGTTGAGGTTAAAGTAGCCTGTGGTTTTTGCCCTACCCCCGTCGATTTTGTAATGACATTGATAACGCCCCCCAAGCTGGAACCCCAGGCACTGGAGTCCCCGCCGCGGATGACTTCAACGCGATCGACATCTGCCAATGGAATTTCACTCAAATTAGCTTGGCCGGATAACTGATTATTAAAAGGAATACCATCAACCATGACCAAAACCTGACGTGAGGAAGCCCCTCGCATAGAAACAGAACTTGCTTGTCCAAACGGCCCTGAAGGTTCTATGGAAATACCAGGCATATAATTTAATGCTTCAGCCAGATTCTGGGCAGGCAGATCTTGCAGATCATCTTGAGTATAAACACTCATTGACTGGGCAGTATGGTCCATCGAAAAACCCGACCGGTTGGCAGTGACTACGATAGGTTCCAAATCAGTACTATATTGTTGGGCAAAAGTTAAGGCTGGCAGGGTTAAAATAAAAATTGATATAAAAAGTAATATCATAATTTTTTCTAAAGAAATAGGAAGGGAACCAGTCTAACATCAAAAAATCTTTATGCATACAAGTAATGTTTTCGGCCATTTCTCCTTCCTTTTTTAAACAACCAAGATCCCCTTCTCTACTTATCATAATTCTCGTTATAAACCGAATGAAGACGCATCAAGAAATACCTTTCGAAACCTCAATTAATTCGGGTTACGCTGAATAACACAAGATTAAGGATTCTTGATTTTATTCTATTTTATCACGTTTATTTAAATTGTGCCTTGCACACATTAGCTGAATATTCTCAGCTGTAATGGATGCCCCTCCTTTAGAAAATGGGATATCATGATCGAAATGTAGGTTATCATTTGAGCCACAAACCACACACTTACCTTTATCCCGCTTCCAAACAGCCAATTTGACATCGGTGGGAATAAGACGGTTGTGCTCTAAATCTTTTGGGGGTGCTTCTCCTTTTTTATTATCATTTTCATCGGTAATTTTTAGTCTGAATTTAAAAACCTTCCTTTTGCCTTCAACCTGTTCCCAAGCATCAACAAGTTTAAAAATTCCAGAATATGTCCAGATACCATCTCGAATCTTTTCATAAACCTTAACAGGTTCTGCTGAGGCCTTTTTGGTTTTATACGCTTCGGCAGCCTTGAAAAACTTACCATTTTCAGTTAGGCCACCGAATGGTGTAAGCCTAGGTTGATCAATATCCTTTGGATTTTTCTTTAATCCTTTATATTTAGGAACATCATGTCCCTCATAAATTAAAACCTTCCCATTTTCCTCTACCCTATCTGCATAAGGAGCATTCATTCTCAAACTCATTAATATGACGCTCAGCCCACCTTTTAAACGAAAATTCATACCTCGCTGAAGGTTCACTCCTTCATGTTGACACATTGTTAAATATGAAATAATATCTCCAGGCTTCACTGAATAACCTTTATAAATTCAGCAACAACCATAAACCCGCCTTCTTCAGAATTAGGGATAACAATGGGCTTATAAGATGGATTTAATGGTAGAAGACTGATTTCTTCATGAACAAACGTATCGTCTTCGCCTTGGCGCTTTTTACTGGTATATTTCTTAACGGTATACTTGCCTCCAGTATCTGGATCCATAATGCTATTATGTTGGACCAAAACGATCTTATTATTGCGGCTTCCTACAACCGGTGTACGGAATAGGCAATAGCTTCCATCGGCAATTAACGGCTCCATTGATTTACCAATAACCTTTGTGACAAACATGTTACGGTTTAAGCGGCCAACGCCTTCGGCTTTGATCCAGCCTTCTATTTCGGCTGAAGCCCCTTCACCAAAATTACCGCAGGCGGCGGCTAATGTATAAACCGGTAAATATTCTGTATATTCGAGGTTTTTGGGGATAGATTCATGGATTTTAATAGAGCTTTCATCTTCCTTGGATATAACATCGGAAAACATAAGCGTTTTATCCTTCAAGGGATCATAGGCCATTCGGGATTGAAAATATTCTTTAGTATCTTTATCCATGAAATAAACAAAAACTCCCTTATGAGCACGGGAAAGCAATACCCGATAAACATTTTTTAAATGATTCACCAGGTCTTTGTTATTTCTGGTTACTTGGGTATCGAACGATTTATCCGGAACGCTTTCCCAAGTTTGTTTTGACTTGTTCCAAACCAGATCATTACCGAAAATTATGCCTATATAATCAAATTCAAACCCTTGGGCTGTATAAACTGTGCCGACTTGCTCCATTCCACAGGGATCAGTCGCCCATTTCCAAAACTCCTTCTTATTTTCCCAGGGCATTTGAAAATCTCCGATCTTCACATCATTAACTAAGGTGCCATCAGGATTTGGCTCACTCCAAGCCCAGCAAAAGCCGGCAACCAGCCTTGAAGAATTGAGTCTTAATGCGTTCTTCTCTATGATGGCCTTCCTTAAATCTTGGGGAGAATCAAAGATCTTAAATTCCATCTTGGGGTCAAATCTTGCCATATCGATATCCCGTATCTCCAAGACTTTATCAAGCCACTGAAGAAAGGCATCTGAGCCAGAACAACGAAATTGTGTTTTTAGCTCAAATTCAGCGATATTTGATCCCTCAACACCGATTTTCTTTGCAGTTTCCTTAATTAGAGCCACACTGCCGATTTCTTTGGGCCTTACAATCTGGTATTCATCCAGGAAAAATATAGATAATTTTGCAGGCCTTATAAGATCCTCGACCTGAGGATTCTTTGACCTAAATTGATTAGGAACGGCAAAATCATTGCTATTGGCCCTTATCCTATGGGCTTCATCACAGATCAAGACATCAAGTTCATTTTCTCCAAGTTGGGTAAAATTAAAAAAGAACTTAAATAAATTGGAAGCCCTTCTGCCTACAATCTTTCGCAAGGTATTAGTAAATGCAGATGAGCCTGTGGCATGATAAACAACCTTCCCCTGCCTCATAAGTTCACCCATTACCTCTAAAGCAATGACTGATTTGCCGGTACCTGGCCCGCCTTTTACGATAACAATGGACTTTTGGCCTATCTTTGACAGATGGGTCGCCTTATGCATTATTGCGTTATAGGCCGCTATTTGGTCATCTATTAGATTAAAGATCTGCTGCTTATGGATCATCTCCCCCGTATGATCGAGCAACCTTTTGGAAGGCCTGGCCGGACTTACTATAAAGCGGTTAAAAACCTCAAAACCGGGATCGTTCTTTAGTCTTTCTTTTAAATACTGGCCTAGATCCTGGACGTCTTCTTTACTAAATAAGGGGAATGTTTTAATAATCTTGCTGAATTTGGGCAGACGTAATACATCTATGCCTTGGCGGGAATAGTTATGGCAATAAGCGCAGGAATTTAATTCTGTCGGAGGGTCATCTTGAAATACTTTAAGAAAATCCAGGAGATCATAATGGTATCCTTGCACCTGAAGGCAAGGATGAGGTACTTCCTTCTTCTCTAGAAAATCAATAATTACATTTCCTTCATTTTCGCAATCATGGACATGGTCATTAGACCATTGCTTTAACTCTATTAATACAACACTATCCCTGTCCCTTAAATCCTTCCCAAATATCAATACATCAATTCTTCTTGTTGAATATGGCAGTTCATATTCGATGATTATCTTATTCTCTTGCAGACCGGACAAGGTGAATGAATTATTGAGGACATTTAAGGATTGATTCCAGGCCCTATACTCTGACTCTTGCGGGGTCCTGTGATAATGCTTTGAATAGGCAAATTTGAGCTTATCCGCTATACGGTTTTGGAGGACATCGTTGTTAAAGGCGGCTATGGTGTCATCATATAGCTTCATTGGGGGGTTTCTCTATAAGGGCTCAGGATGACAATAACTGATATTAGGTAAGATTACTGCTTTTAAAGCTTTACGGCAAGCTTTTTAATACAGAGAGACTACGCAGGCAGCCAGGAAAGCAGCCATTGCTTTTCATGATGAGATAATGAAGAGTCCTTGACGCTATGCGGGGATGGCCAGCAGATAAAATTACAGCCTAAATTGCGGCCTAAAAGATAGGCATTATATAAATACTCGTAAGTCCATCTGACCCATTGATGGGTTTTGTAGAATTCTGACACCCTTTCCTTCCGGCCTGCTTGAGCTAAAGCTTCATTCATAATGTTGACGTTATCGTCCATGGGATTTAAGACTTCAGAGAAGACTTCAACGGGTTCAAGGGGTGCTATTTCCTGTAGAACTTCTTCTGCAACCTTCAAGGAATGAAAAGGCATTACCGGTGCTATGGCCACATAGACCGGAATGCCCCTTTGAGCAGCTTGGGCAAGCATTTTAAGCCTTCTGGAAGGTGCCGAGGCTTTGGGTTCCAAAATCCTTGCTAATTTATCATCCAAATACGGTAAAGAAGTCCCCAGCAGTACTTGATCCGGATATCGTTCTAAAATGTCAAAATCACGTTCTACTAAAGCTGATCGCGTCTGTATTCGGATAGTATGGCCGGCTTCCAAAACAAGCTGTAATATTTGCCGGGTTATTTTAAGCTTGGCTTCAATAGGACTATAACAATCTGTTAAAAAACTTAAAAGAACCATTCCCCTACCCCACTTGGTAGCATTTCTATGAGGATCAAAAGTTTTAAGTTCAGCCTCCAGGCGGGTAATGAGATTTTCTTTAGGAAAAATATATTTCCCCCAATCCCGTTGGCTATGGCCATTATTAATGAATTTGACACCGGGCATGGCCGGGCAATAGCAGTGTTTGCAGCCGTGTTCACAGCCGATATAGGGATTAATCACCCAGTCGCCGAGTTTCTTTTTCCAGAGTTTGGATTCTGAAATGATGGCCATATTGTTATTCTAAAACAACTCCCATTGACCTTGTTCATCTTTTTTAGATATTTTCTGCCAATAATCAAGCCCTCTAGGATGCTTGGAAGCAAATAATAAAAAATACATTGGGGCGTTCTTGGTGTTCTTGACAGGTATATCGCGATGCTCGACAGTCCCATAGTCAAGGTCTCGAATACGCGACTTATATATTTCAACAATATCTTTCGCTTCTTTCCCATCCAATTTAGATATATCAAAATCAGTCCCTAAAAATCGCGCTAGTTTAGAACTTTTTCCTTGACCGCGATATATCTCCAAATTTCTTTTGAGATCCATTCCATGCTGAATATTAATCAATAAATCAACACCATTAGAAACCTTAGATAATGCTTTAATAGTCTCAAAATGAATATCAATATCCGTCGGATCAATAAATACCAGATTTAAATTACCTGAAGGTATTTGACGAATGACCTCATTAATACATTCATTTGAATCATTTTGAATATGTATAATTGATGCGCTTTTAGGAGAATTAATGCATCGCTTTTTTAATGCTTCCATCAAGACAGGAGTTTCTTCAACGAAAATATATTTACTAAAATCATGCTGAAGAGCAATTAACGGAGACCCATCTTCTTCAAGTCCTGTTTTTTCGATTAAACACCGTCCTGGCCCTGCAAAAAGGTCTACGAAGGTCAGCCGCCCGGGCCATTTCTTTCCCATACCGGTGGTAAAGATTTTAGCGTATTCTCTGAGATAATAATGTTTTCTTTTGATCCAGATACCACTTGGACGGACAGCTAATCCATCAATTTTTGAAAGGACTATTTCTTTAGGCATGAGCTCCCCCTTGTTTGAAAAGTGAATGCAATTGCGCCTTGGGGGAAAGGCATTTTTATATAATATCCTTGAGGGAAGGATGTTTAAAAGAATTATACTTTAAACGCAGAAATGGTCAATCGTGATTTTTTATGGTCATCAGCATATTGTATGGCTAATTTTTTAGATTCTTCTATGTTATTTCCTTTAGCAACCAGATAACCATACATGCCTAAAACAGTTGAATCTTTTTTGATAAAGAAATTATAACTATTTACTTTAAATGGCTGAGTATCCTTTTTTAACGTTATTGTACCGCCAACATCAGGATATGAATAAATAGCTACTCTGCTTGCAGTATCATAAATTTCTTTTAACTCTTCAATATCTATATCTTGATACCCCTGTTTATGAAGCTCATTGACAATTTGATTTAAAGATACTGCTATTATTTTAGGATTAAACCATTTTTGTCTATAATCATCTTGTGCTTTTTTAATTAAATTATTAGTTAATCTCCAGCCTTGCCTACTCAAAATGCTTTTTTCTTGTTTTGTCATAAAAATCCCCCAAATTTATTTATAAGGGATCTTTGATCAAATCAAATAAAAAGTCAAATAAATTATTCAGTGTTCTGGATTCCCCCTAAAGGGGGCCTATCGGCCGCTTTCGCGGGAATGACAAGCGAAACCCCCTTCGCGCCAGAGAAAAACCACCGTTGGATTCGACTCAAGGGTTGGCAGAAAAAACACTTAACTTATCTCACCCCCACCTAACCTCCCCCTTCAAGGGGGAGGAATTAATATTTTTCCCCATCAAGGGGGAGGAATATAATGGTAAGAGATTGCTTCGTCGCTTCGCTCCTCGCAATGACACTGCGGAGGTTCTCTCTGACATTCTATAAGCGATTATATTTGGTATGCCTCCCTTTAGCTTTGTGTATGGGGTATTTTAGGGCGTTTTTCTTCATTTTATTGGCCATGGCCTTGGGGAGGTCTATTTTTAGATTATCGGCCAATTCGAATAAATACATGGCTACATCGGCTAATTCATCGGAGAGTTCGTCTTTGTTGTTTTTGCCGTGCTCTTCGACTTCTTTCGGGGATTTCCATTGGAAATGCTCTAATACTTCTGTCGCTTCTAACACTAAGGACAGGGCTAGGTCTTTGTGGTTATGGAACTGTTTCCAGTCGCGGGCGTCGCGGAAGGCCTTGATCTTTGCGGTTAGCTGTTTTATTTCGGACATTTGATAATTCTACGCCTAACGGGGGGAAATTTAAATAGATTCTTTGGAGAGGGCCCAAAAAGTCAATGTGTCCCGGTTTTTTGAAATTCCATATACCCCTCCTACCCAACCTTATAGATAATCACTGCTTAAACTTTTTCCCGCACTTAGGGCACTCGACCTCATTATCAAAAAATAAACTACATGGCACATCGGCTCCGCAATACGGACATTTCACCGTGTCCGCACCCATTACAAAGTCGTATTCCCAAAAATCATCCAAGTCATCATTCATAAAATCCCCTACTTCTCCTAATCTCCCGCCCTTCTACTTCACCAACTTATTGTAAAGCCAGGCAAAAATAGCACATCCAATGCCGGCATCTACAAAAGCCCAGACCGCGCCGATAATACTGCCGACAACACTCGCGGAGTACCCGAGATAGAAATTCCCAAGCAATGCCACAAACTTGCCGCAATAACCGCAACCCATAGCCGAAAGACCCATTATAAATATACCGGCGCTCCAAAGGATTCCGCCGGCCAAACCAAAAGCTTTTATGTCGAGTTTTAACATATCTGTTCCCCCTTACTTATCATATTCCTCACTATGTCCTGTAACTACAATTACAGGAATTGATTATGTCTATTTTATCTCTTCCCCGCCGCTTCCCTATACTGACAAAACTGACAATCTTCCCCTGATTCCGGCATTTGGTCCGACTGCAAACAAGCATAAAGATCTTTAATTGCTCCATCCACCCAAGAATCATTACCTTCATAAGGGATCAAACTGATCTCAAAATCCAGCCTGTTCTCAAAAGCTTCCCTATCAGTCAAACCATTGCAATACACAAAATAACCTTGGGTCTGCACTTTAAAGCCATTCTTGCGAAACAACCACTGATATATTTCCATCTGGCGCCTATAACCGAGCTGCCAGTCAGCATCAATCCCCATCTCACCATCCTTGGACGTGGCTTTATAATCCACGATGATCAATTCCTTTTGACTGTTCTGCCAGACATCATCTACCCCTCCGGTTAAAAGCAGATTAGTGCCCGGATAGGCATAGGTGATGCCTCCGCTTAAAGCATTGCGCCATTCGTCCATTTGCGGATGGTTAAAGGGTATCGCATCAAGGCCGGCTTCCTTCATCAAAGGATGGGCTTGGGCCTTGGCCCTATATATATCAAACTCTTTCTTTAAAAGCTTATCTACGGCTGAATTAAGGTTAAAAGGAAAGCCCGGAGGCTGCGGGATGCCTAAACGCCTGTCTAAATAGAAGCATTTGGGACAATTGAGGAATAGATCAATCTTTGAGCGGCTTATACGGAAAGGCTTGGCGGAGTCCGGGTCGTAAATATTACGTGTACGTTGGGGGGTGTAATATTTGGACATTACGTAATTCTAACTTAGGTTGGCCGAGCAAGCAATAGGGAATATTTGTACGCCAAAGGGCGGGTTTGGACAAGGTGAAATTACGCAGGCAGCCAGGAAAACGGGCATTTCTTTTGCAGATCAGGGGGAAAAGAGAAAATTATCTCTTATGCAAGCTGACCGGTTAAATATTTATGCAGAACACTTGCAACCAGAGTCTGATAGGGCATTCCCTCTCTAATGGCTTTCGATTTCAAATTAAAAAAATCCCGTTTCGTCAATCTGATGTTAATACGGGCGTCTTTTCTTAAAGTTTCACGGGCGGATTCTTTAAGGCGAAGTATTTCCTTATCCCGGTTTTTAACCGACTTCCATTCGCCACGCTCAACCGATGCTATTAGTTCTTTTTCTTCTTTTTTAGTCATTGTTGTTCTCATTAGTTGTCTCCTAGATATTCTTTGGTAAATTCCCTGCTTGGGAAAATCGTTATTAAATGTATAACTTTTTCATCCTCAATACACGGAACAGCATAGGCGTAACCATTGACATTAACAACAAGGATCCTTTGGTGCGCATATTTAATCTTATTAGGATGCTCAATATCATCTAATAAAAATCCCTCTTCAATTTTTATGACAATATCCTCAAAACAAATGCCTCTTTCTTTTTCCAACGACCTGCTTTTTTTATCGTCCCAGTCAAAAGGTTTCATATCACTCCATTTAAAGTATAGTCTATTGTGTGCCTATTGTCAATACTCCTTAAGATACAATAGAAAGGGTTATTTCATTTAGGGAGAATTTATGTGAGATCCTTGGGGGAAGGATTGATTAAGATTACTGCTTTTAAGGCGTTACGGCAAGCATTTTGTAATGGAAGGATGTTCTTTAAGAGATCCCTGCCTGCCGGCAGGCAGGCTTCGCTCAGGATGATAGTTATATTAAGAAATTGCTTCTAAAACTGCTTTTGGATTGGTGTTAGCGATCTTTAAAAGCACTTGGGCAGGACCTTCCGGTACACAACGCCCCTGTTCCCAATTCTGTAATGTATTAACACTGATATGGAAGGCCGAGGCAAATTGATTTTGAGACAACCCCAACTGAAGACGGATTTTACGGACATTAGCAGGGGTATACCGGAAAACTCGCGAAGGCTTTCGCTGGCCGCGCATATATTCCCCGGCATGTTTGATACTTTCAATTAATTCATTAAATTGTTTATCTTTCATCTTAAATACTCCTTTGTCATTTTAGCTAATATTTTTAACTGTTCCTTGCTCAAATCTTCCCGCTCACTCTTGGGATATATATAAATCATCAAGATTTCCTCATGATCCAACCAAAGGTAATAAATGATCCGAACTCCTCCGCTTTTACCTTTATCTTTAAATCCCCAACGTAATTTTCTAAGCCCATGCCCGTGCGGGATAATATCCCCTTTGCGCGGGTTTTTGGTAAGCTCCTCTTGTATCTTTCGGTATTCATCATCATTCAAATTTTCTACTACCCATTTGGTAAAATAAGAAAATTCTATAAATTGCATATTCATCCTTCACGGTTAGAGTATACGCTATTAGCGTATGGTTGTCAAGTTAATGAAATTAACTTGATGCTTGGGGGAAGCTGGATTGTGGGAGAATTTATGTGAGATCCTTGGGGGAAGGATTGATTAAGAAAATTATACTTGAGCATTTTGTTGACGTCAACAAAATGGTTTTGGCTCCCTTGAGATTTTAAAAGCCATTGCGAAGCGAAACCCCCGCCGCACCAGAGAAAAACCAGCGTTGGGTTCATCTGAAAGGGTTGGTAAAAAAATGACACTTATTGAACTCCCCTAGCCCCTCTTTAAAAAAAGAGGGGAATAATATGCTTATCTCTCCCCCACCGCTTCCCTATACGTTGGGGGGTGTAATATTTGGATATTACGTAATTCTAACTTAGGTTTGCCGAGCAAGCAATAGGGAATATTTTTACGTCAAATGGCGGGAAAGATAAATAGAATATTTGGAAGAGGGTTGTTCCTGGGATTGATAAGAGCTTGACAGGGTAAAGCTAAATGATATAATTTAATTGCATCACGATGAGAGGTCAACCAAAAGGGTGAGTCCTGCGGCTATGCCTCTCGTTTGAAATCAATCACGATGAGAGGTCAACCAAAGGGGTGAGTCCCGTGGCTATGCCTCTCTTTTTTATTACCTTAATACGCTAATTCCTCTCTTTGTTCATTCAAAAAAGTTATATCTGTTCCAAATTTCTTTAAAAGTGAAGAATATTTATTTTGGTTTGGAATCAGCAATCTTTCCAACTTACTTTTCATTTTTAAATATTCAATCAGGCAATAGAAATCCCCATCCCCTGTCACGATCACCGCTTTATGATAATTACCCCACTCGATCATAGCATGAAGCACTAGTTCTGCGTCAACATTACCCTTCACTTTGCCAGCTTTAAGATCAAGTGTTGGCTTGAACACCAAAATATAGCCTTGTTGTTGCAAGCTTGTGTATAGCGTTTGTTGTGTAGCAATATAACCAATAAATATAAACGCTTTAGTGACCTTATATTTATGCTTAAGATATATGCGAAAATGTTTGTAATCAAGCCGCCAACCTTGATCCCTGATGGACAGATTTAAATTTTGGCTATCGATAAAAGCATAATTGTTGACAAATTCCCCCATGGAAACGCTCCTTGTGATGGTGCTTGAGCGCTGGGGGTGGCGCAGGTTTAAGATCAACTACTTTCAGTTTGGAGGTAACAGGCATACCGTGAAAGCTGGATATCTTCAATAATTCGTTGAGTACCTGAACCTATGGAGACCATTTTGTCCACTTGGACGAAATGGCCTATGATTCTTTGTTAATAAAGGAAATTAATAATAAAAAGCGGCGAGGGATGTTGCGGTCAGTGTGCTTCTTTACTTATTTTCCATCTTTACGTTGTGAAGTCAAATAAAATGTGTAGTACAATATACCTTAAGATTCTTCGCTGCGCTCAGAATGACGGTTTTATTTTCCATACGGTCGGGACCAATACTTCAATTTTATCTTCCTTACCTTTGTCCCCTTCCTAAAATGATCAGCAAGCTGACTTATGATATACCAGAATTCTTTTTCTGTCAGATCTTGTTTCATGGCATTGACCATTCTGGATGTGATCACCAATCTTCTTGGATCATTGGGTATCCAATGGTCAAAAGTCAAATACCAAGGGCTATGCTCGTTAAACAAATCCAGTTCCATGCCCGTATAATAACAAACAAATCCGTACTTTCGCAGATAGTCAAAGACGGCTTCTTTTGTCTTTGGGCTATAGCGTTCCGCGATCAATCGTTTAGCGACAGTGGAGCACCTTGGACAGAATTTATGCCATCTTGATGGGGTCGGCCGCCCGCATATATAACAACGCCTGCCTGTCTTAGAGGTACAAGATAATCTATACCAATAAATGAGCCTTCTTTTTTTGACCTTAGTATGTTTCCTTCGATGATCATCCAGTTGAAGGACATAATACCTAAATTCCTTTTGGGAAAGATCCTGCTTCATATCATTCACCAGCGCCGCACAGATCACTATTTTACGAGGATCACCCGGGATCCAATGGTCGAAATCACAATACCAAGGGCTCTGTATCATCCTCTAATTCCAAAGCCACATCGGAGTAGTTACATCTATATCCGTACTTATGGATATAACCCAGGACGCCTTTTCGGGCCTTTGGAGAGAATTTCTTCCTATACATCCGGCGTATTGTTTTGAAACAGTTACGGCAATAAGGAGACCGGGGAGAAAATACTTTTTTGCCGCAGACACGACATTTTGTGTAAAGCCTGTAGGTTAAGAGGGGTTTCATTTGAGAGATTGCTTTGCTGCTTTGGGTAAAATTGGCCCTTAATGCATCTTATCAACAAATACAATGCTTAATGTAATACTTATATAAACGATACCGGCAAAAAATGCAATGAGGCTCCATTTATTTATTTGGGAGACCTTCCCTACTCTCAAGAGAACGTACCCAATGAGCACATTAGCTAGTGCCCACAAAACATTGACCATTGGAGATGACAATCCTTTGCCCGGCGGAATTGCAAAAGGAGAAGGGAAACTGTCACCGGATATCCCGTGTACGAAATGTGGAATAGCGTTAGTTAAAAAACTACCGGCGAAAAAGCAAGCTAGATAGTGATACCATTTCATAAGGCCTCCTAGACAGTGGGGATCTCACCCCCACCTAACCTCCCCCGTCAAGGGGGAAGAATATGACTTAACTGAACTCCCCTAACCCCTCTTTAATTATGTGGACACAATTGCTTTCTTAATTTATTATTTTATTTTTCATAAGCATGTGTTGAATCAGGGCTTCGTTAGATTGGTGTAATCGTCTGGAAGTCTCCCTGGCAATATTAAGAATCAGTAAGCCGAATAATTCTTTATCTGTTTCATAGATGTTTAATAATTTACTTGGTTCCAAGACAATTAATTCAGTTGGTCTTACAACCAATGCGTTTGAGGAATGGGTTAGAATTCCAATAACCGAAGTCTCCCCAAAGCAGTCACCTTCCTTAAAAGAAATCAGCTCCAAAAACAGGCTATTATCTTCAAATATCATCTTCACTTCGCCCTGTTTGATGATATAAATGTTGCTAAGAGCTTCCCCCCTTTTATATATGAACTCGCCTTTTTCGTACTTGATGGTCTTTAATAATTTACAAATCTTCTCAAGTTGTGAGTTGCTTAATCCGTCAAAGACAGTTATTTTCTTTAAAAACGGCCAGACTTCTTCAACATTTAATATCGGGGAGTATGTTTTATCCATAATCCATCCACCAGATTCATTCCTGCACCAATACCCCTTTAGCTCTCACTAAACATCTTTTCCCGCTTTGTTTTTAATAATAGACCATTTCCCTGATTTGAACAAGGCCAAAAAGTTGAGGTGCTAAATTGGCATATCAAGTTGTTAAAAGGGCTCGAATTTCTTGCTTTGGCTGACCGGCTGGTTCCTGGTTTAACCCTAAAATTAACGGCAGGTTGGTTACGGGTGTCATTTGACGGATGGTAAACGTAGCTCCGGTCACTTGCGCGGTATCGATTTCGGTACCGTTAAAATTAAACTTAAAATCTTCTCCCTGCTTTTTAACCTGCATACTCATCTGGGCCGGGTTTAAATCAATACCACCAAGGTCTGACTTTCTCTGTTCCAATACATTCATCGCTTGATTCGGTCCCCAATCGGAAAATAATCGTTCTCTATTATTAAATCGGGAATGATTTATTAGATCCTTAAGGTAAACTTTTGCATTTAAGTAATAACGTCTTTTTGCATCATCATATAGGGCCTGCCTTCTATACTCATTAAGAGTAATAGAACTTCTGAAAAATAATGAGATTATATTTTCTTGTCTGTGACCAACCATGATGCTTTCATTTTTATCAATCGCGTCGTATAAATCCTGAAATATTTTTAGTATATCTGCTGTATTAGGATTTCTATTACCCGCAAGAAACCTTTTTTGTAATGCTCGCTTTTCTTCTGAGTCCCAATGAGTATATGGGCTAACAAACAAATTTATCTGTCCGTCCGGAAAAAATAATAGTTGAATAAAGTCGTTAATGGCCTCTCGAACGGCAAATAACATTACATCAGAAGGCCCTTCAATCTCATGTAAGATTTCCTCAAATAATGTAAGATGCGGGTTGTGGTTTGCCTCTTCAGCAATGATCACAAATTTTGATGCATCTGCAGGAAGGCCAAATTTAGCTAATAAATCTTTTTCACTGATCTTAAAGTATTCGGCCCATCCATGCAATTCACCTTCTAAAAAAGCTGTTCCATTTAACTGACGATCAGACAAAAACTTCCAAGCAAAATCCCCCCTCCTTGCTATCACAATAAACACGTGTTCTTCCCTGGCTAATTTTAATATACTCGCTACGCTTGGTATCCCTAGGATTTCACCACCTTTCATCAAATCTTGGATTTCCTGATCAGAATTCATCGCCCTATCCGCTGGCCTTACTTTTTTATCTTTTCCCATTAACAAAGACCAACGTCTTAAAATCTCGCCAATATAAACTAATCGGATTTCTTCCCCCCTTATATATGCTTTAATTTTTGTTTTAAACTGCTCATCTCTTTCATCATTACCCGCTAGCGCATTAATCATCTCATAATCCTTCGCCAAACTTTCGGGGGCAATATGGTGATAAAACTGAAAAGACCTCTTAGCAGGATCATCCTCGGTAAATGCTTTCAAAACATCATTAACTGACTTGGAACGATTAAAAGGATAGATATTAACTCTCAAATATCTTATGATTTCTTTCTTAAATTCAGCGAGTTTCATCGTTCGTAGTTTCTTGGCTAAAGCCTCATCCTCAGAATTTGAATAACCATTCTGGGCTTGAAAAAGTAATTCCTCCGCAAAAGCCCAGAAATCCTGTTCTTTAATTTTCTTCCTAACTTTATCCCAAACTCTAACTTTAAATATACCTTTCGGATATTTTTGAAGCATACGTTCCTTAAAAACTTGATACGATTCACCCTGAGGATTCCGAAGCGCCTTCATCGCCCCATCCGTTGATCCAGAATTTGAAGACTGCGCGTTGCCTTCAGAAGGTATCGGCATCCGATCGGCTTTGACCCACAAAGTTGTTGTAAGATCCCTTTGTCCTTCCGGTCCCGAGACCTTGCCGCGATTGTATTCAAGTCGAAACGGCCTCTCGGATATGGCCAAATTGCGCACCTCATTGAATGCCCGATTACCGCCAGAATAAAACCCGCGCTCACCTCTTGCATTCCTTATGATCCTTCCCCAATCAAATTCCCCAATTGAAATTTGATGAATCGCCACACGGACGATCGCAGAACCATTAGATAATGGATATGCCCAATAGGTAATATCAATAGGGGCATGAGAATCTTTGAAACGCGGCACATCATAAAAACCGGCATTATGGGTAAGCTCAGAAACAAGAGCTAAGAACTGTGTATAATCGTCTCTTATTTGGAAAGAATCTTTAAAAAAACGCCCTTCAATATTCTTCCAATCGTGATGTTCAACTTGCGTTATGCCTTCAAACTTTATCTTGAAAACATTCTGGGGAACAGTCCCTTCTTTGAGTTGAAGTAGATCAGCATGTTTTGATATTTCCACGCGGTCCCCCTCTATGACCACATTCATCGCCGCATCCGCAACCTGTTTACCCAATAGCTGATCCATTTTGTCATCGTACCAGACAAAAGCACCATCAATATTGCTCAAAACATTCAGGTAATTTCCTGTTACAATCCGCCGCGGATATTGAGTACTAACATTCCCTTACCATCATCACATCCCTCAAATTATCCAACCTGAAAGAATCTCTCCCCGAACTTCTGTGATGAAAGTTCTGCGCCAACGCGTCCATTTCCGACGGCAAAATCGTAATGCCCCCTAAATCCACATGACTCCAATCCTCGTGGCGTATGGCATTCTGGTTCTTTCCACGAATAACAACCCTTGCGTTTCTTGATCAATCCATTAAGGAAGCTATAATCTTTTCTCATGTTAAGAATCGTCTGCCCCCTATATCTAACGACGCTTTCGGCGTCCTTTATAACTAAGATATACTCGGGATGTTTCTTTTGAAATACCAGCATCTCATCTCTATATTGAGCTTCCGCTTTGAAGGCCACCTTACCCAATTCTCGGCTAATCTCTCCTTGGCCAATACTCATCATTTTGTTTACGAGCAGCATGCCATTTTAAATCTAATTCGCGATATTCCGGCCAGTCCTTATATCCCGTAGCTTCTTCGACAGATTCAACAACAAGGACCGGTAATCGGTACGATCCGTAACCAATAGCCATCAATTGGTGACCGAAATCATCTTTTTGGTAGCTGAGTGTCTTATACTGAGCAAACCTTGGCACATCATCGGGGTTACCTAAATTGATCGTTCTCGACTGAAGAACATAAACCTGTCCGTCATTCTTAGAGGATGCCAACTCTATTTGCTGAACGCCGTAAATTCCTTCGATCTTGGCTGCTGTTTCTCCAAACTGCGAAAGGATCCCCCGCACTCGATCATCGAGTTCATTCTTCTCCAACACGTGCGCCTTTTTTATCATAAGCGATCACGCCACCGGTTTCGTTGCCTTCCTGACCGCGCATTTGATAATGAATCAACATTTTATTCGAGTCATGAGTGTCCGACGTAACGAACATCCCAAAAACATCCACATCGATCTGCTCCATAATGACCGTATTCATCGCGTTGGGATCAAAATCAACGATCTTCAACGCCTTTCGGTATTCTTGAACACGATAACGATCCCTTGCCATAGCCACAATCTCCTCGTAAGCTTTTTCAACGCTTTTCGGCTCCTGTTCCTCAAGCCAATCTTCTTCTCCACCTTCTTTCTTAGAAATTTCTGCTTCAGTCAAAACTGAAATATTCCCATAACTATCAAATATTCCCGAATACGAGTGCTTTTTACCCTCTTCAGGGTGAGCACTTCGTACGATCACCGGCCTCTTCAAGCTATCAAATGCTTGACGCAGTTGATCATCAATAACAAGCTTCCCACTTCCGTTACTTTTTATTACAAAAAATTTTGGAACATTAAAGCCAGCTTGTTTTAACCAAATAAGTTTTTCTGGCTTTTCTCCTAAATTCTCTGGGATAGCTCCTTGAATATTATCGGGGGAAATGATTTTTTGCTCAGAATTCATCGCCCCATCCGCAGGCAAAACCTTCATAATTTCAGTGGCTAGTGCATCATAATTTCGCTTTGATGGCTCAGGAAGCAAAACGTTGATACCAAATATGTCTGATGCTTTTATTATTCTATCTGCTTTATCTTGATCCATTTGAAGCTCGGCATAATTATCATTGAAACGATCATTTAACCTTCCAGTATTTAATTTAAAAGATTGGATATCCCTATCAAATGAAGAATTAATGATAATGCTGACAGGAATAAAACCAAGTTTAATATCTGCTGCTGAAGCATATACTTCTGGCTTACCTTTGTAAGCCCGCCTCGGAGGTTCAGGGTAATAAGAAGCGCTAGCCTGCAAAACTCCACCGCTATCAAAGTATGCTATAACACCACCATCTGCCCGAATAGAAAATCGAGGATCTTTAATTAATCTGCTAGCAATATTAGACTTTCCTGTACCAGGCATCCCTGTAATTAAAATATTTTTATTCGTTCTATGGTCATAAATTAAATTCCCATGAATCGAAAACATATCGAAGCCTTTTATAATATCCAAAGCCCGTCTCACTGCAGGAATGAGGCGGTAACCAACCCTTTCCTGTCTCTTGAGTTCAGTTACTTCAAACATGTTTTCCTCTGGAGTTAGGTACAAAAAAATCTCATTGGGGTCAGTAATGGGAGTATCCAACATTTCCACATCAGCCTTCATCGCCCCATCCGCTTTCCCTGCCGATTGTTGAGTTAACTCGTTGGCATTAAGCTCCATTTTCTGAGACAATAATTTATCAACATCGTTTGCCAACCAACTCTTAAGTGTTGGGCCAAACCCAGGGATTTTGAATTCAGCTTTAAGAAATTCCAGAAATTCTTTCTTCTTCTGAAAGGTTCTATCCTTAATTTTACTTTTAATGTCCGCAATAAGACTAGCCACATTAAATCCTGCATTGTTGCGCTTAATTTCATCGCTAACCCGCTGCTTGATAACATCTTCCCAATCAATTTCACCAATGCGACTCCATTTTATATTTTCTGCATCCGCTAAAGGTTTGGAATCAATATCGCCCGTTGGCACCACCACGCGGTCAGCCTGCTTCGCCCTTGGTGTCTGATTTCTACTGCCATCAACTGCAGAGGGGGCTATTGTATATTCATATAACGTACAAGCCTCCACATTGGGGTTTGAGGTTATTGAAAATGTTCTGTGTCTTAATAAACTTAAACCATCAAATTGAACAGGATTGTATTTGTTTTGACGCAATATGATCAATTTAGTTTCTTTTTTAAGACCACCTCTCGCCTTACGCATCTGCTCACTAAATTTTTGAATAAATTCCTGAGCGTTATGAGTGGGCTCAGGATAATAAAGATAGACAACATCATATCTACTGAAGTCGACGTCGCTGGAAAATATATCTCCTTTTTTTAAATTAACTTTTGATACTGTCTGTTTTAACGATGATAAGTCCTCTGGCGCAAGAATTTTTTGGAACTCGCTCTTACCCAAATTTCTTAAAAAAAGATCGCTTATAAGTTGTCCTATAGAAAAAGGCTTCTCTGCCTGTTCCATACCCTCAACGGAAAAACCCCGCGCTGCCAGTCTATAAGCAAACATCCCGTCACCTGAGCCAAAATCAAAAACTTTGGCACCTTCTTTGAGATCTGCAAAATTCACAAATTCATCCAAAACCTCGGGAAGGGTTTCTTCAAATTTGCCATATTCTACAGGCATAGACTCGGTTAATTCCACCACATTGCTCCCCGGTGTTTGTTTGGCATATCCCATGCCTAGGTAAATTTGTATATATAGATTTTGTATAATTCTTTCAACGACAGGATTCCTCGCAGATGTCATAGCCATATCCGTTACAACATCTGTTAAACGTTTTTCAACATCAGCAATCGCTGCCCTATCTACTTTCGCTGGCCCCACAGCAATAATGGCTGCATCCATATATTCACCTATCACTCCCCCCGAAAAATATTTCCTCGGGATGCCTTCATTGGTAATAGGATCGGGCTCTTCTTTGATATAGTTATAAACACCTTTTTTGAAGGCTTGGAGGTATTGGCTGTAGATCATTTCGACATCACTGGTTGTTCTTTTAGAGATTGCTTCGTCAGTCGCTACGCTCCTTCCTCGCAATGACACAGTGGGCTTAACACCTTCAATTTTATTTTTATCCGCATAAACTTTATTGAGGATGCTGTCCTTGATTTTCTTTTTATACCAAGTGGCCAAAATAAGCGAATAAAAGACCTGGCGCAGTTGGGCGAAATTTTTGCCTTCGTTGACTTCCTTGTTTAAAGCGGGGATGACGATTTCGCGAACTATTTGGGAACCGATAGCATTGATACCTCCAAAACTCCCCCTAGCCCCCTCTTTATAAAAAAGAGGGGGAACGTGTTTTTGTAATGCTAAATAATCTTGTTCAAGCATAACTTTCAAATGATTCTCCAAAACAAACGCTGTTCCTCCGTTTTCATACACAACCGCCTTCTCAGGGACTATCCAGACTTTATTGAAGGTATTAATAGGGATATTCGTTGTCCCATATTTGGCTTGGGCTTGAGCATATACCTTCTGCCAAAACTCCTTGCCTAGTTGACTTTCGGGATAAATTATTGAGGCGGTGATTTGTTTCAGGAGATAATCTTCTGCCAAGAGGTCACGGCCCATTTCCGTCTGGCCGAATTCTTGCGGCACTATACGGTCTTTTTCATAAGGAGAAAGATTGACCCAAAGGTCTTTTTCAGGGATGGTTAATGAAGCCAGAAAATATTTAATTAACTTAGAAGATTCACTTTTAAGTTTTTCTTGGCTTAAGCTGGTTTCGCCTCTATCTACAAAAAAATGAAAACGGAAAGGATTCTGCGGGTCCAGCTTTATTCCTTTAAGTACTGCCGGACTAAAAGCTGGACTTAAGGCCACCATATGGCCTGGCGCAGGTAAACGAAACTCCGCGTCTGCCGAGCAAGCAATAGGGCAAATAGGCCCAAACGAATTGGCCAAAAAGGCAAAAATGAGCCCTAGGGCTATATTAGCTCTTAGATTTAAATGCATTTTCATATATAAGATAAAGGATATACTACTTTTTATAATTGTGCCAATTTTTGTGTTTCGGAGAATTATGGGGAATTATGGGGAATTATGGGGACACAATACTTATCCCTTTAAAATCCTTGGGGGAAGGATTAATTAGGATAAGATTAGACCTTTTAGGGTTTTACGCAAGGGTTTTGATACTTTGCGGGAGATGGAATACCGATATCAACTACCACATGCCGGCCTGAGTAAAAAGCCCCTTGTTTTTTAAAAAAACCTCTCTTTAGGGCACTAAAGGTCACAGTCAGGTGGGCTTTGATGCAAATACAATAGATTTCCCCGGTAGTCCCATTTAATCCTGATGGGACATCAACTGCAACCACATACGAACTCCGGAAATTGATGGCATGGATAATCCCGTAGTACGGCTCTTGAATAGGACGATTTAGCCCTACCCCAAAAATAGCATCCACAATAAGATCTGCTGATTGAATGGATTTCTTAAAAGCAGGATCCAACACATAAACAGGCTTCACACTGATCCCTAAGTTCTTTGCCACGCGATAATTGACCAAGGCATCTGTTTTAAGATCTGTGACACTCCCTGCTAAGAAAATACGCGGTTTTAGGCCCCAGTTAAAGAGATATCGGGCAGCTACAAAACCATCCCCTCCGTTATTACCTGTCCCGCAGACAATCACGACAGAGGGCTTTTTCCGGGCTTTTAGCTTCTTATATATCTCCTGGGCCACTCCGCGGCCGGCATTTTCCATCAACGCCAAAGACGGAATACTGATCTTTTCTATGGCCCAACGGTCTAATTCTTGAATTTCCGATACAGTTAATGTTTTAAAAAAAGAATTGTGTTTAATTTCCGTCATTAACGTAAGCATCTTTCCAATATTTTGTGCCGTGCACAGTCGCTTGTAATGCCAGACCGCTTTCGGTTAATTGGTAAATCCTCAATCCGGGCGCGATGGCAAGGGCCCCGCTCATGGCAGCACCTGTATCTCCACCCTTAAAGGCAGCGTCAGACTCTCCGCCAAAACTCCAACCGCTATTGATGAATTTATCCAGGACTTCTTTATTATCAAAAATAAATACGGCCCGAAAATCCTTGACCCCCAGACCTAATCCTAAACCACCCTGCGCCATACGCATAAAGGTATCTTTACCGCCGAAAAGTCCGTTTTCATGGACTATCCCCCGTCCCGCTGTCACACTGGCGAAGATCAAATTCACATTTAAGCTCGTAAAGGTGGCATATCCTTTAGCATGCTCGATCTCTCGACGCGCCTGAGGCTGTAATTGATAAAGTTCATTGAGGGTTTGGTCCCTTCGATAACGCAAATAATCGCGCCATTGGGCCGGTGTATTGGGCTTCATATTGACATCAGCATTAGCCGTCATCGGAAAAATTAATGAACTTAATAAAAATAATATCCATAATCGCTTCTGCATTTTTACCTCCCCCAATGGTGTTAGTTACAAATACCTAAATATTTCCCTGTAAGATGAATTGTTTGATTCATGTGTTTATTTATCATATTTGTTTGTGACGTCGCATCCCCTTCCAGGGAATCTCCATTATAAGTCACATAACCATTACTATCTGTAGTTTCTTGGCCGGCAAGTGCAGTCATAGTGCATGTCACGTTGTAATGTACGGTATTCCCATTAACTTTATGGGTCTCCTGACAAGACTTCCTATCATTTCCGAATGGAAATGGAATTTGATTTGTAATGCATAAAGTCATTGTTGTCGTAAATCCTTGAGAGCTGATATCCGTATTAGCCGGCATATATTTCTTCATTGTTTCCTTCATTTCCGGGGACAAATTATTCATCGCATTAGCAATTTCCGACTGCCCTTCCAACTTGGTCGTCATGGTTATAGACCATTTCCCTACTTTAATACCTTCAGTTTTTGCCGAATTAATGATGGGATTATTTTCATTATTATTGACTCTTTCATTAATCGAGGCTTGTTTGACGTCTACAAGACCGTTACCTCGATTAATGCTTTTAATTCTATCTAAATAATAGGTCAAAGTTATCCCTGAAGATTCAAGTTTTATATACTTATCTGTTTGTTCTGTTATCTTACCTTCAACGGTGTTACCGTTTAACAATATTACAGTATCGGCGTAAGCCGGCATCAAAACCAATACGCTCAATAAAAACATCCCCAATAAAAAGATCCTTTTATTCATAGCTTAGATGTGCCAGACAGATATTGAATCCATAAAATTATGAGCTCCCCTAACCCCTTCTTTATAATAAAGAGGGGGATTAAAACCACTCATTATAATAAAGAGGGAAAATTAAACTGCAATAAGATTCTTTGCTTTGCTCAGAATAACGGGGATGTTAAAATAATAATGCAGTTCTAAGGGGTCATTATGCTAAACGGATTTAAAAGGATAATCTTATTTTCTGCCCTTCCTTTGCTAATAATATGCCCGACCACTTCCTTGGCATGGCATGATTATACTTATGATGGGGATTGGAATTATCACGGGAGCGGCCGGGACCATCCCTATTCAGATTATATCGATCGATATTATTATATTGGGTATGCTGATTATTCCACGCCTGGACCGAATTATGTTGATTGGTCCTCTTATATTAATAATGTAACTCCCCCTGCTATTACACCCGTACCGGCACAACTAATTACGCAAGCACCAGCGGCACCTGCTCCTCAACCCAATGAATATACCGTTAATATCCCTAATGACCATGGAGGTTACACAGCCGTTGTCATCAAAAGATCAGGGAATGGATATACCGGCCCCCAAGGGGAATATTACCCTGAATTCCCTAAGGTCTTTCAATTAAAAATTATGTATGGGAAATAAAGGTGACGGACACATTTATTTTGTCACCTTTATTTTTAGAAAGGCGGTAGTAGCTGGTCCATCCCACCAAAAGAAGAAACTACATCTTTATGGACAAGATAATACAAAACAATAATCCCGGATAGAAAAGCAAAGAGAAAAGGAAGCCAAACTCCAGGGGTAATTTGATTGGCTTGAAAATATGAAAAGATAAAACTTGCGTTAAACAATAATAAGAGCAGAAATAAAATAATAATAAGTGAACTGCCTAAAATACAAATCACTAAGCTAAAGAAAAGGATCTTCCAGCACAATTTACTCAAATTAACGAAACCTACACTAACCCAGATAAACCCAACTCCGAATATAGCCAAAGATGCCCAAGGCAACCATTTGCTGAAATCTTGGCTGAAAATACTCGCAGGATTGTTAATAACGACACTGATAACTGAGAATACAATATAAATTCCTAGAATAAAAGAATAGAAGGCAATGGGGATAATCGTTGTGGAGTTTATTTCGTCCATAATTCCTCTTCTAAATTCCTCTTTTGAAAGACTAACACTTCAGCATTTCCATGTCAATTTTATTCATAGAAAAAGAATGCTGACAACGTGTTCTTTTGTCAATCACCCTGACTGCACAATTTTGACAGTCGGGTTTGGACTGACATACACAAGAACCATGATGGTCAATTAAAGCATGGTATTCATTATATAAATAGACATCTTCCGGAAGGTTTTGCATAAAAGACTTTCTGATTTCATCATAAGTTTTCATGCCATTTAAAAGACCATACCTCTGCAGGAATCTTTTCGTGTATGCGTCCGACACAAACGAAGGTTTTCTGCCCGCGTAAAGCAAAATACAGTCTGCGGTTTCCTGCCCTATCCCCCTTATCTTTAACAACTGACCCCTTAAATCGTCCATTTCTTCATTAAACAGCCTGTCTAATGAGCCGCCGTACTTCTTAATCAAAAAAGAACTGAATGCTTTTAAGTTATGGGCTTTTTGGTTGTAAAACCTCGAACTTTTTATTTGATCTGCTATTTCTTTGTGGCTTGCCGCAACAATTGCCTCAGGAGAAAGCAATCCGGCTTTCTTTAAATTAATGACAGCCTTTTTGGCATTGCTCCAGGACACGTTTTGGGTAAGCACAGCCCCTGCTATAACCTCAAACCTTGTCCTTGCCGGCCACCACTTTCTGGGGCCATAGCGGTCTAACAATCTCTGAAATATTTTAAGGTGTATGTTTTTTGAATTCATTATATTTACAAAGTAAAATTGCCAATAGGCATGGTATGGGTAAAATAAGGGATAAATCGTATTCGCCTTTGGTCTTAAATACATATAGGCATATCAAGAGAAACGAAATAAACCAAACGAGTTTTCTTAAAATATGCAACTTAAAACCATCACAAAAACAAAACCCCACAAAAAGAGTGTATAGACTAAGCGCTAAAAATTGCATAAATAATGTTTTGTCCATAATTGCCTCAATTAGTTCGAGTTACGTTGGGTAAAAGATTGCTTCGGTCCTCATGGCCCTCATACCGGACACTCGCAGTTGCTCGCCGGACACTCACAGTTGTTCGTCGGCATAAATGGATACGCCAGCCTCCTCGCAATGACACTATATCTCCAATGGCTTTATGATTTCCTCCGAATTATTCGTCGGTGAATTAATCAATGTACTTATCGGATACGCATCCATCTTTTCCGCAGGATAGCTTCTAAGCATAGGTAAAATATAATTAATAGGGGTATCTTGCAGCCATTTAGATTCATCTTCAGGATCTAAAATGACCGGCATACGGTCATGGATACCGGCCACTAATTTATTAGAGGGGGTAGTAATTATACTAAAGGAATAAAATTGTTTCTCCCCTTCTCCCCAGGAATCCCAAATACCGGCAAAGGCAAAGGGCTCTTCGTTCTTTAAAAAAATCCTGTAGGGGGTCTTTTTATCAGCCTTTCTTTGCCACTCATAAAACCCGTCGGACAAAACCAGACACCTCTTTGATTTAATTAAACGTTTATAGGTCGGTTTCTCTAAAATTGTCTCTGCCCTGGCGTTGATCATACTGTATGAAGTCTTCTCTTCTTTGGACCATGAGGGAACAAGGCCAAAACGAGCCAGAGCTAATTCATTTGGGAAAGTATTTAAAATGACCGGAGCATCTTGTTGCGGGGCTATGTTAAAAAGAAGGGGTAAATGATCAGGGACCCTTTCTAAATTAAACCTTTTTTGAATATCCTGCTTGGATTTAGTTTGGGAAAAACGGCCGCACATTAAATTTTTATCTCTAAAAGTTCATCCCATCTCGTCGTATAACGCTTTGATTTATGCGACTGCTTCATATACCAAGGCTTGCCTAAGCCTTCCGCCGCAAAAAATAACTGCCCGCTATTACCTGAACGGTTATGCCCATCCAATACCTTCATCAAGCGCTGATTCGTACTTTGGGCATAAACAGGCTCAAATAAATCCTGTTGGGCCAAACTCTCATCTGAAAAATTCGTTAACATGACACCACAGCTCTTATAACGGTAGCCTTGCTTGTATATCTTTGATAAAAGCCTCTTGGCTATCCCGACTAATTGCGGCGTATAGGCCGTTGGCGGTGTAATATCGATGCTGGCTGAATTGCGGTAATAGCGTCCTTTAAACGGATTCGTTTCAATAAAAACCTGAATATACCCGGCAACCGAACCCTGATATCTCACTTTCTCTGAAGCCTTGGAAACATAAGCTGAGATAGCCTCCTCCATTTCATCTAAACTGTTTACTTCGTGGCCAAAAGTCCGGGAAGTAACAATAGCCTTCTTATTTGGTTGTATTTCTTCAAACGTTATCGTGGGCGTCCCTCCCAATTCCATGACCGTACGCAATGTCATGACCGTTAAATGTTTCTTGATCCACTCCTCCGGCGCATTCTTTAACTGTAAGGCATTGGTGATGCCATGACGGTTCAAAAATAAAGCCTTTTCATGCCCTATTCCCCAAATTTCCCTGACCGGGGTCTTTTCAAGCCAGTGATCAATGTCTTTTTCATCAGTAAAACAAAATACCCCGCCCATCCTGGGATTACCTTTGGCAATATGATTGGCTACCTTGGCCAAGGTCTTGGTTGGGGCAATACCAACGGAAACAGGAATACCTGTTTGTTCTTTAACTGCACTCCTGATCTTTCTGCCATAAGGCAAATACCCGTAATTTTCAAAACCTTCCAAAGACAAAAAAGCTTCATCAATCGAATAGATCTCTAAATTAGGGGTAAAAGAAGATAAAACAGACATTACCCTGCCGGACATGTCCCCATACAACACAAAATTCGCCGAGAAGACTTTAACATCATGCCGTTTAACCAGTTCTTCGCATTTGAAGATAGGGGCTCCCATAGCTATACCCACATCTTTGGCTTCCTGAGAACGTGAAATAGCGCATCCGTCGTTATTAGATAAAACGACTACAGGTTTATTCTTAAGGGCAGGGTTAAACGCTCTTTCGCAGGACACATAAAAGCTGTTGCAGTCAACGAGGGCAAAAACTTTTTTCATATTTTTATTTAACAAAATCAACCTTTGTATTGCTCGTCGGTGACCTTTTCCATCCAGTCAACCGCTTTGCCATTAAGTTGTTCCTGAATGGCGATGTGAGTCATGGCCCTGGTTGGTGTTGCGCCATGCCAATGCTTTTCGTGGGGCGCGAAGGAGATTACATCGCCCGGCCGGATATCTTCGATGAGGCCTCCCCAACGCTGCGCACGCCCTAAACCCGCGATTACGATCAAAATCTGACCCAACGGGTGCGTATGCCATGCTGTTCGAGCGCCCGGCTCGAAGGTAACACTGGCGCCCACAACGCGCGCAGGAGCGTTTGCCTGGAACAAGGGGTCAACGCGCACCGTACCGGTAAAATACTCCGCTGGGCCTTTGGCAGAAGGCTGTGAGCCGCTTCTTTTGATTTCCATATTTTGATTCCTTCCCTTACACCGAATGGATCACATGGATCACAACTCCCCACACTTCAAAATCCATACCGTCTTTTATTTCCATCGGGGAATACTTCGGGTTCTCTGAGATCAAGAATAACTTATCTTTATTTTTACTGATCCTCTTAACGGTAAAATCCCCGTTAACAACCGCGACAATAATGCGTTTATCTTTAGGCTCAAGGGAACGGTCAACAATAAGAATATCGCCGGAGCTTATCCCGGCCCCCACCATAGAATCCCCTTTGACCTTAACAAAAAATGTTGAGGCCGGGTGTTTGATGAGGTGCTCGTTTAAATCCAACTTTTTATCTAAATAATCTTCTGCCGGCGATGGGAAACCGGCTTTGATGCGGGACAGGTAAAGCGGCAAGGGTTGTTTGATAGCAGTATCAGCTTTGAAGATTTCAACGACCTTGGTCATTGCGTAATTGTACTCTTAACCCCAAATTTGAACAAGTTTAAAAACTTTATGGGCTGGTTTGCAGATGGGAAAATAACGGCGTCTGGCTGGCGGGTTTGATGGAAAGGATAACAGGATCTAAGCCTTCGATATTGCTTAGCTGGGCCAGGTCCTGCTGGGCCAATGGAAGGACCACCCCTTTGCCGTCGCGTTTGATAAGCATGGACAGATTGGCGGAGTTTAAGTCAATACCGCCGTTTATCATCGCCGCGTTTGAGTCGATACCACCTCGAACTTTAGTCCGCTTCCATTTTGGAGTCGTCCAATTCTTATCAGTTTGAAGTCTGTCCATACGTGGATTCGTAGGCTCTCGCTCGTCTGGTTCCCCTAGTCTAGAGCCTCTTAGGTTCCTTATAAAGGCCCCACGACCGGATCCTTTTCTCTCTTGCGACCTCATCGCCTGGTTAACTCTGATTTTATCCGCAATGGCTTGTAAAGATTCGGTTTCATTAGGCCTAAGATCCGATAAAGCCAACGGTCGTGGATCCACATACCTTCTAAAAGCTGCCACATATGTATCTTTAGCTCTTTTCTGTATGATTTGAGAAGAAGTCCCATTAAGTTGCCCCATCATGGAAAGAAGCTCCCCATAAACATTATTATTTATTCGATACGTTGGATCTAAAGCTTTAAAAATATTAGGCTCAAAGACTTCTTTCCCGGTAGAATATTTATGAAGATATGTTGTAACTAAACCCGCTGTTAAATACCATGTTGCTCCATTCCCAATTCCATCCAATGCAGTTAAATACTTCCATAATTGCGGATGGACATTGTCCCGCATTGCGAACAAACGCGCTATGAATAAGGATAGGGTCTCATATTTAACCAATTCATCCAGTATTAACTTGGGATCTGCCGTTGGGAAAGAGCGTCTAACAAGCTCATTGACCCTAAATTCTATCCCCCGTAAAAGATTGTTTTGCTCCCTGGTGAGTCCCCCCAGTGCCTGTATATTAAAATAATTTGTATTGGGGTCATTAACAGTTCTGATAATCCTGTCCCTTTCAATGTCAAGGGATGGTAAAAATATAATCCCGTAAGGATCCTCATGGGACTCCCAGCTTCTCCACACTTCATCATACGGTATTGGGAATGGTGAAACATTGCTCGTTAAAAAGATCGAAAAATTCTTGCCTTCGACTTTATATGTCTTATGACCTGTGATTTTAAGTAAAGCAATTTTTCTATTTCCAGGATGGCTTAAAAGTTCACTATTTAAACTCACCAAGGATATAACTAAATACCCCCGAGGGATCAAAACTTTGTTCAATTCCCGAAGAATTGATTGCACTTCATCAACAAAATCTGAATTTCTCCCTATAGCAGCTATTGGGTCAGCTATTATGCTTTGTACAATATTATGAAATTCATCATCATATGTTCTTTCAATAGGCAATAAAAGATCATCTATTTTATTGCCTAAAGTGGCGCTAGGTAATTGACTTTTGAAATGATCAACCGCTTTTCTTATTTCTGAAGTTTGTGCAGCATTAAAAGATCCCCTCCTTCCCGCATTTAAAGGGGATGGGCGACTGGCTTTTGCAGTCATCGGCACCCTCACCGCTGCTCTTGCCCTATACATAGCAACTGTGGCAACTTCATCTCGGGGCAGGTCGTTTCTTTCTGCCTGAATTCCTAGAGCATCACTGCGTGTTATCTGAACGATTTTATGGCCAAATGCCAACATAGCCTGACTGTAATTACCAGACCCACCCGAAAAATATTTTCTTGGGACCGTCTCATTGGTGTATTTATCCACATCTTCTTTAATAAAATTAAACACACCTTTTTTGTATGCCTTTAAGTATTGCCTGTAAATTTCTTCATTTGTTTTAGGGTCCTGGTCAACACCTTTGACTTTGGCTTTATTGGCGTAAATTTGCCCCAACAACGATTCCCTTAGTTCGCGCTTAAACCAAGTGGCCAAAAGCATTCCACTGTACACCTGCCTTAAAGCCGCAAAATTCTTGTCTTCATTGACTTCACGTTGTAATTCAGGAAGGACGATTTGACGCACGATTTTGCTTCCTAAAGCGTTGATGTTGGAAAGAGATTGCTTCGTCGCTACGCTCCTCGCAATGACACCGGAAGCAATGCCTGAATGCTTTTGCAAGGACAAATAATCCTCTTCCAACATTACCCGTAAATGGTTCCTTAAAATATAGGCGGTATTGCCTTTTTCATAAATGAGCGCGTCATCAGGAAGGATCCATACCTTATTAAAGGTATTCACCGGAATATTAGTTGTGCCATATTGTTGCTGGGCTTTTGCATAAACTGTACTCCAGAATTTTTTACCTAAATTATCTTCCGGATATATTAAAGAAGCGGTAATTTGCTTGAGCATATAATCCTGGGCCAAAAGGTCACGGCCCATTTCAGTCTTGCCAAAGTCATCTTTGATGATGCGGTCTTTTTCATACGGTGAAAGATTTACCCATTGATTATCATCAGGGATCGCAAGCGAAGCTAAAAAATATTTTGTAAGTTTGGTATACTCCTCTTTTTTTTGTGGATCTGTCAACGGCTTGTCACCCTTATAAATAATAAAGTCAAATTTAAGAGGGTCCTCGGGATGTACCACTATTCCTTTTAAATAAGCAGGCGTAAACTCAGGGCTTAAAGGCACCATGACGCCCGGTTTGGGCATATAAGGCATCGGATCGATCCGGGCAAAAACCGGCGCATGGATCGATGAGCCTATAAAACTCACCACCAAAATTGAAACAATAATTTTGCGTGTTTGTTTAAGCATATTTTTGTTGATCTAAAAGAAAATGGAAGTCATTCTCTCTCTTTCCACAGAAATATGAATCCCTTCTTAAAGGGTGCCATATTAATAACTGGCTGTCAAGGCAACCAGATATAAATATAAGTTTAGATATGGATTAGACAAATAAAGGTAAATAAAGGTGTCCGTCACCTTTATTTTAAGATCCTTGGGGGAAGGATGAATTGCAAGGATTATACTTTGCTTCGCTTAGGATAAGAATAATCTTACGCCCTACTTTTTCTTGGGGACCGGCTTCTTCTTCCCAATGGGCTTTTTTACTGTAACAGCCTTCTTCTTTCTTTTAACCTCTGGTTCCAAAATATTAATTTGAGGTTTAGCATCGACTTTTATCCCTGATAAGCTGATCACTTTACGACGAGAAAAGCAATCTTGGCAATATACCGCCCGGTCCGGACTAGGCTTAAAGGGAATAGAACATTCTTTCTTGCAATCCGCGCAAATCGCCATATGCATCACCCGACGATTAGTATTAACAGGAATTTTGGGGGATGGCTTCGCTTCAAGTAGAGATCGATGAATTAAAGTGTCTACCTTCTTGTCGAGCATAGTAAGAAGGGCCTGTATTTTATTAATTAACTCCAACATATCTGTTTCATTCTTAGAAGCTTGTTTCATGATTATCCCCCGTTTAGAAAATGTTTATCCTACTTTGCAATGACACTCATCAAAGATTCACACCACCGGAGACTTCGATGCGCTGGCCGTTGATCCAACGATTGTCATCGGACAACAGAGAAGCGACAACGCCGCCGATATCATCAGGCAATCCGACACGTCCCAAAGCGGTTTGTGAGGCAATGGATTTATTTAATTCTTTATTGTCCCGCACAACGCCGCCCCCGAAATCGGTTTCAATAGCACCGGGCGCAACAACGTTTACGGTGATTTTACGTGGCCCCAGTTCCTTGGCCATGTACCGAGTGAGCGTCTCGATGCCCCCTTTCATGGTGCCATAAGCAGCACGGCCGGGTAAAGAATACCGGGTCAGACCTGAGGAAATGTTGATAATAGCTCCCCCGTCTTTGATAAGGCCAAGCAGTTTTTGGGTCAAAAAGAACGGCGCCTTCAAATGAATGTTCATGAGTTGGTCGAACTGCTCCTGGGTTGTTTCCATAAATGTAGCATAGATCCCAATGCCGGCGTTATTGACAAGGGAATCGAAATTACTACGCTCCCAGTTCTTTTTCAGGACATCCGCAACGTTTTTCGTGAAAGCATCAAAAGAATTAATTTTGGAAACATCAAGCTGGAGAGCCGCGGCCTTGCGTCCCAGCTTTTTAATTTGAGTAACGACTTCTTGGGCTTCGGACTGCTTGGTATTGTAAGTTAAAATAATGTCATGGCCTTTTTGAGCCAAATGTAAGGACATGCTTTTTCCCAATCCCCTGCTTCCACCGGTAATAAGAGCTATTTTCATAAATGATTCCTTTCTACTGCGATCTTTTTCCCCAACTCAATAGCTTGCTTACGAACACCGGGCTGCTTAACAATATCCCCGGATACTCCCGCGTTCTTAACGACCAGGGAAGCATATCTCATTCCCGTGTATTCTGCTGTCAATTGAAAAGGTTTCTCAAAAACATCAAACCCCACGTCTTCGTAGCCGCTCCCTAAAAAAACAAATGTCTTGCCCTTAAGCGGAGTTTCCATGGTATTGGCCGCGTTATCCCATTTATAAAGGGAAAACATCCTGTCCATCACAGCTTTTAACTGACTGCTTGCGCCATAAAAGTAAAGAGGCGAGGACATCACAATCACATCCGCCTGGGGAAAACGGGCCACAGCATCACTGACTTCATCCTTAATAACACAGCGATACGCAGCTCTTTTTTGACAAACACGACAGGATGTACAGCCTATCACCTTGTATTTAAGCTCTACCGCACGAATAACCTCAACGCTCGATCCGACAGACCGAGCACCTTCCGTAAACCATTTGATCAACAAAGCAGTATTGCCGTTCTTCTTCGGACTGCCTGAGATCACTAAAATACTCTTGGCCATAAAAATTTAAACTCCGGCAAAACCTTTTTATTTAAAAAATAAATGTGTCCGTCACTTTTATTTAAAGATCCTTCACTGCGTTCAGGATGACAATTAATTAAGTATTGTGTCCCTTTAATTATGAATTAAGTATGGGTAAAGTGTTATTCTTACCACCTGTTATGATACAATTCAACCATGACAAAGCGTCACCAGTGTCCCCGTTGTGGCTATACTCGGGCATGGGTTATACGACGGAATACCCTTCGATGTGCCAGATGCAGGCACGATTGGCGACCAGGTCTTCCATTGCGACTTTCTCGCCATCAGTGGCGAAGCCTGTTGCGATGGCATGTCCGAGGTCTCAGCAGCCAGAATATAAGCCGTGAAACAGCTATTAATCGGCAAAGGGTCCTGCGAGCTCTTATGATATTGCGTGAAACAATGATGAAAGAGATTCCACCTGTGTTTAAAGGTACCGTTGAAGTTGACGAAACTTACCTGGGAGGCTCTTGGAGGAACCGTCGTTCTAGGACTAATAAACGCGTGTCGCCTCCTGGCCGTGGAACAACATTGAAAACTCCGGTCTTTGGAATTCTGTGTAGAGGCGGCCAAGTTTGGGCTCAAGTTGTGCCTGATATTACTCAAGCCACTCTCCAAGGGCTTATCCGTCGACAAGTTAAGCCCGGTTCGATAGTCTGGTCTGATACCCTTGGTAGTTACACAGGAATTGCTACTAAAGGTTATGTCCATCGTCTTGTTAAACACGTCCCTGCTCGCCATCGCTATGGAAAAGGAGAGCGTCATATTAACGGATTGGAAGGGTTTTGGGGTTATCTTAAGCGAAGACTCGCTGCAAAGGGTGGCATCCGCAGAGAACGATTGCCTCTTTACTTGGCTGAATATGTTTGGCGTTATAACCATAGAAAATTGTCTGTTGAAGAACAAGTTCAACAGCTTATTAAACTAATTCAAAAACGTACTTGTACCATAGATTCAGGTGGTTAAATTGACACTTTACCCTTAAGTATTGTGTCCCTTTAATTACTGGCCGCCCTGATTCTGCTGCCTTTGCCATCTCATTCCAAAACCGCCTTGACCTTGTTGCTGTCCCTGCCTATGAGCTTTCCTATGACTACGCCTGCAAAATAAATATTTCTTATCCGATGTATAGGCACAAATTCCGGACACCGGTCCATGAGGAGTAGTCATTTCACAAACAGTTCCTTCGGATTTACCCTGACAAGGATTAATAGTAAATAACGGAGGAGTCTTGTGTTGCCCACTGCCCTGACCTCCCATTACCGGGCCACCTTGACTTCCTTGTTGTCCTTGAGGAAACGTACCGTTTTGATCTATGGAATTTCGTGCATAGATAGTGCCCGTCAATATAAATAACAACCAAACTACACTTAAAATTTTCTTAAACATTTTTCTTCTCCCATTATGCTTCATTCTCTATTAATCTTTGAATATCCAGCGGTCGTGTGTACATGATGATATGACCTTTCTCATCCTTAGGCCACTGGTCCCGAGGCCGGTCTGCATAAATCTCAATACCATTACCATCAGGGTCTCTCAAATACACTGATTCACTGACCCCATGATCAGATGCCCCTTCTATCGGCCAATCATGCTCATTTAAACGTTTGATGATAGCCGCTAATCCTTTACGGTCAGGCATGAGTATGGCAAAATGGTATAAACCTGTATTACTAGCTGATGGCGCATGCCCGCCTTTACTATCCCATGTATTAAGGGCAATATGGTGATGATAACCCCCGGCAGATAAAAAAACCGCGCTATTCCCCATTCTTGTTATAATTTCAAATCCTAATACTTCGGTATAAAATGTAACCGATCGTTCCAGATCAGATACTTTTAAATGAACATGACCAATCGAAACCTTTGGGTTAATCGGATGATTCATAGATTAATTCGGCTCACGCCGGGTAATAACAGATACAGCTAATATACACGCTTAAACAATAATTCTCACATTAAAATAAAAATGGGACAAAACGTTTTGTCCCCCGCATGTATATTTGATACGCGCTACCGAAATGCTGTAGACACTCGTATTCGTCACTCTTTGCTGTAAAAAATAGAAAAAATGAAGCGAAAAAAACCAAAAGAAGCCCAAGCCATGAAGGGCACTTAAAGAAAACCCCCCATGTGAAAAACAAAAGTGAGGAATAAAGCGGATGACGTATATATTTGTAGACCCCTACAGAAACCAAGATAGTTGTTTTCTCAAATGCGAACAACTCATCATCAGATCGGTTTCTATTTGGTTTACCGACAATGCAAAGCAGGTATAACCCATGGGCCGCTAAAAAGATAGAAATAAGAAGCAAAAACCAGGAAATGAGCTGTTGAAATGAAAACGGATTTTTAAACCACTGCAAAAAATTGAGTAAGACAAGAGCCAAAATAGACTCCAAAGCAAAAAAACGGTAGAAGCCATGCGAATAAGAACGGAATAAAGCTTTCCTGGAAACATAGAAGAAAAAAGCAGAAACTATGGCAAAAATCGTCACTCGGATCATTTTATATCTTTCTTAAAAGATTGCTCCTTACGCTGGGGGGCACCAGATACCGTATAAATAGCCCACCAACAGACATAAAAGGGTTATTGAGGCCACAAACACCATCGTCACTTTCAGTCCGAATTCTTTTTTTAAAACCAGGATTGTCCCGTAGGATACCACCGGGCCAAGCAAAAGCAAACACATACCGGCGCCAATGTTTAACCCCTGGCTGACCAAGGCTTGAACCAAGGGTACGCTACCGGTTGCACACATATATATGATCAAGCCATAAAGAACAGCGAAAAGATATCCGTATCCTTGCGTAAGATAAGTTTTAATCCATTCGCCAATAGGGCCGACGCTCATGACTAAAGCCGCCAGAAGAATGCCTATAATAAGTTGCAGGCCGATTTCTTTTGGCATATCTATAAAGGCAAATTTAAGCGCGCCTTTGACCTTTTTCCAAAATAAATTCTTTTCTGCCTTGGGCGAACAATGACAACAGTCATTTTCTTTATTGCCAACAGACTCATTTGTTCTATTTGGAAGCTCAATATTCCAAAGATCACCTATCAAGCCCATGATAATACCAACAATGATAATCGCAAAAAACATATAAACAGTGAATTGAATACCCATAAAGCGCCATGTCACAAACAGCGCACTAATAGAGGTCGCAGGAGTAGCAACCAGGATGGAAAATATAGGCCCGAGCCCGGCCCCCTTCTGACGGAAACTGAGGGCAATGGGAAGGGCACCCCAACAGCATACCGGTGAAATCGAGCCTATCATAATAGCCAGCATGATCGGCTTTAAACCTTTGCCCCCTAAATATTTTTCAACCCATTTGCCCGGGATAAACTCATGGATGATGCCGCTAAACAGGAACCCCAGGGCAAGAGCAGGGATCAATGTGATGGAATAAACTTTTAAAGCATCAAAGAAGTATAAAATATAAGACCTCCGGTTTGGCTTGCCCCTTATCTATTCTAGTTTTTTTAACAGCCATGCCATATTCTCACCAAGGACCTTCATTGTCCCCAGCCCCTCTTTATCCTTGAGCACATCGCCTTTCTCAAGGCCAAAGGCAAAATTCCAATAATTTGAGCCGACTACGATCATCTCTGAAATCGTAAAAAAATGGTTCATGGTATCAAAAGCATGGGTAGCGCCGCCACGGCGCACAGCCATGACCGCGGCCCCGACTTTGCGTCTTAAAAAACTGCCGTTTGAGCGCGAAACCAGACAAGTGCGGTCAATGAGCGCTTTCATCTCGGAAGAGACATCGGTCACATAAACCGGCGAACCAAGGATAATCCCATCTGCTTCAATCATCTTACCGATGCATTCGTTAACAATATCCCCTTCAAAAGAGCAGCGTTTATTCTTTTTGCTGGAACATTTATAACAAGCCTTGCAGCCCTGGATCTCATGCCCCGCTAATTGAACCTGCTCACACTCAATGCCCTTTTCCCGCAAAGGCTCAAAGACCTTTTCAATTAAAATAGAAGTGTTGCCGTTTTTGCGCGCGCTACCGTTGATAGCAAGAACTTTCATAACGACTCCTCCTTGTAAATATAAAATTATAACTAATTATGGGGACACAATACTTAATTCAGTAAAGATAAGTATTGTGTCCCTTTAATTAATTAGTATTGTGTCCCTTTAATTCTGCGCGCGCTACCGTTGATGGCAAGAACTTTCATAACGACTCCTCCTTGTAAATATCAAATTTGATGAGATATTATTTCACTATTGTATGATTTTTGCAAATAAATCGATGGCTTTAAGAGGACTTTTGACTATCTTATCGTAAGCGAAAAGCCTAAACTGCCTAGCACTTGCATAATGGTTGAAAGGCGCGGATCGGAACGCTTAGAAAGCGCCCGGTATAGGTTTTCCCGATTAAGCCCGGTTGCCTTGGAAAGCTTGCTGAACCCTCCATGTACCCGCGCTGCTATTGAGAGCGCATAAAGGAAGGCCTTTTCATCACCGTCTTTCTGATATTCTTCAAGGGCCACGGTCAAATAACCTTTTATCTCTTTTGGATGTTTTATAAAATGCTCCAATTCAATTTCCTCTAATGTTCTATATTTCCATTTGTTCATGATGGTCCCTCCAGTATTCAAGAGCTTGTCTAATATCGTTATCTTGAGAAGATTTGTCCCCTCCCGCCAACAAAACTACTACTTCACTACCTTCTTCGCCGCAATAAATTCGGTATCCCTTTCCAAAATGTAACCGTAATTCAATAATGCCTTGAAACCGTTTATGGTTTCCATAATTGCCTTGCCGCATTCTATGCGTACGCACCAAAATGCGGCTTTCTAAAATTTTATCCCCTAAATGATTCAGCCATTCTATAAACGGTTCTCTACCCTCCCGAGTTTGGTAAACAATTAACTCTTTTTCCATCTGACACCTACTTTTTATAGTGTAGCGTATAAGCTACAGTTTGTCAAGTTTATGAAATAAACAAAAACGGCTGGGGGTGGCTCTGGATTGGATTAATTAACGTCGGTTTGGGGGAAACCGATGGTTATATTTTTAGCATAAACGATAAAATTATGCAAACATTTGATCAACGTTAAAAGCTGTAGAAACTCTGAAGCCGTGACAACTTGTCACGGCTTCAGAATTTAATACGAACGGTCGGACTCTTAAAACTCTAAAATACACTTACTTCTTTAATTTATTCAGGAAATCGTTTACAGATTTGCCGACAATGTCCTTACATCCAAGGCCAAAGGCCAACGCAAACCCCAACCCAAAGGAACCTAATATAATAGTAATCGTCAAATCGATAATTCTACCGCCGATTTGAAGTTGTTCCAGGGCAATGGCTATGGCAAACACCATAATCACGACTTCGCAAATATTACTCATCAAATTAGCTTGCGAGATGCCGGCATTATTGGCAGCAACCCTGACAATATTCCTGACCAAAACAGCCGCAAACATCCCCACGACCAAAATAAACACCGCAGCAATAATGTTCGGTATAAAAAGTACGACTTTCTGCATCAAGTCTGCGGCAACAGTCAATCCGACCGCGTTAAGGGCAACTACAACGGTAATCAGTAAGGACAACCAATAGAAAACAATCCCTACTAAATCCGATAGCCCTGTATTGATGCCGCCTTTGGCTAACATAGCATCCAGTTCAATACGGTGGGATAAATCATCCAATTTTAAGATCTTTAATAAGTTAGTAACCCCCTTTTTGATAATAAGTTCCGAAACAAGCAAACCGAGAATAAAAATGACAAAAACCAAAAACACACTGCTAACAAACTGAATTACTTGAGCGAGGACCATTTTTGCGGGTGGTATCAGAAGCGTATGCAGAGCATCCATTTTGAACCCTCCTTTGGTTATCGACCTTCTTGTTCCTAGTAAATCCTTAATGCTGCTATTCTATCATCTTTTAGTTTCTTTTAAAGGAGAATTAATAAAATTTAATGGACACATTAATTACGTATTGTGCCCCAAAGGGTTACATCATTTTAAAGCAAAAAAATCAATCTTGGCTTGTTTTTACACCCTCAACATAGGTTTCCACCTGCCCAACCGCTTTGTTTGTGTTGTATTTAATAATCCGGCCGGTCAAATTATTATCTCTTTGGAAACCTTCTTCTTTCACCCTCCCGTTTTCATCAAACAGCCTAATCGGACCGTTAATTTTATCATCTTTATATATCCATTCCCCTTTCAACAGGCCATTTTCATAATATTCCTTATAAGGACCCTCTGCCTGCCCTTCCCGGTAAAACCCTTGTTTTTGCACCTTACCGCTCTTAAAATATGCTTTAAAAGGGCCTTCTAATTGGCCATCTTTATACCGCTCTTCTAATTTCAACTGTCCGTTTTCATAATATTCTTTATAAAAGCCGTCTTTCTTTGCTTGTGCTTGGGCATCCCCCCCTCCAAAGACTGACACAAAGAATATTATCCCAGCGATTAACCATCTTTTTTGCATCCCGATCCCTTTATTCTATCTTCTCTTCCGGCAGAATATCTTTTGGTGACCCTTCCCCGCTTTGCCCCCATAAAAGCCTGAATTGTTTCTCATACTTTTGGGCAAGCTTCTGGTCCTTTATGATCAATAAATTCTCAGCATTCTTTCTATCAGCTGAGGAAGTCCAATTAAATGAGCCGGTCAACACTTCTTCATCATCGATCACGGCAAATTTATCATGCATAAGTCCGGGCCCCATGTGGAACTTAACATTAAATCCCTTGCTGATCAGGTATCTGCCTTTCGAATAACGTTCTTTTATTTGGGCAATATCTAAAACGATCGTGACTTTTACCTGCCTTTTTTTGGCGGCAACCAAGGCTTGAGCTGTCTCTCTGGAAGTAAATTCATACATCGCGATGTCAATTGACCTATGGGCCCTGTTTATTGCCGTTATAACGGCCTCTTGACAACCGCCGTTAGGAGAGAAATAAACCTTTGTTTCAGCATAAGCCAACGAGGTAACGCCAATTAAAAAGACCAAACCAGCCCTCTTAAAAGATGTTTCATTAACCCTCTCCCTAGTTTATTTAGTGTCGGAACACTTGGAACTGGCTTTGTACCCTGCCGCTAGAGCGTCCGCAGATGACTTAAAGGTAACCTTGTTATCACCCTTGATCAGCTTCACATAAGAGCAATCAGCCGGGAAAAATAACTTTGAAGACTTGTTGCCAACAAATGTGACTGCACCGGCTGTATCCGCCTGACACTTGGAACTGGCTTTATAACCGGCAGCAACCGCATCTGCAGCTGTCTTAAAATTAACGGCATTGTCCTTTTTGATCAACTTTACGTATGAACAGTTGTCCGGAAAGAATAATTTTGAAGCTTTATTTCCCACAAAATCTGCATGAGCCCAACCCGTGAAACCAAAAATAAACAACCCTGTGATTACTGCCATTAACTTTTTCATACATTTCCTTTCTTTTTATGTTAACTCCCAAACGTTTTGGAAGTGTTGTTAGCCTTATTTAACACCTCAAAGCTTCAAACCGGCGGTTTTTGAAGGATCTTTTTGATATACCTCAAGGAATCTTCGTTTAATTGAGTAAAATAAACGGCAAAACCTTCACCCGGCACTATACGGGAAACGCAAGCTGACCCTTCTATCAGTACCTCCGTATCGTCTATTGAGCATTGGATGGAAATTCCGATTTCATCGTTAACTCTCAAATAAATGACATTCTTGAGCCTGATAAACGCGCTGTTCATAGAAAGATCTTTAATCTGCCCCTTGATGGTTATTTGTGAACCAACCGTGATAGTTGCAGGTAATTCCAAGCTGATGCGGGGCTGGCTGCGTTGTTCGTGACCTCCCCAAGTTGAGTGTTCCATTCCCATCCTTTCAAAATCAACGATACAGTAATGACTTCAACATCGTTATTTTAATAGCAAACTGAAATCAAGCAAAGACCATTGCCGGGAGCTGTTCTGGGTGCTGACACACGTTCCTTAGACTTAAGTAATTTCAAAACACTTCTTTGGGGCAATCGGCCGCTTCCAACCGCGATCAAAGCGCCTGTAATATTACGTACCATCTTGTACAAAAAACCATCAGAGGTAATTGTGATATGGATCAAATCTCCTTTTTTGATAATGCTCAAACTTTTTATGGTCCTTACCGTATTTTTGATCCTTGAACGCTCTGCGGCGGATTGGAATGACTTGAAATCATGGGTCCCCTTGAGATACCGCGCCGCTTTGCGCATAGCAGAGCAAATTTAACTTGTAAGGATAAAAATATGCCCTGTCCCTCCATAATGCTGACGGATAAGAACGGTTCAACAAGCTATAGCGATATGTTTTACTTTTAACATCCTTCTGCGCATGAAAATCCAATGGGACTTCCGATACCCTGACAACGGACAAATCCTTGTCTAAAAATGAATTCAGGGCCTTGTGAATCAGTCGAGGCCTTTATATCGGTGTCAGCTTTAAAATGGGCCACCTGCCCCAAGGCATGTACCCCACTGTCCGTGCGGCCGGAAGCCTGGCAGTGGATCTTCTTTTTAAAAATCCTTTCCAGTTTCTCCTCAAGATGGCTTTGGATCGTCCGTAAGCCTTCTGACTGGGTTTGCCAACCGGAAAAACCGGTCCCATCATACTCCAAGGTTAATTTAAAATTTTGCAAGGCCATTAACGGGCATAATCATCCTGAAGGCGGATAATATCATCTTCCGTCAGGTGTTTCCCACAAGCAACCTCAATGAATACTAAGAGTTCTTCCCCTTCGTTGGCGATCCTGTGGACTGCACCAAGCGGAATATCTACCACCACACCGGGCTTGACAGGAATTTCCTTGGATTCAACAATTGCCAAACCTTGCCCTGCCACAATGATCCATTTTTCAGACCTATGCTGATGCTTTTGCAGGCTTAAACGCCCTTTGGGATTAACTTCAACACGTTTAACCCAAACCCCTTCTTCCTGATAGAATTTTTGGTATTTCCCCCAAGGGCGAAGAGATTCTTCTAAGAATTTCATATCTTATTTAATCTAAATAGATTATAAAAAACTTAAAAAGTCAACTTACTAAGAATACCAAAAATATCGGGAAAAAGAAAGCATTCAAATAAGATGCTCCGCGTTTTTCAAAAATATATCAACGGCTGAAAATAAAAAAATCATTAATGGCTTTTTGAAGAACACTCAAGTCCTTCTGTGTGTGACAGCTGGAAATAAAGAAAGCTTCTAAATCTGCCGGCGGCCAGTAAATACCGCGGTGTAATAAATGATGGAATAATTTGGCATAAATTTCGCCTGATGAGGCTTTTTGGGCATCCACATAGTTATAAACGGGTTGGCGGCGAAAACGAATGCTGATCATGCTTTTATAATTGACCAGATGTGCCGCAACATTGGCTGTTTTTAAAATAATGTTTGTCTTAGCGACAAAACCATCCGAAATTGTATTAAGATTCTTATATATCTGCGGGGTCAAATTTTTTAAAGTTGCCAGCCCCGCTTGCATAACGACCGGATTTCCTGAAAATGTGCCGGCCTGATATACTCCGCCTAAAGGCGCCAAATGCTTCATAATGTCGCTTCTGCCGCCATAGGCACCCACCGGAAAACCTCCGCCGATAATTTTCCCCAGACAGGTTAAATCAGGAATAACCCCTAGATCAGTCTGGGCACAACCTAAATTGGAGCGAAAGCCGCTCATCACTTCATCAAAGATCAGCACAATATTGTATTTTTTAGTCAAAGCCCGCAAGGATTTAAGAAAATCTTTATTTGGATTAATGACGCCCATGTTGCCGGCCACCGGCTCTAAAATAACACAGGCGATCTCCTCGTGATGGCGTTCAATGGTGTTGGTCAAGCTCTGAGTATCATTAAAGGGCAGGCTTAAGGTGTCCTGGATATGGGCACCCGGGATCCCCTGGCTTGATGAGGCCGCCAGAAAAGCCACACCAGACCCTGCCATTGCCAGAAGATCATCGCTATGGCCGTGGTAACATCCGTCAAACTTGATGATTTTATTGCGTTTAGTAAAACCCCGTGCCAGACGGATGGCGCTCATCGTGGCTTCCGTACCGGAATTGACAAAACGCACCATGTCCACCGATGGCACATGTTTGACAATAAACCGGGCTATTTCGATCTCTGGCTTGGTGGTGGTGCCCCAACTGACGCCTTTTTTGACAGCGTTTTGCACTGTCTCAACCACATCCCGATGGGCATGCCCTAAAATCAATGCTCCCCAAGATAAGCAATAATCTGTATAGGCGTGACCGTCAACATCAAAAAGCTTACTGCGCAGCCCCTGCTTCATTACTAATGGATTCCCGCCCACCGCTTTAAAAGCACGTACCGGACTATTGACACCGCCCACCATTACTTTTTGGGCTATCTTCATCAAATCCATCTAAGGGCATCCTTCGTGTGGTAGGAAATAATAATATCTGCCCCGGCACGCTTAATAGAATTCAATGTTTCCAGCACAACGGCTTTTTCATCGACCCAGCCATTTTGAGATGCGGCTTTAACCATGCTGTACTCTCCGCTGACATTGTAACCAACGATAGGCACGTTTAATTTCCGGCGCAAAGTAGACACGATGTCTAAATAGGCTAAAACCGGCTTGACCATGACCATGTCCGCGCCTTCTTCGACATCCTGCATGGCTTCTTTAAGGGCTTCCCGGCTGTTGGCCGGGTCCATTTGATAAGTTTTTCGGTCCCCAAATCCGGGGGCGGAATGCGCGGCATCACGAAAAGGGCCATAATACGCCGAGGAATATTTTACCGCATAAGATAAAATACCCACGTCTTCAAAATGTTCTTTATTAAGGGCCTGTCTTATGGCCGCCACACGAAAGTCCATCATATCCGAAGGGGCGACTATATCAGCCACCGGCTTCGGCATGCGCCAAAGCCATTTTACCAAGGATGGGCAAGGTTTTGTCATTGTTGATTTTTTGGCCTTCAACGATACCGCAATGGCCATGGCTCATATATGCGCATAAACACACATCCGTCACAACCAAAAAATCCGGGAAATGTTTTTTCACGGCTTTAATAGCTGTTGCGACGGGCCTGTTGGGGGCATAGGCATATTTGCCGCTATTATCCTTATGATGGGGTACGCCAAAAAACACTCCTCCGTGACCGCCTAAACGGACATAGGCTTCGATCTCTTTAAGCAAAAGATCAACGGAATAACGGAAAATGCCGGGCATGGAAACGATAGTTTCTTTTTTGTTTTTGCCCTCGATCACAAAGAAAGGCTGTAATAAATCATAGCGGTGTCAAATTTGTTTCGCGGACAAAATTCCTGATTGTGGAAGTAGCTCTTAACCTACGATAGCGATGTGGCATGATGATACCCTTCTTCCTGTAATGTCTTTAAAGTCACCGGTCCCTTGGCCATGATAGCCCAAGAGTCAGGTATTCTACCATAATCTGCCAGAAAATTCCTTACTGTTGATGGACTCGTAAAAATAACACCCCCAATATTCACAGACGGCAAATCCCGTTTGGCAGGTTTAGTATTTTCATAAATGGTAATTTCTGTGACAAGCGCTCCCAAGGCCGCCAAAGCTTCTTTTAAGAACGGATTCGGCAAAGATGAACGCGGGAATAAGATACGTTTGCCTTGCAGGTCCAAATGTTGGGCCATGGCTTTCAGCAGCCCTTGGGCTGTTTCTTCTTTAGACACAACTGCGGCCCGAATACCATGTTCTTCTAAAGCCTCCTGGGTACGTCGCCCAATAACAGCAAAAATCTTTTCTCCTACTGTGTCATTGCGAGGAACGTTTTTCAGTGACAAACAACTGTGAGTGTCGGTCAATACGACCGAAGCAATCTCTTTTAAAAAGTATTCCCCCGCATACCAACTCGTGAGCACAATGATGTCCGCAGATTCAAAAGCTTGAAGCAATTCCTTTTTCTGGGCTCCGCTCAACGACACCGGTTTGATATCGATCATGGGCCAGTGCACAATCTTTCCCAAATACCTGTACAAATCCGGATGCGTACCGCAATGCAGAAACGTTTTTTCAATGGTTGGTTTATAAAATTCAATGGTTTTCCCGACCACAATCAGCGCCGGAGGTTTTAAATCCTGTGCTTTGGCTAAATCCTCTATCGTCGAAAGGTGCCTTTGACTATTTGTTCCTGGGGCTTGGTGCCATTGGCAATGATCATAACGGGTGTATTTTTCGGCCAACCGGCTTTATGTAAAGATTTAACAATAACGCTTAATTTAGTCAGGCCCATTAAAAAAACAAGAGTGTCCGCTTGAGGAAGGACAATTGGTTTGGGATGGACCTTTATCCTCATCCTCTTCATGCCCGCTAAGAAAGGCAACCGATGAAGATATCCCCCTGGCTGTCAAAGGGATCCCCAAAGAGGAAGGAATGCCTGTTGCGGAACTGATCCCGGGGATAACATCAACTTCAACATGATAAGAACGCAGGTATTGGATCTCATCCGCCCCACGGCCAAAAATTAAAGGGTCCCCCCCTTTAAGACGAACAACCTTTTTGCCGGCAACAGCTTTTTCCTTAAGTTGGCGCGAAAGTTCTTCCTGGGAAAGAGCATGTTCACCTTTACGTTTGCCTACGTAAATATGCTCGGCAACAGGAGCATATTTTAAAAGACTGGTATCAAGCAAATAATCATAAAATACACAATCTGCCCCTTTAGAGCACTTTGATCCCTTTAAGGGTCATCAGCTCAGGATCACCCGGGCCCGCGCCAACCAAGGTAACCTTGCCATACCCTCGACGGACATCAATAACACTGAATACATTTTCTAATTCCTGATCACCTCGGCGACCCACCACTGCCAACTGGCCCTGCAACGGCATCCCTTCCCATGGGAAGATATCTTTGATTTCTGCTTCCATTTTCAGCCGCTTAAGGGCGCAGGCCGCCACCACAATGCCGTCTACCTTGGAATCTTTGATCAATTGCAGACGCTCATCAATGGTCCCGCGGATATTGACGATCACAACATCAGGACGCATCGAAAGTATCTGCTTTTGGCGCAAAATACTGCTGGTGCCGACCTTGGACTTAGGGGGCAAATCCTTCCAATGCACACGGCCGACCCAAGCATCTTTATCATCTAAACCTTTGGTTAAGGCAAAAATCTTTAACCCCTCGTGTAGATTCTGCGGAAGGTCTTTGGCACTGTGGATGGCTATGTCTGCCTTAGCTTCTAGCAAGGCCCGATCAATGGCATCGGTAAAAAAATCGTCACGGCTGTTGGTCAAAGGAGTGGATTTGTCCTTATCACCGGAAGTTTCGAATTTTAGAATTTCCGTATCAAATACCCTTCCCTGGGCTCTCAAATCACGGATAACTTCTTCAATTTGAGCTAAAGCCAGCGGGCTTGAGCGAGAAGCTATTTTGACAGGTAAATTCATGGAGCACCTAGCTTTTCTATCGTTGCGAAATCCTGCGAAGCACAACGCGAAAGCATTTGGGCGAAGCAGGATGGGGGTTATTATACAAGAAGGAATATTTTTAACCAAAGATTAAATAAACGCCCGTTGGGTCAAATGAATTAAACGGGTCCTGTCTCGGCCTTGATTTAAGATCATCGGGTCCTGTCCTCGGGTTTCCCCAGCGTGCTCGGTCCTCATACCGGACACTCGCTATAGCTCGCAACAGCCTGCGCTCGCTGGGGATGCCCCCTCCGGGCCTAAGGCCCGTAAGGGCCGGAGGCCTCCCTCGGCCACCCGATGATATGCTCCGCTCCTTAACATCAATTCCGAGCCGGCCCTAATGTCATTTGACTCCACCTGTATCTTATAAGAAGAGTCAGAAGGATTAAATAAGAATATACCTGTCAACTACATATTGAGAGAACGGGAAGGCACAGGTAAAGGCCGGAGATACGGCATTAAGGACATGAACGCTTTTGCGGTCCCCTTCCACTACAAAATCCTGGACGAGACTAAGTGTTTGCTTATCTAAAAGTTGTGCCCTGATACCGGGCTTGGTCCATTGCGTGAATCCTTCAGGGTCAATATACTTAACCATAGATACCGCCAACGAAATAAAATACTTCTTGTTATATTTATGCATTTCTTCATGCGCCAGAGAACGGAAATTAAAAGCATTGGTCAAATATAATTTCGATTCAAAAAGGAGGATTTCAGCCGCTTCATTGAAGAAAAAATTGTTTTTCAAATCATAATTCTCCCGCCAAAAAGCCGGAATAGCCGTCGGTCCGATTTTGATCTCACCGGTCACCGTCTTGGTATAATGCACGCCTAGGAAAGGATTTTTCAAATTCGGCACCGGATAAATGTTAACTTTGACATCACTTTTATTTTTTGTATATTTTAAATAAAGCCCCTTAAAAGGGATCATGGTGTACTTTAATCCGAAACCAAAATCCTGGGCCACACGATCAGCATAAAGCCCCGCGCAATTGACGATTTTATCACCCTCAAAATCACCTTGACTGGTTTGAACGAAATTCACAGAATGACCTAAATATTTCGTGTTATAAGAAAATTCGACGCCAAGGTCAGTCAAATCCTTCTTGAGAGCGGCACATACCTCTTTAGGATCAATACTGGCAGTATCCGGAGAGTATAAAGCACGTTTGAAGATTTTTACGTTAGGATCAATGTCGAAAGCTTCGGCTTCATCAATCAGGCGGACATTAGAGCCGTTGTTCTTACCCCGACGTAAAAGTTCGTCCAACTGCCCCAATTCATCGTCATTTTGGGCCACTACTATTTTACCGCATTGATTGATGGCCAAACCCTTGGCTTGAACATAGGCCTTCATGGCGCGGCTGCCATCAACGGTAAATTTGGCTTTAAGGCTATCTGCTGTATAATAGAACCCTGCATGCAAAACACCGCTGTTGCGTCCGGATGCATGCTGCGCTTCACCTGATTCCTTGTCCAAAACTAAAACCCGGGCATCCGGTTTGCGCTTTTTGATGGCGTATGCGACCGTCAAACCGATAATGCCCGAGCCGATAATGATGAAGTCATATTTTTTCATAAATCCCCAATGAATTTGATAAAATAAATGACAAATTATAACACTAACTCAGGAGAAAACTATGAATAAAATTACAGTCTTTTTAGTGATCGTCATTACCGCTTTAAGCTTTATCTTGGGGGCAACGATGCAAAGTAAGGCCGAAAATAAAAGCCTTGCAGGTATCATGCCATTTTCCACCACCAGTAATCGCATAGGATTTCTTAATCAAATCGATGGGCGGATTTATGTGTATGACGACAATCTCAGTCAATGTATATTCGTAGGACAAATCACGGGATTAGGTAACCCGATCCAAACAATATCTAAATCCTAAAAAAAGTAGGGACAGACACTGCTTTTTAAAAGACACGGTGACTTCAAAAAACCCAAAACTATGAGCCAAAACAATCATCCTTTTGTCATGAATGTCCAACCGGGCCGTTATGCTTGGTGCAATTGCGGTAAGTCCCAAAAACAACCGTTCTGCGATGGTTCCCATGGCCCCACGGGTATGCGGCCTATGTTCGTGGAAATCACCGAAGAAAAACAGGTTGCCTGGTGCGGTTGCAAGAAATCAGCCGGCAAACCATTTTGCGACGGGTCACATAAAAAACTTGCCTGAATAAACATCAATTCGGCAAGCTGTCTTGGAAAAAATCATTCGCCCCGCTGCTTTCTTGCGAAAGCAAGAAGCGGGGCTTATGTCACTTTTTAAACTTTTCCTTAAAATACTCAACGGTGTATATCAAACCTTCTTCAAAACCAACCAACGGTTGGTATTTGATTTTTTGTTGGATCTTGGATATATCCGCACTGGTCCTGAATACATCCCCCGGACGCACCGGTAAAAATTTTGGTTGTATACTCTTGCCGATGATCCGGTTTAAAACATGGACCAGTTCCAAAACCGTGTTATCCTTTCCGTTGGCCACATTAAAAATTTCATGTTTAATGCCGGGGGTTGTGGCGGAAAGGATATTGGCAGAAATAACATTTTTAATATAGGTAAAATCCCTGGATTGTTTGCCTGTCCCGAATATCGGCGGCGGCTCACCATGCAGAATACAATGAATAAATTTGGGCACAACCACGGCGTATTCGTCATCCAGGGCCTGTTTAGGGCCAAAAACGTTAAAATAACGCAGGCATACGGTTCCCACCCCGAAGAATTCCGAAAAAATGCGGCAATAATACTCGCCGGTGAGTTTGCTTAAAGCATACGGTGAAATCAAAAGCGGCAGATGTTCTTCTTTTTCCGGAAAACTATGGGTGTCCCCATAAATGGAGCTTGAGGAGGCAAAAACGAATCTTTTAATTTTATGTTTAGAGGCCGCTTGCAGCATATACAAAACCCCGTCGATATTGACCTTGTTGTAACTTAAAGGATCATCCAAAGATTTAGGCACAGAACGTAAAGCTGCCTGATGAAGCACGTAATCCATGCCATGACAGGATTTGTCGCAATCCGCAGGGTTAGTAATATCTCCGCGGATAAGTTCAAATTTATCCCTCCCCAATCCTTTGGTAAAATCCAAATTTTCTTCTTTACCAGAATAAAAATTATCCAGCACTCGTACAAAATGTGCCTCTTTGATTAAATGCTGGGCAATGCTTGAACCGATAAACCCTGCTCCACCAGTAATTAAATACCTGCTCATTTGCATATCCTATCTATTCGAATAAATAATATTTATTTGCGGATGAGAAAAATGGCAATATCGGATAAAAGATTATGCGCAAAAGGAATTTTACCTTTAACATCAAAGGCGCATTCTTGTTCAATGATGATGGAGCGTTCAGCACAAAAATCACGAAAGTCTTTGATGCTCAAGAAACGCAAATTCGGGGTATTATACCATTTGTAAGGCAAGCCTTCGGTAACCGGCACCTTCCCTAAAAAGAAAATCTGCAGGCGGGCGCTTAAATTACAAAAATTAGGGATCCCGACAATGGCCTTCTTGCCCACCCTTAAGGCTTCGGCAATCACCTTTTCCGGGTTCAAGACTTCCTGCAAGCTTTCATTAAGGATCACGTAATCAAAACATTTGTCGGAATAATCCGCCAAGCCGGAATCAATGTCCCCTTGAGAAACGCTCACCCCCCGCTCAACGCATTTATAAATCCCCTTCTCGTCGATCTCAATGCCCGCCGCACGGCAATTTTTTTGGTCCATCAGCAATGACAAAAGCTCCCCATCCCCGCAACCCAAATCCAACACGCGGCTGTCAGGCTCGATCATCTCCAAAATATATTTATGGTCAAGACGCATAAAATTTAATTTTTATCCCCCAACGGCATTCCATCATTTCGCAAGGACATCCTTTGCTACGTTGTTTAAAAAATGTGTCACCAATTTTGACTGATTTTCAATCTCCACCAAGAATGAATCATGGCCATAGTTAGTTCTCAATCTCAATAGACGAAACATCAAGGTCATTGGCCTTCATGGCTTTGACAATGTCTTTGGATTGATAAGAAGGATACAGCCAGTCAGACGTAAAAGTAATTAATAAAAACTTGGTTTTTACATCTTTAAAAATACCCACCAAATCCGTATCTTCCGAAAGGTCAAAATAATCCAGTGCCTTGGATAAATATAAATAGCTGTTGGCATCAAAACGTTGCACAAAGCTGGCTCCCCGGTATTTAAGATAAGATTCCACCTCAAAATCTTGAGAAAAATCATAGCCGACTTTTTCTTTTCCCTGTAATTTGCGGCCGAATTTCTCTTCCATCGAACGTTCGGACATATAAGTAATGTGACCGATCATCCTTGAGACCGACATCCCTTGCGCAGGTAATTCTTTACCATAATAATCCCCTTTATTCCAATGGGGGTCAGACATGATCGCCTGACGAGCCACTTCATGCAAAGCGATCTGCTGGGCCGTATGTTTGTAGTTGGTAGCAATCACGATCGCCGATTGAAGCGTACCGGGATATCGCACAGCCCATTCCATAGCCAGCAACCCACCCATAGAGCCGCCTGAAGCAGACAGCAACTTCTTGATCCCTAAATGATCTATCAAATATTTCTGGGAAACCACCATGTCTTCAATGGTGATGACCGGAAAACTGAAACCATATGGTTTGCCGGTGGCCGGGTTTATCGATGAGGGTCCTGTTGAACCTTTACAGCCGCCTATGACATTGGCACAAATAATAAAATATTTGTCCGTATCAAAAGCCCTGCCCGGACCGATCATAGGGTCCCACCAACCGGGATTTTTAGCCCCTTTATGCCATCCGGCCGCGTGAGCATCCCCGGTCAACGCATGAAAAATCAAAATAGCATTGCTCTTATCGGCATTTAATTTGCCATAAGTTTCATAGGCCAAGGTCACAGGCCCTAATTTGACGCCGCTTTTTAAAAGGAACTCATTGGGCGGTTGGGCAAAGGTAAAATATTGGGTTTCGATAAACTGGAGATCACTCATCTTTTAAGCGTAGCGGAACATGGCCTCAATGGTCTTAAGGGCCCTCAGGCGTGTGGGTTCATCTAAAATGACCCTGTCCTTGGGTAAGGGGTTTTTAAGCACCCGTAAAATATTTTCAAGAGTGTTGGATTTCATAAATTTACACATGGTACATGAGCCGACCAATTGCTTTTCGGGAAACTCAGATTGCAGACGGGCGGAAAGCCCGCATTCGGTCAGCATCAAAAATTGCCTGGAATCTGTCTTCCTCATATACGCCAGCATTTGTTCGGTACTGCCGACAAAATCGGAATTATCAATGATGGCGGAGTTACATTCAGGATGGCTGACGATTTTTGCGTCGGGATACTCAAGCTTTACTTTAAGAATATCATCCATGCTGTATTCTTCATGGACATAGCAGGTGCCGGAATAAAATTTGATATCCTTCTTGATCCTTTTGACGGTCCATATAATTCTTTAAATTTTGCCCCATAAATTTATCCGGCAAAAAATAAATTTTGTCATTAGGGACCGCTTGGGTCACCTTATACACATTCGCGGAAGTAACTGTGACATCACATTCTGCCTTGACCTGAGCGGTCGTATTGATATAGCAAATAAATGTATAATCCGGATACTGCCGGCGTAAATCCCTTACTGTCTCGGCATCGATCGAATCCGCCAGCGTACAACCATCCATCACAGCGGGGATCAACACTTCTTTTTCAGGATTGAGGATTTTAGCAGTCTCCCCCATAAACCGCACCGCCACAAAAACAATCGTTGAGGCTTTGGTTGATAAGGCATCCCGGCTTAATTTATAGGAATCTCCGACAAAATCTGAAACACCGTAGATAATTTCCGGACTGATATACGAATGCGCCAGGATAACGGCATTTTTTTCTTCCTTAAGCTCATTGATCTCATTAATGATAGGGATCAATTCCTCGCATTTGCGCAGGGAATATTGGCACACAGAAGCCCCAAGCTTGATGTTTTTGAGCTTTTCGTAAAGTTGTTGGGCTGTAATTTGAGTCTTTAACATGAAGCTCCTCAATTTTCTTGTATTGCGAAATCCTGCGAAGCCAAAAGTGAAGTGAGCCGTAGCGAACGGAAACATTTTGGCGAAGCAAGATAGTTTATAAATATATACCTAATCGGTGATTTTATCAAGAAAAGCTTAGGACAGTTAAGGCAAAGGTTGGCCTTTGAGTGCGTGTGGGGTCGCACCAGTAATCTTTATCCTGACTATAGACCCCGTTTTATAACCGTTTGGGGAACCGCCTTTGGGCGAGGCAGGCAAAATGACCAGTTTATTGCCATCGGTCCGTCCTACGAAGTTGGCGGAAGTTTTATCCTGAAGGGGCGGTTCAATCAAAATATCAAATGCCTGGCCCACTTGTGCCTGGTTTTTCTTAAAAGTGATCTCTTTTTGGACTTCATTTAAGCGCACGATGCGCTTGGTCTTGATGGAATCAGGAATATCATCCGGGTATTTTTTAGAGGCAATGGTCCCCTGCCGTTGGGAATATTTAAAAATAAAAGCTGAATCAAATTGCACCTTGGTCATAACCCGGAGCGTATCTTCGAATTCTTCATCGGTTTCAGTGGGAAAGCCCACAATAATATCTGTCGTTAAAGCGACCTGGGGGATTTTAGTCCGGATTTTATCTACCAAACTCAAAAATTCTTCCTTACTATAGGACCTATCCATCATCTCTAAAATACGGTTGTTGCCTGCTTGTAAAGGCAGGTGGATATGTTTGCATATTTTGGGATTAACAGCCATCAAGTCCAGGAAACGGTCAGGGAAATCTTTAGGATGCGGCGAGGTAAAACGGATGCGCTCAATAGCCTCCACCTTACTAACTTCATCCATCAGATAGGCGAAGTCATAATCATCATAGCGGTAAGAATTAACGTTCTGGCCAAGCAGAGTAACTTGCTTAAAGCCCTCAGCCGCCAGGCGCCGTACTTCATCCTTCACATTTTCCGGCGAACGGCTGCGCTCGCGGCCGCGCGTATAAGGCACCACGCAAAAGGTACAAAAATTATTGCACCCGCGCATGACCGCAATCCAGGCATTGACGCCCTCACAACGGCTGGGATAAACATCCGAATAAGTCTCGAATTCGGACAAGGTGATGTCATAGGATTTATGATTTTCTTCGGATGCCTCTTGAATTAATTGCGGCAGGCGCTTATAACTATCGGGCCCGGCGATAAAATCAATTTTCAAATTGCGGTCTTCCAGCAAATCCCGGCGCAAGTTAGTGGCCATACAACCTAAAATACCGATCATCACCGGATTACCCTTGCCGCGAGCATGACGGATATGATGCACCCGCCCATAGACCTTGCGATGCGCATGTTCACGAATGGCGCAGGTATTGAGCATAACGATGTCCGCCGCCTTCTCGTCAATGACAAACTCATAATTCTCTTTCTTGAGAATCGAACGGACGAGCTCACTGTCGTATTCGTTCATTTGACAGCCATATGTTTCTAAAAATACCTTCATGTACATATTAGACCGTTTCTAAATAACCCTTGTCATAGCAATAAGTTCTGGCAGAAGTGTCCCCTTCAATTTTTATCGCCAGAACATCAAGACTACTGTGATGAGCTGCAGGTTCAAAAAATAATAAGCGGCGTTCAATGCAAACAGTTTCCATGGCTTGCCTTCCCATGCCACCGAGCCAAAAAGCAAGGGTAGATAAAACCCCAACCAGATAAAGAACGCTGCGCCATAAAGACAATAAGGTTTATAGAGATTCAAAAAATAGGCCAGCACAAAGGTGGTCAGGACCGTTCCTAAAAACGTTAAAGGAAGTGCCCAGGGTTGCTTACACTCTTCTTTTTTTATTCCCATTAATTGAACCCAAGTTTTACCGAATAAAGGGCCATACCACAAAAAACCAAAAGCAAAACTTACCACTACCGCTAAACCTAAAACTAAATAATTGCCATGTACAAATGGGCACATAACCTCTCCTTTTTTAACAGAACCGCCTAGTTATATACTGGCCGGGATATTATTTTTACCTGAATATCCAAACAATTAACACAACCACCAAGCCGATAATGGCCATCACAATAGGAATCATCGCATAAAAACGTGTGACTCTATAAAAGCGCTCCTTATTTACAATTGATACTTGTAATCCCCACCAACGATACGGTCTATTGACAAACCATTCAAGCCATTGCTCCGGTTTACACAACATTAAATAAAAGCAAAATACCACCAGCCCCGCCGTGATGATAAAGAGAATACACACAAACGAAGGGATATATTTAATACCCATCATTTTGACTCCTTTTTATAAGGCTCTTATCTTGCGAAAACCCTTATAATCAAATACGCATACGTCACCGCAAAGACGGCCGCGTACCAATACCAATCAAGGCTAAGGATATTCGGCCAAAACTTGGCCAGCAAAAGCGCAAAAGTAAAAACGCAGACCTTTAATACCCCGTAATCCATACACGTCAGCTTTTTGATCTTTTCATTAAACCATTGTAAACACATACGCACCTCCTTATTTCACCTTCAATTGACCTTGCCGGCAAGCCCATGGCCTTATGCGAAGGCAAATAAAACGCCCAATTATACACTAACCGAGTAACTTTTTAAACGACTTATATAAAAGCAGGTATAATAATAAATGTGCCTGAACAATTCATTAGCGAAGCCATCAAGCCTGTCATTGAGACCTGTGACACTAAAAGAATGTCCGTCGGCACACCCGGACTGCCCAAAGAGTTTTTCTGGCGCAAGGAAAAAGTCACTGTCACCGAAACCCTGCGCACCTGGCGAACTACAGGGCCCTGCCGGCATGGCAGCGGTGAACAATATGCCCGCAAGCAATGGTTTGAGGTTAAAACCGCCCAACACGGCACAATGAAAATTTATTTTAATCGAAGCACATTGGGAAGAACCAAAGAGATAGGATGGTGGTTATACACCATTAAGAAATAGGACCCCTGTTTAACAGATCAAGGTAAGTTTTGTAATTAGCCTCATCAAAACAAACAAAGATAACTTTTTTAATATTTGATCCGGCTAAATTTTCTTTGACTGTTTTGACCGCTATTCGTGCAGCGCGATCAATGGGAAAACGGTAAACACCTGTGCTGATCGCAGGAAACGCGATAGTACTGATCTGAAATTTTTGGGCTTCCTTCAATGAATTGCGATAGCAATTGGCCAGCAAACCATCTTCATCACGGCTTCCGCCATGCCACACGGGCCCAACAGTATGAATAACAAACTTGGCGGGAAGATTATAGCCTTTGGTTAACTTGGCTTCCCCTGTTTTGCACCCGTTCAATGTGGCACATTCCGCTAAAAGCTCCGGGCCGGCTGCCCTATGTATGGCGCCATCAACACCGCCGCCTCCCAAAAGGCTGGTATTGGCGGCATTGACGATCGCATCCACCTGTTCTTGGGTAATATCGCCTATCTTAACTTCAATCTGCCCATTCATATTAACCTTTTTTCTTTTCCAAACCGCTTTTGCTGTTCTTTGGCGATTCAGGCATCTCACCCTGCGATCAATTTCCGAAAATTCTTAAGGCTGTAATAGGGCGTGTCCACTGCTTTTAGATTGAGCAGGGAAGCTGGAATAGAACCGGCGGGGTCAGTATGTTGCTGAAAAAAAAGCTCTGTTTGTCCATTGGGCAAAGATTTAAAAATCCACAAAGACTCGATGGAATGCACTCGAATCATATGCTTTGCAAGCGGAAGCCTGTCAGGAAGAGCTGTTAAGGAATAACTTATTATTCCATTAGCAGGGTCATCGAATCTGGTACGTCTAAAAACAAAATCCCTCGCGACAACCGGCCAGGGCAGATGTAATATTAAATAAATGACTTTCTTATTAGGGCCTTCATTCTCCACAAGTTCTGAGTGAACGCATTGATAGTACCAACGAGCTATCTGTTTTTCATCTTCAAAGAGTGCAATGACCTTAGGGATGGGCGCATCCACTATAACATTGGCCTTATACTCAAGAATGGGTGAACCTTCAACCTTGCGGGTATAGACCGGAATCCCATCTTGTCTGTTCCTTAACTGCCAAGGGCTCTGCTCGGCGTTAAGAAAACCGGAAAAACAGAAACTAAATAAAAACAAAACCGTAATAAATACTTTCATTCGTCTTAACCCCCACTTTTATTAAAATAGAAAGCGGAAATTATACAATTATTAACGGCTGAAATCAAAGTATGCAAATGAATAACCCTGCAGCTTGCTGCTATTCTTCTTTATTTTAATTAAGGGCTTATTAGAGTCAATTATACCAGGGTACAATGTCTAATTTTTACACAGCGACGGATAGAAATTCTATTTCGGCTACTTGGATCATTGGCGCCACATCCGTATAAATGGGGATATCCCCAACCACCTCTACCCCGACGCAGGCATAGCATTCTTGAAAGTCCTCTAACGTATCAAAATAAAGATAACCGATAGCAAAAAATGGGGATGTCCCACCGCCGGGTTTTTCCACGCCTTTATCAACTTCGATCTTTTTCAATCCAAAAGGTAAAAATTTCCGCCAAACCATAGGCAAATGGGTATGAATATAATAATCCATATCAAACTTTTTCCCTGTTTGGCGAGGGTATACAGCAGCTATTCTGATCATAATCTTTTGTCCCCCTAACCTCTGTGTGTTTATAGCACCTACATGATTTTAATTTTAAAAACCAGCTTTTTAACCAGCCCCTGATGACCCTCATAAGAACACGACGGACGATGGGCTTGGTTAGGATAAAAAACCGCAAACTCACCTGCTTGAACGATCAAATCAGTGATAGCACCGGAAGTTGTGAAAAACTGATAATCACCTTTAGAATCATAATCCGTCAAGGGAGTTAAATCTTTCATACGGGCGGTCTGCATTATTTCTGCTCCGCTGACAAGATACTGCACGTCCGCGTAAAGTCGATGCGTTTCAAAACGGTTCTGTGCCGCGGGTTTGGGGATATAGCTCATGATACGCACAAATAAATGGCGTCCCTCAATTTCCATTTCGCCATCAGGCAAGTTGGCACAATCATGATCAGCAATAAATTTGAGAATAGCTTCGGTCTTAGGCACTGCATAACGCCTTAAATATTCAATACTATCTGTAATCACGTGGCCCCATGAAAAGTCTTGCGATGAATAAGAGAAGACCCGTGCTTTTTGACGGCCAGGCGATGGTCTTTGGTCGGATAACCCTTATGTTGGGCAAACCCATATTGCGGAAAAATTTTATCATAAACACCTAAAATACGGTCACGATAAACTTTAGCTATAATAGAAGCACAGGCAATAGACAAAGATTTGCCGTCTCCCCCTATAATTGTCCGGTACTGATATGGCAATTGGGCCCTAAAAATATTCCCGTCAACCAAAAGCATGACCTGATGGCAAAATGTCTTATGGGAAATCGATTCCTGCGGCATGCGGCGGATCAATTCTTTAACAGCCATTTCCATGGCCAGGTGCGAGGCATTGAGGATATTGACAATATCAATGACATTCTCGCTCATCATGCCGATACCCACATAGGCCTTTTCAAAAATTTCGTGGAAAGCCGCTTCCCGCGCCTTTGCCGACATTTTTTTCGAATCGTTAATAGGATTTTTAAAATCGAAATCCCTTAAACACACGGCTGCTGCCACCACCGGCCCCGCCAAAGGCCCGCGGCCTGCCTCATCTACCCCCAAAATAAAACGCAAGCCCTTATTTTGGGCTTGCGTTTCATAATGAAGCAAATCTGTTTTAACAGGCATCAATTATGCTTGAACGGTTTGATCAACTTGTACCCGGGCTTTTTTCCCTAAACGATCACGCAGATAATACAATTTCGCCCGCTTGATAACACCTTTGGAAATAACTTCAATTTTATCGATCACCGGAGAATTGACCGGGAAAGTCCTCTCTACGCCTTCACCGAAAGATATTTTACGCACGGTAAAAGCCGCGCCTAAACCGATACCGGTCTTTTTGATCACGGTCCCTTCAAAAGGATGGATGCGGATTTTATCGGCTTCTTTGACCTTGATCTTCATTTTTACAATGTCGCCCACGTCAAACACCGGCAGGTCATGACGCAGACTTTTTTCGCTGACTAAAGCCATTTTTTCAATACTGCTTGCCATCATTCCAAACTTCCTTTCTTACCCAACAAATCAGGCCGGACTTTTTTGGTCTTGGCCAAAGATTTTGAATCTCGCCACATTTTAATGGTTTTATGATTGCCAGATAATAACACATCCGGCACCTTTATGCCACGAAAATTTGCCGGCCGGGTGTATTGCGGCCCCTCCAGCAAATTGCCTTCAAAGGACTCATGAAGGAGGGATTCTTCCTTGCCTAAAACACCGGGGATCAGGCGAGTTACGGCATCAACGATCAGCATGGCCGGTATCTCTCCGCCGGTCAGGACATAATCCCCAACCGAAATCTCTTCATCTACCAGATGCTCCCGTACGCGCTCGTCAATCCCTTCGTAATGGCCACAAATAATAATCAAATTCTTGGCTTTAGTCAAGCGTTTTGCATGAAATTGTGAAAAAGGCTTGCCTGCGGGGGAAGTATAGATCACTTTTGCATGGCGTCTGCCTTTAATGGCTTTAACCGCATCGAATAAAGGTTGCGGCATCATGACCATGCCCGGTCCTCCGCCAAAGGGACGGTCATCGACTTTACGGTGTTTCTTATCATCGGTATAATCACGCAAATCGTGCACGCGGATCGCGACTTTCTTTTTCTCCTGAGCGCGTTTAAGAATAGACTCATTGAATACCGGCTTAAACATGTCCGGGAAAATAGTGATAATGTCGAAACGAAGCATAATTGATTTTATTGCGCCGGGGCCTGTCTTGGAGTTGATATGGAAGGGTTACAAAGTAGCCAAAGTTCAGAATTATAATTTGTCAAAAAATGTTTCTGAAACTGGGCGTAATTGTCCGCTTCAATGGCATACGGATACGCTCCATTAGTTTAATATAAAAATACAAATTATGATAGCTCATCAGACGAACACCGGTAATTTCATTCATGTTGAACAAATGGCGGATATAACAGCGGGTATAATTCTTGCAAACCCCGCAATCGCAATTTTCGTCTAAAGGCCGCAGATCTTTAGTGAATTCGTTGTTGCGGATATTCAACTTGCCCATATTTGTAAAAGCGCTCCCATGCCTGCCGTATCGGGTCGGCACCGAACAATCAAACATGTCTACCCCCAATCCTACCGCCCTGACAATTTGGTCAGGAAGACCTATACCCATAAAATACCGCGGTTTATCTTTCGGTAAATAAGGAATGACCCAATTAAGCGCTTCAAACATTTCCTTGACCGTCTCTCCGACGCTGACACCGCCGATGGCATAGGCATCAAAATCCATTTGCAATAATTCTTCCGCAGACTGACGGCGCAAATCCTCATAGCCTGACCCCTGGACAATGGCAAATAAACGCTGCCCTCTTTCATGCATTCCGGTCTTATGAAAATGCTCTTTGCAGCGCTTGGCCCATTGGGTGGTACGCTTGAGGCCGCGCATGGCTTTTTTGCGTTCGCAGGGATATGGCGAACATTCATCCAAAGGCATGACCATGTCAGAACCCAGTACGTTCTGGATATCCATCACTTTTTCAGGTGTAAAAAAATGCATGCTCCCGTCAATGTGGGAACGGAATTTGATGCCCTCATCGGTGATTTTGCGGAATTTGGTCAAACTAAAAGCCTGATACCCTCCGCTGTCCGTAAGAATGGGCCTGTCCCAATTCATAAATTTATGCAAGCCCCCGGCATGTTCCATGATGTCCAATGCCCGGCCGAAGATACAAATGATAGGTATTAGAAAGCACAATTTGGGACTGCATGTCATGAAGATCAACGCTTGACATGGTTTTGACGGTCCCGGTGGTTGCCACAGGCATAAAAAACGGTGACTGGACACTACCGTGCAATGTGGTGACTACGCCCCTGCGGGCATCTGTCGTGGCATCTTGATGAATTAAGAGATACATAATAAAAAGAATATTATCATAAATGTTTAAACCAGACTATGAGCTTAAATAATCAACATGGCGTCCCCATAGCTGTAAAAACGGTAACGTTTATTTATTGCTTCTTGGTATGCCTTCATCACCAAATCATATCCGCCAAAAGCGCAGACCAGCATCAACAAAGTGCTGTAAGGCAGATGAAAATTGGTTATCAGGGCATCCACCATCTGAAATTTATAGCCCGGATAAATAAATATATCGGTGCTTCCGGTATACACCTTGCTGTGGGCCACAGATTCAAGCACGCGGCAGCTGGTTGTCCCCACAGCCACCAATGCCTTGAGAATCCTTTTTTGCCTTCAGGATACGTCTTATAACACTGCAGGCTTAATGCTGTAATGTTCCGTATGCATCGGATGAAGGCGGATATCAGCGCATTCAACAGGTTTAAATGTCCCATAATTAATATGTAAGGTCAACTCTAAAAATCGATGTCCCTTGTTCTTTAAGTTCTTTCATTAATTCTTTTGTAAAATGCAGCCTGCCGTCGGAGATGCCACGGACCCGGGTCGTTTGGCATATACGGTTTGATAATCTTCACGATCACGGTGGGTATCCGGCCTTTTAATATACGGCGGCAATGGAATATGCCCTACTTCTTTTAAGATGCCGGATAATATTTTTTTTATTAAAACGTACGATGCGTTTTTCTTTATCTCTCAAGAGTGGCGCTGATACCTTGACCAAAATCTATTTCTTCCCCTTCCCGGATTTTTTTAAGCGGCCGCAGTAAAACTTCAAATGAATATCCGTCTTCTAAAGGATTTAACAAAAAAATTTCAACTTCCCCGCCGGTGGCTCTATGCCCCAATAAACGCGCCGGGATCACCTTGCTGTTATTAACAACCAAATGAGAATTGACCGGCAAATAATTATTTAGATGGTTAAAAGTATCGTGGCGGATGGTGCCCCGGGCACGGTCAATGATCAAAAGCCGGGCCTTATCCCTATCAGGTCAAAGGCTCTTGGGCGATCAGCTCATCAGGCAGCTGATAAGAATAAGACTGCAGTCTGAAATATATTATTTGATAAAATCGAGTGGCTTGCTGTCTTTGATGATTTCTGGTTTTTTGAAGTTCATGATAATTCATCAGTACGGATTGCGGATAATAGTAAGCGAGAATTTGTTTATAATTAAATTGCTGCCTGGCCATGCCTAAAGCGCCCCATTGGCACATGCCTACCCCATGCCCCCAGCCTTTGCCGATAAAATCCACATAATAGCCCTGCATGACAATTTCATAATTATTGCTCATAAGCACATTAGGCCCCATGAGATCACGAAAATCTTTTCCCTTAATGATGAGTTCCTGGCCGTTCTTCTGGGTGATTTTCAAATGGTCAATACGTTCACTGCGGTCGCGATCGACGATAGATATGTCCTTAATGGCTGCCTACTTTATACCCGTGAAGATTAAGCGCATCCTGAATATCCCGAAGCCGGAAATTCTTTTTCCAATGCATGTGCGGCGAATTTTGGCAAAATGGGCATGGCACGCCTCTGAAGCGGCGGGATATCCGGAAGATTCCATAATTCACGCGCATCTTCGGTCATGCCCCGCACAGGTGGCATGAAAATACGCCGGTATGATCTGATCATTATAGGTCAACACCTGTCCCCTGGTGTAATCAACGGCCAAATCCGTCCGGTATCGCTCGGAATCCCGGCCTCCATAAACCTGGGAATAAATATCATTGGTCACATCATAAGTTTTACCCGCAGGATTGATGGAATACAAAGCATAGGTGCGCGCGGCAACGGCCTGGGCTTTTAATGCTTCCATCGGCCAATGATGCGAAACTTCATGATACAGCACGCCTTTGATATAATCTTCGACATTGATATTGTTGATGACAGTGATGTGATTGTCCGGCGTACGGATAAACGTCACTTCCCCCCTGAAAGGGGCGCTCATCAATGATAATGGAAGCATCCTTGGAAGGTTCAATGGTCAAACGCTTGGATGGATAAACATCCAGCCCCATTAAAATACCGCGGTCTAAAAGCCTCACCTTGCTTTCTGCAAGATAGGTCCCTTTGCCAATGACTTTCCCTGAGGACATATCACGAAGGCGATAGCTCCCATGAATGGCCAAATCCACTTCCCTGGAATCACGCACAATGGCCACCCGCACCTGTCTCAGGCAGATTCGAGCTATCTTTATCAATGGCCGCAATAGCAGCAACTAATGCCAAAGGTATTGTAAAGTTAAGAATCAAACCTAATAATCAATCTATTCTCTTTTCATTTTTTTTCCTAAGAAATACATGATCGCACTTAAAATGATGCTTAACAAAATACAGGTAGTTAAAGGAAAATAAAAACTAAAATTTTCTTTTTTGATAAAGATATCCCCGGGCAATTTTCCTACTCCCGGTATTTTCCGGCCACCGTCATAAGAATTCCGACGATGACCAAAACAATGCCGATAGCAATAATAGATTTTCCCAAATCGCTCATAACATTCCCTATGAAACATTAAAAACTTCTCCGCTATTTTGCCCTTGTTTAAGATGCTCGATGGCCATTGGAGTCAATTCCCTGCCGCTCGAAGTCCGGCGTAAAAACCCGGCTTTTAAAAGATAGGGCTCGATCACATCTTCAATCGTATCTATTTCTTCGTTTAAAGTCGCGGCCAAGGCTTCAATGCCGACAGGCCCGCCGTTGTATTGGGTTTTCATGATCATTAATAAACGCCGGTCTAATTCATCAAGCCCTTGGGCATCGATCCTTAACGCGCGCATGGCCTCATCCACCACTTTTAAATCAATATGATTTTTATTCGAATTGACCTGCGCATAGTCACGGCAGCGGCGCAAAAGCCGGTTGGCAATGCGCGGGGTGCCGCGGGCCCGCTGGGCCATGGCTAAACACGCATCATGATCAACTTCCACATTGAGTTTCTCCGCTGAAGTGGACACGATGCGGGCCAAGATCATTCTCACCATAAAATTCCAAATGATAAAAAATCCCGAAACGGTCCCGTAAAGGGGTGGTCAAAAGGCCGCTGCGGGTGGTGGCGCCGATCAAGGTAAAAGGTTTTAAATTAAAATTAATGGTCTTGGCATAAGGGCCTTTATCCACAATAAAATCAATTTTAAAATTTTCCATGGCCGGATACAAAAATTCTTCAACAGTTTTGGAAAGCCGGTGGATCTCATCAATAAAAAGCACATCCCCTTTTTCCAAATTGGTCAGGATCCCGATAAAATCCCCGGCACGGTCAATGGCAGGGCCTGAGGTGATGGTAATGCGGCTGTTCATTTCATTGGCAATGATATGGGCCAAGGATGTTTTGCCCAAACCGGGCGGCCCCGAAAAAAGCGTATGTTCTAAAGGTTCACCGCGCTTTTGGGCGGCGGCAATAGCCACCCGCAAACCTTTGACCAAATCCGGCTGGCCCACAAAATCAACCAGACGCTCGGGCCGCAAAGACAAACTGACGACCTGGTCCTCTTCGCTTTCCTGATTTAAAACAATCCGTTTGATTTCTTCCATAGATAGTATCTAAAGCTTCGTCGAGCTGCTAGACGGTGTTTCGTTGGCCGTGTTACGCATAATCTCAATGTCTTCAAATTGACGGTGCTGAATGACGATAATTTCTTTAAGGCGGGTCAACTCCAGAACCGCGACAAAGGTGCAAATGACTTCTTCTTTACTCGTTGAACGGCGAAAAATGTCCATGAGCGACATACGCGGATTTTCAACTAAAAGATGCAATAACTCATGGATTTTACCTTCAACGGTATATTCTTCCTGGGAAACCTGATAATCTTCTCTTTCAGGAACATGTTTTAACGCTTCTGACAAGGCATTGATCAAATCAAAAAGAGTCGCCTCGAACAAAACTTCCTGGGCATCTTCTTTTATTTCATTGAGTTTTTCTTCATCAACCAAACGGCCGAATAAATCTCTGTCGTTAGAATCTCTTTTGATTTAAGCCCTTCGGCAATCGGCTTAAACTGCTCATATTCTTTAAGGCGGTCAACTAATTCCTGACGGGGATCTACGACTTCAGGGCCGGCCAGAGGGTCCGGCGGCAGAAGCATCCTGGATTTGATCTGCATCAAAGTGGCTGCCATGACCAAAAAATCCCCCACCACATCCAAATCCAGCATCTTCATCATTTCAATATATTCCATGTACTGGTCGGTGATGACGGCAATGGGGATATCGCAGATATCAATATCATTTTTCTTGATCAGATACAGCAAAAGGTCCAAAGGCCCTTCAAATTTTTCAAGATGGATTTTATAGTTCATATTAATAAACCGCCTCACGGACTTCAGCCATAGTCTTGTGGGCTATGACCCTGGCTTTTTTGGCGCCTTCTTTAAGGATATCTTCGATCCGGTCTTTATCTTTTTCCAACTCCGCTCTTTTTTCCCGGATGGGCGCAAGTTCTTTATTGATATGCACGCTCAAATTCTTTTTACAATCAACACAGCCTTTGAGCGCTTTGGTACACCACTGATGGGCCTCAGGCGCTTCTTGGGGCGCAAAAACTTGATAATAACTATACACATTACATTCTTCGGGATGGCCGGGGTCGGTCTTACGTATCCGTTTGGGGTCCGTGATCATGGATACAACCTTAGTCTCAACTTCTTTCTCACTATCCGACAAATTAATGGTATTGCCGTAGCTTTTACTCATCTTGCGGTTATCAAGCCCTAAAAGCCTTGGGGTTTCGGTTAAAATAGCGCGGCAATCACTGAAAACTTCTTTTTTATATATCGAATTAAACCGCCGGGCAATTTCACGGCATAATTCCAGATGGGGAAGTTGATCTTCACCGATGGGAACCGCATCAGCCTTATACAAAAGGATGTCCGCCGCCTGTAAAACAGGATAACCTAAAAAAGCATAAGTTTGCAAATCCCGGGACGTAATTTCCCGCAATTGCTCTTTATAAGTAGGATTGCGTTCCAGCCACCCTAAGGGCGTCAGGCAGGATAAAAACATCTGTAATTCCAGATGCTCGACGACATCAGACTGCAGATAAAGAATGGCTTTATCAGGATCAATGCCGCAAGCGATCCAATCAATGGCCATATCAATTCCAAAACCGCGCAGTTCTTTGCTGTTTTCGTACTCACTCATCAGGGCATGCCAGTCGGCAATGCCAAAAATGCACTGGTAGTCTTCCTGCAGAGAGGCCCAATTCTTAAGGGCGCCCAGCAAATGGCCGAGGTGCAATTTGCCCGTCGGGCGCATGGCTGAAAAGACTCTTTTTTTCATACTCTTGGGCCTTTATAGCTTGCGGGCGATAGACTCGATATCGTATGCTTCGATGATGTCTCCCACGGCAATGGTATCAAAGTGGGAAACCGTGATCCCGCACTCAAAGCCTTCGGTGACTTCTTTGACATCATCTTTAAAACGTTTCAAGGTGCTGATATGCCCGGTATGAACAACATCGCCGTTACGTAAAACTTCAGCCTGGATTTTATTGCGGATCTTGCCTTTTTGGACATAACAACCGGCCACAATTCCCGAACGGCTTAATTTAAACACATTGCGCACTTCCGCACGTCCCACAAAATGACGCTTGAGTTTGGGGGCCAAAAGACCTTCCAGGGCTTTTCTTAAATCTTCAACCGCGTCATAAATAATGCGGTACTCGCGCACATCCACAGGATTTTTCTCCAACTCCTGGCGTGCCTTGATGTCAACCCCCACTTGAAAAGCGATGATAATGGCATTCGAAGCATGGGCCAACACCACATCAGAAGCATTGACGTCGCCTACCGCCGCATGAATAAACCGCAATTTAACTTCATCCGAAGGGATTTTCCCAAGGGATTCTTTAAGCGCTTCCAGGGAACCTTGCACATCCGCTTTGATCACCACACGCAATTCCTTGATCTCCCCTTGCTGGATCTGGGAATAAAGCTCTTCCAAAGAAATTTTAGCGGTCCCTGAAAGTTTTTCATTCTTTAATTTTTCCTGACGGTTTTCCGCGATTTCCTTGGCTCTCTTCTCATCTTCCACGGCATAAAAAATTTCACCTGCCGCGGCAACTTCCGAGAGGCCTAAAATTTCCACCGGCATCGACGGTCCGGCTTCTTTGATAGGGCTGCCATGATCATCAAACAGGGCCTTGACCTTGCCATGCAAAGGGCCAATGACAATGGCATCCCCTTCACGCAGGGTACCGCTTTGCACGATCAAAGAGGCAATGGCCCCTTTGCCCTTGCTCATATGCGCTTCAATGACAATGCCCAATGCTTTTTTATCCGGATTGGCGCGCAACTCCAGAATTTCCGCTTCCAATAAAATACGCTCCAGAAGTGCATCGATTCCCTCCCCGGTCAGTGCTGAAACCGGAACCACACCAACCTTCCCGCCCCAATCTTCGGACATCAAATCAAGTTCGGACAACTGTTTTTTAACCCGGTCAGGGTCAGCAGCCTTCTTATCAATTTTGTTTAAAGCCACGACAATCGGCAAATTGGCCGCGCGGGCATGGGCAATGGCTTCCTGGGTCTGTGGCATGACCCCGTCGTCAGCAGCCACGACCAAAACAACCACATCGGTAATATGCGCACCACGGGCACGCATGGCTGTAAAAGCTTCATGACCCGGAGTATCCAAAAATGTAATATGCCCTTTAGAAGATTCAACGGAATAAGCCCCAATATGCTGGGTAATTCCGCCATGTTCACTATCAGCTACCTTGGCGGAACGGATACGGTCAAGCAAGGATGTTTTACCATGATCAACATGCCCCATAAAGGTGACGACCGGGGCACGCGGTTTTAAGGAAGCCGGGTCATCCTTCTGCTGGAACACATCAATAAGCTCTTCTTCCTGGGTTTTGCTTTTAATGACATTAAAACCAAAAGAGTTCGCCAATTTTCCGACAAGCTCTTCCCCCAAATTCTGGTTGATATTGGCAAACACCCCCATATTCAAAAGTTTTTTTAAGACCACATTCATTTTCTGATTGATGCGCACGGCAAAATCTTTAACGCTGATGGGAACGGGTAATTCAATATCTACCAGCGGCCCCGCAGGTTGTACTTCAGGAATAACCGCTGAAGCAATGGAAGCAGAAGGTTTATGGTCCTTAGCAACGCCAGGTACCTGCCGCATCTTCATAGGATCTTTTACGTTTTTTAGCCAAAGGTTTGACCGATATAAAAGGCTCATCATAACGGACCTTTTTCTTGACCGTGTCTATCGGAAGGATTTCTTTAGGGATATCAATTTTAGTTACATCAATAACAGGGACCGTCGGCTTAAGGGGCCCTTCGGCTTTAGGAACATCGGGTTTGGGAACCTCAGGCTTAGAAACTGGGGTTTTTGCTAATACCGGTTTGGGAATATCAGGAGTTGGGGACGGATGTTTAATTTCTTGCAAAACAGGCGGAATTATCTGTGCTTTCTGCAGGCCCAAGGAATCCGGGCTTTTCTCAGGAGTTTTTGTCGCTGCCGACTTTGGTGACACAGCAAGACTTGCCTGAGGACTTTTTTTCTTCGCATCTGGTTTTGGTGGCGAAGGTTCATCGTCGGCCTCAAGGGCTGTTTTCTTCTGACAGGGGCAGGTTTAGATTTTTTTTCTTTCTTGACCTCAACCGCCTTTGTCTTAGGTTTATCGCTGGCGACACCCGGCGATTTAACTTTTTTGGCCGGCTTTTTAGGGGGCTCCGGCTCGTCAACTACCTTTTGGCCTATGCCTTCATCAGCCAGAGCATCACGTAAGATCATTTCAACGACAGCGGTCATTTCCCCTCCGTCTTTAGAACGTAATTTGAATGACTTGATTTTATCGTTAATATATTTTTCGGTGATCTTAAGCTCTTTGGCTAAATCCGCTATGCGCATAATTTTCCTTATTCCTGTTCCTCTTCTTCTTTGGAATCCTCATCGGAGGGAGTAGCGTCCGGGGAAGAGGTGTCGGTGACTGTTTCTTGGGGATCAGAAGTCTTTTGTTTTTCTTCCCATTGTTTGGCGGAATAAATATCCAGCTCCCAACCGACCAACTTACTGGCCAGACGCACATTCTGGCCGTATTTACCGATAGCTAAAGACAATTGGTCTTCATCCACAATAATGTTAACTCTCTTTTCGTCGGCAATCAACTGCATCTGTGAAATTTCAGCCGGGGACAAAGCCGCCTGAATATATTCTTTGATATCTTCGGAATGGCGCACGATATCAATTTTCTCGCCGTGCAGTTCCGTGACAATGTTTTTAACACGGCTGCCGCGCATGCCGACACAGGCGCCCACGCAATCAATTTTTTCATCTTTGGAATAGACCGCGATCTTAGTGCGCTCCCCCGCATCCCGGGCAATGGCTTTGATCTCAATGATGCCTTCATAAATTTCAGGGACTTCCAATTCAAAAAGGCGTTTAACAAAATTAGGGTGGGCCCTGGAAAGGATGATCTGGGGCCCTCGATTTTCCCGGCGGACTTCCAGCACATAGGCCCTGATGCGCTCACCTTGACGGAATTCTTCCTTATTGCTCTGTTCGCTTTTAGGTATCAGGGCTTCCGATTTCCCCAAATCCACAATAATATTGCCGCGTTCAAACCTGTAAACACTGCCGCTGATGATCTGTCCGATACGGGCATTGTATTCGCCAAAGACAACATCTTTTTCCGCTTCCCGGATCTTTTGAATGACCACTTGTTTCGCGGTCTGGGCGGCAATACGGCCGAATTCACTGGAATGGATCTCTTCGCCTGAGGCCCAAGCCTTGATCTTTCCTGTTTTACGGTCCAATTCCACTTTGATGTCTTCTTCTTTGTCAACGGTCCATATTTTTTTTGCCGCAGAAGCCACCGCAGCTTCAACTGCCGCGATCAAGGTCTCTTTATCAATGCCTTTGTCTCTTTCTAATTGTTCTAAAATAATCATCAATTCACTGTCCATACCTGCCCTCTCTAAATTACCCTGCTGTGTTATACAATTCCCCAAAGGGGATTTTTAATTAATGCCTGACCGACATCACAAAAAGAAGCGATTCTTCAAATAACCAACATTCCTTTAATAATCACCGGCAAAGGTAAAACCGACTTGAGATGACGCGAACACTCTATCGTCAACTCTGACTCACCAACCCCGGCCAATATCCCCTGCAATTCTTTTTTCCCGTCAATAGGCTCATGAAGCCAAAAATGAAGTTCTTGGCCGATAAAGCGCATAAAATCTTTGCGTGTGACCAGCGGCCTGTCTAATCCCGGTGAAGATAATTCCAAGGAGAAACCATCAGGAGGTAAGAAATTTTCCTGCTCAATGGCGGCTACCAAAGTTTTGTTTAGTATAGCACACTCCCCTATGGTAATACCACCTGAAGGTTTATCCGCCGTGATTTGGATAAGGACGTCATTCTTGTGTCCGCCGACTTTTAATTCGATCAAATCCTTTCCCGCCTCATCAAGGACCTTCTTGGTCACCAACTCGATCTTTTGTTGAATCTCTGCTAAAGAGACGTCCATAATTTTAAAATCTCTTCTTTAACATTGTCTTTGTCAACGGTAATCACCTGGCCGCTGCGGCGGATTTTAATTTCCACTTGATCTTTGGCCAGCGTGCGTTTGCCAATAATGATACACAGCGGAATACCGATTAAATCCGCGTCATTGAATTTTCGCCCGGCGCTTTCATCCCTATCATCCAAGAGCACATCAAGTCCCGCCTTTTTAAGTTCTTGATAATATCTTTTGGCCAAGTCCATTGATGGCCCGTCAGAAACCTGCAGCGGTAAAATTTCCACATCAAAAGGAGAGACCTCCTTGGGCCACATAATGCCATTGGCATCGTTATTAACTTCAATGATAGCGGCAATCAAACGGCTGACCCCTATGCCGTAACAGCCCATGATCATAGGTTTTTGCTCCCCGTTTTCATCCAGGTACAAGGCCCCCATACTTTCGGAATATTTTGTCCCCAGCTGAAAAATATGACCCAGCTCAATTGCTATCTGACGTTCCCAGTGGTCACCTTCAGGTGATTTTCCTTCTTCCTCCTTAATGCCCCGGCCATCCTTTGTATTGACCCAAACCGTATCTTCGCCGATAGGGGCCTTCACTAAAAACTCATGCGACACGCTCCCCCCCATGGCCCCGCTGTCCGCCGAAACAACAATCACATCCAAGCCGCAACGATTAAAAATTTTAGTATAGGCCTTCAATTGTAAATCATAATTTTTCTTGAGGCCTTCCCAATCGCGGTCAAAGCTATATGCGTCTTTCATGATAAATTCACAAGCACGGACAATGCCGAAGCGGGTACGGATCTCATCCCGGAATTTGGTCTGTATCTGGTATAACGTGACCGGTAATTGACGGTAACTTTGGACAAATTGTTTAGCCAAATCCGTAATGACTTCTTCATGGGTCGGCCCCAGGCACATACGCTGGCCCTTTTTATTATCAAAGGTGATCATGACCTCTTTGAGCGTAACATCGCGGCCGGTCTTGTCCCAAAGTTCAATCGGCTGAAGTGCCGGCATCAATAACTCATGACAGCCGATAGCATCCATTTCCTGACGGATGATATTCTCAACCCGGGCCAACACCCTATAGCCCAAAGGAAGATAGGAATACACGCCTGAGGTCAGCATATGGACCAGTCCCGCCCGCAGCGAAAGCTGATGGCTGGTGGCCTCCGTCCCCGTGGGGACTTCTTTTAAAGTCGGAATAAAATATTTAGACCAGTACATAATAGCTACACCTTTTCATTAATATCTCATTGGAACAAATTTATCCCTAATATCACCTACGTTAGAATGATTAACTATAAAAGCAGGTTTTAAAAGTAATTTTTTCAACTACTCTTGTCCCGTCAATCTTCGTCACCGATTCAGAAATACAGCCCGAAGGGCGTTGTATTTCTGGACTATGAGAAAGGATTGACGGAATAAGACAAGCGTAGTTGAAAAAATTACTTTTAAAGACTGCTTTTAGCCGCCGTCATAATAGCTGTTCATCTTATACTATACAAAAAACCCGTCGGGCAATTGGATATTGCGTTTAACAAACTTGTCATAAAAAGACGGCTTTTGCTTGTTCATCACCCACTCCCCGATGACATTCCCCTTTCCGTCAATCCTCTCCTGCTTATAAGTAAAAATATCCATGAGCGAAATAGCACTGGTTTCCTTATCACAACGCAGATCCGTGATATTGGCGATCCTGCGTATCCCATCCAAAAAAAGTTCCACATAAACGATCAAATCAAGGGAGGTGGCCAATTGTTTTTGTATCTGTTGACCGGTCAAACGGATACCGGACATCAACATCATGGTAACCATACGGTTAAAACATTCCTCAGGAGAATCGGCATGCACGATGGCCAAAGAACCGGAATGGCCGGAAGCAATGGATTGCACCAGGTCCAGGATCTCATGGCCGCGCACCTCGCCGATAATGATGCGGTCCGGACGCATACGCAAAGAGTTGACAAATAAATCGCGGATAGTCACCTCACCCTTGCCTTCCATATTAGCAGGTTTAGCCTGCAGGGAAACCACATGGTCCTGCATCAAACGAAGCTCAGAGGTGTCCTCAATAGTAATGATACGTTCATGTCCGGGAATATGACTGGAAAGCACATTAAGCAAGGTCGTTTTACCGCTGCCGGTAGAGCCGCAAAACACGATATTCAATTTGGCTTTAATAGCAGCGACCAGGAATGCGGACATCTGTTTATTAAGGGTCTTACGCTCCATGAGATCATCAATGGTGGTTAAATCACGGGAAAATTTCCGGATCGTCATGACCGGCCCGACCAGGGAACAAGGGGGCAAAATAACATTGACACGCGATCCGTCGGCCATGGAAAAATCCACATACGGGGAAGATTCATCTACCCGCCGGCTGGAACCGGCCGCCGCCAGGATTTTCTGAATGGTATGCATCAAATTGGCATTGTCCGGAAAATTGACATCGGTCTTTTCAATTTTTCCGGTACGTTGAACATAGACAGTTTTAGATCCGTTAACCATGATTTCGGTTATCGTAGGATCTTCAACCAAAGCACGTAACGGACCCAGGCTGACAATGGAAGCAGCCAATTCACGCAGAATTGAAAGTCTCTCTTCCAGAGTGACTATTAAATTTGTTTCCTGACAGAGTTTATCGATGGCAGCATCCACAAAAGCCCGCATCTCATCACCGTGCATAGTATCTTTAACTTCCAAAAAATTAGTCTTGGAAATTAAATAATGATGAATGCGGGCTTTGATTTCATTATGTTCGAAAGTAGACATAACTCACCTCAAAATTTTCACCCTTAAACCTTAATAAGCGCTTAGTGTTAGGTTTAAGGGCAACCATGGACCGGACGAAGAGTTACCTGTCTTAGGCCCATGGTTAAAGTCCCGTTCCTTTAAATACTTTCACTATTTTATCGATCAAACCGATCCGTTCGAAATCCGAATAAAAGACAAACAAAGCCAGCACGATGATGAACGTAAATCCGGCCTTAGCGATGAATTCATCGGTCTTTAGCGACAAAGCTTTACCCCGTAATTTTTCCAAGCCGATCAAAAACAAATGCCCGCCGTCCAAAGGAATGACCGGCAGTAAATTAAAAATGGCCAAAGAAGCGCTGATAATTCCGACGATATGCAAGACAAAAGAAAACCCTATGGTCAAGGCGAATTTAATCACAAAAAACATGCCTATAATACCCATGGCTTCTTTGGGAGAGCGCTCCCCGATCGCCATTTCATAAAGCGACTCATACGTTTTAAGCGTGATGTTCACTACTTCTTCGCCCGCCTTGACGAATGATTCAAAAAATCCGTAACGGGTGACCACAATATCATTGGCATTATCAATGGGCATCGGCCCCACACCGATACGCCGTGTCTCATGGTGACGGCCAAAAATATCCTGTTGGTCTGTGGCTTGGGCAACGATGTCGACGGTGATGTTATGGTTGGCCCGCTCTATCGTCAAGACCAACTGATGGCCGGCGGAATTGGAAATCCAATCCTGCAGTTGGACCCAATGCGCGATGGCCGAACCATTGACCTTCAATATCCTGTCCCCCAATTTCAATCCCGCCTCTTGTGCCGGTGAATGCTCCAATACCTGGCCTATCACGGGGGCCAGTTTCTGGGAAGAGGTGTCCATATCGACATAACCGATCATAAACACGAACCAAAAACACACATAAGCCAATATTAAATTGACCACCGGCCCCATTAAAACGATCAAGGCCCTTTGTCCGGTTGATTTAGAGAAATATTCATACTTGGCGCCTAAACATTTCTCGCGTTCATCACCTGCCATTTTGACAAAACCGCCTAAAGGGATGAGGCACAAACAATATTCACAGGAGTCATGGACCCGGCTGAACAATTTAGGGCCAAAGCCTAAAGAAAACTGCTCGACCTTAACGCCGCATTTTTTAGCGGTGATAAAATGTCCCCACTCGTGCACCAAGATCAAAATGCTCAATATGAAAACAAAAATGACCAATGACATAAATACCCCAAAACACTCTGGGCCTCGTGCCTGGCCCATTCATCCGTCTCTAATATGGCCTTTAACGAGGGATTTTTTACTATTTTATGACGGAGGACCACTTTTTCAACGACTTTATAAATACTTAAAAAATCTATCTTCCCCCTCAAAAATGCTTCCACTGCTTCTTCATCAGCGGCATTAAGCACTGCCGGCATACTGCCGGCCAAGCGGGCCGCTTCATAAGCCAACCCCAGAGAAGGGAACCTGTTAAGATCAGGTTCTTGGAAATGTAATGCCCCTAATCGGGCCAGATCAAGGCTTTTCAGGCCTGTCGGTAAACGCTCCGGATACGTCAAGGCATATTGAATGGGCAGGCGCATATCCGTTACCCCTAACTGGGCCAACAAAGAGCCGTCCGCAAATTCTACCATGGAATGAATAATGGCCTCCGGATGGACCAATACTTTAATTTGCCTGTAATTCAAATTGAATAAATGCTTGGCTTCAATGACTTCAAAGCCTTTATTCATCAGGGTCGCCGAGTCCACGGTAATTTTGGGCCCCATTTTCCAGCGAGGATGTCGTAAAATATCCTTGGGGGTCATATGTTTGAATTTTTTAAACCCTATCTCTCTTAAAGGACCGCCGGAGGCAGTCAAATGGACGAATACGGGATTCGATTTTTGCCCGTCCAAACATTGAAAAATAGCGCTCTGTTCGCTGTCGATCGGAATAATACGCGCCTGATGACGGCGCGCCTCATTCATGATCAAATCGCCGGCAACAACCAACGCTTCTTTATTGGCAGGGGCCACCGTCTTGCCGGCGCGCAAGGCCTCCAAAAAAGGCATCAAAGCGCTTATTCCCCGCATGGCTAGAACCACCACATCCACTTCTTTTAAAGATGCAAGCTGGGCGCAATCCCGGACAGGATAAAACTTCACTCCCCTGATGCCAATGCTTTTAAAATAAGCCAACCCTTGGGGCCAACGGCCACATGCAAAGGTTTATATTTTTTAATCTGCTTTTCAAGCAGTTTAAAATTATGGTAAGCACTTAAAGCCACCACCTGAAAGCGTTGGGGATTGTGGTCCACCACCTTCAAGGTGTTAAGACCTATGGAGCCGGTCGAACCTAAAATGGCAATGCGACAAGGTTTCATTATTGCAATGTTATTGAGTGTGGAGCTCATGTATAAATAAAACGCCGGTGCCGAGAATAACAAACTGTCAATAATATCCAAAACCCCACCCATTCCGGGTAAGAATTTTCCGGAATCTTTAACACCGCAATCACGCTTGATCAAAGATTCGGAAAGGTCACCCAACTGCCCCAAACCACCGAAGAAAGCTCCCATAAAAAATATCTGCCAAAGCGGCAAATGCAATGTTGACGGCAAAAAAGGACGGAAGACTAATGCTATACATGCTGACATTAAAACCGCCCCCACCGTGCCTTCCACAGATTTATTGGGGCTCACCTTGGGCAAAAGCGGGTGCTTGCCCAAACTAGTGCCGATAAGCAATGCCCCGATATCAGCGCTTTTGGTCACCAAAAGAATAAACCCCACTAATTTGACCCCTTCTATGCCCGGCAACATCAAACGGATCTTGACTAAAAAACTAAAAAACCACGCCACATACAAGACCCCAAACAGTGTCGTCGATAAACCTAAGATCGCATGACGATTGTCCCTGCGCGCAAATTGCATAAATAATATCAATAAAAATCCTATGACTATAAATAGCAATTCCCAATTTTTAGTCGGTTCAAAATGGGTAAAAATAGAAATGGGGATCAAAATCCCTATAAAAATGCCGGTATAACTATAAATCGGGACATCTTTTTTCCGCACCATATAAAAAAATTCATAAAGACCGCCCGCGGTCAACAAAACCACCACCACAATAAATAAATAATCATTAATAACGGCCAGGGCCGTTAAAGCGATCATAAATGTCGATGACATAAATCTTGGCCAAGACATAAAGACAACCCCTTGCCTCGCCGGTTTAAGCGGGCTTAAACCTTTACCCCTCCCCAGCGACGTTCTCTTTGGGCATAGTTAGCCAAAGCTTTTGAAAACTCTTCTTCGTTAAATTCCGGCCAGCATTTATCCGTAAAATACAATTCAGCATAAGAAAGCTGCCACAACAAAAAATTGCTGATACGCTCTTCACCCGAGGTACGGATCAACAGGTCAGGGTCCGGCTGACCTTTGGTGTATAGATGGGAGCTGATGAGCTTTTCATCAATATCATCGGCTTTCATCTTGCCTTCACCTGCCCGGGAAACAATGGATTTAACGGCATCAACTATCTCTCCCCGTGCCCCATAATTAAAAGCGATATTAAGGGTCATGGTGGTGCTGGCCATTCGTTACAAGGGTCGCATCATCCATGGCCTTTAACACTTCCGGCGGGACTCCCTGACGGCGGCCGATAAAATTGATCCGAACGCCGTTTTCTTCAAGTTCTTTGGCCTTTTGGCCCAAAACAATGATAAACGTACGCATGATCATGGACACTTCATCCTGCGGCCTGCTCCAATTTTCCGTCGAAAAAGCATAAATGGTCAAAAACTCTATGCCCATGTCATGGGCGGCTTTAATGATCTCTTCAACCCGTTTGACCCCTTCCAAGTGCCCCTGAGTGCGGCTCATCCCGCGGGCCTTGGCCCAACGGCCATTGCCATCCATAATAATAGCTACATGACGGGGAAGTTGGTCTGAATTCATATTAATTATTTTTTACAATAAAAAGGGGGATATTCATCCCCCATCGTCAAAGCCTTTCTATCAAACGCAAAACGCTTTAGGTCCTCAAAATATTTAAAAACCCGCCTTCGCTAAGGATCCGGCGAAATGCCCCGAAACTTTAGCGAGGGAGAATTAATGTCCAAGGCGGCTGAGCCTGCAGCCGGTTGTGCAACTGATTGTGCTTGCCCAGGTGCAGACGCTTGAGCTTGAGGCTGCGCCTGAGTCTGTGCTTGGGCCTGTACCTGCAAAGCAGCCATGGCCGCTTGCTTTTTCTTGAAGCACTGTCTGCTAATTTAGCTTCCAAATCAGCTTTAGCTTGCTGTTAATTCATCATACTGTTTCTTTAAATCTGAATTCACACTTTTTTCCTGATCAAGGATATCTTCGATCTTAGCCATTTTATCTTGTTCGTCTTTCAACTGTTCCTGAAAAGTCGTCAATTTAGCATCATTCTTCTGCAAGGTCTCTTCAGCCACCATACGGCTATAACGTTCCTCTTCCAAATTTTTGCCGGCTTTATCAGCTTTTTGAGCGAAACGCACCACCACCACTGATAAGCCGACCGCCACCAATAAAGCATATGACCAGAATAATATCTTTCATACAATACCTATCACCCGCTGCAATTGGCTTTAACTGGAACTGTTATTGTCCTGATCAGACATGGCCTCGTCGGTTTTCGTTTCAGTTTTAGGAAGAATGACAATTTCAACACGGCGATTTTTCTGACGTCCTTCTTTAGTATCATTGGAAGCGACCGGTTTATATTCCCCATAACCAATGGCCGCCAGACGGGGCTCAGACACACTTTTATCGCTTAAATAATGCAAAACAGACAACGCCCGGGCAGTGGATAATTCCCAATTGGATTTCCATCCTGATTTCTTGATCGGCTGATTATCCGTATGGCCTTCAATCCCCACATTTAAATCAGAGACTGTCGTGTTTAAAACACCGGCGACTTTATCTAATTTCGCATAGGAATCCTTACGCAATTTGGCTTTTCCGGAATCAAACAAAACTTCTGATACAAAGGTAATGACCAAACCCTTGTCCTGCATTTCCACCTTCACTTGTTTATTGTTGATCTCATCCTGAAGGCGTTTTTCCAATTCCTCCTTGGCACGCTGCAATTCGTTCATATCATTCTTTAATTTGGAAATTTTTTCAATGTCGGTACGGCGGCCTTTTTGAAGAATAATCGTACAACCGGAAAGCCCCAAAGCAAGCACCAGGACTAAAGAAATATTCATTAAAAACTACTTTATTAGAACGCATTACAATCCTCCTGTTTATACTATTATATATTTAGAACTCAAATTATCACAGGCATTTATGAAAGTCAAGCAATGAATCATTTCTTCCTTGGCCCAATATCATACAGTGAATCCCGTTTAACGGACAATGATTTCATCCCGCTTGGAGCCCACCGAAATATATTTAATCGGGACTTCTAATAATTCTTCCAAACGCTCAATATAACGACGGGCTGCAAGCGGCAACTTATTATACTGACGTACTTCTCGGGTCGAACGTCTTCCAGCCGGGCCATTTTTCATAAACAGGTTTGGCATGCAGCCAAAACGTCCAAATCATGGGAATAATCTTTATAAATTTTTCCTTTATATTTATAAGCGGTGGCGATCTCTATTTCTTCAAGTTCATCCAATACATCAAGTTTCATAATCGCTAATTGGGTCGCCCCGTTAATGGTCACGGCATACCGTGCCAGCACCGCATCAAACCATCCGCAGCGCCTGGGACGGCCGGTGGTGGCGCCAAACTCATGGCCTTTGCTGCGGATACATTCATTCATTTCTTTGTCAAATTCGGTTGGGAAAGGCCCTTCCCCCACCCGGGTTGTATACGCCTTAACAGCAGCAACCACCTGTCCGATCTTGGTCGGAGGCACTCCCGTACCGGAACAAACACCGCCGGTGGTGGCATTAGACGAAGTCACAAAAGGATAGGTGCCAAAATCAATGTCTAAAAATGTCCCTTGGGCCCCTTCAAAAAGGATTTTTTTCTTGGCCTCAATGGCCTGGTTTAAAAAAAGGGCCGTATCGCAGATATAAGGTTTCAGCCGTCGGCCGAAGTCCAAATATTCCTTATAAATTTCGCTAAAATCATAATTCTTAAAACCGTAAACTTTCACAAAAATATCATTTTTTTCGTTAAGATTATCCGCCAGCTTGGCTTTAAGCACCTTGCGGGTTTAAAAGATCAATGATGCGGATACCCATGCGCCCGACTTTATCAGAATAACAAGGCCCTATCCCGCGCCCGGTGGTGCCGATCTTATTGGCACGTTTGCCTTCACGCAACTGGTCCATCACCCTGTGATACGGCATGACCACATGCGCGTTGGCGGAAATTTTAAGCTGTGCGCCGCTCATCGGCAGGCCGCGTTTTTTTAAACCGTCAATTTCTTCCAATAGGGCCTTGGGGTCAATGACCACCCCATTGCCGATCACACAGATTTTCTTGGGACGTAAAATGGCCGAAGGGATCAAATGAAAAACATATTCCTTGTCCCCGACGATAACAGTATGGCCGGCATTATTACCGCCCTGATAACGCACGGTGATATCCACCTTTTCAGAGAGGATATCGATCAATTTTCCCTTGCCTTCATCACCCCATTGGGCGCCGACCACGACTAAATTCATGATATGTCCTTTCCTAATGTCATTTAAAAATCAAAATCATACACGATGATGCCGTAAAAAAAATAGAAGCACAAACGATTTTCAACAAAGATGGCCGCAGATTTTTAATAGCTTAAAAATGCCCACACAAACCATAGCGGCCACATACTGATAACAATATAACCTACCAGCAACGGCATCACTATTTGCCATTGCCCTTTTATAATCGCCTCATTGCCTAAAAGCATAATATAATAATTAATGGGCCAAAGAGTGGCTAAGGCGCTTAAAACCACTGCCAAGATAACAGTCATCAGACACACGGCCATACCGCCTGCAGAAGAAGACTTTATTTTTTCTACCGGTCTAGCTCTTGCACAGGGTGCCCACGATGCAATAAAAACCAATCTTTAAAAAACAAAACGCCTAAAACAAAAGCCCCAACCCCTAAAACAAAATAAAGAATTTTAGCGGTAAATACAAAATCTTCTGAAAAATAAAACTCTGACCAGGCCCAAAATTAAAAACCAAAACGCCCAATGCATAGACCAACCCAAAAACAATGCGCAACCAACCCATACGGACAAGATCTTCTTTTAAGCCAAAGCCCATGGACGATAAAAACAGCACAGGTCATAAAAATACAGGGGTTAAGCCCATCCTGCAAACCGGCTCCTACAAACAATAGCGCCCAAGATCATTCATCCGGATCATCTATACCTTAATGGTTTTGACAAAAAGAATATTCTTGGTTTTGCGTAATTTTTCAATAACGGATTCCGGGATTTCACTGTCAACATTAACGACGCTGACCGCAACCCCCTGCTGATTTTCACGGCCTAAAGTAATGCCGGCAATATTGATATTTTCCGCGGCCAATATCGTGCCGATAGCCCCCACAATACCGGGCTTATCATTATTATTGATAAACAACATATGCCCTTGAGGAACAGTCTCCACATAAACATTGTTGATCTTAACAATGCGCGGCTGTTTATTGCTGGATAAGGTGCCCAGCAAAGAAAATGGTTCTTTATCGGTGGTGATATCCAAAGCGATGGCGTTGACATACTCGCCTTCCTGATTGGAGATGATTTCTTTAATATTAATACCGCGTTCTTTCATCATATTCAGGGCATTAATGGTATTGACATCTTCTCCTAAGATCGGGGTCAAAAGCCCATGGGACAAAGCCATGGTCACGGCCGTGACTTTTTCCTGGGCGACGGCCCCGCTGTAGGTAATGGTCACCTCGCTGATGCGCCCCTGTACCAATTGGCCGGCAAATTTACCCATACGTTCTGCCAGACTCAGATACGGTTCAATGACTTTATAAGCTTCCAGCAGACAACGACGGAAAATTAGCGGCATTGCGGATACCGGCCCCGGACAAGAGCATCTTTGACCGCGTGGGCGATTTCAATGGCCACATTCAATTGGGCTTCAGAAGTGGATGCGCCAAGATGCGGTGTCGTTATGCAATTATCCAATTTAAAAAGCGGGGATTGAAAATCCGGCGGCTCAACTTCATAAACGTCTAAAGCGGCACCGGCAATACGCTTTTCCTGCAAAGCTTTGATCAAAGCGGCTTCATCGATAATGCCGCCTCTGGCGCAATTGATCAGCCGCACTGTTTTTTTCATCAAAGCAATTTGGGCCTCGCCGATCATATGGGTGGTTTCATCCGTTTTAGGGATATGCACCGTGATATAATCCGCGGTTTTATAAATTTCATTAAGATCAACTAATTTGATGCCGTTTTTCTGGGCGATCTCAGCGGATAGATACGGGTCATAGCCTAGGATCACCATGCCAAAAGCCTGGGCCATTTTAGCCACCGTCGAACCGATGCGGCCTAGACCGATAATGCCCAATACTTTGCCATGAAGTTCAACCCCGGTAAATTTAGAACGCTCCCACTTGCCGGATTTTAAGGAAGCAACAGCCTGAGGGATATTGCGCGAAAGCGCCATGATCAGGCTCATGGTTTGCTCGGCGGTAGAAGTGGTGTTGCCCGCCGGGGTATTCATGGCCACAATCCCTTTTTTGGTGGCGGCCGTCAAATCCACATTATCCAAACCGACCCCGCGCGCCCGATCACTTTTAATTTATCCGCGGCTTCTATGATCTGGGCGGTCACCTGGGTGCCGGAGCGCACGATCAAGGCATCATAATCTTTGATGATCTTTTTGTAATTCATCCGCCGGTATACCGAATTTACAATCCACCGTAAAACGTTTATCCGCGGTTAAAATATCAAGACCTTCTTTTTCCAATTTATCGCTGATTAAAATCTTAAACATATGATCATCCCTTATCCTTATTTAGTGTTAAGAGACTTTTTGCGCGGCGCTCAAAGCGCGCCCAGTTCAAATTTATGCCCCATTTGATGCAATACTTTTTCCAGGCAGGCCAGCCCTGTGAGGATATCATATTCATCCAGCGCCCCCATATGCGCCATGCGGATGACCTTGCCTTTAAGATGGTCCTGTCCGCCGGCAAAGGTAATGCCATAGGTATCGCGCATGGTTTTAGTCAACTTTTCTCCGTCGATATTCGCAGGCACTTTGACCGCGGTCAACACATTGGTCGCACAAGCACGGATCCGGAAACAATTCCAAACCGATGGCCGCACATCCCGCACGCACGGCACGGGCTAAAAGCGCATAACGCGCAAACATATTGTTCAAACCGTCCTTTTTGATCATATTAAGACTTTCAACCAAAGCAATCAAGAATCCCGATGGCCGGCGTAAAAGGAGTGTCGGTTTTTTCCATGGCTTTTTTGCATTCACGCAGATCAAAATAATAACGGGGTGTCGTGCATTTATTGATCAGATCAATGGCTTTGGGTGAGGCGCTGACAAAAGCCAAGCCCGGCGGCAGCATCAAGCCCTTATGCGAGGCTGATACCACCACATCACAATGCCATTCATCGGTTTTTATTTCCTGAACAGCCAGACCCGACACGGCATCAACGACCAAAACAGCCTTGGTGTTCTTAACCACTTCTCCGATGGCTTTAACATCAGGGGTCACGCCGGTTGAAGTTTCTGCCAAGGTGATAAACACGGCCTTGGTATCAGGATTGGCGTCAAGCAAGGATTTGATTTCTGCCGCGGTGGGCGCCTTGCCCCATTGCACTTTATGCACGATGGTATTGGCTTTATACGTTTGGCAAAGCTCCACCCAGCGTTCGCCGAATTTCCCGCCATCGACGGCAATGGCCTTATCACCCGGGGAAAGCAAATTGACCACCGCCGCTTCCATGGCGCCGGAACCTGAAGAGGTTAAAATGTAAATATCATTTTTAGTTTGGAAAACTTCTTTTAAACCTTCCACCACCTGTTTGATATTATCCTGAAATTGCGGGGTGCGGTGATGGATGATCGGCCGGCCTAAAGCTTCACAAAGTTGAGGAGGCACTTGGGTTGGTCCTGGAGTTAACAACAAATTGCGTTTCATAACACATCACCTTTCTAAATTAATCCTTCCTTAATCATTATTTGATTGCTTCACCAAAATGGGCAATCACACCGTCGACTAAACCATAATCTTTCGACTCCTGGGCGGACATGAAAAAATCGCGGTCAGTGTCTTTGACGATTTTTTCAAGAGGCTGACCGGTATGATTGGCCAAAATTTTATTAAGCTCATCTTTCATGCGTAAAATTTCCTGGGCCTGGATGTGGATATCACTGGCCGTACCCTGTGCGCCTCCCCAAGGCTGATGGATCATGATGCGGGCATTAGGAAGCGCGTAACGTTTGCCCTTGGCACCGGCGGTCAACAATACCGCCCCCATGCTCGCTGCCTGACCGATGCAACAGGTCACCACATCAGGCTTGACATATTGCATCGTATCATAAATAGCCAGCCCCGCGGTCACAGAACCGCCGGGAGAATTGATATATAAAAAGATGTCCTTTTCTTTGTCTTCAGATTGTAAAAACAAAAGCTGGGCGATGATCAAATTGGCCACATGATCATCGACCGCCGTGCCTAAAAAAACAATGCGTTCTTTTAAAAGCCTGGAATAAATATCATAAGCGCGTTCGCCATGACCTGTTTTCTCAACGACCATCGGGACTAATATTTGGGACTTTTCCATGACATATTCTTTCTCCTTATTATTTAGCATCCTTCCAAGTAGCTTCTTTCAACAAAAATTCCATCACCTTGCCCGGCAAACTTTCATTATGATCAGCTGTTGTTATATTTTCAAGTTTGGCGATCTCTTCCAAGATCAAATAAATCTTCACTTCACGTTCCACCACAGGCTCCAGCTGTATGCGCAGCTCTTCTTCTTTTTTCTTAAGTTCTTCTTCATTCAACCCTTGGGATTTAAGGCGGCGCAAGGCTCTCGTTTAACCGGTGATGCAGCTGGCGCTTGACCAAGGATTGAGGAACAATCAGTTTAGCATTTTTAAGCAATTCTTCCACAATTTGATTTTCCACATCCATGCGGTTGTTGCGGTCTTTGTCAGATTCCAACTGGTGCTTGAGCGCTGTTTTAAATTCTTCAAGGCTGGGAAACCCCATGCCCTTGGCAAAATTATCATCGATGGTGACTTCCTGATCAGCCACGGCCTTTTTTAAAGAATTCCAGGGTCTTTTGCACTTCTTCTTCGGTCACTTCGCTTTTTTTACGCTCAACATTGATCCCTTTATATTTACCGACCTCAACTTCCGGACGGATATCAAGTGTCGCTGTAAAAGTCAATACGCCGTCTTTAAGATCAACTTCGGTAATTTCCGGCAGATCAATGGGGTTTAATTGATGCTGGCTGATGCCTTCATGATAGGCTTGCGGGATAATTTTTTTGATGGTTTCATCTTTGGCTAATTGGCCATGAGAATTGACTAAAATATGGCGGGGAACTTTGCCGGGACGAAAACCTTTGACCTTGGCATGTTTGCCGATTTCATTATAAACAGCATCCATGGTCTCGGTGACTTTTTCGCGGGGGATTTCAAATTTCATTTCACGTTTTAAAGCATCTACTTTCTTAACTTCAACTTTCATGATACTATCCCTTTCATTTCTCTACATTGTAAATTTTTCACCCAAATAAATCTTTCGTGCTTTAGGGTCATTGATCAAATCCTGGGCTGTACCCGGAAATAAGCACCCGTCCGTCTGCGACAAGATACGCCCGATCGGTAATCGACAGCGTCTCACGGACATTATGATCTGTCAATAAAATCCCCAACCCTTTCTTTTTTAAATCCTTGATGATTTCCTGGGCTTCGGCCACCACAATAGGGTCAATGCCGGAAAACGGCTCATCCAAAAGCAAAAACGAAGGATTGGTCACCAAAGCCCTGGTGATTTCCAGACGGCGGCGCTCCCCGCCGGAAAGCGTATACGCCTTGGCACGGGCCAAATGCGAAATATTTAATTCTTCGAGCAATGACTCCAGGCGGCGCTTGCGCTCGGAAGGGCTGATATTTAAAGTTTCCAAAACCGCCATGATATTCTGCTCAACGGTAAGTTTACGAAAAATAGAACTTTCCTGTGCCAAATAACCCATCCCCAGACGGCAGCGTTCATGGATCGGTTTTTTGGTGATATCGTCCTGGTCAAAGATCACCTGACCTTCTTCAGGATTGATAATGCCCACCACCATATAAAAACTGGTGGTCTTGCCCGCTCCGTTAGGGCCTAAAAGCCCCACGATCTCCGAACGGCCGACAGTAATGCTCAGGCCATCCACCACCCGGCGGCCGCCATAAATTTTGACTAAATTTTTTGCTTCTAATAAACGCATAATCTGGATAATCCCTTACGTCAAAATCATTTGCCTAATGGCTGAAACATGCCCTTGCCTTTGGTGCTGCCGGTATCAAAAACAATTTTAGGCCGGCCGATCATGGTCAAAACCTGGGTATCCCCGTCATAGATCATTTTATCCGCATAACTGACATTGGGCCCCTGGATCGCTTTCACATGTCCGGTGCATATGGCTTTTTTGATTTTTTTAGTGGCCTGGTTAAACCATATTTCCATTTTATCGCAGTGAAGTTCGCGGCCTGTGGATGCCTCCACCGCTATCACATGGATATTAAATACCGCATACATTGTCGCCTGGTTCATTTGCATGGGGCCGTCTGATGTAATGGTGATGATCTGATCATCAGGTTCACCTTGCGGCTGGGTATGCACGGTGGCTTTCACATTCTTATTGATCTGCGCTTTTTTCAAATTAGGATGGGCGACATTCCCTGGCCCGTAACCACCCCTTGCTGAGTCCACAATTTTGACCGGGTCCTGGGTCGTGACCAAATCTTTATTGCGGTTCCAATCCAAGGTGTCCGTGGTCATTTGAGTGCCGCGGTCCACTGATGTGATCACCACATTATCCTGCAGATGCACATTCCCATTGGTCTTATCGATGGTGCCGTGGTCCGCCGTTAAATTAGCTTGTTCCTTGCCATAAAAATTAGCATCCACATTCGTAATTTGAATGTTTGTATCGGAAATATCCGCCTTGGTGCCGTTGACGTCCCAGGTCTTTCTCTCCGGTATTGTTATAACCGTTAAGATTAAACCCTGCAGCTGCTGTGATGAAGAGCAGACTAGATTCCGTTGTTTCATCCGCACGGCACACGATAGAACACAAAGCAAAAATCACCAAACAAAGAAAAATTTTAATTTTCATAAAGTTGAGGGCCCCAATGTCCCTGTGCTTTTAAGATCAATTCAACAGCTTCCCTGACCGCGCCTCGTCCGCCTTGCTTGACTGTTACATAATCCGCGATCTGTTTGACTTCAGAAACCGCATTGGCGACCGCCACACTACCCCGCATCGGCGCATGACACCCAAATCCGCCAAATCATCACCGATAAAACAGACTTCTTCATCAAGCACTTTAAATTCTTTTAACATACTCTCATAAGCACTAAGTTTAGGATACACGCCCACATAGACCTTATCGATTTTCAAATCTTTGGCGCGATGGGCAACAACTCCTGATTCCCGTGCCGAAATGATCGCGGTCTTGATCCCGCATTTTTTTAAAAACACAATCCCAAAACCATCCTGCACATCAAAATTCTTGGTTTCAACGCCATTGCTGTCAATGATAATACGCCCGTCAGTCAGAACACCATCGACATCCATCGCCACGACTTTGATCTTTTTTAACGCATCCTTCATCAAACCAACCCTGCCTTAAGCAAATCCTGCACGTCTAAAAGTCCACCACACGGCCGGCCTTGTCCACCACCGGCAGTTCATCAATTTTTTTGGTTTTCAAAATATCAAAAGCCTGGGCCGCCAGTTTTTCTTTTCCGATAGAAGCGGGATTTTTGGTCATGACCTCAGACACCTTCCTTAGTCAAAACAGCAGGATCATCTTCCAGATGCCGGCGCAAATCTCCGTCAGTAAAAATACCTAAAAGCTTATGCTTGCCATCCACCACACAAGCGCATCCGCAGCGGGCTTTGGTGATTGTCCATAAGACATCTTTGACCTTGGTTGTGGCCGCGACCTTGGCAAAGGAACTTTCACGGCGCATGATATCTTCCACTTTTAACAAAAGCCGCCGGCCCAAACTGCCTCCGGGATGATACAAGGCAAAATCTTCCTTCTTAAATTTTTTACGGTCGATCAGGCAGGCGGCCAAAGCATCACCTAAGGCCATGGTCACGGTTGTTGATGCCATGGGCGCCAACCCCAAAGGACAGCCTTCAGAATTGACCGCGATATTTAAAACCAAATCCCCATGACGGGCCTAAGGTGGATTTGGGATTGCCCGTCATCACAATGATCTTGGCCCCGATCTTTCTTACCAAAGGCAGAAGGCGGACGGTCTCCTCAGTCTCACCGCTTTGAGAAATAATGATCACGATATCTTTGGCCGTGACCTGGCCTAAATCACCATGCACCGCCTCGGCACTATGCAAAAAAATACTGGGGGTTCCGGTTGACGACAAGGTGGCCGCAATCTTACGGGCAACGATACCGGTCTTGCCCATGCCGCAGACAATGACACGGCCGCTGCATTTAGCGATGATGTCAACCGCGGCTTCAAAATGATGGTCCAAACGGCGCATCATCAGGTTGATGGCCTGGGCTTCTATGGTTAAAACTTCTTTGGCACGTTTAAGCATTATTTATTTTTATCCGTAATACGATCAATGGCTATCAAATCCTTTAATAAATTTTCCAAATTTCTTCAAAGGCAACGTATTGGGCCCGTCGGAAAGGGCTCTGGACGGATTCGGATGCGTTTCCAAAAATATGGCATCAACCCCTGCCGCGACGGCACAGCGGGCCAAAAGCGGTATATATTGGCTTTCCCCGCCGGAAGACGTGCCCAAACCGCCCGGTTTCTGCACGCTATGGGTGGCATCAAAAACAACCGGATAACCCAAAGCCCTCATGATCGGCAAAGACCTGAAATCAGAAACCAGATTATTATAACCAAAAGACACGCCCCGCTCGGTCAAAAGCAAATTATGATTGCCCGCCTCTTGCATCTTTTTAACAATACCGCTGATGTCCCAAGGGCGCCATAAACTGCCCTTTTTTCACATTCACGGTTTTGCCTGTCTTGGCCGCGGCAACGATCAAATCTGTTTGGCGGCATAAAAAAGCCGGGATTTGGATAATATCCAAGATCTCGCCTGCCATCTGGGCCTGATTGACATCATGCACATCGGATAAAATCGGCACTCCCAGCTTGGATTTGACTTGGGAAAGGACTTTAAGCCCCTCATAAAGCCCCGGCCCCCGAAAAGAATGGATCGAGGTGCGGTTGGCTTTATCAAAACTCGCTTTAAAAACAAAAGGGATGCGCAGTTTTGATGTGATTTTTTTGATGGCCTCGGCGATCTTCAATGTCCCATGACGGAGACTCGATCACACAAGGGCCGGCGATCAGCACCAAAGGCTTATTGCCGCCAAAAATCACTTTGTCATTAATTTTAACTTGTCGAACCATGCTTGGGCTTTCTGTAAATCTTGCGGAGTGTCCACCGCGATCGATTCATAATCAGTTACTGTTGTTTTTATTTTTACCCCGCGCTCCAAGGGCCCGCAACTGCTCAAGTTCTTCGGCGGATTCCAAAGCCCCTTTAGGCCAATCTTTAAACTGCATCAAAAAATCTTTACGGTACGCATAAAGGCCCAAATGTTTATAATTCTTTATTGCCAAAGAAGCATTTTTATTGCGATGATACGGGATAGGTGACCTGGAAAAATACAAGGCATATCCCTGATCATCCACGACACATTTAACCACATTAGGATTCAGAAAATCCGCCTCATCGGTGATTTCTTTGATCACCGTCCCCATCATGATCTTGGCATCCTGTTTTAAAAGAACAGCCAACGCGTCAATGGTCCGGGGATCAATAAAAGGCTCATCACCCTGAATATTGACCACGATATCCACATTTAAATCCTTGACCGCTTCGGCAATACGGTCAGAACCTGAAGGATGATTGGGGTCTGTCATGACCACCCGCGCCTTAAAATCTTTGAGCTGCCTTAAAAACATCCTCATGGTCGCAGGCAATCAGCACTTCATCAAGCTCTCGGCACAGGACGGCTTTTTCCCACACATGCCGGACCAACGGCTTCCCGTCGATATTGGCCAAAACCTTGGCAGGAAAACGCGTGGAGGCAAAGCGTGCGGGAATGACCCCGATGGTTTTCATTTAAGCCGCCCCAATCGCCTGTTTTAATTCATCCAACTCAACGGCCACCGCGCCCATTTTCCCAACCACAATCCCGGCCGCGTAATTGGCGATCTTGGCCGCCTGAGATTTATCTGCACCTGCGGCCAGGCATAAAGCAAACACGGCAATGACCGTATCCCCGGCCCCGGAAACATCAAAAACCTGACGTGCCATCGTCGGTATAGGAAAAGGTTTTTTATTATGCTCAAAAAGATACATGCCATGTTCGCCTAAGGTGATCAAAAGCGACTCAATCCCTAAAAAATTTAAAAGCCCGCAGCCATTAGCTTCAATGTCCTCTTTGTTATCAAGCTTCGTTGAACGTATCCCAAAAGCTTTACGGGTCTCTTCCGAAATATTCTTTAAAGCCGCTTCAGCTTCTTTTTTATTAGGGGTAATACAGCTGACTTGGCCATACTCACGCAAATCTTCCAATTTAGGGTCCACCACCACCGGCAATTTATAGCGCAAAGCTAATTCATGCACCTGGGCCAAAAGCCTTGAATCAATAATCCCCTTGCCGTAGTCAGAAATAATGACCGCCTGAAAATCCTTCATATGACGACGCAAGAAATGGCAAAATCTTGCCTTCTTTAATAAGGTCCAGGCCCGCCACTGCTCGGTTTTTCCCTGTCTAAACGGACAATCTGCTGATGCTGGGCGATGATGCGTGTTTTAAAAATCGTATCCATATTGCTGTCTATAAAAAGCCCGTTGGTATGGATATGGCGTTTAAGCAAGTTCACGTTTAAGAATACTGCCTTCAATATCATCGCCGATTTTACTGACCAGGGTGACATCAGCCCCTAAACTGGCCAGATTATTGGCCACATTAGCGGCGCCGCCCGGCGTATAAAAGGACTCTTCCTGAAGGACAATAGGCACCGGCGCCTCCGGAGAGATACGCGATACGCTCCCCTTGATATACTGGTCAAGCACCACATCCCCAATGACCAGCAGTCGTTTGCCTTTAAAACGTCGTATAATATTGTTATATTTAGACAAAGAAAAGACCTTTCAGAAAGTATTTAAAATTCAAAAATTACAGAAGTGGAATTCTAACACAGTTTGCAAGTGGCGTCAACCTAAAGGGTTATGAGAGGGTTAGTAAAGAGTGGAAAAAACCGGAATAATATCACCACATATTTTGCTGCATCCAGGCATCCGCTTTGTTGATGGCATTCCAGCCGTTTGTAGAAGGATCCGATAGGTTTTGCACATCTTGACCAAACCCGGTTGTCGCTCCATGGATTGTTTCACAACCGGAAGAAACGATCAAAAATGCCAGTAATAAAAGGTAATGAGTTTTTTTCATCATGATATCTTCCTGTTTATACAATTTTCTAGTTAACGTATTGCTTTATCCCAACAATTTCATTTTTTTAACTACCGTTGATATAGTATGGCCTAAAAACAGCCCAAAAACAAGGGCTGAGATAAAAAATTAGTCCTTTTTGGGAATGGCTTGCATTGTATCCGATGATTTAATAGTCAAGGCAAAAACGTCTGAAAATGGCCTATCACTTAACCAGCTGTCTGAAACCAGGATATCTTTGACCGCTTGGGTCGGCTTAGGGTTGGTAAAACTTATATGGTACAAAGTACAATTTGGACGCACCGGATTAATGCCGACGGCCTTACTTTTAACACCATCTTTAGACCAGCCAATCGACGGCAAATGGAACCAATCCCAAAAGACCGGTGCTGAAAGAACTTTATACGTCCCGTCCTGATAGGCAAAGGTCACGGTCAAAACCGAATAATAATAATTCTCTCCGTAAAGGCGTAACAAAGGATCATGTTCATAACTGTTCCCGTAATTCCCCGAAGCCAAAAAATGGATTTCTTCAACCTTCATGCCGGAACGTATGGGCACAAGGAACATATTATTATTCCCAAGATTAAGCCTGCCGTAATCCTGCCAATCTTGTGGCCCTCTGACTAAAAAACCAATCCCATCATACGTCAAATATTTGCTAAAGAATTTATTGGACCCGGGGCCTGAAGCACTGAAGCTCTCTTTTGTGTTTTTAGCCAGGAAATAAAAATTCCCCTGGGACTCCCACTGTTGGGAACCCCAAGAAACCGTCTGAAAAAGAAAAAACATAATGACTGCGCACAGCTTTTTTTTCATGACATCCCCTCTTCAAAACTTCGGCTACTATATCATATTAATGCCCAAACAGAGATAAAAAATTTTTCTGTATATTCTAAAGGGTAAAAATTCTCCCTTTCTGCTTGTTTTCTCTTCTATTTACCCCATAATATTTATATGTTTCTTTTTAAAAAATTTTATCTTTTTGTTTTATTTATCTTCTTGGTAACGGCTGTAGCTCGAGCTTCCGAAGAACGGGACTTAATAATCCGGAAAACCATGGACTGCGCACAAGAGCATCTGCATCAAAACAGCGCCATCAGTTGGGATGAAGTTTGTTATACCTCGGCCCCTCCTGACGATGAGCACATGCAGGCTGTTAATCAACAAATGGATCGAGTTGAAGGGGTTGCAAAGCCGCAAACAACCATAGAGGATGATCAATCCCAACCTAAAAAAGCTAAGATAGAATTTAGTCTCGCTCCTGAAACTTCTTATATCAAATATCGCGAGTCAGTAAACACCGCTACTTTTATGAAACAATCAGGGATGATGTCCGGAATTAATGCCATTTATACCTTACATGTCCCCCCGGAAGACCTTTTATATTCAGATGTCATTAATATGTATCGCCTCGAAGGCAGGTTTAGTTACGGGAAGATCAATTACGATGGTTCCAATATATTCCATGGCATTAGCGATTATATGTACGAATTAAGGTTCCTATTAGGGAAAGACTTTTATTTTCAAAATGATTCTCTACGGCTGACACCTTATATGGGAGCAGGATACCGTTCTTTGTTTGATTCATTTTATGCAAATAAACCGGGCGGTTATAACCGCTGGATTCAGTATGCTTATGTCCCCACAGGCGCTGAAGTGTTGGCCCGGTTAAACGACGGATGGTCGATTGGGGCTGACGCGGAATATGATATTTTTGTTTATGGCGAGGTAAAAAGCTATTTAGGGGAAATTGGCCTCGGTGATCTGACAAACACACAAAAGAACGGTTATGGTTTAAGGGCTTCCCTGAAATTGATCAAAAAATGGGGGCGATTTAATTTTATCATTGAACCGTTTATCCGTTACTGGCATGTTCATAACTCCAATATCGCGCAAAGCACCGTTTTCTATTTTGATGGCTCCCCCTATGTGATTGTGGGTGAAGAACCCAGCAACACTTCCACTGAAGTCGGGGGAAAATTAGCTGTCGAATTTTAGCTGCCAATAACAATCCCCCTCTTTTTCTGCCTTCTTAATTTATCCCCTGTTATTCATTTTCTTTTAGATTTATTAACTTTTTCTTCTTGTTTAGGGCAGATAAATCCCATTGGCCCTTTCTTCTTGGAAGCCTCTTCCTTATCAGTCAACAAATCTTTGATGGCATTAAAAACCTGCATAATTTTGCTATCCTGTTCTTTGTATTTATCTTGAAACTTTTTTTCAAGGTCTTCAATCTTACGAACTAAATTTTTATGGGAAGCCATGATCTCTCGTAATTTAGTAAAAACTCGAATTATTTGAATATTTACTTCAATGGCCCTATCGCTGTTCAAAACACTTGATAACATTGCAACGCCTTGCTCTGTAAAAGCATACGGCAAATATTTAACATGTCCTCCTCTTTTTAAGATCACAAATTGTGATCTTAAAGATTCAGTCTCTTTCCATTTTAACTCAAACATAAAATCATCTGCTGGAAACCGCTTTAAATTTCGACGAACCTGCTGTTTTAATTCCCTTGTAGACGTCCCATAAAGTTCCGCTAAATCTTTATCAAGCATGACCTTATGTCCCCGAATTAAATAAATCTTATTTTGAATAACCTCAATCGATACCACATTAGTTAATTCTTTAGATATTGATTTCATAAATACCCCTTAGAAGGCATCACATTCTGTGATAGCTAAATTTATACAAGTTTAAATTATTTGGGGGATTATATAAAAGATTCTGGGGAAGAATCTATGCTTGTCTAACTGGACTTATTTTACAACATTTAATAATTTTTACAAGTTTTCAGCCATCCCCCTTCTTTTTTTCAAAGAGGGGGTTAGGGGGAGTTCGGTACAGTATCATTGCGGGAACGAACGTAGTGAGCGACGAAGCGATCTTTTTAAAACGGAATTCTACCTTCAAGGAGGGCTTGCTCAAATAGAAGGAACTACAGTTGAGCCTACTGAAGTGATGATATCTACTGAGCTGCCCTTTTTAATTTATCCCCTGTTATTCATTTTCTTTTAGATTTATTAAAGGTTTCTACCTGTTTTGGTGGGATAAATCCCATCGGTCCCCTTTTCTTGGAAGCCTCCTCTTTATCTGTCAACAAATCTTTGATGGCCTTAAAAACCAACAGAATTTTATTATCTTGCTCCTTATACTTTTCTTGAAATTTCTTTTCAAGGTCTTCAATCTTACGGGCTAGATCTTTATGAGAAGCCATCATCTCTCTCAATTTTGTAAATACTCGCATAATCTGTATATTGACTAAAACAGCGCTTTTGGATTTAAGAACACTCGAAAGCATAGCAACGCCCTGCTCAGTAAATGCATAGGGCAAATAACGGCTACCACCCCGACCTTCCTTTGGTCTTCCAAATTGGAATATCAAAGAATCGGCTTCTTTTTGAGTTAGCTGAAACATAAAATCTAACGGAAAGCGTTCAAGATTACGCCTAACCGTCTTGTTTAAGTTACCCGTTGTTACTCCATATAATTCAGCCAAATCTCTATCAAACATTACCTTCTGCCCTCGAATTAAATAAATTTTATTTTGGATGATTTCAATTGGAACAAAATTCACTAATTTCTGAATAGTTTGTTTTTTCATGGGAGCCCCCATTTTAAAATGGTTCAAAAAGTTAAGAAACAATTTGGGGGGATTTTGGACAATTGACCCGATTGGGGGAATCGGGAAAGCTTATTCGTCAGTCAATATATTAATGCAATGATATAAATAATCAAATAAAAAACCCCGTAGACCGGGAAGGCATATATATCTATCTCTGTCATTCCGAGGAGCATAATCCCCCCCTCTTTTTTTCAAAAAGAGGGTTAGAGGAGTATATTCCCCCCCCTCTTTTTCATAAAGAGGGGGTTAGGGGGAGTTCAGTAGAATGCCATTGCGAAGAGCATAATGTGCAACTAATACATCGTTTACATTTTAGATTGGGTACATCGTTTACACTTTTTAGTTACTAATAATCTTGTTCTTTCTCAAATCTACGGAACCTAGTACGTAAAAGCTATACTGGATCTGCCAAATGCCATCGGCAATTTCTTTTAAACCGACTCCTTGGCCTGCGAGCAATTCAGTGATAAAAATCCTTCTGCCCATTATATGGATTTCTCCGCTGTCTTTAACAAGGCGGACTTTGTAACCATATCCATACTCAGGTGGATACGGTCGTTGCCTATAAGGCCGTATCGACTTTCTATAATGGCTACCAGGAGTTTGATCATTTAGCGCCTCATGGGGACGATTATAATTATAATCGTATCTAAACCTATCAAATAAATCCTGTTGCTCCTTGTAGCTCCGGACCATTGGATCTAGGGCTTCTTTTTTTAACGTGCGGTGCATGCGTTCATGTCGTCCGTTTTCTTGGGGACAGCCTTTTTTAATTCGTTCTGGTACGATTCCCAGTTGAATTAACCAAATCGACAACCGGCTAAGTCCTCCCATGCATTTTCCGGCAAACGGCGTGCCGTTATCATGACGAATTACATCTGGTATCCCATATTCACAAAAAATGGATTCAAGATAATCTTTCGTCGGGATATACCGTGGTCCTTTAAGACCTTTACAGCCTAAAAGGAACCGACTAAAATTATCACTAATTGTTAACGGATAACAAAGATGAACCTTTTTTATATAAAATTGCCCTTTATAATCCATGCTCCAAACATCATTAGGAGCTTTACAATCGTAAAAAGGCTGTGTATAAGGTGGGACTCGTCTTCGTTTTTGGCGCTCTTCAACAAGTCCTTCTTTCTTCAGCCAATAGAACACAGTACTGACGGCTGGTAGTTCAAGTTCTGGATATCGTTGTTTCAATTGGGCACGTATTTTACGTGGCCCCCGATTACGGTTCTTAAGCTTTTCCTGAATAATAAGCTTCAGGATTCTTTTAGATGTGCGATGTGGACAGTGCTTGGGCGCTCGACTTTGTTCTATGAGTCCATCAACGCCTAACTGTTCATATCTCCCAAGCCATTTGTAAACTGTTGGTCGGCTGATTCCGTATTTTTGAGAAAGATCAGTAATACTAAAATGTTCTTTATTATAATCGGTTACAAGCTGGTTTTTTAGGTCCATTTGGTTTATCACTTTCCACGGCATAGGATGACCTCCTTGCCGTATAGTGTAAACCATGTACCCAATCTGTTTTGTAAACTATGTTACCAGTTTGTACCTAATCCCCCCCCTCTTTTTCATAAAGAGGGGGTTAGGGGGAGTTCGGTACAGTATCATTGCGGGAACGAACGTAGTGAGCGACGAAGCGATCTTTTAAAAACGGAATTCTACCTTCAAGAAGAGTTTGCTCAACTAGAAGGAACTACAAGGGGCTATGCTCAAATAGAAGGGATTAGAGTTGCGCCTGCTGAAGTGATGATATCTACTGGTCCGCTACTTACACCAAGACCTAATGATTCTGCTAAATTAATATCTGCTGTAGTGGTATTGGGGAAAATATTCCGCACTACGAACAGTTTTCCGGGCACATAAACAATTGCATAGTTGGATAAGCCGGTCCCTTGTGCATTGCTAACTATAATACTATAAGGAGTATTAGATATCTTTGCTGAAGCAGCAGCGCCTGCACTGTATAGAGTCACACTGGTTACTTTATCGCCGTTGACCAATCCCTTTACAGTATATCCTGTTAAGTTTGCGGTAGTGCCATAAACCTTAATGACATTATCAGCTGTGATGGTTAAAGTAGCCGGAGTTACTTTCAATGTCCCTGCTACGTAAGAGATGGTGTAGTTTGGATCGACTGCCCCTTTAGCTGTGATCGAATAAGTACCGACTGAGCTTGCAGATGTGGCCGTCGTGCTCACTGTTGGCTTAGTAGTCAGGCTTGCAGATGTATCGCCGTTAACAAAACCATTATAGCTGACAGTCAAGGCCGGTAAAGCCGCACCGTAAACTGTTGTTTGATTATTCGCTGTGATCGTCAAGGCTGCCGGTTTGACTGTTAGTAATCCGGGGACAAAAGTAATCTTGTAATTATTTAAACCGCTCCCATCCGCGTCGCTGGGTGTAATGGTATAGGGTGATCCTGCCACATTTGCTGATGCAGCCGCACCCGGACTGCTTAAGGTCACGCTGCTTATTGTATTGCCGTTATATAAGGTACCGGCAGTGATAGTATATGCTGTGGTGCCTAATGATAATGAAGTCCCGTAGGTCTTGCTCTGATTATTGGCTGTAATCGTTAATAGTGCCGGATTGACCGTCAGACTTCCATTTTTATAAGTGATCGTGTAATTTGATAAGCCCGTCCCCACCGCGGCACTCGGGACTATGGAATATGGAGAGCTTGCGACCGTTGCTGTTGCTGCTGCCCCAGTTGATGTCAAAGTAACACCTTTCACTGTATCGCTATTTAATAATCCGCTAGTAGTAAATGCTGTGGTACCTAATGATAAGGTAGCCCCGTAGGTCTTGCTCTGATTAGTAGCTGTAATCGTTAACGGCGCCGGTTTTACGATCAGATTTCCGGTAACATAAGTTATTGCGTAGTTACTGGAAGTGAACGTTCCCCCCGTTGCTGCTGATGGCATAACCTGACCTGTGTAGGTTGCCACTGAGGCAGTAGCAGCAGCACCAGTTCCATAAGCGATGGTAACTGAACCGATTGTCTGGCCATTCTGCAGACCACTGGAAGTAAAGGCTGTTGAACCTGCCCCGCCTGTTAAAGCTATGCCATAGGTCTTGTTTACGTTATTGGCGGTGATCGTTAGTGGAGCCGGATTTACGGTCAATTGTCCGGGGACATAAACAATTGTATAGCCTGATAAGCCACTACCTACTACTGAGCTGGGTGTAATGGTATAAGGTGATCCAGATACTGCCGCATTAGCAGCAGCTCCTGCACTGGTTAAGGTCACGCTGGTTATTTTAGCGCCACTTGGTAATCCGCTTACGGAATATGTTAAGGTTGCAGTTTGACCGTAAGTCTTAGTGATATTATTGGCTGTGATGGTCAAAATTTTGTTAGACGATGGATTTACCGTAAATGTATTAGAGGTGCCGGCTATTTTAGAGGTCACTCCTGTAAAGATGATCGCCTGACCGGATTGGGCTACGGTCAAATTCATGTTTACCGTGGCGGTCCCTCCGGAGGTGGTCGTGGTCTTGGGTGTCGCTCCTGCATCTGTCTTAGCCAAGGTAATGTTAACTGTTTCTGAAGCCTGGGCACCCGTGGTAATGTGGTTACCGTATTGATCCTCGGCAGTGATAGTTACGTTAAAGGCAGTGCCCGCTGTCTGCGTACCGACGTTGCTCACAATATATTGGCTCAGCGCTGCAGGGCTTACTGTTACTAATAAAGGAGTAACCGCGGTAATACCTGAGGCGGTCGCCGATATGGAGACCGGCTGAGTTTGGGTTGAATTATAAAGGACCATGCTCACGCTGTTTGCCTCACCGCTACTAAATGTAATACTGGTGGCTGTACCGAATGAAGTGCCTGATACTGTGGGCGATGTATTATTAGGTGAAGCGCTCGAGCCTGTGAATGTCAATAACTGCGGACCCGTGTAACCGGTTGCTGTGTTGCCGTAAGCATCCTGAGCGGTAATCGTGATGATATTGGCGACGCCTGCTGTTTCAGTGGCAGAGCCGGTGATGACAAATTTAGTGGCTCCTGCAGGGCTTACTTTTACTGATAAAGGAGTAAGTGTGGTAATGCCAGAGGCGCTCGCCGATATGGAGACCGGCTGAGTTTGGGTTGAATTATAAAGGACCATACCTACGTTGTATGCCACGCCGTTACCAAATGTAATAGGGGTAGCTGTTCCGAATGGAACACCTAATACTGTAGGCGGCGTACCACTCTGTGAAGGATTCGAACCTGAGAATGTCAAAGACTGTAAACCTATGTAACCGGTTGCTAAGTTACCGTAAGGATCTTGGGCGGTAATTGTGAGGATATCTGTGGCACCCGCTGTTTCAGTGGAAGAAGAACCGGTAATGACAAATTTAGTGGCTCCTGCAGGAATTATATCAAGGCCTTTCTGGCTAGCACCGATGCTGTTAGCGCTATCGCTCACCGCGACAGACTGGCTACCCACTGTCGTAAGCGTGACACCATTGGTAAATATTTCCACCCCTTTATTCGCTGACGTGAAGATATAATTACTGGGCAGTTGAGTAAATGTGTTTTTATCGCTGGAACTAAAGCTTACCGTTCCTGTGTATCCTGTCGCTACGTTTCCATATTGATCATAGGCTGTGACTGTCGCTGTCTGTAGTGTCCCTGCCACTGCGCCTGTCAGTCCTGTCAGACTCAATGAAGATGCTGGTCCGGGAATAACCGTAATGTTCCCGCTCGTGCCGGATTTACCGCCAGATAAGGCACTTATCGTCGGGCTTTCAGCGGCATTGTAAAGGGTAAATCCACCGACAGTAGCAACACCTGCGATAAAGTTCTGGTTACCTGCAGCGGGTATGACTGGCGCATTCCCTTTCGGGGAAGGTGTCGCCGATGTGCCAAATGTAACATACTGAGATCCATTATAGCTGGTCACGGTATTGCCCCAGGTATCAAGAGCCGTCACGATCACTGAGAACGGTATACCTGCTGTTTCAGGGCCCGGGTCAGGGACTACACTAAAACTAATAAGCGATCCGGAATTAACCGTAAAGGTGTTAGAGAGACCAGTCTTGCCAGAACTGACTCCGGTAACCTTGAGCTGATTAGATTGGGCTACGTACAACGTCATGTTGCTTACCGTGCCTAGACCGTTGACGATGCTCGCGCTAGTAGGTGTTGCCCCTGCATCTGCATTAACCGGAGCGATGTCAACTATTTCATTATCAGCGGTAACGGTGTTGTTGTAAGCATCCTGGGCTGTGATGCTAACGCTAAATGGACTGCCCGCTGTCTGCGTACTGCCAATGCTGACTACGTAATGATCCAACCCGGCTGGTGTTATCACAAGTCCTGACTGAGTATCGGTCAGAGTGCCATTAACAGTATCGATCACCCTGACTGACTGGGTGCCCACCTTTGTAAGCGTGACACCATTGGTAAATGTGCCCACCCCATTTGTTAAGGTAGTGTCTCCTGGCAGCTGAGTATATGGTGTGTTTGTATCGCTTGAAGTAAAATGTACTGTACCTGCATACCCCATTGCTATGTTTCCGTATTGATCATACGCTGTGACTGTCGCTGTCTGTGCAGTTCCCGCTTCTGCACCTGCAAGTCCTGTCAAACTCAAGGTTTTCGCGGCACCGGGTACTAACGGTCCAACTAAATCAGAGGTGTCCGACGTTGCACTGCCAGATACAAAATCCATCGTGAAGGTTTCACCGCTCTTGGAATAACCTAAGGTGCTAAACGTCGCATCGCCACCCGTTGTTGTCGCCGTTACATTACGCAAGTTCCCTGTTCCATCAACCAGCGTTGCGGTCACTGACGTTGAGTCAGCAACTAGGTTGCCATACTGATCCTTGACCTCAACTTCCGGCTGCTGGCTTAAGGCGTTATCTACACTATCACCCGTAGTGCTGCCCGGCTGTGTCAATATCGTCACACTCTTCGCGGCACCGGGTACTAACGGTCCAACTAAATCAGAGGTGTCCGACGTTGCACTGCCAGATACAAAATCCATCGTGAAGGTTTCACCGCTCTTGGAATAACCTAAGGTGCTAAACGTCGCATCGCCACCCGTTGTTGTCGCCGTTACATTACGCAAGTTCCCTGTTCCATCAACCAGCGTTGCGGTCACTGACGTTGAGTCAGCAACTAGGTTGCCATACTGATCCTTGACCTCAACTTCCGGCTGCTGGCTTAAGGCGTTATCTACACTATCACCCGTAGTGCTGCCCGGCTGTGTCAATATCGTCACACTCTTCGCGGCACCGGGTACTAACGGTCCAACTAAATCAGAGGTGTCCGACGTTGCACTGCCAGATACAAAATCCATCGTGAAGGTTTCACCGCTCTTGGAATAACCTAAGGTGCTAAACGTCGCATCGCCACCCGTTGTTGTCGCCGTTACATTACGCAAGTTCCCTGTTCCATCAACCAGCGTTGCGGTCACTGACGTTGAGTCAGCAACTAGGTTGCCATACTGATCCTTGACCTCAACTTCCGGCTGCTGGCTTAAGGCGTTATCTACACTATCACCCGTAGTGCTGCCCGGCTGTGTCAATATCGTCACACTCTTCGCGGCACCGGGTACTAACGGTCCAACTAAATCAGAGGTGTCCGACGTTGCACTGCCAGATACAAAATCCATCGTGAAGGTTTCACCGCTCTTGGAATAACCTAAGGTGCTAAACGTCGCATCGCCACCCGTTGTTGTCGCCGTTACATTACGCAAGTTCCCTGTTCCATCAACCAGCGTTGCGGTCACTGACGTTGAGTCAGCAACTAGGTTGCCATACTGATCCTTGACCTCAACTTCCGGCTGCTGGCTTAAGGCGTTATCTACACTATCACCCGTAGTGCTGCCCGGCTGTGTCAATATCGTCACACTCTTCGCGGCACCGGGTACTAACGGTCCAACTAAATCAGAGGTGTCCGACGTTGCACTGCCAGATACAAAATCCATCGTGAAGGTTTCACCGCTCTTGGAATAACCTAAGGTGCTAAACGTCGCATCGCCACCCGTTGTTGTCGCCGTTACATTACGCAAGTTCCCTGTTCCATCAACCAGCGTTGCGGTCACTGACGTTGAGTCAGCAACTAGGTTGCCATACTGATCCTTGACCTCAACTTCCGGCTGCTGGCTTAAGGCGTTATCTACACTATCACCCGTAGTGCTGCCCGGCTGTGTCAATATCGTCACACTCTTCGCGGCACCGGGTACTAACGGTCCAACTAAATCAGAGGTGTCCGACGTTGCACTGCCAGATACAAAATCCATCGTGAAGGTTTCACCGCTCTTGGAATAACCTAAGGTGCTAAACGTCGCATCGCCACCCGTTGTTGTCGCCGTTACATTACGCAAGTTCCCTGTTCCATCAACCAGCGTTGCGGTCACTGACGTTGAGTCAGCAACTAGGTTGCCATACTGATCCTTGACCTCAACTTCCGGCTGCTGGCTTAAGGCGTTATCTACACTATCACCCGTAGTGCTGCCCGGCTGTGTCAATATCGTCACACTCTTCGCGGCACCGGGTACTAACGGTCCAACTAAATCAGAGGTGTCCGACGTTGCACTGCCAGATACAAAATCCATCGTGAAGGTTTCACCGCTCTTGGAATAACCTAAGGTGCTAAACGTCGCATCGCCACCCGTTGTTGTCGCCGTTACATTACGCAAGTTCCCTGTTCCATCAACCAGCGTTGCGGTCACTGACGTTGAGTCAGCAACTAGGTTGCCATACTGATCCTTGACCTCAACTTCCGGCTGCTGGCTTAAGGCGTTATCTACACTATCACCCGTAGTGCTGCCCGGCTGTGTCAATATCGTCACACTCTTCGCGGCACCGGGTACTAACGGTCCAACTAAATCAGAGGTGTCCGACGTTGCACTGCCAGATACAAAATCCATCGTGAAGGTTTCACCGCTCTTGGAATAACCTAAGGTGCTAAACGTCGCATCGCCACCCGTTGTTGTCGCCGTTACATTACGCAAGTTCCCTGTTCCATCAACCAGCGTTGCGGTCACTGACGTTGAGTCAGCAACTAGGTTGCCATACTGATCCTTGACCTCAACTTCCGGCTGCTGGCTTAAGGCGTTATCTACACTATCACCCGTAGTGCTGCCCGGCTGTGTCAATATCGTCACACTCTTCGCGGCACCGGGTACTAACGGTCCAACTAAATCAGAGGTGTCCGACGTTGCACTGCCAGATACAAAATCCATCGTGAAGGTTTCACCGCTCTTGGAATAACCTAAGGTGCTAAACGTCGCATCGCCACCCGTTGTTGTCGCCGTTACATTACGCAAGTTCCCTGTTCCATCAACCAGCGTTGCGGTCACTGACGTTGAGTCAGCAACTAGGTTGCCATACTGATCCTTGACCTCAACTTCCGGCTGCTGGCTTAAGGCGTTATCTACACTATCACCCGTAGTGCTGCCCGGCTGTGTCAATATCGTCACACTCTTCGCGGCACCGGGTACTAACGGTCCAACTAAATCAGAGGTGTCCGACGTTGCACTGCCAGATACAAAATCCATCGTGAAGGTTTCACCGCTCTTGGAATAACCTAAGGTGCTAAACGTCGCATCGCCACCCGTTGTTGTCGCCGTTACATTACGCAAGTTCCCTGTTCCATCAACCAGCGTTGCGGTCACTGACGTTGAGTCAGCAACTAGGTTGCCATACTGATCCTTGACCTCAACTTCCGGCTGCTGGCTTAAGGCGTTATCTACACTATCACCCGTAGTGCTGCCCGGCTGTGTCAATATCGTCACACTCTTCGCGGCACCGGGTACTAACGGTCCAACTAAATCAGAGGTGTCCGACGTTGCACTGCCAGATACAAAATCCATCGTGAAGGTTTCACCGCTCTTGGAATAACCTAAGGTGCTAAACGTCGCATCGCCACCCGTTGTTGTCGCCGTTACATTACGCAAGTTCCCTGTTCCATCAACCAGCGTTGCGGTCACTGACGTTGAGTCAGCAACTAGGTTGCCATACTGATCCTTGACCTCAACTTCCGGCTGCTGGCTTAAGGCGTTATCTACACTATCACCCGTAGTGCTGCCCGGCTGTGTCAATATCGTCACACTCTTCGCGGCACCGGGTACTAACGGTCCAACTAAATCAGAGGTGTCCGACGTTGCACTGCCAGATACAAAATCCATCGTGAAGGTTTCACCGCTCTTGGAATAACCTAAGGTGCTAAACGTCGCATCGCCACCCGTTGTTGTCGCCGTTACATTACGCAAGTTCCCTGTTCCATCAACCAGCGTTGCGGTCACTGACGTTGAGTCAGCAACTAGGTTGCCATACTGATCCTTGACCTCAACTTCCGGCTGCTGGCTTAAGGCGTTATCTACACTATCACCCGTAGTGCTGCCCGGCTGTGTCAATATCGTCACACTCTTCGCGGCACCGGGTACTAACGGTCCAACTAAATCAGAGGTGTCCGACGTTGCACTGCCAGATACAAAATCCATCGTGAAGGTTTCACCGCTCTTGGAATAACCTAAGGTGCTAAACGTCGCATCGCCACCCGTTGTTGTCGCCGTTACATTACGCAAGTTCCCTGTTCCATCAACCAGCGTTGCGGTCACTGACGTTGAGTCAGCAACTAGGTTGCCATACTGATCCTTGACCTCAACTTCCGGCTGCTGGCTTAAGGCGTTATCTACACTATCACCCGTAGTGCTGCCCGGCTGTGTCAATATCGTCACACTCTTCGCGGCACCGGGTACTAACGGTCCAACTAAATCAGAGGTGTCCGACGTTGCACTGCCAGATACAAAATCCATCGTGAAGGTTTCACCGCTCTTGGAATAACCTAAGGTGCTAAACGTCGCATCGCCACCCGTTGTTGTCGCCGTTACATTACGCAAGTTCCCTGTTCCATCAACCAGCGTTGCGGTCACTGACGTTGAGTCAGCAACTAGGTTGCCATACTGATCCTTGACCTCAACTTCCGGCTGCTGGCTTAAGGCGTTATCTACACTATCACCCGTAGTGCTGCCCGGCTGTGTCAATATCGTCACACTCTTCGCGGCACCGGGTACTAACGGTCCAACTAAATCAGAGGTGTCCGACGTTGCACTGCCAGATACAAAATCCATCGTGAAGGTTTCACCGCTCTTGGAATAACCTAAGGTGCTAAACGTCGCATCGCCACCCGTTGTTGTCGCCGTTACATTACGCAAGTTCCCTGTTCCATCAACCAGCGTTGCGGTCACTGACGTTGAGTCAGCAACTAGGTTGCCATACTGATCCTTGACCTCAACTTCCGGCTGCTGGCTTAAGGCGTTATCTACACTATCACCCGTAGTGCTGCCCGGCTGTGTCAAT
>CAVYLG010000006.1:0-21215 GCA_963769315.1 Candidatus Omnitrophota bacterium
GCGCACCCGGTTAATTTGATTGTCGATCATCGTATGGATTTATTCGGATATGATGTTAGCGTACAACCCCAGCGCATTCATCTTATCCTTTATTGGAAATTATTACAGTCAGAACAGAAGGATGTTAATTTATTCATTGATTTTATAGATGAAAACGGCAATATTATTGATAGGCAATTCAGGCCCTTATGCTATAGAATATGGCCTACTCAAGCATGGATTTTAGGCCATTCTATTGCAGAGCACCAATTCATTTCTATTTCGCCCAAGTTAAAGGGACGTTTAAAGTGTCTGAAGATCGGATTTTTTGATTTTTATACCGGAGGACTGATTCCAACCGATTCCAAAGATGTTTTGGGTAGAATCAAGATCATCCTAACGCAAGCGCCGGGAGTGAACAATGTCCGTTAAAGTTAAAGCGATCAAAGCGACGACAATTGCCCAATGGGATTTTATCCTGATCCAGATATTGGTTCCCGTGATGTGCGGTATTTTTTCAATTGAACTCGGCCAGGACATTAATTGGGACTTTCAAAATTATCATCTGTATAGTCCTTATGCCTTTCTACATGGCCGCATTAATTTTGATATGGCCCCAGCCGGCGAGCAATCTTATTTTAACCCTTGTATGGATCTCGTGTATTTTTTGGGGATTCGGCATGTGGTCCCATGGCTTGCCGGATTTATACTGGGATTTATTCAAGGACTCAATTTTATTGTGTCGCTTCATATTTGCAGATATTGTCTCAAGGCCATAAATATAAAAGAGGCCAGATGGGCGATGGCCCTGGCATTTCTGGGACTTTTTCTGTAGGATTTTTGTCAGAGTTGGGCACGGTGTTTTGGGATAACCTGCTTTCTTTGTTTCCGCTCATGGCTTTGTTAATTATTATTACGTCGATAGATTCTATTATGTCCGGTAGGCGATATGCTTTCTTTTGTGTAGCCCTTGCGGGAATTATTGCCGGAATAGGGGCAGGATTAAAGCTGGTTTTTATCCTCTATGTTTTTTCATTGTTAATTTCATTATTTTTTATCTCGATACCATGGAAAAGGAAATTGATGTTCATGGTGCTTTTTGGGGTGGCTTCAGCGATTGGATTGATGGGTATGCACGGAGCCTGGTTTTGGACCATTTGGCATCAATTTGGCAACCCGATTTTCCCAATGATGAACAATGTTTTTCACGGAGAATTAGCTGCCATTTCTCCCATTCATGATATTCGGTTCCTTCCCAGAAATTATTATGAGGAAATATTTTTTCCCGCTGTTTTTACCATAGATCCATATCACGTCGGGGAGCTTAGATATAGGGAGATTAGTTGGTTAGTGGTCTATTTGGCCAGTGTTTATTTCTTTTTTTACAAGGCAAGTCATTCTATTTATAAAGAAAGGACCCCGCCGCTTAGGCCGGAAATCAAATATTTGCTTTCGTTTTTTTGGATCTCCTTTATATTATGGATGAATCTTTTTTCTATTTATCGTTATCTCATAACAGTCGAAATCCTGATTCCGCTTGTTTTGTTCGTTCTTTTTGCAAGCCTATACGAAATCAAACCTTTAACAAGAGTGTTGGTGGTGGCCATGTTGGCATTTATAACCATTATTAACATTAATGGAACACCATGTTGGGGGCGTGCTCCTTGGGGGGACAAGGTATTTCGATTTGATACGCCACGGGCTCAAAAAGGAAAAGTGGATTCAGTGGTTTTGATTGATCAACCCTTGGGGTGGATAATCCCTGCTCTTGATATCAAGGTGCCATTTATTCAGATAATGAATAATTTTCCTGTTTCTCAAGTTTATGTGCAACGGGCTAAGTCGTTGCTCAAAAATTCTCGCCATGGGAAAATCCTGGTTATTTTTAATCCATGGGTGACTTCTTTCCATGAAGCGCTTGACCGGCTTAAGAAAATACGATTTCTTCTTTAAAAAGGAGAGTTGTACATATGAAACAGGTTATCTTGGGGCCAGGGGAATTCGTTATTTGTTTTGTTCGGCCGAACCAATCGGCAATAAGTAGATAAAAGAATGAATATAATTCTTTGCATGATGACCATCGGGCGGAATCATAAATATGTCCATTAAAATTTTATGTAATTTATGCCAAGCTGACCATTATACGGTTGTCTACGACACCCTTGTCAAAGGACAAGAAGATAATGACAGCGATTCCTATAAAATCACGGACCATTCTGTCGATGTGGCCGTTAGGATAGTCAAATGTTGTAAATGCGGTTTGATATACATGAATCCCCGGGAGACCAGCGGCAGAATTCAGGTGAATTATGAAGCCATGGCTGACGAAGTTTATACTCAGGAAGAGGCCGGCCGGCGCCGATCAGCCGATTCTATTTTAAAATATTTAAAAAAATTGAATAAAAAAGGCAGGATCCTGGATGTGGGATGTGCCACAGGTTTTCTTTTGGACCAAGCGCGAAAGCAAGGATGGGAGGTTTATGGGGTAGAGCTTTCCGCATGGGCGGTTGATTATGCCAGGAATAAATTGCAATTGCCCAATATCATCCAGGGCTCATTAAAAGAAGCCAATTATCCGGCTAATTTTTTTGATGTGGTTGTCCTCAAAGATGTCATTGAACATTTGACAGACCCCAAAGAAACCCTGGAACAAATAAGGCGTGTTTTAAAACCCGCAGGGATCATCTGTTGCAATACGCCGGACATTGATAGTCTGGTCAGCAAAATATTGGGCGCGAAATGGTGGGGGATCAAACAGTCGCATTTATTTTATTTCAATAAAGACAACTTAACCGCGATGTTTAAAGCGACAGGATTTGTCCCTCTTAAAATCCGTTCCCATGCCAGGACGTTTACTTTAAATTATTGGATTTACAATTTGATTAAGAAGAAGCCGGAATTTGGCTTTATCCGTAGCTGGTTAGACAAGAAACCTTCCTGGGCCAATAAACTGGTATGCATTGATATGGGGATCAGGTCGAAATATTTGCCCGTAAAAGCCGCGAATTAAAATATCTTCATGAGTTGGAGGCGCCCCTAGAGACAGATACATCAAAGCCGTCCATGAAGGTTTGCGTTGTCCTGCCGGCGTATAATGCCGCCTCAACATTGAAACGCACATTGGCTGATATACCGCCTTCAATTAACGAAATTATTTTAGTCGATGATGCCAGTGGGGATAATACGGCCCAATTGGCCCGCAGTTTGGGTTTAAAGGTTTTTGTTCATGAAAAAAATACCGGCTACGGAGGCAATCAGAAAACTTGTTATAAAAACGCCTTGGGATCCGGGGCGGATATTGTCGTTATGCTGCATCCTGATTATCAATATGACCCAACGGCCATACTTGAGTTAATTGAGCCGATTTTATCAGGGCGGGCCGATGCGGTGTTTGGCTCCCGCATGATGAAAGGCGGCGCGTTGGAAGGCGGGATGCCGATATGGAAGCATAACGCCAATATTTTATTAACAGCGCTTGAAAATGTCGTTTTAGGTATTTATTTAACGGAATACCATTCCGGTTTCAGGGCGTATAGCGCCCAATATCTTAGGGCCGTTAATTATGAAGCTAATTCGAATGGTTTTGTTTTTGACACGGAAATCATCGTCCAAGGGGTGGTGAAATACATGAAATTTGAAGAAGTCCCCATACGGACACGGTATTTTGACGAAGCATCATCGATCAAATTATGGCCATCGATTATTTATGGCCTGAATATTTTAAAAACATTATTTAAATTTTTCTTGTTTAAACATGGTTTGCGTTTTAAACAGTTTGAATAATAAGTCACAAGAGGGACAGTGATTCGCTTATGAAAGGGATCATTCTTGCCGGCGGTAAAGCAACAAGGCTTTATCCTGTCACTAAAAGTGTTTGTAAGCAATTGCTTCCCGTTTATGATAAGCCTTTGATTTATTATCCTTTATCGGTTTTGATGCTGGCCGGGATACGGGATATTTTGATTATTTCCACACCCGGGGACATCGGTTATTTTCAACATCTTTTTAATGACGGCCGTCATTTGGGCCTGAACATTTCTTATGCCCTTCAGCCGCAAGCCCAGGGCATAGCCCAGGCTTTTTTGATCGGAGAAAAATTTATCGGCCAGCAAAGGGTGGCGTTGATCCTCGGAGATAATATTTTCTTTGGAGATAAACTTGGGGTGGTTTTAAGGGAAGCTTCTTCAATAAAAAAGGAGCCACTATTTTGGGTTATAAGGTCAGAGACCCGCAACGGTATGGAGTTATTGGTTTTGATAAAAGCGGGGATCCGAATTCTATTATAGAAAAACCAAGCAAGCCCTTATCCGATTGGGCTGTTACCGGTCTTTATTTTTATGACCATCATGTCGTTGATGTCACAAAACGGTTAAAACCATCGGCAAGAGGCGAATTGGAAATTACCGACGTCAACCGGTTTTATCTTAAAAAGAAAGCAATTGAATGTCCAGTTGTTAAGCAGAGGGTTTGCCTGGTTGGATACAGGCACTCCGGATTCACTTTTAGATGCTTCCATATTTATAAGGATCGTCGAAGAGCGCCAGGGTTTAAAGATCGGTTGTATCGAGGAAGTGGCTTTTCGCATGAAATTTATTACCAAAAAACAATTACAGGCGTTGGCAAGATCCATCAATACGCCTTATGGGGATTATCTTCAGAGGATTGCCGTCAATGAAAAATAAAATTTTAATTTTAGGCAATGGTTATATTGCCGGCAATTGCAAAAAGCGTGGGGCTGTCCCGTTTATGATAAGAAGATTTTAAGTTATCAGGATGCTGTTGATGCTTATCAGAAACATAAGCCGCAAGGTTTTGGTCAATTGCATCGGGCATGTCGGGACGCGTAATGTTGATGACTGTGAGCTTGATAAGGATAAATGTTTATTGGCCAATACCATGGTCCCTATTTGGCTTGGTGAACTTGCTTTCAGGAATCCTGTTAAGTTGGTCCATATCAGCAGCGGGTGCATTTATCATTATGATTACAGCAGGCAAAAGCCTATTACAGAAGAGGATGTGCCGGATTATTATAATTTATTTTACAGCCGGACAAAGATTTATGCGGAAGGCGTATTAAATGCCTTATCGCAGAGATGCAATGTTTTAATTGTCAGGATCCGTGTACCCTTGGACATCTAGTCCGCATCCGCGCAATATTCTGACCAAACTCATCAAATACAAAACCATCATTGATATACCTAATTCCATAACTTATATCCCGGATTTTATCAAGGCTTTGGAGCATTTACTTAAAATCAATGCTAAAGGGATTTTCAATCTCACCAACAAAGGGGGCTTGAGATACCCTGCATTAATGGATGTTTATAAAAAATTTGTTCCTGATTTTGAATATACAGATAATCCCTTTAAAAGATCTCAAACTCGACCGGACAAATTTATTATTATCCGTGCGTAAATTGGAAAAAACCGGATTTAAGGTCCGTAAAATCAAGGATGTTTTGCAAGAATGCGTAGAACAATACGTAAAATATTAGTCACCGGGGGGGCCGGTTTTATCGGCAGTGAGTTTGTCCGCCAAGGGGTCAAGCGGGGTTTGCGCCTGGTTGTTGTTGACTGCCTTACCTATGCAGGGGACTTTGAAAGGATCAAAGAGGTTTCTAAGGATATTCGTTTTTTATAAGATTGATATTTGTTCCAAAGAGAAACTGGAAAAGGTGTTTCAACGTGAGAAATTTGACGGCCTTGTTCATTTTGCCGCAGAAACACATGTTGACCGCAGCCTGCAGGACAATACGCCTTTTATACGCACCAATATTTTGGGGACACAACATTTAATTGACCTGTCTTTAAAATATGGTTTGAAATCCTTTGTTCATATTTCGACGGATGAGGTCTATGGCCAAAGTTTAAAAGGTTTTTTCAAAGAATCAGATCCCTTAAAACCACGTAACCCTTATTCTGTCACTAAAGCTTCCGGGGAATTGTTGGTTCAAGCGGCCGTTCATACATTCGGCTTGCCGGCGATCATCATTCGTCCTTCTAATAATTACGGTCCCTGGCAATATCCCGAAAAACTTATTCCCGTCGTTATTTCAAGGGCTTTGAAGAACCAACCTGTTCCTGTTTACGGGAAAGGTCACCAAATCAGGGAATGGCTTCATGTTTCAGACTGTGCCGAAGGGATATTTCTGGTTTTAGAAAAGGGTAATGAAGGGGAGATTTATAATATAGGCAGTTGTTTTGAGCAAAGGAATATTGAGACAGTTAAAGCTGATTTTAAAATGTCTTGGGCAAAAAAGAGGATTTAATCCGTTTTGTGCCGGATAGGCCGGGGCATGATTTCAGATATTCGGTTGACTGCACTAAAATCCGTAAATTGGGCTGGCGTCCCCAGGTATCTTTCGACGATGGTATCGCAAGCACCATTGCCTGGTATAAAACCAACAGGGCCTGGTTACAGAAGGGTTAAACTCTCCATTCCTCTCTTTTAATAAAGAGGCCTGCCGATCGTCTATGAAAAATCGTTTTTATGTATTTTTTCTGTTTTTTATGTTAGGCCTGTTGGTTTATTTCAATAGCCTAAACAACAAGTTTCTTATAGATGATTATGCTTTTTTAAGCAATCCTGTCATGAGTCAAACAAAATATATTTTTTCCTCAATGGAACCCTTACCGGGAGCAGGCATTAGGAGTTCTGGACAGCAAGGAATTGTATTATCGTCCCTTGACCCACATGGTCTATGATTTTGACCTATGGCACATTTAAGAATAATTATTGGAAATATCATCTTTTAAACCTTTTGTTTTTGTACTTGCGTCTTTATTAATTTATATATTCATTGAAAAGGTGACCGGCAATTATAATTTGGCTTTCCTTTCAGGTCTTTTTTATCTTATTCATCCGATCAACGGGATCGTGGTCAATTATATTTCCGCGGGTGTTTTTGCATTTCAGGTGGTCTTTACGATGGGCGCTATATTATTGCTTTTAGGGTCTTTAGAAAGGAAAAATAATCGGGCGCTTTATATTTTAAGTTTATGGTTTTCGTTTTTATCATTGTTTTGGAATGAAAGCGGGGTAATGACCCCGTTTTATATTTCTTTTGTCATTTTGTTATTCAGGAAAGATTCGAATAGGACAAAGACGATTTATCTTTGTCCTTATTTTTTAATTGTTTTTTCCTACTTCGTTTTCAGATTTATTTTCCTTGGAACTAAAGAAAATATTTTTAATCAGGTAACCCTTTCTCATATGGAGGCTGGGATTATCCGGCGGCCTGTTTAGGTTTATACCTGGTATATCAGCAAATTATTATATCCTCAAGGTATAGTGATGCAGTGGGGAACGCCGATTTTACATGGCCATGTCATATTAAATATATTGGGGCTGGGTTTATTGTTCATGGTGTTTTTATTACTTATATTAGATTTTCCAAAGATAAGATATGTCAGTTGGTTTATTTGGATTTTAACCGGTTTTTTGCCTGTCTGTTTGGCGGCATTCAGAAGGCCCGATAACGGCGCCGAGATCGAACCTCATTGGTTTATTGTTTCTTCCATCGGGTTCTTTATTTTAGCGGCTTGCTTTTGTTTATTTGTTTTAAAGCGGATGAAAAAAGCGGGTTTGTGTTATTGATTATTTTAATATTATCTCGGGTCGATTTCCCATGCCTATAATCAATTATGGGCCGATCGAAAAACATATACCTTATATTGGCTGCAACAGGCCCCTGGTTTAAGGTCATCAATAGTTATTTAGCTGATGCTTATAAGAACGAAGGGAATTTAAAGGATGCTAAAAAGTACTATAGGATTGGCATTAACAGGGCATTTTTTTGATGGGTAATATATAAGAATCTCGGAGTGGTTGAGATGGAAGAATCGCGTCTAAAGCCGCAGAGGCGGATTATAAAATGGCCTTGAAGATAAACCCTAATTCGGCAGATGCTTATAATAACTTAGGGGCTATTTATTATTTTAAGGGCCAATGGAGCCGGCCCGGAAAATTTTGAACGGGCCCTGATGCAACCCTTATCTCGTGGAGCCGAGATTGGGCTGGCGTTATTTTTAAAAAACATTCCGAATATCAAAAGGCCATCAATCTGTATTTTAAGAATCTGGAAATTGTAAAGGATGATCCCAAAACGTTATTAATGTTAAAAAATGCCTATTTGAAGCTAAAATAGTTACCAATGCCGTTCCATGGCTTGGGTCAATTTTTCAGTCTTGACGTGCACTTTTTCGGGTATACGGCCAAAGCAGGTCCCCAACGCTTCATAAATCGCCACTTGATGGGTATCCACCAAGCGCTGTTTGATGGCTTCCTTGGTTTCTATGTAGCGTATTTTGCCGTTGTTGATGCCGGAAACGGTCACGCCTGAAATGCCCTGATTCAAGAGGATAAAAGCAGCGGCGCCGGCTTCTTTGCCAAAGTTAACATCATAAGCGCTGGAGTGTCCGCAGCGCACCAAATGTCCCGGTGCCACTGAGCGGACTTCGGGAATTTCATTGATGCCCTTGACATACACGCCGTTTTTTTTCATTAAATCCTGGATGGATGGGTCTGCTTTCAACCGTTTGGTCAATTGTTGGCAGACATAATTGCCGGCACCGGCCAGACGTTTGTGCCCAAAAGCATCCACAGGGGCATTTTCATCCACGATATCTTCACCGGAGGCGTTTTTGATGCCTTCAGCCACGACGATCAAATAGGTGCCTGAGCGCACATCGGTGTTCATGATGCGGGAGAAATAACGTTCTTTCATGTGCTGATAAAGGATATCAAAGTCGCAGGGGATCTCGGGAATGATGATGGCATCCGCGTCGGCCGCGATCCCTCCGCGGAAAGCGGTATGTCCGACATAACGGCCGAACACTTCCATAACCAGGATGCGTTGGTGGGTGGCGGCCGTTGTTTTTAAATCTTCCAGAAAGCTGGCGATGCGGTTGATGCTGGAGTCAGCACCTACGGAGTAGGTCTGCAGGTCCATGTCCATGGTCTTGGGGGCATGGATGCATTTAATGCCGTGTTCGGCCAAATCGACCAGTACGCTGCCCGAATCATCCCCGCCGGAGATGATCAGCCCGTCTAATTTGAATTTTTCCATGCCTTTTTTGATGCGTTGGTATTTATCTGGGTCGTCAATTTTCTTGATTTTGACGCGTGAATGGCCTGCCTCGGAACCTGCGAGGTTGGGATTGATCCGGTCCAAACGCTCAGGGGTCAATTCCGTAAGCTTGTCGAAATCAACCAGGTTATATAATCCTGCGTAGCCGCTGGGAATGATAAAGCAGGTAGCGCCATGGGAAAGGGCCATGTAAGCCGCGCCCTTGATAACACCGTTTAGCCCACCGCAATCGCCGCCGGAAGTTATGATTCCAATACGTTTCATTTTTCACTCCTCGATAATGTGTCTGCCGCCAGACGAGCGATCAGACCTTAAAATTTATTTTATTCTAAATGGAATTCCATAAGTTAACATAAAAGTCCGTGGAAATCAATATTATCATAAAATAGGGCGCTGTCTTTATTTTATTTAGGGCTTACCGGTTTTGGGGTCTACCAGATGAAGTATTTGCCAAAATGGAAATATATGATATATTAATCCTTTATACTCTTCTTTATATAAGCCTATTCTCGTTGTTTTTATTAAATCCTTTTCAGATGAAGTAGAAATAAGTCAGAGATAAGGGGAAATTGTCTATTTTATTTAAAATTCATTTTTGTTAAAGTAATTGTTCAAATATTGGGAACTGTAATGGTAAGAGCGTTAACAATCACAATTTTATTTTTCATATTGAAACTCACCCCGATTTGCTTTGCCGCTGTCAGCTTAAGCGTTAATCCGGTTGACGGCAGCAACAGTTTACGGTTTGAAAGGATCCCTATAGCGGGAGCGCGAGAATAAAAAGGAAATCCATATCCGTATAAGCTCAACCAATGGGAAGCCGGTATCAGGTTTTTCAAAGGATTCTTGAGCCCATTGTGAATGAAAAGGGAGATGCTTTAAATTTGCAAGCCATTGAGACCCAGACCTTGACTAATTCTAACAGCTACGGGACTCTTTATTTGCAGAATTCAGACCATTTGAGCATGGGTGATCAGTTGCTGTATTCTTCCAGCCAGAGCGGGGCAGAGTGATGCTTTTATTATAGGGTATTCTTTAGACCAGAGTTTGATCAATACCGGCGGAAGTTTCAGGGGCAGGATTGTCTTTACGGTACGCGGTATGGGTAATGCTTCCAGCGATCAAGTGACGATTGATGTGTTTTTGGAAACTTCCTCGAGCCTGAAAATGTCGGTTAGAGGGGCGCCATAATCCAAACCGAGTACGTATCCATGGTTCTGATACATCCGAAAAAACAGCGGATTTTGTCAGAGTGTCTTTTTCAGGAAATTTAGGCCAGGAAATACGGATCTATCAGGAAATTGAAACGTTCCCTCAAAATAAAATGGACGAAGAATTAGGAGCGGATGTTTTACAGTTAGATACTCAAGGGCAAACAGAAGGGTTGCGTATCCAGGGCCCGAGTCCATTGGGGAGCGCCAAATCGCTTATTTATTCAAGCAATAAAGATGAAGATAATTTCGTCATTTATTTTTTGGTTAACGCCGATGAGGCTCAAGCGCAGGATGCCGGTTCTTACTCGGGCAAAATAAAATATATGGTGGAAACCGATCAGGGCAGCCAGGAATTCCCAATTGATAGTTCAATGCGATATTCCGCCGGTATTTACCATGAACGTAACCACACCGCCCGGCGGGGTAAGTTTTACTCATGTGCTGGCCAACAATCCTCCTCAGGATAAAGAAGTGGTGGTGACGGTGATATCTAATTTACATAAGCCTTATCAGGTCCTTCAAGATCTTCAGACAGGAATGACAAATAAACAAGGAAAGGAGTTTGATAATAAGTATTTTACCATTCAGGTTGAAATCCCGTCAGGCCAAAAGGGCCAGACGAACTTTACGGAATTTTCCCCCGTGCAAACTGGGGAATATCCGATTTTTTCTTCCGATGCCCATGGCAGCGGGGCCACTTTTACAGTGGTGTACCGCCTGCAGGGATATGCCCAGATGAGCCCGGTGATTTTTCAGCACCGATAAGATTTTCTTTAAACCAAAAGTAACACTAAAAAGGGAGGAATCTATGAAAACCAAATTGAGTTTAATTTTAGGAGGGTCTGTTCCTGTTGGGCCAGGCTGCAATGGCGCAGACGCACGACATTAACGGTGTCAGCCTCAATTCCGGCGGCAACGGGGCTGTCCAGTTAACCGTTAACCCGGTCACAAGCGACAGGCAGCTGGTGCGTCACGGTTTTTGGAACGGCTCTACGGCACTAATACCATACCTTTTGGTCAATTGACCTTGACGATATCAGTGACACGGGTTTGCCTATTAATATTTATACTGCCAACTTTATTATGCTGTTGATATTGGTACGAGGTGGGGCGCAGGGACTCCGGTTGTCAATGTCACTTATACTGAAGGGACCGGATGCTAATCCTAATATTGCAGCAGGGCTATCTTCCAACGGCTTGGGGACTAAAACCACGGCCACGTTTGACACAGTAGGTCCAACTCGTCAGCGTCTACTCGGAACACAATACCGTAGACTTACCGGTAATCGAGAGATTTCCGGCTTATAACCCTAACGGCTGGGAGCAGGTCCTACCATGGGGCGAATATGTCGGCTTCGCAAATCCTTCCGGTGACTGTTTGAGAGATCTATGTGGGTATCTGTACCGGAATTACTACTCACTGCAGATCCTTAACGGTTAAACCGATTTACCAATGCGGATGCTCCGGGTACGTATACCGGCACTTGACTATTACAGCGACAGTGACACTTTAAGAAAGGTTTGGCGACTTATGATTGTCAGAATTATTTTTTTGGTGTTTTGTGCGATGGGGATGCTCACCGCACAGGCCCAGGCTCAATTATTTCTTGAACAGCGAAGGTGTCTTTAGATGTTTCCGGCGGGGACCATCATCAATGGGTCTTTGATGATCCATAATACGTCTTCTGAACCGGCGAATATCAAGGTCTATTGGGAGGATTTTGAATATAAGGCCCCTTATGACGGCACCAAGAATTTTTTGCCGGCAGGGACAGCGCCGGCGTCTGCAAGCCAATGGGTCACTTTTTCACCCCAGGCATTCACCTGCCTGCCTTTGGCCAGCAAAAGATTGATTATACGGTCACTGTCCCAAGCCGGATACAGGAGGGGCATTATGGGGTGTTATTTTTTGAAAGAAGCAGCTGATGCAGCTCAACGGATGAAACAGGGGTCACCCTTGTCACAAGGGTTGGCTGTTTGTTTTTTATTGAACCCAAGAATAAGAACAAGAAAGCTGTCTTGCAAGATATTGGATTAAAGGCCGATAGTCTTACTGCCAGTTTTGTCAACCAGGGCAATGTTATTCTTATACCCCGCACGACATATTACATGATGCAGGAGGGAGGATTGGTTCTGTATCGCGGTGAGAGCAAAAAGCTGTATGTTCCTCCGGGAGCATCTGCGCCGTTGGAAATTCCTTTAAAGAAGAAGTTAAAAGCAGGGACATTATACCTTGGTCGTCAATTCCGATTTGGAAGAGGGAGATGTGGTGGTTAAGGAAATAGGACTGGCCGTGGATGCTTCCGGTCAATTAACAATAGAAAATTCTCAGGATTAAATTATGCGGACCCCCATACGCGTTATTCCCTGATCCGGTTAGTTTTGTATGATCAAAAAAATCGTAATATGGGGTCTGTGGTTTAGTTTTTGTGGCGGCTTTGTCTCTTCCCGCATTTGCTGACCAATCCATAGGCTATCAGGAATATTTCAATGAAGGCGTCAAAGCTTTTAAGGAACACGACGACCAAAAGGCCCTTCGTTGTTTTAAAATCGCCCAAATCTATGATCCTGCCGATGAGGAACTTAATAGATACCTGAGTATTTTAGACAAAAGAGGGGTGGTTTTAGAACTGCCTCCTTCCCAAGTGCCTCCCGAGAGAGTCGATAGGTTACAGATATTATTTAAGCGAAGGTATCAAGGCATTCCAGAAACATGATGATAAAAAGGCGATCCGTTATTTTAATATTGCCATGATTTTTAATCCTGATTCCAAAGAAGCTGACCGGTATCTGGAAATTTTAGGCCAAGCAGCGTCAAGTCAGCCGCTAAAAGTCATTCCGCCGATGCAGCCGCAGCAGAGCAAGCCAGACTGTCACCTCAGAGTGCCCCGGCAGCCTGTCACCGCAAGCAGCCGCCATCGCGCGTCAGCATGCCTCAGCCAGCCTTGCTGTCACAGCCGCAGTCAGGCAGCAAGCCGTCCTCAGCCGGCAGTTGTTATGCCCCAACGCTGCTCATTTACGTTCCGGCGCCGAAAGCCAAAACTGCCTGTAGCTAAATTTCACTTGCCCAGATAACCAACAACGGTCAAATCAAGCCGAAGTTGCAAATTGAATTCAATTCGTCCGTTATCATTGAAGGTAAAAATATACAAAGATTTTTAGTGGTGGATGAGGGGTTTATCGGGGTAAAATCAATCGATACTGACCACCTGGAGATTGATACCTTAAGGATTGGCACCACCTTCCTTCATATTTGGGATGATTTTGGCCTGCATACTCTTTATATAGAAGTTGTTTTTCCAAAATCCGTCATCTCCAGGTGCTGCCTCAAGCGACGAATGGGGTCCAGCACGCACAGCCGTTTAGAGTTACTTATACAAATGACTGGAGCACCTATTATTCCGGGAAAAATATTCCGGATCTTAAACGTCAAAGTTATGAATTTAACCAAACCCTATTGTACCGGTGAAACCCCGTATGGTTTTTTTGATGCTTCCGGGTCTTATTCTGATTTTAATTCATTTTCTGAGTTCGACTCCTATACGATAGGATTAAGTCAAATACCTCTTGAAGGGACGAGTAATTTTAATTTGCGCGGCTTTGATGCTTTAAGATATTTATCACCGTTGACAATGCCGGGCACGGCATTAAGAGGAGTTTTTGCGGATGTCGATCTGATGGGAGATATTTTAGGTTTATCCGTCAGTCATGGGCAAGAACAAGAACCTCAGGGGTTTATTTACTATGGGGCGAAACTCAATTTAATAATTCTTATATTGATGCCGTTAAACTCACCCTTTTTCCTAAAAGCAACAGTGATCGATATTCTTTTAATTTTGCCACGGCCTATGGTTCGGACCGTCCAGGCGTATTTAACTGATCATGTCTATTCCGTTGAAGGACAGCACAAGTTTAATGATTATCTTACCCTTAACGCGGAACAGGCCACTGATAGCAGCCATGATTCTTCGCTGGCATCCTTGAAGTGGCAGGAAGGGGATTTTAAGACCGGTCTTAATTTTAGGAATATAGATAAAAATTATTCCACTATTTCAACCTTGCCTGCCTATCAAGGAGAGACCGGGGCGGCATGGACAACCGAAGGTGATTTTAAAATATTTACGGAAAGCACATTTGTTGAGGCGTACCGGGACCGTCTTGATTCCAATCCTGATGATCCCAGCGCTTTTAATTATGATGCCAATGGGCATCTGAGTGCGAATATCACCCAGGATTTATGGAGTGATTCGGATTTTAATTATGTGGACACTCCGGGAGAGCTTTCACCTTCGAGCAGTCTTGGGCTTAATGAGCGGCTTTCCAAGAGTTTTGGCATCTGGAATTCCTTGAAAGGGACTGTTTTTGGGGGCGCGGGTTATCAAAACAGCCATTCTTCGGATTCGGATATTTCCGACTATGACCGCGAGGACGTGATTGCCGGTATTCAATTGCCTTTAACGCGTCAAATATCCTCTTAATGCCAATTATGAATATGACTGGCTGAATCAACCTTACTCCGGCGGGAATTCTAATCCTAGAGTCATCAACGCGGGCTTTGAATATCAAAAGCAATTGACTCCAAAATTATCTTTCAATTCCCAAGTGGATTACCACGATGAGCTGGGAGTAAAAGCCAACAGTAATAGTTTTCTTTCCGGAGAAAAGAGCGTGATCATTACTTCCGGCTTTACCTATAATCCCACACCGGACGTGAGTATTTTTGGTGATGTGATGCAAGCAAGGTTTTATCTCATACAGGTAATCCGTCCTATGATGATTTTGAAGTCCATCTGGGCATGCGTATTACTTTTGGAGGGGCGACGTATTGGGACCCGCTGGGCACGGTATCAGGGATTGTATTTAAAGACAGGAACGGGAACGGTAAATTTGTTCCAGGGGATGAAGGTATTCCCGGTGTTAAAGTGAAAGTCGGTGATAAAGAAGCCGTAACGGATAAAAATGGGCGTTATCGCATACAAATACGGGCTAAGAGAGTGGATGTGGTGCCGGTATTGGACACTATCCCGGGCGGGCTTATTTTTTCAACCCCGCAAACTTTGAATGTTAGGATTATTCAAGGCCGTAAAACCCAGGCTGATTTCGGTTTGATCAGCCAGACGGGAATTTATGGTATGGTTTTTGTGGATAAAAATGGTACCGGTGTCCCGAATGACGGGGATAAATTCATCGGCAAGGTGAAGGTGATCCTGGATGGCAAAATCATCCAAAAAAGCGATTCTCACGGGAGCATTTTATTTCAGAAAAGTCTCTCCGGGGCAGCATATCATCTCCATTGATATTAATACTCTTGCGCTTAATATGGTGCCGCTTGTGAAATTGGAAAATAAAATAGATGTTGCGGAAGGGACAAATTACATGTTTAATATTCCTGTTCAGATCAAGAAAGCGGAAGGCGAAGAGAAGTAACTCAAGTTCATTTACGGTACAACGATAGAAGTAAGGCTGATGCTTTTATTATTTCTAATCACGGTTTGTGTTTGAACTAATTGATTAGGGTTATTTGAAAATGAAGTGCTCCCAGGATTATTATTGACCATGACATGTTCCGGTATGGTGGCAGAGACAGTCAACGTTATGGTTCTGGAACCCCGCAATAAGCCAGGTATGGTTTGCATGAAGATAACGATTGTGAGAACAAGCAGGATTAGAAATTTAAGCATTTCGTCCTCCTTTGTTGAGAACAGGAACGTCTCGAAAAAGAGGACGAAATGCTAGTAGGAACTAAAATATATAACACGGCAACCAGACAGCCTTGCTCATCCCCAGATAAGTTTAGGCTCACGGCTTTGCGTCCTACTTTTTCAAGTAGTTTGCCTTTTTCGAGTTTTTAAAGAGCATACTTCAAAATCACTAATTAAAATATAACATATATTTTTTTTGTTTGCCAATTAGAGGGATTTTTTGTTAATATGTAACTTGTTAAATTATCAATATGTTATGAATATTGATATTTTTATATGAATTCTGTTCACCTTATTAAAATCGCCGGAGAGCTAAAACTTCAGGAAAATCAGGTTACTACCACTGCCGCATTGCTTGCAGAAGGTTCAACCGTTCCTTTTATTGCCCGTTATAGAAAAGAAGCTACCGGTGCTTTAGATGAGGTGGCTATCACAGCCATCCGTGACCGATTGCAGCAATTGCAGCAATTAGATGAGCGCAAAGCCGTTGTTCTTGAGTCCATTGAAAAACAGGGCAAACTTACCGATGAGCTAAAAGAAAAAATCAATGCTTGCTGAGACCATGGCGGTTTTGGAAGATTTGTATTTGCCCTATAAACCCAAACGCCGCACACGCGCCACCATGGCCCGTGAAAAAGGCCTGGAGCCTTTGGCTCAGCTGATCTTCGAACAAAAGCCCGGTGTTGATCCCAAGATCGAAGCCGCTAAATTTATCAATGAAGAAATGAAGGTGACTTCCATAGATGAAGCCTTGGCCGGTGCCCGTGATATTATCGCGGAATGGATCAATGAAGATGCTAAAGCCCGTGCTGCGATCCGTCATTTATATTTAGAAAAAGGCATTTTTGATTCCAAGGTCATTAAGGGCAAAGAGCAGGAAGGGGTCAAATTTAAAGATTATTATGATTGGCAGGAGCCTGTCAAAGCGGCGCCGTCTCATCGGGTTTTGGCCATGCGCCGGGGAGAAAAGGAAGGATTTTTGATGTTGCGTATTGTCGTTCCCGAAGAAGAGGCCTTGGCGATTTTAAAGGAGATGTTTCTTAAGAAGAGTTGCATTCCCGAAGTGTCATCGAATCTGATGACGTCTCTGTGCATCTCAAGTTCAGATGGCCATGGAAGATAGTTTTAAACGCCTGTTGTCTTTGTCTATGGAAACGGAAATCCGTCTTTTGACCAAAGAAGCGGCGGATGAGGAAGCGATCAAGGTTTTTGCGGAAAATTTGCGCCAATTATTGATGGCCTCGCCGTTGGGGCAGAAAAATGTTTTAGCCATTGACCCGGGTTATCGACCGGCTGCAAGGTGGTGTGTTTGGATGCCCAGGGAAAATTATTGCATCATACCGCCATTTACATCAGCCAATCAGATGAGCAAAAAGAACAGGCGGTCAAGACGATTAAAGATTTATGCCGGCTTTATAATATCGAATGCATTGCCATCGGTAACGGCACCGCCGGACGTGAAACCGAAAGTTTTGTGCGTTCTTTGAAGACTTGAGAATATTCAGACGGTGATGGTCAATGAAAGCGGGGCTTCGATTTATTCCGCTTCCAGGTGGCCCGCGAGGAATTTGCTGATTATGATGTTACGGTGCGGGGTTCTGTGTCCATCGGCCGCCGCCTGCAGGATCCTTTGGCTGAGTTGGTTAAAATTGATCCTAAAAGCATCGGTGTAGGGCAATATCAGCATGATGTGGACCAGTCCAAGCTTAAAAAAAGTTTGGATGATGTGGTCATCAGTTGTGTTAACCAGGTGGGCGTGGAAGTCAATTCTGCCAGCAAACAATTGTTAATGTATGTTTCCGGTTTGGGGCCGGCTTTGGCCGCGGCCATTGTTGAATATCCGCAATGCCCACGGGGCTTTTGATTCCCGTGAAGAATTAAAAAAAGTGCCCAAGCTTGGGAGCAAAGCTTTTGAACAGGCGGCCGGGTTTTTGAGGATCCGTAATGCCAAAAATCCTTTGGATGCTTCCGGTGTTCATCCGGAAAGTTATGGGGTGGTTGAAAGCATGGCCCGTGATTTAGGGGTGACTGTGTCTGATCTGATGAAAGACGAAAAATTGCGCAAGAAAATAGATGTGCATAAATATGTTACTGCGACCGTCGGTTTGCCGACACTATTGGATATCAAAGATGAGCTGGCTAAACCCGGCCGGGACCCGCGCTGCCAAGTTTGAAGTCCGTGCAGTTTAAAGAAGGGGTCGAGAAAATGGAAGATTTGTTACCCGGCATGGAATTAAACGGGGTGGTGACCAATATCACTAATTTCGGCGCTTTTGTGGATGTGGGGGTGCATCAGGACGGATTGGTGCATATCAGTGCCATGTCGGATACGTATATTAAAAATCCGGCGGATTTTCTTAAAGGTAGGGCAGAAAGTCAAAGTCAGGGTCATGGAAATAGATATTGCGCGCAAGCGTATAACTTAACTATGCGAAGATCCATGGCGAAAGAAATCCAAAAGCAAAGCCAACTCCCAAAACCCTGCCTCGCAAAGAACTATACCGTTGGTAACTTTTATAAGAAAGGTCATTGACGATACTTTGATTTTCGGCTATCTTAGTATGTCTTATAAGCTTGCTTAAGGAGAGTGGTTTAATCTTTCGGACTTAGTATGTTTTTAAATCTGCCTTACAAAAGAGTAAGGCCGTCGAATAAACAGGCATATGTCTTATTTGGTTTTAGCGCGTAAATACCGTCCTCAAAATTTTGAAGAGTTGGTTGGTCAAGACCATATCACCGATCTTTTAAGAAAGTCGATTGAATCCGGCCGCATCGCCCATGCTTTTTTGTTTTGCGGTCCGCGGGGCATCGGTAAAACATCTTGTGCCAGGATCCTGGCCAAGTCGCTCAATTGCCAGAATGGTCCGACTTTAAAACCATGCGGTGTGTGTCCTGCCTGCCTGGAAATTGCCAATGGCAACAGTTTTGACGTTATTGAGATCGACGGCGCTTCTAACCGCGGCATCGATGAGATCCGTACCCTTCGTGAAAATGTCAAATTTGCCCCCAGCTATGGACGGTATAAGATTTATATCGTCGATGAAGTCCATATGCTGACCACAGAAGCTTTCAATGCGCTTTTAAAAACTTTGGAAGAGCCGCCTGAGCATGTCAAATTTATTTTTGCCACGACAGAAGCCAACAAGGTGCCTGCCACCATCCTTTCGCGCTGCCAGCGTTTTGATTTCAAACGGATTTCGCTGGAAATCATCGATGGCGAATCTTAAAAATATTTGTGTTAAAGAAAATTTGAAGGCCGATGAAGAGGCGCTTTTTGCCATTGCCAAAGCGTCCCAAGGCAGTATGCGGGATGCTTTAAGTATTTTGGACCAATTAAGCGCTTTAACGCGAGAAAGGCATTGAGGCTGCTGATGTATTTTCAATGCTGGGGATGGTGGAAATTGAATTTTTATTTGAGCTGACGGATGCTTTGATCGCGCGCAGTTGTGTTAATGCGCTGGATACTTTTAACCAAATCATTGAACGCGGCAAAGATATCAAGCAATTAGGCAAAGATTTAACCGAGCATTTCAGGCATTTGATGATCGTGAAAGTGGGGGGAGTCAGTTTAAATGCTTTGATCGATTATCCGGCGGGTGTTAAACAGCGTTTGCAGGCCCAAGCGGAGAAAATCACCATTGCCGGGATTCTTAAAGCCATTGAACTTTTTATTGAGGCCCAGGAAACCTCCAGGGTCATGGAGACCTTGCGTATGCCTTTGGAGGTGGCTTTTGCCAAATTAACTTATGGCGGGGCTTCAGGTGTTATACCGTCATCGCCTCCTGCGCCGTCTGCAGCTAGTCCTAAGCCTGTTGCTCCTCCGGCAGCTGCTGCCAAAGCTGCTGTTCAGCCAGCAGCCGCAAGCGCCAAAGGTTTCTATTAAGGCTGAATCATTTGAGGATATCAAGACGCATTGGAATGCTTTGACGCATGAAGTTTCCCGCCGGAAAATGGCTTTAGCTACCTATTTGCAGGAAGGGATGCCTTGTGAATTTAAAGCAGGGCCGGCTGACGATCGGCTTTTACTAAAGAAAACACTTTTGCCAAAGAATGTTTGAACAGTAAAGAGAATTTGAAATTTATCGAAGAGGTGTTTTCAGAAAAGTTAAATGCTCCTATTTTTGTCAATTTTAAAATCGTGGATAAGGCCGGCATGCGGCATTAAACAGGAAGAAGCCGGTGGTCAAGACTGCTTTGGAAATGTTCGGCGGTAAGGTCGTCAAAGAATGGCCTAATGAACAGAAATAAAATGTAATTCATGTATCCCTAAATTAATAGAAAATTTGAATAGAAAGACTGACAAAGCTGCCGGGTATCGGCCGTCGCAGCGCTGAGCGCATCGTGTACTGGATGCTGGGCCGGACGCCCAAGATGTCAAGGCTTTGGCTGACAGCATCCAGCAGTTAAAAGAGGGTTTGCGTTTTTGCAAACAGTGCAATCATTTAAGCGAACAGGAATTATGTTTAGTTTGCGCGGATTCCAACCGTGACCGTAAAACTATTTGTATCGTAGAAAGTCCCAAAGATTTATTGGCCATTGAGCGCACCGGCAGTTACCGGGGGATTTATTATGTGTTGTTAGGCAATATTTCTCCGTCGGAAGGCCGCGGCCCGGATGATTTGAATATTTCCAAATTGATCAGTCGCATCAAGGATGAGGGTATTGCGGAAATTGTGATTGCGACAGATCCGGATGCTGAAGGTGAGATGACGGCTTTATATTTGGCCAAAGAATTAAAAAATTTGGGCGTGCGCATCAGCCGTATCGGATTGGGCATCCCCGTCGGTTCCGCGGTGGAATATGTGGACATTTCCACGTTGGCCATGTCCATGAACTCCCGCAGAGTGGTTGACTTCTAAAACATTTTAAGTATAATAACCATACTTTTAATTCGTTCTTTAAATATTTTATTCCCCTGTAGCTCAGTTGGTAGAGCAGCGCGCTGTTAACGCGCTTGTCCGAGGTTCGAGCCCTCGCGGGGGAGTTATTTAATAAAAAAGCCCATCAGTTTTTTGATGGCCTTTTTTATTAAATAGCTTACGGGGGAGCGAGGGCTCGAAAAGAGCCCCGCTTAGGGATGCGACCTTATGGGAGCATTCACATGGGGCGATGACCGACTGGAGTGAGGCCGAATCCAAACATACTTCCTTAATTTCGGCCGAACGAAAGGAGACCTCGAGCCCTCGCGGGGGAGTTTTACTTCTAACCCTCTGCGACGAAATACGTTGCAG
>CAVYLG010000007.1:0-239628 GCA_963769315.1 Candidatus Omnitrophota bacterium
GGTTCAAGGGTCTAATGCAACACTTTTAATCTGCTAGAATAGCAGAAGAAAGGAGTTGCAGATGGCTAAATATCAAAGACTTAACGTTTTAGAACGAGAGGAAATCTCTCGAAAAATCGCCATAGGTACTAGCCTACGCGAAGTAGCAAAAGCTCTCCTAAGACATCCAAGCACAATCACTCGTGAAGTTAATCGATGTGTTGTTGATCGAAAATATTATCGCGCTTTTTTTGCTCAACAAAGAAGTAATAAGATTCTTCGCCAGCATCATAAGACCCGTAAACTTGATAGGAATCCAACACTACGCAAAGAAGTGTTACTTTATTTAAACAGGAAGTGGTCACCAGAACAAATTGCTAAAAGGCTGCTTATCTTGTATCCTGACGATATGGATATGCGAGTCTCACATGAAACAATCTATTCTTATCTCTATGTTCTGCCACGTGGTGAATTAAAACGTGAATTGGCTTCTTGTTTAAGGCGAGGCCATGAGAATAGGTATAAGAACAGATCAGACCGTCGGAAGAGTTGGCCAATTCAAGATTATTTAAGTATTGAGGAGCGTCCCAAAGAAGTTGCAGACCGTGTTATTCCTGGGCATTGGGAGGGAGATATGCTTATGGGAGGTCGCCATGCATCAGCAATCGGAACCCTCGTTGAGAGGACAACGCGCATGACATTCTTGGTTAAGTTAGAGAATAAATATGCCCGGACTGTACGCAAAGCGTATGCGCAAGAGTTCCATCAACTGCCCGAGGGATTAAGAAAGACATTAACCTATGACCAGGGCCATGAAATGGCAGAACACAGACTTTTTACTAAACAGACAAATATAGAAGTATACTTCGCGCATCCTAGCTCGCCTTGGGAAAGAGGGACAAATGAGAATACCAACATGTTATTACGACAATATTTTCCTAAAGGAACTGATCTGTCCAAATTTACCAAAGCCCAGCTTAAAGAAGTACAGAATGAGTTAAATGACCGCCCACGCAAGGCATTAGGATGGCGGACGCCTCATGAAAAATTCTCGGAATTGTTGCGTTAGAAACTTGAATGTACCCTTTGCCTCTAAAAACAAAGCCCTATGCAAGTATTTTATTCACATAGGACATGTTTAAGCGCTCCCCTAGCGATGATGCGTGGGTTTATGAAATGGCTCCCCCTAGCGGACGAGTTTCTGAACTGGCGTGGATCAACTGACGCTCAAATATTATTGACTTTAATATATAGGTCAAACCTTCTAAAAGACTAAATTTTTGGATAAAATTACTGAACAATCATCCTTTGCCCAATCTTAAAGAAATTATGCTAACCACGATCATTATCAATCAGTACTTGAAGGTAATCTTTATCCTTATGCTCAAGGATAATTCGCTCTTGTGTTTCATCAATATTAGATAATCTAAAAGCATTTACCCAGTTATGAGCTTCCCTTATTTAGTGGACATTATAAAGAATATTACACCTGCCGTTCTGCTATATCACCCACCACAGGTAATTTAAATTTTTCTCCCTGATAAGCTTTAATCATAAGGACTATCCATAAAACAAGAGCTGCAAGCCAAATCAATTGAAAAAGAAAGAAAAATCCGAAATAAATCCTTAATATCGATAAAATCATGGAAAAGACTATATTGAAAATAGTCAAGCCTCCAAACACTATGATGGACTGCATGGCATGAAAACGCACAAATTTATTGTCTTTCTCGATAAGAAAGAAAATAAGTCCTGTAACCCATCCTAATAAATAGCTCAGCAAACCTGCCACATTAGGTTGAATCCCTGTACTTGTTGTGCCTAAATCTTTATTTTCCATAATATTTTCCTCCTTAAAGTTTACTGACAAAAATAGAGGACAACGCCCTATTTAATAATCTACATTCTATCAAAAAATAAGGTACATTCAAGTTTCTAACGCAACAATTCCGAGAATTTTTCATGAGGCGTCCGCCATCCTAATGCCTTGCGTGGGCGGTCATTTAACTCATTCTGTACTTCTTTAAGCTGGGCTTTGGTAAATTTGGACAGATCAGTTCCTTTAGGAAAATATTGTCGTAATAACATGTTGGTATTCTCATTTGTCCCTCTTTCCCAAGGCGAGCTAGGATGCGCGAAGTATACTTCTATATTTGTCTGTTTAGTAAAAAGTCTGTGTTCTGCCATTTCATGGCCCTGGTCATAGGTTAATGTCTTTCTTAATCCCTCGGGCAGTTGATGGAACTCTTGCGCATACGCTTTGCGTACAGTCCGGGCATATTTATTCTCTAACTTAACCAAGAATGTCATGCGCGTTGTCCTCTCAACGAGGGTTCCGATTGCTGATGCATGGCGACCTCCCATAAGCATATCTCCCTCCCAATGCCCAGGAATAACACGGTCTGCAACTTCTTTGGGACGCTCCTCAATACTTAAATAATCTTGAATTGGCCAACTCTTCCGACGGTCTGATCTGTTCTTATACCTATTCTCATGGCCTCGCCTTAAACAAGAAGCCAATTCACGTTTTAATTCACCACGTGGCAGAACATAGAGATAAGAATAGATTGTTTCATGTGAGACTCGCATATCCATATCGTCAGGATACAAGATAAGCAGCCTTTTAGCAATTTGTTCTGGTGACCACTTCCTGTTTAAATAAAGTAACACTTCTTTGCGTAGTGTTGGATTCCTATCAAGTTTACGGGTCTTATGATGCTGGCGAAGAATCTTATTACTTCTTTGTTGAGCAAAAAAAGCGCGATAATATTTTCGATCAACAACACATCGATTAACTTCACGAGTGATTGTGCTTGGATGTCTTAGGAGAGCTTTTGCTACTTCGCGTAGGCTAGTACCTATGGCGATTTTTCGAGAGATTTCCTCTCGTTCTAAAACGTTAAGTCTTTGATATTTAGCCATCTGCAACTCCTTTCTTCTGCTATTCTAGCAGATTAAAAGTGTTGCATTAGACCCTTGAACCTATAAAGAGCCTTCCTAAGTATTACGTATTAGTACTTATTGCGAAAATGCTGGAAAATTGTATACTTAATATGTTGGTTTTTTTATTGGTTAATGAGAAAGATGTGTTACAGATGAAAAAAGTATTAAAACTATTCATCGCTTCTTTGTTGACCGTATCTTTAGGAGTTGCAACAGTCATATGCTGTTGCATTGCGCCAGTTGTGATGGCACATTTCCATAAAGCGGCCATGTGCAGTCATTGTCATGATCAAAATTCTAACGACCATTCTTCCAATCCGGCAGGAACGTGTCAGCAGCAATTAACAAGTGCTGAATTTTCTCACGTCCCAACGATTTCTTCACCCGTTGTTTCAGCCGATTCTTTCCCGGTATCTGTTTTTTTAAATAATCACCAGATAGCCTTAACACAATCATTATTATTAGCCTATCCGCCCGGAGGACCGCCTCTGGGTATAAGTCTTACTCCGCTTTACCTTAGAACCTTCAATCTACGAGTTTAATTTCCTTGTAATTACAGGTGTTGCCCTTTCTTGCATGTGCCATAAAGGGGTTTGTTTTATTACCTTAAATTAAAGGAAATTTTATGAAAACCAAAAATATTGTTCTGATTGTTATCATTGCTGCTATAGCCCTTGGAATCGGGATGTTTATTAGGCAGCATTATATATTTAAAGAGACCTTGGTAAGGCAGGGGCATCATGATTTATATTATTGCCCGATGCATCCACAGATCCTATACGACCATCCAGGTCGTTGCCCTATTTGCGGCATGGATTTAGTCAAGAAGGTGGATGCGCCGCAACAACAAAAATCTGCGGTAGAAGGTTACACGACGATCTCTGTGTCAGCCCAAAGGCAAGAATTAATTGGTCTGCGTACGCAAATTGTCGAAGTGAAACCAGTGGTAAAGATAATACGCACTTATGGCACTACTTCTTCTGATGCTGAGCTCTATAAAATTCAGAGTGAATTTATTGATGCCTATGTGGCGTTTGTGATGGTTTTTAGGGATTATAAAAATATACGCAACAGCAGAAGTACTTGGGAATCGTATCGGGATTTACAAACACGTTTGTTGGAAGCAAAGGACAAATTACTTAAATTGGGATTAAATGATGCTGAGATTGGGAAATTACAGAAAGTTTCCTGGTCTGAAATATGGAAACAGCCAGAGTTGTTGATGTTTAATGACAGGCGCAGTTATTGGGTTACGGCCCAGATTTTTGAACAGGATTATAGTTCTATTAGGGAAGGCCAGGAAGTAGAAGCAAATATTCCGGCTTTACACGAAAAAATTAAAGGTGTCATTCGTTCTGTCGGAGGATTTATTGACCCGACCAGCCGATCAGTTACCACACTCATCGAATTAGCTGATGTAAGTCAACAGCTGGCCGCTAATATGCTGGTTGACATTACAATTCCCGTAAAATTAGGTAATGCCATTTTAGTATCCCGCCAAGCGGTCATGGACACTGGTTTGCGTAAGATTGTTTTTGTTTGCAGGTCTGGAAATTCTTTTGAACCGCGTGAAATTCAAACCGGCTGGGAAACCGATGATGGTTTTGAAGTCAAGTCAGGTTTGAAGGAAGGTGAGCGCATTGTAGTCAGCGGTAACTTCCTTTTGGATTCTGAAAGCAGGGTGCAGGCGGGCTTAGAGCAGGGGGAATCCCATGAATAATAATATAGAAAAGAAAGAAGGCTGGATAGAACGGCTGATTGGCTTTTCAGCCCAAAATAAATATTTAGTGCTTCTTTGTGTGGCGGTTTCTTTGATTGCAGCCATCTGGTCAATACAGAATATTCCCTTGGATGCTATCCCTGACCTTTCTGATTCACAGGTCATTATTTATTCACGATGGGACCGCAGTCCGGATATTATTGAAGATCAGGTCACTTATCCGATAGTTTCTTCTCTTCTAGGGGTTCCCGGGGTCAAGGCGATACGCGGTTTTTCTGATTTCGGGTTTTCTTATGTATATGTCATTTTCAAAGACGGCACGGACATTTATTGGGCCCGTAGCCGGGTGCTGGAGTATTTAAGCAAAATTATTCCGCGCCTTCCTGAAGGCGTAAAGACAGAATTGGGGCCTGATGCCACAGGTGTAGGTTGGGTTTATCAGTATGTGCTGGTCGATAAGACTGGCAAGCATAATTTGCAGCAGTTACGTAGTTATCAGGATTGGTATTTGCGTTATTACCTTCAAAGCGTACCTGGAGTAGCTGAAGTTGCTTCTTTAGGAGGCTTTGTTAAGCAATATCAAATCACCGCTGACCCCAATAAACTATTGGTTTATAACATCCCAATCACCAAACTTATTGATGCCGTTAAAAACGGTAATGAAGAGTCCGGCGGCGGGCTTATGGAATTTAGCGGTGCGGAATACATGGTACGAGGTCATGGTTATGTGAAGTCTATAAAAGACTTAGAAAACATTGTTGTTAATGTAGATTCAAACGGCACCCCGATTTTGGTGAAGAATGTCGCAACTGTAGGCACAGGGCCGGAATTACGCCGGGGGTTATCTGACTTGGATGGTCAAGGAGACGTAGTAGGCGGGACCATTGTTATGCGTTTCGGGGAAAATGCCTTGAATGTCATAACCAGGGTCAAAGAAAAGATGAAAGAAATTCAATCTTCCTTACCCGAAGGCGTCGAGATCAAGGTCACCTATGATCGTTCCGAATTGATTTTAAGGGCCATTGAGAATTTAAGGCATCAGCTGACTGAAGAAATGATTATCGTGAGCTTGGTGATCTTATTTTTCCTTTGGCATTTCCCCTCGGCCTTTATCCCGATCATCACCATCCCAGTGGCGGTCATATTGGCCTTTATCCCTCTGCTCGGCATGAAGTTGACATCAAATATCATGTCCTTGGCCGGGATAGCCATTTCCATTGGTGTTCTGGTTGATGGGGCCATTGTACAGATGGAAAATGTATATAAGCATTTGGAATATTGGGAAGCAGGGGGCCGCAAAGAAGATTACCGGCAAGTTTGTATTAAAGCGCTCAAAGAAGTTGGGCCAGCGGTATTCTTTTCGCTTTTGGTCATTGCAGTTTCTTTCTTGCCAATTTTTACCCTGGTTGATCAGGAAGGGCGTTTATTCAAACCATTGGCCTGGTCGAAAACTTTTGCCATGGCCATTGCCGCTGTTTTAGTGGTGACTCTCAATCCGGCGCTGCGTATGTTGCTTTTGAGGGTCAAACCTTACCGTTCAAAAATGATGAATGCTTTATTGGTCGGTAAATATTACCCGGAAGAAAAACATCCGGTTAGCCGCTTGCTCTTTAAAGTATATGATCCTGTCTGCCGGTTTGTTTTACGCTATCCAAAATGGGTGATTGCCACAGCTGTTGTTTTAATGTTGGCAACTGTGCCTATTTATCTAAAATTAGGTTCAGAGTTTATGCCGCCTTTATGGGAGGGTAGTATTTTGTATATGCCCATTACCATGCCGGGTATTTCGGTGCCTGAAGCTAAGAAATTATTGCAACTTCAAGACAGGCTGATTAAAAGTTTTCCAGAAGTAGAACGGGTTTGGGGCAAGGCGGGACGGATGGAAAGCTCAACAGATCCGGCGCCGCTTTCGATGATGGAAACTGTGGTGCTCTTAGAGCCGGAAAGTGATTGGCCTAAGGTCCATCGTTGGTATTCCGTTATACCGGAATTTATGCAAGGTCCATTTAAGGTCTTTTGGCCTGATCATATCTCGCACCAGGAATTGATTCAGCAATTAGATAAAAAGTTACAGATTCCCGGAACTACAAATGCCTGGACCATGCCGATTAAGAACCGTATCGACATGTTATCAACGGGGGTTAGGACCCCTATTGGCATTAAAGTTTTGGGTTCTGATATTAATGAAATTGAACGTATCGGAATCCAACTCGAGGGGGTTATCAGAAATATTCCCGGTACCAGAAGCGTTTATGCTGAACGTACCGCCGGAGGATATTTCCTGGATTTTGACCTAAAGCGTAATCAGCTGTCCCGGTATGGTCTTTCCATCCATGATGCCCAAATGACCATTTCTTCAGCCATTGGAGGGGAAGATGTGACTGAAACGGTTGAAGGGCAGGAGCGTTATTCTGTCAATGTCCGTTATCCCGGTGAATTACGGGATAGTGTGGAAAAATTAAAACATGTTTTAGTTACTACACCGTCCGGAGCGCAAATTCCATTAGGACAGATTGCTGGCATTGTTCTGCGTACAGGACCGTCGATGATCCGTAATGAAAATGGCTTGTTGGCGGGTTATGTCTATGTGGATGTGGCAGGACGTGACATAGGCAGCTATGTTGATGAGGCGAAAAAGCTCGTGGAAGAAAAAATACATCTGCCTCAAGGTTACGGCCTGCTTTGGAGCGGTCAGTATGAGAATATGCTCCGTGTTCGTGAACGGTTGAAGCTAGTTTTACCATTAACGTTGTTTATCATCGCATTTTTATTGTATATGAATACAAAATCCATGGTGCAAACAGGTATTGTGCTTTTATCAGTACCGTTTTCATTGATTGGTGCCGTGTGGCTTCTTTGGGCGATGGGGTTTAATATTTCTATCGCAGTGTGGGTGGGAATGATCGCACTTATGGGGCTTGATGCTGAAACAGGAGTACTGCTTTTGTTATTTATGGAATTGGCGTATAAACAGGCAGTACAAGAAAATCGCATGAATACCGTTAAGGATTTGAAGGATGCGATTATTCAAGGTTCCGTACGCCGATTACGTCCCAAATTGATGACGGTCATGGCCGCCTTTGTCGGTTTGTTGCCGATCATGTGGTCTAATGGCGCAGGCGCCGATGTGATGAAGCGCATTGCAGCACCTATGGTCGGAGGGCTAGTAACGTCATTTTTATTAGGGCTTTTAGTGTATCCGGCTATTTACTATATCTGGAAAGCCAATTTTGAATTAAAAGGGAAACTTAAATAATTATTATCAACAAGGAGACAGACATGAACAAAATTACAACATTAACATTGGGGGTTATTTTTTTGACAATGGGGTTGACTATTGCTCAGCAAACGCCTTCGACATCACAAACAGCGACGAAAGCCGTGGAAGTTGGGAATAAACATTGTCCGGTATCCGGCAAGGAGGTTGGAGTAATGGGGCCGGCCTTTAAGGTGGAATATAATGGTAAGGTGCACAATTTGTGTTGTCCGGGATGCAAGAGTACTTTTAATAGTGATCCTGAGAAATACAGTAAAATAGCCGAAGCCGACGCTGCGTCACAAAATAAATAAGTGCTTTTAGACATTAAATCTTGCAGAACAAAACCACTGTGACGAAGAAAATTTCAGGGGTTTTGTTTTCCCCTGACGTGATGGCAGAATTCTTTACTTAATATTGAACCATGTATATAATTTGAACGTAATTGAATAAAGGTGACGGCACCTTTATTATATTGCATTTCCCCATTAATTTTTATAGCATAACGGCATGAACCCTTCTTATCATTCACAAGTAAACCAACTTCGGTCCCTGATAAACAGAGACGGCAATATGAATGTTCATGGGATCCAGGAACGTCGAGGTCGTCTCAGGGATCTCTATCACTATTCTTTTGCTTTGTCATGGCCTAAGTTTTTTATCCATGTCTTAGTCATATATCTAATGGTGAACGTTACTTTTGGCGCCTTGTATTTCTTGCTGGACGTTCAGCCTGTTGCAAGTCATACCGTTGGATTTGAACGGTTTAAAGAATGTTTTTTCTTAAGTGTGGAAACGTCAAGCGCAGTTGATTATGGCCGTATACAACCTTCCGGATGGTTTACATATGTGTTAATGACACTTCAGGCACTTGTGGGAATCCTGATTCTAGCTGTGATCACGGGCTTGTTCTATGCAAGGTTTTCACGCCCGACGGCTAGAGTGATCTTTAGCAATAAAGCAATCATAGGAACTCACAATGGCCAGCGGTCTTTATCCTTTAGAGTCGCTAATGTACGTTTAAATCAGGTTGTTGAAGCGCATATGGGGTTGACCCTGACTAAAAATGAAACCAGCGCGGAAGGAGAACATTCACGTAAATTTTATGACCTTAAATTAGAGCGCGACCATACACCGCTGTTTTCTTTAAGCTGGACGATCCGCCATCATATCAATAAAGACAGCCCGTTGTTCAGCTTGGATGCACACGCGATGCGGGAAGCTCAGGTGGGCATTCTGGCATCGTTGACAGGTAAGGATGAAGCATTTAGTCAGCCCATTATGGCCAGGCATATATACACCTCTGATGATATCGTTTTCAATAAGCGTTTTAGGGACATCATTCAATGGCATGAAAAAATGGTCCATATCAACCTTAAAGATATTCATGAAATGGAGGAAGTTTCTCATCACATAACAGGAGATTGAAATGAAGAACGTAAAAATTATTGCTTTTGCAGGGAGCTTGCGAAAAGATTCATTTAATAAGAAATTGATTAAGGTGGCGGCTTCAGGGGCTCAAGGTTTTGGTGCGTTAGTTACTGTTATTGATTTAAAAGATTACCCCATGCCAATTTACGACGGAGATTTGGAACAGGTCAATGGCCTTCCCGAAAATGCCAAGAAGCTTAAAAGATTAATGATTGAATCAGACGGTTTTTTAATTTCATCACCAGAATACAATAGTTCTATAAGCGCCGTTTTAAAGAACACCATTGACTGGATCTCCAGGCCTGAAGGCAAAGATGAGCCGCCTTTGGCTGCGTTAAGGGGGAAGGTGGCTTCAGTGATGTCAGCCTCACCCGGTGCTATGGGTGGTTTGCAGAGTTTAGCCCATATTCGGGCCGTTTTGAGTAATTTAGGTGTTTTGGTTTTACCTAATCATATAGCAGTTGGTAAAGTGCATGAAGCTTTTAATAATGATGGGACACTTAAAGATGAGACATTACAAAATTCGATATTGAAAATAGGGAGAGATTTGGCTGCTACAGTGGTTAAGCTTAAGTCTTAATTAAAGTAATAGGAGGCTTTGCAGAGCTATGGCAATTAAAATTCGTCGAGCAGATAATCGTGGCTTCACGGATCATGGGTGGCTTAAGAGTTACCACACGTTTTCTTTTGCTGATTATCATGATCCGGCATATATGGGTTTTCGCATTTTACGAGTGATTAATGAAGACTATGTCGCTGGGGGCGGGGGCTTTGGTTCTCACCCCCATCAAGACATGGAAATTATTACGTATGTTTTAGACGGCACTTTGGCGCATAAAGACAACATGGGGCATCAGGAAAATATTATTACCGGTGATATTCAGAAAATGAGTGCGGGTACCGGGGTGACGCATAGTGAATTTAATGCAGACCCTAAAAAGACGGTTCATTTTTTCCAGATTTGGATACTACCCAATAAGCGCGGGATTGCACCGGCGTATCAGCAGACAACCATACGAAAATCTTTTAAAGACGGTTTACTGCTAATCGCAAGTGATAATAAGGGCTCTGAAACGATATCATTACAGCAGGATGCGCAAATTTTTTTAGGACGTTTTAAAGCCGGGGGGAGGCATTCTTACAGAATTAAACCCAAACGTGGTGTTTGGCTGCAAATGATTACAGGTCATGTGGTTGTTAATGAACAAGAGTTAAATGATTCTGATGCCGTAGCTGTTGAAAATGAGTCTGCCCTTGCCATTAAAACACTGAAGGACAGTGAATTTTTATTATTTGATTTATCCTAATTATAAGATTTTCTTTACAGTCCAGTAATTATGTTCATTAATATCTTGAATAGACGTTAGGTGCTGGATAAATCTTGTAATAAAGGTGACGGACACTTTTATTTATAATTTGATAAAATCAAAATAAAAGCGTCCGTCACCTTTATTATATATCTTATTTATTTTCCCCACCTTTTGCACTATACTATCAAAATTCATGTGATTATATTCAGAGGGCTTTGATGGGGACAAATACAGACGCAAACGATTCTATTGTAGTAACTTTTGTTTATACATTCTAAAAGGAGTTAATTAATGCATATACCGGTCGTTGATCGCACCAGCGTTCGTAGTCGTATTATTGTTACCTATGCGATTATCCTTACGGCAACTGCTATTATCTGGATATGGGCATTCTATGAGTTTTCCGGTTACCCCGTGTTGCTTGGTTCGGCATTTTTGGCCTATACCTTGGGACTGCGTCATGCAGTCGATGCCGATCACATTGCGGCCATCGACAATGTTACACGCAAGTTGATGCAAGAGAGCAAGCGTCCTGTCGATGTTGGCTTTTTTTTCTCTTTGGGGCATTCCTTGGTCGTGCTTTTGGCTTCGGCCGCTGTGGCCGCTACTGCCGGAGCATTCAAGGATAAATTTAACTTCCTTTCTTCCGTTGGTAATATCATCGGCACGTGTGTTTCTGCCGGTTTTTTACTGATCCTCAGTTTGATTAATGTCATTATATTTTTTCAAATCTATAAGACCTTCAAACGGGTGAAGGATACGGGGGAGTACTTTGATGAAGACCTTAACGCGCTAATGTCCAAGCGAGGTTTTTTATCCCGGATATTCCGTCACTTATTTGGAATGATCCGTTCCAGTTGGCAGATGCTTCCCATTGGATTTTTGTTTGGTTTGGGTTTCGATACTTCCACGGAGGTGGCTGTGCTTGGAATTGCCGCAACTCAGGCAGCCAAAGGTCTCCATATCTGGTCGATCATGGTTTTTCCGGCCCTCTTTACGGTTGGCATGACCCTGGTCGATACGACAGATGGTGTACTTATGCTGGGGGCCTACAGGTGGGCCTTTTTAACACCGATCCGCAAGCTATATTACAACTTGACCATTACGGGAGTGTCCGTCGTTGTGGCGCTTGTTGTGGCCGGTATTGAATCTCTTGGACTATTGGGAGACCAGCTTTCACTTAAAGGTTCTTTTTGGGGGTTCATTAGCAGTTTGAATGATAATTTCAATACCATCGGCTTTTTTATCATCGGGATCTTTCTGTGCGCCTGGTTGCTGTCCGTCTTAATTTATCGCTTGATGCGCTACGATGACCTTGAGATCAACGCTGGGCCAACAGTGTAGTTTTTATTACGGCCAAAATAAAGGTGACGGACACATTTATTCATAATTTGACAAAATCAAAATAAATGTGTCCGTCACCTTTATTTCTAAAACCTATCCAATTGCTGCCGGACCTTCTTCGCCGGTACGGATACGGATGCAACGGAGCAGGTCCACGACGAAAATTTTGCCGTCACCGATCCTGTTGGTATGCGCTCCCTTAAGGATGGCTTTGATGGTCGGCTCGACAAAATTTTCGTTGACGGCGATTTCCAGCCGTATTTTTCTCAGCAAATTCCCGGTTTCGCGTACCCCGCGATAAAACTCATCCACTCCGATCTGCCGTCCGTGTCCCAAAACTTCCGAAACAGTGATGAGGTTGACTTGGGCAGCATACAACTCCTTTTTAACATCTTCCAGTTTATGCGGTTGGATAATAGCTATGACTAATTTCATGGCACATCTCCTTAATCTAAAATGGTATACGCTCTTTCATGATGCTGGCTTAAATCCAAGCCCAAAATCTCTTGCTCAGGGCTTACACGCATACGGATAATACGATTAACAACCATACAAACCAACCACGTCATCACGGCACAGTAAATGACGGTAATAACGGCACATTTAAGCTCAATAAAAAACTGTGCGGGATTGCCTAAAATAAGACCATTGGCGGCGGACGGATTGACCAATTTAGTCGCCAGAAGGCCCGTAGCCAACATTCCCCAAAAACCTCCCACCCCATGAACGCCAAAGGCATCCAGAGAATCATCATAGGCCAACTTTTGCTTAAGGGCTCCTACAGCAAAAAAGCTTAAGACACTCACAACTAAGCCAATAATGAGGGCACCGGTAAAATCCACAAAGCCTGCTGCCGGTGTGATGGCAACCAACCCCGCCACGGCACCCGTCAGGGACCCAAACAAAGTGGGCTTGCCCGTCAAAAACCATTCTACGGCCGCCCAGCCAATCATAGCTGATGATGCTGCTATGTTGGTCGTCAAGAAAGCGTTGACCGCAACCGCATTACAGGCTAATGCCGAACCTGCATTAAACCCAAACCAGCCGAACCATAATAGAGCCGCCCCTAAAACCACAAAAGGAATATTATGCAGGCTGGGACGTGAAATTCCGATGCGTCTTCCCAAATATAATGCGGTTACTAATCCTGCCACACCGCAATTGATTTCAACGACGGTCCCGCCGGCAAAATCCAGGATTCCCCAACCGCGGAAAAGCCCGCCGACTCCCCAGGCCATGTGTGCTATGGGGCAATAAACAAAGGTGAGCCATAAAGCCGTAAAAAGCATAAATGCTGAGAATTTTACGCGTTCCGCATAAGCACCGATAATAATCGCGGGGGTGATGACCGCAAACATACACTGGAAGATCATAAAGGCCGCCTGAGGAATAGTGGATGCATAATTAGGATTTGGATCAGCACCCACACCTTTTAACATAATATTGTCCAAACCGCCCACCAGCCAATTACCACTGCTGAAGGCCAGACTATAACCATAAATTCCCCAAAGGATGCTGATTAAAGCCAAACAGGTCATGCATTGCATCAAAACCCAAGGACATTTTTGCGACGTACCATACCTCCGTAAAAAAATCCCAAAGCCGGGGTCATCAGGAGCACTAACGCCGCCGATATGAGCACCCATGCCGTATCTCCCGTATTGATTTGATTGGTTCCCATATATATTCTTCCTCCTTAGAAATTAAAAAAAAGAAGCCCCGCTGCTTAGCTTCTTGTCTGCCGTGAGGCAGGTGATAACCAAACAATAGAGGCTTCATCGCCTTTGATTTCAAGAGGACGCCGGTGCCCTCTATAATAAAATTATTTGGGGAAAATTATATATCATAAATAAATAAAAGCAATAGGGGAGAACACGCAGAAAAATAGGTAAAAATACGTAAACGTAATCCTTAAGCGTTTCCTTAGGGGAAAAAATACAGAATATTTGTCGTTAATTTAAGAAAATTGCGGTGGTTTTCTTTTTATGTTATAGAATATTGTTATCGGTAAAGCTTAGGAGGCATAAGAAATGATTATCTTTAATTTTATTTTAGTTTTTGTGGCTGTTTTGGCCGGGGGGATAGCATCCATTGCCGGATTTGGCATAGGAAGTTTATTGACTCCTGTTCTAGCATTTAAAGTCGGCACCAGTCTTGCCGTTGCAGGGGTTTCCATAGCCCATTTTTTGGGGACAGCCTTTCGCTTTTGGAAGTGGAAGAAATATATTAACAAAAAAGTCCTTTTTAGTTTTGGGGTCACCAGCGCCATAGGAGGCCTGGTAGGGGCTTTATTTCATAATATTTTTCAGAATGTTATTCTGACAATTATATTCGGATGTTTGTTGGTTTTTGCCGGGGGGACAGGATTAACAGGGATTATCAGAGAAAATGCGATTTAGTGGTCCTATGGCCTGGTTTACGGGGGCATTATCCGGATTGTTTGGGGGGCTTGTGGGCAATCAAGGCGGCATTCGTTCTGCGGCCATGTTTGGTTTTGATCTTCAAGGAAAAGAATTTATTGCAACGACTACGGGGATTGCCCTTGCTGTTGATATAGTCAGGATGCCTGTTTATTTAGTAATACAGGGAAGGCAGATTTTAAATATTTGGCCGTTAATTGGCATTGCTTCAGTGGGCGTTTTGATCGGTACCGAAGTGGGGGTATGGATGTTTCGTAGAATTCCGGAGATTTTATTTAAGAAAATAGTTTCAGGGATAATCTTACTTGTGGGTTTATTTGTATTAATCCGTTGAAAGAGGGGGGATCGTGGACAAGCGAGCAACCTGTCTAAACTGCGTAGTATTAATCTTTATATTTTTTTTCTTTCTCCCCAAGGAGGGTTTTTCAGCTAATGATTTTCAAAAGGCCATGGGAAATTCGGATAACGCAGATTCAAGATCTGACTGGCAGGGGATCCCTGCAGGATGGAGGGTGTGTGCTGTAGATAGTGATTGCACGGCAGGTGTGGAGAATTGCTTATATTGGAAAGCTATCAATAAAAAGTATGCTAAAGACCTTTCTAAAACTTTGGATGACTGTCTGGCATCCATAGATCCCGGTTTCCAACCGGTAACAGTTTGCGTTAATAAGGTTTGTCAAACAACCGGGAGGACGACCAATGTTTCTTGGGAAGACTGGTTGAAAGAAATGCAAAAATTGGAGGTGAAATAAATTTAATACCTGCTATAATTATCAAAAATAAGATTTTATCAAGTTAGAAGAATCAGTAAGGAGCGTTAAAATGAAAAAATGTTTCTATTCATTGACCATGATTGCTTTCATGGCTGCCATTTCCGGCTGCTACAATCCATATAACAATGAGGGTGAAGGGGCAACTACCGGCGGCGTACTTGGCGCAGTCGCCGGTGGTGTCATAGGCCATCAAAGTCATGATACCGCAGCCGGGATGTTAATCGGAGGAGTGGTGGGTGCTACCGCCGGAGCAGCGGTAGGATCACAAATTCAAAAACCTGAGCCGCCGGCACCGGTCGTTGTTGCCCAGCCGTCACCGGTTGTTGTTGCTCAAACTCCCCCATCGGCCACCTATTCCGGAGACACAGTTACTATTAATGTTCCCAATAACAACGGGGGATATACAGCAGTTGTGCTTAAAAGATCAGGGAACGGATTTGTAGGGCCGCAAGGCGAGTATTATGGACAAATCCCCACCACTGAGCAGTTAAGAGTCATGTATGGGCAATAGGCGGCAGGGGCTTACCATTTTTTAAATAAAGGTGACGGACACTTTTATTCATAATTTGACAAAATCAAAATAAAAGTGTCCGTCACCTTTATTTATCTGACCCTACCTATTTTTTAACCAGGCAAGTTTTGCTGGTATCGCATATATTCCTGCTGGATCTTATTGGAAGAAATGGCATAACTTTTATTGTCCTGGTCTGTTTGCTTGCCCATAATTAATCCTAACAAATGGCCCTGATTGTCCAAAAGCGGGCCGCCGCTGTCCCCATGATAAAGATTAAGGTTTAATTCGAAAACCTCTACGTTGTTGGATGAGACGCCGTTTATCAGGTTGGTGATTTCACCTCCCAGGATATGCGGATGGTCTTCGTCGGCATTGCTCAGGGCAATAATGGGAGTCCCGACTTGGGCAAGTGACGAGTCGGCCCAGGTGATTGCCCGAAGCGGATAGGGAGGATTAATTTTGATGAAACTAAAATCGGCTTCACTGGAATGAACGAGCTTGGCTTCCCAAATTGTGCCGTCGGATAAACCCACCAGGATACGGCCGGCATGGGCAATGATGTGGGTATTCGTGACGATGGTCCCGTAGGAATCGAGGATGACACCGGCTCCTTGGGAATGGTAGGTGGCGATTGCTGTATGATTGTTGCTTTCGTTGAAGGTCTTGGAATCAACGGCTCTTACTTCCACCAGAGATGATTGCACGCTTTGCAAAAGTTGCGCCGCAGTCTCATCCTGGGCTTGGGCCCTGAAGCACAGTATTGATAATCCTAAGGTGAATATGAATAAACGAAAAACAAACATAAGTGTATTCTATATTTCAAAATTTATTAATCAATTTAAAAAAGCTTTGCTACTGCTTTTTTTATAGATAAAATAAACGGGATGATTTGTATTTTTGTTTTGTTAATCGCGTCTCTTCTCTTTTTCCCCCATAATGCGTGGGCCTATATTGACCCCGGGTCAGGGGGATACTTAATCAGTTCAATTCTCGCCACCATAGGCACTATTTTTGCTTTTGCCTCCGCATTTGTAATCCATTTCTTCCGTAATATTATAGGAAAGGGGATAGTCTTTTTATGGCGCAAGTATAGATTTTTATTAATCCTCGGTATTTTGCTTATTTTAGGCGGCACAGGATTCTTAATTTACAGGGTTGTTTATGAACCTGCTATTCCCAAATTTGACCCGGCGCTTTCGGGCGCACATACGATTGACGCGGCCCGTGTCAGTCCGGGCTATAACCTTTACGAAGGCAAATTGATTGACAATCAAGGCCGCTTTATCAAGAAATGGTCGAGTATTTATTTGGGGGTTATTGACAAAAACGGGGACTATTATGCCCAAAAATATTATGAGGCGCCTGTTTGGGGCCGGTACACCTGGGACGATAAAGTTATTTGGGAAAAACATTTTCCCATTCACCATGAGCTTGTGCTGACTCCGCAAAATACCGTCATCACCTTTACCAAGGAAGTCCACGAGTACAATGGCCGCAAGGTCGAGTTTGACGTGATCCTGGAATTTGACAAAGGCGGTAATTTGCTTACCCGGTTTTCATTTTGGGACCATTTGAAAGAATTCCAACAATTTCACCGCAAACTTATATTAGACATGCCTGCCAATTTCCCTATCCCTAAGGAAGACCGTATGGAGCAAAGTATTTTTGGCGGTAATTATGACTATTATCATCTAAACACATTGACGATAATACCTCCCAATGACCGTGAAGGCATGCATCCGGCTTTTCAGCCGGGCAATTGGCTGATCAGTTTCCGTCATGGCAGCATGGTGTTTATTTTAGACAAAGACACTAAGAAAGTGCTTTGGTACGCTATTTACGATCAAGTCAAGGACCGTTTAGAGGGGCCGCATTCGCCGGTGATGTTGGCAGACGGCAATATTGTGCTTTTGGACAATGGCCGTTACCGTAAATGGTCGCGTATCATTGAATTAGACCCCGTGACATTAAAGGTTTTATGGGAATACCGTGATAAGGATTTTTATTCATTGTCCCAGGGGTTTGTGCAAGTCCTTCCTAATGGCAATATGCTTATCACCGAGGCTGAGAAGGGCCATGTGTTTGAATTAACGCCTGATAAAAAGATCGTTTGGGAGTTTTATCATCCCGACCAGCAAAATGCCAAGAATTCAACCGACAAAGAAAAGTGGGGGTTGCGTCAGGAAATTTACCGTTTGACCCGTTATCCGTCGGACTTGATTGATCCGTTGCTTAGGAAATAAAATGTCATTTTCTGATCTTGTCCAATTAAAATTAAAAGAACTGGAAAGCCCGCGTTTCGACCCTGCTTTGTCCGGCGCCCATATTCGCCTCCAGAATGAAATCTCCCCCGGATACAATCTTTTTGACGGGCAGTTGATTGATTTAAAAGGCAAGGTATTAAAGAAATGGAAGTCGCGTTATTTGGGGGTGCTGTTGCCGGACGGCCGGTACGTGGCGCAGGAATATTATGAATCACGCAAATGGGGGATGTATACGTGGAATGATGAAATTGTTTGGGAACAGAATTTTCCCATCCATCATGACATTGTTTTAACTTCCAGAAATACAATCATTACGTTGACTAAGGAAATGCATGAGTATAAGGGCCGCCATGTTGATTTTTGCGTGATCGTCGAGTTTGACTTTGATGGTCGTGAATTATACCGTTACTCTACATGGGAAAACTTAGCATACCTTCAGAAATTCCACCGTTTGCTTGAAATCGACCGTCCCAAAATTTTCTTTTTGCCGGAACCCCGGGGGCGTAAGAATAAAACTCCCTGGGGCGGCAATTATGATTATTACCGTTTAAATTCTTTCCAGTTCTTGCCAAAGACAGAATTGGGTTTAAGGGACCGGCGGTTTAGGGAGGGCAACTGGCTTATCAGCTTTCGCCATGGCAGCATGGTCTTTATCCTGGACCAAGATACCAAGGAAGTTGTTTTCAAGTGCATTGCCAATGATATCCCCGATGGCCTTGAAGGTCAGCATTCTCCGACCATGTTATCCAATGGACGGATTTTGATTTTTGACAATGGACGTTACCGCGGTTGGTCGCGGGTGCTGGAACTTGACCCCGTGGCAATGAAAATCGTCTGGCAGTACCGTGCCCCGGGGTTTTTTACCCTGTCTCAAGGTTATGTGCAAAAATTGCCCAATGGCAATGTCCTGGTGACCGAGGCAGAAGAGGGCCATGTTTTTGAGCTGACCCCCGAGAAAGAAATTGTTTGGGAATATTACCATCCGGAAATCCAGGATGCGTCTAATTCCTTGCATCCGGAAAGTTTTGGCCGCAGGCAGTGGATATACCGCATGGTCCGTTATGTCCCTGATTTTATCGAACCTTCCCTTAAATAATGTCAGTTTGATAAAAAAAATAGGGACGTCTTCTATTAATTAAATAGGATACACCCCTATTTTTTATATTAGGGGAATGTTATTAAAAAAATGAATTAATAGTTCCTATGTATAAGAATGATAGTAAAATATTAAAGAATAGACCGAGCAATTGAAATATAGGATGGGATTTAAGTGGTTTCTTAAGGGAGTAATTTTTTGAAGCTTGAGATGAAAATACTTCTATTGGTTCTGTTATTCATAGGGATATTTCCTTTTATTGCGGTTGCCCAGAACGTTGTCAGTGAAAGTGCTCAACGGGCGCTCACCTCACAGACTAATCCTTTAAAAGAAATGCAGGCACCTCCCACTCAGCTGCCGCAGCAGCCCGAAGTTGAAAAAAAAGAAAAGAAAAAGACAGTCATATCAGGGGGGCCGAAGTTTTTAGTTAGAAAGGTTGTTCTTAGAGGCCACATCCTCTTTCCGTCTGAAAAACTTCTTCTCGCCGCTTTGGACGCCTACAAGCTTGAAGGTCAGATGTTGACTTTTCAGGATTTGCAGGATTTTGCAGACCATGTGACGGCCTATTATCAAAGGCACGGTTATGTGAACAGTTATGCCTATCTTCCTGTTCAGAAGGTACTTGATGGTATTGTGACGATTGATATTCTTGAGGTGCGTGTGGGGAATGTTACGGTGACGGGGAATCGTTGGTTCAGCGAGCGGTTGTTCCGTAATGCGCTGAAACTTAATACGGGTGATTTTTTTAAGATAGAAGACCTTGAAAATGCGATGTCTCAGATCAATGCGCAGCCGGACCGCATGGTCAGGGCCTATCTTCAACCGGGCGAGATCACAGGTACGACGGATGTTATGATGAAGGTTGAGGATCGCTTTCCGATACATGCTTCTTTTGAATACAATTTGCGGGGCAACGATCTAACGGGACATTCCAGATATGTCATGCATTTGACTGATAATAATCTTACCGGACGGGGAGATATCTTGCAATCCTCCCTGGCATTAGCAGAGCAAGGAGCTCTTTATGCAGAAGCCCTCCATTATGAATTGCCTGTTGCCGGGACGTCCGATGTATTTCATGTAGATTTTTCTGATGCCCTGAGCAAATTGCAAAAGGAAATGCTGACCTACGATGTTAAGGGCAAGTCGATCAATTTTATTCCGGGCTATACCCATAATTTTATACAGACCGCGATGATGAAGTTGGATGGTGACATACGTTTTGAGTTAAAGGATTCTAAAACAGATGTGGAAAAAAATAAATTCTCTTTTGACCGGACGCGTGCCCTGGTGGGGGGGCCGAGAATAATGTTAAACGACCAGGGAGGCCGTACGACGGGCGGAGTAGATGTGCATGTGGGGATCCCGGATTTTCTGGGAAGTTCGTCCGTTCATGATCCCTTGTCCAGCCGCCCCGACTCCGGAGGCGGTTTTGTATATGAGACACTCAATGCCGTACGCATCCAAAAGCTTCCTTTGGGGATGTCCTTTATAGGACAGGTGAACGGACAGTATAGCCCTGTTCCTTTGACTTCTCTTGAACAGATGTCCTTAGGAGGCATGTATTCGGTGCGTGGTTATTCGGAGAGCGATTCGTCGGGCGATAGTGGTTTCAGTTTGTCAGAAGAGTTACGCATTCCTCTGTATTTTATACCGGAGGATTGGTACGTGTGGGGGATGCGCGACGAAACCTGGCGTAATACGCTTTCTTTTGCTGCGTTTATTGACGAAGGCAGGGTATTTGATTATAAACGTGAACAAGAAAATTCCGCTAAAGACAGGACATTGTTGGGGGCAGGGCCTGGAATCAGATTCTATGTTTCTCCGGATTTGAACATGGAGTTTGACCTGGGCTTTCCTTTTGGGGACACCCCCAGCGATAAACGTGAAGTGCATCCACACCTGTCTGTTCGTATTGGTTTCTAATGAGTATTAATAAAAATTATACTAAAGGGTTTGTGGTCTGGCTTACCGGTTTGCCGGCAGCCGGCAAGAGTACATTGGCAGAGAAACTGTGTAGTTTTTATAAGGACAACAATCTGCGCGTTGAGCATCTTGACGGGGACGTGGTACGCTCCGTATTTCCTGCAACAGGTTTTACCAAGAAAGACCGTGATGAACATATCCGCCGTATTGGTTTCATCGCTTCTCTATTAGAACGTAACGGAGTTATTGTGATTGCCTCGTTTGTTTCGCCTTATCAGGATGCCAGATTGGCGGTCCGTAGGATGTGCCGTCGTTTTATCGAAGTTTATGTGGCGACATCTTTACAAGAATGTGAACGGCGTGACCCCAAGGGGTTATATAAAAAGGCCAGAGCAGGTCAAATTACACATTTTACCGGAATTAGCGATCCTTATGAAATACCCCAGATACCTGAGGTCATCATTAACACAGAAGGTTGTAGCGTTGAAGATTCATTTAAGGAATTAATTTATGAAATTGATAGTTTGGTAAAGAATTCCTCACCCTTGACGGGGGAGGTCAAAGAAGGAGTCAGCAGATGATAAATTTAAAGAAGATTTTAATGAATAATCTACCGGTTGCAGTCAGCGTGTTTATTTTTTTATCGTTACTCAACGGACATCACCTTGCCTATGCGCAAGCATCTAATTTACCTCCTGTTGATTCAGGCCAAATGCCCGGTGAAATGACGCTCTGGCAAACGTTAAAGGCCGGAGGGGGAGTCATGATTGTTATCGGGCTTCTCTCGGTGGTAGCGGTTGCCCTTATTATTTATGATTTTATGATGCTCAATGTGAATAAGTTGGCGCCCCGTAGACTTTTCGATGATGTGATGCGCAAGCTTGAAAGCAGGGAGTTTGGTGCCGCCCAAACTTTATGCCGCAAGGAAAAAAATACGATCATTTCTAAAGTTGTCCTGTCCGGCCTTGAGAGGCGAAACCCGGTGGATAGTGCCGCCCGGGAGGCGATGGAAAATACCGCCCGCGTTGAAGTGACCAATCTCTGGCAAAATATCAGTTATCTTTCAGATATCGTCGCTGTTGCGCCTCTTTTAGGGTTGCTTGGAACGGTCCTGGGCCTGATCCAGGCCTTTCGAGCGGTGCCTATACAATCGGCCAGTCTTAAAACAGCCCTTTTAGCCGCAGGTATTTCCAAGGCCATGGTGGCCACCGCTTCAGGGCTTATTGTAGCTATTCCGGCTTTGATGGCGTATTCTTATTTTAGGGGGAAAGTCCAGCAGATCACTAATATCATCGAGACTTATAGCACAGATATAATTAAAGTAATCCAAAATCGATAAGAAAGAACGCAACCCCGCCTTAGGCGAGGCAAGCTTCCCCGTCAAGGGGGATGAATAAAAAATAACAGGAGATTATTTATGCTTAAGTTTGATATTTCCGAATACCAAAAGCAACGGCCGATTATCCAATTGGCCCCTTTGGTGGACATAGCATTTTGGGCCTTGATGTTTTTTATGATCATTGCTGTTTTTAACCAGATGGAAGTCCAGATGAATTTGACGCTTCCCAAGTCCCAAACAGCCATCCAGTCTGCCCAAAGTGCCGGCAAGATAGTCATCAATGTTACCAAGGAAGGGCGTTTTTTTGTCAATCAGAAGGAATATGACGGCAATTCCCTGGCATTCATGCTTAGAGGAGTTTCCAAATTATTCCCCAATCAGCAGGTCATTATCCGTGCTGATGAATTGACCTACCACAAATATGTGATCCAAGCCCTGGATGCCTGTGGGCGTTCAAATCTTTCGGATATTTCCTTTTCAACGATTAGGGAAGAGCACGGATAAATGAATTTCAGGCCTATTTTTATCGTCGGGTTTTTTATCATTTTCTTGACAAACCCAGCGTTTGTATACGCCCAAGAATCTGTTAAGGAATCTGATCAACTGGGTTTTGCCCAAGGTTTGCTTTCGCGAGGCATGTATGACATGGCCATTTTGCAATACCAAAAGTTTATTGCCGATTATCCTCACAGTGCATCTTTGCAGGAAGCTTATTTGTCCTTGGCAGAAGGGTATTTCCTGTCCCAGGATTTCAATAAGGCCGTTGATGCTTTTAATCAATTTAACCGGCTTTACCCTAATTCGCAACAATTGCCGGTGAGCATATTACGTTTGGGAGAGATTGATATTCAGCAGAAAAAATATGATGAGGCTTTAAAGGAGTTTGCATCCATTGATGCCCCAAAACAGTTAAAAGGGCAAATGCTCCAATCTTTTGATTTTTATACAGCCCAAGCTTATTTGGATAAAGAAGATACTGCTTCTGCTCTGGATAATTTTCAAAAGGTCGTACAAGTCGAAGGAGCAGCCGATTATACTGCGGAGGCATTTAAAGAGATAGGCCGGATTAATACCCAAAACGGGCATTACAAAGAAGCCATGGATGCCTATTCAAAATCAATGCAGTTAGCTAAAGAGGATTCCCTTAAGGGAGATTTGACCTACAGGATCGCCGAGGTCCAATTTTTATCCGGCCAATATGCCGATGCGATCAAAGGGTTCCAGCAGGTCATTGACCAATATGCGGGCTTGGGATTTAGCCAAGATGCCTTGGCTAATTTGCTTTTGGCCTATTTTAATTTAGGACAGTATGAACAGCTATTGAATGTTTACGAGCAGCAGAATAAACAGATCAAAGATGATGACACTTATTTTGTAATTCACCTTAGGGCAGTGCTTGCCTCTATTGAGCTGAAAAAATACGGTCAGGCCAATGCACTGTTGGATAAGATGCTGGTTTTCCCAGCGTTAAAATCCCAGGAGAGGGCCAAGATTTTTATCAAGAAAGCCGATATCCTCATCAGAGAGAAGAAATTTAAGGACGGTTTGGCCTTATTGGAAGCTTATTCTCCCGGAAATATCGACAATACCGATGAAACTTCTTTTTTGAAAGCCCAGGCCTATTTTGGCTTGGGGGATTATGATAAAGCGTTTAATTTTTTTGAGAATGTCTATTTGAATTTTTCGCATTCCCATTTCTATAAGGCGGCGCTTTTAGGGCAGGCCCACGCCCGCAAGGAGACCGGCAGGTTTAAAGAGTCTGAAGACCTGTTTTTGAAATACTATGCCATCGAGGACCAGTCCGATTTAAAAAGTGAGTCTTTGTACGACGCGGTGATGATGGCTGATAAAGCAGGGGATGTGAATGGGGCCATCAGTTCTGCCCAGGAATATTTAAAAGCATTCCCTAACGGGGACCAAGCAGCGCAAGTTCTTCTTATCCTGGCTGACAGTGAGGGCAAAAATAACCAAACCAAGGACGCGGTTAAATTATTGCAAGGGTATTTAGCTACTCCTCAATCGTCCCAGAGATCAAATGCTGCGAATTTTTTATTAGGATTCAATCAGCAGCTTATGGGCAACAGCGACCAGGCGTTGGCGGCTTATGCCCAAGTCGATCAGAATAAGGAGGAAGGGAAGTTTTATGTCGCGGCCCTTAAGAATATGGCCATCATTTATTTAACCCAGAAGAATTATGATCAGGCCAAGGTCTATTTTGACCGGTTGATTAGTCTCGGAGGTCAAAATGACTTGCAGATAAAGACCTATATTTGGGTCTGCAACCAATATTTAAAAGAGCAGAAATTTAATGACGTTTTGCGTATTGCCGCCCAGGCGGACAAGAGCTTCCCCCCGCAAGACCTTTTGGAAATCAATTATTTTAAGGCCGAAGCTCTCAGGGGTCTTGGGAGTTGCGATGAGGCCGTTAAGAATTATGACCTGGTGACAGCATCGACTCAAAAGAACGCGTTCACCGGCAGTGCGCATATTGGCCATGGTTTGTGCCTGGAGAATGGCCAGAAGTTTGATGAAGCCAAAAAGGAATTTCAGAAAACTTTGGATGAGAATGCCGATGACTATACGATCACGATGCATGCCAGGTTTGAGATAGCCAACACCGATGCTTCTCAAGGGAATTTGGATGAAGCGCTTAAATTTTATATTTTGGTGGCGACCATTTACGAGGATGGACATTATTGTCCCGAAAGTTTATTGCGGGCCGCCAAAATTTTTGAGCGCCTGCAACGCAAACCAGATGCTTTGAAGTTGTATTCCGAAATCCTTGATAAATATAAAAACAGCACGGCGGCCCATGAGGCCCAGGAAAGGGTGCGTCTTTTAAAGTGATCAACCTGATCAGAAGAAGAATAATTCTCGCCTTTTTACTTTCCATTTTAATCCATACCGGATTTTTGGTGTGGAGCTATTTTGTCAAAATCCTTCCGAACATTCCCTTTCCCGAAAGGCCCGAAGCGGTTTTTCACGTCAAGATTGACAAAGAAGAGCATATCGGCGGGCCTCAAGAGAACCTGAAATTCGAGGCAGAGTCTTCTATGAAATCACCGAAACCGGACAACCCTTTCACTGAAAATACGGCTATCAAGCCTTCGATAGAATCCGAAGAATTGGTCAAGAACAATATTGAATCATCCATTCAAAAAAATAAAGAGGGGCTCATTCCTTCGTCGGTCCGGGGGAGCCAAGTCCTTAGAAAGTCAGAGTTTAATGATATTGTCATGACCAAAAAAGTCCGCCGTTCGCTACGGGAGAACCTGGTGGAATTGGGAGAGGTGCCCAATGAGAACTTTTCTTCGGGGTCCCCGGTGCTCATTTCCGGCGAGGATATTTCCCGGTATTTTCTTGATAAGAGCCCCATACCGGCAAACGCGTCTTTGGCAGCGGCCCTGAAAACCGCCAATACGCAAAACGATTTTCAGTTGATGAGAAAAAATTCTTTGGGCATGGAGCATGAATCCCAATCCATGGACCTGGGCACCGCATTGACCTATCAGCTTTTTAAATATCAGGACCCATCTTCAGGCCAAAAATATTTTAAGATTTCCGTGAAGGTGAAAGACGCGATGATCAATTTTCCGGTCATTCCCAAAGAGATCATTTTTTTGGTGGATGCTTCAGGCAGTATCGGGAAGGCGCGGTTGGCCCAGTTTGAAGAAGGCTTGGAATACAGTTTAAAACATCTCAATCCTGATGACCGTTTTAATATCATTGTTTTTAAGGACAAGACCATTCCTTTTAGCCCGACGTCCCTGAAGGCTGATCCCGGAAATATAAAAAATGCCCTTGATTTTCTTCAAATCATAAAGTCGTGGTCAACGACCGACATCTATGATGCGCTGCGTACAAGCATTAATTTAGAAAGCCCCTTTGTCCCCTCTTACAGGGTAGTTATGAGTGACGGGTTCCCGACGACCGGTATTATCGATGCCCGCCGGGTGATCAATGAAATTTCCAGGATCAATGACAATAAGGGTTAGTATTTTTACTTTTGGCGGGGGAGTGGATGTAAGTCCGTATATGCTGGATTTTGTATCGTTTAAAAACCGCGGCTGGTCGAAGATAGTGGACCGGGACTATTTAATGGGGAGAGAATTTGCCGAATTTTATAACGAGATCAAAGACCCGCTTCTTTTAAACGTGCGTTATTATGTCAGCGGCCTAAATGACAAAGAAATATTCCCGCAGACCATGCCTGATTTTTTTAAAGGCTCACAATTTGTTGTTTATGGCAGGTATACGGATGAAGACAAATTCGTTATTCAAGTCCGGGGAGACATGGTTCATGATAAAAAAGAATTCCTTGTGAGCGCGTCCCTGAAGGATGCCTTTGCAGGCGATAAACAGATAGCCCACGACTGGGCGTTTCATAAGGTTTATTATTTGATAGGTGAACTAAAATATAACGAAAATAATGAGGCGCTTCTTGAGGAAATTAATGATCTGTGTAGGAGATTCCATATTATCACTCCTTATTCCATAGCTAGGCCCCAGCCTAAAACGTCAATTAGCCCCGTAGTGACGGTCAAAGAACATAACCCGCCTAATCCTATTTTAAAGAAATAGATAGTGTCCTCACCATTTATCCGCTATTTCTCCGCGTCGAGCTTATTAGTAAATAATTCATAAATTTATAGATACTTGATGGCTTTGGGGTAAAATATTTATAATGTGTTGTTATTTCTTTTTGTGTCTTTAATTCCTTCCCATCGACGGGGGAGTTCAGTAGAGTGTCATTGCGAGGAGGCTGGCGTATCCATTTATGCCGACGAACAATTGGGCCTTTTGACACCAGGGCCACAGATCGTTCCTAAGTTGTTATTATAAATAATCTATGGCATACTTCACTTAGCAGGTCGCAGCGGAATGTTTTTTGGTATACATAAATAATTTTATATGAGTCATACATTCCTTAAAAAATTCCTTTCCGCTTCCACAGCATTCTTCTTCTTTTTCTTTTCTGTTTCTCCTGCCTCTGCCTTTAACGTTAGTGTCACCGCTGGCAGTGCCACTGTGTCCAACTCAGGCAACACCACGACGATTAACGTAAAGAGCAATGCTGTTTTGCAAGGCAATACCAGCATTGCAGCTAATCAGGTTGTTGATATTATCGGCTCCAGCAATACCCTCTTAAGAGACACCACCGGTTTACAGACCAATTGGCTGGGGACTCTTTTGGCCCAAGGCAATGTGGTCTTAATCAATACCAATGGGATTTACATTGCCAAATCCGCCAACATCAATGTGCAGTCCCTGATTGCCTCAACCTTGGATATCCAAAACGAAGCGTTTTTAACAGGCCAGTATAAGTTCCAGAAGGTCAACGGGGTCAATGTCGCCCAAGTACTCAATGAAGCCAACATAACGGTGAAGGATGGCGGGTATGTGGTATTTATGGCAGACAGGGTAGTCAATGGAGGAACGATAACAGCATATTTGGGATCAGTAGCTTTTGGTTCGGGACAAAATATTACAGTCAATTTCGACCAAGGTGGACTTGTCAATTTGGTGGTGAACAAAGGGTTAGCTCAACAATTGACCAATTCACAAGGAGAGACAGTAGATCAGATAGTCAATAAAGGGACGATAAAAGCAGATGGCGGGAGAATACAGTTAACAGCCAAATTACTGGAAACGACCTTAAAGAGCATAGTCAACAATAGTGGGATCATCGAAGCCAATAGTGCGGTGAACCAGAAAGGTGTGATAGAACTGGTAGCAGATGGGGGGATAGAGAACAGTGGGACGATCAGTGGCTCGCAATTAAATGAAAGCGGATACACGTTTGAATCAACAGGGGTGTTGGATGTAGGGCATGGATATTTTGACAATCTGGATAAAGCGATAGACATTTCAGGAGATATTTCAGGGACATATTCAGATGTGGACAATGTTAATTTTATCGGAGATGTGACCCTGACAGGTGATACTACACTTCAGGCAGATGCCATTGGCACCAACTCCGGAGAGGTAGTAATGAATGGTTTCAGCCTGACAGGGGGCAATTACAATCTGACGCTTGATGCATCATATTCGGGAGACAGCAATATTGATACTTTAGACGGTTCCATTACTGGAGTGAATCTTTTGACATTAAATTCATCTTCCGGTACTCCTGAAACCTTCCTCTCAACAGGCACAACATTTAGCGTCAATACACTTCAAACTAATTACGGTACGATTTTCTCCCGTTCACAGGGCTCAGGAACTGCGATTGATCCATATATGATTTATTCGGTGTCAAATGCGGTAGGCGGCTTGCAGTACATTCCCACAGAAAGTCTTAGCGCTTACTACGAATTAGCCAACAATATCAATGCCGCTGAAACAACAAGCTGGAATGCAGGGGCAGGATTTATCCCCATTGGAAATTATTTATCAAACATACCATTCACCGGTACCTTCAACGGCAACAGTTACACGATATCTAATTTATTCATCAATCTTCCATCAACGAATGGTGTTGGTCTTTTTGGAGAGACATCAGGAGCTACGATAGAGAATGTCGGACTGGTAAATGCTATTATCATGGGACAAAATCTTGTTGGAAGCCTTGTTGGTTCTAATGGTAGTTCGAATATCACCAACAGCTATGCCACCGGCAGTGTAAGCGGGAGTGCCGAGGATGTCGGTGGCCTTGTTGGTTATAATTGGGCTCATTCAAGCATCGTCGACAGCTATGCCACGAGCAATGTAAGCGGTAGCAGTGATAGTGTCGGCGGTCTTGTTGGTTTTAATTCTTTAAGCAGCATTGACAATAGTTATGCCACTGGCAATGTAAGCAGTGGGAGTGGTTGGATTGTAGGCGGTCTTGTTGGTTATAATCTTTTTAGCAGCATTGACAATAGCTATGCCACCGGCAGTGTAAGCGGGAATTTTTATTATGTCGGTGGCCTTGTTGGTTCTAATGGTGATTCAAGTATCACCAACAGCTATGCTACCGGCAGTGTAAGCGGGGAGGGGATTGTTGGAGGTCTTGTTGGTAGTAATTATAATTCAAGCAGCATCTCCAACAGCTATGCTACCGGCAGTGTAAGCGGGAGTTTTAATGTCGGCGGCCTTGTTGGTTATAATAATCTTTTAGCTAGCATCGACAACAGCTACGCCACTGGCAGCGTAAGCGGTAGTAGTAAGGTCGGCGGCCTGGTGGGATATAACTACACTAATTCTACCATCTCCAATTCCTATGCCACAGGAGTGGCGACTTCAAGCGGAGATACAGCAGGCGGCTTGATCGGAAATGATGACGGCACTAACACCCTGACAAATAACTGGTGGTATAACGCGACTAACAGCGTTGGTGTAGGCAACTCTTCTCCCCTTGGCGTCAATAAAGCCGGTGCGGTGAGTGATTTCTTTAGTACGGCTACTGTTGGATCAAGCACCGGCAACGCGGTATATTGGGTTTCGGGAGATGTTGGCGGGGCCTTGGTTTGGGATATGTCTCCTAGTTTAGGCCATGTCTGGGCCATGTCAGGGGATGATGACGCCTATCCTTTGTTGCAATTCAGATATTCCACTACCATTACTGATGACATTCAGCTTCAGTTAATGTTCCTTAATTTAGGGGCCAGCTATAGCTTAGCTAACAATATTGATGCCACAGAGACTTTAAATTGGAACAATGGAGCAGGCTTTGCTCCTATAGGAAGCAGCGGGACACCATTTACCGGTAATTTTAACGGCAACAATTACACGATATCTAATTTATTCATCGATCGTCCGTCAACGGCTGATGTAGGTTTATTTGGTTTTACATCAGGATCTACTATAGAAAATGTCGGACTTCTTAACGTTAATATCACAGGAGAAATAGATGTCGGTAGTCTTGCTGGTACGAATTATTATTCAGGCAGCATTGACAATGCTTATGCCACCGGCAGTGTAGGCGGGTTATTTGATGTTGGTGGTCTTGTTGGAAGAAATTATAAGTCAAGCAGCATCGATAATAGTTATGCTTCTGTCAGCGTAAGTGGCAGTAGTGCTGATATCGGAGGTCTTGTTGGCTATAATAAGTCAAGCAGTATCGATAATAGCTATGCCACCGGCAACATAAGCGGTAATGGTGTTTTTGCCGGAGGTCTTGTTGGTGAAAATTATAATTCAAGCAGCATTGATAACAGTTATGCCACCGGCAGTGTAAGCGGGAAAGATTATCTTGGCGGTCTTGTTGGTTATAATTGGTCTTCAAGCACTATTGATAATAGCTATGCTACAGGTAGTGTAAGTGGGAGTAACGACAGTTCTATGATCGGCGGCCTTGTTGGAAGCAACAGTTCAAGCAGCATCACCAACAGCTACGCCACGGGCAGCGTAAGCGGGTATAGTTGGGTCGGTGGCCTTGTTGGTTGGAATTTTATTTCAGGCAGAATCGATAACAGCTATGCCATTGGTAGTGTTAGTGGTCATAGTCAAGTCGGCGGCCTGGTCGGCTATAACGGCTATTCTTCTGTTATCGATAATGCTTACGCCACAGGAAGCGTTACGGGGCAAAGTCAGGTAGGCGGCCTGGTGGGATATAACTACACTAATTCTACCATCTCCAATTCCTATGCCACGGGAGTGGCGATTTCAAGCGGAGATACAGCAGGCGGCCTGATCGGAAATGATGACGGCACTAACACGTTGACAAATAATTGGTGGTATAACGCCACCAATTTCGTCGGTGTGGGCAACTCTTCTCCCCTTGGCGTCAATAAAGCCGGTGCGGTGAGTGATTTCTTTAGTACTTCTCAGGCTGTTTACAATGGCTCAACGCCATGGGATTTCTCGAACATTTGGCTGGCCACTGGCTCCTATCCTCAATTCAGATGGGCCTATGATATCTGGACCGGTTCCGGGGATTGGTCCGTGCCAAGTAACTGGAGCAAGGACGTAGTGCCAACGGCCAATACCAATGTCGCCTTTGCTGGGGATAGTACCAGTAATTCGACGATAGATACAGGTTTCGGTGGGGATATTGCTAATCTGGTCATCTTCCCTAATTATACAGGGACGATTAGCCAGGACACTAATCTTACCATCTCCGGAAATTATATACAAAACGCAGGATCATTTGTTTCAGACCCAGAGCCATTCTCTGTTGGAAACAACTTTTCTCTTTTAGGTGGAACATTTAACCGTTTTACCGGAACCGGTTTGTCAGGCGATCCTTATGTCATTTATGATGTTTACGGCTTGCAGGGAGTATCAGGATTCTTGGGTGCATACTTTTCACTCAACAATAACGTTGATGCTTCTGTAGCATCCAGTTGGAACTCTGGTGCAGGGTTTACTCCCATTGGAAATAACGCTACGCCATTTACCGGCACCTTTAACGGCAATAGCTACACGATATCTAATTTATTCATTAATCTTCCAACAACAAATGATATAGGTCTTTTTGGGGCAACATCAGGGGCTACCATTGAAAATGTTGGGCTGATAAATGCTGATATTACGGGGAAAGGTAATGTCGGCGGCCTTGTTGGTTATAGTAATAATTCAAGTAGTATCGCCAACAGCTATGCTACAGGCAGTGTAAGCGGGAGTGCTTATAATGTCGGCGGCCTTGTTGGTTTTAATAATTCAAGCAGCATCGACAACAGTTATGCCACCGGTGGAGTTAATGGTGCTAATTATGTCGGCGGCCTTGTTGGTTATAGTAATTATTCAAGCCGTATCGATAACAGCTATGCTACAGGCAGTGTAAACGGGAGTTATAGTGTCGGTGGTCTTGTTGGTTTAAATAATTTTTCAAGCAGCATCGACAAGAGTTATGCTACAGGCAGTGTAATCGCCAGTGGAAAGAGTATCGGCGGCCTTGTCGGTGGGAATGCTAATTCAAGTAGCATAACTGACAGCTATGCCACCGGAAGCGTAAGCGGTGGTAGTAATACCGGCGGTCTTATTGGTGGCAATTATAGTTCTGCTATCGATAATAGCTATGCCACCGGAAGTGTAAGCGGTGGTAGTAATGCCGGCGGTCTTATCGGTGGTAATTATAATTCTACTATCGACAATAGCTTTGCCACAGGAGGTGTAAGCGGGACTGGAAATGTCGGCGGCCTTGTTGGTGGTAATTTTTTAAGTAAAATTGCCAATAGCTTTGCCACAGGAGGTGTAAGCGGGAGTGGAAATGTCGGTGGCCTTGTGGGGCACAATGATAATTTAAGCACCATTACCAACTCCTACTACACCGACGCTAATCATCAAAATGGCCTTGGCATTTTTGAATCCGGCGGCCCAAGTTCTTTTTTCAGCACCTCTAACCCTGTTTATAACGGAGATACTCCCTGGGATTTTACTAATATCTGGTTGGCCACAGGTATTACGTACCCTGATCTTTTGTTCTCTTATGATATCTGGTCCGGCTCCGGCAACTGGTCTGATGCCGCCAATTGGAGCAAGGACATTGTGCCGACTTCAATAAGCAAGGTTTTGTTTAATGCCACGAGCCTGGATGATTCTACCATTGATGCTTTTGGGGGAGACATTGCCAGCCTTGTGATCACATCCGGCTATACCGGCAACATTACTCAGAGCAATGATTTGAGTATATCCGGTAGTTATATTCAGAGTGGCGGGACATTCAACCAAAATGCCAATCTTTCAATCGGGGGCAGTTACACCAGTACCGGTGGGACTTTTAATGCCGGAAGTCAACCCATTACTTTCACAGGTTCAGGAACGATTACCTCCGGCAGCACTTTGTTTAATAACTTAAATATCAGCACTACCGGAACTTATATTGTAACTGATGGGATCACCACCACAGGTAATTTTACCCAAACAAGCGGTATCTTCGTTACTGATCCAACACAGACAACATTCTCCGTTGGGGGAAGCTTTTCTTTGCAAGGAGGGGAATTTAACAGATTCACAGGCTCAGGCACAGGAAATGATCCGTATCTTATTTATGACGTCTACGGCCTTCAAGGGATGGGGGGATTTCTTTCGAGTACCTTTGGACTTGCCAATGGCATTGATGCAACAGTGACATCGAACTGGAATTCGGGCGCAGGATTTACTCCCATTGGGAACAGTTCTACTCCGTTCACCGGTACTTTTAACGGCAACAATTACACGATATCTAATTTATTCATCGATCTTCCGACAACGAATGGCGTAGGACTTTTTGGAGAGACTTCAGGAGCTACCATTGAGAATGTTGGACTTGTAAATGATAACATTACGGGACAAAATGGTGTCGGCGGTCTTGTTGGTTATAATAATAATTCTAGTAAAATTGATAACAGTTATGCCACTGGCAATATAAGCGGTAGTAGTTATGTCGGCGGCCTTGTTGGTTTAAATACTAATTTAAGCAGCATCGACAATAGCTATGTTACCGGCAGTGTTAGTGGGAGTGGTCTTGAAGTCGGCGGCTTTGTTGGTGGGAATTTTTATTCAAGTAGCATCACTAACAGCTATGCCACTGGCAGTGTAAGCGGATTTGGTAATGTCGGTGGTCTTGTTGGTAGTAATTTTTTAAGCAGCATTGACAATAGCAATACCACTGGTAATGTAAGCGGTGTTATTAGTATAGGTGGTCTTGTTGGTTATAATCGTAGATATGGCAGTATCGATAACAGCTATGCTACTGGCAGTGTAAGCGGGAGTGATAATCAAGTCGGCGGCCTTGTTGGTACTACTAGTTCAGCTAGCATTAACAACAGCTATGCTACTGGCAGTGTAAGCGGGACTACATGGGTCGGTGGCCTTGTTGGTTTTGATTATTCAAGCAGTATCGACAACAGCTATGCTACCGGCAGTGTAAGTGGGAGTGGTACTCAGGTCGGTGGCCTTGTTGGTAGTAGTAATTCAAGTAATATTGAAAACAGCTATGCCACAGGCAATGTAAGCGGTAGTAGTAAGGTCGGTGGCTTGGTGGGGCATAACTACAATTATTCTACCATCGACAATTCTTATGCTACAGGAGTGGCGGCTTCGTCTGGGGACACGGCAGGCGGCTTGATCGGGAATGATGACGGTACTAACACCCTGACAAATAACTGGTGGTTCAACGCCACCAATACCGTCGGTGTGGGCAATTCTTCACCATCAGGTGTCACTGAAGCCACCGCGGCAAGTGATTTTTATGGCACCGGCAGCGGAACAGGCGGGGCGGTTTATTCAACATGGGACTTCAATGGTCTTTGGGTCAGTAATGCTTCAGCTTATCCTCACCTGATCTGGCAAGACATGGGAGACGGCTCTGCCTTTATCGGTGGGACCAGTTTGCATCCATTCCAGATTTCTGATGTGAATGAACTGCAATTCATGTCTTATGATTTAAGTTCCTATTTTAAACTGACTGGCGACATCGATGCTTCTGTAACATTAAGTTGGAACTCAGGAGCAGGATTTACTCCAATTGGAAACAGCTCTGCACCATTTACCGGCACCTTCAACGGCAATAGTTACACGATTTCTGATTTATTCATCAATCTTCCATTAACAAATGATGTAGGACTGTTTGGGTATACATCAAATGGCGCTACTATTGAGAATGTTGGACTCGTTAATGCTAACATTACGGGACAAAATAATGTCGGCGGCCTTGTTGGTGAAAATTATAGTTCAAGCATATCGCTAACAGCTATACTACAGGCAGTGTAAGCGGGAGTGGTAATTATGTCGGTGGCCTTGTTGGTTGGAATAATAATTACAGCAGTATCACCAATAGCTATGCCAGTAGCACTGTAAGCGGTAGTAGTGTGGTCGGCGGCCTTGTTGGTAGTAATGATTATTCAAGCAGCGACAACAGCTATGCCACTGGCAATGTAAGCGGTGATAATACTGTCGGTGGCCTTGTTGGTGATAATCAATTTTCAAGCAGCATCACCAACAGCTATGCCACTGGCAGTGTAAACGGTGTTATTTATGTTGGCGGCCTTGCTGGTTATAATTTCCAATCAAGCATCGCCAACAGCTATGCCACAGGCAGTGTAAGCGGTAGTGGTAATGTTGGTGGCCTTGTTGGTTATAATCAAGCAAGCAGCAGAATCATAAACAGCTTTGCCACCGGCATTGTAAGCGGCAGTAGTACTGTCGGAGGGCTTGTGGGTTACAATGATGGCTCAAGTACTATTGATAACTCCTATTATACAGACTCCAGTAATGAAAATGGCCTTGGTACTTTTGATCCCAATGGTGCTTCAGATTTTTATTCTCCCGTAAATCCGGTCTATGCTATAGGTACGGCAGGCGGGTGGGATATCTTTACTCCCATATGGGACACCTATACGGATGAATTGCCTCATCTACACTGGGAAAATCATTCAGGCAATTTTACTCCTTACTGGCTGGGGACAACATCCACTAATTTCGATATAGCATCCAACTGGTCTAATGATTTTGTTCCGGGAATTGACTCAACGGTCATTATTTTTAGCGGAGCCAATGAACCTACCCTTAGTGCAAGTACCACATTAGCTAATCTATTCATGGGCTCCGGCACCTTCACTCAATACGGTGCCCTGACTTTAACCGGAAACTATACCCAAAGCGGCGGGACATTTGATCAGTATGCCAATCTTTCTATTGGCAGTAATTTTTTCCAAAGCGGCGGAAGTTTTGTTTCAGATCCCACCAAGATTTTTACAGTGGATAATAGTTTTTCTTTGAGCGGAGGGATATTTAGCCGCTTTACCGGTTCGGGAACAGCATTGGAGCCTTACCTTATTTACGACGTCTATGGCCTTCAAGGCATGGGAGGATTTCTCTCAAGCACCTTTGGCCTTCACAATGACATAGATGCATCAGCTATAAGCAACTGGAATTCCGGTGCAGGATTTACCCCCATTGGCAACAGCTCTACACCATTCACCGGTACTTTTAACGGCAACAATTATACGATTTCTGATTTATTCATTAATCTTCCAACAACGAATGGTGTGGGATCTGTTTGGGTATACATCAGGTGCTACTATTGAGAATGTCGGACTTCTTAATGCCAACATCACGGGACAATATGGTGTCGGTGGCCTTGTTGGATATAATCGTTATTCAAGCAGCATCGACAACAGCTATGCCACCGGCAGTGTAAGTGGGACTGCGAATAATGTCGGCGGTCTTGTTGGTTATAATATTTCAAGTAATATCGACAATAGCTATGCCACCGACAGTGTAAACGGGAATCAAGCTGTCGGCGGACTTGTTGGTAATACTGATTCAAGCAGCATCTCCAACAGCTATGCCACTGGCACAATAATCGGTAGCGGTTATAATGTGGGGGGCCTTGTTGGTTTTAATAATTTAACAAGTATCAACAATAGTTATGCCATTGGCAATGTAAGCAGTAGTAGGGGGGCTGTCGGCGGCCTTATTGGTTTAAATTATAATTCAAGTAGTATCAACAATAGTTATGCCACTGGCAGTGTAAGCGGTAGTACTGCTGTCGGTGGTCTTGCTGGGTATAATCAAGTAAACAGTAGCATTGACAACAGCTATGCCACGGGTAGTGTAAGCGGTAGTAATTGGATCGGTGGCCTAGTTGGTGTTAATGATTATTCAGGCAGCATCACCAATAGTTACGCCATTGGCAGTGTAAATGGTAGTAGTAAGGTCGGTGGTCTTGTTGGTTGGAATGCTTATTCAAGCACCATCGACAACAGCTATGCCACCGGCAATGTTAGCGGGAGTAGTAATTTCGGCGGGCTAATAGGTTACGATGACGGCACCAATACCCTGACGAATAACTGGTGGTACGATTCCTTGAGCAATGGCATAGGAAACTATGGCCCCGATACAAGTAGCGGGCATTGGCAGGAGGCTGGCAGCGCCAGTGATTTCTATAGTTCATCGCAGCCGGTATATTCAACTTGGGACTTTAACGGTTTATGGAAGGGCGGTGCAGGAGTTTCTTATCCTACCTTAATATGGCAGGACATGAACAATGGCTCTTTTATCGGCGGCACTGCTTCCATTCCTTTCCTCATTCACAATGTGAATCAACTGCAGTTTATGGGCTATGCCTTAAACGATTCTTTCCAATTAGATTCCGATATTGAAGCGAGTGCCACCTCAGGCTGGAATTCTGGAGCAGGATTTATGCCCGTTGGCAACAGCTCTACACCATTCACCGGCACATTTAATGGTGATAGTTACACGATATCTGATTTATTCATCGATCTTCCATCAACAAATGGTGTAGGTCTATTTGGGGATACATCATGCGCTACCATTGAGAATGTCGGACTGGTAAATGCCAATATCACCGGACAAAATGGTGTCGGTGCCCTCGTTGGTTATAATAATAATTCAAGCAGGATTGACAACAGTTATGCCACCGGTACTGTACAAGGTGGTAATTATGTCGGAGGCCTTGTTGGTCAAAACACTAATTCAAGCAGCATTGATAATAGCTATGCCACTGACAGAGTAATCGGGGGAAGTTATAGTGCCGGCGGTCTTGTTGGTGGTAATTATAATTCAAGCAGTATTGACAACAGCTATGCCACCGGCAGTGTAAGTGGTAACTATTGGGTCGCCGGCCTTGTTGGAACTAATTATTTAAGCAGTATCGCTAACAGCTATGCCACAGGCACCGTAAGCGGAGGGTATTGGGTTGCTGGCGGCCTAGTTGGAGGTAATACTTTTGGCAGCGTTGCCAACAGCTATGCCACCGGCAATGTAAGTGGGACTTTTAATATTGGCGGACTTGTTGGATTTAATTCTTCAGGCAATATCATCAATAGCTATGCCACAGGCAGCTTAAGTGGCAGTAATGAAGTCGGCGGCCTTGTGGGTTATACTTATTTAAGCAGCATTGCCAATAGTTATGCCACCGGTAGTGTAAGCGGTGGTAGCTATACCGGTGGGCTTGTAGGATTTGATGACAGCACCAATACCCTGGCGAACAATTGGTGGTACAGTTCCTTGAGCAAAGGAATCGGAAACAATGCCTCCGATACAAGCGTTGGGCAATGGCAGGAGGCTGGTGGGGTCAGTGATTTCTATAGTTTATCGCAGCCGGTGTATTCAACTTGGGACTTTAACGGTTTATGGAAGGACGGTGCGGGAGTTGCGTATCCTACTCTAATATGGCAAGACATGAACAATGGCTCTTTTATCGGCGGCACTGAGTCTATACCTTTTCTTGTCTATAATGTAAATCAACTTCAGTTTATGGAGTATGCCCCTAGTGATTCTTTCCAATTAGCTCTTGATATTGATGCGAGCGCCACCTTTGGCTGGAATGCCGGTGCAGGATTTACTCCCGTTGGCAACAGCTCTACACCATTCACCGGCACATTTAACGGTAACAATTACACAATTTCTGATTTATTTATCAATCTTCCGACAACGAATGATGTTGGTCTTTTTGGGTACACTAATGATGCTACTATAGAGAATGTCGGACTTCTAAACGCTAACATTACGGGACAAAATAATGTCGGCGGCCTTGTGGGTTATAATAATTCAAGCAGCATCAACAACAGCTATGTCACTGGCGGTGTAAACGGCGGTAATTTTAATGTTGGTGGTCTCGTTGGTTATAATAATTCAAGCGATATTGCCAACAGTTATGTCACGGGAAGTGTAAGCGGTACTTATTAATATTGGTGGCCTTGTTGGTTTTAATAATTCAAGCAGCATTGATAATAGTTATGCCAAGGGCAATTATAATTGGTGGTGGCTTATAATGTTGCCGGTCTTGTGGGTTATAATAATTCAAGCAGCATCGACAATAGCTATGCCACGGGAAGTGTAAGTGGAGCCTGGGATGGTGCTGGCGGTCTTGTTGGTTATAATGAGTTCAAGCAGCATCACCAATAGCTATGCCATGGTTAGTGTAAGCGGGGGTGATTTTGTCGGTGGTCTTGTTGGCTATAATGTTATTTCAAGCAATATTGACAACAGCTATGCTACAGGAAGTGTAAGCGGAAGTAGTTATGTAGGCGGCCTTGTGGGGGATAACGTGATCTATTCTATCATCGACAATAGCTATGCTACTGGTAGTGTTAGCGGGGGCTTAATAAAGTTGGTGGTCTTGTTGGTGGTAATCAATCAAGCAGCATTGACAATAGTTATGCCACGGGGATTGTAAGCGGTAGTATTAATGTCGGTGGTCTTGTTGGTCGTAATTATAATTCAAGTACTATTGACAATAGTTATGCCACGGGGAGTGCAAGCGGTAGTACTAATGTCAGTGGTCTTATAGGATATGACGATGGCACCAACACACTGACAAATAATTGGTGGTATAACGCAACCAATAGCGTGGGTGTAGGGAACGGTTCTCCTTCCGGTGTCAGTGAAGCATCCTCTGCGAGTGATTTTTATGGTACCGGAAGTGGAACAGGCGGGGCAGTTTATTCCACATGGGACTTTAACGGTCTTTGGGTCAATAATAATTCAACTTATCCTACTCTAATGTGGCAGGGCATGGGCGATGGCAGTGGTTTTACCGGCGGCACACCTTTACATCCTTTCCAGATTTCCAATGTCAATCAACTGCAGTTTATGGAATATGATTTATCGGGGTACTTTGCCCTTGATAACAATATTGACGCTTCTGCAACATCAAGCTGGAACTCTGGCGAAGGTTTTGTTCCTATTGGGAATAGTGCAACTCCATTTACCGGCAACTTTAACGGCAACAATTACACGATTTCTGATTTATTCATTAATCTGCTCACAACAAATGACGTCGGTCTCTTTGGCTACACCAATGGGGTGACTATCCAAGATGTAGGCCTGACCAATATGAATATAACCGGGCAAAACAATGTCGGTGCGCTTGTTGGATATAATAATTCAAGTAGCATTAATAACAGCTATTCTACCGGTACTGTAAGCGGTAGTGGTGGTGTCGGCGGCCTTGTTGGACATAATTATTTAAGCAGCATCGCTAACAGCTATGCCACTGGCAGTGTAAGTGGTAGTGGTTATGAAGTAGGCGGCCTTGTTGGTGGTAATTATTCAAGCAGTATCGACAATAGCTATGCCACTGGCAATGTAAGCGGGAGTGGTAGTTTAATCGGCGGCCTTGTTGGACATAATTATTTAAGCAGCATCGCTAACAGCTATGCCACTGGCAGTGTAAGTGGTAGTGGTTATGAAGTAGGCGGCCTTGTTGGTGGTAATTATTCAAGCAGTATCGACAATAGCTATGCCACTGGCAGTGCAAGCGGGAGTGGTCTAGTCGGTGGTCTTGTTGGTTATAATAGTTCAAGCAGTATCGCCAATAGCTATGCCACAGGCATTGTAAGGGGGAGTGGTTTAGTCGGTGGCCTTGTTGGTGTAAATGATGGTTCAAGCAGCATCGCCAACAGCTATGCCACCGGCAGTGTAAGCGGTACTAATTATGTCGGTGGCCTTGTTGGTTATAATAATTCAAGCAACATCGACAACAGCTATGCCACCGGCACTGTAAGCGGCAATAGTGATGTCGGCGGCCTAGTAGGGCATAATCTTAGCTCTTCTACCATCTCTAATTCTTTTGCTACAGGAGTAGCAACTTCAAGCGGAGATACAGCCGGAGGTTTGATCGGTAATGATGACGGCACTAACACCCTGACCAATAACTGGTGGTATAATGCAATCAATACTGTCGGCGTCGGCAACTCTTCGCCCTCCGGTGTCAATGAAGCCGGCGCGGCAAGTGATTTCTTTAGTAGTTCGCAGGCTGTATACAATGGCTCAACACCTTGGGACTTTTCGAACATTTGGCTGGCCACCGGCACCTATCCTGTATTGAGATGGAATTATGATATCTGGATTGGTTCGGGTGATTGGTCTGTGCCAAGTAATTGGAGTAAGGACATAGTACCAACGGTAAATACTAATGTTGCTTTTGCCGGTTTAAGTACGAATGATTCGACAATAGACACAGGTTTTGGCGGGGATATTGCCAATCTAGCCATCTTCCCTAACTATACAGGCACGATTACGCAGGACACAAATCTTACTATCTCCGGAGATTACATTCAAGGCGGAGGGGCATTTGTTTCCGACCCCACAAAGACATTTACGGTTGGGAACAGCTTTTCTCTTCTTGGTGGAACATTCAATCGTTTTACCGGGACCGGTTTATCAAATGATCCCTATGTCATTTATGATATTTACGGTTTGCAGGGAGTATCAGGTTTCTTAAGTTCATACTTTTCGCTCAACAACAATATCAATGCCTCTGTAACATCCAACTGGAATTCAGGCGCAGGGTTCATGCCCATTGGAAATAGTTCCACTCCATTCACCGGTACCTTTAACGGCAACAGTTACACGATATCTAATTTATTAATCAATTTTCCATCAATGAATAGTGTAAGTCTGTTTGGGTATACATCAGGTGCTACCATTGAAAATGTTGGACTTGAAAATGTTAATATTATTGGAGCAAATTATGTTGGTGGCCTTGTTGGTTGGAATAATAATTCAAGCAGCATCGACAACAGCTATGCTACTGGAAGTGTAAGTGGTGGTAGTCAAGTCGGCGGCCTTGTGGGTTTTAATGAAAATTCAAACAGTATCGATAATAGCTATGCCGTTAGCAATGTAAGCGGTTATCTTGAAGTCGGTGGCCTTGTTGGGGGCACTTATAATGGAAGTAACATCACCAACAGCTATGCCACTGGCAATGTAAGCGGTTATAGTTATGTCGGTGGCCTTGTTGGTTTTAATTTTGATCTTAGTAGTATCTCCAACAGCTATGCCACTGGAAGTGTAAGCGGAAGCGGTGAACTTGTCGGTGGCCTTGTTGGTTCACAAAGTTCAAGCACCATCTCCAACAGCTATGCCAGTGGCAATGTAAGCGCTAGTTATGGTTTTGTCGGTGGTCTTGTTGGTGGGAATTATTTCAGTAACATCGACAATAGCTATGCCACCGGTAGTGTAAGCGGTGGCAGTACTGTCGGTGGTCTTGTTGGTTATAATAGTGGATCAAGCAGCATCTGACAACAGCTATGCCACCGGCAGTGTAAATGGCAGTACTAATGTCGGTGGGCTTATAGGATATGATTCCGGCGGTAATACCCTGACGAATAACTGGTGGTATAACGCAGTCAATAGTGTCGGTGTCGGCAATTCTTCACCATCGGGTGTCACTGAAGCCTCCTCAGCAAATGATTTTTACGGCACCGGAGGCGGAACAGGCGCGGCGGTTTATTCCACATGGGACTTTAACGGCCTTTGGGCCAGTCAGGTTTCAGCTAATCCTACTCTAATGTGGCAGGGCATGGGTGATGGCAGTGCCTTCATCGGCGGCACAGCATTACATCCTTTCCAGATTTCCAATGTCAACCAACTGCAGTTTATGGAATATGATTTATCGGGATACTTTGCCCTTGCTAATAATATTGATGCTTCCGCGACATCGGAAGCTGGAACTCCGGCGAAGGCTTCATGCCCATTGGCAATAGTACCACTCTCATTTACCGGCACCTTAGAAGGCAATTCCAAAGTCCTCGACAGTCTTTATATTAATATGCCGGGAACTAACGACATAGGCCTATTTGGATACACCAATGATGCGACTATTCAAAATGTAGGCTTAACTAATATGGATATAACCGGACAGAGCAATGTAGGCGGCTTGGTAGGGAAGAGCAAATCTTCTACCATCGACAATTCCTACGCTAATGGAAGTGTGGCGGGAAATCTTAATGTAGGCGGCTTGGTGGGTCTTAACAGTATGAGTTCTACCATTTCCAACTCATACGCTACCGGAACTGTGACCGGGGCTAGTCAGGCCGGCGGTCTGGTGGGATATAACTCTACCGGTTCCACAATAGATAATTCTTATGCAAGCTCAACTGTAAACGGAAGCGGAGGCTATATTGGCGGCCTGGCAGGGGCTAATTGGAGTTCTTCTATCATTTCCAACTCTTACGCTAGTGGAAGTGTGGCTGGTGCTAATTATGTGGGGGGCCTGGTGGGAGCCAACGGTGATTCTATCATTGACAATTCCTACGCCAGCGGAAGTGTGATGGGAAGCAGTTGGGGAGTAGGCGGCCTGGTAGGAGAGAACTGGTTGTATGCCACCATCACCAACTCCTATGCCACCGGAACTGTGACGGGAGCGAGCAATGCCGTAGGCGGCCTGGTCGGCTATAACGGCATTTCTTCTGTCATCGACAATTCTTACGCTACTGGAAGCGTTACGGGGCAAAGCCAGGTAGGCGGGCTGGTGGGATGGAACTATAGTCATTCTACTATTGACAATTCCTACGCTACAGGAGTGGCTACTTCGAGCTCAGATACAGCAGGCGGCTTGATCGGTTATGACGATGGCACTAATACTCTGACAAATAACTGGTGGTATAACGCAACCAATATCGTTGGTGTTGGTAACTCTTCTGTTCTTGGTGTCAATGAAGCCGGCGCGGCAAGTGATTTCTTTAATACCTCACAGGCTGTTTATAATGGGGTGACCCCTTGGGATTTTTCGACAATTTGGTTGGCAACGGGCTCCTATCCTGTATTTAGTCGGAATTATGATATCTGGAGCGGTTCGGGTGATTGGTCATTGGCCACTAACTGGAGCAGGGACGCAGTACCGACGGCCACCACCAATGTTGCCTTTACCGGTTTAAGCACCAATGATTCCACAATAGATGCAGGCTTTGGCGGGGATATTGCAAGTCTAGTCATTTTCCCTAATTATACAGGCACGATTACCCAGGACACCAATCTCAATATCTCCGGAGATTACTTACAAAGCGCAGGTTCTTTTGTTTCAAATCCGGCAAAGTCATTGTCCGTTGGCAACAGCTTTACTCTTGCGGGTGGTACATTTACAGGTTCAACAGGTACCATAACAGATAGTGGAGCGTTTACTCAATCAGGAGGGACGTTCACGGCGCCATCAGGGACATTTAACGTGGGTGGCAACTGGAATATGATTGGAGGGGAGTTTGATCCGGGCACGTTATACCGTAACGCTTGACGGTACTGGTCAAACTATCAGCGGCAATACGACTTTCTATAGTTTAAGCAAGACAGTAAGTTCTGCGGACATCTTGACCTTTGAAGCCGGTTCAACACAGACTATTGAAAACACCTTGACCTTGCAAGGGGTATCAGGGAGTTTGTTATCGTTACGTTCTTCTTCAAACGGTACAGCATGGAATATTGACTCGCAAGGAACCACCAATATAGGGTATGTGGATGTAGAAGACTCAAACAACATAGATGCCGCTGTAATAAGTCCGCACACCTCCGTTAGTTCAGGGAATAACACCAATTGGTCATTTGGATATCTTTCTGTAAAGGCAGAATCGCCGAGTATGACGGCAGGGACAACGGATGATCTTACGGTGACGTCCTATGATGACTACGGAGCGGTGAATACAAGTTATGTGGGGACTAAGGGGTTGACTTTCTCAGGCGTATCTAATGCCATTACGGGACAAATTCCGACAGTGGAGGGGATAGATATTGGGAGTTTGACAGATGTAGATTTTACGGCAGGGGTATCGAATACGGGGGCAGCCACACTGATGGCTTATAAAGCAGAAACGGCATCAGTGGGAGTTACTGATGGTAATCTTAATGCTTCGGGTCATTCTTTAAGTTTGACAGTAAACCCTGCCGGTGCCACTAGCCTGACCTTATCTGCAGCCAGCACAACACCCAATGCTGGGGCATCAGACCAATTAACACTCACTGCATATGACGCGTACGACAATATAGCAACAGGTTATACAGGAGATGAGAGTGGCTTTACATTTAGTGGCCCTGGTAGCATTGGCATTTATACTCCGACTGTAACCGATAACAGCGGAACAGCCAATAGGATTTGGCACTCCGGAAACTCTGACCTTTAACAATGGGGTAAGCAGTTTAGGCGGGAGTATGACCTTGTATAAAGCGGAAAACAACATCAGTAACAGCGACACAGGGTATTTTAAGTTCTAATGCGTTGGGGGTAACAGTATCCCCGTGTAAATGCAAGCACCTTGGCCTTATCTGCAGCCAGCACAACACCCAGTGCCGGGTCATCAGACCAATTAACATTACCGCATAAGACTCGTACGACAATATAGCGACAAGTTACACTGGTACTGAGAGTGGCTTTACATTTAGCGGCCCTGATAGCATTGGCATTTATGCCCCAACAGTAACCGATAACAGCGGAACAGCGGTTAACTTTGGCACTCCGGAAACCCTGACCTTTAACAATGGGGTAAGCAGTTTGGGCGGGGATATGATCTTGTATAAGGCAGAGAAAACCTCGATTACAGCAACACAGGGAAGTTTAAGCTCTAATGCGTTGGGGGTGACAATAGCACCTTTAGGTGTGAACAATCTGGTATTGTCTGCAGCCAGCATAACACCAATCACAGGTTCAACAGACCAATTAGCAATAACCGCTAAAGACATTTACGGTAATATAGCAACGAGTTACACCGGAGATGAGAACGGGTATACATTTACCGGGGCAAATAGCATAGGGCTTTATTTCCCAGCCGTAACGGACAATACCGGAACTGCGGTAGACTTTGGCACCCCGGAAACCCTGACCTTTAGCAATGGTGTCAGCTCTGCGGGTGGATTGATGACATTGTATAAGGCAGAGACAGCATCATTACAGCAACACAGGGCATTTTAACGAGTAACGCGCTGAGTGTGACAGCTACATCTTTGCCGCCTCCTCCGCTGCCGGTGGTTCTTATTAATCAGTTTACTCAACAAGAGGTTAATGATCAGGCGTCTTCTAACGGATCCGAGTTTAACAACGATGAAGGGGGTATTAATAGTTGGATTATTGTTCATCCTTTGAAAACTCCGGATATTTTTATATCAGGGCTTCCTTATCAAAATCAAAAAGAAAACTTGATCTTCTCTGTGTATAATCATGATAGCCATATATTACAAGCAGGTCAGGCGATTGAAGTGCAGGATGCGGTCGAGCTTGTTCCTTATGGTTCAGAAATTCCTAATTTTAATTTGATAATGCCAATTTCACTCAGGAATGATAGTAATGTGTTGCAGGTAAGCCAAGCGACTGAAACACAGAATGGGGCTGAGGTAGTTTCTTAGGGGATTAATAATTTGGTAGACTTCAGCATTTATGGTAGTATATTTCTTCTGAAATAAACTGTTATTAGAGTGAGCATTCCGCAAGAGGACCACAAGAAAATATTAAGTCGAATTGACGCTAATAATTAGGAGGGAGACAGATGGAACTAACCAAAAATTTAGCTTTAAGGATCGCAGTCATTGTTTGCCTAAATACCGTTGTATTTGGTTATATGTTTTGGGGCCCTCAGGCAGAAAAAAAGTGCTTTGCCGCCCCTCCGACAGCCGGTACTATTGACCGCAGTCAGAATCTCATTCGGGGAGATGAAATTTTAACGCAAAAAGTAGGGCAGGAGGAACAGTTTTTTATTGATAAAATCGATATCAAAGGGGCAACAAAACTTTCTACCAATGAAGTTAAAAATATCATTTCTTCTTTACATGGAAATTGGTTGTCCAAAAAAGATTTCCAGCAAGTGGTTGATTCGCTGAAAGCGGCTTATGTGAAAAAAGGATTAGATACCAGCCGTCTTAAAATAACCTACGAAGTTAAAAAACCGGGCACACTTGAAGTCAAGGTCAATGAATTAACTCAATAATAAAATGGTTTTATTTGTCGTTGCGGGCATCGCTTTTTTTAGATCGGGGATGGAGGGGGCATGCGGTGTAAATTTTTAATATTTCCGCTCATGATTATATGGTTTGCCGGTTGCAGTCAAAAGCACGCCGGAAATCCGGTTTCACAGCAAGCCGTGGCCAAGGTCAATAATTATACGATCACGGTGGACGATTTTAACCACGAGGTCGGCTTTTTAAGGCCGGTATTCCGCAACATCTCTTCAATCCCTCCGGTAGAGATAAAACTCAGCATCCTTGATGAAATGATCAACCGTGAACTTCTTCTGGAAGAAGCCCAGAAGATCAACATCGACAAGGACCCGGAGTTTATGCGACAGATCGAAAATTTCTGGCGTCTGTCTTTGATTAAACAGTTGCTTAAATATAAAATGGCGCAGATCGAGGCTTCAACAACAGTTTCCGAAGAAGAAATCAAAGCGGAATATGCCCGGGAGAAAGGCCAAATGCAATCGCCCAAGCCGCTGCAAGAAATAGCGTCCCAGATCAAAGGGGTCATTTACCGCCGTAAAGCAGAGAAGGATTTACAGGCCTGGGAGGACTCGTTAAAGACCAATGCAGTGATCAAGCGCTACTATGGGGTTTTAAATGCGACCCTGCTTGACGCCAGTCATGGAGGGGCAAATGGCCGACATAATTAACCACAGGCGGACGTATATCGTCCGTATGGCTTTTCAGAAAGATTTCATCATAAAATATTGTGTTTTAGTGCTTATTGCAACAATTATACTATCACTTATTGTCTACTACTTGTGCGGGACAACCGTCACCACCGTGTTTAAAGAATCGCGCTTAAAGATCCTCAGCACTAACGATTTTATTTTACCGTATCTGTTCTGGAGTTCGGCCATTGCGGTCGTCTGTGCGGTGGCGGTGTGCTGGCGCATGACCATGATCATTTCCAATCGTTTGGCAGGGCCTCTCTGCAGGATCGAACAGGACATTTCCCAAGTGGCACAAGGTGATTTAACTAAAAACATTCATGTCCGCCCAAAGGATGAATTCAAAAGCTTAGCACGTATTTTTAATGACTTGATCGGAGATTGGCGCAATGATATTACCGCTATTAAAAGTAAGGTTGCCCAATTAGATAAATCCGCTAATTTGGACCCAAAAGACAGGAAAGTTTTGGATAACATAAAAGAATCTTTGGAAAAGTACAAAGTTTGATGAAACATATTTTATTGTTCAATCTCTTTATTCTTATTCTGGCCTGTTATTTCCCTCCTATTGTTTCTGCCCAGAGTCAATGATTCAATTACAGTCTCATCTGCAGCAACTATGGAGCCCCCCACTGACGGCTGGATTTCTATACAGGGGGATTCAATTACGGTTTGGTATTTGCCGAGTGCCAATATAAGGAAACTGGAGGCGCGTTTAAGGGAGAGGGACGTGCCCATGCACCAGGAATACCGCATGCTTTTATCCAACCGGTCTTTGAGCATGGAGGACCGGCTCAAGGCCAGAATTGAAATCATACTTCTGCGGGTCGAAGACATCTTGGGTATGGATCCCAAAGATTTTCATGTAAAGATCAGGATCTTTAAAACCAGGCAGGAGATGAATGACGCTTATGCCTGGATGTTCAATCAGCAAGCGAATTTCAAATCATTTTATATGCATTATTTTCGAAGCATTTACACCAATGAACAGGACTTTTTGGATTCCGTGATGGCCCATGAATTGGGACACGCGGTCATTGACCATTACTTTTCCCTACCGCCCCCTTCCCGAATGGCGGAACTCATGGCCACATATGTAGACGCACATCTGGAAGAAGACTATTAATATTTTTTTCATTTTTATCTCTTTGTGCTTTAATATGTTACATATTTTTTATTTTTGGTTTCGACTTGACAATCACCAAATATATGGTATTCTTTATAATACAGCTTTTTTAGATAGTTTCAAAGACAGTCTTTAAGGCATATTTAAATTAAAACCTTTTTAAAATTAAAACAAAGAAATTTGAATATATTAATATAAGGAGAAGAATATGAAAAAAATTTTATTTTTGTTGGCTGTATCATTCTTTGCTTTTCAATTGTCCTGCTTTGCTTCCATTAATATCAGTGGCCTGACCGGTATTATTAAAATCATGCCACCCGGTGGCGGCACGCCCATCACCGTTAAAGCAGGGGAACCGATTCCGGCAATTGCCTGATGGTTCAACCATTGATATCGTGACAGGTAATGTCACAGTTTCTACCACAGGTTCTTCCACGATTAATTTGTCCACCAGAGGAAATACGATCGCTTTGCCTTCCGGCACTTCGGTTCAAGCTGACTCTTAATACAAATGGAGCGGTTAAAGTTTATGATTCAAACGGTACATCCACCGTCAAAACTTCAAATGGGAATTCTACCATATTGAAGACAGGCGAAACCATTGTCATTGCCGGTAACGTTATCAAAAATGTTGAAGCATACGAGCCTCCGGTCTAATGGTCCCGGTCCACTGGTCGACACACAAGTGCAGATTGATAATCATCGTAAAGATATTAGCGCTCCATAACAATCAATCTTAACATTTAAAGGATATTGACAATGAGAACAATCAAATTCGTTTTATTATGCTTATTTTTATGTTTTTCTGCAAACACGGTTTTTGCCCAGACCTCTTACGGTAATAATACTTATCAGTATAATATTGAAGGCATCCGCATCGGCGATAATGAATTCAATGATATCATTGGCAAGCCATGGGGCCTTTCGATATCGATGGCCTGGATATAGGCCCTTTTGATGTCAAGGCCAAGCTTGCCAGCGAAATGCAATATGACAGTAACATTTTTTGGACCCCTAAAATAAGAAGGCTGATACAATCAATGTTACAAGCCCTGCGGTACTGGTGAATATGCCTTTGGGCCTTGACCAGCGTAATTTAGTTGCAATTGATGTACAATGCGGACATCGGCACTTTTGCTAAATATTCGAGTCAGAATTATGTCAACCAGTACGCGGCTTTTAACGGCGATTTCAAACTCCCGTTCGGGTATATAGACATCCAGGATAATTATGACCATACCTCTGACCGTGCCTCTACTGAATTTACCGGTGAGGTCGTGCGCACTGACAATGATGCTTCAGCCGCATTGGGTTTAAAGTTCAATAAATTTGCCTTTGAAACAGGGTATTCTGATATGTCTACGTACGTTATAAAGACGAAATATATGATATATATGATTATATACAACAGATATGGTTTCAGAAACAGTCTATTACCAGCTTTTTCCGAAAACCAAGGCCTTGGTCGAATATGACCACGCCTGGATCACCTATAACAAAGATTCATCACGCAACGGTGCATTTGACCAGGAGCGTATCGGGATTAAAAGGTGATATCACCGGCAAGACCCAAGCTTTTATTAAGATCGGTTATCAGGACAGGACTTACGATAACTCCCAAGGATTTTCAGGGTTTGTGTCTGAGGTGGGCACCATTACGGAATTTACCGAACGCACAAAGTTAAGCTTAACCTACGACCAAGGAGCGCAAGAATCGACATATCTTAATAATAATTATTATGATATGCATTATTTTTTCGCGACCCTGGACCAGAAAATCATGAGCCATTTGAGCCTTGAATTTACTTCCGGCATCAGCCGCAATATGTATCCGGAAGTTGATCCTACGCTGTTCCAAAAGCGTCAGGATAGCATTTTGGTTGAAGGGATTGCCCTGAAATACAAAATCAAAGAATGGGCTTCCGCCAAGGTGGGGTATACATTCAGGGAAGACATGTCAACAATCAGAAGCGAGTCCTACAATGATAATTTGTGGACAATAGGCTTCGAAGTTCAATTTTAACCCCCTTTTTTAGTATGAAAACACCTTGGGCCTTATTGGCCGTATGCTTATTTTGTTTTTTTCTATCTCCTTCCATTCTTAAAGCGCAGGAATCCTCTCGAACTTCCATAAATCCGAATGAATACAAAATAGGCCCTGAAAACAACCTGCAGATCGATATTTATTACGGCAAGGAAGAAAAAATATCCCAGAAAATCCAGGTTTCATCCCAAGGGGACATCATTTGTCCATTGATAGGGGAAGTCCATGCCCAGGGACTGACAGTTTCGGCATTGCAGAAAGAACTAACAGACATGCTGGGGAAGGATTATCTGGTCAATCCGCAGGTGATTGTTTCGGTTGAAGATTACAGCACGGTCTCCATCATCGGCGAGGTCAAAATGCCGGGTATATACCCGATCAAGGGAAAGCTGACGGTGGTTGGACTGATCTCCCAGGCCCAGGGGTTTACCAGCATTGCGTCACCCAATAAAGTCAGGATCATCCGTACAAATCCGGACGGCACAAAGAAAGAGATATCGGTGAGGGTTTACGATATTATTAATAAAAATACCTCTGCCAGCAATGATGTGGTCCTGCAGGGCGGGGACGAGGTCATGGTGCCTCAAAGTATATTGTAAAATATTATGCAGACAGAACCCATAAAATCTTCCAATAATGATATTATTGAAATCGACTTTCGGGAAATTTGGTTGAAAGTTTGTAAACACCGCCAGACCATTATTTCTTCGGTATTGATTTGTGTGGTTTTGGCCTTGTTGTATTCGTTTATCGCGCATCCGGTTTATAAAGCCACCACCAGGCTTTTAGTTGAAGGCAAACCGCCCAAAATCGTTAAAGTGGAAGACACTGTCGTCCCGGATTATACCGACCATGAGAATTATTTCAATTCCCAGATTGAAGTCCTCAAAAGCCATGCCGTAGCTTCGCTTGTTTATGACGAATTAGGGACGTATGAGCCTTGGGGCCGCCGCGGCAAGAATCCCGCGCATTTAAAAGAAATGGGCCAGGATGAGCGCATTGATGCGATGATTAAAAATGTTAAGATCACGCCGGTACGCATGACCGATATCATCGAGATCAGTGTGAGAAGATTTGGACCCATCCCTTGCCGCCACGAATCGCCAATCTTTGGACCCGTGCTTATATTTTATTTTCATCTACAGACCAATTGGTCCAGCACCGGGCAGAATTGGAACAGGACTTAGACCAGCAGTATAAATATTTTAAGGAAAAGCATCCGGTCATTCAGGGTTTAAAGAGTGAAATCGCGGCGGTCAATGATTCCATCGCCAATGAACAAAAAAGAATGTTTGAAGCATCTTCCGTCGGCCAGTTTAGTTTTAGAAACAACGATTCCATAACCAACGTAAAAGTTTTAGACCAGGCGGATGTCCCGATAAAACCGGAAAGCCCCAATAAACTTTTGAATTTGGTCTTGGCTTTTTTCGTGGGCGGTTTTATCGGCTTTGGCTTGATGTTTCTGTTTGAATCATTGGACCAAAGCATTAAAACCCCCAATGACATTGAGCATTTATTAAAAATCCCATTTTTGATTTCCATCCCTTTATATATTCCGGATCCCAATAAGCCAAAAGATTTCTTCTGAACTGATGACACAGACAGAAGGCCATTCTCCGGTGGGGGAAGCATTCAGGTCTTTGCGCACGAACATCCTTTTTAGCAATCCTGACTTTAAAGAAAAAAATACTCGTTGTGACCAGCGCCATGCCTTCCGAGGGGAAAACCACTGTTGCCGTTAATTTGGCGACGGCCTTTGCCCAGGTGGAAGAAAAGACCTTGATCATTGATGCGGACTTAAGAAACCCGAAACTGCATTATCTTTTTAATCTCAAACGCGGCAATGGGGTCACCGAAGTTTTGTCCATGGAACAATGCCGATATGAAACAGTTTATTTATCAAACCCAGGTGCCGAACCTTTCAATTTTAAACTGCGGGGCCCTGCCGCCTAATCCATCAGAGTTGTTAGGTTCTAAAAAAATGGAGGCCCTGCTTGGAAAAACTTTCAGGCATGTATGACCGCATCATTTTGGATACTCCGCCGATCTTGGCCGCGACCGACGCGGTTGTCCTAAGCGCCAAAACCGACGGCGTTATTTTTGTTGTTAAGGCAGGGTCTACGCCTTATCCGGCCGTTATCAGGTCTTTAAACTATTTGACCTCTGTCCACGCTAATATTTTTGGCGCAGTATTAAATATGGTCAGGCCCGATGAACACGGGGATTATTATTATTCCCATTATTCTAAAAACGCGCAGAAACCTAAAAAATAATATCAGTATCATTTTTCCACTCTTTTTTAAAGACAGTTAGGGCCTTTGCCGCTCGTCTCGCGGGATGCAGGTTAATAGAATTGTGTCAATAGGTATAATTGCTTCACGGGGTAAGGGGAAGCATTAGCAGGAGTGTTATTGCAGAGGCATTTATAGCCGACGAAGCAATCTCTTTAGATGGACTACCATAAAGAACAATGATACTTATTTTTTTGCTTGTTGCCACGCCCTTTAGCTTATGCCGGCGTCCATGATTTTACCGTTTTTGTTTTTGCCATTCTTTGCGCGTTAAATTTTTACCTGTCTGTTATTTTCCCCAACGCAAAAATCCCCCGTAATCCTTTTATTATTTTAGGACTTATTTTTTTCGGTGTTGCTTGCCTTCAATTGCCTGCGGTCTTTCTGTTTATCCCTGGGGCACGGTGTTTGACCTCATTAAATTCATAAGTTATGCTTTGGTCTTTTTAGCTGTTATTACGCGCCTTTCTGCGGCACAAGGGCGCGAAAGTACGCCCGCCACCCGTCGCAGTACCCAGAATATTTTAAGACTGGGCTGTTTATCAGGCTGCCTTTCCATCTTTTTCCATAGCATTTATGATTTTAATTCCCACATCCCTGCTAATGCCTTGTATTTTAGCGTGCTATTAGCCCTTGCCTGCGGCCCCGGCAGCCGGGGAGAGGAATATAACCGCGTCTTTTTTAAACGTATCACCGACACCGTTATCTGGACAGGATTGGGGATTGCAGTTTTTGCCATTGTGCAGAAATTCAGTTATAACGGCCATATATTCTGGATAGGTATCGAGGCCCCCAACCCGGTTGGGCCATTTTATAATTATGATCATTATGCGGGGTTTATGGAATTGTGCACGCCATTGGCTATTGCTTCTGCCATAGCTAACATAGACCGTGCGTCATTTTCTCATCGGCATGGTTGGGTGCAGAAGGTGTTGTGGTTTTCCACGGCCCAGGCCAACCAAACTTTACGGTATATTTTCTTTGCCATGATTATGGCGGCAACGGTGTTTATGTCTACCTCGCGCGGGGGCATTATGAGTTTTTGCATTACTCAAGTGATTTTTTTTGCAATTATTATATTCAAAGCTGCCCGGCGCAAAAAAGGGCAGAAGATTTTATTTTTATTGGGAACGATAACAATATTAATTGCTATTTTTGTGGTATGGCTTGGCCCTGAAGAATTTCTTGAGCGTTTTAAACTTATATCCATACAGAAAATTGTTAAAATGGAAGGGCCGGATGCTGATCGCCTCATGTTTTGCAGGGACACCATCACCATGATCAAACAACGTCCGGTTTTAGGGACGGGACTGGGGACATTTGGTTCAGCTTTCGCGCAATACCGTAAGTTCGATAATACCATGAATTTTTTGCGTTATGCGCACAATGATTATTTGCAATTGATGGCGGAGATGGGGGCCATGGTCGGGGGGGGGATCATTTTTATTTATTTAATCCTTTTTGGGCGGGAATTTCTCTTATGCGTAAGACGGTTGGAATAATTATCCTTTCGGTTTATATTGCCGTTCTGGGCGTTTTTGCCATGGCAGAATATTTTTATCAAACCGGCAAAGCTCAAAAGAACATGGAAGATATTAAAATGGCTGCTGTTTTAAATCCATTTATTTCCGATTACAGAGGTGAGTTTTTTGAGCAAAGCGATCCCAAAGACATTAACATCATTAAAGAAGCCATCCGTCTGGAACCATTGAAAGCCTCCTATCACATGTTTTACGCTCTGGAACTTTTGAAGGACTATAGCAAACGCACCCGGGCCTCAGATCAGACCGCCTTTCATGAAATTGCAAGGGCCTATGAGCTCAAGCCTTACAGCAAACTTTACCAGCAGATTTATGAACAATACGCCAAACCGTATTTAAAGTAATAGTTCAATCAGCAGAGTGTCATTGCGTGGACCACGCTTCTTGCATTCTGCAAGAATGCGGCGGGTGACGAAGCAATTTTTAATCAAGCCAATTTATGAAAACCTTTGTTATCGGTGACATACATGGGGCTTATAAAGCCATGCTCCAATGCTTTGAGCGCTCCGGGTTCAATTATGCCAAGGACCATTTGATCTCTTTAGGGGATGTTTGCGACCGTTATCCTCAAGTGGATTCCTGTATTGATGAACTTTTAAAGGTCAAACATCTGGATTACATAATCGGCAATCATGATCTGTGGACCTTGGGTTGGGCCATCAAGGGAATAAAAGAAAACCTGTGGCTTAGGCAGGGGGGCAAGCAGACTATCGAGTCGTATCATGGCAGGCTCATGCCACAGTCACATATTGATTTTTTAAAGAACGCTTGTTATTATCTGGAATTAAATGACAGGCTTTTTATACACGGCGGGTTTGACCCGGAAAAGCCTCTTGCCGCGCAGGATAGGGAGGGGTTCCCGTGGGACCGCAAGCTTATACAGCTTGCCTATAAAGTCAGCCAAATCAGGCCGGATTATCAATTAGGTAATTATAAAGAAATTTATGTAGGGCATACCCCTACCAAGACCTTCGGGGCCCTAGAACCGTTGAAATTATGCAATGTCTGGGCCTTAGATACTGCAGCCGGCTGGAAAGGCAAATTAACCATCATGGATGTGGATACAAAGGAATATTGGCAATCCGACCCAACATCCAAATTATATCCCAACGCAACGCTAAGAAGATAAAAGCCTCCCACTTCCATGTAACTGGCTTTTGATTATTTGCAAATATTATGTAATCTGTTATAATCTCATATAGTCGGAATATGAGATTAAAAGGACCAAAACAATGGGAATAAATACAGATTTTCTACAAAGGCTCAATCAATTGCCCCCTCAGATCTACACCAAAATTGCCAAAATTGACGAGTTAAAAGGTCAATGGGTAGGGGGAGTAAAACTACATCCTCAAGTTTTAGGTCGACTGAAAAGGTCTGTTTTGATTACTTCATCCGGGGCATCGACCCGTATTGAAGGGGCGCATCTGTCTGATGAGGATGTTGAGAAATTAATGCGTGGTATTTCCATCAAAAAATTTAGTGATCGTGATAAACAAGAAGTACAGGGGTATTTTGAACTGCTTGGAAATGTTTTTGATTCATGGCAGAGTATTGGATTTAATGAAAACACCATTAAACATTTTCATAAAGAGTTGTTGAAGTATGTTGAAAAGGACAAGCTTCATCGCGGTGAATATAAAAAGAAGGAAAATAAGGTTTTAATGCTCAATGAAGTTGGGGAATCGGTGGGAATTCTTTTTGACACAACTCCGGCTTATTTGACCCCTAAAGAAATGCAGGAGTTAGCTGAAAAGACGCAGAGCGCCTTTAAGGATCAAAAATACCATCCTTTGCTTATTATAGGTAATTTTTTGGTTGAATTTTTGCATATTCATCCTTTTCAAGATGGCAATGGCCGTCTTTCAAGGATTTTGACTAATTTACTTTTGCTTAAAGCCGGGTATGTATTTGTGCCATATGTTTCCCATGAAAAATTGATTGAGGACAATAAGCCGGATTATTATATGGCCCTGCGAAAGAGTCAGAAGACGTTAAGGACGGAAAAACCAGATATAATACCTTGGTTAGATTTCTTTTTAAAAATTATGTTACAGCAGTCTCAAATGGCCATTGATTTGTTGTCCAAAGAAAATATTGAGAAGATATTGTCTCCTAAACAATTGGCTGTTTGGGAATTTTTACAAACAGTACGGGAGACATCTCCTCGTGAAATTTCTGCAAATACAAAAGTTGTTTTACCTACTGTTGCTCAATCTTTAAATAAACTTTTGCAGTTAAAGAAGATAGAACGCATAGGCTTGGGACGTAGCACGAGATATAAAAAAGTCTAATTTTTTCATACCATATTTATTAATTTCTTGAATAAGAAATAGTCAAAGTTCAGGGTCGGTAGATGGCATTTTCTTGTGCTTTTATGGCACCCAAGCTGTTTACGTGGTATATTTATATCTAAATTAAAAATTCAATCTGAGAGGAGCAAAGTATCTCTTTATGTCCAAAAAATATACTTTAGTGACCGGTGGGGCAGGTTATATCGGTGCTCACATGGCCGGAATGCTGATCGAAGCCGGCCATAACGTTGTCATCTTTGATAACCTTTCAACCGGCGTCAGGCCGTGGCTTGCGAAGGGTGCCAAATTCGTCAAAGGCGACCTATTGACGGATGGGGCCATCGGGGAAGTCTTTAAAGAAATATTCCATGTCAGCGCAGGTGATCCATTTCGCGGCCAAAATCGTTGTTCCGGAGTCTGTTCGTCAACCGGAACTGTATTATCGCAATAATGTAGGGGGGACGGCCAATCTTTTGGCAGCCATGGTCCAACATAAGGTGCGCCGTATTGTTTTTTCTTCCACGGCCGCAGTCTATGGCGACCCCCAAAAAGTGCCTGTAACCGAAGATGCGCCAACCTTGCCTCTTAATCCTTACGGCACTTCAAAGTTAATGGTTGAAAAGATATTGCAGGACATGGCTTTGGCAGGGAACCATTGATTTTGTGGCTTTGCGGTATTTTAATGTGGCAGGGTGGGATACGCGGCGCGCATGGCCGGTTAAAGGACGTCCGGTACCAACGCATTTGATTTCAAATGCCATGAAAGCCCTGCATGGTCAAGGGAAATTGACCGTATGCGGCAAAGATTATAAAACGCATGATGGTACGGGTGTGCGGGATTTCATTCACGTAATCGACCTTTGCCAAGCCCATTTACTGGCTCTCAAGGCCATGCATAAAGGCATTAAGAACCAGGTATTTAATCTCGGAAACGGTAATGGTTTTTCCGTTTTGGATGTCATTAAAGCCGCTTCCTTTGTGGCCGGGAAACCGGTGCCTCATAGCATCGGTCCGCGCCGTCCGGGAGATGCGGCCATTGTCATTGCCTCTTCGGCAAAAGCCAGAAAAATATTAGGATGGAGACCGCAATATAATCTCGAAGCAATACTTAAAAGCGAATGGGACCGTAGGTAGGGCTCTTCAACTTGACAAATAGCAATTTATCGGGCATACTTACAAAACACGTGTTGATTTTAACTGATTTTAAGTGATTTTGTGTCATTCTCAAAATGACGGCCATTATAAATATAATAGAGATAAAAAAAGAATTTCTTACAACATCTCAAGCTGCTGAAATTCTCAATGTGAGCGTTTCGACGCTTAAGAAATTCATATATGCTCGGAAATTAAAAGTCCTTAAGACCCCGGGCGGTCACTATAGGATTTTAAAAAAATATTTATTGAAAGAATTTTATAAACAGGAAAGCAAATAAGCGCACATTGCCTAAAAATATACCCTAGGTGTCAGGAGAACAAGAAATGGGGGGAGGAGGTAGGGTGTGTATCCTTGTTTATATTAAAGATCATTTTAAAATAAGTGAGATATGAAAGGTATTATTTTGCCGGCGAAACGGCAACAAGACTGTTTCTTAAGTTTATTGCTCAAGCATCCCCGGAATAAATAGGGAGAAAGATTTATGAAAAGAGATAAAACTTGGCTGGGTATTTTTATTTTTAAACAAAAATGCATACCTTGGTTTATCCATATGAAATTAAGGCAACTTTATTTTTATTTAAAGTTGGCCCAAAAACATCCATCTAAATTTATAGAATTGTGGCGTTTAAATAAGAAATTCTCGGGCGGGGGATTACCGCTACATATTTACGGCCCCAAGCTTTTAAAAGATTGCGTAGGGGCCTGTGATGCCGTTGGCGTAAAGCCATTTTTAGTTTATGGAACATTACTAGGGTTTGTTAGAGAAAATGATTTTTTGCCTCACGATAACGACATTGATTTAGGTCTTCTGGATGATGATTTTCAGAAAAAGCATTTAATTAAGGAAATCTTGTCTAAAAAAGGATACCGGCTTAGGTTTGATGATGGTTATTCTTTTGAATTCATTCATCCTGAATGGCCGTACTTATTTGTTGATTTTTACCGGGTATTTAAAAAACGTAATCATATGGTTATTGAGACATTGAGCGATGTTGACATGAAAACAGTAAATTCTTATTACTTTCCGCTTGAGGCTATGGATGAATTCCGCATTGTTAATTTCCATAAGAGTAAAATTTCAATTCCTTCGGATCCCACGATATTCTTATCTACAGCTTATGGAGAGTGGCAAATCCCCAATAGGAAATTTTGTTATCTTTCCGATTACAAAAATTTACATATTAATGATGTTAAACACCAAAAATGAGTTTTTTTACGGGAGATAGTGTGAAGATCAAAGAGAAGACTAAATCACAAAAAATAAGGAATTTATTTAAACAAAATAAAATTATTTATGTCATGGGGGCCCATAACGGACTCAGCGCAAAGTTGGCAGAAAAGAATAAATTTGACGCCGTGTGGGCAAGTGGTCTGGAAATATCAGCTTCTTATGCAGTCCCGGATGCAAATATTTTAACCATGACGCAAAATCTTGAGAAGTCAGCAGAGATGAGCGATGCCGTAAACATTCCGGTAATCAGTGATTGCGATACCGGTTTTGGGAATTCCAATAATGTTATTGACATGGTGAAAAAATATGAGGGTGCGGGAATTGCCGCTGTTTGCATAGAAGATAAATTATTCCCAAAAGTTAATAGTTTTGCCCATCGCCAGGAGTTATCGTCTATCTCTGAATTTGTCGGGAAAATCATGGCTGCCAAAAATACGCAAAGGTCCAAAGATTTTATGGTTATTGCACGAGTTGAGGCGCTCATTGCTTCCATGGGCATGGATGAAGCTTTATTAAGAGCTGATCGATATGTTGAGGCCGGCGCGGATGCGATCTTGATTCATTCCAAGCATTCGGACTATGATGAGATTATTGAATTTGCCCGTAAGTTTGATAAAAAAGTGCCTTTGGTCATTGTTCCTACGATGTTTCCGACAATCTTAAAAGATTTTACCGAAGATGATTTAATAAATTTAGGGATCAAAGTTGTTATTTTTGCAAATCAGGGGCTTCGCGCTTCTATTAAGGCGATGGACCAGGTGATGGCAAAGATTGGCAGGACACATCAACTATTGTCCGTTGAAGATGAATTGGTGTCAGTTAAAGACGTTTTTGAAATTCAGGGCATGAATCAAATGAAAGAGGATGAGGAGAGATATCTTAAAGCAGATACGAGTGATTATAATGCGATTCTTTTGGCTGCAGGCGGCCCCACGGCCAATCAAGAGGGTTTGGGTTCTTTATTGCGGGACACCCCTGTTGCTATGCTTGATATTAACGGTGAACCAGTAATTAAGCGTAATATTAATTCACTTTTAGATTTGGGGATAAACGATATTGCTGTTGTCATAGGATATAAAGAAGAACAATTTCAGGTTTTGGAAAATGTTGAATTCATTCATAATCCTAATTATAGCCAAACAAATGAATTATATTCTTTAATGTTGGCTGAGAAAAAATTAAGAAACAAAACGTTATTAGCATATAGTGATATCATTTTTGACAAATTTATTGTTGAACGATTAATGAAAAGTAATGCTCCGATAACTCTGCTTGTTGATGCAACCTATAAAAAAGCCAATTTCCGCAATAAAAAACTCGATTTGGTCGTAACAAATATAGAGCCAAATTTGGAATACCGTTCGATTGATAGTGGACAGCTTAAGAAAGTACAAAAGATTTCTGAACACCTCTCCAATGATGAGGCCCATTATGAGTTTGTCGGATTAATCCTGTTTAACAACAAAGGTTCAAAGGTTTTCATTGAAACATACCATAAAATTAAAAATGATCACGGTCAGTCGTTAGAGAAAATTGGTATTAATCAAATGCTTCAAAAAATGATTGATGATGGTTTTCCGGTATCAGCCCTGGAGGTCAATTCAGGCTGGACGGAATTGCATACTTTTGATAATTATAAATTAGCATGTTCATCGTTCTCATCTCACTAGAAGAGGCCGGAAGACCATGAAACCAAGTTTTTTTTTACAAAAATTAAGCAATCAGCATTTTGCTCCCTTAGTAGGTGTCCCATGCTCTTTGTTTGGTTCGTTATTTCAAGAAGCTGAGCGTGACTCAGCTATTAAATATATTGCGGCGACAAGCGAAGGAGAGGCTATTGGTATCGCGTCCGGATGCTATCTGGCAGGATCTTTTCCTGTTGTATTAATGCAAAATTCCGGCTTGGGTAATGCCATCAATCCTTTAACGTCCCTTAATTTGGTTTATGAAATTCCTTTATTATTGTTAGTTTCACTAAGAGGGGAGCCTGGGGTTCCCGATGCCCCTGAACATACTATTATGGGGCCGATTACGGAAAAAATGTTGAGATTGATTGGCATTGATTATGAATTTCTTGATGGATCCCCGACCTATCTGGAAGAACAGTTAGAACGGGCATATAAGAAGATTGTAAAGACGAATAAACCGTTTGCTCTTATAGTCAAGAAAGGCATCTTTGAACCATGTCATTCTCCAGGCGTAGGCAAAGACGATCTCCTTTCCAGATATGAAGCCATCAAAACGGCACTTTTTGCATTAAAAGCTAATGAAGCCATTGTTTCAACAACGGGAATGATTTCCAGGGAGCTTTACGATATAAGAAAAGACAATAGCAATGATTTTTATATGATCGGGTCTATGGGATGCGCGTCTTCAGTGGCTTTAGGAGTTGCCTTACAAGAGAAGAACAAAAAAGTTGTGATTTTTGACGGTGATGGTGCCTTGTTGATGAAGATGGGGACGCTCGCAACCATTGGTCATTATAAGCCGGCTAACCTCATTCACATTCTTTTTGATAATGAATCTTATGAATCAACCGGTGGGCAAAAAACCGTGTCTTCCACTGTCCAATTTAGTCAGGTTGCACAAAACGTCGGTTATATGACATCAGTCTTTGTGAAGGGTAAAAATGAAATTACATCTGCTGTTATAAATGCTTTAAAGACATCCCGGGGCCCGCATTTCATCCATATTAAGGTTTTAAATGGCACTCTCAACGATGTAAAACGGGTGGCTCACACACCGACAGAGATTCGTGATAATTTCAAAGAAGTTTTAAAGTAAAAAAATGACATATAAAATTAAAACAGCTGTTATTTTAGCTGCCGGTTTAGGCAGCCGTTTGGGGAATATGACTAAGACCATGCCTAAAGGTTTTCTTCAGTTAGGTAAAAAACCGATTATCGAGGAATCTATTGAGAAATTATTAAATGTGGGGATAGAAAGACTGATTTTAGTTATCGGTCATCAAGCTCAGTATTATGAAAAACTCGCTTTAAGTTATCCTCAAATCAAAACGATTATCAATCCTATCTATGATCGTTCCGGAAGCCTGTATTCCTTATATTGTGCACGCAACAATGTCAGGGAAGATTTTCTTCTGCTGGAATCCGATTTGATTTATGAACAACGAGCCCTAATAGAACTTATTAACCATCATATGAGAGATGTTATTCTTGTCTCGGGGTTTACCGATAACGGGGATGAGGTCTTTGTCGAAGTTAAGGATCAAGCATTGGTGAACTTAAGCAAAGACCGCAATCAATTAGGCAATGTTTTTGGAGAATTCGTTGGGATCAGTAAAGTTTCCAGAAGCTTATTTAATGATATGATACAGCTTATAAATGATGAGGACAGAAAAACACATAAACTCGATTACGAAACAAATGGATTCGTCAAATCGGCTAAACAAAGGCAAATTTATTGCCATAAACTTGGCGACCTAAAATGGTGCGAGATCGATGATGAAAAGCATTATCAGATAGCGAAGTATAAAATTTATCCCTCATTAACTTAATGGATTAAGTCATGGGCAAAAATGTCAAGAGAAACATTTTATTAAATCCGGGACCGGCTACGACCAGTGATACTGTCAAAAAAGCAATGATCGTTGCGGATATTTGTCCACGGGAGAAGGAATTTACCAAATTGATGGGTGGCATCCGCCAACAATTAGTCAAAATTGTTAAAGGAGGGAAAGATTACTCCTGCGTATTATTTGCCGGTTCCGGGACAGCAGGCGTTGATGCCTGCATTAATTCGGTTGTCCCACCCGGGAAAAAGATCCTTATTATTAACAATGGCGCTTACGGTCAGAGGATGGTCGAGATCGCCAGGGCATACCGAATTCGATATATTGAAATCCGATTTCAGATGACTCAACGGCCTGCGGCAAAGGAAATTGAGAATATTTTAAAAAAGACAAAAAATGTTTCCTGTGTGGCGATGGTCCATCATGAAACAACAACCGGGATATTAAACCCAATTGAAGAAATCGGCGCGATGGTAAAGCGTTATAAATGTGATTTTATCGTGGATGCGATGTCGAGCTTTGCGGGCATTCCGGTTGATATTAAGAAAGCAAAGGTAGATTATTTAATTTCCAGCTCTAATAAATGCATTCAAGGGATGGCAGGAATCGTCTTTGTGATATGCAACAGAAGGGCTTTGATGAAAACACATGACTATAAACGGCGGTCATTTTACCTTAATTTATATGACCAATATGAACATTTTGAAAAATGCGGAGAAATGCGTTTTACTCCTCCGGTCCAAGTGCTCTATGCCTTAAGGCAAGCTATCAATGAATATGAGCGTGAAGGAGGATTGAATAGGTATAGAAGGTATACGGGAAATTGGAAGACATTACGAAAAGGATTAATTGAATTAGGGTTTGAACTCCTCTTGGATGAAGTATTAGAATCCCATATTTTATTGACTTTAAAAACCTGAAGACAAGAATTTTAGTTTTACGGCTTTACATGATCTTCTTTATTCGAGAGGGTTCACTATTTACCCGGGGAAAAAATACGATCAAAAGACATTCGTCTCGCTAATATGGGTGATCTAGATAAAAAAGATATAGAGAGCTTTCTTAAGGCGTTGAAAGAGGCGCTTTGGAAAATGAGGAAGGCCTAAGGCTAGAAGATGAAACACCAGATTATTAAGAATTTGCTTTCCAATTATCTCCTCACAGGGATAAGCATGGTCCTTGTTTTTTTTTGGTTACCGTTTTTGATAAGGAAGCTGGGGCATGAAGGGTTCGGAGTAACGGTTGTTGCAGAGGGGTTGATTTTATTTTTTTTTATTTTTGTCTCTGCCGTCCGAATATCTATGTCGCGATATGTGACGTTGACATTGTCACAAGAAAAGATGGAAGATTGCCTCCTTTATCTTTCGACCGGGAAAAGGATCCTGAATATCTTTATGGGATGCTCTCTTGTCTTGGGTGTTATGTTGGCTATTTTTTTCCCGGTCTTTTTTCGGGTCCCGGTTGGTCTTTATCAACAGAGCCAGGTGATGTTTTTGTTGATTGTCATTGCCTTCGTTCTGTCGATTCCGAATATCGTGTATTGGGCCATCCTTTATGGTTATCAGAGATTTGACCTAATCAATTTGTCCAATGCGGGCGGGGTCATCTTGCGGGCGGTGGCGATTTTTTCTTTTTATTCACTTTTGTCAGGGGGTTGGGCCAGCCTTGGAGCTTATGGGGCGGCGTATTTGTTACGACCATGGGGCAGAATTATATTGTATACAGATGGGCAATGTCGCTTATGCCTTCTGCCGATAAGATTGGGTCAAAATATGACCCCCCTAAGGCCATGGAAATCTTTTCGTATACGCGTTATACGATTATGCCAATTGTCTGCGGTGTTTTATATGATAGCGTGATGCCGATAATTATTAATATATTTTATGGGCCAATGGCAAACACCTTTTATGCTGTCGCCTCCCGTATTCCCAATGTTTTAAAAAGGGTTTTTTTGGAGCCGGCGTGGTCTTTGATCCCGACGTGCCGCACTATGTGGCCAGAAATAGGGGGGAAAGATCAAAAAATTATTTTTTATATATTCTAAAGGTTTGATGGTCTTTTGTCCCGCCATATTTTCCGTTGTTATCTGTTCAAGAATGATCCTTCATTTCTGGTTGGGAGATGGCTTTGGCCCTGCAATTGTTGTTATGATGATTTTGGCGGCCGGTGCTTTGTTGAGTTCGTATGCGTATTTTTGTTCTTTTGTGTTGAATGCGTATGGAGTGATAAAAATTCCGAATACCGTGGGGATTATTACATTTCTTGCCAACATCGGGCTTGGGGTCTTTTTCGCATTCTTTTTTAAAATGGGGTTGCCGGGCCTGGCTATCGGCGCTTTATTGGTAGCATTGGCGGAGTCCTTCTTTTTTATCCCGATTTTTACATGTCACATCCTGAAGACGGATGTGAAGAGATATTATCTAGAGTTTTTTTGTTCCTATGTTTTTGACGCTTATCTCTTTTGGGTGGGAGCTTATTTTTCTGGCGGATCTTCGTTTTTCATTAAGATTTTTGGGTTTGTTTGCCCTTGGATCAATTTTTTATGTTTGGCTTATTTTTCGTTTTGCCTTTACTGAAGAAGAAAAAAAAGAAGGTTTTTTGCTACTGAAAACCGGATTTTTTAAAACAGATGCGGCCATCGGATAAAATCGTTGCTGTTGATAGGTCGATGGATAAAATGGATTGAAAATGTTTTTAAGAGTTCTAATTAAGAGAAGAGATCATGTCAAAGGTTAGTGTCGTTATTCCGTTGTATAATAAAGGGGCTTATGTTGAGCGTGCAGTTCGATCAGCATTGGCCCAAACTTTTGCTGATTTCGAAATCATTGTCATCGATGACGGCTCAACAGATGATGGCGCTATCGTCGTTTCGAAGATATCCGATTCGCGTATCCGGCTCATTCGTCAGGAGAATCAAGGTATATCGGAGGCGCGCAATAGGGGCATCAGTGAAGCGCGTAGCGAACTTATTGCATTTCTCGATGCCGACGATGCCTGGAAACCGCATTTTCTGTCTACGATTTTGAGGCTTAAAGCACGTTGTCCCGATGTGGGCATATACTGCACCAAGTATGAGTATGTTGAGCTAAGCGGGAAAACGTGGATCCCGTCGTTTAAAGGTATACCACCTGCCCCCTGGGAAGGCATAATACCAGATTATTTTTATGCAGCATTGGGTAACATCCCGCCGGTGTGGACATCAGCGACAGCCATACCCAAAGCGGTGTTTGATGCGGTCGGTATGTTTACGCCCGGCGAAAAAGTCGGAGAGGATATTGATATGTGGCTTCGGATCGCATTGCAGTATAAGGTCGCATTTAGCAATGAAGTATCGGCAACATACTTCAGAGATACAATAAACGGAGCATGCCGATCAGGTATCGTCTGGCCCGATCGTGCATTAAAACGTACCGCGCTGAAGGTTTTGCAAGAAGGCATTCTTACCGTGAAGCAGTTAGAATATTTGCGTGAATACATGTATAAGAATGATCTGGAAGTTGTGAAGATGATGCTCTGGTCAGGGCAACGGAAAGAAGCTTGGACTTTTTTGAAAGATAATCATACGCAATATTTTCGTGTACGAAAGCTGTGGTTGTGGTTTTGTTCTTTCCTTCCTTGTTTACTGGTCCGTTTAATGTATCGAGTCAAATACGTTTTGTACGGGTTGGAATAAAGGATTTTATAACGCATGAAAAATATAGCGTTACGGATTGATACAGGATTCCTGAAGATCATATTTATTTTTTTTGCCGGATTTTTTTTGCCGTGGGGGAATAGCCTTAAAACATTTAGCGTCTTTTTTCCGTATTTGCTTCTCATACCGACTGCGTTTTTGACCTTTTTCTTGTTTCGACCGTTGCGTCGGATCAGTATGCCGATGTGCGTCTTTATTTCATTCCTGATCCTGCATACAATGGTAACGGCTATTGTTATTGGGCCCGATTATTTCACACATGTGGCGGTTAAGTTTGATTATTTTGAACCTGATTTGACGAATGCGATGCAGGTTTATAAACTTGCATCATTTATTTTGTATTTTGTTATCTTGAGTTTGGTGATCGTGTATAAAAAAGAATACATGGCGTTATGTCTTGGCTTTGTGTCAGGGCTTGCCGTTGGATCAATCTTAAAATTTCCAGAGTATCTTAATTATTTCCAGATTAATCGTTTCACGGGAACATATAATGATCCTAACGTTTTTGCGATTTCGGCAGGCGTCGCATTCTTTCTTTGTTTGTTTCTTAGCCAACAAATTCACCGTAAGATTTTTTCCAATATGTTGGTGTTATCAGCGTGGATATTTTTTATTTTGGTATTGTTGTCTCAGTCAAGAGGTGGTATTTTGGCGTTAGTCCTTGCCGGATGTTATTTTTTTAGGGGGCATCGTCATTTTTTTAAAGGTTTGTTTCTTGCCGGTATCGTTTGCATGTTGTCGTTGCCCCTATTTAGTTCCCGTATCCTTGACGTTAATCAGTGGGTTGAGTCCGGAGGCACCGGACGGATTGATATTTGGGCCGTTTATCTTTCTCACATGCGTGAATATTTTTTGACCGGTGTTGGATTTGGGTTTTCGAATAATACGATTAGTACGCGTGCTGTGGCCGGGGTCAATCTTATTCCGCACAATTTCTTTTTGGAGATATTTGTGGAGTTCGGCATTATCGGGTTGCTTTTATTGTTGGCGGTATTGTGGTATTTTTGGCGGCTGCTTACGCGGAATCAACAATATCGCACCATTGCACCGATTGTTATTGTTTGGATGGTCGGCGTATCTTTTATCAGTGGGCTGTTGGATAGGGAAACGTGGTTTGTTCTGGTGTTGCTCGAACGTGTATTAGTCTTGAGCGAGGATGCCTAATGCTGGGATGGAGGTAAGGGATGAAGATTATGATTGTCAATGAGACCTTCAACTTGGGGGGCGCGGAGACAATGGCCTTAGAGTTGGCCAATGCTTTAGTTGGGATACAGGGCAATGAGGTTTTTTTTGTTGCCTCTGATGGTGTTTTGTTGTCTCGTTTAGATCATAAAATTAAATTTTATCAGATACCGCGGTATGTCCCTTCTCGTATCCCACAGATCTTGATGGCTTTTCGAAGGATATTTAAAGCTGTTAAACCTGATATTGTGCACGCCCAGGGGGCGACGGTGGGTGTTCTGGCCAGCATTGCGGTGAGAACGGTTTCCTCGCGCATAAAGGTTGTTATAACGCACCATTCTGCCGAATTTACACGTATTCCGACTTTTTTAGCAGATCTTATGTTTAAATCTTTTTTTGATGCTTTTATCGCTATTAGTAAAACAAGGTACGAAAAATTTATTCAATCGGGTATTGCCTCAAATAAGGTTGTCCTTATTCCGAATTTTATTAACAGAGAGAAGTTTTTTTTAAAAGTAAACGATATTGATTTGGATGATTTAAGATCAAAGTTGGGCATAACGTTGACAGATAAGGTCGTTGTTGGCGCGGGTAGGCTTATTGAAGAAAAGGGCATGCGGACTTTTATTAATACACTTGGTCAGGTGGCTTTACAAGCCCCTGATATGCAAATAAGAGGGATTATTTTAGGGGATGGGCCTGACCGTGCTCATTTAGGGAAAATGATATCTGAATTAAAGGTCCCGAATTTACGGATCATGTTATTAGGTTTTAAGGATAATATTGGGGCTTATCTAAAATTGGCAGATGTTTTTTTGTTCCCGACAATGTTCAAAGAGGTCTTGCCGATGATCTTGATTGAAGCAATTACTTTAGGCGTTCCTGTGGTTTGTTCTGACATTGCCGGGAACAATGATATTATCCAGGATTCTTTCAATGGTTTTCTTGTTAATACCGAAAAAGCTGATTATGTCACGCCATTGCTTAGGCTGTTGCGGGATAAAGCATTGGCGATGAATTTTTCATTTAATGGAAATGAAAAAGCGATGGAATTATATGATAAGAACAAGGTCGTAGGCAATATTTTCCAATTTTATAAAACTCTTGGGTAAAGTCAATGTCTAATTTTGTTTCTATTATCATCCCTTGTCGTAACGAAGAAAAATTTATCGCAAAATGTTTGGATTCTATTCTCACGCAGGATTATCCGCAAGATAAGGTAGAGATCCTTATCGCTGAAGGAATGAGTACCGATAAAACAAGAGAGATATTGAGTGATTACATAAAAAAATACCGGGCTATTTCTTTTATTGATAACCTCAAAAAGAACATTCCCGCAGGATTAAATTTGTTAGTTAGGCAGGCTAAAGGAGACATCCTTATTCGTATTGATGCGCATAATAAATATCCTAAGAATTATGTTTCTGAATGTGTTAAGGCACTGATTGAACACCATGCGGATAATGTCGGTGGACTTTGGATTTCCCTCCCCGGATCAAATACTTTGATAGCCCAGGCTATTGCTATTTCAACAACATCAATATTCGGAGTCGGATTTGTTTTGTATAAGCAGGGAGTAAAAGAGGCTAGGCAAGTAGAAACTGTCCCTTTTGGTTGTTTTCGTAGGGATGTATTTGAGCGTTTTGGTTTGTTTGATGAAGACTTGCTGCGTGGAGAAGATTGTGAGTTTAACCATCGAATTATCAAAAAAGGCGGGAAGGTAATGCTCATCCCTAGTATTTTTTCTTATTATTATACACGAGAAACATATGACAAAATGTCAAAAATGTACACTCAATACGGATATTTTAAACCCTTTACAGCCCTGAAACTTGGTCGTGTCTTTACGGTCAGGCAGTTTGTTCCCGCAATTCTTGTTAGTTCAATTTTTTTGTTGGCAGGGCTTGGTTTTTTTTATCCTATTTTTTGGTGGTTGCTATTAGCTGATTTGGGTGCCTATGCTTTGTGCAATATTCTGTTTTCAATAAAATTGGCATTCAGAAAAGATCTAAAGCTTTTTCCTTTTTTGTTTTGGGCTTTTTGTTTGATTCATATGTATTTTGGGTTTAATTATTTACGCGGTATTCTTGATTTTTGGATTCTAAAGAAACACTTACGAAACAAGATGACAGATATACCAATAACTCGTTAACCAAGAATAGATAAACAATTTATTAAAATCTGATATTTATTGTTATGTTTTCAGCTCCTTGGCCAGAATCTAAAAAATTTGTTTTTACAGTGTTTGATGATACAGATTTTTCCACTGTTGATAATGTGGGGGAAGTTTATAATTTATTGAGAGACTTAGGATTTAGAACGACGAAATCCGTATGGCCTATTAAAGGACAGAATATCCCAACAGTTGGTGGCATAACTTGCGAGGATAAAGATTATTTGTCTTGGGTATTAGATTTAAAAAAACAGGGTTTTGAAATTGGATTTCATAATGCTACATATCATTCTTCCTTTCGTGAAGATACGATTAAGGGCATCGAAAAATTCAGGGAATTTTTTGGAGAATACCCTAAATCCATGGCTAATCACGCAGACTGTGAAGAGGGGATTTATTGGGGGAATGCCCGATTAACCGGGGTGAATGAAAAGATATATAATTTTGTCACTTTTAATAAAAAAAAGAACGTGTTTAGAGGGCATGTTGAAAATGACAGGTTCTTTTGGGGCGATATTTGTAAAGAAAGAATTAAATATGTTAGAAGTTTTGTTTTTCCAGGTATAAACACTTTTAAAATATGTCCATTTATGCCTTATCATGACCCCCAAAGACCGTATGTTAATTATTGGTTTGCTTCTTCGAACGGTTGTGATCTCAAAGATTTTAATAAATGTATTAGTGAAGGTAATCAAGATCGTTTAGAAGAAGAGGGCGGAGTTTGTATTATGTATACGCATTTTGCCAAGGGATTCCAGCAGGGCAATAAAATTAATCCGAGGTTTCGATTTTTAATGGAAAGATTAAGCAAAAAAAATGGTTGGTTTGTTCCTGTTTCCACTTTATTGGATCATTTATTGAATATTAATGGAAGACATCTCATAACTGACCGAGAGCGCAATGCTTTGGAAAGAAAATGGCTGCTCTGGAAACTTTTTAGAGGCACGAATTAATTGCGACATCACATTGCTTTTGTCAGCGATGGCGCTGATTTGGGCGCCTATGCTTTGTCCAATATCCTGTTCTTAATAAAATTGGCGTTAAAGGAGGAGGCAAGACTTTTCCCGTCTTTGATTTGGGCTTTTTGTTTGATCCATATTTTTTTTGGTTTTAATTATTTGTGCGGTATTATTGATTTCTGGATTTTAAAGAAACACTTGCGACACAAGATTAGAGATTTGCCAATAACTCGTTAAATAAAGTATCCCCGCACTTTAAGACGGGGATACTTACCTATGCCTTCTATGACTTGACTTTACGTACGTAGCCGTAGCCGTGAAAGTCGCGGTAACGCTCATATTTCCGGTGACGTTAACCTTTAAGGGATTGGTTGATCCGGAAACACTCCCGCCCCATGAGGTAAATTTATATCCCGTGGCCGCTTTGGCCGTCAGTGTCACCGGTGAGCCGGAATTAACGGTTGTGGCAGAAGCGCTAATAGTCCCGCCCACGGAGGGCTGTGTAAGAGAGATGCTATATGCCACTGAAGCTGAAGCAACCGCATTGAATGTTACATTGACTGCATGAGTTGTTATTACATCACTTAAAGTAAACGTGTTGTTAGAAACACTTACCACGCTTCCATCAACCAATACCTGCCCCACCTGATAGCCGGTTGCAGGTGACAATGTAAAGGTCTGATTAGCACCATAAGTGACACTTGGGTTCATTGGGCTCATGGTTCCATTAGCCCCTACGGCTGTTGTAATAAGGTTGGTGATCGCAGTAAAGCTTACTGTAACCGTATGAGTAGTAGTCACATCACTTAAAGTAAACGTGTTGTTAGAAACACTTACCACGCTTCCATCAACCAATACCTGCCCCACCTGATAGCTGGTTGCAGGTGACAATGTAAAGGTCTGGTTAGCACCATAAGCAACACTTGGGCTCATCGGGCTGATAGTTCCATTAGCCCCTACGGTTGTTGTGATAAGGTTGGTGAACGCAGTAAAGCTTACTGTAACCGTATGTGACGTGGTCACATCACTTAAAGTAAACGTGTTGTTATAAATACTTACCGCGTTTCCATCAATCAAAACCTGCCCCACCTGATAGCCGCTTGCCGGAGACAACGTAAAGACTTGGTTAGCGCCATAAGCAACACTTGGGTCCATCGGACTGATAGTACCATTAGCTCCTACGGTTGTTGTAATTGTATTGGTGGCCGCAGGGACCGTCACAGAAACCTGTGAAGATGTTATTGAGATATTGTTACTGTCTGTAGCTGTAGCGCTGAAGGTTTCCGTAGCACCAGCAGGTTGATTGATTAAGGTCATGGTATAGGTAGGAGGGGTATTTTCTTCCGTACCCGTTATCTGGCTGCTAGTACCATCTGATGAAACACTATTGAAGATGACTCCAGCGATTGTTCCATTGGCCTCTGAAGCCATGGCTGTCAGAACAATGGTCCCGGGAGTAGTATTAACTGCTGTTAAGTTAACCGATAAGCTGGTTGTGGCGCCGCTGTCAGGGCTTACCTTAAGTGAACTTACATTGACAGGCTCGAAATAGCCCAAGGAGACATTCCTCAGGCAGGATAGGTCGGCGTTGTTCCAACGTGCATCCGGCGTGCCTATCATACTACCTGATGGACCATTGTCAGCCAATATTATTCCATAATCTTGCATTGCCGTTATGATCGCGGCAGCTTGAGGATTTGTTGAGGCAGGGCATAGTGATGAAGTAGGAACAGATTGCCCATTAATAGTCGCTGTTTTCTTTAACCGGTAGATTTCCCCTGCGGGTGCTGAAGAAGTGCACGATACCGGTGGGTTTGATTGGGATATTAATTGATTTTGATTGGTTGTAGTCCCGTTGGCATTGGTACAGGATCCAACTCCTGACGTGCTGCGCGCCGGCCACACCATGGCATTGAGCATATGGGGAAGGGTAAACCGGATAGGATGGTTCACCGTTCCCAGGCAGGGACTAGTTGGAGAAGCCTGCCCACCCGGGCAGGTTTCATCATAATTAATAGTAAGCGGCATTATCGGCAGACCGGCAGCATCTGCTGATGTCCATCCCAAAGGCCGAAGAGCATCACTGCTTAAGTCCCAATGGGCACCGTTGGATGCCGTCCAATTAAAGAATACGCCATCCACAGTGGTATTTGCTTGTGTTCCTTGCCAAACTTCATATAGCTGACATGCCTGTCCGCCCCCAGCTGTTTGTAGAACTGATACATGCTGATCTTGCCCTACTGCGTTGGCTGAGTTCTCAATGGGAGCATTGGATGGAAATGGATATTGCGGTATGGTTTTATCAGTAAGCGGATTCGTTGTCGCGCTCGTTTTAGGATCTGATACAGTACCATAAAGAAGCCACTGAATGTTTATCTTGGTCTGGTCCCAAGGGATCCGGATAAATGGAATACCATCAGGCCCCGAGGGACCCGCATATGAACCAAAAGATGGAATAATGTTACCCGTTATATAAGCCGATGGAATAGGAGCTGCCGGAGAAGTATCCACCGGTAAAGAATCTACCCGTTGATGGAAGATGCTGTCAGGCGGAAAAATATTGCATCCGCCCAGAGTACTATCGGCAATCACGTTTATAGTGAGAAATGCGGTTGCAGTCAAACCTTGGGAATCTTTAACTTGAACTTGAAAATTATAACCACCCTGACCGCCGACCTGATCACCGATCTGATCGCTGACTTGACCAGTGACGGTAGGGGAAGATATAACTCCGGTTGTAGGGTTAAGGCTCATTCCTTCGGGCAAGCTTGAGCCGGCTGATGTAATGCTCCAAGTGTAAGGAGGGGTGCCGCCTATTGCCGTAAGAGCTGGAGCTGAATAATTAGTTTGATATTGTGTGGCAAGCGGTAAAGATGATGAAGTAGTTGTTATGCCCAATGGCCCGATCCCGCTCGCTAGTGCCGCAGCGATAAGCTCCACTTCGTTATTTTGGCTGGCAACACCCGTAGTGGTCCAAGTGACGGTGAGCTTTTGTCCTGCGCTGGCAGCGCTATAGGTGATTGCATACATGACAGATGAAAAGACGAAGGAAGAATCAGTGTAGGTGGGACTTGAGCCGTCACTAATCGATACAGTTATAGTACCGGGTGTATTTCCTGCGCTAGCGGTCGCCCCATAGAAATAAAGTGTCTGGACATTCGTGTTTGCCGGAACGGTGAAGCTGAATCCTTGAGTTGTGTTAACAGAGGGATAGATAACTAAGTCATTTTTATTATTTGTTGAACTGGGTGCTGATCCGTTTCCATTTGTCCAGCTAACAACAGGAGCCCACGGAACTACGGATGCCGACACGTTGCCAATAATAGAATAGTTGCTGATTTGTCCATTGCCGCCGGACATATTGTTTGTCGTTGTGGTGCTGTCCCAAACCCTCCAGTCAGAGGTCCCCACTGCCGTGAGATTTAATGGATTTGGAAAATTGGATGAACCACGAACCAGTAAGATAGGCGTTGCTGCCGCAGGCAATGCAGCAGTAAGTAAAGGTAGCAGAAACAACAAGATGGATACAAATTTGAGATTTTTTATGGGATTCATGTTGCCCTCCAAGCTATATTATATATATTTTTCTTCATAAAAAAGCCTATTCCTGATATTTTTTTGGAATAGGCGCTTGGTTTCAAATTTGGTTCGGCGGCCAGGCTGTCCTATTCCTTAAGTGGACCCTTTAGCTTTGCGTCCCCAGGTTACCCTGGGTTTGCCTTTATCGTAAACCACCTTTTTTACTACCTAATGGGAAGCTTACACTATAAAAATCGATTATGCAAGTTGGGGGACAAATTTTTAATTTTTTTGTCTTTTAGGGAAGCGTTTTCTTCGTCGGGGAATGGAAAATTTTTTATTTTGAAAATTTTTTTGAGTGTGCGGTATGAAGACACGTTATGCGTATTTAGGTAACTTGATGCCCTGCCAAAACTTCCTATTTTGCTTTTTCCATAAAAATATGTTACCTTTTACTATATGGGGCCTATCCCCCTTTCTTATTTTGGTTATTGGTATTCATGGAGTTGAAATATGCCTCGAAAGAGACCACTACTTAATACGTTTATTCTTCTTGTTGTTGACGCTGCGTTGGTGGGCCTCGCGTTTGTGATCTCCCACTTTTTACGTTTCGGAATACTGGAAGCTGTTTGTATTAAATACCCGCTTCAGTTTATATTATTGTCAGCGTGTTATCTGTCCGCATTTTATATTTTTGATCTCTACGAGTCTTATATAAGGTTTAAAGGGGCGGATTTTCTTAGCCGGCTTGTTTTTAGCATCCTATCAGGGTTCTCTTTTACCGCGATGATATCCTATATGTTTCCTTTTTGGTATATTGGCCGTGGCTTGGTATTTTTAAGCGCTCTTCAGGTTTTTGTTTATATTTTTATTTGGAGAAGTTTTTTTGACAGGGTGCGCTTAAGCAAGGTCAGACGAAAGATGGTTCTTATTTTGGGCGCAGGAAGAGCTGGGCATTATATTTGTGAGTCGATTCGTTCCAACAGTTCTTTTGAAATAGCCGGATTTTTGGATGATGATCCCGAAAAATACGACAAACATGTGTGTGATACCCCGATTATCGGACGAACAGAAGATGTTGTCCGTCTGGTTGGGCAGAAAAAAGTGGACATTGTTGTGGTTGCGATCACACATGAGAAGAAAGCAGAACTTTTGCGTTTGCTTCTTGCCGTCAAGTTAAAGGGAGTCGAGATTTACGATGTGCCTACGATTTACGAAGAGCTCACAGGGAAACTTCCGATAGCCCATTTGCGGGACGGGTGGGTTGTTTTTGCTTCTTTTAGTGCCATGGGGCGTAGTATTTATATTCATATTAAACGAGCGCACGATGTGGCTCTTGCCTTATTGGGTTTGGTCTTGGCGACACCGATTATCATCATTACGGCTCTTTTGATCAAGCTGACATCTCCCGGTCCTGTTTTTTTCAAGCAGAAACGGGTAGGTTTGGATGAGAAGATATTTACGATTTATAAGTTCCGTTCCATGGTTTCCAATGCCGAGATGAACGGAGCGGTTTTTGCGCAGGTCAACGACAGTAGGGTGACGCCTTTGGGCTCATTTATCCGGAAATCCAGGATCGATGAGATCCCGCAATTATGGAATGTCCTCAAAGGGGACATGAGTTTTGTGGGGCCGCGGCCTGAACGGCCTGAATTTGTGAAGGGTTTTAAAGAACGGATACCGTATTATTCACTGCGGCATATTGTTAAGCCCGGTGTGACAGGCTGGGCACAGGTGCGTTGGCGTTATGGGGCATCTGAGGAAGATGCCTTGGAAAAGCTTAAGTATGACATGTATTATCTTAAGAATATTTCGTTCCTTTTGGATTTACAAATTGTTTTAAAGACAATCAACGTTGTTATTTTTAGGCAGTTGGGCCGATAAAAAACGGTGTTTGTTTTGTTAGCATGGCAAAAGATTGCTTCGTCACTCACTACGTTCGTTCCTCGCAATGACAGTTTTCATTTGGATTACTGTTATAATTATTTCAATAACTAATATTCATCTAAAAATAATGTGGTAAATTAAGTTAGTTTGACCTGTTCAAAATAGAGTTAAATCAAATCGTTTATTGGGACTAACTTTAGAATTTTAGGGCAATTTAATCCGGATACAGTATGTTTATGAATATCGGAAAAGTAAAGAATGTTCATTTGAATTTAGGACATTTTTTCTTTCCCTTGCTTCTTTTTTTGATGCTTTTCTGTCCCCACCTTCGTGCGGAAGAAAGCGATATCATCAAGGCGGACCGTCAGGCATTGGCGGAAGCGAATGCTTCCGGCATTTCTTCAAAAATTATCGCTGCTAAGGAGCAATTGAGTGATGATCTTGGGATGGAGGCAGACCAAAGGCGCAAGGATGCCGAAGGGATCGTTATACCTCTAACCCCTGACGGCCAAGGGCATTTTCTTGCGGATGTGCTTATCAATTATAAATATCACGCGTCCTTGGTCGTGGATACAGGCTCTCCCGTGATTATGTTGACTTCCTCGTTTGTCCAGAAATTAGACCTTGATCTTACTCGAGCTACTGTAGGGTCTGTGGAATTACTCAACGGCAAGTTTAAAGCGGCCGCGATTTCCTTAAATAATGTAAAGCTTGGGGAGGCACAGGCCCATGATGTCAGTGCCGCTGTTTTGCTTGAAGGGGGCAGTAAGGAAATCAAGGACGGCTTATTAGGGATGTCATTTTTGAGCAAGTTCCATTTTACCCTGGACCAAAAGGGTCAAAAATTAATTTTAAGAAAGTTGGAATAAAGGGAACTTTTTGGCGATTATTATTGTCTAATAGATAGAAAAAAGGGGACGCTTTAAAGAGTCCCCTCCCTAACTAAAAAATTGACCTTTTATTTTAGTGGTACTAAAATTAAGTAAAGCATATTGGTTTGCTTAAGGAGGCAGTTATGAGGATCACTTTAAAAATATTGTTTGTTTTTTTATTCTTAAGTTTATTAGTAATTCGCCCAACGCCTTCGTATGCATGGCATAGGCATGACTATGTTGGCGTTCATATAGGTGTATGGCCGGGACCATATTATTACGGTTACCCTTATGGGTACCCCTATTATTATCCTTATTACGCCGATCCTTATTATCCAAGTTATGTGGTTGTTACCAACTCAAACTATCAGCCGGTTGTTGTCAATGGCGTTACTTATTATGTCAATAACGGGGTATATTATATTTATACCCAATATGGTTATCAAGCGGTGGCAACGCCTGTCGGGTCAACTGCCCCTGTAGTACAGGCGACTCCGGTCACAGTATCCCCCGTAAGCACGGATACCGATAATTCCATTACCGTTAACATCCCAAATGACAAGGGAGGATATACCGCTGTCGTTCTTAAAAGATCAGGGAACGGATTTATGGGGCCCCAGGGCGAATTTTATGCTGAATTCCCTAAAGTATCTCAGCTTCAGATAATGTATGGGAAATAAGGACTGACCGCTTCTCTCACGGCAGATATGTCATTAAATATGTAAATACCACAGACAGGACAAATATATGAAAAGAAAAGTATTGTTGTTAGGTTTAACGGCTTTATTTTTGGCAGGATGCGCAACCAGTACCAGGTATGTCAATTATACAACAGACGGTTCCCCCCCAAGGATCAGTATTATACTATTAATGTTTATCCTGAGTCGCAAGCTGTCGGCGCCAATAACCCTTATTATGTGATTGGGAAAATTTCTATTGAAGGCTTTGCCAGCAATGGGGTAACCCCTGAGACTTTAACCAATCAAGCAAAAGAAATTGCCAGAAAAAGAGGGGCTGATGCCATCATCAATGCCAGGACAGAAGTGTTCCGTTATTATGGTGGCGATGCCTTATTAAGGTTTAAAGGAGAATTTATTGTATATGCTCCGATGGCGTCAATTGCGTCTTCTCCTAAGTAATTGGCAGTAACTATCCTACAGAAATCTTGAAAGTAAAACCTGCTTGCGGTATAGTATAAACATTGCTTTTATGCAGGCAGGCATTCCCATTTTATCATTTAATCTGAGTTCGGGATAAGTATTCATTCTCCTTTATTGGGGAAGGTAATGCTTTTTTATTATGGCGGACTAGGGTTTATTTAAGTTGTTAATTTCCTTAGTAGTTGCCGTAGGATTCCTCATTAAACTTATAAATAACATATAAAAACCGCGTATTGCTGGCGAAGGAGGAGAAAACGTGGAAAACAAGAAGATTGATGTCTTATTTGGTGTGATTGTGATTGCTTTACTAATTATAACTCTTATTTTTATTAAAGATTTTAATACCCAAAGGGCCAATGATTATAAGGAATATTCAGCCTCAATTGCTAATATAGTGAAACTGAAGAATTATAAAATAAGAGTTCTTGCCAATCAGTTAGCAGCGGAGATAAAAGAAAATCAAGATTTGAAGAATACTTTAACCGAAACCAGGAATGCCCTTGAAGGTTTAAGTAGAAAGTTGGCTCAACCATCTCCGGAGGCAGCTCCTGCGGCCGCGCCAGCACCTGTGGCTGCACCAGCACCAGTAGCAGCGACCGCGCCAGCGCCTGCGACCGTGGCTAAATAGGAAGACCTATGTCCCCAGATCCTAAAAAACAAGCTGATTGGTTTGTTCCCAACAAAGAAATGACCAAGGAAGCCTTAAAATTGTCGTTTCAGATGAACCGGCAATATACGCTTTCCAAAGACCAATACACCGCCACGATGCATGATAATTTTTTGGCCCTGTCCATGGCGATCAGGGACCTTATTGTTGAGCGATGGATCAAGACCCAGCAGGGTTACCATAAAAAGAATGTCCGCCGGGTTTATTATTTGTCCATGGAATTTTTGATCGGACGCCTGATGGGCAATAATATGTACAATTTAGGCATTGAGAAACAGGTCAGCTGACGCTCTGGATGAATTGGGGTTGGATATGGAAGCTGTCCGTGAGCAGGAAGTTGACGCCGGTTTAGGTAATGGCGGCTTGGGACGGCTTGCCGCTTGTTTCCTGGATTCTATGGCAAGCCTTGGGATGCCGGCGCATGGTTATGGGATCCGCTATGACTATGGGATATTCAATCAAAAGATCAAAGATGGTTTTCAGATAGAACTTCCGGATGAATGGCTGCGTAACGGAAATCCATGGGAATTTGCCCGTCCGGAAAACACCGTTAAGGTCCGTTTTTACGGCAAGACGCAGATAGACTACGATCACAAGGGCAGGCCTAAGCATACAGGTGGATTGACACGCAGGATGTTCTTGCTGTTCCTTATGATTTTCCCGTTGCCGGCTATAAAAATGATGTTGTCAATACCTTGCGCCTTTGGTCGGCGCGGGGGACCGAAGAGTTTGATTTCGATTATTTTAAATCCGGCGATTATGAACAGGCCGTTTATAAGAAAATCCTCTCTGAAAATATTTCCAAGGTTTTGTACCCTTCCGATAATATCAGCCAGGGCAAGGAATTGCGGTTAAAGCAGGAATATTTTTTTACCGCGGCTTCCATGTCCGATATTTTAAGACGCTTCAAGGCGGAAAATCCCGACCTAAATGACCTTCCGAAAAAAGTGGCCATTCAATTAAATGATACGCATCCCACATTGGCGATTGTGGAGCTCATGCGGCTTTTGATTGATGAATATGATTTTGAGTGGCAAACAGCCTGGGATATTACGACTAAAGTATTTGCTTATACGAACCATACCCTGATGCCCGAGGCCTTGGAATGTTGGGGCATTGATCTTTTTGAAAAGCTTTTACCCCGCCATATGCAGATCATTTATGATATCAACGCCCATTTTTTAAGAAGTGTGGCCTTGCGTTATCCCGGAGACAATGATCGCCTGCGGCGCATGTCGATCATTGAGGAAGGGGATCCCAAAAAGATCCGTATGGCCTATCTGGCGATTGTAGGAAGTTCTTTTGTCAACGGGGTCTCGAAACTGCATTCCGAGCTTCTCAAAGAAAGATTATTCAAAGATTTTTATGAGTTTTATCCTGAAAAATTTAATAATAAAACCAACGGGATCACCCAGCGCCGATGGCTTCTGAAAGCCAATCCGCGGTTATCATCCTTGCTGATGGAGAAGGTGGGGGATGGCTGGGTCATGGACTTATACAAGTTAGAAAAACTCAATGCGCTTAAAAACAATAAAGCTTTTCGTGAGCGATGGATGGATATCAAGAAGCAAAATAAGGAATCCCTGGTGCGTTATATCAAATCCAGCATGAATATCGATCTTGATCCCGAATCTATTTTTGATGTGCAGATCAAGCGTATCCATGAATACAAACGCCAGATTCTTTTTGCTTTTTATATTATTTCGCAATATTTGCGGCTTAAAAACAGTCCCAAAGAATTTATTTATCCGCGCACATTTATGATCGGCGGGAAAGCGGCCCCGTCGTATTACATGGCCAAATTAACGATCAAATTCATCAACAGCATCGCCGATGTCATCAATCATGATAAAAGCGTGAATGATAAGATCCGGCTGATATTCCTGGAAAATTACCGGGTGTCTTTGGCGGAGAAGGTTTTTCCGGCCAGTGATCTTATCCGAGCAGATCTCCACCGCCGGGACCGAGGCTTCAGGTACGGGCAATATGAAATTTATGATGAATGGGGCGCTGACCATCGGCACCCTGGATGGCGCTAATATCGAAATAGCCCAGAGGGTGGGGGATGAGAATATATTTATTTTTGGCCTTAAGGCCCATGAGGTGGAAGCCCTCAAACAGAATGGCTATCATCCGCAAGCAATACATTGAGCAAAGCCCGATGCTCAAAGAGATTTTTAAACTTATTCAGAGCGGTTTTTTTAGCCCCCATGATGCGCAACCTTTTTGCCCCCATTGTCCAGTCGCTGACGGAGTATGATCCTTTTTTGGTTTGCGCTGATTTTGAATCTTATTGCCAAACCCAGGACATGATTTCAAAGATGTATTTGAATAAAGATGAATGGACCAAAAAATCCATTATCAACGTGGCCCAAAGCGGCTATTTTTCCTCAGACCGCACGATCCGCGAATACGCCAAAGAAATCTGGAAAGTCCCTGTCAGTGGTAAATAGCGTGTGTCATTGCGAATTAAGGAGCCCAATCTTCTTCAAATTCCTGTTGACGATCAAGATTTGGAGTATTATAAACAGAAATATTTTCTGTTTATACCAATGCCTATTGGATAACGCCATGCTGCAGAGAGCAGCAGGCCTCTTTACATTATGAACGCGGATTATATTAAAAAATTAAAACAGGATCATTTTAAAATTACGCCCAAGCGCCGGGCGATATTGGATCTTTTTGATAAAAAAGACAAATGCCTGACACCGGAGATTATTTGGGACCATTTAAAAAAAACTTTTAAGCAGTCAGGACTGCCCAGTATCTATCGCAATTTGGATCTTTTTGTCAAACAAGGAATCCTGATTAGGATTGACCGTGATGAGCGTAAGCGTTATTATGCTTTATGCCATGATCATAGCGGGCACCACCATCACCACATTGTTTGTGTTGAATGCGGCAAGGTGGATGATTTTCCTGTTTGTCATTTCCCGGATATTAAGGATGCTAAAGGTTATAAAATTTTAAATCACTCAATGCAAATTAACGGCATTTGTAAAGCCTGTCAGTAAAATATGGTCACCTATATTCAAAATATCCTTTTAAGAGGATCATTATTAGAAGTTTTGATAGCAGTGGCTTTTGCCGGGGCAGTGGCTTCATTAAGTTCCTGCACCATTGCCCGTCTGCCGGTATTATTGGGACTTGTTTCTTCAAGATCGCAATCAAAACACGGGGGTTTTTCCTTTCAATAGCATTTTCCTGCGGTCTTATTATTTCGTACACCTTGATCGGAATACTTTTTGGGGCGATTGCCCATATAGCATCCAGGCTTGTCGCCATCAGCCAGTATCTTTATCTTGTTTTGGGTTTTTTAATGATTTTAGGCGGCTTGTTTTTTGCCGGATTGATTTCTTTTGGTAACGGGGGGATCAATACGTATTGCGAAAAGCGGTCAAGAGGGTTAAAACATTGCCTTCGGCATTTATATTCGGAATGCTTTTTGCTTTTTTGGAGATGCCGGCTTGTCCTTGCTGTGGGGCTGTTTTGCTGCTCATTGCCAGTTTAATCGCCATTAAAGGCTCATTGCTGTATTCAGGTGTCGTATTTTTTAGTTTTGCATTGGGCCAAAGCCTTCCTATTTTAGTGATAGGATTTTCGACAAGCATATTAAAGCATTTATGCCGAAAACCCAGATATTTGGAAGGGGTCATCAGTTTTTGTGTCGGGAATATTTTAATCGTTTCGGGGATTTTTTTAGTAACGCTTTCTTAAGGTCGAATGAAACATTCTGTAACATGACACACGCTCATTCTCATTCGCATGCCAAAGACTGCTGCTTGTGACGATCAGCATGATCACGAACATGGCCATGATCACCATGCTCTGAGCCTTGCTCATCGATGGCTTTTGACGATGTTGATCGTAGGGGTTTTGTTAATACTTTTACGGCCATTTATAGTGGGGCAGATGCTTGTTCGTGTAACATCCTATTCCGCTAATTCTTCTTACAGTGATGCGATCCGTATATGTAAAAAAATCATCGCCATTGATAAGGACAATAAACAGGCATGGACGTCTTTAGGGTATGCCTATATGGATTTGTCTCAAGTGGATATGGCCATCCCGGTATTTGAAAAAGTTTTATTGCTAAATCCCGAAGATAAGGGAGCTGCTTCTTTTGAACTGGGTCAGGCCTATTATTTGAAGGGTGATTTTGCCAAAGCCATTGAGTATTTTGAGCGTGTCAGAAGCGCGGGGCCTCGTGCGGCAGCTTTATTAGAAGCGGATATCCTGAAATACCGTCATGGCACACTGGGATTTCGCAGTTTGAACAGCATGCAAACCTTGCTTGGCGCTCTTGCTTGAATGTTACAAAAAAACAGGGAACACTGCTCAGGCGGCAGAGATCCAAAAGGAATATGATTTTTATAAAAACAAACATAGCAAAATATTATTTTAGAAGACAATAACACAAATTTTTTAAACTGTAAATAGAAAATATTTCTATTTAATAACAAAGGAGAAAGCTATGAGTAGACTTACAAAGTTGTTGGATGTCGGGAAGGTAATGTTATTGGCTTTGTTTATTATTGGCTTGGGGTTGACCCCCGCTCACGCGGATAAAATCAAAGTGATAGCGACCATCAGTATTATTGGTGATGTGGTCAAGAATGTGGCAGGGGATGCTGTTGATTTGGTTGTTTTGGTCGGGCCCAATGGAGATGCTCATGAATATGAGCCAATCCCGGCAGACTCCGTGAATATCGCCAAAGCGGATATTATTTTTGAGAATGGTTTACATTTGGAGCATTGGTTAGACAAATTATATGCTGCCAGCGGTTCAAAAGCAAACGTATCGTCGTGTCTCAAGGGGTGATCCCCAAGAATTTTTGAAGACAATCCTCAGGAAACTGATCCTCACGCCTGGCAGGATGTCACCAATGTTATCCTTTACACTCAAAATGTCCGTGATGCGCTTGTGGCCATTGACCCTGCCAATAAAGATTTATATGAAGCTAATGCCAAGGATTATATCCAAAAACTGCAAGCATTGGATGCCTGGGTCAAGGAACAAGTTGCTTTAATTCCTGTTGATAAACGTAAATTAGTCACCAATCATGATGCTTTAGGGTATTTTGCCAGACGTTATGGTTTTCAAATTATCGGGGCTGTTATTCCTTCCGCTACAACCGAAGCGGCAGATCCTTCTGCGAAGGAAACGGCAGATTTATTAAATATTATTAAAGCCAATGGCGTTCACGCCATTTTTTCAGAGAATATGGCCAATCCTAAATTAGCCCAGACACTTGCTAAAGAAGCAGGTGTTGTAGTGGGCCCTGAATTATATACCGATGCCTTGGGGCCTGTCGGCAGTGAAGGGGAAACCTATTTAAAAATGATCAAGTACAATGTTGGGGTTTTTCAGAAATATTTAAAATAACATTGTCCCCCTCGGTGATTAGATTAAGAGGGGGCATGTTTTTAATCATTAAATAGAAATTATTTCTATTTATAATTAAGGAGGCAGTTTATGTGGGTATGGTTTTTAACTGGTTTTTTATGTTTTTTCTCTATTAATAGTTACGCAGATAACACGACATCATCAACTCAGCTTAGTGAAGTTGATGTGATCGGGAAATTGGACCAGGCCCGCAACAGCATTCAACCCAGCCTTGGGGCAACTGATTATAACATTGCCAGTGATCAAATCGATGACGAGGCCCAAGGGAATAATGCCTCATTTAATCAAGTTTTGTTAAGAGCTCCTGGTGTTGCCGAAGATTCATTTGGGCTATTGCATATTCGCGGGGAACATGCCAATATACAATACAGGATCAATGGTGTTTTGTTACCGGAAGGGCTCACTGGTTTTGGAGAAGAACTTGATACGCGTTTTGTAGATAATGTTTCCTTGATTGATGGATCACTTCCGGCCCAATACGGTTTCCATACGGCAGGTATCGTGGATATCCATACCAAGAGCGGGGCATTTACCAATGGTGGGTCTATTTCCATGTATGGGGGAAGCCATAGTGAAGTCAACCCCAGCTTTACTTATGGAGGCTCTGCACAAGGCGGGATCAATTATTTTGTCACTTCCAGTTATTTAGAAGATAACTTAGGGATTGAAAATCCGACCAATGGACACATCAGCCATCCATGACCAGACCCAGCAGGGCAAGATGTTTGCCTATGTTTCCAAGATCATTGATGATACCAGCCGCCTCAATGTTATGCTGAGTGCCTCCCACAGTGATTTTCAAATCCCTAACAGTCCCGGGCAGAGTTCTCTATTTCTTGATAGTGACTGGGAATTCTCTTCCGCAGGTTTCCATGTTATTGATTCAAGTAATGTAAATGACCGTCAGATAGAACAGAATTTTTATGGTGTTGTCACATATCAAAAGGCCGAAGACAAACTTAATTATCAGGTGTCTGCCTTTACCCGTTTTAGCGAGGTCAATTACCTGCCGGATCTATCGGTGATTTGGAATATAACGGGGTGGCCAGCAAGATCAATGACAGTGTATTGACCAACGGTCTTGAACTGGATGGCAGTTATGAGTTAAATGATAATCATACCTTACGCGCCGGGTCGATGTTTACAATCAGTGATGCTATCAATGACAATAATTCACTGGTTTTCCGCTCGATGGCAGTGGCAATCCGATACGGGCCTTTGCAGCATGATCATTAATAATAATCAAAAACAGGGAGAGCAATACGGCCTTTATTTGCAGGATGAATGGAAGGTCACGGATAAGCTAACCCTTAATTACGGTGCTCGTTTTGATCAATCATACCAATATCTTAATGAGTATCAATTGAGTCCCCGTATTAATGCTGTTTATGAAGTTGATCAGGCCACCAAGGTGCACGCGGGATATGCCCGTTATTTTACCCCGCCACCGCTTGAGTTGGCACAAAACATCAATCCTGCTATTTTTGATGGCACAACTAATGCTGCGGAGGTTGATATAAATTCACCTGTCAAAGCAGAACGTTCAAATTATTATGATTTAGGAGTGACCCATAATTTTTCACCTGAATTGCAAGTCGGTTGGGATAATTATTACAAAACTGCTGTAGACCAACTTGATGACGGACAGTTTGGGGCGGCCCCTATCATCACGCCTTTTAATTATTCAAAAGGTCAAGTGGGTGGATCTGAATTAACGATCAATTATAAAAAAGGCGGCTTTTCCGGTTATGCGAACATAGCCTACAGCCACGCTGTAGGTAAGAACTGGGCTTCCAGTCAGTTTCAATTTTCCCAGGATGATTTAAATTATGTTGCCGATCATTGGATATCTTTAGACCATGACCAGAGCTTGACGGTTTCTGCTGGGGTTGGCGTATGAGTTTGATAATCTGTCATACTCTGCGTTAAATAAAACCAAGGTTTATGCTGACTTGCTTTTTGGCAGCGGGTTGCGCCAAGATGGCTTCGTCGGTGACACCAACGTTCCAAATGGTAAACGGGTGGGGTCTTATAATCCAGTCAATTTGGGCATTGAACATACCTTTAAGATCAATAATAAAAATGATATCAAGGTCCGTTTTGATGTCGTCAATGTTTTTGATGAGGTCTATGAATTAAGAAGTGGTTCAGGAGTGGGAGTTTTCGCCCCCCAATATGGTCCTCGCCGGGGATTTTATGGCGGGGTGACCTATGATTTTTAACCATGACGCAAAAGGAGAAATAACATGTTTGATTTCTTTTTAAAAGGCGGGCCGGTGATGTGGCCTATCTTGCTCACGTCTTTAATCACCTTAACAGTGGTGGTTGAACGGTTTTTATTTTTAATCAGGGAAAGGCAATTACGACAACCGGATACTATTGCAAAGATTTTTACAGAGGTTGAATCCGGAAATATTGATGAAGCTATACGGATAGGAGAGCGAAGCAAGGATTTTGTTGCGAATACTCTTGTCTATGGACTTCGTCATCGTGACCATGCCCTTTCCAAGCCCTGATGCAAGCGGCGAATACGGAATTAAAGCGTTTTAGCCAGGGTCTACCGATCCTTGATACCGTCATTACCTTGGCCCCTTTGCTGGGTCTTTTAGGGACCGTGACCGGCATGATCCACGCTTTTGGTTTGCTTGGGTCAAGAGAATTGGAAGGACCTACTGTCATTACCGGGGGCATTGCACAAGCTTTGATTGCGACCGCCTGCGGCCTTGGGATTGCCATTATCGCACTTATACCGTTTAATTATCTTAACGCGCGTCTTGAAGAAGCAAGGCATGAAATCGAAGATACCGTCACTCATTTGGAACTTATTTTAAAATCAGGAAAGCATGTATGAAGATACCATTACCAACAAGCAGGCGCAAGGCCAGGATAGAAATTATTCCTTTAATTGACATTATTTTTTTTCTGTTGGCCACTTTCGTAATGATTTCTTTGTCTATGGTCAAAAACCAGGGCATTAATGTGCATTTACCAACTGCGCGAACAAGTTCATCAGAAGACCGCAGTAAATCGGTCACTGTTACTGTGACAGAAACTGGCGATGTTTACCTTGATAAAGAAAAAATAGCTTTGTCTGAGTTACCGCAACAGCTCAAAGAATTAAAAGCCCAAGATCCGGAGATTAAAGTTTTTATTAATGGGGATGCTAAAGCGTATTTTGAAAGTGCGATCAAAGTTTTAGATGAGGTAAGGCTGGCAGGCATAACAAAGGTGGCGATCCAAACCAAGGGGCCGTCAGTAACAAAATGACCTATTTTAATTCGATCATTTGGTACGATGAGATCCACAAACGGGATCAGCGGATAGGATTCTTTATATCTTTGTTCCTTCATGCCCTTTTATTTTTTATTGGCGGTGCGGTCTTTGTTAAAACAGCTCAATACAACGTTCAGGATATCCCTCAAAGTACGACCATTGAACTGGTCGAAGCCCTTCAATCGCAGCCGGTGGTAGAGGACATGGCGCCACCTAAATCTATTGTAAAACCAGTTGAAATTAAAAAACCAGTAGTTGTCAAGATCCAGGAAAAAGTTGTTAGTCATGTAGTAAAGGTACAGGCTAATCCCAATTATTTTCAAAATCCGCCTCCAGAATATCCGGAACTTGCCAAGCAAATGCGGCAAGAGGGACTGGTGATGTTGGCGGTGGATGTGGATAGGGAAGGGATACCGATAAAAGTTGAAATTAAGAAAAGTTCAGGATATCGTTTATTGGATCAAGCGGCTGTAAAGGCGGTGAGTCATTGGAAATTCGAACCGGGAAGTATAGGCAACATCACCGTAGAGTCGGCGGTCACTGTTCCAATCAGGTTTCGATTGGTCCTCATACCGGACACCCACAGAAGTTCGGAAAAATAAAATCGAGCTTCCCTTTAGAATAAGTTTTATTATGGATTCCCGCTTTAACCGATGCTATCATATTCGATATGAAATTTCCTTATTGCCAACACCTTCATAGTTCTCCTGATCCGCAAGCGCCTGCTTTGGAAATTCAAGGATTAGGGGTATCCTATTCTTCAGAGGGGAAACCGGCTCTCAAGGACTTTGATATCAGTATTCCGGCAGGTTCAGCCATGGCCTTGGTGGGCCCCAACGGTGCCGGCAAGTCAACTTTGTTTAAAGCCATATGCGGTCTTTTACCCGTCCAGAAGGGTAGTATTCGTGTTTTTGGCCATCCTTTAGGTGACTGTCACCACAGGGTGGTTTATTTGCCCCAACGCAGTGAGATCGATTGGCATTTTCCGATCAGCGTTTTGGATTTGGTCTTGATGGGAAGGTATGTTTATTTAGGTTGGTTTAACCGGCCCCATAAGAGAGACATTGACATTGCCCGTCAAGCCCTTAAAGAAATGAACATCTTGGATCTGGCCGTTCGTCAGATCAGTAAACTTTCCGGAGGTCAGCAGCAGAGGGCTTTGATTGCGCGCGCCTTGGCCCAAAACGCAGATTTACTTTTGTTGGACGAACCGCTTAACGCGGTTGATGTGACTACCCGCCAGACAGTCGCTGAAGTCTTGCATAAAATCAAATCACAAGGGAAAACGGTTATTGTGGCAACCCATTATTACGACCAGGAAGAAGGCCGTTATGATGAGGCCATTTATTTAAAAGATGGTAGAAGGATCAATAACGCGGATGAAGCAGATCCTCCACATCAAGAAGGAAGTGATTGTGCCTGATGCATTATTTAACTGATCCATTTCAATATGTATTTATCCAGCGCGCAGTCATTGCGGCTGTGATTATCGGTGTGCTTTGCGCAGCCTTAGGGACCTTTGTTGTATTAAGGACGGATGGCTGTTGTTGGCCATGCCTTGACACATAGCGCTTTGCCTGGGCTGGTCATCGCCTATTTGTTGGGGGGAAGCCTTTTTGCCGGAGCATTGATTGCAACTGTGTTGACGGCTTTAGGCATCGGTTTTCTGGCCCGTGATGAATCGGTTTATGAAGACACCCTGGTGGGTATGATCCCTAATATCATGTTTGCTTTTGGTATTTTGCTTATCAGCACCACCAAGATCATTCAGGGATTTATTTGCCATGCTTTTTGGTAATATCCTGGGAGTGACGCAAGGGGATTTGCATTTGATCATGCTGATCGCGGCTGTTTCCCTTTTTGCTTTGTTTTTATTTTATAAAGAATTGAAATTATTTTCTGTCGATCCTGATTATGCCCAAACCATCGGCATGCCTGTTAAAGTGATGCATTATGGGGTATTGTTATTTTTATCTTTTACCGTTGTTGTCGGTATTCAAGCGGTGGGGACTGTTTTAACGAACGCTCTTTTGGTCATTCCTGTTGCGGCAGCAAGGCTTTTGACGGATCGTTTAGGGCGCATGATTGGGGCTATCTTGTATTTTTGCGGTGTTATCCGCGGTGGGCGGGATTTATTTCTCCTATTATTTTGGTTCAGCTTCCGGTGCATCGATTGTGATGTTTTGCTCCTTGATTTTCGCCGTTGCCTGGGTTTATAAATTCATTCAAAAATTAATACATTAATGGCCCTCTTGATTGGGGGATAAATATGTATTTCCTCCCCCTTGAGAGGTGAGGGTGGGGGTGGAATAAGTTATGATTGTAAAGGAAAATAATAAACCTAAATTTTTGCGCTGGGCCTTTCTATGCGCTTGTATCCTTTTGGCGGCCCATCCGGCCTGGACCCAAAACCAACAACCGAAACTTGGGGCGCAACCTTTAAAGTTTGTCAGGAATAATATCAATTATCAGGTGGTTTCTTTTGAAGACCTGTATTTTAATTATCAGCCTCCGGTAGATGTCGAACATCCCGACGGTAATATTACCAAAGGGACCAATAAACCCATGCCTATTCCTAAACAGATACTGGCGTTGAATGGTAAGAAGGTAGCTATCAAAGGATTTGTTATTCCCTTAGCTAATAGCGAAGGGCAGACCATTAAGGAATTTCTATTTGCCGATCAACTGGTGTCTTGCTTGTTTTGTGCCATGTTAGGCTATGATCAATGGATGATAGGCAATACCGCGGATCCTAAGGGGTTTAACATTAATGATGATGATTTTGAACAACCGATCACCATTTACGGCACTTTCGATGTCGGCCCCAAATTTGAAGATGGCGAATTCACCGGGCTCTACCGCATTAAGGCCGACGGCTTTGAAGTGGAAAAAAAGAAATTTTTGGGGATTTTTTAGGTCTTGAAGGGCAAGCGGGAATCAGGGACGTTAGAATATGGTGAGGGCTATATTATTATTTTGTCTGCTTTGGGCTTGTGGGAATTCCTTTGCACAAACAGCTGCTTTGGAAAATAGAGGGAAAGAGCTTTATATTTCTTATGGCTGTGCTTTGTGCCATGGCAAAAATGGAGGAGGGGATGGGATAAATTCACAAAAGTTCGATCCTCCGCCGACAAATTTTCATAACCCCAAGGCGTATCTTCATGGCCACAACAGGAACAGCCTCCGGCGCTCTATCCAATATGGGATCAAAGAAGATAATAGTATTATGCCGGCATTCGAAGATATCCCGCCGGAAGAGTTAGATCAAATAATCAATTATCTGCAATCTCTGCAGGAAAAGGAGAGGAAGCTATGAAAATCAGGAATCTATTATGTGCTATTATTGTTATCATCCCAATCATTTTCTCGACTTGGGTCCATGCAGATAATTTGAGTAAAAATATTTTTGTCAGCGATGCCTGGGTGCAGGCCATGCCGCCTTCACAAACGACCACAGCAGCGTACATGGTCATCACGAATAATTCTCCCAAAGAAGCTCTTTTAGTATCCGCTTCGAGCGATATTGCAGGGGCATGCGAGATCCATCAAATGAGCGATATGAACGGGATGATGAAGATGGTTATGATTTCCGATTTACAGATCCCAGGCCTAGGCAAAGTGACATTGAAACCGGGCGGTTTTCATATTATGTTAATTAATCTTAAAAAGCCGGTTAATAAAGGCGATATCGTTCCAATTACGCTTCATTTTCAGGATGGAAGTGCCATAGTTGTCAATGCTCAAGCTAAACCGGAACAGGGAGAAAATCCTTCAGGTATGTCTGGAATGAAAATGTGAGGGTTTTATGAGAATAGTGTCATTGCTTTGTCTATTCCTAGGTTTTTGTATCCCCTGGGCAGGATGTGAAAATCAGAAGAATAATCCTGCTGATAGGGATTTAGGGGCGCTTAATCCCCAAAGGGATTTTACTCTTCATGATCAGAAGGGGAGAATTTTTCATTTAAAAGATCATCGGGGGCAAATTGTTCTCCTGTTTTTCGGATATACATCATGCCCGGATGTTTGTCCTACCACGCTTTCAAAATTAGCCCGTGTTTACGCCCTTTTGGGGAGGGTATGAGGCCAAAGGTCTTAACGGTATTTGTCACAATCGACCCGCAGCGAGATACACCGCAAAAGCTTAAAGGTTACCTGCAGTATTTTAATATTAATGCCATGGGCTTGACCGGAACAAAACAGGAAATAGATGTGGTGGTGGATGCCTATAAGGCCACTTATGACAAGGTGACAACCGGTTCTTCGGCATTGGGGTATTTGTTCGATCATACCGACTATCTTTATTTGATTGATACCCGGGGTAAAACCTCTTATCTTTTCCATCCAGAAGATAAGGCCCAGGACATGGCCCGGGTTATTAAAGACTTTTTATGGCTAAGATCAAATTAGATTTGCATGATATCTTTAACCGCGGCCATTCTATTGACGCCGAACTTAATAGAGTGATTCAAGAAGCGTTAGATCGTGGAATTCCTTTGGTAGAAATCATTCCCGGCAAGGGCAGCGGACAGCTTAAAAAACATGTGTTACGGTTTTTAGAGCAAAAGCATATCAAAGCCTTTATCACCGTATTGAAAAAGATGACAAGAATTTTGGCAGGATATTTGTTCATTTTAGGTAAGAGTGTTTTAAGGGTGCCCTTTGATTTTCCTTGCCATTTTGGGTATAAGGTTAAAATAACACCCTGATATGTTAGAAAATCGTCGTCATTTCCGTTTAAGAGAATCTATAGACGTCGCCTGGAAGGTCGATGGATCAAGAAGTTTCAGGGAAGGGACGGTCATGAATATTTCCTCTTTCCGGTCTTCTTTTACAGACGGATCGGGTTTTTAGACCTACGGATAAATGTGTTTTATCCATAGAATCAGCAGACAGAGGTTTTGCCGTTTTCCCCTAAAAAGGGCAAGATGATGTGGTTTAGGCGTATTCATACCCCGCAGGAACGTTTCCAGTGCGGGATACAGTTTTTGGAGGATAAAACGGATTATAATTTTCAACAATGGCTAGAAACGAAGATAAACCGGTTAAGTGAAGCTGAAGATGTGAAAATTTTAGGTAATATGGCTTTTTAAACAGGAGGTAATGAAGTGGCAGAGACAGTATTAAATCAGCAGGAACCAAAACTTGACCCAAGCGTGGATACTCAACGCCAAAATAGTCATTTTAAAAAAATAGTAGGAGTTATTCTTTCTTTGGTCATGATCGCTTTGACTGTTTATGTGTTTAACTTACAGCATCAAAATTACAATATCCTTTCTCAATCAACGGACATGGCATTAACTGCCAGCGATCATGCGACGATCAATTATAGGACCTATGTCGGAAGATATAAAGAAACCAAAATCGAGTTGGATGAAACCACCCGTAAACTTGAAGGGTCAACCACCAATTAGACCAGGTAACCGCTGAGTTGGCAACGACCAAGGGAATGCTTTCCCAGACCCAGGGAATGCTTGTCTCAGGCCCAGGAAGAAAATACCAAGTTAAAGCAGGAATTGCAGGGTTTGGATGATTTGCGTAATACAGAAAATGTCCAGAACATAGATGAGTTACAGGCTAAGATCAAGACTTTGAAAGACAAAGATTCTCAAATCAGCTTCAGTTACAGGATTTAAAGAATCAATTGCGCGCTTTTGAAGCTGATTTTTCGAATCTTGAAGAAGGGCAGTCTTTGATCGTCTTATTCCAGAACAAGATCAAATTGGTCAAAAGCCGTATGCATTATTTAAAGCAGGAAGCATTTTTTACCAGAGTTGCGGCCCAAAAAGAAAAAGACCGTCTGGCTGTTTTAAACGGCAACAGCGGTTTTATTATGCGTAATGGCCAGTTGCAAAATCCTAATGGCACCAAGAAATCATTTGCCATTGATGTCAAAATCGTCCAGTAAATTGGATCTTATTCAATATAAGACTCTAAGGGGCGTATGGAGAATCATACGTCCCTTTTTTGTTGTTCAAGTCAATGAAACTTCAGATCAAAGTCATCCCCGGTGCTAAAAAGAGTTTGTGGAAAGAAGAAGGCGGATATGATCAAGGTTTATTTGACCGCGCAGGCTCTTGAAGGCAGGGCCAATGAAGCTTTGGTCGATTTTTTGGCAGGGCATTTTGGGGTTAAAAGGTCAGCAATTGAGATTGTAAAAGGGTTGAAATCCCGTCATAAAGTCGTTAATATATTAGGAATTTAATTTCCCTGGTGCCTAGGGGTATCCCTATTAAGGAGGAGACAGTCATGTCATTAGAAGATAAGATCAGTCAGGATTATGTGCAGGCGATGAAAGCCAGGGATTCTTTTACTTCGTCTGTATTAAGTTTTTTACGCGCGCAAATAAAAAATGTCAAAGTCGATAAACGTTTGGAACAGTTCCCGGATGAGGATGTTATTAGTGTCATTAAAAAACAGGCCAAACAGCGTCAGGATTCCATTACCCAATTTAAAGCCGGCGGCCGCACGGATTTGGCTGAAAAGGAAGAAAAGGAATTGGTCATTTTAAAAAAATATCTTCCTCCTGAAATGTCTACGGAGCAATTGAAAAATATCGTCGAAGAAGTGATCTCAGCCAGCGGGGCCACATCCATTAAGGATATGGGCCGGGTCATGAAAGATGTTTTGGGCCGTGTGGCAGGCCAGGCGGATAATCAAACGGTCGGCGCTCTTGTCAAAGAACGTTTATCTAGAAATATAAGGCTGTATGCGGATTTTAAAAAATATTTTTTTGGTATTGGTTACTGTATTTATTATTGCAAGCATCGGTTTTACTTTTTGGCTGCGTGACCGTTATGTTGTTCCTATTTTGACGTACCACCATGTGGGGATCCCTTCAGCGTAAATGGCGTCTTAATACCGTTAGTGAAAAGTCATTTGAATATCAAATGAATTTTATGAAACGGCATGGTTTTCAAGTCATCAGTTTTGATGATTTGGTGGAAGGCATCAAAGAAGGCCAGCAGTTTGCCCGCAATACTGTTGTCCTGCAATTTGATGATGGTTATGAAGATAATTATAAATATGCCTTTCCCATTCTTAAAAAATATGGTTTTCCGGCGATGGTATTTTTAGTATCGGATAAAATAGGTACTCCCGGTTTTTTGACATGGGACCAAATTAAGGAAATGGAAAAGTATAATTTTTTAGCCGGGGCGCATACGCGGCATCATGTTTATTTACCCAGATTAAGTTTGGCTCAAGCTCAGGATGAAATAGCAGGCAGTAAAAAGATGATTGAAGACCATTTAGGGCACAGCATTGATTATTTTGCCTATCCCTCAGGCGGGTTTACCGAAGAGATCAAACGTCTTGTCAAAGAAGCGGGCTATAAGGCCGCTGTAACCACCAATCGGGGCAAGGACAGGTTTAATATGGATCTGTATGAACTTAAACGTATCCATATGAACAATACGGATGACCAATATTCCGGATTGATTTTATGGTTTAAATTATCAGGTTATTACAATTTATTCCGGCATTCTAAGAATAGGTGGCGGATTACATAAAAGGGTTTTGTATGACTAAGCCGTATTATTTAGATGACAACGGTGCTTTTGTCATCGAAGATTATCAGCATGCTAAATTATTCGCGGATTTTTTCCCGGGGGTGTCCGGTTTATACGGGATCCCGATGTGGGCTTTTTATGTCAACCGCGGACAGGCGGTGAGTTCATTCGGTATTGAATCTAAAGACAAGGCCATTTTGGAATTTCAGCCGGCCAATAAAGCCTATCGTTTGACTTCAATTACGGGCTTCAGGACTTTTTTAAAAATCAGCGATGGCAGAAGACCAGAAATTTTATGAGCCTTTTGCCAACAGCCTTGTCTCTCCGTATAAAATCCATCAGCGGATGCTGATCACCAGCTCATGATTTGACCATTGAAGAAATAAATACGACGCTGGGATTAAAGGTCACTGTTAATTATTTTACCATGCCTCAAGAGCCTTTTGCCGGGCTGGTGCGCCGTGTGACCATCGAGAATACAGGCCGCAAGAAATTAGACATCCAATGTGTGGATGGCTTGCCGGCGATCAATCCGTATGGCCTTAAAGACTGGCTTAGCAAACACATGGGCCGCACCGTTGAAGCCTGGATGACGGTGCATAATATAAAAAACAAGGCGCCTTTTTACCAGTTAAAAGTAGAGGTGGCGGATACCCCGCAGGTGACACCTATCAAAGAAGGGAATTTTTATTTTGCCTTTGATTCAGGATTCCCGCAAGTTGCTTGATATGATCGTTGAGGCAGCATGCGTTTTCGGCCACGCCAGTGATTTTTTGGTCCCGGAGAATTTCTTACAGCAAAAGAATTTTTCAGTTCCTCTGCGTCAGGAAACCGCCAATCGCACACCGTCGGCCATGAGTGTTTGCCGTTTTACTCTTGCGGGGGCAAGAAGCACGGTTTCACAGCCATGGCGGGTTTTGCCCATGATTTGACTGAATTAAAAAGGTGGTCAAAAAATCCACGGGCCAAGGTTATATTGAAGAAAAGGCCACGCTTAACCGTCAGATCATTGATGAAATCAAGGATTACTGTTTTACCCACAGCGCTTCCAATGAATTTAACCAGTATTGCGGCCAGACTTTTCTGGATAATATTTTACGCGGGGGCTTGCCGATATCATTGCAAACCGCCGAAGGGCCGGTATCATTTAATGTTTATAGCCGTAAGCACGGAGATTTGGAACGTGATTATAATTTTTTTATGCTTGGCGCCCACTTTTCTTTCCCAGGGAAACGGCAATTACCGTGATGTCAACCAGAACCGCCGCAATGATGTCTGGTTTAACAGGGATGTCAAAGACAGCAGTCTTATTAATTTTTTAAATTTGATCCAGGCCGACGGATACAATCCTTTGATCGTCAAGGGGGCCATTTTTGTCATTAAGGATGAAGGGGCGATCGAGGGCATTTTCAGTGAATTTGGCATTGTCCAAGGGAGCGGATAAGCTTAAAGGAATCCTTAAAAAAGGTTTTATGCCCGGGGATTTGTTAAAGCTTGTCACGCGTGAAGTTACCATTAAAGGACAGGCGGATGATTTTTTAACAAGAGTTTTGGGATTATGCGCCAAACATGAATCGGCTGAGCCGGGGGAAGGTTTTTGGAGTGACCATTGGACCTATAATTTGGATTTGATCGAGAGTTATTTAAGCCTTTATCCCGAAAAACTTAAAGAACTTTTTTGGGAAAAGAAAGTTTTTAATTTCTTTTTAAATGATTTTTATGTGCTTGCCGCGGGAGGCGCGTTTAGTTTTGACCCCTGCCGGGGTCAGGCAATACCATTCTTTGGCTGAGCATGACAAAGAGGTCCAGGCCAAGGCCAAAGGGTATAAATTACGCGGGAAAGACGGGCATGGGGAGGTTTATACGACGAATTTATTGGTCAAATTGATTTGTCTATTGGCCAATAAAGCCGCGAGTCTTGATCCCAGCGGCATCGGGATTGAAATGGAAGCCAATAAGCCTAATTGGTATGACGCGCTTAACGGTTTGCCGGGCTTGCTTGGTTCTTCGATCTCTGAAACTTTTGAAGTCAAACGTTTCGCTGTTTTTGTCAAAGAGGCAATCGAACAATTAAGATTGGACAATCAAGCCACGGTCATGGTTTTTGAAGAATTGGCGGATTTTATCCAGGGGCTTGATTCATGTATTATCCACAGAAGCCGATCCCTTAAAATACTGGCAGAAGTCCAATGACCTCAAAGAGCATTATCGTCATGCCATCCGTTATGGCATCAAGGGCCAGGAGAAGCCTTTGATCGTTCGCTGAGATCAAGAAATTCTTAGACGGTATTATTGAAAGATGTGACGCGGGTATCCTTAAAGCCAGGTATGACAATGGTCTTTTTGCCACTTACTTTTATCATGAAGTAACAGAGTATGATCTTTTGGACAAGTCGCATCATGGCCAGCATCATGTGCGGGCCAATGCTTTCAAACGTCATGACTTGCCTTTGTTTTTGGAAGGTTTTGTGCATGCCTTGCGGACCGAGAGCAACCTCCATGAAGCGCAAGTCTCTTTATAAAGCGGTGAGATCAAGTCAATCTGTATGACCGGAACTTGGGATGTACAAGGTCAACGCGGATCTGTCCAAAGAATCCGACGAAATCGGCCGTACCCGTATTTTTCCGGCGGGATGGCTGGAGAATGAATCTGTATGGCTGCACATGGAATATAAATATTTTCTGGAGCTTCTTCGTTGCGGATTAGCCAAAGAATTTTTTACAGAGATCCGTGGCGCCTTGGTCCCGTTTTTGGACCCGATGAGGTATGGCCGCAGTATTTTGCAGAATTCTTCTTTTATTGTTTCTTCAGCCCACGAAGATAAAAATTTGCATGGCCAGGGTTTTGTGGCCCGCCTTTCGGGCAGTACCGCCGAGTTTTTGCATATATGGCTGGTGATGAATATGGGGCTCAAGCCTTTTGCGTTGGATGATCAAGGTCGCCTGACGTTAAGGTTTGATCCTTTATTGCCGTCGTGGTTATTTACCAATAAAGCACAGGGTGAATTTGCGGCACATACCTATAGTTTTAAGTTATTTGCTAAAATAATGGTTACCTACCATAATCCGCAAGTTAAAAGATACTTTTGGGCCCAAAGGCGTCAAGGCGCAAAAAATCGTGCTGACCTATCCTGATCGTAAAAGCGTTGAAATTGCCGGCGGGGTATTGAGTGAATCTCATGCCCTGGATGTGCGCGAAGGCGTCGTTGACCGTATTGATGTTTATTTGAATTAATATTAAGGAAAGGACATTAATATGAAAAAACCATTGGTCGGTATTATCATGGGCAGTCAGTCGGATTTAAACCTTATGGTGCTGCCGCGGATATATTGGATGAATTCGGTATTCCCTATGAGGTCACGGCGATTTCCGCGCACCGCGCGCCCAAACTGATGTTTAATTATGCCTCAAAGGCGGCTTCGCGCGGCTTAAAAGTCATTATCGCCGGTGCCGGCGGGGCAGCTCATTTGCCGGGCGTGATGGCCGCTATGACAACGCTGCCGGTCATTGGCGTGCCGGTCAAATCATCCAATTCCATAGACGGGCTGGATTCTTTATTGTCCATTGTACAGATGCCTGAGGGTGTTCCGGTGGCCACGGTCGCGGTCAATGGTGCCAGGAATGCCGGTATTTTGGCGGCCCAGATCATCGCGACTTTTGATAAGAGTCGCGGCCTAAAATGAAAATCCATAAAGACGCTTTAAAGAAAAAAGTGCAAACGCTGGCCCGCAAAGATAGCCCGTCGATGGCCATCGTTCTTTGCTAAGCTTATAATAAACCCTCTTGCATTACGCTCCTGTTTTTTTATAATATAATTTGCTCCGTAATTTTCTATTCTATTTTATCTGAAACTAAAACTAAAATGAAAGCCCCACCTGCCGTTTACGGCAAAGCGGTGGGCCCAAAAGGAGAGGGATAGAATGACTACCACAGGTGTCAGTGTCATTAATGAAAAAGTCAAAAAGGAATCAGGTGTTATTGACGCGATACGCTTTGAAACATCCAAGGTGATTGTCGGTCAAAGTGTATTAATAGACCGTCTTTTGATCGGCATATTGGCCAATGGCCATGTTTTAGTCGAAGGGGTGCCGGGTTTGGCCAAGACCACCGCGGTCAAGACCCTGGCCCAGACGATACAGGCCAAATTTCAGCGTTTGCAATTTACTCCTGATATGCTTCCGGCAGATTTGACAGGTACGCTTATTTATGACCAGCGTAACGGGACTTTTAATGTCAAAAAAGGGCCGATCTTTGCCAATATTATTCTGGCGGATGAAATTAACCGTGCGCCTGCCAAGGTGCAAAGCGCTTTGCTTGAAGCCATGCAGGAGCGGCAGGTAACGATCGGTGAAGAGACTTTAAAATTGGATGATCCGTTTTTGGTTTTGGCCACTCAAAATCCGATCGAGCAGGAGGGGACCTATCCTTTACCCGAAGCCCAGGTGGACCGTTTCATGCTCAAGGTGAAGATCACTTATCCGACCAAGGACGAAGAATTAAAAATCCTCAAACGCATGGCAACAACCCGTCAGTCATTTTCCGTGCAGGCGGTGGCGACCCCGCAGGATATTATCCGCCTGCGTTCGGTGGTGGATGAAATTTATATGGATGAAAAAATCGAGGATTATATTGTCCAGATCGTGGAAGCCACCCGTAATCCTGAGCAATATAAACTCAATGATCTTAAAGGATTGATCCTTTATGGGGCAAGTCCGCGGGCCACGATCAATTTGGCTTTGGCCGCCAAGGCGCATGCGTTTATCCAGGGACGCGGGTTCGTCACTCCGCAGGATGTCAAAAGCATCGGCATGGATGTCCTGCGCCATCGCGTCATACCCAGCTACGAAGCTGAAGCCGAGGGCAAGACACCGGAGGATTTGGTCAAGCGTATATTAGACGAAGTCGAAGTGCCGTAGAATAACGGGATAAATATGTTTTTTTGCTCACTCGGGCCTAAAGCCTGACAGCCGAACCTGGCTTCGTTTCTTGCCGCATAAAAAGCTAACGCAGGCAAGGAATCTTCGCTTTTCTAATAAAATTTAAAGGTTGCGAAGATTGTTTAACGCCGCAAGACTCATAAATCCTTATTGAGCTTCTTTGGCGAATAATAATGAGTGTCCGGCATGAGGACCTAAAAACGAACAGTCGCAAAAAGAACATATTTATCCTTTATAATGCATGTGCATTTATTCATCTCGATTGTGTGATACGAGGAAAATTAAACAATGATACCTAAAGAAATTCTTGAAAAGATTTTGCGGATTGATATTACTACCAACCGCTTGGTGACGGATGTGTTTGCGGGGGCGTATCACAGCGTGTTTAAAGGCCGGGGGATGGAGTTTGATGAAGTGCGTGAGTATCAGCCAGGGGATGATATCCGTTCCATTGACTGGAACGTCACTGCCCGCACCGGTTTTGCCCATATTAAAAAATACGTGGAAGAGCGCGAGCTTACCGTCATGATCCTGGTGGATGCCTCCGCATCGGTGCATTTTGCCTCAACCAATCAAATGAAAAATAAATTGGCCGCGGAGATTGCCGCGGTACTGGCATTTGCCGCTATCCGCAATAATGACAAGGTCGGGCTTTTGATGTTCACGGATGAGCCGGAGCTTTTTATCCCGCCTAAAAAGGGTAAAAGCCATGTGCTGAGGGTCATCCGTGAGATTTTATATTTTAAACCTCAGTGCCAAGGCCACCAATTTGCCCAAGGTGCTGGAATTTCTTACAAAAGTGCTTCGCCGCAGATCAACGGTTTTTGTTATTTCTGATTTTTTAGATTCCAATGCTGATTATGCGCCTATGCGCAAATCCATGCGTATTGCCAATCAACACCATGATTTAATTGCCATAACCTTGACAGACCCCAGGGAGATTGATTTGCCGGATTGTGCTTTGGTCGAACTGATGGATGCGGAAACAGGTGCCAAAATGATCGTTGATACTTCTAATGAACGTCTGCGCCAAGAATATCATACAAAGGCGATGGATCTGATTAAAAACCGCAGCCGTTTATTCGATACCATCGGTATTGACCATATTGATATTTCAACAGATGTGCCTTATACCAAAGCTCTGGTGAGCTTTTTTGCCCAAAGGCGTCATCGTTTGGCAAGGTGAGTGATCATGAATGATATTAAAGATGTAAAACCCCCATTAATTTGCCTGATTTATGGTGGCTGTTATGGCTTTTGCTGGTCTTAATCGCCGTTGCTGCCGGTATTTATTTTTTCCTTCGTTATAAAAAATTTCCTCAAGTGCCGGTCAAGCCGCAGGTCCCTGAATTGCCGGCTTGGGAAAAAGCGTATCAACAACTGGAAGCTTTGCGTCGGGAAAATTTATTGGATAAGGGGCTTTTTAAAGAGTTTTTTACGAGGGTGGCTGATATCGCGCGCCATTATATGGAAAACCGTTTTAATATCCGCGCCCCGCATATGACTACGGAAGAATTTTTGTATTATTTAGGGATTACCGGCCATTTGAATGAAACCCAGAAAACCGCTTTAAAGGAGTTTTTAAATTCCTGTGACATGGTTAAATTTGCGAAATACGCCCCGACCATAAAAGAGGCATTAGAAAATTTTGATTTAGCCAAGAGGCTGGTGGATGATACCCGAGTTTAAAACACCCTTAGTTTTGCTTTTGATCCCGTTGCTTTTGGCTTTGTTTTGGTATGAGCACAAGCGCCGGGAAGGCACATCGTTTAGATTTTCTTCATTGTCTTTAATGAGTCAGTTAGGAACTACCTGGCGGGTGCGATGGAGTTTTTTGCCTTGGGTTTTAAGGGCTTTGGTTTTAGTTTTACTATTGATTGCCTTGGCCGGCCCTCGAAAACTTTTGGCACAGTCCAAATTGACCAGCGAAGGCATTGATATAGTTTTGGCGCTGGATGTTTCCGGCAGTATGTCTGCCGAGGATTATGTGATCAATGGTCAGAGGATAAGCCGTTTGGATATTATCAAGAGTACGGTTGAAAATTTTGTCAAGCAGCGTCAAGATGACCGTCTGGGATTGGTTGTTTTTGGCTCCCAGGCGTATACGGTATGCCCATTGACCACGGATCATGAATGGTTATTGGAAAATTTGCACCAGGTCCGTATTGGCCTTATTCGAGGACGCAACAGCCATAGGTTCCGGGATCGCCACGTCTTTATTGCGGTTAAAAAACAGCAAAGCTAAATCCAGGATCATCGTGCTTTTGACCGACGGGGTCAACAATTCCGGTAAAATCCAACCGCTTGGACTGCCGCCAAAATGGCCCAGGCTTTGGGTATAAAAATTTATACGATAGGTGCCGGGACCACGGGGATCGTGCCGTTTCCGGTGACGGATGAATTTGGGAACAAACATTATGAGCAAGCGCAGTTTGACTTGGATGAGGACACTCTTAAAAAAATCGCCGCGATGACCGGAGGGGAATATTTCCGTGCCGCGGATACCGAATCCCTGCGCCATATTTATGCCGAGATCGATAAGCTTGAAAAAACCAAGATTGAAGAAAAAGGGTATAAGCAATATGAGCCGTTGTTTTGGTATTTTGTTGATCGCGGCCCTTGTTTTATTAGCATTGGAAATAATTTTAACCAATACTGTGTTTTTAAAAATCCCATGATTTTCGCCAATCCCCAAGCCTGGCATTTGCTTTGGCTGCTGCCTTTGATAGCCGCGGGCTTGCATTTGTTTTATCAACACCGCTGCAAGATGATGTCGCGTTTTGTCCAAGAGCATCTTACTGGATGAACTGGCCCAGGGTTTTAGCAAGAAGCTTTACAGATTAAAAGCCATATTTTTAATGGCGGCTTTTGTGTTTATGGTCGCTGCGTTAAGCCGTCCCCAATGGGGATATCACGATGCGCCCCGTCAAACGCCATGGCCTGGATATTATGGTTGTGATCGACGTCTCCAAAAGCATGTTGACCCAGGATGTCAAACCTTCACGCCTTGAGCGGACCAAGCTGGCTGTCAAAGATTTGGTCATGAAATTAAACGGCTCGGACCATATAGGCCTGATCGCTTTTGCCGGGGATGCGATGGTGATGTGCCCGTTAACCTATGACTATAACGGGTTTTTATTAAGCCTGGATGATCTAAGTGTTGATTCCATCCCGCGCGGAGGCACAAATATATCTCAAGCCATTGAAGAAAGTGTCAAGGCCTATCAAGGCATGACGGATTCGGATAAGGCGGTTGTTTTAGTGACGGACGGGGAAGATGAAGAGGGCGATGCCGTGGATGCGGCCCGTAAGGCCCAGTGAAAAAGGAGTGCGGATTTTTACGGTGGGGGTCGGCACCAGGGAAGGGGATTTGATCCAGGTGACCAATGCCGACGGACAAACTGAATTCCTGAAAGATGCGGACGGCAATGTGGTCAAGTCCCATTTGAATGAGAATTTGCTTGCAGCAGATCGCTTATATCACAGGCGGCGCTTATATCCGACAGCGGCGGGAGCGCAATTTGGATTGGATTATTTATATGACCGGCAATTATCGAAATTAAAGAAACATGACGCAGAGGAAAAAATGGCCAAGCTATATGATGAACGTTTCCAGTGGCCGTTGACGCTGGCGTTTGGATTTTTATTAGCTGAGGCAATTTATTTTAAACAGGAAAAGAAATGTATGAGCAAGGATTGTTAATACCATAAGGGGAGCGAAGTTATAAATATATCCTTGTATTCCTTTATTATCATATTTCTTATTGTTATGCCTTCTTTAGTATATGCATCGGTCGCAGGCGATGTCAATAAGGCCAATGATTTATACAGGCAGGGCAAATTTGATGATTCCCTTAAACTTTATCAAGAGGCTTTAGACCAGGATGACAAGTCTTCGGTCGTTAAATATGATTTGGGCACAGCTTTGTATAAGAAGGGGGATTATGAAAAGGCTTTGGGGTATTTAGAGCAAGCGGCCCAGGATAAAAATATTAAAATAAAACCAAAAGCAGAGTATAATTTAGGTAATGTTCTTTACAAGTCAGGCATACAAAAAGAAAATACCAATGTTGATGAAGCTATCAAGTCCCTGCAAGAGGCTTTAGGGCAATATGGACAGACAATAGCGGATGATCCCAAAGATCAGGATGCTATATTTAATCAGGATTTTGTTAAAAAGGAAATTGAGCGTTTAAAAAAGAAAACAACAACAGCAACAAAATCAACAAACAGCAAAACCAAAAACAACAGCAGCAGAACCAACAAAAGCAACAGAATCAGCAGAATCAACAGAACCAACAGAGTCAACAGAATCAACAGAAACAGCAGGAGAACAAGCAGCCCCAACAGAATAATTCTAAAGAGCAAAAAAATCAGCAATCATCTTCTGAGTCTCAAGCTCAAAAACAACAGAATGCTCAAGCCACAGGCTGAGGAGAATCAAAAAGAACTTGACCGCAAGCAGGCCGAAGATCTTCTAGAAGAGTATCAAGAAAATGAAGAGCCTAAAAAACTGTTAAATTATATGCCTAAGAAGATAGATGACAGGCCGGTAGTTAAAGGATTGGTAATGATTGACTGAAACCAGGCATTTTAAAAAATTGCTTCGTCATCCGAATACATATTGTTAAGTTCCATAACATGAAATCGGTCACTCGTAATACATTTTTTATACTGATGGCCACAAGCAGTGTTTTATGGGCTGATACTATAACCTTTGAGGCACGGTCAATTCTCCCCGGGTGTCCTTGGATGAAGTCCTGCAGTTGACCTTGACCATCACCGGAGTCAATGACAATTTGGACCCCGTCAGTTTGCCGGTGCTCGACGGGTTTTCTGCCAAATATTTGGGGCCTTCAACCAGTGTGTCCATCGTTAACGGCGATTATCATAGCGAGCGGTCTTTTATTTATAATTTATTTCCCAACAAGGTCGGCCATTTTCAAATCCCGCCTATCAGTGCCACCATTGCCGGGCAGACCTATACGACCAAACCTATTGATGTCGAAGTTTTCGAAAATTCTGCCCAAGCCCAAGCTTCCAGTCAGCCAGCCTGATCAAAATCAAGCCCCCAGTGCCGAAAGTCTTAAAGATAAGATCTTGATCATGGTCTCGGTCGATAAAACAGAAGTGTATTTGAATGAACGCATTCCTTTAACTATTAAACTTTTAGTCAATGATGTTCCCATGCGTGATATTCAATACCCGCAGTTTGAAAAAACAGGGTTTATGGTTGATGATTTTGAAAAACCACAGCAAAGTTCTCAGGTGGTCAACGGGGTTAGATATGATACGGTTGAGTTTAAGACTAATATTTATCCTAATCGTTTAGGGGATCTGACCTTTGGTCCTGTACAAATTCAGGGCAATATTATTTATAAAACCGGCCAGAACAATCCTTTTAGTCAGGACAATGATTTTTTTGGGACGAATGTTTTTAATAATTTTTTTGATTCCTATGCCACCCGTCCTGTGACAGTGACGTCCCAACCTATCCTATTGCATGTTTCCCCCTTGCCGCAAGATAATCGTCCGCAGGATTTTTCCGGTGCCATCGGCCAATTTGATTTTCAAGCCAGTGTTTCTCCTTTACAGGTCAAGGCCGGGATCCGTTAACCCTGAAGATGGATGTAAAGGGCAGTGGTAATTTTAAAAATTTGAAAATGCCTGTTTTTCAAGCCCAGGATTTAAGTCTTATGAGCCTCAAATCAAGGATACGGGAGATGAAAAAACAGCAGAGCAAGTGATTATTCCGACTTCAGCGGATATCAAGGAAGTGCCTGCTTTGCATTTTTCTTATTTTGATACTTCCGTCAAAGATTATAAAACAATCACTCAGGGGCCTTTTGCCATTCAAGTCACGGCGCCCAGCCCTGACCAGGAATTTAAGGCAGTTGGATTTTCTGATGTAAGTCAAGGGACCTTCAACGCTGCCTGCGAATCAATTTTCTTTTGGGAAAATGTTCAATAAGATTCACAGAGTTTTAAAGAAAACTTGTCAGATCAATTTGGTTTTGGGTTAGTTTGGGATTTATTTTGGTGGCAGGAGTTTCTTATTTCTTATGGCGGCGTTTTCAAGATCGCCTTGAGAATGACCCTGCCTTTGCCCGCAGGCTTAAAGCTGTCAGAGAGGCCAGGCAAGCTTTGAATCCGGCGGAGGGAGTATATTTCAGCGGGTAAGACAAAAGATTTTTATGCGCTTTTATCAAAAGTTTTACGTGATTATTTGGCCAATAAATGGCATCAATCTTCAGCGGCCTTGAGTATGGATGAAATTTTAAGCCGTTTAAAAACAGCCAAATTGGATGAAACACATATTGCGCAAGTCAAAACCATATTGGAACAAAGCGATTTGGTCTGCTTTGCCGGCGCCAGCCGTGATACCGCCCAAATGCGCGCAGATCTGTCCCAGGCAAAAGATTTAATCTCCCGCCTTGAAAAATTTCTAAGATAGTTATTGAATTGATTCTAAAACTATCCGTGCTGCGCGCAGGCTGGCGCCGGGCTTGCCTAAGGAAGTTTTGACTGCGGCTAATTCATCAATGATTTGGTGATTATGCAAAGCAGCTTCCAGGCCATTGGCGATCTTGGCGGCGGTGGCTTCGTTTTGAATCAGTTCTTCCGCTATTTTTTCCCGGCCACGATATTGACTAAACCGATATAAGGAATTTTGATGACGGACTTGGCGATACATAGGTCAGCCATGAAGTTTTATAAATGATGACCATCGGTTTTTTAAGCAGGGCAGTCTCCAGGGTGGCAGTGCCGGATGCTACCATGGCCGCATCCATGGCATTGATGCCATCGTAGGTGGGGCCGTCATAAATTTTAATGGGGAAGATTGTTTATACGAATGACATAAGTTTGATCTTCGATGAGTTTCAAAGGAATAGAGGATGCCTTGAGTAAAATGAACTGGCGTTCCTGGTTTTGTTCAAAAAGTATTTGGGCCGCCTCAAGCATGCAGGGCAGATGGCGTTCGACTTCTTTGGCGCGTGAGCCGGGCATAAGGCCTATGGTGGTCTTGCCGGCAGAAAGTCCGATGCTTTTAATACTTCTGTCTGGTCTATGATCAACGATGATTTCATCTACTAAAGGATGCCCGACGTAATCGACCTTCATCCCGTATTTATTATAAATGTTCTTGTTCAAAAGGGAATAATACGATCATGCGGTCGACTAATTTTTTGATCTTCAAGACCCTTTTTTCTCTCCAAGCCCAGACTTGGGGGAGATGTAGTAAATGATTTTAATTCCGCGTTTTTTTATTTCTCGGGCCAGGCGAAGATTAAATCCGGGATAATCAACCAGGATGACAGCAGTCAGGATGGGTGGTGTCGATTTGTTTTAAAGTTTGATCAAATACTTTTTTGATGCGGCTGAAATTTTTGACAACTTCGGCAATGCCGATCACCGCAAGCTCGGTGATATCTGTAAAACATTCAACTCCTGCCTGGCGCATATATTCGCCGCCGATGCCGGTTAGGCGCACGGTAGGGGACAAGTTCTTTTAAAGCGCGGGCCAAACCCGCGGCGCGCATATCACCGGAGGCTTCTCCAGCAATCGATCATAATATGCTTTGACGGTGTTCCCATATTTTTTGGGTGATATCCAAAGCCACTTTCAGGGCCTCGCGGCCTTCAATGCCGGAGACTTTAGGCCTTTGGTCTTCGCGGACACAATCGAGAAAACCTTCGAGTTCTTTTTTGAGCGGCTCTTCTTTTTCAATGGGGATATTGCGTTTGTGAATGCCGCGTTCATCCTTGCTGTAGATATTGGCTTCTTGCTTGGCATAGTCCAGAGAGATATAAGCGTTTTTGGTAAATATCCGGATTTTGCGGGTGACTTCCGGGGAGATACGGCTGGCAGTGACATTGCATACACAGCCATTGGCAAAAGTCAGACGGGCATTGGCGATATCTTCTTTGTCCGTTAAGACATTAATACCCACGGCTTGGATATCTTTTAAAGGGGATTTCACCAATCCTAAGATAATGTCAATATCGTGGATCATCACGTCCATGACCACCCCGATATCCAGCGAACGGTTGGGGAATAAATTAAGCCTGTGGCATTCGATAAACAAAGGATTTTGGGCAATGGGTTCAATGGTGGTAAAAGCACTGTTAAAGCGTTCCACATGCCCGATTTGCAATTTGAGGTTTTTTTCACTTGGCCAAATTAATAAGTTCATCAGCTTCTTGTAAACTATAGGTAATGGGTTTTTCAACAAAGGTATGAACGCCCTTGTTAAGGAAATAGGAGGCGATCTTGGCATGGGTGATGGTGGGCGTGCATATGCTGACGGCGTCGATCGGGCTGGGAATTTCGCGGTAATCATGCACGACCGGCACATGGTATTGCCGTCCCAGAGCCTTGGCATGTTCCAGGTGATGGTCGCAAATGGCCATGATATTAGCTTTATTTTTCAGGGCATGAAGGGTCTTTAAATGCCGTTGGCCCAAAAATCCGCAGCCGATCAAAGCGATATTTATTTTTTTCATAGTATAAACAATAACAAAGCCCTCGACAAAAGTCAAACACCATGCTAAATTACGGCTTCTATGAAGAATTATTTAAAAATGTTGGAGTTTCTTAAAGGCCATCTGGGCCGTTTTGGCGTGGCCATTATTTTTATTATCCTCTCCTCGATGTTTGAGGGGGTGCAGTTGTCTTTTATCCTGCCGGTGATTGACCGTATTTTTACGAATAAGCCGATTATCATCCCTAATAAAGTCCCTGCTTTTCTTGTCGATATCGTTAATAAACTTAACAGTACGGATATCCATACTTTGTTTTGGATGGTCCCCTTGGGTTTTATGGTCCTTTTTAGTGTCAAGCAGGTGGTTTTGTTCTGGTCTGATTATTTTATGAATGATATTGCCCAAGCAGTCATGCGTGATGTGCGTTCCCGTCTTTTTGAGCGCATACAGACTTTGTCATTGGATTATTTTAGCCGTAAGCGTACGGGAGAGCTGGTTTCCCGTATTACCAATGATGTCGGCACCATTGAAAACGCGATTTCTTATGCGGTGACAGATTTATTTAAACAGCCATTTTTGATCCTGGTTTTTATGGTTATTTCTTTTACTATCAATACCAAGGGCACGCTGATCGTTTTTTTGATGTTTCCTTTGATCGGCTGGCCCATGGTATTGATCAGCAAGAAATTACGCAAGATCGCCAGGAATACCCAGGAAAAAATGGCGGACATTAATTCGCATTTGATGGAAACGATATCGGGCGTGCGCATTCTTAAGGCTTTTGGAACGGAAAAATATGAGATCCAGCGTTTCCGTCAGCAAAATTATGATTATTACAAATTACGCATGAAAACCATCCGTAATTTGATCCTCATGGGGCCTATTACGGAAATCGTGGGGGCTCTTTGCGGGGTGGCCATTGTTTTGATTTTGGGCAAGCAGGTATTGAAAGGGCATTTGTCTTTTGGTGTTTTTATGCTCTTTTTTGCTTCAATCCTTCAGGTCATACGTCCTATCAAGCGCATGGCCAATGTGCAGACGATCATCCAGCAGGCTTTGGCTGCCAATATTCGCATTTATGAAGTTTTGGAAACCAAGCCTACGGTGGTGGAGAAAACGGATGCTCTTGAACTGGAAACTTTTAAGGACAAAATTGCCATTGAAGGGGTCAATTTTCATTATGAAGCTGGCTCCGGGAATGTTTTGCAGGATATTAATTTGGTCATCAAAAAAGGGGAATTGGTGGCCATGGTGGGGCCCACGGGTTCAGGCAAATCCACCCTGGTTAATTTAATTCCCCGTTTTTATGATGTTACCCAGGGCCAGATTTTATTTGATGGGGTGGATGTCAAGGATGCTTCTTTTAAGTCTTTACGCGGCCAGGTGGGTATTGTGACCCAGGAGGCGATCCTTTTTAATGATTCGGTTAAAAATAATATTGCTTATGGCACTTTTGATGTGACCATGGACCAGATCCAGCAGGTTGCCCAAATGGCTTTTGCCGATAAATTTATTGAGAAAATGCCGAAAGGTTATGATACGTTGATTGGGGACCGCGGTTTTAGGCTTTCAGGAGGGGAGAAGCAGCGCCTGACAATTGCACGGGCCATGTTGAAGAACCCACCGATCTTGATATTGGATGAAGCAACCTCTCAGCTGGACTCTGAGTCGGAAAAATATGTGCAGGAAGCATTGGACAAGCTGATGCAGGGGCGTACGGTCATTGCCATTGCCCACCGATTGTCTACCATTATGAAAGCTGATAAAATTGTGGTGCTGGAACACGGGAAAATAGTTGGAGTGGGCAAACATGACGATTTGTTGTTTTCCTGTCCCTTATACCGCAGGCTTTATGAAACCCAGTTTCGTACTTCCGGTGAGGCTGATAGGACTGCCGTTATAAAATTTTATTGCAAATATAAAAGTCTTTGTTATAGTAAAGATTCAATTTAACTCCAAACGGCCGCCTTTGAGGGCATGAGGTTCAGATCAAAGGCCGGTTGAAACTAAAAGTTCCGCCTTGACCTGGTTGTGGATACAATCCGCCGGCGGGATACAGAAGAGAGGATGTAAAACTTATGGCAACAGAGTTGATCAAGAAGTTATTGGAAGCTGGTGTGCATTTCGGTCATCAAAGCCGCCGTTGGAACCCCAAGATGAAAAGATTTATATTCGGGGAACGCGGCGGCATTTATATTATTGACCTGGAAAAGACGGTGGAACAGCTTAATGCCGCGCGTGATGCCATCCGTGACATTGCCGCCGTGGCGGTAAAATTCTTTTTGTGGGCACCAAAAAACAGGCCCAGCAGGTCATTGAGGAAGAGGCCCTGCGCTGTGAAATGTTTTATGTCAAGAACCGCTGGATGGGCGGGCTTTTGACCAATTTGGAAACCGTCAAGAAATCCGTGCGGAAATTAATTGATATCGAGAAAATGGAAACAAACGGTACCGTTGACCGTCTGACCAAAAAAGAAGCCTCCTTATTAATGAAAGAAAAAGAGCGTTTGATCCGTGATTTAGGGGGTATTCGCGACATGGGGGTTGTCCCTCAGGGTATTTTTATCGTAGATACCAAAAAGGAAGAAATTGCTGTTGCTGAGGCCAATCGTTTAGGGATCCCGGTCTTTGGTCTTATAGATACTAATTCTGACCCTGATTTGATCCAATATCCCATTCCAGGCAATGATGATGCCGTCAAATCTATTAAATTTATTACCGGTTTGATGGTTGATAGCGTGATTGAAGGCCGTAAGGAATTTTTAGCAGGGTAAGAAAGTTCAACAGGAAGCCCAAGCCAGGAAGTGACAGTTTAAATCAGCCCAAGACACAGTCACAAGATCACAAGAGAAAATTTGTGACATTTGGCTGGTGACATGTGACATACAGGAGTTCAATATGATGGCAGCAACAGCGGATAATATCAAGCGCCTGAGGGAAGAAACTTCCTGCGGCGTCATTGATTGTAAAAAAGCTTTGGAAGAAGCTAAAGGTGATTTTAATAAAGCCAAAGAACTTTTACGTAAACGCGGATTGGAAATGGCGGCTAAAAAAAGCGACCGCTTGGCCAAGGAAGGCCGTGTGGAAGCGTATATTCACCATGGCAACAAAATTGGCGTTGTGGTGGAAGTTAATTGCGAGACCGATTTCGTTGCCCGCAGCGAGGATTTTTGTAAATTCGCACGAGAAGTGGCCCTCCATATAGCAGCGTTAAATCCAAAATATATTAAGAAGGAAGATGTTCCAGCGGATGTATTGGGCAAAGAAGCAGACAAAGAAGCTTATGTTAAGGCCATTGTCTTTTAGCTCAAGCGTATGTCAAGGATCCCGGGAAAACCATTCAGGATTTATTAAATGAGCTGGTGGCCAAAATTGGCGAAAATATAATGGTTGGCCGTTTTGTACGTTTTAAGGTCGGCGAGAAAGACTAAATTTTCGATAATTTTTATATAAACAGCACTTTTAAGGAAGAAGGGACTCTTTGAATAAAACACCTGTTTATAAGAGAGTTTTGCTCAAATTAAGCGGAGAAGCTTTGCTGGGGAGTCTTTCGCACGGTATTGATGTGGAAATGTGCGCCTCATTGGCCACGCCAAATTAAAGAAGTGCATGAAGCCGGCGTTGAAATGGCTATTGTTGTCGGTGGCGGCAATATTTTTCGCGGACAGGTGGAGAGCAAACGTTTTGGTTTGGACCGTTCAGTGGCTGATTATATGGGCATGCTGGCGACCGTCATGAACGGTTTGGCCTTGCAAAACGCCTTGGAGCAGATCGGTGTGCAGACAAGGGTCATGACGGCCATTCAAATGCATGCCATTGCCGAACCGTATATTTTACGCCGTGCCATACGTCATCTTGAGAAACGCCGCGTGATCATTTTTGTGGCCGGCACAGGCAATCCTTATTTTACGACCGATACGGCAGCGGCTTTACGCGCCACCGAGATCGGATGCGATGTGATCATGAAGGCGACCAAGGTCGATGGTGTTTATTCGGCTGATCCCGTTAAGAATAAAGATGCCAAGAAATTTAAGAATTTGAAATTTATTGATGTTTTAAAGAAAAATTTGAAAGTGATGGATGCGACCGCCATCAGCATGTGCATGGACAATAGTCTTCCCATCATTGTGTTTAATCTTTTGCAGAAGGGGAATATTAAAAGGGCCATTTTCGGCGAAGAAATAGGAACCATTGTCCGTTGATAAAGTCACGAACCAGTCACAAGGTACAAATAAAACTTATGACATGTACTGGTGACGTGTGATGACACGTAGGGGTTAATATGACAGCCAAGGAGATTTTAAGAGAGACGGAAGGCAAGATGAAGAAGACCATGGAAACCATGTTACGCGAGTTTTCAGAAGTCCGTACCGGCCGTGCACAGCCTGCTTTGGTTGAGGATATGCATATCAATTATTATGAAACTTCGACTCCCATTAAGCAATTAGCGGCTGTTTCATCTCCTGATCCGCGTCAGATCTTGGTCCAGCCGTGGGATGCCAATGCCATTAAAGATATTGAAACGGCTATTATCAATTCCAAATTGGGGATTACACCGACCAATGACGGCAAAATAATCCGTTTGGTTTTTCCGCCGTTGTCTACTGAACGCCGGGAAGAATTTATTAAAGTCTGCAAAGACATGGCTGAGCGCGGACGTGTTACTTTGCGTACCATCCGTCGGGATGCTAATGAAAAGATCAAGAAAATGTAAAGCGAAGGTCACGTCAGCGAAGATGATAAGTTTAAAAGTGAAGAAGAAGTTCAGAAGATGACGGACCGTTTTATCAAAGAAATAGATGCTCTGCTGGAGCGAAAAAGCAAAGAGTTACGAGAAGTTTAAGACCCACTAGCTCACCCTGGTAGAGCACTACACTTTTAATGTAGGGGTACCGCGTTCGAGTCGCGGGTGGGTCACCATCATTTTTGATAATAAGTTTATTTGGCTGGCGCAATACTATTTTAGGGATGGATAGCACCGACCATCTACTTAAAATTTTTTAGAAAAGATGGGCGGGTGGCGGAATGGCAGACGCGCATGCCTTAGGAGCATGTGGGGAAACCCTTGGAGGTTCAAATCCTCTCCCGCCCATTAGTCTAAGGTTTAGAGCGGGTGACTGATAGGTTTCTTTTAAGGAGCGATAGGGAAGCATGAAGCGAAAGCAAGGCCTGAATTGAATGATGCGGCGGTAATTCAGTTGGTAGAATGCCACCTTGCCAAGGTGGATGTCATGGGTTCGAGCCCCATTCGCCGCTCCAAATTTAGAGAAAGCTAAATTTTTAGGTTATTCCCCTCCCTTGGTCGGAGGGGTAAGGCAGAGGGATTATCGACGAGCAAGGAATAAGGAGCATATTTCATCGAGCCTCTCTGGCCGATAAATCATTTGGAGAAATTTATGAGGATTAGCGACTTTTTACGTAAGGAAGCTGTTTGCACTGATTTAAAAGCTGAAACGAAAATGGACGTCATTTCGGAAATGGTGACGATGTTGCTTGATAACGGAATCATTGAAAAAAAACATAAAAATAAAATAGTCGAAGGTTTGATGGCCCGGGAGGCTTTGGGCTCGACCGCTATAGGACAGGGAATTGCGATCCCGCATACCAAGTCAGATGCTGTTTCCGAATTAATTTCAGCATTGGCCATCAGTAAAAAAGGCGTAAATTTTGATTCTCTCGACGGAGAACCGGCGTTTATTTTTTTTCTTTTGATTGCTCCCTCTGATTCCGCCGGCCCGCATTTAAAGGCGCTTGCACGTGTCTCGCGCCTATTGAAAGATAAATTTTTCCGCGACAGCCTCAAAAACACCAAAACAGCCAAAGATATCATGGATTTGATTTCACAAGAAGATTCACGTATTGCTTAATCCTTTACCATGTCCCAAAAATTTTTTAAATGGCTTTATCCGGGCATAAAAGTCAAACGCTGGGTGTTTGCCTCTTTGTTTGGCATTTTAATCGTTGGTATAGGTGCGGTTTTCGCGGTTTACCCTTATCCTTTTGTCAGTATTTTTGGTATTATTATTATCCTTTGCGGTATTTTGTTTATTGTGCTGGGGATGGGGAAAATGATCATTTCGTTGATCACGCTTTTTTTGCCCCAGCGCGAGAGGGACATTGTTGATATTCTTTATCAGCGCCGTTTTTTGGAACGCGGCCCCAAGGTGGTTGCCATCGGAGGGGGACAGGGTTTATCACATTTATTGTTGGGGTTAAAAGAATATACGGCTAATTTGACAGCCATTGTCACGGTGGCTGACAGCGGAGGGTCTTCCGGCCGTTTGCGTCAGGAATTTAATATCGTAGCTCCGGGGGACATACGTAATTGTTTAGTGGCGTTGGCGGATACCCCCGCATTAATGGGGGAACTTTTTCAGTATCGTTTTGCTGAAGGAGGAGGCCTTAAGGGGCATAGTTTCGGGAATTTATTTTTGACAGCCATGGTGCAGATCACCAAAGGTGATTTTAAAAAAGCGATTGAAGAGTCCAGTAAGGTTTTGGCGATCCGCGGGAAGGTGATCCCTTCCACGGTGCATAATGTGCATTTGATCGCGGAGTACATGGATGGGAGCAAGACCAAGGGTGAGGCTAAAATCCCTCAAGCCAATGCCCCGATCAAACGCCTGTCAATAACTCCGGAAGATGCTATGCCGACGGATGATGCTTTAACAGCCATCGCACAGGCTGATATCATCGTCATGGGGCCTGGCAGCCTGTACACCAGTATTTTGCCTAATTTGATTATTAAAGGGATGACCGAGGCTATTGCCGCCTCTTCGGCGTATAAAATTTATGTTTGTAATGTGATGACTCAGCAAGGTGAAACGGATGGTTTTTCCGCTTCTGATCATGTACGTGTGTTGCTGGAACATACTGATTCAAAACTCGTTGACGCCTGTTTGATTAATGATGCCGTTGTCAGCAACGAAGAAGCGTTGAATCGATATCGTAATGAAAATGCTTATCCTGTGGCTGCGGATGTCGAACGTATCAAAGCTATGGGGATCAAGGTGGTTTCGACAGATCTTTTAAGCGTGGCTGATTATGTTCGCCATGATTCAAAGAAATTAACGCAGGCTTTGATAAAGCTGATAGAGACACATCGGGTAATAAAAAGGTAATGTGAAACAACCACCCATGATGAGATGAATAACTATTACCTTTGTGTTATGGATAAAATTGAAAAAGATTTAATTGTGGTCAACCAAAAGGGCATGCATGCCCGTCCGGCGGCTTTATTTGTCGGGTTGGTAGAGAAGTTTAACGTGGCGGTGACCTTGGCCAAGGGTGATGAAAAGGTCAATGGCAGATCTATTATGGGGATTTTGATGTTGGGGGCGGTGGAAGGGACCGTCCTGAAAGTTACCGTTGAAGGGCGCAGAGGCGCCGAGGCCATGGCAGAGTTTGAGAAATTTTTTAAAAAACAAGAGGAAGAGTTGCCTTTATGAGTGAAATCGTTTTAAAAGGGATTCCTGCAGCACCGGGCATTGCTTATGGCTCCTCATTTATCCTGGATAAAGGCGAATTTATTGTGCCTAAACGTTCTATTTCTTCATCCGAAGTAGATTCAGAAATAGCCCGTTTTGAAGAGGCTATCAATAATGCCCGACAGGAAATCTATGTCCTTAAAGTCCAAAATCACGCATGACATGGGGCTGGCGCATGCGCAAATTTTTGATGCGCATCTGCTGGTTTTGCAGGACGCAACCTTGCTTACCGAGGTCATCTCAGGTATACGTGAAACCAAATTTTCCGCGGAATATGTTTTTTTTACACTCATCAAGAAATTCGTCGAAGCTTTTACCAAAATGCCTGATGAATATTTGCGTGAGCGGGCTTCGGATGTCAGGGACATCAGCAAACGGGTTTTAAAACATTTAATGGATGAAAGCAAGTTGCATGATCTTGATAGTTTACAGGATGATTTGATCGTTGTCGCGCATGAACTGTCTCCTTCGGACGCGGTGAGCATGTACAATAAAAACATCAAAGGCTTTTTGACTGATATGGGAGGAAGGACTTCGCATACAGCCATTATTGCCAAGTCTTTGGGGGTTCCTGCCGTGGTTGGTTTAAAAGATGCGACACTTCAGGATCAACAATCAGGATTTGTGATCATCGACGGTCAAAAGGGGCTGGTGATCATTAACCCTTCCGCGGAAACCAAAGAACTGTATATTAAGGAGCAGAATAAAATTACCGCCACTTTGGAAAAGCTTGACGATTTAAAGAGTTTGCCTGCACAGACTATGGATGGTAAGAAAATTGCTATTTTGGCAAATTTGGAATTATCTTCGGAAATTTCTGCCGTACGTAAATATGGTGCTGAGGGGATAGGGCTTTACCGTACGGAATTTTTATATATGAACCGTCTGGATTTGCCTTCTGAAGAAGAACAGTTTAAAGCTTACAGCCAGGTGGCTAAGGCCGTCGCGCCCTTTAGCGTGACTATAAGGACCCTTGATATAGGCGGAGATAAATTTATTTCCAGCGTACAGATCCCTAAGGACATGACTCCATTTTTAGGATGCCGTGCCATTCGGTTTTGTCTTGAGCGTCCGGATATTTTTAAGACGCAATTGAGGGCCATTTTGCGCGCTTCTGTTCACGGGCGGGTACAGATGATGTATCCTATGATCTCCGGTCTTGGGGAGTTACGTCAGGCTAATATTATTTTAAACCAGGTCAAAACGGCTTTACGGGATGAAAAAATTTCTTTTGATGAACGATTGAAAGTCGGTATTATGATTGAAGTCCCGGCAGCGGCGATGACTTCCGAATCCTTGGCCCGCGAAACTGATTTTTTTTCCATCGGCACCAATGATCTGATCCAATACACCTTGGCTGTTGATCGCGTCAATGAAAAAACCGCTCATTTATATGAACCCGCGCATCCGGCGGTGTTAAAAATGATACAAAAAACGATTGATGCCGGGCATAATGAAGGTATACCCGTGGCCCTTTGCGGGGAAATGGCCTCAGATCCTTTGCTGGCTTTTTTATTATTAGGTATGGGGATAGATGAATTGAGCATGTCTGCTTCCAGCATATTGACGGTAAAGAGGATGATCCGTTGTGTAAGGCTGCAAGATGCACAGCGGACAGCCTATGAAGCCATGCAATTGGTCACGGGCCAGGAAGTTGAAGAATTTGTTGGTGTTCAATTGCGGAGATTTTTACCCGGTTAATTTTATAGTGGGGGATGCATGAAAGCTTTAATATTAGCGGCTGGTTATGGAACCCGTTTGGCATCGGTCATCAAAGATACTCCTAAGCCTTTAATCCCGGTGGGCAAGAGGCCTTTGATCGACTACGTGGTTGACCGGCTTTCGAATGTCAAATCTTTGACGGAGATCGTGGTGGTCAGCAATAACAGATTTACACCCGATTTTCAAAAATGGTCAACGTCCCGTAGCGGAAAATTGCCAATTCGGGTGGTTAATGACGGCACCAATACGCCAGAAGAGCGTTTGGGGTCAGTAGGGGATATCCGTTTTGTTTGGCAAAAGGAATCCGCCCTGCACGATTGGCTTATCGTCGGAGGCGATAATCTATTTGACGGAGATTTGTCTGTGTTTGTTGACTTTGCTATTACTAAAAGTCCTGCTATAACCATTGGTGTTTATGATATTAAGGATATCCAAGCCGCTACCAGGTTTGGGGTGTCAGCACTTGATGCTGACCGTAAGGTCATCAGTTTTCAGGAAAAACCGAAAAATCCGGCATCCAGCTTGATCACGATGTGTTTGTATTATTTCCCTAAACAAACGCTTGGGTTTTTAGCGGAATATCTAAGCGAATCCAAAGTGGTGGACGCCGCGGGGAGTTATATCCAATGGTTGTCCGAAATGAAAATTGTTTATGGTTTCCAATTTTTTGGAAAATGGTATGATATCGGAAGCATTGAATCCCTTGAAGAAGCCAGGGCTCACTTTTTGAAAAATTAAACATAAAGAAAGGCGGTTTTTAGTGAAAGGACGTTATCTTTTTACCTCGGAGTCCGTAGGCAACGGCCATCCGGATAAAGTATGTGATCAAATTTCAGACGCGGTCTTGGACGCAGTTTTTAAGGATGATCCTAAAGGCCGTGTGGCTTGTGAGACTTTTTGTTCCACCGGTCTGGTGATCGTCGGCGGTGAAATCACTACGACTACTTACGTAGATGTTCATAAGTTAGTGCGTCAGGTGCTTTTGGATATCGGTTATAACCATCCGAAATATGGCTTCGACGCCAACACCTGTTCTATTTTAAGTGCTATCAATAAACAGTCACCGGATATCTCTCAAGGGGTTGATGCCGGAGGTGCAGGTGACCAGGGTATTATGTTTGGATATGCAAGTAATGAAACGCCTGAGCTGATGCCTTTGGCGATTATGCTGGCCCATCATTTGGTTGAACGTGTCGAAGAAGTACGTAAAAAAGGCATTTTGAAATATTTGGGACCGGATTGTAAATCCCAGGTGACTATCGAATACGAAGATGATACCCCTTTTCGTGTTGACGCCGTTGTCTTGGCCTGCCAGCATACCGAAGAGATCTTGGATAAGACCGGTAAACGCATTTCCGATAAAGCCAAACAGGAGATCATTAAAACCGTGGCCCATCCGATTGTCGGTAAGATGATCGACAAGAATACGAAATTTTACGTCAATGAAACCGGTAAGTTTGTCGTCGGAGGTCCTCAGTCTGACACCGGGGTCACCGGCCGCAAGATCATCGTGGACACTTATGGCGGTGTCGTCCCTCACGGAGGCGGTGCTTTCTCCGGTAAAGACCCCACCAAGGTGGACCGTTCGGCGGCTTATATGGCACGTTATATCTGTAAGAACATTGTTGCCGCAGGTTTAGCTGAGAAATGTATGCTGCAGGTTGGTTATGCCATAGGATACCCTCAGCCGGTGTCAGTGATGGTGGATACTTATGGGACGGGTAAGATTGCCGAACAGCATTTAGTGACCCTAGTGCGTAAGCATTTTGATTTATCTCCCAGGGGGATTATCAGTATCTTGGATTTACGCCGTCCGATCTATTTGAAGACCGCTTCCTACGGCCATTTTGGTCGCCCTGGATTTTCCTGGGAAAAAACCGACAAGGCCGCAGTTTTAAAGAAGGACGCATGATATGACCAAACCTATGGCTAAGCCTACACCCAAAAAAGTTATTTCCGAGTATAAGGTCAAGGACATGTCCTTGGCTTCCTGGGGACGCAAAGAAATTGAGATTGCCCAGACCGAAATGCCGGGGCTTATGGCCATCCGTCGTGAATATGAAGGCAAACAACCCCTTAAGGGAGCACGGATTGCCGGTTGTATCCATATGACCATTGAGACTGCGGTTTTGATCGAGACCCTTGTTCAATTAGGGGCGCAGGTGCGCTGGTCATCCTGTAATATTTTTTCGACCCAGGACCATGCGGCCGCGGCCATTGCCGCTAGCGGTATCCCGGTATTTGCCTGGAAAGGTGAAAGCCTTGAGGAATATGATTGGTGTATAGAACAGACTATCCATTGGCCGGACGGTCAAGGTCCCAATATGATTTTGGATGACGGAGGCGATTTGACCCTCATGCTCCATGATAAATATCCCCAATATTTAAAGGACATCCACGGCCTTTCGGAAGAGACCACGACCGGTGTCCATCGTTTATATGAGATGATGAAGAAAGGCACGCTAAAGGTCCCGGCTATTAATGTCAATGATTCGGTGACCAAGTCCAAGTTTGATAATTTATACGGCTGCCGTGAGTCATTGATCGATGGCATTAAACGTGCGACCGATCGTATGATCGCGGGCAAGGTTTGTGTCGTTGCCGGTTATGGGGATGTGGGTAAAGGCTGTGTGCAGTCTTTTAAAGGTTTAGGAGGGAGAATCATCGTCACGGAAATTGACCCTATCTGTGCTTTGCAGGCGGCGATGGAGGGTTATCAGGTGATGCCCATGAATGACGCCGCTAAAATCGGTGATATTTTTGTCACAGCTACGGGTTGTGTGAGTGTCATTACGGCTAAACATATGGATGCGATGAAAAGTGGCTCCATCGTCTGCAATATCGGGCATTTTGATTCTGAAATTGACATTGCTTATTTGAATCATCGGAAGGATATCAAAAAGGTACAAATCAAACCGCAGGTGGATGAATATATTTATCCCGACGGCAAGAAGATCATCGTCTTGGCCGAAGGCAGGTTGGTCAATTTAGGCTGTGCGATGGGCCATCCGTCTTTTGTCATGAGCAATTCATTCACAAATCAGGTTTTGGCCCAGATAGAACTCTGGCAAAATGGGCAAAGTTATGAAAAGAAAGTCTATACCCTTCCCAAACTTCTGGATGAAAAAGTAGCCAGCTTGCATTTAGCAAAGTCGGTGCCAAATTGGACGTGCCTTACCGCCAGAGCAAGCCAAATACCTGGGCGTACGTCCGCATGGTCCTTTTAAACCGGACCATTACCGTTATTAATTCTTTATATTTATATCTCTCAAGCCTTGTTTTTTATTTAGATATAAGGCATACTTTAATTGGTATGTAGAGAGCCCCATATTTCCAATAGTGTTAAAAGGCCCTATTCCTTGCGAGGCCGAAAGGTTGTTTATTGCGAGCGAAGCGAAGCAATCTTTTTTTTGTCATTTCCGGGTATTTTTATCGGGAATTCAGACACTCGTTTTTATTTTAAATTGTCTTGGCCCATTACCTCAAGCCCGGGCAGACGAATTCCGTTTACCTGCGCCAGGGGTAATGGTACATTTAAGCCCGGAATTCAATCCGCCGATCCTTAAAGGGATCAAAGTTCATCCCGATAATCCATTTCAATTTGATTTTATTTTAGACCAAGGCGATTCCTATTCGTCATTGGGTGTACGAACCGAAGCCACCCGCTTGATCAAATATTTCCTTGCCAGCCTTACCATCCCCGAAAATGACCTTTGGGTCAATCTTTCGCCCTATGAAAAAAATAGAATTATTCCTCAAAGTTTTGGATTGACGGAAATGGGGCGTGATCTTTTGGCAGAGGATTACATGCTTAAGCAGATTACAGCGAGTTTGATTTATCCGGAAGGTGAGATAGGAAAGAAGTTTTGGAAGCGCATTTACCAGGAAGCCGCAAAAAAATTCGGAACAACAAATATTCCGGTCAATACTTTTAACAAAGTATGGATAGTCCCCGATAAGGCGGTTATTTATGAAAATGAAACGGCCGGTACGGCGTATGTGGTGGATTCAAAATTAAAAGTCATGCTGGAAGAGGACTATTTGTCCATGCAGAAACATGGATATGTTGGGGTGGCCGAGGGAGGCCTCCGGCCCTTACGGGCCTTAGGCCCGGAGGGGGCATCCCCAGCGAGCGCAGGCTTTCGCGAGCACGCTGGGGAAACCCGAGGACAGGACCCCAACATCAATAGTTTAGGCTCTGAAGTTATTCGCGAAATTGTCATCCCCGAATTAACCAAGGAAGTCAATGAAGACAAAAATTTCACTCAACTGCGTCAGGTTTACAACAGTCTCATCTTAGCCACCTGGTATAAGAAAAAGATCAAGGACAGCATTTTAGCCCAGGTTTATGCAGACAAAAATAAGATCAAAGGAACAGAGTATATAAATAGTGTAAAAACGACCCAGAAGAACGGAACTAACGATGTGGAATTTATCTACCAACGCTACCTTCAAGCCTTCAAAAAAGGCGTTTATAACTATATCAAAGAAGACATGGATCCGCTGACCCAGCAGCCGATACCTAGGAAATATTTTTCTGGAGGCATGAGCATGTACAACATCACCACCCATTTGAGTTATGCCATGACTGTCCCCAAGGACCAGGCTATGACCAATCCTTTGCGATTAGTTGTGAAACTGGTTACGGAAGTTTATTTAAGAGTGAAGAAGAGCGGTTCTGGGGGCAAACAGTCAGTTAATGATTTTCAAAGATTTTTTAAGAGGGATTTTGGTTTTGTAAGAAGTATCAATGATTTACAAACGCGTTTAGACAAGCGTTTAGGCCTTTTAGAAAGTAAAATCAAAGAATCCTTAACAACTCCGTCTGACAGTCGGGAAGCGTTGAATCTGTTGGCTCAAATTCGATATTACAGCTCTTTTAAGAATGTGAACCAATTGCAAGCAGAGAACCGTGCAGCTGTTTACAGAAACCATTTACAGGTAGCAATTAACCAATCATCACATTCTTTACAATCCTACTTTTCAAGAAAAGATTTTCCAGACCAACAAAATGTTCAAGAACAACTTAAGCAAGCCGTGGATCTTTTGGAAGAAACACAGGCCTACACTGATTTATTAAGCCAAATGTTTTCCTTAATACGCGCTATGGACAAGCTTAATGGTCTACAGCCCCAATTACAAAAAGCAGTCGGTCAATACCAGCATGAATATGAAGGTAAACCAACGCCGGATTTTGACCCTAATATAGGGGTGGGCATGGAACTGGATGAAATAACTAAAACCAATCGGTATATGCAGCAGGGAGACATGGCAAAAGCCTTGTTGGAATGGGGAAGGATTTACGGGCAATATAAAACTATTCAAACCAGGTTCGATCAGATTTTATTAAGACAGCTAGGGCAAAAAGACAAACGTCTTGCTTGCTTTTTTGGATCAATTTTCCAGGCAATTAAATGTCTTTTTTGGGCAATATATAAGGTATTTCGGTCTTACGGAATTAAAATCCATCGAGGGCGAGGCCGCGGCAGGGCGGTTAGTCGTCATACAAGGCAATAGTGAAACCGAAGTTATGGGAGCTTTAAAAGAGTTGATCGATAAGAGCAGAGAGACAAAAGAGAAGATCATAGTAGTCATGGATCAAAATTATCCTGCTTTAAGTATGCCTTTTGATGAAGAAGAGCAGTTTATTGCCGGGTTTATTTTTGGGCGGGAAGGGGCCGGACATATCATAACCCGGGCCCGTGCCGATGATGTGCCATTATTGATCTTACCCAATGCAGTGGAATATTTTAAACAGTTTAACGGTCACAACCAATGGGTATCCATGGATGATAGAGAAAGAAAGTTAAAATTTCTTTCTAAAGAAGAACAAAAAATGGTGCCTGCTTTGCAGCGCAGTCGCAAGGTGGCAACGCCCGTGAAACTGGATAAAAACGGTCCATTAATGATGGGCTCCTGGGAACTCAATGAATCCGGATTAAGTTTAGAGGATATGGCTAAAAAGATGGGTTATAAAGCGGCGAATCTCTATGTTAATATGAGAGATGCTCATGTCCCTGCACCCAAAACGCTAACCTTGCTTAATAGTTTTTTTGAAGAATTATTGGACCAAGAAGGGCTCAGGGATCGATTAGAGGAAGAGTTTAATAAGATCAGGAAGGACCCAACTGCATTCGAAGATCATTTGAAGGCCATGCAAGGGATGATAATCACCACGCTTGTTCCTGAGGATACGAAAGTAGAAATTTGGAATAAACTGGAAGAAAACATTGGGGATGTGCCATATTTAATATTGCGTTTATCCACAGGTGCCGAAGATTTAGAGAATTTCCCCGGTGTAGGCGCGGGAGTATATGGGTCTACGATTCTCGTGCCATGGGCAAAGAAGGTAAAAGGAGGTGCTTATATTATTCCTCAAGAAAATAAGGCTAATTTGATTGCAGAAATGCTTTATACCTATGCCTCTTACTGGTCAAAGAATGCCTTCGGAGATCGTGTACGATTTGGTATAGATCATTGGGCTGTAGGCAACGCTTTAATGATTCAGGAATATTTAACCGAAGCGAAATATTCGGTATCAATACATACGGTTGATCCGGAATCAAAAAACCCTAATATCATGAAAATTGAAATTGTACCCGGTTCGGGTGCAGCATTGACCGATACTAATAGTCTCCTCCAAGGGCAGGCGTTGACTTTTTATTATGACAAAACTGCAGGGAGTTTAATTGCTAACTTTGGTACAAGTTTTAGTCCCAGAAGATTGACAAAAAGAAAAATGCAGTCATTGGTAACCGGTAACATTACAGATATTACACGAAAAGATTATCCTGAAATATGGACTATGAAAGGTCATATGGCTTCCCCCAATATGGAAGGACAGATCGCCTTGGCTAATTCAGTTGTTCCAACAGCATTATTGATTGAACAACATCATGGGAGACCTCAGGATATTGAAGGGGTTATACGAATTAATGAATTGACATAATAAGAAGAATTTATACATGTTCAAAGCCGTACCCAGAAGCATATTATTTCCGTTGGGGCCGGGCTTTTTCAGGAACGGCCACAATGGACAGAACAACTTAATAAATGGTTAAAGCAGTATAAGCAGGCAGATATTACAAATTTTGGTTTTTATGAGGAGAAGCGAGAATCCCGCTCTTTAAAGAAATTTATTCCTGCAAGTAATGTAGCTCGGCCTAATTTAAGGATTGAGTTGAAGAGGCTACTGAATTTAGAAGTCGATTCTTTAGATGCCGACACAGCCCTTTATGAATTTTTGATGAGTTTAGAAGATACTGCTGTTGGGGAAGGATTGTTGCGCAGGATTTTTTTCTATGCCACCAATCAACATAATGTATTTAATAATTATTTTGATAAATTAGCGAAAGAACGACCGGATTTATTTTTCAAACTACTGCCATTGGCTATCCCTCCTATTAAGAAAGGCTCGTTTAATAGAGATTGGTTTGCAAAAACGAATGCTTTTTCTTTGCTAAAGATTTTATTATTCAGTCCTAAAGTACAAGAAATGTTACCTCGTTTAAGCATGGAATTAAAAGTTCCAGAAGTGATTTCGCTGATTAATCAAATTGATTGGGCCATAAAGGACAGTAATCCCTCACCTACAATACGCGCAATTCAAGAAAAAATATATCCCAAATTGGGCCAGCGTCCGCGTACGGAATATGAAGAGATTGTAAAAGGGCTGCAGATCAGGTCACGGAATGACGTCGTGCTAGCAAATCCAGCAATGATCCAACAGGTTGGAGATCTGTCTTCTCTTCGCGGCGGTATCGACTTAACCCGCGCCAATATGAATTTACAGACACAAAATGCCGGCAAGGGGATTAGATTCCATCTTGATCCCGCACAACTTGCTCAACTTAAGAATGCCCCCGGCTTTGTGCCGGTCATCGTTAATATTCAGCCGTTGGGAGATTTGAGAACGTTTTTGGGGCTTGAAGAAAAGAGTACAACACCAAGCGGGACCTATCTGCAGTAAAAAATGAATTTCCCTTTTTCTTGGATGGTCTGGTGATATAATAACCGAATTCTTTAGATAAACAGATAAGAATTGTTAAAAAGATTGCTTCGTCGCCCTTCGGGTTCCTCGCAATGACACTAGTTTACGACGTCGAAGGAATAGGGCCTTTTAGCACAACCTTTCGACGTCGAAGGAATAGGGCCTTTTGACACGTAGATTATTAAGGAAACTCCACAGGTCGGGAGAGTTTTTATGGCGAATAAAATCAGGAAAATCGGGATTTTGACCTCCGGTGGTGACGGGCCCGGAATGAATGCGGCCATTCGCTCGGTTGTGCGTTATTCTTTGCATTACGGCCTCGAAGTTGCAGGCATCATGCGCGGATATCAAGGGCTTTTAGAGGATGATATTGTCCCCATGGGCCATAGGTCAGTTTCGAATATTATTAACAGGGGCGGGACCATTTTGAAAACCGCCCGTTCTAAAGAATTTGCTACCGATGAGGGGACGGCCAAGGCCGCCAAGATCCTTCGCCGCAATAATATTGATGCCCTGGTCGTGGTCGGGGGCGATGGTTCTTATAAAGGGGCCAGCCGTTTGTATGAATCGCATGGGATCCCTACCATTGGTTTACCGGGTACCATTGATAATGATTTAAACGGTACAGACCAGACCATCGGTTGCTCAACAGCCATTAATACGGCACTTGAGTCCATTGACAAGATCCGTGATACGGCCCAGAGCATGGAGCGCATTTTTGTTGTCGAAGTTATGGGCAATAAATCCGGATACATCGCCATGGAAGTTGCGCTTGCAGCCGGTGCGGAAGATGTTATAATACCCGAACGCCGTTTTGATTATGAAGCCATGCATGATGAAGTCAAGGAAGGTAATGCCAAAGGCAAGGTCAGCTGGATCGTGATTGTGGCCGAAGGGGCTGCGAAAGCCCAGACAGTGGCGGAAAATATCACCAAAGCCGTTGGTTTGGAAACCCGTTATGTGGTTTTAGGTCATGTGCAGCGTGGCGGCACGCCCAGCGGACAGGACAGGATTTTATCCACCCGTTTGGGAGCGGCCGCGGTTGATCTTTTACTTAACGGTATTTACGGAAAAGCAGTCGGCGTATTGCAGGATAAAATTAATATCATTGATCTTAAAGATGCCACCCGTCGGGTCCATGAGGACATGGACCAGCGTTATCAATTGTTAAAGATCTTAACTTAATTAAATACAATGCAATAGTAATGAAGGAGTGAGAAATGTCAGTCAATACAGCTTTTGATGTTGATGCAACAGTACAAAAATTAGTGATGACGGATAATGTTAAGGAAAAAGAGGCTTTGGCCCGTGAAATTCAACTTCAAGCCAAAACCAAAGGGATATTTTTAGCCTCTATCCATGATGTGTATAAGGCCCGCGGCAAAGGCCGAGGTAAGAATTTTACCGTTCCGGCCATGAATTTACGTTCCTTAACTTACTATTTGGCCCGTGCTATTTTTCGCACGGCTAAACGCCTTAATGCCGGTGCTTTTATTTTTGAAATTGCTAAATCTGAAATGGGCTATACCAATCAGCCGCCCATCGAATATTCCGCGGTTGTTTTAGCGGCAGCTATTAAAGAAGGCTACAGCGGCCCTGTATTTGTGCAGGGGGACCATTGCCAGATCAAAGCCACTGCGTATTTTGAAAATAAGGTCAAGGAAGTGACCGGGATTAAAGATATGGTGGCAGATTGCATCGCTGCCGGTTTCTATAATATTGATGTTGATTCTTCGACGACCGTTAATTTAAGCCGTCCGACATTAACACAACAGCAAAGGGACAATTTTGAAGTCTGCGCTGAAATGACCAAATTTATCCGTGAGATCCAGCCTAGGGATGTTCAAATTTCTATCGGCGGTGAAATCGGAGAGGTGGGCCATAAGAACAGCACGGTCGAAGAATTAACCGCATTCATGGATGGTTATAACGAGAGTTTGGCCAAACCATTGGAAGGCTTAAGCAAGATTTCCGTGCAGACCGGCACGTCCCACGGCGGGGTGGTTTTACCCGACGGGAAGATTGCGGATGTGAAGGTGGATTTTGATACCTTAAAAGCCCTTTCCGCTGCCGCACAGAAAAAATACGGTTTAGGCGGCGCTGTTCAGCATGGGGCCTCCACCTTGCCGGATGAGGCGTTCCATAAATTTCCGGAAATAAATACCATTGAGATCCATTTAGCGACTAATTTTCAGAATAAAATTTTAGACAGCAAATTGTTCCCTAAAGACCTCTATGCCAAAATGGTGGAGTGGACCAAGGCCAATTGCGCTTCCGAACGCAAGGCTAAAGATACCGATGAGCAGTTTATTTATAAGGCCCGCAAACGCGCTTTAGGGCAGTTTAAAAAGGAAATTTACGGGTTGCCTGAAAGTGTCAAAGAAGGCATTGCCGCGGAAATTGAAAAGAATTTTGAATTTCTTTTTAAACAGCTTAATGTGAATGATACCAAGGATTTTGTGAATTCAATTATTAAGCCTGTGCATGCGACCATTGGTTTGCGTCATACACAGGCCCATTTAGACGGTGAAGGGGATGATTAATGGCTAAAATATTTTACGATAAAGATTGCAATATTAAAGATATCAAAGATAAAACCATCGCCGTGGTGGGTTATGGTATTCAAGGCCGCGGGCAAGCATTGAATTTGCGCGACAGCGGCTTAAAGGTCATTGTTGCCCAGCGACCCGGCGGCCCTAATTATGACAAAGCGATTAAAGATGGTTTTAAGCCCATGTCTGTTGAAGAAGCCACGCAAAAAGCGGATGTGATCATCATTTTGACCCAAGACCATTTGCAGGCGGATATTTACAAGAAATCCATTAAGCCGTATTTGACCAAGGGAAAGGCCTTGGCATTTTCCCATGGGTTTAATATCCATTTTAAATTTATTGTCCCGCCTAAAAATGTCGATGTTTTTATGATCGCTCCCAAAGGTCCGGGAGCCTTTGGTGCGTCGTCAGTATGAAGAAGGCCGCGGAGTGCCGTGTTTGGTTGCGGTACACCAAAATGCCACGGGTAAGGCCTTGAAAATCGCTTTGGCCTATGCCAAGGGTATCGGCGGTTCCCGTGCGGGCATCATTCAGACCACTTTTAAAGAAGAAACAGAGACCGATCTTGTTCGGTGAGCAGGCTGTTTTATGCGGGGGTGCCAGCGAATTGGTCAAAGCAGGCTTTGAGACTTTGACCAAAGCCGGTTATCAGCCGGAGATCGCTTATTTTGAATGTTTGCATGAATTGAAATTGATCGTGGACTTGATCTATGAAGACGGCATTCAAGGCATGCGCAAGCGTGTTTCTGATACGGCCGAATATGGAGATATGACACGGGGAACACGCATAGTCAATGAACGTACCCGACGTGAAATGCAAAAGATATTAAAGGAGATCCAAAAGGGTCAATTTGCCAAAGAATGGATGGCAGAAAACAAGAACGGCCGCAAGAATTTCCTTAAGATGCGCAAAGCCGGAGAAAACCATCCGGTGGAAAAAGTAGGCAGGCCGACTACGGGCCATGATGAGCTGGATGAAAAAGTAAAACTGTTGATACACCAAAGGAATAGGTAGTATATAATCTAAGGGCGGCTTTCAACAGCCGCCCTTAATGTTTAGCATTTAGCTGATACCAGTATAGTTTCCTGCTAAAATTTGACGTTCACGCTGGTGACGTTGTTTACCAATAGAGAGGTCACGCGAAAAGATTAGCCGGATGCAATGTTGTCAAATTTTTATACGCAGGAAACCATACTGGCATCAGCTTTAACGCTATAAAGGACATTACTATGGAAAACGATAAAGTTTTAATTTTTGATACGACGTTGAGGGATGGGGAGCAGGCGCCGGGTGCCACCATGAGCTCTGAGGAAAAATTGGAAATCGCCTTTTCTTTGGAGCGTTTGGGAGTGGACATTATCGAGGCGGGCTTTCCGGTTTCTTCCAAGGGTGATTTTGATTCGGTGCAAAATGTCTCACGGCATATCAAGAATTCCTTTGTCTGCGGTTTGGCCCGTTGTATTACCAAGGACATTGATGCCGTTATTGAGGCGGTCAAGCCGGCCAAGCATCAACGTATTCATATTTTTTTGGCCACATCCAAGATCCATTTGCAACATAAATTAAAGAAAAATCAGGATGAGATCGTGGCTATGGCTGTGGAATCCGTCAAATATGCCCGTAAGCGCATGGACAATATCGAATTTTCCCCGGAAGATGCCTCACGCACTGAAAAAGAATATTTGTACCGTATTCTGGAGGCCGTTATCAAGGCAGGGGCAACTACCGTTAATATCCCTGATACGGTCGGATACAGCACCCCTCAGGAATACGGGGCGGTCATTGCCGGGATATGCAAAAATGTTCCCAATATCGGCAAGGCCGTTATTTCCACCCATTGCCATGATGATTTGGGTCTGGGGGTGGCTAATTCTTTGGCGGGCGTGGAAAACGGTGCGCGCCAGGTCGAATGCACTATTAACGGCATCGGTGAACGTGCGGGCAATGCTTCCATGGAAGAAATCGTCATGGGCTTAAAGACCCGTGCGGATTTTTATCGTTTGTCGACCAATATCAATACAAAAGAGTTTTATCGTATTTCCCGCATGGTGTCAAAGGCCACCGGTTTTATCGTTCCGCCTAATAAGGCGGTGATCGGTGCCAATGCCTTTCGCCATGAGTCAGGCATCCATCAAGACGGTATCCTGAAAGAACGTCGCACCTATGAAATCATGAACCCTGAAGATGTAGGAGCGCCGTCCCATGAAGGATTGGTGTTGGGGAAACATTCCGGCCGTCACGCTTTTAAGGACCGTTTAAAAGGTTTGGGCATAGAATTGCCTGAGCCGTCTTTAGACAAAGCCTTTGCCCGGTTTAAGGATTTGGCGGATAAAAAGAAAGAAATTTACGATGAAGACCTGGTAGCCATTGTGGAAGACCAGGGTCATTTGGCGAATGTGGCGTATAGTTTGGTGAATTTAATTTCCACCAGCGGGACAAACATTGCTCCGCAGGTGGTGGTGACCATTTTGCATAAAGGCAAGAAGCAAGTCAAAGAGTCTAGCGGTGACGGGCCGGTGGATGCCTGTTATAAAGCCATTGAATCGGTGACCCAATTGAAAGCCAATTTACTGGATTACGGTATCAAATCCGTTACTCAGGGCAAGGATGCCTTGGGTGAGGTGACCATCAAGGTTGTCATTGAAGGAGAAACGGTTATAGGTCGCGGCGCCAGTACGGACATTATTGAGGCATCTGCCAAAGCCTATATCAATGCTATTAACAAATTTGTGGCTCAACAAAAGTATAAGTAATGGTTTATGAACCGCAGGCCATATACGGGATCATAGGTAATCCGGTCGCTCATAGCCTATCGCCGGTGATGCACAATACCGCATTTAAGGCTTTGAAAGTTAACGCGGTGTACAAATTATTTCCTTTAGCTGACAGAGAAGAGCTTAAGCTTTTTATGGAGGACCTTAAGGAGGATAATAATCCTATTTTTGGCCTTAATGTCACGATACCATATAAAGAAGATGTATTGCCCTATCTTGATACCATCGATCCTTTAGCTGAAAAAGTTGGTGCGGCTAATACTTTGGTGGTCGACCACAACCGTAAGATCCACGGGTTTAATACCGATGGCCCCGGATTTTTAAGTCATTTGGTAGAGCTCAAATTTGACCTAAGAGGTAGGAGGGTCGCTATCTTGGGTGCCGGAGGGTCAACCCGTGCAATTCTGAGTGTTCTGTGTCTGCTTTCGCAAGGACCTGAGCGTATCACCCTTTATAATCGCACCAGAGCTAATGCCGACCTTTTGATTGAAGAAATTGGTAAAAAGGTCCCGACAAAAATTGTTACCGTTGTAGATGACCCGGAAGATTTAAACCTTGAATTGGCGGATCTTTTGATCAATACGACCAATGTGGGGATGAAAGAGGATGATCCTCTTTTAATCGATACGGAAGTTTTACATCAAAGAATGCTGGTTTATGATGTCATCTATGCCCCAAGAGAAACGAAATTATTGGCACAGGCACGTCTTAAGAATGCCCGGACAGCCAATGGTTTGGGGATGTTGTTTTTCCAAGGAGTTTTGGCTTTCAGGCATTGGTCAGGCGTTGAATTAAACGAACGGGTCAAAAAAATGATGAGAAAATCTTTAGAGGAGGCTGACCTTGGATCTTAATTATTTATTAGGCATTTTAATTTTTATCATCGGAACTGTGATCGGAAGTTTCCTTAATGTTTGCATTGTGCGCCTTCCTTTGGAAAAATCTATTATTTTCCCCGGGTCCCATTGTGTGGCTTGCCGTACCCCCATTAAGTGGTACGATAATATCCCCTTGATCAGTTGGATTGTTTTAGGCGGGCGCTGTCGTGCTTGTCATGAAAAGATCTCATCTCGCTATTGCTTGGTGGAACTGTTGACAGGAGGAGTTTTTTTTCTTTTTTATCGGCATTTCGGAATCCAGCCTAATTTATGGCCTTATTTGGTCATGGTCTGCTGTTTTATTGTCGCTACTTTCGTGGATTTTGAGCATCGTATTATCCCCGATGAGGTTTCTATTGGTGGGATGATCATGGGGGTAATTTTTAGTTTAATTATCCCGCAGCTGCACGGGGTTCGGTCACCGTTTTTAGGAGTAGGGTTTTCTCTGGTAGGGCTTTTGGTGGGGGGAGGGTCCGTTTATCTGATGGGGGTGATCGGAGATTTTGTTTTTAAAAAAGAAACCATGGGCGGGGGAGATGTTAAATTGATGGGGATGGTCGGAGCTTTTATGGGGTGGAAGCTAGCTTTGTTAACTTTTTTTCTGGCTCCATTTTTCGGAGCGGGATTTGGCATTGTTGAAAAAATACGCACCAAGGACAGCACCATTGCTTATGGCCCTTTTTTGATCATGGGGGCTTTGGTGAGTTTATTCTGGGGAGACAAAATTATTCATTTTTTGATCACAGGAGGCATATACCACCTATGAGAAAAATCTTATTTATTTTGTTTTATTTATCTGTTTTTTCTGTTTCTGTAAGTTTCGCCACACCACCGGTCAGTATCAGTTTATCATATGATTTGACCCGCGGGTCTTTGCATGTTGAAGCGGTACACCCTTCATTTGATTTGAACAAAAGTTATGTTCGTTTGATGAATGTTTATCTTAATGGCAGCCAAGTTTCAACCTTGAATTATTATAGACAAAGTGATTATAATAAATTTACCGATAATGTTCCCTTGACTGCCCAGGTTGGAGATGTCATCAAGGTTGAATTGTTTTGTGCTTTAGGGGGAAGCATGTCACAGGAATTGAAAGTAACAAATCCGGGAGATTCACAGACGGATCAAGGCGCGGATGCTGGTGGTAACAGCGAAACAGATAATACAGCTTCATGAATTCCCTCCCCCTTGTGGTGACTTATAGGAGCCCTCGGTATGAGAGGACGACTTATAGGAGTCCACGGTATGAGAGGTGGAGGGTTAGGGAGGGAGAAATAAAAATATGCGTTATGGAATTTTGATTTTATTGCTTTTTATGCCGTTTTTCGCCTCAGCCCAAAATCTCGCAACTGCGCAAGCGGTCTCACAGGCCAAGGGTGTTTTGATCCGTGACATTAAAATGGACGGTTTTGTGCTTGGGGATAAAAATCAGTTTGTTAAATTGTTCAAACCTTACCTTAATAAACATTTAACTACAGCCGATATGGATGCGATTTTAAAACAAATTCAAATTGTTTATGAGAGAGAAGGGTATGATCAGTTGGTATCCATCACCTACCAAGTGATTAAACATCGTTTAGTGTTTACGGCTTTGATAACCTCGTAGGGAATATTGACATCATAATGAAGAAGAACATTGTTTTAATCGGATTTATGGGTTCCGGCAAATCGATGGTGGCCCGGAGTTTGGCCCAGCGTCTGAAGGCGGAATTAGTTGCCGTCGATGATTTGATTGAAGCCAGGGCAGGGAAATCCGTCGATGCTATTTTTAAAAACCATGGTGAGGCTTATTTTAGGAATCTGGAATCAGAAGTAATCCAAGAAGCCTCTCTTCGCCGGGGTATTATTATTGATTGCGGCGGAGGGGTTATCCTGCGCAAGGAAAACTTGCAACATCTCAAAATCAATGGTATCGTATTTTACTTACAAGCCACACCGGAGGTCATATACCAACGCATTAAGAATGAAAAACACCGGCCTCTGTTGAAAGTGCCCGACCCCCTCGGGTTTATTAGAAAGCTGTATCAACAAAGACTCCCCCTGTACAATCAGGCCGATTATACCATTGACGCTAATGACGCGTCCATTGAAGGCCCGGTTGCCGAAATCCTTAAAAAAATTTAAGACTTGCCTGTTAGGGGGGGATGATGACCGAACAAGAAGCTTTGCTTGTTTTGAACGCTGTACCGGAATTAGGGGCCACCCGCATCCGGAAACTCATGGCATTTTTCGGCAGTGCTTTGGGAGTTCTGCATGCATCTGTTGATGAATTGCTCATGAGCGGCTTGACTTTATCAACAACTGCAGAAAATATATTCTATTTTTATAAAGACAAATTCCTGCAAGACGAATATAATTTGATGCAGCACAAAGGGGTCACTGTTCTTACGGTTGCCGATGAAAATTTCCCCTGTTCTTTAAAAAATTTTGAAGATTCACCAGTGGTTTTGTATATCAAAGGCGAAATTGATTGCCTTAATCAAATGTCAGTGGCTTTAGTAGGTTCGAGGGCGGCCAGCTTTTATGGCTGTAATTCAGCTACGATTTTCGCCCGGGCCTTTGTTGGCGCGGGGATGACGGTAGTTTCCGGTTTGGCCCGTGGCATCGATACAGCAGCCCATCAAGGCAGTCTTGAGGCTGGCGGCAAAACCATTGCAGTCATCGGCTGTGGTTTTAACTATATGTACCCGAAGGAAAACCACTCTTTGATGGAGATGATCAGCCGAAATGGAGCCGTGGTTTCCGAATTTGCCTGTGCGATGCCGCCATTAAGGCAAAATTTTCCCTGGCGCAATCGTATCATCAGCGCCTTGAGTTTGGCAACGGTCGTTATCGAAGCCGGACGCAAAAGCGGGGCCTTGATCACCGCTGATTATGCCTTGGCTCAGAATAAGGATGTATTTGTTTTGCCCTCTAATATTGATAATGAAACAGCCTTGGGCAGCAATCAGTTGATCCAAGAAGGGGCTTGTGTAGCTCTAAATCCTGATGATGTTTTGTCTCAGATCAAAGAAGGATATGTCCCTCCGGATTTTAATGACCGTAGGCCGGAGCTTTTGTTAAGCGATGAACAATGGAAGGTTTATCCTTACATCACGTTTCAGCCGGTACATTTAGATGAGTTAGTCAAACAATCAGGCCTGGGTATCAGCAGTCTTATGAACATTACTTTAAGTTTAGAATTAAAACGTGTGATCAGGCAATTGCCGGGTCAATATTATGTAAGGAATGAACATGCCTAAAGTATTGGTTATTGTCGAATCACCGGCTAAGGTTAAAACGATCAATAAGATTTTGGGGTCTAAATATAAAGTCACGGCATCCATGGGGCATTTGATCGATCTTCCTAAATCCACCTTAGGAGTGGATGTGGACCATGGGTTCGAGGCAAAGTTTATTGTGGTCCGCGACAAACAAAAAACAATGGCTAAATTGAAAAAAGAGGCCCAGGATGTGGAGGAGATTTATATCGCCACAGACCCTGACCGTGAAGGAGAAGCGATTGGCTGGAATTTGATCGAACATATTGCAAAAGATAAAAAAGTCAACAGGGTGGTTTTCCATGAAATTACCAAGGACGCGGTCAAGAGGGCCTTTGCCCATCCCCGGGAGTTTAACCATAAACTCGTGGATGCCCAAAATGCCCGTCGCGTCTTAGACCGCATAGTAGGTTATCAGATCAGCCCCCTTTTGTGGAAAAAGGTAGGGTCACGCCTCAGTGCCGGCCGGGTGCAGTCGGTGGCTTTGCGTTTGATTGTTGAGCGCGAGGAAGCTATCAGGGTCTTTGTCCCTCAGGAGTATTGGCAGATAGCGGTTGATTTGCAAAAAAAAGGCATTAACGATATTTTAACCGCCAATTTGGAGAAAATAGACGGAGAAAAAATCGACCTTAAATCCCAACCGATGGCCGACACTATCGTTGCGCAAGTAAAGAAAGAATCTTTTAAGATTTCTTCCATTAATACCAAACAAGTCAAGCGTAATGCGCCGCCGCCGTTTATCACCAGTACCTTGCAGCAGGAAGCTTTTAGTAAATTAGGGTTTAACACTTCTAAAACAATGTTGATCGCCCAACAGCTTTATGAAGGCATCGAGATCGGCGATGAAGAGCCTGAAGGTTTGATCACCTACATGCGTACGGACTCTTTTAATATAGCGTCGGAGGCTATAGAAAAAGTAAGGGGCTTGATTAAAAAAGAACATGGTAAAGAATATTTGCCCGAGCAGCCTAACAGGTTTAAATCCAAGAAAAATGCCCAAGAAGCCCATGAGGCCATACGACCCAGTGATGTTTATCACAAGCCGCAAGACGTTAAAAAATACCTTAGCGATGAGCAATACCGTTTGTACGATCTTATTTGGAAAAGATTTATCAGTTGCCAGATGGTGCCTGCTGTTTTTGAGCAAACCAGGATTGAAATCATTGCCGGCCGTTTTCAATTCGCAACGACCGGTTCTATTTTGTCTTTCCCCGGGTATTTAGCAATGTATGTAGACAACGAAGAACAGGACGTTAAGCTTGATCCTTCTTTATATGCCGAGGGGGATGCTCTTAACCTTTTGAAGGTTATCCCAAGCCAGCGTTTTACCAAACCACCATCGAGGTATTCTGAAGCCAGTTTAGTCAAAGCCTTGGAAGAGCAGGGTATTGGACGGCCTTCTACCTATGCTTCCATTATTCATACCTTAGTTTACCGTAATTATGTGCATCGTGACCGCGGTTATTTTACAGCCACGGAGTTGGGTATTCGCATATGCAATTTGCTGATGGAGTATTTTAAAAAAATCATGGACATAGGTTTTACCGCCTCAATGGAAGAGGAGTTAGACTCTATTGAAGAAGGCACGAATGATTATGTCAAGGTACTTGGGGATTTTTGGGGGCCTTTCAAGGAAGAATTAGATTTTGCCATGGCTAATATCCAAAAGACTGAAATAACAATCGAGAAACTTTGTCCCGAATGTGCCAAACCCATGGTCGTCAAATGGGGACGCCGGGGACGTTTTATCAGCTGTACGGGTTTCCCCGATTGTAAACACGCGGAAGCTTTTACCACCGGTGTGAAATGCCCTCAAGAAGGATGCACGGGGGAGCTTGTGGAACGCCGTTCCCACCGGGGAGCCACTTTTTATGGCTGCAGCCGCTATCCGGATTGCAAGTTTATCGCTAATAAACTGCCTGTTAGCTCTTAATGGTTTTCTATCCCTTGAGGAGCGGGTAAGAGAGGGGGGGCAGTGGTTAAATATCTGGATAAATTTTTTACCTATCTCGAAGTCGAAAAAAATTATTCCAGCCATACCGCCCTTAATTACCGTGTTGATTTAGAAGAATTCTTTCAATTTTTAGGCAAGACGGGCATCGAGACTGTAGGGTATCCTGATTTACGCCGTTTTTTGGCGCAACTTAAAGCCCGTAATTTAAAGCCCCGTACTTTAGCCCGTAAGCTTTCGAGTTTACGTTCTTTGTTTAAATTTCTGCAACGTGAAAAAGTCATTCAATCCAATCCTGCCAAATTATTGGTAACGCCGAAATTAGACAAACCTTTACCGCATTTTATGAGTGAGGAAGAGACTGTCCAAATTATAGAGGCCCCTAAAAGCGGTAAGATCAATTCCCTGCGTGATAAAGCTATTTTAGAAATCCTTTATTCAACCGGTATACGGGTCAGCGAATTGGTGGGTTTAAATGTGGATGATGTGGATTTTATCAGTAACCTCATCAAGGTCATGGGTAAGGGGAAAAAAGAACGCATAGTGCCTATAGGTGATAAGGCCCTAAACGTTTTAAAAGAATATTTAGATGGGTGCAAGGCGGACAATAAGTTTATTTTTGTTAACAAAAACGGTACGCGTTTGAGTGACCGCAGTGTGCGAAACATTATCAATAAATATATTCTTGAGCAAGCAATGGCCCAACACGTAACTCCGCATATGTTTCGTCATTCGTTTGCAACCCATCTTCTTAATCATGGCGCAGATTTGCGTTCTGTGCAAGAACTTTTAGGACATGTCAATTTGTCCACTACCCAAATTTACACCCACCTGACGACCGACAAGCTCAAAAAAGTCTACGACCAATCCCATCCTCGGGCTTAATATAGATACAAAATTTTACAAATTTTTATAAATTAAAGGCTATAATACTACGATGTATTTAATCTACGATTTTATTTTTCTTTGTTATGCGCTTATATATCTGCCTTATTTGCTTTTGACCAGGCGTGTGTATGTGGGCTTTGGGATGCGCTTTGGTTTTTTTTCTTCGCAGCTCAAAAAGCAAATAAAGGCAAAGGCCAATATCTGGGTGCACGCGGTCAGTGTAGGGGAAGTGATGGTCACTGACGGGTTTATTGACCAGTTAAGGAAGGATTATCCCGACTATCAGTTGATAGTAACAGTTACGACCAAAACAGGTTTATCGCTTGCTTGCGAACGTTTGAAGGACAGGGCCCTGGTCATTCCTTCTCCCATAGATCTTAGTTTTGTCGCAGGACGTTTTGTTTCCTTGATCAACCCTAAAATATATATTGCTGTTGAAACTGAAATTTGGCCGAATCTTTACAGGCAATTATATTTTCGACGTATCCCCATAAGTATCATCAACGGCCGGATCTCTGATGCTTCTTTTGGCCGTTATCAATTTATCCGTTTTTTACTAAAAGGGGTTTTGAATCAGGTCTCTATTTGGTGTATGCAAAGCCAAAGGGATGCTAAGAGGATTATGGACTTAGGAGCTGAAGCTTCACGGGTCGTCGTCACAGGTAATATAAAATTTGATGATTTGCCCAAACCGGTAAATCCTTCCGTTAGGAATTTGATAAATAGCAAAGATGAACTTTGGTGGGTGGCCGGCAGTACCCATCCGGGCGAAGAGAAAATAGTGCTGGATGTTTACAGCAAGTTGGTTAAGGTTAATCCAAAATGGAGATTAGTGATCGCTCCCCGTCATATTGAAAGAGTGCCTCAGGTTATAGAATTCATTACCCTCCGAGGATTTAAGGCTGTTAAATTATCCGATATTTCCCCTCCCCTTGCCCCTCCCGCCAGGGGTGGGGAATCTCATGTGTTATTTCCTTTCCCCCGATGGGGAGTGTTAGGGGAAGGGGGCTTAGAAAAAGCGGTAATTGTTGTAGACACCATTGGTCAGTTGCGTTTTCTGTATTCATTAGCATCTTTGGTATTTGTCGGAAAAAGTTTAAGTGTCGGGGGGGGGCATAACGTTATTGAACCTGCATTGTATAGCAAGGCTATTGTCATCGGCCCTAGTTTTGAGAATTTCAGGGATATTGTTTCCTGTTTTAAAGAAAAAAACGCTATTGTGCAGGTCAACGACGTGCATTCTTTTGAAACTGCTATCATGTCTTTGTGTGCTGATGGGGCAAAACGGGAAGCTCTAGGAGAGGCAGTTAAAGGGGTCATTGCCGCTAATCAAGGGGCCACCCAGCGCAGTTTAGAGCGCCTGAAGGAGTTCTTACGATGAATCAATATTTGCTTTCCGTCATGAAAGGCCGGCGGGATAGTTTTATGGCCCAATTGATAATCTATTTATTACTGCCTTGGTCTTTGTTTTACAGTCTGGGTGTTTTTTGCCATCGGGCCTATTGTCGTCTCCAAGGGGTTTATAGGGCCCCTAAACCTGTCATTAGCATCGGGAACATAACCGTCGGAGGTTCCGGCAAGACCCCTCTGGTCATCTGGTTGGCAAAGAATTTGCAAGCCAAAGGCTTTAAATCAATTATTTTAATCCGCGGATATATGCCCAAGGCTACTCAAATCAGCGACGAAGTTGATATGTTAAATGAGCAAATACCTTATATACCGGTTTTAGCCGGAAGCAACCGTATTGCCAATATTCGCGAAGCCAATGACGTGCTCCCCGTAGATTTATATATTTGTGATGACGCCTTTCAACATTGGCCGCTTTATCGTAATTTAGATATTGTAACCATTGATGCTGTTAATCCTTTCGGTAACGGGTATATGTTACCGGCGGGTATTTTACGCGAGCCGTTGTCTTCTTTAAAGCGGGCGGATGTTTTTATACTTACCAAAACCAATGGTTTAAATAATATTCTGGATTTATCCTCCAAGCTTAAAAAGATAAATCCTAAAGCATTGATTTTGCAAAGCTGGTATAAAAGCGCCGCCGTCATAGATGCTTTTGAAGTGTTGACTATGCCCGAAGATTTTTTAAAAGACAAGCATGTGGTTGGATTTTGTGGCATTGGCGATCCGTTTTCATTTGAGTTGAGCCTTAAAAATTCCGGCGCAAAAATTGTCAAGCTATTTACCTATATGGACCATCATATTTATAAAACGAATGATATCCAACGTATGGTGGAACTTTGCCGTTCACAAGGAGCTCAAGTTCTCGTGACGACACACAAAGATACGGTCAAATTGCACCGTTTTAAGAATTTGTTTGGGAATATCCGTTTAGTTTATATTCCGATCCAGGTTGAGATTACCGAGGGGGCTGATGAGTTCTTCCAAAAAGTCATTTCTATTTGTTTCCATTAAAGCGGCGGCTTTTCTTTTCATGCTTTTGCCTATGGGTGTTAACCTTTGGCTGGGGAGGAGCCTGGGGTGGATAGGGTATTATTTTTTACCCAGGAAAAGAAAGGTCGTTTATGCCAATTTAAAAACGGCATTTGCCTCTGAACGTTCTCCATCGCAATTACGCGTTCTGACCAGGGATGTATTTGTTAATTTTCTCCAAAGTATTGTTGAGTTTTTATGCTTACCCAAAATCAAGCGTTTGGGACTTGAAAAGTTTGTTGATTTACAAGGTAAGGAGAATATTGATCATGCCTTGGCCTTGGGCAAGGGTGTCATTTTTTTGGCCGTCCATTCGGGGAGCTGGGAATTGGCCAGTGTGGTTGGGGGAATAACAAAAAGCACATATCATGTCATGGCCAATAGTCAGTCCAAGTTTCCTCAATTAGATAAAATGCTTAATGAGTACCGCACTATTGCCGGAGCTCATGTGATTATCGCGGGGGTTGATACTAAAGAGATCATAAGAGCCATGCATGACAATGAAGTGGTTTCTATCGTTTTGGATCAAGGAGGTAGAGCAGGCCTTAGAGTCCCATTTTTGGGCAAGGCAGCGTCTATGTCTACAGGGGCCATGCGTTTGGCTTTAAAATACGGATGCGCCGTATGTCCGGTTTGGATGGAACGCCGTAGCAATGGTAAACATGTGTTAAAGGTCTTTGGGGCCATATCATTGGATGTGACCGGGGATATGGAAAAAGATATTAGGACCAATGTCATAAAAGCAGTCAATCATTTTGAGCCTTTGTTAAGAGGACATCCTTCAGAATACGTATGGTTTTATAAGGTTTTTAAGTATTCCAACCAGTCACGGTTAGTCATTTTAGACGACGGACGTACCGGGCATTTGCGCCAATCCCAGGCTTTGGCCGGAAATTTACGTGAGGTTTTGAAGAAAAAAGGCAAAGATGTCGAGGAAAATATCATCTCTTTGAATTGGCGCGGGTCTTGGGCGGAATTTTTATTCCCATTTTATGCGTTCCTATCACAGTATTTGGTTTTCCTGAAAAAAGAGGATTGTTTGAAGTTTTTTTTGACAGATACTTCTTTTAGCGATGCGATGAAATACAAGGCAGATTATGTGGTTTCCTGCGGTTCCCTGGCCGCGGGTGTTAATTTTATATTAAGTCAAAATCATTTAGCCAAATCTATTTCTATTTTAATGCCCGGCCTTATCTCCAAAGAACATTTCGAGGTGATGGTTCTGCCGGAACATGACAAGTTCAAGGTCCCTAGACGGACACGTTTAATCACGCCCAGGGTGTCTCCTAACCTGATCAATTCGGCCTATTTAAAAGAACATAGTGAAGGCCTCATTAAGCATTATTCACATTTAAAAGGAAATGTGCGCACTAAATTTGGTCTTTTAATAGGCGGAGATACTAAGGGCGTTAAATTTGATGAGACCCAAATACGCGAATTGATGGTGCAGATCAAAGAATCAGCCTTGCATTATAATGCTGATATTTTATTGACTACTTCCCGGCGTACACCGGCAGCGATTGAGCAGATTATTGCGAAGGAACTCAAGAATTTTGAACGTTGCTCTTTGTGCATCATCGCTAATCAGCGTAATGTGCCTGAAGCGGTTGGGGGGATATTGGGCCTGTCTGATTTGGTCATTGTTTCAGGTGAAAGTATTTCCATGGTCTCCGAAGCTTTGAGTTCCGGCAAAAGCACTATTGTATTTTCTCCTAACGGACGATATGGCGATAAGCCCCGGGATAAATATGAAGATTTTGTATTGAAATTAAATGACCAGGGGTATTTAATGCTGACTTGTGTTGATGATCTGAAAGCAAAAATTACGCAATTGTTAAGCCGTAAAATAACCCTGAAGTCATTGGATGATCAAAGCATCATCAAAGCCGGCGTAGAGGCTATTGTATAATGAATATTTTACAAATTCTTCCAGAGCTTAATGTCGGGGGAGTTGAGACCGGGACTGTGGATTTGGCGAGATACCTGGTAGCTTTTGGGCATAAGTCTATCGTAGTTTCTAATGGCGGGACTTTGGTCGCACAGCTTCAATCGGAAGGCTCTAAACATTACACCTTGCCGGTGCATAAGAAGAATTTATTTACGGTTTACCGCTCTATAGGCAAGCTGGTGGCCATTATCCAAAAGGAAAAAATTGATATTGTGCATGCCCGTTCCAGGGTGCCGGCATGGATTGCCTTTTTTGCCTGTCGGAAAACTGAGGCACATTTTCTCACTACCTGTCACGGGTATTATTCTTCGCATTTTTTTAGCAGGGTGATGGGTTGGGGGAAGATAGTAATTGTTATCAGCGAAGTCATTGGCCGGCACATGGTTCAGGATTTTGCGACACCGGCGGAATATATCCGGGTCATTCCCCGCAGTGTTGACATTGACAAATTCAGCCTGCCGCGATCTCTTAAAGGGGATAAAAAATCATTTACCGTCGTCATGATAGGACGAATTACCCCTCTTAAAGGACATCCTTATTTTTTAAAGGCCATGGCGCGCGTCATCCATCAATTACCTTCGTTAAAGGTCCAGATCATCGGTGACGCGCCCGCTAAAAAGCAACCTTATAAAGAGGATCTGGTTTTACTGACTAAACGTTTGGGGATTTCAGAGAAAGTTGAATTTATGGGTAATCGCCGTGATATCCCCGAACTTTTGAGTAAGGTTGATTGTTTGGTCCTTTCAACGGTAACCCAAGAAGCTTTTGGCCGCGTGATCATTGAAGCTCAGGCAGCCGGTGTGCCTGTGGTGGCCACACGTGTCGGAGGTGTGACGGAAATTATCGAGCACGAAAAAACAGGCCTTTTGGTTTTGCCTAAAGATATTCAGGCCATGGCTGATGCTGTGTCGCGTATTTTAAATAACCCTGACCTTAGCGCTGGTTTTGTCATTGAAGCAAAAAAGAAAATAGTTGCCCGCTACACTCTAGCGCATATGGCGGATGCCACCATCGCTGTTTATAAAGAACTGATGAACTCAACGAAGATTTTAATCATAAAAATGACGGCCGTAGGAGATGTGGTTTTATCGACGGCGGCATTTAAAGCCATTCATCATCAATTTCCTAACGCACGAATTTGCTGCCTAACCTCTTCGCAGGCCAGCGCTATTGTGGAAAGTTGCCCTTATATCAACGAAATACTCGTCTTTGACCATAAACAAAAGAATCTTAAAGACCTTTGGCATAAATCCAAAGAACTGCGCCGTTATCATTTTGATAAAGTGGTAGATTTGCAGAATAACCGGGTAAGCCACCTGTTGTCTTTTTTGACAATGGCTAAGGAATCGTATGGGTTTAATAATGGTAAATTCGGTTTTCTTCTATCGAAGAAAATAAAGAATAACGTCCGTCATATCCCGCCGGTTGAGCATCAATTCCGCATATTAAAAATGCTAGGCATTGACTATGATCCGGCAGTAAAGTTGGAATTGTTCCCTTCCTTAAAAGATGATGCTTATGTGCAGGAGTTGTTGGACAGTGAGTGGTTGAGCGGCTCACAACTTTTTGTAGGTTTAAATATATCGGCTTCCCCAGAATGGCCCAGTAAAAATTGGCCGTTGGAATACATGGCTAAATTATGCGATATTTTGGGTCATAGTAATATCAGGGTGATTTTGACCGGTGAAGATAAAGACAGGCCGCTTGGCAGGCAAGTAATTGCTAAAGCCCGTGCCAAACCTGCCAGTTTTATCGGAAAAACAACCATTCTTCAGTTGGCTGCTTTAATTAAACGCTGTCAGGTATACATTTCACCTGATTCGGCCCCGTTGCATGTGGCAGCCGCCATGCAGGTGCCTATCCTTGCTTTTTTTGGACCTACAGATGCCAGGCGCCACATACCTCCTGCAGATAAAAGCGTGATTTTACATAAACCAATGAAATGTTCGCCTTGTTATTCCGGCATTTGTAAGATCAAAACCCATGCATGTATGAATGAGATTTTACCTGAAGAAGTGGCCCGAAAAGTCATGCAATTCATAAAATGAATATACTATTTTTGACAACGCACGCGAATACCGGAGGCATTACAAGTTATATCTTGACCTTGGGAGAAGGTTTAGTGAAGTCAGGGCATAAGGTGTTGGTGGCTTCCAGCGGCGGGGATTGTGCCCCTCGCATGGAGGCGGTGGGAATAAGGCATGTCACAATCAATATTCGCACAAAATCGGAAGCTCATCCAAAGCTATGGTTAAGTTTACCCCTGCTTAATAGCCTGGTTCGAAGGGAAGATATTAATATTATTCATGCCCAGACGCGGGTCACTCAGGTGCTGGGAGCTGCTTTAAGCCGTTTGAGTAAAGTGGCGATGATCACGACCTGTCATGGTTTTTTCAGGTCACGTTGGTTTAGAAAGACATTTCCTTGTTGGGGAGAGGCAGTTGTTGCCATCAGCAAGCCCGTAGCCCGGCATTTAATCATGGATTTCGCAATACCCCCAGAAAAGATCCATTTGATCTTTAATGGGATTGATTTGAACCGTTTTGTGATGGCAAATGATCAGCAACGTCGGTCTGTCAGGCAAAAATGGAACATAGGCGATACACCACTCATAGGCATTATTGCGCGTTTGTCAGATGTGAAAGGCATCAATATTTTGATCAAGGCCATGCCTTTTATTCTTAAAGAAGTACCTTTGGCAAACCTGATGATCATAGGTCAGGGGCCTCAAGAAGATATTTTAAAGAAAATGACACGAGATCTATCGCTAACGGCGCATGTTTATTTCAAAAATACCATCAATCAAACACATGAGATTTTATGCGCTTTTGATGTTTTTGCCATGCCCTCTCTGATGGAGGGATTAGGGTTGTCTGTGATGGAAGCCCAGGCCTGTGGCATTCCTGTCGTGGCTTCCAGGGTCGGAGGATTGGTTGACTTAATTGAAGACGGTAAAAACGGTTATTTGGTTGCCAGTAATGATGTAGCGGCTTTAGCCGATCGCATTATTGATGTCCTTCGGGACCACCAACAAGCTCAATTAATGGCACAACAGGCCCGATTAAATATAGAACGGCATTTTTCTGCCCAAATAATGGTCCAAGAGACGCTGAAACTTTACGCAATGACAACAAACCTTACGAAGTGGAAGGAATAGGGAATTTTGAACAATATTCTCGTCGTTAATGTCAATTGGTTAGGGGATGCGGTTTTTTCTATTCCCGTTTTTAAGGCGCTTAAAAAAACATATCCGCAAGCACGTATATCTTGTTTGGGCGTGCCCAGGGTCAAAGAGGTCCTTCAGTACTGCCCTTATGTAGACAAAATAATCATTTATGATGAGCGGGGCAAGCACCGTTTCCCATGGCGAAAATGGAAATTGATCCGGTATTTAAAAAAGGAAAAGTTTGATGCGGCCTTTTTATTGCATCGTTCCATGACAAGGTCTTTAATGGTTTATTTGGCTGGGATACCTTTACGCATAGGTTATGGGAAATTAAAAGGTCTTTTGACCAATCCGGTCCCCATGAATGCCCAGGACATTCATCGTTGTGATTACTATTTAAAAGTTCTGGAAGGTTACGGCATTAAAGTCCAGGATCGTTTATGCGAATTGCGTTTGAATGTGGGGGATATGCAAAACATGGATGCTAAATTAGAGAGGGCCGGCATTGGCCCGACTGAGAGCTATGTTGTTTTAAATACCGGGGGTAATTGGGATCTTAAGCGTTGGAGCGCAGATTCTTTTGCAAATTTGGCTAAACGTCTTGATCGGGAATTTGGTTTTAAAATTGTTTTACCTGGGTCCAATAAGGACAAGAAATCCTGCCAACGCATTGCCCAAGCCGCTGATGTAAAAGCCGTTGTCCTGGCTGGGCAAACTACTTTGGGAGAATCACTGGCCCTTTACAAAAGGGCGTTAGTGGTGATTTCCGCGGATTCCGGGCCTTTGCACCTAGCTCATAGTGTAGGGGCGGATGTGATTGGGATTTTCGGTCCCACGCGTCCTGAGATCACCGGTCCCAGGGGCAGCGGCCGTTGTCAAATTCTCTTTAAGGATGTAGGGTGCAACAAAGCCCCTTGTTACCATTTGGCCTGTGCCAATAATGTGTGTATGCAATCTGTGACGGTGGATGATGTGTGCCAAGCTTTTAAAAAAATCAGACCCTAAACGTATTTTAGTTGTCAGTATGACGAATATCGGGGATGCGGTCCTTACATGTCCGGTCATTGATATTTTACGGCAGGATTTTCCAACGGCAAAAATAGATGTAGTGGTCGGGCCCAAAGCGGTTTCACTTTTTGAGGGCAATCCTAATTTCAACATAAAGATGTTTGATAAACGGGCCCCTTTAAGGCGGAAATTTTCATGGTTTTCAAATTTATACCATGAACATTATGATTGTGTGGTGGATTTACGCCGGACGATGTTGCCGTTTTTTTTAATGCCTCGATATGCCACGCCGGTCCTATTCGTGAATTCTGCCCAAGGTCATAAGAAGGATGTCCATTTGAACCGTTTGCGTCAAGTTTATGATTTTAATACTCCTGCACTGATGCAATATGCTGTAGTGACGACAAAAGAGGACGAACGGTTTTTTGAAGAGACAGGTGCCTTTTTTTTACAAGGGAAGAGTTTTGTGGTGATAGCGCCCGGCGCCGCAGACTCTGCCAAGCGCTGGCATGCCAAGGGTTTTGCGGCGGTGGCAGATCATTTATCAGCCAGTACCAAGGTTGTTTTTGTGGGGGATGCTAAAGATGTTGAAATGATCGATGACATCCAAGAATGTATGAAAACATCTTCAATATCGTTGGGGGGAAAAATTAATTTACGGCAATTGGCCGTTGTTTTAAAAAAATGCTCATGGGCATTGACCCATGACAGCGGAGTCATGCACTTAGCTTCTTATCTTAATGTGCCGCTGGTGGCCCTTTGGGGGCCTACGGATGTTAATAAATACGCTCCTTGGGGTGAAAAATCCGTGATTGTCAGGCGTAATGAAAGATGTATGCGTTGCCATGATCCCAACAGTGAGCTGGCGCATAATTGCATGTCTTTTATTGAAGTGAATGATGTTATTAATTCAGTCACATCTTTGGCTGCCATCGTGAGCGCCCGATGAAAATTTATAAGCCTTTTCAAAATATTTTGATTGTCCGTACCGACCGTATCGGAGATGTGGTGCTGACCACTCCTGCGATAAAGGCCATGCGTCAAGCATATCCTATGGCACGCATCTGTGTTCTGGTCACTCCTGCGACATTTGATTTGGTCAATGGCAATCCTTATGTGGATGAGGTTTTGGTCGATAGTCGCCAAGGACGTAATAAAGGTTTATTCGGTTTTTTGCGATTAGTCCGCGATATTCGTTTAAAACAATTCGATCTGGCCGTTATTTTTCATACTAAGCGCCGTTATAACGTGGCTTGTTATATAGCAAAAATACCCTGCCGTTTAGGTTATAAAAATAATAAGTTTGGTTTTTTGCTCACCAATCCTATCAAAGACGACAGGCATTTAGGAGAAAAACATGAAGCACAATACTGCATGGATGTTTTAAGGTCTATCGGTATTGGGAATGATGATTTGGATATTTTTGTGCCGTTGCAAAAAGACGCAGAAGGGTGGGTGACCGATTGGATGCAGCAAAATAATTTGAAACTTAATGAATTCCTGGTGATCCATCCGGGTGCTTCAGACCCGACCAAGTGTTGGCCCATAACTAATTTTGCATTGTTAATGGACCGTTTGGCAGAGCGTTACGTCTTAAAAATTGTCCTGATTGGTTCTTCCCAGACGATACCTGTATCTGCGGAAATCTTACGGTTAACATCCAAGGCGCCCCAAATTTTAAATCTGACCGGGAAAACTTCCTTGGCCCAGACGGTGAGTTTACTTAGACGTTCATGTTTATTGATTTCTAATGATTCCGGGCCGGTCCATGTGGCTGCGGGAGTTGGGACCAACGTCATTTCTTTATTTTTACGCAATCAACCGGGTATCAACCCCAAACGCTGGAAGCCGTTAGGAGTGAAAGGTTATACGTTGAGCAATAAACAGGGTGAAGAAATTAAATTAGATACTAAGGGCAATGTTATAGCCGGCCAGCCGGGTTCTATTAAGGTGGATGACATATTGGAGTTAATTGAACAAATATTCCAAAAAGATACCCAATACGAAATTTTTTAATTTTTTAATCTAACGTTGCTTTAGCTTTTGGAGAAAGGTCAAGGCCAGAGAAAAAATCGATATACAGGTGGTGAATTTATTGTATAATTCGAATTCAGTTTATAGCGAAGATTTCGCTGGCTTAGCTCAGTTGGTAGAGCAGCTGATTTGTAATCAGCAGGTCGGGGGTTCGAAGCCTCTAGCCAGCTTTTGATATAGCGAGAGGCTGAGAATGAGCCCTGTTCAGAAACTCCGACGAATAGGAGGAGTTTCTAGGGCGAGTGGCCGACCCGGAGTGAACTGAGCCGCCAGAAGCGGCGAGGAGAGCGAAGGGCGCCGAAGTCTCTAGCCAGCTTAAAATAAATATATTAGGGACAGTCACCATTTTTGTGTAGAAACCAAAATCAGGTTTTTCTAGAAAAACAAAAATGGTGACAGTCCCCTTAGGGCAGGTACCCAAGTGGTCAACGGGGGCAGACTGTAAATCTGCTGCACACGCTTCGGAGGTTCGAATCCTTCCCTGCCCATATTTTAGAATTACTATAGTTACGCTGGAAGGATGAGAAGTGAGTTCTGTTTATGAATTGCGACGATTAGGAGCAATTCATAGAACGAGGGGTGTGACAGCGAGTGTACGTATGAGCCCGAAGGGGAGGGAATGCGAGCGACCAGTTTATCGAAGACAAACTGAGAAAAGGGATTATTAAGGCCGATTTTTTAAAATGGTAAGCGAACGAACGGACAAGACCCGAAGGGTCGAGGACGTGGAAAGAGTTTGTTAAGGAGAAAATCCGTTTTCTCCTTAAGGATGGCGGTCGTGGTGAGTGATGCGGATGAGCCCGAAGGGGAGGGAATGCGAGCGACCAGTTTATCGAAGACAAACTGAGAAAAGGGATTATTAAGGGAAAAACATGGTTTTTCCCTTAAGCATGTCGGAGAGGTTTGGTAGGAGGGGTGTGACAGTCCCGACGTTTTTTGTCGGGACGCCAGAAGGGGAACCATTGGTTCCCCTGATGGGGAACGAGCCCTTCGGGAAATATGCTAGGCGAGTGACGCGGGAGTAGTTCAGTGGCAGAACTCCAGCCTTCCAAGCTGGTAACGACGGTTCGATTCCGTTCTCCCGCTCCATAAGATGGATTCCCGCCGAACAATTGCGAGCTACTGCGAGTGTCCGGCAAGAGGACGGAGTGTCCGGTATGAGGACATTCGCGGGAATGACAGTAGAAGAATCGCAGATGACACAATTAAAAGGATGTGTATGAAGGTAACCTTGCTGGTGCCCACTTTAAATGAAGCCGTAGGTATGCGTTCGGTCATGCCTAAGGTCAAAAAAGGAATGGGTGGATCAGATTTTGATCGTCGACGGTAAGTCTAAGGATGGCACCGCTGATATTGCCCGTGAAATGGGCTATGATGTGGTGATCCAGCAAACCCCGGGCATTCGCGGCGCTTACATGGATGCGCTTCCCTTTATTAAAGGGGATGTCATCCTTACCTTTAGTCCTGACGGTAATTCTATTCCGGAACTTATTCCTGCTTGTATTGCAAAAATTAAAAGAAGGTTATGATATGGTCATCGTGTCGCGTTACGCCAAGGGAGCCAAAAGCTATGACGATGACGCCGTGACCGCTTTTGGCAACAGATTATTTACCGGGTGTATTAATTTACTGCATGGCTCTAAATATACCGATGCCATGGTCATTTACCGGGCGTATCCTAAAAAATTAATTTATGATCTGGATTTGGATAAAGATTCCAGCTATTCATTTGAAGAGAAATTATTCAGGACAAAGATCAGTTGGGAGCCTTTGTTGTCCATCCGTGCGGCCAAACGCAAATTACAAGTTGCCGATATCCCCGGTGATGAACCTGCCCGTGAAGGGGGAGAGCGTAAATTACAGGTTTTAAAATGGGGCGCGGCTTATATGTTCGAAATTTGGAGGGAGATTTTCATTTGGCGCTAAATAATCGTGTCATAAGAAGAATCAGCATAATCGGTGACGGAGGCTGGGGGACAACCCTGGCCATTTATCTGGCCGCAAGAAATACCCTGTCACGCTTTGGGGGGCTTTCCCGGAAAATATCGCTCAAAGCGCCAAATCCCGCGAAAATAAAAAGTTTTTGCCCGGCATTAAAATCCCTTCACAAGTACGGTTAACTTCTGATATTGATGAAGCTGTTTCATTCGGAGATTTGATTGTTTTATCTGTACCTTCAGAGTATTTAACCGACACCTTAAATAAAATTCAAAAAACTTCTTATAAAGGCAAAGATATTTGTCAGCGTGGTCAAAGGCATACAACCTAAGGTCTTTTAAGCGCATGTCGGAAATTATTCATGAGTATTTGCCTAAGGTCCCTTAGTGGTTTTATCCGGCCCGACCATTGCCGGTGAGGTTGCCGCAGGGGATACCTACAACCGCGGTGGCGGCCTGTCAGGATCAAAAATTAGCTGTTGCTATTCAAAAAATTTTTAATTCAGACACTTTCCGTATTTATACAAACACGGATGTCATTGGTGTTGAATTCGGAGGTAGTGTCAAGAATGTCATTGCCTTGGCTTGCGGGATTTGCGATGGCTTAAAACTTGGGCACCAATGCCAAGGCTGCGGTCTTGACCCGCGGCCTTGGGAGAAATCACCCGTCTGGGGATGGCTTTGGGAGCCCGTCGGGAAACATTTTATGGGCTCACGGGTTTAGGGGATTTGGTGACCACGTGTTTTAGCCCTAATAGCCGTAACCGTACAGTAGGGGAAGCTTTGGGGCGGGGTCAAAAAATAAAGGATATATTAGGCGGTATGGATGCCGTGGCCGAAGGGGTTGTGACTGCAAAAGCCGTTTATCACCTGGCCCAAAAGAAAAAAATTGCCATGCCTATTGTCACGGAAGTTTATAAGATCATTTATAAAAATAAGGCGCTTGCGAAGGCCATGAAGGATTTGATGGGGCGTTCTTTAAAATCCGAATAGTTTTTCGATAACAAATTGACCTTAGAATCAATTTTAATTGACAAAGAAAAAATTATCTATTAGACTCTCACTTAAATCATAAGGCCCGATTATTTCGACTTCATCAAGTTGTATCAAATAAAGTAGTCTATTAGCAATAGTGAAAAACAGGAGGATTGGATGGAGAAATTATCATTTTATGATGTGAAGACCAAAGCAAAATTTGATTCTGATAATTATCAAGTGAAAGAAAAGAGCGGACGTTTTTTCGCGGTCACCAAATCTCTTAAGGGTACGCATGAATGCTGGCGCGTGTTAAGCAAGGACCAGGCTGCGAAACTTAAAAAGAAGTAAGTGTCAAGGAAGAATTTTATCCGTAAGAAAGTTTTAAAGTCTAAAGCGTTAGCCCAAAAGGTAGCAAGATTTGCCGATGACACCAAGGCGCAGGATATTGTCGTTTTAGACATGCGCGAGTTAGTTAATTTTTGCGACTTTTTTGTCATCGCCACAGGGACATCCGACCGTCAAGCCAAAGCCATTGCCGAAGGCATTGAAGAAGGGCTGAAAAAAGAAGGTATTGAAGTCAATTTCAGCCGCAGCTTAAAGACTTTGGGAAGCCTGCAGTATTCGCAGGAAAATGGTGCTTGGATTTTGCTGGATATGGGGGATGTGGTTGCTCATATTTTTGAACCTCAGGCCCGTGAATTTTACGCCCTGGAACATCTCTGGCAGGATGCCGCTAAAATTGAATACAAGACCCGTGGTAAAAAAAAGTAATTCTTTGTTTAGCCCAAGCCCCTTCAAGGAAAAATTTCTTTAAGGGGTTTGTTTTTTTAACCCCCTCCCAACCCCTTTTTATAAAAAAGAGGGAGTTAATTTATGTTTTCTGATACCCGCCGTGAATTGCAAAATATTATTGAAGAATCTCTCAAGATATTTGATGGGATATACGTATCCTTCTGTTCTTATCGATGTGCCTGCCGATAAACAGCACGGCGAGTTTTCCTGCAATGTTGCTTTGCAATTAAGCCGGTTGCTTAAAAAAAGTCCTTTGATCATTGCCCGGCAAATCCTGCCGCGTTTACAAGAACTTTTGAATGCCAGTCCTCTTCATAAACAGATAGCCAAGATTGAAATCAAAGCGCCGGGGTTTATTAATTTTTATTTATCTGCTGAAGGTTTTTATAATGTCTTATACGATGTTTTTCGGCAGAAAGAGAATTATGGCCGTTCTGATTTTGGCGCAGGAAAAAAATTTTGTCTGGAATTCGTGAGCGCCAACCCGACAGGGCCTTTAACGGTTGCTCATGGCCGTCAGGCCGCGGTGGGGGACACCCTGGTCAATATCCTTCAAGCCGTGGGTTTCGATGCGAAAAGGGAATATTATGTGAATGATGAGGGCAATCAAATTAATATCCTGGGCCGTTCCATCAAGGTGCGGGCCCAGCAGATTTTAGGTCAGGAGGCGGCTTTTTCCTGAAGATGGTTATCAGGGTGATTATATCCGTGTGATGGCCCAGGAGTTTATGCGATCGACACAATATTAAAACACCTGCAGGATTTGGATCAACAGCCGGATGTTTCTTTTAGACAATTTGGCGTGGCTTATTTGATGGATATGATCAAAAAAGATCTGGAAGATTTTGGTGTCCATTTTGATATATGGTCGTATCAATCAAAAATCGCCAACCCCCAAGCCATTGAAGAGCTCTTGGCTGATTTGCGTTCTAAAGGTTTCATCTATGATAGCGAGGGGGCATGGTGGTTTAAATCCACTTTATGGGGGGATGATAAGGACCGGGTGGTCAGAAAAAGTGACGGGCAATATACTTATTTGACCCCGGACATTGTGTATCATAAGGATAAATTTGCCCGTGGATTTGAGCGTATTGTCAATATTTTAGGGCCTGACCATCATGGTTATATCCCCCGGATCAAGGCTGCGGCCGGCGCTTTGGGCCATTCGGTGGATGATTTGGATATTTTGATCGTGCAATTAGCCACCATTTACCGGGACGGCAAAGAGGTTTCCATGTCGACCCGCCGGGGTGAATTCATCAGTTTGCGCGAGGTCATTGATGAAGTGGGCAGGGATGCGGCCAGGTTTTTCTTTTTAATGCGTCAGGCCAGCGCTCATTTGGAATTTGACCTGGAATTGGCCAAAAAGCAAAGTTCTGAAAATCCGGTGTATTATATTCAATACGCGCACGCGCGCATTTACAGCATTATCCGTAAAGCGCAGGATGAACTTCATTGGTCGCCCAAGATCCGGGATTTGAAATATTTGCAGCAGCCTGAAGAAATGGATTTAATGCGTAAGATCGGCCTTTATCCTGATATACTGATCGGATGCGCCAAGACCCTGGAGCCTTTTAGTTTGGTCAGATATTTGCAGGAAGTGGCTGCGGCGTTTCATAAATTTTATGATTCTTGCCGGGTGCTTGATGAAGAACAAAGAAATTTCCGTTGAGCGCTTGAGCTCTGATTGAAGCTGCCAGGATTGTCTTAGGGAATGGTTTAAGGCTGCTGGGGGTATCTGCTCCTCAGAAGATGTGAAAGATAATGACTAAACGATGGAATATCCAGCCTCAAGACCCGCAGTTGCAAAAAATCATTAGTGACTCTTTGGGCATTCATCCCATCATCGCCCAGCTTTTGATCAACCGCCAGATCACTTCTGTTGACCAGGCCAAAATGTTTTTATCAGCCGACATGGCTTCTTTGCATAATCCATTTTTGCTGACAGATATGGACCGGGCCGTTGCCCGTATTAAGCAGGCCCAAGAAAAATCTGAAAAAATCCTTATTTACGGGGATTATGACGTGGATGGGGTGACATCCAGTGCTTTGTTGCGCCGCTTGCTTAATCATTTGGGGATACAAACAATCAACTATATTCCGCATCGCATGGAAGAAGGTTATGGTTTAAATCAAGAGGTCGCGGAATTTGCAAAATCCCAAGGGATACATTTGCTTATCACGGTTGATTGCGGCATCAACGCGTTTGCATCCCATAGAAGCCATTAATGCCGCCGGTATCGACGTGATCGTTATCGACCATCATGAGCCGGACGGGAATGAAGCTTCCGCCGGCATTGGCAGTGATCGACCCTAAACGTGCGGACTGTCTGTATCCTTTTAAGAATTTATCCGCGGTGGGGCTGGTGGCAAAATTAATGCAGGCGATTTTGGGGCACATTCCCTTTAGAAGATTTGGATCTGGTGGCCCTTGGGACAGTGGCGGATGTGGTGCCTTTGCTGCGGGGAGAACCGTATTTTTGTCAAGAATGGCTTGCCCTTTATTGAACGGACCAATAAGCCGGGCTTCAGGGCTTTATTGGAAGTAGCTAAAATCGCGGGTAAAAAAATGAAACCGTATTATATCGGTTTTATTTTAGGCCCGCGTTTAAATGCCGCCGGACGTATGGATTCGGCCGCGGTTTCTTTGGATTTGCTTTTATCAGAAAATCCCGCAGATGCTTATGCCTTGGCCTGCAGTCTGGAGGCGCATAATTTGACCCGCCAAAAAATGCAGAGTGAAGTGGTTGAAGAAGCCCTGGCCATGATCGAGGCGGATGAAATACTTAAAGCCCAGGATATCATTGTTGTTTATAAGCAAGGCTGGCATAAAGGGGTTTTAGGTATTGTCGCCAGCCGTATCGTGGATAAATATTACCGTCCGACAGTGGTTATTTCCGTTGAAGACGGGATGGGGACCGGTTCAGCCCGTTCTGTTGACGGGTTTCATTTGCATGAAGCCTTGAGCCAGTTGCGCCGGGGTTTTGGAAAATTATGGAGGGCATAAGCGTGCCGCAGGTTTGCGGTTAAAATATGATAATATCGAAATTTTCCGTCAAGCCATGAATGATTTTGCCCAGCAGGTATTGCCGCAGGAGAAATTCGTTCCGACCCTGGAGATTGATTGCGAGATCCCATTGAGCGTCATTGATCTGAATTTGATGGAGCTTATCGGTTCCATGGAGCCGCATGGTGAAGGTAATCCGGCACCGGTGTTTTGTTCGAGGGCACTTACAGTCAAAAGCCCGCCGTGCTGTGATGGGCAAGGATACTATAAAATTTTGGGTCAGTGATGGGGTTAAGACTATAAGCGCGGTAGGTTTTGGGATGGGTTCTTTTAAAGATATGGTAAAGCTTGGGGGCCAGGTGGATTTGGCTTACACTCTAAGCATTGACGACTGGAACAAGGCCCCAGCCGTTCAATTAATGCTCAAGGATATTAAATAAAATTTTCTTTTCTTTTGTATAAAGAAATCAGGGGAGTTTTTAAGCCGCTCGCGTGACTTTATTGGCTTGGATGCAGCTTGTACAGACTAAGGCCCGTTGCACAGTGCCGTTTAAAGTGATTTTAATACGCTGCAGGTTAGGAAGTACCATGCGGAAACTTTTACCGACGACTTTAGAACCGGCGCCGCCTTTTTTCTTTTCCATACCGCGTCTTTTATATTTTCTGCCGGATGTCAGGCTTTTTTCGCAGACAATACAAGATCTCATGAGATTACCTCTTTAGTTTGGATCATTGGTCGAAAATTTGAATCTTAATGCTTCGATTACACTCAGCATTAACACTGAGCGTATCGAATGCTAAATATACTTGAAATCATACATTTGTCAAGGGTTTTTGATTTTTGGCCGACAAGGACCAAAGAATAGGGGATATTATGGATTTAGCTCAATTGCCGGTTTATCAAAAAAGGGCTTTTGTTCCGGAAAATGCCGATTTGACCGATGTCGCACCGTGCTTGGTTTGTATGAAAAATTAGAAATGAAGCCGATCACTTCATCCCAGGAATTGGAACAATGGCTGCTTGAGCGTTCTGAGCTGGATGCGGCTTTATCCCAAGCAGGATCAATTTTATATATCCGCATGACCTGTCAAACCGATGATCCTAAGCATGCGCAGGGGCTATACCAAGTTTGTTGAAACCATTCCGCCCGCGGTCAAGCCGGTCAATGACCGCCTAAATCATAAATATGTGCATGCCCGTGAGCTTTTTCCCTTAGATGCCAAGCGTTATCAGGTCTATGACCGTGCGATTAAAACAGATATTGAACTTTTTGTTGAGAAGAATGTGCCTCTGCAGACCAAGGTAGATTTATTAAGCCAGGAGTATCAGACCGTATGCGGGGCCATGACAGTCATGTTTGAAGGCAAAGAACAGACCATGCCGCAGATGGGCAAATACCTTTTGGAAACAGACCGGTCTTTGCGTGAGCGGGCCTGGAGAGCGTCAGCCGAGCGCCGTCTTAAAGATAAAGATAAAATGGAAGAAATTTTTGAAGCCATGTTTGAATTGCGCAATACCATAGCCCATAATGCCGGATTTTCTAATTTTACTGATTATCAGTTTAAAGCCTATCATCGTTTTGATTACAGCCCCGGTGATTGTAAAAAATATCATGAAACTGTTGAAAAATTGATCGTTCCTTTAAACGGAAAGATTTTAAGTAAACGCCGCCGAGCAGATGAAATTAAAATCCTTGCGGCCATGGGACACGGCGGTGGACGCGTTTGGGGAAAAACCATTGGCTCCTTTTAAAGACGCGCAAGAATTGATAAAAACGACCGGTTCTATTTTTAATAAATTGGACCGTGATTTCGGCCTTCAATTTCAAGAGATGAACAAATTGGGACTTTTGGATTTGGCCAGCCGCAAGGGAAAGGCGCCCGGAGGTTATCAAAATACCTTAAGCGAAGCCCGCAAGCCTTTTATTTTTATGAATGCCGTCGGCATTGATGACGATGTGCGGACATTATTGCATGAGTCAGGCCATGCTTTTCATGCCTTGGCCTGTGCCGATGAGCCGATCGTCGATTATCGTCATGCTCCCATGGAATTTTGTGAAGTGGCTTCCATGGCCATGGAATTGTTGGGCGGGCGAGTATTTAAGCGAGTTTTATAGCCCCGCAAGATCTGCAAAGGTCCAACCGCGAACATTTAGAAGGGATTATTCAAACCTTGGCCTGGGTCGCTAATATCGATGCTTTCCAGCATTGGCTTTATGAACATCCGCGGCATTCTTCTGATGAACGCCGTCAGGCCTGGGAGCGCTTTATGAACAATTCGGCGGCAAGTTTATCGACTGGAGTGATTTGACGGAAATAAAAAATTATTTATGGCATAGGCAATTGCATATTTTTGAAGTACCATTTTATTATATTGAATATGGCATCGCCCAGTTGGGGGCTTTGCAGGTATGGCTTAATGCCCGCCGCAATCCTAAAAAAGCCTTGGCAGATTATAAACATGGACTTTCCTTGGGAGGTTCCAGGCCGGTCGGTGAATTATACCGCGCGGCAGGGATTTCTTTTGATTTTTCCGAAGGGATCATCAAGCCTTTGGTTGAAGCAGTGGCCGAGGAGTGGGAGAAGCTTGACCTGATGCGTAAGCTCACTCATGAAGAAATTGTCAGCCGTCAGGTAAAAAAGTCAGAAATCCGCAAGATTGCCTTTGTGTGTGGTGCTTAATAATATCCGCAGTTTGCATAATGTGGGCACTATTTTTCGGACTGCGGACGGGGCAGGGGTTGAAAAAATTTGGCTGTGCGGCATTACCGGTTACCCGCCTCAGGGGGGCATTGCTAAAACAGCTTTGGGCGCAGAAGACCATGTTCCCTGGGAATATCGTGAAGATATATTGGGCTTGCTTAAAGAATTAAAAAGGCAGGGTATCAGATCGTGCTTTTGGAGCAAATGCAGGGCAGTGTCAGCCATGATGTGTTTAAGGCAAAATCTCCGGTATGTTTGGTCGTGGGCAATGAGGTTGATGGTATTGCGGAAGCTTGCAATCTTTATCTGATGCGGCCATTGAAATAGAAATGGACGGGATCAAGAATTCTTTAAACGTTGCAGTGGCTTTTGGGATTGCGGTTTATCAGCTTCGCAGTCAGCTTAAGAACAGGCCTTTATCATGAAATCTTCAGTTGATCAAATTTCTTGATTACAGCCTCCCGTTGTGAATTTCTTTTTTTAATCATTCCTTTTATTGTATGGCTTTTTTGCTTCCGTTATTTTTTTACCGGCCATTTATGGCTGCAAGCAGATGCTGTTTCTTATGCCGACCACATAGGTTTTTACACGGATAATTTAAGTAAAGGTGTTTTTCCTCTTTGGGACCCGACCTGGTTTAACGGGGCGCCTTATCATTTTTTCTTAAGACGCATTGGGGATGTTAATCCGCTTCTTTTTTTGATTGTGCTGCTTAAATGGCTAGGTGTTGCATCTGCGAACAGCTTATTTGATTTTTTTAGGGATTTATTATTTTTTAGCCGGGTGGGCGTTTTATTTGATTGCGCGTTTTCTTTTGGCGGACCGTTTTTTCGCATTTACGGCCTATATCCTTTTGCTTTTTTCCTCCTGGGGTTCTGAAATATTTTACAATTATATTATTATTATTTTTGTTCCTATTATTTGGTTTTTTTATTTTCTTTTATGTTTTTCCGCACCCCCCAAAAAGGATGCTTTTTAGGGATGTGTTTGTGCGTGGGCTAATCGTCACCACCTATATTCCGTTTTTTTTCCTGACGATCCTGACGATTTTTATTTTTTTATATATTTTGTTTTATAGGGATGAGTCTTTTGATTTTTATCAAACATGGTTTTAATTTTTTCCTTAAAAATAAAATTTTTACGGTTTTTTGTATTATTTTTCTTTTAGTTCCTGTATCCCCGCTTTGGTTTTTTACAAGGAATCGAAAAGCGGTGAATTTGTCCTGCCCAGTCGCCATTCGGGGCAGATACTTCTTCGGCCGTAGCTGTTGGCTTACAGAATGTGGCCAGCGGGGACATTATCAGCCATGGTTATTTTGACAGGGTTTTTGATGACCAGGCGCATATAGACATGGGGGATATTTATATACCCTTCTATATTTTTCTTAATTCTTTTGGCTACTGTTCCGGCCGCGTCAATAAATTGATCTTCTTTTTATTGTTTAATATCTTAGGCCTTTCACTTATCACCATCACTTCTGTGGCGGGTGTGCATCGTTTTCTTTATGAGCAATCTTATTTTTTAAGTTTATTAGGAATATTTATTATTTCTTTTGGCTGGCCATACTGCCTATGGGTATTCTTTTATCTGTTACGGCTTTTAAATCGTTATTAACAGCTATTCATGCCTCTTCCAAGAAAAGGATCTGGCTGGTTTATATCATTATTTGCCATTTGATTTTTGTTTTATTTTTATGTAGGCATCAAGGGGTTTTGGGCGGGGCCTGGGCTGCTGTTCTTATAAGTTTCCTTTATTTCTTGATTTATTTTCGTTATGAAAATAAAATTTCTTATCCGGTGGGGTTTTGCGTGATTTTACTGGCTGTGTTTATCCAATCCGCACAGGTGTATGGATGTTTGGATAATAAATTATTGAGAATCCAAAATGACAAAGCCGATTTTTTACAAAACCTAAACAATCCTCAATTAAAAAAACCAGATTTGTATTACGCCTCTTTTTGGTTTAATGTGTTGAATCAATTATATCGATCCGGCGGTTTTAGATAATTACAGAAGACACCAGTTCATAATTTATGACAATGTTGTGCCTTATAAGGATCAGTCCTTTGCTTTTTAAGACATTTCAAACAACCATCGCTTCCAATGCCAACATCGCTTATGTATCTAAAATCGAGACTAATCCCCAGATTGGAGAGTGGGAGCCTAATACCAGGCGACAGGCGGATATTAATCCGGTCGCTGCGGGGAAATATCGGTTTTACGTTCTGATGCTAATACCTGGGTGTTAAGGACGCATTTATCCAAAAAACAATTTCTGGTGATCAATGATAATTATAATAGTGATTGGCATGCTTTTATCAATGGCCGACCAGCCCGCTTGTTTAGGGCAAATGTTTCTTTTAAGGGGCTTTGGGTCCCCGCCGGAGAGTCAAGTGTTATTCTTCGATTTTCAAATCCTCAACTGTATCTCTTTCATTTTTGCCTTGATTGTTTTATTTTGCAGGGACATTTTTATATTTACTTGTGCTTTTAAAAAGCGGGAAACAGCAGAATTCTTATGTATAAATCAGATAAAACGATAGGGGGCATGATTCGATGGATCGTCACAGTGTAGGGGTGATTTATGTTATCTTGTTTATTTTTTGTTTAACCTGTGTGGATTTAAAGACACTCGATACGCGCATTAAGGTAAGGCATTTAAATGATGCTATTCCTGATTTTTCGGACATGATCAATTTTTCCCAAAATCCAGATACAAAAAGAGAATTAAATTGGAGACCTTATAAGAATTATTTCGAACTCATATTAAGCTATATGCCCAACGATGTAATAACCAAGCAATTGCTTGGGTATGTTGATTTTTATTCGGGGCAAGAACAACAGGCGATCGATCTGTTTAAAAGTTCATCGGTGATGAATGGGCATGATCTTTTTTGGTCTAATTATAATTTAGGTGTTCTTTATTATAAAAAGAAACTGTGGCCTCAGGCTACGAAGTATTTGTTTAAGGCTGTCGCTTCGAACCCTGAGCTGACGGCGCTTCTTATGCAGAATTCATCGTTTACAAGCAAATTTTTTCAAGCCCCTTTTTTAAATATTCTTTAAATGACGGAATGCATGATGCTCAAAGCAAAGCCTACATATTATTATTATCAAGCCTGTTCCATATGGGGCAGTACGATAAAGTGATCATTGTATCTAATTTAGCCATAGAAGGTCGGAATTTATCTTATAAAGATGCTTTTTATTATTATGCAGGGCTTGCTTTTTATCAAATAGGCCAACGCAAAAGGCCCTTTGTTTTTCCAGAAAAGTTTGACCGTAGAAAAGAACAATCCGGATGTTTATTATTATATCGCCAATATTTATCAAAATGCCGGTCAACTGCAACAAGCCCAAGATTTTTTACAAATTTCTTATGCTTTGCATCAGAAGAATGACCCGCGTTTCCCTTATGACAAACAAATAAATTTTCGTTTTTTTTAGCATTTCCCAATCCTTTGCAGAGAAGTTCTTGCAAAAGAAAGAAACAGCGTTTACAATAAAACGAAATGAAAATACATTTAAGTGATATAGAGCCAAAAAATTATTGCGCAACAAAAAAGTGATTGAGGAAATCAACCGGCATAAATGGTTGGAAAGCGAAATCGCCGGTTATGATATTGGTTTTGAAGCCGCCGCCGAAGATTGGCTTAAGAAGCATGCCGGAGTATGGGTCGCTTATCACACCAACAAGAAATTAAAATCTTGTGCTAAACCCGTTTCCTTAAAGCCAGCTTTGGCTTCTATGCCGGGCATTCATAAAGGTTCGCCGTATCGGACTTCTATTAGAAAGGCTAAGACTTCCTGCCTGTGCAAAGATAAAAAGGCTCCCGTAGGCCGCAAGCGAAAGCGTTCCAGAAAGTGATTTCCACTTCGCTTAAAAATATTATGAATTCCCGCCATCAATCCAGCCTGTAATCACCGAATTTGCCTGTAAGCTTTTGGATAATTTGGGTGATAATGTGCATGCGATCCTTGTTTATGGCTCCGCAGCAGGGGTCAATTACAATCCGGGTATTTCCAATATTAATATTGCTGTTATCGTCAAGAATCTTGATTTTTCATGTTTTAAATCAAAGCCTCGGCCTTAGTCAAGTGGGGCCGTAAGCATAAAATTTCCACCCCATTATTTTTAACCAAGGAGTATATTTTAAATTCTCTGGATGTTTTTCCTATAGAGTTTAGTGAAATCAAAGAGCAGCACAAGGTTATTTTTGGAGAAGATATTTTTAAGGATTTGGATATTCCTCTCAAGGATGTGCGTTTGTTATGTGAACAGCAGGTTAAAGGTAAATTATTGCATTTGCGCCAGGCTTATTTGGATATCGGATCAACCCCATCTGTTTTAAAGAAACTTCTTTTAAGCGCTTTAAGTGATTTGTTCCCTGTTTTTCGTCAACTTATTATTCTCAAAGGGCAAAAGCCTTCCGAGCAAAAAGAAGAGATGCTTGGACAATTAGCCTCAGATTTTTTCTTTAGACCAGGGGCCATTTTTAGCTGTTTATCATGATAAAAATAAAAAAATGTTGATTTCTTCCAATCAAGTGAAAGTTCATTTACAAAATTTCCTTAATCAATTGGAAAATTTGTCCCGCCAGATGGATTCATTATGAAATCCTTTTTACAGACGGTCTTTTGGTTATTATTAATTATTAATTTTACTCCTTTTGGTTTTGCCGGGGATGTTTCTTATCCACCGGCAAGCGGTTATGTGGTTGACCAAAGCGGCATCATTGATAGCGCTGCCCAAAGCCGTTTGGAAGCCTGGATCCTTGAATTAAAACAAAAAACTACCGCAGAGGTTGCTGTTGTTACGGTGGATAGCACTGAGCCTTTGTCCATTGAAGAGTATGCTGTTAATTTATTCCAGCGTTTCGGCATAGGTCAAAAGGGTAAGGACAATGGGGTTTTGCTTTTAGTTGCCTATAAAGACCATCATATGCGTATTGAAGTGGGTTATGGTTTGGAAGGAGCCATCACTGATGCTTACAGCAGTCGGATTATCAATACAATCATGGCCCCTGAGTTTAAGAAAGGCCATTTCTCCGATGGTATTGAAAAAGGGACAGCTGCTATTGTCACCTTGATTGCCAAAGAGTATAATGTAACACTTACAGGAGTTCCCCAGCCGGTCTATCAGGACCAAGGGGGTGGTTCTTATTGGATTTTATTTCTGATTTTTTGTGTTTTTATATCTTTCTTTTTTAGTCGCGGGGGGATGTTTTTCCCGATGGGTTATTACCCGGTCGGTTATGGCGGAGGGGGGCTGGGTGGAGGAAATTTTGGCCGGGGAGGATTTGGCGGCGGGGGAGGATTCAGCGGCGGATTTGGCGGTTTCGGTGGCGGCATAAGCGGCGGCGGGGGAGCCAGCGGAGGTTGGTAGTCAACTTAAAAAAGGAGCCTTTGTGAAAGTTGCCGTTTTTAGCTGTAAATCGTATGATAAAGAATTTTTAAATGAAGCCAATGAAAAATACGGTCATGAGCTGGTATTCCTTGAAGCGCATTTAAATATTGTGACAGCTCGATTAGCGAATGGTTTTGATGCGGTTTGTGTTTTTGTTAATGATGATTTGAATAAGGAAGTGATCATTGCTTTAGCTAAATACGGAATCAAATTAATCGCTTTAAGATGTTCAGGATTTAATAATGTCGATCTTTCTCAAGCAAAAAAATCAGGAATCGTGGTTGTGCGTGTACCGGCATATTCCCCTCATGGCGTTGCCGAGCATGCCGTAGCGTTGATTTTGGCGTTAAACCGAAGGATTTGCCGGGCGTATAACCGTGTGCATGACGGGAACTTTTCAATTGAAGGGCTGTTGGGTTTCGAGTTGTACGGGAAAACCGTTGGTGTCATGGGGACCGGCAAGATAGGCGCGATCTTCGCAGGAATAATGCAGGGTTTTGGTTGCAGGGTTTTGGCATATGATGTCCAAATTAATCCCAAATGCAGGGATTGGGGGGTCAAATATGTTTCTAAAGATGAGTTGTTTGCCCAAAGCGATATTATTTCTTTACACCTTCCCTTAAACCATGACACGCATCACATCATCAATGAAGATGCCTTGTCGAAGGTCAAGCCCAAGGTAATGCTTATTAATACAAGCCGGGGAGGGCTTATTGAATCCTCTTGTCTTATTGAAGGCCTTAAATCAGGTAAAATCGGTTATTTGGGTTTGGATGTTTATGAAGAAGAGGAGAGTATGTTTTTTGAAGATTTGTCTGGCCAGGTCATTTACGATGATACTTTTGCCAGACTTTTAACCTTCCCTAACGTTATTATCACCGGTCATCAAGCCTTTTTTACGGATACGGGGTTGCGCAACATTGCCCGGACCACCCTCGAGAATATCGATGGATTCAAAAAAAGCGTTATTGACCCCATGAATTTAATCGGCGTTAATAATCATTGAGGAATCTTAAGTTTGATGGTATTTTTGAAAATACAGGAGATTATATGAATAAACTTTTAATTGCATTAGGTGTCGTTGTAGTTATTGCCTTTATAGCTTTTGGCTGGTATCAAAGCGGGTATAATCAGATGATCGGTCTTAATCAGCAGGTTAAATCCAGCTGGGCCCAGGTGGAAAATCAGCTGCAGCGGCGTTTTGATCTGATCCCTAATTTAGTCAATACTGTCAAGGGATATGCCGCTCATGAAAAAGATATTTTGGAAGAAGTGACCCGTTTGCGAAGCCAATGGGGACAGGCAGCTAATATTCCTGATAAGGTGGCGGCGGCCAATTCTTTGGGCGGGGCCTTGTCACGGCTTTTAATGGTCAGTGAGAATTATCCTAATTTAAAAGCTGACCAGAGTTTTCTGGAATTGCAAAGCCAACTGGAAGGTACCGAGAACCGCATTGCGGTTGAGCGTATGCGCTATAATCAGGCTGTCCAGCAATTTAATACGTATCAGCAAAGTTTATTCGGGAGTTTTTTTGCTTCAAAGACCCATTTGACTCAACCGGCTGTTTATTTTAAAGCACCAGAAAAGCACGAACAAGCGCCAGTGGTTAAATTTTAAATAGAAAGGATTTTATGTCTTCTTTAGAATTAAAAAAATTAGATAATTTTTCAGGCCGTCCGGGCCCTTTGTTACTTATCATCATGGATGGGGTGGGTATCGGAAAACAGGATGATAGCGACGGAGTATTTTTGGCCAAGACCCCCTGCTTGGATGAATTAATGAAGTCTAAACTTTATACGCAGCTTAAAAGCCCACGGCACAGCCGTAGGCATGCCCAGTGATGATGATATGGGCAATTCCGAAGTGGGGCACAATGCTTTAGGAGCCGGGCGCGTGTTTGATCAGGGGGCCAAGCTTGTCCAGAAATCCATTGAAAGCGGCGCTATTTTTGAGACCGAGATATGGAAAAAATTGGTTGAACGGGTCAAGGCCGAAAATAAAGTTTTTCATTTTATAGGCCTTTTATCCGATGGTAACGTGCATTCTCATATTGACCAATTGTTTGCCTTAGTGAACCGATGTGCCGAAGAAGGGGTGCGCCGGGTTTGTATCCATGTGCTTTTAGACGGCCGGGATGTTTATGAAAAATCAGCCCTAACCTATATTGAAAAGACGGAAAATTTCCTTAAAGAAATCAACAGCTACCCACAAGAATTATGAATACCGCATTGCTTCCGGCGGAGGGCGTATGGTGACCACCATGGACCGTTATAATGCGGATTGGTCTATTGTTGAGCGCGGCTGGAAGGCCCATGTATTAGGCCGCGGCCGTCGTTTTGCTTCTGCCCGAGAGGCTGTTGAAACTTATTATAAAGAAGACCCTAAGATCACGGACCAGTATCTGGATTCTTTTGTCATTGAAGACGACGGCAGTCCGGTGGGGACCATTGAAGACGGGGATTCAGTGGTGTTTTTTAATTTTCGCGGGGACAGGGCCATAGAAATATCCATGGCTTTTGAAAGTGAGGATTTTGATAAATTTGACCGTGTCCGCGTCCCTGATGTGCTTTTTGCCGGCATGATGGAATATGACGGTGATTTGCATATCCCCAAGAATTATTTAGTGTCCCCTCCTCAAATAGAAGGCGCTGTGGGTGACTTATATGTGTGCCAACGGCATTTCTTCATTTGCTATTTCAGAAACCCAAAAATACGGCCACGTGACTTATTTTTGGAACGGCAATAAATCAGGTTATATCAATGAAAAATTGGAGACCTATGTGGAAATTCCGTCGGATAAGGTCCGTTTTGATCAAGCTCCTAAAATGAAAGCCGCAGAGATCACCGATAAAACCATTGAGCTTCTTAAAAGCGGCCGATATAAATTCGGACGTTTGAATTTTCCCAACGGCGACATGGTCGGGCATACCGGTGTTCCCGAAGCCATCATTATCGCTGTTGAAGCCGTGGATGAATGGTGTGGCTCAAATTGCTTACGGTGGTCCGTGAATTAAACGGCATAGCCGTTGTATTAGCGGACCACGGCAATGCCGATGAAATGTTCACGGTTAAAAATGGTAAAAAACAAGTCAGTACCGCGCATTCCTTAAATCCCGTGCCCTGTGCCATTGTCGATCCCGGCTATCAGGGAGAATATGAAATGGCGAATCTATCCCGGCCAAGGACTGGCCAATGTGGCCGCTACCTTGTTAAATCTTTTAGGTTTCGAGGCGCCCAAAGAATACGCTCCTTCTTTAATCTGTTTCAAATGAATAAATCCCGGGTGATCATTCAAGAACGTATCCCTAAAGTTGTTTATCAATTGCACATTCGGCTCAACGAATGAGCAAGGCCTTGGGCTTATTCGGGCTGTGCTTTTGAATTTGGGTTATGAAGAAGAGGATTTAGTCAACTCTGTATTTAAAGGGCAAGGCTGCCATTGAATTATTCGATGAAAACTCGATGCAAAACTTAAGCGGTTAAAAAACTTTTTAGCCGGTTGAGTTTGCCGGGTGTTAAAGTCCATCAACGCCGTCTTGCTCCCAAAGATTGGCTGACTCTCTGGAAGAGCCAATGGAAACCAGCTCCTTTGACAAAAAAATTGGACGTGGTGCCGGTTTGGTATCGGAATAAATATAAGCCTCGTCAAAGGATGTGATTATATTTTAATGGATACTTTATTGTCTTTTGGTACGGGTTTACATGAAACCACCCGATTCATGGCCCAATTTATTGAAGACAAAAAGGGCAAGTTTAAATCGTTTTTGGACATCGGCACAGGCACCGGAATTTTGGCTTTAGTGGCCCTTAAATATGGAGCCCAAGATGTTATAGGGATTGATATTGGGCCATTGAGCGTGCAGGCGGCCCTTGACAATATGAAGGCCAATCAGTCGTATTTTAAGGTGGTAAGGGCGGATATTAAAAGATATCCGCTCTAAAAAAACTTATGATTTCGTGGCGGCTAATTTGGTCACTGAAGATTTAATAGAGCATGCGAAAAAAATTATAAGTTTTGTCAAAGAAGGCGGTTTATTGGCAGTATCGGGTATTTCATTGGATAATTTAAACAGATTACGACAGGACATTTTCATCTTTGCCTCTTCAATGTCTTAAAATATCCAAGGGTAAGCAATGGTCGGGACTTCTCTATCAAAAGAACGATGTTGTAGAATCATTTGTGCGTTCTTCGGGGCCGGGCGGTCAAAATGTCAATAAGGTGGCCACCTGTGTTGTGCTTTTGCATCAACCAACCGGAATCATAGTCAAGTGTCAGAAATTTCGTACACAGTTTCTTAACCGTCAGCATGCTTGGGAAATGTTGCGTGAATTGTTGCAACAAAGGCAGGAGCGCCAACGTCTCACCCGTCAGGCTCATGCGAGAAAAGAAACGGCGTCAAAACCGCAAGCGTTCTTTGTCAGCCAAAGAACGGATGCTTAAAGATAAAAAGAAAAATACATTTAAGAAACAAAACCGAAAGAAATTAAAGGATTGGGAGTAGTCCTTATGCCCATGGTTGATATCAGTGAAAAAAAGATTACTAAAAGGATGGCTTGCGCCGAAGGACAGATTGTTTTTGGCTTGCCTGCATATAAGGTTTTATTAAAGCAGGGATCATCCAAAGGAAATGTATTGGAGACGGCAAAGATTGCAGGCATTATGGCGGCCAAAAGCACACCTTCATTGGTCCCTTTATGCCATCCTTTGCTTTTAGAAAATGCATCGGTCACTTTTGAAATGCTTAAATCTAAAAACGCTGTTAAAGTTGTCTCGAAGGTGTCAGGCTTAGGTAAAACCGGTGTTGAGATGGAAGCTTTGAGCGCGGTTTGTGCGGCATGTTTGACGATTTATGACATGATGAAATTTACGGGGCAGGATATTACGATTACCGGCATACGGCTGATGCATAAAAGCGGGGGGACAAGCGGAGTTTACCAGCGATGAAATTATCCAAAGCCGTTTGGATTTCTGCGGCCTGGACTATTGCGGCTTTATTATTCAATACGGGGATTCTCTTTTTTCAGGGGCAACAAAAGGCATTAGAGTTTTTGACCGGCTATTTGATTGAATTATCCTTGAGTATCGATAATCTTTTTGTGTTCTTTTTGATTTTTTCTTATTTTAAAGTTGATCGGGCAATGCAAACCAGGATTTTATTCTGGGGAGTACTGGGCGCCCAGTTGATGCGAGCTGTTCTTATATTAGCCGGTGTTGTCTTGCTTAAACATTTAATTTGGGCGGGTTATGCGTTTGGTATTTTTGTGACATTTTCAGGATTTAGGTTATTTTTTAAGATAGATAAAACCATAGATTTTGGTCAAAATGTATTACTGCGTTTTTTAACACGGATTATCCCTGATAAGCTTTCATCATTTTTGCTTGTTTTGGTCGTGGTTGAGGCGGCAGATTTGGTTTTCGCATTGGATTCCATTCCTGCGGTTTTGGCAGTTACCAAAGACCCTTTTATTGTTTATTCTTCGAATATTTTTGCTATTTTAGGACTAAGGTCCATCTATTTCGTTTTGTCTCCTGTTATTGATAGTTTTAAGTATTTGCATTATACTCTTGGGATAATCCTGGTTTTTGTCGGGCTAAAAATGTTTGTCGATCCTATTTGGCATATGCCAATCGGTTATGCATTAGGCTTTATGGTATTTATTTTAACTGTTTTTATGTTGATTACTTTATTTCTGAAATCCGGATTTTCGTCCCGAGGCGATCTAATAAGCGGGAAATAAGGTGAGGAGGATTTTTATGAGGCGAGTGTTATTAATAATAACTTTATTTGTGGTTTTAATTATTCCTCAGGCCTGGGGAGCAACGCGCCAATATCCTGATCCCTATCGGCAAACGTTGTGGAATAACATGACGGACACCATACATACGATAGGCCAAACACCTCAAAAAGCCAAATCGACCAAAATGAAGTTACATGCTGCGCGTACAAAAGCCCGTTTGAGAAGCATTAGCAAGGCCAGGCGCCAGGCTTGGCTGCAAAGCCATAATAAATAACGAAAAAAATTTGCGTTGAAGTGGAATAAATTGATAGTACAATAATGTCCTTCTATATTATTAAAATTTAAAAGGCGGTCAATTTCTAATGTCAACTCAGGAAATAAAAAAACAGCTTTTGGATGTGATGTTAAAAATCCGCATGGCGGAAGAGAAGATCGTTGAGGTTTATGCCAAAGATCAGCAAATGCGCACCCCCACGCATTTATCCATCGGCCAGGAAGCGGTGGCTGCGGCTTTGAGTTTGGCATTGCAACCAGAAGACCAGGTTTTTACAGGGCATCGTTGTCACGCGGCTTATTTGGCAAAAGGCGGTGATTGTCAGGGATTTTTTGATGAACTTTGCGGGTAGGAAAACAGGGATTTGCCAGGGACGATGCGGGGTCAGCTCATTTAACAGACCCATCCGCCGGTATTTATGCGTCACCTATTTTAAGCGCCATGATTCCCGTGGCGGTAGGTGCGGCCTTGTCGTTTAAAATGGATTCAAATCAAAAAGTGGCTGTTGCCGTTTTTGGTGATGCCGCCATTGAAGAAGGGGTTTTTGCGGAAAGTGTTAATTTCGCGGTGACCAATGTTTGCCCGTATTATTTTTATGTGAAAATAACCTTTATTCAACGCATACACCTTTATCTTCCGCCAGCCGGCTTCAAAGATATATGAGCGTATCTCCATTCCGGAAATGCCAACCCAACAAATTGACGGCAATGATGCCTGGTTGCTTTATGAAAAATTCAAAATAGCGGTGGACCACGTACGCAAACTTCAGGGCCCGCTTTTTATTGAATGTTTGACGTATCGTGTACGGGAGCATGTGGGGCCTTGTTTGATTATGACCGGGGATATCGCAGTCAAGAAGAAGTGGAAGCCTGGATGAAACGCTGCCCTATTTCGCTTTTAACGGCACAACTTATCAAGGAAAATGTATTGAGTTTAGCCCAGGCGCAAGCCATGAAAAGAGCATTGGAAATTAAAAGCTGACGAAGCGTATGCGAAGGCCTTAAAAGCCCCTTGGCCGGATGCAGCGGCATTAGAGGAACATGTGTATTAATGGCAGTGATAAAGATAAATTTATTTTATTAAGAGTGAAATGAATAAAATGAACAGACACATCGATTATTGCCAAGCGATATCAGAAGCCTTAGTTCAGGGGATGGAAGCCAATCCGAAGTTTTTTTATTTGGGCTGGGGGTCAATGATTGCAAGGGATTTTTGCGACAACGATTGAAGCTACTAAGCGTTTCGGTTCTGACCGTGTTTTTGATGTGCCGGCCTGTGAAAATGCTTTGACAGGCATTGCCATAGGCGCTGCTTTAAACGGCAAGCATCCGATCTTGGTGCATGCCCGTCATGATTTTATGTTTTTGGCACTGGACCAGATGATCAATAATGCCGCCAAATGGAAATATACCTATGCCGGCAAGAGCTCCGTGGGGTTGACTATAAGGGCGATCATCGGTAAAGGATGGGGCCAGGGGCCGACACATTCTCAAAATTTACAGGCGGTTTTTGCCCATTTCCCGGGCTTGATCGTGGCCATACCCAGCAATGCTTATGATATTAAAGGGATTACCTTGGAAGCCTTGAATCAGAACAAGTCCTGTTGTCATTATCGAACACCGCAGCCTTTATGATCTTAAAATGGCAGTGCCCCAAGAACCGTATCGTCTTGCATTTGGCAAGGCCCGTGTCAGCCGTCAGGGCACGGATGTGACGGTGGTTGCCACCTCTTCCATGGTGCCTGAGGCTTTAAGGGCCGCGTATATTTTAAGCGAGTTTGGCATTGAATTGGAAGTTATTGACCCGGTGACCATACAGCCTTTGGATGAACAGGCTATACTTAATTCCGTTCGAAAGACCGGACGGTTGATCTGTGCGGACGGTGATTGGCTTAATTGTTCGTTTGCTTCCGAAGTGGCTGCCAGGGTGGCTGATAAGGCTTTTCATGATTTGAAGGCCCCTATCAAACGTATCGGCTGGCCGGAATGTCCTGCACCCGTTTCCAAAACACTGGAAGAAGCTTTTCATCCGACGCATAAGAACATTATTCATGCGGTCCTGGAAATATTGGATAAGCGCCAAATATCCATCCCCGATGTTGAAATCAAAGATACCTTTGTAGGCCCTTATTAAACTTTTCAGGATAAACCCAATGGTTAAAAGCAATTTGACTCAACGGAAGCTTATAGATTAGGCACGGATTATCAGTTCATTGATTCTGTGAAACTGGGGCCATGGACATCATATAGTTTACTGAATGATCCCAAACATATGAGTTTTGTTTTGGCCCGTTACAAATTTTGTGCCAAAATGTTCGAGGGCATGGACTTGGTCCTGGAAGTCGGTTGCGGAGACGGTTTTGGTACCCCGGTGGTCGCGCAAGCGGTTAAAAAGGTGATTGCCATAGAACCCGATGCCAGGCATATCAAGGGGAACCGGCAGCGCTTAAAAAAATAAAAAATGTAGAGTTTAGGGCCATGGGTATTTGTGATGATGTGCCTAAAGAAAAATTTGACGGGGTTTTTTCCATTGATGTCATTGAGCATTTAGATAAACATTTAAACAAGCCGTTTTTTGAGAACCAAAGCGCATGTCTTAAAGAAGACGGTGTGTGCATTGTCGGAACGCCCAATATTACGGCCAATAAATATGCTTCCCCGCGCAGCCGGGTTCAGCATATCAATTTGCAAAGCCAGGCTTCTTTAAAAAAGATGATGTCCGGGTATTTTAAGCGTGTATTTATGTTCGGCATGAACGATGAAGTTTTGCACACCGGCTACGCGCCGATGTGCCATTATATTTTTGGCATGGGTGTCGGCATTAAGTAATAGCAAAGGCCATTAAGGGAATTGATTAAGAGCAGAAAAATAGGGCGACTCCCTATTTTTCTAAAATATGAAATTATCTGATTTTATAGCCCAGTTTTTAAGCGAGCAGGGGATCAGGCATGTTTTTGTGGTCTCCGGCGGGGCGATTATTCATTCATTGATTCTGTTGCCCGCCATCCGGAGATGAGGTATGTATGCGTCCAGCATGAACAGGCCGCAGGGGCCGCGGCAGATGCCTATTGGCGCACCGGAGGCAAGGTGGGGGTTGTGATGGTCACCTCCGGGCCGGGGGCCACTAATTTGACGACCAGTATCTGCAATGCTTATTTTGATTCCATCCCGATGCTTTGCATTTGCGGGCAAGTGACAACCCCGAGGCTTCGTCCCAACAATAAATTGCGTCAAAAAGGTTTTCAGGAAACAGACATTGTTTCTTTATTTAGTTCTATCACCAAATATGTTTATCGCGTGATGGACCCTTTGGAAATTAAATACCAATTACAAAAGGCTTTATATATCGCTCAAGACGGACGGCCCGGACCGGTGGCTTTGGATATTCCGGATGATTTGCAGCGCATGGATATTGATGTAAGCAAGCTTAAAGAATTTGTCCCACCCTCAGCCGTTAAACCTAAAGATAATACCAAGGATATTCAAACCTTGGTTTCCTGGCTCAAAGCAGCCAGGCGTCCCTTGGTGATCTATGGGGCCGGGATACGCATTGCCGGAGTCATTGACCCTGCTTTAAAATTTATACGTCAATGGGGACTGCCTACGGTTTTAACTTGGGGGGGCAAAGATATTATGCCCTATGATGATCCGTTGAATATGGGTGGTGTTGGGGTGGTGGGGCCGCGCTGGGGTAATTTTGCCGCCCAGAATGCGGATTTGATCATCGCGGTGGGCACAAGGCTTTCCCAAATGGTCACCGGCGGCAAGACCGATATTATTTGCCCCTCACGCCAAGAAAGTCCTGGTGGATATTGATCCTTATGAATTAAATAAATTTACGTCCAATGATTTTCATCTGGATTTAGGCATTGAATCGGATTTTCCTTCGTTTTTCCAATCCCTTTGTCGATGTCTCAAAGGGCAGGGTAATCCCGACCGTTTGGCGTCCTGGCGTACCCAGATAAAAACCTGGGAACGGGAGTATCCCATTTGTCCTTTAGCAAAAATATCAGCGTCATGATTACGTGGACGGGCATGTTTTTGTGAAAACGCTCTCAAAGCTGTAGCCGTCCAGGGGATATTTTCATTGCCGATACCGGAGCAAACATCTCCTGGGTCCTGCAGGCCATTGAAATGAAGGCTGACCAGCGTATTTTTTCGGCCTGGAACCATACCCCTATGGGTTATGCTTTGTCAGCTTCGGTCGGGGCAGCTTTGGCGGCCAATCACAGGGTCATATGTCTGACGGGGGATGGCGGGCTTATGATGAATATTCAGGAATTGGCCACTATCCGACGTTATAATTTGGATGTTAAATTATTTATTTTTAATAATGGCGGCCATGCGATCCAAAAGCAGACGATCGATACCTGGCTTAATTCACATTATGTGGCGGTGGATGAAAAAACCGGTTTCAGTTTTCCGGATTTTGTTAAAACGGCCGAGGCTTTCCGTCTTCCGGCGTTGCGTGCCTCCAATCACGATGAACTGGAATCTGTGATCAACAAAGCACTGGCGACGTCCAGGCCCGGTTGTTTGCGACATTATCATCGACCCTAATCAAAAAATTGAACCTATGCTCAAATTTGGTTCGGGCCTTGAAGACCTAAACCCCAAATTGCCCCCTGAAGAAATTGCGCAGATCATGAGATTTCTGCCGACGGACAAAGGGCGACCCCACAGACATATGCCAGAAATTGACCTGCTTGTAAATTATCCCAAAACCAAACGCAATGTCAATGAACGCGGCATGCAAAAGACCGAAGAAGACCGTCGGGTAGGCCGTCAATTCGGCCAGGAGTATTTTGACGGGGACCGTCGATTCGGTTATGGGGGATATAATTATCATCCCCGTTTTTGGCAGCCGGTCATTCCCACCTTTGTTCAACATTATGGATTGACGTCTTCAAGCTCCATTCTTGATGTGGGTTGTGCCAAAGGCTTTATGATGCATGATTTTGCCCAAATGGTCCCGGGGATTAAATTACAAGGGCTGGATATTTCCGAGTATGCCATTTCCCACGCCCTGGAAGATATGAAACCTTTTATCCGTCAGGGAAACGCGAAAGAACTTCCTTTTGCGGATAAAAGTCTTGATTTGGTCATTTCCATCAATACTATCCATAATTTACCTCCGGAGGAATGCGCCCAGGCTTTACGTGAGATCGAGCGTGTGGGTAAAAAAGCGTTCATTACGATGGATGCTTATCGGACCCCCGAAGAAAAAGAACGCATGGATGCCTGGAATATTACGGCCTTGACCTATATGCACGTGGATGAATGGAAGGCCTTGTTTAAACAAGTCGGTTACACCGGCGATTATTTTTGGTTTATTCCCTAAAATAGGGATATTCCTGCCTTTTTGAATATATCATGAATAATAGCGTAACAATTGTTATACCCGCATTCCGGGAAGAGAGTAATATTGAAGCAGCCATTGATAATGCCTTGCAGGTGGCCCAAAGTGTCACTCAGGACTATGAGATCATCGTCATTGATGACGGCAGTCTGGATAAGACGGGAGATTTTGCGCGCTTAAAAGCCCAGGTCGATCCTAATATCCGCGTTGCCGCCAATGCCGTCAACCAGGGCTTTGGCTATTCATTTGCCCGCGGCGTCAAGATGGCCAGCAAAGAGTTTATTACGGTGTTCCCGGGGGACAATGACATGTCGGCATTGTCATTAAAAGACCTGCTTGAGGCCCGCGGTTCTGCCGATTTGGTCATTTCCTATATGCAGAAAACCAATAAGCGTTCGCTTTTTCGGCGGACTGTTTCAAAAACGTTTGTCATAATGATGAATTTGCTTTTTGGACTGAAATTAAAATATTACAACGGGGCTTTTATTTGCCGCACATCCTTGCTTAAAGCTATCCCTATCAAATCCACCGGTTTGGCGGCCCTGGCAGAATGCGTTGTCCGTCTTTTAAAGCAAGGGGTCACCTGGCGTGTTATTTATTTCGAGCACGTCGGCCGCCGTCACGAAAAATCCAAAGCTTTTAATTTAAAAAGCATTAACGCTGTTTTAAAAACTATCTGGATTTTATGGCGGGACATCTATTTCCCAAAGTCTTAAGGGGGACAATTGCCGGCGGAGCATTACCATGATTAAGCTCAAACATTTATTGTTTGTCAGTATTGGCCTTATTATTCTTGCCGGTCTTTTAATCCGTTTTTATCATATCAGCGACAATCAATTTCTTTTTTACGATGAAGGCATGTATTTAGGCTATAACCGGGTGTTTCTCAATTTGGTAGCCAATAACCCTGCCCATAATCTTCATGAATTAGGGATCATTCTTTCCTTGATGTTTAAAACCGCTTTAACCACGGCCAAAGCATTATGGTTTTTTATTTTAAATCTTGAGGGTTTTTGTTTTAGGGCCTGAAGCCTGGTTTTTTGCGAGGTGGATTTCTGCTGTTAGCGGTTTAGTACGGTGATTTTGTTGTATTTTTGGGCCATGCGTTACTTTAATTCTAAACGCATCGCTTTTTTAAGTGCTTTACTGTTGCTGATTTTACCCAGCCATGTGTTTTATTCGAGACTGGGGATGCAGGAGGCTTTCAGCACGTTGTTATTTTTGAGCGCCGTTTATTTGTATATGTTCCCTTTTCATGCCGAGGGCTCTTATAGGTCGCATGAGCGTATCCGTTGGCCTTTTTTGCTTTCCGCATTTGTGTTGTCCTGTGTTTATTTTACCAATTACCGCATGATCATTGCTCCTGTTTTTATAGCTTTTATTGAATGTTTCAATGCATTTACGGCTTTCGTTGCAAATGGAAAATTTAGGTTAAATTGGCTTAAAATAGCTATTTATTTTGCTTTATTTTATGGGATTGTCCTTTTTGTCGGAAGCCTTTATGGCGGTATCAATATTCATGTGACCTTGGCATGGATGTTCCATCAGGCCGAGGATGCCGGCGGTAAATTTAATCCCGTTAATTTTTTGTCATATCCGTATTATGTTTTTGCCCTGGAAGGGTTTTTCTTTGCGTGGTTTTTTTGGGCGAATGTTTATTTGTTTAAGTTTAAAGAATATTCGAAACTTTTACCTTTTGGCATAGTGATTTTGCAGATGTTGATTTTTTCTTTTGCCGCGGAAAAAGGTGCCAGGTATTTGTGTGTGGTTTTGCCTTTTATGGCAGCGGCTGCGGCAGTCATCGTTGATGACTGCTGGCAGAGGTTTCCCAAAGCACATGTTTGGGTTTTGACCTTCGGGGTCTTGGCCGTTGCAGGCATGTTTTATCTTTCAGGGTCCATTGCGATGGCTCGCACGGATTATGAAAATGCGGTGAATTTTATCACAGACCGTGACCCCCAAGCTGTCATTGTCAGCACCCAGCCTTTGGTGGAAGGGCTTTTTTTAACGGATGACAAGAGAATTCTTCCTTGCCCTCATGATTTGTATTCATTGCTAAGTTTATATAAACAGGGGGCGAGATATTTGATTTTGGATCCCCAGGCGTATATTTCCTGGACCTCCGACGGCCGAAGGTTTTCGCCGCCATTAAATGATTTTTTGGAGATAGTGCTTAAAGGTATCCAACCGCTTCAAACTTTCCCTCATTTAAACAATATCCTTTTAAAAAGATTTGTCCTTGACCATAATGAACAGATATTGGATTCGGTTGCGTTTTTATCCCATGCCCAATCGGAGCGGTATGGGGAAATAAGGGTTTATGATTTAACATCTGTTTTTGTTGCTTTAGAGCACGCCCATAACGGTGGTTTGTATTGACCTAAAAAGATTCGCTTTTTCTATGGCAGCAACAGAATTTTGTTATAATAAAAAATAATTTATCCGTTTCATTCTTTATTAAGGAAAGGTCAGAGGAACCAACGTGACGTATAAAGAATTTACCAACCAGATTGAGAATTTCGACGGGCACTACAGCAAAGACATCGACAAGTCTACTTATTTTTCTTTCCCTATCAAGCCTATCCTGGAAGCAGAAACAAAATTGGCTGACGGTTCCCAAAAATCCATCGCCTATTTCTCCATGGAATACGGCCTGGCCCCCAGCATTTATAATTCTTTTTATCTTAACAGTCCGATGAGTGACAAGAACAAATTTTTTAAACATCAGGTGTTTTCCAATTACTGGATTTCTGATTATGTCTTTAAGATCAACATCCAAAAAATGCTGGATATCCCTATTTATAGCGGAGGGCTTGGGGTTTTGGCCGGTGATACGGTCAAAAGTATGGCGGATTTGGGGTTGTCCGCTCGTGGCCCTGGGGATTTTATGGAACAAGGGGTATTTCAAACAAAACTTTTGGTATAAATACGGTCAGGTCCCCGAAGAGCTTTCCTGGGACCCGCATTCTTATCCGGGGCTGGTCCCTTTAAAAAACCGGATACGCATAAGAACCAAGGAAGGGGACCTGGTATTGCGTTTGTGGAAATATTATGTTTATAGTTATGATAAAAAAAATGTTGTTCCGCTGGTGTTGATGGATTCCCATCTTCCGGATAATAATGAGCATTTCCGTAAATTAACCGACCAGCTTTACCGCAGCGACCAGGTCTTTTGGCGTATTTTTCAGCGTTCCATCCTTGGCATCGGCGGCATGAAAGCGATTGATGAATTGAAAATACAGGTAGACTGTTACCATTTGAATGAAGGACATGCGGCTTTTGCCTTGGTGGAGAAATATATACAACTGGCCGATAAGAGCCGCATGGAAACAGAGAAGAAGAAATTTGTTTATACCTGTCATACGCCTGTTGCCGCAGGGCATGACCGTTTTCAAATAAGCGATCTTCAGGCGATTTTTACGGACAATTATGTCGAAGCCGCCAAAAAATTCGGTAAGGAGCATCCGGATTCCCCAGATGTTAACTTGACCTATATATGCCTGAATAATTGCCGGCACGTCAATGCGGTAGCGCAAAAGCACGGCGAGATCATGCGCCTGCAATTTCCGGCCTTTGCCAAACGTATTGATGCCATCACCAACGGCGTGCATGCGCATACATGGGTATCGGAGAGTTTTGCCAATTTATTTGACAAATACTCCGGTGTATTCGGTGATTGGCGTTCTGATCCCCGCAGGCTTAAGAAAGCAGGTCAACTTGCCAAGGACCATAATTTCCGTCGGGACATCTTTCAGGCGCATCAAGTCAATAAACGCCATTTGTTGGGCGTCGTGAAGCATTGGAAATTACAGGAAAATATTTTGACTATCGGTTGGGCAAGGAGGATTACCAATTACAAGAGGCCGTCTTTGTTGTTCCAACATGTCGAAGAAGTCTTGAATATTGCCCGTCGTGTCGGTCCATTGCAGATCATTATTGCGGGTAAATCCCATCCGATGGATACAATGGGTGCTTCCCATATCCAAAATATCATGGAGCATGTTGACCGGTTAAATAAGAATTATAAATCCGTCAAAGTGTTGGTATTGGAAAATTATGATACCTATTTTGGTAAACTCCTGACCAATTGCGTGGATGTTTGGTTAAATAACCCTTTGCCTCCTTTTGAAGCTTCCGGTACCAGCGGAATGAAGGCAATTCTAAACGGTGTGGTCCAGCTTTCAACCTTGGACGGTTGGGTGGTGGAAGCAGAGCATGATGATATTGGCTGGATTTTTGGTTATCGTCATGTAGGTCCGGAAATAGGCGATGAAGGGAATTTGCGCCTGGAAGAAGATTCCAAGGCCTTGTATGCTTCGCTTAAAGAAGTGGCTGGATTATATTACCGAACAAATAAAGATGGGGAGATCGACATTCGCAGCCCCTGGATAGATAAGATGATCAATTGTGTGCGCCGCGGAGGTTTTTTCAATACCCAGCGCATGGTGCAAGAGTATAAAACTAAAATGTGGTTTTAATTAAATTGTATTAAAACTTATTATCTTCGTTTACCCGTCGAAGAAAACGCTTCCCTGAAATCTGTTCTAATGCCTTGAAAATCATTGATTTATGTTAAATACTTGATGATAGGGAGGGTATTTAAATAAATCAATGAAAACCCCTATTAAATTTACATATGGGAGGTTATGGATAAGCATTTTGCTTATCGTATGTTTTTTTGCTTCCGGTCTAAATCTTCCTCTAGTGCAAGCGCAGGATTTTCATTTGCCGGCACCCGGGGTCATGGTTCATTTAAGCCCTGAATTTACGCCTGCCCATTTACAAGGCATTACCGTTCATCCGGAGAATGCTTTGAAGTTTGATTTTCTTATTAATAAAGGTAATCAAATTTTAGAAGGTGATCAAAAGAAAGAGGAATATAAGAAATTGGTTAAATATTTCCTGGCTTCTTTGACCATTCCTGATGAAGACCAATGGGTCAACCTGTCTCCTTATGAAAAGGAGCGTATTATCAAGGATGATTTTGGCAAAACCGAGATGGGGCGTGACCTTTTGGCCGAAGATTACATGCTCAAACAAATCACTTCAAGTTTGATCTATCCGGAAAATGGTTTGGGTAAGAAATTCTGGGACAAGGTTTATCAGCGTGCTTGGAATGAATATCACACGACTAATGTTCCGGTGAATACCTTTAACAAGGTTTGGATTGTTCCGGACCAGGCCATTGTCTATGAAAGCGGAAACACGGCCTATATACTCCGAAGCCATTTAAAGGTAATGTTGGAAGAAGATTATCTTGCCATCGAAAAGAACCAACGCCAACCAGGGGACATGTTCAATATAGAACAACAAAAGAACGTGTCCCCAAGGTCCTCATACCGGACACTCGCAGATGCTCGCAGGCTGCCAAGCGAAGTAGGTTTGAATACGAAAGCACCCCAGGGTAACAAGCCAAACGCTTTACCAGCCACCCATGCCATCGGCTCCCAGGTAATCCGTGAAATCATTCTTCCTGAATTAGAAAAGGAAGTTAATGAAGGCAAGAATTTTGCCAATTTGAGGCAGATGTACAGCGGCATGCTGCTTGCGACCTGGTATAAAAAAGTTCTGAAAAGTTCTTTGTTGGGCGAGGTTTATGCAGATAAGGCCAAGGTCAAAGGAGTGGACCAGGACCCCAAAAGTAATGATGAAATTTATAGACGTTACTTAAAGGCGTTTAAAAAGGGGGTATTTAATTATATCAAGGAAGATATTGATAAATACACTAATGAACCTATCCCGAGAAAATATTTTTCAGGCGGATGGAAGGGTTTTGATGCTGCTGAAATTGTTACCCCACGGACAATATTTCGTGAAAGAGAATTGTATATTGTAGACAGGGCAAGTATAAGTTTAATCCCACCCGACATGAGATCGGGATTACTCCCCGATGTAATTGCTATGGATGTTGCGTCTGTCCAAGTTAATGCAACAATACCAGAAAAGACGGGTGGGGACAAGATGATCACAGAAAAGAAATCCCCTGATGCGGTAAGAACCTCTATCCCGAATAAAGCTACTATAGATGATAAAATTATCAAAGAAGTCTTAGAGCTAATGCAACAAATCGATCGGCTAACGGATAAGACCAAACAAGAGTTTATTGATACGATAATAGGAAAAATGAGTATAGATGAAGTGCTTAAAAGGTTTGCTGATAAGTCAAGGTTTGCTCGAGCTCTGATTGCTGTATGGTTGGGGGCTAAGTTTAACTTAACTCATTTACCCAGACCAGGACTAATCGGAATATACGGATATCTCGCACGGAAGTACGGAGAACCAATAACATACGGTATATATAATCTGGAATACTCAGTCAAATATCTTTCAGAAACAGAAATGATTAGCGAGGAACAAGCTAAACAAATCCTCCATTTAGCGGAACAGATGATGGTTGACGCCACAGAGAACCCACAAAAAAGCAAGCCGATGAAGGTGAGAGAATTAGATGAGTCAGAAAAAGATAGACTTGTAAAAAAACCTGAAGTTGAGTTGCTTGGGAAGATATACCATTATGTTTATGATGAAATGCAACTACAAGAGCCTGTAGTCAAATTGAAAAGGCGTATGGTATCAACTTATGAAGTTATTGAAGGTTTAAAAAGCGGTGCAATCAAAGCTGTGGTGACTGCTGACGGTTTTGAACATTTTTATTATGCCCAAAAACCAGAAAATTTGATACCAGGGGAAGCGGTTAATTTTGTTGATTTAACACCAGAAGAAATTCAGACTGAATTAGAATCAATTACAAACAAAGCTATCAAACGAAAAATGCCTATTTTAGTACCAATACAATCTAAAGTCATACTAAGATCAACAAAAATATTTCCAACAGTTAATTTTATATCTATGGATGATTTTTGGACAGGCTATAACAATAATAAAAGTATTCGAGCACTGCGAGTTGATGGGGTGCCTTATGTGCAGTTTGTAAATGCCAATGCAATTCGTTCTTTTTTGGGGATGGTCAATAAAACGACCTTAACATTGTCATCAGGTCAAAAAGGACGCTTAGAGATGGAAGCAGCAACAGTAGTTCCAGGAAATCCGGCGATGACGCCCGGTGGTATCGACTTTAACGCCGCTAATTTAGATTTACAGATCAAGCGTGACGGACAAGGGGTGCCCTTGCCGTTAGCCCAGCAAGACATGGCCCAATTAAACCGTATTCAGGGGTTTGTGCCTGAAATCATTGAAATCAAGCCTGTCGTGAATTTGCCGATTTTAAGCGAATTGCAGCAGAAGTTAGAATCCTCTTGAGTTTCAATCATATAACAGGGGAGAGGAAGTTATATTGACATCGTCGATAATATGTGTTAAACTTTTAACATTATGAAGAAATTAATGATTCAAAAACACACTGTTCCTTGTTTTATGCTTTCCATTACATGGAGAAAGCAGACCGGGGAAGGTGTGTGTTGAATCGTTAATTAAATAATTTTATCAGTCCATTCAAGCCACCGATCCCTTAAAAGATCGATGGCTTTTTTATTGAAAGGAGGTGAGAACAATGAGGAATGATGTCCTGCCCAATCAAGGACAGGCTTTAGGCGGGAACCAAATACTTAAGGTTACAGCCTTGTTGTATTTAAAAGAGGCGCTTGTCAACCAAAAGTATGAATCTTGCCAGGAGCTCATTGATACCGCTCGGAATTTGGGTGTTGGCCCGGGTGATATCAGTGCTGTGATTGCGGATTATCTTAACGCGGATAATCCGGTCAGGCGAAAACCAAACCGTTTGCGTTCATACTAAGAAGGAGACAATAAGTTATGCCTCATCTTTGTGCTTAAAAAGGACAGTCTGTCATGGGCTGTCCTTTTTATTTAAAGTTTTATAATTATTTTAATTTCATGATAAAATAATTCCCCTTAGTTTACCGTATCTAATGAAAGCACTTTTTTAAAATGAGACAGTATTTAGATCTAGTCCGTTATATTTTAGACCATGGTGAAGAAAAGCAGGACCGTACCGGAACAGGTACGATCTCTGTTTTTGGTTATCAATGCAAATATGATTTTCGCCAGGGATTTCCGATCTTGACAACCAAAAAAGTTTTGTTTGATGCCCTCGTATATGAGTTGTTATGGTTTTTGCGGGGGAGCACCAACATTAATGACGATCTTAAGCAGCATACTCCCATTTGGAACGCTTGGGCCCGGCCTGACGGAGAATTAGGCCCGATTTATGGCTATCAATGGCGCAAATGGGAAAAGTTTGTTTTGGATGAAAAATCGGGGAATTACCGTAAGGAGTTTATCGACCAGATTCAAAGCGCCCTTCATTTGATCAAAACCAATCCTGATTCCCGCAGGATCATTGTCAGTGCCTGGAATGTGGCAGATATTGACAAAATGGCTTTACCGCCTTGCCATGCCTTCATTCAATTTTACGTGATTAATGGCCGGCTTGATTGCCAGCTTTATCAGCGCTCCGCTGACGTTGCTTTAGGTGTTCCCTTTAATATAGCCAGCTATGCGTTATTGATGAGCATGGTAGCCCGGGAATGCGACCTCACACCCGGTATTTTTGTTCATACGATGGGAGATGCCCATGTCTATCTTAATCATATCGAGGGGCTTAAAATACAATTAGAGCGCTCGCCGTCCGTTTTGCCGCGTTTGGAACTCCCAAAGAAAAAGGTCCTTGATTACAAATTTGAAGATTTTAAACTGATTGGTTATCAGCCGGCTGCTTTTATCAAATTCCCCATCGCAGTCTAATTGTAAGTTATATTTTATGAAACCATTTTCAATTATAGTGGCTTTTGATTCTCAATATGGTATCGGCAAAAATGGGCAATTGGCATGGAATTTGCCTTTGGATATAAAGCATTTTAAAGAAATTACAACTGCTGTGACCGATCCGTCTAAAAAAAACGCCGTTATCATGGGGCGAAAGACCTGGGAATCCTTACCTTCAAAATTTCGTCCTTTACCGGGGCGGGTGAATTTGGTCTTAAGTAGAGAAGGAAGGATTGATCTACCCGTAGGGGTTCTTTGCTCGAAAAGTATGGATGAGGCCCTAAATCAGCTGTCGTCTATTGTAGAGAATATTTTTGTTATTGGCGGGGCTCAAATTTATGCCCAGGCCATTGACCATCCTTTATGTCAAAAGCTTTATGTGACCCACGTAAAAGGCGAATATGGCTGTGACGCCTTTTTCCCTCCCATCAGCCGGCAATTTTTTCCGATTAGTTCTTCTGAGGTATATCAAGAAGCCGGCATTAGCTTTCAATTCTCTGATTATTTACGTTATTAATACACCAATATTGTTATATTTGAGAAAGCGCTTTCTGTAAATTAATTAAATGTTACATAACTTATTTATTAACATGGGGATTGGATAATAACAAAAACTAATAATTTTTTGCATATCTAGAAGTTAGGGTTAGATTATTCCCATATCTTGATATATACTCAAAGTAATAATCTGTCGGTGCTTAGGAATGAGGTGCTATCTTGGAATGTATTAATGGTAAAACAGTCCTCATTGTTGATGATGAACCGGCCATATCCCAGCTTTTGACGGTTCTGTTAAATTCGCATGGATATACGACCAGGGTTGCGATGTCCGGCAGAGAAGCATTAGAGAGCATCTCTCCTAATATTGACCTAATCTTGCTGGACATGATACTTCCTGATTTGGAAGGCTTGAAAATTTGCCAACAGCTAAAAGCTAATTCCCTATCTAAAGACATTCCTATCATTATTATCACCGGTCACCAAAACAAGACTGACAGAATTGAAAGCCTGTATTTAGGGGCTGAAGATTATCTGACCAAGCCTTTTGAACCGGAAGAGCTATTTGCCCGAATGGATGTGGTTTTACGCCGTCATGACATAAGATTAAGTGGAGATTGCGCCCGGCAACATTATGATACGATCAGTGAATTAAAACGTATTATTGATGAGGAATCGATCAATATTCGTTTTCAGCCGATCTATTTTTTAAAACCGATGCGTTTATTAGGCCTTGAAATGTTAAGCCGTCCCCAAACTAATTCTCCCATGCGGGATCCGGAAATATTCTTTAAAGCAGCCTTAAAATATGGAGTTTATTATGAAGTTGAAATGATCGGTTGGCGCAAAGCCTTAAAAGTGGCATCTGAAAGTTTTGACGGCCGGCAGACATTGTTTTTAAATTGCGAGCCTTATTTAGTGGAAAGGGAGAATTTCAAAACAGTCAAAGAGATGTTTTCCGATTTCGGGGTGTCCAGCAATGAAGTTTATCTGGAAGTGACGGAGAGGTCCGCTGTCATCACTTTTGATGTTTTTTATGAACGGCTTCGTGAATATCGCCGAGGCGGTTTTAAGATCGCCGTGGATGATTTGGGGTCGGGCTATTCCAGCCTGGAGTCTATCGTAGAAATAAGGCCGGAAGCAATCAAATTAGACAGACATATCGTTAACGGGGTGAGTGCAGATATTTATAAAAATAGTATTGTGAAGCTGTTTGTTGCTTTTTGCCGGGAAAACGGCATTATGTGTGTGGCAGAAGGTATCGAAAATAAGGAGGATTTTGACGCCCTGATTGAGTTAGGGGTGGACGCGGGCCAAGGATATTATTTGTGCCGCCCGACGGACTTAATCGACCTTTCAGCAATGCCTGATTTAAACCCTTGATTTTTTAGAAGCTACTTGAGACCCAAGCCCCGCTGTGTTAATATTCCTCATGTGGTTAAGAATTTTTCCCTTTTAATAATAATTCTTTTAATATACGGCTGTTCATCTTCAAAAAAGACAATTATATCCGATTCTTTGGATGCAACTTGTGTGATCACGGGTTCGGTGGTCAATTCATCCGTATTTACAAAAGGAGGGACGCTGGTATTAGGTTCGTTTAAGCCGGGGACTGGCGCTGCCGCCAATGATGAAACTGACCAATTGTCCTTGATGATGATCAAGGGAATTAATGAGACATTGCCCAAGAACAGCACGCATTTTATTATCCAAGCAGATGAGCAAAATGAACCGGATTATTATTTAGAAGGTTATATTGAGAATTATGGACGCGACGGCCATATCCCACATCTGAAATTGCGTAAAAATCAGGTTTTGTTATCGGTTGACGGCGATATATGGCTTCGTCAGACCGGAGAGAAAATATTCTTGTTTCAAACCACCGTTGTGATTGATCTTAAAATTCAGAATCCTAAAACAGTGGCCTACCAAATTGGGGTGGCCATTGCTAATTTTATCAGTTCCTTTGAAAGTTAAAAGAGGAGCAGACAGTGATTGTTGTAACAGGTGCCGCAGGATTTATCGGCAGTTGCCTGGTGGCTGAATTGAACAGCAGCGGCCGGAATGATTTGATTGTGGTAGACCACTTAGAGGGGATAAGAAACGCCGAGCAAGCGATAGGGAATATTGATCCCAAGAAAAAGAATTTAGCCGGTAAGCGCTATCAGCGTTATTATGACAAGGCGGAATTTTTAAAACTGCTTAAACGCGATCAGTTTGATTTTGATGTGGACTGTATTTTGCACATGGGCGCTTGTTCTTCGACCACCTTGCAGGATGCTGATTATTTTGAGAAGAACAATTTCGAGTATACCTGCAGTGTTGCCCAATGGGCACTTAAAAACAATTCCCGATTGATCTATGCCTCTTCCGCGGCGACCTACGGTGACGGCCAATTGGGATATAGTGATGATGAATCCTTGATCCCCCGTCTTAAACCATTGAATCTTTATGGGGAATCCAAGCAAAAATTTGATCAATGGGTCTTAGACCATCAATATCAATCTAAAATGACCGGATTGAAATTTTTTAACGTATTTGGCCCCAATGAGTATCACAAAGGGGACATGAAGAGTGTGGTGTCCAAAGCCTACGACCGCGTGCTATCTGAAGGGAAAATGTTTCTTTTTAAATCATATAATCCGAAATATAAAGACGGCGAACAAATGCGTGATTTTATTTATATCAAGGATGCTGTCGACGTCGTCATGTTTATGATGGACCACCCGTCCATCAACGGAATTTTTAATTTAGGAACGGGTCGGGCGCGTACCTGGAATGATTTGGCCCATGCCTTATTTGCTGCTGTAGGGCGTACGCCATGTATCGAATATATAGAGATGCCGGAAATTTTGCGTAGCCGTTATCAATATTTCACCCAAGCGGACATGACTAAATTACGAAAGACCGGGTATACGAAAGTTTTTAGCTCTTTGGAAGACGCGGTCAGAGATTATTGCGGTTATTTATCAACCAAACGGTACTGGTAACGAAAGGATTTCTCTATGGTCCTTTTCATTATTTTGGGCATTGTTTTATTTATGACCTTTACGGTGATAGGTGTTTTATTTTATTTGTTGAGAAAAGAGGGGCAGAAAAAGGACGAAGAAAAGCCCGTCTCTTTGATGGATTTAGCCCAAATAAAAAAGGAAATGTCTGTAGGATTGCTTGAGCCGCAAAAGCCTAAATTTCCCGCCAATGATCCCAAAATCATTCCGCCATACGAACCCAAGGTGTCGTTGCCCACCCAAGAGGTCCAGTCTCCTTTGGGGGATGACCCTTATAAAAAACGTGTTCAAGACCTCGAAGAAGAACTGCGGACCATTTCGCAAAAAGCAACATCTCAGTCGGATGAAGCCAAACAAATGATCGAAACCCTGACTAAAGAAAACGAATCGCTTAAGAGCCAAAAGGCTAATTTGGAGCAAGCTCAACAAAAACTGATTGAATTACAGAACGAAGCTTCGGGGCTAAAGACCGAAAATACCGGCTTGCAGGTTCAATTGGAATCAGCCAATGCCAAGGTGCGTTTTTTGGAAGAAGAAATGGCTACCGTTAAAATTCAAGTGGGGGAAGAAGTCAGCAAGGCTAATGCGATGGTGACTGAATTGAATCGTGAAAAAGAAATGCTGTTGTCAGCCGGGAAAGCGGATCCTGATGAATCTTTGCGCCGTGAGTTGGAACCTTTAAAATCCGAACAAATGCAGTTAAAACAGAAGTGTGAAGATTTAGAAAGAACTTGTCAAAGTTTACGTGAACTTAACGCTCATTTGACAGAAAAGAACGATTCACTACACTATGAAATGATCAAAGCAAGGGCCCAATCCAGCGGAATGGAGCGTGTCAGTTTTAATTATAAGAATCAAGTGGAAGACTTTTTTAGGAAAATCAATGCGGTGCAAGTGACCAATGACCATTTATCCCAGGTTAAAAACCGCTTGGAGGGCATGGTAGAGCAAATCAAATTGGAAAATGAGGAACTGGTCAAAAAAGACCATCTGGCTCAATTTGAATTGGAAAAGAACCGTTCTCGTTTGGTCAGTCTTGAACGCGAGTATGAAGATTTAAAAGCACGTACGCATCAAAAGGACACGCAGGTATGAAAAACGTTACGAAGGACACTCACAATTGTTCGGTCCTCATGCCGGACACTCACAATTGTTCGGTCCTCATGCCGGACACTCACAATTGTTCGGTCCTCATGCCGGACACTCACAATTGTTCGCAATTGGACCTTTTGAAACAACTGCGTCTTTTTTTAATTATGGCAATAAGCTGTTTTTGTTCTTCTTGTATCTCCCTGGATAATGGGGTTGATAACAGTGTTGAGTTTGCCAAAACCATTTGGGGTTCGTCAACCAGGGCTTTGGAGAATGCCCGTGATACCGCTATTACCAAAACCTATGATAAGTCTTACTGGGACTGCGTTCGCAGCGCCCTAGCTGTGGTAAAGAAAAAAGATTGGGTGATATTTAAGAAGGATGAGATCAAGGGATATATGGTCGTGATGGGGGTTAAAGGCTGTGTTAATACCACCGAGATCGGGATCTTTTTTGATGAACTGTCAGACACTCAAACACGTATAGAAATTTCTTCTCTAAGTACCAACGCTAAGCGTAAGGTGGCCAAAGGCTTGTTTCATGGGTTAGACATTGCCTTTGGTTATCTGCCGCCGGATCCTCCGGAACTCAAAGAACCGCTCAAAACAGATCAAAATGTGACAACACCTGCACCATGATTGAAAACGAATTTCTTTTTTTAGGTTTGTTGGCTGAGGGCCCAAAACACGGCTATGAGATCAAACTTCAGCTTGAAGAAGATTTAGGCCCCAACATAGGCTTGCAAATTAAATCGATTTATTATCCTCTCCAAAAAATGGAAAGTACCGGATTGGTCGAGAAGGAAATAGGACGCAGGGTGGGCCGTTTTCCCGAAAAATATGTTTATCGCCTCACCCCTAAAGGCAAAAAAAAGTTTGAAGAGCTTCTTGAGCAGAACTTTTTGTCTATAGAACGGCCTTTTTTTCAAATTGATTTGGCTTTTTATTTTTTACCCTTAATAGATAAGAATATTGCTAAACGCCGGCTTAAGGTCAGGCATTCTCTGTTAAAAAAGGTCAAAAAGGAATTAACCATTCTACAATCTTCCGCAAAAACAAAAATTTTAAGTCTTGTCCTACTGCATGATTTGGATCTGGTAGAAGCTGAAATAAATTCTACCCAGAAAATCATTGACCAACTTTAAGTTTTTTTGGCATCTAACCCTTTCTACCATATATACTTCTTGACATTTTGGGAGTTTATAATAAAATCTTTTTATTAAAATTTTACTACTAGGAATTTTATGGATGTTTATCAAATCTTAACTGATTCTGCACATCTTTATGCCCAAAAGCCTGCTATTATATTTAAAGATAAAAATGTAAATTTTGTTGACTTAAAAGCTAATGTACTGGCTTTGGCCAGAGGTTTACAGACCTTAGGTGCAAGGCGGGGCAAAAAAATCGCTTTGTACCTGCCTAACTGTCCTGAGTATGTGTACAGTTATCTCTCATCTTTTATTTTAGGGGCTATAGTTATACCTTTAGATTATATGCTCAAATCTGAAGAGTTGGTCTCCTGTTTATTCCATGCTCAAGCAGATTATGTGATTGCTTGTCCCAAGCCTGATATAGACTGGGATTCAATCCAAAAAAATATTTCCTCTTTGAAAAATATTATTCCTACAGGCCCTGTGTTTGAGCGTTTATTTCAGCCGGGAGATTTTAAGACTGAGGCCGTTTTAGAAACTGATCCGGCTTTAATAATGTATACTTCCGGAACAACCGGCCAGCCTAAGGGAATCCTGCTTAATTACAAACATTTGCAAGGCTCTCCTCAGGCGATGAAATATTTTGTGGATTTAAGCCCGCGTGATGTGAAACTATGCGCTATTCCTTTAAGTCATATCGGCGGGTTTATTTATATCCAAAATTGTATCATTTTCGGCATCACCTTAGTGCTGATGGACCGTTTTCATCCGATGGAATTCTTAAAAAATGTAGCGCAGCATAAGGTGACGTGTTTTCATATCGTACCGCCGATGTATACGGCTTTATTAACGCTCAAGAATATCGATCAGTTTGATTTATCCAGCTTGCGCTGGGTGGTCGTTTTCGGCGCTCCCAATTCACCTGAAATTTTAAAGCGGTTTCATCAATATTGCCCCAATGCTAAATTGCTCAACGGCTGGGGGATGACCGAGACCTGTCCGCCTAACACTGTCACGCCTTTGGATAATCCTAAAATCGAAAGTGTAGGGAAGCCTGCACCCCATTGCGAGATCCAAATAGTTGATGATGAAGATAAGCCTTTGCCGATGGGGGCAGTTGGTGAGATTGTTATCCGCGGCTGGGTGGTGATGGAGGGGTATTATAAAGACAGCCAGGCGACGCTGGCTGCCAAGCGGGGCGGCTGGTTTCACACCGGGGATCTGGGCCGTTTTGATAAGGAAGGATTTTTATATATTGTAGGACGTAAAAAAGAGATGATCAAGGTAGCGGGGCAGATCGTTTATGCCCCTGAGGTCGAAGCAGCCTTGTGCAAACATGAGGCGGTGCTGGAGGCCGCGGTCATCGGTGTTGCCGATGATATGCGCGGAGAGTCGATTAAAGCGTTTGTAGTTTTAAAAGAAGGTTTTAATATCGAACCTTTGCAGATCAAATATTTTGCCCGGGAGCATTTGGCGAATTTTAAAGTGCCGCAGACTGTTGAAATCCGTTCGGCATTGCCTAAAAATAGAGCTGGGAAGATAGACAAAGAGTTGTTGAAAACATTACAAGTGGCTTGAATAGTCTTTCTAGACGAATTTTTTTGGCTGCGAGTCGTCTTTTTCCGCCAAACTTTTCTAATATTTCAGAAATACAACACCCTTCGGGCTGTATTTCTGAATCGGTGATGTAGATTGACGGGACGACAGCAGCCTTCAAAAATTGTCTAGAAAGTCTATTCAAGACGAGGAGACCATTATGCCAATCGTAGAACAGCAGGATAGAATGACGAGAGAGGTGCATTTAAGCGGCAAAGATTTGATGGCTATGGTGCAGTTGAGGCCTAAAGATATCGGTTCTTATGCGATCGTGCCCGGTCCCAAAGAACGTTTGGACAGTTTGGTTAAGAAAATGGAGAACCCGGTAAAGAATTTTTCTTTTATGGAATACAACATGTTCACCGGAAATATCAATGGCATCCGTGTGACCGCCATCAACGGCGGACGTTTTGCGGCGGATACGGCAATTACGACGGAGATTTTATGCAGCGCCGAGGTAAAGGTGCTTATCCGTATCGGCAGCTGCGGGGCCTTGCGTCGTGATATTAAAATAGGCGATTTTATTGTGACGACGGGATGTGTGCGCGGGGAGGGTGTTTCTCCGTACTATGTAGATGAAAAATTTGTCACTGTTCCGGATCAAGCATTGACGCAAAAATTGACCGTAATCGCTAGCAACGTTGCTTCAACCGCCGGCTTGACTGTGCATGAAGGTAAGGTATGGTCAACTGATGCTATTTTGCGTGAAACCAAGGATGTGGTCAATAAAGTGATCAATCAAGGGACCATTGGAGTGGATATGGTCAGCGCCCCGTTTTTGACCATTGCCCAGGTTTACAAGATCCCCGCCGTGTCTATTTTGGCGGTTTCGGATAATTTAATTACCGGGCAGATGGGGTTTATTAACCCGGATTACTACATGGCCGAAGGCATGCTTATCCAAATGGCCCTGGAATTGGTGAAGCAGTTGGAAGGCGGAAAATAACTTTTATGTTCGAATCACCTTTATTCTGGCCGGCATATATTAAGGACGATGTTTTATATGTTCTCGATGAGACTTTAGTCCCCTCGAAGCTTAAATACATACCTGTTAAAAATGTTAAAGGCGCGGTTGCGGTTATCCGTGCAATGAAAACCCGGGCATTCGGTCAATTTTTGGTAGTGCTTAATACTTTTTTGTTGGAATTGAATCCTAAGGGGGATTTATTTAGGCATCTACAATATGTGGCACGGGAACTCAATAATTCCCGTCCCACCTTTCCTTTTGCGGAAGTGACCGCAATTATTACCGGAGTGGCAGAAAAAGCTTTTGCCAACGGCGCAGATGTGCGAATGGCCGTGATCAAAACAGTGCAGGGATTTCTTGCGGAAATCAGGAATCGCCGTTTACAAAGAGTATATGAGATAGCTGAGGCAATGGATGACCAAGATCGTATCTTAACCCATTGCAATGTGAGCGGTGAATTAGCTATGGCTGCAGATCTTGCTGCTTCAAAAGGGAAGCGTATAAAATTTTTTGCCACGGAAACCAGGCCGTATATGCAAGGAGCCAAGCTTACGGTATGGGAGTTGCAAGAGATCAGGCCCAAGGCCCCGTTTTTGTTACATTAGTGGCGGATAATGCAGTGGCCTCTTTAATGGCTGATGGATTGGTCAACAAAGTGATCATAGGTTCTGACCGCTCGGCGGCCAACGGAGATATTGCCAACAAGATTGGCAGTTATCAGATAGCGGTGTTGGCCAAAGAATTTGGTATTCCTTTAATCGTCTTGACCCAACCCTCCAAGGAGGTTTCGAGCGGTAAGGATATGCCCATTGAACTGCGTGACGCGGATGAATTATTAATTTTTAACGGTAAGAAAATATTCGGTTCCAAGGTTAAGGGGTTCTATCCGGGATTTGATGTGGTGCCTCATCAATTGATTACGAAAGCGATTGCGATCCATGCGGGATTATAAAGCTAAGTCCATTTGTTTATTTCAGGGTGTTTTAAGTACAGAATCTTTGAAAAAAGTAAAACTGGCTAAAGGCAACCATGCCTTTGTTTGTGAAGGCAGGCCAAGTTTGGAGGCGGGGCGTAAAACATCCGCTATCCTTTTAAAAAAAGGAATAACTCCTACGGTGATCAGTGATAATATGTCAGGATTCTTATTTTTTAAAGGACTGGTTAAGGAAGTGCTCATTGCCTGCCAGTACGTTGATAATAAAGGTGCTTTGTGTGAGATGGGAGCCTTGATATTGGCGGTATTGGCCAAGAAGCATAGGATTCCCATTAAATTACTGGTTGCAGAACGCCGGAGCAGGTTTTTGGGCGATCCACAGGCGATTTTAAGTTTTGAAGGTCAACGGATTGCTCCCGAGGGCGCGCATGGCTACGTGCCTTTGGTGGAGTGGGTCCCGGTGAAGTATTTAAAGAGGAGCATGTAACAGCCTTTGGAAACGAATTTTTTCGACCACGGGTTGGTCCTCATGCCGGACACTCACAGTTGTTCGTCTTTTTCCGACAATCTTTTCTAATTTTTCAGAAATACAACGCCCTTCGGGCTGTGTTTCTGAATCGGTGACGTAGATTGGTCCTCATGCCGGACACTCACAGTTGTTCGTCGGGACAACAGTGGTCTTCAAAAATTGTTTCCAAAGTTTGTTTGACGCATAGTATATGAATACACAAGAACTGAAAAATAAAATTATCGAAATCGGCAAACTTCTTTGGGACAAGGGGCTGGTCACCGGTTTTAACGGTAACATCAGCTCCCGCGTTGATGCCGATACATTGCTGATTACCGCCACCGGCACATGTTTAGGTTTTCTAAATCAAGAGGATATTGTGACAATAACCTCTGCCGGCGAAGTGATAGGGGATATTGGCAAGGCTTCAAGTGAAAAATTAATGCATACGGAAATTTATAAGAATTTCCCGCAGATACGGGCAGTCGTGCATACTCATCCTACGTATACCAACGGATTCTTTTTGGCTAATGAATCGTTTATCCCTAAAACTTTTGAAGCTAAATTTTATTTGGGTGATGTTAAATCCATTGAGCAAACAACCCCTTCGGTGACGGACGCGGCCCCTGTGATCAAAGCTTTAAAATCCAATAATATTATTGTATTACGTAATCACGGTGTTGTTGCCATGGGGCCGGATTTATTCCGCGCTTTTGTGCTTATACAGGAATTGGAAGAACAGGTAAAGATGGATTTTGTTTTTATCCACTATCTGCGGGTGGCCGAGGGAGGGATATCCCCAGCGAGCGCAGGCTTTAGCGAGCACGCTGGGGAAATCCGAGGACAGGACCCGCAGTAGCAGGAAAAGCACCCCAGGTAAACCACCTATCGCAAGGGAAGAAATATAAACTCTTTTCCAAAGAACAAATCGCAGAAATTGTCCGATTAGTCAATAATGACCCGCAAATGCAGGAATTAGGCGCCAAAACAGCCATGAATATGGATTTGGCGGTCTGCTTGCAGGAGACGGGGGATGTTTATAGTTTTAAATTTGAAAATGGCCGTATTATCAAGACCGGACAGGATGCGCAGGCAGAGTTTTTGATCACTGCCAATGAGGCAATTTGGCGCGCGGTTTTTAACCGTGAAATAGATCCTTTTGTGGCTACGACACAAAAGAAAATGAACCTCCGGGGGGATTTTGCGCGTATTTCCAAATGGTATGCGCCTTGCAGCCGTATTTTTCAATTATGGGCCAATGTGCCGGTTGAATAAAATGACTACCACCGCGATCCAACAATTTGATTTGCTGATAGAAGGCAAGATTAGCCCCGCGTTAAGCGGCAAATATTTTGATGCCATTAATCCTTCCAATGGCGAAGTGTTTGCGCGTGTATTGCGATGCGGATACGATTGATGTGCAAATGGCTGTTAGTGCCGCGCGTTTAGGTTTTGATCATGGCCGCTGGCCCCAAATGAGCATAGCAGAGCGTGGAGAATTTTTGCTTAAAATTGCGACACTTGATCAGAGAGCATGCCAAAGAATTGGCGGATTTGGAATGCGCTTCATGCGGGAAAACGATTAAACATGCAACTTTTATCGACGTGCCGACAGCGGCGGACACGTTTGAATATTTCGGGAATTTATCAGGGAAATTTATCAATGAGACATTGAGACATTCTTCTCCCGTGCTTTCGATGATCGAGCGTGAGCCCATAGGGGTGGTTGCTGCCATAATTCCTTGGAATTATCCTTTGATCATGACTGCCTGGAAATTGGCGCCTGCCTTATTGGCAGGCAACTGTGTGGTCCTTAAACCATCACCGGTGGCATGTGTTTCCGTGATGTTGCTGGCAAAAATAATAACTCAAGCAGGTTTGCCCAAGGGCGTGTTGAATATTATTGCGTCATCAAGAGCGCAGGCAGGTCAAGACTTAGTCGAAAGCGGTGAGGTGGACATGGTATCTTTCAGCGGGTCTACCTCGAGTGGCGAAGCGGTCATGGCTCAAGCCTCCAAGGGGGTCAAAAAATTGACCCTTGAGTTAGGTGGTAAATCACCGAACATTGTTTTTGCCGACTGTAATATGGAGGCGGCCATCGGCGGGGCTTTGTCCGCGATATTCATGAACCAGGGTCAGATGTGCACCGCCGGATCAAGGCTTTTGTTGGAAGATAACATTTATCAGGAATTCGTCGATAAATTAGTGGCCCGTGCGAAAAATTTAAAGATCGGCCCGGCGGATAATTTCGAAACAGAGTTTGGCCCCCTTATAAGCATTGACCATCGAAACGCCGTGTTGAAATTTATTGAACAAGGCAAGCAAGAAGGGGCCAAGCTTGTTTGCGGCGGGAAGGTCCCGGACATTAATGCCAAGGGGGCTTATTTGGAACCGACGATTTTTGTCAATGTGCGTAATTCTATGAGGATTGCCCAGGAAGAAATTTTTGGGCCTGTATTGTGCATCATCCCTTTTAGTTGTGTTGATGAAGCAGTTCATATTGCCAATGATACTAAATACGGATTGGCCGCCATGATCTGGAGTAAAGATTTAGAAAAAGCCAATCAAGTGGCCCGTCGTTTGCGTTGCGGTACGGTGTGGATCAATACCTATGGTGTATTTTTAAATGAAGTGCCTTTTGGGGGGTATAAACAAAGCGGTTTCGGACGGGAATTGGGTCTGGCAGGTTTTTGGGAATATACCCAGTTAAAACATATTGCGACTGATCAAACGCCGGGTGGAAAATCTTTAGTCACGAGCTGGTTTTAATATGGAACAATCCAGAGAACGCAATTTGGCAATGATTTCACATTTGGGAGGCCTGGTGCCGATTCCCTGGGTGCCCGTTATCGTTCCTTTTTTAGTGTGGATTTTAAAGGGAGATGAGAGCGGCTTTGTGGACGCCCAAGCCCGTGAGGCATTGAATTTTCAACTTTCCATATCTATTTATTGGAGCCTTTGTGTTTTTTTAATTTTTACGATTATAGGCATCCCTATTGCTTTGATTGCATTCGGAGTTTTTATAATCACCAATGTCGTATGTAGTTTAAAAGGCGCAATACGGACTTCTAAAGGATTAGAGTACCGGTATCCGATGAACTTAAGATTAATTCGATAAAGATAAGGAAAAATTTATGAAAGTCTTATTTTTAACACCACCGCTTAAAGCTTGGGATTCGCACGGCAACCATAAAGCATGTAATCAAATGCATGCGCAATTGGCGGCCTATCTTCGTGAGAAAAAGTTGGCGCAAGTAGATGCGTTGGATTCACGTGCTTTAGGCCTGGATTGGGACGGCATGATTGATTATGTCAAGAAAAGTAATCCTGATATTGTTTTTGTCGGTGAGCTTTTGCATTCAACCTGCGGGGCTGCCGTTATCTGGTATTTCAATGAAGGCTTGCGGATTATTAAGGAGGCCATGCCTCATGTAAAAACAGTTGCCGGTGGTTTGTGGTATTCCGGTGATTATGACCGTCAGATGCGTCTTAATCCCACCATGGATTATATTATGATCGGGGAAGCTGAATTGACTATGGAGGATTTAATTAGAAGTATCAATGGCGCAAGTCAACTAAAAGAACGTGATATCCCAGGCCTTGTTTCACGTCAAAAGGATGGCACTATTGTCCTTGGTCCTCATCGTGATTTAATCCCGGATTTGAATGTTTTGCCCATGCCTGCGTATGATTTGTTTCCTATGGAGAAATATGTAGGGCATACTTATTGGAAGCCCTTTGCGGAATTGATGACTTCCCGCGGCTGTCCCGGCAAATGTCATTTTTGTTATGAATGGGCTTTGTATGATAGCCGTACTGCCACAAAAGATTTTACGTCTTGGCGTGGGCTTTCAGGAAAGCGCATTTGTGATGAACTTGATATTTTGGAAAAGCAATATGGTATTTCCACGATTGTTTTTCAGGATGATGCTTTCAATACAGACACAGCTGCCATGATTGAGTTTTGCGAGGAGAAAATTAAGCGCGGCAATAAGATTGATTGGGTTTGCTTAGGCCGTGCTGACCAATGGATTAGTCAGCATGATATTTTGCCCCTGATGAAAAAAGCCGGCCTTTTTTTAGCTTTAACCGGCGTGGAAGTCGAGGATGATATGACCCTTAGTAAAACCGGTAAGGGCGTGACTATTGCCCAGATTAAAAAAACTGTTCGGATTTTACGTGAAAATGATATCGGCAGCGTCGGAACAGTTTTAATCGGTCTTAAAGAAGACACGGAAGCCAAGATTAAAGAGCGCTTACGAGTGGCTGATGAGATTGATTCTGATATTTTTGCCTTGGATTACATGACGCCGGTACCCAATTCTCCGGACTGGCGTTACGGTATTAAAAAAGGATGGTTTGATCCGGATAAAATTGATTTAAGGGTCTGGGATTTTCAACACCCAGTTATTCCTACCGACCATTTGACTATAGAAGAAGTCGGGCGGTTAGGTTCCTGGTGTATGCGTGAATATTATTCTAAACCTGAGCGTATTCATCGCATCATGGAAAGCAACTATCATATTAAGGTCAAATTGTGCGTCAGAGACTTTATGAATAATATTTCCAAGTGGGAAGCCAATTCCCGCATATCTGCCACAGTATAAATTTATTTTTGGCGAGATCTCGCCGCCATTAGTATGGCGGCGGACAATTCATGGGATTATTATGGTCAGTGTTCAAACAAATATGCAGTGGGACCCGGTGGCATTGGGTAAATACAATAAAATGCTCAATTTAATCCCCATTTTCCATCGGAGATTAGCCAAAGAGGTAGTTAATAAAAAAGCGGAACAGTTGGCATTGGCACGTGGCTCTTCCCAGGTAGAGGAAATTGATATTGTCCAGGCATTTTTAGCCGAAGTGCCTAAGGCATTTTATAGTTTAATGATCCGAATCATGGATGAAGCAGGGTTTGATTATAGGGAATCTTTATAGTCACAAAGTAACAAGACACAAGGTCACAAAAGATAACTTGTGACATGGGACTGATGACATGTGACCCAGAGGTGTTTATATGCGTATAGCAGTCATAGGGGCAGGTGCTATCGGGGGGGTGGTTGCAGCCTACTTGAAAAAAGCAGGTGAGGATGTAGTTCTTATAGGACGTCCTGAGCAGGTCAATGTCATTAAGACACAAGGCTTAAGCTTAAAGGGCGTTCGCGGCAATGAAATAATAAAAGTGCCGGCGCTGGCACGTTTGGATAAAACCTATGATTTGGTGATTTTTGCGGTCAAGACCCAGGACCTAGAAGAAGCCTATGCCCATAACAGTGAATTTTTGGAAAGCGGCCTGGTATTGACTTCCCAAAACGGCGTGCAGGCAGATAATATTTTAAGCTGTCATTTCGAGCGTGACCGCCAGCTTTCCAGTATTGTTATGTTCGGTGCCACCTATATATCACCGGGTGAAATTATCTTCAATTTTGAAGGGGACTGGATCATAGGACGACCGCTCATGCCTTTGGATCCGACAGCCCATAGCATTGCCGGGGTTTTGGGTAAGGCCTTTAAAACAGTGACAAGCACCAATATCATGGGGCAGAAATATTTAAAGCTCTTTGTGAATTTCAATAATTGCATACCGGCGCTAATCGGAAAAAGCATGCAGGAAACTTTTTCCGATATTGATTTATGCCGTTTGAGCATTATGCTTTTAAAGGAAGGTCTTGATATTGTAACCATGGCCAAAATTGAATTGGTTTCTTTACCGGATTTTCCTAAGGAGCGTATTGATGGACTGGTCAAAATGCCGATGGACCAAGCCGCCGGGATCATCAATAAAACATTAACGACCTTGAGCAAGGAGCCCTTATATGGGTCAATTCTGCAAAGTATCATGCGCGGCAAGACCAGTGAAATTGATTTTATTAATGGAGAGATAGCCCAATTAGCTAATCATTTTAAATTACCGCCGACGCTAAACAGCAGGATCGTAGATATGGTGCATGAGGTTGAGCGCACGCGTCAATATTTTTCGATAGAAGAGGTCAAGAAAGCCTTTGGATTGACATTGGCTACTAAAGTGTAAGGGAGAATATTATGACTTCAAAAGCTAAAACAGCCGAAGAACTTGGATTAAAACGCACTTCGTTCATTCCCGAACATTGGAATGAGGCCCAAATCGAAGTCTGGCGCTGCCTTGATGAGCATTGGGATTTGTTAATTAACAAAAAAGTAGATGAATTTATCAAATACATTCATCCTGACATGATTGGCTACGGTCATGAAAGTCCGATCCCTGTTGATCGTCCCTGGCTCCATAAATGGGTAGGGTTCTGGACTAAGAACACCAACATTGTTATTTGTGAACTACGTCCAATTCAGATTAAAATTCATGGGGACATTGCCATTTTGCAATATTTGATTTTTACCGTTGAAGTCAATGCTGAAGGCGGCAAGCGGGTGATCCGCCGCTACACCATGACCTGGAAGAAAACCCCGGAGCGCTGGGTGGTCATCGCCAGTCATAATAATTTAATGGACGAAACACTAAGGCATTAATGAATGATATTCCTTCCTTAATAATATAAAGAGAGGATTGGGGGAGTTAAAAAAGTGAATAAGAAACGCAGGGTGGTTGTTACCGGAGTCGGGATCGTATCGCCCAACGGCATTGGTAATGAAAATTGTTACCGTGCCATGATCAATGGAGTTTCTGCCGTGCGCCGGGTGACGGAGTTCGATGTTTCCATTTTTAATACTAAAATTGCCGCCCAGGTTTCTGATTTTGATCCTGTTGCCTTGGGGCTTAGTTTTGCAGATGCTATGCGCATGGATCGCTATGTGCAGTTTGCCTGTGTGGCTGCCCGCATGGCTTTGGATGATGCCCGACTGGATTTGTCCAAAGTGGATCTTGAGCGTATGGGCGTATCCCTGGCCAATGCGATTTGCGGGACGAAATACATGGAAGAAGAATTTGCCTTGGTCACGGACAGCGGTAAAAAACCGATCAATCCGCTCATCGTCCGTCCTGATTTGTATGACGCGGCTATGTTTAATACGCCTTCCAGCGAAATTGCCGCCAAATACGGACTTAAAAGTATATGCAATACCATTTCGACAGGGTGTACTGCAGGAACGGATTCCGTGGGGTTTTCTTATGAGGCTATCAGCGATGGGGATGTTGATATTATGATTACCGGTGCCGCAGAGGCACCTGTGACGCCAATTACTTTCGGGGCATTTGATACTGTCAACGTTTTGTCAGTCCACAATGACGAGCCTCAAAAAGCAAGCCGTCCTTTTGATAATAAACGCAATGGTTTTGTGATCTCTGAGGGGGCCGGCTTATTGATCGTGGAAGAATTGAACCATGCTTTAAAACGGGGTGCCAGGATCTATTGTGAAATTACCGGTTTTGGCACCACCTGCAATGCTTATCATATGACGGATTTGCCGCCGGAGGGGGACGCCATGGCGGATTGCATCAACTTGGCCATGGAAGATGCCGGCATTAAACCCGAGACCATTGATTATCTTAATGCCCATGGTTCTTCCACGCGTCAGAATGATGTGTTTGAAACAAGTGCCTATAAAATGGCTTTAGGCAAACATGCGTATAATCTGCCGATATCGTCTGTAAAATCGATGATCGGCCATCCTTTGGCAGGTGCTAATGGGATAGAACTGGCCTTAAGTTCCATGATCTTTGAACGCCATATTTTACCGCCAACGATCAATCAAGAAGAGCCTGATCCGGCGTGTGATTTGTACTACATACCGAACAAAGCGATAGAAAAGAAAGTGAATTGTATTTTAAAAACGTCGAGTGGTTTCTCAGGCATTCACTCAGCCATGGTATTACAACGGTACGCGGGGTAAATAAGGATTGCCTAGCAAGGAACAGGGAATATTGGTGTTGCAACGTTACTCCGGATAGCCGAGCAAGAAACAGGGAATATTGGTATTACAACGTTACACTGGTTGAAAGAAGGAGTGCCGAGCAGGGAACAGGGAATATCGGTATTACAACGTGATGATGGTTAGTAAGCTTATAATTATTTTTAAATTCATTGAACCAATATTTTGGTTGGCTCAAGCACTGATCATTGTTAATTTAATTAAGCCCCGTGCATCTTTTGAGGCAAACATCAAGATTCTTAACTGGTTATTACGGTATCAAGGATTTGATTCACAGATTCAGGTAACCAGGAAGGCTTTTGGAGTTTGGCGCCGGGATTTGTGGATTTTGCTTTTTATAAATCCATTGATCATCGCACTGATCCATTTAATATGATCAGGATATTATGGAAAAAATAACTAATATTCCCTGTTCATTCGACGCCGTTAGATTGAGAGGATTAATTTGGAAAAGATAGCGATAACAGGTCTCGGGGTGATTTCACCCAGCGGGATCGATAAACGGGTTTTTTGGTCCAACGTCAAAGCCGGCCGCAGCGCCGTGGAAAAGATCGAACGTTTTGATGCATCGCTTTATCCGTCTAGGATTGCCGGCCATGTCAAAGAATTGGAAGGATACAGCAATGTTTCATCCCGTTTATTGAAGAAAATCGATTTGTTTTCACATATGGCTTTAGTTGCTTCTGAACTTTGTTTAGAAGATGCAAAAATTAATTTATCACAGGAAAACCTTAAACGAGTCGGTATTTTTATGGGTAATGCCATTGGAGGCTGGTTGTACGCGGAAACTGAATTGCGTGATATGTATATGGAAGGCCGTGAGGGGGTCAGTCCTTTTATGGCATCAGCTTGGTTTCCGGCAGCCCCCCAAGGCCAAATCTCTATTAATTACGGCATCAAGGGATTTAGTAAAACCATCGTGGCCGACCGTGCCAGTTCCTTGATGGCCATCGGCTATGCGGCCCGCACTATTATCCGGGGGAAATGTGATTTTATTTTAGCCGGAGGGATGGAAGCGCCCGTAACGCCATATGCCTTGTTGTGTTGTAATACCTCAGGAATGTTAACTAAAAATAATGACCGGCCGCGTGAAGCGTATCGGCCTTTTGATAAAAATCGGGATGGGTTAGCCATTGCCGAAGGTGCAGGGGTGTTGACTTTAGAACCTCAATCAAGGGTGGTCAAGCGTCAGGGGGTTCATGTCTATGCCAATATCATTGGCTATGGAACAACCACCGACGCTGTTGACCGAATTGAGCCAAGTGCGGATGCCAAACAGTTGGCGCGTGCCATAAAAATCGCTTTGGATGATGCCGGCCTGTTGCCTAAGGACATTGATTATATTTGTGCCGATGGGGCTGGGACCCAAATAGGGGATGCGACCGAAACAAAAGCCATTAAAGGCGCTTTTGGTAAGTATGCTAAGAATGTGATTGTTTCCGCGCCCAAATCCATTTATGGCAATATGCTGGGAGCAAGCGGTGTCTTGGATGTGATTACAACAGTTTTGGCGATGGAGCACAATATGGTTCCGCCGACCATTAATTATGAAACACCTGACCCTGAGTGTGATCTGAATTATTGTGTCAACAAAGCCCAAGAAAAAATAATCAAAAATGCCATGATCATCAACCGCGGCCGGGGCGGCATCAATTGTGTTTTAATTTTACAGAAACCTTAGGAGGAATTAATGAACACGCAGACAGACATTGAAAGTAAACTCAAGGCCATCTTTAAAAAAGTCCTTGATATCAAAGAAAGTGAAATCGTCCCCGGTGCCAAGTTAGATGAGTCTTTGGGGATTGATTCAACGGAAATGGTGGAAATTTCCGTAGTGATTAAAAAAGAGTTGGGCGTTTCAATCAAAGATAATGAACTTAAAAAAACACATTCGTTTAATGACATTGTTGGAATTTTAAGAACCAAGAAAAACGGTAGTTTGAAATTGGAGAAATAGCCTTTGGAGACAATTTTAAAGGCTGCTTTGTATTTCTGAAGGATTAGGAACGCCGAGCAAGTAATAGGGAATATTTCACGCTATAAAAATCAAAAGGCCCAATTGCTTTGTCATCGTAACGTGATTGGCATTGCTGGAGCGAAATCATGAAAATTATAGATTTATCTTTACCTATAGACGATACCTTAATCGAAACTCATGCTGCTACGATCGAGCGCATCACGCATAAGGCAGGTGTCGAGCATTTTAACTGGGTGGTGATGTCCAAACAACCCGGCGGCCAGGAGCGTTTTGATAAAGGCGAACGGGTGGCCACAGCCCAGGAAATCCCCGATGGTGAAATGCTGTCTTTGGAAGTGGTTAATTCTTCAGTGCACATGGGTTCTCATGTGGATGCGCCTTTTCATTATGGTTCTATCTGTGAAGGCAAACCTGCTAAGCAGATCATGGATGTGCCTTTGGAGTGGTGTTATGGCCCCGGAGTAAGGCTTGATTTTACCCATTTGAAATTTCCTGATAGCATTGGCAAGAAAGAAGTCGTTGCCGCGCTTGGAAAGATCAACTATAAATTAAAGCCGATGGATATTGTGCTTCTTTATACCGGTGGCGATAAGCTCTTAGGAACTGATGATTACGTTAATAAATATGTAGGTTGTACGCCCGATGCGATAGAATATTTACTGGATTGCGGCATCAAAATGCTGGGCATTGACACCATCGGCCTTGACCGCCCATGTTTTTTAATGTTCAAAGAATTTTTGACAACCAAGGACAAATCTAAAATCTGGCCATGTCATTTCTTAGGTCGTCGTCGTGAATATTGCCATATGGAACGCTTAGGTAATTTAGGTGCTATCCCAAAGCCATTTGGTTTTACGGTTTCCTGCTTGCCGGTGAAGGTAAAGAATGCAGGGGCAGGTTGGAGTAGGGTAGTTGCTATCCTATAAATAAGGAGGTCTTAATGGGACATACGGTTAATTCAATAGTTATCAATGCGCCATATGAATTGGTTTTTGATATTTCCAACAAGATCGAACGCTGGACCGAGCTTTTTGGCAACGAGTATGCTAAGGCAGATGTGCTGGAACATCAAGGGCAATGAAATCACTTTTCGCCTCACCGATGAAGATGGCAAGTCCTGGGTGTCCAAGCGTTGGCTATTTAAAGATTTGAAATTTGCCTATGCCCAGCGTTGGGATCCGTTATTTCCATTTAAATATATGAAGATTGTTTGGTTTTATACAGAGACTCCCGAGGGTATTAAAATGACTTGGATCCAGGATTTTGAAATGGATCCTAAGTTTACAAAATTTACAGCTGAGCAAATTGAAGGTTTCATCAACAAACATTCGCAGGATAATATGAAGATTTTTAAGAAGGTTATTGAGGCGGAAGCTTTGGCGACAAAGTAAGATGATGCCTTAAGAGTTCTTCGCTTCGCTCAGAATGACAATATTTCTGGATTCCCGCTTTCGCGGGAATGACAAGGTTTATATGGAAAGGAAATTTATGTCACACGCACAGTAGATTTGAAAGGTAAGGTCGTCCTTATCACCGGTGCCAGCCGCGGGATCGGCAAGGCAGTGGCCACGCGCATGGCTTCTCATGGTGGCTAATCTTGTTTTGGCTGCCCGCACCAAGGAGCCATTGGATGAACTGTGTCATCATTTAAAAGATAAATACGGCATTGATGCTATCGGTGTTCCCACGGATGTGAGCAAATTAGCGGATTTGCAAAATTTAGTGCAAAAAGCCAAGGCGCATTTTAAACAAATTGATATTTTAATCAATGTGGCCGGTGTTTCCAGTCAGCATCTTTTTCATCTGCAGCCGATTGAAGATTTTGAAATGTTGGCCAATACAAATTATTTAGGATATGTGCGCTTGATCCGTTTGGTCGTTCCTGACATGGTTGCAGCGAAAAAGCGGACATCTTATCAATGTGGTTTCAGGATCAACCTTGTGTGATCCGATCCCGCGCACTTTTTTGGCGTATAGTTCATTGAAGATGGGTTTGCGTGCTTTTCTTAAAGGTCTTTTTTGGGAAATGCGCGAGCATAATATTAAAGTGACTTCATTATTGCCGGGGGTGGTGGCTTCTGATTTGACGGACCATCTTAAAGATGTTGCCCAAGAACAGCGCGACCGTCTGATGGACCCGGTGGCCGTGGCGGATATGGTTGTCATTTGCATTGTCAGTGCCGGCCAATGCTTGTCCTTTGGAATTAGCTGTTATCAATCAATTAACGACTTGGACTAAACCAGTAATTGATTATAAGCAGACGCAGGCAAAATGACTGACGAACAGTCACGAACAGGCTAATATTCGATTTCAACCCTAGCGCAAATGATCATGTAGAAGTGAGGAGGTGACGATGGATCAAACCGTTTCAGTGTTTCCCAAAAACAAGTTTCAGGAAGTTCGTGTAGGTATCCGTGAGTTTAAGGGCAATGATTTGGTGGATATCCGTATCTGGACCATTGCCCAGGGCGTGGACCAGATGGTGCCGACCGCCAAAGGGGTGACCATCAATATCCATCTTTTGCCCCAATTGCTTAAAGCCCTTGCAGGATACCGAAAAAATTCTTAAAGAAAATAAGATGTTAGAATCATGACCATCGACGCTCATAGTCATTATATGCCGCCCGAAGTGGCTGCAAACACCGCTTTTTTTAAAGAACATTGGTCTGATGCGGCTAAGCAATTGCGCTTGATGGATGAATATCATGTCGATCAGGCGGTGTTATTATATCCCACCAGCGACGCGCATTTAAATATGGGCGGCTGGCAGGGGGTATGTAAAATTTATAATCAAAAAATTGCCGAACTTGTGAAAACACATCAAGGCCGTTTTATAGGTGCCGGTATTTTACCTGTGGATGCGCCTGCGGCCATTAAAGAAGAATTAAAACGGATCAAAGATTTGGGTTTAAAAATTTTATCATTAGCGTCGAGTTATGAAGGAAATATTTGGATGATCCTATTATTTGATGAAGTTTTTGAATTTGCCGCAAGTCAACAAAATGCCGGTGCATGTCCATCCTCAAATCATGAATCCTATCGGTCAAGAACGCGTGCATGACCCTTTGTTAAGTCCCGGTGCTGGAATATGTTTTTGATGTTTCCATGTGTATAGGCAAAATGATGATGTCCGGTGTGTTTACCAAATATCCTGAAGTCAATTTTATTTTTGCCCATTTTGGCGGGGTATTGCCGATTGTCAAAGAGCGTTTTGATTCCACCTATAGCATGCTGCGCCGGCGTAATTTTGTTAAAGATTTAGGGAAAAATCCCGGTGAATATTTTAGTCATTTATATTTTGATATGAGCGGCACACGCTCCGGCGGTTCTTTGCAGACAGCTTTAGAGATGACGGACGTAAAACATATATTATGGGGGAGTGATTTTCCGGCCAATCAGAATTTTAAAGATTCTTTAAGTGTTATATCCCAAGGTATTTTATCCGCAGAGCAAAGAAATCTTATTTTAGGCGAAAATCTCCGCAATTTGCTTGTCTTAATCTCCGACGGTAAGTTAAGTCATTTTCAATGTTTTAGGTGTTTTAAGAAATAGTTAAAATATTTCCTTGACATCATATAATTTATCTGGTAATCTTATTGAACCTTTTCAAGAAGGTTTGGAAGGTTTTTTTATTGTTCTTTGACAATCTATTGTCCAAATCAATTTTTAAGTTTTGCCAATGTTTACAAAAAAGCCAAGTACTTTTGGAGAGTTTGATCCTGGCTCAGAGTGAACGCTGGCGGCGTGGATTAGGCATGCAAGTCGAGCGATTCCCGCAAGGGAATAGCGGCAAACGGGTGAGGAACACGTAAATAATCTTCCCCTTATCCGGACATAGCCCTATGAAAATAGGGGTAATATCCGATGACACCATGATTTCTCATGAAATTATGTTTAAAGACGGGGACCGCAAGGCCTGTCGATAAGGGATGAGTTTGCGTAGCATCAGCTAGTTGGTAGGGTAATGGCCTACCAAGGCTAAGACGCTTAGCTGGTCTGAGAGGATGGTCAGCCACACTGGGACTGAGACACTGCCCAGACTCCTACGGGAGGCTGCAGTCGAGAATCTTTAGCAATGGGCGAAAGCCTGACTATGCGACGCCGCGTGAGGGATGAAGGATTTCGGTTCGTAAACCTCTTTTGGCAGGGAAGAAAAAGTTGCAGTCTAATAGCTGCAAAACTGACGGTACCTGCAGAATAAGCCACGGCTAACTCCGTGCCAGCAGCCGCGGTAATACGGAGGTGGCTAGCGTTACTCGGAATTATTGGGTGTAAAGGGCAAGTAGGCGGCTTGGTAAGTGGGGGGTGAAATACTCCGGCTCAATCGGAGAACTGCCTTCCAAACTGCCAGGCTTGAGTGTGACAGAGGAAAATGGAATTCTCGGTGTAAGGGTGAAATCTGTAGATATCGAGAAGAACACCAGCGGCGAAGGCGATTTTCTGGGTCACTACTGACGCTAAATTGCGAAAGCTAGGGGAGCAAACAGAATTAGATACTCTGGTAGTCCTAGCCGTAAACGATGAGCACTAGATGTCGGTCCCTTTAGGGGTCGGTGTCGCAGCTAACGCATTAAGTGCTCCACCTGGGGACTACGGTCGCAAGGCTAAAACTCAAAGGAATTGACGGGGGCCCGCACAAGCGGTGGAACATGTGGTTTAATTCGAAGCTACGCGAAGAACCTCACCAGGGCTTGACATAATAGGAAGTAGTGAAATGAAAGTGGAACGACCTGTCAAGTCAGGAGCCTATTACAGGTGCTGCATGGCTGTCGTCAGCTCGTGTCGTGAGATGTTGGGTTAAGTCCCGCAACGAGCGCAACCATTATCCTTTGTTGCCACTTTCATCCAGCTTGCTGGATGAGAAGCACTCTAAGGAGACTGCCTGGGATAACCAGGAGGAAGGTGGAGATGACGTCAAGTCAGTACGGCCTTTATGCCCTGGGCGACACACGTGTTACAATGGGTAAGACAGAGGGTTGCCAACCCGCGAGGGGGAGCTAATCTCTTAAATTTATCCTCAGTTCAGATTGGAGTCTGCAATTCGACTCCATGAAGCCGGAATCGCTAGTAATGGCAGATCAGCACGCTGCCGTGAATACGTTCCCGGGCCTTGTACACACCGCCCGTCAAGCGATGAGAGTTGGGAGTACCCGAAGTCCTGTGTAGGCAGGCCGAAGGTAAAACCAATGATTGGCGCTAAGTCGTAACAAGGTAGCCGTACGGGAACGTGCGGCTGGATCACCTCCTTTCTATTCTATTATAGGGTAGAGAAAATCCAGTTGTAAATGTATCAAAGTCCTTCTTTGAGAGGATGAAATCAAGTTATGATCTTCTCTTCGAAGTACTTGGCCTTTTTTATATATTTTGTAAGGTAGAATTGATAGTGGACACAATACTTAATTCATTAATGAATTAAGTCATTGTGTCCGTCATCTATAATTCCTACCACTGACTTTGGGCCCGTAGCTCAGTTGGTTAGAGCGCGTCCCTGATAAGGACGAGGTCAGTGGTTCGATCCCCCTCGGGCCCACCAAGTACTTTAAGCCCCAGTGATTAAGCAATTATGATTGGGGCCGTAGCTCAGTTTGGGAGAGCACCTGCTTTGCAAGCAGGGGGTCAGGAGTTCAATCCTCCTCGGCTCCACCAGATTTGATTTGGACAATAGATGTTACAGCATATATTTTTCCTGAGCAGGCCAATTAACTTGCTTGGGATTTATGCTCTTTGACAATTATGAAATATAGGGTAATACATATTGCCGAGTAGTTTTATCTTAAGTCGGGCTTCTCGCCCTGACTTAAGAAACGTTTTTGATCAAGCTACAAAGGGTTTATAATGAATGACTTGGCAGATAAAGGCGATGAAGGACGTGGAAAGCTGCGATAAGCCCCGGGGAGCCGCAATTGGCTTTGATCCGGGGATCTCCGAATGGGGCAACCCCATCAGGTTCATCCCTGATGATCTCATACTGAATACATAGGTATGTGAAGCTATACCAGGTGAACTGAAACATCTAAGTAACCTGAGGAAAAGAAACCGAATGGGATTCTCTTAGTAGCGGCGAGCGAAGAGAGAACAGGCTAAACCGACAAGCTTGCTTGTCGGGGTTGCGGGACCTTAATGTGGGATTGTGATGGAATAGCAGAAGTGTTTGAAAAAACACGCCATAGACTGTGAGAGCCAGGTATGCGAAATTCCAAAGCACCCTAGAGGTATCCCAAGTACTGCCGGGCACGGGAAATCTGGCAGGAATCTGGCCCGACCATGGGCTAAGCCTAAATACTCAATCTGACCGAAAGTGGACAAGTACCGTGAGGGAAAGTTGAAAAGAACCCCGGGAGGGGAGTGAAATAGAACCTGAAATTATAAACCTACAAGCTGTCGGAGGCCTATGTTCTCGTCGCAAGATGAGAAAACGGCTGACGGCGTACCTTTTGCATAATGGACCAACGAGTTATTATGTGTTGCAAGCTTAAGCTCCTTTGGAGTGTAGGCGTAGGGAAACCGAGTCTGAATAGGGCGACTAAGTAGCACATAATAGACCCGAAACCACGTGATCTATCCATGGCCAGGTTGAAGCTTATCGAAAGATAGGTGGAGGACCGAACCCATTATCGTTGAAAAGATTCGCGATGAGCTGTGGATCGGAGTGAAAGGCTAGTCAAACGTGGCAATTGCTGGTTCTCCCCGAAATAGTTCTAGGACTAGCTTCGAGGAAATACTAAACAGGGGTAGAGTTACTGAATAGACTAGGGGCCTTACCGGGCTGCCAAATCTAACCAAACTCCGAATACTGTTTATCTTATCTCGGAAGTCAGAGCAAGAGGGCTAAGCTTCTTGCTCGAGAGGGAAACAGCCCAGACCATCAACTAAGGTCCCAAATATAGACTAAGTGGTAAAGGAAGTGAGATCACATAGACAGCCAGGATGTTGGCTTAGAGGCAGCCATCATTTAAAGAGTGCGTAACAGCTCACTGGTCGAGTGATTTCGCGCCGAAAATGATCGGGGCTCAAGTCTATAACCGAAGTTATGGCTTTATTAACCTGCGGGTTAATAAGGGGTAGGGGAGCGTAGTGCTATGCGTTGAAGGCATACTGAAAAGAATGCTGGAGTTGGCACTAGTGATACTGTTGGTATGAGTAGCGAAAACTATAGCGAGAAACTATAGCATCGAAAATCTAAGGTTTCCTGGGGAAGGTTAATCCGCCCAGGGTTAGTCGATCCTAAGCAGAGGCCGAAAGGCGTACGCGATGGATATCAGGTTAATATTCCTGAACTGACTACAAGCGTTATCACCTCAATGTGACGGGGAAGGTTATGCAAGCAGAGTGTTGGATGTCTCTGTCTAAGGCCGTAGTCCTTGTCGCAAGACAAGGATGAGAACTGACGGGGAGCCCAATCGCAAGTGCGGGCGAAGTTGCAGATACCATGCTTCCAAGAAAAACCATTGAGGGAGTGTTGTGGTCAATCGTACCGGAATCCGACACAGGTAGATAGGCTGAATAAGCCAAGATGCTCGAGAGAATCCTCCTTAAGGAACTAGGCAAAATCACCCCGTAACTTCGGGAGAAGGGGTGCCTGATTCGTGTAGTGCTCCGCGCATGAAGCGATGATGGCCACAGTAAAGAGGCTCGGGTGACTGTTTAGTAAAAACACATCACTCTGCAAAGTCGTAAGACGACGTATAGGGTGTGACACCTGCCCGGTGCTGGAAGGTTAAGGGGAGAGGTCAGCCGCAAGGCGAAGCTTCGAACTGAAGCCCCAGTAAACGGCGGCCGTAACTATAACGGTCCTAAGGTAGCGAAATTCCTTGTGGGGTAAGTTCCCACGCGCACGAATGGTGTAACAACTTGAGCGCTGTCTCGAGGAGGAACTCGGCGAAATTGTAGTGGCGGTGAAGATGCCGTCTACCCGCACCAAGACGAAAAGACCCCAGAACCTTTACTGCATTCTGGTATTGGATTTGGTTATTGATTGTGTAGGATAGCTGGGAGCCTGTGAAGCCGCGGCGTTAGCCGTGGTGGAGGCAACGGTGAAATACCAGCCTGTTGATGACTAGATTCTAACCTTGTCCTGTGAAACCAGGCAGGAAACAGTGCCAGATGGGCAGTTTGACTGGGGCGGTTCCCTTCTAAAGAATAACGAAGGGGTCCAAAGGTTCACTCAGGACGGTCGGCAATCGTCTGTAGAGTGCAAAAGCATAAGTGAGCCTGACTGCGAGTCCGACAGGACGAGCAGGCACGAAAGTGGGGTTTAGTGATCCGGTGGTTGAATGTGGGATTGCCATCGCTCAACGAACAATAGGTACTCTGGGGATAACAGGCTGATCGCGCTCGAGAGTTCATATCGACAGCGCGGATTGGCACCTCGATGTCGGCTCATCCTATCCTGGGGCTGTATAAGGTCCCAAGGGTCCGGCTGTTCGCCGGTTAAAAGGGTACGTGAGCTGGGTTTAGAACGTCGTGAGACAGTTCGGTCTCTATCTGGTGTGGGCGCACGATCATTGAAGAAAAGATCTCCTTAGTACGAGAGGACCGGGAGATACGAACCTCTGGTGTTCCAGTTATCCTGCCAAGGGTAATGGCTGGGTAGCCATGTTCGGAAGGGATAAGCGCTGAATGCATATAAGTGCGAAGCCCGTTTCAAGATGAATGATCGATCCCCCGCAAGGGGGTGAAGGCACGTTGTAGACTACGACGTTGATAGGCAGCATGTGTAAGATCCGTAAGGATTTAAGCTAAGCTGTACTAATCTGCCAAATGCTTGATCATTTTTAAATTTTTGATCGGCATTCTGTATTATCTCTATATTTCATAATTGTCTTTTGATTTTTCCGGTAACTTTACTGGTGGGGTTACACCCGTTCCCATTCCGAATACGGAAGTTAAGCCCACCGAGGTCGATGGTACTATGGTCTCACGGCCATGGGAGAGTAGAACGTTACCGGTTTATTTTAAATGCCCCGTGAGTCGAATTCGATTACGGGGCTTTTATTTTTGTCTGAAAGTCATGCGCCATTGGGCAAGATACGACGGGAAGTATAGGCAGAATCAAGGATGGCAAGCCCGATAAAGCCCCAAAATCTTCCCTGCTGAAAATCCGGATTGGATCATTTTCAATTCATAGGAATGTCCGGTGCAATCACTTAAAAGGCGCACATAAAATAACCATGTGGGGAGCTCTGTATAAATCTCTGCACATCAAAAGCATAACCAAAAATAAAAATACAAACGATACAGGTTATAAGGACGTTAAGAATATTAAGAAAATAAGGAATGATATACCAGTTGCTAAAAACGATCAGTGGTGTTGTAATAAACTCCTAACAGAGAATCTTTGTTTAACAGCTGCAAGGCGTTACTCAACACGATCGCCAAGAAACAAAAAAGAGTAAAATTTCCAGAAATAATTTCATAGGTTCCTTCATTTGCTTTAGGATATAAGAAATTTGAAGTATTATACAGCTTAAAAGATTTTTTAAAATCTTTTTGAAATGAAAAATCAGGATGCTACAATACAAACAATGGATGAAGAGTTTTACAGCATTATATCCAATATCTGCAGCCAAGACCCCCGTTATTATCCCGAGGCTTATGAATTTGTCATGGAGGCCTTGTCCTTCAGCCAGAAGAAATTCAAAAAATCCAAACATATCAGCGGTGAAGAATTGCTTGTCGGGATCAAGGCGCTGCTGTTAAAGAAATTCGGCCCCATGACCATGACGGTGCTGAAACATTGGGGGATCAAAACGACCGATGATTTTGGCAATATCGTCTTTAATTTGGTTGAGAACAAAGTCCTTGCCAAAGACACCCAGGACCATTACGATAGTTTCAAGAACGCTTATGATTTTGAAGAAGTGTTCAATAAAGGCTACCGCAAACAACTCGCCAAACGTTTAAAAACCATGCGGTTTTAAATTTTTCCCCATGTTTTAACCGTTTCTTATAATAAATTTATTAAAGATAAACGGTCTAAGTCACTATGAGAAATCTTGCTGATATTCCCATCCAATACGTCAAAGGTGTTGGCCCTGCCAAAGCCAAATTATTGGCTAATTTGGGCGTTGTGAGCGTTGAAGATCTGCTGTATTTATTCCCGCATCGCTACGAAGACCGTTCGCAATTTACACCTATTGCCATGCTTGAAGTGGGGAAACCCAGACCATTTGCGGGCAAGTCTTAACTTGCCGCCGGAATTTTTATTCTAAAAACCGTACGGTTGAAGTGACCATAGGGGATAAAAGCGGAAGGATCAGTTGTGTTTGGTTTAACCAGCCTTATTTGGACAAATTTTTAAAGAGGCCAGGAAGTGGTTTTATACGGCCGGGTGGATGTTTTTAACAAACGCCTGCAAATGGTGGTGCCGGATTTTGAGCTTATCTCGGCCGAAGACCGCAGTTTGAATATGGGCCGCATTGTCCCGGTTTATCCGTTGACCCGCGGCATTACTCAGCGTTATTTGCGTAAATTGATGGATACCTGTTTAAATCTTTACGCCCAGCAATTGCAGGACATTATTCCTCCAGACAGTCCGCCATAAGCATCATTTAAATCCCATTAGCTCAAAGCATCCGCCAGATACATTTTCCTTCCGACGCTGATCCATCAGCAAAAAGCCATTGACCGGATTGCTTTTGAAGAATTCTTTCTATTTCAGATTTGCGTGATCTTAAGGCGTTTTAGCATAGTGCATAAAACAGGCATTGCTCATCAGATCGATAACAGCTTAATTGAGCAGTACAAAGCTTCATTTCCTTTTAAATTAACGGGCGCGCAAAATAAAGCCATTGCGGATATGAGTTCGGACATGGCCCAAAACCGTCCCATGCTGCGTATGGTCCAGGGGGATGTGGGCAGCGGCAAGACAGTGGTGGCATTTTTTGGGTGTATGGTGGCATGGAAAAATAAAAAACAAGCGGCCATCATGGCTCCGACGGAAATTTTGGCCCAACAGCATTTTTTGAATTTTCAGAAATTATTAGGGCAGGGGATATTTAAAGATTTAAAGACGGCGTTATTGATCAGCAGCATTCCCGCGAAAGAAAAAAAAGCGATCTATCAAAGGCTCAAAGAAGGGGACATTGATTTAATCATCGGGACGCATGCTTTATTGGAAGAGACCGTTGCTTTTAAAGATTTAAGTTTTGTGGTCATTGATGAACAGCATAAATTCGGGGTCAATCAACGCGCCTTGCTTTCAGCTAAGGGCAGCTAATCCCGATATTTTGATCATGACAGCGACCCCCATTCCCAGGACATTATGTTTGACCCTTTACGGGGACCTTGATGTTTCTGTGATCAATGAATTGCCTCCCGGGCGAGGGGTGGTTAAAACCTATCATTTCCCTTTGCTCAAGGCCCAGGCGGTTTATCAGAAGGTCAGAGAGCTGGTGCTTAAAGGGACCCAGGCGTATATTATTTATCCTTTGGTGGATGAGAGTGAAAAATTGGATTTAAAAGCAGCTAAAGACATGTTTGTCCATTTACAAAAGTTTGAATTTCAGGGTTTGCGTTTGGGGCTGGTGCATGGCCAAATGAGCCGTCAGGAAAGCTGATGAGGTGATGGAACAATTTAAAAAGCATGAACTGGATATTCTGGTGGCCACGACCATTTTGGAAGTGGGCATTGATATCCCCAATGCCAATGTCATGGTCATTGAGCATGCGGAGCGTTTTGGTTTAAGCCAATTGCATCAACTGCGCGGGCGCATCGGGCGGGGGGCTGCAAAATGCCATGTGTGTTTTGTTAGGTGACCCTTTGACCCAGGAGGGCAAATTGCGGCTTGAGGCTATTGTCCAAACAACGGATGGATTTAAAATCGCGGAGCAGGATTTAAAAATCCGCGGTCCCGGGCATTATTTCGGCCGTCATCAGCATGGCCTTAATGAGCTAAAAATGTCCAATCCCATCACTCAAATCGAAATCTTGGAAAAAGCCCGTGAAGATGCTATTATTTTGACCCAAAGCGATCCCCAATTAAATACAGGGGAGCATCGTTTGATCAAGGAAACCATTAAAAAACGTTATCCGCAATATTTAGATTTAATATTAGCAGGCTAATTACGATAGAGATAGTTTTTGGAAACAATGTTTGAAGACCACCGTGTCAAAAAAATTAGTTTCCAAAAACGTAATATGCTATGAAAATATTAGGTGGAAAATATAAGGGGCGGAATTTTTACATGCCTGCAGGCATCAGGCCAACGCAGAATGTTTTGCGCGCGGCCATTTTTGATATATTAGGCCATGATTTAAGCGGCTTGAGCTTCCTGGAGCTCTTTGCCGGAAGCGGTGCTGTGGGCCTGGAGGCCATTTCCAGGGGCGCTGATGAGGTGGTTATGGTAGAGCATAATGATTTAAACGCTAAAACTATCCAGGAAAATTGTGAACTTTTAGGCATTGATCTTGGGGGCAATTTCTCTTTAATCCATGCGGATGCCTTTACCACTGTTAAGCGCCTTTCCGAGGAGCAAAACGATTTGATATTGTTTTTTTTGACCCTCCCTATGGCCGGAAACTGGCCAAAAAAACCTTGAAACTGCTAACCTCACGTGATATATTACACCCTCAAAGTTTGGTCATGATTCAGCGTGAAAGCTTCCGAAAAACTTGAAATTCCGGAAGATTTTAAGGTGCTTACCCAAAGGCGTTACGGTTCATCATATCTGATGTTATTACAAAGGGTTGTAATATAATGATAAAAGGGCAAGGGGCAATTTATCCTGGCAGTTTTGATCCGGTCACCAACGGTCATTTGGATGTGATCCAAAGGGCTGCGCGTATTTTTGATCATGTGATTGTGGCGGTGGCTGATAACACCAGTAAAAAAGCTCTTTTTACCATTAAGGAGCGTGTAGAGCTTCTTAAAGAAGTCACCAAGGGGATTAAAAATGTATCTGTTGAAACATTTGATGCCTTGGTCATTGAGTATGCGCGCAAGAAAAAAATCAATGTGCTTATCCGCGGATTGCGCATGACCTCGGATTTTGATTATGAATTTCAAATTGCGCTGACCAATCGCCGTTTGGCGGAAGATATTGAAACGGTCTTTTTAATGCCGTCGGAACATGTGTCGTTTGTTTCGTCGAGCCTTTTGAAAGAAATTGCCAGTTTAAACGCGGATATATCTTCCTTTGTTCCCAAAGTCGTCGAGCGCAAATTAAAAGAGAAAATAAAGCGATCGATCTAAAATAACTACTGCAAGCAAGGCAGGGAATTTTGATTAAAATTTCTGTCAGGGACATACCCGTCCAACGGTCTTGACATTGACCAAAGCATTCCTAAGGAAGACATTGGTTTATCTGCCGAAGAAGCTGATATAAGGTCTTTGTTGAATGTCAAAGCGCATTTAGAGAAGGTGGATAATTTTATTATTGCCGATACGCGTATCAAGGCTGAGTTCGGCTATATGTGCGCGCGTTGTTTAGAGGAATTATCATTCGACGGAAGAGCGGTCTTATAAATTTGATTTTGAGATCAACCCGAAGCATCGAATATATTGATTTAGGCGAGGAAATACGCCAGGAAATAATCATGGCCAATCCTGCCAGAGTTTTGTGCAGTAAAGATTGCAAAGGTATTTGTCCCAAATGCGGGGCGAATTTAAACATAGAGAAGTGTAAATGTAAATAAGTAGCCCCGTCTAACGATAAATCGCGGAGTACTAATAAAGGAGAATCAAATGCCTTTACCAAAAAGACAACATTCTAAAACACGCGGCCGTAAGCGCCGTACGCATTGGAAGGTGACCGTGGCTTCATTACGCGCCTGTCCCCAATGCGCTAAACCGGTGCTTTCTCATCGCGTATGTCCTTTCTGCGGTTATTACAAGGGCACTCAGATTGTCGAAATTGCTAAATCCAAGCAATAATTGTGTCATCGAAGTATACAGTCAATTGAGGATATCTCATGAAGATAGTCGTTGACGCCATGGGCGGTGATTTTGCTCCCCAGAATGTAGTTGCCGGGGTAGTGGACGCTGTTAAGGAATATAAGGTATGCGTTACGTTGGTGGGTCTAAGCGAACGCTATCGAAGAAGAACTAAAGAAATATCAATTACCCTAAAGACCTGATTGAAATTGTTCATGCGCCTGAAGTGGTGGCCATGGATGATGCGGCAACGGTTGTCATCCGTCAAAAACGCCAATCATCCATCAGCGTTGGTATGGGCCTTTTGAAAAAAGAAGGTTACGGCGCTTTTGTCAGTGCCGGCAATACCGGTGCTTGTGTGGCCGCATCCACCTTTATTTTAGGCATGATCCCCGGTGTGGACCGTCCCGGTATCGGATGCATTTTCCCTTCTTTAAAGAAATTTACTTTTATCATTGATGTGGGGGCCAATACCGCGGCCAAGCCGGAGCATTTGCTGCAATATGCCAAGATGGCCAAGGTTTACGCGCAGTCGGTGTTGGGCCGTCCCGACACCTTCCATTGGTTTGCTTAATATCGGTGAAGAAGAATGCAAAGGCACAGGTCTTGAAAAAGAAGCGCACAAGATTCTTGAAGAAAAAGAACCTCTTTTTATCGGAAATATTGAGGCCAATGAAGTATTTACGGGCAAGACGGATTGCATTGTTTGTGACGGGTATGTCGGTAATATCACTTTAAAAGTTGCGGAAGGTTTGATTGAATCTGTCGGTAAATTGCTTAAACGCGAAATTAAAAAAAATCCTATAGCTATTTTGGGCGCGATATTATTAAAGTCCAGTTTAAGTGAAGCCAAAAAAAGTGTGGATTATTCTGAGTATGGCGGGGCTCCTTTATTAGGGGTGGATGGTTTGGTGCTTATTAGTCATGGCCGTTCTTCTCCTAAGGCGATCAAAAATGCCATCCGCTGCTGCCAAAGAAGCAGATTGAGCATAATGTTCTTAAGAAGATCAAGGAAGAGATGGTCAAAAATGGTTAAAGTCGGTATTCTTGGGTTAGGGGCATATTTACCTTCAAAAAAGCTCACCAATTTCGATTTGGAAAAAATGGTAGAGACTTCCGATGAATGGATCCGCACCCGTACCGGGATCAAAGAGCGTCGTATCGCTGCCCTGCATGAAAAAACCAGTGATTTGGCCTCTAAAGCCGCTGTTGAGGCGCTTAAAGACGCGAAAATTTCCGCAGAAAAAATTGATTTAATCGTTGTGGCAACCATCTCTCCTGATAGCAATTTCCCGTCGGTGGCTTGTAAAGTCCAAAAAGCCATCGGGGCCAAAAAAGCCGCGGCTTTTGATGTTTCTGCGGCATGTGCGGGTTATTTGTATGCTTTAACCACGGCCAAACAATATATTCAAACAGGTATTGGCCAAGTCGTGCCTTGGTGATCGCGGCCGAGCGTTTCACGACTTTGATCGATTGGAAAGACAGGGACACTTGTGTTTTGTTTGGCGACGGGGCAGGGGCTTGTGTTTTAGGGCCGGTCAAATCAGGAGGCATTACAGCTGATTTTTTACAGGCTTTTGGTGACCAGGGCGATTTGATGCAGGTTGTTGCTGAAGAGAGTGCGAAGTCCTTTTAATCCGGACAAAACAGCTTATACAAAATTGCCTTATGTGGTCATGCAGGGCCAGGAACTTTTTAAAATAGCTGTTAATTCCATGGCGGATGCGATTGAGAAGGTCTTAAAAAAGGCCAAAATTAAAAAAGAAGATATTGATTGTATTGTGCCGCATCAGGCCAATGACCGCATCATTTCCGCCGTAGCTAAAAAATTAAACATTCCTAAAGAAAAGATTTTTATCAATATTGATAAGTACGGCAATATGTCGGCCGCTTCCATTGCCGTTGCTTTGTATGAAGCCGGAAAATCCAAAAAAATTAAAAAAGGCGACAATGTGGTTTTAGTGGCCTTTGGTGCCGGCTTAGTCAGCGCTGCCAATGTGATCAAATGGTAATATGAAAAATGTAGCCTTAATATTCCCCGGCCAAGGGGCGCAGAAGGTCGGGATGGGTTTGGAATTTTTTCAGAGCTCTCCCGCAGCCAAAGCTATTTTTGAGCAAGCTGATAAAATTTGCGCGAATGATTTGACCAAGGTGATGTTTGAAGGCCCTGAAGAGAAATTGACTTCCACCGCCTATTGCCAGCCGGCTATTTTAACGATGAGTATGGCGGCTTTGAAAGCTTTTGAGGCCCATGAAAAATATAAAAATATTTCTGTAAAATTTACCGCGGGTTTAAGTTTAGGGGAATATTCCGCATTGGCCGCCTCAGGCGTCATGAATTTTGCCGATACTTTGCGTTTAGTGCAAAAACGCGCCGCTTTCATGGAAGAGGCCGCCAAAGAAAATCAGGGGGCCATGGCCGCGGTGATTGGTTTTGATAAGGATAAGCTTGTTGAGATTTGCCGTCAAACAGGCGTTCAGATAGCTAATTTTAATTCTCATGAGCAGATTGTCATCACGGGTCTACAAGCAAAGGTGGATGCGGCCATTGAAGCGATCAAAGCCGCGGGTGGCAAAAAATTATTCCCTTGCTGTGAGCGGCGCTTTTCATTCTTCGTTGATGGCTTCGGCTGCGTCAAAATTCGCGGGCATTTTAAAAGATGTTGTCATAAACCCATCAACTATTCCTGTACTGAGCAATGTTACTGCCCAACCCCATGGGGATGCTCAGCAGATCCGTATGAATTTAGCCAGGCAGATCACAGACTCGGTCCAATGGGTCAAATGTGTAGAGTATATTGCTTCTCAGGGAATTACAGATTTTATAGAAATCGGTCCCGGCAAGGTCCTCAAAGGTCTTATCCGGCGTATTGATCCTGCCATTAATGTATCCAATATCGAAAATCCTCAAGATATAGAAGCCTTGAATTAATCTCCACCAGTCTATCACATCCGCCCAAAATCAAGAACTTGCCCGTTCGGATCGATTGAGGTATTATATTCGAAAGCTGAAATATAGGCCAATAGACTTCATTGGAGGGAGAGTATCAGAATAAAAAGACTGTTGATTATTTTGAGTCTGGTATTGAGTGGGGTATTGTTGGGATGGCAAGGTGCCTTAAGGATCTCATTTGCCCAAGAAGGAGGAACAGATATGAAGATAACCAGTCCTGAATTTGGAGATAATACCTTTATCCCCAAGGAGTTTTCCTGTCAGGGGGCGAATATTAATCCTTCCTTAAGTCTTGAAGATATCCCTAAAGAAGCGCAAAGCTTGGCATTAATCGTTGATGACCCTGATGCTCCCATGGGAACATGGGTCCACTGGGTTGTTTTTGATATGCCTATTGTTAACCGTATAGAAAAAAATAGTGTTCCCGGCCGCCAAGGAATCAACGATTTTGGCAGACAGAATTATGGGGGGCCTTGTCCGCCGTCGGGCACGCATCGGTATTTTTTTAAAATATATGCGCTTGACCGGAAACTCGATTTAAATGAAGGGATCACTAAAATAGATTTAGAACGTGCCATGGGAGGGCATATTCTGGCAAAGGCACAGTTGATAGGATTGTATAAAAGGTAACACTGAATTGGAGGCTCCCGCCTTTACAAAAAATTGACAATCTCACCCTTTTAGTCTTAAAATATGTTCCAAGCTTGTTTAATTTATTAAGGATAAAATATGAGAACGGCCGAATTTAAAACCATAGAACAGCAGGAAACATTACTGCCGGTTTCTAGAGAGGCAAATTCTAAGTCCGATTATTTTAGAAACGCATTTGAACGGATATTAAAAAAAACAGATATCCAAATCAATGGAGAAAGGGCATGGGACATACAGGTCCATCATGAAGGGTTTTTCCGGAAAGTCGTAATGCAAGGCTCGCTGGGTTTAGGTGAAGCCTATATGGACAGATGGTGGGATTGTGAGGCCTTGGACCAATTGTTTTATAAACTAAGCCTTGCCGAGATGGCCGGTGATTTGCAATATCCATGGTATTTCAATTTACATATATTAAAAGGGATGTTTTTGAATTTACAGGTCAAGAAAAGGGCGTTTAAGAACGTCGAACATCATTATGACATTGGCAATGACCTTTATGAAAGGATGCTGGATAAACGCATGGTCTATTCCTGTGCCCATTGGAAGAATGCCCGTAACCTTGATGAAGCCCAGGAAGCAAAATTGGAAATGATCTGCCAAAAAGCAGGACTTAAGGCCGGTATGCGCATTTTGGATATCGGTTGCGGTTGGGGGAGTTTTGTTCAATATGCCGTTGAACATTATAATGTCAGGGCCGTCGGTATTACGGTTTCCCAAGAACAGTTCACCTTGGCCCGCAAGAGATGCTTTGGCCTTCCCATAGAGATAAGGTTACAGGATTACAGAGACCTCGATGAACAGTTCGACCGTATCATTTCTATAGGGATGTTTGAGCATGTAGGGTCAAAAAATTATCGCTCCTATATGGAAGTTGTCCATGCCTGTTTAAAAAACGAAGGGCTTTTTGTATTACAAACCATCGGAGGCAATCAAGATTCAATTGCTTTTGATCCGTGGCTGGATAGATATATTTTTCCCGGTGCCAGCATTCCTTCTATGGGGCAGATTGCAACTTCCATCAAAGGTTTGTTTATCATGCAGGAATGGCAGAATGCGGCAGGGGATTATGATAAAACATTGATAGCCTGGTTTCATAATATTATTGATCAATGGCCCTGTCTTAAAGAAAAGTATGACCGGAGATTTTATCGGATGTGGGAATATTATCTTCTCTCTTGCGCAGGATTATTTAGGTCCCACAAGCAGCAATTATGGAGAATTGTTTTATCCAAGCCAACCACTGCACTAGAAATTTGTTAGGGCTCAATCCCATATTTGAGAGATTAATTTTAGAAAAAAATTAGATTTCTTTTATATTGCGCATAACTATATGAATTTCAATAGGTTATGTGGCCATCACAAAGCTTGCCTAATTTGACAACCCCTAAATATATGTTATCCTTTCAAAGATAGCGCTTTCTCTACAAAGTTGTGCAAAATTGTTATTATTCCTTTCGCAAATTTTATCACTATAAGACCTGCCCAAGGGTTGAATCTCTTTTATTTTTAAAAGAATTTAAAATTATAAGGAGCTAATTATCATGTTTAAAAAAATTTTAAGCTTAAACGTTATTATTTGTTTTTGCCTGACTACTTTAGGCCCTCTGCCTAATGCTCACGCGGATGCAGTTTTAGATTTGCCCGTACCCGGTACCATGGTCAATTTAAGCCCTGCCTATGAGCCGGTCATGATCAAGGGTTTGACCGTTCACAAAGACAATCCTTTTCTGTTCGATTTTATTATAGATGTTGGCCAGGACAAAATATCCGGTGAGCCGCTTAAAAAAGAAGGCGAAAAGCTCATTAAGTATTTTCTAGCCAGTCTTGCCATTCCTGACAAAGATGTGTGGGTCAATCTAAGTCCATATGAAAAGAACAGAATGATCCCTGAAGCGTTGGGTCAAACCGATATGGGCCGAGACCTTCTAGAGCAGGATTATATTTTAAAACAAATCACCGCATCACTGATTTACCCGGGAAAACAGATAGGTAAGACCTTTTGGGACAAAGTCTATGCCAAAGCCCAGCAAATGTATGGCACAACCCAGGTGCCGGTCAATACCTTTAATAAAGTATGGATCATGGCTGACCAAGCAGAAGTATTTGAGCATAATCAAACAGCCTTTGTGGTGGATCAACATTTGAAAGTCATGCTGGAAGAGGATTATTTGGCATTGTCCAAACACCAAGGCCAACCAGGGGACATGTTCAATAAAGAACAACAAAAGAACGTGTCCCCAAGCACGTTGCCAAGCGAACTAGGGTTGAATGCGAAAGCAACCCAGGGGCAACCCGGGCACGCCTTAGCCAGCCAGATCGTCCGTTCAGTTATCCTTCCCGAACTTGAAAAAGAAGTCAATACAGGCAAGAATTTTGCTAATTTGCGCCAAATTTTCAATTCCATTATTCTTTCCAGCTGGTATAAGAAAAACCTTAAAGCAGCGTTGTTGAATCAAGTATATGCGAATAAATCTAAGGTCAAGGGTATCAATTTAAAGGACCCAACCGTTAAAGAGCAGATTTATCAGCAATATTTAACGGCATATAAAAAGGGCGTATTTAACTATATTAAGGAAGACATTAATTTAGCAAGCGGTGAAACAATTCCCAGGAAGTATTTTTCCGGTGGTATTTTAGGTGAAGGAGCTGCGTCTCCGGCGATGCTTACTGTTACAATTAATCCTGCGGTGGGTGCCCAAGAAATGCGACGTCAACGTATTTACGGAGTGTTTAAATTTGAAACGTTTACCTTTACTCCAAAAATTGTCCGACCCAAGTCCTTCAGCGCGGCGATGACCTCAGATACCGCGACAGAAACGAAGGGATCTGGTTTTGTCATCAAAAAAGGTATGGAAGTGTCTTTTGAGGGGATCAGGGGTTCCATTATAAATGTGGTTTTGCCACGGCCAGGATCAGGGGGGCATTGTGACATCAGTTTGGACGATGGCAGAATAATAACTCCGGATTATCAATCGACCGAAAGGTACCTTGTCGATGAAACATTGAAGACTCAAGCCCAATCAAGGCATGTCAATTTCTCCATCGATCCTCGTTTGGAGCCGGACCTAAGCATATGGCAGGCAGTTGATAATCATTTAAAAATGTTGGGAAGAAATCTAAATGATTTTATGTTTTTTGAAATTTCTTTAGGATTTATGCATATTTTTACTAGGAGCGGGGAATATTCATACTTGGAACCTAAACGTATAGGGGATGTCAAAAACACAATTGAATTTAAGGGAATTCTGCGGCCTGACGCGGCGATGATTGTGCAGCCGATGGTTGAATTTGAAAATTTGCCAGTGAATGGCGTGCATAAGAGAGAGTTACCATTGCATCAAGTTCAAGAAATGATCAGGTATTTATTAAAAGAAATACCTCCAACTGCACTCAACAATACTAAGAAAAGGGTAGTTATCGTTTCTTATAAGCAGGAAACGCCATATTTGACAGACGTTCTTTATGCATTACAAAGCGAAGTGAGTAAATCATTTGATTTAAGACCAGAAAAATTGGAAGGTTTACATCAGTGGACAATAGAAGCCAAGATTGGACAGATGAATCTAGTTGAATATTTCAAACATGTTTTGGAAGGATTTTTAAGAAATCTAGATTTCCAAATAGCTCAAATAAAGGCAGGATCTAAGGCAGGCTTTAAGCGGAGGGCTCCTTGTATGCACTAAGACAAAGATTAGCAACAATTAAAGCTGATAACTTTGTGGATGAGCATGTTATTGCTAGTAGAAGTATAAAAACTGGCATGAAGAACGTTTTTAATGTTATTAACGTCAAGACATTGTTAGATCTTCTAAGAAAGACCCCACAAGAATTGCTTGGAGCTCATAATTTTGGGAAAAGGAAGCTCGATGCATTAACCGAAGCTTTGGCCAAGGAACGTTTATCGTTAGGCATGCACTTCGACGAAGCTATGGTCATTTCCGCGACTAAAGCAATTTCGAACGTGGCGATGACGACTGTGCCAATTGATGCCGGTCTTCCGGAATTGTTAAGAGAAAATGAAATAACTTTTTCACTGACACAGGGAGCATTAGGGGTTGAATTAGAAATTTCATCTCCTGGAAATTTTGGACAAAAAGTCTTTTTATCGGTCAATCATAATAATCAATTAATGATTTCAAAACAATTATCTAAAGCAGCGGATACAATTGTTCTAAAAGAGGGGATAAGACACCCGATTTTTATTGACGGTAAAAAGGCTGTTGATATTTCTTTGAATGATCAAAATAAGGTGGTTGTGCAAAAATTTTATGGATATTCAGGATCTGTATTCGTTAAAAGGGGTGCTTTTCTACTAAAAAGAACCAGACAGAGAATCATCGTTTCTAATGGGCGAGAAAACAGTGAAGAAATAATCGGAAGAAATGCCGAATTGCGTGTCGGTAGCAATAAAATCTTTCTTACTGTAGATGGAAACTATGTTCATGTATCAGCTTATGGAAATTCTGTAGCAAAGGAAAACGAAGAATTAACTGTTCAGCTTGTTGATCTGGCGATGAACAGTCCTGTTTCGAAGACAACAGCCGAGTTGCCGGGATATCTATATTCTCCGGAAGTTTTTCAGCATTTTAAAGTTCAGGATTTTATTACGGCTGTGTTCCAATTCCCTCCCTCTCCTGAGCAAAAAGAGCGTGGATATACGGCACAGGTCGTGTCTTTTGATTTGTTGCGTAATAGGGCGTCGGATCTAGAGGGTTTCTTACTGCAATATTTGGGATCCAATCAAAGCAACTTTCGCGCTGAAGTTTCTTTTCAACCTGAAATCTCAACAGTCAGTGTTGTCATCTCATCCGAAGAAACGGGGGTTTTGGTTAGAAAGAAGCCTTCCCCTATTATTCTTCCAGCTTCCGCAAAAGCTCCCATCGACACGGCGATGACGATTAAAGTTAAACAGGAATTATTGGATCAAGGATTTAAGATAGAAGATCAGCCAAATTTTATAAGAGAAATTCTTGGCAGAGCAGATGCGATGGGTAAACGTATCACAATTCAAGCTAGTTACGGTCTGGAGGGTTTTAGAGATCAAAGGTCAATTGCAAGAACTGACTTTTGAGGTTAGAAAAGGTAAGGTATACAAATATCAATTGAAATTAGGTGGAGCGGTCATTATTCATGGTCAATCAGGATCAGTGAGGCAGAATGATATTTTTACCATGGACGTGCCAGTTGTGAACTATGAAAACAATTCATATATTATTCAAAAAATAACTTTTGACGCGGCGATGACGATAATAATGGGGAGAGAAGGAGGGTCTCACCCAGTTAGAATTGATACTATTGGTGCTAAATTAAGATATACGAGTAGACCTAAAACAACGAAGTTCCAAACTCCCAATGGATCGCTATCGCCAAGAAGTATACCGGGCGGTTCTGATAAAGCAGCATTAGCTCCTGGCGGTATCGACTTAAATACATCCAGCGGTATGCAATGGAAGGTCAGTAAAGATGGTAATGGTGTTGAAATGAACATCGACCCTGCCATGATTGAGCGCGTTAGGCGTGAAGGCATTGACAGCCTTTCACCGGTTATTTTTAGGATAACACCGGTCACAAGCATTTGGCCGTTGGTGGGACTTAAAGCGCCTACGAAGGCAGGTTTGGTCGGAGTTTAGAATTTTTTATTCATAAGGTGTTGTAACTCTCACATTTGCAAGGCGCCAATATAGGTTCAAGGGTCTAATGCAACACTTTTAATCTGCTAGAATAGCAGAAGAAAGGAGTTGCAGATGGCTAAATATCAAAGACTTAACGTTTTAGAACGAGAGGAAATCTCTCGAAAAATCGCCATAGGTACTAGCCTACGCGAAGTAGCAAAAGCTCTCCTAAGACATCCAAGCACAATCACTCGTGAAGTTAATCGATGTGTTGTTGATCGAAAATATTATCGCGCTTTTTTTGCTCAACAAAGAAGTAATAAGATTCTTCGCCAGCATCATAAGACCCGTAAACTTGATAGGAATCCAACACTACGCAAAGAAGTGTTACTTTATTTAAACAGGAAGTGGTCACCAGAACAAATTGCTAAAAGGCTGCTTATCTTGTATCCTGACGATATGGATATGCGAGTCTCACATGAAACAATCTATTCTTATCTCTATGTTCTGCCACGTGGTGAATTAAAACGTGAATTGGCTTCTTGTTTAAGGCGAGGCCATGAGAATAGGTATAAGAACAGATCAGACCGTCGGAAGAGTTGGCCAATTCAAGATTATTTAAGTATTGAGGAGCGTCCCAAAGAAGTTGCAGACCGTGTTATTCCTGGGCATTGGGAGGGAGATATGCTTATGGGAGGTCGCCATGCATCAGCAATCGGAACCCTCGTTGAGAGGACAACGCGCATGACATTCTTGGTTAAGTTAGAGAATAAATATGCCCGGACTGTACGCAAAGCGTATGCGCAAGAGTTCCATCAACTGCCCGAGGGATTAAGAAAGACATTAACCTATGACCAGGGCCATGAAATGGCAGAACACAGACTTTTTACTAAACAGACAAATATAGAAGTATACTTCGCGCATCCTAGCTCGCCTTGGGAAAGAGGGACAAATGAGAATACCAACATGTTATTACGACAATATTTTCCTAAAGGAACTGATCTGTCCAAATTTACCAAAGCCCAGCTTAAAGAAGTACAGAATGAGTTAAATGACCGCCCACGCAAGGCATTAGGATGGCGGACGCCTCATGAAAAATTCTCGGAATTGTTGCGTTAGAAACTTGAATGTACCCAATTTTCCTTTCCCCGTTGGGATTCTTCGTGTATAATCTTTAATCTTTTAGTTTTTTAAGCTTACTGGCCCGGGACGTAGCGCAGTTGGATTAGCGCACTTGAATGGGGTTCAAGAGGTCGTGAGTTCAAATCTCACCGTCCCGACCATTTTTAATTGAAGACAAGGTATGAATAAATCATTTAAAGAACGTCGTAATAATTTACGCATTTACCGTAATTTCATTCTTACCTTTCATGAGAAAGGTAAATCAACGGCTATGCATGAGGTTTCTCAGGTAAACAATGTCAGCAAGGGAGGCCTGAACTTTTCCACGACACGTCCTTTAACAGAGGGGGCGGTTGTGATGATTGATTTGAAAACCCCTTTTATCACAGACTCTATCCGCCTGACGGGCGTCGTCTTAGGATGTAAAGAAAAGATTGCTGATATGATTTATGAAGTCCGGTTACAATTTCAAGGAATGCCCAAGCAGGTGTTAACCATGCTTGAAAAAATCGAGAATTACAGTAAGGCTAATGAAGGTCAAACGGAACCTAAAGGATAAAAGCTTATGGATTGCTTAAATATCGGTTTGATTGGTTACGGGGTGGTGGGGCAGGGAGTGGTTAAGGCCCTTAAAAACCGAAGGAAATTTTTGCGTGAAAAATATGAAACAGATTTTTTTATCAAGACCATCTGTGACCGTAACATATCTAAGAAACCAAATCCTGTTTTAGAGCATACGCTCTTGACAACGGATTACCAGGCCATTCTTAAAGACCCTGATATCCATGTGGTGGTTGAGCTGATCGGCGGTTTATCGCCGGCCAAAGAAATCGTCCTGGGTGCTTTAAGGGCCAAAAAACATGTGGTGACGGCCAACAAGGCCTTAATTGCCGAATGCGGCTTGGAATTGTTTAAAGAAGCCGATGCCAACGGATGCAGTATTCTTTTTGAATCATCGGTGGGGGCCGGCATTCCTATCATTCGCACCATCACGGAGGGCATGGCCGGTAATAAATTCAACGGGGTTTACGGGATCATCAACGGGACCTGTAACTATATCCTGACGGCTATGTCTAAATATAAATTGACTTTTGCCCAAGCGCTTAAGGAAGCCCAGGAAAAAGGGTATGCAGAAAGCAATCCCACTCTGGATATTAGCGGCATGGATGCAGCTTATAAATTGGCCATTTTGGTGTTCATTACAATGGGCAAATTCGTTAACGTAAAAGACATTTATGTTGAGGGAATCAACCATATCTCCCAGGATGATATTGAATTTGCGGAAAGCCTGAATTTAAGCATATGCCTTTTGGCCATTGCCAAGAAGATCGGCAATAAATTGGATGTACGTGTCCATCCCACCATGATCTCTAAGGACCATGGGCTGGCAACCGTCAATGGTGTGGACAATGCCATTTTTTTAGATTCGGACCCTTTGGGGAATGTGTTTATTGAAGGCCAGGGTGCGGGGCAGATGACCGCTGCCATGGGTGTCGTGGCGGACCTTATCAATTTGGGTATTCGCGTTGATGCACCGGCGTGCATTTGGGCTTTTAATCCTGCCGATGAAGTAGCGAACCTGTCTTTGCGCAAAATCGAGGAGGTTGAGACCCGATTTTATATCCGTTTTATGGTTATTGACAAACCGGGAGTTTTGGCTTCTATCACGACGGTCCTTGGACAGCACAATATTTCTATTGCTTCTGTGAGCCAAAAACAGGAAGACAAGGGCTCTACTGTTCCGGTTGTCATATTAACCCATCAAGCCAATGAGCACGAGGTCAAGGAAGCTCTGGAAAAAATCGCCGAGTTGGCCGTTGTCAAAGGAAAACCCGTGGCCATACGTATGGAGAAACTTTAATGCGTTGGGTAGGCATTATCAATCATTATCGGGAATATCTGCCGGTCACGAGCCAGACCCCGATTGTCACTTTATATGAGGGCAATACTCCGCTCATCCCTGCGGAGTTTTTAAATAAACTTACGGGCCTGCAAGTTTTTTTAAAGTATGAAGGTCTAAATCCGACAGGTTCATTTAAAGACCGCGGCATGACCATGGCGATCTCTAAGGCATGTGAAAAAGGCTCTGAGATTGTCATGTGCGCCTCGACCGGCAATACCTCAGCTTCTGCCGCTGCTTATGCAGCCCGTGCCGGAATCAAATGCGTGGTGCTTATCCCTCACGGCAACATTGCCATGGGAAAATTGGCCCAAGCAATGATCCATCAAGCGCAGGTGATTGCCATTGAAGGTAATTTTGACGATGCCCTTGGGTTGGCCAAAGAAATTACAACGCAGTATCCCGTTGAATTGGTCAATTCTTTAAACCCGTATCGTATTGAGGGTCAGAAAACCGCAGCTTTTGAAATTTGCGATTTTTTAGGGGATGCGCCTGAGTTTCATGCTATTCCTGTCGGCAATGCCGGTAATATTACGGCTTATTGGAAAGGGTATAAAGAATATCGCACAGCCAAGAAATCAAGGACCTTGCCCAAGATGTTGGGTTTTCAGGCGGCTGGCTCAGCCCCTATTGTGCATAATCATGTTATTGAAAACCCCCAAACGATTGCTACCGCCATCCGTATCGGTAATCCGGCTAGTTGGAAAGCGGCCCTTGAGGCCCGCGATCAGTCCGGCGGTTTGATTGACGCGGTCACGGACGAAGAAATTTTACAAGCCTATCATCAATTGGCGGCATTTTCAGGGGTTTTTGTAGAGCCAGCCTCTGCAGCGTCGGTGGCAGGGGTCATCAAGTTAGCAAAAGATGAATATTTTAAAGGTCATCAGGGAGAACGCCTGGTGTGTACGGTTACCGGACATGGCCTTAAAGACCCTCAAACAGCAATGAAAGATTTGCCTGAGCCTAAGCTGGTGAAGGCTGACAAAAAAGATATTTTGAAACTCATTGGTCTATGAAGATATTGAAAGCGCTGGTCACTTGCGGAGCTACCTGGACCCCTATCGATGATGTGCGTGTTATCAGCAATGTTTCCAGCGGCGAGATGGGACACCTGATAGCGCAAGCCTTCAGGAAGATGAACGCGGAAGTTACTGTCATTGAAGGCCCTGCGACACATGCATTGGCTGATAAAAAAATTAAAATCATCAAATACCGTTTTTTTGATGAATTGGCCCATGTACTTAAAAAAGAATTGTTAAAAAAATACGATATTATCGTGCATGCGGCAGCAGTTTCTGATTTTAAAGTCAAGGGGGTTTTTAAAAGGAAAATATCATCTGATAAAGCGTTGACGTTGAATTTGGTCTCCACCCCGAAACTTATTAATAAGATCAAGCGTCTAAGTCCTGAGAGTTTTTTAGTGGGATTTAAATTGGGATCAAATTTAAACCCTAAGAATATTTTTAAAACGGTAAAATCCTTATTTACAGTATCGGGTTGTGATTTGGCCGTAGCTAATTCGTTGACCGGGGGGTATCGAGGTTTTATCGTCAATGCGGACGGCGATATTTTAGTGAAAACAAACAATAAACAAAAAATAGCAAAATCATTAGTAAAACTTTTGTCATCCTCCAACGAAGTGAAGCCTGCCTGCCGGTCAGGCAGGGATCTCAAGACCTCTTAAGATCCTTCGCCCTGCTTCATACTTGCAGAATGCAAGAAGCGGGGATCAGATGACCTAGGAATCATGATGAAATACATTGTTCTTGTCCCGGATGGTTTGGCTGATGAGCCTTTAAAAGAATTGGGAGGGAAAACCCCCATGGAGGCCGCCCAAACTCCCAACATGGATTATTTAGCGCAAAATGGTTTTTCCGCTTTAACACAAACCATTCCTGACGGCATGCCTCCGGGTTCGGATATCGGTAATTTAGCCTTAATGGGCTATGACCCTAAAAAAAATTATTCCGGGAGAGCTTCCCTGGAAGCAGCTAACTTAGGGATAAAGCTCAACGATGATGAAGTGGTGTTCCGCTGTAATTTGGTCACCGTTAAAAACAGAAAAATGGTCGATTACAGCGCAGGGCACATATCATCCGATGAGGCCAAAAATCTTATAGAGTATTTAGAGCGTGCTATTGATTGGCCGGATGTACGTTTTTATCCGGGGAAGAGTTATCGCCATTTAATGGTTCTTAAAACCATCAATGTCCACGGTATGCTGGCAATTAAGACAACGCCGCCCCATGATATTATTGACCGGCCGATCAAATCCCATTTGCCGACAGGGCCGCAAAACAATATTTTGTTAAAAATCATGGATAAGTCTAAACAAATTCTGGGGATGCACCAGATCAACAAAATACGCGAAGATTCAGGAGAAAATCCGGCAAATATGATTTGGCTTTGGGGACAGGGAGCACGTTCCTCATTTACCTTTATTTAAAGATCATTATGGATTAAGCGGGGCGATTATCTCTGCAGTGGATCTGGTCAATGGCATAGGCCGCTTGGTTGGGTTGGAAGTCATTGAGGTCCCGGGTGCTAATGGTTACTACGACACCAATTATAAAGGCAAGGCTGAGTATGCTTTGAATTCTTTAAAAAAGCATGATTTCGTATATGTTCATGTGGAAGCGACTGACGAAGCAGGGCACAACGGTGATTGGAAGGCAAAGGTACTATGCTGCGAACGTTTTGATCGGGAAATCGTCGGTCCTATGATTAAATCCTTTAAAAAACCTGAAGGTGTCAGAATATTAGTTTGTCCTGACCACCCAACCCCGGTGGCTAAACGCACTCATGATCAGATCACCTGTTCCTTTTGTGATGTGGGGGGAAGGTATCAAGAATTATGGTATCAAGACTTATTCGGAAAAAGAAGCGGCAGGTGTAGGTTTAAAATTTAAAAGCGGCCAGGAAATGATGGGATTCTTTTTATCAAGGCCGAATTCTTAAAATGAGGAGTGAGCAATAAGATGGAAAAGGAGATCATTGTACAAAAATTTGGCGGCTCTTCAGTAGCCAACATAGACCGCATTAAAAATGTCGCTCAACGGGTGATTACTTATAAAAATAAAAATACCGATATCGCAGTGGTGGTATCAGCGCTTGGTGATACGACCGATGAGCTGGAGGCTTTGGCGTTGGGTTTAAGCAAAAATCCTCCGGAGCGTGAAATGGACATGCTTATTATCCACCGGTGAACAAATTTCTTGTGCGCTTTTGGCTATTGCCATCAAAGAATTGGGACATGATGCGATTTCATTTACCGGAAGCCAGGTAGGTATTAAAACCGATAGGACCCATACCAAGGCGCGCATCATTACCATTGACGGTAAACGCATCAATAAAGCGTTCAAAGACAATAAAATTGTTATTGTGGCCGGTTATCAGGGAGTTACCGTCAATGATGAGATCACCACCCTTGGCCGCGGTGGTTCGGATTTGACCGCAGTGGCGCTGGCCCAGGCATTGAAGGCCAAGGTTTGCGAAATTTATACTGATGTCGACGGTATATACACCGCTGATCCCCGCATCGTTAAGGAAGCCCGTAAATTAAAGAGTATTACCTTCGAAGAAATGTTGGAAATGGCCTCTTTAGGGGCTCAAGTGATGCAGGCGCGTTCTATTGAGGTGGCCAAACGATTTAATATCCCATTACACGTCCGTTCAAGTTTTTCCAAGGAGGAAGGCACCATGATCACCAAAGAAAATGAAAAAATGGAAGAAGTTACAGTTCGCGGGATCACTTGCAATAAAAATGAAGCCAAAATAACCATATGTTCCGTGCCGGATAAACCCGGTATTGCCGCCAAAATATTTGAAGAAATTTCCAAACAGGGCATTAACGTGGATACCATTGTGCAAAATGTACCCCATGATAAATTGTCCGATATTTCATTCACCGTGCTTAAAGGGGACCTGCATAAAGCCATTAAGGCCACATCAATTATCGGCAATAAAATTGGGGCAGGTGAAATATTAGAAGACAGGAATATCGCGCGGGTGTCTCTGGTGGGGTCCGGCATGCGTTCGCATAGCGGTATTGCGGCGAAAATGTTTTCGACACTGGCGGACAATAAGATCAATATTGAAATGATCTCAACTTCCGAAATTTCCGTTTCTTGTATTATTATGCAAGATATGGCGGATAAAGCAGTCAAGGCTTTGCATAAAGCATTTAAATTAGAGGAAATTTAAAAAGGGACATCGAAATAACCTAAGGATTGATATGTCAAAAATAACCATTTACGATACGACACTCAGGGACGGTTCCCAGACCGAAGGGGTATCATATACCGTCAATGATAAAGTTAAGATCACTCATAAGCTCGATGAATTGGGTGTCCACTATATCGAAGGAGGTTGGCCCGGTTCTAACCCCAAGGACAAAGAATTTTTTGAGTTGATGAAGACCCAAAAACTTAAAAATTCCCGTCTGGTGGCCTTTGGTTCCACCCGTCGGGCTGGTGTCAAACCCGAGGATGATGTTAATCTTAAAGAGTTGGTATCAAGTCAAACACCCACGGTAACGATTTTTGGCAAAAGCTGGGATTTGCATGTTACCGATGTTATTAGAACGACTTTGGATGAAAATTTGAAGATGATCCGGGAATCGGCGGATTTTTTAAAGAAGAATAAAAGGGAAGTATTTTATGATGCCGAGCATTTTTTTGACGGCTATAAAAACAATCCCAGATATGCTTTAAAAACTATTGAAGCTGCGCAAGCGGGTGGCGCTGATTGCATTATTTTATGTGATACTAACGGCGGCACTTTGCCGGAGGAAATTGTCAAGATCATCAAAGATGTGAAAAAGAAGATCAAAAAACCGCTAGGTATCCATACCCATAATGATCAAGGATTGGCCGTGGCCAATTCCCTGGTTGCCATCAATACCGGTTGTGTGCAAGTGCAGGGGACCTTTAACGGCATGGGGGAGCGTTGCGGTAATGCGGATTTGTGCACGATCATGGGAATCCTACACACTAAGATGAAGAAAACTTCTATCCCTGACAATAAGATCAAAATGTTGATGGACACCTCCTATTATATCAGCGAGATCAGCAATTATACCCTGGCCAATAATCAACCTTTTATCGGGCATTCAGCTTTTGCCCATAAAGCAGGGGTGCATATTGATGCCATGCTTAAGAATCCCTTGGCGTATGAGCATATTGAACCGGAATTGGTGGGTAATCATCGTCGTCTCTTGACTTCAGAGTTGGCCGGTAAAATGCCGATCGTCCTTAAAGCGCAGAAAATGAACATCTCTCTTGATAAAAATTCTCCTCAAGCCAAGGAAATTATGAAGGAACTTCAGGAAAAGGAATATCAGGGTTATCAATTCGAAGGGGCGGACGCCTCTTTTGAACTGTTCATGAAGCGCCGTTTAAAGTTATACCAGCCTTTTTATCAACTGGAAGGGTTTAAAGTATTTACCGAACGAAAGGCGGATGGTTCTGTTTTGGCAGGGGCTACGGTAAGGCTTAAAGTCGGCGGCCATGATGAAATGGCAACGATTGAAGGTCATGGTCCGGTGGAAGTATTGGACCGGGCTTTGCGTACAGCACTCACAAAATTCTACCCATCAGTGGCCCAGATGCGCCTATCTGATTATAAAGTCCGTGTTCTGGACACGAAAGACGGCACCGGTGCGAAGGTGCGTGTCTTGATTGAATCTCAGGACCAGCATGATAGTTGGACAACGGTAGGTGTGCATGAAAATATCATTGAGGCCAGCTGGGAAGCGCTGGTTGATAGCATCGAGTATAAATTATTGAAGGATAAGAAATAATTCTTCTATTGTCATTCCCGCGAAAGCGGGAATCCAGAGGCAGCCGCAGGCCAGGGCTCCCCAGGCTTGCCTGGGGGTGAATGACAAAGGACGATATTTTGGTATACTGTTGGGATGCAAGTAAGGAAAACAACTCACAGTGTATACCGATTGCAGTACCACGTGATATGTGTGACAAAATATCGTCTCAAGCTTTTTAATCCAGGGCTGCGGGATCATCTGAAGAAAGAGATGTTTCGTCAGGCCAAGGAAATGCCGGGGATAGAGATCCAAGAGATCAATGTGCAGAAGGAACATGTGCACATGATGATGGTGATTCCGCCGAAATACTCGGTATCGGAAGTAATAGGGCTTCTGAAAGCAAAGACAGCCGGGCTAATGTGTAAACGGTATCGGATATTTGAAAAAGCGTATAAGGGAAAAGGAATCATGTGGTCGACAGGGTATTTTGTCTCAAGTGTCGGCATTGACGAGGGTGTGATACGAAGATACATTAAGTATCAAGAAGCCCTGGATTTAGGTCAAATGAAATTTGACCTATAAGGTGCCCCGGGCTTGCCCGGGGGGCAACCACAGGCAGCCGCAGGCCAGGGCTCCCCAGGCTTGCCTGGGGGTGAATGACAAAGGACGATATTTTGGTATACTGTTGGGATGCAAGTAAGGAAAACAACTCACAGTGTATACCGATTGCAGTACCACGTGATATGTGTGACAAAATATCGTCTCAAGCTTTTTAATCCAGGGCTGCGGGATCATCTGAAGAAAGAGATGTTTCGTCAGGCCAAGGAAATGCCGGGGATAGAGATCCAAGAGATCAATGTGCAGAAGGAACATGTGCACATGATGATGGTGATTCCGCCGAAATACTCGGTATCGGAAGTAATAGGGCTTCTGAAAGCAAAGACAGCCGGGCTAATGTGTAAACGGTATCGGATATTTGAAAAAGCGTATAAGGGAAAAGGAATCATGTGGTCGACAGGGTATTTTGTCTCAAGTGTCGGCATTGACGAGGGTGTGATACGAAGATACATTAAGTATCAAGAAGCCCTGGATTTAGGTCAAATGAAATTTGACCTATAAGGTGCCCCGGGCTTGCCCGGGGGGCAACCACACATTGATGTAAGAAGATGAACAGCTATTATGTGATTCGGAACGGAATATTTTTGCCGGTCTGCTCAGTTTACAGCTTGGCCGCTATCGCGATAGGGCATACGCGGCGTCCTCGCTGTAATTCTTCGCAGACATGGTAAATTCCGCGGCAAAAAATTCCAAATGTTCCTCACACATAATAGCTGTTCATCTTTAACAGACATATACTTTATCCCATTATTTCCCCTCTTTTTTTAAAGAGGGGCTAGGGGAGTTGAAATTAGATGGAACTATCCTCAAAATATAATCCGCAGGAAACGGAAAGTAAGTGGCTGAAATTTTGGAAGAGCAAGAACATCTTCCATGTAAAACCTGATCCCAGCAGAAAGCCATTTACTATAGTCATCCCACCGCCCAACGTGACCGGCATTCTGCACATGGGACATGCGCTGAACAATACCTTGCAGGACATCATGGTCCGTTACAAACGGATGAAAGGATTTCCGACGCTTTGGATGCCGGGCACGGACCATGCAGGCATTGCCACCCAAAACGTGGTTGAAAAACAATTGACTAAGGAAGGTAAAGCCCGTCAACAATTAGGTCGTATTGAATTTCTTAAACGCCTCTGGGCCTGGAAACAGGAATATGGCAATACGATCATCGAGCAATTGGAAAAATTAGGTTCTTCCTGCGATTGGTCACGCACCCGTTTTACGATGGATGATGATTATAGTAATGCCGTTAAAGAAGCATTCGTATTATTGCATAATAAAGGTTTGATCTATCGCGGAGAGCGCATCATTAACTGGTGCCCGCGTTGCCAGACAGCGCTTTCAGATGAAGAAGCTGAACATAAAGAGAAAAACGGCAAGCTTTACTATATAAAATATCCCTTTAAAAATTTTCCCGATCATTTTGTTATCGTAGCTACAACCCGTCCCGAAACCATGCTGGGAGATACAGCGGTTGCTGTTAACCCTAAAGATGAACGTTACCTTAGATTGATTGATAAAATTTTAGTTTTACCTTTGATGGATCGTGAAATCAAAATTATCGCGGATGATTTTGTGGCTTCTGACTTCGGTACCGGTGCCGTAAAGGTGACACCATCTCACGATCCCAATGACTTTATGATGGGCCAAAGGCACCATTTACCTATGATCAATGTGATGAACCCGGATGCCAGTATCAATGAGCAGGGCGGCAAATATAAAGGCTTGGATCGTTTTGAAGCTCGCAAGAGAATAGTTGCTGATCTGCAGGAGCAAGGTCTACTGGTCAAGATCGAAGACCATAAACATGCCGTCGGCCATTGTTACCGCTGTGAAACCATGGTGGAACCGTATTTGTCCAAGCAATGGTTTGTGAAAATGAAGCCTTTGGCCAAACCGGCCCTGGAAGCCGTACAAAAAGGGAAAATTAAAATTTACCCGGCGCATTGGTCCAAGGTTTATACCAATTGGATGGAAGACATCCACGATTGGTGTATTTCCCGTCAAATTTGGTGGGGGCACCGCATTCCTGTTTGGTATGACCAAGAAGGGAATTATTTTACGGCTAAGTCTGAAGAGGAAGCCAGGGCTAAAGCAAAACTTAAACATGGCAAATCAGTTGAACTAAGGCAGGATGAGGATGTGCTTGATACATGGTTTTCATCCTGGCTTTGGCCTTTTGCCACCCTGGGATGGCCCAAGGACAATGCGGATTTAAAATATTTTTATCCCACCAGCACCTTGATGACCGCTTCTGAAATTTTATTTTTCTGGGTGGCCCGTATGATCATGGCGGGTTATGAGTTTATGGGGGACAAGCCTTTTTCCGACGTATTTATCCATGGGACGGTACGCGATGCCAAAGGGAAAAAGATGTCTAAATCCTTAGGCAATGCCATTGACCCTCTGGACGTTATTGATGAGGTCGGGGCTGATGCCTTACGTTTTAGCCTAATCATCAATTCAGGCCAGGATATTTTTATCTCCAAAGAGAAGTTTGAAATCGGACGGAATTTTGCCAATAAAATTTGGAATGCTTCGCGATTGGTATTTATGAATTGTACGGATAGTTTATCTAAAGGCGATTATGAAGATTTGAAGCCCAACGATCTTGATCTTCCTTCCTGCTGGATTGTTACTCGTTTTTATGAAACCTTGGGTAAGGTCAATGAGGCGATTGAGAAATTTCATTATTCCGAGGCTGAAGTTTTGATACAAGACTTTTTCTGGGGCAATTATTGCGATTGGTATTTGGAATTGATTAAGACCAGATTCGGTGATCCCAATATTCAAAAAACCGCCCTTTTTGTCCTTAAGAATTCATTGAAAATGATGCATCCGTTCATTCCATTTGTCACCGAGGAGCTTTACAGCAAGATGAATTCAAAGGACGAATGCCTTTCATTAGCACCATGGCCTAAACGACAGGAGAAATTGATCGATCAAGAAGCAGAAGCACAGATGCAAACGATGATTGATGTCATCAGTGCCATTCGAAATATCCGTGCTCAATGGAATATCAAACCTAACGAAACAGTAGATGTTTTTTATATTCCCGCTGATTCCTCTTTGGATAAATTTTTATCAGAAAATTCTGTTGATATCAAACGTTTGGCGCGTTTGAAAGAATTTTCGAGTTACGAAAATCGGGAATTATTTAATCGCATCTTCAATATAGCTGATATTACCTCATCAAAGCTTGCTCCGATCAGAGCAAACGTTGCTACTGCTTTGGTGGGTTCAATCAAGATCTTTATTCCCTTGGAAGGTTTAATTGATTTAAATTTAGAAAAAAAGCGTATGAGTATTGATATTGTTCAAAAAAGGAAAGCCATTGATGGCTTAAATAGCCGTCTTAACAATGTTGATTTTACTTCTAAAGCCCCTGAAGAAATCATAGCAAAAGAAAAAGAGCGGCTGGATTCTTTAAATAAGGAAGTTAAAGACCTTGAAAGTGTTTTAGCTAATTTGTCGTAACAATATTGCGGCGGGTGGCTTGGTCCTCATAGTCCTCATACAGGACACTCGTAGGAGATTGGTCCTCATGCCGGACACTCGCAGTGCTCGAAATTGATGCATTAGAGGGCTGATGCCGATATGTTTTTCTGCGTATAGAAATTTGACAACATTGCTTTAGGCTGGAGTTTATTGCGTGACCTTTATTTTGGTAACTCCATATACGCCGAGCAAGTAATAGGGGGTATACGTCAAATTTTAGCAGAAAAACATATCGGTATCAGCCAAGATGGCTATGCAGTTCAATTAGAAGCACCTTAATAGCAGGTCCGGGACAGGACCCGATGATCAAAGTAAAAAGATTGCTTTGTAGCCCTGCGGGCTCCTCGCAATGACACGATCGGTTAAGGATCTTTTTTATGAAACCACAATACGTAAATACTATAGTCCGATTAGCCCTTGGTGAAGATATCGGGGCAGGGGACATTACTACCGATAATTTGGTCCCTCGTAGATCACGAAGTAAGGCGCGCCT